>CAVZYD010000001.1:0-25371 GCA_963779425.1 uncultured Acidimicrobiaceae bacterium
CTCGACCACTTCAACTCCCAGACCCGTGGTGGCCAAGGCGTTCGGGGCATCAAGCTCACCCAGCGCCGAGGAGCGGTCGTCTCTGCCCTCATGGCGTCGCTCGAGGACGAGATCATCGTCGTCTCTTCGGCTGGGGTGATGATCCGCACCTCGGTGCGACAGATCGCGGCTCAAGGCCGCGACGCGACCGGTGTGCGGGTCATGAACCTTGATGACGGCCAGACCGTCGCAGCGGTGGCGAAGGTTCCTCAGGAGACAGAGGCTGCCGGATCAGTCGAGATTGCCGATCGTGTGACCGGCTGGTGGCGCCGGCCCTGCGGGCGTGGCGGTGCAGTTGGTGTAGCGTGACCGTTTCGTCGGGGCTATAGCTCAGTTGGTTAGAGCGCAGCACTGATAATGCTGAGGTCCTCAGTTCGAGTCTGAGTAGCCCCACACTAAAACCGCAGGTCAGCGAGTACTGAGGCTGTGGATAAGGAGCAGCCTCCGTCCGATCTGACACAAATCTGACACAGGAGTAACGGGCACGGGGGTGCCAAGATGGTCTCTCCGGGGTCGTTCGGGTTTGTTCTGGGCGCATTCTGGAAGCGCGACTTTGGTGGTTTGAGGGCCGCGAAGTTGGTTGGTCGTTACTCGCGAGATCGGTGAATAATCGGCCGCGAAATTGGTGAACTGAGCAGTAGCCTGACGAGATGGCTCAGATGCCGGGGTACGAGCGGAGAGTTCATGACCTCGCGCTCGCTCGTCTCGAAGAGGAGCCACTGCTCTTGTTGCAAGGCCCCCGAACGGTTGGGAAGACCTACCTCCTCCACCAGCTGGCCGAGGCTCGCGGTGGCGAGGTGATCGACCTCGATGATCCTCCGACAGCGCGATGCAGTACGGACTGACGCCGCGACGCTCGTGAGCGGAAGCGGGCCGATCTTCATCGACGAGTACCAACATGAGCCCGCAGTTCTCGCTGCCGTCAAGGCGGAGCTGAACAATGATCTTCGACCCGGCCGGTTCGTGTTGGCCGGATCGACCCGCTCAACGGCCGTGCCCGAAGTCGCGGAGTATCTGGCAGGACGGGTCAGCTTCCTCGCGGTCCTTCCGCTGTCCCAGGGTGAGATCGAGGGTGCACGAGAGAACTTCGTCGAGACACTGATGCTGGGCGAACCGCGTTCGCTAGTGACCAACAAGCGGTCTGAGACTTCACGAGTCGAGTACGCGCGGCGGATCACCACAGGTGGCATGCCGATCGCGCTCGCGAGGAACGAGCCGGCGCGACGACGGTGGTTCGACGAGTACGTGGAGCTGGTCCTTGAGCGCGGCGTGATGGAGGTGAGCAAGCTCCGCCAACGCCGACAGCTTCCGGCACTCCTCCGGCACCTCGCGTCGCAGACCGGCCAGCTCTTGAACATCACTGTCACGGCAGAGGCCGCAGTCCTCGATCGCCACACGGCGGCCGACTATCTCGAACTGCTCGAATCGGTCTTCCTCGTGCGCCAGCTCCCGGCGTGGGGACGGACGCTCGGAGCCAGGACGACGGGCACGCCAAAGGTTCATCTCGTCGACTCCGGCCTTGCCGCCCGGCTTCTTCGGCTCACACCGGAGCACCTGGCGCGCCGCGATGCAACGGCGCTCTCCGAGTTCGGTCACCTCATGGAGACGTTCGTTGTCGGCGAACTCATAAAGCAGGCGAGTTGGCTGGACGGAATCGCTGGCCTCCACCACTGGCGGACCTATGACGGGGAGGAGGTCGATCTCCTCATCGAACGCGACGACGGCTGTGTCGTCGCGATCGAGGTGAAGAGTGGAACGCGCGTGCCAGGAGAGGACCTTCGGGGACTCGAACGGCTTCGAGACCTTGCTGGCGCTGGATTTATCGGAGGTGTCGCCCTCTACACCGGCGAGCGGTCTTATGCGGTCGGTGACCGTCTCTTCGTTGTGCCAATCGACCGCCTCTGGAAGCCGACACGCTGATTGAAACAATCCAAGAGCTACGAGTACACCTCGCGGATGGGTACGACCTGCGCGCTCCGTGAGATGCCGGCATCCTTGGCAAGCACGTCGAGAGCGGCGTTGACTTTTTGTTCGGAGTCTGGGAAGAGGTGGCCGTATCGATCGAGGACGGTCACAACTGAGGTGTGACCAGCTCGCGTCGCGATCTCCCGCGGCGTCGCGCCTGCCGCGATCCAAAGCGCGACTGCCGTATGACGGAGGTCATGCGGTCGCAGCGGTGACAGCCCGGACGCCTCAACCGCAGGCTTCCAAAACCGCCGCCGCCAACTCGCGAGCCGAACCGGTCCGCCCTCGGGAGCACTGAATACGAGATCGCCTTGCGCTGCCGGATATCGGCGCAAGTGATCATCGAGAGCATCGATGGCGACACGGGGAAGAGGAACGGCTCGGCGTCCGGCTCGCGTCTTCGGAGGGCCGAAGTAGAGCTGGCCGGAAACTTCCACCAGGATTTCCGCGACATTGACGCGACCATGCAGAAGGTCGAGGTGCTTTGCGCGCAACCCGAGCATCTCGCCGATCCGCAGTCCGCCGAACGCGCCGAGCATGACGAGGCCGCGATAGCGCTCGTTGATGGTATCGGTGAGCGCACCGATCTCAGCGGGAGCGAGGAATCGAGCCTCCTCACGTTCGATTCTCGGGAGGCGTATCCCGTTGCACGGCGAAGCAGGAATCCGCCCGGCGGCGACCGCCGTGGCCATGATCTTCCGCATTAGCAATCCGGCAAGAACGACGGTTGACGGTGCGAGGCCGCGAGCGATAAGACCCGCGACCCAAGCGCGCACCATGGCGTGGTCGATCTCGGCGAGGCGCTTCTCGCCGAAGGTCGGCTGCAGGTACCGCTTGAGATAACCATCGTCCCGAGCGAGCGTCGATGGACGGAGATCAACGATGCCGGCACGCCACTCCTTCGCCCACGTATCAAACGTGATCTTGCCGAGTACCGGGTCGACGTAAGAGCCAGAGGCCTTCGCATGTTCGGTGCTCGTCAGGAACAGCTCAGCGTCGCGACGTCGGGAGAAGTTCCGACTGCGTTGCTTCCCCTCAGGGTCTCGGTACCGAGCTCGCCAAGCCCCGCTCTTGTCTCGCGTGATTGAACTCACTAGGCCTCCCATCCCCGTGGTGGACACAGCACCTGTCGATAGTGCCACCACGATCTCTCACTACTTCGGGTTACGACGCGTCCGGGCGACGTTGCTGCTCGACCCAATTGCGGATGTCGGCGAGGTCGAACCGGACGTAGTGCCCGACCTTCACAATCGGGACTCGTCGCTCTGAAACCATCCTTCGCACATATCGCTCGCCGACGCCGAGGAGCCTCGCCACCGTCTCGATGTCGACCAGCTCGGGAAATTGCAACTGCTCCATGATCCACCTCCCCTTTGAGAGCGGAGGTGGCCAGCCGCTATGGGGCTGCGCAGACCTCCGCTCGATGACCTGACTGTCCGAAGAGACCCCGAGGGTCCAAGCCGAGAGCAAGGAACGTGGGAGGACCCACGGGCGCGATCGAGAGGGCAGAGCGGAGCTGACGGAGGATGCCGCCGTCCCGATCGCGCTCGACGGAGGTTGCAGGTCGCAGCGCAGCCGATCCGACGATGAGCAGTTCCGCGCGCCGGGTTCCGAGGAGGAGCCGTCTGGCGGTAGCGAGCACAGTGGCGACGGCTCCCGGCTCCCGGCGTGCGAACGCATCGCGACAGAGCACGAATGCTTCGAGCGTCACGGCGATGAAGCCGACCGTCAGCATGACGATGAGGTGCCGGAGCGAACCGGCCGCACCTCCCACCCCGAGATGGTGGACCCAGAGGTTGGGCGCGACGACGACATGGGCGTGCAGTCCCACCACAGTTACCACCGAGAAGCACACGACGGCGGTCAAGAGCATCAGCCGCGCCAGGAAGGAGGCGACCGTGGTCAACACCTCCGCGTACTGGCGAGCGATGTCGGTCGCTCCGAAGTCCCCTCGATGAGCCATCGCCTCTCATGGTACGGCGCGGTCGTATCAGTCCCGACGCGCCTTGCTCCCAAATCGACGCCGATCCTCATTCGCTCATTGACCCCTATTGACCACTGTTCACCGTTTCGGATTCCGCCATTTACAAGGCTTTTCTTGCCTGTCATAACTGGTTCTCGTGACTCCCAAGCTCGACACCACTGCATCGCCGATGCGGGGAGTCACCGGGGCGTCGCTCCGATGATGAGCCTCACGCCGATGGCTCCCTCGGCCTGGCGCTACTACGCCGAGGAGATCGCGCAGGGCCGCGAGGACTACTTCGCACGGAGCGCCGAGCGTCCTGGCCGCTTCGTCGGTCGCGGCGCAGAGGCCCTCGGGGTCTCGGGCAGAGAGGCTGACGCCGTCGCGCTGGAGCGTCTCTTCGGCCACGGCACCGATCCCCGCGACGGCACTCCGCTCGGGCGCAGCTTCTCGCCGGAGGACTCGCGCGCCGTCGCGGGCTTCGCCCTCACGTTCTCACCACCAAAGAGTGTCTCGGCGCTGTGGGCGCTCGCGGAGCAACAGACTGCCGATCAAGTTCTGGCCGCGCACGAGGCAGCGGTCTCCACAGCGCTCGCCTTCGTCGACGAGCACGCGTCGTTCACCCGTCGTGGACACAACGGTGTCCTGCAGGTCGACACCGATGGGCTCATCGCCGCGAGCTTCGTCCATCGCACCTCGCGAGCCGCCGACCCACAGCTCCACACTCATCTCCTCGTCGCGAACAAGGTCCGCGCGGCGGACGCCAAGTGGCTCTCGCTCGACGGGCGCGAGCTGTTCGAGACGCAGAAGGCCGCAGGGATGCTGTACAAGGCGGCACTCCGCTCCGAGCTGTCGACGCGCCTCGGCGTCGCATGGACGCCAGTCGACGAAAACGGTGTCGCGGAGGTCGTGGGCGTCCCGCAAGTGCTCATCGAGCAGTGGTCGGCGCGCCGCCACGAGCTAAAGGCGGTTGGCGACGAGCTGATCGCGAACCGCGAGGTGGAGCTTGGACGGACGCTTACTCCGAACGAGCGAACCGAGTGCTTCCAGATCGCCGCCTACCGCACCCGCACGCCGAAGCTCGACGCTGACACCCCGACCGCGGAGCTGCGCGCGCACTGGCGAGCCGAGGCAGACGCGTGGAGACTCGGTCCCGAACGATGGCTCGGGAACATCACCAACCGACCTGCGCGCCCGGCGGAACTCCCCGCGGAGGAGGTCGTGGCGGAGGTCATCGTCCGCCTCGAGGAGCAGAGCGCGACGTGGGGACGCGCGGAAGTCGTCGAGGAGGTGTCACGGTTCGTCAGCGCGACGACGCGCTCGGCCTCGAGCGCCTCATCGGTCACGGCACCGATCCCCGCGACGGCGCCGCGATGGGTCGCGGCTTCTCACCCGACAACGACACCGTCGTCGCCGGCTTCGGGCTGACGTTCAGTCCGCCCAAGAGCGTCTCGGTGCTGTGGGGAACCGGCGGCGAAGAGCTCCGCACAGCCGTCGTCGGTGCGCACGAACGCGCCGTCTCCTCGACGCTCGATTTCCTGCAGGACCACGCCGCCTTCACGCGACGCGGGGCAGGCGGGGTCTTCCAGGTCGACACCGAGGGCTTTGTCGCCGCGAGCTTCCTCCATCGCACTTCGCGCGCCGCGGACCCGCAACTGCATACCCATGTCCTTCTTGCCAACAAGGTGCGCGCCGACGACGGCAGGTGGCTCAGCCTGGATGGTCGCGAGCTCTACGAGCACCAGAAGGCCGCCGGCATGCTGTATCGCGCGGCGCTTCGGGCCGAGCTCACCGCCTCGCTCAAGGTCGCCTGGACGCCGGTCGACGAGAACGGCATCGCCGAGATCGAGGGCGTGCCAGAAGTGCTCGTCGATACCTGGTCGACGCGCCGCCACGAAGTGGAGTCCCTCGGCGCACAGCTCGTCGCGAACCGCGAGTCAGAGCTCGGTCGCGAGCTCTCCGGTGGTGAGCGGGCACGCTGTCTCCAGCTCGCCGCCTACCGCAGCCGGGCCCCCAAGCTCGACGCCGAGACGTCGACCGAAGTCCTCGTCGCCCGCTGGCGCGAGGAGGCCGCGTCCTTTGGACAGGCACCGGAGCACTGGCTGCCTCGGGTGCTCGGCCAAGCGCGGAAATCGACCTCCGAAGACCGGGAGGCCGCTGTACAGCTCGCCATCGCCCGCCTCGAGGAGACGAGCGCCACCTGGGGACGCTCGGACGTCACCGAGGTGCTCACCACGCTTGTCACCGGGGCGAACGCAGACGAGCTCCGTGCCCGCGTCGAGGAGGCCGCCGACGAGGTACTCGGCGACCACCGGGTCTGCTCGCTGGCGGCGCCGCTGCCGGCCGAGCCGCCCGAGGCGCTCCGTCGCCGGGACCAGATGAGCGCGATCGAGCGCCACGGGGCGACGCGCTACACGACCGAGGCCACGCTGTTAAGCGAGGCACGCGTCCTCGACGCGGTGGCGAAGGGACGGCACACCCGGATCGGCCTCGTCCCCGAGCGCACGCTGGACATGGTGCTCTCCGGTTCGATGCTCGGCGCCGATCAGCAAAAGGCCGTGCGTGAGCTGCTCGGTGGCGGCGAGCAGGTGGCCCTCCTCGTCGGTCCGGCGGGCGCGGGGAAGTCCCGCGCCCTCGGCGCGGCACGCGAGGCCTGGGACGCCGCCGGCTACCGTCCGATCGGGCTCGCGCCATCGGCGATCGCGGCGCGCGTGCTGTCCGACGAGGCGGGACTTAGTTCCGACACCCTGGCCCGCTTCCTCCTCGACGTGGAGAACGGGCGTCGCACCCTCGGTCCTAGGGACGTGATCGTCCTCGACGAGGCGACGATGACTCGCACCGACGACCTGGAGCGCCTCGTCACCCACACCGCACAGGTGGGCTGCAAGCTGGTCCTCGCCGGCGACCCGCACCAGCTCGGCGCGGTCGGCCCGGGTGGGCTGTTCGCGACGCTCGTTAGGGATCACGGCGCGAGCGAGCTCGAGACGGTGCGCCGCTTCACGGAGACCTGGGAGGCCCAAGCTTCGCTGCGGCTGCGGGCACGCGACGTGAGCGTGCTCGCCGAGTACGTGTCGCGCGGCCGGATCGTCGGCGGGCGCGAGGAAGAGATGCGTAACGAGGCGTTCGCGCTCTGGCGCCGGGCGCGCGACGAGGGACGCGCAGTGCTTCTCATGGCCGGCGACAACGCGACCGTTGACGCGCTGGCGAGACGCTGCCGGGAGGACCTCGTCGCGCGGGGCGAGGACGAGCGCGAGGGCGCACCGATCGCGAACGGGCGGGCGGGTGTCGGCGACGAGATCGTGACCTTGAAGAACGACCGCAAGCTCAGGTGGGCTCCCGGTGAGTTCGTCCGCAACGGCGAGCGCTGGCGCGTCGTCGAGCGCGACCTTAAGGGCGCACTCACCGTCGAGGACCTGGAGGGACGCGGGCGCGTCACACTTCCGCCGCAGTACGTAGCCGAGCACGTCGCCCTCGGCTACGCGCTCACCGTCCACAAGGCGCAGGGCTCGACGGTCGAGAGGGGGATCGTGCTCGTCGACGAGCAGATGACCGCCCAGCAGCTCTACGTGGCGATGAGCCGGGGACGGGAGATGAACGCGGCGCTCGTCGTCGAGCAACGCTGCGACCCCGGTCTCGATGTCTTCTGGAGATCGCGACGGCTCACGCCCGTCGAGCTACTGGCAAACGTGATGCGGCGCGACGGCGCGGAGCGCTCCGCGCACGACGTGGCTCGCGAGAACCTCGCCCATATGGAGGACATCGGGCTCTTGGGCCACCTCCTCGCCGAGGCCCGGCGCGACCTCGACGAGCGGGCGGGACCGGATCGCAATGCGGAGATCGTCGCGCTTCGGCCCCGATCCGACGTGCAACGCGCCAACCAGGAGCTGACCGGTGCGCAGTCGTCCCTGCGGCGCGCCGAGGAGGATCGCGAGAGGGCCGAGACCGCCCTCGTAACGGCGAACACCCGCCCGACCCGGGCGCTCCTTCCCGGTCTCTTAGGCAACGAGGCCCGTCGGGAGACAGAGGCCCACTGGCAGAGGGCGAAACGCGACTTCGACGAGGCGCGACGAATCGAGCAGCAGTCGCTTAGCGCCTATGAGAGCGCGCGCCATCGCCTCGAGGACGCCGAATGCGCCGCTCGCCAGCTCAGCGAGGCACACACTGCACAGCAGCGTCGCCAGTCCTTCCTACGCGAGCACCCGGGCACGAGGCGCTGGATCGAGCAGCTCGAAGAGCGCGTGGCCGTGCGCGACTACGAGCTCGGCCGCACCGAGGCCGGCGAGCGTCAGGTGACTCGTGACGGACGCGCCGAGCAGACACCTGGACGCGCACGAGCGAAGCGGAGCGGGCTCGAGGTTTCACCTGCCGGCGACGCGGCCACCCGCGCCGTGCTCAACCGCTCCAGGCGACCTGATTCGAGCTATCGCGGAGCTACGGTGCCCCCGCGGCGCCCGATGGAACGGGAGGGACCGAGCCTTGGGCGGTAGTGCTGGAGCCTCCTATCTCCCGGCGTCTACGCCAACCAGGCCACGCAGAACCTGCCGAGTCGGCGCTCACTTACCCGAGGCCCGACCTCTTCGAGGTGCCGCGCCGATCATCCGTTCGGGAGCTAGCCGACTAGCCCCCAGAGTCTGCCTGATTGGGGGCGCGCATCTCCCCGTCGCACGCTTGTGAGATCCTGCCAGCGTGCGTCGGGTTATTTGGGTGCTGGTGGCGGCCATGGTCGCGTCAGCCGCAGGTGTCGGAGCGCAGGAATTGGTGAGTCCGTCACCCCCGGCCGTGGCTGCGGCATCGGGGGGCGCAACGTTACTTGATGCGGGATCCGGCGTCGTCTGGGCGAGCGCCGATGACGACATCTTCCGCAGCACCGACGGAGGGGCACACTGGAAGGCGGTCCTTCCGCCAGCAGCCAACCCGGCAACCTGCGGCTGCTTCTACTACTCGTACTTCTTCGGGTCACAGCATGCCTGGGCCGAGGAGTCTGTAAACAACGCCAAGTCGATCGGCGATCGCCTCTGGTCGACCGCCGACGGGGGTCGGCGCTGGGAGCTCGGACCCCGCCTTCCCGTCCCGTCCCTTTGGCCGCTCATCGACCTTGGTGGCATCGGCTACACCTTGGACTTCACGAGCGCAGCAAACGGCTACCTCGTCGTGTCGAGCTCCGATCTCCCGGACCTCTTCACCGCGCTATGGCGCACCCGCGACGGCGGTCACAGCTGGAAGCCGGTCGGCGGGACGCGGGTGCCCCTCAACGGGGCCTCAGTCTCGGCGAACTCAAACTGTCAGAGCGTCGGCTTCCTTGCGGCGACCTTCGTGAATGCAACGACGGGCTGGATCGCCAATCCGTGCGGACAGGGACCGGCAATGTGGGAGACAATCGACGGCGGTTCCACCTGGCGCCCGAGCAAGCTAGCAACACCGCCCGGAGGATGGGAACGTGGTGTCGTCCCGATGGCCGCTGCGCCGGTCGTCACCGCTTCGGGCGCGGTCATCGACCAGGTCACCATCGGCAACGGTGCCCTCGCTGTTGAAGAAACCCGAGCCGGCAGCTCGTGGCGCTACCTCGGGCGACTGCGCACAGGGGCCATCGGTCTTCCTGCGACCCTCGACGTGATCGACGCCACACGCTTCGCCCTCCCGGCGAGCGACGGGATCTGGGTGAGTGACGACGCCGCCAAGACGTGGCATTTCGTCACCTCGGGCATCGACCTTGCCGACCTCGGGCCGATGTCGTTGCTCCTCGACGGTTCGCAGCAAATCGCTGGGATCGTCCTCGCCGAGAGCAGCGACAGCGGCACCGACGCTGACGCCGCAGCCGTGGCGCTTCGTACCACCGACGGCGGTGCCAGCTGGCAGCCCGCCGGATCGACTCTCTCCTTGGACCTCTACGGCGGCGGCCCGGCCTACGATCTCCTGGACTTCCCCGGCGCGGGGACGGGCTATGTAGCCGGCGACGGTGGGCTGGCTGTCACCAATGACGGCGGGAGGACTTGGCGGCGCGAGCTCAGCGAGGCCGAGCCCATCGTCGAGCTCGAGGTCGACGGGCCCGGCGACGCCGTCGCGCTTGGCTCGGACTCGTTGCTGGCCACGAGCGACAGAGGACGTCAATGGCGCCTCGAGTCTGAGCCGTCAGCTGGCGGGCTCGCCAGCGTCAGCTTCGTCAACGCAGATGTTGGCTTCGGCGCGGTGTGCGAGCCGAGCGAGGCGTATCCCGATTATGCGCAAGGGCCGGAGAACGTCGAACTCGTCCGTACAACCGACGGCGGACGGAGCTGGCTGGCTGTCTCGCTCCCTCCGGAGTTCGGCTGTCCGACGGCGATCTCGAATGGACAGGGATCCGGGTCTCCGGCACAGCTATGCGTCGCCTCAGCTCAGGTGCTCTATGCAATCGCCGGCCCGCCCGACTATCGGGATGGGGGGATGGTGCCCCAAGGCACGTTTCTCTTCCGCTCAGCGGACGGCGGCCGCTCCTGGCACCAGATCGCCCGCACTGCTGTTGAGGATGGCATCGTCTCCTGCCAAGGTGACCGCCTTTGGACTGTGGCTGAAGAATCGGGTCGGTGGGGCAGCGTGTACGCAGTGGGCTTTTCGAGCGACGAGGGCAGGCATGTCTCTTCCTGCATCGGAGCGACGTCTGGCCTTCTGACCTATGCCGACATCGGTCTTCGAGGCGCCGTCACCACACGCGCCGCCGGCGCGCTGGCCGGGATCGAAACGCCCTCGTCCAGCAGTGCCCTGCTCCTCGAATGGCGGGGTATCGGTAGCAAACACGCAAGGATGACGCTGCAGACGACATCAGATGCCGGCCTGAGCTGGTCGCCGCCGAGCCCAGCAACGCCCATCGACGACACCGACTTCACGGCGTTCTTCCTCTCTACAAGATCAGGCTTCATCCTCGGTCAGACGACCCCTAGCTCAAGCGAGACATCGCTGTTCGCGACGAGCGACGGGGGGCGCAGCTGGCAACGCCTGGCGCAGTTCCCGCAGCTGCCGTAACTGGAGCTCGAGGTCTCACGCCCCGTTCACGGAAGGACACACCGCGCCTCCACCATCGTGACGACGCCGGTGGCGGGCGCGTTTGCGATCCTCGAACGACTCGCCAAATCGGGGAGGATCAGGATGATCGGCGGGCAGGAACTTCGGTGCGGTGGGGGTGGCGTAGATGCACCGCTTCCTCGCGTTCGACGGGTACGCCTCGACCGGCCTAGCGGGCTCTCAATCGCGAGTCGGTAGGACCTCGACCGAGAGGTGGTAGGGCTTGTCCCTCCTCGTCTGGCGCAGATCGTCCAGTTCTGGCTGCGAAGGTGTGGCAATGCGCCGTGTGTTAACCCGCCCCGAGCGACGGCTCGGCGTGCGCACGAGATTGCCGACTCGGGGCGCGACGACCCAGGTCCCGAGCCATAGGTCGGCCCGCCTTGGCGCAACTCATCGGCCAGCGGCCTTCGGCTTGATCGCTGGCGCGTAATGGTGCGATTAGGGCCACGGATCGACCGTAGTTCCCATGGTTGCCTAAAGGGCCGGAGCACTCCGAAGCGGGGCTCCTCCGGTGACAGCAGCTCTACGTGAGCGTGCGGGCACGCCCGCCCGGCGTCTGACACAAATCTGACACAGCAGTGTGGCAGATGACGGTTACTCGTGGTCAGTGACGGTTCACAAAAGCGCAGTTCAACAACGGTTTCTAGCCATGGGTCCAGCTGGGGACAACTCCCTGAAGGACACTGATAATGCTGAGGTCCTCAGTTCGAGTCTGAGTAGCCCCACCAGGTCAAACGCATAGAAAGTTCGGTCCTGCGCCGGCTGCGCACCCCATCAGCACCACATGGAGTTCGCGGAAGCGAACGACTTCGCTGTCCTATCTCTGAGGTGGACGAGCTGGAGCGTTGGCGTCGTGCAGCTCGACCCCGTAACTCTCCACCCTCGGGCGCGGGATACGAGCTCTTTGGGATCAGTCACCCGGATGAGACGATCATTTGGTTCGGCTACGACGGGTTTCGGAAGTGAAACTGGAACCGGCACCAAGCCGAAGTCGCACACGCCGCGCCCGCCCTCTACTCGTCGCGTCTTGTCTCAGAGGAAAGTCCGCTTGGAGAGCAGCGGCACGAGATCGCCGCCTAGGCCGGGCAAGCCCCCCGCCGCTCGTCTGGCATCGATCAGTTTTTCGCTCGCTTAGTGGTGACTTCGAGGTCCTGTTGAAGCTCAGCGCGGGCTTTGGTTGTCTACGAGCAACGACAACAACTCACCGATCGTCTGATGTCGATCGGTGTCCTTTCGCAACGGCACATCGAGCTGAATCCGGTAGCGACTGCGACGCCCGTCCTTGTCTTTCAATGCGTAGCCGCCGATGGTCAGGTCGGCGACAATGCGGAGGGAGCGGCGAGTTTAGGCCCTCTCCTGGTAGCAGCAGGGGTTGAACGTGGAGAGACTGTCGTTCGGGCGTCGAGCCAGCTTGCGAAGCTAGCCGGCGGCTGTGGCCTGCTGAGCCAGAACCCTTGAGCGATGCCGACATCGAAGCGGACCAGTTCGTTGAGGTCGGCCTCGCTCTCGACCCCTTCGGCCACGAGGTCGAGGCCGAGCGAGCGGGCGAGGGTGACAGTCGCCTCAAAGATGGCGCGACCCTTGGGGTTAGTGCCGATCCCGGTCACGAACATCCTGTCGATTTTGAGCTCATCGACGGGGAGCGTCTGCAGGACTGCGAGGCTGTTGTATCCGGTCCCGTAGTCATCGAGTGACGCTCTGCTCCCAAGCGCACGGATTTCCTCGAGGACCACCCGCGCTCCCTCAGGATCGGCCAACAAAACGTCCTCGGTGATCTCGAGCGCGAGAGACCTGGGACTCAGTTCGTGTTCAACCAGAAGATCCCTCACCGTGTCGCGAAGGGACACGTCGAGCAGGTTTGTCACCGACAGATTGACCGCGACGCTGACGTCGTGGCCGCTGCGCTGCCACAGCTGACACTGGCCCAGAGCCTGGTTGAGCACCTCGACAAAGATCTCGCGGATGAGACCCGTCTGTTCGGCGAGCGAGAGGAATTCGCCGGGCAAGAGCAATCCACGAGTCGGGTGTTGCCAACGCACCAAGGCCTCGGCCGCAACCACGCGGCCGGTCCTCAGGTCGACCTCCGGCTGGTAATAGCAGATCAGCTGCCCGGAGACAATGCCGTCGCGGAGCTGCTCGATCGTCAAGAGACGATCTCTGTTGTAGACGTCGGATTCCGCCGAGTAGACCGCGTAGCCGCTGCGAGACCGCTTGGCGCGGTACATCGCGATGTCGGCACAGCGTAGGAGCTCGGTGTTGGTGTCGCCGTGCTCGGGATAAAGGGCGACACCCACGCTGGCGTCGACGTGTAGCGAGATGTCCTTGAGAGTGAACGGCTTCCTGACCAAGTCGATCGTTCGCTGCGCCGTGCTTTCGGCGGCAATCGCGCCGGAGCCCGGAGCAAGGAGGAGCGCGAACTCGTCGCCTCCGAGTCGAGCCACCAAGTCGGCGCCGCGCACCTGTTTCGAAAGCTGGGTACCGAGCAGGCACAGCAGCTCGTCGCCGACGGTGTGGCCGAGGGCATCGTTGACTTCCTTGAAACGGTCGAGGTCGAGGAGGAGCACAGCAAAGCGCTCGCACGCCGGGTCGTTCAGAAGCAAATCAAGCTGGTGGTAGAGCCTGCGACGGTTGGCCAATCCGGTGAGCTCATCAGTGTGCGCCTGCCGTCGCGTTTCAGCCAGCGCGGAAACCTCTCGGAAGCTCACCATACCCCGGAGCAATACCGCCGCGAGGGCACATGCCGCCAGTAAGACCCCGACGAAGGGGAGCGACGTCCGCGAGGAGACCACGAGGAAACCGACGGACGTCAGAGCGACCCCCGACGGCAGGACCAGGAGAGCGGCTCCCCGGAACGGAACCGGATTCGAGTGGTCGGGCAGCCAGCCGGAAAGAGCGAGCAGCGCCAGTCCGGCTGACCAGCCAGCCCCGAGGATCGTGCCGGGCCGGTAGTTGCTGCCTTGGATCAGGTAGATCGTGTCCGCAGCGGCAAAGAAGCAACAGCCGGCCGCCAGACACAACCATGTCCAGCCCCAATGCCAGCCGAGGAGCGTGAGCATGCTGAGGATGAGCACGATCAGGAGGACATCACCTGCGGGGTGGGCCGTGCTAACGGCAGCGGAGAGCAGCCCCTCGTTGACGCCGGCCGCGGCTCGTACTACAAGTGTTCCGTAAGCCGCCACGCCTAATGCAACGAGGATTCCGTCGAGCGCCACGCTGAACGGGAATCGGTCGATACGCTGCCGAAGAAGCAGGACGAGGCCGACCCACATGCATGGGTAGAAGGCCAGGTAGAAACCATCAGCGATCGTGATGTCCGGGGCAATTCTGGCGTTCTGGAACCAAGAGGTCCAGATCACGTCGCCCACGGTCCACAGCGACATGCCGACACCGATGACTAGCCAAGGAACGCTGTCCTGTCCCCTTAGGCCCCGTGCCATTGCGAGAGCGCTCGCGAAGACGAGCAGCAAGTCGGAAAGCCACTCATCTCGCAGGTCGACCGCATGATGTGGCCCCACGATAAGCCACGTGACGTACACCACCATGATGACCACGAGCGGTGCGGCCAAGAAGCGAAATATCGGGCTCCTAAACGGGGTGTCGGACGGCTCTCTGATCGAGCCTAGGGGCTCTGCAACGTCGCCGGCTCTCACAGAACGCCCGCCAAACTGACTGCGGCGTCCGCGAGCTCGAGTTTCGGCTTCCTATTCGAGGCTCGAAGAGACCGGAATGCTTCCCTGATCGACTCTTGGCGCTTTCGGCTGGCGTGACGCGCTCGGCCCTGGCTTCTCGAGGCACCACCGATTGCCGTAATAGCACGGGGCGGCACGCCGCGGGCCTGGCGTCGACGAGGACACCACCGACCAACTTGACGGCGAACTCCTAGCGGATGCCGCGCTCGCATCGAATGATCATCGACGGAAAAGACCCACAGCTTGAACGTCGTTGTTGACGTCAAGCACGGCGACAGCAGGGCTCGGTGCGATAAGCCGTTCGATACCGTCCCGGTCGCGGATGACTACGACTCCATCGGCTCGCCGCTCCAACGAGCAGCGTTCCACGCGGTGCTGTCAAGGAGCTTGAGCGGCTTCCGCCAAGTTAGTCAGCCGACGAATCAGACTCGTACGTCGCCCGAGCGCGGTGTCAGCCCCCGGGCGGTCGGTACGTCGATTGCATCTTGACGCTGGCGTCGACCTCGGCGGGCGTCAAAAAGGGCCACGGTCCGGACCTTTACGGCTCTCCAGTTGCGGACGCGGCAAGCGCCGCGCCGGCGGCCGTTGTGGCGTCCGGGTAGTCGACGATCAAGTAGGCGTCACTATCTCCGAAGGCGAAGTAGAAGGACTCGAGCTTTCCACCGACCCCCTCGATCGCGGAGCTGAGAGCTGCTACGCGTCCCGAACCGCCCTCGGTCCTGAGTCCCCGGATGCCATCGAGGGTGTAGTGCACTTCATGCAGGTACTTCGCCATCTGTTCCCCCCTGTTGGATGAAGGGATCACGATATCTGACGGCTGCGCCCGACGCTTAGGAAACGCCGCGCTCGGGTGTCAACGAGCCCGACGTCCATTTCGCCTGACCAGCTTCTGTGCGGCCGCACGCGATTGGGAGCCAATCACGAGGACGCCTTGGCCGCCTTGATAGTGAGCAGCGAGCCAGCCAGCCGACGGGGTTCTCGTCGATCACGCCGCGGCCGTTGCCCTCGTGTTCATGGTGCGGTGTCAAAGAGGATCTAGCGCTCTCGTCTGGCGACCGCTTTCTCATGTCGAATCGCGAGAGCGCGTCGCGAGCGGGCGCGCACGAGGTATTGCGCCTAAGTAGGGTTCGGAACCTGTTGCGAATGGGGCTCTTCGGGAGAAGTCCTGAGTAGCACCGGGATCATGTAAGCGAAGACGGCGAAAGCCGTGCCGACGAGCATCAGGCACATGCCGAAGAACCTGGCGAGGGATTGTGTCTCTGTGAGCAGGCCGCCCGCGCCGGCCACCATGAGACCGGCCAGACCCAGGCCGCCGACAAGACGGCCGGTGCGCGGGGAGCTCCTCAGGCGGAGGAGAAGCACGACCGCCAAGAAGAAGACGAGGGCACCCAGGTCGGCGTGAGCAAGATAAACGGCTTCGCCTTTGTCCGGGATCCAACCGCTCGGCCGGCTGAACGGCACGACTGCCACGGCCACGATGCCGAGGAGGAACTCGAGGCCGACTAGCACGAGGAGGGTCCTCGCCAGGCGGACGGTAGTTCTGTCGAGTGAGGGCAGAGAGCGGCTTTGGGGCGTCTTCGAGGCGTCCAAACTCCGGGCGAGCTCACCGGTGCCCTCTGATGGTCTCGCCTTTCGGCGCCTGTAGGCCTCGGGATCCTCGTGGATGAGATGCCACCATCCCCAGATGGCGAGCACCGCGAAGCTGGGCCATTCGACCGAGTAAACCCAGCTGAGATCGTTGCCGGCGAGCGCCCGCGTCGCCTGCCACCAACCGGCGATGAGGCAGGCCGGTGCCAGGACGAGAACCTCGCCATGGAGCAACAACGCCCGCCGGGATAGCCAGCGCTTGCGTCTCGAAGTCCCGCTTCTCGGCGCAAAGGTGCCGGATCGTTCGGGTTTGGGACCGAGCTGTCCAAAACTCGACTCGAAGCGCCTCGACAGCTTTCGTTCGGCGACGAAGGCGCAGAAAGGGACCGTGCCAGCCAGAAGCACTAGCGCCATCTGCCATTTGAGGATCTTCAGCTTGTGAGTCAGCCTGAAGGCCGTCACTAGGTAGACGATGTACAAGAACCCGTGCATCGTGCCTACGACGTTCACGACTCCGGGGCGCCCTGCCGCCAGCTGCAGGGGCACGCCTACGAAAACCAAGACGATGAGCAACGTGGCTGTCGTGAAGGCCATGACGCGGTACTGCAAGAGGACCGCGCGGGGGACAGCAGTTGTCGGCGAGGGGTTGCTGCGGATCGGCGCCGGGATCATGTTCCTCCGCTGTATCGCCTAAGACAAATTGCGAGGGTAGCGCCACCGGGACGAGAAGGGCCGGCGTTTCGATCAGTCGTCGCCCGTGGCGCAAAGTCCAGGTGGGTGGGGCACCTTGCCCTGCGTTGCCGCCTTTTGCTCGGCCCGGCTCTAGAAACGACCGAGTAACTCGCCGTGGAGAACAATGAAGACGGCATCCGGGTCCTGTGCCCATGCCCGCCATGCCTTCGCAAGGGACTCCATCTCGTGGTCAGTCGCGATGCCGTAGGCCACCGCCTGGTCAGCAAAAGAGGAGGTGGTGCAGCGCTCGGCCCACAGTTGCGACCACCACAACGTGTCGTTCGCAGTCGCGAAGGTCCAGGTGGACGAGCTGAAGGTCACATCTGTCCAGCCCGCGGCACGTGCCCAGCCGAGCAGCGCCCGCCCGGCATCTGGGTTCGGCCCCGTTGTGTCGGGCGACTTTCGAGTATACTTCCCGCCACCGTTCGAGGCCGTTGCTGGCGGGAGACCACCTAAACCCTCCGTAGTCACTGTCGCGTACGGCCACAATCCCGCCCTTACGGACCAGCAGCGCCATCGTTGCCATCGCACCAACGGGATCACGCAGATGCTGAAGCACCTGGTGAGCGTGGACGACGTCGAAGGTCTCCTGTTCAAGCCCGAGGTCTCGAAAGTCGCCTGTTCGGAAAGAGACGTTCGTCGTCCCCGTCTCAGCCGCGTGAGCAGCCGCCTCCCTGGTGACCGCCTCGGAGGTGTCGATGGCGAGGACTTCCCCAGGCGAGACCGCCCACCGCGAGGCCCACAGTGAGCGTGCCTGGTCCACAGCCGACATCAAGGAGATGCTCACCGGGCCGAAGATGGCCAAGCAGGTAAGCAGCCGAGTTCTGAGCGGTGCGCCAACGATGCGAGCGAAGGACGGCGTCCTGGTGACCGTGGGTATAAATGTCCCGTGTAGGTGCCACGGCCAGATACTGACACCTGTCTCGCAGCTCGGCTCGGCTGGTACAAGGCGCCGGTGCTTCGGTGCCACCGGAAAACTGGAGGCGGAATCCCCCGAAATCCCGGTTTTTCCCCCGGTTGTCCTCTAGAAGGCCACAATCGGTACCGCGTAACATGACGTTTCGGAAGACTTAGTGGAGGAGCGGTCCCGCATCGACGGAAAACGTTCCTACCGGCGCAGCCAGCGGGGGGGCCGCCTATGTCTTGAGTGCCCCTCCCTGGCTGCGGTTCCTGATCGGCAATCCAGCTGTAGGCGCCTCGTGGGGCCAAGTTCATCGGTTCTGTCCCTGCTATCTATGATGGCCTCGCCGCGCGATGGTGCGGCTCGCTACAGCCGACGCATGGGGCAGTTGCATTCCTCCGCTCGGAGCAACCCCTCGGGAGGTCCGTGGTTACTGGAACCGGCTTTGACGCTTGGTCTCTAAGCGATGGCCGCTGCGTGTGCGGCGCGGTCCATCACGTCCCAATCGAGAGGATTGTCATCGACGAGCAGGCGCACGAACAGGTGGCCGCCTTCCTGCAGCAGCGTCACCGGTCAAGGCCGTTCGTCATCATGGATGCGAACACCGAAGAGGTGGCCGGAAGCGACGTCGTCGACGAGCTGTCGAGAGCGGGCCTGCACGTCACGAGCTTCTGCTTTCCCGAGCGAACTGGCCTGCTGGCAGACGAGAGGAGCGTTTCACGCATCGAGGGGGCCCTAAAGCAGGTGGAGACCGATTCGCTCCTAGCAGTCGGCTCCGGCGTACTGACAGACCTCACCCGGTTCGTGGCGCACCGCCTGGGGATGGAATTCGTGAGCCTGCCCACTGCAGCCTCGATGGACGGATATGCCTCGGGCGTGGCGGCGATGGAGTTCGGGGGCATGAAGACGACCTACCCAGCGGTCACTCCGGTGGCGATCTTCGTCAGCCCGAGCACGGTCGCCGCCGCCCCGCTGGACATGACACGCGCCGGTCTCGGCGACCTTTTGGGCAAGGCGTCTGCACGCACTGACTGGCAGGCCTCTCACGAGCTTTACGGCGAGAATCTCTGTCTCGAGGTCGAGCGCCGCATGACAGAGTCCTTCGTCGACGCCGCCACCCACGTCAGCGAAGTTCTCGGAGGCTCTCCGGGAACGGTCTCGCGTCTTTTGCGGGGGCTCGTGGAGTCAGGCATCGCCATGGCGATGGTCGGTAACTCCCGGCCCGCGAGCGGCTCGGAGCATCACGCGTCGCACTTCTGGGACCTTCTCGCGGCGAACCACCAGCGGGCGCACGCACCGCACGGCCTCCAGGTTGGCTACGCGACCCAAATTCACCATGCGTCTTCAGCAGTATGCCTTCGGCGGAGGCATCGAGGAGCTCGTCTTACCCCGACCCCTCGCACCCGAGGGCGAGGAGGCACGCGCCTTCTACGTCGGCCACGACGAGCAGGTTGAGGCCGTGCTCGGGGGAAAACGGCAGTTTCTCGCCGAGCACTCTTCGACATGGCCGAAGACGCCTTCGGACTGGGAATCGGTGCGAGGCCTTCTTGGCAAGACAATGGAAGTGTTCCCTCTTGTCGCCGGCGCGTTGGCAGTGGCCGGCATCCCCGCCGAGCCCGGGTACCTGGGTTTTGACACCGCGACACTCAAGACGTCGTTTCGATGGGCCAACCTGATCCGCTCCCGCTACACGGTGCTCGATTTCCTGGAGGGCCAGGGCAGACTCGACGAGGCCATAGAAGCCGTCTTCGTCTGAGCGACATGCCCCATGGCCTCGGTCGCTTTCGGACTGCGAGTTTCGCGGCGCCGGTCGTGACACGCTCGGTCAACTCGATGGCCACGTAGGTGGCGCGGCATAATGACGAAATGGTCCATCTCGCTTGGCAATGCCGGTTCGATGGCGAGCCCCCTTCGGGGACAAGCCGAGTAGTGGGGCACCAGCTCCTGGCGGCTGAGTCGTGAGCGCCGTTGCTTCTCCCGGCGCGCGACGAGTGACGATCGGAGTCGACTTCGGGACCGAGTCCGGCCGTGTGCTGCTTGTCGATGTGGCAAGCGGAAACGAGATCGCGGTGGCGGAGGTCCGCTACGCCCACGGTGTGATCGATGAGAGGCTCCCTTCGTCGGGCGAAGAGCTGCCACCTGACACGGCGCTGCAGGACCCCGCCGACTACCTCGAGGTCCTCTACCGCGGGATTCCGGAGGCTCTCACGGCCGGAGACGTGTCAGCCGGAGAGGTGATCGGCATCGGCATCGACTTCACGTGCTGCACCGTCCTTCCCGTGACCGGGGACGGCACTCCGCTGTGCGATCTCGACGAGTGGCGGGACCGCCCGCACGCCTGGGTCAAGCTCTGGAAGCACCACAGCGCGCAGCCGATCGCGGATCGCCTCAATGAGGTAGCTGTCGAACGGGGCGAGAGCTTCCTCGCCCGCTACGGCGGCCGGCTTTCCTCGGAGTGGTACTTCCCCAAGCTGATCGAGATCTGGCAGAAGGACCGTGAGGTCTACGACGCCATGAGTGCCTTCGTCGAGGCGACGGACTGGATCGTCTGGCAGCTCACGGGCAGCCTCGTGCGCGCCAGCTGCTCGGCGGGCTACAAGGCGTGCTGGTCGGAGCGCGACGGTCTCGCCTCCCACGCTTACTTCGAGGCCGCCTATCCCGGCTTCCCAGACCCGAGCGAGAAGCTGGGAACGAGCTTTGCCCCCCCGGGTGCTTGCGCCGGGACCTTGCGAGAAGACATGGCGTCCCGCCTCGGTCTTGACACCTCGGTGGCCGTGGCCGTGGGCAACGTCGACTCGTTCGTCTCGGTCCCCGGAGCCGGCGTGCAACACCCGGGGGTGTTCTTGATGGTCGTGGGCACCTCCATCTGCGACCTCGTCATCGACCGCCACGATGCCCACATGACGGGGATCACAGGCGTCATGGAAGACGGCATCCTCCCCGGGTTCTTCGGCTACGAAGCCGGTCAAGCGGCCGTCGGGGACATGTTCGCCTGGTTCGGAGGCCGCCTCCTCGGTCTAAGGGGCGACGGGTCGGAGACGGGAGGGAGCTGGCACGAGGAGTTCGAGCGGGCGGCGAGCGCCATCGCGCCCGGTGCGAGCGGGCTCGTGGCTCTCGACTGGTGGAACGGGAACCGGACGATTCTCGGTGACGCCGATCTTTCCGGGGTCATCGCCGGTCTCACGCTCGCGACGACGCCCGTTGAGATATACCGGGCCCTGTTCGAGGCCGTCGCCTTCGGGACGCGACGGATCATCGAGAACTTCATCGACCACGGCGTCGCGATTGACGAGATCGTCGCCTGCGGTGGGATCGCTGAGCGCAGCGAACTCATGATGCAGCTGCTCGCCGATGTGACAGGTCTCCCGGTCACGATCCCGAACTCGAGCCAGATCCCTGCTCGCGGCGCAGCGCTCTGCGCGGCGATCGCCGCGGGCTCTTCACGTGGCGGCTACGACGACTTCGCTACGGCCATCGCCGGCCTCGCCCCGGCGATGTCACGTCGCTACGAGCCCTCGTCCCGGCACCGGCCGACCTACGACGATGTCTATGCCGTCTTCCGTTCCATGCACGACGAGCTCGGACGAGCCCACGTGGAGTGGATGCACAACTTGAAGCGGATCAGGAGAGCGGCGCTGGCCACAGGCACCTGACGCCCTGGTGCTGCCGGTAAAGGCGAGCAGAGAGGAAGCGAGGTAAAGGTGCACCGGGAACGAGTCATGGCGGCGCTCGACCACAAGACGCCGGACCGCTGCCCCTGGCAGGCGACCTTCACCCCCGAGTTCGCCGAACGCCTCCGAGGCGACCTCGGTCTCACCGTCGCGCCCGGCGCCCACAACCCGCACGGCGGGGGCAATCCGTGCGACCTCGAGGTCGCCCTCGACCAAGACGTCCTCATAACGTCGGTGGGCTGGGCGAACTCCTATTACGGCGAGGGTGCCGAGTACGTCGACGAGTGGGGCGTGGGCTGGAAGTCCGTCGCCTACACGACCCCCTACGGCATAGGTCATTACACCGAGCCCCAGGGCCATCCCCTCGCCGACGCCGAGGCCCTCGCAAGTTACGTGCCGCCCGACCCGGACCGCCCGGAGCTGTACCTCGAAGCCGCGAGGCTTATCACAGAGCACGGGGCGGAGTACTGGATAGTCGGCTCCACCGTCACGACGATCTTCGAGACGGCCTGGGCGCTGCGCGGGCTCGAGCAGATGCTGACCGATTTCATCGAGGACCCGGACCTCGCCGACGCCATCCTCGAAATCCCCTACCGCTACCACCTCGCCGCGGCCGAACGACTCGCCCACATGGGAGTGGACATGATCTGGCTTGGCGACGACATCGGCCAACAGCAAGGCATGCTCATCTCGCCCCGGCATTGGAGGCGCTTTTTGAAGCCGAAGATGGTGCACATGATCGAGCGGCTCAAGGCCATCAACCCGCAACTCAAGGTCGCTTACCACACCGATGGGTGCGTCTACACCGTCATCCCCGAGCTGATCGAGATCGGTCTCGATGTGCTCAACCCGGTCCAGCCCGCCGTCATGGACCTGGCCCGGCTAAAGCGCGAGTACGGCAGGGACCTGTGTTTTTGGGGCTCGATGGACGAGCAGTACACGCTTCCTTTCGGCAGCCCGGAGGAGGTGCGCGTCGAGGTTCTCGACCGGCTCGCCACCCTCGGCGAGGGAGGTGGCCTGATTCTCGCCCCTACGCACCACGTGCAGCTCGACACCCCGCTCGAGAACTTCTGGGCCATTTTCGAGACGGTGACCGGCCGTACCCGGCTGAGTTGCGCAAAAGGCCCAGGTACGCCTCGGCCCTGACGACCTGGGGAGGCCGGATGAACTCTGTTGAACGGGTAGGGGCCGCCATCGCCTTGCGCGAGCCCGATCGCGTACCTGTGGACCTGCACAACTTCCAGGTGGCCGCCAGCGTTTCCGGCCTGCCCATGTCCGAGGTCTTCCGTGACGGCGAGCTCTTGGCCGATGCCATGCTCGTCGCTTGGCGCGAGTTCGGCCACGACATGATCCTGTTGGAGAACGGCACGGCCTGCAACGCCGAGGCTTGCGGGGCGCAGGTCCATTACCGCGATGACACTGCGCCCGTGGCCAGCCGCCCCGTGCTTGACTCCCTCGCCATGGTGGCTGAGCTAAAGGTGCCGGACCCTTATGTCACCTTCCCGATGTCGGAGATCTTGAAGGCGACCCGCATCCTCGCCAAAGAGATCGGCGACAAGGCCTGGATCTGCGCCCGTGCCGACCAGGGCCCGATGGACCTGGCGGCGCAATTGCGAGGCATAACCGAGATCATGGCCGACCTCGCCACAGGCGAGGACGAGGGGCTGGTCCACGCCTTGCTCGACTACTCGCGGCGCGTCGCCACCCGCTATGCCTACGCCCTCATCGAATGCGGGGGCCGCTCCACCTCCATCGGCGAGCCCATGGCGGGTCCGGCGATGATCTCGCCCCGGCACTACCGCCGGTACCCGTGGATCCATGAGCAGACCATGGTCAGCGAGTTGAAAGAGCACGGCATCATCTTGCACTTGCACATCTGCGGGAACACCGATCGGATCACCGACGACTTCATCGCCACGGAAGCCCAAGTGCTGGAGATCGACCACAAGACCGACGCCGCGCAGCTCAAGGCAAAGGCGCGCGGCAAAACCTGCCTGCTCGGCAACCTCGACACCGGCGTGCTCGCACGCGGGACAGCCGCCGAGGTCGACGCCGCCTGCCACGAGCTCATCGGGGCGTGCATGGACGGAGGAGGTTTCATCCTCGGCCCTGGCTGTGCCATGGGGCCGGCGACCCCGGCGGAGAACATTCACGCCCTTGTCGAGTCGGCCAAGAGATACGGCTCCTATCACCGGCCCTGAGATGCCCGCGAGCCGGTGCGGCGCGTGTCAACCCTTGTGAGACACATTGATCACGGAATCACTGTCTCGGGCGACACCTCCTTCGGTTCGTTGATCCATGCGATGCTCGGCAGCGCCGGTGGCACAGGTGGGTGGCGGACGAAGCGCTCGGGGTGCAGCGCGTAGGCGGACTCGAGGACGATGCCACGACGTGCCCGGACGAGCTCGGCCCGGTCGTAGTGGACGTCGGCGGGCGTGTGGAAGCCGATGCCGGAGTGGCGGTGCTCGTCGTTGTACCAAGTGAAAAAACGCCGGCAAAAGGCGTGCGCGTCCTCGAAGGAGCCGAAGCGCTCGGGGAAGTCCGGACGGTACTTGAGCGTGCGGAACTGGGACTCGGAATACGGGTTGTCGTTGCTCACGTGCGGCCGGGAGTGGCTCTTGGTCACACCGAGGTCCGCGAGCAAGAAGGCAACCGGCTTGGAGGCCATCGAGGTGCCGCGATCGGCGTGGATGGTGAGCTGGTCGCGCGCGACGCCCTGTTGGGCGATCGCCTCGGCGAGCAGCGCCTCGGCAAGTCGTGCCCGTTCTGCACCGCGAGCATCCAGCCGACGACGTAGCGGCTGAAGATGTCGAGCACGACGTAGAGGTAGAAGTAGTTCCACTTCTCAGGGCCGAGCAGCTTGGTGATGTCCCAGCTCCAACAGCGGTTCGGCTGAGTCGCGACGAGCTCGGGCTTCACTGCTGCGGGATGGGTGGCCTGGCGACGACGCTCGCGCACCTCGTGCTCGGCTCGGAGCAGTCGGTACATGGTGGAGACCGAGGCGAGATAGGTGCCCTCGTCGAGGAGCTTCGCGTAGACGCTCGCCGGTGCCGCATCTATATGGTCGTCGTCGTGGAGGACGGTGAGCACCTCCTTGCGCTCCACCTCCGACAGCGCCCGTGGTTGGGGTCGCGGCACAGCTTCGGGGCGAGGCGGCAGCGGGCTCACCCGGTGGCGGCGGTAGTGCCGCGCCCTGGGCTCGCCGACTGCTCGGCAGGCGGCTCTCACGCCGACGATCGGCGTGAGCTCGTCGATGGCGGCGTCGATCACCTCGTCTCGCCCCTGTCTTGAGGCGCGCTGTCGGTGGCGAGCTGCTCCAACAGCGCCGAGAGTTTCCCCTGGACTTCGATCACGCGTCGCGCCTTGTCGAGCTCGCGGCCGAGGTGCTCGTTCTCGCGCTTTAGCCGTTCGACCTCGCGGTCGCGCGGGTCCGCCGGGGGGCGCCCCGACGGCCGGGCGAGCGCCTCGAGCGCGCCGCGGTCGCGCATCTTCCGCCACTCGGTGATATGCGAGGTGTAGAGCCCCTCGCGGCGAAGGAAGGCCCCGCGCTGCTCGCGGGGCAGTTGGTCGTAGATAGCGAGGACCTCAGCCTTGTACGCGCGGAGAACTGCCGGCGCTTGGCCTTCTCGGGGACCTCGGGATCGGGGTCGTGAGCCTGCTCGTTCATCCGAACAGCTTCGGTTTCCGCGCTGTCGAAGTGGGTGATGCTCGTCGTCATTCGGGGATCTCCTCCCCGCCCTCTCAGCTCAATGAATCGCTTGCGCGAGTTGTCTCAGCTGAGGTTGACAC
>CAVZYD010000002.1:0-48416 GCA_963779425.1 uncultured Acidimicrobiaceae bacterium
GCGGACTCGAACCGCCGACTTCCACGTTGCGAAGGTAGATCCGGCAGATTTCGGTGGACTACTACGACCTATCGCAGCAGGTCAGAAGGTTATCCACACGCTGGCGAACTACCCCGCACAGCGGCGGCCGCGCGATAGACGCGCGATGGAATTGGTGAGTGACTTGCCGCGCTTGTGGGTAGCGACTGGTTCGCGAGCCGCGCCTAGGAGATGACAGACTGCGCCGCGGCACAAAGTGCGTGTCCAGGCCGCTCTCTTGCGGGTCCCGGCGGATTTGCCTCACTCGATTCGCGAACCACTTCGCGCCGAAGAGCTAATCATTGTCTTACGGCAATCGGTGGCGGCTGAGACGAGGCGGCCTTGGCGAACCTCGGCGAATACAACGCCGACAAGTACAAGGTTGATGTTTACAAACTCTGCCTTGTACTCTTATTCCCGTGAGCCAAGCGCTAGCGCGACCAGCCGACCTGTTTGACCGGGAGCGGGAGTGGGACGAGCTGTCCGACTTCATCTCCGACACGGCACCGGGACTGCGCATCGCGATCGTCTACGGCCGGCGGAGGCAGGGCAAGTCGTACCCGCTGCGTCGCCTCGCCGCTGCAGCCCACGGCTTCTACTATCAAGCGCTCGAGCACGAGCCGGCCCAGGCACTCGCTGAGCTCGGTGAGCGCCTGGGCGCCCACCTCAGCGTCGGTCGCCTCGCCCTCGCCAACTGGGACGAGGCCGTCGAGAGTCTCGGTCGCCTCGCGCCTCGGACAAGCGGGGCGCTCGGCACGACCATGTTGGGCGCCACGCCTTTGGGTGGGGGCAGCTCCGTCATCGGCCCAGCCGTAGCGGTCATCGACGAGTTCCCCTACCTCCTCGAGAAGACCCCCGAGCTGCCTTCGCTCCTCCAGCGTGCTGTCGACAGTTCCCAGGAGCGCGGGTGGCCCGCGGTCCGCCTCGTCCTGTGCGGCTCGGCGATCTCGGTGATGGCAGAACTCCTCGAGGGCCCCCTCCGAGGCCGCATCCAGGCCGACCTCCTCGTGCGCCCCTTCGACTACCTCGAGGCCGCGCACTTCTGGGGCATCACCGACCCGCACCTCGCCTTCCGCCTCGACGCCATCCTCGGCGGGACCCCGGGCTACCGCGAGCTTGTGCGGCGCACGCCCTCCTCGATGGACGACTTCGACGCCTGGGTCGTCGACGAGGTCCTCTCTCCCGCCTCCGCCCTGTTCCGTGAGGACGAGTGGCTCCTCGGCGAGCAGCGTGGCCTGGAGAACCGGGGCCTCTACCTCTCCGTGCTCTCGACCGTCGCCGGCGGCGCCACCTCCGAGTCGGCGATCGCCTCGGCACTGGGCCGCTCCCAGCAGAGCGTGTTGCACCCCCTCGGCGCACTCGTCGCGCGCGGGCTTCCTGGACAAGGACGACGACGTGCTCCGGAAGCGGCGGCCCACCTATCGGGTAGCCGATCCGATCATCCGCTTCCACCAAGTCGTACGCCACCCCCGGGCGGCGATGTACGAGGACCGTCGTGGCGCCGAGGCATGGGCGGACTCCCAGCAGAGTTTCGGGTCCCTCGTCCTCGGCCCCCACTTCGAGCAGCTCGCCCGCCACCACGTCCGCTCCGTCGGCTCGGCCCTCCTCGGTCAGCCCGTCGTCACCGTCGGCACCACCGTCGTGAACGACGCCCAGCAGCGGGCTGCGCATGAGGTCGACGTCGTGGCGCTCGGCCCGGGCAGCGGCCCGAGGCGCCGGGTGGTCGAGGCGATCGGCGAAGCGAAGCTGCGCGAGCTCGGCGTCAGCGACCTGAGGCGGTTGGAGCGAATCCGCGGACTGCTGTCGGGCGCCCCCGGTGCCCAGTTCATCCTCGTGTCGGAGCTGGGTTTCGCCGAGGACCTGAAGACTGAAGCGGCCGCCCGCCTCGACGTCCACCTCATCAGCCTCGAGGAGATCTACTCGAGCTGAGCTCTCGCCTCCAGGACACGGACCAGAGCTTGAGGATCCCGCCGGCGACCTACCAGTCGGTGATGTCGTCAACCTGCCCGGGCTGCGCTCTATCGAGCCCTCGGTCTCCAGAGCACCTATCAGCGCTTCGGGAAGACCGAAGAGGTGCGACCTGCGGACATCGCTCAGTACCGTGGACCTGGAGCATGTCGGTGTCGGTCTCACTGACGTAAATACCTTGGTCACAGCTCCGAGAGGCGTGGAGCTGGAGCGTGTCGGAGGACCGACTCGAAACTTAGGTCCACGCCCTCTTGAAGCAGATAGTGGCTGGTCAGAACTGCGGCAGGTCGCCTAAGCAGCCGCCCGGGAGTCTCGAATTGCCCTTCGCCCCCCTTCTCTTACTCTACGCGGAGCGATTCGGGCCATCTCGTACATCGACTCGAAACCTAGGTCCACTCCCTTCACGCGCTATCTGGATGAGGACGAGTACTGACGTCATCGACACGACCGAGGTGGACTTCTCGGCTCAGATCTGGCAGCTGACCGCACGCTGCTAGCTCGGCCATCTCGGCCTGCGGAGCAGGCGCCTGCCACGAGGAGGGCGAGCCCTAAGTTAGTTGGTCATTCATATGTCCAGGTTTGCAAACCGAGGTCTCGGTCGGGTGTCGTGATCGGGTACGTACTGTCCGGCGACCAAGCGGTAGCACCAGGAAGGCCCGTCGGCGACGATCCGGCGGAGGGCATCAACGAGCCGGTCGACGTCGGCAATGCTGCTGCCCACGCCGATGCTTGCCCGTACTGCACCGCCATGGCGATCATGACCAGTCAACTGGTCAACGAGCGGATGAGCACAGAACGATCCATCGCGAACGCCGATGCCGTATTCGCCGCTGAGTATCGCGGCCAACTTGGCGTGATCAAAGCCTTCGACATTGAACGAGACGACACCGACCCGGTCGTGACCCGGCGGCCAGATGGAGTAAACGGTCGCTGAAGAAAGGCCATACAGTCCCTCGAGAAGTCGGTCGAGCAAACCCGCCTCGTGGGAAGCGACGTTGCCCATGCCCACCCTGGCCAGACAATTGCAGGCAGCAGCCAGGGCGGCAATGCCGACGAGGTTGGGTGTCCCGGCTTCGTGACGGGCGGGGCCGGTCAACCAGGCCACCTCATCGATACTGACGTGACGCACGGCGCCGCCACCGCACAGATATGGATGCGCTGCATCCAGCCAGTCTGGCCAGCCCACGAGGGCGCCTGCGCCGAAGGGCGCGTAAAGCTTGTGGCCTGAAAGTGCCAGGTAGTCGGCGCCGAGCGCGGCAAGGTCGATCGCTCGATGCGGGGCGAGCTGGGCAGCATCAACGATCACCCGTGCACCGTGGGCGTGGGCCAAGCTAACCAGCTCTGCTAGCGGCCAGATCTCACCGGTCACGTTGCTGGCACCGGTGACGGCCAACAGCAGCGATCCCCCACGAGCGGCCCGCATGGCGGACGCGGTCACCTGCAGGGTCTCCTCCGCACTGGCTCGAACCGGAAGGACGGTGGCGTGGTGCCGGCGCCAGGGCAGCAGATTGGCGTGGTGCTCAGAGGCGTAGGTGATGACCGAGGTTCCCGAGGGCAGGACAGAGGAAACCAGATTGATTGCGTCAGTGGTGTTCCTGGTGAACACCACTGACATCTCAGCCGGGGCCCCTAGGAACTGCGAGAGGCTCCGCCGGGCGGACTCCAACACCGAGGTGGTCACCTGGGAGAGGAACCCTGCCCCCCGGTGCACACTGCTGTACCAGGGAAGGAGCTCTCCGACCGTGGCCCAGACCGATTCGAGGCAAGGGGCGCTGGCCGCCGTGTCGAAATTGACATAGCGAACGGGCCCGCCACCCAGGGTTGGGACCATCTGATTGGCTCCAACAAGCGGGAGGAGCCTGTCATCGCGAGGATCCAGAACCGAGCTGGTGAGTGTTTGAGCCGAAGCCATGGGCACCTCGATGTCCGGGGGACCCACGAGAAACACGGAGTCCACGCTTGCCCGACGCTTTTGCGACGGGCCGGGTCCTCACCCGGGGCACCCCACCGTGGCGGAGGGTTGCCGGACAGCGAGCCGGGGCTATCTGCTGTCGCTCATGACCTGGATGAGAAGTTACCGGCAGTCGACAATCCCGTCAATCGCTTTCCGATGCGCACGTCCTCGACGCCTGAGCGGACCTGCCGTACCTCTCGAGCCTCCGATCCAACGTGCATGCAATAATGTAAAATCCAGTAAATCCATTGAATAAGAAATGATAGTGTTCTGATCCGGACGGCGTCCCGATCGGGAGGCCCGGATCGGTGTCGAGGTATCGGCCCGACGGCATCGACGTCAAGAGAAGGAGGGCCCGTGACCGGGTTTCGCGTTCCGCTCGTGGGTGACGGGTTGCTCGTGCCTTGCGTCGACGGCCATGAACGCCCGTATGTCGCGCTCGACTCAGCGGCTTCGACGGGTGTGCTCGAGCCTGTGCTCCGCCGCATCGAGGAGTTCCTCCCCTTCTATTCAGGAGTCCATCGCGGCTCGGGGTACAAGTCTCAGCTCTCGACCGATGCATACGAGAGCGCACGTGCCGCAATACTTTCGTTCGCGGGACGCGAAGGTCGCGACGACATCGCGATCATCTGCCGAAATACGACCGAAGCCCTCAACCACCTCGCCTACCGACTACACCTGCGCCTCGACGACGTCGTGGTCACGTCCGTTGTCGAACACCACTCCAATCTTCTGCCCTGGTCTCGCGTAGCCTCCCGCCGATTCGTCGAGTGCGGTCCAGACGGGACATTCACGACAGCCGATGTCGTGGCTGAACTAGACCGGACTCCGAGGGCCCGGCTGCTCACAATAACGGGTGCTTCGAACATCACCGGATGGATGCCGCCGATCGAGGAGATCGTCGACGCCGCGCACAGCCGCGAGATCCCGGTGGCTGTCGATTGCGCCCAGCTGGCACCTCACCGTCCGCTCCCTGAAAGCGCCGACTTTGTCGTTTGGAGCGGCCACAAGATGTATGCCCCCTTTGGGGCGGGCGTGCTCATCGGGCCCCGCGCCGTCTTCGCGGAGGGTGACCCCTTCCTGGCAGGAGGCGGCGCGATCAACCTCGTCGAGCTCGACGACGTTGTCTGGAACGACCCTCCCGACCGGGAGGAGGCCGGCTCGCCGAACGTTGTCGGTGCCGTGGCATTGCACGCTGCAATCGACGTTCTCGCTGAGATTGGCTGGCCGGCGATTACTGCCCATGACAGCCATGTCGCCCATCTCTTGCGACACGGACTTGCGACCATCCCCGGGGTACGCGTTCTCGGGCCAGATCTGGGTGTCGATACCCTGCCCGTCGTGACCTTCACGGTGGAAGGTCTCCCGCACGGTCTAGTGGCAGCCCGGCTGTCGGCCGAGGACGGCATCGGCGTCCGGCATGGCTGCTTCTGCGCTCACCCCTACATGATGCGTCTCCTGGGTCTCGCCGAGGACGAGGTCGTCGATTTCCGCAACGAGATGCGCCAAGGGGACCGCACCCGGATGCCAGGGGCAGTGCGGGCAAGCGCCGGCATCAACACGACCGAGGCCGACGTAAGCCGCTTGCTCTCCGCAGTCGCCCGCATCGCAGCCGGTGCGCCCGCGCAAGCCTCTTACGTCCAAGATCCGGGAAGCGGCGACTACATCCCCTGGCGCGACGCGGCACCGTTGTTCGGCGACGTCCGCTCACCTGCGTCTTGCGTCAGTCGGCCTGGCACGCCCACGCTCGTGTGACATCGTCGGCGTCCCCGACACAACGAGGCCGACAGGACTCACACCTTGAGCTTCGGCCGGCCCGCCCCCTGGGGGGTGGATGCGAACGTGAGGATTGCTGGTCTCACGCGCCGTTTGGCGGGCATCCGGCGCTGTCCATTGAGCTCCGGGCTGTGAGGGGTGAACCCGTTGAGGAGCCCCGTTGCAGTGGTCGTCAGATGAAGAGCTGGATATCGGCCCTGGCGGCCATGTCGATGAAGCTCGCAGCGCCGAGTGTCGGCTGCAGTCCGTCGATGAAGTCTGACGTCGACAGCCCGTACAGGTCCATGGTCATCTGGCACGGGTGCAACCGCACACCCATATCGATGGCCATCTCCATCAGCTCGGTGACGCTGGCGACCTTGTGCTGCTTGGCCAGCAGCTTGATCATCGAGGTGCCCATCCCGGCAAAGTGCACTTTGCTCAGCTTGAGGTGCTCGCTTCCGCCATGGTCGAACAGCGATTCGCCCTTTTGCATCCAGTTCTGGCCCGTGACCCGCTTGTCGTTCTTCTGCAAAACCCGAAGCCCCCAGAATGTGAAGAAGACGTCCACCTCAAGACCACTTGCAGCGCCTGTCGTGGCAAGGATCATCACGGGCCACACCCGGTCGAGATCGTTGCTCCAACAGATGATGGCCATCCGCTTTGCCTCGTCCGCGTGTGAAGCGGCCGGCGAAGCGATCTGTTCGGTTTCGGTTGCGTCCATGTCACTTCTCTCCTGACTAGACGGAGACGGCTTAACCAGGTCGGCGCGATGTGGGCTGCGGCCGGGCCTGACAACGAGATCAGACGGATTCTTATGCTACCTTCCAACTAGTTTACATGGCTTACATACACTTAGCCTCGGCGTTTTGTCCCCCGGCTGGGCACGCCCGACCAGCGTAAGCCTCGGGCCGGCTGGCGTCAGTCGCACGTGATCCCTTCGGCATCGAGGAATTGGCGGTAAAGCTCGATGCCCTCCGGCCCGGTGACGAGGTCGGCGACATCGCTTTCCCAGTCAAAAGGGCGCATCCGGGCGACCCAGCCGGCGCCGTAGGGATCGGAGTTCGCCAGGCTCGGCGAGGCGACGAGAGCGTCGTTGACTGCCACGATCTCGCCGCTTATCGGTGCGGAAACGGGGCCGACCCACTTACCGCTCTCCACAGTGGCGATGTTCCGGCCTTTCTCGACGGACTTGCCCACCGCCTTCGGCGTCACGGCGACGATGGTCTTGGCCATGTTCTGCGCGACGTCGGTCATGCCGACCGTCACGAACTCTTCCTCGCGGCGCGCCCACACGTGCTTGGCCACCACGTAGTACAGATCGTCGGGCAGGTTGCACTTGTTGACAACGGTCATCGCTTCGTCTCCTGTCCGGTTCCGACATTGTTGCGATCGTGGCCAACCATCACACCGTCTCTCGGGTCGTGCCTGGCTCGGCGAGGCTGGCGATCGCCTCTTGGACGAGCAAGGTGATGTCACGCACGACAAGGCGATCTTCTGCCCCAACGGTCTTGACTGCATCGGAGAACATAGTCATGTCCTTTGGACATGCGACAACGAACTGTCCCACGCCAAGACGGAGCGCCTCGCTGATCCGGCTCTCGCTCGGTCGCTCCGTGAACAAGCCGTCGTCCATCCAGATCCGGCCGCCACCCGCACCACAGCAGAAGGTATCCGCACCGTTACGGGGCATCTCGACGAGCTCGCAGCCGAGCGCCCGCAGAATCCGCCGGGGCGCTTCCACCACCCCGTTGTAACGGGCAAGGTAGCAAGGGTCGTGGTAGGTGACCCGGAGGCCCAAAGGCCTGACTCTGATCGCACCCTCCTCCAACAACTTGGCCAGTAGCTCGGTGTAATGCCAGACCGGGTAACTCACTCCCAGTTTGGGGTACTCGTTGCGTAGCGCGTTGAGCGTGTGCGGGTCGGTCGTGAAGATCTCGTCGAACTGGGCCTCTCGCAGCACCTCTGCATTGTGCTCGGCGAGTACTTCGTAAAGACCTTCCTCGCCGACGCGACGCACGTCGTTGCCGGCGTTGCGCTCCGCCTCGAACAACAGGCCGAAGTCGACGCCGGCGGCGTGCAGGATCCTGGCGAGGATCCGGGAATTCTCTTGCAACCGCTCGTCGAAACTGGCGAAGTCACCGACGAACCAGAGGTACTTCACCGGCTGTTTGCGCGCATCTGGGACCACGAAGTCCAGCTCGCGAGTCCATCGACCCCGCATCCGGGCCGACTTGCCGAGCGAGTTACCTTGCGTGGCCAGGTTCTGCAGCGCCTGCTGCAAGCTGGCCTCCATTGTCCCCTCATCGACGAGGCTGCGCCGCAGCTGGACGATCGTGGGCACATGCTCGACACCGACCGGGCAGACGTCGACGCAGTGCATGCACGTCGTGCACGACCACAACGCGGCAGCATCTATCACCTCGCCGACGATCCTCGACCCGTCGGCGGTCGCGAGCGGGCCAGTACGTTCAAGTCTCCGTTCTCGGTCCAGCAGCGTGATCCCTCCGGTTGAAGCGTCCACCCACTGGCGCAGGTCGAGGATCAAGTCGCGCGGCGAGAGCGGAGCCCCGCCTGCGCGGGCCGGACAGACCTCGTGACAACGGCCGCATCTCGTGCACGCGTCAAGGTCGAGCAGCTCCTTCCACGTGAAGTCGGGGATCTCCTGATAGCCCGGGTGGTCGGGCGCGGGCGTGGGCAGCGCAAGTGTCGCAGACCGATCCGTGGCAACCAGGTTCACTCCGTCGACAAGCATGTGCATGGCCTTGGAGTACGGGATGTACGCGACAAAGCTCAAGGCGAGGCTGGCGTGCACCCACCACACGACGGTGTGAGCGCTGACAGCCTCGGCCGCCGTCATGCCTAGGCCGGAGAACGCCTCGGCGAAAACCCTGCCGAACGGGCTGAACACGCTGAACCACGGCATGTGCTGGCCGAGGATCCGCAGGCCCGTCAGAACATAAGCCGTGACGAGAATGGCCAGGAGCAATCCTAGAAAGAGCCAGTCGCCCTCGACCATGGCCTTGCGCGAATAGCCGCCGGCAGGCGTGCCCGCCCGGCTGTAGCCCAGTCGCCACGGCCTGCGTACGCCTCGGCGCAGCGCCATGTACACCAGGGCGAGAAGGCACGCGAATCCGAACGTGTCCACCGCGAAGGTGTAAACGATGAAGAAGGTGCCGTGAAAGAAGCTGTCCTCGTGCCCCGCGAAGAGCCGGGAGACATTCCGGACGATGTCAGTGTCGATGGTAAGAATGACCGTGGCCACGAAGGCGACCGTGAAACCCCAGAAGATGAGGAAGTGCGCGATACCGGTCGCGCGGTTGTTCCTGGCCACTGATGCACCCTCGCCGATGGAGCGGAGCCGGCCCGCTATGCCAGCCCGGATCGCGGGCCCGCGTCCCGCGGGCCGGCCCGCCCGGTACTTCCGCAGGCGCCGCCACACTCCCCAGGCAAAGACCGCCGTCGACATGGCCGCCACGGCATAGAAGATCACCTTTGCGAGTGGGCCGATGCCCTCGAAAACGGGCCGGGTCACCGCCGTGGCCAGCAGGCCGATCCGGCCCGTCATGTCAGCCCCGGACCTTGTCCACGAGCTCCGGTACGAGATCGAAAAGATCAACAGTCGTGCCGTAGTGCGCAACCCCGAAGATAGGCGCTTGAGGGTCGGTGTTGCAGGCAATGATCAACTTGGCGTTGCGCATGCCCTCCAGGTGCTCGGGAGCTCCGGAGATGCCGAGAGCGAGGTAAACCCTGGGCTTGACCTTCAGACCCGACTGGCCCACCTGGCGGGTCTTCGGCAGCCATCCCGCGTCGACGACAGGCCGTGAAGCCGAGAGCGGGACGCGAAGGACGTCTGCTAGCTCCTCCACTATCTCCATGTTGTCCTGCGACTCGATCCCGCGACCCACCGAGACGAGCATGTCAGCCGAGCTGATATCGAGGTCTCCCCCGTCGGCCTCGAAGACTTGTCGAAGCGACATGCGCGGCGCGTCGAGCCCCGCCGGCGGCGCGAGGTGGACAACGTCGGCGTCGGCAGAGCTCCGCCCGGCTTCGGCGCCGAAGGCGCCCCCAAGCACGGTGGCAATCCCGCGCTCGCCGGACAGCTCGACATCGACGAGTACTTTCCCGCCGAGGATCTGTGCGGTGGCGGTCACGGCGCCCTCGTCGATCTCCAGTGCGCTGACACAGGTCGCCAGCGGCGCCTCCCAACGCACCGAGAGCGCGGCCGCGAGGTCAAGGCCGATGGTCCCATTCGAGATCAGCAACAGCCGCGGGGATCTTTGTGCCAACACTTCCAACAGAGTCTGCTCGTAGGCCTCCGGCAGGTACTCCGACAAGGCCGGGTGATCGACGGCGACCACGACGTCGGCACCACTGAGCTGACCGGCAAGGTCGGTTCGCCCGAGCAGGGCGACCTCGGTCAGTCCACCCAGCGTGGTCGCCAGCTCGTGCGCCTTTGCGATGAGCTCGTGGGTTCCATCGGAAACCTGACCGCCGGTGTGCTCGGCGAGCACCATCACGTTCCTGTTCACTTGGCCTTCACCCCTTCACCAAGCCACGTGCACGAAGCAGGGCCACGATCTGATCAGCCACGGCTCCGCTGTCGCCGGTGAGCATCTCGGCCTGCCCACTTTCTTCCGGTCGGTGCATCCGGCGCACGATCGCGCCTTTTCGCGCCTCTGGCACCGAAACCGTTAACTCGGTCAGCGGTCCTGCCTGCATTGCCTGCTTGATGCGGGTGATCGGTGCATAGCGGGGGGCCTGGCGCGCTGACTGGACACCAATCACGGCGGGCATGTGCACCTGCAGCTCATGCGACCGGCCGCCGGCAAACTCCTGGCGGACGATGGCCGAGGCGCCGTCGACCCCGACGCTGACCGCCACCGAAACATGCGGCAAGTCGAGAAGCGCCGCGAGCATGGGCGGCAACTGCCCCTCCAGGTCGTCGGCCGCCTGCACGCCGGAGATCACCAGATCGGCAGGCTCGTCCATCAGGTACCGTGCCAGCAACGCGGCCCGGTCGGCGACCCTGATCCCGGCCGGTCCGGATGACGTCGCGCCGCTGGCGTCGGCGAGCTTCACCGCCGCGTCAGCGCCCTTGGCGAGTGCCGTATAGAGGATCCGGTCGATCTCGGGGTCCACAGTGAGGCCGACGGCCACGACCTCGGCTCCAGTGGCGTCCTTGAGCAGGAGCGCCTCCTCCAAAGCCTGCGAATCCCACTCTCCGAGCACGAACGTCAGGTTCTCGGGCTCGATACCGGTCGCGTCCTTGTTGAGCTCGATCTCCTCGACGAGATCGGGCACCGCTTTCATCGGCACTACGATCCGCACCTCAGGCCACCTCTCTGTTCATTCGACGAGATCCTCCAACCTCAGCTGACGACCGATCTCCTCGAGATCGGTCGTCGCCGGCACAAACGGGTAGTCACGAAATGGCTCGGTGGGCCGATACGAACCGTAGGGGCGCGTGCAACCAGGTTCGCCGTTCTCGCCCGGGCAGCCGTTGGTCATGAAGGCTTTCCCCTCCGCCACGACCGCCTCGACGGCCGGACGGGCCGCCCGCAGGCGGACGATCCCGCCACCGGCGTCGAAGCCGAATTGCTCGAGCCCGTAGCCTTTCGCCTCGACCAGGAACCTGGCCAGCTGTACCCGGCGCCAGCGCCTGAGCGACGGCTGCGGATGGGCGGCCATGCGCGAGCCGGGCTCGGGATTGAAGCAGAAGAGGTAGGAGAGGATCTGCCGATCCCGTAAAGCCACAAAGAGCGAAACAAGGTCCTGGTCCGACTCACCGAGTCCGACCAGGGTGTGCACATTTACCTTCCAGGGCCCGAAGATCTCGCGGGCGTCGGTCAGGACCTCCCAGTATTTCTCCCACTTGAGGCCACCCGCCGGAACGTCAGTACGAACGCTGCGGAACAGCCCCTCGGTGACGGCATCGAGCCCGATCCCGATCATGTCGACACCGATCGACCTGAAGTTCTCCAGGCGCTCGCGCGTGAGCGTCGGCGGCGCGACGAGGACCGATACGGGAGTCCGGACCCGTTCGGTGATCCTTCGCGCGATATCGCAGGTATCTCGGTACGCGCGCCCGTGGGTGACCATCGAGATGCAGAGCCGGGTCAACTCCGGCTCGAACCGGGCCATCCGCTCCACTAGATCGTCGGTCCGCACAAGGGGCCACTCCACCCTTATGAACGACTTGTCCCCGTAACTGCCCGGACGGGTGCGGGAAAGCCCGCAGTAGCCGCAGTCGGACCGGCAGCCCTGCTCGTAACTGAGCAACAGGTTGATGCCACCGAAGCTGAAGTCCCGGCCGAACCGGCCCGAGCGCATCCGCAGGGCGATGGCGCTCGCCATGGAGATGCGCACGTGTTCCGGGCTGTCCTCGGTGGGCAGGTCCGCCACTGGCGGCTCGTGAACGACCACCGCGCGTCTCTCAGCCCGGCTCGGAGGAACGGCAGGGATCCGCTAGTGCGGGCGGCTCAGACAACAAGGAGAGATCTGCCGACCCGCAAGCTTTGGCCGCCTCCAGTTCGCACGCATGGCGACCCGCCTCCATCACTGCAGCGGCGAGCAGCTCGGGCGCGACGCCGAGCTCCTTGGCCGCCTCGGAGCGGGCGACGACGGCCACGATGGCGTCGTGCTCGAGGCGCCGCCAGCGCAGCCCGGACTCCATCGCCACCAAACCGGCCGGCAGCTCGTTGAAGTCCCCGGCGATCATCACGCTCTTCACCAGGTCACCATGGGTTGCGAGATAGATCCTGACAAGCCCCGCCGGCGTCTTCAATAGCGCCGAGCCGTTGGCGTCCGGCGCGATGCTCCGTTCGCCCAGCCAGGACTGCGATTGGTACCTGCCGGCGGCAAGGGCAGCGGCGTGGGCCCGCTCTTGGCGGTCAGGCGTCGCAAGCTCCAAAGACACCCCGAAGGTCTTCGCGAAGCCGTCGGCGATAGACGGTCGGATCGTCGCGGCGTCGTGGCGAACACCGGTCTCGACCGAGACGGTCGTGATGCGCTCGCTCACCGCCGCGCCAGCCCTGTCGGCCAGTTTCGCGGCCGGTATCTGCAGTACTTGAAGCATGAACGCGACATCGAGATCGGCCAGCACGCTCGCGTGGAAGAGCATCGCTCCTGCCGCATCGACAAAGAGCCCGAGGCCCGCGATCTTGCGGCTGGCGACCTCCAGGTCGTTCTTGCCGCCAAAACTCGCAAGAATCCCCAGCCCAGCGCAGCCGGCGACGATCGCGGACGAGAGCTCCTCGATAGTCTCCCGGGGGCGCTGGCCGGGCCGTGACCGGTCCACGTAGGCGATTCCCAGCTGGCCGGATCCCATGACGATCGCGCCACCGCCCGTGAGCCTGCGGCTGACCTCGGTGCCGGTACGGCGGCAGGCGGCCAGGTCGACCTCGGCCTCAAGCGTCTGGTACCGGCCGACCAGGGCGCAATGGTCGCGATAGCTGTAGAGCCGTAGCGTCGGCGGGCACTCCGGTGCGTTGCGTGCGTACCGTCTCATGAGCGCTTCGTCCAGCGCGAGTCCCCCAGCTGCGCCGGCACCGTCGTCGGTGAGCAGCCGCCATACCTCGCTCACCTTGTCACCTGCACTTGTGCGACGCCGCCCTTCTGAGCCCCGCTCCAGGTCAGCGAGCAGCAGTACTCGAACAGCCGAGGCGTCAGGCCGCGACACCTCGCGTATTCGATGGCACCCTCCGCCGGATAGGCGATGCCGTTCAAGCCGACGTCGATCGCCGCCTCGTCAAGCTCTCCCTTGAGCGCGCCGAGGGGGCGGGCACAGCCGAGGTTGATGGTCGTCGAAGGAGCAGCCAGCCGGGCGGCCACGAAGAACTCCGCCACCTGATCGCTGGGAGGTGGCGGCAGGTGCGCCATCGGCGTGCCGACGAGGGGTACGAGCACCACCAGGACCAGCGTCGAGACCGGGTAGCGGGTGACCATGTCAAGGGCCCGGTACTCGCCCAGAAAACGGCCGTAGTGCAGACCGAGGACGATGTGCGGGATGACCCGCAGCCCCCGCTCGGAGAGCAGCTCTAGCGAGCGGTCCACGTCGGCGACGGTCAGATCCAGGTGGTAGACGTCGCGCAGGGTCTCGTCGGCGCCGATGACATCGAGCATGACGCCGTCCACGCCCGACGCTGCCAGGCCGGCCGCGAGCTCGGGCGACACCATGCCTGAATGCACGATGACCGTCATCCCGAGCTCTTCGCGGATCCGGCGGATGTGGCCCAGTTGCGCCAGCAACGGCACGCCGCCCGCCCGGGTGGACCCGCCGGAAACCAGCAGGCCCTCGCTTCCCTCCTCGCGGAGCCGCTCCGCTAGCCGGAAGAGATCCCGACCGGCCCGGACCGACATCATGCCGTCGAGGACCTTCGCCTGACAATGATCGCAGGAAAGAGCACAGGCCGAGCCCGTGACAGATACGGGCAGGAACCGGCGGGGGCTGGCCGGGACCCACTCCGAGGTCTGCCAGCGCCTGAGTCCGGGCGCGTAGAAGTCCATCACATCAGGGAAGTTCGCCCGGCGTACCTCGGCGGATCGCGACAGCCACTGCGCGGTGGTCACTGCGCGATCAGCCCGTTCAGCCGGTAGTGGGCGATCCTGGCGGTGAACCAGGCGGTGATCTCGGCCGGCTCGGTCAAAAGCGGCGGCGGGGCGGCGGTTTCGCTCGTACTGGCTTCGATCAGCCAGCCGGCGCCGTACGGATCGCGCTCCGCAAGGCCAGGGTCGGAGGCAACCTCTTCGTTCATGGTCATCAATGTTCCCGAGACCGGGCTGATCAACGGACCGACGAACTTGGCGGCCTCGAGCTGGCCGAATGGCCTTCCTGCGGCGAGCTCGGTCCCTTCAGCGAAGAAGGACAGCTGAGCGAGGGTTCCGCTGGTCTCGATGCCGACTGCGTCCATCCCTATCCTCACCCGGGCCGGTCCTGTCTCTAGCACCCACATGTGGGTCTCGGGGTGGTAGTGCCTGTCGAGGGCGAGCGTGAAGCCGCCCACGACCACGAGCGAAGCCTCTCCCATCACAGCCTCGCGGGATCGGCCATCGCGAAAGCCGCAGCAAGCCGACGTCCCGGATCGCCAAAGCCGTCCAGCACCCGGGCCACCGATTGCAACGGGATACCGGTGAGGGCCCGTTCCGCCCGATCCGTGGCGCCGTTCAGGCCGCGGTCTTGAAGTCGCACCTGGTCGATCGTTCCCCGCACGACGCCGGCGGCGACGTGTGCGCCGTCGTATGACGCGCCGAGCGTCCACACGCCGGCTCTCACCTTGACCTGGCGAGCGGTCGGTTTGCCAGCTTTGGAGGTCGCCGGCCGGGTCGGTCCGGCGAGCCAGGCGTCGCTCATGAATCTTTCATCCAAACCGGTGAGGGCTCTGCGCTCGGGCCCGCTCAGCCAGCCGGCTTGCGGATCGAGTCCCAGCGCCGAGGCGTACGCACTGATGATGGCTGCTCGAAAGACTGCCGGTTCGATCGCTGTCGGGGACACGAAGCGCCGCATGAGCGCAAGCGTCTGATCCCGCTGGAAACGGTCATCGAAAGCGAGCACGCCGGCCGCACGCTCATGGTCGAACCGCTCGATCAGGTTGCCACACACCACCACCGCGTCCTCGATCCGGGCGGCCCCGTGTCCGCAGATCTTGCTGTCGCCGGCGCAGATCTCGAGATCGTCATCGAGCACGGCCGGCACGCCGACCGCACGAAAGGCGGTCACCGCAGGCTCGAGCAGCACGCGCAGCGCCTGGCGGCTGGAGGCCGGCACGGCCCGTGCCGGCAAGCAGATCTGGAAGAACAGCTGGTCCGCGTCGAGGTAGACGGGACCGCCACCCACCATTCGCCTCAGGAGGGGGAGCCCGTTGTCGAGGCAGTAATCGCCGTCCACCTCGTCGATCCCCCTGTGGTAGCCGAGGCACACGTACGGGGCACCGGGACGAGTGAAAGAGAGAGTCGCCTTTTCACTGGCGGACACCCCGTACGCGATCGCATGCCAGAGGGTCTGCGAGCGCAGCGGTGAGCTGCAACCGAAGTCGATGATCCGCAGCGGCTCAACCACGTAGCGTCTCGTCCCTCATCGCTTCGTCGATCAGCTCGACGATGTCACAGACGCGCAGATGCTCGTTACCGGTCGCCATGGCGGCGTCGGTGAACCTGGACACCTCGTAGGGACAGCACACCACCAACACGTCGGCACCGGTCTGGGCGGCCTCGCGAACCCGGCGCTCGGAAAGGCGCTCGGTCGTATGGTCTTTGGTGAAACTGTCGAGCCACATGCCGCCGCCACCGCCGCCGCAGCAGTAGGCGTTCTCGCGGCAGCGGCCCATCTCGACCAGCTGGACGCCGGGAATTGCCTCGAGCAATGTCCGGGGAGCCTCGTACTCACCGTTCTGCCTTCCCAGGTAACACGGATCGTGAAATGTCACCCGTAAGTCGAGCTCCCGGGCCCAGTCGATCTGGGCGACGAGCGGAGCAAGGAGCTGTGTGTAGTGGAGCGCTTCGAAGTTGTGCCCCCGCTGTGGGTACTCCTTGACAAGAGCGTTGAAGGCATGCGGGTCAGGCGTCACGATTCGGGCGAACTCGTATTTCACAAGCACCGTCGCGACGTCTTCAACAAGTGCATCAAACAGGCCCTTCTCGCCGGCGAGACGCTGAGAATCCCCGAGCGTCTTCTCCTCCGGGCCGAGGATCGCCCAGTCGATGCCCAGCGCCGAGGCCACCCGTGCAAAGGCGCGCGCCGCGTCCTGGCCGCGGGGATGGAAGCTCCAGTAGTCCTCCACGTAGAACAGCACGTCGACCGGCGAGGGATCCTTGGCCAGGATCCGTACCGGAACCCCTGCGCTGTCTGCCCACTGTGCCCGGCGCCGCTGGTTCTGGCCGAAGGCATTGCCGTGGCGGAAGGTCTTCTCGAAGACGTCCTGCAGCTCGGCCGGCACCTCCGCGTCGGTCAGCGCGGCTTCGCGGACCGCCGGCATGATGGCGAGCATGTCGACCTGTTTCGGGCAGACGCGCAGGCAGTTCGCGCAGGTCGTGCACAGCCACAGATCGGCGTCGGCCAGCAGCTGAGTTCCGGTCTGGACTTTGCGGTGGATCTTGCGCGGGCCATAGTCGCCCACCATGTCGACCGGGCAGACCGGCACGCACTTGCCACAGCCGTAACACCATTCCAGCGACTCGCCACCGGGCAAAGCTGAAATCGCGGCGAAGCCTTCGGGGCCGATGTCGGTGAGAACGCGTGGCTCGAACATCCGGTTCCACGCAGTTGTCAGTTCCACTTCGCGTCCCGACATGGTGGAAGCGACGGTTGCCCGTTCCTTCTCCACCGCGACGGGCGGGACTTTTCGTCCACCTACGGGCACGGCCCTAGCCCTCCAAGCGGTAGACGCCGAGCAATCGGCGGACGACGTCGGGCAGAGGCGGGATCACGCGGTTGAACTCACGGGTCATCCGCATCCGTAGGACCGTGTGCATGTAGACCCCATATACGGCGGCCAACAGGACATCGACCCCAAACAGACCTGGACCCGCAGCAGTAAAACCGGCCGCTTTGCCCGTCTCGTCCACAAAGGCCATCGCCCGACCGACTGTGAGGTACGTCGCGCCCCTCGAAGCGCCCGCACTCAGGTCCAAGCCGTCAGTCGTGACCAGGCCGAGCGCGCCGGTGCGGGTGTCCGGGTCCCAGATCCACCTAGTCCATAACCAATACCGGTCGGGCTCGGTGAAGTGCAGTAGTTCCGATGCAAGGTCGAACCCGGACCCTGCCAGCGCGGACTGCGCTGCAGCTCCGCTCACCAACTCCTCGAAGCGGTCGATTCGCTCCGCTACCGCCTCGCCCGTCATGAGGAGCCCCGCAATGGCGGCCGCCAGCTCACCTGGGCCTATCGCGTCGATGATCTGGTCGGCACGCCTGCGAGTCGCGAACACCCAACGCAGCACCTCCCGCAAGGCCGCGCGTTCCAGCTGTGCGGGATCTCCGGACAAGAGGTCTCGTAATGCCTCGGATTTCCGACCCAGATCAGCGGCGATGGCGCGCAGCTCCCATTCGCTGACCCGGTCCGAGATCTCGCGCTGGAACTCCAGCGCACTCGGCGTGTCGACTACCGGACCCGTCACCACCAAGCCATCGCCCTAACTCCCGGCCGCGACCGTGCGCGACCGTAGATAGCTGACCGCTTTCATGGCTGCACCGGCTGCCGAGGAGACGGAGTCCTCGAGGTCGGCCGGCCCTAGGGCCGCACCACAGGCGAAGATCGCCTCCCGGTCTGTGCTGACAGGGTCGAGAGGCTTTCCAACAGCCTCGATGAACCCGTACTTGTTCTGCTTGACCCCGAGTAGCCGCGCGAGCTCGCGCGTGCCCGGTGATGGCTCCATGCCCACCGACAGCACGACGAGGTCCATGGGGACTTCCATCGGGCGGCCCATGGTGGTGTCCTCGCCGCGGACAAGCAGGCGATCCCCTTTCGGCAGCACTTCGGTGATCAGCCCCTTGACGTACTGGACGTGGTGCCGTTCTTGGGCCGGCCAGTAGATCTCGTTCTCCCAATAGCCGTACATCCGCATATCGATGTAGAAGATGAGCACCTTCGAGTCCGGCAGCAGTTCCCGGATCTCGATGGCTTCCTTCGAGGCCACCCCGCAGCACACCTTCGAGCAGTACTCATTGCCAATCTGGCGGTCGCGGCTGCCGACGCACTGGACGAAGCAGACCCGCTCCGGTGGCTGCCCATTGGACGGACAAAGCACCCGTCCCTCCGAGAGCATCGCCTCGAGGTCAGGCTGGGTGATGACGTCGGGGAACTCGTAATACCCGTACATCTGGGTCGCCCGTCCCGGGTCGAAGTGGGCGAAGCCAGTGGCGATGATGATTGCACCGCACTCGATCGTCTCGTCTCCACTCGACCGGGTTTCGGGCGTCCCGGCGCGACGCAGTCTGAGTGTGAAGGCACCGGGTTCCCCTGCGACTCCGGCGACCTCGGTACCGAGCCGGACCTCGACGAGCGGGTTGGCAGTCACCAGGTCGACCATCCGACGGATCTGCGGCTGCGCGGGCTCGCCTAGTGGGGTAAGGCCGCAATAGTTCTCGGCGACAGGCGTGCCGCCGAGAAAACCGCGCTGCTCTATGAGCACCGCAGTGCCGCCCAACTCTGCGATACCTTGCGCGGCGCGCAACCCACCTGGTCCGCCGCCGATGAGTGCAACCGTCTCAAAGGACATCTGTCACCTCAATGGTCATGTCGGTGCTGCGAGCCGCGGACCGTTCCTCGTCGTGCACGCCGTCGGCGTCGTCCCAGTCGAGGTAACGCTTCTCGCCGCTCTCGAGCCGGCGTAGATCACTTTGGAACTCCGCCCATGCCTTCTCCCAGTCAATGCCCATCTTCTCGAGCAGCGGCCTGTAGTCGGCGGAATGCCAGTGCAACTGGCATACGCGGTATGGATGGGCTCCCATCGCAAGGGCCGCAAACTGCGCATCGCTGAGCACCGCAAGACCGACGTTGCGCCCGTGCGCCCTGGCCGCAAACTGGCTCTTGTCGAGGGTCGTGACACACCCGGTGTCGTGAGTCAGCACGACATCAGGGTTGGCCTCCTCCTTCATCACCTCGATCTTGCGCAAAGTGGCGAACGACCTGGTGAAGTCCCTCTGTACCAAGATGTGCCGGAAGCCGAACCCGCAACAGTCGAACCAGGTCGAGTAGCTGCGCACCTCGGCACCGAGGGCTTCGGCGAGCCCCGTCACGACGGCGGTGCGTTGACCACCGTAGATGTCCGGGTCGTAGATCGCGTCGCCCGAAACGATCTTGTGGTAGTGGCACGCCGGATGCACGGTCACCACGATTCCCGACACGTCGCGTACCTGCTTGGCGGCGATCTCGTGGCGCAGCGCGTGAACCCACTCCGAGTAGTGCACGATCTCTTCGGGCAGCACGAGGGGCTTGCCGAGCTTGGCCATGATGCCGCGTACCTGCGCCCGCAGCTCGGGGTGGCGTATCAGCTGCTCGCGCACCTCCTTGTAGTGACCATAGGAGGTGCCGCAGTGGATGAGCGGGAAGTAGCCCGTCTCGTACGCGGCGGCAAAGTTGCGCACGGCCACGGCCGCCTGGGCTGCCGTGTTGGAGGTCGCGCTCGCGTAATAGTTCCAGGCCGTGCACGAAGTCTGGTCGTGCGGATCGTGGTAGTCGTAGCCGAGCTTGCGCATCATCCAGAAGATCGACGTGGAGTAGCCCGGGATGTGGCCGCACTGGCCACAGGACTTGTGGTGCCACAGGTGCGCCTTTTGGATCCGCTTCTCGCGTCCGTACTTCGTCGCCACGCTGATTGCTTCACGGTCGATCCTCTGCACGATCAACTCGCCCTCGCGCTCTAGCTCGAGCAGTTCGGCGCGGGGGTCGTCAAGTGAACGCCGGTCGACGACCGGCTCGGCGGCTGGGTTGACAAGCCGACGCGCGTCGACGGGTGTCCCTATGGGAATCGTCACGGCTCAATGCCTTCTTCCTCGAGGCGATCCTCCATCAGCTCCTGCAGGATCGAGTGCAGGCTGGGATCGACCTGGGCGATCAGGTCGAGAGCGCCAGTCTCGAACCAGATGAGGTACAGCTCGACCAGCGTTCTGTCGGCAACCGACCAGCCAGTGGAAGTCGTGTGCATGGTCTCCGGTGGCAGCGCGCGGCGCCACAGGTCAAGGTTGTCCGCCACGTCGGCCGTCTCAGGGCCCCAATCCGGGAAGGCATCCCGCCCCAACATGTCCGGTGAGACCTGGGTACCGGTGGACATGATCTTGTAGATGATCCGGGAGTAGCCGACCAGGGCCTCCTTGGCCGAAGCCAGTCCGCTGCGGACCGCTACTTCCCTCATGATCGTGATGATCCCGCCGGGGTTGTTGCCGCGCGGGCAACGCAGGCAGGAGAAGCACTGGGAGCACTCCCAGATGTCCTCCTGCATCTGCTGGTAGATCAGCTCGACGTCCTCGCGCGGCCGCTTGGGCGATCCGGCGGGGGCTGAAGTCGTAGAACTTGGCTGACGGGCAAGCGCCAACGCAGATGCCGCACTCGTAGCAGCCGTAGAGGTAATCGCCGAAGCGAAGGTCGCTCTTGACCTGCTCGAACAGCTGCAGCTTCGCCTCGTGGGGCACCTCGGCGTAGCCGGCGACATCTACGACTTTGTAGTGAGCGTCCGTCTTGGCCTGCGGAGGGGCTGCGACGGTCACGGCGAAGACCTAGAAACTGATCACGGCATCGGCTGAAGCCGCTAGGTCATTGAAAGCGGCGCCGCCGATCACCTCGACGCCCTCGATCAGGTCTTCGACACCCAGGTCGTTGAGATCGAGCGACGGCTGACAGACCAGCAGCCGGACGCCGAGGGCCGTTGCCTGCTCGATGAAGTAGCGCAGCGGCTGACCCTGGTCGCCCTTCGGGCCGATCTTGTCCACGACGTCTTTGCGCAACAGGGTGGGCCCGTACATCGTGAAGTAGATCATGACCTCGAACTCCATCGCGGCCGCGGAGGCCGCAAGGTAGAAAGGGGTCGCGCTGCGGCCTGGGTCGTCGGCCCCGTGCGTCTGCACGTACAGGATCTTCGTCTCAGAGCCGTCGGCCCACATCGAAGCCTTCTCTCAGTTCACCCTGCGGATCAGGATGTGGAAGACATCACCCTGCTTGGTGATGCCGAGCAGGTCATTTCCCGTGCGGCTGCTCCATGCCCGCATGTCCGGCTCGACACCGGGGTCGGTGGCGAGGAGTTCGAGAGCCTGTCCGGGAACGAGATTCTTGATCGCTTGAGCAGTCTTCACGACTGGCAACGGGCACGCCAACCCAGTGCAGTCGACAACCTGGTCGACAGCTGGGGTCGAGGGCTCGGGCACAGCATCCTCCTTATCGTCTCAGATCGAGAAGTCTTCCCCGGACCATACGCCGGCTTCGGACGGACGGATGTCGTGACCGTGTCCGTGTCCCGCGACAGCCATCTCCAGCTCGTCGACGCGCCCCAGCAGCGAGTGCAGGCTGGCACCGAGCAGGTCCGGCATGAAAGCCGACTCGAGATCCGGCCGGTCGCTGGCCCGGTGCGGTCGGCTGCGGGCGATGATCTGGCCGGGCACGCCCACTACGACCGAGTTGGGTGGCACCGACTTCACGACCACTGCGTTGGCTCCGATGCGGCTGTCGTCCCCGATCGTGATCGCCCCTAGCACCTTGGCCCCGGCGCCGATCGTGACGCGGTTGCCGATCGTCGGGTGGCGCTTGACCCGGTCGAGGCTCGTTCCGCCGAGGGTGACGCCCTGATAAATGGTCACGTCGTCGCCGACCTCGGCCGTCTCACCGATGACCACGCCGGTAGCGTGGTCGATGAACACGCCCTGACCCAACACGGCCGCGGGATGGATGTCGACCCCGGTGACGATGTTCGCCAGGCTCGAGCCCGCCCGGGCGAGGAGCTTCAGGTCCTTGTGCCACAGCCAGTGGCAGATGCGGTGGCTCCAGACGGCATGGACGCCCGAGTAGCAGATGGCGATCTCGAGCGACGAGCGCGCCGCAGGGTCGCGTTCGCGTGCCGAAGCCAGGTCGCGCTGCAGGGTCCGGAGCATGCTCAGTCGCTGAGGCCTTCGAACAGCGCCGTGGACAGATAACGCTCGCCGAACGACGGAATGACCACGACGATCAACTTGCCCGAGCTCTCCGGGCGCTTTGCCACCTCGAGCGCCGCCCAGATGGCCGCCCCCGAGGAGATGCCCACGAGAAGGCCCTCCTCCCTGGCCGCCCGGCGGGCGAGATCGAACGCGTCGGCGTTCTCGACGGTGATGATCTCGTCGATGACAGCCTTGTCCAAGATGGCCGGGACGAAGCCCGCCCCGATGCCCTGGATGGGGTGGGGCCCCTTCTGGCCACCCGAGAGGACCGGAGAGGCGGCGGGCTCGACCGCCACCATCCTCACGGAGGGCTTGCGCCCTTTGAGCACCTGGCCGACGCCGGTTACGGTACCCCCGGTGCCGACGCCTGAGACGACTACGTCGACCTTGCCATCGGTGTCGTTCCAGATCTCCTCGGCGGTCGTGGCGCGGTGGATCGCCGGGTTGGCCGGGTTCTCGAACTGCTGGGGGATGAAGTACCTGAGGTCGCTCTTGGCGAGCTCCTCCGCTTTCGCGATCGCGCCCGGCATGCCCTCGGGTCCCGGGGTCAACACGAGCTCGGCCCCGTAGGCCCTGAGCAACGCCCGGCGCTCCTTGGACATGGTCTCGGGCATCGTGAACGTGCAGCGGTAGCCACGGGCCGCGCACACCATCGCCAGGGCAATGCCCGTGTTGCCGCTCGTTGGCTCCAAGATGATCGTGTCTGGGCCGATTAGGCCGGCCTTCTCGGCGGCGTCGATCATCGCTACGCCGATACGATCCTTCACGCTGTGGGCCGGGTTGAGGAACTCGAGCTTTGCTACGACGGTGGCCCCGCTGTCAGCGGTGAGCCGGCGCAGGCGCACCAACGGCGTGTTCCCGATGAGCTCGGTGATGTCTTCCGCGATCTTCATGCTCGTCATGCCTTTCTCTCGTCACACAGCGAGCCCGCCTTGAAAATGAATTCTATCGTAATCATGCAATAAATCGTATACGAGAGCAAATCCACACAGAGGTGCATGCTGGCCACACCTTTGACAACGAGTAAGAACCCAAGGTTCCCGCCCGCGGATAGTTCAGGCTTAGCCAAGCCCCCGTAGGGCAGTCGTCACAGCACGCTGGCTCGCGCCACTGCCGTCCAACCACCTGGCTAGTTGACTCTTTCGTCAGCTATCAAGGGTTGAGCAAGTCGATCGCCCGTCCGACGACTTGAACGGGAGCGCCCGACCGACCGGTCGGTTCGTTAGCCTGCGCGTGAGGACGCTAGAGGCACGAGGAAGGGGTGAGCGGCAGAATCGACCTCGGAGCACGTCTAGGACCCGCACTGACGGCTTGCACCGGGTCACAATAAGGGGCGTCCGAGCATTCACACGGTATGCACATTGGGTGCAACCGTGGCGAATCGCAGCTGACGGGATTACGACACGGCAGTTGTTCTGCCCCAAAACTGGTATCTGTGCACGTCAGGACCGCGGCCGTCGGCGGCCAAGCTATCGGATCGGGAAGTCCCGCGTAGGGATCGTTCGTCCTCGGCACGAGGACCTGCGGGTTTCCCGATGGCTCGCATCTGATGCGATAGTCTCGCAATCGATGCGAGTAATGAGGAGCCGGTTTTGAGGGGTCATGACGGTGCTTCGCCACAGGTTGTCGCTGGTCTGGTGCTGGTCGAGGGTGTGCCGCTCTTGCATCCGGAACCGCAGGTCTTCGAGGCGATGCTCGAGGGATGGGCCAACCAGATGCTGGCGCGGAACCTCGCTCCGGCCACGATCGACAACCGGGTGAGGCAGGTGCAGGCGTTCAGCGACCACGCCGGTGCCTTCCCCTGGGAGTGGTCGCCACAGCTGGCCGACGAGTACTTCGCCGACCTGCGTGCGATCCGCCACTGCAGCCGATCGACGGTGCGCGGCTACCAGGTCGCCCTCCGCGGCTTTTGCAGCTATCTCGCCGACCCCGCCTACGGCTGGACAACCGAGTGCGAGATGCGCTTTGGCACGCACCCGGTCCAGGTGATCAACGAGGTCAACGCAGCGGCCCATGTCGCCGACATCGAGTCCGAGCCATCCAAGCGGGCCTTCACGAGAGAGGAGTTGCAGGAGCTGTTCGACTACGCCGACGACCAAGTCGCGGAGAAGCAGCGCCTCGGTCGCAAAGGCTACGTCGCGGCGCTCCGGGACGCGACCATGCTGAAGGTCGCCTGCGCGTTCGGGTTGCGGCGCAACGAGATCCGGATGCTCGACGTCGCCGATTTCGGTCCCAACCCCGATGGCGCGGAGTTCGGCGAGTACGGGGTCGTCTATGTCCGATACGGCAAGGCACAACGCTCCTCGCCACCAAAGCACCGGAGCGTGCTCACGGTGTGGTCATGGAGCGTCGAGGTCCTCGAGCAGTACTTCAACGAGATCCGGCCGCTGTTTGGTGCGAAAGACCATGGTGCCGCGTGGCCCTCCGAGCGCTCCCGGCGCGTCGGGCTCGAGGTGATCAACCACCGCCTCGCCGCCTACCGCGACGCCCTCGCAATGGGGCCCGGGCTCGACTTCCACTCGCTGCGCCGCTCCTATGTCACCCACCTCATCGAGGACGGCTGGGATCCCCGTTTCGTCCAGGAACAGGTCGGCCACGAACACGCCTCGACGACTTCGATCTACACGTGCGTGTCGTCCGATTTCCGCACGCGGACCTTGCGGCGGGTCCTCGACAATATGGTTGATCACGCCCTCGTTCCCGAGGATTCCGCGTCGTTGCTCGGAGGTGCGACATGAGCCGACAAAGCGCCCGCCCGTTGGTCCGCCAGAAGCGGAAGGTGTCCTATACCTGGCGGCTGCGGGAGGTGATGGCCGAGCACAAGATGTACGCCACCACCGAGCTCGTGCCGCTTCTTGGCGAGCGCGGCATCATCTTGTCCGCCTCCCAGGTCCACCGGCTCGTGACCGCTACCCCCGAGCGGCTGTCGCTACCGATCCTCGCTGCGTTATGCGACATCTTCGGCGTCGACGCGGCCGAGCTGATCCCCACCGAGGCGACCAACATCGGTGTCCGCGGTGTCGTCGCCGAGGGCGCGACAGCTCCGGGGAGGCCGAAGAGCGCGGGCAACCTGCGTCCGGTGCGCGCCCGGATCGTCGCGCCGGAGGAGTGAGCCGGAAAGCGCGAAAGGACAGCCCGGGCGAGGACGGTCGAAGCGCAGCTGCGCCCATGGAGTGCGCCCGCTGCCCCCGGCCGCTGCGGCTCATCAGGAGCCGTCCCGCGGACAAGGACGATCCCCGAGGGCGCGTGTTCGTCGCGTCCCGCAAGTGGCCGGAGGGCCGGATCTGCTCGGGCTGTTACGCCAATGCCTGCGAGGTCTACGGGACCTGCGCCGCCTGCAGGGTGCACCGGCTGTTGCCGGGCATCGGTGAAGACGGCGAACGCTTCTGCACCGATTGCGCCGGCGGCCTCGGCGACTTCACCTGCACCCGCTGCGGGAACGAGGGCTGGAACCACTACCGCGGAGTCTGCGGCCGCTGCGTTCTCTCCGACCGGCTCACCGTCCAACTCGACGACGGCACCGGGCGGGTCCGTCCCGAGCTGGTGGCCTTCTTCGACCGGATCGTGGCGATGGACCGGCCAAGAGTCGGCATCTTGTGGCTCTCCAAACCGCACGTGCCACCCATCCTTCACGCCCTCGCCCACGGCGAGGTCCCACTCACCCACGACGGCCTGTCCAGCTTGTCCCCACCGAAGTCGGTGGCGCATGTCCGGGATCTGCTCATTGCCGCAGGAGTGCTGCCGCCGGCTGACCGACACTTGGTCCTGTTCGAGCAGTGGCTCGCCAGGTGGCTGGAGCAGTTGAGCGACCCTGCACAGCACAAGACATTGCAGACCTATGCCACCTGGTCCGTCCTGCGTCGGCTGCGCAAGATCGTCGAGGACGGTCCGCTCGGCCCTTATCGCGAGCAAGCCGCGCGCTGTGGGCTGCGAGTCGCTGCGGCGTTTCTCGACGAGCTCGCGAGCCGCGGTGTCGACCTGGCCGGTTGCCGCCAGGCGGACCTCGACCGGTGGCTCGCCACCGCTTCCGACTCCGCCAAGAAGACCTTGTGGCCCTTTTTCTCCTGGGCCATCCGCACGCGGCGCATGCCGCGTCTCTCGTTGCCGCCGCTCCACCGGGAGATCCCGAAACTGATCAGCTTGCGCGAGCGTGTCGAACTGCTGCGCCGCATCCAAGTCGGCGACGACATGAACCTGACCGAACGCGTGATCGCGATGCTCATCCTGCTCTATGCGCAGCCGCTCTCCCGGATCACCCGCCTCAGCGTTGACGACATCACCCTCGACGAACACGGTGAGATGCTGGTCCGCCTCGGTGACCCACCAGCCCCGGTTCCGGCGCCATTCGCCGCGATCATCAAGGACTACCTGACAAGCCGGCCGAACCTCACCACCGCGGCCAACCCCAACAGCACCTGGCTGTTTCCCGGACGATCCGCCGGGCAGCCGTTACACCCCACCTCGATCCGGACGCGGCTTCACCGCCATGGGATCCCGAACCTGCCCGGCCGCTCCCGTGCGCTGCGCGACCTGGTCGCACAGGCACCCCCGAGTGTCGTTGCCGGAATGCTCGGCTACAGCGTTGACAAAGCCGCGGCCCTCGCCGTCAAAGCAGGAGTGACCTACCGCCACTACGCCGCCGGCGATCACGTCCGAACCAGATCGCCCCGTCTCGAGCCCTGATCATTGACCGTCAGGATGCTCCGCAAGGGGGAATACGCCATCCACGTTCACGCCAGGACGCCAGGACAGGAAGCCGGCGACGACGCCAGGTGCGGACGATCGAGCGTTTCGGCACTCACGATCGCTCCGTGTTGGCGGGGAGCAGTCACTATGGCACCCGACCCCGAACCGCTTGACCTCGTTCACGAGCGGCGAGTTGACCACGTCCGGTTCGGACCGCGTCGCGGCGGCGATCTTCTGCGTGGCCGCGCGTCTGCGCCGTCTGCCACACCTGCCCGTCGCCTGTCCGGTCAGACTCTCCGGCACAGTGTCCGGCAAGATCAGTAGAAGGTCGAAATCAGAGTCGTCCCGATTGGTTCCGGTCGGGCGCCACCCGGTAGGCGGGTTGTTTTGCGCGAGACGGATGATCGCTTCCAGGTTTGCGCCCGCAGCAGAGAGCAGCGTTGCCGCCAGCACGGGGCGCACGGCCCGGACCTGCTGCGCCCACGTCGTCACCTCTGGATCGAGCAACCCAGCGATCGGGTCGTCGAACGCGCTCGAGAGCTTGTCCGCCTCGCTACGGGCGCGTCCCACGAGGTTCGTCGACCTGGTTCAGATACGAGGACTCTCCGTTGCTCGACACCGGCTCAGAGCTGGATTCAGGCTGTCGCCTTGTCGACCATCCGCCACTCCGCGCCGAGGGCGTTGGCGAGGCGAAGGAGCGTCTTCTCGTTCGGAAAGATCGAGCCGCGCTCGATCCGGCTGATGTCGCCCTGATCGATGCCGGTCTTCTGGGCGAGTTCGGTCTGGGTAAGGCCGAGGAGCTCGCGTCGTTCCATAACCTGAACCGCCAGCCGGTAGGTCTGCTCGAAGACCGCCCCGTCGCTCCGCGCCGCGATGGGCAGGCGCGCGCGGCGGGTCGCCGAAGCCTCTTCATAGCTACGAGCCATATCGCCTCCTCGGATCAGTATGGGCTTTCACCCATAGTACGTCAAACGCGATCGCGAGCGCGCATCGGGTCTCAGCGACGACGCTTTCGTTGCTCGGCCGCGCGTCGCGCCTCTTGCTGGCGCCACGCGGTGAGGTGCCGACGTGCGTCGGCGATCTCTCGTTGCTGGCGCCGCTCGCTCGGGTCGTCGCCCTTGTCGTAGCCGGAGAGTAGAAGGATCACTCGGTCGCCGTGGAAATGCACGAAGACGCGCAACAAGATCACGCGCCTTGGCCCTCGCTCCGCGCGCGGACCACCCCCGAACATGTTGGCGATCTCGTCGGCATCGTGGCGGATTCGGAACTCGTGAAGACCTTGACCGAGTGACTTCAGCCACTCGGTCCGGACAAGGTCGAGTCCACGCACGGCGAGCACTGCACGCAACGCCGCGTCAAGGGCCACCCACTCGAAGTCTTCGAGTTCGTCAGCGAAGATCGAGAACGGCTCTATCCCGCTGTCGGTCGCGAACACTTCGAGGTTCCACTCTCGTTGCGCCATTTCTCCATTCTCGTTTGTCACGACGATTGGGTCGCTCCTCTTGCGCCAGGTCGGTAAGTCCCCTCGAGGCACGCGAGCGGATCTCACCTTTCTCGCCCGAGTTGCGCACCACCCCGGACCCGAGGAGCAGACGGCGACTCGCCGCTTCTACCTCGCGCGAGCACCGCGGTCGTCGCCGGGTCGAGCAAAGGACCGCCGTTCACGGCCCGAGCACGATTGGTCTCCTCGAGACCGAGGTCGCGTCGCACCGCCACGAGGTTCGCGACGACGCGCCGGCGCCTTCGGCCCTCCCAACCGTCGCTCGGCGGGCCGAGCGCACGCGTCCACGCGTTAGGCGAAACTGCGCCATTGGCTAGGCCAAGCGAGCGTCGCCAGTCCTCGATCTCGACGGTGCCCTGCTGCCACCGTTGCGCGCGGCCTTCGTCGCTCGGGCGGGGTCCAAGCAGGGCGACGACGTACTCGGGTGGCTCCGAGCTCCACGTAGCGATCTCGCGGCGGCGCAGCGTGGCGAGCGCGGAGTCGACGATCTCGAGACGGTCGAGGGCACTGCGCACGTCAGAACCGAGAACGGCGCGCACCGACTGCTGAGCGCAGAGCGCGGCATCGGCCGCCTCGCCCGCCTCGGCCGCTTCGGTCACGTCGCGCTCCGCGCGTCCAAGGCGGCGCCGTGCCGCTGTGTAGGGACCTTGCAGGTTGCGGCGCTCGACCCCTTCGCTTGTGGCACTCATCGTCGCGAGCACTCCCGCTTCCTCCTGCGCCTCGTCGCGCTGCACGAGGGAGACGCCAAGCTCACGGGTGGCGTCGGCCTGGCGTGTCGTCAGGTCCACGGCGGGACCGGCGCCGATCAACGAGACGAGCGTGTCGCGCTCGTGGCCGAGCGCTTCCCGAGGCTCTCCGGCGAGACGGGCGATCTCAGCTTCGGTCTCGAGCTCGTCGAGCGCAAGACGCTGCTGCTCGCTGCGGCTCCACGCCCGGCCCAGCTCCTCGTCCCCATCGCCGGGGCTCGCCGTCTCGTCCGGCTCGCTGAGCACGAACAGCTCCGTCGAGTCCGTCGCACGACTCGCCGCAACGAGCGCCGCCTCAGCACTCAGGCCCTCCGCGCCGAAGACGAACGCCCGACCCCGACGTCGTGCCACTTCACCTGTGTCGCTCCGCGGCGCCTGCCCGACCGTCTGGCCCTGTCCTTTGTGCAGGGTCCAGGCGTAGCCGTAGTCGGTGGAGCGCTTCACGTACTCGGCGGGCAAGCGCACGCTGCGGCCGTCGCTCGTTGCAAGTGTGACCTCTCGCGACTGGCAGTCGATCGCCTGGATGATGCCGCGGGTGCCGTTGCGCACGCCCTTGCCGGACGGGTCGCGCCCGCCGCCGAGGCGCGTCCTGTTTCGCAGGCAGCACAGCTCGTCACCGACCCGATAGGTACGGGGCGCAAGGTCGGCGGGCGCGAACTCCCCGACGATGAGCTCAGGGCCCGACAGCCGACCCGCCACCTCGACATGGCGGCGGGCAAGGCCATTCAAGACTCGGACCGCGTCGCGCGCGTAGGCGTAGAGGACGGCGTCATCGCCGGACTCGCGCGCCGCCCACCACCGCTCGACCATGTCGCCGATCAGCTCAGCCGGGTTGGTCGAGCGATGGACCCGTCCGTGATGGGAGTAGGCCGCGGCCGCCTCACCGGCACGGCCCTCGCGCAGCGCATCGAGCGCCGAGCGCTCCCACTCGGCCACCTGCCGGGCGTTCGCGCCGAGCCGGGTCGCTCCGAGCTCGCGGCCGAGCGCGCCAAAGCCGCCACCCGCCTCGACCGATGGGAGTTGCCGGTCATCACCTGTAAGCACGACTTTCGCTCCGGCGCGCCCCGCGATCTCCAACAGCCGCACGAGGCGGCGCGTGTCGACCATGCTCGCCTCGTCGACGACCACGATGCTGCGGGGATCGAGGCTGTATTGCGACAGGTGCTGCGGTGCGCTGAAGTCGTAGAGCAGGCGGTCGAGGGTCACCGAGGGGATCTGCGATCCCGCTTCGAGCTGGGCGGCGGCCTCCGCCGCGAGCGCGGCGCCGTAGACGCGGTAACCGGATGACTGCCACGCCCGCCGGGCCGCGTCGAGGGCGAAGGTCTTGCCCGAGCCGGGCACGCCGATGACGACCTCGACCCCGTTTCCCGAGCTGCAGAGCGACCGCACCATCGCCGCCTGTTCGAAGGAGAGGTCTCCCCGCTCCGCGAGCACCGCCTCGAGGCGCACCGCGTCTGCAATCCCGCAGGATCCCTTGAGGCCCGCACGCCCGAGGGCGAGGAGGCGAGATTCGGTGTTCAACATCTCGGTGGTCGAATAGCGAAGCGCACAGGTGAGCGTCGCGGTCCCAGAAGCCGGCGCGCGCACGAGGCGGACGATCGTATGGCTGTCACGGGGACGGTCGGTCGTGAGCGGCCGTCCTGTCTCATCCGCGACGACGAGGGGAACCACGGCGGGATCGGCGAGGGTGTCGTCGGCGAGCCCTTCGAGCTCGGCACGCCGAGCGCCTTGGGTGCATCGCTCAGCCCACGCGACGACCACGTCGTCGCGGGTGAACGCGGCCTGTGCGCGGGTGAGCCCCGCCGCCCCGACGAGCTCACTGCGAGCTGTCGCCACTTCGGCGACAGTTGGCGCGACGCGCCGGTCGGTCCCGTCCAAGAGCGCGGTGACACTCTCACGGGTCACCCCGAGCGCCCGGGCACGTTCGGCCCAGGTGTCGCGCAGCTCCACAAGCTCGACGTCGAGCTTGTCGCGTCGCGTCTTCAGACACGCCGCCTCGCTCGCCCTTGGCCCCGATCGCCCGGTGCGCTCGAGCTCCGCCTCGATCGCGTTCCTCCGCTGCGAGAAGCTGCGCAGCACCTCGCGGCTGAAGCCCTCGAGCTCGGACAGGCCGCGCCGGTCCGGCGTGAGCCATTGGCCACCGATCGCAGCTACCCGCTCACGAAGCTCCGCGCGGTAGATCGAAGCCGCCGCGCGTCGGTGCAGGTAGATCATGCGGGAGTCGAGAGCGGTCCAGCGCCCGTCGCTTCCTTCTACAACATTGCAGACGATCCCATGCGTATGAAGCTGCGGATCAAGCTCTCGCGAGGCGGGGTGGACGAAGCAGGCCATGGCGAGCCCCGCAGGCACGTGCCCGTCGCGGCCACCGAACCCGCGCCGTGCCCGGCCACCTTCGTCTTCGAGGAACGAGAAGGCCGCCTTGACTGCCCCACGGTGCGCCTCAACAAGTGCCGCCCGCAGCGGTTCGTCGGCGAGCGCCCAGGCGAGCGATACTGATTTCGGCGCCGAAAGGGTGAAATCCCAGCCCGGTGTGTGGTCGCTCGCGACGCGTTCCAAGAGCCGACCCCCGTCCGGGTGCTCGCCTTTCGCGAGGGCGCGGAATGCCGCCGGGTCGACCGCACCGACAAGGCCCAGTGACGCGGCGGCCTTGCCGAGCCAGTAGCCCTCCGCGCCGCGCCCGGCGTAGGAGACGTAGTACTCGACGCCCTTTGGGCCGAGCTTGTGCGCGCTCAGCACGGCCGGCCGCAGAGGCGACGGAGCTCGACGTGGCAGTCCGCGAGCTCGGACTCACGCGAGAGCGACGTGCCGACGTCAGCGGCGAGGTCACCGGTGAAGCCCGGCGGCGGCGGATCACTGCGGGTTGGTTCCTCGTTGCGCATTTTCGTCGCTCCTTTCTTGCGGGACGACGATGATGTTGCGCCCAGGGACTCACAGCACTTCTCACAGCAACACTCACAGCAACACTCACAGGAGGAGAAATTTGCGCGGCTTCTTGAGCCCCGGCCTCCGCTGACAACCCGATCATGAGCCGCGACGATTCGATCGAGCCCTCCATTCACAGGGCTGTGACCTGGATCTGTGAGTGTTGCTGTGAGTAGTCCTGTGAGCTGTCGAACCGAAGAAATTTGCACGATTTCCTGTGGTGCGAGGACGCCGAGGGCCTCGGGAGACCGCTTTCGTCACTAGAACGCATGAATACGCGTTCCGGGTTGCGAGCACGATGATCCCGAGGACGTACCCTTCCCTACCCCCGGCCTCCCCGACAACCCGATCATGAGCCGCGACGCTCTGACCGAGCCGCTCTACTCACAGGGCTGTGACCTGGGCCTGTGAGTGTTGCTGTGAGGGTTGCTGTGAGTTGTCGAACCGAAGAAACCGTCCCGGTTTGCTCGTCTGTGAGCACTGCTGTGAGTAGTCCTGTGAGTGTTGCTGTGAGTCCCCGGGCGCATCATCGCGCCATGATTCGATTCCGCTCCACCCATGACGATCACCTGACGTCGGTGTCACCGCGAACGACCCGGTACCTCGCCGCCCTCGAGGCCGCTCGCGCCCGCCACGGCCTTGACGACGTAGCTCGGCTGGCCTCCCATGGCCACTTCGAGCGCTACCCCTCTTTGCAACTGCATCTCGATGACGGCATCCGGCACTTCCTCGGCTGCGGCCAGACGGGTGATTTCGTCGAGTGGGTGTGCAAGGGCGAAGGTGGAGGATGGCGTCAGGCGATCCACATCCTCGACTCGGGCCGCATGCTCGGACGCGCGTGGGCCGCACACGAATCGTCGCCCTCGCGCAGGGACTCTTCTTCAAGCCGACTCCCGGCGGGAAGGTACTTCGCGACTCGCACAGTGGCTATCGAGATGACCCCTGGCCCAGCCATTCTGGTGACCGCTGACGGGCCAGCACTGTGACTGTCCGTGCGGAGGTCCTCATGAACGAGTCCTGCATCACCGACGACCTGCTGCTCGTGACGCCAGAAGAGGCCGCCCGCCGACTGTCGGTCGGACGGACGACCATCTACGAGCTGATGGCCAGTGGTGAGCTCCAGTCGGTCAACATCGGTCGCTGCAGGCGTGTGCCGGTTAGCTCGCTGTCGCAGTTCGTCAACAGGTTGATCGGCGACGCCGTCGTTGGACAATCGCGCTCCGCTGCATCAATAGAACCAGCGCCGGGCATCCGAAACAGTCTGGCGTAGGCTGACGAAGCGCCTCACATGCAGCCAAGTGCGAAGGCTGAAGGTGTTGCGCGCACGACGTGCTTGGCCAGGCGATGGCCGCAGCGGGAACGATCAACCAGGCTATTGGCCTCCAGCATGATCAGCCAGACAGTCTGGCGGTCCCAATCGGCTCTGTCACCGAGGAGCTCGACAAGTGGATCAAACGACTCCTGGACAAGCTCGCCGAGATCGTCACGAACCTTGCAAAGGGCACGTCGTTCTCGATCGGGTCGGGACCAGCGTTACGGTGACAGTCAACTTCCCGCCGATCGGTCAGGAGTAGCGACCGGTTGCTGGGCCGGGCCGCCGTGCTCGCCGAGTCGAAGGTCTACACCCGCGGCGTAGCGTCTTGGTCGTGGCGCAGATTGTCTACCGAGTCAGCGGCAGGGATGGTGACCGTCGTGTCACCAAGGCCTTCCGTAACACGGACCAGGGGCGTCAGGCTGCGTCGGCCTTCAAGCGGGAGCTGTCGGATTCTCGTACCCGTTACGACGTCCGCACCCGGATCGGTGGCCGTGTGGTCACTCGCACGTTTGCGAGCAAGAAAGAGGCGGACGCATATGCCGCCACGACCGAGGCTGACCGGCTCCGTGGGGTGATGTTCGATCCAGGCCGTGGCCGCATAACGGTGAGAGAGTTGGGCGCTGAGTGGCTGGCTTCCAACCCGGCAAAGCGCGCCGACACGCGGGCCACTGATGAGTATCACCTCAGGACCCATATCTTTCCTGCGCTTGGCGATCGTCGAATCGACTCGGTCGTGCAGACCGACGTTCAGTCGTTGGTCAATCACCTTTCCGCACGTTTGGCACCGAGGACGGTGAGGCGCGCGCACGGCGTTCTCAGGTCGCTCTGCGCGTACGCGGAAATGACCGACCGAATAGGACGCAGTCCGTGTCGGAACGTGAAGCTCCCTCGGGTCCAGCCGCTCGAACGATCCATGCCTCTTTCTGAGGATCTTGCTCGTCTGGTAGCGGCGATGGACGAGAGCAACCGGCCCATGGTCTACCTCGGGGCTGTGCTGGGCCTGCGGTTCTCGGAGGTCGCCGGGCTGCGTGTGGGACGTATGGACCTAGGCAGCGGTTCCGTGTCGGTCAACGAGACCATCACGCGAGATTCCCAGGGGCGCCCGGTATTCGATGCACCGAAGTCGGCTGCCTCTCGCCGAACCATTGCGTTGCCAGCGCCATTGCGGGAACTGTTGGCGGACCACCTCCGCCGGAGGGGCTTGACCGAGGCCGATAGCGACGCGCTCGTGTTCGTCTCGCCCGAAGGAGGACCCCTCCGTTACGCAAACTGGCGCAATCGTGTTTGGTCGCCCGCGCGTGAGGCGGCAGGTCTTCCGAATCTGGGCTTTCACGACCTTCGGCGCGCGATGGCGACGGCGCTCGTGGAGGATCGGACAGACATGAAGACAACGCAGGTTCGCATGGGCCACTCCGATTCGCGACTGACGTTGGCTCTTTACGCTCAGGCTGTGCCTGAGGCTGACCAGGCCGCAGCGGATCGTCTTAGCGGCCGGTTCATGCCGGGCTCGCGCGATGAACGCGCGATGGACGGAGAGCAGCAAGATACAGCAGGTGACGAAGATGGCCTTTGACCAGGAAAAATACCGGTGGAGGTGAGCGGACTCGAACCGCCGACTTCCACGTTGCGAACGTGGCGCTCTACCAGCTGAGCTACACCCCCGGGGCGACCGGTACGTGACCATCGGATCGTTTCCTCTGGAGGCGCCCCGGCCGAGTCCGGCCGACGACTCAGGTTAGCGGAGCCGCAGCCACGCCTTACAGAAGAACGAGGGAGAGACAACTCGACCCCATCCGACAGGCCAGCTGATGGTTCAGCGACTCGAGAGCGTCCAAGACGAACTGCTCAGCGGCCGCCGGCCATGATCTCGTCATAGTCGTAGTCGAGGCTCGGGTCGAGCATCTCGTCCTCGTCCCACTCGATCTCTTCCGTGACCTACGCTCCGGCGCCGAAAGGCGACATCACGAGCACGTCGGTTACCGGCACGCCGGCCTCGTGGCGTAGGTCGCGGATGTCTACGACCTTGACTCTGCGTTCCACCGCACGTCGATGCATGTAGATAAGCAGGGCCAGGTAGCCGGCCGCGGCGGCAGAAGGCCAACAGTGACAGGCCCCAGAGGACTCTCAAGGCGGGGATCATGCCGAGCACGAAGAACCCGAGCATCGTCCGTGACAAGGACGAGGAGAACACGACGACGCCGTGCCGCCTGCAGCTGGGCAGCGTCGCTGGGCGCCGCTCGACCATTACCGTGTTAGCGTTCGTCGAGCCGGGCCAGAGGCCGCTGGCCTCGTCTGTCCAGCTGGCACGAGGTGAAAAGCACCGCCTCGTGATCGCGGCACTTGCGGCGAGCCGTGGGTATGCGCGTCGCATGCCGCGGAGCTGGCGGTGGAACGAATCGACCGAGTTAAGAACCTGCGCTCGGAGAGCTTGCGTAGCATCATCGGGGTCAAGGCGACCACCCAGATGATTGCCAGCACAGCTATGACCACAAGGCTCACGCTCCTAGGCCGTCCTCACTTCAGAAAACGCTAGTCAAGCGGTCTCGGCGGACTGGTGGATGTTGCTCTGTTGCGGCCTCATTGGCGCGGCGCCACACTCCCGAGCGGCCGCCCGTCTTCTCCCAAAGGCACAGCTCCTCCACGACCATCGAACGGTCGGCGGATTTGCACATGTCATAGATCGTGAGCGCCGCGACCGCACAAGCGGTCATGGCCTCCATCTCGACGCCTGTTCGGTCGACGGCCTCGACCTGAGTCTCGACCTCGACGAAGTCGTCACCGAAGGTGAAGTTCACATAGACCGAGCCGACGAGCAAGGGGTGACAAAGCGGTATGAGCTCCGGCGTCTTCTTGGCCGCTTGGATGCCGGCGATCCGCGCCGCGCCGAGCACGTCACCCTTGTTGATCGCATTGCTTGCGATCTTTCGCCGTCGTCTCGGGGAGCATCCGGACCTTGCATCGCGGCTAGCGCCCGGCGGTGAGTCGCCTCTTTTGGAGTGACGTCCACCATTCGAGCCCGGCCGAGCGGGTCGACGTGGGTCAGTCCGCGGTTCGGCATTGGCGAGAAGTCTATGTCGGTGAGTGCTGAGCGTGCCCAGATCGAGCGGGCCTGCAAGCATGAGCCGGAATGCCGGCACCGGGCTTGGCGAGATCGCTCGCTCAATTGCCGCGAACCTCATTCCAGCGAGCCCGGTAAGCAGGATCTGGAGCTCTTCGCCAGTGCAGACGCCGTCGCCATCTGGCACAGAGCGCCAAAGCATTGGCGGCGCCAGGGCGGCGAGCTGATGTGAGCCCTGGGCACCCGCAGAGCGGACGACGATCCGGCCGTCGGGGCCCATAGCCGCAATGACTCGAACAAGATGCAGCTTGCCGTCAGGGCGTCGTTCGAAATCGTCGGCGGCGACCGCCGGCAGCCGGCGGGGGAGTGGCGAGCGGTGTCCGGCAAGCCTACGAAGTGCCGGCAAAGCGACGACCTGGTAGCTGACCATCGACGAGACCGGATTGCCGGGCAGGCCGAAGATGGGGACGTTGCGTCCCTCCTGGCGACACGGCGGCGAAGGACAGAGGTTTCGCGGGCCTGATCGCCACCTTGAACTGGTGGACCTGACCGCCTTGCTCGCCTACGAGCGCCTCGAGGGCAACCTTGACGAAGTCGAACTCACCCATGCTCACCCCTCCCGAGGTGAGGACGGCGTCGCAGCTCCTCACGCCTTGTCTGAGCACAGCAGAGATCGCAGCCTCCTCGTCGCGACGAACACCGAGGTCGACGCCCACGAACCCGTCACGTTGGAGTGCTGCCAGCAGCCCCTGGCGGTTCGAGTCGCGGATCTGGCCAGGCCCGAGAGGCGAAGAGACGTCCGCGAGCTCATCGCCGGTCGAGACGACGCCGACCCTCGGCCTTGGGTGGACGGTCACGGTTTGGGCGTCGACACTCGCAAGCAATGAGACGTGCGCCGGGCCGATGACGGTTCCCTCGCCAGCAGCCAAGTCACCTAGGCGCAGGTCAGAACCTGCGCGGCGGATGTACTCGCCCGGGCTTACCCGGTCCAGGACGCGGACAGTTCCTTGCTTGGAGCCGGGCTCGGTTCGCTCGACAATCGCGATGCCGTCGGCACCGGGTGGGATCGGGCGCGCCTGTCATGATCTGGATCGCCGTGCCGGGCTCGAGACTGAGGGCCGGTGCGGCGCCGGCGGCGAGCGCGCCGATCACGGCCAGCTCGACTGGCGCAGCTGAAGTGTCGACCGAGCGCACGGCGTAGCCGTCCATGGCGGTGTTATCAAACGGGGGGAGGTCGCGCTGGCGCCCGTACGTCGGCGGCGAGGACGAGGCCGAGCGAGTCGCTGAGCTGGACCTTGACAGGCGGAAGCGGCGAGCACGAGCGGAGTACCTCGCGTTGCACGTCTTCTAGAGGGGCCATCTCGTCGTCCCGCTTTGCCATGGTTCTCCCCTCCGTGGTACTCCGCTCGCCTGCCACGATATACTTGGCACTCGTAAAGCGAGAGTGCCAACGCCAGACCGTCGGCGGGATGGTGAGGCTGGTGGACTCGAAGGGCAGAAGGGACTCATGCCGACCTACGAGTATTCGTGCAAGTCATGCGGGGAACATCTCGAAGTCGTGCAGTCTTTCAAGGACGAGGCCCTGACCGAGTGCCCCAACTGCGGGGGGGACCTGAGAAAGGTCTTCGGCAGCATCGGGATCGTCTTCAAGGGGAGCGGCTTTTATCGAAACGACAGCCGCCAGGGTCACTCGAGCGTGAAGCCCGCCGCCACGGGCTCGGCCACAAGCTCTGAACCTGCAGCCACGCCGTCAGCTGGCGAGTCGGTCAGGGCGAGCGCCGATGGCGGATCGGCCGAAAAGGCGACCGCGCCGGCCGCAGCACCTTCGTCGCCGGCCAAAGGCGAAAGCAAGGCCTCGAAGGCCGCAGCAGCGTCCTAGCCGCCGCCTTCGGCTCGGTCAGGACCCGCTGAGAGAGATCTCGTCGATGGCGAGAGTCACTCCCGTGGCGGCACCGGGCAGCCACTCGATGTCAGAGCCGATGGCAACGACGTGCTGCAGCATGCGCTGGATGGTGGAGGCGATAGTGACCTCGCGGACAGGCTCGGCGAGCTCGCCGCCGCGGATCATGAGGCCCTCTGCCCCAACTGAGAAGTCCCCGCTCACAGGGTTGACACCTGAGTGGACGCCCGTGATCGACTGGACGAGAAATCCGTCTCCGACGAGAGAGATGATCTCGGACTGGTCTCGGGTTCCGGGTTCGAGATAGAGGGCCTGCGCCCCAACGCCCGGGGTCGTCCGGAACCCCCCTCGCACCGCCGAGCCAGTCGAGGACGTGCCTGCGAGGTTGGCCGCGTAGGTGTTGTAGAGGAATCCGCTCAGCTCGCCCTTCGAGATGAGCGCGTTGCGGCGGCAGGCAAGGCCCTCGGCATCGAACTCGGACGCGCCGTAGGCGAGGGGGTTCGTGGGGTCATCGACAAGGGTCAGCTCGCCGACGCCTACCTGCTCACCAATGCGACCCGCAAAAAGCGAGCGTCCCTTGACGACCTCCTCGCCCGACAGCGTTCCCGAGAGGATCCCGAGCAAGGTAGCCGTCACCCGGCGGTCCAAGACCGCTGTCAGCTTCGCGCTCTTGGCTTTCTTTGCTCCCAAAAAGGCGCGTCGCCCGGTCGACGGCATCACTGGCGGCGAGGCCAACATCGAGCTCTCCTGGGGCGCGGCCCACCGAGAAGCCGAATCCCGTCTGGGTGTCATCGCCGTCCCCCGCGACGGCGTGGACGAATAGGTAGCAACCTGTCTGGCGGCTCGAGACGGCGATCCCTCGTGAGGTGGCGATGGCCGTCTCGCCGAGGCCGTCGACATAGTCGGACGAGACCACTTGGCGGATGCGGGTGTCGCCTGCGCGGACCTGGCGCTCGAGCTCGACGGCGAGGGCGACCTTCTTGTCTGTCGGGAACGAGACGAGCTCCTCCCGCCAGAGATCGAGCACAGGGGCGGCGACGCCGTCGGGAGAGGCGAGTCCGGCGTGCTCGTCGACCGTCGCGAACTTGGCGTTGTCGCGTGCCTCGAGGAGGGCGTCGGCCGCCGCCGACTCGTCGAGGGCCCCGACATAGGAGAAGCCCTGCCTCCCCTCGGAGATCACTCGGACGCCCACGCCGGCAGACTCCGCCGCGGTGAGCTCTTCGATCTCTCCCTCGAAGACCCTTATCGAGGTCTCCCTGCCGTGAGCGACATATACCTCGACATCCTCGTCCGCACCTGCTTTATCGAGGACTCGTCTGGCCAAGCCGAGCAGATCAGGCACCTGCGGTACCGCCTACGGTGACACCCGTCACGCGAAGCGTCGGCTGACCGCAGCCGACGGCGACGTTCTGACCGTCCTTGCCGCAGGTGCCTGGGGACATCTCGAAGTCGTTGCCGATGGCGTCGATCTTCGACAGCACGTCAGGCCCGTTGCCGATCAGGTTGGCGTTTCGCAATGGCTCGGTCACGCGGCCATCCTCGATCAGGTAGGCCTCGGTCATCCCGAACACGAAGTCTCCTGTCGCCGTGTTGACCTGACCGCCCCCGAGCTGGGCCACGTAGATCCCCTTCGGAGTCTGGGCCACGATTTCATCTGGGTCCTCTTTGCCTGCGATCAGGTAGGTATTTGTCATCCGCACCATGGGAAGGTCCTCGTAGCTCTGGCGGCGCCCATTGCCTGATGAGGCCCTGCCAGTCTTGCGGGCCCGGAGGAAGTCCCACATGTAGTCGGTGAGGACGCCGTCTTGGATGAGTACGTTGCGCTGCGTCGGGCGCCCTTCGTCGTCTATAGCCAAGGTGCCCCAGTTCGGGCCGAAGGTGCCGTCGTCGACAAGGGTCACCCCTGGGCTCGCAACAAGTTCGCCGACACGGCCCGTGTAGACCGAGCTGTCTTTCAAGATGTGGTCGGCTTCGAGGCCGTGTCCGCAGGCCTCGTGGAACAAGAAGCCACCGCTGCCGCGCTTTAGAACGACGGGCACAACCCCCGACGGAGCCGGGCGTGCGTCGAGCTTGGTTATGGCCCGCCTGGCGGCCTTGGCGGCCGCCTCTTCGACTGGGTGGTCAGCAAACATCTCATAGCCGAGGGTGAAGGCCAGGCTTTCGGAGCCCGTCTGCATGCCGCTGTCGCCGGAGGCGACGCAAGTGACGAAAAAGCGGGTCCGGACGCGGTCGTCGTCAGTGAGCAACCCGTCGGAGTTGGCCACGAGAATGCGGCGCCGGCCGTCTCCGTAGCCGGCGCTCACTTGGACGATGGCCCGCCCAGCCGACCGGGCGGCGTCATCAGCACGAAGCAGGAGATCAACCTTGTCTGACTTCGCGACGCTCCCGGGGAGCACTGCCACCTGCTGGTGCTGCACCGACCTTCTTGCGAGAGCCACTTCACGGACTCCGCCACCGCCCTCGCGGGCGACAGCCGCGGCCGCCTCGGCCGCGCTCATCAAGCCCGCTTCGGAGATGTCGGCGGTGTGAGCGAAACCGGTCGTTTCGCCGACGATCACCCTTATCCCCGCTCCCCGGTCGCGCCCGCTCGAGAGCTCTTCGACCTTTCGGTCATCAAGGAGGATCGAGCAGTTCGAACGGTCCTCGACGAAGACCTCGGCGAAGTCTCCGCCTTCGCGGAGAGCTTCGTGCAGCACCCGTTCGAGGACGGGGGCGGCAACGAGGTCCGCTGGTGGGCTATCGGTCAGTGGCATGGGAGCGGAATCAGAACTTGCGGCCAAGCATTCCTCCGAGGACGCCGCCCCCCATGCCTGCAGCCACTGAGCTGCTGTCGTGCTTCTCGCCGAGGTAGGGGCTGAGGGCGTGGGCCAGGTTGGGAAGCGGCATGCTCTGCAGCCAGACGGTTCCGGGACCGGTGAGGACTACGACGTGGTGGCCGTCCTCGCCGAACATGTAGTTGGCGATGCCTTGCATGCGCGTCGTCTGGAAGCTGACCGTGGCGTGGAAGGCACCCACGTGTCCGGGATGGACGCAGAGGCTTTGGCCGGCCGCCAGTTCGTAGGTCGAGACCTCCCCAGAAAGCTCGATCCAAGCGGTGCCTTCGCCTTCCAGGCGCTGGAGGATAAAGCCCTCGCCGCCGAAGATGGCGCCACCAAAGCTCTGTTGCAACGCGACCGTCGGCGAGATGCCCGGTGTGCCGCACAGCCACCCGTGGCGGTGGACGATGTACTCAGATCCCGGGGCAATCTCGACTGGGAATATGCGGCCGGGGAGCTTTGCCGCCAGCACGAGCATGCCCGGGGCACCGGAGGCCTCGTAGCGAGTGAGGAAGATGCCCGCCCCGCCGGCCACCCGTTTCAGACCTGCCATGAAACCCCCTGCTCCACCGGTGTTCGTGGACTGGCTGAGCTGGATGTTCGTCGTCATCCAGGCGAGATCGCCATGGGTCGAGACGACGGCTTCACCAGGATCGAGGATCAGCTCCAGCACCGGGAGAATGGACCCCTTCACGTCGGCCTTCATCGAAATCCTCCTTGTCGTCCCATGGCCGCCCTCGCCGGATGGCCGGCCTCAGTTTGCACCGAATGTAAGGCGGCGTCGAGCAATCGCGAGCGGCATAGCCCTCTGAGCCTTGTTTTTGGCGGGGGATCCCCGCTTTTCAGGTGACCGCTAAGTAGCATCCGCGGAGGGGAACTTGGAGGGAAAATGGACGATAACGAGGCAGTCGCAGAGCAAGAGGTCGCCACCCCGATCTTCAACGTCTACAGGCGAGGCTACGACCCCGAACAGGTCGACCGGTACGTTGCGGACCAACAGCGACGCCTCGATGATGCCCTGCACCGCGCTTCTGAATCTGAACGCCGGCTCGCCGCGGCCGTCGGTCAGCTGCGTGAGCTGCACCGCCGTGTCGCCGTCTACGAAAGTGAGACGCGCACTGCGCAGCCACCGGCTCTCGACACCCTGGGCGAGCGCGTCCAGCGCATCCTCCAAGAAGCCTGGGAGGGTGCCTATACCCTCCGCCAGGAGGCCGAGCGCGAGGTCAACGAGCTACGGGAGTCGGCCTCGTCCGAGGTCAAGGATCTACGCGAGGTCGCTGCAGCAGAAGTGAGCGAGCTGCGCGACGTAGCGAGCCGCGAAGCTGCCGAGATCGTCGATCAGGCCACGAGGCGGGCGCTCTCGATCCGCGACGAGACCGAGCGCCGCCGCCACGCCTACTTGCAGCGCATCGAGCAGGACCGAGAGCGGGCTGTCTCGCAGATCACATACCTGTACGACCAGCGTCAAGGCGCCATCGCGGAGCTTGCCCGACTACAGACCACGGTCCAGGCCGTCGTCGAAGAGATGGCACGCAGCCCCCTCGGGCGTCCCACACCAGGCGTGGCCGCAGCCTCGCCTCGAGCAGCCGAGCCATTGCTCGGGGCCGAGGAGGAAGCGGGCACAAGGCCTGGGCGGCATAGCGTTTCGCCCGATTCCGACCTCTTGGCAGAGATGGGCCGCGAAGATGTCACCATCGTCGGTGACCTAGCCGCGGCGCCAGACGACGGCGCGGCGGGTGCGACTTCTCCCGGATCTCATGGCACCGCTGGTCTTTTTGATGCCGAGGAGCCTGGGATCGAAGAGACGATGCGGGCCACCAGGCGGCCGAGCTTTTTGTTCGACGCCGAGGAGGAGGGTTGGGCCTGAGTTCGCTTGCCTGAGAGACAGCGCTGAGCCAGTTTTAGGGGGCGCCGTCGTGTGCGCCCAGATTGGCACAGACCACAGGCCGAGCTGACGACGCCGGCAGTCTGTGAATCAGGCCCTAATGTCCACGGCGACGTGGACGAAGTGGTTGCCGAACCGGGTCAGTCTCGATCCGCCGGCGTTATCGAAGATCCCGTAGTGGTCGAACGAGATCGTGTTGTCGTAGATGGTGACCGCGACTGGCGGGAAAGAGGCGAAGTCGCGCCCTACGAAGATGCCCGTGGTGGATGAATCCGCCGCCTCTCCAGCGACGTTGTTGGAGCCGATGAAATTGTCGGCGATCGTGTTGCCATCGAGGTTGGAGAGAGCGAAGTGCTTGTGGATCGTGATGCCGCCGAGACCGTTGCTGTCAATCTCGTTGCCGAAGATGAGATTGGAGTAGGCGGCCCCGTCATTGACGCTCGCCGTGAGCAGAATCCCCCCGCCCTGGCCACCGGTGCCGTTGGAGATCACGATGTTGTGACTGATTGTGTTGCCGTAGACGCCGCCCAGCTTCGGCGTAGGCACCCCGAGGGAGCCGAGGGCAGCACTGCTGTTCCCGGCAAGTTCTATGCCGGAGTAGGTCTTGTTGTCCTTGACCACGTTGCCGCGAACTGTGTTGGCGTGGGTCGGGCCCCACTCGTCTGTCAAGAGGATCCCGCCGGAGTTCAGTTGCACGGTGTTGTCGAGCACGGTCGAGTCTGTGACCGAGAGGAGGTGGATGCCGTAGCCGCAGGAGCCTTGAAGCCCGGCCGAGGTCTTGCACTCTGCGTAGCCGCTGAACGCGGTGCCGGCGTCGTTGTCCCGAACGACGTTGTCGGCGATGGAAATCTTTGTCGACACGACGGCATAAACACCCTCGCCGAGGGCTCCCGCTGATCGTGAACCCGCGTAGCTTGGCGGATCTGGCGTCATAGAAGGTCACACCATTGTCAAGGCCGACGGCGTCGATAGTGGCGCCGCGTAGGCCAACCAGATCGACCGACTTGTTCACCTCGACTCCGGTGGTGATCACCGGCTGGGTCGTCGAGTTCGTCGTGATCGATACCGACCCGCTGTAGGTGCCGGGGCAAACGACAATTTCGTCACCGGCGATAGCCTCGCTGCGAGGCGCGTCATTGATGTCGCTATAGCTGGCCTTCTGGCAGACAGGAGAAAGTCTGGACCGACCCACGGGCTGGTGCCACGTACAAGGTCGTGGCTCACCTTCGGTGCCGACACTGGCTGCGGCAGGTCCACCTGCGGCAGACTAGCACAGCGGCGGAAAGAGCCGCGGAGGCCAGAGCGAGCCGTACCCGACGATGTCGCATTCTGGCCTCCTTTCAGGCCTAGTGCCCGTAATGATTTTGACACGCTTCTGTTACATTGTGCCATGAAATGTGTCACCTTGTCACACTTTGCTACAGAAAACATTACAAACACTTCTGTAATGTTCCGACAGATCCCCCCTGATCGCCAGCACCGGATTACCGACAAACGCTAGGGACGCTGCGGTGGCTGGCATGCAAGGATTGTCGCCGCCATTGCGAGAACGATTTAGATGGGTGCGAGAATCTCAAAGAAGGGCCGCTAGCTCATCGGGTAGAGCAGGGGACTTTTAATCCCAAGGTGCCGGGTTCGAGCCCCGGGCGGCCCACCATAGAAATAGCAGCTCAAGCGATGCGTTTCGAATTCGTGATACCCGAGTGGTAGTCTCCCACCCAACATTCCACCCAACAATTTCGGAGGAACTGAGTGGCGGGGAGTCTGCGGCTAGTGAAAGCGCCCGACGTTTACGAGCTGCGCGTCTACGTCGGCCGTGACTCGTCCGGACGCGTGAAGCATCGTTACGACCGCTTCATCGGGAACAAGCGTTCCGCACAGCGCGCCCTCGCCGCACTCGTAACCGAGGTCGAGCAGGCCAAGGAAAATAAGGCTGATCTCGAAAACATCTGGGCGTCGAGCACCACTTTGAACGCCGCCTTCGACGCCTGGAAGCTGAACGGGTGGCAGGACTTGTCGCCGTCCACGACGCGCCGCTACGAGAGCATTTGGCAGGTCCACGTCGAACGCTCGGTCGGGCGTCGCAAGATCTCCGAGCTGAGCGCCTATGACTTCGAGCGCTTCTTTCGCAAGCTGAAGGCCGATGGTCTCGCCGAAGCCAGCGTGAGACAGACCCGCGCCGTATTGAACCGCACGTGCCGTCTTGCCCGGCGCTGGAGTGGAGGAGTGCTCCCGAACCCAGTCGCCGAGACCGAACTGCCCAGTTGGTCGATGGACGCGGATCGGGTCGTGCGAGCCCCTGAGGCAACCGAGGTCGCGGCATTGCTTCGCGCCTGTATGGAGGAGGACCCACGCGTGGCGGCGTTCATCCGCCTGGTGACCGCTACCGGTGTGAGGCGGGGGGAAGCTTGTGCGCTTCGCTGGAGCGACGTCGATTTCGAGGCGCGGACGATAACCATCGACGAGTCGATTGTGACCTCGCGTGGCGGGGCCATCGTGAAGGGCCCGAAGACGCGGGCGAGCATCCGCCGGCTCAGCATCGACCCGGGCACCGTCGAGATCCTCGCCGCTCTTAGGGACGAACAACGCGAACTCGCCGCCATGTGCGAGACCGGACTCAAGGACGAGAGCTTCGTCTTCTCCTTCGAGCCCGGCGGTGCGACGCCTCCTTATCCAGATGTGATGAGCCATGCCTTTGCGAGCATGCGAGACAGGGCCAAGGTGGCAAGTGACGTCCACCTGCACTCGCTTCGTCACTTCCAGGCCACCGTCCTCGACTCGGTCGTCTCCGAACGCCAAAAGCAAGCCCGGCTCGGCTGGGCGACGGTGCACATGGCACGCCACTACACAGATGCCGTTACCGAGGAGGACCAGAAGGCCGCCGAGTTCGTGGGCCGCCTGCTCGACGAAGGTCGGCCACAGGTCGGACAAGAGTCGCGCAAGGAAGCATGATCGTCGCGGACAGGTCCGTTTGTTGATCCCCCCTCTCCCGCAAGGCGCTCAAGTGCTGCCCGCGGGATACGGATCTGCTTTCCGATCCGGGTCACGGCGAGCGGACACGATCCGGACTTGATCGCGGCGTACAGAGTCGACCGCCCCATCCCGAGGGTCTCGGCTGCCTCGGCGACGGTGAACAGGAGTGGGCTCGCGCTCCTTCTTGTCATGAAATGACCAAGCTCGCGTGGCATTGCTGGCCCAAAGCGTTGAAGCCGACCCGGGCGGTCATAGCGTCCCTCCTATCGGAGTGATCCCGATGACCCCTCCTATATAGGACGCACCTAGGCCTCCAGGCTAATGGTCCTCACCCTCTACCCTCGTCCCGAGACCGCACTCACCGGCTGCTCAGATCAAGCCAAACCGACCTTTGCCCGCTCCGCATCAATGTCGCTGCGAACCATTTCTTGGAGCACGGCCGGAAACTCGACTTTTGGCTCCCAACCGAGGACGCTCTTCGCCTTCGACGCATCGCCGACGAGATGATCGACTTCGGCTGGACGGAGGAAGCGGTCGTCGGTCGCGACGTAAGAGGACCAGTCATCGACTCCGATTGCCTGGAAGGCGAGAGCGAGGACCTGGCGAATGGACCAAGTCCGGCCAGTCGCGACGACGTAGTCGCCCGGTTCGTCCTGTTGGAGACATCCTCCACATCGCTGTCCACGTAGTCACCGGCGTATCCGAAGTCGCGGGAGGTGTCGAGGTTGCCGAGGGTGAGTCTGTCTTGGAGACCGAGAGAGATGCGTGCGACGGCGTTGGTTATCTTGCGCTCGACGAACTCGAGCCCGCGACGCGGGCTCGTGTGATTGAAGAGGATGCCGTTCGACGCGTGGATACCGTAGGACTCGCGGTAGTTCAGTGTCGTGAAGTAGCCGAACACTTTGGCGGACCCGTAGGGCGACCGGGGGTGGAACGCCGTCGTCTCCCGCTGGGGGATCTCAGTGACCTTTCCGAACATCTCGGAGGTCGCTGCTTGGTAGAAGCGAATCGGGTTGTTCGCTCCCCCGACGATGCGGACGGCTTCAAGAATCCGCAGGACCCCCGAGCCGCTCACATCAGCGGTGAGCTCCGGCTGGCTAAAGGAGAGCTTGACGAAGCTGATCGCGCCCAGGTTGTAGACCTCGTCCGGCTGCACCTGCTCGACGGCGCCGATGAGCGAAGAGAGGTCGGTTAGGTCACCGTCGATCAGCTCGATCTCTGGGATTTCGTCTTGAACGATTCTCGCCTTCGGGTTGTTCTGGCCGCGGATCATTCCGTGGACCTGATAACCCTTCCCGATGAGCAGTTCAGCAAGGTATCGGCCGTCCTGTCCGGTGATACCGGTGATGAGCGCGCGGGGCATGGAACCTCCAGATGGGTACGTCCCGCTCGAAGCGGGAAAGCCAATGGTGATCTTGTCGAGCGCGGGGTTCGCCTTCACGGGTCGGCGTGCGCGAGAGATAGGCGTCGCGAAAGTGAGTTCGAGCACGGCGGTAACGCACTTCGACAGCATTGACTGAACAGCCGAGCGCAGCCGCCGCCTCGGCGTGACTGAGGTCGTCCCAGAGCACGAGCCGAAGCACTTCTTGTTCGGCAGGCCGTAGGGCGGTGAGGGCGGCGTCGATCCTCGAGCGGAGCGCCCCAAAGCTTTCCGGTTCGTCGCGTGATCCTCGTGTCTCCCGTGCCAGTCGTTCGTGAAGCCGGAGTCGCCGGATCGTCGAGCGACGATGGTCGGCAACCATTCGCCGTGCCACGCCGAAAAGCCACAGGCGGTCCTCCGGGGCGGAGGGAATCACATCAAAGCGGCGCCACGCAACCAAGAAGACTTGCCGCGATGACGTCGTCGACCTCGTCGGCGATCACGCGCCGGCGAACATAGGCGACGATCGGCCCGCAGTGGACCTGGTAGAAGGCCTCGAAACGGTCCCCAAGGTCGCCGTCGACGTCCCTCGAGGTCACCTGACCACCGGTCATGACGCAAGTCTCACGCATGTCTCATGGCCGGGACGACCAGGAATCCGTCTACGGATGTTGAGGATGGGAGGAGCATGACACAGTCCACACGTCACGGCCGCCAACCACCTCCTCCAAGCACCACCTCCTCCAGCCCCGCCTTCCTCCAACCCCGCCTTCCTCCAGCCCCGCCTTCCTCCAACCCCGCCTTCCTCCAACCCGCCTTCCTCCAACCCCGCCTTCCTCCAACCCCGCCTTCCTCCCAACCCCGCCTTCCTCCAACCCCGCCCTTCCTCCAACCCCGCCTTCCTCCAACCCTCCTGCAATCACACGGTCGGCATTCGGGGATCA
>CAVZYD010000003.1:0-514733 GCA_963779425.1 uncultured Acidimicrobiaceae bacterium
TCCCGTGACGTGGTGGGCTTTGATTTGACCAGAGGTATCCACCACTGAGGTGGGCCACCGGAGTGATCCTCGGTGTGTTCAAGCCCGAACGCACAAAGGAGATCACCCGATGGCCCTCGACCAGTCTGTCCTGTCCGAACTCGCCGACGCGCTCAAAAGCTCAGATGGCATCGACATCGTCCGCGAAGCAGTCCGTCTCGTCTTCCAAGAACTGATCGAGTCCGAGCTCTCCTCGGCCATCGGCGCCGGGCTTTATGAGCGGACCGAGTCACGAACGAACGAGCGCAATGGTCACCGGCCCCGGGTCGTGTCCACCAAAGCCGGCGATGTAAGTCTCGGCATCCCGAAACTCAGGAAGGGGAGCTTCTTCCCCTCGATCTTGGAACCCCGCCGGAGAATCGACCAGGCGCTCTATGCCGTCGTGATGGAAGCCTACGTACACGGCATCTCGACTCGGGCCGTCGACGAGTTGGTGCAGGCTCTCGGCATCGACGCGGGCATCTCGAAGTCCGAGGTGAGTCGCATCTGTGCCGGTCTCGATGCCCACGTGAGCGCCTTTAAAGAGCGACGGTTGGACCACACGAGCTTTCCCTACATCTGGTTAGATGCCACCTACCTGCACGTAAGAGACGACCATCACGTGGTCTCAAAGGCCGTCGTCATCGCCACAGGGGTGAGCGGGAAAGGACACCGGGAGGTGCTGGGCTTTGCCGTCGGGGACTCAGAAGACGAGGTCTTCTGGCGGAGCTTTTTGAGCTCGCTTCGCCGCCGGGGCCTTCGCGGTGTCCGCCTTGTCATCTCCGACCAGCATGCCGGTCTCGTGGCTGCCCTCAGACGTTGTATGCAAGGAGCTGCTCACCAGCGTTGCCGGGTCCACTTCGCGAGGAACTTGTTGGCCCGGGTCCCAAAAGGACAACAAGAGATGGTCGCAGCCGCTTTTCGCACCGTGTTCGCCTACGCGACCGAAGAGGAGATCTCCGCCCAGTACGACCACGTCGTTGCGACCCTCGCCGAGCGCTTCGACAAGGCCGCCGGCCTCCTCGTCTCGGCCAAAGAGGAGGTCCTCGCCTTTTCCAGCTTCCCAAGAGCGCACTGGCGGCAAATCTGGTCAACGAACCCGCTCGAGCGCCTCAATCGCGAGTTGAAGAGGCGCTGTCGAGTCGTCGGGATCTTCCCGAACGAGGACGCCGTCACGAGACTTGCCGGGTGCGTCCTATTGGACATTCACGACGAGTGGCAGGCAGCCGACCGCCGCTACTTCTCCGAAGGCTCGATGGCAAAGCTCATGGGCGAGCGCGACAATGAGCTCGCGGAAGTCCCCGAGCTCGTCTCGCCGGACTGATCGCCGCCGGGGATTACCGAGTCAATCCCCACCACTTGGCGGGACGCGACCGCAGTTGCTTGCAGTTTCATCGCATCAGTCCGTTCTCGGTAAACTCCTCGGGCGAGCCTCGCCGGCTATGTTGGTTCTCCATCGAGGCCTCGAGCTCCGACCCAATCACGTCGGACGGTATGAAGGCCGGAGCAGGAGCACGATGCATCCGTCCTTTGCAGCCCGGCTTCAAGCCGCAGCCTCTCTCGCGGGAGAGGAGTTGAAGCTCGGAGCAGGCGTCGCACACGAACCAGGAGTGCCCGCTCCGGGCTCCTCGCAAGCCCCAGGTAAACAGCCACCGGTGCGCACGTGCAGCCGTCATGAGCTCTTCGGCGAACACTCCATCGAGCATCGGCCGGCCGTCGTCACTCGCTTCAACGACTACGGCCAGCCGAGCTAACTCTGCAAGCAGGTCCGCCGGCGTCATATCGTCTCCCGCCGGCGCGGCGGCCTTGCAGGCTGCTCGAGCCCGGAGGCTTCGTCTGCTTCCTCGTCACGCACGTCCGGCTCAGTCGTGGCGCGGTCAGGAGCCTTCGACGAAGTCCGGCGATCCTCTTCCGGCACCGGCTCCGGGAAGATTGGCGATTCACCCGGACCGTCTGGGACCACCAGCTTCAACCTCGGCTTTTGCGAGTTCGCACCCGAGACCACGCCTTGGACCACTTGGACACGGTCCGGGTTGGTCCCGGGACCAGGCCATTGTTGGTCCGTCGAGCGGTTGTAAGCACTGAGCCCTATGCCCACGTACACGTACCCACGCGTGCCATCGATGCGTGGCCGACTCTTACGGACCTCGGGCGCAACGGAGTGCAGGTTCTTGGCGAAGGTGGACTTCGGCCCTGGATGGTCTCGTCCTTGCTCCAAGCACCACTCCCGCCATACCTCGTAGAGCCTGTCGACAGGAACCTCATACTCAGGTCCTCTCATGCAACGATCCCGTAAAAAGGCAGAGATCGGACTCACGGCATCGTGGAGGGCAACGATCGCTTCGAGGGAACTGGCAGGCTCCGTGAAACGGTCCTGGGCGCTAAGCCGATCGAGACCGTCGAGCGACCAGTTCAGGATGCCCGGCAGTTCCGCAAGCAGTTTTTCGGTGAGGTCGTGGTCCTCCTGGCCCAAGAAGGTCCGAATCAGCCTGAGGATGATGAATCGCGTGGCAATCGCTCCGGACGAGTCACCAAGACTGGGCAACTCGTTTGAAGCGATCATGAAGCGTACGTCGAGCTTTCCGGACCAGTGTTCGCGGTACTTGCGATCAATGGTGAGCGCGTCCTCGCCTGAGATTGACAGCAGCCGTTCGACGACGATGTTCGCGTTCTTGGCGTCAAGTCGAGCGTCGGCCACGATCGCGAGCGATTTGCCAATCAATGACTGCAACCCAAAGTTCGTTGTGAGAGACGCCAGTGTTGGACCACAATGGTTGGCGCGACCGATGAGCTCCCTGATGACGCGGGCAATCGTGCCCTTACCCGAGCGCATTGGGCCGAGGAGGAAAAGGATCTTGTGCATCCGCGTATCGCCGGAGATCACGTAGCCGAACCATTCCTGCAAGGCGGCGATCGCTTCGGCGTCGTCAGGCCACAGGTCCTCAAGAAAGTTGAGCCACACCATGGGAGCGGCAGCCCGCTCGTCGTAGTCAAAGGGCACCCCTACGGAGTTGAAGAACCTCGGCGTGTGGTCGAGCAGCCGGCGCGTCGGCACGTGCAGCAAACCGTTGCTAACCGCGACGAGCTCGTGGGCCGGCGGATCGTTCGCCGATCGCTCGAGCCAACTGGGTGTCTCGACGTCTTGGGGCGTGTGGGTGACTGCGGCAAGGGCTTCGATCACATCACCTACCTTGTGCCGATTCGGATTCCACGGCGTGAGTTCGCCTTCCGACCAATAGACGGCGGGCTTTAGACGGCGGTAAAGCTCCTTCTTCACCGCTGCTGCCTCGGCTTTGACCCACGAGGTGCGGTTCCAGTCGTAGAAATCTCCTCGCCATGAGCGGAGCAGAAGAGTCCCATCGGCATCTCGATACGACTCATCGGTCAGCTTTTCTGCAACGTCGTAAGGCGCCGCCGGCGAGGGCATCAGCTTCGCCCCTTCTCCTTCGGCTTCGAGGCCACCTGACTCGGCCGGAGTGCGCAGCTCGGGCGAAGCGAGCGCCAGTAGCTCGTCAACGCTGTGCCCGGCAACAAGGAAATCATCCAGGCCTACCTTCTCCCCACGATCCCCGGCCGGTAGGCAGATGACGAAGACTTCGGCACCTTTGGCCTCGAGGAACCCCTTCAAGCGATCAAGCGCTTGGCGTACCTCGGGCTTCGTCGCCACGTCCGAGTCGAAGACGACGTAGACCCTTCGGCCATCGTTGAGGGCAACGGCCTCCCACTCTGGCAACGCGGTCTTGCCGCGTTTGTCGTTCGAGCCGCGCCAGTTCCACACCCCCAACACCGCGACGCAGCACAGGCCCACCGAGATTGCGGCGTCTGCCTTCCGGATCCCCTCGGTGACGAACAGGGGTGTGCTCGGATCGCCGAGCCGATCCCACGTGAATGGGTGGGCGTCGACTACTACGGGACGCTCGGCCGCGGTTTCGTACTTGATGACGCGTCGCCGCTTTTGGTCTACCCTCGGGTCGTCTGGACGAAGCTGCCATCCCGCGATCTCGCGCTTGATTGGCGACCAGGTCGGGTGAAGCAGCCCAGGCGCTCGACACTGGATCCGGGTGAAGCCATCACGCTCCAGCTGCGCCTTGGTGTCGGCACTTCGGTACTTGCGCGCTCTTGCGACCTCGAAACTGATGCCAGATGCCGTGAGCAGTTCGGCGTGCTGGGAGAACACAGCCGAGCCATACCCGTCTGCCCCGTTCTGGTCAACAGGACGGTGGCGCTCGTTTGCAGCATTCCGCGGCTCAGCGTTCCGGGTGATCCGTGTCACGACCTCTTCGGACGATTTTCTTTGCTTAGTCATTGCCCCTCCTTTCGTAGTCATTGACCTTCCAACAACTGCACCAATTGCGGAACCGAGACGAGCACGCGTCGCCCGAGGCGCATCACTGGCAACTGGCCGTCCCGTGCGGCCTGGTAGGCAGTTCCCCTCCCAACCTCGAGAAGGTCCGCAACCTCCTCGATGGTGCAGGTCGCCCTACCTGACGCGATTAGCTCGGAGAGCGTCATTTCGTAGCTCGGACGAACGGGCGGAGGCAGAGCTCGAGCTCCTTCGCCTCAAGAACCCCCGCAAGCCTGCAGCGCACTGCGACTCTCGGCTGAGCCTGGCCCTTCTCGATCCGAGCCAAGTGACCTGGATCGACACAGGCCTCCCGGGCGGTCGCCCGCAGCGTTTTGCCCTGCTCGAACCGGACGACTTGAAGAGGTGATGGCTCCACTTACAGGAGGATAGATCAACGTGGAGGTTGAGTCAACACCCAAACAGAATTATCTTGACCTATGTAGAGTCAGTCGATTACAGTAGCAATATGACCTCAAGTTGGAACCCGCACGCCAAGCGCTCTCGCCTGACCCCGAATCAAGTCGTGGCACACAACATCACGATTTATCGGGAACTGCGAGGGTGGACGCAGAAAGAGATGTGCGATCACCTCGAGCCGTTGCTCGGACGGCGATGGTCACCGGCGGTCCTGTCTGCGGCAGAGCGGTCGGCTAGCAGCCAGCGACTCCGCGAGTTCAACGCAGATGAACTTGTGGCCTTAAGCCGGCTCTTCAAAATCCCGGTCGGCGCGCTCCTTCAGCCGGAGGAGGGGACCGCAGTCGTCGTCCCCGACAAGAAAAACGGGCTTTCGCGCGGCGAGATGGCGTCTGTGATAGCGGCCGTTGACAGCGTCGAGATACGTAGGCAGGCCGTGCTGACATCGAGGCGAGTGTTCGGCGTCGCGTTGGAGGCCCTCGACCTCGACCTGCCAAGGGGTGACCTCGCTGTCGCGTCGGCGGAGTCGGCCAGCCATCTGCCGAAGATCGACCTCATGAAGGCGTTGGCGGAGTCGGCCAGCCCTCTGCCAAAGAGCGACCCCATGGAGCCGTTGGCGGAGTCGGCCGGCGCTTAGTTCGATTCGGCAATTAGCAGCGAGAGAGGGCGACATGAGTGCAAGAGGAACGGTTGTGCGGCGAGGCAAGAAGTGGTCGGTCGTCCTCGACCTCGGAGTCGTGAACGGCAAGCGGGTTCGTAAGTGGCACTCCGGTTTCACGAGCGAAAAGGCCGCCGAGAAGGCGCGTACGGCACTCCTCAAGAGCCTCGACGACGGCACGTACGTCGCGCCGAGCTCCGAGTCGGTCGCCGCCTATTTCGATCGCTGGCTCGCGGCCATGCCGGTGACGGTGCGGCCTTCGACGGCTTCGCTTTATCGCACGCTCGTTGAGGCCTATGTAAAGCCTCGGCTCGGCCAGGGTCGGCTCGAGGATCTCTCGGCGCCGGCGCTGAATGCCTTCTACGCCGATCTGCTCACTTCCGGCCGGCGACGTGGCGCCGTGGCCGCTCCCCTATCGGCGACGTCAGTTCGCAATGTGCACCGCGCGGTTCACCGGGCACTTGCCGACGCCGTTCGCTGGGGAGTGCGCCCCCGCAATGTCGCAGACTTCGCGGACCCTCCGAAGACCTCGACGCCGGAAGCGCGGGTATGGGGCTCCGAGCACCAGCGCGCGTTCCTGGTCGCAGTCGAAGCCGACCGCTTGGCCGGTCTCTGGCGCCTGGCGGCCATGACCGGGATGCGCCGCGAAGAGCTTGTCGGGCTCCGCTGGGCTGACGTTGACCTTGGGGCCGGTCTTGTCAACGTTGCGCAGGTGGCAACGATGGTCGGTGCCAACGTCCACTACGGCGAGCCGAAGACTCGGAAGTCGCGTCGCTCGATCGCTCTCGATCCCCGCACGCTTGCCGCTCTCAAAGCCCATCGCAAGCGCCAGCTTGAGGAGCGGCTTGCGTGGGGCACCGGATGGAACGACACAGGCCTTGTGTTCACGCACGAAGACGGTCGGGCGCTCAGGCCTCCACACGTCACTCGCATGTTCGGCCGCTTAGTAGCCGCTGCCGGCCTCCCGGAGCTCACCTTCCACGGCCTCCGACACTCCCATCTCACGACACTTCTGCGCGAAGGGCAACCGGTCCACGTCGTGAGCGCCCGCGCCGGCCACTCGTCGCCGGCGATCACCCTCAGCATCTACGCTCACGTACTGCCTGGCGACGATGAAGCGGCGGCCATTGCCGCGGCCAAAGCGCTTGGCGAAAACTTTTAGCCGGGCAGACCCGCACTAGCTCGAAGAGTCCGCGAAAGCGTCTCAGCCAGAACCGGAACGACCACGCGGTCGTAGGCGGCTCCGGCGACATCTTTCACGACAGCGACTGCTCGACTGAGACGTTCGTGCGGTTGCCGTCGTCCAACGGATCGGATTGGGCCAACTCATTGAGTGCCGAACGCAGCCTTTGACGATCAGCCTCGGAAAGCATCCGCTCGGCAGCCAACTGATCATTGAGGTGATCGATCTTCTCCTCTCGCGTTGCCCAGCCATGCGGCCGCCCGCATTTCCGGCAAAAGGGACCCGGTCGCACGTCGGTGAGGGGCCCCCGCGTTATCGCGGCGCCACAGCTCTCGCACATAGTGAGTACACGCGAACCGCAAATCTCACAAAATGTGTCGACCTCCTCCGCGTCTGGTGACCCTGGATTCATGGGATCCAAGTCAACGTCCGGACTCCACGCCATCCCCCCAGACGGGGGTCGTAAGGCCAACCGTCGCGCGGGATCGACGACATCGTGCGAAATGATGTGACCTTCTCGGCGACACGCTGCGCACGTTTTCGGCATCCACCTCTCCCAGTATTGTTGGAGTGGGTTGCAATCGTGGTTGCATTACCCGACGGCCGCGGTAGTCGGAACGTCGAATCCTCGAAGGATTCGCAGCTGAGGACTGGTGTCGGAGGGGGGACTTGAACCCCCACGCCCTTGCGGGCACTAGCCCCTCAAGCTGCCATCCTGGGACTTTGGCGAACTAGCACGAACCTATATGGCCCAGAAATAAAGGATTTCGTCTTCGGCAAACGTTCACGGTCAGCAGCGGACGCGCGATAAACGCGCGATAATCCTGTTCCGGACTCGGTCGTGCTGCTCCACAATCTGAGCATAAAACGACTCTGTTTCTGACACTGTTCGAGTCCCTCGGAGTTTGCCAGCGCGAGGGCCACCCCCCGAGCTTCCTCAACGCGGCAGGGCCGCATTGAGCTTCTGTTCGGCATGTGCGACGAGGCGCTTGGCCGCCTCTACAGCCCGTCGAGCCTGGGCGGCGCTCACTGGAGCCGGGTCATATTCGGCCGGCGTCTTGAGCGGCAGGAGCTGGCGAAGATAGCGCGCTCCTTGTACATCTCCGATCGTGTTGAGATGCTCTGGCGCGTCAGCATGCTCCCCTTTCGATACCGAGCCGACAAGGGCACACGAGATCGCATCGCCAGCATTCATCCCAGCGTGCACGGCGTTGCTCGTGGCGGCGGTGTTGTTCCCGAGCTCGAGGGAGAACAGCGCAGCCTCCAGGAACTCTCTGGCCTTGCTCAGGTACTTCGGAGCCTCAGAAGGCGACAGCTCTCGTGTCGTCCGGACCCGGCGCGCTGTCACCCGGCTCGCCTTGTCCGCTTGGGCGTTGACGCCGTCACTTTCCGCACGACCGGCATCGCCGCTGCTCGCTCGGAGGCCTCTGCTCGAACCACTCGTTCTGTCGCTGCGCGCGCGATTGGTCTGGCGGTGTGCACGCGTGGCTTGCGGCCCGGGACCCGGCGGGCCGACGAACTCTCGACGGCCCGGGAAACGATTGTGGCCCGAACGCGCACCGGAACGACGATACGCGAGGGCTCCTCACCAGCGAGCGTGATGGCGTCATCAACGATGGTCCGCCAAAGTGACCGCGTCCTTGCCAATGCACCGAGCTCGTGGCGTGAGGTTTCGATGACGTTGACTGGATTGCCGACGACCACCCGTGCCAGGTCGTGCCAGCTGCCGAAGCTGTCGAGCCAGGACGGATCGTCGGGCTCGACCTCATCGGAGCGCACCACCAGGACATCGAGATCACTCTCGGCGTCGTCAGTACCTCGAGCGAATGATCCGAACAGGGCAAGACTGGCCGGCGCGGGCTCGATTGACTTGGCGAGTTCAATGAGACGCGAAATGGCCGTTGAGCGAGCATCCGCCAGCGCGAGCAGTGCCAGGGCTGCGGCGTTCGTCCGTTCAAGTTTCACGAGGGAAGCGCCCGCCACCTCTCGGCGGGAGACGACGCCGAGCACAACGAGCCGGCGGATCTCGATGCTGGCGCGATCGCGTGAAACGCCAGCAAGCTGCGCGACGCGACGGATCGGCAGCTCCACATGGGTGCGTGCCAGCACACCAAGTACCTTGCCTGCCGTGCCTGGGATAACCGCCTCCAAGGGTCGTGAGTAGTCCACCGGGACCATTGTAGGGATATATCTGCATAGGTGTCGGTACATCCGACAATGGGTCGGCTTCTCGAGGAGGAGTCCCCAGTTCGAGAGCTCACGTGGTCGACCATTACGAGCGCCTCGACCTTCGCGCACCTGAGGTGGCGACAGTCGGCGCGCTCAACAAGCAGCTATCTGTCCCGGACTTTCCGGTTCGCTAGGTTCACCTGTCCCTCTCGCTCCCTAGCAGGACCAGCCGGGAATACGTGAATCGGCCCCTATTTCATAGCCTGACCGTCACTCACCGTCCCACCAACCGTTGTCACCGCGAGGTCGGATAGGAGGCGCTTGTAGGCGAGCTTGTTGGGTCTAGCCCCTGTTCCATGGACCGCCCCAGTGACTGAAGTCCATCTCAGGCGGTTCGCCACTAAATGGCCACCGCCCCTCGGCGATTCCCCGCGTTATGAAGTCGGCGAGTTCGCCAATGGTCGTGTCGGCCCTCAAGGTTCCAGCACTCAGCCATCCCACGACCCGACTGTCCGATGACCTTGGGTCAAGCCACCCGTAGTTCCAGCTAGACCAGCAGTACCAGAACCCGACAACCGTGTGGGGCAGATACACCCGCAGTAGTCCCGCATGGTGGTGGTCGTCGGTCGGCTCAACACGAAGGCAGGTCAGGGCGCCGAGAAGTTCGGCAAAGCGCTCAGGGGCAAGCAAAGCTGTGGTCGCGGTTACGTTGGCGTCGAGTTCCTTGGCCAAATGGTCACGCTCCTTGCTGGATCTTCCTGACATCGAGAGGTAGGTGAACTCGTCTGTTGACCGTGAGCGTCCTGGCACCGTCAGGGCAGGGGTGCCGAGATTGCATGCCAACTCTTGCCATCGGTAGTCCGCCAGAGCCCGATAATCGGGACGAGCATCCAACCGTTCCTGGCGCTTACGAACGAGAAGCTGGCACTGGACCCTCCGCCCTCGAAGCTGATACCAGGCAGCTGAAACCAGCTCTTGCCGCCATCGAGGCTGCCGTAGAAGACGTCGGTTGTCGCCATCCAGAGCCGTTGGTCGGAAGCTACGCCGATGGCGTCCGCCTTCGCCCCCGGAATCGGGTTCTTGGCAGGAGGCGTACCGACTCCGGCGTCAACCCCGACTGCCTGCCAGGTCTTTCCACCATCACTTGAGCGAAACAGCGCCTGAGGAGACACTCCGGCGGACCCCCGGCCCAAGGCAAGTCACAACTACATGTCGGGGGCCGGTCGCCACCACGGTGTCCAGGGTGGGTTCGAGGGAACCGCACACATGCACGGAAGTCCAATGGGCACCGCCATCCGAAGTGAAAGAGACTTGCGCCTGTCCGCGCTCGCCACTGGCGGCTATCACGGCGCTCTGAGGAGTGAGGCGAGCTACGAGTGGGGCTTCTGCTCCTATGGCCGCGGGCAACAACCCGACCTCTCGCCATGAGGTGCCGTTGAAAGTGGTCGCCTCCACTCGGTAGCGAAGTAAGTAGTTGCAGAGGTTCACCGCCGGGTTGCAGGGTGACACAAAAGCCCACAGGGACAAGCCGGAGGCGCTGATCGCTGCCACCCACCCCCCCAGCCGGACACGCGACCAGGTCTGGCCTCCGTCTCGCGTGGTGAAAAGAGCGCCATCGCCCAGAACCCAGCCGACACGAGGCGTCGGGAAGATCATCGGCGAAAAGAACTCACTGCCGAGAGCGGGCAACTCGCCACCAATGACCTTCCAGGACTCGCCCGCGTCTTTGGTTGACACGAGCCGGTTGCCACAATGGGTGTTCCTCGACCAAACGCCGAGACCGTCTCCGCCGTTGAAAAAGGTGACCGCGGAGAGCGCCGACGGTCTGATCACCTCCGCGCACGTAGTCGGAACAGTGACTTCGGGCGAAACGGCGAGCAGCGCTCCAGTGACGATGGGAGAGATGTCAACGAGGTGACCGGGTCCGCACAGCAGGATGCCGGGGCCTAGGACGGTGGCGGCGTCTACCGCGAACGACGCTGGCACCTTCGGTAGCTTCACCTTCATGGAGGTCGCCGTCGGGCACTGTCCTGCGGGAACATCGCTACTGATGATGATGATGAAGCCTGCGGAGGCGGGCCTGCCGGGAGGAAGCACCAGCGTCGCAACTCCGGGTGGCCAGATGCCAGTGTGGCTCACGGTTACGGGCAAAGGCATACCGGCGCTGTTCAGGAAGGTGACGAGCGGGTAGCCATTGAGCCAGCACGGCAGCGAAGACGTGTCCTCGATTCGTATAGTGACCACCTCGTGCCCAGCCGCAGCACTGGTTCCGAACCCACCCACCATGAGTTGCGCGGCCGTGCAGTTAGTCGCGGTGGGCGGCAACGTGGTTGTGGTCGTCTTGTCGCCGCCTAGTGGAGCGATTGTGGTCATCATCGAGGATGTCGGCTTAGGGCTTGTGGTCTGGGCACTACTGGTGCAGCCAGCGATCACCAGCATCATGGCTACGGCGATAATCGCCACAGCCCCGAGCTTGCGGGCCGTGGTCATCACGCCGCCCGGGGGTGAGTCCGGGATGGTCCTGGCCACCGTGCCGTTACCGGCTTCATCGACGGGCATGCAGGATTCGATGTCGCTCACCCTGGCGGCACCAGCCAAGGTCCCCTCGGGACCCCTGAGAGGGTGAAGTCGGTCGCCGGGGCAGTTGGTTGCTCGCTGACGAGACTGGCCTTAGTCCACGAGTACCCGACAAACCCCAGCCCGGTCCAGTTGACAAGACGCCCGTCTTGCATAAGACACCAGGTGCCGTCGTCATCGCGCACACACGCCAAGGGTCCGAAGCTCGATGGCTCTGAGTGGACAGCTAGAGAAGCACGCGGAGGCATGACTTCGAGCGACATGAAGGCCATACCGGGAAGATAGGGAATGGTGGCGATGATGTAGCCGATGCTGACATCTCCTGGGTAGTTGCCCGCGCTACACCGCCACTTCGACTTGCGAACCCGCCAGCAGTCCTCCAACAGGTTGCCTCGCACAAGCCATTCCACGCTCAAACCATCGCTGTAGGTGAGTCGATACGACCACTCCCCCGGCTTGCCACCTGGCCAGGCAGTCGTGCCTGAGGCTGCGCGCTGTGCGACAGTGACAGTGGCGTCGCTCTCGGCACTCGAAGTCGGGGCGCTCAGCTTGTAGACCGCGGTGAAAGTTCCGTCGATACCCGACCGTGCGAGGGAGAGGAACGACGCCGGGGTGACAACCGGTCGTGCAAGGTGCGAGGGGGTGGTGGTCCCAGCGAGCACACCCACGCCGATCCCGATCACGACTAGCACGGCCACGATAAACATGGTTATCGGGTACGTAACCGTGCGCATCACGCCGCCCGCAGCGAGTACAAGATGGTCCGTGCGACCATGCCGTTTCCCGCCAACCCGATGGAGACGTACACCGGCTGCTTGTGCCCCGGCACCGTGACCTTGAGGACCAGGATGGAGTACGCGGGTAAGGTTGCCGGACATGCGGCCAGGCCGTGGAGGTCAAGGCAATGCTTCGAGAACGCCAGGTGCAGGCCCTCCGCGGCGAGTTCGCTGAGTGTCTTAGACCCGGCGTCAACTTCGACACCGTCTCCTGGGTAGACGGGTCCGGGGTTTCTCCGCGCCGAACACGAGAAGCCAGCCAGGAACCGGTCGGTGCTCAGAACCACCTCTCCTCCGCCCACTCCTTCGTTGAAGAAGTCCACACCCGGTGTGTTGCAGGGATCGCCGACTCCGTAGTTGTAAGAGGTCCGGGTTACCGGCCACCGCGCGGGCGCTGCGAACGAAAGCCCGTGGTATGTAAGTGTCTTCCAGTCCGGTGGGACTGCTGGCGTGGAACCGGACGCAAGGGCCATGGCGCGGGGTGAACGCGTGAGCGTGGCGAGGATGCGTTTTGCCAGCGGACCCTGCGCGATGACTTCCACCCCGAGCGACGCAGCGTAGTAACCGGCATAGGTGACTGCGGTCAGGAGACGGTAGACGCGTACTCCGTTGAGCATCGTGGACTTCCGTACGAACGCAACCGACAGTCGTTTACGGATCGAGACCAAGAAGACCATGGTGGGATGACGCTCGACAAGACAGTGGAGCGTGAAACCTGGGGGCGCGTCGACCAGAAGCCCGCCCCGCCCAGAAGCCAAAGCCCCTTTGCAAGGAAAGCCCTGGCCCGGATAGGCGATGGGGAAGTCTGGCGGCACCGAAACTTGCGCATCTCCGTAGGCCACCGGTATCCACCCGACTGGTGTGGCAGAGAGGTCTACGGCGGGGAGCGGTTTGGACGGGACCGGAACCCTCGTGGTCGTTGGCACAAGGGCCTCGGGGCTGGTGCACGCGGCGAGGACTAACGCCACAACTACCACTGCGACCGCGCCGAGCTTGCGCACCGCGCTCATGGTCTCACGAAGCGTCTCATCGCTCACCCCCAGCCTCTACACGGGCACAGCACTTGCGGAGACACCATCTACGAGGACCCGGCTTCCGATTGGCTTGGTAAGCCTGACGGACAAGTGGTCCAGGTATCCCGGCAGTAAACAAAGAACACCTGAGGGTATGACTCGCGTCTCGGCGACGAACACGACGACGATGGCCGTCTCCTGAACGACACGCGCCTGGTAAGTATCGTCACAGCCCCTCGTCCCAACGGGACCGCCGACGAATCCAACGGTTATGGTGCGACCCCCATCCCCGAGAACCGCCGAGCCAACTGACACGTTCCGTCCAGGTCGAGGCTCGGAGACATGACGCGGCTGGAACAGGTCCGATGGCGAGAGCGCGAGCACCGACGCGGTTCCGTTCAGCCCCGAGACGGTGAATAGCCACGCCGGAAAGCGCATGGTCCCGTGCGCGGTCTCCCAGATGTCCGTGCCGAGATGCACACGGAGAACCTTGTCAGACGGTCCCGCATACATCCCCTGCGCCGGCGGCGTTGGCGTCGCTAGAAAATGGAACGCCTGCCGCGCGGAGATGATGACCCAGCGTCCCTCTCGTGCCGGAGACGAAGGGAACCTAAAAGGAGGTTTGACGCGACCGAAGCCGAAGGCGATCTTCGCGTCGCCACTTACGAAGCCAGCGCCGCTCAACTGGACTGTTGGAGCTACCAGACTGGGAGGGCTGGAACCCCCAACGCCAGCCCACGCTGTGTTTGCTGCGGCCAGCTCTTGCCTTTCCAGAAAAGAAAGGTTGGCGGTTCCGGTTACGACACCGGTGCCCTTGGTGGTCGTTGGGGCAACCGTCCGGGTGCTGGTGCACGCGGCGAGCATCAGTGTCATGACCACCGGCACGAGGGCGCGGAACTTCACCGTGGTCATGTTCCCACGAAGCCCGCACATGATGGTTCCGCGTACCGTTGCACGTCCTAAATGCAGGGGTTCCAGAAGTTGACAGTGACGATGTGACCGGCCTGTACTGTCACACCCTTGGAACCCCACCAACCCGTCAGGCGGTACGTCCCAGGACTGACTGAGAACCGGTACTTGGTACCCCAGACCACCGTCTCCGAGGCAACGCGCTTTGACCCTGAGTAGAGGCTCACCTTCACCTTCACATGGAGAATCTCCACTTGAACTCCCTCGCAGACTTCGGCAACCCCGGTCACGATGCCGGTGGGCTTGGGGGTTGTCCGGGTTGGAGACGCCGGTCGCAACGAATCCAGGATGGTCCTGGCTGTCATGCCGTTGCCTACCAAGCCGATGGAGACGAAGACGGGCTTCGAGCGCCCTGGCACGTTTACTCGAACGACGAGGATGGAGTACGCGGGCGAGGTCGCCGGGCACGCCGTCAAACCGTGGAGCACGAGGCAGTGAGCCGAAAAGGACAGCGTGACCAACGGCTCGGTGCGCAACCCAAGATCGACCTGGATGCCGTTTCTCCCTGGCTTAGCATTCGGTGCGGGCAGCGCGCAGGGGTAGTGCAATGGGCGCACGTCGGTGCTCAAGGTCACCGCGGTGTTGACAAACTCGACACCGGACATGGGGCCACAGATGCCAAGTCCCGGCGTGAGCTGGGTCTGGTAAATGGGCCAGTTTGCCGGGACGGAGAACTGCAGCCCGGCGAAGCTCACCGAACGCCATGACGACGGGACTGCCGGTGAAGACCCCGGTGCGAGTACGACCGAGCGCGGTGACCAGGCGAGCGTGTGCAGGACTCGTTGGCCGAGCGGCCCGTCAACGGTGATTTCAACGCCGAGCGATGGAACCAAGTAACTGCTCTGCGGTCCCGTGGGGTAGGGGTAAACGAGGATGCCGTTGATGACCTCTGGGTGACCGAGGACGCTGCTGAGTGGAGACGTTGGCGGTCCGAACCTGACCGTGGTGCTCGGACCGGGAGCGGTCTCCACCGGACAGTGGAAGACACCGGGGAGTGGATTGACGAATACCTCTCCCGGCGGCGAGCCAGTAGGGCACGAGTTGTAGAGAACCCACCAGGTGGCAGGTACCGATATTTGCACGTTGCCGAAGACAACCGGCACCCACCCGGCTGGTGTGGCCAAGAGGTCAACCGCCGGGAGCACCTTGGCCGTGGTCGGCACTGTTGTTGTAGCGAAGGTCTGCGAGCTAGTGAACACGGTGAGCGCTACGGCTATGACCACCATCGCGAGCGCGCGCAACTTCATTGTCGTCATGCTCCCATGAAGCCCTGACAGGATGGGTTCGCGTACGACGGTGGCACCCCCCATCAAGACGGCGCGGTCATCACGAGAGTTGACAGATCACTTCGACACCACCCAGAGCCTTCTTCCCAGCCTTGACACGCACAGGTTGGTCCGCCGCGCATGTCCCCTCCACTCCGTTGACCGAGAACATCGGACTGCGTCCGGTCAGTCGGTACAACCCTGCTGGCAGCCAGAGCACGAACTTGCCGCCCTTACCGACCGTTACCGTGAACTTGTGCCCGGCTGAGTTCTGAGCCGTCACCTGACCCGGCAGCGGTCTGGGTGAACCGGGGGCTGGGCCTCCTACTGCGACGAAGCTGCCCGTGACCGAACCCAGAGTCTCGCTCGAAGACACTGCTCGCAACGAGTACAGGATGGTCCGGGCGGTCATGCCGTTCCCTGTCAACCCGATAGAGACGAAGACCGGCTGCCGATGCCCCGGCGCTGTCACCCTGAGGACAAGGATGGAGTACGCGGGTGAGCTTGCCGGACATGCGGTCAAACCGTGCAGGTCAAGGCAATGCTTCGAGAACGCCAGGTGCAGGCCCTCCGTGGCGAGTTCGCTGAGCGTATTGGACCCGGCGTCAACTTCGACTCCGTCTCCTGGGTAGACGGGTTCCTGGTTCCCTGATTCGAACGGGCACGGGAAGGCGGCCAAGCCAATGTCGGTGCTCAGAACTACCTCTCCCCCGCCCACTCCTCCATCGACAAAGGCCACACCCGGCGACGAGGCGCAGGGCATTTCGACGCCGTAGTTGAGCAAGGTCCGAGTTACCGGCCACCACGCGGGCGCTGTGAACGAAAGCCCGTGGAAGCTCAAGGTGTGCCAGCCGTACTGGACCGCAGGTCCTGGGCCAGAAGCCAGAGCGATGACACGAGGCGAGCGGGTCAGGGTGTGCAGGACCCGTTGCGCAAGCGGCCCGCTAGCGCCGAACTGAAGGCGAAGCGATGGAACGAAGTAGGTTCCGAGGTCGTCGTAAACCGAGAACCCGCTGATGACCGTCCGATGCTTGTAGCCGCTCCCTAGTTTGGTAAGCAGATTCAGCCAAACCATCGTCTTCGGGCCTTGGCTACCAGCCCCCTCGTTGCGACAGATTGCAAGTTGTGGATTAACGAGAACCTCTCCCTGCGGCGAACCAGTTGGGCACTCCGAGGAGTTGTAGAGAACCCTCCAGGTCGAGGGAACCGAAATCTGCGCATCGCCGAAGGCCACGGGCATCCATCCGCCTGGTGTGGCTGACGCGTCAACGGCAGGGAGCGGCTTGGTTGTGGCCACCGTCGTGGTGGTCGTGGTGGTTAGGACGACGGTCTGGGAACTTGTGCACGCGGCGAGGGCCAGTGTCAGGACCACCGGCACAAGGACGCGCAACCTCACTGTGGTCATCGTCCCATGAAGTCGCGAGAGGACGGGTTCGCGTACCGTCGCCAGCCTCTAGTCACAGGCGTCGAAGAAGTCGGCAGTGACCCTGTGGCCAGCCCGTACCGTCACACCCTTGGTACCCCACCAGCCTGTCACGCGGTACGACCCAGGAGAGACTGAGAAACGGTACTTGGCACCTGAGCGGACCGTCTCCGAAGCGGCAAGGCTCGGTCCTGAATAGAGGCTCACCCTCACATGGAGAACCTCACCAGGCGGGAGTGCGAGTCCCTGACAGGCGTAAGCGACTCCGGTCACGACGCCAGTCGGTCCAGCGGCGCTCGTTGTGCAACCGGCCAGTGCCACCGTCATGGCCACTGTCGCGATAGCGCCAAGCCTGCGCATTCTCCTCGTCGTGGCACGAAGTGTCTCAGTCAAGTGAGCTTGATCCAGGTTGTCCCGTTGGTCGTGCGGTACAGGCCGTAGCCAGGAAGCGGTAGCCAGGCATCGGTCAATCCGGCCGTGACGAGTCGGGTGCCGTAGCCGCCTGTTGCAATACCCGCGACCGTCGTCCAGTCGCTACCTCCGTCGCTACTGCTCTCGATCCCGCCCACTGCGCCCAGCAGCCAGAGCACATGACCGTTGCCGCTGATAGTGAGGTCAAAGGCCATCTCGGGCTCTAAGGCTCCTCGGTTGGGTCCCTCCGGGCTGCCCTCGGCGACAAGCGTCCAGTTGGTTCCCTGGTCAGCGGTCGTATAGAGGACTGTCCGACCCTGGTTCATCCCGCCGTCAAGCTGGCAGTAGAGGAACCAGTGAGTTGTACTGGCCACGAGGCCAGTGGGCACGAGTCCTTCACAAGGATCGTCGAGGACCTTCCATTGCTTGCCGCTGTCAGCGGTAAGAAGGAGGCTCGATGGCGAGCCTTCGCCACCTTCCTCGGCGACAGCAGAGGCGGGTCCGAGACGGTCGAACAGCGTGGCGGCTCGGGTGCTTGCGGAGATTCCTTGCGAGGCACGAATACCTTTTGTCGGGATGGGTGTCTCGCTCTCAGGTGTCAGGTGTCCGAGCGGGTAAGTGAGGAGCCTGCTCGGGCACAGCCCATCTGGCGGCAACAGTGGCGCTGGGCAGAACTCCGAGACGAGCCATAAGGACGAGCCTGCGAGCGAGAGGGCCGTCGGCCAGCCGGAGGTATGCAGTGACGACCACGTTCGCCCGGCATCGTCAGTGAACAAAGTTTCGGGCGGGTCAGTGCTCTGCACGTAGCCCTCGTTCGAGTTCCCGAACGCCAGTTGCAGTGCGTAAGTCGCTCCGGGGTGGAAGTTGGCGGGAAGCTTGCCCGTGGTCCGCCAGGTCTGTCCGCCGTCGCTCGTAGCAGCCAGGTAGTCACGGAATCGGGCAGGAACGCCCGCTGTGCAGTTGTGCTTGCACACCGGAGGTAAGGGCGAGAACACAGCCGCAACCCCTGAGCGGGCGTTGAACATCTCCAGATTGAGCACGTATGTCGCCGGGATGGCCGAACCACTACGTCCTGAAGCTGCGGCGGTCGAACTGGTACAAGCGGTAGAGATCAGCGCCATGACCACTGTCGCGATAGCGCCAAGTCTGCGAACCATAGCCGTCCTCTTATCTAGACGCTCGGGGCTTTCACCGGCTGCCAGGAGCGTCCGCTGTTCGTAGTGCGCCACATCAGGTTGGGTGGGTTTGGCCCGACTGACGATGCCTGATAGTTCCAAGGCAACGGTTTGACGGGCGGGAGGAACGCGTTAGCCGATACGTGGGGCGAGTACGACGTGAGCGTCACCGTGACGGGCCAGGCGGGACCCGAGCCTGAGTAGTAGCCAATAAGGCCGTCGGAGAAAAAGCACGCCGTTGCCGTGTGACCGAACAACAGGCAGGGAAGGCGCTCGCCATCAATGACCTTGTAACCGTCGTCAGCAGCGCGACCGATGAGAGGTAGGCCGAGCACCTGGACAAGCAGTGAAGGCCAGTCGTCATCGTTGAACATCAACTGAGGGCCGTTGCCCTCGGGCGGCACAAACTGACATGTCCATCTGCTGCGGTCGTCTTGCCGCTGGCACTGAGTCCAGTGGTCATACCTGGCTGGAGGAGCGAAGTACTCAGATGTCGCCGAGCTTGCTTGCGCTGGGTGACGATAGGCGAGGTCAGGAAACTGCGAAGGTTGCGCTGGCGTCAGGTCGTTCTCCCGCTGGGCTACAAAGACCGTGGAGCGCCGCGAGCGCGCAGTCGGCCAGCCTACGGCTTGATAGGTCACCGTCATGGTGGTCAGGGACATCCGTTGCGCGTTCTGTAGCAGCGCGGCGACGGCCTTGGGCGAAGTCGGCAACGGCGGAGTTGAAGTCGTCGAGATGGTGCAGGCGGTGAGCGTCAGCATCATGGCCAAGACGGAAAGGACGCGGCGAAAGGACCTCATCATCTCAGGAGGCGGGTGCAACGTCCACGCCGACCATGCCCAGCACCACTGAGCGGGTCACGACAGGCGATACATCCACAGGCGGCGGCGAGTCGCAAGCGTTCATGCCGTCTGGCTCAAGGGGCACCTTGAAGACGGCGTCGGACAGCCCCGGTAGCGTGACTTGTAGGAGGGTCACCACTTGGCATGTCTCATGACCGGCTGGAAAGTCCCTGCTCGTGATCACGATTCCTGCACTAAAGGCGGGGTAGGTGCGACCAAGTACGTCGCTGACCGACTTTCCCTTGTGCAGAAGGACCACAGGGGAACTAGCGGGAAAAGCTTCTGGGGGTCCTCCGTACCCCAGCTCCACCGACAGCCGCATGTACTTACCCGACTTGCCGGTCGTAAAGAAGCTGATCTTCGGACGACCGCTCAGCCAGCAGGGCGTGGCGGACTTGTTATCGATCCCGATGCCGGTGATCGCGGTTCCCGCCGCTCCGGAACCTCCGAACAAGACGACGAGAAGTTGAGATACCGAGCACCGCAGCACACCCGGCGCTCTGGTCGTTCCCATTGTCACGAGTCTCCAGCGAGTCCCGGCATCAACCGACCACCAGAGATTCGATCCCCCACCCGTGGCAAAGGCCATACCTGCTGGACCGACCCCCACCGGTTCGCCCAGAAACTGCCTGTTGCCGACGATGACCCTTGCAAACAAGGCTCCGCCGTTGGTACTTCGAAGGAGATATTCGGGTCCTGTGCCCTGGCACAGGCCGATCACGACCTTTGACGACAAGGCGGCAAAGCTTCCCTCGGGACAGCCGTCCAGTTGCACGGTGTCGAGACCCTCAGGTGTCGGGACGAAGCTACGGCCTGCGTTGTCGGAGCGACTGAGAAAGAAGAACATGCCGCTTCGGCAATAGGCGTAGATCGTGGTACTGCTGCCGAAGGAGAAGTCGCAGTAAAGGCCCGGACCACGTCCGCGGGTGTGAGTGAAACTGGTCCCGTCGTCATGCGAGACGTAGACGACATCGGAGACCGGTCCGCTCTGTTCATCAACGTTGTAGATGACCGAGTCACCGTAAGCGGCGATGGTGTTGCCGACCGAGGCGACCCCGGACGCCACTACTTGCCAGTTCTGTGTGTCTCGTGCCGCTCGATAGAGCCTTGACGGCAGGCAGTGGCCTGTACCGGGACAAGTACCTTGCACTGCGGCGAAAACGAAACGCCTGCCGACGACAAGGCTGGTTACCGCTCCGCCGAGGCTCACGGTCTGCCAGGACATGCCGCCGTCGTCTGTCGCGTACAGCGCTGGCCTGTAGGAAAAGCCGTGCTGCGCATCCACGAAGGTGACTTGGGAGAAGTCCCACGAGGCAGCTACCACGTCTTTGACGACCGGGACAGGCATTTGCTCGAAGCTGCTGCCACCGTCTTCAGTCCGAACGAGCGAGTTGTCCCAGCAGTTGGTTCCCGGACAGGGCACGCTACCGAGTACCCACCATCTCATAGCCGAGACGGCACTCACCGACTGAGGCAGGAAGCCAGCAGGCACTCCCGGTCGAGTGGTTGTCGCTCGGGCAGTTGCGGTGGCGCAGAGTGCCAGCGTCACGGTCAACGTCAGGACTAGGCCGATCCTTCGCATCGCGTCCTACGGTTCTGGCCCCGGCGACGGGCAGTAGACGGAGCCGTCACAGATGGCCGGAGGTCCACCTTCCTTCAGCGTCTGCGGCTTTGCGGCCAGGACGAATATTCGCCTTGAGTACTTCAGCGATAGGGACACCGCCTCCATTCGATTGCTCTGGCCGTTCGCCGGTGGGTCTTGGCTGTAGACGAACTGGCCGCTGCGAGCTAGGCACCAAACGGCCCCATCGTCGAGGCTCAGGCACCACAATCGTTGTCCGTGCACAACCCGGTAGAAGAGTCTGAGCGGCTGGGCGAAGCCGTCGCTGACGATCTGTTCCCCGACGAACATCGGGAGTCGGTAGGACTCGACCTGCATGATTTGGTCGTTGGAGTCGGGCACGTAGGGACCGACGCACCTCCACTTGGCCTTGACCGTCGCTTGCACGCACTCGTAGTCGGTACCGTGCGTGCGGACGAAGCGGAAGGTGCCGCGGTGTAGCCGCGTCTGGTAGACGAAGTCGCCCTGGGTCTTGTTCGGTATCTCCGGCTCGGACCAGACGTTGAATCGCAGCGGTGCGTCGCCGTCGCCGTAGCTAAGCACATAGGACGCAGCGAAGGGGACGCTCAAACCGTGGCGTGCCAGGGCGGCGAATCGTTTGTACGCGGTACCGGCGGACGTGGCCGCATACGACTGAGGCGAACAGGTGAGAAGCGTCAGCGTCACCAAGACACCCAACCTGGGCACCCTTGTCCTCTCAGACATTGCTAGCCGTCCAATGCTCCCCACCATCGGTAGTCGTCCAGAGCTTGTTCCCAAACCCGATCCAGTGGCCAACAGTTGGCGATACGAAGCCCAGGTAGCTCTCCCCAGGCGTGGAGCTTGTCAGCGTCTCGGGGTCACGGACAACAGTCCGCCAGGACAGCCCGCCGTTGGTCGATCTCTCCAAGGTGTAGGTGAAAGGACCGCTCCCGCCTGCCTCTCCGGTCGCTGCCACGATGGTGTTCGCACTGGCGACAGCGACCATGTTCGCGAACAGTGGAGGTATGGGTCGTCTCGGCCCAAAGGTCTTTCCCCCGTTGTGCGAGACCATGACGAACGCCTGGTTCGAAATCCCCTTGGCCAAGCACTCCACGACGACTGTGCCCTCCGGAATGGCGCTGGCGTCATAAGCGTCGACCTCGTTGGTTCTGTTCCACCCGCAAGGGTCGACTCGTTTGCTCCAGCTACGCCCCAGATTCGGCGTGACGAAGAAGGTCGCATGGCTCGACACGCCGCCAGCAATGTTCCCGTAGAAGGCGATAAGGACCCGAGCACTGTCTGTACTGACAATCTGCGGAACTATTCCGGTCCCGCTGCCATCGAAGGGTGCGCGCACCGTCACCCAGCTCGTTGTCCCGGTCCGCTGTTGTTGCAGTGTCAGACCACATGGTCCCGGACAGCCATCTTCATCGTAGGTGAGTCGCCAGACCACCCCTGGCGCGACTGTCGCCAGAGCGGCGGTCGGCTTTCCCCGCTGGCGATTCCAGGTTCGCCCGCCATTGGTGGTCGTGAACAGGTCCGGGCCGAAAAGGTAGCCGTCCTCGCGATTGACGAACACAAGGTGAGTGACGCAGCCGCCCGAGTTCTGGCAGGTATATGTGCTCCCGCCCGATAGCAATGTTCTACCTGCCGGGGTCGGGACCATAGTCCAGGTGCGACCACCGTCATCGGTGTACTTGATGATCACGCAAGTCGAGCAACCAGCTTTACCCTCGCCGAGGACCCAGCCTACGAGGGGGGATATCCAGGTCGAATCCACCCACCAGGTCGTCGTGTTGCTGGCGGCTGCTGTCGTCGTCGGAGGGCTGGCCGAACTTGTCCCAGCGACGACCGTCAGAGTCATGGCCACTGCCGCGACCGCACCGATTCTGCGCATCATGGACCTAGAGCATGCCCGGTGACGGACACTGGAGCTTCCCGCACAGGTTTGGAAGAACTGCCTGCCTCCATCGCGTTGGCTTCGCTGGCAGAAGGAAGGCCGACTTGGATTCAGTCAGCGCCAGCGAGACCAGCTCTAGCTGGCTGGACCCGACGAACCACTTGGCATCGAAGGCCAGTTGCCCTGTCTTCGTGAGACAGAGGACGCCGTTGGGTTGGACGTTCAGGCACCAGAGGCGACGCCCGAGGATCGTTCTGTGGGACAAGCGACCAGTGAGGTTCGTACTGAGGTTCTCAGTGACGAACATGGGCATCCGGTATCCCTCAACCCACATGCTTTCCCCGACGCTCAGCGAACCGAATGGGCCGACACATCTCCAAGGTTTTCGAGATGCCGCGCGGAGGCACTCGTAGTACTTGCCACGACCGTCCTTGATGAACCGGAACGTCGCCGAACCAAACGGGGCCTCGTAGACGAAGTTCCCCTCGGGGTCCGAACCCACCATTGGCTCAGACCAGACCGCAAAGCTGGGAATCGGAGCTGTCGGGCTGTCCAGCGGAGGGACGAATCGGTAGGTGGCTTCGAACGGTTCACGCAGCCCCTTGTGGGCCAGGGCCACGAATCGGGACAGGTCTGCAGTGCTCACGGTCATGGTGGCGGTGACAAGCGTTGCAGGGGAACCCAGCGGCGAGGAAGACGACTTGGGCGGGGGCAGCGTCGAACTGGTACAGGCAGCCGACACCAGCGTCAGGGTTATCACCGCGGTCATGCCGAGATTGCGCGCTGCGTTCATGGCGCACAGCGGGGGTCGAGCGGAAAGATGGCGATGCCGGACCCGCCGTCGGTACCCACCCTGGCGAGCGTGACGAGGTAGCCGTCCCCGAGGGCAAGCAGGATGGACGGAAGTGACGAGCCACCCGGAATGGGAAAGTCGCTTGGTAGTTGCAGCCGGGCCACGGTCGACACTCTGGGACCCCCGATGCAGTCAAGCAGCAAAGACCCATGGCGACCTTCTGGACCACCGATGTGCTCGAAGGCGAAAATCCCATCCTCAACGTTCCCGTCGACGGTGCCGTTGACGCCCGCCATTGCGCAGGTGACAGCCCTCGCGCAGGAAAGGGGAGCCAGGGACGCGGTGGAGAACGGAGCGAAATACGTCATCACGCCCCCGCCTTGAATGACCCAGAGGATGTCTCCGGCAACGCCGAGCACGCGGGTGAGTTCGAACGGTGGCGTCGGGACGATGAAGAAGGAACCGGTCGTGGGGTCGAAGCGCTCGATTACTTGGGAATGAGCGGCGTTCTGGTTGATGACCGAGACGTAGAGGTAGTCCGAACTTGAGCCGGACGTGATCCCCACGACCTGCGAGTCGGGTGCCATCTCGGGCAGAACAACCGTGCTGAAGCGCCCGGTGTGGGGGTTCAGACGCGCAAGTCGAGCAGAGCTTGCGCCCAAGAACCAGAGCGCTCCGTCGTCCGCTGCCAAAGAGGGAGGGCTGAAGGTCGGGGGAATCGGCGTCCTCATCGTGACGGCAAGCGTCTCTTGGCTGAGTCGGATGATCCGGTACGGACAGCCCGTCCCGGCCACTACCCAGATCGAACCGAACGCCGCAACGGGAGGCGAGCTGTAGCCGAGGAACCACTGTGACCGAGCGAGGACACCGGTCTTCGGGTCGATGCGCTCCACCCGAAAGCCACTCTCTGGTCCCGAGGGCGAGTAGGAGACGTAGAGGTCACCGCCCGCGAATATCGCGGCCTGCGGATTGTCCAGAGGCATTACCCGAATGGGATGGAATCGCTGGTGCGTTCCGACATCGACCTCGACAAGCCCGCTCGATGGGACGTGCGTTGCCGGGATGGTGACCGGACCCGACCCGCAGGGCGAAGTGGCCGAGACGGTCCTCGGGATCGCGACCGTCGACGAGGCCATACTCGGGCTGGCGGCGAACAGCATCGAGAAGGCCATCATCACCACAGCGCCGAGCTTGGGAACCGCGCTCGTCATCATGTGGGTAAAACCTCATGCACCCACATGCGACCCTCGTCTGTCGTGTGCCAGACCCGACCTTCGACCACGGCCCAGCCGTCAACGGTGTTGACGAAATCGAGTGTGTTCGACGCCTGGACACCGCCGACGTTGAGCGAACCGCGAACGGTGGACCAACTGGTACTGCCGTCGGTGGTGCGGTAGAGGGTTCTGTCGATAGCTGCGAACCAGGTGGACGGCGAGACGAGAGCTAACAGCGCGGGATTGGCTGCGGGCGACCGGTGTTCGACCCAGGTCTTGCCGCCGTTCGTCGTCGAATAGATAGCCGTGACCGCACCGTGCTCTGTTCCGTACCAGGCAGCAAGAGCGCCGTTCGAGCCTGACGAAAAGACCGGAGGCCACGCTTCACCGCCCGAAGCAGCGGAAGTGCCAGGAAGACGAGCGTGGCCCCAACGCCTACCCCCGTCAGTCGACTCCATGACGCAAGGTCCACTTGCGAAATACCCGGTGAGCCAGAGAACGGGCGCACGCAAGGTCCCCTGGGCTACGAGGCCGGTGTCGCCACAACCGCTTGAGTTGTCAGGTGTTCCAGGCTTCCCACCAAGGGACATGCTGCGCGACACCATAACCCAGTGCGCTCCCCCGTTTGTGGTCTCGTAGATGGTCACGGTGAAGGTTCCACCAGCCGCGCCGTTGCCGATGGCATCCCAGCCCTGCTGATCGTTCTGGAAGCTCACCCACGCCGTGCCAACGCCTTCTGGGAAAGAGCCGACCTCTGTCCACTTGCGTCCACTGTCTGTGGTGTGAAGCAAGAACACCGGTCGGAATCCCTCAGGTTCTGATGATTCGTACAGGCTGACGAAGAAGTCGGAGGGACTGAGAAACGCGGCTCCCGCCAGCCCGTCCGACAAAGCAAGACCTTTCCGTTTCAACATCGGAGGCGAGACATCGCGCCAGTGCGCTCCCGCGTCGGTCGTCATGAGCAGCGGGGTGGGGTTGTCCTCACTCGCCCATCCGACACTCGGGGTGAGGAAGTAAACGTCGTCAACATCTTGCGGCTGCCGGGTGTTCATGGCTGTGCTCGCCTGTGTCCTAGTGGAGCTACCTGCTGGTGACGTAGACGGCGTTGAGGATGAAGCCACACTCGGGCTGGCGGCGAGCATCAGCGTCATGGCCACTGCCGCGACCATCACGAGCTTGCGCACCGTGGGTATCATCGCACCGCCCGTCAGCTCTGCGGGGTCGCGTACGACGCCTGGTGGAGATGACAACAGCTACGTTCCGATGGCCGCAGAGGTCGGGATGCGCACGCTCGCTGACGGCGGGGTCGACTAGGTGCCAGCCTCGACGCGCAGGCGACCACAATGACCATCGGTGCCGCCATCCCTGCGAACAGGCGCAGGCCGGGTGGGTCTCCCATGCGTACTCCTACGGCGTGGTCACCCTCGTCTCATGAAGCGTTCGCATCGGGGGAACGCTTAGAAAAGTGATGTCTGACGCGCGACCCGCGTTCGTGCCAGCTCGCGGGTCAACCATTCAGTTTTGTCCAACTGCTCCGGCTGATGTTCGCCTCAGTTGCCACAGGCGACCACCGCGATCACGCGAGACAAGACGGGAGGCGTGGCGTCTACCGTGGCCACTCCCGTGATCAAAAAGGCCCCCGAACTCGGGCGGTACAAGCCCCTTTGCGGGTTCGCGTGCATGCAGCCTGCCGTCAGCAGCCGATTGCGGGTCAAGGTGTCGACGATGCGGCGCGCCAGGGGGCCAATGGCCATGATCGCCACGCCCAGGGACGGCACGTAGTAGTCGCCGTTCGGGCCGAGGTAGACCGTCACGCCGTCGAGGATGGCGGGCTTCTCACTTGCGTAGGCCGAAGGAACCTGGCGCAGAGGGAGAAGGCACACATATGTGCCTCTAGTACCAGCAGACCCCAAGCAGACGCCGCCGGAGGTTTCTGGTGTGGCGACAAGCATCATTGAACCGATGCCACCCGCCTCTGTACTGATGAATACAGCTGACGGCGGAACCGACACCTGTGCAGCGCGGTAGGCGACCGGGACCCATCCGGTTGGCGTCACTCTCGGACTGGACGGTCCGCCAAGCCCGAAGCCGTTCGTCGCCAGGAAGGCGGCCACCACGACAACGACGAGAGCCGCACTGCCTGACAGCACTGCCATGGAACGACCCCTGCGCAACGAGCGGACCCGCTCAGCGAGCACGGAAGCTACCAGCTCCAGCGCGAGGCGCAGTCGGGTCGTCTCTCCGGCTTCCAGGAGTTCTGCCGACAGGTCCCCCACCTCTTTGCTGTAGCGGTCCCGCCAAGCCTTTTGGTAGAGCGCCACCAGTGAGCGAAACGGCCAACTGTTCATGACATGGCTCCTGCAACTCTGCCCAAGCCGAGTTCGGCGATGCGCGCGGACTCGGTGAGCCTTTCCCTCACCGCTTGCAGACCTGATGCCGTGATGCGATAGGGATGGCGACGGTCCTCTGCGGGCAGAGCTTCAACAAGTCCAGCTTGTTCCAGCTTGGCGAGGCACCCGTACAACGTCCCCGGACCGAGCTTCACGCCTGCAAAGGCTTCGATGTCCTTGATGAGGGCATAGCCATGCTTTGGACCACCGGCCAGGCTGGTGAGAACAAGGACGCTGCGATCTGACGACCCACGAATCCCTTCAACCGTCATTGTGGACCTGCCCTTCGACGTTGCTCTCCAATCACGATATATCGGAGAATGGAGTATTGCAACTAGCAGCTCAGACGGAAGCTTCCCCTCTGGCCGTGAACGCGGCGAGCATCATCGTCATGGCCACTGCCGCGACCACACCGAGCTTGCGCATCATCGGCATCATGACACCGACGGTCGTCGCCGGGGGGTCGCGGAACGGCATCTTGGACGACGACTTGACGCCGGACTGCGTGAGCGTATAGTCACAGTGTGAGTAGCACCAACCCGAAGGTGGAAATCGACCCCGACAGCCCTGTGCCCTTGCACGAACAGGTTGCCGCTGCCATCCGCAGAGCCATCGCGGACGGCGAGGCGAAACCGGGCGAGCGGCTGCCTCCCGCTCGGGACCTCGCCGCGGTACTGGGAGTCAACTCGAACACGGTCTTCCGGTCGCTGCACACGCTCCGCGATGAGGGCATCTTGGAGTTCTCCCGTGGCCGTGGGGTGTCGGTCACTGGTGCGGCCCCCCAGCGCAGCCTCGTGGTGGACAAGGCGCGGGAACTGGTCAAGCTGGCCCGCAAGTTCGGCTACCGCCCTGACGAGCTGGTTCGGATAATCGAGCAGGTGTCGTAGGAGGCGTCGTGAAGGTCATCGAGGAACCCCGGCAGGCTATGACAGACGTTCCTGACGCCGAAGCGCTTATCAAGGAGGCGCGTAGTCACCAACGAAAGCGGTGGCTGACTGTCACGACTGTCGTATTTGCCATCGCATTGGGCATCACACTCGCTGTAAGCGCCTCAAGCGGCGGGACGGGAAGCAAGCCCACAACCAAGCCGACTCCGTCGCTACCGCCCTTGTCGCCTACGGGGATTCTGCGCCTCGACGAGAAAGGAATGAGCGGCAACTTCGAGGCGACCTACAAGCTCTCCGGCAACCTCGCTATGTTCGCGCAAGAGTGGATCGTGGTCGTCGCCCACCGAGGACCCAACGTGGTGTCGAAAGTCTGGACGCTGGGCGAGTGGTCGTATCTGCTGAAGGCAGGTGCCCACGAGCTGCAATGGATAGAGCACGCGAACCGCTACGAGGCATGTTGGCGGCAAGGCGGGTCCAAGAAGTGGAGCTGTGGGAAGGGCACGGCCCCCACTGACCTACTGTTCATCTTGCCCTACGTTCCCGACGGCGTAGCTGGTGGCATCGAGACAGCGGTGACGCGCAGCTATCCCATGGGGCACGGTGAACACCAGCGTCTCACCGTCGCAACGAAACCCAACGCCAAGTTCGGCAAACTCGACTGCCTCACGACCACGACGTGGTTCACCTCGAAGCGAACGGATACGGCGCGGACCGACATCTCGGCGGTGACCTGGTGCCTGACCGCGCGAGGCTTGCCCGCAAGCGAGTACCAGCGAGGGAATCCGCAAGTGGTGCCACCCTGGCTCAATCTGACCCTTGTCAGTGCGCGCCGAGGCGCACCGAAGTCCGACTTCCAGCCGATGTCATCTATCGCGGTGCGCAACGGTTTACCGGGACTGGGGTAGGCGGTGTGTTGACCATCCCTATTACGCGCTCCATCGGCGCGCTCGCGCTCTGTAAGAGTGGTCCGACCGCCCCAGGGAGCAGCATCGCCGTCTCGCCAGTCGAGGCAACGCCCGGCGCAACCTTGCCTGGCCCCCAACGCTCATGATTGTCCTCGAACCCCGACAAACAACGACAGACCTCCCAGACGCCGAAGCGCTAATCAACTGACGCCGAGCTTTCGAAGTTCCCCGACGATGCGGAGGTAGCCCCCGCGGGGTTCTCACGGGCGAGCCGCAGGATCAGCTCGACGGTCTCGTCAGGGAGCGAGGGTCTCCCGACTCGATGGGGATAGGTCCAGTGTCGCCGGACAAGGGCCCGGTGCCACCGGAGGATCGTCTCGGGTGTGACGAGGAACGACGCCCACTTTTCGCGCGGCACCAGTCTTGCCAATCAAGCAATGAGTGCTCGGTCCGACCAAGACAAGCGGGGCCGGGCGATCTGACGGCGAAGGACAGCCAGCTGCTGACGGAGAACGAGGATCTCGGCGTCCTTGTCGATGGCGTCCATCCGGTGGACCCGAGCGAACTCGATCAGGCTACGGAGCAGACGGTACAGGAACGAGAGCGCCACGGGGCAGGATCCTCACCCGATCGATCGTGCCTGGTCAAGCCCAGGATCACGTTTTTGGACCCTACAACCCATTACTGAAGCCATAGATACGTCCGACATCAGAATAGTTTGTCACTCGTAGTATTTCGAGTACAGTGGCCTCATGAGAGACGCGACCTACTACACGCTGGCAGTGCTCCTCGATGGACCTTCCCACGGCTACGCCGTACTTCAGCGTGTGAAGGAGATGACCGGAGGCAAGGTTTCGCTCACAACAGGAACGCTTTACGGCACTATCGACCGACTCGTCGACGAGGGGCTCATCCGACGGGCCGGGAGTGACATCGTCCGGGGTCGAGCGCGCCAGTACTTCGAGATCACCGACAAAGGATCGGGCGCCGTGCAGCTAGAAGCTGAAAGGCTCGCCCAGGCAGCCAAGGCGGTCCAGAAGGCAATGCGAGCTCGTACGGAAGGGCAAAGGGTTGGCGCGGGGCGTTCAGCCCGTGGGCGCACGCCCGCGCCAGGTCTGCCCTACCTGACGCCGGCAATCGCATGAAGACCTTGGGCGGGAAGGAGTCCGCGAACTCCCTCTCTCGAACTTACCGATGTTGCCTACGGGCCTACCCGTCTTGGTATCGGATGGCCTTTGGCGAAGATCTGGTCACAGTGCTTGAGGAGTCTCATGCCGGTGAACGGGGTCCCTCAGCGCGAGAGTGCGCCTCACTTGTCGTTGCAGGCCTCAGGCGCCGGGCTGCCGCTGCGCGGTCCGACAAGACTGGCGCTGTTTATGCATTCGCCTTGACCTTGGAGTGCGCCGCGACGATCACGCTGACCGCGACCGGAATCAACCTGACGATAGAGCTGTGGTCCAGTCCTCCCTATCAAGTCTCGGAATTACAGAACCTTGCGTTCCGGATTGGCAGTTACCAGCATCATCTCTTGGACCTGGCGGCCTACCTGGTGCTGCTCGGGCTACTGGCGAGCTTGCTGGGTCTGGCGGCGACCAGGGCCTGGGGCAGGGTGGGAACGCCGGAGTCAGACGCGGTTAATTCAGATGACCAGGATCTGAGATCCGCCGTCGGCGAACGCTGGTCAACGCTCGACGCCGGTGTTCTTTTCGCTCAACCGGTGATCGGTTTCATGTGTGCCTTGGCACTCAGCGTGAGGGTCGACAACGTACCTCCAATCGTCGGCACCCTGTCCAGGTACGACGGTGATGTTTCGACGGCGCTCCTAGTCATCGGATTCGTGACAGGTTGTGTCCTCACCGGCCTTCTGTGGAGACGCATGCGCGTTGGCGCAACGCCAATGAGTCGTGCAGCTGTGGTGGCAATGTCGCTCTTGGCTCTGCCCTGGATCGCCTTTTTCGTCGCCGGCGGTCAGTTCGGGGCGCCGGCGACGAACCTGGCTTGGGCACCGGTGATCTTGTACGGTCCAACGACTCCGGGGGGAAGCGATCTCGGGACCGGTTTCACGACCGTACGACTCGCCGCGACAGGCCAGACCACCCCGGTTTCCATCGCCTGCTCGAACTCCGGACACTGCCTGGCCCTTGGGGTGCCCTGGGACATCCCCACCACCACCTCCTATGGGGCGATCTACTCGACGTCGAGCGGACCGTGGCACGTCGCACCATTCCGGATCACGAGGGCGCAGTCCTTAACGGTGCCGTTCGCTCAGAACCGATTGGTTTGCCCCGGTTCGCGTACTTGCTACAAGCTCAGCACGAACGCCGCGGAGCTGCCAGAACTCGCAAGCTCTACAGACGGCGGCCTTCACTGGCAAGCGGTTGATCTCCCCTTCAAACAAACTGAACCGCCGAACGCCTACAGCGTCATCGGCCTGCAAGCAGCTTGCATGACAGAAAAAGCGTGCGTTTTCGCGGTCCCGCAAGGGTTCGCGGTGACGTTGGACGGCGGCTCCTCTTGGGTGAACACGACTTCCTACTCCTCGCTACCCGCACCGGGAGATCTGCGGGCCCAGGGCGAATTGAATAGTTATCTCGACGGAGTGGCTTGCCCCTCTGCTCGGGTGTGCTTTGTCGCGGTCGTGATCGTGGAAAGGTCGCGGGGGTACGCGTCATCCGTTACATGGCTGTTCTCGACTCGCGATGCAGGTCGAACGTGGACACGGAGTCGAATTGGCCCGCTCACGGTCCGGGCCACCGACCTAAGTCTTCCCACGTCTACGGCCGGCAGCTTCGCCTGTGCGGACGTGATGCACTGTGTGCTCGTCGTTCCCGCAGATAGCCACGCACCCGCCCGAGTATTGGCCACAACCAACGGTGGAGCGACCTTCGCCGTGGCGAGCGCGCCAACGGCCTGGGGCGAGGACCAGATCAGCGTGACATGCATTGCCGGTTCCGTTTGTTGGGCTCTTCCTGCATCCGAAGGGCAGCAGGAGATCTGGCGGAGCACGGACGCTGGACTCCGTTGGTCCGGAGCCGCTCCACTTCCCGACGGGATCGCTTTCGGCGCGCCTATATTCCGCCACGTCGGTGCAGCTCCCGAAAGCGGGATGGTCGCGTGTGCAAGTGCTGAGCGGTGTTCTGCCATTGGTTACCGTCCGAACCTGGGAGCCGTGCAGCCGAGCGTCTTCGTGTCGACGAGTGATGGCGGGCGGACCTGGGATGTTGAGAGCATTCCCGCGCTGCCAAAGCCCTACCGCCCAAATCTGCCAGTTGTTGACTGATCGAATTCCACAGGAGCGCGAGGCTTCTGTATACCGGATGTAGGCATGGACGTTCGTCACAACAAGGGGCGTCCAGGCAGCACACCACCTCGAACGATTCGCCAGTGCGACCTACGTCTTCCCGAGCCGCAACGGCGGACCACTCCACGCAGCGGGTTGGCGAACGACGTTCTGGCATCGAGCCGTTCGCAGAGCCGGGCTGTCGCCGCTACGACTTCATGATCGCAAGCACATCGGGGTGGCCTTCTTGGCCGCTGCAGGAGTGGACCCTTCCGAGATCGCTCGACGAGCGAGCGTCGCGTTCACCTACGACACTACGGGCACCTCTTCCCCGAGACCGATCGCGACGCCGCGGCCAAGCTCGACGGGATCCGCACCAGCGGGCTCGATGGACGAGGGGCGGTGGGGTCAATCTCGGTCGGTTGACAAACACCCGACGTCCCGGACGACCTATCCAAGGTCGAGCTGACGAGCAATGCGCTCTGCCGATTACGTGCGCGTCGGCGTGAACTGATTGTCATTATTCCTATGTTGTTCTGTGCCTGTTTCGGGCCCAGCAATTATCGAGGATCGTAGACCTCCGCATTTTGCGGGTGCTGACTCGTTGGCTCGGGCTATATGACGAGGTCGAGTAGACAATGCAGCTTGACGGTGCCGTGTTGCAGGGCACGTACCCTCCCGCATCCAGCCCGTAGGGGGAGGATCCCTCTCCGCTACGAACCACTCGCCGACTCTGAAGCGGCGCCTTCCTCCAGCACCACCAGTTGGCCGCCTAAGAGGGGGGACGACGAGGGCGCGCCTGCCAAGGCCATACACTCGTTCACCGATGGACAGGACATCGACCAGACAGGGCCGACTGGGGTGCCGTCGACCAAGGGGAGCTGCTCAGCGGACCACGTCTGGCCGCCATCGGACGTTGCATAGACGACTTCCGGCGAACTGGGCGCAGCTCCAGTATCTCTGATCGTGAGTGCCCAGAGCCAACAGTCCTCAGTCGTCGCGCAAACCAGGTGATCGCCAGGAGAACTACTGATCGAGGGAGCCGCCGACCAAGTGCGCCCTCCGTCCGCCGTGATCAGGACCCTGGTGCCCCCTACGGGCGGCCCAGTATCAGGGGTATTGGTCGTGTTTTCGATCGCATCACAGTGAAGCGAATCCGAGCAGGAAAGCTCGATGATCCCCTCGCCGATGATCCCGTCGCCACCGGCTGGAACGACGCCTGCCGACCACGTGGCGCCTCCGTCACCGGAGTAGATCACGGCCGAATCGTTGATCATTTGAGTCGCCGGGTCCGTTACTTGATACGCACTGGGTGCGTAGCCCACTGCCAGACACGATCCGTTCGACAAGCAGTCGAGCGCGGAGGGCCTGAAAGTTCCGGGGACGTTCGACTTCGACCAGCTCTGTCCGCCGTTGGTCGTCGAATAAGACACGTATCCGATGCCCAAGCCACCGGGCCCCGGCCCTTCTTCGAGCTCGACACACGAGCTCTGGTTCCAGCACGAGAACGGCGAGGTTGCGAAGCCTTGGCTCGGCGGCACGGCTAACGGTGAGGTGGTCCAGGTTCGCCCACCGTCGGCCGTCGTGAATATGGAAGTCCCGATCCCGGTGCTCGAACTACCGGTAACCATGCAGGTGCTCGAAGATGAACAGCTGATCGCCGCGACGCTCTCCCCGTTGGTAGGCACCAAAGACTGTTGCCAGGTAGAACCACCGTCGTTGCTCACCTCGACCACGGTCTGGGTCGACGCATCCGGACCTGAGCTACTCGGTGCTGAAACCGTGTCGATCACGTAGCAGGTGGTCGCCGTGGGGCACACGAGGTCCAAGATGTCAGGGTTCGAGGAACCAGGGCCGGTACTCGATTGCACGGTCCACGAAGGTTGTGAGATGTAGCCGGCGAGCCTCCAGGTCGCGGCCTTGACCGGGTGTTGGCCGACGCCGGTCGACTGGTGTCGTGCAGGCGATTGTCCGGGAACGATCGCCAACACGGCCGCGGCCACCATGACCACAGCAGCCACGCCGATCACGAGGGCAACTGTCCGGCTCCTCGCGCTTCCCCATTCCACACGCCCGGCTAGGGGCTTCCCGTTCCGGTCAGAAGATGCCAGCCTCTCGATTCCAGCGGCTGCGCCGTTGACGACGGTCCGGTCAACAGCCAGCAAGCTCACGAGCATCTCCACTGCGGCTGGGCCGTCCGACGAGGACCACCCGGCACCGGCTTCAGGGCGAGCGCTCCTCAGCGCAATCAACAACTCGTCACGAAGCACGAACTCATCCATCGGTCACCTCCGGAACGGGACACACATCGCCCTTGCTCTGCAATATCTGTCGAGCCATCGACGAACGTTGCACCCCGCGTTCGAATCCCAGGCGCTTCGCCAGCCGGTTGCGGGCGCGGTGGAGGCGCGTGCGGGCAGCTAGTGGGCTACAACCGAGAACAACGGCGGCCTGCGACGGACTGAGACCGTCCCACGCGACCAGCTTGAGAATCTCCTGATCGTCTGGACGAAGGCTTGCCAGCGCACCTAAGAGAACCGCTTCCTGGGACGTGGCCGACTCACCTGCGTGAGCGTCCGCCCTCTCGCCTGCAAGCCGGGCAAGAAGGAGCGCCCGCCTCCCCTCGGACCGTCGTTTGTTGCGCAACAGATTGCGGGCGACGGCAAACAACCACGGCAAGGGATCGTCCTCTGGCACTTGATCGAGCCGCCTCCAGGCGATCTCAAGAGTCTCGGCGACGAGGTCGTCAGCATCAGCCCCCCAAAGCCCACGATTATGGACGTAGCGGCCGAGCGCTGGGTACGCCACATGGAAGATGGCGCGGAACCTGGCCTCGGAGTCCATCACCATCACTCTGTCCCGGGGCGGCTGATCGTTGCACTTCTTCTCAAGATCTCCGGCCTAAGAATCCCGTGCACCAGACTCCATCGGGCAAACGGACTCTTGCTAACTCGCTGAGATCACCTCAGGGCTGCAGGACCTTCGTGGAGGCGATCATCGCCTGGATCTCGGAGGCTTCTCGGCCTAGCTCCGGCCCGCGCAAGCACACGTCCATCTCGTAGTAGTTGTCCGGGAAAGTCCGAGCGACGACGAGGATGACGCCCTCTTCGGTGCCACTGGCACAATACCGGCTCGTTGGGACGAACGATTCCTTGCCGGGCCGCCCATCAACCAAGACGGGCTGCCCGGGCTCTCTGGCGAGGGTCCAGCCGGGAAAGCCATCGAAGCTCCATTCGACGAGCACGCCATCAGGTCCGAGGCCGCACCGCGGAATTGAGACGGTGATTCCATAAACTGCGGCGCATCTCGGATCCGCCTCGTGCGAGAGGAACACGAGACCGGTACTGAAGGTGGTGTCCGCAGCAAGAACAGCGGCCCTCCAACTCGACGGATAGTCGAAACGGAGAGCAGAGTCCGTGAACTGGGAGAGCTTTACGAGGCGACCTGACGGGCTCGGCCCCGTGAAGGGCCTCTGATTCCAGCTCGGCGCGCTTGCTCCTACGCCGATCGCAATCACGGCCAGCACGACTGCCGTGAGGTACGCGAACGCCTTCACGATCCCTAGCGTACGTGTGCAGGACGGCGTGTCCCGTGCGTTAATCGGCATTTGGTACCCACTCCGAAGCGCAGCTCAAGACCAATCGCAGATCCGCGCCGTCGGTCCTCCGACGCGAACCCCCACCTCACTCTCACCACGGCGAGCGACACTTCGCCAATCACCGCAGAAGGACCTGACGGCTCATCTGAATGGTCGTCCACAGGTGTTGACGGGACCCGCCGCCACAGGCTTCATTGCGGATTGAACCATTTGCTCGCTCCCAAGTATCAATGGGATGAAGCGTATGAGTACCCCTCTGCTGCTGGTAGGCCGAGGGTCTGACAAGTCTCCTTGTTTCCGGGGAAGACCGCGGCCACGCCACTGGGGAGAACACAGACAACCAGGTGCGGAACGGGGTGGTCAGGGTTGAGGTGCGCCCGCTCGCTGGGTGTCATTTTCGCTCCCGCGCCGGGAGCCATGAGCCCGTCTTGCCAGATGAGCGTGCAGGCTGAGAGGGCGTTGGTGACCTGTGCGTGCGAGCCAATGGGGCCGGCAGCGGCCACGGAGGTGCCACGGAAGTCATTGCCTCCAGCGAGGCTGTCGACTGCGTAGCAGCGGGCCAGATCGGTTTCGGTGACGGGAGCGGAGGTCAGATGGACGATGGTGGCTGCTGCGGCGGTGCCGGTCAGGCCGAGGCCTACAGCGATGCCGACCATTGCCAATTTGCGGCGCACGGTCCTTCGCCTCGGCCTGCTACGGGGGGCCAGTCCATGAGGGGTCGCGAAAGGTGGCACGATCCGGCCCACTGGCAGTTCCTCGACGCCAGCTTTCAGTACCCGAGTGAGCCGAGCTTCGAAATCTTCGGCGGGGTTAGTCATGGTCCTACCTCCTGTCGCAGTTGGGTGAGCGCTCGTGAAGCGAGGGACTTAACGGTCCCAGGCCGGCACCCGAGAACATGGGCGATCTCCGCCTCCGACCAGCCGCCCCAGTAACGGGCGACGATCACAACGCGCTGGCGATAGGGCAGGGTCCCGACGAGGTCGAAGAGATCGGCGTCGGCCGGCGTGAGCGCGCCGTACTCCCGGCTCAGGCGGACCGCCTTGAGCGCGCGCCGGCGCTCGTTGCGCTGCCACGCTCGGGCTTGGTTGACGATGGCTCGATGCACGAACCCTCTGGGGTTGTCGATCTGTTCAAATCCCCGGTACAGAGACACGAAGGCTTCCTGTGCAAGGTCTTCGGCCACCGCCGACGTGCGGACAAGCAACCAGGCGAATCGGGCCGCCTGGGTGAACTCGTGCTCGTAGAAGGCGACGAAGTCCGAGCCAGTGGACCGAGGTGGATCACTCCCCGGCACGATCGTCGCCCTTTCGCTCACAGTCATACGTATCCCGAGAGCCTCCTTCGGTTCCAAGCAATCCCGATTCGTTGTCCCGCTCGCCTGGGCGCGACCGCGCAGCCGCCGTCGAGCCCGGCCGCGCCTCGCCGCCAAATCCGGACCCATAAGTGCCCGCTCTCCGGTCGGCACGTTGGTGGCAAGCTGGGGTCGTGTCTGACCACGATGCAGCGGGCGACCGGCCGAGGATCCCTATACCGGTTCCGGAAAGCACGATCGACGTTCCCGACCTCATCGTGTCGGTCGAGCTCGACGACGACACCGTCAGCGCCGGCGACAACCTGCATGGGGTGGCCAAACTCAGCAATCACGGGCGGGAAAGGATCGCGTTCGCGACCGGCCCCGTGCTCGGCGGGATACGCACTGAGCACGGCACTTGCCTCGCCGGGGACTTTGCCGGCCCGATCGCGCCCGTCGGCATTGTGGTCGATCTTGGGGCAGGGGAAACTCGCGGGCTCCACGTCCTCGTAGGCACAAGGTCCTGCGGTCCCGACACCGTTGTTCCTCCCGGACGCTACGAAACCGTCATCCGGATCCCGGTCACCTTTCACGACCAGGACGGGCGCCCCTCAGCCCACCACCTCCTCGTACGGCCAGGACCCTTGATCACGATCCACGCGCCGCGTCTACCGAACACGAAAAGGCCAACTCCCAGCACATAGCGGCTCATCTGTGTGGCCATGAAAGGTGGCGAACAGACGGCTGGGGAGCACCGATCAGACAGGTCGTTCATAGGACGGCTCTACCGCCGGAAAGCCCGGGTTACGCACTCCCAAGTGATCATGCCGACGACATCGATGGCTCAGGCCCGCCACCGGCGGATGGCGATCACAGTCACCGCGGCCAGGATGAGCGTCAGCCCGACGTAAATGGCTGCCTCCACCCCCTGGAGCATCCAGAAGTGACTCTCGGGCTGGTACTCCACGACGTAGTGGAGGTGAGCGACTGCTGCGCATCGGTCCACTCCGGCCTGTGACTGTGCCTGGTCGAAGCAGGAACCGACTCGGTCCCACGAGCTGGCCCACGTCTGGCCCGGAGCCGGGGTGGTGCGTCCTATCGGGAGGTAGGCGCTGTTGAGCACCCAACCGTTTGGCTGGGGGCCGCTAAACGGTTGGGCTGGACTGACTGCGAACGCCGGGGACACGAGCGTCGGTCGCAGGCCACCGATCAGCAGCCGGACGGCGGCAAAGATCGGGACTCCCGCGGCAAATGCCCAACCTGGGCGTCGGATCAAGGTTCCGAGGGTGACTCCGAGCAGGAACGCGAACAACACGTAGCCCACGGCGACAAAGCCCGTGATGCCGAAGAGCTTCGGCACGATGTTCGACACGGCGGCGGGGCCCGAGCGCATGGCACCCATCCACCAGTCGAGCAGTGGAATGAGCACCGCGACAAGACCAGCGCTCACCGTGGCACCGACGAGCAGCTTGCGGCCGAGCCAGCGGGTCCGTGTGATGCTCTGGGTCCAGGCGAGTCGATTCGTGCCGCGGTCGATCTCGAAGGCGATGAGCGAGGCGCCGATCGCCAACCCGAGCAGGCCCGGGAGAGCGTAGAGAACATAGACATCGGCGCTGTTCCAGTACTGCGACCAGCCGGAGTGGCCGTCCAGCCCGCTCGCGGCAAGCCACAGCACCAGAACGACCACGACTCCTGCGGCGGTGACAAACTGCAGGCGCTGCACCCGCCAGGCGACCCATGTCATGGTGCGGGGGCCTCCGTGTCGCCACGGTGCTTGCTCGCGTACGGACGCATCACGCCGTCCATCTGCGCACCGCGATCACTGTCGCTCCGAGCAGCAGTAATGCCATCCCGAGAAAGATGGCCATCTCTGCTCCCTGGAGCGCCCAGTAGTGGCTCTCCGGCTGGTACTGGTAGACGTAGTGAATGTGAGCCACGACCGCGCAGTGCGCCTGTCCGACACTCGTCTGGGCCTGACTACTGCAGGATCGATAGAGCGCCGACAGGCCAGTCCACCACGTCTGCCCAGGGGCCGGGCTGGTTCGCCCGGCCGGCACTAAACCAGAGTTCAGGACCCAACCGTTCTCGACCGCCTTCGATAGAACTCCTGTGAGGGACGCGTAGGTTGTCGGCGCCACGAGGTGGGGTCGGAGCCACTCCTGCACCACGACCCGACAGAACACGAAGACCGGAACTCCAGAAGCGAACGCCCATCCTGGATGGCGGATGACCGCTCCGAGCGCTGAGCCCAGCATGAAAGCGAACACGGTGTAGCCGACAACGACGAGGCCGGTCAGGTCGAAGCCACTCGGCTGGATGCGAATACCCGAGAACCCGCCCGAGTCCGTGCTGGCGGCGAGGGACACCGCCCCTGTCCACCACTCGAGGAGGACAGTGAGAGCGGTGACCATGCCGGCGGCGACGATGCCGGCGACTAGGAGCTTGAATGCCAGCCAACGAGTCCGGGTGACGCTCTGGGTCCAGGCGAGCCGATGCGTGCAGTGATCCATCTCACCGGCGAGGAGGGACGCCCCGAGGACCAACCCGAGCACGCCCGGAAGGGCATAGAGGACATAGACGTCGCCGTCGGTCCAGTACTTCCAGGTCTGGTCATGGCCCATGGTGAGGCCAGTGGCCGACAGCCAGATCGCGAGAATGACCACCGCACCAATGGCGGCCAGGAGCTGTGGGCGTTGCACTCGCCAGGCGACCCAGGTCATCGGGGCTTCGCCTCCGACTCGACAAGCCTGTGTCCTTTGTCCGGACGTTGTTCGGCCAGACCTGGCGCGGATCGTGAACGATCGCGAAGGTAGGCGAGAACGATCTCCTCGAGCGTGGGCTCGACCACCTCCCATGCCGGATCGATGATTGGCTCCTCGGCGCGGACGAGGACGGTTCTCTGGCGACCGGCGGTGACCGATGAGATGACCGTCGCCCCGTCGAGCGCGGTCAAGTCCGAATCGGCCGGGCCGACGAGCAGCTGATGGCCGGCAAGGACGTGGTCGAGCTCGTCGGCGAGCTGGACGCGCGACGCCGAGAGGATGATGACGTAGTCACAGATCGTCACGAGGTCTGCGACGGCGTGGGACGACAGCAATACCGTGGTGCCGTCGTCGACGACCGATTCGAGGAGGATGTGCATCAGGTCCTCGCGAGCCAACGGGTCGAGCGCGGCAACCGGCTCGTCCAATAGCAGCAGCTCGGGTCGCTTGGCAAGGCACATCGTGAGGGCAACCTGGGCCTGTTGGCCGCCTGAAAGCTTGCCGATCCGGCAGTCTGGCGAAATGTCGAGCTCGTCGAGGTGACGGCTTGCCCTCGCGTCGTCCCAGCGCGGGTTCAGCTCTCGCCCGAAACGCAGCATCTCAGACACACGAAAGCCCCTGTACAAGGGCCGTTCCTGATCGAGGTAAGCGATGCGTTCGAGCAGCTCGACGTTCTGCGTCCTTGGCGATTGGCCGAGCACGCTGACCTCTCCGGTGCTCGGGGTACTGATCCCGGCGAGCATCCGCAGCAAGGTGGACTTCCCGGCACCGTTCGGACCGACGAGAGCCGCGACCCGGCCCAGGGGCAAGCGGAACGAGCAGTCCTGTAGGCCCCAGGTACGCCGGTACCGTTTCCCGAGGCCGAATGTCTCCACAGCGGCAACGGGCGTGCTCATGACGCCACCTCCTCCATCTGAATGGCCTTAGTTCGCATAGAGAGCGCGACAAGGGCGAGAATCCCTTCATCGTCCATCCCCGCCGTGCGGGCCTTGTCGAGCCAGGCGACGAGCTCTCTTTGCAGCTCGGCCTGGCGCTCGGGCGTCGTTGCTGGAACAGGCACCTCCAAGACGAAGGTCCCGCGTCCCTGTTGTCCCTCGACGAGCCCCTCGGCCTCCAGGTCCCGGTAGGCGCGATGCACCGTGTTCGGGTTGATCGCGATCTGGGTCACGACCTCACGCACAGGCGGCAGCTGGTCGCCGGGTCGCAGCAGGCCCAGGCGTACGGCTTGTCGGACCTGGTCGACGAGCTGGCGATAGGCCGGGACCCCGGAACGGGGATCCAGCCGAAAGTGGATCATCGCCCCCTGCGTGGTCATGTCCATAACTACTAACATATTAATACATTTTGCGCAAGCCTTGCCTGGGCGTCGTCGCCACCTCGGGCCGGGTGCTCAGATCCGAGAGACTCGCCCGATCAAAGCGAGCGGCACAGCTCTTGGCAGAAAGCGGCACCAGGTGCCGCCGATCATTCCGGTCGCTGCCCGGCAGCGATCGAGCTAGGTTCGCCATCTCCTTACGGCTACCACCGTGATGCCGAGGAGCACCAAGGCCGCCCCGATGAAGATCGCGCTCTCGACGCCTTGCAAGGCCCAGAAGTGGCTCGTCGGCTGGTACTGGACGACGTAGTGGAGCTTGTTCTGCGCGATGCAACGATTCACGTCTGTTTGGCTAATGGCGCTGATCTTTGGCTCGCAGTTTTGGACCAGTTGGAAGCCGCTCAGCCACGTTTGCCCAGGAGCGGGGCTGGAACGACCAAGGGGCACGTATCCCGACTGCAGAACCCACACGTTCGCGGGAAAGCCAGCAGCTGTCGAGGGTGAGACGAGAGCTGGCCGAGCGAAGTTCTGCACTCCGAGTCTGGCGAGCGCATAAAGGGGAACTCCCACCGCGAATGCCCATCCGGTTCGGCGGATGAGCGCGCCCAGCGCTGCTCCGAGCATGAAAGCGAAGAGCACATAGGAGACGGCGACGAACCCGGAGACATCGAACAGCGACGGCACTATACGAGCGCCCCGGTGTATGGCGCCGGTCCACCATTCGAGCAAGGGTGTCGTTGCACCCACGACGACACAGCACGCAAGCGCACCCACGCCCAGCTTCACGACGAGCCACCGTGTCCTCGTGATGGACTGAGTCCACGCGAGACGGTTCGTCCCCTGCTCGATCTCCCGAGCGACGAGCGGTGCGCCGAACACGAGGCCGAGGAGCGCAGGCATCGCCACGGTTAACCCGAGGTTCACCCGAGCCAAGCGGTCCAGATTCTGGTAGTTCTGCCCGAGGGCGAAGCAGTTGTTTCTGGTCGCGATCACATCTACGCAGTGATGGGTCACGTTGTAGGTCGTCCAGGCAGCCGCTTGTAGTGACCCCGTGACGGCGAGCCAGATCGCGAAGGCAACGACGACCACGAGCGCGACGAGAAACACGAGTCGCTGCAAATGCCAGGCAGGTTCGATCATCGCTGCTGTCCTTCGACGCTCTCGCCAACGCGGGCGTCGGTGACAGCGCTCTGTTCACGCAGGTAGGCGAGCACGATCTCCTCGAGCGTCGGCTCGACAACTTGCCAGGACGGATCGGTCACGGGCTGTTCGACGCGGACGAGCAGCTCGATCTGGCGTTCGCTAGAAGTCCTCGCCACGACAACGACCCCGGACGGTACCTCGAGGGCGCCTTCGCTCGATCCGACGAGCAGCCGGTGGCTGGCGAGCACGTAATCGAGGTCGTCGGCGACGAGCACACGCGACGCGGAGAGGATGATGATGTAGTCGCAGACCGTCGCGAGGTCGGCGATGGCATGGGATGACAGCAGCACCGTCGTGTGGCCGTCGGCGACCGAGCCGAGCAGGAGGTGCATGAGCCCTTCGCGCGCGACGGGATCAAGCGCGGCGAGCGGCTCGTCGAGCAGCAACAGAGCCGGTCGTTTCGCGAGGCACATTGCCATCGCGACCTGGGCCTGCTGTCCGATCGAGAGCTTGCCGACCTTCGCGTCGCCCGGGATTCCGAGCTCGCTGAGATAGCCGTGGGCTGCCACTGCGTCCCAGTTCGGATTGAGCCGTTTCCCGAATCGCAGCATCTCCTCGACGCGAAAGGCGCGATATAGCGGTCTTTCCTGGTCGAGGTACCCGAGCTCGCGAAGTACCTCCGCGGTCTGGCGTTGGGGCGAGCGACCGAACACCGTGACCTCGCCGGCGCTAGGCCTTGTGATCCCTGCCGCCATCCGCAAGAGGGTCGACTTTCCGGCGCCGTTCGGTCCGACGAGCGCGGCAATTCGTCCCGCGGGCAGGCGGACCGAGCAGTCCCGGAGCCCCCACTTGCGGCCGTAGCGCTTGCCGAGACCGATCGTCTCGAGCGCGGCGACGATTTCGCTCATCGGGCGACGATGTCCTCGGGAAGCACCGCAACGGCAACGAGCGCCGCGATGGCGTCTCCGTCGAGGCCGGCTCTGCGTGCTCGTCCGACCCACCCCCGGAGCTCCTCGAGCAGCACGGCGCGGTCTTCCGCAGTGACCCGGGAGGTCGCGGAGGCCGCCACGAAGGTGCCGAGACCTGCACGGCCTTCGACCACGCCCTCGTGCTCGAGGTCTCGATAGGCGCGATGCACCGTGTTCGGGTTGATGGTGACCTGGGTCACGACCTCTCGTACCGAGGGCAGGCGGTCACCGGGGCGCAGCAGGCCGAGGCTCACGGCGTGGCGGACCTGGTCGACCAGCTGACGGTAGGGCGCTAGGCCGGTACGAGGGTCCAATCTGAAGTTGATGAGCGGTCGTCTCGATTCCACGACCGCTGTATTAATACGTTAGTACGGCCCGAGTCAAGTGAATCTCTTCGGTCGTCGCCGACATCGATGCCGATACTGCCCACCATCTTGCTGGAACGGTCGAAAATGGCGTACTGGAACCCCTTACCGGCATCGAAGCGAGATGAGCAGAGCAGCACCCACCGCTCCATCGCCGCTTTCGGTCCGGCGGCGAACGACATCCAGGGTCGGAGATGGTCGAGGCTCTCGTTGGCGGCCTGCGCGAGGGGTCGCCCGTCGCCAGGCCGGAGGCGCCGGAGCGTCACTGAGCCCGCAACTATCTCGGCTGGTGGTGTCTGTTGGTGCATTCCTCACTATCCCTCTTTTCAGGACAGCCGCCAAAACAACCCTGCCGAGTCTGGCGCGGCCACCGGTTCCTCGGAAGGCGAGAGGTGGAACGCTTCGTACGCCTCCGTCCTGGCGGTCTGGAACAGGTGGTGCCCGGTCGTTCTAGGAGTGGGTAAAGACGGCATACTTGAAGCACGTCAAGAGGTCATGAAAGTAAGGCCGACACGTGAAAATGAGGCTGAGGACCTATACGGCATACAGCCTCGGATGTGCTGTTGCCTGGGCCGTCCTGTTAGCTGTTGTGGCTGCCCGGAAAGGCAAACGCGACATGCGAAACGTGCTCTTGGTGTTCTATGGATGGGTAATCGCCTGGGTCTCCAATACCATCGCCAGGGCCGTTTATCCGCCGCCCGGACAGCGCAAGGCGATTACCCAACACCTTGAGGGGTAAGAGTGAAGGCGGACTTGACTCGCCTGTCGGCTTCAAGAGGCCAACCCCAAAGTGCCGTTCCCAGGGCAGGCCGGAAGAAGCTCCAGACCTCTCCAACGTGCGCAGCAAGTGACGGGGTCGCGAGGAAGCTAGCGCGAACAATGCGAGCGGTCGGGCGGCCATTATTTGACATTCGTTCAATCCGACAACTCCTCGTCGTGTTCGCGCTGGCCGTGTCGGTCACGCAAGGGTCGGTCGCGCACGCCGTGGCCTTTGCGCAGACGACGACTCCTGCCTGGGTGCAGGTGTCGGTGGCAACGGTATGGCACCTCCCGTCGAGCCCGCGACCGGTTGACGCGCCGGCGCTCGGTGACCCGGCAGGGATCGAGCACTGGCTCACTCGGCTGAGCGTGACCCAGCGGCTCGGCCTCGACAGCCGCATCAACACCCAGGTCCTGTTAGGCCAAGAGGTCCTCGTCCTCGCGCGCCGGGGGCGATGGAGTGAGGTCGAGGTCCCCGACCAACGCGGCTCGCGCTTCCCCGACGGCATCATCGGCTGGGTGCCGAATGTTCAGCTGTCCGCCGTCGCGCCACCGGCAAAGTTTCGGGAGGTGATCGTCAGCGTGGCGCGCACGTGGCTTTACGCCGTGGCCAAGGGCATGGTCGCCCGGCGCCGCTTCCTCGTCAGCTACGACACCGTCCTGCCCGTCGTCGGGACAGTGCCGGGCCACCTCGTCCTCGGACTCCCAGGAGGACAAAAGGGGGCGATCGCGGACAATGCGCTCAGCCCAGTGCACCTCGGCGCCGTGTCGGGGACGACCGTCGCCAACCAGGCGCGTCAGTTCCTCGGGCTTCCCTATCTTTGGGGTGGGACGAGCGGCTTCGGCTACGACTGCTCTGGCTTGGTGTACTCGCTCTATGCCCGCTACGGCATCTACCTGCCCCGCGAACGCGGCCGACCAGCAGCGCGCCGGCATCCCGGTCCCACTTGCCAAGCTCCAGCCGGGTGACTTGCTCTTCTTCGCCGGACCTGGTGGAAGAGGACTCGTCCACCACGTCGCGATCTACGTGGGCGGCGGGCACGTGATCGATTCGCCGTACACCGGGGCATCTGTCGAGATTGTTCCGATGACGTCCCTCCCCGTCTGGAACGAGTTCGCCGGCGCGATCCGCGTGACCCTGGCGAGCTCACCCGCCTTCCAGATCCGTTCGGCGTGGTCTCTGGCCTTGCCAGTAGTTCGACTGGATCACACGAGAACGGCAGTTGTCTCGGATCACCTGCCTGTCGGGCCATCTGCCACGTGAACCACGACAGCGGGCGGGCGACCCCGCCCTGTGAGTTCGTGTAACGCTGCACCCGGTGCGGACATTACGGTCAGTGAGGTTGTTTCCGGAGGAGCACACGTCCTGGACTGCTGCGCTTCGGGGCGATAGCGACGGTTTCGCCGCGGTCTTCGATTGCCACCGGGACCGCGTGTATCGTCACGCGCTCCGGTTGACCGGAAGTGTGCACGACGCGGAGGACGTCACGGCCGGCGCATTCCTCGAGCTCTGGCGTCGACGGAAGTCGGTACGAGTCGTCGACGGAACCGTGCTGCCGTGGCTCCTGGTCACGACGACCAACCTTGCGCGTAATCATGCCCGCGGCCTGCGACGCTATCGAGCGCTGATCGACGCGCTGCCGCGCTCCAACGACGCCCGTGGTGCTGGAGATGTGGCGATCGAGCACATCGAGGAGGTCTTCGTCGCCGAGCAGTTGAGACAAGCGCTCAACTCCCTCGCGAAATCGGACGCCGCGCTCATCGTGCTCACCGCGTTCGAACACTACTCACCCGCCCAAGCGGCAACTGCTCTTGGCATCTCCGAGGGCGCAGCGCGCACGCGACTTCATCGTGCCCGAGCTCGAATGGCCTCGGCACTGGAAGCCTCGCAGGCCGGAGAGCAAGACGACGTGACGAAGGAGATGCTCCGATGACCACCCGGGAGATGGACCCGGTTTTCGCCTCGACACTGCGCGAGGCCCTGATCGCGAATGTCGAGCGCACCCCTCGCCTGCGCCGTCGCTGGCGGTGGCGTCTGGGTATCGGCGTGTGCGCCGGTTCCGTTTTCGTCGGAGGTGGGGTCGCGCTGGCAGCAGGAGTCTTTTCCCCACCAGGCGCGCCGTTGGACACCCAACTCGGCAATATCATCGTGGTCACCCGCACGGGGTCCGCGACTATCGATATCGGACCCGCGCCGGCCACCGCGACGAATGTTTCGCTCACTCTGACCTGCTTATCGGTGGGCACCTTCGACTTTCCGGACGGGTCGAGCATGACCTGCTCTCCCCCCTTGTCGACCGCCGCTGGTTCCGGACAAAGTACGGAGGTTGTTCCGCTCCAACCCGGCCAACACACGGTGACCATCGACACCAGCGCGAACGCGTCGTGGACGCTTCAGGCCATGTACGTGAACCGGGTCACGACCTCGTGGGGCACCAACGCAAGCGGTCAAACCTATGGCGTGACGAACCAGAACGGCACCCCCGACCTTGTCGCCGTGTCAATCGATCAAGGCAAGGTCCAGGGCTACGTCAAGGCCAGCGACATCAACTGCGCGTCAGGCAACTACGTGGTGCATTCACCTGCCCAAGCCCTGGCTTGGGACGCAGCCTCGAAGAACCGGAACATCTCCATCCCGGTCTACGAGAGCGACGGCAGGACTGTCATAGGCGTCTTCGTCATCGACGGCGGCGGCTCTGATGCCACAACCGTCCCGCTCTCCAGCCTCTCGCTCGGCTGCCCAACGACAGGGAACAATCGATAGCCGGCAGTTATGCATCGACAGCGGCGGTAGCCCATCACTCGAGTCCCGAATACGCGTGTTCGACAACGACATGCCTGTGACAACACAGTCGAGGGACTCCATCGCTCCGACCGCAGGACCCCATTGCCAGTCGCAGATCCGAGACGTCGGCCCGCCGACGCGAACCCCCACTCCCTCCAAGAAGGTCCTGGTTCGGTGCCTCGCTGGGCGGCGCCCCGCCAAGGCGGGACCGCACGGACGAACGGACGGCGAGGAGGGAGGAAGAGGACTTCGGCCCGATGGGCGCGGTACCCCACGACGTCTGCGAGGAGTACAACTCCAACTGATGCGCAGTTCGCGGCTCAACGGGGTGGCGCTCGTCGGCGCTGCGGCGCTGTTGACAGCCTGCATGTCGACAGGCGGCTCGATAGGCAAAGGCAGGCCGCCGCGAGTGGCGGCGGCACTCCGTCCCGTCCTCACGGCGACGTTCCGCCCGGCAGGTGGCGTCTATGGCGTCACCACCGGTGACGGGTCCGCCTGGGCAACCTCAGGAGGATCCCTCTACCGCATCGACCCCGCCACCGACAGGAGCGAACCGATCCTGTCACTTACCACCGCCTCGCTATCGACCCTTGCCTACGGAGCCGGCAGCTTGTGGGTCACGGACAACTCCGGGATTCTCCGGGTCGACCCGGCAACGGGCAAGGTAACGGGCACGATCCCGCTCGTCTCATCGACCCTCTCCTTCGGCGACGGGGCCCTCTGGACACTCGATCGTGCAGGGATGGTCCGCATCGACCCCCACACCCTGGCCGTGCGGACCCTGCCGCTGCCGTTGGAGAAGAGGCCCGGGTTCGCTGTGGGCGAGGGCGCAGCCTGGATGTCGGTCGTGAACGCGCAATGCCTCTCCGGTTGCCTGTTGCGGCTCTCCCCCTCGAGCGGACGCGTCGTGGCTCGTGTCCGTGGCGCCAATCTGTTCGGGCTCGTCGCGACCGGCGACGGGGCCGTGTGGGTCTCCGACGGGTCCGCTGTCATGAGGATCAACCCCCGCACCAACCGGGTGGTCAAGACGATCAAACTGCTTTCGTTCCCCGGTTCGGGTGAGCTGCCCGTCATCTACGGGTCGGGCCTGATGGCGACAGCCCCTGGCACGCTCTGGGTGACGGCCACTCTCAACGGGGCCAACGTCCACCTCGTGCGGATCAATACGGTCAACGACGCTGTCGTCGGTCGTCCCATCGCCGTCGGTTCGGAGCCGGGCGCGATGACGGCCGCGGGGCATACGGTCTGGCTGGTGAGCGGGCAGGACACCTTGACGAGGATGGATCTAGTGGCCTGCCGGCAGGACGTCTGCCACCCGCCGGCACCGCCCGCCTCCCAACCCCCGACCGTGACGCCGCTGTGGCTCGACTCGCTGAAGATGGTCTCGTCCCGGATCGGATGGGCCCTTCGCTGGACTTCGAACCCCGGGTCGCTTGCACCGTCCTTGCTGGTGCCGGCGCGCACGACCGACGGAGGGGTCACATGGACCGACGTCACCCCGTCGACGGCTCGGGTTGCTCCCAATTCAGCTAGCGACCTGTTCGTCCTTGATGCCGAAAGGGCGTGGCTGGACATCGGGACGACGCTCTACTCGACCTCCAACGGCGGAGCGAGCTGGACCCGCCTGGCCACTTTTGACCACCTCGGGTCGCTCGATTTCGTCAACGCGCAGGACGGTTGGGACATGGAGAACCTGGGGGCCGCCATGGGTCAGGACGCCGTGGCGATCTACCGCAGCACCGACGGGGGCAGGAGATGGTCCCTAGTTGCTCGCACACCGAGTCTTGTCGGCTCGGGCGTGAGCCTCGGAGGACTGACTACGGACTGCGACAAGAACGGCATCGTGTTCGCCACTCCTAGCGACGGCTGGATCACGGAGTACTGCAACGCGGGTTCCCTGGGATTCTTCACAACCCATGACGGAGGGTCGAGCTGGACGCAGCAGCATCTCCCGGTCCCGTCCGCGTGCTCGGACGGTTGTGGCGTGTCACCGCCGACGTTCTTCGGCTCGACGGGGTTCCTCACCGTCGGTCGCGCATCGATGCTCTTTGTGACCCATGACACCGGCGCGACATGGGCCCGGGTGTCCCTGCCGGTCACCCGGAGCAGGTCCTGGATCGTCCAGTTCGTGGACGCACACCACGGATTCGTCGTGCCCGGGAGTCTTGAGGGCGGGGCCACCGGTCATGTCCTGTACACCACGTCCGATGCAGGCGCGACATGGGCGCCCGTTCACTCCGACATCGGATTCAACCAATACGAGACGTTTGACTTCGTCAGCTCGGAAGCGGGGATCATCTGGATCCAAGCCGGTGACGTCCTGGGACTGTCTCCCACCTACCGGACCTCAGACGGCGGTCGGATCTGGGCTCGCTTAACGCCGACATTGGCGCTGGCGGCGCGGCGGGCCTGACGACTGGGCGGCGCTCCGCGAAGGCCGAACGCACGGACGACGAGGGAGGGGGCTGAGACTATGACTTGAAAAGAGCCTTGGCGCTACTAGATGGAGTCAGCTCCACGTTGCAGTAGAAGGCCAAGAAGGGGAACGGGCTTGCGTCCGCGTAGATCACCCCGCTCGGACTCTCGGCGATTCCGTCGCCGCCAAAGAAGCTCTGACCATAATGCGAGGCGGCTTGGGTGGCCAGCCACCGAGCGCCTTGGACAGAACCGAGGACTTCGGCGTGGCGGAAAACATGTGCGGAACCAGCCGAAGCTGGTCGGTGCCGTTCGCGATCGTGCACAGACCCGACCGAATCTTGCCAGGCGCCGACTTCGTGGCGCATGTTTCTCCGAAAAGATCCGTCGTGTTTCTATCGGAGGTACGAGTGGTTCCGTTCCGCCCATGGGTTAGCTGCCTTTCCACCACGTGCCCGAGGTGAGCCGTTAGCTGGCCGCCCACTACGGCATCGGCAGTATGTACGGCTCCTTCGGGATCCCCGAGAGGTCGAAGTCGCTCGCCGGGGCGGTCGCTTGCTCGCTGATGAGTCGATATCTGCCCCAGAGGAAGGCGACGTAGCCGACGCCGGTGAAACTGGCGAGGCGCCCGTCGCGCATCAGACACCAGGTGTCCTGTCCGTTGCTGACCGTGACACAGGTCAGTGGGCCAAAGCTTGACTGTTCCGTGCGGACCGCCAGGCGGTGGTGCGGAGGCATGCCTTGGACCGCGTAGCTGATCGAGTTGAACGCCGTCTCCGGGAGGAACGGGGTGGTAGCAATTATGTAACCGTTGCTGCCATAGGCCTCGTCGTAGCTTGCGGGGCCGGTGCATCGCAATAACCCCGACGAGCGCCAGCGCATACAGTCCTCCAAGGAGCTCCCGTGCACGACCCATTCCACGTCCGTGCCGTCTGCGGTCGCCAACCGGTACGACCACTCCCCCAGCCCGCGGCTGAACGACGGGGAGGTTCCCGCCGGCGATCGCTGCGCGACGGTGACCGTCGCGATCTCGTTCTTGGTGTTCGACGGCCCGCCGCTGAGCTGATAGACGGCGGAAAAAGTCCCTTCGGTACCGAGCTTTGCCAGGGCGAGTATGGACGCAGGGGTCTGAAGCGTCGCCGCAGGCTGCAAGCGGGTACCGCTCAAAGCGAGCACCCCAACGCCAATGCCGATCACGACCAGCACGGCCACGAAAAACATGGCTATGGGGTGCCTGAGAGTGCGCATGGTGGCACGTTATCGTCAGCTACGGCGTCGGGTTGGAGACCCGGCAAAAGAGCGTGGCCTTGAGCGCCGCGTGCGCGTTCACGAGGGCTGGGGGGCTGGGAAGATCCTGCTCAACATCACTTCTCGGTGGTGCTTGGAGAAGCGGTTGGAGAAGTCAGGCCTGCGGAGTTGTCGTCGTGCTCACTGTCGGACTCGAGGCACCCGTCCCTTGGGACGGGTACGTCGACGAGCAATTCGACGAGCTAGCCGAGCCCGAGGAACTTGGACTCGCCGGGATCGCGACGTGGTAGGAGGTGAGCGAGGTCCCTTCTGGGACGTCGCTCGTCGAGTTCACGACGCCACTGGCAACGTAGCTCGTCTCGTAGAGGACAGTCCCGACCGACACGTCGAGCCGGCACAGTTGAGTTGGGTCGGTGACTACGGTCGCCTCGCCTAGGAGCACAGATGTCGTCGGATCAAAGATCAACTCGTTCTGCTCACCGTTGCTCGCGTATGCCACCGCCGTCCCGGACCGGCCTGCGGCGTCGGTCACCGTTCCGATCAGTGTCATTCCGGGCATCTGTGCTGCCGCCTGGTAGAGCGCGGCCCGAAGCCTCGGCGAAGCGTCCGTCTCACGCAACAGGTCGCCGATGATCTCGAATGTGCCCGCCGCACCTGCCGGAGCGCCGAAAGAGGATCCGACGGTTCTGGCCTCGATGCCGGCGAGCAGGGTGCCCGGGTTTGTCGGCAGGTTCGAGAGGTCCGGCGCCACGAGCGCGCCTTTGGGCTCGATCGAATCGACGTCCGACGATGCCGGAACGACGTCGGGCGAGCCGTCGCTCACCCAAGCGGCGCGATCTGCTGGCGTGAGGAAGCTCGGTGTGCCGTAGCTCTGCTCGAGGCGTCCTGAGCCGTCGGTGGCGATCCACACTTGGCGGGTGACGGGGGCATACGCATTGAAGGTCTGCTTGGGCGGCCCGCTCGTCGTCGGTGAACCGGGGAGCCCATCGTTCTCGTAGACACGTGAGATGAGGTTCATGCCCACCGATGCCGTGTACTCGTACTCGCCGGCGGGAAGCGCGGCGGCTGCTGGTTGACCGGCAGCCACTTTGGAAAGGTGGGCGAGCACCGCCGCGGCGGCACTTGTCGGTGCACCCGGAGCACCCGGGACGACGAGGGCCGCGACCAAAGCCGCAGTGCCGGCGAGACCCACGCCCGCGATCACCCACACTTGAGTTCCGTGCTGTGCCTTGAGGCTCGGGGCCGAGCTCGAGCTGATCTGTTGGTAGAGGCACTTGGCCTCCGGCGAGTCGGCACTCGGAAGGGAACTCCCGCGGACAGGATCGGCGTCGGCGAACAGGGACTCGATGTCGAACATGGATGGCTCCTTCAGTATTCGGGGGCGGGCTTCGGGTCGCAGCCGACCCCGCCAGTTGCTTGGGTGATCGCGAAGCGAGCGCGTAGGCGCTTTAAGGCCCGATGGAAGCGCACGTCGACGGCGTTCGTTGAGCAGGCGAGGATGACTGCCACGTCGGACCGGCCGATCTGGTCCCACAGGATCAGCCGGAGTATCTCCTGGTCTTTTGGCCGGAGGTGACCGATCGCACGCGCGAGGCGCAGGTCGAGCTGATCCGCGATCCGCGTCGGCCCTGTAGCTTCGTTGGGCTCAGCTTCGAGGCGATGCTGCAAGCGTCCACGACGAAACAGGCTGCGCTGAGAGTGCTGGACTGCTCGGCGCGCGATCGCGTAGAGCCAGAGCCGGTCCTGCGGTGCTTCGGGCATACGTGCAGCGCTTCGCCAAGCGGTGGCGAAGACGTCCTGGACCACATCACTTACCTCGACGGTGCCGACGCGTCGCAGAACGTACGCGTAGATGTCGGTGAAGTTCTCCTCGTAGAGTGATGCGAAATGCTCTCGCTTCAGAGTCAACGGTTCATGTGGCGGGCCGGCCATCACCTTTAGTACACGCCCGGCACGAGTCCATTTCTTTCAGTTTTCTATGTGCCCAGCTCAGGGGCCCGACATACTCGCGTGATCGTCGCGACAAGCCACCGTGGACGTGCTCCGCACCAGTTTCGAGCCCTGAGTGCCCGCCGAGGCGGACGAGGCGAAGAGGAAGGTCAGAACGATGCAGCAATCGTCCTAACTGTTCGACCGATTCGATGGCGCTGGCGTGGAGGAAACTGACGCAACGATCCCAGAGTCGATAACGCTCCACCAAGAAACGACCGTGCCGGCCGGGACCACGCGTGCCGACTGGATGAGGGCGTCAGATGCAGCTGACGGGTCGAGAGCGACATCCTCGGTGCCGAGCAGTTGCCCACTAGAGGGATCGACGATCAGTTCGCTACGAACACCGTCTTTCGTAAGCCCGATCCCCTGTCCTTGTTGACCAGCGTGGTCGGCGATCGTCCCGAGCGCCTCGGTATCTGGAATCAGTGCGGCCGCCTGGTAGAGAGCCGAGCGAAGCGCAGGTGAGGTGTCTTTGGGGTCTTGCAGAAGCTCGCCCACAGCGCTGAACGCGGCGGATGAGTCATCGGGAGCTCCGTACGCACCGCTCTCCAAGGTCCGCAGCAACGCCTGCGGGTCAGTCGGCAATCCAGCTACGTCCGGGAAGCCGCTGGCTGAGAGCGACGCGGTTGACGGAGCACCAGCAGCAACGTCAACCGGCGGGGATCCTGCCGCTTGCCATAGCGACTTGTCTTGCGGGCTGAAGAAACTGGCCGCGAAGGTGACGCGCGCCTGACCGTTGTCATTGGCGTCGACCCAGCTTTGAGCGTGAGTCTCGTCCCAGACCCGGTAGGTCGCGCCGGCATCGGGAGCATTCGGATTCGGTGCGGACGATGCGTTCTGACCGACCATCGTGGAGGGAGTCACGTCAGGCGGGGTGAGGTTGCCGGCGGAGTAGAGAGCCACGAGAGTTGCACTGTCGGTCTCGGTGTACAGGTACTCGCCGGGCCCAGGCACCGGGGTCGAGTCATCGGCGACGAGGCGAGCTGCCCTATCGAGTTCCGTCGCGGCCAGTGACCCGCGATGGACCCCGATCCCGGTGCTCGGCCTCGCGCTCCCGCCACCAGAAATCGTGACTCCTACTACGACCCCGGCGAGAGCGAGGACGGCGGCGGCCACCACCGCCGGGAGCACAAACCTTCGCCGGCGACGGTCGAGAGCCTTGTTAGAAGAAGTGATCAACGGGACCACTTCCGCCGAGGTTGCCATGGCCTCGGTGAGCCGCTGCCTGGCGCGGTCCATGACGTCTGCAGGTGGCTCAGGTCCGTCCTGTGCGAATCGCCGGACAAGGTCGAGCTCGTCGGTTCTCATTGCTCCTCCTTTGAAGCCTCGGCTCGGATGTCCCTTGCCGAAGAAGACTCGTCGGTGTACTCATTGGAGGCACCGAGCTCGGCACGGAGCTGCTGCCTCGCGCGCCAAAGCCGTGTGCGTGCCGCGGCTGGTGAGATGTGCAGGCTTTCCGCAACCTGCTCGATGTTGAAGTCCGTCGACGCGACTAACAGCAGGAGAGCCCGAGAGTCGTCGTCGATGCGGGCAAGCGCGTTCGCCACCCGAGTGACCTCTCCTGTTACGACAGCGCGGTCGTGTACTGGGTCCTCGTCGATCGCCTGGCGTTCACGTGTCGCCTGGCGCACACCCAGGTCCCTTCTCGCCACCTCGGCTCGACGATGATTCCGGAGCAGGTTGATCGCGATCCCGAACAGCCACGGGCGGACATCTCCACGACGCGCATCGAAGGTCTGGCGTTGCGCAAAGGCCACGGTGAAGGTCTCCGCGGCTAGATCCTCGGCAGCAGTTGCCCCGACCTGTCGTTCGAGAAAGCGGTGGACGCTGCGAAAGTGACGGTCGAAGACGATTCCGAACCTCGCCGGTTCCTTGAGCGAAGCGCGTAGCACGTCCCGATCAGACGGTTCGCGTTCGGTGGCCTCGATCATCACCTGTTACTTGTCTGGCAAGAGCATCGCGTCACTGATGTCGTGATCGTGCAGTTCAGGACAAGTGCGGACAGTCGGAGTCACCCTCATCGAGTCGCAGATGTACCACGTCCAGTCGTAGCCGCACGGCCCGGACAGAGTGTGCAGCGACGGCAGCCCGTTCGTGAGCGACCACTAGCACAGATATTCCGTTCTTGAACGCTCAGCGCCAAGCCGTCGTCGGCCGCCTCCGAACTCGTCATCAGGTGCGGCGGATCAACTGACTACGGACTGCCGCCTGCAGGCCCCGATCCCGGTCGTGCTCAGTGTCGTCGGCCAGCATCGGTTGGGCCAACGCCCCTATGCGTTCGTGGCTCTGCCATGTACTATGTATTGCATGGTAGCTGACGAGGGGCCAGCGTCGCTTGCCCAGATGCGCCGAGGGGCGATCGAGTACTGCGTCCTGGCGCTGGTGAAGGACGAGGAACGCTACGGCTTCGAGCTCGTGCGTGAACTGGCCGCCGCAGACGGGCTCGTGACCAGTGAGGGCACCGTCTACCCGCTCCTCACCCGCCTGCGGCGAGAGGGCCTTGTCGATACCGTCTGGCGGGAGTCGAACCAGGGGCCTCCGCGCCGTTACTACCGCATCACCCCGCACGGGCGACGGGCCCTTGAGGGCTTCGTCGGGCAATGGGAGCGGTTCCGGGACGCCGTGGACCGCCTAGTCGTACTTGGAGGCAAGCCATGAGCGCGAACGACCTCGACACAGTGGTGGGCACCTACCTTGAGAGGCTGGACCTCGCCTTGAGCGCGATGCCAGCACCAAAGCGCGACCAGCTGGTAGAAGAGATCGCCCAGCATGTCGCCGAGGGGCGTAGACAGCTCGGGGAGGAGTCCCCGGCGGCGTTGCTCCAGCTGCTGGACCGCATCGGCCGACCTGAGGATATCGCCGCCGCCGCGTTCGAAGAAGACGAGGACCGCCGACTCTCTTTCCAGGGCTCCGGCCCTGGAAATCGCGGGCTGCCCGACCGTTTCGCTATCGGCCTGCTGCTGTTCGGAGGCTTCCTTTTCGGAATCGGGTGGCTGGTCGGGGCGATATTGCTGTGGGCATCAAGTGCGTGGCGGGTGCGCGACAAACTGCTTGGCACCCTGGTCTTTCCTGGCGGCCTGGCCCTGCCTCTGTATTTCCTCGCGGCGCCCTCGGGATGGCTCATCCCCGCGTGGGCCGGCGTGGTCATTTTGGCAGTGCTCTTGATCGCCCCTGTTCTCGTAGCTGTGCACCTCCACCGGTCCAGGAGGGTTTCGGGGCAGGAAGAGGGCTGACGATCGGTCAGAGTCGTCTATTTGGGCACATGGTCTGAGGGAGCACATAACCCCCCACTCTGGAACGGCCACTTCGGCACTTCCACATGTAGCTCACCGGTGCAGAGCTCGGTTCGCTGGTCTTGATCGGCCCCCCGGCACCCCCTCGGCTCCTCCGGCGTCTGCCGCTGGCCTGCGCGTGAGGCATGACTGAGGGACGAGGAAGGGGTGAGCGGCAGGATCGACCTCGGGGCACGTCTAGGACCTGCGCTGACGGCTTGTATCGGCGTCACAACAAGGGGCGTCTGAGCTTCACACGTTACGCACAGAGTGCCAGGCCGGCGCCGACCGCCCAGGCGGCGCGCTTCGGTACGCCGGCGGCTGGCTTGGGCGCCTGCTCAACGCGTTCGCGGGGTAACGCGGCGCGGCCTGTACGGTGAGTCCCATGCCGGACGCCCCGCCCCACCCGGAGCCGTTCGCCCCGCAGACCGCCCCGGCGGTGCTCGAGGACCTCCGCGCGCGGCTGCGCGCGACTCGTTGGCCGGACGCGCCCGAGGAGGCCGGGTGGTCGCTCGGGACCGACCTCGCCTACCTGCGCGAGCTCGTCGCCTACTGGGCGGACGGCTTCGACTGGCCGGCGCAGGAGGCGGCGCTCGCCCGGTTCCCCCACTTCCGCGTCCGCCTCGATGGCCTCGGGATCCACTTCGTGCACGTCCGGGCCGCCGCTCCGGCTGGGCCAGTCCTGCCGTTGGTCCTCAGCCACGGCTGGCCGGACTCGTTCTGGCGCTACGCCAAGGTCATCCCACTGCTCACCGACCCCGGCGCGCACGGCGCCGACCCCGCCGACGCGTTCGACGTGGTCGTGCCCGACATGCCGGGCTTCGGGTACTCCGACCGCCCCACCGGCCCGCCCCCCGACTCGATCGCCGTCGCCGGACTGTGGGCCGAGCTCATGGGCGTCCTCGGCTATGGGCGCTTTGGCGCCGCGGGCGGGGACATCGGCAGCCACGTGAGCCGCTACCTCGCGCTCGACCATGCCGACAGGGTCGTGGCCGTCCACCGCATGGACGCGGGCTTGCCCGTGTTCACCGGTGACCCGGCGGACCTCGCGCCCGAGGAGCGCGCCTGGCTCGAGGGCGCTGCGGCCTGGGGTGCGACCGAGGGCGCCTACGCTGCGATGCACCGAACCAAGCCCCAGACCGCCGCCTTCGCTCTCACCGACTCGCCGGCCGGGCTCGCGGCGTGGATCGTGGAGAAGCTCCGGGCCTGGAGCGACTGCGGCGGCGAGGTCGAACGGCGCTTCACCAAGGACGAGATCCTCACGAACGTCACGCTCTACTGGCTCACGGGCACGATCGGCTCGTCGATGCGCATGTACCGCGCGAACGCGGCGATCCCGCCCGCGCAGCTTGCCCGCCGGGTCGAGGTGCCGTCGGGCTTCTCGCTCTTTGCCGGCGACATCGTCCGCCCACCCCGAGCGTGGCTCGAGCGTACGGCGAACGTCGTACGCGTTACCGAGCCCGCCTGCGGAGGGCACTTCGCGCCGTTCGAGGAGCCCGAGCTCTACGCGGAGGAGCTGCGCTCCTTCTTCCGCCCCTACCGGGCGGTGGCGACGGGCTGAGGGCGCCGCCGCGCGCGCGAGCGCGGCTGGCAGGTCTCGCACAGGTAGGTTCCCGATTGGTTCCGGTCACTCGCGATCCGAACAGCCGGAGCTCCGTGCCCTGAGCGAACATCGTCGCGGAAGACAGCGCCGTGGCAAAAGACTCGCCCGAATCGGCCGGTAGTCTGTCCCATCCAGCAAGAGGCCGCTCGGCCGGGTGCCACTCTCACGACGATTGGGTCACTCTCCTGCGCCAGGTCGGTAAGCCCCCTCGAGCCACGCGAGCGGACCTCACCTTTCACGCCCGAGCTGTGCAACATCCCGTAACCGAGGAAGAGACGGTGACTGGCTGCTTCTACCTCGCGCGAGCACCGCGGTCGTCGCCGGGTCGAGCAAAGGACCGCCGTTCACGGCCCGGGCACGATCGGTCCCCTCGAGGCCGAGATCACGTCGTACCGCCACGAGGTTCGCGACGACGCGCCGGCGCCGTCGGCCCTCCCAACCCTCGCTCGGCGGTCCGAGCGCGCGCGTCCACGCGTTAGGCGAGTCTGCGCCGTCGCTTACGCCAAGCGAGCGTCGCCAGTCCTCGATCTCGACGGTGCCCTGCTGCCACCGTTGCGCGCGGCCTTGATCGGCCGGGCGGGGCCCAAGCAAGGCGACGACGTACTCGGGTGGATTGGAGCTCCACGTCGCGATCTCGCGGCGTCGCAGCGTGGCGAGGGCGGAATCGACGATCTCGAGGCGGTCGAGGGCACTACGCACGTCAGTTCCCAGAACGGCGCGCACCGACTGTTGAGCGGAGAGCGCGTCATCGGCCGCCTCGCTCGCCTCGGCCGCTTCGGTCACGTCGCTCTCCGCGTGTACAAGGCGGCGTCGCGCCGCTGTGTAGGGACCTTGCAGGTTGCGGCGCTCGACGCCTTCGCTTGTGGCACTCATCGTCGCGAACGCTCCCGCTTCCTCCTGCGCCTCGTCGCGCTGGACGAGGGAGATACCGAGCTCACGGGTGGCGTCGCCCTGGCGTGTCGTCAGGTCCACGGCGGGACCGGCACCGATCAACGAAACGAGCGTGTCGCGCTCGTTGCCGAGTGCCTCCCGAGACTCTCCGGCGAGACGGGCAATCTCAGCTTCGGTCTCGAGCTCGTCGAGCGCGAGTCGCTGCTGCTCGCTGCGGCTCCACGCCCGGCTCAGCTCCTCGTCCCCATCGCCGGGGCTCGCCGTCTCGTCCGGTTCGGTGAGCACGAACAGCTCCGTCGAGTCCGTCGCACGACTCGCCGCCACGAGCGCCGCCTCGGCACTCAGGCCCTCCGCGCCGAAGACGAAGGCGCGACCCCGGCGTCGCGCCACTTCACCCGTGTCGCCCCGCTGCGCCTGGCCGACGGTCTGGCCCTGTCCTTTGTGCAGCGTCCAGGCGTAGCCGTAGTCGGTGGAGCGCCTCACGTAGTCGGCGGGCAAGCGCACGCTGCGACCGTCGCTCGTCGCAAGTGTGACCTCTCGCGACTGACAGTCGATCGCCTGGACGATGCCGCGTGTGCCGTTGCGCACGCCCTTTCCGGATGGGTCGCGCCCGGCGCCGAGGCGCGTCCTGTTACGCAAACAGCACAGCTCGTCACCGACCCGGTAGGTACGCGGCGCAAGGTCGCCCGGCGCGAACTCCTCGACGATGAGCTCGGGGCCCGACAGCCGGCCCGCCACCTCGACATGGTGGCGGGCAAGACCGTTCAGCACTCGCACCGCGTCGCGGGCGTAGGCGTAGAGGACGGCGTCATCTCCGGACTCGCGCGCCGCCCACCACCGCTCGACCATGTCACCGATCAGCTCGGACGGGTTGGTCGAGCGATGGACCCGGCCGTGATGGGAATAGGCCGCGGCCGCCTCGCCGGCACGGCCCTCTCGCAGCGCCTCGAGCGCGGCGCGCTCCCACTCGGCAACCTGCCGGGCGTTCGCTCCGAGCCGGGTCGCGCCGAGTTCGCGGCCGAGCGCGCCGAAGCCTCCTCCCGCCTCGACCGAAGGGAGTTGACGGTCATCACCTGTGAGCACGACTTTCGCGCCGGAGCGCGCGGCGATCTCCAACAGCCGCACGAGACGGCGGGTGTCGACCATGCTGGCCTCGTCGACGACCACGATGCTGCTGGGATCGAGGCTGTGATGCGACAGGTGCTGCGGCGCGCTGAGCTCGTAAACCAGGCGGTCGAGGGTCACCGAGGAAATCCCCGATCCCGCTTCGAGCTGAGCGGCGGCCTCCGCCGCGAGCGCGGCGCCGTAGACGCGGTAGCCGGACGACTGCCACGCCCGTCGGGCCGCGTCGAGGGCGAAGGTCTTGCCCGAACCGGGCACGCCGACGACGACTTCAACCCCGTTTCCCGAACTGCACAACGAGCGCACCATCGCCGCCTGTTCGAAAGAGAGGTCTCCCCGCTCGGCGAGCACCGCCTCGAGGCGCACCGCGTCCGCAATCCCGCAGGCCCTCCCGCGCCCCGCACGCCCGAGCGCGAGGAGGCGAGATTCGGTGTTCAACATCTCGGTGGTCGAGTAGCGAAGCGCACAGGTGAGCGTGGCGATCCCAGAAGCCGGCGCGCGCACGAGGCGGACGATCGTGTGGCCGTCACGGGGACGGTCGGTCGTCAGCGCCCGTCCTGTCTCGTCCGCGACGACGAGGGGGACCACGGCGGGATCGGCGAGGGTGTCGTCGGCGAGTCCTTCGAGCCCGCTACGACGAGCGCCCTGGGTACATCGCTCAGTCCACGCGACCAAAACGTCGTCGCGGGTGAACGCGGCCTGTGCACGGGTGAGCCCCGCCGCTCCGACGAGCTCGCGGCGAGCTGCTGTCACTTCGGCAGCAGTTGGTGCGACACGCCGGTCGGTCCCGTCCAGGAGTGCGGTCACGGTCTCACGGGTCACCCCGAGCGCCCGGGCACGTTGGGCCCAGGTGTCGCGCAGCTCCACGAGCTCGACGTCGAGCTTGTCGCGTCTCGTCTTCAGACACGCCGCCTCGCTCGCCCTTGGCCCGGATCGCCCGGTGCGCTCGAGCTCCGCCTCGATCGCGTTCCTCCGCTGCGAGAAGCTGCGCAGCACCTCACGGCTGAAGCCGTCGAGCTCGGACAGGCCGCGCCGGTCCGGCGTAAGCCATTGGCCACCGAGCTCGGCGACGCGCTCGCGAAGCTCGGCGCGATAGATCGAAGCTGCCGCGCGACGGTGCATGTAGATCATGCGGGAGTCGAGAGCGGTCCATCGCCCGTCGCTTCCTTCTACAACATTGCAGACGATCCCGTGCGTGTGGAGCTGCGGATCGAGCTCACGCGAGGCGGGGTGGACAAAGCACGCGACGGCAAGACCAGCAGGCACGTGCCCGTCGCGGCCCCCGAACCCGCGCCGTGCCCGGCCACCTTCGTCCTCGAGGAACGCGAAGGCCGCCTTGACCGCCTCGCGGTGCGCTTCGACAAGTGCCGCCCGCAGCGGTTCGTCAGCGAGTGCCCAGGCGAGCGATACTGATTTCGGCGCCGAAAGGGTGAAGTCCCAACCCGGCGTGTGGTCGGTCGCGACCCGTTCCAACAGCCGACCACCGTCCGGGTGCTCGCCTTTCGCGAGGGCGCGGAACGCCGCCGGGTCGACCGCACCGACAAGCCCCAGCGACGCGGCGGCCTTGCCGAGCCAGTAGCCCTCCGTGCCGCGCCCGGCGTAGGAGACGTAGTACTCGACGCCCTTCGGCCCGAGCTTGTGCGCGCTCAGCACGGCCGGCCGCAGAGGCGACGGAGCTCGACGTGGCCCTCCGCGAGCTCGGACTCACGCGAGAGCGACGCGCCGAGGTCAGCTGCGAGATCACCGGTGAAGCCCGGCGGCGGATCAGTGCGGGTTGGTTCCTCGTTGCGCATTTTCGTCGCTCCTTTCTTGCGGGACGACGATGATGATGCGCCCGGGGACTCACAGCACTTCTCACAGCAACACTCACAGCAACACTCACAGGAGGAGAAATTCTGCGCGGTTTCCTGAGCCCCGGCCTCCCCGACAACCCGATCATGAGCCGCGACAATTCGATCGAGCCCCTCCATTCACAGGGCTGTGACCAGGATCTGTGAGTGTTGCTGTGAGTAGTCCTGTGAGTGTTGCTGTGAGTTGCCGGAGCAGCGCAGACCCTTCCACTGCATGCCGCGATCTCGTCTGTGAGCACTGCTGTGAGTGTTGCTGTGAGAAGTGCTGTGAGTCGGTCGGCGCACGATTGCGCGATGATTCGACTCCGCTCCACCCATAACGATCACCTGACGTCGTTGTCATCGCGAACGACCCGGCACCCCGCCACCATCGAGGCCGCCCGCGCCGATCACAGCCTTGACGACGTGGCTCGGCTGGCCTCCCATGGCCACTTCGAACGTTCCCCCTCTTTGCAACTGCATCTCGACGACGGCATCCGGCGCTGCTTCGACTGCGGCCAGACGGCTGCTGTCGTCGAGTGGGTTTGCCAGAGCGAAGGCGTGAGATGGCACCAGGCGATCCGCAACCTCGACTCGGGCTGCGCGCTCACGCGCGCGTGGGCCGCACACGTATCGTCGCCCTCGCGCAGGGACTCTTCTTCAAGCCGACTCCCGGCGGGAAGGTACTTCGCGACTCATGCAGCGATTGCCGAGATGACCCCTGACCCAGCCCTTCTGGTGACCGCTGACGGGCCAGTGCTGTGACTATCCGTGCGGAGGCCCTCATGAACGAGTCGTTCACCGCCGGAGACCAGCTGCTCGTGACGCCAGAAGAGGCCGCCCGCCGGCTGTCGGTCGGACGAACGACCATCTACGAGCTAATGGCCAGTGGTGAGCTCCAGTCGGTCAACATCGGCCGTTGCAGGCGTGTGCCGGTGAGCTCGCTGTCGTTGTTCGTCAGCAAGTTGATCGGCGACGCCGTCGTTGAGCAACGCCGGTGTTGATTCGAAGCCCTCGCCCATCGCGCGCGCATCGCGCGGACGCTGACGTGCGGGACCGTTTGCCAGGGTACGTATAACTTATCTACCAGCCACAATGCACCGCTGTAGTTCGCTGAAATACGGGTCGGCGAGCTTCCCAAGCTCAACGAGCTGGTCGTGGAGTGCCGGGTCACCAACAGCCCGAGAGCAAGCAACCACGTATGCGACCTGACCCCTCGTGACACTGTCAATATCGAACTGAGGTTGTAAGAACATGCCGTGAGGCCGGCTGGGGACCGAGTGTGTGCAGGCGCGGATTCCGATGGAACACACGCTTCCCCTGAACGACCTGAGACCGTCCAGCAGGAAGGTTGGCCAGCACCGCTCAATCGCGCGTGGGAGCTAGTGTTCCCCTCCATGGCCCAGCTCGTCCGGCGCGTCAGCGGCCTGCCCCGAGGCATCGACAATCCGAGGCGGGTGACCGAACGCTTCCCGGACACTCGGGAAGGACGCCAAGCAGCTGACGGGTGGGCCAAGGGCTTGGATGACCCCCGGACCTTCTACGATGTCCGGACCCGGATCGACGGTCGAGTAGTGACCAAGTCGTTCACTACCCGCAAAGCGGCCCACGCCTGGGCCACCCAGATCGCCCACGACAAGCTGACGGGCGTCGCCATCGACCCCCGATCCGGTGACGAGCTGTTCGCCCACTACAGCCACCGCTGGCTCGACACCCGCCGCGTGAAGGGCCGACCGCTGGCGCCGAAGACACTCGAACTGTACGGAGTTCTCCTGCGGGCTCACATCGAGCCCACGTTCTCCCGTCGCCAGCTGAGCGCCATCACCCCCGAGGCCGTCCGCCGCTGGCACGCCAAGGTGTCGAGCGACTCCAGCGCCATGAGCGCGGCCAAGTCCTACCGGTTGCTGCGGGCGATCCTCACGACAGCGGTGACCGACGGCCTCGTCCAGGCCAACCCCTGCCGGGTGCGGGGCGCCGGGACGGAGCGATCCGTCGAGCGTCCGATCGTCGGCCCCGAGCTCGTTCTCGAGCTGGCGGACGCGATGACCGCGCGATTTCGCGCGATCGTCCTCCTCGCCGGCTTCGGGGGCCTGCGCCTCGGCGAGCTCCTCGCACTTCGGCGCCGGCACGTGGACCTAGCCGCCGGCACGGTCACTGTCGAGGAGCAGGTGGTAAGCCTCGACGGCGGGCGTCGCCTCCTTACCGAGCCCAAGTCCGAGGCCGGCCGGCGAGTGGTCGCTCTCCCCCGGCTCGTCCTCGACTCTCTCGCCGAGCACCTCGACGGCATCGGTGAGGACCCGGACTCGCTCCTCTTCCCCGCCGAGGGCGGTGACCTCCTCCCGGCCACGACCTTCTACAAGCACTGGCGCCGGGCCCGCCACCAGGTCGGACACGACGAATTGCACCTCCACGACCTTCGTCATGCGGCCGGCACCCTCGCCGCCTGGACCGGCGCCACCGAGCGCGAGCTGATGGCCCGCCTCGGCCATGCCAACCCCGCCGCCAGTCGCCGTTACCAGCACGCCGCCAGGGACCGGGACCGCGCCATCGCCGCCGGTCTGGACCTCATCCTCCGGGGTCTCCAGAAAAGTGACGCGCGATAAACGCGCGATAATCGGCTAGGGCAAAAAAGTAGGCCATTCCGACACTTCGCCGAAATGGCCTCTGAGCTGGACTTTGATCCGGTGTCGGAGGGGGGACTTGAACCCCCACGCCCTTGCGGGCACTAGCCCCTCAAGCTAGCGCGTCTGCCTATTCCGCCACTCCGACATGTCTGCCGACCGGAGCTCAACCGAGCTCTGAAGGCGCCTCGTACTGTACCCCATTACACCCCGAGAACCGCCCTGGCAGGTCACCCGAGGCGTCCGCGATCAAGCCGCAGCTGGCGAGCCTGTCGGTTGCCTGAGTTCGATGACCCAGTCTTCCGCGTCCCAGAACGGGCCAGCCGAAGTCGGGCTCTCGCTCACGTTCGCGATGTCAGCTTGCTGGACGAGACTTACGGGACTCTGAAACAGAGGAAACGTCGGGAGGTCTTGAGTCAAACGACCGTCCAACTTCGATAGGAGAAGCACCTCAGTGTCTGTGTTGAGCTCCCCCAGCACGCCCTCGAACTGAGCCGCGACCGCCGAGTCGTCAAGACCCGTGACGTCCCTCGTCACCGTCCCGGTTGTGACCGCCCCGGGCTCGGTGCCCTCAGGGGTCGCCTCGCTCCACAGCCACGACGTACCCGTCGCGGCGCCCGGCGAGGTACCGACCGAGACGCGCGACCCGCCGTGCTGACCGAGACTCGTCGGTGGCAGGACGGACGTGATGACCGGGTCGGTATAGATGATGGCATCCCAGGTCGGGAACACCGGCAGGTCATACGGGGCTGAGCGCGAGCTGATACTCGCCTTCGGGTAGGGCGTCACTTAACAGGTCCGTCAATGAAACGTTGTGGATGACCAACGAGATGCCGCAGGCAGCCCACTCGGCTTGGAGCTGAAGCTCTACGGCCTCGATGACGCTGTTGCCTTTCGGGCCCGTGATGGTGAAATGCAGCGGCGCACCGACTCCGTTGTCGCGCAGGATCCCGTTCCGGTCGGGCACGTAACCGAGCGACTTGAGCATCGTCGCCGCCGCGACGGGGTTGTATCCGGGAGACCCGGTCTCGGTGTCCGCGCCCGGCTCGCCTTGCGCGAAAAGACGGCTGTCGGCTGCGGAGGCGCCGGGATCGTCGAGCCCGACCGAATCGGCAACTAGCTGGACACGATCGGTGACTAGGGCCAGGGCAGAGCGCATCAGGGGGTTGCCGACGAGGGGGTCGCTCAGGTTGAACACGAGCTGCCAGAGCACCGGCGAAGGCGTGGTCGTGGAAGACAGCTGGGCGCCAAGGGCGTCGTCGCGGGCGATCGTGCTATCGAGGGTGGCCCCGGGCGTCAGCTCCGCGATCGAGACGCTCCCGTGTTGCAAACCGATCAAGGTGGCCCGCTCCGACCGCTCAACGAGGAAGACGATGCTCTGCAGGTGGGCCGGCGTTGCCCAGTACCTGTTGTTGCGGGTGAGAACGAGCCGCTTGCGGGGCTTGTAGGAGCTGACGATGAACGGGCCGCCGGAAATGACGTCCTCGGGATGGAAACCCGCGAAGGCGGAAACCCACCCGGAACGTTCTCCGATGTGAGCCGGGATGAGATCAGCGAACAGGCCCTCCCAGTCCGAATAGGGGGTCTTGAAGACGACGGTGACCGTCTTGCCGTCGTCGCTGCCCGAGATCGACTCGATGTCGCGGTATCCGGCAAGGACACCGGCCGGTGCCAGGAGCGGGCCATCGCGCAACTGTTGCTGCCAGTTGTAGACGAAGTCCGTCGCCGTGATCGGGTATCCGTCGGACCAGGTCGCTTTCGGGTCGATCACATAACTGACCGTCATAGGGCTCAGGCCGACCACCTCGGCACTGTCGATGAAGCCGGTCGTCTCCGCCTCGAATTCAGGGTCGACCACGAAGGCCTGGGGCCACACCTGCTCCATGACCATCTTGGTCACACTGTTCGCGCCCTGCGGCGTCGACGGATTGAAATTCGTCGGCAGGTAAGGCACCGCCACCGTGACCGACCCGCCTGGGACGAACGCCGAGCTCGTCGGCGTGACAGGGCTCTTCGGACTAGCGATAGGAGGTGACGCGCTGCAGGCTGACGCCGCCAACGCGACGCCCCCGAGGAGGGCTAGTGCAGCCCGCCTCAGCTCCACCGAAGCGACAGTGCGACCGTGACGAAAGCGAAGACCAGTACGAACACCACGGTTATCCGGTCAAGGTTGCGCTCGGCGACCGTCGACCCGGCGGCGGCCGAACCTGTCGAAGCACCGAACATGTCCGACAACCCGCCCCCTCGTCCGCTGTGCAGCAGGACGAGCACTATGAGCCCGAACGCGACCAGCATGTCGATCACGACGAGTGCATCGGTCAGCACTTCGGACAACCTCCTCTAGGCCCTACTGCCGGGCAGCAGGTTACCACTGCCGGCACATCTTCCTCGCTCGGCAAGCGGCCGGTGACCACTCGTCATCTGCAAAGAACGCGACGACGACCCTAGAAGCCCTACCGGGGACCCGACCGGGCGATAGACACGAACTTGTCCGCGTCGAGACTGGCACCTCCGACAAGCAAGCCGTCGACGTCCGCGCAAGCAAGCAACTCGCTGGCATTATCCGGAGTGACCGAGCCCCCGTACTGGACGAGCATCGCCCGCGACACCTCGCCGCCGAGCTGCTCCAGCTCACTCCGGATCGTCGCCGACATCGACTGGGCGTCCTCCGCGCTCGCCGTCCTGCCCGTCCCGATCGCCCAGATGGGCTCGTAGGCGACGACGATCGCCTCGAGGGCCTCAGGGCCGCGATCGGACAGAGCCGCCATGAGCTGGGCGGACACCGTCTCCTCGGCCACACCGGCTTCGCGCTGGGCCAGTGTCTCGCCCACGCACAGGATCGGGGTCATGGCGTGGCGCAGGACAGCGTCCAACTTGAGCCTCACGACCTCGTCGGTCTCTCCGAACATGGCGCGTCGCTCGGAGTGGCCGACGATCACGTAGCGGACGTTGAGCTTCGCCAGCATCTCCGGCGCTCACCTCGCCCGTGTAAGCGCCGCTGTCTTGGAAGTGGCATGTCTGAGCGCCGAGGGCGATCGGTACCGCATCGGACTCGAAGGCGGTTTGCACCGAGCGCAGGGAAGTGAACGAGGGGTGCAACGACACCTCTGTGCCGTCGGGTAACGGGGAGGCCCGCAAGAGCGCGGCGAGCTTCTGCACTACCTGGATCGCCTCATAATGGGTGTGGTTCATCTTCCAGTTGCCGCTAACCAGAATGCGTCGGCCGCTGGCCTTGGGACTCACCGGCAAGCTCCTGGCCTCATTGCGCCTCGAGTTCTCCTTTGGAGCTCACCGAGACCCTCAAGGCTCGTCGTCGGAGTGTTGTCTCGCGTTCGGTGCCTCGCGCAGAGCCGCAAGACCCGGGAGGTCGCCGAATTCCAGCAACTCCAAGCGAGGCGCCTCCGCCGGTGGACACGTGGTCGATCCTGTCCTCTAGGCCGAGCTCGCCGAGGGCGGCCACGCTGTCGCCGCCACCGACGACGGTGCGCCCGGGGCACCTGGCCATGGCCTGGGCGATCGCCTTGGTCCCCTCTGCGAAACGCGGGTCCTCGAACACGCCCATCGGGCCGTTCCAAAGCACCGTGCCCGCCGAGGAGATGACCTCTGCGAAGAGCACCGTTGTCGCCGGGCCGATGTCGACGCCCCGCCAGCCCTCGGGTATCTCGAGGCCGAAGATCTCGACCTCCGGGCCGCCGGCATCGCTGCGTTCCGCGGGTGAGGTCGCTTCATCCTGGCTCTCGATGCTGAGCTTGCAGCCCGGCGCGAGTGCCTTGGAGTCGACCGGCAGCATCAAGTTCCCTGGAGATCGTAAGAGCTCGGCACAGTCCTCTAGGTGGGTCGGGTCGACGAGGGACGCCCCGATCGAGTGGCCGAGCGCCTGGAGGAAAGTGAAAGCCATTCCCCCGCCCACGAGCACGGTGTCGGCCCGGGCGGAGAGGGAACGCATGACTCCGAGCTTGTCTTTGACCTTGGCCCCCCCGACGATGACGACGAACGGCTTCGCCGGCTCATCAAGAAGTCCTGTGAGCACCTCGACCTCACGAGCCATGAGGCGTCCTGCCGCCGAGGGCAGGTACTTGGGCGGCCCGACCACCGAGGCGTGGGCCCGGTGCGAGACTCCGAAGGCGTCGTTCACGTAGACGTCCTGGCCTTCGATGAGCTCGAGGACGAACTCGGGGTCGTTGCCCTCCTCGCCCGGCGAGAAACGCAGGTTCTCGAGGAGCTTGACGCCGGGCATCAGCTCGTCGAGGCGCGCCTGCACAGGGCCGAGGTCGAATGCGGGGTCCGGCTTTCCCTTGGGGCGGCCGAGATGGGTGCAGGCGGTGATGACCGCCCCGTGCTCGCGAAGCCACGTCAGAGTCGGAAGAGCCGCACGGATCCTGAAGTCGTCGGCCACGACCCGGTCGCCTTCTGCCGGTCTTGGTGAGCGGGCACGTTGAAGTCGACTCGGACCAGGACGTGCTTTCCCTCGATGTCCCCCAAGTCCTCTAGAAGCGGGACGCCGCGGATCACAGCGACCCGGTCACGCCGCGCCGATGAGCCGGGCGAGGTCGACGAGGCGGTTGGAGTAGCCCCACTCGTTGTCGTACCAGCCCAGCACCTTGGCGAGCGTGGCAGTCTCGTCCATGGCGATGGCCATAGTGAGGGTCGAGTCGAACGTGCACGACGCGGAGCTGCCGACGATGTCGCTCGAGACGATCTGGTCCTTGTTGTAGACGAGGATCCCCCGCAGGCGTTCGGTCTCAGATGCCACCCGGAAAGCTTCGTTGATCTCCCCTGGGCTGACCTTGGCGCCGAGCACGACCGTCAGGTCGGTGATCGACCCGTCGGGCACCGGTACCCGCAGAGATTGGCCGTCGAGACGCCCCTTCATCGCCTCGAGAACGAGGCTCGTCGAGCGGGCGGCGCCGGTTGTCGAGGGGATGATGTTGACGGCGGCGGCCCGGGCCCGGCGCAGGTTGTCACGGCCGAGGTCGAGCACCGACTGGTCGTTGGTGTAGGCGTGGACCGTCGTCATGAGTCCCTGGCGGATGCCGAAGGAGTCGTCGAGCACTTTGACCATGGGCACGAGGCAGTTGGTCGTGCAGGAGGCGGCAGAGACGACAAAGTGGCGCCCCGGGTCGAAAGTATCGTCATTCACACCGACAACGAAGGTGGCATCGGCCTCCTTGCCGGGAGCCGAGATGATCACCCGCTTCGCCCCCGCCTCAATGTGGCCGCTGGCGGCTTCACGGCTCGTGAAGCGTCCCGTGGACTCGATGACGACGTCGACGTTCAGCCCCCCCACCCGATCGCCTTCGGGTCTTTCTCCTCGAAGACCGTTATCTCCCGGTCGCCCACGCGAAAACCTTTGTCCGTCTGGGTCACCTCGGCGCCAAGGCGGCCGAAAGTCGAGTCGTAACGAAGAAGGTGCATGTTCGCCTCGAGCGAGACGAGATCGTTGATGGCGACGATCTCGAGGCCCGGATCCTGACCGGGCCGCTCCTTCTCGAGCTCGAGGAGCGGATCTCAGGAAATTCCTCCCGATCCGCCCAAAGCCGTTGATGCCGATACGAACGCTCAAGTCGATCACCTCTCATGCAGTCGCTCTCTCGAGCGGATTCACGGCTCACGAAACACTCTCCCTCACCTGCCACAAGCTCCGCAAAACGCCTGTCAGCGGATGACAAGGCGGCAAAGCTCGGCGCCGAGCAAGCTTCGGGTCGTGCTCGCGAAGTCCTTCTGCGGCCACGTTCGCCACGACGAGTCGCGACGTCATCTGGCACGGCGCCGAGCGGCAGCGCTGCCCCGTCCGCCATGACGACATCGACGGGCACCTCGTGCTCGCGAAGCGAGCGGAGCGAGCCTCGCGACGTCGAAGCCCGAGCGTCTCGGGCAGCTGCTCGCGCAGGTTCGCGACATAGACGCGTTGGGCCCGCGTCGCAGCGCAGGCTCTCGCGGATCTCCGGCACGACACAGGCGGCGAGCACACTCGTAAACAGCGACCCGGGTCCGAGCACGATCTGATCCGCCTCGCCGATCGCCTCGATGACACCGCTTGGCGGCACGGCGTCGGGCGGGACGAGCGAAACCGTGGCGATCTCCTCGCTCCTTGTCAGGCGCGCCTGCCCGATGATCTCGCCGTGGGCGGTCTGGGCCTTGAGCACGACCGGCTCCCGCCGTCGCCGGCAGCACACGACCCACGGCTCTGAGCACGCGGCAGGTCTCCTCCACCCCGGACACGAAGTCACCGGTGGCGGACGCCAGGGCGGCGATGAGCAGGTTGCCGAAGGCGTGGCCCGCGAGCTCGCCAGTGGAAAAGCGGTACTCGAGGGCGTCTCCGAGCGGAGAGGGCTCGGGCAAAAGCGCCCCGATGCAGCGCCGGAGGTCGCCGGGGGCAGGGATGTCGAGCAGCTCGCGGAGGCGGCCGCTCGAACCGCCGTCGTCGGCGACCGAGACCACCGCGGTGATCTGCGAGGCGTACTGCCGGGCTGCCTTGAGTGTCTGGGCGAGCCCGTGGCCACCCCCGATGGCGACGACGTTCGCCGAAAGTGCTGAGCGGTCGCCGGCGTCATCGCTCGATGTCCCGGTGGTGAACCACGGGCGAGTAGCCGCGTTGGCGGATCCGCTCGGCGATCTCCTCGGCGAGCACGACCGAGCGGTGCCGACCTCCCGTGCAGCCAATGGCGATGGAAAGGTAGGACTTGCCCTCGCGGACATAGGCGGGGAGAAGGAGGCCGAACAGGTCGTCCAGGCGCTGCAACAACTCTGTGGCCTCCTCGTTGTCGAGGACGTAGTCACGCACCGGTGCGTCCAGCCCGCTCAGGCCGCGAAGGGCCGGCACCCAGTGCGGATTGGGCAGGAAACGGCAGTCGAAGACGAGGTCGACGTCGAGCGGGATCCCATGCTTGAAGCCGAAGGACACAACCGCGGTCTGCATGCCCGCCGCGGTGCCGACACCGTCGACGAGCTCGATCAGGCGGTCGCGCAGCTCGTGCACGTTGAGCTCTCCGGTGTCGACCACGACGTCGGCTTCGTCGTGCAACGTCTCGAGCATCTCGCGCTCTTGCTGGATGGCCGCGAGCACGCTCGTGGCCTCAACCGGGTGCCGCCGGCGCGTGCCCTCGTAACGGCGCACGAGAACCTCGTCGGGGGCGTCCAGGAACACGACGCGCACGCGGGCGCCCGTCGAGCGCAGACGGCGGATCTCCGGCGCGAGCTCCGCGATGCCCTCGTAGCCGCCGCGCCCCGACACGAGGCACACCCGCTCGTACTCGGCACCCGCCTGGCCCGTGAGCTCGGCGATCTTGCCGATGAGGGCGGGGGGCAGGTTGTCGATGACGAACCAGCCACGGTCCTCGAAGGTGGCAGCTGCGGTCGAACGCCCGGCGCCCGACATGCCGACGAGGATCAGGTACTCGGCCATCGCCCTATCTTCCCATCTGCTCGTCGCGCAACCGTTCAAATCGCAACAGCAGCAAGCCGCGGGATGGCGGACTCCAGCTCGAGATCGACCGAGCCCTCGAGAAAAGCGAGCGGCGGCTCGGGCTCCTCGAGGCGCGTGAGCACACAGCCGAGAGCGGTGACCGGGTTGACGTAGCGCGAGAGGGGGCGGTGGGCAAAGGGCAGCCGCACGCCCGGATCGACCTCCTCGAACACGACGTCCTCGTGCAGGTACGGGCCCACCCGCCAGTAGTGCTCGCCCAGGATCTGGTCGTCTACGAAACCACTCCCGGTCCCCTGGAACATCGGGTGGTTGACGAGGAGGATGAACCGGCCGCCGACGGCCAGCACGCGCACCGCCTCGGCGAGCACGGCGTCGGGGTCAAGGGCGTGCTCGATCACGAGGCAGCAGACGACCCCGTCGAAAGCACCGTCGCGGAATGGCAGCCGCTCCCCCACCCCGCGCACGTACCTGGGTCGGGCCTGTCTCCCGGCGCCATCTCGTCCGAGGGCGGCCTCGGCGGCGGCGGCGAGCTGTGCCACGGACGGTTCGAGGCCGACGACGATCTCCCTCGTTTCATGCTGGCGGGCAACAAGGCGCGAGCGAGATGACCCTCGCCGCTCCCGAGGTCGAGCACGCGACGGGCACCTTCGAGGTGCGAGATGGCGAGCGGGAGGATCTGGAGCTCGTATTCGAGGTCCGCCCCGTTCGTGAACGTCTCGCGCCACCAGGTGGCGTGGCGCTCCCAGGGATCGCTCGCTCGCGCTCATCCGGCCTTCGATGCCCGCCGGGCGTGCAGGTGCTCGTACACGCTGCGGCCAACCGCCTCCGGCAGCCAAGCCGAGCGCGAGGAGGTCGTCCAAGGAGGCCGCCTGCACAGCTCGCACTCCCCCCATCTCCGAAATGAGCCTGCGTCTCCGGGCGGGGCCGAGGCCGGCGATGCCGTCGAGCGCGCCCCGGGTCATGCGCTTGCCGCGCAGCTCGCGGTGGAAGCTGATGGCAAATCGGTGCGCCTCGTCGCGGGCCTGTTGCAGCAGGTAGATCGCCTCGCTGTCACGCGGGATCTGCACCGGGTCCGACCGGCCCGGCACGAAGACCTCCTCCAACTGTTTGGCGAGCGAGGCCACCGCCACCTTGTCGCTCAGGCCCAGCTCCTCGAGAACGCGCACCCCGACGCCGAGCTGGCCTTTTCCTCCGTCGAGGAGCAGGAGCTGGGGCGGGTAGGCAAAACGTGCCTTCGACCGGTGGCGCCCGTCGGGACTCGGTTCGCCACCGTCGTCCCTCGACGAGGTCCGCCCCCGCTGAATCACCGCGCTCGAGGCTCGGGGGCGTTTCTAAGAGCCGGCGCAGACGCCGGGTGAGCACCTCGTACATGGCGCCGTAGTCGTCGTTTCCCTGTACGGCGGAGACCTTAAAGCGCCGGTAGTCGCTGCGCTTGGGCAGTCCGTCCTCGAACACGACCATCGAGCCGACATAGTCGGTGCCCTGGATGTGGCTCATGTCGTAGCACTCGATGCGCAGCGGCGCTTCCCTCAAGCCGAGGGCCTGCTGCAGCTCCTCGAGGGCAACGGCCCGGCTCGTGAGGTCGCTCGCCCGCCGCAGACGGTGGCGCTTCAGCTGGTCCTCGGCATTCTGACGGGCCGTGACGACGAGCTCGCGCTTTCGCCCCCGCTTCGGCACGCGGACAACGACCCTGCCCCCACGCAAGCCCGAGAGCCACTCCTCGTAGGTGGCCACCTCCTCGGGCAGCTCAGGGACGAGCAGCTCCCGGGGGATCCCGATGGGCGTCTCGGCGTAGTGCTGCTCGAGCACCCTGCCTACGAGCTGAGCCGAGGTCAGCGGCTCCACCTTTTCGACGATGAAGCCGTGCCTGCCCACCACCCGGCCCCGCCGGACATGGAGGACCTGCACCGCGGCGGCGAGCTCGTCCTCGGCGATGGCGAGGGCGTCGAGGTTCTCCGGACGTGTCGGTCACCATCTGCTGGCGCTCGACTGCGAGCCGGACGGTGGCGAGCCGGTCCCGCAGCCTGGCCGCCCGCTCGAACTCGAGCTCGTGAGGCCGCCTCGCGCATCTCGGCCTCGAGGCGGTCGACGACCGGCTTGGTGTCACCGTCGAGGAACTCCATCAGCTCGCCGACGAGTCTTGCGTACTCCTCGGGCTCGATGGCACCTACACAAGGGCCTGAGCACCGCTCGATGTGGTAGAGCAGGCAAGGCCGCCCGAGGAGCTGGTGGCGCCGCAACTTGGCGTCCGAACAGGTCCGGATCGGGAAGGAGCGCAAGAGAAGGTCGAGCGTCTCGCGGATGGCGTAGGCATGCGCGTAAGGACCGAAATAGCGCGTGTCCTTGCGCCGCGCCCCGCGCATGACCGTCGCTTTCGGCCACTCGTCGCCGACGGTGACGGCGAGGTAGGGATAGCTCTTGTCGTCGACGAGGCGGATGTTGAAACGGGGCCGGTGCGCCTTGATCAGGTTGTACTCGAGCATGATCGCCTCGACGTCGCTGGCGACGACGATCCACTCGACCGAGGCTGCTCGCTCGACCATCTGGGCGGTGCGCGGGTGCAGGTGAACCGGGTCCTGGAAGTAGTTCGAGAGCCGGCTGCGCAACGAGCGCGCCTTGCCGACGTAGATGATCCGGCCCGCTCCCGTCCTTGAATTGGTACGAGCCGGGGGCGTCAGGAACCGATTGGGGTCGTTCGAGCACTAGAGTGCAGGTTACGGCCGGCCTGGTACCCCGGCTGACATATTCGCTTCGTGGCCGACATACCCGCGGTTGGGCGACCAGGCTGTCCCCGCCGGCCGATGAACGAGGCGTCCTATAGGGGGTCACCTGATGTTCCGCCTACAGCCGCCGCTTCCCGACGACTATTCGACGGCACGACGCCGACGAACTGGTCCGGCGCGTCACCACAGCTCGTGCACGCCTCGGCAAGCGTCTCGTCATCCTCGGTCACCACTACCAGCGCGAGGAGGTCATCCACTTCGCCGACATGCGGGGCGACTCGTTCGGACTGTCCCGTTTCGCGGCCGATCAACACGAGGCCGAGTTCGTGGTCTTCTGCGGCGTGCACTTCATGGCCGAGTCGGCGGACATCCTCACCGGGCCTCACCAACAGGTGATCCTGCCCGACCTCAACGCCGGCTGCTCGATGGCCGACATGGCCGATCTCGACGGTGTCGAGCAGATATGGGAAGAGCTGGCCGAGGTGACCGACATCGAGGCGGTCGTCCCGATCACCTACATGAACTCCGCTGCCTCCCTCAAGGCGTTCGTGGGCCGCAACCGCGGCGCCGTGTGCACCTCGGCCAATGCCGCGCTCGGTCTTGACATGGGCTCTCGAGCACGGGAACAAGGTCCTTTTCTTCCCCGACCAGCATCTCGGCCGCAACACCGGTTTCCAGCTCGGTTACGGCGCCGCGGACATGGGGGTCGTCGATCCGCGCCTGCAGACTCGGTGGCCTGCAAGACGCCGAGGTGAAAGAGGCCACCTTGCTCTTGTGGAAGGGGCACTGCTCTGTTCACCAGCGCTTTTCCACCGAGCACGTCGAGGCGCTTTCGCTCCGAGCATCCCGCCGGCATCGTGATCGTGCACCCCGAATGCAGTCGTGAGGTCGTAGAGATCGCCGACCAGGTCGGCTCCACCGACTACATCATCGCCGCCGTCGCCGCCGCCGCCCCGGGCTCGACCATCGCCGTGGGAACCGAGATCCATCTCGTCGACCGGCTGGCCCGCGAGCACCCCGACAGGAGCGTTGTGTCACTCGACCCGCTCGTGTGCCCATGCTCGACGATGTTCCGCATCGACCTGGCGCACCTCGCTTGGGTGCTCGACGGCCTTGTCCTCGGTGAGGTGCGCAACCGCATCGTCGTCGACGAGGCGACCGCCACAGACGCCCGGGTCGCCCTCGAGCGCATGCTCGCCATCGCGTGAACGGGTCGCACAGCTCCGAGAGGCCGCAGAGCACCGGGGAGGCCGTGGCCGGCCCCGAGTACGAGATCGCCCTCGCCATCGCCGGCAGCCGCAAAGCCACAGGCCGCTTGCTCGTCACCCTCGACCGCCTCGGCGCCTCGGTGACGACCCGCCCGAGCCTGCTCCCCGGCTGGAGCATCGGCCATGTCCTTACCCACCTCGCCCGCAACGCCGACTCTTTCGTCCGGCTTCTCGAGGCCGCGGCGGAGGGACTCGAGGTGCACCAGTACGCGGGCGGAGACGCCGGGCGCAACCAGGACATCGAAGAGGGCGCGAAACGGCCCGGTGAGGAGATAATCGATGACCTGCGCCTCTCCGCCACACGTCTAGACGCCGTCTGGACGAAGATGCCGCCGGTCGTTTGGCAGCGCCAGGGCCTGCGCAACAACGGCACACCTATCCCCTGCCGTCTTCTGCCCGTGAGCCGCTGGCGCGAGGTCGAGGTGCACCACGTCGACCTCGGTCTCGACTACCGGATCTCGAACTGGCCCGCTGAGTTCGTCAACTTGGACCTGCCCCACGCCTTGGCCCGCTTGCCGGAGCGGATCGAGGACGCCGGCCAGCGGGCGGCGCTGCTGGCGTGGATCTACGGGCGCCAGGGCGAGCCGGGCGGCGTCGTGCTGCGTCCCTTCTGAGGGGACAAGCCCCGCGCGGCCCCAAGGTGCAACGCGCGAAAGACTCAGGCCTCGATCAGCTCGATCCTGTTGCCGAAGGGGTCCGCGACATAGCAGCGGCGCACGCCGAGGAGCTCCGCGTCCCAGCTGACAGGGTGGCCGGCTTTGGTTAGAGCTTCGACGAGACCGTCGAGCCCCTCGACCAAAAGACCGGGATGGGCCTTGAGGGCGGGGCGGAAGTCTGCCTCGACACCGAGGACCTTGAGATCCCCCTTCTCGAACCAGCACCCTCCCCGGGCGGCAAGCGCGGGCGGTTTGGCGTGCAGCTCAAGTCCGAGGATGCCGGCGTAGAAGGACTCTGCCTGAGACTCCCGGTCGGGCGGCATCGCCAGCTGGACGTGGTCGAGCCGGGTGATCCGGTAAACGGGACTCTCGGCGGTGTCGAAAGCCGAGATCGCCTTGCCGCGGGGCGAGTCTTTCGCCTTTTCGGCGTTGCTTGCGCCCCTCTCCGTCCCCGCTCGGACCTCGTGCGGGCTCACATCCCGAGCAAGGGAGCGAGGAACCTGCCCGTGTAGCTCTCATGCGTCTTGGCGATCTTCTCGGGCGTGCCTTCGGCGATGACCGACCCGCCACCGTCGCCTCCTTCGGGGCCGAGGTCGATGACCCAGTCCGCCGACTTCACGACATCGAGGTTGTGTTCGATGACACACACCGTGTTGCCCTGGTCGACGAGTCGCTGGAGCACGTCCAAGAGCTTGCGAACGTCCTCGAAATGGAGCCCCGTGGTCGGCTCGTCGAGCACGTAGAGCGTGTGGCCCGTCGAACGCTTGGCGAGCTCGGAAGCCAGCTTCACCCGCTGGGCTTCGCCGCCTGAGAGGGTGGGGGCCGGCTGGCCGAGGCGCACGTAACCGAGCCCGACGTCCACAAGCGTCCTCAGATGTCGCGAGATGACCGGCTGGGCCGCGAAGAACTCGAGCGCCTCTTCACAGGACAGGTCCAGCACCTCGGCGATGTTCTTCCCCCGCCAGGTGACCTCGAGCGTGTCGCGGTTGTAGCGGGCGCCCTTGCAGACCTCGCACGGCACATAAACATCCGGGAGGAAGTGCATCTCGATCTTCAAGGTGCCGTCACCGGCGCATGCCTCGCAGCGCCCGCCCGCGACGTTGAAGGAGAACCGACCGGGTTGGTAACCGCGAAGGCGTGACTCCGCGGTCTGGCTGAACAGCTTTCGCACGTTGTCGAACATGCCTGTGTACGTGGCCGGGTTCGAGCGTGGCGTGCGCCCGATGGGTGACTGGTCGATGTCGATCACCTTGTCGAGCGACTCGACGCCTTCGATCGTGCGGTGCCTGCCCGGCACGACCCGCGACTTGTAGATGCGCTGCATGAGGGCCCTGAGCAGGATGTCATTGATAAGGGTCGACTTGCCCGAGCCCGACACGCCCGTGACAGACACAAAGCAGCCGAGGGGGATCTCCACGTCGATCCCCTTCAAGTTGTGCTCCCGGGCCCCGCGCACGACCAGCCACTCACCCCGCGGCTCGCGTCGCATGGTGGGCACGGCGATGGAGCGCTTCCCCGAGAGGTACTGGCCGGTGATCGAGGCCCGGCATTTCACGAGATCGGCGACTGAACCAGCGCAGATCACCTCGCCGCCGTGCTCGCCGGCGCCCGGACCGATGTCGACGACGTAGTCGGCCACGCGGATCGTCTCCTCGTCATGCTCCACGACGAGGACGGTGTTGCCGAGGTCTCGCAACCTGAGCAAGGTCTCCACAAGCTTGCGGTTGTCGCGTTGGTGCAGCCCCACCGAAGGCTCGTCCAGCACGTAGAGCACCCCGACGAGGCCGCTGCCTATCTGGGAGGCGAGGCGGATCCGTTGCGCCTCACCGCCGGCGAGCGTCGCCGCCGAACGATCGAGGCTCAGGTAGTCGAGGCCGACGTCGACGAGGAACTGCAGCCGGGCGCGGATCTCTTTCATGACCCCGGCCGCGATCATCTCTTCGCGCGAGCTCAGCTCCAATTTGTCGAGCAGATCGTGAGCCGTCCGGATCGACATCGCCGACAGCTCGGCGATACTCCTGGCGCCGACCTTGACGGCGAGGGACTCCGGACGAAGGCGCGTGCCCCCGCAGTCAGGGCAGGGCACCTCGCGCATATAGCCTTCGACCTGCTCGCGCACCCAGTCGGAGTCCGCGTCGCTGTGCCGCCTTTGCAACCAGGGCACGACGCCTTCGAACTGGGTGTCGTAACTGCGCAAAGTGCCATAACGATTGCGGTACTGCACGTGCACGCGCTTGTTGCCCGCACCGTAGAGGAGGATCTTGCGCTGCGGCTTTGTGAGCTTGGACCAGGGCTTGTCCATGCTGAACCCGCTCGCTTCTGCGACGGCCTTGAGCACGCGGGAGAAGTACTCCGTGCGGGCGCCCGCCCAGGGTTGGATGGCGCCGTGGGAAAGCGACAGATCGGGGTTCGGGACCACCAGATCGGGATCGACCTCGAAGCGGGTCCCGAGCCCGTTGCAAGAAGGGCACGCCCCAAAAGGCGAGTTGAACGAGAAGCTTCTCGGCGCCAGCTCGTCGAGCGAGATCCCGCAGTGCACGCAGGCCAGGTGCTGAGAGAAGGTGAGGACCTGATCGCCCTTCGCGTCCTGCGAGCCGTCCTCGTCCCCTTCGGCCAGCTCGTCAAAGCCGGCGTCGGCGAGACCGTCCCCCGCCTCCTCGATGGCCGCGGCCGATTTTGCCCGCGTCGAGCGGGCGCCGCCCGTCTTGGCTGCAATCGCCTTCGCCCCTGCCTCGGGCTTTGGCTTCGGCGAGGACGTCGCTGAGTTGGCGTCCGCCATGAGGAGGATCTCGGCGATCCCCTCGCCGAGGCGCAGCGCCGTCTCGATCGAGTCGGTCAGCCGGCGCTCGATGCCCTCGCGGCGCACGAGGCGGTCGACGACCACTTCGATGGTGTGCTGCTCGTAGCGGGCGAGCTCGAGCGAGGCGCGCTCGGAGAGCTCGATGAGCTCGCCGTCGACGCGCGCCCTGCGCGTAGCCCTGCTTGGCGAGGTCGTCGAGCAGGGCCGAGTACTCGCCCTTGCGACCGCGCACCACCGGGGCGAGGACCTGGAAACGGGTGCCCTCGGGCAGGTCGCTCAAGCGGTCGACGATCTGTTGCGGGCTCTGGCGGGTGACGAGACGGCCGCAGTTGGGGCAGTGCGGCTGGCCGATACGGGCATAGAGCAGGCGCAGGTAGTCGTAGATCTCGGTGATCGTCCCGACCGTGGACCGGGGGTTGCGCGAGGCGGACTTCTGGTCGATCGAGATCGCCGGCGACAGCCCTTCGATGAAGTCGACGTCCGGCTTGTCCATCTGGCCGAGGAACTGGCGGGCATACGACGACAGCGACTCCACATATCGTCGCTGGCCCTCGGCGTAGATCGTGTCGAACGCGAGCGACGACTTGCCCGAGCCGGAAAGCCCTGTGAAGACGATGAGCCGGTCGCGGGGCAGCTCAAAGAGACGTTCTTCAAGTTGTGCTCGCGGGCCCCGCGAACGACGAGGGTGCTCGGCACGGGCGCAGACTACCGACTGGTCGGCGTCGGCCGACCGTTGCCCACTATGGCCGGGGTGCGGGCGGAAAGGCCCCGCTCGGCGCCTCTAGCGCCGAGAGCCAGGCGGAAAGAGGCGTGGAGGCTCACCCGACCTCCTTGAGCTCGCGGCGCAAGGAACGGATCTCGTCACGCAAGGCGCGCCGCGTACTCGAAGCGAAGCTCCGCCGCCGCGGCTTGCATCTCGCGCTCGAGCGTGGCGATCAACCTGCCGATCTCGTCGGTCGGGAGCTCGTCGCTGCCCGGCGTGGCCGCCAACCGATATCTCGAGCAGCTCGGTGGCCCGCTCGACCGCCCGGCGCCCGGCCCGGCGGGAGCGGTCCGACCCGGCCCGGCTGGGCAGCGGGGCTCCGGCGCCGAACCCGTCGCCTCCCGAGCCCGCAGCGCTGCGGAACTGGGCGACGAGGTCGGTGACGGCCTTCCGGATCGTCTGCGGGTCGATCCCGTGCTGGCGGTTGTACTCCTGTTGGACGAGGCGCCGGCGCTCGGTCTCGGCGATGGCGCCGCGCATCGAGTCCGTGATCACATCCGCGTACAGGATGACCCGGCCCGAGACGTTCCGGGCGGCCCGTCCCATCGTCTGGATGAGTGAGGTCTTGGAGCGGAGGAAGCCCTCCTTGTCGGCGTCGAGGATCGCCACCAAGGAGCACCTCGGGCAGGTCGAGGCCCTCGCGGAGAAGGTTGATGCCGACCAGGACGTCGAACTCGCCGAGGCGCAGGTCCCGGACGATCTCGATCCGCTCGATGGTGTCGATGTTGGAGTGCAGGTAGCGGACCTTGAGGCCGGTCTCGAGCAGGTAGTCGGCCAGGTCCTCGGCCATCTTCTTGGTGAGCGTCGTGACAAGGACGCGCTCGCCCCGGGCGATGGTGGCGTTGATCTCCGTGATCAGGTCGTCGATCTGTCCCTTGGTCGGCTTGATGACGACCTCCGGGTCGACGAGGCCCGGTCGGCCGCACGATCTGCTCGACCACCTGGCTCGAGACCGAGATCTCGTAGTCCGACGGCGTCGCCGAGAGGAAGATGCACTGGTTGATGCGCTCTTCGAGCTCTTCGAAGCGAAGCGGCCGGTTGTCCTTGGCCGAAGGCAGGCGGAAGCCGTGCTCGACGAGGACGTCCTTGCGCGACCGGTCCCCGGCGAACTGGCCGTGGAGCTGGGGCACCGTCACGTGGCTCTCGTCGATGACGAGCAGCCAGTCGTCGGGGAAGTAGTCGAGCAAGGTGTAGGGAGCCTGTCCCGGAGCACGCCCGTCCAGGTGACGGCTGTAGTTCTCGACACCGTTGCAGCTTCCGAGCTCGGCGAGCATCTCGAGATCGTGCTCGGTGCGCATCCGCAGTCGTTGCGCTTCGAGCAGCTTGCCCGCCTGTTCGAGCTCGCGAAGGCGCTCGCCCAGCTCGACCTCGATCGAGGCGATGGCGTTGCGGGTGCGCTCGTCCCCGGCCACGTAGTGGGTGGCGGGGAAGACGATCAGCTCCTCGAGGTCGCCGAGAATCTCGCCCGTGAGGACGTCGAAGCGGCTCAGCCGCTCGACTTCATCGCCGAACAGCTCGATGCGCACGGCGTACTCCTCGTAGGCGGGATGGACCTCGATGGTGTCGCCCCGCACGCGGAACTTGCCCCGCACGAGGTTGGCGTCGTTGCGCTCGTAGTGCATCGCGACAAGGCGCGAGAGCAGCGACCGTTGGTCGTGGGTCTCCCCGGGCGAGAGCACGAGGATCTGGCCCCGGTACTCCTCGGGCGAGCCGAGGCCGTATATGCACGAGACAGACGCCACGACGATCACGTCTCTCCGCGTGAGCAGGCTGGCCGTGGTCGAGTGCCGCAGCCGGTCGATCTCGTCGTTTATGGACGAGTCCTTCTCGATGTAGGTGTCCGAGGAGGGAAGGTAGGCCTCGGGCTGGTAGTAGTCGTAATAGGAGACGAAGTACTCGACCCGGTTGTCCGGGAAAAAGCCACGCAGCTCGCCCGCCAGCTGGGCTGCCAGCGACTTGTTGGGGGCGAGCACCAAGGTGGGCCGCTGCACGTTCTCGATCGTCCAGGCGATCGTCGCGCTCTTGCCGCTCCCGGTGATCCCGAGCAGGGTCTGGAAACGGTCTCCCCGCTCGACGCCGCGCGAGAGCGCCTCTATGGCCGCCGGCTGGGCACCGGCCGGTTGGAAGTCGGAAACGACCCGGAATGGGGGCACTTCGGCATGGTACCGAGAGGGTGCGCGCTGGCGAGCGGGCAGGTCCCCCGCCAGCGCCCGGCCAGGGAAGATGGCTCAGGCGTCGGCCGGAGCCACCTCGAACACAGCCGAGACCGTCACCGCCACGCTCAGCTCGCCCAGCTGCACGGGAGGCGGAGACAACGTGGCGGCTCTGGCCGCGGACGCGAACAGCCGGGGCGAAGGACCTGGCCGCTGCCCGCCGCCCTCAGCGAGCTCGACGAGGGGACCGAGCACGAGGCCGGCTGCGCTGGCGAGCTCGCGGGCGGCGTCCATGGCGCCCGTGACGGCGTCGCGGCGCGCGAGAGAGGTCAACGGGCCCCGGTCGTCGATCTCGAAGCTGACGTTGTGGATCCCGATCCCGGTCCCGGCCGCATCCACCGCGGCTGCGACGACCCGGCCCGCCTCCTCCGGAGGCCGCACCGTCGCCACGAGGTTGCTCGAGGCCCGGTAGTGCTGCTCAAAATCCTGCCCATCTCGCCTTTGCTGCTGGCTCAGCTCGATCGAGGTCGTCTCGAGATCGGACGGGGCGACACCGGCCTGGCGCAGGGCGGACAGGACCCGCTGGGTGAGCAGGCTGCAATCGGTGAGGGCGTCGCCCGGTGCCGGGTCCTCGGCGAAGGTGAAAAGGCGGATCCTGGCGACGTCGGGGGGAGCCGAAGCGACGCCCGTCGCCTCGACTTTGATGCTGGCTCGCTCGCTCATAGCCGAACAGTACGCGCAACACGGTGCAAAGCCGGCTCACGAGCCGGAGGCGCCGTCTTGGTCCCGGAGGTGCGCCATCCAGGAAAAGGCGCGACTTGCCATCTCCTCGAGCTCGTCAAGGGTGCCCATGTTCATGATCACGAAGTCCGCCCCAGCGATCCGCTCGGACCGGCCGGCTTGGTTGGCGATGCGTGCCTCGGCGTCGGCACGCGCCATGTGGCGCAGGTTGACAAGACGTTCCAGCACGACGTCTAGGGGCGCATCGACAACGAGCACTCCGGAAAGGCCGTATTGGTCGATGCCGCCTGCCTCGAACAACAACGGGATGTCGAGCACGACGAGGTGATCGCCGGAGGCTTTCGCGGCGAGCCGGGTAGCGATCTCGTCTCGCACCGCGGGGTGCACGATCGCCTCGAGCTCCGCCAGAGCCACGGGGTCGTCGAAGACGATCTTGGCGAGAGCCTGGCGATTGAGGCTCCCGTCCGGCGCCACCACCTCGTCTCCGAAACGCTCCACGACTTTCGCATGAGCCGGCCAGCCTGGCTCGACCACCTCTCGAGCCACCTCGTCGGCGTCGATCAACAAGGCCCCCCGCGCGACGAGCATCGAGGCGACGGTCGACTTGCCCGATCCGATCCCGCCCGTCAGCCCGACGACGATCATGTCGCAGCCCTGGTCCGCAAAGGATGATCGGCTGGCGCATCGAGGGTCTGGAACGCCTCGGCGGGCCGCGACATGGGCGCCTACACTAACCGGGCCGTGGCTCGAACGAGCAGGACCCGCCTTTTTTGGCCGCGCGTCCTCGAGAAGGTTCTGCTCGCCGCCGTCGCCTACATCCCGCTCGTGCTGACCGAGCCGGGGACCCTCGCCGACGACACCAAGCTCTACCTCTACCTAGACCCCGGCCGGCTCTTGAGCTCGGCGCTTTCGATGTGGGACCCGTCTGTCGCGGGCGGTACCGTCACTCACCAAAACATCGGCTACCTGTTCCCCCAAGGGCCTTTCTACTGGTTGTTCGCCGAGCTCGGCGTTCCCACGTGGGTGGCACAACGACTCTGGATGGGCACGGTGCTCTTCGCGGCAGGTACCGGAGTGTGTTACCTGTCGAGGACACTTCGCATGATCGGCCCGGGCGTGGTCGTGGCGGGACTGGCTTACGAGCTCAGCCCTTACTTCCTCCAGTACATCCAGCAGACCTCGGCGATTCTACTCCCCTGGGCGGGCCTCGGATGGCTCGTCGCCTTCGCGGTGCTCGCCGCCAGAGAGGGCCGTTGGCGCTATCCCGCCCTCTTCGGGCTCATCGTAGCCTTGGTCGGGGCTACGAACGCCACCTCTTTGATCTACGCGGGAATTGCCCCGGTGGCGTGGCTCTTGTACGCCGTGGCCGTCCTGCACGAGGTGCCGGCGCGTCGCGCCTTTGGTGCCGCGGTGAAGATGGGCCTGTTCTCGCTCGGGGTCTCGGTCTTTTGGATCGTAGGGCTGCGCATCGAAGGCGCCTACGGCCTGGCCATCCTCAAGTACACCGAGACCCTCCCCGCCATTGCCGGGACCTCGCTCGCCTCAGAGGTGGAGCGCGGGCTCGGCTACTGGTACTTCTACGGCAGCGACCGGCTCGGGCCGTGGAAACAAGCAGCCATAAAGCTCGAGGAGACCGCCTGGCTGTTGGCGACGAGCTTCGCGCTGCCGGCTCTCGGCGTCGCTGGTGCCCTCGTCTCGCGGTGGCGTGCCAAGGCCTTCTTCGTCCTGCTCGTCTTCCTCGGCGTCGTGCTCGCCGTCGGCCTTCACCCCTTCTCGGACCCGTCAACGGTCGGACGCTTGCTGAAGGCGTTCATGTCCGGTTCCTCGCTCGGCCTCGCCCTGCGTTCGAGTGACCGCGCCACTCCGCTCGTCGTGCTCGGTCTCGCCATGCTGTTGGGCAGCGGTGCCACCGCCTTTTGGTCCCGCTTCCCCCGCCTCGGGCTCGGCACCGCCTTCGCGTTGGTGGCGTTGGTCGTGGCCAACAGCGCCCCGTTCCTCGAAGGGGGTGCTCTGGCGGACAACTTCCAGTACCCCGAGAAGATCCCCGCCTACTACACCCAGGCGGCTCGTTACCTCGACGCCCAAGGCAACTCGACCCGGGTGCTCATCGAGCCGGGGCAGAACTTTGCCGCCTATGACTGGGGCACCACCTTCGACACGATCTGGCCCGGGATCATGACCCGGCCGGAGATCCTCCGTGAGCAGACGATCCAAGGCTCCTACCCGACGACCGACCTCCTCCAGGCCTTCGACCTGACGCTGCAGCAAGGTACCTACGAGCCTTCCACGCTCGCCCCCATCGCCCGGCTCTTGAGCGCCGGCGACGTCGTGTTGCAGTCGAACCTCGCCTACTGGCGCTACAACACCCCCCGTCCCCAGGAGACCTGGTCACTGTTCGACCCGCCCCCGCCGGGGATCGGCCAGCCGGTCGAGTTCGGCAAGCCGGTCCCGGTCGTCGCGCCCACAAAGGACAGCCTCACCGACGAGGAGGCGCTGGCGGAGCCACCCGGGGCGGCGTGGCCCCCGCCGCTCGCCGTGTTCCCAGTCTCCGACGCCCGCCCCATCTACAGGGCCGAGCGGGCTGCCGCGCCGTTGGTGATCGACGGCAGCGGTGCCGGAGTCGTCGCGGCTGCTGCTGCCGGCCTCCTAGACGACAACCCGACCATCTTCTATGCCGGGTCACTCGACCACAACGCCAAGCTCGCCCATGAGGTCGTCACCCCGGCGGCCCAGCTCGTCCTCACCGACTCGGACCCCAAGGTGCTCGAGCGCTGGTCGTCGGTGAGCGACAACATCGGCGAGACCCTCCCGGCCGCGCCGGGCCCGACCACGGCCGACCCGACGGCCGTCGCCTTGCCGCTGTTCGCCCATGTCGTCCCGGACGAACAGAGCATCGCCGTGTACACCGAGGCCCATTACGTGTCGGCTTCGGCCTACGGCAACCCGGTCAGCTTCACTGCCCGAGGACCGGCCGGCGGCGGCCTTCGACGGCAACCTCGATACGGCCTGGAGCGTCGCCGCCTTCTCCGACGCCAGGGGCAACTGGATCCAGGTCCGCCTCGATCATCCCGTGACCACGGACCACATCAACCTCGTGCAGGTGCTGGGCTCTACCGTGAACCGGTGGATCACCCGGGTGAGCGTCGCCTTCGACGGCGAAAAGGCGATCTCGAAGAGCCTCGGCCCGCCGTCACGGACAGCCCCGGGCCAGACGATCCGCTTTTCCAGGCGTTCGTTCACGACGCTGCGGATCACGATCGACGGCACCACGTGGTCTGGCCGTCAGTCGATGCTGGGTGCCTCCGGGGTCGGCTTCTCCGAGGTCCGCATCCCCGGCGTGAGCGTCACCGAGACGATTCAGATGCCCTCGGACCTGTTGCGGTCGCTCGGGAAGTCCTCGCTCTCGCACCGCCTCACGATCGTGATGACCCGCGACCGCGTCGGCCCCACACCTCCCCGCTCGGACCCCGAGCTCGCCCTTGAGCGGAGCTTTTGGCTGCCGACCGCCCGCTCGTTCTCGCTCAGCGGGACCGCACGCGTCTCGGCCCTCATCCCCGACAATGTCATCGACACCCTCCTCGGGGGCCCGGACGTGTTCGGCGGTGCGGTGATCGGGTCGAACGAGAGGCTCCCTGGCGACTTGAACGCACGGGCCGTGTTCGCCTTCGACGGCGACACGGCCACCTTCTGGAGCCCCGGCTTTGACGCTCAGGCACAAACGAGCGCCTGGATACAGGCGTCTCTCACCCACAACGTGAGCTTCGATCACCTGAACCTCGAACTCGTCGCCGATGGGCGCCACTCGGTACCAACAGAGATCCGTATCACGACCAACACGGGCGGTGACGAGCTCGTCAGGTTGCCGGCGGTGCGCGACCGCTCGGCCGCCAATGCGGTCGTGAGCGTCCCGGTCAGCTTTCCCAAGCTCACGGGGAGCACGATCCGCTTCACGGATCGAAGCCGTGCGCCAGGTCACCACGATCAACTGGTACACGCAAAAGCCGATCGTCATGCCGGTCGGCATCGCCGAGATCGGTCTTTCCGGCGTGCGCTTGTCGCCCGAGTCGACCCGGGCGCAAATCCCCGCGCTTTGCACCTCGAAGCTGTTGAAGATCGACGGCCGGCCCGTCTGGCTGAAGATCTCGGGGACCATCGGAGATGCTGAGAAGCTGCAGGGCTTGACCGTCTCAGGATGCGGGCCGGACGCCAAGGGGATCACCCTCGGCGCCGGCACCCACAGCCTCGAGGCGACATGGGGAAAGCTCACCGGTTGGGACCTCGACCGGCTCGTGCTCGACTCGGCCCCGAAAGGCTCCGCCCTTGCCCCGCGCACCGACGGCAGCGCGCTGGCCGCACCGGGGACCATCGGCCTGCCTCGGCCCGCGGCGCCAAGCGTCCGCGTCCTCTCGTCTTCGGCCAGCTCCGCCACCGTCTTGGTGAGCCATGCCAAAGGCCCTTTCTGGCTCGTACTCGGAGAGAGCCTGAACGTCGGCTGGGAGGCGACCGGGCCTGGCGGCCGCTCCCTCGGCGCGCCGCAGCTGATCGACGGCTACGCCAACGGCTGGTACGTCTCGGCGCCTTTGCAAGGCAGTTTTCTCGTGACGCTCTGCTTCTCGCCCCAGAGCATCGTCGGCCCGGCCATCTTCGTCTCGGGTGCGAGTCTCGTGCTCTGCCTGCTCGTCGGCTTCGTCCCGGCGGCGCCCATCCGCCGACGCCTGCGGCGCCGCGGAGCCCACGCGGCCGAGACGGCCGCGAAGGCGCCGCTTCGGTCACGAAGGCAAGCCGGTCGACCGGAGAGCTCTGACGCCGGGACCGTCCCAGACGAGATTCCGGTGCTCGCCGTAGCTCTTGGCGATGAGGGACGCTCCCTCGGACTACTCGCCTGCCTCCTCGTCGCCGCGGCCTGCGGCACGGTTGCGACAGGAGTGCTGCCACCGCCCGCGGCACCTTTTGTCGGCGCCATGATCGCCCTCATGGCCCTAGCCGGGCTGCTGTGGTCGCCGGCGCGCTCTGCTCTACGCCTGTCGGCGCTCGGCTGCATGATTGCGGCGGGCGGGCTGACAGTTCTCGGCGAGGTCAGGCACCATTATGCGGCCGGGAAGCGCCTGGCCGCACAACTTCGAGCTCGCCGGGGTGCTCGCCTTTGTCGCAGTCGTCGCTCTCGCGGCCGACACCGCCGTGGAGCTCGCCCGCCAGCGCCGCCGACAACGTCAAGCAAAGGGAAGCATGAACAACTGACGGGCCGTGACCCGAGGCGGCTTGCCGGCGAGGCCTCAAGGTCCGCGAAGCGGTGCAAGAGTGCCCTGAGGATCGCTCAAGAACGCCCCGCCTTGTGGCAGGCGTCGCTCACGAGGGCCGCCAGGGTGCCTCGCGCGGTGGCCTCCCAGGTAAGGGGGGTGACCCGCTCCGAAGCCGCCCGACCGAGGCGTCGCCGGAGCAACGGGTCGCCGAGGACGGCTTCGAGCTTGAGCTCGAAGTCCTCGTCCGAGTCGGCCAGCATGCCCGTGATGCCGTCGTCGATGGCGTCGACATGGCCCGGGATCCGGGTCGCGACCGCCGGCGTCGCACAGGCGGCTGCCTCGCTCACGGTCAGTCCCCAGCCTTCTCGCGATCGAGGTCGAGGCGACCACCCAGGCCCGGCGGTAAAGCTCGACGAGCTCGTTCGGCGCTGAGCCGGCCCGGCAGAGACACATAGCTCTCCGCGCCGAGGTCGTGCAGCATCGCCTCAAGGCTGGAGCGCTCCCTCCCTTCACCGACGATGACCGTCTCGAGCGCGGGGATCTTGTCGTGTACCCGCGCCAGGATCGCGATCAGCCTCGGGAAGTTCTTGACGGGCACGAGGCGGCCGACGGCGACGACGAGCGGTCGCGTCGGCCCGCTGACCGCCCGGGGAGTAGCGCGGGTCGATCCCCGGGGGCACGACGCTGACACGGCTCGCCCGTAGACCCGGGCAGGGCGACGATCTCGCGCCGGGACGACTCGGAGAGGGTCACGATCCGTGAGCTGCCGGTAAAGCGGCGGCGCCACGACGCGACTCGAGTGACCTCCCTGCCTCGGCCAGCGGCGACGGCAGCGTCATCGACCACATCTCGCCGTGCACGTGGTGCATGAACACGACCCTGGGCAACCGCGACCAGAGCGGGCTCAAAAAAGGCATGCCGTTCCAGATCTCGACCAGGCCGTCGAGGGGGCCGAGACGCCCGCTGACGATGTCCTTCGGTCCGGTGGCGAACACGCCGTAGCGGCCCGAGCGGCGCACGACCCGGTAGCCGTCCCGCTCGACGAGCACTGCCCTGCCAGCCACCGACGAAGTCCGCAAGACCACGTCGATGCCCGCCTGCGGCCCAGCGCGTTGCCACCTCGTGGGCGTGCAGCTCGGACCCGCCCGCCTCCGCGTCGTCCAGGTCCCGCCAGGCGAGGATGGCCAGCCTGTGCAGGCCGGCCCGGTGAGCAAGCTCGGCAAGCTCCTGCCACCGCCGGGTTCATGGCCCGGGTCGTCTCCCAAGGCGGCTTCGGAGAGACCGCCGTTTCCGGCTCCGAGCCGAGGTCCAGTCGCTTCGGCGGGGTGGTGCGGATCTCATCGAAGACCGCTCAGGATCCGACCGGCGTGGGATGTGACCGGCCCGTTCCTTGAGTGCCCCTCGCCGAGGCATTCGGCTGGCTTCCCACCTGCTGTTCGTGGTAGTCGGCTTCGACGTTCACGTCCCAGGTGTTGAAGGGCCTCGCCATAGAGGCTCTCGACGGTGAGCATCGCCGTCAGCATCGAGTGGTCCTGGTTGTTGTAGCGGTGCATGCCGTTTCGCCCGACGGGATGGACGTTCGGGCACCTCGGCTTCGAGCCAGTCGCGGATCGCCTGCAGCTTCTCGCCGTAGCCCTCGTCGTAGACCGGGTAGGCCTTCTCCACCCTCACGACATAGCCCCTCTCGACGTCGCCCGGCCTGCACGAGGCCGAGAGTCACGAGCTCCTTTGTCCCGAGGGCGACCAGGTCCTCGTCCGCCGTCGACCAGAGCTCGTCGCCCTCGAAGACGAAATACTCGAGCCCGAGACAGGTCCGGCCCTGCTTTACGAGGTCGCGGGACCACGAGCCGAAGTTCTGCACGCGTCCCGACCCGGACCTTGTCGGAATGCACGTAGATCCAATTGTCGGGAAAGCCGCGCTCGGCGGGCAGGACGAGAGCAACGGTGAGGAAGTCCCGGTAGCGCAGAGCACGGGCGGCTTCGAGGACGTGCTCGGGAGCGTGGCGGGTCCATCGCCTGGACTAGGTCCGGAAAGGGGCATCGAGGAGATCAGGTGGTCGAAGGGCCATGTCGTGACGTCGCCCACCTCTCCCGCAGCGGCGCCAGATCGCTCGGGGGAAAGCACTGAGCGGGTCACGGCTTGCAGGCGCGCGCCCATCGCTTCGTCGGATCCGCTCGAGCCTGGTGCCGAACAGGACCTTGGAACCCTGGGCCTCCACGAGCTCGCGGGCCCGCTCCCACATCATCCCCGGGCCGAGGCGCGGGTAGTGGAACTCGTCGATCAGCGATGTGACCCGGGTCTCTCGCTTGTTGGGAGCCAGTGCGTTCCTGATCGCCTTTCCCAAAGTGAGGCTCTTGATCCGCTGCGCCGCCCAGTCCGCCTTGATGGCGCTCGCCGGCATGCCCCAGATCTTCTCGGTGTAGGTCTTGAAGAATTTCCGGTACAGGCGCCATCCGAACGCCCGCGCCGTCCAGCCCTCGAAGGTGTCGAGGTCCTTCGGCGGGTGCACGCGCACGCACAGGAACGACAGGCCGCAGCGTGCCGACTCGACAAGGCCCAGACCACGCAGGGCATTTCCGAGCCGGATCGGGTAGTCGTAGTAGGTGCCCTCGTAGTAGATCCGGCTCAGCCTGACGCCGGAGGAGGAAGTCCTCCGGGCCGAGGATCTCCCGCCAGACGGCTTCGACCTCGGGCACCTTGGTGAAAAAGCGGTGCCCCCCGATGTCGAACCTCCATCCCTCCCGCTCAACGGTGCGGGCAAGACCGCCGACGACCGTGTCCATCTCCAACACCGTGCAGGTGGCACCACGCTTGGCGAGCTCGTAGGCGGCTGTGAGCCCCGCCGGGCCGGCGCCGACGACGACGACCGTGCCCGGCCCGCCCCCGTCCGGCTCGGGGCCTTGTTGCTCGGCGTCCTTCTCCCCTTCTCCGACAAGGCCGCGGGTCTCCGGTCTCGGGTCGTTCACCGCCGCCATCGTGGCATCATCGCACGAGGGACCGCTCGAGCCTTCGAAAGGCGCCGAGCCGAGCTTGAGTGTTGCCTCCCGGTGGCGCCTTAGGGCACATAGATCCCGAGAAAGGCCAACATGGCGAGGGTGACGAGCAGCACGCCGCAGAGCCCGAGCAGCGATCCGGTAGGTGCTGCGCTCTTTTCGTGAGCATGGCGCCGGCGACGACAAAGGGAAAGCATCCGAGCCCGTAGCGCTCGAGCGAGGAGAGGTTCGACGCCGTCAGCACCACGGCGAGGAACGCCACCGCGTACCAGCCGTAGGCGGCGGGGAGGCTTTTATAGGACATACAGCGCCAGCAGCACGAACAAGACCGCCCACAACCCATGCTCGGCGACGCCGAGATGGCTGCCGTGGACCAGGTCGCTGAATATCGTGGGCGACGGTGAGGAGCGGGTCGGTGAGCGCTCCTCGGTGCGAAACCTCGAGCTGCTCGCGCAAGCGGGAGCCAGAAGCTCCCGAAGATCTCCTGCACCCAGACGAGATAGGCCGCCGTGCCGAGCGGGGCCGCCAGCACCGTGCCCGGCGGCCTTCACTCGTTCTCGGCCCGAGAGAGCGAACCAGTTCGCTCCGAGCTCGACGGCGGCCGGGATCGCCAAGAGCACGCCGACGGGCCGGCACAGCCCGGCGAGAAAGGCGGCGCACGATCGCCAGGGCGTAACGGCGCTGGCGGAAGCCCAGGAAAGCGGCGAGCGAGGTCGAGGAGCAACAAGGAGTCGGCGTAGCCCATGACGAGCACGAAGGCGGGCGGAGCGAGGGCGAGCAGCCACACGGCCCGGCGGGCGCACGCCTCGTCCCCGAGCTCGAAGACGACGAGGCGGTAGAGCACGACGAAAGCGCCGAAGGCGGCGAGCGTTGGCGACGAAGACGACGGACATGCCGGCCGTCATCCCGGGCAAGGCCCGAAGTGACCTCGCCAGTACGGGCAGCAGCGGGAAAAAGCGCAGCGCCCCGGTTCCAAGGCCGGCGTAGCCGTGGGCGGCGATCCTCTCGTACCAGCTCGCGTCCCAGCTGAGCAGGCCTGCGTGGCTGGCGTGCCGGGCGGCTGCGCCGAGGTTGCAACTCGCTTGTGGCAATGCGGCGCCCCTAAGAGGGCGAGCAGCACGAGAGCCCTCGAGACGAGGAACGGGGCCGCAGAGGCGCGAAGAGCCGGGACGGCGAGCGCCCATTGGGTCCTCGCGCCGTGCGTGGCGCCGACCGTGCTCACGCTCACGACGGCGGGTAACGGTAGAGGCTCTCGCCCTCGAAGATCTCGAACGGCGTGTCGGAGCCCTGCTCGGCCACGACGAGTTGTTGCGGGCGACGAGCGGCGAGGTCGTTGGCGATGGCCTGACAGTCGCTCCCGAAGTTGAGGTACCCGGGCGCCCAGACGTACCAGATGGAGTTCTTCGGACCGGCCCGTGACAAGATGAGCCTCACGAAGGCGCCCGTGCTGGCGTGCTCCACAGTGGCGGCGTAGTCGACCCAGTTCACGATCTCCGGGGAGTTGGCGCGCGGAAAGGCGAGCTCGTCGAAGCGGTCAGCGAGCTCGCGGCTCACGGCCGGGCCGAGCTGGTCGGGGCAGTAGGCGACGACGTCGCCGTTATGGGGCCGCGACAAGCACCGCCGAGGCCACCTGGCCCGCCTGGGTACGGGTGAGAAAGGCGTTCGGGATCGACGCCGCCAGGCCGAAGACGACCGCGATGGCGACGACCCCGTTGCGCACCCGGCGGTCGATCGAGCGCCGTGACGCCGTAGGCGACGACGAGCAGGCACGGCATCAAGATGACGGCCGAGTAGCGGTCGGCGAACGTGCTGCCCGCTCAGCTTGCCCGCTATGAGCGCCATGACAAGAGTGCCGCCCGCCAACAGCGCGAGCGCCCGTCACGCCCGGGCGGGTGCGCAGGTCGAGCACGACGCGCCGGCCGTCCAAGGCGCTGCCGGCGACACCCAAGCAGGGCCAGGAAAGCCAGCACGAGGGCAAGTGCCCGCCCCGCGTCCGAGTCGCCCCCGGCGAACTGGGTGAAGGTGTACACAAGGGCCGTGAAGTCGGCCGGCGTGGCCCAGGGCGTGCCCGTGTGGTGAGCTGGAACAGCAAGCGTCGGCACCCACGGCAGCGAACCCGCAGCTCCCGACCGCGAGCGCCGCCAGCGCGACGCGGCAGCTGCGTGCACGCGGGCCGCGACCAGGCGCAAACCGCCGTGCCGATGGCGGCGGTGGCCACGAGGAACAGCGCCCAGTAGTGGCTGTACTCGAGCGCACAGGTGACAACGCGCCAGCGCGAGCGCGTTCGCGACGGAGGGTCGCCGCAAGATGGCGACATAGGCCAGGACCCCGAGCGTAGAGAGCAGGATCACGAGCGAGTACATCCGCGCCTCGGTGTCGTAGTAGACGGCGAAAGGCGACGTCGCCACGAGCAACGTCGTCGTCCAGGCCACGAGCCGGCCGGCCCGGTCGCCATCGTGGACGGCAATGGCGGAGCCCTCCACTTGGGCCGGTGCGGGGCTGCCCGCCGGCGTGGCCGCAGCACCGGCTGGAGCTCTCCAGGACTGGGAGCCGACGCTGGTAGCCCGCCAGCCAAGCCACCGGGAGGGTGAGAACTCCGATGACCCCCGAGAGCGAGCGCGCCCCGAGATCGCTCGTGCCGAACACCTTCATCCAGAAATGGAGCAGCACGTAGTACAAAGGCGGGGCCCCGTCGTCGCGCAGAAGGCCCGGGATCAGGTGCAGTGGGGCGCGGGCGATGTTGACCGTGAGCGCCTCGTCGAGCCACATGGGCGACGGCGTCCAGAACCGGAGCACGACCGCGACGACAAGCACGGCGCCGCAGCCGCCCGCGACGACGGCGCTCTGTTCTAAGGACCTGCCCTCGCAGGCCGTGGACGCGTCCGGGGGCTCTGGTCGGGCGGCGTCAGTACCTCGGGTGAGCGCGACCAGCGCCCTCACCGAGCGCCGCTATTCCGCGGGTGCCTCGTCGGGCGGAGTGGTACGGGAGCCTCGGGCTCGAGGCTCAGCTCTGGCTCTGAGTCGGCCCGCCTCCTGCGCCAGGGTCGGTCACCTCGTCGCCGGAGACTCCGTCGTCTGTCGCCGCCAGGGTCGTCTCGCCACCAGCCTCGTCACTCGACGGCGCCACCTCGGCGCCTTGCGATGCGACCGGCTCTTCGGCAACAGGCGCACCGCCGGCCTGCGAGCTCGCCGCGACTGGCGGCCTCGTTGGCCGCGAGCAGGTCGGCCCAGGCCGCCTGGCTCTCGGTCTCCGGGGTGAAGTCGGTCGCCGAGTAGTCGTAGCCGATGTAGTTGCCCTCGGCGTCGTAGGCGTGCTCGCCGAAGGCCTCGCGGTACTCCTCGGCGACTTCGCCGCCTTCGGCGGCCTGCTTGATGGAAAGGCTGATCCTGCGGCGCTGCAGGTCGATGTCGATGATCTTCACCCAGAGCTCTTCGCCGGGCGTGACGACCTGCTCGGGCAGGTCGACGTGGTGCGCCGCCATCTCCGAGATGTGCACCAGACCCTCGATGCCGTCGCCCACCTGGACGAAGGCGCCGAAAGGCACGAGCTTGGTGATCCTGCCGTAGACGAGCTCGCCGATGCGGTGGTTGGTGGCGAACTCCTGCCACGGGTCGACCTGGGTCGCCTTCAGGGAAAGGCTGATCCTCTCCTTGTCGAGGTCGACGTCGAGCACCTGGACGGTCACCTCGTCGCCCACGGCGACGACCGAGGAAGGGTGGTCGACGTGCTTCCAGGACAGCTCGGAGACGTGCACGAGCCCGTCCATCCCCCCGAGGTCGACGAAGGCGCCGAAGTTCACGACCGAGGAGACAACACCCTTGCGGATCTCGCCCGGCTTCAGGTTCACGAGGAACTCGCCGCGCTGCTCGCGCTGGGTCTCCTCGAGCCAGGCCCGCCTTGAGAGACACGACGTTGTTGCGGTTCTTGTCGAGCTCGATGATCTTGGCCTCGAGCGTCTTTCCGATGTAGGGCTGCAGGTCGCGAACCCGACGCAGCTCGACGAGCGACGCGGGCAGGAAGCCGCGAAGGCCTATGTCGACGATGAGCCCGCCCTTGACGACCTCGATGACGAGGCCCTTCACGACGCCGCCGGACTCCTTGACCCTTTCGATCGTGCCCCAGGCGCGCTCGTACTGGGCACGCTTTTTCGACAGGATGAGGCGACCCTCCTTGTCCTCTTTCTGGAGCACGAGGGCTTCGATCTCGTCGCCGACCGAGACAACCTCGTGAGGGTCGAGATCGTGGCGAATGGAAAGCTCACGGGCCGGGATGACGCCTTCGGACTTGAAGCCGATGTCGAGGAGCACCTCGTCCTTGTCGACCTTTACCACTTTGCCCGTGACGACGTCCCCGTCCTCGAAGGCGACGATCGTCTGGTCGATGGCGTCCTCGAAGGACATGTCGCCAAGGTCGTCCTCGACGATCTTGCGGGGGACGTAGACCCCTTCGGCGTCAAAGGTGCCATGACGCTCTTGATCTGCCAGGGATTCCGCGTGAACGGTGCTCATCGTGTCGGACATGGGAAGTAGGTCGCTCTCTTTTCGGACAGGTCGAGCCAACGACAGGCCGCGCTCGGCCCTCGCCGGCTATAGGGATGTGGAATTCTGCGCTGGATGACGCAGCCGAGCATGCACTTAGCCACCGCCGTCATGGTCGCTTAACAATGGTACCTCTCAAGGAGGGCCAAGCCCATAGCCTCAGACCAGGGGCTCAGCCACCTCGAGGGGATCGACCTCGTCGAACTCCGCCGCCGAGTCGATCGCAGGCTCCTTGCCCGCCGCCCAACTGTCGCCGACCGCCAGGTGCACGGCCAGGGGAACTCGAAGCTCAAAGGCGTGCTCCATGGTCTCGGTCGTGAGCAGGAGAGCCTCGTCGCGCTCGGTGGCGACCGCCTCGACGAGGATCTCGTCATGGACCTGGAGCACGATTCTGCTGGAGAGAGCCGCTCTCTCGAACGCCTCGTCGAGGCGAACGAGGGCCACCTTGAAGATGTCGGCCGCCAGGCCCTGGATGCCGGCGTTCATCGCCTGGCGCTCGGCCGCCTGGCGGACGCGGTAGTTGCTCGAGTCGAGCTCGGGCAGGTAGCGACGCCGTCCGAGCAGGGTCTCGGTGTAGCCACGTCCACGCGCCTCGGCCACCGAACGCTCCATGTACTGCTTCACGTTCGGGAAGGCGGCGAAGTACTGGGCAAGGATCGCGGCAGCCTCGTCTACACCGACGCCGAGGCGCTGGGAGAGCCCGTAAGCCTCCATCCCGTAGGCGAGGCCGTAGGAGATCATCTTGGCCTTGGAGCGCATTGCGAGGGTCACCTGCTCGGGCTCGACGCCGTAGACCCTCGCCGCCGTGGCGTTGTGGATGTCGACGCCCGGAGCGAAACGCCTCGACGAGACCGGGATCGTCGGACAGGTGGGCGATGACGCGCAGCTCGATCTGGTCGTAGTCCGCGATCAAAAGCTCCGAGCCCGCGCTCGGCACGAAGGCCTCGCGGAACCGGCGCCCGATGAGGCTGCGCACCGGGATGTTGTGCAGGTTCGGCTGATCTGAGGAGAGCCGGCCCGTGCGGGCGACGGTCTGGTTGAACGAGGCGTGGATCCGCCCGTCCGGCGCGACCTCGGCGAGGAGGCCCTCTCCGTAGGTGGAACGCAGCTTCTCCACCTCCCGGTAGCGCAGCAAGGTGTCAACCAACGGATGGGCGTCACGCAGGCGCGCCAGGCTCTGAGCGTCGGTGGAGTAGCCGGTCTTGGTGCGCTTTTGCGGAACGAGAGCGAGCTTGTCGAAAAGGATGCGCCGCAGCTGCTGGGTCGAGTTGACGTTGAATTCCTCCCCCGCCAGCTGCTGGACCTCGGCCTCGAGCCTGCGCGCCTCGAAGACGAGCTCCTCGCTGATGGCCCGCAGCTGCTCGATGTCAACGGCGATGCCGGCGACCTCCATCTTCGCGAGCACACGGATCAAGGGACGTTCCACGTCCTCGTAAAGCCGGGTGGCGCCGGTCTCCTCCAGGGCCTTCGCGATCGCCGGGGCGAGGCGCGCCAGCATGGCCACCTGTGCCGCCGCCTTCGTCGGCGTCCCGCAGGCACCGTCGTCGCCTTCGCTCCGGCACCTTTGCCGCTCTCGAGGTCGAAGCCGAGCTGCTCGAGAACCGGTGCCCGCGCCTGTGGCACGGCCGCCCGTGCCGAGGGTCGGCACGAGACCGGCCAGTCCCGCAGAGCGAGGCCTGGCCCTCCCGGGCGTCGAGGAGGTAGGCGGCGACTGCGGTGTCGAGGTCGAGCCCGGTGAAGCGGATCCCCTGCGGCTCGAGCGCTCGCATGAGCTCTTTGGCCCGGTGGGCGACGATGCGCCGCGTGCGATCGGCGGACAAACCGAGCACGGACGCGAGGCTTCGGCGAGCCCCGGCTCGGCGACGAGCCTCCCGTCCAGAAAGCCCACCACGAGCCGGCGGGCGTCCCCCGCCGGCCGGTCCGCGACCGCTTGGTCCTGGTAGCTCGCGACCGTAGGCCCATCCTCGTCGAGCGCCGCAAAGGCGAGCCCCTCGAGAGCCGAGCGGCCCGGCGCGCCGGCCCAGACCGCCTCGACGGCGATCAGGCCCGGTGTTGCCGCCAAAGAGCTGAGCCAGACGCGGGCCTCGTCGAGCTCGCCGAGGAGGACGACCTCTACCGGTCGCGACTGTTCGGCGCCGCCGGGCGGGGCCAAAGAGCCCACCGGGTCGCCTTGGGCGGTCCCCGAGGCGAGCGGCTCGAGGCGGTCGAGCTGTTTGAAGATGCGGTCGCGCGGGACCCCGGATCTCGAGCAGGTCCAACAGGCTGCGCATCTCCTCCCGGTTGGAGCGGCCCAGGGTGAGGTCCTCGGCCACACAGTCAAGGGCACGTCGCGGACAAGCGGGGTCATCTGCAGATTGAGCCTGCACCTGCGCCTCGTGCTCGGCAAGGGAGGCCCTGAGCTTCGGAGTCTGCTCGTCGAGGTGGGCGTAGAGGTGTCGATGTCGCCGTAGGTGTTGACGAGCTTGGCGGCCGTCTTCTCCCCCACCCCGGGCACCCCGGGCAGGTTGTCGGAGGGATCGCCGCGCAGCGCCGCCAGGAACGGGTAGAGCTCAGGACCCACGCCGGTCCTTTCTTTGATCCCGGCCTCGTCGTAGAGCACGTAGTCGGTGACGCCGCGCCGGTTGTAGAGGACCTTTATGAGCGGGTCGTGCACGAGCTGGTAGGCGTCGCGGTCACCGGTCACGATGACGACCTCGTGGCCCTCGGCCGCAAGCTCGCGTGGCGAGGGTCGCGATGACGTCGTCGGCCTCGTAGCCCTCGGCGTCGACGGCGGGAACCCCGAGGGTCTCGACCAGCCTGCGGATGAGCTCGATCTGCTCGACCAAAGGCTCGGGGGTCTGTGGGCGGCCCGCCTTGTAGCTCGCCGCCAGGGCGTCGCGGAAAGTCGGCTCGCGCCGGTCGAACGCCACCGCCATCCCGGTCGGCGACTGGTCCTCTAAGAGCCTCGCCAGCATCGAGGCGAAACCGAAGACGGCCTGGGTCTCCTGCCCGGAGGCCGTCTGAAGCTGCGCCTCTTGCAAGGCGAACCACGCCCGGTACGCGAGCGAGTGGCCGTCGAGGAGAAGGTCGCGAGCCACTGCCTTGCATGCTAAACCGGGCGCGGCGGGACGTGACAGGTGCGCCTCGGGGCCGGAGCTCTAAGGGACGATCGCGCCCTCGACGATCTTCTCCGACACCTCGCGCATGGTCGTGCGCTGGTTCATGGCCGTCTGCTGGATGAACTGAAGGCGTCGGCCTCCCGCATACCCTTTTCGTCCATGAGCTTTCCCTTGGCCCTGTCGACCCAGCGGCGCGTCACGAGCTGCTCCTCGAGATTGCGCTTGTCGTCGGCAAGGGCCGCGTTCTCCGCCTCGAGCGCCTGCATCTCGTTGAACCTCGCCAGTGCGACCTCGATGGCCGGCAGCAGCTCGTCTTGCTGGAAAGGCTTGACGAGGTAGGCGAGGGCGCCGGCGTCCCGGGCCTGCTCGATCAGGTTGCGCTGGCTGAAGGCCGTGAGGATCAGCACGGCGGAAGCCCGCTCGACGTTGATCTCGCTCGCCGCCGAGAGCCCGTCGAGCCCCGGCATCTTGATGTCGAGGATCACCAGGTCAGGCTTGTGCTGCTTGGCCAGCTCGACGGCCTCGTCGCCTCGTCCCGTCTCGCCGACGACGTCAAAGCCCTGCTCTTCGAGTATCTCGCGCAGGTCAAGGCGAACGATCGCTTCGTCCTCTGCGATCACGACGGTTCTGGCCAACGGGTCCGCTCCTTTACTGACTCATGGCCCTGGTTGCTGATCGGGTCGACGGCAACTGTGGGCCGGCTCTGCTCAGACTACGAGCTTGCCTAGCAGCTCGTCCTGCGCACGTTCCAACTCGGCCACTCGGGCAGCTGGCCGTGTCCCGGGCGCGCATCATCGCTTCGGCATGCCGCTGGGCGTCCTGCCAGTCGCGGTCGGCCAGCGGCGTCTCGGACACGAGTGACCGGATGCGCGTTTCCTCCGCTGTCTCGAGGAAGACGTCGAGCTGCTCCTCGACCACAGCCAGCTCCTGGCGGGCGCGCACGAGGCGAGCGTGGACTTCCAAGAGGCGGCGCTCCACCTGGTCGCGCTTCATACCGGAAGTCTACGACCGGACGCCCCGGCATCATCCGAACGCCGGTCAGCGAAGCTACGGCCATGGCCGCCACCGCCAGCGCGCTCAAAGCCAGGCTGAGCAGCGTCGACGCGTGCGAAGCGGTGGGTCTCAGGGGCAAGGGTCGGGACCCCACCCCTGGCCTCGATCGCCTCGGCGATCTCGCGGGCCCGCCGGATGGCGTTGGCGAGCGCCCCGAAGACGCCTTCGACTGCCTCGTCGCTCAGCTCCCTGAACGTCCGCGGGCTAGCCGGACGGCGGGCCCTGCGTGCCGCCCGCAGCACCCGCGCCTCTTCGAGGAGCAACGGCAAGCAGCGGATCGAAAGCGCGATCGCCCCGACGAGCTCGTCGACGGGCACACGCAGGCGCCGCAGGGGGCCGAGAAGCCTGCCGAGGGCGGGCGACAGGTCGGCCAGCGGCGTCGTCCAACCGAGCAACGCCGCAGCCGCGAGCACGTCGATGCCGACCATCGTGAACGCGGCGAAGTTGTCGAGGCCGCCGAGGCCGATCTTGAGCGACCCAGGTGGATCTTCGGGCTTGCCGCCCGCGACGAGGGCGAGGGCCGCGCCGACAACGAGCACCCCGCCGAGCCACCAAGGCAGCCGCGGGCTGATCCCCCTCGGAAGGCGCGCCGACGAGGAACGCGACCAGCAGCAAGACGCGCCATGATCCCGATGGACTGCCAGGACGGCCAGAGGAGAAGCCCGATCGACAGCACTCCGAGGGCGACGAGTTTGGTCCCGGCCCACATGCGGTGGAGCGGGCTCGTCCCAGGCACGAACCGCACGACGTGGATCTCGCCGAGTCGCAGGGCACGTGCGCGCCTGCTGGGCTCGGTCGGCCTCGGACAGCCCGACCACGCCGGCCGGGCCCGGTCATCGTCATCGTCGCCGCTCCCGAGGTCCCGCTCATCCGACCACGTGTCCGGCCTCGAGAATGACGAGGCGATCGCCGAGCAGCTCGGCGTTGTCGAGGTCGTGAGAGACGACGAGGGTAGCCATGTCCCGCTCGTCGCGCAGCTGGGCGAGGATCGCGTGCCAAGGCCGGATCTCGCCTCGTCGTCCAGACCCGGCGTAAGGCTCGTCGAGCACGAGCAGGACGGGGTCGCGCACGAGCAGCCCGGCGAGGGCGACGCGCCGCTGCTCTCCACCGGAGAGCTCGTCGACGCGCCTCGGCCCCATCGTCGACAGGGTCCAGGCCGACAGATCGCAGGGCCGCCGCCGCCCGCTCGTTGTCGGCCCCGTAGGCGACGTCTGACGAGCACGGTCGGGCGGATGAGCTGGAGGCGGGCGTGCTGAAACGAGATCCCGACGGCGCCCGTGCCGGCGACGATGCTCTGGCCCTCCAGCAACGCCTCGCCCTCGGTCGGGACGAGCAGCCCGGCGAGGATCCAGGCGAGCGTCGACTTGCCCGACCCGTTGTCACCGGTCACGACGACGCCCTCGCCGCGGCTGCAGCGTCGAGGTCGACACCCTCGAGGGCGCGGCGGGCCCACGGGGTGCCGTTGGCATAGACATAACCCAGCTCCCGCACGCCGGAGCAACGACCGTTGCCGGGGCAGCCTGGCCCACTCGCAGGGCTCCGTGTTGGCCGGGACCGGCTGGATGGCACGGTCCGTCAAAGCTTGGAGCGAAGCGGGGAGGCCTCGCCCCGCCCGGAGCCTCTCTCGCCACCGGGCGCGGTAGGCCTTGGCCGCCGAGGGGCTGGTTTTGGTGAGGGCGCGGCGACCAGCCGGCCGGCCAGCATGAGGATCGTCTCGTCCGCCTTGGCCGCCTCGGCTTCGCGGTGGGTGACATGGACGACGGTGATCCCGGCGGCAGCGAGCGACTCGAGCAGGGCCACGACCTCGGCGCGCCCCGGGGCGTCGATCATCGCCGTCGCCTCGTCGGAGATGAGCAGTCGCGGTTGGCGGGCCAGACAGGCGGCGATCGCGAGACGCTGCAGCTCACCTCCCGACAGCCCGGCGGTCTCCCGCTCCTCGAAGCCTGCGAGCCCGACCCGGGCGAGCAGCGCCGACGACGTCCGGACGCGGCGTCGGCGGGAGGCCCCAGACGACGTCGTCGCGGGCACGTACACCGAGCACCTGGCTCTCGGGGCGCTGGAAGATCATCGAAGTCCCGCCGGGCAGACCGAAACCGGGATCGCCTGCGCGGTGCACACGTGCCGAGCGTCGGCGACAAGCGCCCGGCGAGGAGACGCACGAGGGTCGACTTGCCCGAACCGTTCGGGCCCGACGACGGCGAGAAACGACCCGGGCTGGACATCCAAGGACACCTCCGCGACGGCCCAGGCCCTGCTGCCCGGGATACTGGTACGAGACTGCGCTCAAGCTGACCGGTACGGGTGCCCTGTCCCCCGGTCGGGCACCCCCACGACGGGCGAGGCGCTCGCGGTCGTTCTCGGCCCGCCACGGCAGTGCTTCTGCGGGAGCGGGCTGATCGTGCTCGAGGCGCACCAGCAGAGGCCACAGATAGCGGGCGCAAAGCGCGGCCGCGAGCACGACGGCGAAGAGCTCGAACAAGGGCACCGTCAGCCACCAGTTGGCGATGACCCAGCGAAGGGCCCTGTCGCCCGCCGACGCGAGCGAATTGAGGCCGGCGAGCACGAGCACACGCCTCAAGTCACGCCACAGGATCTGCACCTGTGCGAAAGCCAGGCGCCGAAGGCCGGGCGAGAGAGCCTCCGTCCCGAGCGAGATGCCGGCCACCGGGATCCCGGTCGTGACCGCGGCCACCAACACCGCAGCTGCCGGGTGCCATTGGCGCCGGTAGGCGGTCCCGACCGCCAGCCCGAGCGTTCCGGCGATGGCGGTTTGGAGAACGATCCCCACCCCACCGACGAGAAACGAGACCGAGCTCGCGGCGAGCATGGCGACGACTGCCGTCCGCGCCCGTTGTCGGGCAGCGAGCGCCGCGAAAGGCACGACGGCCAGGCCTTGAAAGGCAGCGCCGACAAGCGGCACGAACCAGCCAAGCACCTCGAGGACGAGGGCGAGGTCCCCGAGCACGGCCGCCTCCGCCAGCTCGGACGGCCTCAGCGCGCCTCTCAGCTCGTGGCGGACGACGTTGGAGACCGCCGAGGTGAGAGAAGGTTCGGGTTCGGCACTTTGTCCGCCGCCACGAGCCTTGCCGCCCGACGACGTCTCAGAGGAATCGGCCCCTCTGCTCCGGGACGGATCCCCGGCCGTGACCTCTTCCATCGCCTTCAGATTTGCAGGTCCAGTGGGCGCCTGGTGCGCATCTGGCCAGCTACGCTCAACCGGCAGGCCCGGATGGCGGAATGGCAGACGCGGCGGCCTCAAAAGCCGTTGTCCGAGAGGGCGTGCGGGTTCAAGTCCCGCTCCGGGCACCAACCAACCAACCAACCAACCAACCACCCTGACTATCATCGATCCTGGCCACAAGCTCGGAGGTGGTCCGAAACTGCCCCAGTCGTCACAACTTGGTCACAACGATCGAACACGGCAGTCAAAGGGGACTGCGAACCGCGACAACTACAACCACAACAGTGGTGCTCCCAACTGGCGGTGCTCCTCGGCGAGTTGGACTCCAGTGGATCAGTACCAGTGGAGGTCGCGGGCCAGCTCCAGCGCAGCGGCCATCTCGTCCTTGGCGAGCTCGGGCTCGTTTCGGCCCCAGGCAACAGCAGCTGATCGCAGCATCGACTCGAGCTCGTCAGGAAGTCGCAGACGGGAGGTCTCGAGCATCTGTCGGCTGGCTGCGACGGCCTCGGGGACGTCCCCGGTGCTCAGACACACGGCGATGATTGGCCAAAGGCCCACCCAGTAAATGGCATGGGCCGGCCAGTCGGCAGCGGTCCGCCACATCTCCAGGGCCTCGTTGGCCAGAGCGACCGCGTCCTGGCGCCGCCTGTCCTGGCAAGCAAGCCAGGCGAGGCTGGCCTTGGCGGTACCCACGAGCTCGGGGTAGGCAGCCACCTCGCCCGCCGCCATCAGCTGCGGAGCGAAGGAGCGAACGGCCTGCCCGTCGTGACTGCGCAGCGCAGTCAAGGTCAGCGCCCAAAGGCTATTTGCTCGCCCGAGGAACTGCCCGATGCGCTCCGACAAGGCCAGTGATCTCTCGAGGTACTCCCGGGCCTCCGCCAAGTCGCCGTGCATTAGCAAGAATTCACCAAGGTTATAGGTGGCATAAGCGATGTCTTTATGGGAATCGCCCTGGTTTGCTGCCGCTAGGGCTCTGCGCATGTTGGCGATGTCCTCATCGTCGACGCGCCAACGGTTCCGCATTGCCCGCTGATAGCCAAGCCCCCAGTAGAAATACCGCTTGTGAGCCGGGCTTCCCCGAGCTTCCACGACCGAGCGGGATGCCGCGAGCGCCGCCAGACCTAGCTCCGACTCGCTGCGGTCGAGGTGGAATTCAGCCCGACCGTCCAACATAACCTCGAGCTACACATCGGCCCATACATCGCCTTTGTCCCAGGGGCGCTCTCCTAGCAGCTCCTCGGCTGCATCGAACGCGGCCAGGGCGGCGTTATGGGAGTGGTCGTCCCTCTCCAGCTTTCCCAGGAGGGCATACAAGTGGGCGCCTTGGAGGGCGTCGTCTGGGCCTACCAGGCCGATGGCTGTCTGGAAGGCTTCTCGCGCTTCGCCGAGGCGCCAGGTGGCCCAGAGCACCTCGGCGAGCTTGGTCCACAGCCCCGCCAGCACCCTGGCCATCACTTCATTGTTCGGCTCGTCTTGCACTATCTCCAAGGCCGAGCGGAACGACGAGATTGCCTCTTCGTTGGCAAAGGCTTGGGCGGCCTGCTCGCCGGCCATCTTGAAGTAGTGCACGGCGCGCTCGGACTCGCCAGCGATGGCGAAATGGCGGCCGAGAACGGAGGCCACCTGTTCGAGCCGGCCCGCCGACATAGCCTCAAGGGTCCACGCACCCGGCCATGCAGCCGGCGGCGCTCGGGACGCAGCATCCCTAGGTAGGTGGCCTCCTGGATGAGAGCGTGGCGGAAGCGGTAAGTGGGCTCGGGGAGGCCGGTCACCTCCTGAAGCAGCCCCGCCCTGGAGAGCTCGGCTATGGCCGGACCGAGAGCGCCTGTGGCGGCCTTTTCTGTCTCGTAGACGGCTCTGAGCAGGGCGAGGCTGAGCTCGGGCCCGAGCACAGAGGCGGTGCGGACGACTTCCTGGCCCGCTGGGCTGAGCCGGTCCACACGGGAACGGACGAGGCGTTCCAGTACCTCGGGAACCTTCGTTCCGAGCGTCCCGGTGAGCTGCCACCTGCCTTGCTCACGCTCGATGGCTCTGGTTTCGACGAGCGAAAAGAGCCGCTCCTCCAAGAAGAGGGGGTTGCCCTCCACGCCCGCGCGAACGGCGTCCAGGACATCTGTGGAGGCGTCAGTGCCCACGAGGGAGACGGCAAGCTCCAGTTCGGCCCCTTCGGAGAGGGGGGCGAGCTCGATTAGACGCAGGGGCACTGAGCCCGTAGCCAAGGAGCGCTCGAAGCTGGAGGCTTCGGGACTGGGGTCGGGCCGGCGGGTGGCAATTACAAGGAGAGGCCTGTGTTGGGCCAGGTTGGCGAGCTCTGCGCTGAGACGCAACGAGGTGGGGTCAGCCCAGTGGAGGTCCTCGAGAACGAGCACAGTAGGGCCGATGGCGACCAGGCGTGAGATCACCGATCCCATCGCAGAAAAGGTCGCCCTTTGCAGCTCCTCGGGACCGAGGCGTACCAGTCCTGCACCACCTGGCAGGCCCATCATGCGGGCCAGGACGGGCCAAAGGTCCTTGTCGCCCATGAGCGCGACTAGCGCCTTCTCCAAAGCCGGGCGCATCACCGCTTCCTCCTGGTCGGGGGCCACACCCACCCAGGCGGCCAGGAGCTGCTGGTAAAGGCCATAGGGCGTGGACGAGGCATAGGAGACCGAGTGCCCCTCCAACCACAACGGGAGCCGGCCGGTCCCAGCCCCCACCCAGGCCATGAAGCGCTTGCGGCACTCTTGCACAAGGCGCGTCTTGCCGAGCCCCGCCTCACCCACCAAGATCACGACCGAGCCGGCGCCCCCCACCGCTTCTCGAAGGGCAGTGTCCAAAACCGCCAGTTCCGCTCCGCGGCCCACGAGGTGGCTCCGGCCGCGCTGGCCCCGACTGGCCGGCCGATGAGCCTTGGGGCCCTCGAGGTAAGAGGCCACGATTGACCTGGCGCCTGCAGTCATGACCACTTTCTCGGTTGGCCCCCAGTCGAAAAGGGCCTCTGTGGCAGCACGAGTCGCCGGGCCGACTAGGACCGAGCCGGCCTCGGCCACCGACTGCAGCGCGGCAGCAACACCCGTCACATCGCCCACGGCCCCGTACGCGACCTTGGCTCCTCCTCCAAGGGGTCCCACTACAGCCGGACCGGTCTCGATGCCGATGCGCACTGCCGACGAGCCGGTACTCGATGGCGCCGCCACCGCCGACAGTGCCCGGAATCCCGCCCGAACGGCCCGTTCCGGGTCATCCTCGTGCGCTTCGGGCGCACCGAAGATGGCCGCCAGGCCTGCGCCGGAGATAGAGGTCACCGTCCCGCCGAGGCGTTCTACCTCAGCGATCACTGCTCCCAAAGCTCCACCGATGACGCTGCGGAGGTCTTCTGGGTCCAAGTTGGCCAGTCCCGGGCCCGTCACCTCGGCGAAAAGCACGCTCACGACCTTGCGTTCTTCTCTCAGACGCGCCGGCTCGGCGACTGGTGGCTTCGTGCTCGGCGCGCCGGAAGCCCCGGACAGCGCGAGCTCGAAGGTCGCTGCGGCGTGAACCTCGTCCAACGCCGGGGAGATCCTGAGGCCCAGTTCCTCCAAGGCAGAGCGGCAGCGCTCGTAGGTGCGCACCACGAGGTGCCGCTGTCCCAGAGCGGAATAGGCGCGCATCAACGCGGCGGCCGCCTCCTCGCTTGCTGGGTCGTGGACCAAACAGGACTCCCAGGCCGACACCACGGCCTCGGGGCGGGAGCGGCCGGCCCCCGGGTGCGGTCCCGTGCCAGGGCGAGGCGCGCCTGTTGACGGAAGGCCTCCAGGCGTTCCCGGGGCTGCAGTGTCCACTCGGCGTAGGGCTCGTCGGCGAGCAGGCCCGCGTCGTCGTACAAAGCAGCCACGAGACGATCATCGCGGTCGTCGCCCGGGACCATGGCAAGCGCCGCGGTGAGCGCCTCCTCATGGCCTTCGAGGTCGATGTCCACCAACACCGCCGGTGATATCCAGATGTGGCTCAGGTCGGCGCGGAGCAAACTGTCCGCCGGTTCGCCGAGCTCGCCGAGGACACCCCGGGCGAGCGAGAGAGCTTTGGAGAGCGCTCTCGCGCCGGCGTGGGCGTCGAGGCCGGGGAACAGCTCCTCACGGGCGAGATCGCGGCTGACACGCCGCCCATGGCTCAGAAAGACGAGCTCGCAAAGGCGCCTGGCGGTGGGCCGGGGCCATGGGCCGGCAAGGCGGCGGTCCACAGTGATGGTGAACGGGCCGAGCAGGTTGACCGTTACCCCACGTGGCCCTGACGGGCCTTTGCCCCCTTCAGCGGTGGCGGCCACGGGCCACATTTTCGCACACCCCTTTGCGGTAACACCGCGGGAACAGTCTCTCTTTACCTTGTCCCTCAAAGTCACGGAACGATTAGGAGGAACACGACATCTCTACGTCTTGACCCGCCAGGCCACGCCGCCGGGTCCCCGACGCGGGAGGGCTGGGCCAGCTCTGAGGTGAGCGGGTAGCCGCCCCAGCACCGTCGTGGCCCACCGCCCGTAGCCCAGGTGCAAAAAGAGGTTTGAAGGTTTCGGAGGGGGGTCTTAGCCAATCATGAAACGCCTGAGTGCTGTCGTTTGCCAGCGAGAAGGGACCACCTAGCCACTGGTTTTGCCAGTGGCATGGGACCACCCCTGTTGCCAGTCATGGGACCACCCTGAGCATCCACCAACACCGGCCGAAGACAGATTCGGCTGGGCCTGCGAAGCCATCGCGGAGGAGGCCCCATGGTGTTCAGGGAGGTAACGGTGGTCCAGATCAAAGAGGCGCTCAGACGCTGGCTTTTAGGTGAAGGCGAACGCCCCATCGCCCACGGGGTCGGCATCGACCGCAAGACGGCGAGGCGCTACATCGCCGCTGCTTTAGAGCTCGGGCTCGACCGCTCCGCTGGCGAGGGCCAGCTCACTGACGAGCTGATCGGCCAAGTGGCCGAGAAGGTGCGCCCGCACCGTCCAGATGGCCACGGCGAGACCTGGGGGAAGCTTCTCGGAGAGGAAGAGCAAATCAAGGCCTGGGTGAAACAGGACCTCACCGTGGTCAAGATCGGGATTCTCCTTGCTCGCCGTGGTGTCGTCGTCCCGCACCGGACTCTGGCACGCTTTGCCACAGAGCGCTGCGGGGCGGGGCGGAAGAGAACAACGGTCCGTGTCGACGACCCACCCCCGGGCATAGAGCTGCAGGTGGACTTCGGGCGTCTTGGTCTCGTGCCAGACGGCGAGCGGCGCCGGGTCTGTCACGGGCTCATCTTCACGGCGGTGTTCAGCCGCCATCAGTTCGTCTGGCCGACTTTCACCCAGACCACAGACGACGTCATCTCTGGCTTCGAGGCCGCCTGGCGGTTCTTCGGCGGGGTGTTCCCGGTCGTAATTCCCGACAACATGTCCTCGATCGTCGCCAAAGCCGAGAACACCGCCCCCCGTTTCAACGACACCTTCTTCGAGTACGCCCAGTCGAGGGGCTTTGTCATCGACGCGGCCCGCGTCGCCACCCCGACCGACAAGCCGCGGGTGGAACGCGTCGTCTCTTATGTGCAGAAGAACTTCTTTGCCGGAGAGAGCTTCGTCGACCTTGCCGACTGTCGGGAGCGGGCCGAGATCTGGTGTAAGAAGACCGCCGGCCTGCGCATCCACGGCACGACCCAGTGCCGCCCGGCGGAGATGTTCCGTCTCGAGGAGCTTCCTCGTCTCGGCCAGCTCCCCGGTCAGCCCTTCGACATCCCCCACTGGTCAGAGCCGAAGCTGCACCGTGACTTCCATGTGGAGGTGGACAAGGCCCTCTACTCGGCCCCCCACCAGCTCGTCGGCAGGCACCTAAAGGCAAGGCGCGACTCAAAGACCGTGAAGCTGTACTTCCGCGGAGAGCTCGTGAAGTTGCATCCGAGAAAGCCGCCTGGAGGGCGCTCGACCGATCCGGCCGACATGCCGAGCGGGAAGGAGATCTACGCGACAAGAGACCTCGACCGCCTCGCCCAGATGGCCAAAGGCCACGGGGAGGCGATCGGCATCTATGCCAAGGCGATCCTGGACACTCCGCTTCCTTGGACCAAGATGCGCCAGGTCTATCGCCTCTTGGGACTGGTGAAAAAGTGGGGCCCGGCCCGCGTCGAGTCGGCCTGTCGGCGTGCCCTCGAGGCAGAGGCGATCGACGTGAACCTCATAAGTCGCATGCTGGAACGCGCCAAGGAAGCGGCCGAGCCCGACGCCCGACCCGAGCTGGTCGTGGTGCAGGGACGCTTTGCCCGTGATCCTTCTGAGTTCGCGGCCGCAAAGCAGCAGAACAGATGACCGCCCTGTCACCCACCGTCTCGCCCGAGCTCAAGGTGCTCATGCGCCGGCTCCGCCTCGGACGCTTGTTGGACACCTTGCCCGAGCGCCTCGCGCTCGCCCGCAGTCACGAGCTCAGCCACGTCGAGTTCCTGGAGCAGTTGTTCTCAGACGAGGTGCAGCGCCGCGACGCCGACTCGGCAGGACTGCGGGCCCGGGCAGCCCATCTCGACCCGCACATGTACCTCGAGGCTTGGGACGAGACAGCCGCGGTCAGCTATGACCGGGCGGTGTGGTCAGAGCTCGTGTCGCTGCGTTTTGTCGACCAGGGCCGGAACGCTTTGATTCTCGGACCAGTCGGGGTGGGGAAGACATTTCTCGCCACTGCGCTCGGACACATCGCCTGTCGCCGACGGATCAGTGTCCATTTCGAACGGGCCGACCGTCTCCACAGGCGCCTTCGAGCGGCCCGCCTCGACGCGAGCTACGACGCTGAGATGCGAAAGCTCATCGGCTTTGAGCTTTTGATCCTTGATGATTTCGCCCTCCAAGCCCTGGATCCCACCGAGACGGCCGATCTTTACGAGCTCGTCGTGGAACGCCACCACAAAGCGGCCACGGTGCTCACCTCGAACAGGGACCCGGTTGAGTGGCTGGCGGTCATGGCCGACCCGCTCCTCGCCCAGTCCGCCGTCGACCGTCTGAAAAGCGCCGCGTGGGAGCTCGTCATCGAAGGAGAGTCCTACCGCGGACGCGAGAAGCCGATCATCGCTCCCGGTCAAGACAAGGTTCCTTCGAGGCGGCGACGCCGTTCCACTTGACACCTGTCTTGGCTGCCGAGATCATCGCGTCAGCCGGTCGATGTGGACGCGACGTGGTCCCATGCTTCTGGCAACGGCCTGGTCCCTTAAGACTGGCAAGCGACAAGTGCCACGGCAACGGTGCGTGGCGTAACGCGACCTGTGACGGTGAGAGCAATATGCGTGGTCGCAGTCGTTGCAGCGGCTGTGCCATCGGTTTGGCCTGCAATAGCCAAACCTTTAGTACCTGACCATGTCGAAAGATCCGACGTGTCAGCTTTGCATGCGTCGGGCCGCGCCCATTTGCCGTTCGCCGGTGTCGCCGAGGCAGTTTGTCGACAGCCGGGCGTCGGCGTCGCGCAGTGCCTCAGCGACATCGTGGAGCCGAGCGGGGCGCAACCCGACCTCGCCAGCCCGAGCGGCTGTCACCTAGCACCATCGAAGAAGTCTATGGCTACACGTCATCCTCGACGGCTGGCTTCGGTCAGACAATCGCGCTCGTGGACGCGTTCAACGATCCCGACGCGGCGGGCGACCTAGATGCGTTCAGTGATCAGTACGGCCTACCGTTGGAGTGCACGGGCGCATCGTCCCCGTCGTCATGTTTCGATTTCGACCAAGTGAACCAGACCGGCGGGAGCAGCCTGCCCGACACCAACCCGGCCTGGGACCTTGAGATAAGCCTCGACATCGAGTGGGCCCATGCGCTCGCTCCCGCGGCCAGCATCGTTCTGGTCGAAGCCGACAACAACTACACCCCGAACCTGCTCGCGGCCGAGCAGTACGCCGCCGACAACGCAAGATACGTTTCCAACAGCTGGGGATCGCCGGAGTTCGCGGGCGAGGTGTCCTTGGACTCGTACTTCACCCGGCCGGGTGTCAGTTACTTCGCCGCCGCCGGAGATTCTGCAGGAAAGGTGGAGTGGCCCTCGTCCTCGCCTGATGTGATCTCGGTCGGGGGGACCAGCCTCAAGTTCACCCCTGGGGGTCAGCTTGCCGAGGAGACGGCCTGGAGCGACGGGGGCGGGGGCTGCAGTGGCTATGAGACCACCAACATCTACCAGTGGACAGGAAGCGTGAACTGCGCCGGCATGCGCGCAACGCCCGACCTAGCCCTCGACGCCGACCCGAACTCGGGTGTGCCGGTGTACGACAGCGTCCCGTACGGCGATCACTCCGGTTGGTTCACAATCGGCGGCACGAGCGCTTCGACGACCATGGTGGCTCCTGAGGCGGCGGTGACAGGTGCCGAGGTGAACGCCAGTTACCTCTACGCCAGCCCTACCAACATCCCCTTTCGTGCCATCACCTCGGGCAGCAACGGATACCCGCCCTTACCCGGCTATGACCTAGCCACCGGGCTCGGCGCCTGGTCCTACACCCCGGCGCCGAGGGGCCTGACTGCGACGAAGGTCTCCATCGAGGTCATGCTCAGGCACCTCCCACAGGGTCTGGGTCACGGTTGTCACTTCGATCTCGTTCGCGGGCACACGACCCCTAGCCGCCTGGTGAGGCAAGCCCGAGGGCCGTGCGGTCCCTCGCCCGGTCGCGATTCACCAAAAGAGGCTTGACGACAGAACCCGGCGAAACGGCAAACAAGTCGTTCACCGGTCCGCCTGGGCCGGCTAGTGCAGGACCGCAAGCCATCCGGGTGGATCGGCTCTAAGTTGCACCGGTCGCCGTTTCAAACTGCCTAGCAGGACCGCCTCGCCGCCGCCAGGTGCTCGACCAGCCTTTGAAGTCAGGATCATTCCCTGCGAAAAACGGACGTCTCACTCGGCCGAGTCGCGGCCACGCTCGCGCTGGGCCTGGTTGCTCCCGGCCGCAGTCAAGCTCACGGGCCTGCGCCCGGGCCTTCGTATCCTCGCCACCGGGCCCGGGCACCGACCACTTACGACTCTACTACTGGGCCGAATAACCGGCATTGCCGATTGCGGTTCCGCGTTGCGCTCAAGGCGACAGCGCTAGGAGCCGACTAAGTAGGTGGGTGCACGACCCCTGTTGCCTTGCGAGGGAAGCAATGGGCCGTGCACCCGCTTCAGTATCCCGCAGGAATTGCCCGCCGGGGAGGCATCTTTGGGGCGCTGGCAGGATACTGGAGCGGGTGCACAGGTCCACTAGGTGCAAACTGGCCGGGCTGCACAAGAGATTTCACCTCGGCTGACCGGCTGTCTCTTGCTTGTGCCTTTGGGCACCAAGGCCAGCCGGTCTTGGCTAAGCCTTCCCGAGCGTGGACTGCGCCCGCGCCATCACCTTGGAGATGGCGGCAGTCGCCCAGGCGGGATTGAACGGTGAACCGAGGTTGATGAACGACATTGATATCTCGGCCGGCCCTTGCACGTAGAAGTACTCGTCGTCGTAAAGCTCGCTCTTGAGCAAGGCGAAATTGCCACCCGATTCCACGAAGCGAATGTGGACCCCGCCGCTACCGGCGCCATGGTGCGGCGCCGCCATGAAGCTGGCACTCCCTTTGACCTTGCCCGCACCCTCGAGAGTGCTGTTGCCGACGAGCTGGGCCGTCAGGCAGGCGAGCGACCCGCTGCGGGCGATCGTGGAGAGATCCGTGAGGCTTTCCGAGGCGGTCTTCAAGAAAACGACCTCCGAGCTGGCGCTCGGCAGCTGGGTCAGGGTCGCTGCCTTGTCGTAATAGGTCGGCGACGAGACGTCCGCCACGACGACGCCTCCGACAACGCTTCTCGTGCCGAACGGATCCGGGCTCACCGGCCCGACCTTTTCCAAGCAGGCGATGGTCTTGACCGCGAGCGCCGCGGCCGCCTTGGAGGTCTTGCCTGCGGAGGCGCTCACCCAATGGATGCTCGGGGACAGGTCTGTCACCTTCAAGTTGATCGCCTCGGCCTCAGCGACGACAGAGGACGACCGGGCGGCCGGCAGGCCAAGACGCGCCGGCGAGGGCAGCGCCACGGCCAAGCCCGCGGCTAGGACGGCGAAGCCTCCGGCGAGGTTGCGGTGCAGCTTTGCAAGCATGGTCACGAATATAGGCCGCAGCAGGCACCCTAAACACTGGATGTGCCCGGTCTCGCCCGCGGGCCTCGGCCGGCGGCCCCTGTCCTTGGAGCGGGCGAGCTCACTTCGACATGGGCCGTGCGACTGGCCGTGCGGGCTTCGCTTGACCGTGTGGCCACAGGTCGGGACACGAGCAGCGCGAGACCACCAATGGCGAGGCAGCTGAAGGACGGGACGGCGAGTCGTGCCGCCCGCGGGCCGAACCACAGCTCGAACATGGCGACATCGTCTCCGGCACGACGCTGAAGGATCCCGAACGGACAACTGCCGGCGGCGAGCAGCGCCACGCCCTCTCCGCCTAGCACCGCCACGGCCACTGCCAAGTACCGGTCCCGCCTTCTTGTCAGGGCGCAGAGCCACAAATAGGCGAGGCAGGCCAGCTCGCCCCCGCCGATCCCGGTGTGCACCAGCCTGAGAACGCGGGCGGTGCGCCCGAGACGGGGCGAATCTGCCATGGACTCCAATTGTGCACGCGATTCTCATGCTCTCCGGACCGCTCGGCAGCTACACCCGTTCGCCGCGAATCTCCTCTTGTCAGAGTCCTCTAATAATATTACTCTGAATAGAGTATTCGAACGGAGGATCTCGATGGCGCGGCCCAATCGGAGCAATTCCCTCGCCCTGGCAGTTCTGATCTGTCTCTACGAACGACCCATGCACCCTTACGAGGTCTCGACGACTTTGCGTCAGCGCCAAAAACACGAGAGCGTCCGGCTCAACTACGGCTCGCTCTACGCAGTCGTCGCATCGCTCGAAAAGCGCGGGATGATCGCCGCGAAGGGGACCGAGCGCTCCGGGCGGCTTCCCGAACGCACCGTCTACGAGCTCACCGACGCCGGCCGGATCGAGATGCACGACTGGTTGACCGAGCTCGTTTCCACGCCGGTCAACGATTATCCCGGTTTCGAGGCGGCACTGACGTTCCTTCCCGCCCTCCCCCCCGACGACGTCGTCGAGCTCTTGAACGAACGCGCCGGGCGACTCGAGTTCGAGCTCGCCCAGATCGCCTCGTCGCGCGAGTTGATCGAAAAGCGGGGTCTCCCCCGCCTGTTCTGGGTCGAGCTCGAGTTTCACAAGGTCTTGCGAGAAGCGGAGCTCGGCTACATCCTCGAGCTCGTCCGCGAGATCGAGACCGGGACCCTTGACGGCCTCAAGTGGTGGAGAGACATGCACGAGAATCCCGGCGAGGTGATATCTCTGCCCCCGCTGGAAGACGGCTCGTGGCAGCGATGACAACCTGTGACCGACAACAAAAGGGGGAACGAGTCTTGGAAACGATCATTGCGACCAAGGAGCTGCGAAAGAGCTTCCGCTCCAAACGCGGGCCGATCGAAGCGGTCCGGGGAGTCAGCTTCGAGGTCGGACGCGGTGAGATATTCGGCTTCCTCGGCCCGAACGGGGCCGGCAAGACGACAACGCTGCGCATGCTCACGACGCTGCTGCCCATCGACAGCGGGACGGCGTCGGTGGCGGGGATCGATGTCGCCCGACGGCCGAAACAGGTCCGCTCGCGAATCGGTTACGTGAGCCAGCTCGGGGGGGCCGACCTGCTCGCCACGGGCAGGGAGAACCTGATCCTGCAGGGTCGCCTCTACGGCGGCAATCCCGCCTCGGTGACGGCGCGGGCACAGATGCTCATGGAGGTCCTGGACCTGAGCGAGTTCGCCGACCGCCGCGTGCGGACCTACTCCGGAGGTCAGCGGCGGCGGCTCGACGTCGCGCTCGGGATCGTGCACGAGCCCGACGTGCTCTTCCTCGACGAGCCGAGCACGGGACTGGACCCGCAGAACCGGGCCCACCTGTGGGACCACGTGCGCGGGTTGCGCTCGCGGGGAACGACGATCTTCCTCACGACGCACTATCTCGAAGAAGCCGACGCCCTCTGCGACCGCCTCATGATCATGGACCACGGCGAGATCGTGGCCGAGGGGACGCCTCGCGACCTCAAACGACAGGTCTCAGGTGACTCGGTGCTCTTGAGCGTGCACGACGAGGACGGTGCGTTGACACGCGCCCGCGAGCTCATCTCCGCCCAGCCCTATGTGCACGAGATCACCGCCGAGGGTGACCGGCTTCACCTTTACGTGACCGACGGGAGCGCCGCCTTACCGGGCCTGTTGCGCTTGTTAGACGGCGAGCGGATCGTTCTCAAGTCCATCAGCTTGTCGGAACCCACGCTCGACGACGTCTTTTTGCACCAGACGGGCCGCTCGCTTCGCGACGCCGGCTCGGGCACCTCGGAGACGGCGGCATGAAGACCTTCAGCGACGTCGGCCTGCTCTTCCACCGCTACACCTTGCAGATGTTGCGCAACCCGATCTGGCTCTTCGTGGGTTTCTCGACGCCCGTGCTCTATCTCGCGCTGTTCACACCCCTGCTCAAACACGTCGCCCCGAGTCTCGGCGTCTCGAGCGTGCTCGAGCTCTTCCTTCCCGGGATACTCGCCCTGCTGGCCTTCGCGAGTGGCTCCTCCATGGGCTTCAGCACGATATTCGAGCTGCAGGCCGGGGTGATCGAGCGTTTCCGGGTCACTCCCGCGAGCCGATTCGCCATCTTGGTGGGCCCGATTCTTTCCGGTCTCACGATGATGATGGTCTTCGACGCCGTGGTCGTCGCCATCGGTGTCGGTTTCGGCTTCAAGCTGCACTGGCTCGGGCTCCTCGCCCTCGCCGTCCTGCTCGGTCTGCTGGCGGCGCTGATGGCAGCCTTCTCCACCGCGACCGCCCTTGTGACAAAGGAGATCAACAGCTTCGCGGCGATCATCAACGGGATAAACCTGCCGATCCTGCTTTTGGCAGGAGTCCTGCTGCCGATCTCGATCGCGCCTTTGTGGATGCGCGTGATAGCGCACTTCAACCCCCTCTACTACGCCGTGCAGGGCGCTCGCGCGCTTGCCACAGGGAGTTTTGGCTCGCCAGCTGTATGGCAGGCTTTCGCCGTCCTCGTACCGATGTGCGCCCTCGTGGTGACCTGGGCGACGCGGGTGTTCCGAAAGGCGGTTGCCTGAAGCTGAGCGAGTCGTCAGTCCTTGCCGATGATGACCTCGGTCGCCTTGATGACGGCCGTGACGGCATCGCCGGGGGCGAGCGCCAGCGCCTCGGCGGAATCCTTGGTGATCGCGGCCACGACCTCCTGGCCGCCGCTCAGGCGGATCACCACGGTCGACATGACCGCACCGTGCTCGACGCTTGCTACGACACCGTCGAGCTGGTTCCTTGCGCTTAGTCTCATGGCGGGGAGGCTAGCGACCAAGGTGGCCGCGTGAGCTGATCGATGGGAAAGCGCCATGGAACTCATTGCCGTGCTGGGCGAGGCCAGGAGCGAGATCCTCGAGGAGGCTTCGCTCTCTCTTGAGCGCTCTCGTCTCGAGCACTACGGGGCCTCTGGCAAAGAGGAGCTCCGCCGGCGCCTGGAGGCGCTTTTCGACATAGTCGTCGACTGCCTGGGCGCGCGCAGGCTTGACCGGGTCGTCAAGTACTCCGAAGAGGTAGCCCGCGACCGCTTCAACGCAGGTTTTGGGATCGGCGAGGTGCAAACGGCGTTCAACCTGTTAGAGGAGTCCATGTGGCGCCGCGTCGTCGCCGGCGTCCCGAGCGGGGAGCTGGCCGAGGCGCTCGGTCTTTTGACGACCGTTCTCGGCGTAGGAAAAGACGCCCTGGCCCGTGCCTACGTCTCGCTGGCGAGCCACGAGCACGTCTCCTCGCTCGATCTGCGTGCCCTGTTCGAGGGCACCTGAGCCGCACGCCCGTGCTGGAGCTCGTCATCGCGACGTTCAACGTCCACGCCGGCGTCGACGGTTGGGGGAGGCCGTTTGACGTCGTGGCGGCCTGCAAGCAGATCGACGCGGACGTACTTTTCCTGCAGGAGAACTGGATGCCGGACGAGGGCGAATCCATCGCCTCGCTCGTCGCTGCGGCGGGCGGTTATGAGGTCTACGAGGCCCGCCTGTCGGACGCCTTGCTGTTCCAGCCCGCCGATCGGCCAACTCGGCGCTGGGGACCGTCCAAGCTGGAGCACCGAGATGCCCGGCCTTTGTGGGTGAGCGACGAAGAGAGCCTTGCCCTCATGCGTCGGCGCCGGCCGGCTTCGCGAGCAAGCCTCGGCGGCTGGGGTTTGGCCATGCTGTCGCGAGTTACGACAAGGGGCGTCGAGACCATCGAGCTCGGCCGGCTTTCTCGGGACTACCCGAGGTTGCGCGCCGCGCTCATGGCCGAGGTCGAAGTCGACGGATGCCCCCTCAGCGTCGTCGGCACGCATCTAGCCCACTTCGTGCACGGTTCGCCGATCCTTTTGAACGCACTGCGCCAAAGGCTCCCGGCGCGCAACCGTCCCGGTGTCCTCGTCGGCGACATGAACTTCTGGGGCCCGCCGGTCGCACTCGCGTTGCCGGGCTGGCGCAGGGCCGTGCGAACGCGCACCTACCCGAGCTGGGGCGCCCACAGCCAGATCGACCACATCTTGGTGACGCGCCGGTAAAGGTGGTCTCGGGCGGGACCCTTGCCGTGGGCAGGTCCGATCACCTGCCCCTTCGCGCCCGGCTCGCCGTGGCTTGAGGCTCGCCTGAAGAGCATGTAACCGATCCGGGACCGGGGAGGTCAGACTTAGGGAGCTGAGGTTCCGGGCAGGGCGCCCGACCTGGAGGGGGAAAGGGGCGAAGGTTGCTGGCGTTCACGTTTCCCGGCCAAGGTTCGCAGCGACCAGGCATGGGCGCCCCTTGGGTGGACCACCCGTCGTTCGAGCTCGTCGGGCTCGCTTCGGAGGTCACCGGCCGCGATCTTGCCCATCTCCTCCTCGAAGCCGACCAGGAAACCCTGACCAGGACCGACAACGCCCAGATAGCCACTTTCGTCCAGAGCCTCGATCGTGCTCGACGCCGCCGAGCGTCTCGGCATCGAACCGTCTGCCGCCGCCGGGCACAGCCTCGGCGAGTACACCGCCCTCGTCGCCGCAGGCTCGCTCGATTTCGAGGACGGTCTCCGTCTCGTCTCGGAGCGAGGCGCGGCGATGCAAGAGGCGGCCGAATGCGCCCCCGGGACGATGATCGCGGTACTCGGTCTCGACGACGAGAGCGTCGAGACGGCCTGCCGGAGAGTCGACGGGGAGGCGTGGATCGCGAACTTCAACGCTCCTGGCCAGGTGATCGTCGCCGGCACCTCCGAGGCGCTCGACGAGCTCAGCGCCATCGCCAAGGAGCTCGGTGCCAAGCGTGTCCTCTCCATGCCGGTCGGGGGTGCCTTCCACACGCCCCTCATGGCAAGCGCGCGGGACCGGCTCCGCAAGGCCCTGGCGACGACGAGCTTCCATGCGCTCGACCCGGTGGTTGTGGCCAACGTCGACGCCCGCCCCCACGGCGATCCCGAGGAGTGGCCCCAGCTGCTCTCGGCCCAGCTCTGCAGCCCTGTCCGCTGGCGCCAGAGCCTCGACACCCTCTTTGGCGAAGGCATGCAGACCTTCGTCGAGCTCGGGCCGGGCGGGGTGCTGACCGGCCTGCTGCGACGGGCCGCGCCCACGACCGACACCGTCGGGGTTTCCGTCTCCACGCCCGACGAGCTGGCCCGTCTCGTACGGATCCTCGCCGGCAACACCTCCGGCACGGCTCCGACCGGGGAGCGTTCGAGATGACAGAACGGCTCATCGTCTCGCCCGCCGTGGGCTTGTTCGAGCCAGCCGCCGGGCTTAATGGCTACCTTCCCGGTTCCGGCGCGCCCGGCGGCGAGTCGGTGTTCATCGAGGTCGGCGGGCTCCTCGGTCTCGTCGGTGGGACAGAGGTGCGCTCCGCCTTCTCGGGCACGCCTCGAAGGCGTGCTCGTGCTGGCCGGCGAGCGGGTGACCCGCGGCCAGCCCGTCGCCTGGCTGCGCGCCCGTGCCAGCGCTGATAGGGCCGTACAAGGCGACCGGGCGGGGCAAACCGACAGTTCCCCGCCAGAAAGCCAGCCTGTAAAGGACTGGGCCGTCGATGACGGGGCCGGTCGTGAAGCAAGGTCGTTCCAAGACGAGAGGACCGCATGAGAGGCGCACAGATCACCGGCTGGGGAATGGCTCTTCCGGACAAGGTCGTCACGAACGCCGACTACGAAGCCCATCTCGACACGAGCGACGAGTGGATCGTCGAGCGCACCGGCATCAAAGAACGCCGCCACGGCGGGACGACCTCCGCTCTCGCTGTCCAGGCGGCCCGCATTGCCCTCGATCGTGCCGGTCGCCGTGGCCCCGAGATCGACCTTCTCGTGCTCGCGACGACGACCCCGGACCAGACCGTGCCCGCCACCTCGTCGTGGGTCCACCACGAGCTCGATTGTCGCGGGGCGGCCTTCGACCTGAACGCCGCATGTGCCGGATTCGTCTACGGGCTCGTGACGGCCGTGGCGCTGCTCGACGCCGGCCACGAGCGGGCACTGCTCATCGGATCGGACACCTTGTCGCAGATCACCGACCAAAATGACCGGAACACGGCCGTGCTGTTCGGCGACGGCGCCGGCGCCGTCGTCGTCGAGGCCACCGAAGGCGAGCCGCTCATCCTCGCCCACGACCTCGGCCTGGACGGGTCCCTGACTCCGATCCTTTACTGCGACAAGGGCGGCTACATCTACATGGAGGGCCGCGAGGTCTTCCGCAAGGCGGTGCGGGCGACAGTCGAGTCCGCCGAGCGGGTGCTGAAGCAGGCCGACGTCACGGCCGAGGACATCGCCCTGTTCGTCCCGCACCAGGCCAACATCCGCATCATCGACGCCATGGGCCAGCGGCTCGGCATCGACCCCGCCCGCTACGCCATCTGCCTCGACCACACCGGCAACACCTCGGCCGCCTCCTGCGGCATCGCCCTGGCGGAAGCCGCGGACGCCGGGCGGCTCAAGGACGGGGACCTCATCTTGTTCTCCGGCTTCGGAGCCGGGATGACCTGGGCGAGCGCCGTCGTGCGGTGGGGTGGGGCCCCGAGTGCGCCAGCGGAGCCGCTCAGGGGAGGGCGTGGGTGACAGACGCGCAGGGCGAGCCCTCCTCGGGCGAAAACGGCGCCGACAGGGTCGTCCTCGTAACCGGCGGCTCGCGCGGCATCGGCCTGGCCTGTGCCCGGCGGTTCCAAGATGCGGGCGACCATGTCGCTGTCACCTGGCGGACAGCACCGCCGGACGAGCTCGAAGGGCGGACCGGGACCCATCCTCTCTTGGCCCGTCAACTGCGACGTCACCTCGCCCATCGACGTCGAGGCGGCCTTCGCCGAGGTCGAAAAGACGCTGGGACCAGTTCGGGTCCTCGTCTGCGCGGCCGGAATCACCGACGACACCTTGCTGCTGCGCATGTCCGAGGAGCGGTGGGACGCCGTCATCGACACGAACCTGACGGCGGTCTACCGGTGCGCGAAAAGGGCGCTCGGGCCCATGGTGCGGGCAAGAAAGGGCCGTATCGTGCTCATCTCCTCGGTCGTGGCCTTCATGGGCTCACCTGGGCAGGTGAACTACGGAGCCTCCAAGGCGGCGCTCGTCGGCTTCGCCCGCTCCCTCGCACGAGAAGTCGCCTCCCGCAACATCACGGTCAACGTCGTCGCCCCTGGCTTCGTCGCCACGGATATGATCGCTGTGCTAGGAGAAGATCGCGTCGCGGCACTGACGTCCATGGTGCCGCTCGGGCGGCAGGCCGCCCCCGACGAGATCGCCTCCGCCGTCGAGTTCCTGGCCTCAGACGGCGCCAGCTATGTGACCGGAGCCGTGCTGGCCGTGGACGGTGGTCTCGGTATGGGCCACTGACAGACAACTGACCCGAGAGAAAACCCGACCCGAGCGACGAGAGAAAATGCCGTCAAACCCACCCCCGAGAGAAAGAGCACACCCATGGACAACGAAGCGACCTTTGACAAGTTCAGGGCCTGCGCGGTCGAGATCTTGAACGTCCCGAGCGAGAAGGTGACGCTCGAGGCGAACTTCGCCAACGACCTCGACGCGGACAGCCTCGATCTGGTCGAGCTCGTGATGGAGCTCGAGGAGGTCTTCAGCATCACCGTCGACGAGAGCGAGCTCGAAGGCGTCGAGACCATCGGCCAGGCTTACGAGCTCGTCACTTCGAAGCTTTGATGGCCAACGCTGAGCACGGGCCCGACCGCAGCGGTCGCCGCAGGGTCGCGGTCACGGGACTCGGCGTCGTGTCGTGTTGCGGGATCGGCAAGGACGCCTTCTTCGCGGGCCTGAACGGTCCCGCTCCCGAAGGTGAGCACCGGGTGCGCGGCTTCGATCCCTCCTTGTGGTTCGACGCCAAAGAGGCCCGCCGTGTCGACCCCTTTGCTCAATATGCCGTCGCCGCCGCCGACATGGCGCTCGCCGACGCGGGCCCGGTCGACGTCGACCCGGCGCTCGCCGGCATCCAGATCGGCACCGGCGTCGGGGGCCTCACCACGATGGAGTCCCAGATCGGGGTGCTGTTGGAAAAAGGCCCACGGCGCGTGTCGCCGTTCCTCGTGCCGATGATGATGGCCAACGCCGGCGCGGCGACGGTCTCGATGCGCCTCGGCTGGCGAGGCCCATGCGAGACGATCGCCACTGCTTGCGCTTCGGGCTCGCACTCGATCCTTGCCGCTCATCGCCTGATCGCCAGCGGGCGGTGCGACGCCGTCCTCGCCGGCGGGGCCGAGGCGGCCATGACCCCGGTCGCCCTCGCCGCTTTCGGGAACATGACTGCGCTGTCGACAAGCGGCCAGTCGCGGCCCTTCGACGTGCGCCGGGACGGCTTTGTCATCGCCGAAGGTGGTGCCGTGCTCGTGCTCGAGGAGCTCGAGCGTGCCCGAGCGCGTGGGGCGCGCATCTACGCCGAGCTCCTCGGGGGGGCCTCCACGGCGGACGCGCACCACATCACCGCGCCGGCCCCGGGAGGCGTCGGCGCGATCGGATGCATGGAGCTCGCCCTCGAGGACGCCGGGCTGACAGCGGCCGATGTCGCCCATGTCAACGCCCACGGCACCTCGACGCCACTCAACGACCTCGCCGAGGCCGAGGCCATCGAGAAGGTCTTCGGCCGGCCCGGGCCTCCTGTCACCTCCATCAAGGGCGTGACGGGACATTCGCTCGGCGCGGCGGGGGCCCTCGAGGCCGTCGCCTGCGCCCTTTCGATCGAGCGGGGGCTGATCCCCCCGACGGTCGGACTCGAGCAGCAGGACCCCGAGATCCATCTCGACATCGTCAAGGACGCCCCCCGGGAGTGGGAACCGGGACCGATACTTTCGAACAGCTTCGGTTTCGGCGGGCACAACGGATGCATCGTGCTCGCTCCCGTGCCTGTTTGAGCCACGGAACGCGAGGAGTTGCCGATCTTCGAGGAACCTGCCGGCGAAACAAGCTCCCGGCCAGCTGACTGCGCCTTCGCCGGCTTCAGTGACGATCCTCCGTGGCTGATCGATCCGTCCGCGCTCCACTGGCGCGACGGCATCGATGTCATCCGGGCCAGGACGCGCGCGCGAGGTCCCGCGCCTCGTGCGGCGCCGGTACGTCCCCCCGGCCCACCGCATGGTGAAGGTGGGCTGGACGCTCGGACGAGCGGTCGGCGCCTGGTACTTCTTCGATCGGGGCAGGGGCCGGCCGCGTTCGCGGCTCGGTCTGTCGCGCCGGCTGCGGATCGCCTTCGGCAAGCTCGGTCCGACCTACATAAAGCTCGGGCAGATCCTCTCCTCCGGGGAAGGGATCTTCCCCGAAGAGATCGTCTCCCAGTTCCGCCTCCTGCGCGACCGCGTGCCCCCCGAACCGTTCGACACGGTGCGCCGCATCGTGGAGGCGGAGCTCGGCGGCCCCCTCGACGCCACTTTCGCCGACTTCGACGAGACCCCGATAGCTGCCGCCTCCATCGCCCAGGTGCACGGCGCCCGGCTGCGCAGCGGGGAGGACGTCGTGGTGAAGGTGCAGCGGCCCGACGTCGCCGAGCTCGTGCGCAGAGACCTTGCCGCCATGAGCTTCTTCGCCCCCTTCCTCGTCGGGCGGATCCCGGTCGCCGCCCTCGCCAACCCTCCGGCACTTATCGAGCTCTTCGCCGAGACGATCGTCGAAGAGCTCGACTTCCGCCTCGAGGCCGCCAACATGCTCGACGTCGGCCACGTCCTGGCGGAGACGGACCAGCGCTCCATCATCGTGCCCCGCCCCCATCCTCGTCTTGTGACCCGGCGCATGCTGGTTATGGAGCGCCTCGACGGCTTCGCCTGGGACGACGTCGAGGGCATGCGCTGCGAGCGGCATCGACACGACGGCCGTGTTGCGAGCGGAGATGATCTCGTTCCTCGAAGGGACTTTCCTTTATGGCGTCTTCCACGGCGACCTGCACGGCGGGAACTTGTTCGTGCGCGCCGACGGCCGCGTGGCCCTGCTCGACTTCGGCATCACGGGCCGTCTCGGTGAGACCCAGCGCCTCGCCTTCTTGCAGCTGCTGATCGGCGGCTCGACAAGCAACATCCCGATCCAGGTGCAGGCCTTGAAGGACCTGGGCGCCCTGCCTGCCGACGCTGACATAGACGAGGTGATCACGGATCTCGGCCTCGACCAGCCCTCTCCGGACGTGACGCAGTTATCGGCCGACGAGCTCACCGCACAGCTTCGCGACCTCACAAAGCAGCTTCTCGCCTATGGCGCTCGACTGCCGAAAGAGCTGATGCTGTTCGTGAAGGACCTGCTCTTTTTGGACGGGGCCGTGGCGACGCTTGCTCCTGGGATCGACCTCCTCGGCGAGGTGGCCCTGATCGCCACCTATTTCGCCGAGCGTTACGGGGACCGCATCGCCGCCGACATCGGTCTCGATCCCCGCGCCGTCCCCGTCGACCTCGGGGGCCTGCGCGCCTCGATCGGCCTTCCGCCCGAGACTGAGCAGTTCACCTACCGAGACCTTAAGGAGCGCCGCGAGGCCGTGCGCAAGAAGTTCGAGCGCAAAGGGACCTGATCGCGAAGACAGCGCCGTTGCAAAATCCCGAAGGAGGAACGCTCGGGCCTCCCCTTGGAACTAGCGACAACCACTTGCCTTTTCCGCAGACAGCTGGTTACTGTGACGCCTGCCGGTTGCCGGCTCTCGTGGCGCTGCACCGCCGCCGTGAAACCCCACGACGGAAAGGAACGACCATGCGCCCACCGGTGGACGACCGCGCCACCCGCATCCTGCGAGAGACCGTGCCCGAGTTCGAGAACCACTACCTCGACCTCGTTGAGTTGTACGAGGAGGACCTGACCCCGCAGGTGGTCTTCAACGAGCTGGCCGACTTCGTCAGCGCCCTTGTGCGCGACGACGAGGCCGAGGACACCCTCGAGCGCTGCTGTAGCGCCTTGGAGCTCGTTGCCGTCGAGCCGGGAGCCGACGGTACCGGGCTCGTCGCCTTCTGTTTCCTCGATCAGCTGCCCGCCTTCGCCCTCGAGCGAGTCCGCAGTTACCTACATCCAGTCACCGCCACGATCCTCGAACTCGTGGAACAAGATCTCCTCTACGAAGACGACGGAGAGACGGCGCTCCTCATCTCCGACCGTCCGGTGTCTTCCTACCTGCCGGCTCCGCCCACCCACTGAGCTCGGCACTCACACCTCGGGCAAAGCTGACAAGGCAGTCTCGAACCAGCCCGCGCCACGAGCCTTGCCGAGCAATGCCGGCGAGCCCGGGTCCTCCTTCCGCCGGTATCAGCGCAGCGTGGCCTGGAGCTGGCTCTCCACCGCCTCGATGCACCGGCTGCGCAGCTGTGCCACCTCGGCGTCGGTGAGCGTGTGATCGAGAGCGCAAAAACGTAGGCGATAGGCAAGGCTGCGCCAGCCCTCGGCAAGCCCCGCTCCCCGGTAGACGTCGAACAGACGGACGGACTCGCACAAATCCCCCGCCGCCTTCGTGAGCACCGCCTGCACCGCGGCCGCGGGGACCGAGTCCGCCACGACAAAGGCCAGGTCGACGTCGCTCGAAGGAAAGCGGCTCACCGGGCGGGCGGTGAGCGCTCGCCTGGGTGCGGCGGCCAACTTCTCCATCTCGAGCTCCAAAAAGCCCACCCGGGCGTGGGGGAGGCCGTAAGCCTGGAGCGTCTCGGGGTCGACTTCGCCCACGACCCCGAGCACTGTTGCGCCGCCGGCCACGATCTCGGCGGTCCGCGCCGGGTGAAGACCCGCCCTAAAGGCGGGACGAAGCTCGGTTTCTTCCAACCGGAGCGCGTCGGCGACGACCCGCCAGGCGTTTACGACGACGGCGGCGGCGTCGCCGTCGTCGGCCAAGAGCAGTCCGACCAGCTCCCACTCATCGGGCAGTTCCGGGTTACCGGTCGCCCACGCCGCCGGCTCGGCCGGCAGGGCGAACACGTCACCGATCTCGAACAGGCGCAATGGGAGATGGCGATGGCCGACGTTGTGGCGCAACGCGCCGAGCAATCCCGGCAACAGGCCCCCCCTCAGGGCGGACTCCTCGGCGACCATCGGGTTGAGCAAGGTTACGAGCGGGCTCAGTACTCCCCCGCGCTCTTGGTCCCGCGGGTCGACGATCGACATCGTCCAGGCCTCGTGGGCACCGAGCCCGGCCATGATCCTCTTCAGGCGACGGCGGAGGACCTGTGTGTCCGTGAGGCGCCCCACATAGGGAGATCGCCTCTGGGTCAGCGGCAATTGCTGGTAGCCGATCCGCCGCGCTACCTCCTCGGCCACGTCGACCTCACGGCCGACGTCCGGTCTAAACGACGGCACCTCGAGGACAAGCTCACCGCTCCCGGCAGGCTCGCCGCCAGGTGGGGTCAAAAAGCCCAACGGTTCGAGGAGCTCGGCGATCTTGGCCCGGTCAATCTCGATTCCGAGCAGGGCACCGATCCGCACGGGGCGCACCCGCACCCGCCGCGGCTCATAGGCGACAGGATGGGCGTCGACCGAGCCCGACGCGACCACCGGCGCAGCCACCCCGGCTGCCCGGGCGGCCGCCACGACGAGCTCGCAGAAACGCAGGGCGGAGCGCTCCATGCCATTTGGATCCACCCCTCGCTCGAAGCGCACCGACGCCTCCGTCCTGAGCCCGACAAAGCGGGCGGTGCGGGCGATGGCCAGAGGAACGAAAGAGCCGACCTCGAGCAGCACCCGCGTGGCTTTCTCGCTGATCTCGCTCGACTGGCCTCCCATGATGCCCCCGATGCCGACGGGACGGTCCTCGGCGTCACAGATGAGGCAGTCCCTGCCGCCCAGCGGATCGTCCGGCACCGCCGGACGAGTCCCGAGCACTCGGGTCACTCCGTCGAGGGTGACGATCTCCTCGCCCGGCCGGGCTGCTCGAACCTTGAGCCCGTGGCCGCCCAGCAAGTCGAGGTCGTAGGGATGGGTGGGCTGGCCCAGCTCGAGCATGACGTAGTTCGAGGCGTCGACGATCGAGTCGATCGGTCGCATCCCGGCCAGGGTGAGCCGCCGGGCGATGAGCGCCGGGGACGGGACGGCACTCACCCCTAAGAGCACCTTGCCAAGCAGTCGGTGGCAGAGCTCGGGCGCGAGCACCTCGATGGTCGCGAGCCCGCTCGCCTGGTCGGGCCCCGTCTCTACGACGGGTTCGGGAAGCTGAAGGGGTAGACCAAGACGGGCGCCTATGTCACGGGCGATGCCGGCGACGCACAGGCAGTCGGGCCGGTTGCCCTCGATGGCGAGGTCGAACACGACGTCGGGCTCGTAAGCGGCGCCGAGATACTCGGCGAGGGGAAGGCCCAGCTCGAGACCGCTCCCCCGGCCCCGATCGGGTCCGCCGACCTTGGGTGCGTGCGGTTCGCCCGGCTCCGGCGGCGCACCGAGCGCCCCACGTCCGAGCACGAGGATCCCGTCATGGTCCTCCGAAAGACGAAGCTCGCGGCCAGAGCACAGCATCCCGTTGGAGACGACGCCTCGCATCCGCCGCTGCTCGATGCGGAACTCCCCGGGCAGCACGGCACCGACGGGCGCCAAGGGCACGACGTCGCCCACTTCGAAGTTCCAGGCGCCGCAAACCACCTCGACCGGCTCCGGGCCACCTGCGTCGACTACGACGCGGCGGATCCTGTCCGCTTTCGGGATGGCGGCGATCTCGAGCACACGAGCGAGCACAACCTCGCCCAAGCCCTCGCCCACCATCTCCACGCCCTCGACGACCAGGCCGAGGGCGTCGAGGTCTGCTGCGAGCGCGGCGACTTCACTGCGGTCAGTGGGTCGTGTCTTAAGCGGTGTCAGTTCCCGCAACCACGACAGTGGAACGCGCACTTCCTCGTCTCCTCAACACTCGTCTGGCGTGCTAGGCCCGCCCTAGCCGTATCACCTTTGCTACCTTGTCTCTCCGGCCTATCTTTCCTCGCCCTCGACCGCCCTGCTCGAAGCTCCGTCAAACCTGCGCGCCCGTGGGCCGACGCCTAGATTGCCCGCTGCCCCTCGAGACCGCCGGCAAGGCTCAACACGGCCGGTGCTGCTCGAGCAAAAGACGCCCCGAACGAGGTCCTCAGAACTGGTTGAGGAACCTCACGTCGTTCTCGATCATCACCCTCAAGTCCGCGATGCCGTGGCGCATGATGGCGATCCGGTCGATTCCGAATCCGAAGGCGAAGCCGGTCCATGTCTCGGGATCGACACCGGTCGCCTCGAACACCGCCGGGTGCACCATCCCGCAGCCGCCGAGCTCGATCCAGCCGACGCCGGCACAGGTCCGACAGCCCTCACCGCCACAGATGACGCACGACATCTCGAACTCGGCTGAGGGTTCGGTGAAGGGGAAATAGGCGGGTCGCAAGCGAGTTCTCGTCCCTTCGCCGAAGATGGCACGGACAAAGGTTTCGATCGTGCCCTTCAAGTCTGCGAAGGTGACGCCGCGATCGACCACAAGCCCCTCGATCTGGTGGAACACGGGCAGATGGGTCGAGTCCGGGGTGTCCTTGCGGTAGGTGCGTCCTGGAGCCACCGCGTAGATGGGAAGCGTCCCACGCTCGAGCAGGCGGATCTGGACCGGTGAGGTATGGGGACGTAAGAGCACGCTCCACGGCTCGCCGAAGTCGACGTAGAAGGTGTCGAGCGGGCTGCGGGCGGGATGGTCTTCGGGGATGTTGAGAGCCTCGAAATTGCGCCAGCCCGTCTCGACTTCTGGGCCCTCGGCGATCTCGTAACCCATGCCGACGAAAACGTCCTCGAGGGCCTCGCGCACCTGGGTCACGAGGTGCAGGTGCCCTGCCAGGCGCCCGGGCAGCACCTCGGTGAGGTCGAGGCGGTCGGCCGCGAGCCGTTCCGCTCGGGCGAAGGAGGACAGCTCTGCCCGCCGGGCCTCGGCTAGTGCCTCGAGCCTGGCGCGCAGCTCGTTCAAGGCCCGGCCCGCTTCCCGGCGCGCCTCGGGCTCCATCGACCCCAGCCTTTGGTACATCTCCGCAAAGCGAGATTTCTTCGACCGGAAGGCGGTCCGCTCACGCTCTTCGAGAACAGAAAGCTCCGGTGCCGTCTCGAGCGCGGCCTTCGCCTCGGCTTCGAGCTGCGCGATCTGCAGGGAAATGTCGCCTGTCATGTCGCGACCTTCGATGGGCAGGTCCGGCGGAGTCATCGGAACATGGTAGGACAAGCTCACAGCCTTGAGCGGCGGCGGCGCACCGCCTCGAAGCAGAGCACGGCCACGGTCATCGCGACGTTCAGCGACTCCGTGCCCTCCTCCATCGGGATCGTCAGGGTACCGTCCAGCAGCTTGACGACCTCGGCAGGCAACCCGGCCCCTTCGTTGCCCAACACAAGCGCCGTCGGGACCTCGAAGTCCGCAACGGCGTAGTCCGTCCCGCCATGGGGAACCGTCGCCCAGCACCTGAATCCGCCTTCAGAAAGACGCCCGAGGGCCTCGGCCGGCGCCGCACCAACCACGAGGGGCACCCGGAACACGGCCCCGGCGCTCGCTCGCACGACCTTCGGGTTGAACGGGTCGACGGTGCCGGCACAGCAGACCACCCCGGCGACGCCGGTGGCACCCGCGATGCGAAGTGCCGCCCCGAGGTTGCCCGGGTCGCGCACGTCCACACAGACGAGCACTAGGGGCTGGATTTGGTCCGGCACAGGGCGCGACAGCACTTCGTCAAGCCCGAGATCGACGGCCCCGACGACGGCGCAGACCGCCTGCGGGCTCACCGTGTCGGCGACACGCTCCATGACCCCGGGCCCGAGTTCGAAAACCGCCAGCCCCGCTCCGGCTGCCCGGGTCGACGACGCGCGGTCGTCGGGGCCGACGAACGCCAATCCGCCGCTACAAAGAGGGACTCGACCGGCGTTGCGGCATCCAAGGCGGCTTCCACCAGCTTCACGCCCTCGGCGACAAAGGCATGCTCGCTGTCGCGCACGCTCGAGCGGTTGACGAGGCGGCGGAGGCGCTGAACCCGCTGGTCACGAGCCCCGAGCCTCCTGATGTTCAAGCTCACGGCGCAGTTTGGTCGAGGTCGGAAAGCCTAACGCTCAACTTGACGTTGAGACTAGTAGGCTGCTTCGTCGACGCCCTCCGCTTCGCTCGCGTACGACCCGTCGTCGTGTTCGAGAGCCGCCAGGGAGATCTGCACGAGGGCGGCGAACGCCTGCGGATCACGCACGGCGAGATCGGCGAGGTTCTTGCGGTCCACGTCCACCTCGGCGCGGTGTAGCCCGGCGATGAAACGGCTGTAGGTGGTGCCGTTGAGGCGGGCGGCGGCGTTGATGCGCTGGATCCACAGCTTGCGGAAGTCGCCCTTGCGGGCACGCCGGTCGCGATAAGCGTACTGGAGCGAGTGCATGACTTGCTCGTTCGCGGCACGGTACGAGCGGGACTTGTTGCCGTAGAAGCCCTGGGCGCGTTCGAGGACGGTCCTCCGGCGCTTCTTGCCGTGGACTGCGCGCTTCACCCTGGCCATTTCGGGGCTCCCTTCATCGTCGGTACGAGTGCGATCTGTTGTGTTGTTGAGTTCGGGTCCTGGCAGCCGGCTTTGTGCCGGCCAAGGGCTCCACCAAACGGTGGTCCCTCGAGGCGGGCTTGGTCTGAGCTCAGATCCCGAGCAGCCGGCGGACGCTCTTGCGGTCGGCTGAGGACACCCCGACCTCGTGGGAGAGCCGGCGCGTGCGAACCGACGACTTCTTCTCGAGCATGTGGCCACGGTTCTGCTGCCGGCGCCTGATCTTCCCGGTCCCGGTGATCTTGAAACGGGCCACTGCTCCCCGGTCCGTCTTCTGCTTCGGCATTTCCGTACCCCTTCGCCTTCGTATCCATGTTCGGTTCTGTGATCTCCGCGAGTGCGCTATGTCCTTGCCGGCGGACTGCGCCGGTCGTGACCCAACTTCTTGGCCTTTGACCCCCACGGGTCTCGGCCCGGCCGGCTGGGTCGTCGATCGGGACCTCCCGGTCGACGCCTTTGCTGCTGCTTGCTGCTTCCTTGTCCTACTGGTGGGTGTCCGCCTGCTCCAAGGGCACCTCCGGCGGTCCTGCGGCGCCCGAGTCGGCTGACGGCGCAGCCTGTGTTGGCGCACTGCCGTTGCTGCTCACCCGGTTGCGTTCCTCTGTCATGTGTCTCGCCTCCGAAGACTGCTTCGCCCGCTTGTCCGGCGCGAGCACCATGACCATGTTGCGCCCGTCGAGTCGACCCTCCGTCTCGATCTTGGCAACCCCTTCGATCTGTTCGGCGATCCTGTCGAGGATGCGCTTTCCGAGGTCCGGGTGGATGACCTCCCGCCCCCGGAACATGACCGTCACCTTGACCTTGTGGCCCTCGTCGAGGAACTTGCGCACCTGGCGGGTCTTGGTGTCGAAGTCGCCCGGGCCTATCTTCGGCCGGTACTTCATCTCTTTGATGCCGATGTTGCTCGTCTTGCGCCGCGACTCCTTGGCTCGTTGCGCGGCATCGAATTTGAACTTCCCATAGTCCATGATCCGGCAGACCGGGGGATTCGCCAGAGGCGCCACCTCCACCAAGTCGAGATCCTGCTGCTGGGCAATGGCGAGCGCCTGCGCAAGAGGCGTGATCCCGAGTTGTTGACCTTCAGCGTCGACAAGCCGGACCTCACGAGCACGGATACGGTCATTGATCCGTGGCTCATTGGAGCTGGGAACAGTGGTGATTGGGCGTCGTCCTTTCGCTGGGGCCGAGACTGTGCTCGACCGTACGAAAGGGAAGCCGGGATACCGGCCAGCCACACTCAAGACCCGGCGCACACCTCGGCAAGGCCGACAGTGGCCGGGTGGGAGTCACGCCGTCAGGCGCACCCCGCTTCCCTTAGTTGTCACCACGTACGCTAGCAGCATGAGCAGCCTTTGGACACCAGAGGGGGAACACCGTGTACCGCGGCCGGGCGAGCCAGCAGCCGGAACAGGGGGGTCGCCCGGCTCCGGGGTACCGGGCTCGCCGGGCGCCCCGTCGGGCAAAGCCGAGGACGCCGGGACGACACCTTTGACCGAGGAGCAGCTGGCCGAAGAAGAGGAGCTGCTCGAAGTCGCCCAGCACCTCGCCGCGGCGCCGGCCGAGGACGTCGTGGCGAACCACTGCTACGGCCTGTTCGAGCTCGCCGCCTTACACCTTTCCCAACAGCCCCCGCAGTTCGACAAGGCTCGCCTTGCCATCGACGCCCTCGGACTGCTCGTCGACGGGCTGGGCGAGCGTCTCGGCCAACACGCCCCGGCGCTGGCGGAGGGCTTGTCGCAGATCCGGCTCGCCTTCGTCCGCATCTCGTCGGCGACCCCGGCTTCCGACGGGCAGGCCGGCCCGGAAGCCCAGGCCTGATCTACTCGCCGGGCAGGCCGAGGAGCTGGACGATATCGGCCCAGCCGCCTTTGGACGCAGGCGCCAGCACCCGGTCGACACGCTCGAGAACCGCTGGCGTCGCGTCGGCAACGGCCACGGCGAGGCAAGCACCCTCCAAGAGCTCCACGTCATTGTCGGCGTCGCCGATGGCGAGCACCCGGCCGGAGTCAAGCCCCTTGTAGGCGCAAAAACCGACGACGCCGGACCACTTGTTCACTCCGATGGGCCTAAAGCTCAGATGGACGCCGCCATAGGTACGGTCGGGAGACAACGCCGCCGCAACCGGAACCCGGGCGGTGACCTCCGCGGCCAGGGTCCGGGTGGACGTCGGATCGGCGCCGAGAAGCGAGAAGGCGAGCACGTTCAAGCTCCGCACGGCGGTCCAGGGATCCTCCTCGCGCACCCAGGGCTGCAGGCGACGGAGGTACTCCGGATGGGTCAAGGTGTCCTTGCCCAGCACGATGTCTCGACCGACAGCGTCCACATTGATGCACGGGCTTACGCCGAGGTCGTCGAAGACCCTAAGCACCTCTGCGGCAAGGTCGGGGCTGAAGGCGTGCCTGTAAAACGACGTTGTGGCGCCAAATTCGAGGCCGATGGCGCCGTCTAGGAGCACCGCAGGCAAAGCCAGCCCGTTTTTCTCCATGACGGGCCAGGCGCTCCTGGCGCTTCGACCCGTGGCTGCCAATACCGGGACCGAGGCGGCAGAAAGTAGCCCGAGGGCGCGGAGAGTGCGGGGATGAACTATCCCCGTTCCGTCCCAGAGCGTCCCGTCGAGGTCGGTCACCACGAGGTCGATTTGGTGCGGAAAGCCTGGATCCTCAGTCGCGCACGGCCCGGAGGACGGTGTCGCGTCGGGGCCTGCGCTCGAGACCGGTCCCATCAGGGCGTGACCACCTTTTCGCCGAAGCGGTAGGCGAGCGACTCCGAGACGGCCTCGAAGCCGAGACGGCGGTAGATCGCATTCGAGCCGGGGTTGCTCAGCTGGGCGTAGAGGATCGAGTTTGCCCCTTCCTCGCTGCGCACCCAGGCGCTCAAACTCCCCACGCAGGCCGCCCCATAGCCGTGACGGCGATCTCTTGGAGGCGTATAGACGGCCCCGATCCGCGAGATGCCGCCGAGCGGCTCGGTGGCGCGCGCCAAGCAGCGGGGCCCGTCGTCCTCCCAGACGAAAACCCGCCCGGCCGAGAGCGCCGAGTCGACAGCCATGGACAAGTCGAATCGGGGCGAGCCGGTCTCCACCTGGAACTCGGTCCACCATTCGAGAACGAGTCCTTGCTCAGAGCGCTCGGCTCGGCGCAGGTGCCCTAGCACACCGTCGGGCTGGACAAGACTGCCGAGCACGTAAAGGCGCTGTGCGTCCTGCACGATTGCGGCCGTCCTCACCTTTTCTGTCCAGCAACCGGCAAAGTGAGCGGCGCTGGAGGCCTCGCCCGCCACCCCCGAGAGCCGGTGTCCCTCCACCGAGATCTCTTCTGCCAGCGCTGAGGCGTGCGCCGCGCCTAACGGAGAGATCGCCGCTGGGTGGGAAGGGGGCGACTCGAGCACGATTCCCGCGACCCGACCATCCGATTCGACCAGCCAGTACCGACCGGGCATGCCCGAGTCGGCCCTCTGCTCGAGGATGCTCCAGATCACGTTGAGCTCGACGGGATCTCCGACCAAGTACTCGTTCGCGTGCTCGAGCGCCGCGGCCGGGCTATCCATTGCCTCGATGCAAAGACCGCCGCCCATGGCCCTAGCCTGCCACGGCTCCGGTGCTCCGCCTTGCATCCTTTACCATTTACAGATGGGTCGGACATACACCTGCATCGACGAACGGCTCGCCAGCTTCTTCTTGTCACAACCGGTCTTCTTCGTCGCGACCGCCCCGCTCTCGGGAGATGGGCTCGTGAACTGCTCGCCAAAGAGCAACAACGGTGAGCTCGCCATGCTCGACCCGACTCGCGTCGGCTATCTCGACCGGACCGGCAGCGGCGTCGAGACCGTCGCCCATCTGCGCGAGAACGGCCGGATCGTGCTCATGTTCTGCGCCTTCGAGGACAACCCCAGGATCGTCCGCGTCCACGGCCGGGGCTCGGTCGTTCTCCGTGACGACGGAGCTTTCGCGCAGCTGTCTCGGAGGTTCCCCACCGACAATCTCGACGGTGCCCGCTCGATCATCGTGGTGTCTGTGGAGCGTGTCTCGGACTCCTGCGGGTACGGGGTACCTCTCATGGACTTCAAGACACACCGGACGAAGATGGCGGAATGGGCCGATCGCAAGGGTGACGACGGTATTAGGCGGTACTGGGTAACGAACAACTCCGAGAGCCTGGACGGCCTCCCCGGCCTGTAGAGCTTCGAGCAGGCTTGAACGAGCAAGCCCGAGAGTTAGGCGCGTGTCAGGCCTCAGGTGGGCACAGGTGCTCTTGTCGTGTGGCGCTTGGGTACCTAGGAAGGCACATCGGCACCGTCGAGGGCGCTGAGCGCCACGGCCTCGAAGCGCCCTCCGTGGCAAGCGGCGACCACGAAGCTGACCAAGGTACCGACGGCGATGTGCCGGGAGCCGTCGCTTATGGCTGTGCTGTGGAAGCTGAACACGGCGCCGTCTCGGGATACGACCGACCCGAGCCCCCGCTCGCCGTCGAAGCTTTCAACCTTGCCAAGTCGCGGCCGACGGGTTCCACTGCCCATGACGGCGTCAAATCCCTCGGCGCCGGAAGCGCTCAATGGACGATCTTGGCTATCGGGAGCTCGATGATGTCGGTAGCTCCCCGCTCTTTGAGGGCCGGGATCAAGATGTTGATCTCGGACTTGGGGACCACGGCCTCGACGGCATAGCCGGCCTCGCCGAAGAGCTTCGAGACAGTCGGCGAGCGCATCGAGGGCAGCACGGCGATGATGCTGGGAAGGTCGATGGGCGAGACGTTGAGTTTCACGAGCACTCTGCCCCGGGCCTCGAGAGCGCCCTGCAACAGCACGAGAATCTGGCCCATGGCGCGCAGCTTCTCCGGGTCGGCGACCGAGACAGGATTGGCAATCAGTTCGGTGTAGGACAAAAGGAGAGTGTCGATCACGCGCAAGCCAGCCGCTCGCAGGGCCCGACCCGTCTCGGTGATCTCGACGACTGCGTCGGCGATGTCGGGGATCTTGGCTTCTGTGGCCCCGAAGGAGAAGCGAACCTCGGCTTCGACCCCGCGTTCGGTCAAGAAACGCTTGGTGAGCGCCGGGTACTCGGTCGAGACCCGGCAGCCGCGTGGGAGGTCCTCGACCTTTTGCACCGGCGAGTCCGACGCCACAGCCAGCACGACCTTTACGGGGTCGGTCGTCACCTTCGAGTACTTGAGCTCCCCCAGGCTGACGATGTCCGCGCCGGTCTCCTCCACCCAGTCACGGCCCGTCACGCCGAGGTCGAACAGACCCTCAGCCACGTAGGTCGGGATCTCCTGGGGCCGCAAGATGTGAACCTCCTCGACACGGGGGTCATCGATCGTCGCCCGGTAGGCCACGTCTGACGCCCGGCGCACCGCGAGATCGGCGGCGGTGAAAAGCTCGAAGGTGGCCTGCTCGAGCGATCCTTTGGGGAGGACGAGGCGCAACATCGTCTATGCCCGGGTGACCTGCTGGGTCGTGGGGCCGCTCGAGCCCTCAGGCATCCCAGGCCGGACCTGTTCGAGACGCCGGAGCAGATTCGCCATCTCGATGCCCGTCGCGGCCGCCTCGATGCCCTTGTTGCCTAGCGCGCCGCCCGCGCGCTCGAGCGCCTGCTCCAGGTTCTCGGTCGTGAGGACGCCGAAGACAACGGGCAGGGTCATGTCGAGCTGGACGCGCTGCAGGCCCGCGGCGCACTGGCCGGCTACGAGCTCGTAGTGCGAGGTCTCCCCGCGGATGACCGCCCCCAGGCAGATGATAGCGTTGTACTGGTCGGTCCTGGCCAGTGCCATCGCCGCCAGGGGCAGCTCGAAGGCACCCGAGACCCATACGACGGTACGGTCCGCCTCGGCAACACCGCAACGGTCGAGCTCGCTCAGGGCCCCCTGCAAAAGCAAGGCCGTCACCTGCCCGTTGAACCGGCTGCAGGCGACGGCGATCCTGAGCCCGGCCCCCTCCGCCGAACCCCTTATGCCTGCCCAGCTTCCCCCGTCCAGCGCCGGTAGGCGGTGAGCCAGCACAGCGCGAGCACCGTTGTCGGCCGGGTCGACCTGCCAGCCCTGCGCGCCGGCGGACGCCTCGTCAAACGAGGTCATCAAGGTCCTGGACGTCGGCCAAGTCTCCCGCCCCCTCGATCTCGGATGAATCGTCGAGATCTGAGGTGGCGCCAAGCAGGCCTCCTGGCCGTGGGTGGGAGGCGGCCAAGTCGAAGTCGCCGAACAGGTGGCCCATCCGCTCGCGCTTTGTCCTCAGGTAGGCGACGTTCTCGGGGTTGGCGACCGGCTCCAGCGGCACCCGCTCGACGATGTCGAGGCCGTAACCCTCGAGGCCGCCGTACTTGGCCGGGTTGTTCGTCATGAGGCGCATCTTCGTAACACCGAGCTCGACGAGGATCTGGGCGCCGATACCGTACTCACGGCTGTCGACGGGCAGACCCAGCTCGACATTGGCGTCGACGGTGTCTCTGCCCTTGTCCTGCAAGTTGTAGGCACGCAGCTTGTGGGTGAGCCCGATGCCACGTCCCTCGTGGCCGCGGAGATAGACGATGACCCCGACGCCTTCCGCGCCGATCCGGCGGATCGCCGACTCGAGTTGCGGCCCGCAGTCACAGCGCAGCGATCCGAAGACGTCACCGGTCAGGCACTCGCTGTGCACCCGCACGAGCACGCTCTCTTTGGTGGAAAGGTCGCCCGCCACGAAGGCAATGTGCTCTTGGCCGTCGAGAAGCGACCGGAATCCGTAGGCGATAAACTCGCCGAAATCGGTCGGGATGCGCGCGGCCGCGACACGCTCGACGAGCTTGTCGCGGTGACGCCGGTAGCGGACCAGATCGGCGATCGAGATGATGGGCAGGCCATGGTCGCGGGCGAAGCGTTCCAACTCAGGCTGGCGCGCCATGCGCTGTTTGTCCTCGGTCACTATTTCGCAGAGCAGCCCGGCGGGATAGCAGCCCGCCATACGGGCGAGGTCGACTGTTGCCTCGGTGTGGCCGGCGCGCTTTAGCACTCCCCCGGGACGGTAGCGAAGGGGCAGCACATGGCCGGGGCGGGCAAGATCGGCCGGTTTGGTGTCTGGGTCGATGAGAGATCTGATCGTCGCCGCCCGATCGCCCGCGGAGATGCCAGTCGTCGTGCCGTGGCGGAAGTCGACGGTCACGGTGAAGGCGGTCCGCTGGGACTCGGTGTTGTGGGACACCATGAGGGGCAGCTCTAGCTCGTCGGCCCGGTCGGGCATGAGCGGCACGCAGATCAACCCTGAGGTGTAGGTAAGGAAGAAAGCCACCTTCTCCGGAGTCGCGAACTCGGCGGCCATGACGAGGTCGCCTTCGTTCTCCCTGTCCGCGTCGTCCACTACGACGACCATCTCGCCCCGGCCGATCGCAGCAATCGCCTCTTCGATGTCGGACATCGACACGATCTCCGCCTCCTTCTCCCCCTTCGAGCCTACTGGCAGCGGGCCAGCTGCCAATTCGTCGAGCACTCTTGTGCCGTCGCGGGGCGCTTCGGGTGACCGGTTTTGTGGGAAGGAGCTGGTTCAATCAAGACGGGCTGGCTCAAGGTCGATGCGCACGTCGTCGCCGAGGCGGCGCAGCGAGACGAGCCTTCCCCGCCAGGCGTCGGCCATCGTGTGGGCACCGGCCCCGGAAAAGGTCGGCCGCCCATCGTCGCCGCCGAGGAACACGGGCGCGACGTAAAAGACGTAGCGGTCGACGAGCCCCTCTCGGTGGAACTGTGCCGCGACGTTTGCGCCGCCCTCGACGAGGAGCTGGATTACGCGACCACGACCGAGCTCGTCGAGCACGTGACCGAGGTCGCCGCTTAGCTCGAGGGCGGGCTGCACGCGGGCCCCGGCGGGGGCGTGGCCGAGCACGACCCGGAGCGGTTGGCGACGCTCTTTGACGGTGTCGTCGTCGCGCACGGTCAGCTCCGGATCGTCGCAGCGCACCGTTCCCGCGCCGACGAGCACGGCGTCGCTTTCGGCGCGAAGGCGGTGGACGTCTTGTCGTGCCTCGGCGCCGGTGATCCAACGGCTCGAGCCGTCGGGGGCGGCCGTTCTCCCGTCGAGGGTGATGGCCATCTTCAACACGACGAAGGGCCGACCCGTGGAACGCTGCACGAGATAGGGACGCAGCTGGTCGGTCACGGTGGCGGCGAGCACGCCCGTGACGACACTCACGCCTGCCGCCTCGAGCGAGGCGAACCCGGCTCCGGCAACCTTCGGGTCGGGGTCGCGAAGGGCAGCTATCACGGTGACAACCCCGGCTTTTATGAGGGCGTCGGTGCACGGAGGAGTCCGGCCCGTGTGAGCACACGGCTCCAAGGTGACGTAGGCGGTCGCGCCTTTGGCCCGCTCGCCCGCCCTGGCCAGTGCCACGGCCTCCGCGTGCGGGCCGCCGTAGGGGGCCGTCGCCCCCTCCCCCACGACCTCGCCCCCTTGGTCGACGATCACGCAGCCGACCCAGGGGTTGGGCGAGGTAGCCGTGCGCACGCTCTGGGCGAGCTCTATCGCCCTTGACATGTGCGACTCGTCAAAGCGAGGGGCCGCCCGGGCTTGGTCGTTCACGGAGCCTCCTCGCCCGCTCAATGGGGCCTCTCACCGCGCAGCAACGCCAGGGCGTGGGGAACCACGTCGAGCACCGCTTCGAGGCACTCGAGCGCACCTGTCGCAGACCCGGGCAGATTGAGCACGAGTGAGGTGGCGAGCGTGCCGGCGGCGGCGCGGGAAAGGCGGCCCAAGGGATTCGTGAGCCGCATCGCTTCGGAGAGGCCGGGCGCGACCCGGTCGAGCACCTGCAAGGTCCCCTCCGGGGTGAGGTCCCTCGGGCCGAAGCCCGTCCCGCCCGTGGTCACGATCAAGCCGGCGAACCCGTCCGCCAGCTCCGCGATCACAGCCGCCACAGGCTCCACCCCGTCGGCGACGACGCGTCGTTCGACAACCGCGTAGCCCGCGGCTTCAAGTCGCTCGGCGACCGCGGCACCGGACCGGTCTTCACGCACCCCGGCGACCACGCCGTCCGAGACGGTGCAAACCTTCGCCTGCAGGCGATAGCCGGGCTGTTCATTCGCCGACAGCACCGTCACCTCCGCCGGCGTGCCCGCGCCGGTCGGTTCGCCCGGAGCCTCAAGAGCGGAGTTTCGCAGGGGCGGGCTGTTCACCGGCTCACCGAGACTGCCGCGCGAGCCGCGCCATATATTCGCCGTATGGCCTCGGCCGGGTCCGGCGAATGGAACACCGCCGTGCCGGCGACGAAACAACGCGCCCCTAGTGAGGCAACCAGCGGAGCCGTCGCCACATCGATGCCCCCGTCGGCCTGGAGCGTGACCTGCAATCCCTCACGCTCGGCTTGGGCTCGCGCCGCGGCCAGCTTCTCGGCGGCTTCGGCCATGAACGACTGGTTCCCAAAACCGGGATGAACGGTCATGATCAACAGCAGGTCGACAAGCCGCAGGTACGGCGCGGCAGCCTCATAGGGAGTCTCGGGGTTGACGACGAGCCCCACTCCGAGACCGAGGTGGCGCATCTCGGCGCAAAGTCCTTCAGTGTCGCCGACCTCCACGTGCACAGAGCACGAGCCGGCGCCCGCATCTCGGAACGCCTCGAGGAAGTCCCCTGGGTTGGTCATCATCAAATGGCAGTCGAAGAACATCCCCGTGTGCGGTCGTAGCGACTCGACCACCGGCGGCCCGACGGTGAGGTTGGGGACGAAGTGCCCGTCCATCACGTCGACGTGCAACCAGTCGGTCTCGCCCTCGACCTTCGCCACCTCGGTCGCGAGCGTGCCGAAGTCGGCTGCCAGAATCGAGGGAGCGACCTTCAGCTCGCCGTTGGCCAGCTTGGGCAGGCCCAGGGCGTGCATGCGCTTTTTGAATTCGGCCACCGCTCCACGGTAGCCAACGGCCCCGCGGGAGCACGCGCTAGTCGCCGAGGCGCTCACCTGCTTCGGGCCGTGCGCCGTGGCGCCATGCCTCAAAGCTCTGCGCCGCGCGGCCCTCCGGGCGCACTTCGAGCAGCTCGAGGGTTCCCGCTCGGCACACGACCTCGTCGCCGACAACCGTGCCAGGCTCCGCTCGGGCGCCTTCGAGCGCCCCCGGGTTGCCGAGGCGGGCGCGCTCGACTATGAGGCGCCTTCCGCGAAACGTCGTCCAGGCACGGCCGACACGCACGAGGCGCTCGAGCTCGATCGCCGGTCGTCGCCAGTCCAAGTGCAGCTCGTTGCGGTCGATCTTGGATGCGTACAGGGGCTCGCCTTGTTGTGGCACGGGCGTGCCAAGCGTCGCGAGGCCACCGGCGAGGCGTTGCACGACAAGATCAGCGCCGATGTCGGCGAGAACGAGGCGCAGCTCGGCTGCCGTCTGACCGGCAAGGATCGGCACCTCGACCCGGGCGTACACCGGGCCGGTGTCCAAGGTCTTCTCGAGGGCCATGAGGCAGACCCCGGTCTTGTCGTCACCGGCGAGAATGGCTCGTTCAACCGGAGCAGCGCCCCGCCAACGGGGAAGCAGGGAGAAATGGACGTTCACCATCGGCACCTGCTCGAGCACCTCGGCAGGGATCAGCGTCCCGTACGCAACGACGACACCGAGCTCGACCCCTGCCTCTACGACGTCGGCCACGCGGCTCGAGACCGGGATCCCGAGCTCGAGGGCGCACAGCTTCACCGGGGTGGGCACAAGAGCGCTGCCGCGACCTCGCCGGCGGTCGGGTGCTGTCACCACGAGCGCCACATCGTGGCCGGCGCCGCGCAAAGCGCGCAGGGCGACGACCGCCACCTCCGGTGTGCCAAGGAAGGCAAGCCTCGTCAAGGTCTGGCCGCCTCGGTCGGCTCAGACGCCGAGGCTGCTCCCCGCAGTGTCCGGAAGCGCTCGGGCACGGAGGACACGCATCGCTTGTTTGCGCTGGTCCTTGTCGAGATGTTCGAGGAGCAGTATGCCGTTGAGATGGTCGAGCTCGTGTTGAAAGACACGCGCGAGCAGCTCATCGGCTTCAATGGAGACCTCGTTTCCTTCCAGGTCTAAGCCGACAAGATGGACCTGCTTCGGGCGGATGATCGGCCAATGCAAGTCGGGCACCGACAGGCAGCCTTCCTCCCACTCCCACTCGCCGCTCGACTCGATGATCTCCGGATTGATCACCGTCTGAGCGCCCTCGCCCACGTCGTAGACGAAGATCCTGCGCTCGATGCCGACCTGGGGCGCGGCGAGGCCCACGCCAGGCGCGTCACGCATGGTCTCGATCATCTCCTCTGAAAGGCGGACGATCCTGCCGTCGATCTCTTTTATCTCCGCGGCGCGCTGGCGCAAGACAGGGTCGCCGAAAACCCGGATGGGAAAGATCGCCATTGCCCTACTTTATCCTTGCCCGCTTCGGATGCAGTTATTGACCGGAGGCTGCTATTGAGGGGCGCCGGGATCGGGCGCTCGAAAAGTCGCTGTCTCAGCCGAACCGGACCCGCACGGCGCCTCTCGCGCCCACGGACGCCAGCGGCTGCGCGGGCGCTCCGGCGCCGGAGATCTCGAGGCGTTGGTTGCCATGGCCGACCCGGTCGAACACGACGATGCGCACCGCCACGGTCTCGCCCGTGCCCGCCAGGGCAGAACCCAGGTACTCACCTGCGGGTGGCAACAAGATCTCGCCCGGCACCTCGAGCAGCAAAGAACCGGGGAGTTTGTCTGCCGGGTCGTCGCTTGGGCCCGGGGGGTCTCCCGCCCTTGTCCCCTCGCCCTCGACCACGAGCCCGCGTACCTCGTGCGGCCTTTCCAACAAGGCATGAGCCTCGGCCAGCTCGCCCTTGGCTATGAGCCCCCGGATGCGTGTCGAGGACACCACCTTGTGCTCCCACTCGTCGGACACGAGGTGAACCGGCTCCACAGAAAAGCCGGCCTCCTCCCCCATCTCCCTCAGCAAGGCGACGTTGCCCCTCCGGTGGTTGCCGAAGTGGAAGTCGTCACCTACGACCACGACACGAGCCGACAGCTCGCCCACCAGCACCTCGGTCACGAAATCCTCGGCCTTCTCCCTGGCGCGCTCGGCATCGAAGTCGAGCAGGAGGATCTGGTCGACGCCAGTCTTGGCCAACAGCTCCAGCTTCAGCTCGATGTCAGTGAGCCGGGGCGGGGCTGACGCAGGGTTCACGACCGCAGCCGGGTTCTTGTCAAAGGTGACAACCACGCTGCGCAACCCGCGGTCGGCGGCGCGGCGGCGCACCAGCCCGATCACCTGGCGATGGCCGATATGCACGCCGTCGTAGGCGCCGATGGTGACGGCGCTGCCGTTGTCTGGTGCCACCGCGGAGCGAGGCTACTCGTAGTCCGCCGCTGAACCTGCACCAGCGGGCGAATCGTCGCTTGACCGGGTCACGACAACGGGCCTGACACGTTCGAGGCCCACCGGCTCACATATCGCCACGAGCCGACCCGACTGCTCGACCACGGCCCACGGGCCATCACCGACGACGCCGAGCGCGTGACGCTCGACCGTCCTGCCATGGACAAGGGCCTGGGCGACCTGGTTGTCGGCAAGGCCGCCCGGCATGTCACGGACGAGCTCTTCGGGCGGTCGCACGCGATCGGGCGCCACATCCTCGAGCGCGAGCGCCTCGGCATCGCTGAACGACCCAACCGCCAGCCTCCGCAGGGCCCGCAGATGGGCGCCGCCGCCCAGCCTCGCGCCGAGATCGGCCGCGAGCACACGTACGTAGGTGCCCGATGAGCACTTGACGAGGACCCGGAAGCAATTGGACTCGCCTGTCTCGAAGGCGTCGAAGCGGAACACCTCGACCGGCCGCGCGGGCCGATCGACCTCGATGCCCTCCCGGGCAAGCTCGTGCAAACGGCGACCAGCAACCTTGACCGCCGAGACCATGGGCGGCACCTGGAGAATCCGCCCCGTCAAAGAGCGCGCAGCCTCCCGGACGCTCTCCAGGGCGACGCTGTCCATTTCGAAACGTCCGGTCACCTCTCCCGAGGCGTCGAGCGTCGAGGTGGTCGTCCCGAGCACGACCTCGCCCACGTACAGCTTCGGGAGCGCCGATGCGAACCGGAGCAGACGGGTCGCCCGCCCCACGCCCACGATCAGCACTCCGGTGGCGTCCGGGTCGAGCGTCCCAGCATGGCCGACCTTGCGCGTCCCCAAGAGACGCCGGCAGCGGGCGACGACGTCATGAGACGTCCAGGCGGCCTGCTTGTCGACGACGACGAAGCCTCCCGGTTCATCGGGGACCCGGGCCGGCGGTCTCGCCACGGCCTCGCCGCCGGCGCGCGCAGTCCTTGGGGGCAACAAAGGCGTCGTCGGCTCAACGAGTTGATCCGGCGCGGCCGGCTCGTGCAACTCGTCAGGCGTCATCGTGCCGGGCACGGCGCAACGCCTCCTCCACACGCTCCCCGGCGGCGATCGCCGGGTCCGCCACGAAGCTCAATGTCGGAGTGCGCTTCAATCGCACCTCGCGGGCGATGGCCGCTTGCAGCTCAGGTCGGTGAGCCTCGAGAGCGGGCAGGGCTCCTTCGGGCAACGACGCCATGAAGACAGTGGCGTGACGCAGGTCCGCTTCCACGCTCACCGCGCTGACCGTAAGCAGCGCCAGCCTGGCGTCGTCGTCGCGCAAGCGCTCGAGGGCGTCGCCCAGCACCTGCAAGAGCACGGCATTCACCCGCGCGGCACGTGGGAAGGCGGCCGTCGAACGGCGGTCGTGCTGTCTAGGCACGGGACCTGCCGCGCTTCACGGCGCATCTGCTCGGTCAGCCATTCGTAGCGCCATGCCATCGCGAGGTCACCCTACTCGCAGGCTCCTCGAACCGACGAGAAAGACCAAGCCGACCACCCGAAGCCGACAAAGCCAGTTGGACTGAAGCTGAAGCGCCCTCCCGATGCCTGTTCGCCCCGACAGCCCCGCCTGGCGCCGGAGACCAACTGGCTCGCGTATCGCACCTGGGAGACGGCGGGCCTTTTCAGATACGGGGAATCTCCCGCTCGTCATAGGTCTCGATCACGTCGCCTTCCTTGAGGTCCTGGAAGTCGGTTAGACCGATGCCGCACTCATAGCCAGCCTGCACTTCGCGGGCGTCGTCTTTGAACCGGCGCAAGGAGGAGACGGCACCTTTCCAGATGACGACGCCGTCTCGAAGGAATCTGACCTTGGAACCGCGGGTGATCACGCCGTTGGTGACATAGCAACCGGCCACCGCCCCTACCCTCGGCACCCGGAACACGGCTCGGACCTCGGCGTCGCCCGTGACGATCTCCTCGATCTCGGGGGTGAGCATGCCGACCATCGCGGCCTGCACGTCCTCGATGAGCTTGTAGATGATCTCGTAGGTCCGGATCTCCACCTTGTGGTTCTCGGCGAGCTCGCGGGCTCTGCGGTCCGGCCGCACGTTGAAGCCGATGATCGTGGCCCCCGAGGCGGCGGCAATCGTCACGTCGCTCTCGGTGATGCCTCCAACGGCACGGTGGACGAAGGCGACCTTGACGTCGTCGCGCTCGAGCTTGAGCAGGCTTTGGGTGACCGCTTCTAGGGAGCCCTGCACATCTGCCTTCAGCACCAGGGTCAAAGTGGCTGTCTCGCCCCTCCGGATCTGCTCGAACAGGTCCTCGAGCTTGGCGCCCGGGCTCGTCGACACCGTCGAGGCTTGGGCGAGCGTCGTGAAGCGCAGCCGCTGCTCGCGGGCGTCACCGACTGTCCGGGCGATGGATAGATCCGAGGTCACGCGTAGCTCGTCGCCGGCAATGGGAGGCTCCGACAGCCCGAGCACCTGCACCGGCATGGAGGGGAAGGCCTCTTTGATCTGGTCGCCGTGGTCATTTATCAGCGCCTTGACCCTGCCCCAGGCGGCGCCAGCCACGATCGGCTCGCCGACTCGCAGGATGCCGCGCTGGACGATGATCGTCGCCACCGGCCCGCGACCGATGTCGAGATTCGACTCGAGCACGGTGCCCCTGGCGTCGCCTTCGGTGTCGGCATGCAGCTCGAGCACCTCGGCCAGCACGACAAGCTGTTCGAGCAGCTCGTCGATACCGAAGGACTGGAGAGCCGAGGTCTCAACGGTGATCGTGTCGCCACCCCAGGACTCCGGCACGAGCCCGAGCTCGGAGAGCTGCTGGAGCACGCGGGTGGGATCGGCGTCGGGACGGTCGATCTTGTTGATCGCGGTCACGATGGGCACGTTGGCCGCCCGGGCGTGGTTTATCGCCTCGACCGTCTGTGGCATGACCCCGTCATCGGCCGCGACGACGAGCACGACTATGTCGGTGACACTGGCCCCCCTCGCCCGCATGGCGGTGAAGGCCTCGTGGCCGGGGGTGTCGATGAACGTGAGCAGTTGACCGTGCCACTCGACCTGGTAGGCACCGATGTGCTGGGTGATACCGCCGGCCTCGCCTGCCACGACGTTCGACTGGCGGATGCGGTCGAGCAACAGCGTCTTGCCGTGGTCGACGTGACCCATGACGGTGATGACCGGGGGCCGGATTTGGAAGTCCTCCTCGTCCTCGTCCTCCTCGTCGTCGCCGAAGAACCTGGCCCGAAGAGCAGCCTCCTGCTCCTCGCCGGGGTCGACGAGGCGGATCTGCGCGCCAATCTCGGCCGCGAACAGGGCGATCATGTCGTCGGTAAGCGGCTGGGTGGCTGTGACCATCTCACCTTGGAGCAAGAGGAAACGAACGATGTCACCCGCGGACCGGTTGAGACGCGGGCCGAGCTGCTGGGGCGTGGAACCACGCTCCACGATCACCTCGTGGTCGGGGACCGGGGCGCTCGAGGGCAGGTATGCAGCTATCTGGATCGGCTCGAGCTCTTCCATGTTGCGGCGCCGGCGACGAGGCCTGCGCTGCGGCGGTCGCCCTCGCCCCACAGGTCCACCCCGTGCGGCACCGGTCGGACCGCCTGGCGTGTAGCCGCCGCTGCGCGAACCCGGAGCTCCCCCGCCACCGCCGCCGAACGAGCTACCAGCGGGTCGTCCGCCGTCCCGAGGTGGGTAGTGCCCTGAGGGACGCTGGAAACCAGCGCCTGCGCCGGGCCGTGGACCACCGACCGGGCGGCCGGCTGGAGGCCTGGAGCCCACGGCGCCGGGACGCGAGGAGCTGACCCCCGGGCGGGCGCCTGGTGCGCTCGGCCGCGAGCCGGGTCCGCCTTGAGGCAAAGGGCGCCGCGAGCCGGGCGGGGGCGGGATGGGACGGCCCGTGAGGGACCGTGGCCCCGGAGGGGGCGGGATGGGCTTGCCTGAAGGACTCACCGGGCGCGGGGCGCCAGCGGGGCGATCCGCGGTGGGAGCCACGGGAACCGCGGCCGTGGGAGATGCCGCCGTCGGCGATGCCGAGGTGGGTGAAACGCCGCTCGGAGGGGCGCCAACCGGAGCGACAGCCGTCGCGGAGGCGGCAACCGGGGCCTGCTGGGCCACGCCCGCCCCCGTGGGCACGCCGCCCACAGCCCGTGGCGCAGGCGGAGCGGGCGGGGTGCCTGCTCGTTGCCCGGGAGGGCCCTGTGTCGGCCTCGCCGTCGCGGGCACGGGCGCCGGCCTGGGTGCACCCGGAGGCGGGGGAACCGGCGCCCGGGGTGAGGCGGGGCGAGGCGAGTCGCTGACTTCGCTTGTCGACTTGGAGACAACTAGACGCTGACCAGGACGCGGTTCATGGGTGAGGGGAGCAGCCTCCGCCGCCGGCCGGGAGATGGCGCCGTCGTCGGGCCTTGGGGGGGCCGACACAGGCGCGCTCGGGGCCACACTTGGCCGCTCGAGGGTCGCGGCGGGCGCCAGGCGCTGAGAGGCGCCTGCCGATCTGGTCGAGGCGGCGGCCGGGGCAGCCGGCTCCTCTGGTTGCACGGCGCGCCGCAGCCCTTCCCGATCGGCCTTGCGTCGGGCGCGGTCGGCTTGCGCGTCTTCGATCGACGACGAGTGGCTCTTTACGCCGATCCCGAGGTCGATGCAGATGTCCAGGGCTTCCTTGTTGGTAAGCCCCAGCTCACGGGCAAGCTCGTAGACGCGGATTTTCTTGGGCAACTGGTGGTTCGGTCCTCTCCTGTCGAGGGGCAGCGCAGCGTTCGGGGTACCGAGCCTGGCGCGGCCTTACATTCTCACACAACGCCGGTGCTTCGTACACCCGTAACGACATATTACGGCCGACAGATGCTCGCCGAGTCGTGCAGGCGACGGGGTCAAGCTACATTTCGACCCATGGCCTCGCCCTTCGGTCCCGAAGAGGGTGCAGTGCTCGTCGCCGTGGAGCGCGCCAACGGCGGAGAGCTGGCTCCGCTCGAGCAGGTCCTTTGGACCCTGGCATCGGTCGCTCCACCCGCTTCGCGCCCAGATCCGGCCCAGTTCGCCGAGTCCGTCACGCTCTTGATCGAGCTCGGCGTCGTCGAGTACGTCGAGGACCAGCTCGGCCTTACGGTTGAGGGCCGCAAGCTTCTACGGCGCTCGGGTCTTTCGAACGACCCCCGGCACGTGACCCACGTCACAAGGCTGCTTCAGGATCTCGACGAGGAGGACATCGGCCAACTCGAGACGCTCGAGCCGCCCCCAGCGCCGACCGAGGACGACGTGCGAAGGGCCCTCAGCGACGGCGAGATGATTGAAGGCACGCCGGGCGGCATTGGGACTCCGAGCTTGGGCGAAGATGTCGCCAGCACCCTCGGGGCAGGTGAGGTCTTTGGCTCACGCTGGGTGCCCGCGGTCCCGCCGGGAGACTCCAGCGCAGACGAGGCGCCTCCCCTGCCTCCTGGACACGACGAAGCTCCCGCCCATCCCTTCTTGAGCCGCCTGTTCGGTCGCCCGAAACCCGACCGCTGACGGCCGGCACGGGCCGGGGTCAGTCAAGAAGGGAGGCGAGGGCTCTCGGAGCCGGGTGACAGCTCGGCCCTCAACCTCTCCAGGGCTTGCGCCGCGATGGGACGCCGCAGTGCCTTCGAAAAGGCGTGATTCCTGACGGCGAGTTCAAAGCAGTGTGGTGAGTCACGACAAAGCCACGCCCCCCGGCCCTCGAGGCCGCTACCGAGGCCAACTAGCCCCTCACCGGTGTGCACCAGTCGCGTGAGCTCGCCGGGCGGCGCCACGCGATGACAGCCGATACAGGTCCGAAGCGGCGCCGCTACTAGCCCTGCCCGTCTTCTTCGGCGCTCTCGTCGCCCTCTAAGACCGCGGGCGGGAGGGAATCGGCCGCCCCCGGCTCGGTCCCGAGCTCGGCCTCCAGCTCGAGCTCTTCGGCTACCTCGACGGCCTCGGCGACGAGCTCCGCGGCAGCTTCCACGGCCTCGGCGACGAGCTCTTCGGCCTCCTCGACGGCCTCGGCGACGAGCTCTGCGGCAACGACGCCGGCAGCCTGGTCAACCCCGGCCTCCCCGGCCTCCCCGGCCGCCCAAGCCTCGGCCGAGAGTGTTTCGCCACCCTCGGCAGGTTTCCAGACCATCTCTCCCGACTGCTCGACCCATTCGCCCTCGGCCCAGTCGCCTTCGGCGTAATGCGCCTCCTCGGCCGCCACCTCGGACTCGCTCTTGATATCTATGTGCCAGCCCGTCAGGCGGGCCGCGAGGCGGGCGTTCTGGCCCTCCTTGCCGATCGCGAGCGAGAGCTGATAGTCGTGAACGATGACGGTCGCGCGGCCGCGCTCCTCGTCCAGCAGGACTTCTTTCACCTTGGCCGGCTGCAGTGCCCGGGAGACGAACTCGGCCGGGTCGTCGGAGAAGGGCACGATGTCGACCTTCTCGCCCCGTAACTCGGTGGTCACCATGCGCACGCGGGCGCCCCTTGCGCCTACACAGGCTCCAACCGGGTCGACGTTGGTGTCGTTGGACCAGACAGCGATCTTGGTCCGATGTCCTGGCTCGCGTGCGCAAGCCTTGATCTCTACGACCCCGTTGGAGATCTCAGGCACCTCGAGCTCGAAGAGCCGCTTGATGAGCCCCGGATGGCTGCGCGAGACCACGATCTGAGGTCCCTTGCTGGTCTTTCGTACCTCGACGATGTAGGCCTTGAGCCGGGCGCCGTGGTCATAACGCTCGTAGGGAACCTGTTCGGCCTGCGGCAACAGAGCCTCGACCTTGCCGAGGTCGAGCAAGGTGTAGCGATTGTCGCTCTGCTGGATGATCCCGGTCACGATGTCGCCCTCGCGCCCGGCGTACTCCTCGTACTTACGGTCGCGCTCTGCCTCACGGATGCGTTGCAGGATCACCTGACGCGCCGCTTGGGCGGCGATCCGGCCGAAGTCCTCGGGAGTGTCGTCCCACTCACGAGTCACGTTTCCCTCTTCGTCCAGCTCCTGGCCATAAACGCGGATCTCTCCCGAGTCCGGGTCGATCGTGACCACGGCCTCTTCGGCCGCCTGGGGAAGCCGTTTGTAGGCGGCGACGAGCGCGTTGGCGAGGGCGTCGAAAAGGGTGTCAACGGCGATGCCCTTTTCCACCGCGATCTGCTGCAGTGCCTCCAAGAGGTCGAAATTCGTCGAGGTCATAGCTTGTCCGCCATCTCCTTCTCGACGTGCTCGCGGCCTTTCGGCGAAGACTTGGCCTCTCGGCGCGTGTCACTTCGAGCCGTCGGCGAAGGCGTGCGTGCCAACGCGGCCCTCCAGTCGAAGACGGTATGAGCTCGCTCGATGTCTTTATAGGCAAGCCTCCGGCCCTCGGGCAGCCCGGGAACGCTCACGACCACTCCACGCTCGTCGGCACTCAGGATCTCGCCCTCAACTCTGCGCTCTCCCTCAACGCCGGGCAGGGTCCGCATGGCCACTTGGTGGCCGACGAAGCGCTGGAAGTGCACCGGTCGCCGGAGCCGGCGTTCCAGGCCAGGGCTCGTGACCTCGAGCTCGTAGCGGCCGGTCGGGCCTACCTCCTCGCGATCGATGGCAGCCGAGATCGCCTTGCTCGCAGACGCGAGGGTGTCGAGGTCTACCCCGCCCTCACGGTCGACGGTCACGACGATGTTCCCGGCGCGAAGCTCCACGTCGACCAGTTCCAGGCCAGCTGTGCTGAGTACAGGCGCGGCGATGCGCTCTACGTCATCTGACGTGCCCATCGCCACTGCCTCCTTATAGTTTCTACCCCGGAAATGACAAAACGTGGGCCGCCGCCCACGTCCACGCCAGCTGCATATCAATCGAACGGTTCGGGAGACTTTAGCATTCCGACGGCGGACGGGCACCCCCCCGGGCCCGTGTTCTCGTGTCCCGGCGGCCAGCTGGACCCTTCCAGATCGGCGGTTACGGCTCCCCTACCAGGTCTTTCAGGTCCTCTCGGGCGATGCCGAGCTGCTTACGCACAGTGCCCTCGGCGATCCCGAGCGACCGTGCCGCCTCTTTCGGAGTGAGCCCCACCACGAAGCACAACATGGCGCATGCCCGCCGTCGCGCCGGCATCCGGACGAGCGCGTCTTGAAGGTCCAATTGGGCGACTGCCTCGGCCTCGGTATCGCTGCTGGAAGCGAGCTCGGGCGCCGAAGCGTACTCCTGCTTCCAGTGGCTTCGCGAGAGACGAAAAGCCGTGCGGTAGACATATCCGGGCGGGTTGGTACCGAGCCGGACCCGGCGCCAGTGCCCCAAGGTGCGGGCGAAGGCTTCCTGGGCGACGTCCTCTGCGCTCGGCCGGTCCAGCCCGCCGATCTCGAGCGCGCGCACGAGGCGGGGATAGTGAGCCTCATAGACAACGACGAAGTCGTCGGCAACGCGGCCTTTAGCAATCTCGCTCTCGCGCTCGTCTTCGATGACGACAGTCTGTCCCACGCTCACCGAACGGGTAACTCGGGGCGGCCTCTTCGGGCGAGAGCTAACGGCCGCTGTGCTGGGCCGGAGAAGTCCCCGTACCGGAGCCGGCCGGACTGGCAACGCCGCCGGTGGGCTCCATGCAGGCGGCGATCGGAATCGCCAAGGCACCGGATCCGGGCAGATTGGCCTGTTCGAGGACCGTCCCGTCGTTGGACAGCGCGTACACAGAGGCCTGACCTGGGCTTGTCGCGGTGCCTTGACTTGCCGTACCGCCACCGGGAGTGGCCGCCAGCTCGTCGACCAGCACCGCCCACTGGCCGACGACAGTCATCTCATCCTGCCCGCCAGCTACGAAATCAGCGCGCACCGACGCCACCTGACCGTCGGTGTGGGCGACCACCACCGCCATCGGGGCCTGCTCCTCGACGCCGACCACCTCGTCGGCCAGCACGTCGAAAGGCCTTGCCACCGACTGGCCAAGGGGCACGGTGACCACGCCGACTGCGCCCGCGTCCGACACCTCGACGACAAGAGCCCTCGTGGCGGCACAGCTCGCCTCGATGCCGGGAGGAGTAAGGACCGTGGATGTCGACCCCGTGCTCGTCGTGGTCGTGGTGTCGGTGGTAGCGGTAATGACAGGCAGCGGGGACGACGCGGCCGGCGTGGTCGTGGAGGTAGTCGTCGATTTGGGCACGACCGCACCGGACGTCGTCCCCGCTGATGTTCCGGTGGTTCCACTGCCCGCTGCGGAACCCACCGCGCCGCCACCTGACCCCGAGCCGCTCGCCCCCTCACTGGAAGCGACCGGAACGAGGTCAAAGGGCGCAACGGCCCAGGTGGCGGTGAAAGTTCGCACTGTCACGCCGTTGCTCGTACGCGTGAACAGGGCCTTAATCCCAGCCACCTCGAGCGATCCGAAAGACCCGGAAGGCGGACAGCTCAAGACACTGCAAACCGCAGCGCCAGATTTGGAACCGAGCGACGGGACTTCGGAGTTGGCGGATGAAGGGACCGTGGACGCATTGACGGACCCCGACCCGGAGCCAGCCGCGACCCAACCGAGACCTACAGGAGCACGGCCAAGCCTTGAGTTTGGCGTGCTCGTAGGTCGGGGAAGATGTGCGGACATCGAGGGCAATACGCTGCTGGTCGTAGTGGACCTTGCCTTTCCTGGCACGAGCGCCGCGTTCGAAGCCTTGCCTCCCAAAGCGGTCGCCGTTGTTGGACCTCCGCGGCTCACGCCGATGCCGACGCCGAGGCCGGCGAGGGCAATGACAAGGCCGAGCGAGGCAACGGTGCGGGCGCGACGAGCCTTGAGCCGCCGATGCCGGCGCACAATGCCGTCGAGCACTTCTGGCGACGGCTTCTCAGAGCTGGCGCCGTCCAGAAGATGGGAGAGATCAGGCCCGTCCATGACGTCCTTTCAGGGAAATGACGTTAGTGAGCGCTCACGAGGAGGCGGCAACAAGCTGGTAGACAACAGTCACCTGCACCGAGAGCTGCTCCTGGCCCGCTTGCACAGGCACCGGGCTGCCTGCGGCTGTCGCGTCGACCGGGGCGTAGTAGACCTGCTGTCCGGCGTTCTCCTGGTCAGTGATCTTCACGATCGGGCCGAGTGCCAGTCCCCCACCGGCGGCAACCTGGGTTGCCTCGGTGCTCGCTGCCTGCATGGCCTGAGCTCGCGCTGCGGCGAGAAGCGCCGACTGGTTGGAGATCGAGAACGAAATGCCGTCCAAGGTGACGCCGTTGCCGGTCGCCTCGACGGCTGCGTCCAGAGCTGCCCCGAGATCGGACAGGTCGTTCGTCGTCACGTTGAGCTCGTCATCGGCGCTAAAGCCTGTGACCCGGCCCTTCGAGTTGGTGTTGGCGGAGAGGTTCAGCCAGCTCGTCTGCATGTTCTTCGCCAAGACTCCGTTCTGCTCGAGGGAGGCTTCGAGAGTCGCCACCTGGGAGTTGTTCTCCTCGAGGGCCTCGACAGCGGTCGCCGCGGTTGTGTCCACACCGACCTGGAAGGTGGCGGTGTCAGGCGTGCCCTCGACCTGGCCGTTGCCCGTGACCGTGATCGTCGCCCCGGAGGCTGCGGCCGCGCTGTGGGATGAGCTCAATACGGTGCGGAGCTTGGTCGAGCCAGCCGATGCCCCCGAGCTGCTCAAGGCTGCGGAGCCGAGAATCGAGCCAACGACAACTAGTGCAGCGACGCCGACTATGCCGGCCCCACGTGACTTGAAGCCCCGCCCAAGTGCCCGAAAGCCGCCTGCGCCAAGAGCTGGGGACGAGTCTGCTACCCCGGGCGTCGTCCCGGGCGCTTTGCTGACTGCTCCGTCTTCGTTCATCTTGGACTCTCCTCGATTGAAAGGTCGACCCCCTCGCTGAGGGTCCAATGATGCAAAGCGCTGGGTGCACTGATTCGCGTACGTCGGGCGGTAGGTAGGCCGGTACGAGTTTGGTCGACGATCGGTCGATGCCACTCGCAACGGCCCCGAGTTATCGCTCCGGTCCCCGCCCGGAGCCTTTTTGTTGCAGGCCATCGACTCTGGCGGGGCGCGTCAGAGCGGCTCGACTGTCGCTTGCGTGTAGCACTTTGACATGATGGGCGCCCAAGCCGGGACATGGAGAGCACCGCGTACCGGCCAAGGGTGTCACAAGCCATAGCCGACCGGTTCCGGCCTGCGCGGCCGGTCACCTCCGTCCTTAAGTAGGAGCCTCCATGAGTTCGCCGACTCCGAGCACCTCGGGCAGCGACCCTGGAGGCACGCGTCGGAACTCCGCCGCCCATCCGACCAGCGCGCTCGCGATGAGCGGCCTGTTAAAGGTGCAAAGGCGCTGGGCACTGGGCTCGACCGCCGTAGACGTCATCGGACCTACCGAGGGTCCCCGGCGACTCCAGGCTGTCGCCTCGCCGATGGAGCACCTGCCTTTCTCGCATTCGCGTCTTACGGTGCATCTCGAGGACTCCGAGTGGAGTCGCCTCGCCGTCGGCTTAGCCGCCGACGTCACGACGTCGCTCGCGCCAAGGGCGGGCGCCGACGTGCTGCAACTTGACCCGGATTCGATCACTGTCCACATGCCGAACCTCGAGGCGCCAACTTGGCCGTTCCATCCCGGGCGTCTTCCCGGGTCGTGGAGCCTGCCGCGCGACTCCGGCATCATCGCCTCCCTGCCGGTCACGCCGGCGATGACAGGCGCCGCGCGAAGGGCCGCTTTGGTCACCCTGTCCGAGATGCACGGGCGAAGAGCACTCGTAGACCTCGTCGCCGTCGGTTCGACGATCCTGACGGGACCGGCCCCGCAGCTCGGGGCAAAGATCGCCGAGATTGCCGTGGAGCTAGGTACCCGACGTTGGTCAGATCTCGAGACTCTGGTCCTCGTGGCGTTCGATCAGCCCATGCCACGCCTTGAGCGCACTCGCCACGTCCCAGATGTAGCGACGGCTCTCGAAGAGGTCACCGTCCGCACCCTGAGCGGAACTGGCGCCCCTTCGATCTGCGTCGTCGTTCCGCCTTGGGCAAGCGACCCTGCCGACAAAGTGCTGAGCGAACTCGTCCATTTCTGCGAGCAGACCGCCGGCGTCGGGCTCTTGTGCTGTGCGAACGCCGAGGGGGCGCTGTGTTTGTGGGAGCTCGCCACTGAGCCAGGTGTCCAACCCACCCTCACGTTTGGGAATGGTCGGCGTGTCCACGGGGTCGACATCGCCGAGCTTGCCGAATCACCGCTTCGCCCCCGGATGGGGTCGAAAGCCCGAGAGACGAGACCCGATGCCCCTTTGCCGCCGATCGAGATCGCCTTGCTCGGCGACGTGCAAGTCAACGGCGCCCCGGAATCGTTCAGGCACCGACGACGGCTGACCGAGCTCGTCGCCTTCCTCGCCATGCACCCTGAAGGCGCCACCACGGACACCTTCGCGACAGCCTTATGGCCAGAGAGACGAGTACCGGTACAGACTCTCGCGAACCGGCTCTCCGAGACGAGAAGAGCGCTCGGGCTCGCGGGTGACGGACGCCCCCGTCTCCGCAAGGAGGCCAGGCGCCATCGCATCGTTGACGCCGAGACCGACTGGGAGCGCTTCAAGGAGCTCGCATCACCTGCACAGCTCCCCGAATCGTGGCGGAAGGCACTCGCGCTAGTGCGCGGACGACCCTTTGAGGGCCTCGAGCGAGGCGAATGGACCCAGCTAGAAGGCTTCACGGCCGCGATAGAGGCTTCGGTGGTCGAAGTGGCGTGCCGCCTCGGCGAGCATTGTCTCGAGCACGGCGGGGCGGGAATCGCCCACTGGGCAGCACTGCAGGGACTGCTCGCCTCACCTTGGGACGAAAGGCTCTACCGTTTACTCATGCGCGCAGCGGACGGGCTTGGCAATCGCGGCGGCGTGGACGCCGCACTGCGTAGCCTGGCCTTGGCGCTGGAGCTCGAGGGCGACCCTTTGCTCGGCATCCATCCCGAGACCTCGGCGCTTTATCGCAGACTTACCTCCAGGTCCTGCACCTAGCCTCGGAGGGGCGAATCGGCATATCGAGGCTACGGAGGCAACGTGGGGATACTCGAAGGCAAGCGCATCCTGGTCACCGGGGTGCTGACTGATGACTCCCTCGCCTTCGGTGCGGCGCGCCTCGCAATGGACGAAGGGGCCGAAGTTGCCCTGACGGGTTTCGGGCGGGGCTTCTCGCTGACAAGCCGCGTGGCCCGCAAGCTGCCCGGACCCGTCGAGGTCTACGAACTCGACGCCACCATCGAGGAACAGGCCGACCGCGTGGCCGAAGCGCTCGAACATCGATGGGGTGGGTTGGACGGAGTCGTTCATGCCATCGGTTTCGCTCCTGATAGCTGCCTTGGAAATGGCGTTCTGCCGGCGAGCTGGAAGGATGTCTCGACCGCGATCGAAGTCTCGACTTACTCCCTCAAGGTCCTCGCTGCGGCGTTCGCGCCTCTCCTCGGCCGTGCGTCGGGCGGGGGGTCGATCGTCGGCTTCGACTTCGACGCCACAGTCGCCTGGCCCGGCTACGACTGGATGGGCGTGGCAAAAGCCGCCTTGGAATCGCTCGCCCGCTACCTCGCTCGAGACCTCGGGCCGACCGGGATTCGGGTCAACCTCGTCGCGGCGGGGCCCATCAGCACTGTGGCCGCGAGGTCGATCCCGAGTTTCGAGAAGTTTGAGGCAGTGTGGGACGAGCGCGCTCCGCTCGGCTGGGACGTGAAGGATTCAACGGCCGTCGCGCGAGCCTGCGTGGCTCTCTTGTCGGACTGGTTCCCCAGCACGACCGGAGAGATCATCCACGTCGACGGCGGATTCCACGCGACAGGCGTTTGAGTCACCCCCCCGATTGCGTGAGCCCGACGTAGCTCGGCGGGGCCGGCGGTGACGTGCCCGTTGCTGGCCGACAAACAGCCCCGGACTCGTACCGGGTTCCCTGCGATGGATGCCTCACGCTAGTCGCATCTCGGCTCCGGGGCAGGGCTTGTGACCAACCGCGCAATCTGGCGGATCTGCTCATAGAGCCGAGACCATCACCAGCCTCCCCACGTCCACGAATGAAGCTTCCCGCCGGCCTCGTCCTGAGGAAGGCGGAGTGAGTAGATCTTCGAGATCCCGAGGACACCTGGGTACTTGGGAAGAGTGATCATCGGAAGGCTCGGCGCCGACATGCGGGCGGTGGGCGAGGCGGTCGCCCCGAGGGAAGGTAGGGCGCCGCTTGCCATTTCGGCCCCCAGCGCCACATCGCCGATCAGCGTAATAAAGAAGAGTGCGGTCAACACCTCTAGGGACTGGCCGCTGAGCGCTCGGCCCTCTCGAGCGGCGCGATAGGGTTGGTCCGCTCGCGCGGGCGTCGGCTGGTCGGGCCGGCGGCGCACGAAGCGAATTGCTTGACCGGGCGGCGTGGCCGAGTGGTTTAGGCAAGGGCCTGCAAAGCCCTCAACCCCAGTTCGATTCTGGGCGCCGCCTCCAGCGTTTATGCTGATCAGAGGCCAATTCTTGGATCAGCACCGTGAGCTAGCCCGCATCCATCGCGCGTGGATCGCGCGGCAGTTTCACTACCTTTGCCCGCGGTGTCCGTTCGGTCGAAGCAATCAGTATGTCGAGCTGGTCAGCTACCGCGCGGTCGCGCTCCTCGGTGGCGTGCTGGTAGATGAGGGCTGCACGTGGACTGGAGTGACCGATCCGGACCATGAGTTCACGAGTTGTGATGCCCGTCTGAGCGGCCATCGTGGCGCCGTGGTGTCGGAGGTCGTGGACGTGAGCGCCAGCGATCCCGACAGCAGCGCACGCGGCCTTCCATGACTCGCTCAGGTCTCTACGCCGCAGGGGTCGCCCGGTCTTGCGGGTGAACACTGGCGAGTCGGCTGTCGAAGCGACGTAGGTGCCGAGGTGCTGACGCATCGCCTCGGTAACTATCCCAGGCAGAGCCACCGTGCGCGTGCCGGCGTCGGACTTCGGAGCGGTGATCGTGCGACCCATGCCGGTGATCTCTTGTGCCTGGCGTCTCACCTGGACGGTGCCCCGTAGCGTGTCGAAGTCTCGCCGCTCAAGACCCAGCAGCTCGCCAGGGCGGAGGGCACCGAATCCCGCGAGCAGGACGAGCGCCCGTAGCCGCGGTTCGATAGCGTCCGCGAGGTCGAGAACCGTTGCGGTGTCGAGCAGGGGCCGCTCTGGCGTGTTCTCGGTGCCGGCGCCCGGAACGGTGCACGGGTTCTGTGTGAGCAGCCGATCCGATACCGCCGTGTTGAGGATCGCCCGGAGCAGCCGGTACGACTTGGCGGCCTGGTCTTGCCCGGCAGACTTGATGAGGTCGGAATGCCAGACCCTCACGCGCTCGGGAGTGATCTTCCGGAGGGCGGCCTTCTCGAATGCAGGGTTCAGATGGCGACGGAGAAGGCCCTTGTAACCCTGGCGCGTGGCAGGCGTGAGCGGCCGTCCCCGCGCGAGTCGAGTGTCGATCCAGGTGGTCGCGTAAGGTCCGAAGGTACGCTCACCACCGCGGGGGTCGACGATCAGCCCGGCCAGCTCGTCGCCTTCCACCTTGCGCTTGTAGGCGTCGGCATCACCGCGCAACCGAAACGTCTTGTTCCGGACTACACCGTCGACTCGGAAACGCACGTCATAGCGGACGGTCTTGCCATCGCCGAGGAGGCGCCTAACGATCTGGGCCATCTCAGGTCTTGTCGCCCGTCAGGTACTTCTCCACTTCGTCGAGGTCGAGTCCGTAACTGTGATTCACGTCGCCCAGCACGAGGGCGCGTGTGAACAGGTCGACGAGCCGGTACGTGCCGAAGGTCAACGCCTGCGGGTCGCGTCGGCGCGACTTCTCCAGTCGGAGGCCCTGGCGATCGGCCATCCTCCTCAGCCGGTTCTCTCTGACTTGATTGTCTCTGGGCACTGTCCCCCGCCTATCGCGAGCTATGCCCGTAAGTGTAGCCAGAGGTATTCTCGCAGCCACGCAAGGTTCATCTACGTGTGGCTGGAGGCCGCCTGACACGGGCAGCTCCTAGTTGACGGTGATGGTGTCCAGGTCATCACAACACGCCAAACGGGAACGCCAAAAGGGATGCGCTTGATTGCAATACCGTGCTCCTCTTCGAGAAGCGCTGCCTTGACGACAAGAGCTCCTTCCTGAAGGACTAAAGAAGCTCGGCGTGCGAGCTGATCACCTCAAGACACTCGTCGAAACTCGGGATCTGTCCCCACATGAGCGAGGTCGAGTCCGTGTAACTCTTCTCGGCAATGTCTCGCAGTGCACCTTCGGAACCGAACGCCGGACTTGTTCCATAGCCCTCGGCGGGGCGTGGCGTGAAAGGCCAACCGGATCTGGCACTCCATTCGTCGACATCCGCGGCAAGGACCTCCATCGAGCTGTCTGGCCGAGCCAGCGCCGCTTGAACGTCGGCGTTGTTGAGGAGCCGAGCGACATCTGAGAAGTGCCGGCCCGCTTTCTCAAGTGATCGCGGATCGCCGTACAGCGCAGCGGTACCGGCGTGGTGCAGGAGCGCGACCTTCTCGGCGAGGGTGCGCACTGGGGCAATCGCCTCGACTTCGACCGGGAGAAGCTCCTCGAAGTCGGCATCGACGCCAACCGATGCGACATATTGGGCTATGTAGGACCGCACCGTACCGTGGACGACTCCCGGCAAGGTCCCGCCCCGGATTCCCATCTCGAGCCTTGCTGTTGGACTTATGGAGGCAGAAGGGAGTCTCTGTGGATAACGGAAGGCGACGTTTCGCTTGACGCCAGTGCTCCGCTCGGTCACCTCAGTGTCGTCATCGGACAGCCCGAGGTCGATCCGGGCTCGCTCGCAGATCGGACGAAGGACACGGTTCTCCCGGGCCGATTCACCAAGCCCTTCGTGGACGATGAGGATGTCGAGATCTTCCGAAAAGCGCTCGATGATACCGAAGACCTTCGAGAGGCTCGTCCCACCTTTGAAGAGAGCGCGAGCCGAACACGCACGGCCGTCGATCGGCTCGAGCTCTAGCGGTCGCATGACGCTGCGGAGCAGCTCGACAACCCAGTAGTCCTTCTCGACAAACGACGGCTCCGGGATCCCAAGGGCGTCAGCCGCCTCACCAGCGAGGGCAACGAGGTCTTCTTGCGAGCTGCGAAGAAGCGTCACGGCTTACGCTACGGCTCGCTCACGGATGTCGCGGAGCGCCTCGAGGTTCTCCCTCAGCCTTGGCGAACGTTCGGATGTCGCAACCTTCTCCACCTTCTTGAGGCTGATCTTGTTATTCAGCTCAAGAGCGTCGATCTTCTTCGCCAGTTCAAAGAGATCGGCCTCGGCATAGCGAGGGAACTCCCGCAACGTCTCGATGACAGCGATCTCTAGAAACGACAGATCTCGTCTCGCCGTGTTGTTCCGCGTGTGGAAGCGAACTCCTTCCATCTTCGGGGCTGGACCTGTCACAGCCAGTTCTGCAATGGGCGGAACTTGAGTCGACAGACCAAGGGCTTGTGTCGCCGACCACGCGGTAGGTCCAACTCCCCGTCCCTTGGCCAGGGCGATGGCGGCGGCAGAAGCATCGGGACGCCCCTTGCCGAAACGAGAATTGACGCCCTTCCAGTAGAGCCCGTTGCGAACCCGGGCGAGTGCACCATCCGAATGGAGACGCGAGAGAGCTGTCAGGACGGCGGGCCGAGGGCCGACGAAGTCTGAGGTCCGAAAGAAAGTTCCAGCTGGAGCGCGCCGAACACGCCGCCTCGCAGCCTCAGTGGTCCCCATGTACAGATCCTCCCTTCTTCGTAAGAAAATCATAGTGTTTTTCTTACAGGACTGCAACCGGTACGCCACCGTTTATTGCGAGCGTCCGTGGCCGCGTTGTCGGGTGCTGCGGTGATCGACAGTTGCTACTTGGAGTTGTCAGATGGGCTGGGGGCCTGCGTATCTACCGGCAGTAACGCCTGTTACTACGGGGCCGGACTTGACCGCCAGCGACCGTGGGATCGCCAAGGTCTGGGTCCGCCGACAGGGGAGCGGACGCACCAGACAGGCGCTCGGCGATGAAGCGGGGGCCTTCGCGAGAGGCAACGCATCCGAGCGAGGAACGCCCTTTCACCAATCGTGCTCATACATGTCCAACCTCTGAGCGTTCGCAACCAGCCGTGCGGCAGGTTCGAGGCCGCAAACGTGCTGATCTCGGTAGAGTGACCGACCGTGGCGCGCTCAGAGGTGATCAGCCGTGTCGCCAACACTTTGGTACAGATATCGCCCCAGCACTCGCTTCGTGTCGCGATCGACGGCATCACTGCAGTTGGCAAGATGACCTTCGCAGACAAACTGGCCGAGGACGTGCGGGCGCGCGGGCGACCGTGCGTTCGAGTTTCAATGGAAGATTTTCGCCAACCCAGTGCGGTGCGCTTCAGCCGGGGACGCGACTCCGTCGAGGGTTATTACGAGAACGCCTACGACTACGGTGCGCTTCGTTCGGAGCTCCTCCACCCCCTTGGGCCGACGGGCAACGGTTCCTATCGCTGCGCGGTTTACGACCTTGCTACCGACCAGCGGATCGATGCTCCAACACAGAGTTCCGTTCCCGGTCTGATCGTCATCGTCGACGGCAGTTTCCTCCAACGACGCGAGCTCGCCAACGGATGGGACGTCGTCGTGTTCCTACGCGCGAGCTTTGCGTCTGCTCGTGCTCGAGGCGTGGCACGAGATGCGCCCCGGCTCGGCTCGATCAAAGATGCACTTCGCCTCTACGACACCCGCTACGACCCCGCCCAGCGCCGCTATCTCTCCGAGGTCGACCCTGAGACGACGGCCGATGTGGTCGTGGACCACGACGACCCGCAATCCCCCTCTATCGTGCGCATCGCAGCTGACCTTGGGCTCGTCGAGGCACATCTACGCCGAACGCGCGCCTTCTTCGGGCCCCGAGCGGAGAAGTGGGAGAAGCGCTTCCCTGATGACGGAGCCGCTTACCGCGATGCGATCGCCGAGCTCGGGCCCAAGCGGGGCGGGGTCGTCGTAGATCTCGGGTGCGGAACGGGCCGTGCACTACCGTTCTTGCGTAGCGCGATCGGTGTCGAAGGGGTCGTCGTCGGGGTGGACGTCACACCCGAGATGCTGCAGGCTGCTTGCCACGAGGGACGAGATCACGACGCCCAGCTCGTGCTCGCGGACGTGATGCGCCTGCCTATCCTGGCAGAAAGCGTCGATTCGTTCTTCGTGGCAGGGCTGCTGAGCCATGTCCCCGACTCCCACCACCTCCTCCGCTCAATGGCTCGAGCGGCGAAACCCACTGGCCGCCTGGCCCTCTTCAGTCCGGTCGGACGGGCGGAGCAAGCTCATCGTCGTAATCGGGTCCTGCGACCAGACGAGGTGCTCGATCCTCAGGTGCTGCCTGGGTTACTTGCGGCGACGGGCTGGACGGTGAAGCGCATCGACGACTGCGAGCAGCGCTACCTCGCCCTCGCGTCCAAGGCCACCTGAGGAGGGAATAGGTGTGTCAGGGCTGTCGTCACTGGTGGCAGCGACCTCAGGCGAAAATGATGAGCTCCCCCAGTCCGTGCTTGCCATGCTCTCGGCCGAGGCCGAACCGCTCAGAGCCTCGTACACGAAGGGGGTTTGGTTCATCGTGAAGCACAGGTCTCAAGTAGCCAGTCACACCATTCGCCCATTCCCTCGCCAGTGCCGGCGCTCAGCTCGATCAGACGAGCTGTCGGGTTGACCGCTCGCAAGTTGGCGACGAAGAGATCGAGGTCGAAGTCGAGGTACGCAAGCAGATCGATCTTGTTGACGACGACCACGTCGCAGACGTGGAACATGACCGGGTACTTGAGCGGCTTGTCCTCGCCTTCGGTGACGGCGTACACCATCGCCCGTGCGTGTTCGCCCACGTCGAACTCAGCGGGACAGACGAGGTTGCCGACGTTCTCGATAACCAACATGTCGAGCTGTTCGAGCGGTAGCCGGCCGAGCCCGGAACGGACCATCGTGGCGTCGAGGTGGCACTCTCCACCGAATCCGGCACTGGTGTTGACGAGCGCGATGGACGCACCGAGCCCGTCGAGCTCGTCGGCATCGAGACTCGTCGCGATATCGCCTTCGAGCACTCCGAGTCGCAGGGTACTGGCAAGTGAGGAGATCGTCCGCTTTAGCAGCGTCGTTTTCCCGGCACCAGGCGAGGACATGAGGTTGACGGTGGTGACCCCGGCACGCGCGAAATCGGCTCGGTTCATCGCCGCGACACGGTCGTTCTCGGCGAGGATCGACTCCAGCACCATGACGCGTTCGCTGCCCGTCTCGGGGTAACCGGTGTGATCGCCAAGGTCACGGTGCTCGTGAACGCTGCCATCGCAATGGTGGTGGAATCGGCCCATCAACATGCCTCCTTGGTGCGGGTGATCGATGCGATCAGGAACTCGTCCCCGCTCAGGAGCTCAACATCTCTGCTGGCACATCGGCTGCAGAGCAGAACCGGCCAGTCGATCACGGTCTGCTGGCGACATGATCGGCACTCGATGACTGCAGGCACTTGCTCCACGACGAGCTCACAGTCTGCAAGCGCCGTCCCATCTGTGAGCAGCTCCCAGGAGAACATGAGCGAGTCAGGAACGACCTGACGGAAGTACCCGATCCGTACGTCGACGCGCTGCACACGTTGTCCGTCCGCGTATCGGGTGACCGTGTCGGCGATCGCCCGGCACAGAGAGAGCTCATGCATCTGTTCAGGGCTTGCGTTTCACGAACTGCGCTTCGGCTGTCGAGACGACCCCCCGAACGCTGCGGCAAGGCGTACTCATCACCTGAGCCGCCGGGACATCAGCAGTTTCTGCCCAGGCTGGTCCGGGGGACCGAAGCTGCCGAGCTCGAGCCAGCCATGTCCTCGATAGAAGGCACACGCCTCGGTGGCATCGGCTCGGGTCATCAGCCAAGCCCGTTGCTCGTTCGCCCCGGCGAGGAGCGCGTCTTGCAGGCGGCTGCCGATTCCTCGGCCCCGAGCGGTAGGAATCACCCCAAGGTCGACGAGCTCGAAGGCATCGGTCAAAGCCGCGTCGGTCACACCGGGACCGAGTGCGCCGGTGACAGCCGCGTACCAGGACTCGAGCTCGGGGTCGGCGAGAGTTGCTGCTCCGTAGCAAAAGCCGAGAATTTGCCCGTGCTCAAGGGCGAGCACGATCCGAAAGCCCGGCCGCATCGACTTAAGGCGAAGCCGCTCACGAAAGCGGGCCGCGGTATGGGCAGCCTCGTTCCATGGTGGTCCACCGAAGACTTCGCAGTAGCAGATCCCGAGCGGCCCCGACCAGGTGTCGAGCCCGCTCGGCGGGGGTGACACGAGCGTGACGCTGTCGGGCACTAGTTCGCCGGTGTCGTCAAGAGATCGTGAGCTGACGCGCCGATTCAAATCGCCTGGCCACGTCGGCCCAGTTCACGAGGTTCCAGAGCGCGGCGACGAAGTCCGCTTTCACATTCTTGTACTGCAGGTAGAAGGCGTGCTCCCAGGCGTCAAAGACGAGGAGGGGGACAGAGCCGTTCCCGACGTTGCCCTGGTGGTCGTAGACCTGCTCGATGAGAAGGCGCTGTCCGAGTGGTTCCCACGCGAGCACGCCCCAGCCAGAGCCTTGGATGGTGGTCGTCACCTGGGTGAGCTGGGCCCTGAACGCGTCGAAGGACCCGAAGTGCTCTTCGAGGGCGCTTCCGAACGCGCCGTCGGGCCGGTCGCCGCCGTCGGCGGAGAGGTTCTTCCAAAAGATCGAGTGCAGCACGTGGCCCGAGACGTTGAAAGCCAATGTCTTCTCGAGGCCGACGATGGCGCCGAAGTCGCCTTTCTCGCGGGACTCGGCGAGCTTCTCGAGTGTCGTGTTCGCCCCGGCGACGTAGGCGGCGTGATGCTTGTCGTGATGGAGTTCGACGATCTCCCCCGAGTAGTGGGGCTCGAGTGCCGCATAGTCGTAGGGAAGGTCGGGAAGAACGTAATGGGCCATGGCCACACCTCTCGGTCTCGCTTCGATGTGCAGCGTATTGCGTCCAGCTCCTAATTGATAGCTGGACTCGTAAGCGTGATCTCGTCATCCGAACAGCAAGCGCGATGCGCGGCAGGATTGAGCGACCTGAGGTCACACAAGATGAAGACGGTGATTCAGTGACGCACCTGCTCTTGAAAGACGAACTCCTCGATGCGCAGCTCTTGCGGACCGTGGGCTCTGCGCCGTACGGCGGGGCCGACGTGGGCGAGTGCCTGGCCACCGCTGCGCGGGTCACAGGCGTCGACCTGACGAGCTGGTACGAGGCGTGGATATCGACGGCTGAAACGGTGGCCGAACTAGCTGAATCAGAACTGGCCGCTGGTCGGATCGAGACAGCTCGGCTTGCCTTCTTCCGAGCGTCGAATTACGTCCGGACCGCAGGTGTAGTGCTTATGGGAGCCCCAGCTGACGAGCGTCTGGTCGCGGCTAACACACGGCAGAGCGACTTGTTCCGCCACGCTGCGGCGCTACTGCCAAGGCCGCCAGAGACTCTCACGATCACTTACGAGGGCACGACGCTTCCGGGCTACTTCTTTCGCGTCGATGAAGATCCCAGGCCGCGTGCCACGGTGATCCTGCTCGGCGGGTACGACAGCACAGCAGAGGAGCTCTACTTCCTGAACGGTGCCGCCGCTGTTGCACGCGGCTACAACGTGTTGGCCTTCGACGGACCAGGCCAAGGTGCTGCCCTCCTCCAACAGGGACTCGCTCTGCGACCCGACTTCGAGAACGTCATCACTCCGGTTCTCGACTACTTGGTCTCACGAGCCGACGTCGATCCCAACCGAGTAGCCCTCATCGGACTCAGCCTCGGCGCCCACCTCGGTCCGCGAGCCGCAAGTGAAGAACACCGACTTGCCGCGTGTGTCGCAGACTGCGGGTCGTACGACCTGTTCGACACCGCTCTCGAACGAGTCCCCAAGCCTCTGGCGTCGGGAGTGGTGAACGGCCGTCGATCCGCTACCGCCGTGCTGCGAGGGATCCTCCGGTCCCTCGCCGCCAAGCCGACCGCGGGGTGGGCACTGCGGCGCGGGCTCCTCGTGCACGGCGTCAGAGACCCTCTGGAGTATCTGCTCACACTTCGCGATTACTCGCTGAAAGGACGGGCCGAGATGATCTCCTGTCCGATGTTCGTCTGCAACGCCGAAGGCGACGACATCAGCGCTTCGGCTCCTCACCTGGTCGATGCGCTGACGGTCGAAAAGGAGTATGTCCGATTCACTGCGGCCGAAGGTGCAGGTGACCACTGCGAGGCTGGAGCCCGCACTCTCTACCATGCGCGGTCGTTCGGATGGCTCGACCGCATGCTCGCCCCCGACTCCTGAGCTAAGAGCAGTTGCTCCAAGTGTCGTGATCCCCCCGGCGCCGTCCTGGACGACAACGGATCGGTTCGCCGGCCCTTCACAATGTCAATGTCACCGCCCCGGGTCGCTGCCGAGCTCGGCGCCGGTCGGGCCAAAAGACAAAGCTCGCGCGTCGCGACCCAAATCGACCGTTCCCAGTAGAGATGTCCAGTACCGCGCGATCGGGTGCTTCAAACCGTTCAGAAGGCACCGGACTCGGGGTCATCCGGCAGCTCGAGGGGTCCACCGAACCCACTTCCATGTGCGGCTACGTGAGACTTCCTCTATTCGGCGGTCGACCAGACACGATCGGCAAGTGGGTCATCTTGTGCCGCCCCTACGCCGGCGCGCGCCCGCAACGCGGCGGCGTCCCAGCGCTCCTCGACATGGCCGAAGCGCCAGATCGACAGTGCCACGACCCAGGTTGCGACGAAGATCCCGACGATGATGAACCCGGCGGTGTTTATGTTGAAGTTCGCCATGAAGGCCCAGAAGCTGCCGCGAAGGTTGATCTCCGAGGGGAGAAGGCCCAGAAGCTCGATGGTCCCGATCAAGAACGCGACGATCACCGAGAGTCCGGTGATCGTGATGTTGTAGTACACCTTCCGGATCGGCCGGGCGAACGCCCAGCCGTAGGCGAAGTTCATGAAACACCCGTCCATCGTGTCGAACAGGCACATGCCTGCCGCGAACAGAATTGGAAGCGACAAGATGGCGTAGAAGGGGAGCCCGCTCGCCACCGCCGTTCCCGACAAGACGAGGAGCGCCACCTCAGTCGCCGTGTCGAAGCCGAGCCCGAAGAGCACGCCGATCGGGTACATCTTCCAGGGCGTGTCGATGCGACGGGCGAGCGGGCCGAAGAAACGGTTCATCAGCCCGCGCTTTTGCAGCTGCTCTTCGAGCTCGTCGTCGTTGTACTTGCCCCGACGGAGATCCATGAAGACGCGCAGGATCGAGACGAGGATGACGACGTTCAGTGCCGCGATGATGTAGAGGAAGAAGCCCGAGACTCCCGTTCCGACGATGTTCGTGATGTTGTGGAGCCCCGAACCGCTGTTCTTCACCTGTTCGTCCAGGGCGCGGATGCCGAAGTTCAAGAGCACCGCCATGACGAACACGATCGTCGAGTGCCCGAGAGAGAAAAAGAATCCAACGCTTAGTGGCCGCTTGCCTTCGTTCAAAAGCTTGCGGGTCGTGTTGTCGATCGCCGCGATGTGGTCCGCGTCGAACGCGTGGCGCATCCCCAAGGTGAGGGCGAGGATTCCAGTGCCGAGCCCGAAGATCTCGTTCGCTGACATACGGTAGTGGTGCGGGACAGCAGCGCCAAGCATCACGAAGCCGAGCACGTAGAGGGTGATGATCGTCGCCACCATCCCGGCTACGCGGGTCCACTCTCTCGGAGTGAGCGCATCTCGAATGGTCCGCAGACGTGCAGCAGCTGTCCCCATCGGGTCCCCACCTTTCCCTTGAACGCTCTCGACAGATTCGCATAACTGCTACCTGGACGCAAGAGGTAGCTGGACGCATCAGATGGGCTATCCTGTCCCTGTGGCGCGTCCCGCCGAAGCCGCAGCACTAGTTTCCGACCCGGTCGAGCAGGCTCTCGACCTGTTCCGCGCTCACGGCAGCCGGATCACGACCTCACGCCGGCTCCTTCTCCGCTGTCTGTTCGGTAACACCTCCCATCGCACCGCTGAAGACTTGGCCGCCGAAGTCCAAGCGCTCGCCCCCGATGTGAATCTGTCCACGATCTACCGGAACCTCGAGGAGCTCGAACGGCTTGGCGTCGTCATCCACGCACACTTCGGACACGGCCCCGCCGTCTACCACCTTGCGTCCGAGAGGCACGGTCACTTCGTGTGTGCGGTCTGTGGGGCGGTAGTCGAAGCGCCGGAAGGTTTCTTTGACGCCCTCGCGCGCAACGCTCGGCGCCAGCTCGACTTCACGATCGACCCGCGCCTGTTCGCAGTGCTCGGGCTCTGCGGGAGCTGCGATGTGGCAGTAGGTCTGTAACGCAGTCCGGAACCAGCCACAGGGCCGCAGGGCTCCTCTTTCCGAAGACCGCTTCTCGTGATCAGAATGTGTCCTGACCATCCCCGAACTACCAACGACGCGAGATCCAGCCAGCCACGATCACGCTTCAAGCCGCGCGCATCGGTGGCATCTGATCAGATACTGCCAGTCCCGTTGCGCGGCTGCAGAGGCGGAGAGCGTCGAGCAAGACAGTTGCCGATCTCCGAGCGTGGAAGTGATTACGCCAAGATCAGCAAAGAAGATCGGCCCGGTTGCCTGCCGGGGTGGTGGTTCTCATCAGGACGAGGTTGTACCACCCGAGGCGGTGAACGCGCTCAGCACGTCCGCAGGCAACGTTGTCGCCGCGGTGTCCGCGGGCGTGGCACCGATGTAGACCTCAGGAGTGAGCGGGTAGCCGCCCTTCTTCAGCTGGGCGCGCCCTGCTCCCGAGACAATCCATGCGACAAAGGCGTCGTCCGCGGCCTGGTCGGCCGCCGACGGAGCGCTCTTGGCGTTCGCAGGCAGCACAAGGGTGATGTTCAAGGTGATCAGGTCGCCCTGGTCGACGGTTCCGCCCGTGAGCCTGATGCTGACCTTGCCGTAGTTGGCGTTATCGGCGGGGATCGCGAAGTTCAAGCTCTGCGGCAGCGTGATGTAGTGCAAGTGGTACTGGATCGCCTGGGTCAGATAGGCGCTCGTGGCGTCGAACTCACCGGCCTGGAGGTCGGTGATGAGCGAGTCCTCGTCGACCATCTGTGCAGGCAACCCGAACGGGGTGGACTTGGAAACGCCGAGCACCGTGGTGGCAGGGTCGAACGACAAGTGGAGCGTGGACTGGGCGAGCTCCATCATCAAGATGAAGTAGACGCCCTGCGGGTCTGCGTTCGGGTCGGTGCGCCCGACGCGGATCCCAGGTGAGCTGAGCAGGCTGAACAGCGACGAGAACGACGCCTTGTGGTCAGCGATGGCGTTGAACTCCGGCGCGAACTTGCTGTGCGGGTCGTAGGCCACCACGAGCGGGTCGGTTGCGAGCTGGATGACGAACTTCGACCTGCCCACCGGCCAGAGCCTCTTGATGTTCTTCTTGCCGACCGACATGAAGACTCCGGGCGAGATCTCCTTCGAGATGATCTCCGAGGCGAGCGTGCCCGAGCCTGCCGCGCGGCCCTGGAAGCTGTCACCGGTCGCGGCCTCGAACTTAGGGCCGAGGTCCGTGGCGGCCCACAACTCGAGGGAGCCGGCGTAGGCGACGCTGGCGGTTCCATGAGTCGTCGACTTGGCCGTGGTGGTTGTCGCAGACGCGCCACCGACAGATACGGCCAACCCGACAACGGCCAGCAACGCGACTGCCGCGACGCGGAATCGTGATGAAGATGAAATGTTCATGGCGCAAGCATAACTGGCGCTCAGCAAGTCCGACCGACGAGGAGTCGAGGTTCATGCGGCGCGGCGCACTACGTTCGCTTGACTCGCTCTGGACTCGGCGCCTGCAACGGCAAGGCAGACGCGGTAAGTCAGTCTTTGCCGATCATGACCTCGGTGGCCTTTATGACGGCCTTCACGGCATCGCCTTCTTTCAGGTCAAGGTCTACCGCCGATCCCTTAGTGATCGCCGACACAACCTCTTGCCCTCCGGCCAGGCGCACGACGACGGCCGACATCACGACTCCGTGATCGACCCGAACTACGACGCCCTCGAGTTGGTTCCTTGCGCTGAGTCTCATTGCCGGGACGCTAACTGGCCCGGGTGTGGGTTCAGGCGCTCGGTCAGTGCGCCACAGTCCTTGTAAAGCCTCGGTACGACCGCGCGAGTCCGACCGCGAGTGACATCAAGCAGTCGTCACGGCAGACAAGGAAAGGACAGCTCCGCCGATTCGGGAGTGCCGGCGGCATGTGCACGAGAGATCGACAAGCGGAATGTTGGGTGGAAGGCATTGCGCTGGGCGTCCCCATGGTGTGTACTACTACCTCGCGTAGTAGAGGGCCGTGTTTCATAGTCTGCGCAAAGGGGGGCAAGAGATGACGCGTCTTGGACAGCTTGAGCGGGCCGTGATGGAAGCGTTGTGGGACAAGTCCGCTTCGTCGCCAAGCTCGACTTTCACCGCGCGCGAGGTCGCACGCACTCTCCCCGACCATGCCTACACGACCGTGCTTACCGTGCTCGACCGCCTGACGAAAAAGGGCATCGTCGAACGAATACGCGACGGCAAGACGCACCACTACCTCCCGACCGGGACGCGTGAGTCCTACACCGCCGCGCTAATGCACGAGGCGCTCGATGCAACCTCGGACCGAGCCGCGGCGCTTGTCTACTTCGCGGAAACCGTGCCTCCAGAACAAGCAAGGGTCCTCCGTGAGGTACTTCGGCGGCTCGAGCGGGCACGATCGAAGGGATCATCGTTGTGACGCGCGTCGCGGTGCTCCTCGCCATCGCCCTCCTGCTCGCATGGCCCGTCCGGGCGCGCCTGGTACGCGCCCGATGGACAGCGCTCGCGCCCCGCGCCGCAATCGTCCTCTGGCAAGCCATCGGACTCGCCTTCGGAGTTGCTGTCCTCGGGGCATGCTTCGAGCTCGCTTGTTCGCCGTCGGACGGCGTGGGGCTTTGGGCAAGGATCACCGACCTCGTCGGTGCCCTCGTCGCCAATCGCCCGGCACACGCGCTCACGCCGGGCCAGCTGTTCGGACTGACTGCCGGCCTTCTCATCGCAACGCCACTTTTCACCGCTGTGGCGCCGCGGGCGGTCCGGTTCGTGCGGGCCCGCGATCACCACCGGATGTTGGTCGACCTCGTTGACGACGAGTGGGTGGGGACAACCAACGTTCTCGTGCTCGAACACCCGCAGGCAATCGCCTACAGCCTGGCCGGAATGCATTCACGCGTCGTCGTGAGCAGTGGTGCCATCGAGGCGTTATCTGACGACGAGATCCTTGCCGTGCTCGCCCACGAGCGCGCGCACCTGCACGCACGCCACGATCTCGTGCTTCTGCCGTTCCGATCGCTCTCCTCGGTGTTGCCCGCCTCCGAGGTCCTCGCCGCGGTTAACCGGCACGTACGAGGGCTGATCGAGATGGCGGCAGACGATTGCGCGAGGCGTGAGTGTGAGCCCGGCGCCCTCGCGCGAGCCCTCTGCAGGTTGGCGACGACCGGCGTTCCGTCGGTCGCGCTCGGCGCGAGCTCCGACAACATGGCCGTGCGGGTGGAGCGTGTGCTCTCGCCCCGCCCGAGCGCCAAGCTGGTCGCCCTCGGATCTGGGCTCTCGGCGATCGGCGTCGTCGCACTCCCCCTCGTCGCCATTCTCTTGACCCTCGGAGGAAGGTAGTTCCGTGTCAGGCATGGGCAGCTCGTTGCAGACGAACAACCCGACTGTCATCGCGGCCTTCGAGTCCGCGCTCGTCCACCAAGGACTTGTCGTACTTGTGGTCTTGGCCTTGCTCGCCGTTGCCTGGAACCTGCTCCGCCGCGTTCAACTCCGCCAGGCGGCCGCTGGGAGCGGACAACCGGTCTCGGTCCTGGCCGGCCAGCCGGGCTCCCCCGAGCCGATGGCCCTTCATCTCCTGCGGATCAGCTTCGGGTGCATCTGGATCTTCGACGGGATCCTCCAGGCCCAGGTTTCCATGCCCCTCGGGATGGCTTCGGGCGTCATGCAACCGGCCGCATCGGGTTCACCTTCCTGGGTCGTGCACCTGGTGAACTTCGCCGTGAAGATCTGGAACGACCATCCCGTGCCCGCTGCCGCGTCGGCTGTCTGGATCCAGGTCGGCATCGGCATCTTGCTGCTCGTCGCGCCACGCGGGAACTGGCTGCGGCTCGCTGGCGCGGCGAGCGTTGCCTGGGGCCTCGTGGTCTGGGTCTTCGGAGAGGCCTTCGGGGCGATCTTCACGCCGGGACTGACATGGCTCTTCGGTGCCCCTGGTGGGGTCATCTTCTATGTCATCGCCGGCGCGCTCATCGCCCTTCCAGAGCGCTACTGGGCAAGACCTCGCCTGGGGCGGATGATCCTCGCAGTCATCGGCCTCTTCTTCGTCGGAATGGCCGTTCTCCAGGCCTGGCCGGGACGCGGCTATTGGCAGGGTCAACCCAACCCGCACGCGGTTGCGGGCACGCTCACCGGAATGGTCCAGTCCATGGCGCAGACGCCCCAACCGGGCCTTCTCTCCTCTTGGGTGGCGAGCTTCGCGGCCTTTGACGCATCCCACGGCTGGGCGGTCAACCTGTTCGCCGTGATCGCACTCGCCACAATCGGTCTCGCCTTCCTCGTCGGCCGGCCGCGTCTCGTCTTCTTTGCGGTCGTCGCCGGCGCGCTGCTGTGCCTCGCGGACTGGGTGCTTATCGAAGATCTCGGTTTCCTCGGCGGCGTCGGAACCGACCCGAACAGCATGGTCCCGATGCTGCTCATCTTCGTCGCCGGCTACCTCGCGATGACGAGGCTGCCGGCGACGGCATCAGAACCCGTCCCCGAGATCGCTTCCTCGGAGAGCGCACTCAGCTGGTGGGGCCGTTTCGCCTCGAGGCCGGCCTATGCCCTTCGCAGCCTCGCCGCGATCGGCGCCATCGGCGTCGTGCTGCTCGGAGCCGCACCAATGGTGGCCGCCTCTACGAACTCCGTTGGCGACCCCCTCCTCACAGAGGCGATAAACGGCAACCCCGCGTTCACGAACGTCGCGGCTGTGCCCTTCAAACTCGTCGACCAGGACGGAAGCTCGGTCAGCCTGGGCGATCTGCGGGGCAAAGTCGTCGCCCTCACGTTCCTCGATCCCGTCTGCACGACCGACTGCCCTCTCATCGCCCAAGAGTTCGCCGAGGCCGACCAGATGCTCGGTGCGCTGGCATCGCGCGCGGAGTTCGTGGCAATCGTGGCCAACCCGATTTATCGCTCCGTTGCCGCGACGGCTGCGTTCACTCGCACCGAGGGGCTCGCCCGTGTGAAGAACTGGCTGTTCCTCACCGGATCGCTCAGTGCACTCAAGCGCGTCTGGAACGCTTACGGCATTGCGGTGGCCGTCGAGCCCGCGGGGGCCATGGTCGCCCACAGCGAGATCGCGTACCTCATCGACCAGAAGGGTCGGGTACGGGTCATCTTAAATTCCGATCCCGGCGGAGGGACCGCGCCGATGAGATCCTCTTTCGCGGGACTCGTCGCGGGCGAGCTACGACATCTCCTGACGGCGTCATGAGCCGTCCGGTGCTGCGAAAGAGCCGTCTCTTTAGACGGGCGACACGAGCCTTCATGCTCGGAGCACTCGTCGCTCTGCTCGCGGCTTGCAGCTCGGCCGACAATGCTCCGGCAACTACGGCGAAGCTGAGCTCGCCGGCCGAAGTCCAAGTCCCGCTCGACGGGTCGCTCGTGACAGCGGACGCGACCTGGGCCGTGGTCGAGATGGGTCATCTCGACCAATTGGCGAACACCTTCTGGCAGCTCTTCGTCCTTCATCGAGGCGACTCCCGCTGGTCGCTCGTCACGCCACCTGGCTTCGCGGACAACGGCGGGCTCGTCGCCACCTCCGCCAAGGGCACATCGCTCGTCACCGGGTTCCAAGCGAACCAGCTGAACCACTTCTCCCCGGTTGCTGCGAGTTCCGACGGAGGCAAGACCTGGGCGCCGGGTGTCCTCGGACAGGGCATCGCCGATGTCCCAGACGCCATGGCCGCCTCAATTACCGGCAAGGTGCTGGCTCTGGTCGGCCGACCGGCTAGCTCGGTCCTCTGGAGCGTTGGCAACCTGTCGGACTGGCAAACGCTGGCCTCGGAGAAGTCGATCGCGTCATCGCCGATCTCCCGCGGCTGTGCGGTGACGAGCATTACCGCTGTTTCCTTCGTTTCTGGAGGTCAACCGATCGTCGGAGCGACCTGTTCGCACGCCGGGAATGTCGGGATCTTCGAGTACGCCGACGGGACTTGGCGATCCTTCGCCCCTCGGCTCCTAACCTCGATCAGCCACGCGACGACGCAGGTGCTGCGCCTCACGTCTTCGAGCGGGATCGTCTCCGCGATCATCGCCGCCCGCACGGGCTCGCATACAGTGCTGTTCGCGGCGCGGCTCTTCCCGGGCCAGTCTCACTGGGCGGTCTCGGGCGCGCTCAATGTGCCGAAGTCCGCACAGGTGCTCTCCTCCGGGACATCATCTGGCGGTGGTGTCTTCGTCGCCCTTTCGAGCGGGACGTCCGAAAGCGTCGAAGTGGAGGCGACTTTCAACGGTTCGTGGACACAACTTCCGGTTGTACCGAAAGGTACAGAGACGGTCGCATTTTCCGAGAACGGCCGTGTAGACGCACTCGTGTCGAGCGGCTCGGTGCTGACCGACTACACACTGGACGTCAGCCAACGCCGATGGCGACAGTCGCAGGTGGTCAAGGTGCCGATCCAGTACGGCTCGTCGAACTGAGCACCGACCGAAAATCTTCGTCGCCCGTGGATCTTTCAACCACGATCCTTGCCCATGAGAACCAGTTCCACGCCGGCGGCATTGGACCGTTGCGAGAACTCCCGGTAGCCCCGTCGCTCGTACATGGCGACATTTGCGGTGCTCTTTTTGCCAGCGGCTAGTTGGAATCGCCGCACTTGCGGCGGTGCGGCCGCCTCGACGGCGTCAAGGAGACACGACCCGATCCCCTTTCCCTGCTGGTCGGGCGCGACGGCGACACGACTGATCCAACCGATCGGACCTTCGAGGGTGAGGCGAATGGCACCTACAAGTCGGCCCGCGAGTAGCGCTCCCATCGTAATCGTCGCCCCGAGCTCGCGCCGGATGTCATCGAGTGTCTCAAGGAGAGGTGGGATCTCTGTGGTTCCATGCAAGCGCGCCTCCGCGACGAACGCGGCACGCTGCACAGTGAGAACCTCTCCGGCGTGCTCGGGTCCGAGCAGGCGGTACTCAATTCCGGTCATCGTCCTATCTTGCACCGGAGCCACTCACCGCTGCGATCGCCGATATCGAACCACGCTCGATAGGAGCTTTTCCGCCAGCTTTGTCCGGATTGACTGTGTTTGGCGAGGGGACAGTCTGAAAAGGCACCAGCGCTAGTTCTGATCGACCCGCCGGCACCCCCGTCTCCTCCAGCGTCTGTCGCTAGCCTGCACGTGAGGCACGCTTGAGCCGCGAGCTGGAGGTGAGCGACAGGATCGACCTCGGGGCACGTCTGGGACCCGTGATGACGGCTTGCATCGGCGTCGCAACAAGGGGCGTCCAGGTACCACACACCTTTAGCACAGAGTGCCAAACCGGGGCGACGACGCCCGGCGCGGACGTTCGAGCGTGGCTGCCCTCACGATCGCGCAAACTAGGCGAAGAACGTCCGCAGCTCCGCCGCGACGACTTCAGGCTTGCCGTCGTTGGCGGCGCTCAGGTGGTCGAGCCCATCCAGCGTCTTTCGCCGGACGCTGGGCAACTCGCGTTCGAGCGCATCGAGGGATGTCTTGAGGAACAATGGGCTCTTGCTGCCACCCAGCAACAAGACATCTGCCCCGATTGACTTGTAGTCCTCCATGGTGTCGGCGGTTTCCTCGATGATCATCATGTCGTACTGCTGGGTCGGCACCAGAGTCTTGATGGAGATGTCGTCTCCCTCGGGATTGTCGACAAATCGCGTGGCGAGCGCGAGGACAGGAGCGAGGATGAAGCGCGGTGATCGCACAAAGAGTGGCGGTCCGACGGGTATCCCCTTAAAAACGGTGATCAGTGCTTGCGTGATCTTGCCTTGCGCGATTTCCCGTTCGTATCGAGGCACCCACGATACGGGGATTGATCCTTTGACAGAGAGAGCCGGCTCGTAGAGCGCGACACTGCGAAGACTCGGGATGGCCAGGCTGGCGCGCAGAGCGATGATGGCTCCTGAGCTCAGCCCGAAAATGTTCTGAGTGCCTGTCTTCTCTACCAGTGCGGCAACGTCCTCGCACTCTTTGATCACGGAATAGTTATCGCCGAACGGTCCACTCAAGCCGCGACCTCGGCGGTCGGGTACATAGATCGTGAACTTGCCCGACAACTCAGTCGCCAGTTTCATGAAGTCCTGCGATGCCTGCATGCCCCCGTGGACCAAGATGACACCGGGACCGTGACCGAGCTCTCGGTAGCCGATTGACGTCCCATCGACAGATCGCACAGAGCCCTTCGTGTAGGAGAAATGCTCATGCTGAGGCACAAGTCACCTCGCCTTCGTCATCGGGAGGAGGTCGAGACTTGACCTCCTCAGAACTTGTGTTGGCGGGCCTCGGAAATTTGTTCGTCGGTAAAGCGTTAACACGGCCGGCCGATCGCCAATGGTGATTGACGGGACACCGCTGCAAATGCCTTCGGAGGCCGAGGTGCAGCGACAGTAGCGACGCTTTCACCCACTGTCACAGTGGTCCGTGCCTCCGCAGCCGCATTGCCTACCTACCGGCACGGACGCTACCGCACTGACGTTCACGCAGCCGGGATGCAAGGACGGGGGCTCCGCTCAGGAGGCTCCCGGGCGTCGCACGCGGCCTGACTCCAATCGAGCAGGGGCGATGCGTTGATGTTCTGACCGACGACGCTCAAATCTGCTCACACGGCGCAAACATTGCCCGAGGCGGCACCAGCTCGATGCGTTCGCGCGCTCTGTGGGCGAACGCATCGAGCTGCTTCAGGTGCGAGGACTTTCCGTTGCTCAACGCCGGCCTTGGACCTGAATTCAGGCCGTTGACTTGTCGACCATCCGCCACTTGGCGCCGAGAGCGTCGGCGCGCAAGAGCGTCTTCTCGTTCGAAAAGATCGACCCGCACTCGATCCTGCTGGTATCGCCCTGGTCGATGCCGGTCTTCTCGGCGAGCTCGGCCTGGGTGAGTCGTTTTTCACGACGATTGGGTCACTCCTCTTGCACCAGGTGGTAAGCCCCCTACGAGGAGCGAAGCTCACCTTCCACGCCCGAGCTGCGCACCACCCCGCGACCGAGGAACAGACGGTGACTCACCGCTCCTACCTCGCGCGAGCACCGCGGCGGTCGCCGGGTCGAGCAAAGGACCGCCGTTCACGGCCCGAGCACGATCGGTCTCCTCAAGACCGAGATCGCGTCGCACCGCCGCGAGGTTCGCGACGACGCGCCGGCGTCTTCGGCCCTCCCAACCCTCGCTCGGCGTGCCGAGCGCTCGCGTCCAGGCGTTCGGTGAGTCTGAGCCGTCGCTTACGCCAAGCGAGCGTCGCCAGTCCTCGATCTCGACGGTGCCCTGCTGCCACCGTTGCGCGCGGCCTGGATCGGCCGGGCGGGGCCCAAGCAAGGCGACGACGTACTCGGGTGGATGGGAACTCCACGCCGCGATCTCGCGGCGTCGCAGCGTGGCGAGCGCGGAATCGACGATCTCGAGGCGGTCGAGGGCACTACGCACGTCAGCACCCAACAAGGCGCGCACCGACTGCTGAGTAAAGAGCGCGGCATTAGCCGCCTCGCTCACCTCGGCCGCTTCGGTCACGTCTCGCTCCGCGTGTACAAGGCGACGTCGCGCTGCTGTGTAGGGACCTTGCAGGTTGCGGCGCTCGACCCCTTCGCTTGTGGCACTCATCGTCGCGAACACTCCCGCTTCCTCCTGCGCCTCGTCGCGCTGCACGAGGGAGATGCCAAGCTCACGGGTGGCGTCGGCCTGGCGTGTCGTGAGGTCCACGGCGGGACCGGCGCCGACCAACGAAACGAGCGTGTCGCGCTCGTTTCCGAGCATCTCCCGAGGAGTTCCGGCGAGGCGGGCGATCTCAGCTCCGGTCTCGAGCTCGTCGAGGGCGAGTCGCTGCCGCTCGCTGCGGCTCCACGCCCGGCCCAGCTCTTCGTCCCCATCGCCCGTGTTCGCCGTCTCGTTCGGCTCGGTGAGCACGAACAGCTCCGTCGAGTCGGTCGCACGACTCGCCGCCACGAGCGCCGCCTCGGCGCTGAGGCCCTCCGCACCGAAGACGAACGCGCGACCCCTGCGTCGCGTCACTTCACCCGCGTCGCTCCGCTGCGCCTGGCCGACCGTCTGGCCCTGTCCTTTGTGCAGCGTCCAGGCGTAGCCGTAGTCGGTGGAGCGCTTCACGTAATCGGCGGGCAACCGCACGCTGCGGCCGTCGCTCGTCGCAAGTGTGACCTCTCGCGACAACGGGTCGATCGCCTGGATGATGCCGCGGGTGCCGTTGCGCACGCCCTTTCCCGATGGGTCGCGCCCGGCGCCGAGGCGCGTGCGGTTGCGCAGGCAACACAGCTCGTCACCCACCCGGTAGGTACGGGGCGCGAGGTCGGCGGGCGCGAACTCCTCGACTACGAGCTCAGGGCCCAACAGCCGACCGGCCTTTTCGACATGGAGGCGGGCAAGGCCGTTCAGCACCCGGACCGCGTCCCGGGCGTAGGCGTAGAGGACGGCGTCATCGCCGGACTCGCGCGCCGCCCACCACCGCTCGACCATGTCGCCGATCAGCTCGGACGGGTTGGTCGAGCGATGGACCCGTCCGTGATGGGAGTAGGCCGCTGCCGCCTCGCCGGCACGGCCCTCGCGAAGAGCATCGAGCGCTGCGCGCTCCCACTCGGCCACCTGGCGCGCATTGGCGCCGAGCCGGGTCGCACCGAGCTCGCGGCCCAGCGCGCCAAAGCCGCCGCCTGCCTCGACCGATGGGAGTTGGCGGTCATCACCTGTGAGCACGACTTTTGCACCGGCGCGTTCCGCGATCTCCAACAGCCGCACGAGACGGCGGGTGTCGACCATGCTCGCCTCGTCGACGACCACGACACTGCGGGAATCGAGCGCGCACTGCGACAGGTGCTGCGGCGCGCTCGAGCTCGTAGAGGAGGCGGTCGAGGGTCGCCGAGGAAAGCCCCGATCCCGCTTCGAGCTGAGCGGCGGCCTCCGCCGCGAGCGCGGCGCCGTAGACGCGGTAGCCGGACGACTGCCACGCCCGCCGGGCCGCGTCGAGGGCGAAGGTCTTCCCCGAGCCGGGCACGCCGATGACGACTTCGACCCCGTTTCCCGAACTGCAGAGCGACCGCACCATCGCCGCCTGTTCGGAAGACAGGTCTCTTCGCTCCGCGAGCACCGCCTCGAGGCGCACCGCGTCTGCAACCCCGCACGCTTTACCGAAGCCCGCACGTCCGAGGTCGAGGAGGCGAGATTCGGTGTTCAACATCTCGGTGGTCGAGTAGCGAAGCGCACAGGTGAGCGTCGCGGTCCCCGAAGCCGGCGCGCGCACGAGGCGGACGATCGTATGGCCGTCACGGGGACGGTCGGTCGTGAGCGGCCGTCCGGTCTCGTCCGCGACGACAAGGGGGACGATGGCGGGATCGGCGAGGGTGTCGTCGGCGAGTCCTTCGAGCTCGCTTCGACGAGCGCCCTGGGTGCACCGCTCAGTCCACGCGACTAACACGTCGTCACGGGTGAACGCGGCCTCTGCCCGGGTGAGCCCCGCCGGTCCGACGAGCTCGCTTTGAGCTGCTGTCACCTCGGCGGCAGTTGGCGCGACGCGCCGGTCGGTCCCGTCGAGGAGAGCGGTCACGCTGTCACGGGTCACCCCGAGCGCGCGGGCACGTTGGGCCCAGGTGTCGCGCAGCTCCACGAGCTCGACGTCTAGCTTGTCGCGTCTCGTCTTCAGACACGCCGCCTCGCTCGCCCTTGGCCCCGATCTGCCGGTGCGCTCGAGCTCCGCCTCGATCGCGTTCCTCCGCTGCGAGAAGCTGCGCAGCACCTCGCGGTCAAAGCCCTCGAGCTCGGACAGGCCGCGCCGGTCCGGGACGAGCCATTGGCCACCGAGTTCGGCGACGCGCTCGCGAAGCTCGGCGCGATAGATCGAAGCCGCCGCGCGTCGGTGCATGTAGATCATGCGGGAGTCGAGAGCGGTCCATCGCCCGTCGCTTCCTTCTACAACATTGCAAACGATCCCATGCGTGTGGAGCTGCGGATCGAGCTCGCGCGAGGCGGGGTGGACAAAGCAGGCGACGGCGAGCCCCGCAGAGACGTGCCCGTCGCGGCCCCCGAACCCGCGCCGTGCCCGGCCGCCCTCGTCCTCGAGGAACGAGAAGGCCGCCTTGACCGCCCCACGGTGCGCCTCGGCGAGTGCCGCGCGGAGCGGTTCGTCGGCGAGTGCCCAGGCGAGCGAGACTGATTTCGGCGCCGACAGCGTGAAGTCCCAACCCGGTGTGTGGTCGGTCGCGACGCGTTCCAAGAGCCGACCACCGTCGGGGTGCTCGCCTTTCGCGAGGGCACGGAACGCCGCCGGGTCGACCGCACCGACGAGCCCGAGCGACGCGGCAGCCTTCCCGAGCCAGTAGCCCTCCGTGCCGCGCCCGGCGTAGGAGACGTAGTACTCGACGCCCTTCGGCCCGAGCTTGTGCGCGCTCAGCACGGGCGGCCGTGGAGACGACGGAGCTCGACGTGGCCCAGGTTGCCCAGGAGCACGAGGCGCGTGTCGACGTGGCCCTCCGCGAGCTCGGACTCACGCGAGAGCGACGCGCCGAGGTCAGCTGCGAGATCACCGGTGAAGCCCGGCGGCGGATCAGCGCGGGTTGGTTCCTCGTTGCGCATTTTCGTCGCTCCTTTCTTGCGGGACGACGATGATGTTGCGCCTAGGGACTCACAGCACTTCTCACAGCAACACTCACAGCAACACTCACAGGAGGAGAAATTCTGCGCGGTTTCCTGAGCCCCGGCCTCCCCGACAACCCGATCATGAGCCGCGACAATTCGATCGAGCCCCTCCATTCACAGGGCTGTGACCAGGATCTGTGAGTGTTGCTGTGAGTAGTCCTGTGAGTGTTGCTGTGAGTGTTGCTGTGAGTTGCCGGAGCGCGCAGACCCTTCCACTGCATGCCGCGAGCTCGTCTGTGAGAACTGCTGTGAGAAGTGCTGTGAGTTGGTCAGCGCACAATCGCGCCATGATTCGACTCCGCTCCACCCATGACGATCGCCTGACGTCGTTGTCATCGCGAACAACCCGGCACCTCGCCACCATCGAGGCCGCCCGCGCCCGCCACAGCCTTGACGACGTGGCTCGGCTGGCCTCCCATGACCACTTCGAACGATCCCCCTCTTTGCAACTGCATCTCGACGATGGCATCTGGCACTGCTTGGGCTGCGGCCAGACGGGAGACGTCGTCGAGCGGGTGTACCAGAGCGAAGCTGTGGGATGGCGTCAGGCGATCCGCATCCTCGACTCGGGCTGCGCGCTCACGCGCGCGTGCGCCGCACACGAGTCGTCGCCCTCGCGCAGGGACTCTTCTTCAAGTCGACTTCCGGCGGGAAGGTACTTCGCGACTCACGCCGCGGTTGTCGAGATGACCCCTGACTCAGCCCTTCTGGTGACCGCTGACGGGCCGGCGCTGTGACTGTCCGGGAGGAGGCCCTCATGAACGAGTCCTGCATCACCGACGACCAGCTGCTCGTGACGCCCGAAGAGGCCGCCCGCCGACTGTCGGTCGGACGAACGACCATCTACGAGTTGATGGCCAGTGGTGAGCTCCAGTCGGTCAACATCGGCCGCTGCAGGCGTGTGCCAGTTAGCTCGCTGTCGTCGTTCGTCAACAGGTTGATCGGCGACGTCGCCGTCGAGCCACGCCGGCGGTGATTCGAAGCCTCGCCCATCGCGCGCTTATCGCGCGTGGATCGCGCGGACGCTCACAGCCGCCAAGGTTCATACCATGCTCTAGCAGGGAGAATACGTACACTGTAGTTCACAAAAGTCCAGCAAATGGAGTCTGCAAAGCCCTCTACCCCAGTTCGATTCTGGGCGCCGCCTCCCAGGGATGTTCATAAAATTCTCGCCCGAATGTTCATAAAACTGCTTGCGAGACTGCTCGGGGTTATTTCTGGGGCTGAGTGAGCGTCAATCAGGCGTTCAGCAAGGCGCTCGGAACCGCTTTTCCGGGTCGGTGACGCGCTGAAAGACCTAAAAAGGGCGCGTGAGCCCCGAGGCTGACACGGACGATTGGTTTTGCGGAGTCGGGAGACTCAGCCTGGTGGGCCAGTTCTCTCCGCATCGGGCACCGTGAGCTCGCCGAGCAGCTCCGACCAGATCCCGACCCTGCGCTTTCGTCGGGTATGGAAGCGCGCCTGTGCGTCAGCTTCTGCGAGCTTGGCACGGTAGCTGCGGACACGGTCGAGGTTGACGCCTGCCAGTGTGAAACCGAGGAGCACCGTTTGCTTTAGCAGGCCGAAAACGCGGAGAAAGCCACGTTGGACATTGACAAAACCACCCTTTAGGGCGGCGTTCACGGACTCGACGGCCATCCGACGGTTCATCGAGACGCGCCAAGCAGTCGTTCCGAACGGGATGCGCTGGGTCAAAGGAAGGTCCACAGGTGGCGCTGACACGGTCCCTTCGCAGCAGGTGTGCTGTTCGGAGTCGAGCACGACCAGAGGCACTCTTGCCGGGCGTCGCATCGTCTTTGGGAAGTTGCGGGACTTGAGTAGCCCAGAGCAGAAAGGACAGCGCCAGCGCGTGACGCCGTCTTTGTCGGGAGCGCTGTGGCGCACCAGGCGCCAGCGGGCGCGCCGATTGAAGTCCTCGTAGGCAAGGCGCCAGTTACCGCTAGAGAGCCGTGGGGAAAACACGAGGTCACGGAGCTCTATAGGAACAAGGCGCGAGTACAGCTGACCGTCGAGGAGGATCGCCTCTTTGGAAAAAGGTCGTATCCCCCGCTGGGAGGTCACGAGCTGGAAGGTCTGGCTGATGCCGGCTCTCGTCAATGGAAAAGTCGTCGTCTCGGGCCTACAAAGCGAGTAGCCCGGGTCCCAGATGACCTCGTCGATGTCATGACCAGAGATCTTGTCCGCGATGAGCGATCCGACCACTGACCTCGCGCGGTGCGAGCCGGCAGGCGCGAGCACCGCGGTCGTGATGACGTTGGGGACCTCGGGCTCGAGGATCGTCTTGTCTATGAAGTTGGTCCAACGAACGTCGCGGGCCTGCACTCCAAGATGTAGCTCGTAGCCGATGTAGGGACCAGCGTTGTGATCGCCATTTGCCGAACGATGCCCTGCTCTTGCATCAGGGTCGGGCGTGTAGATCTTCCGGCCGTCTTGTCCGATACCGAGCACCTTCGCCTTTCGCACGGTCTTGGGGGCAGGCCCAGACTGCTCGATCAGTTGTGTCTCGACGGCCTCGCCGTCGAGTTCGAGGGTGTTGACAGACCCCTGGAACGCACCCCAGGTCTCAATATCGGTGCCGTCGACCGCGACAGAGCGGCTGGAGAGATACCGCGCTGGGATAGCGGCGCGGGTGAGTCGGTTGGCCAACCATTGGGCGTCCATGTCTTCCGGCGCGCACTCAAGCAGTTTGCACAGCTTGGAGAACAGCCATGTCACCCGCGCGTAGGCTTCGTCCTCGTCCCACTCGGTGATCCCGATCCTGCGCCGGTAGTCCTCATTGAGACCGTTCAGTATCCGCGCCGCTTCGATCAGATGGGCCTGGTGGTCGCGCTGTAAGGCGTTGATCTGAAACGCGACGAGGAGGCCTTCCAGAGATAGGCGGCGGTGACGACCTACCTCGGAGTCCATGTAAGGCGCGAGAGCTGCAACAACACCGGAACGGGAGACTATCTGGCGAGCGATGTGGAACTCGTCTGCTGAGCACGCCCGTCCGGTGAGATCGAGCGGTGGCCGGCTCAATGTTCTCCTCGGCGAAGCTGCGTCTTTGCAGCGGCATCGTCTAACGGTTCGACAAAGACCATTAGGTCCGAAAGCACAAGAAGGCTCTCAAGACCAGCGGCTTGACACAGCTCGGTGACGCGCGTACCGGCCGAGAGGTGAGCGAGCAACCAGGTCGAACGGAGCCTGCCCGTACTGAGACGGGGATGGCCAGCAGGACACACGAGGGACTTGGCGAGATCGGCAACACGATTTCTGGCATTGGATCGCGTACCGATGAGACACCCGTCGCCCGCGCTCTCGGCGAGGGCGAGCACCTCGTCCTCCCATTCGGCGACAACAAGAACTCTCCTCCAGGCCGGCTCGTCGACAGCGATTTCGACGACACCGTTATCGCAGGTCACATCCTCCGGCCCGACTCGTGCTAAGCAGCGCCCGTCAAGGCCCGCGCCGAGCCCGAGCGCGAGCAGGCCGCGCGCTGCGCGTCGTCTCGCAGGTGTCGGTTGGTCCAGGGCGTCGTATTTTAGGACCTCGACTTCGGAAACCTTGTACGGAGGAGCCAGCTGCCGCTTGGACATCCCCTTAGCGCGCGGTTCCCAGGGAGCCGACTTCGTGAGCAACGGCGCCATGTGGCGCAGGTCCGAGCGCATCGTGGCCCGGGAGTTCGGATTGGAAAGTGCGACCTCGCAGAACCGCTCGACCACCGCCGGATCCAAGATCGCCTCTCGGTCCAAAGGCAAGCCTTGGGCGGTTGCCCACTTGGCAATCAAGTAAAGAACACGGCGACGGCGCTGGTCGACCGGTCGCTCGCCGAGGCGAAGGCTGTCGCCCATCTCGGAGACGAACCAGTCGATTGGCGAAGGAAAAGCGTCACTTCTGGTACTTGTCGGCATCAGCACCTTGATCTGGGCGCAGTTGGGCTAGTTCGATCAGGGCGCTCATCGCCGATAAGAGTCGCTACTTTCTACCGCTCGGTTGTTTCACTACACCGACGAGGGCTGTCTTGAGGGCTCGAGTGCAGATGCGAGGCGCGCCGGATCATGAAACACCTGCACGTTCACAAAGCTCCTCCGAGGCAAGCCGAGAGGCCACTCTCCCGTCTCGGTCGGGCCAAGTGCTGCGATCTCCGCCCGGTACAACTCTTTCGCAAGCGCCAGGCGCTCGCTCAAGCCGTCTTGCGCGCTCGAGGCCACGTCGTGAAAGCCAAGCGGATCCTTCGCTTCGTAGTCGCCGTGAAGGACCTCGGGTGCAAGGTCGAGACCGTTAGGCCACACGACGGTGCCGGCTTCCAGATCGACGCGTACCGCGGCGAAGAAATCGGGATCATCGAGGGGCCTAATCAAGGAGCCTTTAGCCTCTCCTGGTATGTACGTGGGAACGCGCGGTGGAACAGCCGAATCCGGCTATTGACGCGAGGAGCAGCCCCCTCGCCCGGTCAATGACCCCGAAGGCCTGGGGATAACGGGCATAGAGGTTGAGCGCACCGAGCGCACCGTCGTTGGCCATTGGGAGCCCTACTAGGCTGCGCATCCCCATCGCACCTGCCTCTGCCCCAAAATTGGGCCAACGGGGGTCGGTGCCAAGTTCGTCGGCGTAGAAGGTCAGCTTGTGCGCGATGGCGTCGAGACAGGGCCCCTCGCCGGTACGTAGCTGAAGGGCATCTACCTCGGCCACGACCGGATCCGTGCAGGCTCGAGTAGTGACCACGTCTCCTTCGAGGAGGAAGGCGCCGGCGAACTCACATGGCTCGATGGTGACCACGCAGAGCTCAACTGCCCGCGCCAAACTGTCCTCGACGCTATCGGCGAGGAACAGGCTCCGGGCGACTTCTGTAAACGCGACAGCCGACGCGACAGCGGAGTCCTCGATGGTGCTGGTCTCGAGATCAGTTGAGTCCACAGCACCTCGCTTGGTCGATGCTTTCCCGGTTCACGTATCTCGTCGAGAAATTGCCAAAGGCCGCCCTTGTCCACCTAGCGGCCGAGGTGTACCGTTACCCTGACCTTCGACAGTGAGGGGCGTCGCAGGCGAGCTGGGTGATCAGTCGCCATTCGGAGGCAAGACTTCGTGTCCAGTCTCGTGCTGTCGCCCAAAGCTTTCGTAGCGTCGCGCGGCGGCACCTTCCTGTCGGGGACAAGCCATTCGCCGTCGTCGGCCACACGCCGAGTGGTGTGACACCAAATGGTCGCGCCCAAGGACCCTCTCGGACAGTTCGCAGTCACCGTCGCCTTTGCGAACCCACGAGCGGTGCTCGCTGACGAGGTGGACCGCGTCAACGCTTCGGAATTGGGCGCGATCTTGGACGCAGTCATCGAGAGACACCGGTCCGTGGTGTTGGACCTCGCCCAATTGAGCTTTATCAACGGCTGGGGACTGGGAGTGCTCGCAGCCGGGGCGTCGCGCCACAGGCGCTCGGGCGGCACACTCACGATCCGCTCACCCTCGGCCATGGTCCTGCGCCTGCTCGACATCACGGGCGTGGCGGAAGTGGTCCTGCTGGAGATCCCCGATCCGCTTCGTCGTCACCGCGAGGCAGAGCAGTCGAGCGAGATTGCCGAAGGGATTTCGGGACTGAGTCCTACCACTGGTTCCTTACCTCGGGAAGATCACGGCCATCCCCGCCTTATCTCCCTCGCTTTTACCGCAACATCCGCGATCGCTGAGTCACTTTAAGCGACGCGCAGAGGACACGGGGAGCCGGAACAGAAGACTCGCCCCTCTTCTCAAATCCCAAGACAAGGAGCCCAAACATGACAACAACTGACAAGGCAAGGAACAGTGCCCAACAGGCGAAGGGAAAGCTGAAGGAGACCGCTGGCAAAGTCAGCGGCAGCGATAAGCTGCGCGCCGAGGGTAAAGCCGACCAGGTAAAAGGCAACGTAAAGCAGGCCGGCGAGAAGCTCAAAGACGCGTTCAAGAAGTGACGCGACTCAACAGATCGATATCAAGGCGCTGGATGTCGTTGGACCATCGATCATTCCTCGTAGACGAGAAGAAGGCAAGGAAATGATCATTTTCTTGGTACTGCTATTTGTCCTGCTCTTTTTCGGACTGGGATTCACCGCTCACTTGTTGTGGGTCGTGGCAGCGATCTTCCTCTTCGTGTGGATTATCGGGCTGGTACTGGGACGCGGAAGCTCGGGAAGGCACCACTTCTACCGATGGTGAGCTGAGTGGGCGTGCCTTGAAAGAAAAGGACCGTCGCTTGCTCAGTTGGCGCCGACGAACAGGCTCGACTCGACTTGCCGACTCGCAACTCTGCGGTCACAGGCAGGTCGCGCAAGCGCACTACTCAAATGAGCTGCTCACCACGGGACCGAGATTGATCCTGACGCTTCGCCCGAACAAGGCGCGCTCGCGCGGCACGATCCCGCGATTAGGTAGTAACCGATACTCGTATCAGTTACTACAACATGACCCTGAAGAGAGGGGAAGAAATGCAAGAAATAGCGCGAGACAGGAATCTCAACAGCCAGATCCACAGCCTCGTCGAGTTCACCAACGTCAACGCCGCGGAGCAAGTCACGGCGTACTACAGAAGACGCGTCGTGCCACGTCGCGTTCTGCGTACCAGTAACGGTGTCGTACAGCGGGGGCTACGTCGGCTCGGCCTCTGGCGCTGAGCACGAGAGTAGTTGGCCGTTGCCACACATGGTCTTCATCTGAGGACTTGATGCGAAAAGCGCGACCGACGACAGAATGGTGCCCGTGATCTGCGCCGGGGCCACTCTGGTAAGAAGGAATCGCACTTGCGACGCCGAGCGGATGCTGTCGGACCCGTCCGTGTCAGCGGAACGCAGACAGCGCCCTCCGGCGGGCGTGGAAACTCACCCCCTTAACCTGTGGAGACTCCCACGCCGGTTCGACGAGAATCCTGTTCACCGAGGTTTTGTGAACAGTCCTCCAGGGGATGTTCTCAAAATTCTGGCCCTTGTGTTCACAAAACTCCTCTGAGGGCGCGCCGGAGCGCCTCTTTTGGTTCAAGCTCGCCGAATTCGGTTTCTTGGCCACTCGAGCTGGAGTCGTTAGGCGGCTCGTCGGATTCTGGCGGGGTCGCGTGCCTCATCGGACGACGATCGAGCCGAGGACACGCCAGTTAGGTTTGCCGGCGTAGAGCAAAGCGCGGATGCGGTAGTTCTCGAAGTTTCTGAACCCGAAGCCGATGCGTTTGATGCGCTTTCTGTCGCGCTCGTTGACCAGTTCCCGCGAGTCCGGGTCTCTCCTTGCCGCGGGTTTCGGCGCGGCGTTGTTGCGCGTCTCGGTCGAGCTGTTCACGGTCGCCTCGTCGTACCTGTCTGACATTGGGCGACTGATCGCCGAGAACTTGTTAGTTACTTCTACTCCGAGGGTGTATCAAATTGGCGTCGGTTACAACAGCCTGCCTAACTCCTCGATAGTCAACTGCAGGTAAGCGAGGATGCTGCGCAAAGTGCCCTTCGCGACATCACGGCCCTGATAAAACGGGACTGTAGTGCCGCGACCGTCGGCGTGACGCAGGACTGCCGGTAATCCGAGCGATTGATAAACCCCACCCTCGCAAGTGCCCTCACGACCCGTTGGCCGGACACCGTGGGCAGCTCGGTCATCAGGCCACGTCCACAGTCACCGTCAACTCATCAGGCTCCGAACTCGGCGATCAAGCCTGCGAGCGCCTCGCGCAGATCGTCGACCGCCTCCTCGCGCGTAGCGCCCTCGCCGTTCGCGCATACCTTTGGCCGTAGTTGGGCGTGCGCGCACCATACCCCGTCCTCTTCGACGGTGTAGGGAACATGCTGTCGGAGATTCCCATCCACAGTTGCAGTCGGCGATGCAGGAGGTCGACCCTCCGACCAGAACCGCGCCGTGAACAACCTCCGGCCCGATGCGGCTCGGATTGGAAACCGAACGACACCCGAGAGGTGGTGAACCGACGACGGACAGGCCGGGCGCGACGATTAGAGACATGCGACTTTGGCTGAAGGTGCTCGTGATTGCAAGCCTGCCAGTCGCGTTCGCCGGGCTGGGGTACCTCTATGTGACCGTGCTCTGGCAGCCTCCCCTTGTCGGCCACTCGTGTCCCAGCAGAGCACCAGTCAGCGCTTGCTCGTACCATCCCCTCTTGGTCTCGGGCTATACGTGGACCGTGCTCGGTGCTCTCGTCGGCCTGTGGGTGGCATAAGTGCTGTCACGGGCGCTCTTTGCTCCTTACAGAGCCACTTTCACGATCGGTGAACTCGTAACCGTGACACCGGTAGCGGTCGCGGTCGTCTGGTGGACCTTCAGGGATGGTCTCTTGCAAGCCGGTACCCGAAGCGAGCAAACCCACGTTCTCGTCGTCGTCTTCGTCTCCATAGTGGCGCGCCTTGCTCTCTCCTTGTATCTCGGAAGAAGAACTTCCCCTCCATCTCGGCAGCAGCTTGTTGCCGGTGAGTCGTGCTCGCCTCAACCTGCTCGTCCTAGTACAGGGCACGCACCCGCCCACGGCGGTCCTTGAGGTCGTACGCGGACTCGCACCTCAAGGACAGGACGTAGATAAAGCCAATCGAGCACGTTCCGGTCCGAAATCAGGGAGAAGAAGGTCGCCTAGCCGGGTGGCCCGGCAGACAATGCCGGCGCCTCTTCGAGGTAGCCGTTCATGTCTTTACAGGTACCTAGACGCCAGCGAGTGCAAGATGTTGAAGGATCTGGCTGAGGCGCTTAAGGCTGATGGTCGAAAGTACTCCTATCTCGCGTACCTCAGCGTTGCTGGAGTCTTACGTCAAGGGCGTCTCTTAGTGCATCGCCGATGAAGTTGAACGCGATGACCGTGAGAAGGATCATCACTCCGGCTGGATAGACCTCCCACCAGTAGCCGTCCAAAAGGAAATTGGTGCCATTGGACAACATGGCACCCCACGAGGCTGCTGGCGGTGGGAGCCCAAACCCAAGATAGCTGAGCAGCGCCAAGGCGATGATTGCATCAGCAACCTGGAATGTGGCGTTGACTACGATCGTTCCCATGGCGTTCGGCAGTATGTGCCTCACGACGATGCGCATTGGTCTCTCACCCATGCCACGGGCGGCCTGCACGTACTCGCGCGTCCGCAACGAAAGAGCCTCGCCACGCACCAGCCGGGCAGGCCCGAGCCAAGACAGAAGCGACAAAACGAATATCAGAAGCAACAGGGTCGGGCTGTGCACGGTGGCAAGAAACACGAACACGAGAATCATCGGCAGCGACAGCACTACATCCACGATTCTCATCAGCACCTCGTCCAGTGCTCCGCCGAACCACCCAGCCAGTGCTCCGTATAGGGCTCCGAAGCTCGTCGACAAGATGGCGACCGTTAAACCAACCTCAAGCGAGCTCTGCCCGCCTACCATCAGCCGACCGAGAATGTCGTACCCAAGATTGTCCGTGCCCAGTGGGTTCGTTCCACTCGGTGGGCTATTGGTGTCGAGCAGGTTCGTTAGCACCTGGTTGGTGTGGTAAATCATCGGGCCGACGAAGCAGAAGAGCGCGATCAGCACGAGGAGGACCACACTCCCGAGCGCGCGTTTGTTCTCGACGAAGGTGCGCAGGATTAGACTCCACATCGTCCCTGTGGACAAGCTCCTCTTGCCCCCGTCCTGGACAACATCGAGGCAGTCGCCTTTCGCTATCGACGGAAGCGGTAATCCACTCAACGGTATCTAACCCGCGGATCGAGTACGGCATACATGAGGTCAGCTAGCAACGAGCCGACGACCGTAAAGACGCCGATCAAGATCGTTATGCCGAGCTCAACTGGATAGTCCAAGGATTGTGCGGCATTGAAGAACGTGATTCCGAGCCCAGGGAAGTTGAAGACGAGTTCGACGATCAGGCCGTTTGTGATGATCATTGGAAGCGATAGGCCTACCAATGTGACCACCGGGATCAGCGAGTTTCTCAAGAGGTGCCGCATGTAGATCCGCCGCAGCGGAACCCCCTTGGCTCGCGCCGTGCGCACGTAGTCCTGGGCGAGGTTCTCGATCGCCGATGATCTGAAGTATCTGCTGAACACGGCGTAGTTCACCAGTGCCAGGGACAGCACTGGAAGAACAAGGGCGCGAGGCTCGGCCAGGACGCCCGTGATCGTCGCCGCTTGGGGTGCTTCGGGTGGAAACCAGTTCAGAGTGATCGCAAAGGCCGCGATAAGCAAGAGCCCGATCCAGTATGACGGCATCGAGTAGAGCGCGAACGACACGGTCGTCGCGACGTAGTCTGCGGTCTTGTTCCTTCGGATCGCCTGCAACATGCCGACTGGCACCGCGACGATGAGCGACAGAATGAGTGCGGAGCCGACAAGCAGGAAGTCCTTGGGCAGATCGTGGGCGATGATCGCGTCGACGCTCTCGTTCAGCTTGAAGGAGTAGCCGAGGTTCCCGTGCAGTAGTTGCCACAGAAAAGCAAGGTATTGCTGAGGCAAGGAGCGGTTCAGACCGTACTCGCGGATGAACGCGGACACTGTCGCGCTGTTGGCTCGGGAACCGATGATCGCTCGGGCAAGCTTGGGACCGCCGGCGATGCTGTGTTCGAGGAAGAAACCAGCGATACTGACGCCAAGCAGCACCACGACCGCCTGCAGCACTCGGCGAAACAGGTAATGCCTCACCCTTTAAAGCTTCCCTTTAAGTGACGTTCTGCTCGCCTCAGTTTCCTGGGTGGGAGGTGTGGCTCAAGTTTCACTCTTGCGCCACACCTCCCAGTCGAGAGTCCGACACCGACGACCTTGCCGATCATTGAATGCGCCGGCGTAAGGCCCAAAAGACGACTACTTCGAGAACGACCACTGCTCGGGCAGAAGGTTGAAGTAGATGTTCTGCGGGACGACACCCTTCAGTTTCGTGCTGACTTCAGTCAGCTGATAGGGAGCGTTTGGCTGCCAAATGAACGGGACTTGGCTTGTCAGGTAGTTCTGGTACCTGTCAAGTGTCGCCTGTCCTGCCCCAGGAGCCACGGACGCAGCAATGTTCGTGTCGTCAGTCTTGTTGGTGTAGTTGCTCGTGTCACCACCGGCACCAGTCGCGAAGATCTCTTCACCGGTCGGGTAGAAGTCCGGGGAGTACAGCCATCCCGCGCCCCAGTCCGCGATCTGCCAACCGCAAGTGCTCTGCTTGGCAGTGCACGGCAGGGCGAGGCCACTGACAGAGGCAAATGACTGCCCCGAAAGATTGTAAACCACACCCGCCTGGCTGGCATCGGCCTTGTACACCTGCACCGACTCGTCCAGGGGCACATTGCCCGTGGCGAAAACGAAGCTGAACTCAAGCTTGGCCCCGGCCGCAATCCCGGCTCCGCACTCACTTTTTCCAGCTCCGGGGCGAGCGCAGGTTGTGACGCCTCCCACCACGACCTTCCAGCCGTGGCTCGCGAGAAGCTGCTTCGCCTTGTTGACATTGAACGAGTACGGACAGCTCTTTTCATAGCTGCTCACATACGGGTCCCCTGGCGTGAGCGGGATCGGCCCACAGGTTTGGACCGCGTAACCGTGGTAAAAGGCCTTGATGACGCCCTGCTGGTCGACCAACTCCTCGAGCGCCTCCCGCACGTATGACTGGCTCAAGATCGTGCCTACCGTCGGGTTGTGCTCATTTGCGGCAAAGTAATTAAAGGCGTAGTCCTGCCACGGCTGCAGGCTGTATCCGTGGGCTGCGATCGCCCCTTGTTGGGTCACGTCCTCGTAGGGGAGGTAGCCAACCGTCAGCGCCCCCGTTCGCAGCTCGTCAAGCTCCGCCGCGTCGCTCGTGAAGGGCACCTCGATGAACTGCGAGAGCGACGCCTTGATCGGACCGGAGTACCTAGAGTTCGGTACGAAAACGGCCCGACCGTTGATATTGAAGCTCGCGAGCTTCCACGGTCCATCCACCGTTGTCCAGACCGGGTTCGTGGCGTAGGTGGACAGGATCTTCGACTGGCTGTTCAAGAAATTGTAAACCTTGACAGCTGTCGCGGATGTCTCGTCGTAGCGCTTAACGGGACTCGTGGCCGAGATCTTGTCCATCGACTGAATGGGCAAAGGCGTTATCTGCGAGAGCTCGTTGTAGGTGAACCAAGTCGGGTCGACGGCGTGCGTCAGATGAAACACAACCGTCGTTGGGCTAACAACGACAGTGCTCTTCACGTTGTCCGGGTAGTAGCCAGGCGCGTAGGCGGCCCAGTTTGCCTTGTTGGCCGTCACCAGGTTCTGCCAGAACTGGATGTCTGCTGCCGTCACCGGGGTGCCGTCGGACCACACGTAATGTTTCAGAGTCACCGTCACCGTGGTATCGCCGTCCGAGTAGACAGGAGCATTCGCGATGCTCACCGTGTTGTTCAAAACAGGGTCTGTCCCCACGCCGAAGAAGTAAAGCGGACGATACAGGAGGAACTGCAGGAACAGGATGTTGTTGAACGAGAAGTACGGCAAGCTGTCCATGGGGAATATGTAGTTCGGCGGCAGACCCGTAAGCTCTGCAAAGGTGGCTGTGCCTCCTGAGCTATGACCTGTCACCGCAAGCGGCGCGGTGGCCGCGCTACTACGGGGCGTGCTGTAGCTCAGCATGCTAACAAGAGCTAGAACAACCGCCGCCATTGTCAATTTGAACAGGCCGTGCCGCGGGCTGCGTGCCCTGACCAGTGTTGCTTTCACTTTGATACCCCCGTCCTTCCCTATTTCCCTCTGTATTCAACAAACTACGGTGCACGCCTCAGCGCCGAACCAAACGACGTCCTCGAGCTTCACTCCGTACAAGTGATTTCCAAAGAAGGGCTCGATAGCCCACGCCCCGAACATCGGGGAGGTGTTGTGGGCGTCGATGTAGCCGAAGTCGTACGACGTAGAGCGACCGAGAGAGTGCCCGATGTTGTGCAGGCGGTCCAGAGCCACCAAACCGAGCCTCTCGACCTCGGCCCGAAAGATCCCGTAGAGCTCGTTCGCCGGCATTCCCGGTCGCGCCGAACTCAAAAGCCACCGATGGACCTCTTCCATCTCGCTGCGCATCTGTCTGTACTCTGGGACCTCCCCGCTCACCAAGGTCCTGGTGCAGTCTCCCCACCAACCTTCGGTCGTGACCGGGTGGACGTCCACGTGGCCCACGTCCAATGACCAAAGAACCCTGCCCGTGGGAGGCTCCGTCGGGAAACATCGGAGAGATCCGGCTCCAAAGCCGACATTCGTTATCGTCCAGAAGCCAGTGGCGCCCAGGGCGCGGGCGTGGGACTCCGCCAGCTCCGCCAGCTCCGACTCGGACATGCCAGGACTCACTGCCATGACCGCGTGCTCGGCGGCAGCGATCGCGATGCGTTGGGCGCTCACCAGGCCGGGAGGCGGCTTTGATGGTAAAGAGTCAGTCACTTGGTCTCCTGCCCGAGCCACGAGGCGGCCTGAGCCCACAGTTGCGTGTAACCGGACCACTCTGTGAACACCGCCGGCGCCCAATGCGGACCGATATCGGACGCGAAGGCGAGCACCCGGCCCTGCCCGTACTGCCAGACAACAAGCAGCGGCCAGTCGTTGATGGTCGCGAGAACCGTCGCTCCCTCCCGCGGCACGAGCCTTTGGAAGCCGAGCAACAGAGGCCACTCCTCAGGAAGGCCCTCGATGACTGAGTGCTCCTGGCCCGTCGTTCTCACGACAGCCCCTTCGGGCACCTCGGACCTATCGTCACCTCTCTCCAATTCGACAGGCAGGGCATCAGCTAGCGGCGTGACGGCGTAGTTTCCCTTGCCCTCTATCCCTTGAAAGCTCAGGTAACCCCCGATCATCGCCAAGCCTCCACCGTCAGCTACCCAGCTCCTAAGAGCAACCAGGCGGTTCGGTCTGGACTCGCCGAAGGCGAAGGTCACAGGAGGCATTAGGAGCGTGTTGGAACCGATGTCGCTCAGAAAGACCACTCCGTACTCGCTCAGGGCTTCGACGGTGTCTGGAAAGCTGACCGCAGCCACATGGTTCGGCTGGAAGTCAACACTATGGCCGCCGTGCTCCAACGCCTCTCTGAAGCTGCCAACCCCCTCCTTGTACTCCGAGGTGAAAAACGAGTCGAAGCCCTTTATGTGAAGGGACAAGGTTTGCCACGACTCACCAGCTACGAGAACACGTGCCATCGCGACCCCCAACGACCTGACTCAGCGACCAGAGTGTGGCAAACGGTTACCACAATCCGCATACTAACGCGCCCCTTAGTGTTGTCAAGGGCTAATCTAAACTCACTGATGACGTCTTCTACCGAACAAGTCCAGGCCGGGCAATCGGTTGCCAGGGGAGGCAAATGACCTCAACGATCCGAGACGTTGCAAACGAGGCGGGGGTCTCCGTCGCCACGGTTTCCCGCGCGTTAAGCGGCCGTCGCCAGGTATCAGGGGAAAACCTGCGGCGCGTGCACGCAGCCGCGGCGGCACTCGGCTACCGCCCGAACCTGCTCGCGAGCGCGATGCGCAGCCAGGTCACGAACACCATAGGTTTGGTTATTCCTCAGATTGGCAACCCTTTTTTCCCGGCTCTGATCGGCGCCATCGAGTGGCAGCTGCAGACCACCACGCGCCAACTGCTCTTATGTGACTCCCACGGCGACGTCGACGTGGAACGCCACCGGCTTCAGGTCCTGTTGGACCGCCAGGTCGACGGGATCATGATCAGTCCGTGCGACGCCCAAAAGAGCGGCGAAGCCGTCCGAAGCGCAGCGTTGCAAGTCCCCCTCGTACAGGTTGACCGCAGCATCCGCGCTAGGGCGACCGACTGGGTAGGAGTCGACGACTCCGTGGGCCTGCAGCTTCTCGTAGAGCACGTCGCTCGGGCGGGTGCCCGCAGTGTTGCCTTCGTGAGCTCGTTGCCAACAAACTCTTCTGCCCGCGCGCGCTTGAACGCTTTTGTCTCCGAGGCTGCAAGTCTGTCGATGAGACCGCTCAAGCCCTTGCTTGGTGACTTCACGGTCTCCTGGGGAGTGGCTGCAGCCACGGACCTGCTGGAGTGTCGGGAACTGCCCGACGCGGTCGTGTGCGGCAATGACCTGATCGCCCTGGGGGTACTTCGCCAGTTTCATCTAAGCGGGGTTCTCGTCCCCAAAGACGTCCTCGTCACCGGTTTCGACGACATCGCCTTGGCGGAACTGTCCACACCTTCGCTCACCACGATCAGGCAGCCGCATAACGCGATTGCGGGCGAGGCGCTCCGACTGCTCGCCGACCGCTTTGAACGCCCGGACGCGCCATGCCAACGCATCTCGATGGTTCCTGAACTGGTCGAGAGAGAATCGACGACGCGATCCGCGGCCGCTCCCCGTCTCCGACAAGATGGAACTCACCCCAGGCGCCCAACTAGAGGCTCGAAGAGGAAGTGACGAAGAAGATGACGCTTCGCATCGCAGCCGTCCAGCTCTTGCCGACCATCGGCGAGGTCGATGCAAACGTCTCGAGAGCCGTGGGTCATGTGCGAGGCGCAGCTACGGCGGGAGCCCAACTCATAGTCCTTCCGGAGCTGGCCACCACAGGCTACGTCTTCGAGTCTCGAGACGAGGCGAGCTCCCTGGCCGAGCCGATACCCGAGGGGCCTACCTCAGCTGCCTTGGCTGAGCTCACGGCCGAGCTAGAGGTCTACCTGGTCATCGGTATGGCCGAGCGCTGCGGAGACTCGCTCTACAACAGTGCAGCCGTTTTCGGTCCCACCGGATACATGGGTCTGTTCCGCAAAGTGCACCTTTGGGATAACGAGAACACCATATTCAAGCCGGGAAACCTCGGCTTCCCCGTCTTCTCAACACCTGTCGGCCGCCTCGGCGTGATGATCTGCTATGACGCCTGGTTCCCCGAGTCCTACCGGTCTTGTGCTCTGGCGGGAGCCCAGATCGTATGCATCCCGACCAACTGGGTTCCGATACCCGGACAAGATCCCGCTTCGCAGGCCATGGCCACGGTGCTCTGCATGGCGAGCGCTCATTGCAACGGTGTCGTCGTGGTTGCCGCCGACAGGATCGGCGTAGAAAGAGGCCAGCCTTTCATAGGCCAAAGCACCATCGTCAGCCACACCGGTTGGCCCATAGCAGGCCCAGCTTCGGCAGACCAGGAGGAAGTGCTCTACGCCGATATCGACCTGGAAGTGAGCCGCGCCCATCGTCGCTGGAACCGGTTCAACGATCCCTTGTTGGATCGACGTCCAGACTCGTACAGCCTGACTCTGCTCGACGACGCGTCGTGACCGAAGGTGAAGGTCTGGCGGCCCGGAGACGTGCACAGGGTGAAGAGGTCGCTTCGGCAGTCGACGCCGCGCGTCTGTTGAGCCTTGTCGACGAGGTCTCTTCCCAAGGAGCCCTCCCCGACAAAGGAGTCGAACGCCTCGCTTTGACCGAGTCTGACCTCGCTGCCAGGCGGCTGCTCGTCGACTTGGCGCGCTCGCTCGGAGCGACGCCTTTTCGCGATGCGGCCGGCAACTTCTTCTTCCGCTGGAGGGGTCAGGCAGATCTGAAGCCAGTCGTGATCGGGAGCCATCTTGACACCCAGCCCCAGGCCGGGCCACTGGACGGAGCGCTTGGCGTCTGCTCGGGGATCGAGACAATGCGAGCCCTGACAACAACCGGCATCCAAACGCGGAGACCTATCGAGGTCGCGATATGGACCAACGAGGAGGGCTGCAGGTTCGCCCCTGGCACTATGGGGTCGGCGGCATTCGCCGACCCGGGATTGCTGGAGAGCTTCAAGGCCTCCAGGGACGAGCATGGGGTGAGCTTCGGCGAGGCCCTGGGCGCGCTCGACTCCTCCTTCCAAGACGTCCCCCTGCGCGAACTGTGTCGCCCCTTGTCCGCCTTCTTGGAGGTTCACGTCGAAGGAGGGTCCGTACTCGATGTCAACGCCGGGCAGCTCGGCGTAGTCGACCGGGTACAAGGAGCGAGATGGTTCCAGGCCAGGATCATCGGACAGTCAGCCCACCCCGGCACGACACAGCTTTCAAGAAAGCATGACGCCCTGATGGCCGCCGTGGAGGTGGCCTCCCGCCTCTATGAGCTACTTCGCGAGGGAGACGAACACCTGAGGCTCACGGTCGGGCGGATGCGAGTCGAACCCGGGTCCATCAACGTTATCCCTGGCAAGGTTGAACTGAGCATCGATCTGCGCCACCCTGACTCAGCCGTGCTCGACAGTGTCGAAGCCTTGATCTCCGCGATGGCGGGGCCGGTCGTGGGGTGCGATGTCACCCTTGAGCGCACGATGCTGGCCGAGCCGATCGAGTTTGATAACCGTATCGTGGACCTCCTCGAACGCAACTCGCAACGTCTGGGTTTGCCTTGTCGCACCCTCGCCTCCGGCTCCTTCCATGACGCAGTCCGACTAGCGCGGCTCTGCCCCACAGGCATGATCTTCGTTCCGAGTATCGGCGGTCTCAGCCACAACCCGGAAGAGTGGACGCCGCCACGCGACATGGCCGCCGCCACACGACTTCTCGCGCTCACGGCCGTGGAACTCGCTGACCAGGACGGTAACTGACGCAGCAGGAGTCGATGAGCGGGTTGACAATCGACTTCGCCCGAGGGGTGCCGGCAGGGGTGATCACCATCGTCGTGATGAGGTTGGGGACCTCCGGCCCGAGCGTTGTCCGCTCGATGTAGTCGGTGGGACATCTCGCACTTGCACAGCGAGGTGGAGCTCGTAGCCGATGTAAGGCCCGGCGTTGTGAGGCTCATTGGCCGAGCCGTGCCCTGCCCGGGCGTCGGGGTCGGGCGTGTACTGCTTGCGACCGTCAGGGCCGATGGCCGGCCCGCTTTGTCGTCCGAGCAGGCGCCGCGGGGCCGTCCATGTCGGCGTGCCTTATCAGGGGTTCGTCGGCGCACCGGGAGCTTCCCTGAACGGCCTTGGCGGGGGAAGTGGACCCCACGTGTCGACGTGGAGCGCGCTAGGCGAGTTAGTCGCGTTCCGGACGCAACGACGCCGCTCTGCAGACATGGCTCCAGTGCACAAGGGAGCCCGTCGCGGTCAGTTCACAACAGCCTGGTCGGCGAGAAACCCGTTGACAGGGCTGAACTCGTAGTTGCGTAGCCTAGGCGAAACGATATCCACTTCATTGAGGTCGACGGTCGTCACCCACACCGCTTGGTCTGTGAGCTGGTGGTCGACCTCGGTCCAGACGGCGGCCGCCTGCGCCGGGCTCTGAAGCTCGAGCAGCGTGGCCTCAGTCATCTCTCGGTCGATGGCCGGGTTGCAGTAGTAACCGTTGTCCTGACCGCCATTGCAAGAGAAAAACGACGGCAAAAAGCCAGAGGGCGCGGGATAGTCCGGGTTCCAGTCGCCTTCGACCGAAATCTGGAACCTTGCCCACATGGGCTGGGTTATAGATCCGATCGGGACCATGTGGAGGCGTGCCCGGTAACCGAGCGAACGGAGCACATTGGTGATGTAGGCCGCCTCTTCGGGTTGTATAGCCCCCTCGTCGGGCGATCCCCAGACGGTCACCATGTCTCCGTTTGTGCCGGACGCGACGACCAGCGCCTTGGCTAGCGTCAGGTCGGGCGCCGTCCAGGCCCCGTCACGCGTAGGGTGCAGGGTGTACGGGCAGTACCGCTTGTAACCGAGCAGACCGGGCAAGAGAGGCTGGCAACTGGGTGTGGCTACAGTCGGCCCTCCGTACATCTCCATTATCTTGCGCCGGTCGATGGCAAAGTTGAGCGCCCTTCGAGCCAAAAGGCTGTTGAACGGGGGAACCCGGGTGTTGAGGGGGATGAACTCCACCACAAATGACGGGTTTGAACGCACCTCAGACGGGTCCTCGACTTCGAGGGCGTGCAAGTCCGTCGGCGGGATTGACTGCCACGTCCAGTCGGCCGTGCCCTGCGTGATCTGTCTTTCGACGTCCTGTTCGGAGGAGAGGGTGCGCCAGATGACCTCATCGGGGTTACCTTCGGGCTGAGCGGCGTGGGACCACTCGCGAAAGTAAGGGTTCCGCTCGAATGCGACCTCGCGCGGCGTAACCCTGGCGATGCGGTAGGGACCCGTGCCCGGGACCGGCGTTAGCCCCATGTCGCGCTCAGGCGTGTCTGGCGGGACGGGCGCCGCATAGGCGAAGGGCGTGAGCTTGTCGAGGAAATCTGGGTCGGGGGCGGTGAGATGAAAGACGACAAGGCCGGCCTCGTCGTTGGTGACCACGCCCTGGGACAGGTCGCAGTTGCCCGGGTGATCCTGGCAAGCGGCGGCGCCGACCAGGCCGCTGTAAAAACTGGCCCCAGGAGAACCGAGTGCGAAAAGGCGCTCCAGCGCGTACCGGAAGTCGCTCGCCTTGACCAAGGCCCCGTTTGAGTAACGGATGCCTTGGCGGAGCCGGAAACTGTAGGTGCGACCGCCGTCTGTTGGAGCAGGGATCTGGAGGGCGAGGTCGGGTACCAGCCTCAGGCCATCCGGGCCAGGCGCAGCCTCGTATGTGACCAAGGTGTCGTAGGCCAGGCGCGAGAAACTGCCCGCTTCCATCCCGCTGTACATCGCCGGGTCGACTGTGCTGAAGCCCTGAGTGCTGACGAGCACCAGCGTCCCGCCTCGGTCACCCCCATCGGGGGCGGACGACGCCACCCAAACCCGTCCGAGCCCGAGAGCCAACGCGATGGGGTTGCCGCCGACGTCGAGGCTGGCGACGACAGCAAAGCGCCGCGGGCTTATACGCGAGACGGTTCCAGAGTACTGGTCGGCCACCCAGATTGCGCCCTGGCTGGCCGCCAATGCGGCTGGCCCGCTACCCACGGCAATCGTGCTGACCACCGTAAATGTGGCCGGGTCCAGCGCTGAAACTGTGCTGTCCAGGTTGTTGGCGATCCACAAGTAACCCCCGCCGACGCTGATCGCCGACGGGCCGTTGCCAACGCTCACCGTGCCGACCTCTTGCCCGTTCGAAGGGTCGATCGCCTCGACGGTCCCGGAGCTATAGGCCGCCACCCATATCAAGCCATCAGCCAAGGCGATCGACGTCGGGTGCACATCGAGGGAGAAGGTGCGCAGGACCGACCCCGATAACGAGCCCAGTTCCACGAGATCCTGGTTCGTAGAGTCCGCCACCCACACGCCGCCGTCTCCATACGCCATCGCTACAGAGCCCGTCTGTGCCAGTTGGGCCGTCCAAGTGACGGTGGCGGTCGCGGGGTCGATCCTTTCTACCGTCGCGCCGAGCGTGCTGGAAACCCATAAAGCGCCTCCGCCGCTCACCAAGCTGCCCGGTTCGCCCTCGACCGGGATGCGATCGACCACCGTGCCCTGGTCCTGGTCGACCTCGAGCACTGCACCTGCGCTGGGGCTGGCCACCCACACGTCCCCGCCGGCTACAGCGATGGCCCCGGGCTCGGCTGGGAGCTGCACGCTTTCGGTCGGATGGTCGGAGCGGCTGGCAATGGCAACCAGCATGTTGGCGTCGCCGGCAACGGCCAATATGGCTCGCTGGCCTGGTACCCACAAGAGAGCTGCCACCAGGGCGACGGCGGTGATAGTGCCGGCGGAGACCGCCCACTTCCAGGCCCGGTGGCGCCTGCGGCGCTCAACAACCGGCACGGCCCGGCTCTGGGCCTTAGGCCGAGAGGACGGGGCTGGGACCAACGCCTCGTCGTGCCCGAGGATGCGCTGCTCCAGCTGGCGTAGCTCCGGTCCCGGCTCCAACCCGAACTCCTGGGCCAACTGGCGGCGGCAGGTCTGCATGGCGGCGAGAGCATCCCCTTGCCGGCCGGCACGGTAGAACGCCGCCATAAGGTGGGCTACTAAGCGCTCACGTGTGGGATGGTCGCCCACTAGATGCTCAAGTTCAGGGACCAGTTCTGCTCCCAGGCCGAGGGCCAGATCCGCTTCGACCCGTCGCTCGAGCGCTGCCAACCGCTGCGCGTCGAGTTGGTCAGCTATGCCGGAAGCGAAGGGCTCATAACGCAGGTCCGCCAACGCGTGTCCTCGCCATAGGGCGAGGGCCTCACGGAGTGTTGCACCAGCAGCTTCAGGGTCCAGGGGTAGGGTTTGCTCGGCTGCCGCGACGAGCTGGCCGAAGGTACTTAGGTCGAGTTCGCCCGCTTCGAGGTGGAGGAGGTAGCCCCCGGGTCGCCTCTCCAGGCGGTCCGCGCCGAGAAGCCGGCGAAGCCTGTAGACGTAGGTGTCCAGGGTCTCCGAAGCGGAGGCCGGGGGCTGTTCGCCCCAGATTCCCTCAATCAGCGTCTCCTTGGACATGGGCTGATCGACCTGCAGGAGCAGCATCGCCAGAACCGCTCTCTGTTTGCGGCCCCCCAAAGGCACCGCACGTCCGTTCTCCACCACCTCTAAGGGACCAAGCACGGCAAAGTGCATTCAGCGATTTAACCAGGCTGTTCAGCTTTTCTCCAGGGAGTTGCGAGGCGAGGTTCGCATACTTACCAACTTGCGAAGAGGAGACTCATGCCCGATTGACGCTCAAAGGGATGCGGCTCCCGTACGGTGAGGGGGGAATCAATCGTGTCCAATGCCAGTATCAGCCTCCGAGAGGGGAGAAGGCGTCGGTTGTTCCGTGCTGGCGGGGCTCTGTCACTTCTCGTGGGCTCTGCCTTTGTATCGCTGACGGCCGCAACGTCGGCGTCGGCTGCGACGTTGACGGTATGCCAGGTGGGCTGTGCCTACACCCAGATCGCTCCTGCAATCGCAGCTGCAAGCAATGGCGACACCATCAGCGTCGGCCCTGGCACCTACTTCGGCGGATTCACGATCGATGAGAACTTGATGCTCAACGGTGCCGGTGCTCAAAGAACGATTATCAGCGGCGGCGGTCCGGTAATCACCGTCGGGAGCTTCACGGCCACGCTTGAGCCGTCCGTCTCGATTACCGGCGTAACGATCACCAACGGCGTAACGAATTCGAGCCCGATATCAACGGCCTATGTGGGAGAGGAGGGGGTGATCGCGTACGGGGGCGGCATCTTCATCCCGCCGACCGAGGACTTCGCCACGGGCGCAACCCTCACCGTCAGCAACAGCGTCATCACAGACAACACCGCCGCACCAACCACATCGGTCGATGCAGGCTTCTCATGTGGGACCCAGGACTGCCAATTCGCCCAGGGCGGCGGAGGCGGTATCGACAACTGGGGCATCCTGACGGTTGACAACACGATTGTCAGCGACAACGAGGCGGGGGGACCTCTAGCAAGCGACGCCGACGGCGCCGGTATATACACGCAGGAAGGTGCCCTTAACCTGAACAACAGCGTCGTGACCGGCAACCGGGCGATCGCCGTCGCACCAAATGGTCGCTTTGCCGAAGGTGCGGGCATCATGTTCGACACGACCGTCTCGGCCGGAGCGTGCACCCCGTGCACCCTGTCTCTTCGAGACACGACCGTGAGCCACAACAGCTCCAGTCTCACCAACAACACGCTGCCTGCATCGGTAGGCGCGCAGGGAAATATGGGTGCCAATGCCGGCGGCGTCCATGTGGGAGACGGCATTTCCACGACGGTCGAGAACACATCGATCGACTCCAACTTGGTGACTGCAACCGACCCACAAGGCGAGGGGACGGCCATCGACGCTGGCATGATCGTCGGGTACAGCCCGCTCATCATGAGCGACACTCAGGTCGACTACAACCAGACGACAACAACCTCCCTGACTACGGCAGATGTCGGACCAGACGGCGACGCCCTCGAGCTTGACGGCGGGGGCAGGATCAGCAACACGAGTATCGACGACAATTTCGATCTGCAAACATCTCCGAGCGGCCTAGCCGACACGAACGGGGGCCTGTTTGTCTCCTATTTCGGTAATCCCGGCGGTCCCCAGCTGGTGACGGTGCAGGACAGTGATATCAGCGGCAACCTCACCGAATCGTTCAGCGAGACAGGCACGGCCCAGGTCGAGGGCGGGGCGGTCTTCAACGACAGCCTGCTGCTGATGCGCAACGACCAGGTGAGCGACAATGTCGTGCGAGCGGAAGGCCCGAGCGGCCATGCCCAGGGTGGAGGTATCTGGAACGGCTTTGATGCGGTCACCGGATCCAGCCCGCCCGTGCAGCTGGCCCTCGTGAATACGAGCGTCACACACAACGTCCTGCAGGGAGGCCAAGGCGTCAGCCTCCAAGGCGGCGGTCTCTTTACAGCCTCTCCCGCGACGCTGACTCTCACGGACTCACAAATCGCCTTCAACCACCCGGACCAGTGCTTCGGCTGCTGACCCGAACAATCTCGGCAAGCAACCGGCATAGGCGTTGGCGGGACGGGTGTCGGCATTGCGCGCAATAGGAGGTCGGGCAGACGGATCCGAGGGTCAGCCCGCTGGTTGTTGGAGGGAATCGGCTTCTGCCAAGTCCAAGAGCTGATTGCAACGCCGATCGCAATCGCGACCAGCACAGCACCCGTTAGTTAGACGAATGCCTTCACGACCCCAGCGTAGGCTCCTTCAAACCCGCTTCACAGCGGGAAAGGCAGTCGAAATTTGCCTTCCGACGCGAACCCCTAGGCGCGGCAGTGGGGTGGGTCAGATACAGGATCGGGCACAGAGTCGCCATCACGAACTTGTGGAGACCAACTCTCTAATCCTGTGGAGACTCCCCCACCGTTGCGAAACGGATCCTGCTCACCGCAGTTCTGTGAACACTCCTCTGGGGGATGTTCACAGAACTGTGTGCGAGTTCCCTCGCGGCGGTGTCTGTGACTTGATTTGCGCCAATCGCGGGTAGAGCGAGCATCAAGGAAACGGCCTAAACGGGAGGCGGCGCGCTGAAGTCCTTCGCGGATGCGCGAAGGACTTAGTCAGTGACAACGATCGGTTGTCGAGTCGGAACTCAGCCGGGTGGGCCCGTGTCCTCTGGGTGGCGTGCGAGCTGGCCCAGCAGCTCCGACCAGATCCCTATTCTGCGCTTTTGCCGTGTGCGAGGTTAGCGCTCGGCGTGTTCGAACTTGGCGCGAAAGCTGCGGACGCGGTCGAGATTGACACCGCGAAAGTGAAACCGAAGAGCACGGTGCTCTTGAGCAGACCTAAGACCCGGAGAAAGCCTCGCTGGATATTGACAAAGCCTGTGGCGTGTACGTCGTGCGGATCGTGAGCGCTGCCTGCAGGCCTACTGGCTTCCAGATGCCTGGCTGAACGATGAGGCGGAGGGGACGACTTTCGAATGAGAACGTATTGATCGCCTCGGAACGAAGGGTTCCGTCTGGACTCGCAACAATGAGGCGGTCTAGGTGGGCGAACATCGCAGCTCTTAGCCCGCCGTCCGCCGAGTTAGCGACGGTAGTCACTGGTGCTGTCAGTCTCCCGGCCGCGCTTCAGGGATCCTGCCAAAATGGCTCTCGCAGGTAGAGGCTATTGCCGAGGGCGGCTATCGAATCCGGTCGTGACACACCTGGGGAGGTGGAGGCCGACGATTGTCGAAGCCAAAGAGCCCATAGCATCCTGCACGCGCAAACTCGTTCAGTCCTGCCGTTATTTCGTGATCGGGCTCGAAGGGACCAACCGCCCTCGGCGACGTACTCGCGCCGCCGCACAGCCCAGGGACCGAGAACGGCCACGGTGCGAGCCACCTTGGCAGTGACGGTTGCAGCGGCGCTGGCCCTAGTAGTGAGTGGCGGTTCTGTCCCCCTCGGTGACGCTGGAGCCACCAAGCCCGTGCTGGATTCGGGAGCACCGAACTTCCTCGCGACAGCCAATGGCGTCGTCTGGTCGTTCTCACAAGGGGCACTCCGTAGCACAGACGGCGGCGAGACCTGGCGGACCGTTTTTCCTCCGAACACATCAGCAAGCGAGATCGGTCCCGCCGCGAGCTATTTCTTTGGGCCCGAGGACGGCTGGATCGTGAATGTAGGCGCGGGCGTCGACACGACCGTCTACCGCACATCGGACGGTGGAGAGCACTGGTTCCAGTCCGCGGAGTTAGAAGGAGTGCCGTCGGCCGGCACCAACGTCCTCTTCTATCAACTGTTTTTCTCCGACGCCGAGCATGGCTGGCTGCTCGGAGTCGGCACCGTCTTTCTCCCCAGCGTTGCTGACTCGCTCACCGAGTCACTCTGGCGAACTTCGGATGGCGGGCGCACCTGGAGCGAGACATCGAACGAACTGCCGCTGCAAGGTCTCGCACTCGCCTCCTATGGCTCAACGGCCTGCCCGACCTTCAGCCCTACTCACGTTGCCTTCGCGAACGCCGATGTCGGCTGGTTCACCGAGGGCGACTGCGAACACGGTTCCGCTCATCCGCTGGTTTGGATCACCCATGACGGGGGCCTGCAATGGATGCCCTCCTCCTTGCCGGCACCGGCAGGCGGCTGGCGGCAATGGGACGTGCTCGACCACGGCGGAACTGACGTTGGGTCCCCGTATGTGGTCGGATCAGCGGCGTCGCCCATCATCGTGGTACCGGTCTCGGTCGGGATCTCCCGCCTTGTGATTGAGCGCTCGACCGACATGGGGCGAAGCTGGCAGATCGCAGGGAGCGTCGACACCCGGGCGCTGCCATTGCAGAGCACACCAGCCGACTGGTTCGACCCCATCAACGCGCTTGACTGGGTGCTGGCAGCGCCCGGCGGGCTTATCGAGACGACCAGCGCCGGCCGGACCTGGACCTTTGTGCGCTCGCCATACAGCCCTTCCGGTCAGCCCGCCTCGTTCACATCGCCCATTTACGGCCTCGTGCAAGGGACCGGCACTGTCGTCGCCATGCGCACACAGAACGGAGGCCGTACATGGACCGCAGAGTCGGTCCCCCCGTCTGGTTACGAGCCCTCAGCGGTTTCGACTGTCGCGATCGCGGGACCGCATCTGGCCTTTGCAGCTGGGGCGGCGGGACTCCTGGCCTCAACCAACGGCGGGCGGACCTGGGTCGAGCGACTCGCGGCGGCCTCATCAGTGGGCCAGCTAGACCTCGTCAACAGCCAGGTCGGCTTCTCCCTGGCCGACAGTGCATTGATAAGAACCACCGACGGGGGTGTCAGCTGGCAGGGTCTCCTTCACCCGGATGCGGGCGGCGTCGCCGGGTTCGACTTCTGGTCGGCGAGCGCGGGAGTGGTCTCGGTCGGCTACCAACGGCTCTACCTCACCTCAGACGCGGGGACGACCTGGCAGCCACTACGTCTCCCTCGCGGATGGACGATCGCCGATGCCACAGTAGGTGGGGGTCAGCCGGCCGAGATCTGCCTGGGCGCCAACGGTATCGCCTGGGTTGTCGCTAACCGCGGCAATCGCTACGGCGTCCTCGTCAGCGCAAACTCGGGACGAAGCTGGCGAGTCGCACTTTCTCCTGATCTGCTGCCTCTAAGCGTTTACGCCCACGAGCCTGCCGGTGCAGGAATCGCCGCGTGCCGAGGAGATGCTGCCTGGGTGCTCGTGACCCAGCCTGCAGGCCCCATGGACATGCAGGGCATCCCAACCACCTTCGACCTGCTTCGCAGCCTCAACCTCGGCCGGTCCTGGCTGGATGTACTGCGCTCACCAAGCGAGGTAAAAGTGGCCAGGCCGAAGCTGCCCTCTCTTCGCGGCGGCCCGCAGGCGGCACCTTTTCTTTCCGGACCGTTCGAGCTAACGCTGGCATCACCGACCGCCGCGTGGTTCACGACGCCTAACGGGGACTTCGGCGCCATCACCTTCGCCTCTACCGGAGATGGCGGCCTCCACTGGAGGATCCACTCATTCCAGGAACCACAGGGCTCGCAACGTTCGCCGTGGCCCTTCCCGCTCGACAGCACATGGCTCACCACGGCTTCGATCGACGCTGTACACGCCTGGGTGCTCTTCAGTGCGGCCAAGGGCACCGGCGACAGTTACCTATACGAGAGTAGTGACGGAGGCTCGGCCTGGAGACGACTGACGGTATTCAGATATTTCGCTGCCTAGGGCCGATTCGCCATCGGGCCCTGTGGAAACTTACCCTCTTAGCCTGTGGTGGCCACCGTAGCCAGCGCGCTCGAGCCCTGCTCAAAGCCTTTTGTGAACACTCCTCCAGGGGGGAGTTACCTATAGTGACTCTCCAATGCTCCCGTACAGACGCAGACTTGCTGGGGGGCATTGTAACGATCTTGTGCCACTAGTTGGACCGTGGGCCGGCGCTGAAGTTTGGCCGGGAGACGGCAGGTCGCAACTCATTCGACGCTCGTAGAAGCTCCTGCGGAAGGGCAACGAGCACCTGTAACGGCAACGTGTTCACGGAAGCGAGAAACTGGGAGAGGTTTGGGACGGAGAGGGATGGGAGTGGGAGAGGCAGACACACTTGGACGGGTAGCGCTTGTGACTGGAGGCGCAGGGGGAGTCGGGGAAGGAATAGTCGTCTGCTTGGCAGACTCTGGCTGGGATATCGCCATCAACTACCGGACCAGCGAGGAGAACGCGTTGCGACTGGAGCAAAGAGTCATCGCTGCTGGGCGCCGCTGCTTGCTGCTGCCTGGCGACGTAGGTGACGAAGAGGATGTGAAAAGGATGTTTGAGCTAGAGCTTCGGGAGATGGGCGCGCTTCACTTGCTTGTGAACAACGCGGGGAGGCAGACCTGGGCACCGCTCGTCGAGTTGGCTCCAAGCGACTGGGACCAAACCATTCGTGTCAATCTCCGAGGCACATTTCTTTGCACACAAGCAGCAGCAAGAATCATGGGTACCGGTGGCAGCATCGTAAATACCGGTTCGGGTGCCAATCGTGTGCCGTTTCCCAGACTTGTTGACTATTGCGCGTCGAAGGGCGGCATTGAGGCCTTTACGCGTGTGGCAGCAGTGGAACTGGCCGAACTGGGTCTTAGGGTCAACTGTGTGGCGCCAGGAGCGATCGAAATTCCTCGTACCCAACGTGAGAACCCGGAGTACGCTGCGACTTGGTCGCGTATTACACCGGCCAAGCGGGTGGGCACGCCGGAAGACGTCGGAAACGCAGTTGTTTTCCTTGCGGGCGAACAGGCGACTTTTATTACTGGTCAGACTCTGTTTGTCGATGGAGGACTGTGGTGTCAAGGACCGTGGCCCTACGGTGTGGAGGATGGTGGTTCCTAAGCCAGTTGCAGTGGCGGCAGCCCTCGTACCTCCTAACAGCTGTCGTACGACGAATGTCGATCCATCTGCGGACGAGTCCCGTTTCGCGGGGCTTTAAGCGGCCGGCAAGAATCCGACCGGTTGCCAAGTCGACGACCGCCCGGTCCCCGGAGCTACGGATCCCTGCTTTAGCTGGAGTCCCCGGGGGCTGGTGGGCGAAGGCCATCGAGCGCCGCTTGCAGGATCGGTTTGAGGTACTGGGCCACAACCGGCAACGGGTCGATACGCTCTCTTGGGTGCCGATCGAGTTCGTCCCCGCTGACTTCACAGTTCCGACCGAGTTGACGTTTGATGGCTTTCGCCTGGAGCCGCTTGGACCGGAACACAACGAGCGCGATTACGCCGCCTGGACGTCGAGCATCGAGCACATCAGAGCGACTCCCGGGTTCCCATGGGGCTCCTGGCCGATCCTGATGACAGCCGCCGACAATCTGCGAGACCTCGAACGCCACGCTGAGGACTTCCAGCACCGACAGGGATTCACCTATACGGTGCTCGACGTCGCAAGCGAGGTGGTCGGGTGCGTGTACATCTATCCCTCACGCAAGGAACACCTCTCGGCACAGGTGCGCTCCTGGGTTTGCGCAGACAGAAGCGACCTCGATCGACCCCTCTACGATGCGATCCGCACTTGGCTGGAGAGTAACTGGCCATTCCAAACAGTCGAGTACGCGGCACGCAACAACGAGTAACTCCGACCAGACATGGCTGGCTCCCGAAGCCCCGTCTCGTGGGCTAGGGAAGTGCGCCCTTCCAAAGCAAGTCAAGAAAAATCGACCGGTCCCTCGAGCTTTGTGAGTTGTCTTTCGAGCCGCATGGAGCGAACACCATGAGTCGGTTCGAAATCTACAGATAGCATCGGCACCTAGACCGATCATTACGCCGTCAAGCGAGCAACAAGTTTGTCAATGTCCGGGCTAGAAGGTGACCGCCAGCGCCAGCAGAGCAGCTATCGAGGCGCGCGACAGGGTGACCAGGCGGTCAGCAAGCCTGTACTCCGTTGGCACACACTGCTCCGTGCCGCGGGCGGCCTCGCCCTGCTGGTTCTCATGTTCGTCGGAGTGATCCCGCAGTTCGCAAGCTATTCCGACACTTGGGCCCATATGGCCGGCCTTGGCGCTCTGTGGTGGGTTGCGATCGCTGTTGCAGCCGTTGTCAATCAGACCTCCATCGTCTGGCCTTATCAGGCTGCTCTGCCTGGGCTCCGGTTCCGGCTCGGCTTTCTCGAGACCGCGACCACATCCGCAATCTCGAGCACCGTGCCCGCCGGCGGCGCCGTGGCGATCGGGATGACTTACAAGATGTTCTCATCCTTCGGCTTCACCGACCTCGAAATCTCCACGGCGGTCGTTGTGACAGGCATCTGGAACTTGGCCGCCAAGCTCAGCCTGCCGATTGCCGCGGTCGCGCTGTTAGCGGCGACGGGACACCCGCCCCAGGGTGCTCTCGCAGCCGCCGTCCTCGGCGTGGTCGTCCTCATAGTCGCGGGAGTGGCCTTATGGCTGGTCTTTCGGTCCGAGACAAACGCCCGAAGGCTCGGTCGTCTCGCCGATCAGGTGGTCAACTGGGTGCTCCATTTCTTTCACAAGTCGGAGGTGGACCGGACCGAGCGCGCTGTGTTGCACTTCCGTCGCCAGACCGTTGAGACAGCCCACCGTCGAGGTTGGATTCTCACCTGGGCGGTACTTGCCAGTCAGCTCGCCGTCTTACTGCTCGTCCTCATCATCGTGCGGGCAGTCGGCGTCTCCCCCACCCAGGTCAGTTTTGCCGGGGTGCTCACCTCATTTGCGGTAGCCCGGCTGGCTGGCGCGGTGCCCATCGCGCCGGGGGGCCTCGGAACAGTCGATGCGGCGTTCGTTGCCATGATGACAGCCTTCGGGACGAACGCGTCCCACGCCCTGGCAGCGGACTTCCTGTGGCGGCTGACGACTTATGTGCCGCCGCTTATTCTCGGTGTGGTGAGCTATCTCATCTGGATCCGCAGAGAGGAGCGTCGGACTAAGACGGTGCCGAGGACAACACCTTGACGCCGCAGGATCGAGGTCGAACCCGAGAAGAAACGCAGGTCAAGACAAGCTCCGGCACCGATCGCAAGAGTGTCGCTCGCCAGCTTGATGGGACCACTTCTTCGCCATGGGCATGGGACCGGGTCCGGAGTTCTTTGAGCGTCGGTTTGGCGATAATGCCGGGATAGTTGGCTGCGGTCAAGCGCGGCGTCGGCGACGTTGGGCTGTCTCGCCCGGATCTCCAGGTGAGGGCTTCTGGCGGCGTCGGTAACTCTCGCCCTCCAAGACGAGCTCATAGGCCGAGGACTGCAACCTGTCGATGGCCGACTGGGCAAGGAGGGCATCGGCCATCTGCCCCAGCCACTCGATCGGTTCTCTGTTCGAAGTCGTCACCGTCGCCGCCTGGCGGTGCCTCTCGACGATCAGCTCGTAGATGTCGGCGGTGTCCGCAGCATCGAGAGGTTGCAGGCAGAAATCATCGAGGATCAACAGATCGACACGCAGCAGCTTTCGCATCTCGGCGTCGTGGCTGTTGTCGAGCCGGGAAGCCTTGAGACGCTTGAATAACTGATCGGCTCGTTCGAAGTGCACGCTGTAGCGCCGGCGGACAGCCGCATGTCCGAGAGCAGTGGCGAGGAACGTCTTTCCGACTCCCACCGGACCGAGGATCAAGACGTTGTAGGCGGCCTCGACGAATCTGAGCGAGACGAGCTCGTCGAAGATGGCCCGGTCGAAGTTCACCGCGGCCGAGTCGTCCCAGTTCTCAAAGCGCATGGATCCCTCGAGCCCGGCAATCTTTGACCGCAGATCGGCCGAGTGGGTGTCTCGCCTTGTGACCTCGTCGGACAACACGAGCTCTTAGCCTGAAACCACCGCCCAGATAGGTCCTTAGAGGCCCGACCATCCGCGAAAAAGGTGCCCCGATCAGGGAAAATGGGAGTCTCCAAACAACCCAGTCCCTCGGTCAGAAAGGCACCTTTTCGATGCCATTTTCTCATAGCCCGTCGCGCCTGTCGGTGATGTTCGATGACGACCATGCGGTGGCCGATGCCGGGCTCGCTCTCGTCGCTGTGTTGAGCGAGACGCTCGGTCTTGAATCCCTCGCCGAGGAGCTGGTCGATGTCCATCCTTTCCCGGGACGTCGGATCGCGACGCTCGTGCATGCGATGGTCGCCGGCGCGCAGTGCATCGATGACGCCGACCTGTTGCGGTCTGGATCGACCTCAGGGGTCCTTGCCCATAAGGTGATGGCGCCATCGACGCTCGGGACCTTCCTCCGGGCTTTCAGCTTCGGCCACGTCCGCCAGCTCGACAAGGTTTCCGAGGCGATGCTCACGCGGGCATGGTCTCTTGGCGCGGGGCCAGGTGCCGAGCCGATGATCATCGACGTCGACTCGACGATTTGTCCCGTGCACGGGGACCACAAGCAAGGTGCCGCCTTCGGCTACACCCACGTCCTCGGTTACCACCCACTGGTTGGCACACGTGCAGATACAGGCGAGGTCCTCCACGTCCGGTTCCGAAAGGGATCGGCCGGATCGGGACGTGGGGCGGAACGGTTCGTCAGAGAGCTCGTCGGGCGCGTGCGACGCGCGGGGTCGACCGGCCCGATCAGCCTTCGTGCCGACTCGGGCTTCTACTCCCGCCATGTCATAAAGGCCTGCCGGGATCACGGTGTCTCCTACTCGATCACCGCACCGCAGAACGCCGCCGTCAAAAGGGCAATCGAGGTGATCGACGAAGCGGCCTGGGACCCGATCGACTACACCGATGCCGGCGATGCGTGGGTGGCCGAGACCACCTATGGCGACGGGCACCGCCTCGTCGTGCGCCGGACAAAGCTCGCCGATCCCCAGCCGGCTCTGTTTCCCACCTTCCGCTATCACGCTTTCATCACCGACCGTGTGGGCGATGCCGTCCTCCTCGACGCAGACCACCGGCGCCACGCTGTCGTCGAGCCCACGATCAGAGATCTGAAGCAAGGATCGGGACTTTCGCACTGCCCTTCGGGGCACTTTGGTGCCAACGGCGCCTGGGCGGTGTGCGCGACGATCGCCCACAACCTCATCCGCTGGCTCGGCTCGCTCGGGCTTCACATCCACGGCCCGCTCGTCGCCAAGACGATCCGGCGGCGGTTCTTGAGCCTTCCGGGTCGCATAACGCGCCGGGCACGACGGCGCCGGCTCCACTTGCCGACGAACTGGCCCTGGGCCGAGCAGTGGACTGCCTGCTTTGAGCGCCTCTGCGCGCTCCGGACCTGAGCCAGCCACCGCCGAGATCGCTTGTGGACTGCCCGGCGATCTCCAGCCCGAAAGTCATCGGTGCCAGGCGAGACGAACACGCCCCCGACTCGGACACGGACCGATAGCTAGTCGCGACGCCGCCAAAATCCAGTAACTCTGGGTCCGGCAGTCACTTCACCGGGGTTCGACGGTGGTTTCAGGCTTAGAACTCGGCGTGGGCCAAAGAGCGGCTCTTGGCGAGAGCGAGGCGTTCGGGCAGTGTGTCGAGGCAGCGTCCGAGCTTGACCTTGCGCAAGAGCACCTTGAGCTCGGGAGTGATCGTCGGGGCGGGGACGGTCATGCGGCACCACCGGGCTTGGTTGTCGCAAAGTGCGCCGCCTCACGGGCAAAGCGAGCCGGTCTTGAGTTCATCGGGAGCGGTTCTTGGACAGTGTCGTTTTCCATGGCGCGCTCGATCATGCGCCCGATGAGCGGGACGCTCAGTGCCTCGGCCTCGAGCGCCCGGACACAAGCGGACTCGACGCGACCAGGGCCCCACTTTTTCACGAGTCCCAAAAGGGCGTAGACCTGGCGCATCTTGGTCCAAGGAAGCGGGTTGTCCAAGAGCGCTTCGGCATAGGCGCCAATCGAGTGCCCGTGGCCATGGGCGAGGTGCTTTAGGTGCTCAATGTCTCGAAGCGCATAGGTGGTCTTTTCCGCGGGCAGATCCGCGGGATCGGTCACACGCCCACCTGGCTTGGTGCGGGGGTGGACTTTGACGAGCTGGCCGCGGTGCGACACACGGACCAACTGGCGATCGGCTCGCACCTCTACCCTCGCTCCGATCAGGTTGCCGGGGATGGAGTAGAGCGCCTTTGCCACCTCGATGTGGTGGTCCCGGTGCACCTTGGCAGTGGCGTAGATGGGAAGGTCATAAGGAAGAACCGGGCCTGGAAGAAGCTGAGCTTGCTCCTCGAGGGCGAACAACTCGGCCGGACGGCACTGGGTCGTGCCGTGGGTGCGCATGCCCACCCGGGTGCGGCACCAGATCTCGGCCCGGCGCTGGGCGTCGCCAATGTCGATGAAGTGCTCACCGGCAAAGAACGAGTTGCGCACGAAGGGCACGACGCGTTCGACCCGGGGCTTGTCGGTCGGTGTTCTTACTCTTGCCGGGTCGATGAGAAAGCCTCGGTCCTGGGCGTACTCGACAAAGGCCTGGTTGAAGCTGGGCTCTAAGTTGTCGGCCTCGACGACGACACTCGACATGTTGTCGGGGATGACGACCTTGAAGACCCCGCCGAAGAAAGCCCAGGCCGCCTCGAAGCCGGAGACGACCGCTTCTGTCGTCTGGCGAAAGCTGAGGAAGACATAGCAGTGCCTCGAGTAACAAGCCGTGAAGATGAGCGCCCAGCACACCCGCTGTCGGCCTGTAGCCGGGTCGGGCAAAAGGCCCATCCTCCCGAAGTCGACCTGCAGCTCCACTCCGGGCTCGCCGTCAGCGACACGCACTGTCGTGCGCCTGTTCGCACGGCTGACGCCTAAGACCTCGAGCGCGTAACGGTGCAATGTGCGCTCAGGCACGACGATGCCGCGACGCCCCAAGAGCTCATGGGCCTTTTTGACCGTGAGCTTCTCGCCGACGAGCCACGTCTTCAGCTGGTCGTTGTTGGCCTTGATCACCTCCCAGGCCGGTCCGTGGCCATCGGGCCGGTGCGGACGCACCTGCTCGCAGATCTGGCTGATCAGCAAGTCGTTGATCTGGGTTTCACCCTCGTCTCGGACAAGACCGCAGGCACCAGCCGCCTCGACGTAACGGCGGACGGTCTTTCTGTCCACCGAGGACATTCGCTCGATCGAACGCAGTCCCTCACCCCGCAGCCAGAGCCGCAGGACCTCACGGATCTCAAACACGTGAACCTCCCGGAATGACATCGCCACCTTCCTGGGCCGCTTGGGTCTGGTGGCGAGTCCAACCTCAGCGACGCCGTCGCTGGTGGATGCTCCGGGGTGGTCCCATTACTGGCGAAATGGTGGTCCCATGCTGCTGGCGAAACTCATCTCAAGGTGGTCCCATGTCACTGGCGGGCGACAAAGAGCGCCTCTCGCCGGCCGCGCGAGTTGGAGTTCAGTTGACGGAGTCGTAGGCGATCGGGCGTTGCTGGAAGAACTGGCTCGTGCTCCTTCGTCGCGCTATGACCACGAGTGGGACACCCATGGCGTAGGCCACAAGGACCGGAGCCGACGCGCTGAGGCCCGACTGGCGCACCACCTCGTAGCCGACCCAGAAGCAAAAGAGCCCGGCCAGGAAGGGGAAGCAGATCCCGCTCAAGAAGAAGCTCGCCTTCTTGAACATGACCGCCCGGTACGACCAAGCACATGCGATGCCGGTCGCACCGTAGTAGAAGGCGACGAGCACACCGATGTTGTCGACGAGGTTGCCGTAAACCGAGTTGATCGTCGGGGACCCAGCTCTGAGCAGAATCCCGAGCTGTGCCACGAAAGCGAGGATGAGGGTCCCGATCATCGGCGTCTGGAACTTGCCCTGGATGACCCCGAAGACGCGTGGGAAGACCCCGTCCCTCGCCATCGACAAGGTGACACGGGCTGCGGGCAGCAGAGTTGTCTGCGTGTCCGCCACCGTGGACGACAGCACGGCGATGATCATCAGATAGCCGATCCAGGGACCGCCGGCCCGTTCAGCGAAGTAGCAGAGCACATTCGGGCCTTGGCTGGAGAGCTCCTTGGCGGGAAGCAGCATCTGGGCCGACACGATGTTCAAGACGAAGATGAACAACAAGAGGAACATCGAGATGATGCCCGCCAGGCCCGGAATCTTCGTCGAGCTCTTCGACTCTTCGTTCAAGTTGACGGCGGTGTCCCATCCCCAGAAGAAGAACAGGCCCAGCACACACCCGACGGCAAGCCCCTTATAGCCGTTGATCGAGAGAGGGTCGAGCCAGGACCAGCGGAAGGCGGTTGACCCCACGGGATGGTGGGCAACCACTTTGGCTATACCCCAAATGGAGGTTCCGAGCAGAGCCACGTACTGGATTAACAAGAAGAGCCATTGCGTGTTCGCCGTCCAGCGGATCCCATAGATGGTGATGAACGTGATCACGACAAGCCACAGTGCCCCGACCATAACTGTCAGCCACGTGTTCCCAGCTGTGCGGGCGCTCATCCAACCGACAGTTCGCATGAACTGGAGCGTGTAGCTGCCAGCCAGGATCGGCGCCGCCACACAGAACAGCACACTTGCCGCCACCTGTACCCAGCCGCTGAACCAACCGAGGGAAGGGCTCATTAGCTTAGAGAGCCACGCGTAGCAGGCGCCACAGTTGGGGTCCCTGCGGTTGAGGTAGAAGTACGCGACGGCGATGAAAAGCACCGGGACGAAGCTGACGATGATCACCGCCGGTCCGGCGTAGGCGACTGCGGCGAAGAGCAGGCTGAGAGTCGCCGCCAGGGAGTACGCCGGTGCGACCGACGACACGGCCACGACCGTCGAGTCGAACAGGTTCAGCTCGTCGGACTTAAGGGTGGTCGCCTGTTCGGGTTGCGATGTGCGATCACTCGAAGGTGCCGGTCCACCGGGTGCCCTCATAAGCACGTCATGTCCCCTCAGAGTTCAGAGCTCGACGCTTGTCAGGACGAACCTGTTGTCGGCGAGGTCGCTGACCGTGAAGCTTTCGTCTGACGCGCTATCTCCCGGAGCTCGTCTCCGCTCATGGTCTCTTTGTCCATCAGCCTTGCCACGACCGCGTCCAGGACATCGCGATTTGCCGAGAGCAGGCTACGGGCGCGCTCTTCGGCCTCTGAAAGCAATCGGCTGACTTCCTCGTCGATCGCCTGTTGAGTTCCCTCCGAGAACGGGCGCGACTGCAGCTGGCCGGCCCCGAGGTAGCCCGGGCCCTGATCGCCGTAGCCGATGGGGCCAAGCCGGGGAGAAAGTCCCCAGTCGCGCACCATGTGCACAGCGAGCTGCGTCGCCCCTTCGAGATCGTTCGACGCACCCGTGGAGCCCTCCCCAAGGACGAGGACCTCGGAGGTTCGGCCGCCGAGGCGGATCGCGAGCGAGTCGAGAAGGTAGCTCTCCGGGTACAGGTGGCGCTCGTCGAGTGGAAGTTGCTCGGTCACCCCGAGCGCCTGGCCGGCAGGCAGAATCGTGATCTTTGCGACCGGGTCGGCGTGTTCGGAGAACACAGCTACGAGGGCATGGCCCGTCTCGTGCACCGCAACCGAGTACTTCTCCTCGGGAAGCAGCATGTTGGACCCGTCCCGCCTGCCGAGGATGATCCGGTCCCTCGCCTCGTCGATGTCCCGGGCCTCGATGACGTCCCGGTTGTCACGCACGGCGACGATGGCCGCCTCGTTGATGAGGTTGGCGAGGTCGGCACCCGAGAAGCCGGGGGTCCCGCGCGAGACAGCATCGAGATCGACGTCGGGACCAAGGTGCTTTTCTTTCGAGTGCACCTTCAAGATGGCGGCACGCTCGGCCTGGTTGGGGAGGGGTATCTCGACCTGGCGGTCGAAGCGCCCTGGGCGCAAGAGCGCCGGGTCGAGCACCTCGGGGCGGTTGGTAGCGGCCATGACGACGACGCCAGTGGAGGAGTCGAAGCCGTCCATCTCGGCGAGGAGCTGGTTCAGTGTCTGCTCACGCTCGTCGTTGGAAACTATCGAGCCGCCCCGCTTTTGGCCGATTGCGTCGATCTCGTCGATGAAGATGATCGAGGGTGCTCGCTTGTGCGCGTCCGCGAACAAGTCTCGGACCCGCGAGGCCCCAACCCCGACGAACATCTCGACGAAGCTCGAGCCGGTCAAGGCAAAAAATGGAACCTCTGCCTCTCCCGCCACGGCGCGTGCCATGAGCGTCTTTCCGCTACCGGGGGGCCCGACCATCAAGACACCCCGAGGCCCGATCGCGCCCGCACGTGCGTAGCGGGCGGGGTGCTTCAAAAAGTCGACAACTTCGCTCACTTCGCGTTTCGCTCCCTCGTAGCCGGCCACATCGGAAAAGCGCGTCGACGGGCGCTGCTCGTCGTAGACCTTCGCCTTGGAGCCTCCGATACCCATGATCCCGCCCGCCATCTGCCGGCGGGTGCTCCGGCTCAGCCATACGAAAAGCCCTATGAAGATCAGAAGCGGTAGGAAGGCCAACAGGTCGCCCACGAGGTCCGAACTCGGACCGATGCCCGTGACGGCGACGTCGTGGCTCTTGAGCGTCGGGGCAAGCTGCGCGTCGTTGAGGACCACAGGGATTTGTGTTGTGTAGTCGTCGCCGTTTCTCAAGGTTCCCGTTACTCCGCCGTTCGGGTCGATCGACGCCGTCTTCACCTTGTTCGCGTCGACCCGGGCGAGGAAGGTGCTGTAGTTAAAGGTGACCGTCGTCGTGGTCTTCATGGTCGGCGACCACAACAACAAGATGGTCGCTAGCAACCCGAATAACACGAGCCACCAGCGCCACTTTGGCGGCGGCGGGGCCGGCGAAGGGGGCGGCGGGTCGCGGGGCGGCCCCGAACTGGCTGAGCTGGTGAAATGGCGATGCTGCATGGCTGGGACCTGCCATTTCCGGGAGGGTTCAGCTACACATGGCATGAGTGGCATTATCCGTAGCCTCCAGAACTCAAAGGTGAATCACCCCGCGCCTCGTCGCTGAGGCACTCGATCGAAAAGATGCCGTGTTCGTCGCGCTCGATGCCGTGGATGTCGTGGGCGAAGCCCGGGAACTTGGCGTCGAAGTCCTCCAGGGCGAGCAGGTAGCTGAGCACCGGGCCGTCAACAGTCCCGGCTCGCTCGCCAGGCATGAGGATCGGGATGCCCGGGGGGTAGGGCACGACCATGACGGCGGCGACTCGACCCGCCATCTTCGCGACCGGTACTCGCTCGGTTCGCCCGCGCACGAGACGGCGGTAGGCCTCGGCCGGGGTCGTCGCCGGCACCGGTAGCTCGGCAAAGGCCCGGTCGAGCAGCTCGATCGTGGCGCGAGCACGGACCTCGGCATGCATCTCGTCGCAGAGTTCCCGCAAGGTCATGCCGCCGTAGCGGGCGGGGTGGGCGGCGACCAGGTCCGGGATCGCCTCTCTAAGAGACTGCCCCGAGTCATAAGCGCGTTTGAACCCGAGCAGTCCTTCGAGCAGCGTCCCCCACTTTCCCCTCGTCGTGCCGATCGAGAAAAGGACGAGCAGGCTGTAGTCGCCCGTCTTTTCGACCTCGACGCGATGGTTGTCGAGGTAGGCGGAAACGACGGGGGCGGGGATCCCGGTCTCGGCCAGGTGACCGGCGGCGTCGATGCCGGGGCTTGTCAGGGTGACCTTGGTCGGATCGAGCATGCAGTAGCCGGAATCGAGCCCGCCGAAGCCGTGCCATGACTGATCGTGTTCCAGGCTCCAACAAGACGGCTCAGTCTCAAGCAGGTCGTTGGGTGCGTCCACAAAAGCCAACAGGTCCTGCGACGCCGGATCGCGCACCACCTCCGGCTGCCAGACGCCGAAGAACCAAGGCGCTTCGCCCTGAGGGCCCTTTGCCAGCTCCCGGCCGAGGCTGACGACCCGCTTTCGGAACCGGACCGCCTCGCGGATGGCGTCTTCCACGAGGCAGAGCCCACCGGGCCCGTCCATCATGGCCGTGGCCACGTCCAAACAGGCGATCATCGGGTAGAAAGGAGAGGTCGAGCCATGCATCATGTAGGCCTCGTTGAACCGTGACGGCTCCACCGGGGCGCGCTCGCTCGAGCGGACATGGATCATAGAGGCCTGGGAAAAGGCGGCGAGGAGCTTGTGGGTCGACTGGGTGGCGAAGATGGTCGGGTCCCAAGCTTCCGCCGTCCGGTCGTGCATGGCGTAGCGATTGGCGTAAAGGGGGTGAAAGCGCGCGTAGGCGAACCAGGCCTCGTCGAAGTGCACCCTCGGCACGCTTTGTCCCAAGAGCTCGACAACCCTGTCGGCGCGATAGCACAGCCCGTCGTAGGTCGAATTCGTCACGACGGCGTACACCGGTGCCTTCTCCGCGGCGCCGTCGGCAAGTGGGCTCTGCGCCACCGCGTCGGCAATGGCTTTCGGCGAGAGCCTCGCCGGAAGAATCGGTCCGATGATGCCGTAGCCGTTGCGCGACGGCATGAGGTAGACCGGGATGGCATCGGTGACAGTAAGGGCGTAGTTGACCGACTTGTGGCAGTTGCGATCGGCCAATACGACATCTCCGGCCACGACGCAGGCGTGCGCCACGATCTGGTTCGAGGTCGAGGTCCCGTTGAGCACGAAGTAGGTGGCGTCCGCCCCGAACACCCGGGCGGCGTTGCGCTCGGCTTCTCCCACGACGCCTGAGTGGTCGAGCAACGAGCCGAGCTCTGCCACCGAGACAGAGAGATCGGTGCGGAACAGGGTCTCGCCGTAGAAGTCGTAGAAGGCCTTGCCGACTTGTGACTTGCGGAACGCCGTCCCTCCGGCATGGCCGGGCGTGTGCCAGGAGTACTCGTGCGACTCGGTGAAGTCCACCAGGTTGGCGAAGAACGGAGGCAACAGGTTCTCGGTGTGACGGCGCCAGGCGTAGTCGATCCGTCCGGCGACAAAGCTCGGCGTGTCCTCGAACACGAGCACGTATTCCTGCACCATCTCCTCTACAGAAAGCGGGATGTCGTCGAGATCACCCCGCTCGACCAGCAAGAACAGCGGCAGGCGCACGTTGTGACGACGGACTTGGTCGAGGACGGCCATGACGGGTCGCTCGCCGTTTTCGTACTCGAGGTTCCAGTCCAAAAGCAGGCATCCGAACGACGGGTCCGAGGCGACGAGCGCGGCGGCGTCTGTGGTCGAGTTGGAGCGCACGATCACATGGCCGAGCACGGCCAGCTCGCCGACTATCCGCCGCAGGGTCTCACCGGCGCGACGTTCCCGCTCGGGCCCGGCCACGACGAGGATCGGGAAGGCGGAACGGTCAAGCACGCTTCGATGTGTCATTCGTCCATTCCTTCCATCGAGCGCCTTGGCGGCGCGAACTGGCGCTCCCACTGAAGCGTGACGAGCGCTACACCAACGGGATCCACGAGACGTACGTGAGCCTTGCGGCCGGCCGTGGCTTGGCGAGCCACAGGCTGCTCTAGATGATCTGGGCATTCTGCAGGCACATCTCCCCTTCCTGCTGTCGATTTCTTCTTAGCCAAGTATGCGGCATATGCAAGTCTCCCGGCATCCCGTGGTTACGCCAATTTCAGCTCCTTGGCACGGCGATTGTGGCACCGACGCCTTAGAGCTGCCGCGTGGTCTCGCCAACTCCAATGTCGGTGTCGCCGAGCGGTTAGGTTCCGGTGCCGTACGAGAACCGTGGCGCGCCACTGCAGACGCAGCCGCTCCAGGTAACAAGGAAGTGGCAGTCTGAGAACGGCCCGCGGATCCCGCAGGTGGACCTCCGTGCCAAGGCAAGTGACGAGCACGGTTCTCATATAGATCACGCGATACCACATCGATAACTGAGGCCGCCTCCTCGAAGGTGGAAGACTGCACGTCGCCGCGCCCACTTGATGATGCAGGAGTCATCACAGTCCTGCGAGAAGGACGGCAAGGATGCCGGTAAGAAATATCCCGTCAAACGTGCCGGCCCCGCCGATCGATGCCAAGGGCGCCCCGAGGTCACGAATCCGTCCCAGATTGACAAGGTCAGCGCCGACAAGCGTGCCGACCGTGCCGCCGACATAAGCAAGCGCGGCGATCGCGTGGCCACCAATCACAATCGCGGCAAGCGCCGCTACGATCGGTGGGATGAAAGTCGGGGCGACGATCCCGACTCCCCACACCGGGCGCGCCACGAGCCAGACCAGCACAGACACGACAGCGACCGCGATCAGTGCACGCAACCAGATGCGATCATGCACCACGAGGTAGCCGGCGAGGGCCGAAGGAATGAGGGCCCCGCCGACGTTGACCGCAACGGTCGTAGTGCCTGTATGCACGACCGTCGGAATCCGGCGTGAAGCCCGAACGCGACGGCGTCGTTTGTCCGCGTCTCGGTGCGGTCCGCCAGGCGCGCGACGGGGATGTCGAACCAGCTCCCGATGATCGAACCGAGCAGCGCTGCGAAGAGCCAGCCGGGACTGAGCCCAATTCGCTGGTACGCGTAGCTGATGACGTCCAGCCCGACGAGGACCGCCACGACGAGCATGATGCTGAGGGGAACCCATTAGTTGATCCACTCGCTATGCGAGCACTAGCTGTTGTTGGTTGAGCCAAGCCTCGACGAACTCGACCGGGGTGAGCCAGCCGTGCGCGCTGTGAGGTCGGTTCAAGTTGTAGTCGATCCTCCAGTCCTCTAAAAGGACCTGGGCTTCGAACAGGGTCTCGAAGCGCTGACCGTTCAAGAACTCGTCGCGCAGCCGTCCGTTGAACGACTCGATCCAGGCGTTTTGCCAAGGAGATCCAGGGTCGATAAAGACCGTGTCAGCACCGACGAGGCGGCACCACTTCGCGACGGCGAAGGCGATGAACTCGGGCCCGTGGTCAAAGCGCACGTATCTCGGTGCTCCGCGAGTCGCTGCGAGGCGATCGAGGCATCTCACGACACCGTCGGCGTCAATCGAGCGCGCGACGTCGATGGCGAGGCACTCACGGCTGTACTCGTCGATCACGTTCAAGAGCTTCAGGATCCTCCCATCAGATGTCTGGTCGAACTGGAAGTCGAGCGCCCAGACGACATTCGGGGCGATCGGGCACATGGCCCCGACGGGCGCCCCGATGCCTCTCAAGGGGCGCTTGTGCTTTCGATAGGGAACACGCAGGCCCTCTTCTCGCCAGAGGCGGTGGATGCGCTTTGAGTTCACCACCCAGCCGGCGTCTCGTGCGGCCCTGCGCCAGCCCCAGCGGGGACGTGAGCGGGAGAAGTCCCTTAGGAAGGCCCGAAGAGCGAGCTCGTCGTCGCTCGGTGTCGGGGCAGGGAGGCGCTGGGTGGAGCGGCACTGTCCGACGACACGGCAGGCTCTGCGCTCGGAGACCCCGAACCGCTCCTGGAGGGTAACGACGGCCCTCCGGCGGCGATTCGGGGCTACCAATTTCCCCGGTTCAGCTCCTTCAACATGTCGATGTCGAGCGCCTGGTCGGCGACGATCTTCTTCAAGCGGGTGTTCTCTTTCTCGAGCTCTTTGAGCCTCTTCGCGTCGTCTGCCTTCATGCCCCCGTACTGGTTCCTCCAGCGGTGCCAGGTCGACTCGGTGATCTCGAGGTGTCTCGCCACTTCCTCGATGCTCTGGCCCTGGCCGAGCAGCTTCTCGCCTTCGGCGAGCAAGCGGATGATCTGCTCAGGTGTGTGCCTGCGTCGTTTCATCGTCGTGTAGTCCTCCCTACCCCATGATGGGGTCTCGGACTCGCACAACGGGTGGATCAGCTCAAAGGGTCCCGGTCAGCGCCTGCGAGAAAAACAATAAGGGGCGCTGCGAGCGGCCAGTAGTTACGATGAGAATCGTCGTCGCGGTTCATGGATGGCCATTCTGCGCCACTACGGCGATGTCGCTGACGTGCAGCAACATCATCATCGCTTCTCTCATCTATCATCCTTTGCCGCTAGAAAACGACCTCGTCGTGGCAAGTGAGCGTCCGGCGGGGACGTGTTCGGTCGGTGCAGAGACCAGCTGGCCATGGCAACTTGACAAGGCATGTTGCGAGCTGTCGGTGCCGGTCGAACTTCGACTCTGGTCCGGTACGCGTCCATGGACACAGCTGACCACAAGAGAGGCGATCGGTCCTCAGTGGTGTGTACTGGTTTTCAAGGAGTGACCACTGATGTGGGAACGCTAAGGAACGCCATGAGTCCACTGGTTCTCTCGAGGTCGTCTCTGGTGACCTCTGGGACGGCCTGAGGTTGTTTCATCAATGTAGAGCGTGCCTGACAACTCGAAATGCGGCATCGTCTCTCAGGCAACGCCCAGCGAGATAGGCCGCATCAATACACTTGAACGCGTGATGCGGCTCGAAGAGTTAGCCCTCATACTTGATTCGAGACAACCCAGCTCACTGGAGGCCCTTGATGTCGTCCGACTCGAAGTCAGAGCACCTCAACAAGAACCAGCGTGACACGCTGCTGCAGCTGTTTCAACATCCGTCTAGCCACAACATCGAATGGCAGGCTGTCCTGTCGCTACTTGAGGCCGTCGGGTCGGTCGAGCAGCGCCACGACGGTAAGTATCTAGTTCATCTGGGCGATGAGACCGAAGTCCTCACCCGCCCGAAACACAAGGACATTGACATCCAGCAGGCCGTCGACCTCCGCCGGATGTTGACCGGCGCAGGATACGGTGCCCTAGTTGAGGAACTGGAGGCCAAAGGAAAGGAGGTCTGACAAAACCAGCGGCGGAGACTCCCGCACGTCCCCGGATCCCAGCCCCGATAGGACAAGGTGTCAGGCCCTCAGACTTCGCTGATGATATGGGAGACCTGCAGATTCTCAGGCAGCCTCTGTGACACCTCGCGCAAAGACACCTGAGTGTTGCTGACGCCCGTGACAGCGCGGTTGGGGTGCCCAACCAGGCGCGTTTCTTGCGCCTCGGGTTCAACCATGGCTTTTGAGCTGAGGCAGGCCGTGACGGGCTGAGTTTTCTGCTGGTTGTCCTTATTTCCCCTTCCTCTGGTCGAGACGATGGAAGGCCAGTTGCAAACCAGATCCCACGGCTAGTCCGAGGAGTCCACCTCCTACGACATCTGCTGGGTAGTGAACTCCAACGTGGATCCGGCTGTAGCCGACGGCGGTCGCGAGAGCGAACAGCGGTAGCGAGAGCTGAGGAACGTCGGCCGCTACTGCGTAGGCAAATGCGAAGGCCGACGCCGTGTGACCCGAGGGGAAGGAGCTCGACTTCGGCATACGCGCCTGACGGCCTGCGACGCCAGTCTGTCGGTCCGGCCTGCTCCTGGGAAAAAGATGCTTCGCTACGAAATCAGCGCTTAACGACGAAGCGCCCACCGCCGCTAGACCTCGAACGGCCGCGAGCCTGCCCCTCTTACCGCCCGCGACCGCAAGCGCGCTCGCTATCGCGATCGAAATGCGGGAGTAGTTTGCGGCGTTCGAGATCCATGTCATCGGCACGTCCAGGGTCGGCGTAGGCGTGTGGGCAAGCACGTCGTAGATCGCAAAGTCGAGGGTGTCTATTTCCCCGAGCAGGCGACAAGCTAGTTCTCGGGGAGATCGGGTCGGCGACGGACTGCCCGGCGACGCCCAGGTTCGATCGGTGGATGTCACGCTTTAGCCTCCTTGGCCACGATTCCACTCGGATATCCTCCCACCACGCGCGCCAGGCCGAGCAAGGTGGAGACCGCCACGGGCGCACGGAGAAAGGCAGGTGAAGCGCCCCGTTGGTCAAGGGAGACACGGACACGAAGCGCGCCTGGTCGGACGGCGAAGTGGAGCGGAGTTGTCCAGATGCGCGCTTCACCGTCCACTGCAGCAGCGAACATGGACGGGCCCCGCACTTCGAGGTTTGTGGTAGTCCAGTCCCGCCAGCCTTGGTAGCGCTCGGGATGGCCCGCTGCCTCCAGCGCCACGAGCCGGTTGATGTCCGACGGGCCGTTGACGGTAAGGGTCGCTATGCCGAGCACGCCGCCATCCAGCCGAAAACGAGAACCGAATCCGTTCACACTCGACAGCACATAGGGATTGTTGGAGATCTGTACTACTTGAGCGTTCGTGATCGCTCCGTCCGGACCATCTACTACGAGATCGAACGGTTTGGCTCGCGGCCCTAGCAAGTCCGGCAGCATCTCAGCTACGGTCCTGCGTTTAGCTTCGCGGTACTTCTGAGACGCCACGATGCTCGCATACAGGCCGAGCGATACGTTGTTGACGAAAACTTCGCCATTTACCTCTCCCAGGTCCATGGTGGCCTCGCGGGCGGCCCCGAATGCGTCGAGCGCGCGTGCAGGATGACGGCGGTCGATGCCGAGGTCGCTCGCCAAGTGATTGCGGGTGCCAGCTGGCACACACACGAACGGCAGTCCGTGACTGGCAGCTACCTCCGCCACGACCGCCTGTGAGCCGTCACCGCCGGCGATACCCAACGCGTCCGCGCCCCGAGCAACGGCGGCTTCGGCGAGCGCCCGCAGGTTGCCACCCCGTTCCAGCAACACTGGTTCGATGCCACGTCGACGCGCCTCGTCAATGAGGTGCAACTTCGCGATCTTGCCGTTCCCCGATTTCTGGTTCATGAGGACGACACCATGCCTGGTTGCGGGCACTTCGTGCCACCGTTCGGCGATGGCCTGATGGACCTCCCAACGCAGCGCCAGAGTCCCGAGTGCCGAAGCGACTGTGATGCCGATGATCACTGTCACCACCGCCACTGCCCCTCGCCCTACCATCACGAGGCTGGCGACGGCCGCGGCCACCAGAACGATGGCGGAAACCGCCGTCCCCAGCCGGAAACGATGGTTGGTGGCTGCTATCCACAGAGCCGAGATCCCAAGGGAGCCGGCAGCTACCGAGCCCAATACATAGGCCAGGTCTCGGGCCGTGAACACGACAAGGAAAGCCAACGTGAGGGCCGAAACCGCTAACGCGCTCGCAGCCGCGAGCCGGGATCCGAGCGGCGGTGCAGTCAGCTGCTCTCCACCAGCTTGCGAGCCCGGTTCTCTTGACTGTTGCCTCGCTACCATAACCGATGACTCCCCGGAGTTAGCCGGTTCTTGTGTGAGGTTGATGCCTGCAGTCCACCATGTCCGACTCAATCATTCCTCAGTAGTCGCTACGGCACCGCGAGGCGGACTGCTGTCGTAGGTAACGGTGATCGGCCTCGGCACCGCCCGCAGCGCGTCCTCCCGGCTCAAGCGACACCGTCGGTAGCTGTTCAGTAGCTCGATCGTCCGAATCTAGTAGCCACTACTGAGGACGTCGAGCTTCTGAAGTGGTCTTCTGTAAGCACAAACGCGGGCCGCGTACTTTCTCAGCCAGCCGCGACCACACCATAGGAGGGCGGATGTACAACGATCTAGATCACAGGACCACTATTGGCGGAGTACGTGGCGCGGAAGACGCCCGCTCCCTATTCAGTCAAACGATGGGGTACGTCGCCGCCACGGTTGGCATTTTCGCGCTTGGGAGCTACCTCGGCCGTAGCTTGTCCTACGGCTGGGGATGGGTCTTCTTCTTAGCTGCCCTCGCATGCCTGGTTGGCTTGAGGGTCGCGGTTCGGAAGCCAAAGATCCTCCGCGGTTGGCTTGTTGTTCGGATTCGGACTCTTGATGGGATGTGCGACTGCGCCGACTGTCGTCTACTACGCCAGCGCGGGTCCCCAGGTGCTCTGGGAGGCGGCTGGGGCCACTGCCCTTTTCATGGTCGGACTTGGCACGATGGGCTACGCAAGCCGACGAGACTTCTCAGGTATCGCCAGAGTCTGCTTCTGGGCGCTCTTGGCGCTCATTATCTTCGGCATCGTCACAATCTTCGCGCAGATACCGAACGGCTCGATCATTTATTCCGTTGCCGGACTGGTGATATTCGCAGGACTCACCCTGTTCGACTTCCAGCGGTTGCGCACTGTAAGCGACTTTGATTCCGCCCCGCTTATTGCTGCGTCCATCTTCCTTGACGCCCTCAACATGTTCCTCTTCTTCCTGAACATCTTCAATAGAAGAAGGTGATGTCACCGAGGACGCGAAGCGGTGCCTCTCTTGTCACGCTCGCGTCGAGGCGGATGACTCAGCGGCTCGATTTCGTGGTACTCGAGTCAGCGAACCCGTAACGTCGGCGGAACAACAAATAGGCCGGCAGTCCAGCCAGAAGAGGGAGCCAGTAGGACGCGATTCGGTAGGCGAGCGTCGCCAGAAAAGCGTCACCCGCACCGATACCGGCGAGAACGAGCATCCCGCTCAGGCTCGCCTCGACGATGCCGAGGCCTCCGGGAGTGATGGGGATGAGGCCGACCACGCCAGCGACCGCATAGGCAAGGAGAACCAGCGAAGGGCGGGGATGACTGCCGGTCGCCCACAAGACAGCCAAGAGACAGCTGAAGTCGGATCCAAGCCGGGCGGCGCAGAGTAGAACTGCCTTCTGCCACTGAGCGCCGAGCGCCGACCGTACGGCATTCCTGTCGCGCAACAACCGCTCACTCAGCCCAGTCAGGGGCTGCCGGTGCCGACGGATCCGGTTCCACAGCCACTGGAGGTTCCGGCCAAGCCACGCCAAGGGAGGGTCGGTGCGCAAGAACACCAGCCCGAATGCCGCGAAGAGCACAAAGCCCACTGCACCCACGATGGCTGTGTTGACAAGGCCGCGGCCGACCGGCGAGCCGGCCACCATGGCGGGAAGCGCGAAAATCGGCAGCGCGAGGAGACCGCCGATCTGGATCAGCGAGAAAGCGGTGAGGCCACTCACGGCGGTGTCGACGTCCATCCCGGCAGCTGCAAGCATCCGGAACTGGACGATGGCACCTGCGGCGTCTGCGCCCGGCATGATATTGGTAATGGCGTTGCCGGTCAGTACCGCGGTGATGACGGCGAACCAGCCATTGGTGCGCAACGCCAGGCGCTGCAAGGCGAACGTGCACACAAAGTGAGCCACTTCCGCCACCAGCGCGACGGCGAACCAGATGAGATTCAGCCTCGACAACCGCGGCCAGGACGACAGCACGCGGGTAACGCTGGGCAGCACGATGTAGATGGTCACGCCGGCTACCGCGACGGCTGCCGCCCGCTTGGCTAGGGTCCTCCAATTGAAAAGGCCGTCTTGTTGCGGCTCGGGCCCGACTGTCATCGTTTGGTCCAGCCCGAAGGTGTCGCCGCCGGTAAAGCGGGCAAAAGCCTAGCGAACATGGGAAACACGATATGCCTGCCGCACGAGCAAAACGAGTGCGGTGATCAACTCATCAAAGTTCCCGCAATCGCGTGATGTGCCGGCCACGTCCAGGTCTCACAATTGACATTGCACATCTCTGCATTCAGAAAGGAACATCATGAACAAGCCGAAGAGTCTCCTCGCAAGAGACGTAAGCGACGAGCTCACCTGGGACCCACTGCTTGACGGCCGGCGCATCCTCGTCGAGGCGAACGACGGGCGCATCACCCTGACCGGCGCTGTAGACACATACTTCGACCTGATAAGAGCGTCGGAAGACGCCGAGAGCGTGCGAGGTGTAAAGGACGTCGACAACCTGCTACTCGTCGGGCCCCTCGGCGAGGTTATCGCAGATGCCAGCATCGCAGCTGACTGCAAAGCCGCACTCGACGCCGACCGCTTCGTTCCCGCCGGAGCGGTGACACCCCAAGTGACTGACGGTTGGGTCACCCTCAGCGGCCATGTCCACCGGCACTACCAGCGACGCGCGGCGGAGCGTGCGGTCGAAAAGCTCAAGGGAGTACTCGGTCTCTCCAACCAAATAGTAGTTTCGGACGAGCCTCTGCCGGAGGATGTCAACGAAAGCATCCGTAAGGCGCTGCGGCGCAACGCGTTGATCGACGACTCGCTGATCAAGGTTTCGAGCTCCGATCACACTGTCTACCTCGACGGCATGAGCGGATCTTGGGCTGCAAAGGAGAAGGCTGAGGAGATAGCATCGGGGGCGCCAAGAGTAGCTGAGGTCGTTAACCGTATCACCATCGTTCCCTAGATTGTCCCGGTCCCATGAGTCGTCCGGACTTTCTTCTTCGGTAGGCCGGTCCTTTTGCCAGACGGCACAGCGAATCGGACAGCTATAGCGGACCCTCATCTAAAGGAGTCCCCGTGATCGCAACAACATTCGGAGTCGGGCAGGTCGTCTACTCGATTCTCTGGTTCGTCCTGTTCTTTGTCGAGATCTGGTTGTCGATCTCAATATTCATAGACATCTTTCGCAGTCACGACCTGGCAGGCTGGGCGAAAGCTCTTTGGGTTCTTCTGGTGCTCCTCCTTCCGATCATCGGGATCATCGCCTACTTCATTTTTCGCGGCGACAAGATGCGAGTCCATCAAATGCAGGCACAGCAGTCCGGCGAGTCGTTCACGGACTATGCGCGTCAGCCACGCGACGACGGCGAATCCCCAGCCCAGGAACTCTCCCGCCTCGCTGACCTGAGGCGGGACGGCATGATAACCGAAGATGAGTTCGAGGTCCTCAAGTCACACGTCATGCGGCGAGTCTCGGACAAAGACGTGCCGTAAGGTCGACGGTGGCGCTCGACCCAGGCAGTCCCACCAAGGCGTCTGGCTGACCACCTGAGGGGTGGGCCCTCTTCTCAGAGTCATTTGCCCTTTCCGGCGCCACCACGTCAAGTGGTCGACAAACGCCAGCCGAGCCAGCCAGTAGAGGCCACTTGCAGACTAGTAGGCACTACTGAAGACTGCGCATCCTCTTTGTGGTCGGCTATACATATGAACGCGGTCCCGTGCCTTGAGTGGGAGGACATCGCAGCTCGAAAACGACCTCGATGGAGGGCGAATCGCCTCGAACCGGCTAAGCGAGCGATTCGGTCGTTTCCAGCCTGCGGACAATCCGTGAGCCAAGGGCTCTCAGGCTTGAACGAAGCCGGCCGTGACGCCTCACGGCAACCCATCCACGTGGGTAGGTGCCGCGCCCGGCCGGGCATGAAACGAAGTGCTCAATGATCTCCTACACGAGTTCCGGAGCGAGGCACCAGGCGATCCAACAGGTATCAGCCTGCATCGAGACCACCGGCCGATTACGGACCACGGTCTTCATGGCCAAGACCGGTTCGCGCGTGAACGACCACTTCGCGGCGCGAACCCAAATGTCACTCACGCCTCCCTTTGAAGACAGCGACTGCATGCCGTGGGGTACACAAGATCTGTCTCAGGCATCGATCGACCGAGTCCACCGTGAACGACGCGAATCGATCGGCTCGGACTCCTCGAGTCCCGATTGGCTCGTATTCGAGGGCTTTCTCCGACTACGAAAGCGATACCGGGGCGCAATCGTGGGCCTGAGCGAGCGCGTCATGATCGCGAACCTGAGTGCCGCCGAATTGCTACTGCCCGCCGATCGCGACCGCTTATGGACACAAGCCCAGACGGCGTTGGCCGACGGCCGCAGGCGCATCGACGGTATTGCGCTGAGTTCCGGCTTGTGCGCAATCGCCCGGTACCGACCCGTTGTCGCTGAGGACGCGATCGTGGGGGCTCTTGCGCAACTTTCGGTCCAACCGCGAATCCTTTCTCGATCACCGTTTGCAGACCCAGACGAGTCTGCTTGGGCGAGCTTGACCGACGCTGAGCGTGCCGTGGCGGAGGTCGTGGCACGGGGACTGACAAATCGTGAAGCTGGCCGACGTGTCTACATGTCTCCCCACACGGTTGACACGCACCTGCGGCAGATTTTTCGCAAGCTGCGCATTAACTCGCGGGTCGAGCTCGCGCGGATGGTCGGCGAGCACCACAGACAACTCCGAGACCGCACAGGGGGCCATGATCTTGGAGCCGTACGGTCCGCTCGGGAGCCCGAGCGCCCGGTCGGCATGAAACGTCGTCGGAGGGGGCTGGTGTTGGAACCGAGGGACTAGGCGACCTCGGTAACCGCTCGCTTCGAGCTACTGCCGTCGTATTGAATACGAGGGCGTCGATGCGCTTCTCTTAGCTGTTCCGAAGGAAATGATCCCAGGATCGACTCTCTAGGTGAAGATGTAGTTCTGCCTTCGGCAAGGCCCAGACGAGTTCTTTGTTAGCCACGTTAGGGTTCAGGCATGGCCGCGCATCCTTAACTGGACGGACGGGTCGTCACGAGCGTGTTGATGGTCGTAACCCACTTCGATTGAGGTATTCGGGCAGTCGTCCAGTAGTCCCTACTGATTCCAGCCGCCGGGGGGCACCTGTGCTGCTCGGTGAGCAACCGACCGGGCGATAGACCCTAACCGCCTACAGCAGTTCGGATGAGCCGCCCGAGGCCGAAGGTGACGCCCGCAGCCAGCAACCCGAAACACAGCTGACGACTCCCAGAGAAGATCACTTTGCGTCCGGTCAGGAGCGTTATCAGCGCGCCGATGGTGAAGAGTCCGAAGGCAGAACAACAAATGGCTGCCACCAGGGCGACGGATCCGCTCGCGATGAAGTAGGGGATCAGGGGGAGGACGGCACCGATCGAAAAGAGGAGGAAGGAGGCCGCACCGGCGGCGTACGGGGAGCCACCAAGTGAGTCCGGGTCGAGCCCGAGCTCCTCACGGACCATGGCATCGAGGGCCGCCTGCTCGTCGGCCATGAGACGCTCGGCGACTTGCTTCGCCTCTTCTTCAGGAAGTCCCTTCGCCTCATAAATGAGGGCCAGTTCCTCTCGTTCCTCGTCGGGCACGGACCGGATCTCGGTAGCCTCGGTTCTCACCTGGCGCTGATAGAGCTCACGAGCGCTCTGCACAGAGATCCATTCGCCGATGGCCATGGAGAAGGCGCCGGCCAATAGTCCTGACAGCCCGGTGATCAAGATCGCGGTCGTTTGAAGCTGGGCGCCGGCCACGCCCATCACCAAAGCGAGGTTGGAGGTAAGTCCGTCGTTCGCTCCGAGCACGGCGGCGCGGAGAGAATTACCGCCTGGAGCTCGGTGGCGACCCTCGAGCGTCGCTAGCGTCTGTCCGGCGAGGCCCTGTGGGGAACCGCCGACGATGTAGCGCAGGACCCGGGCGTGGGAGCGCTCCTGGTCGGACATGTTCGTACCGGCGGTCTCGGGCTGGTCGTCGTAACCCTCCTGATCCACCTGTTCAAGAGAGGCGACGGTCGGCAGCACGAACCTGGGACCGAACCGGCCTGCGAGAAAAGCCCTCGTACGAGCCCGCCACGAAGCGTGCCGGGGACCTGGATCGACTCCGATCGATCGGAGTCGGTCTTCCCAGAAGAAAAGGTGGCGTTCCTCAACCTCAGCTAGTCGGACGTAAACCGATGTCAACTGAGGGTTCTTCTCGGCGGCCGCCATGGCCCGATAGACGGTGGCAGAATCAATCTCACCCTGCAGGTTGGCCCGATAGCGGGCCTCGTCGGACGCTTTGCTCGTCATGTGCGTTTTCTACCCCCATCACGCCTGGCCGGGCCATACAAATTCAGACCACATCCTCACATCAGGCGCGTCCACGCCTTTGTGGCCTCGCCGGCCTCATGAGGTTTCGACGATGCGGAGGTCGGCTTTCTTGCCGTCTTGCGGTTCTCCGGCGATATACGGTCGCCCCGGAACTGAGGATCGCACCCGCCGACGAACCCTTGCTCTCGAGGTGAGCCCCTTGCATGAGCCCAGCTCGTCCAAACGAGCAGAGCTCACCGGCTTACCGAGGACAGCCGCGCTCAGCGGCCGGCTGACTACTCGCTTGCCGGATGCTGGCCGCTGGCCTCGGCGCTTGCAGCATCGGTCACCGAGGGTGAAGCTAACCATATCGTCGTGAACACTCTTGCCTCATTCGGCGAGTTGGACCTGCCCGAGGCCGCCGGGCTCGCGCCCGACGAGATACTTTCGCGTTTGAGATGTGGCCCGGATGGGCTGTCGTCCGACGACGCGGCCGCGCGTTTACGACAGTTCGGGCCGAACGCGCTCAGTACCCATCAGGTGCGTCCCAGCGTCGTCCTCTGGCGTCAGCTCCGTAACCCGATCCTGCTTCTCCTTCTCGCTGCGGCCTTGGTGTCGGGGCTGACAGGTGGTGGCGCGAACGCGGTGATCATTGCGGTGATCGTCGCCCTGAGTGTCGGCCTGGGCTTTTTCAACGAGTACCGGGCAGAATCGGCAATGGCATCCCTCCGCAGCAAGATCCGTCACGACGCCGATGTCATGAGGGACGGACGGATGACCCGAATCCCTGTTACAGACCTCGTGCCCGGCGACGTGGTATCGCTTCATATCGGCGCCCTCGTGCCGGCCGACCTCCGCCTTCTCAAGGTCGAAGAACTGGAGTGCGACGAAGGCACGTTGACCGGCGAGTCGATGCCAGTGGCCAAGTTCGTGGGTGCAGTCACAGATCACCAGGCGCTGGACCAGCCCGGATGCGCCTTCATGGGAACGATCGTCCATCAGGGCTCTGGCCTCGGCGTGGTGGTCCAGACGGGCGTCCGCACCGCTTTCGGCAAAATCGCCGCCGGCCTGTCCGAGAGGCAGACTCAGACAGCGTTCGAAACGGGCCTGTCGCGATTCTCGCGCTTCTTGTTCGGTGTCGCGGCCGTGCTGACGGTGTTCATCTTCATCATGAATGTGGTGCTTGCGCGGCCGCTGATTACGGCCTTGCTCTTCTCGCTCGCCATCGCCATCGGGATTGCTCCTGAGATGATGCCGGCGATCGTGACGGTGAGCCTGTCTGCGGGCTCGAAGGCCCTGGCGGCGAAGAAGGTGCTCGTAAAGCGGCTGGTCGCCGTCGAGGACCTCGGAAACATCGAGATCCTTTTTACCGACAAGACGGGCACTCTCACCGAAGGGGTGATTACCTTCTCGCGTTGCCTCGACGCTGACGGGCAGGCCAGTGATGAGCCGCTGTTGCTCGGGCTGGTGTGCAACGAAGCGACGCTCACCGAAAAAGGGCCGGTCGGAGGCAACGCCTTAGACCAGGCCCTGTGGTTAGCACCCGGGGCGGCTGCGGGAGAGGCGGTCGCCGCCACAGCCGTCGGCCATGAGAGGCTGGGCGTCCTTCCCTTCGACCATGACCGCCAGTTGGTTTCGGTGCTGGTCAAGGACCCCACTGGCAAGCCGCTCCTCATTACCAAGGGGGCTCCCGAGGTTGTGCTGAACCGGTGCGTGAACATCCCCGACGGCGCTCGGCCAACGCTGGAGGCATTGTTCAACGAAGGCGCTCGGGTGGTAGCCGTAGCTACCCGCTCGGCGGAGGGCGTAGACACGGTCAGCGCCGAGGACGAGCAGGGGTTGACCTTCGCTGGCTTCCTGACCTTCGCCGACCGGCCGAAGACCGATGCCGGTTCCTCGATCGCCCAGCTCCAACGGCTGGGCGTGGACGTGAAGATCATCACCGGGGACAACGGACTCGTGGCGGCCAAGGTGTGCTCTGACATCGGGTTCCAATGCGCGGCTGTGCTCAGCGGCGCGGAAGTTGAGCTACTCGACGACGATCAACTCGAAGCGGCGATACCGGCCACGACAGTGTTCGCTCGGATCAGCCCAGATCAGAAGTCACGGATCATAAAGGTGACGCGCCGCAGCGGAAAGGACGTGGCGTTCCTCGGAGACGGGGTGAACGACGCGGTGGCGCTGCACCACGCCGACGTCGGGATCTCGGTGGACTCGGGAACAGACGTGGCCAAGGACGCCGCTGACGTCGTGCTGCTCGACAAGGATCTCGGGGTGCTGGCCGACGGGGTGATGGAAGGACGCCGAATCTTCGCCAACACCATGAAGTACGTCCTCATGGCGACATCCTCGAACTTCGGCAACATGTTCAGCGCGGCCGGTGCCTCGGTGATACTGACATTTCTGCCCATGCTGCCGACCCAGATCCTGCTCAACAATCTGCTCTACAACTGCGGCCAGATGGTGATCCCGACCGACCGCGTAGACCCAGAGGCGCTTGCCCGGCCGGCGGCTTGGGACATCAAGTTCATTCGACGCTTCATGGTCATATTCGGCCCGGTCAGCTCGATCTTCGACTTCGTCACCTTCTGGGTCATGCTCGCCATCCTCCATGCCGGCCACGTCGAGTTCAGAACGGGCTGGTTCGTCGAGTCGATCGCCACCCAGACCTTGGTCATCTACGTGATTAGAACCCGCCGGATCCCGTTTCTAAAGAGCCGGCCTAGCAACTCGATGCTTCTCGTGCCGACGGCGATGGCCCTGATCGGCGCGATCCTGCCCTGGACAGGGCTGGCGCACCTATTGGGATTCACCCCCTTGCCGGCGAAGTTCTTCCTCCTCCTTTTCGGAATGGTCGTCGTCTACCTGCTGCTGTGCGAACTCGCGAAAGCCTTCTTCTACCGTTCCCCCCATGCCCGGACTCCACGACCTGCTTCTTCTCACGCCCAACGCTTGGAGCGGAGCACGCGCAAACGGGCATCCCGCTTCGTCCGCTTTGCCGCACATGAGGCGGAGGACCGAGCACGGGACAAGACGTAGGGCCGGCCGACAACTGCCATCAGCGGACGGTCCGACGCGGACTAGAACGCGCCCAAGATCGAGGCATCAGCGCGTCGTCACGTGTATCTTCTTCGCGACTTCGCGCTCGGGCGCCACGATGGGAATGCGGACCTCAAGGATCCCGTCTTTGTAGCTTGCCGCTATGTCCGCCTGCGAGGTCCCTTTCGGCAACGAGAACTCACGGTGATGGCTCCCATAACGGTGTTCACGCCGGACGTAGTCACGTCCCCCTTTCTTCTCATCTTCGCGTCGCTGGGCGTCGATCTGCAACATGTCACTTACTACCGAGATCTCCAGGTCCTTGGCAGGATCTAGTCCGGGAAGTTCCGCTCGAACGACATGTGCTCCCTTCTCGCTGAACTCTTCGACTCGCATGGTGTCGAGCACACGCCCAGGCCAGAACACGACAGGTCGGAACACGTCAGACCAGCCCTCCAAGAATTGGTCGAAGAAGTCGTGACGCTTCGGCTCAATATCGTGCTTGGATTCATCCTGGTGCTTTGATTTGTCATGTTTGATTAGTGTCATCGCTATTCCCTTTCTCTCTTGCACAATTCTGATGGTGCGTTGCTGAAGCAAAACGAGCAAGCGCTCGTCGCGGTTGGGACCGTACCCGACAAGAACGAAATCACGGCTGGATAAGGAGACGGTCCTCGACCTCGGCAATTCCCTTTGGACGCCATACCGCGTTCCTCGCGACGCGGTCCTCGAGGAGCGAGTGCACGTGACCCGTGAGGACCGCCTTGTTGCCCAACGTCGTGACGTGGACCTGCGGGGCGCTGATCGCAGCATTGCGAGCGAGAGCGTTCCTGATGTGCCTTTCGACCTCGGACGCCGGAACGCGCGGCTTCACCACGATTCGGTCCGCCACCGACTTGACGCCGAGCACGCAAGCGGTCGCACGACTCGCTTCTTGACGCATGTATTCCTAGTCCACCTCCCCCGTGAGGGTGACATGACCGTTCGAAACTGTGGCCTTGATCTTCTGGCCGGCAAGCACTGTGTTCCACCCAAGAATGTGCGCAACAGACTTGGCGATCTCGGAATCCTCCTTCGCGTGCGTCGCGTGAAGACGGACCTCTATCTCGTCTGCGACGACCTTGACGCCGTAGACCTGCTCTGCCGTTAAAACTGCTCGTGTCTTTTCGTAGTACGACGGGACGTACCCCGAAAGCGTCACTGCACCATTGTCGGCTGAGACCACTATGTGTCGGGCGTCGACCTCAGGATTCCACTTGAGCTCGAGCTCGACGTCGCTCCTCAGCTGGTTGTTCGTCATCAGATAGCAACCTCCTTCTTCCAGCCGACGGCCCGGATGGCCGCACGGCACTCTTTGTCAATAGATGCAGCCAAGCGCGGGCGGTGAATGCCTTGCGTAATCGACACCGGACCCCGAGTCACCGGTTACCTCTCTACATCGGCTTCAGTCAGCCCACGAGCGTGGCGATCATTGCAGCCTTGATGGTGGGCATCCTGTTACTTGCCTGTTCGAATACGACAGACGCATCTGATTCAAATACGTCATTGGTAACCTCGAGGCCGTGCAGCCCCCACGTCTTGAAGATCATCTTCCCGATCTCTGTCTCCGCATCGTGCAGCGCGGGAAGGCAATGCAGGAACTTAACGGACGGATTGCCCGTCGCTTTCAAGAGTTCGGTAGTCACTTGGTAGGGGAGAAGCTGCTTGATGCGTTCGCCCCACTTCTCTTCGGGTTCGCCCATCGAGAGCCAGACATCGGTGTAGAGATAGTCCACGTTTCTGATCGCCGAGTGAAGGTCGCTTGTGATTGTCAGTCGCGCACCCGAGCTGGCGGCTAGGCACTTGGCGAAGTCTTGCACCTCAGTCGATGGCCACAACTTCTCGGGAGCGGCGAGGCGGACGTCAGCCCCGAATAGTGCTCCGGTGACAAGCAACGAGTTTGCCGTGTTGTTCCGGGCGTCGCCAAGGTAGCAATAGGCGATTTCCTCGAAGGGACGTTTCGAGTGGTCTTTCATCGTGAGTACGTTGGCGAGCATCTGGGTCGGATGCCACTTGTCGGTAAGCCCGTTCCAGACCGGCACACCGGCGTAGCGGGCGAGTATCTCTATGTCTTCTTGTGCGGATCCCCGATAGGCGATCCCGTCGAACATGCGCCCGAGCACGCGGGCCGTGTCCTTGATCGACTCCTTGTGGCCTAGGTGGGACTCCCCTGGGCCGAGGTAGGTAACGTGGGCGCCCTGCTCATGGGCGGCTATCTCGAAGGCCGAGCGAGTACGCGTCGAGGCCTTCTCGAAGACGAGCGCGATGTTGCGACCTATGAGCTGCGGGACTTCGAATCCCAGCCGCCGGTCGTCACGCAGCTGCTCCGCGAGGTCGATCAAGTCGGCAAGCTCCTCCTTCGTAAAGTCGATTTCCTTGAGCAGACTCCGGCCATGAAGGTCCGTGGTCATGTCCTAATCTCCCTTCTTCTAGGCGGGGTCACGCTCGATTGGGCAGACCATGCAGCGAGGGCCGCCTCGCCCGCGACCGAGCTCACTTCCTGGAACACTTACGACTTCGATCCCGTGCTTTCTGAGCATCGTGTTCGTAGCGACGTTGCGGTCATAGCCGAAGACCACCCCGGGAGCGACCGCGAGGTAGTTCGTGCCGTCGTCCCATTGTTCGCGCTCGGCAGCCCGCATGTCCTCGTCGGTGACCAGCACCGTGACCTCGTCGACACCGAACACCTTGGCGAGGGTTTCCCACAGGTTATGGTTGTGCGAGACGTCCAGTCGGCTTTCCTCGCCGGGAGTGATCGTCCACGAGCGGAGATGCCTGTCAAAGTACGGGTAGAGGATGAAGGTCGCGCGATCAACCATCGTCATGGCTGTGTCGAGGTGCATCATGGCATGTGACTTCGGCAGCTCCACAGCGATGACGGTGTAGGCCTGACCGGAGGCGAACAGCTGTTGGGCGAGGAGTTCCGCCCCCATCGGGGTCGTTCGCTCCCCCATTCCGATCATCACCGTGCCGTTTCCGATCACGTGCACGTCGCCGCCTTCGACCGACGCCGGAAGGTAGTCAAGGTCGTCGTCGCCGTAGTAGGTGACGAAATCCTCGCCGGCGAAGAGAGGGTGGAATCGATAGATGGCCCGGCTGTGCAGTGACTCGCGCTGACGGGCCGGCTTGGCCATGGGGTTGATGGACACCCCGCCGTAGATCCAGCAGGAGTTGTCTCTTTGGAAGAGGTGGTTCGGCAAGGGCGCGAGCAGGAAGTCATCGGCGCGAAGCGTTTCCCACTTGAGACTGCTTCGGGCGCCCATCGGGTGCATGTCGCCTTTGAGAACCCCACCGACGAGCCGCGTGGCGAGTACCTCACCGTCGAGATCCTCGAATAGGCGCCGCAGTGGATCGACGAGCATCGGCCCGAGAATCTCGGGAGTGCACAGGCGGTCGAGCACGAAGGCACGGCCCTCTTTCGTGTCGAGCACCTGCGCCAGCAGTTCCCCGTAATAATGCACGTGGACGCCCTCTTCCCTCATGGCCTCGGCGAAGACATCGTGCTCCTCCTTCGCCTTCTTGGCCCACATCACGTCGTCGAAGAGCAGCTCGTCGATGTTTTGCGGCGTGAGACGGTTCAGCTCCAGACCAGGACGGTGGACTATGGCCTGACGAAGCCGACCTACCTCTGAGTCAACATGAAGTGTCATCACAGTTCCTCCAGTCCTGTCTTTGCCCTGTTCATTGCCTGGGTGTTCCGGCCGTCGTGGGCAGGCCGACCACCGGCTCAGCATTGACCTCGACGGCAGCCGCCTCCGGTAAGTCGTCTCGCGGTTCGCCCGCCTCGCCGAGATCCTCCCGGCGGGCGTTCAAGAAGGCATAGAGGACGAGTCCTACGAGCAGCACCACGAGCGCCTGGTAGACGACTTGGTAGCCCGAGGCGAACGTCACCCACATCGAAAAGAGCACGCTCGTCCCGGCGACAAGCAGGTCGCGGGCCAACACCCAGCCGTGCACACGCCGACGACCTGACACGAGGTAGGTGAGCTGCGCAATAGCTGACATGAAATAGGGGATGGCCACAGTGACCACGGTGAGATCGACCAGATAGGTGAACACTGTCAACCCCGAACTGGTGGTGTAGCGCCACAGCATGAGCAACGATGGCAGCGCGGCTCCGACGAGGATCCCGAACCAGGCCGTGTCCTTTCGGTCGGCCCAGACAAAAGGCCGTGGGAAGAGGTCGTCTTTCGCGACGGCCCGTGACGTCTCTGTGACGATGAGGGTCCAGCCGTTGAGGGCTCCGATGCCCGACACGACAGCCAGGGCGGCTATGAACTTCCCGGGCCAGGTGCCGTGGGAGAACATGGCCTGGAAAGCGTTGACGAACGGCGAGCCGTTGTTCAACAGGACGTGATGGGGCACGAGCCCCATGACGGCCGCCGACACGAGCACATACAAAACAGCGCTGGCGGCGGTCCCAAGAACAGAGGCCCGACCAACGTTGCGGCGCGGGTTCCTCACCCGCTTGGCCGTGACCGCAGCTGCTTCGACGCCGATGAAAGAGAACAGCGCCACGCCGGCAGCAATCCCGATACCGCTATAGAGGCTGCCCCCGGAGGCATTGAAGGCTCCGAAGTTGGCAGTGCGCACAAAGAACCATCCGACGATGCCCACAAACAACAACGGGAGGAACTTCAAGACGACAGTTAGGTTCTGGAACCATGCCATCTGACGGACCCCGACCAGATTGACCACCGCGGGCACCCACAAGCCCAGAAGGGCGATGCCCCAGTTCTCCATACCGCTCGGGTTGTTGATTGAGAACAGGGCGTCGACATAGAAGACCCAGGACGCGACGATGGCCGCATTGCCGGCCCAGGCCTGGATCCAGTAGCACCAGCCGACGAGATAGCCCGCAAAGTCGCCGAACTCGTGGCGGGAGTATGCGTAGACTCCCCCATCGCTGTTGGGAACGCGTCTTGTAAGTTGGCCGAATAGCACGCCCAAGAGCAAGGCTCCTACGGCGATCACTCCCAGGACCACGAGCGACATCGTGCCGGCGCCGGCCAGCACGGCCGGCATCGTGAAGACACCGGTCCCGACAATGCTGCCGATGACAAGCCCTGTCGCGGACGTCAAACCCAGGGCGTGAGCTTTTATCTCGTTACGAGACGGGATCTGATCTTCGAGGCCGGCAGGTTGCTTAGGCACCGGCGGCGCGGCAAGGAGCGACATTGAGTCCCCTTTCGTAACTTGAGTGTCGGGCCGAAGGTCCCTCCCCCACCACCTCGGGGGGCAGGGTGGATGGAGGGAAACGAGTGACGGAGAGCTTGGAATGAGAAGATGGCTCCGGCGGGTTGTCGTCTGCCTTGGCCCCAAGCACCAATCGGACGACGTCCATTTCCACGGCGATATCTGGTGTGGCATCAAGCCAACGTGCCCAGGCTCGAAGGTCCTCTTGCGCGGCCGCGTGCAACTGCTCCGAGTACTCGATGCCTTGGACGCAGGCGATGATCGATATGGCCCTTCCGGCCAGGTCGAGGAGCTCGGCGATCCAGCGGAGCCGGTCAGGAGTTGAGCAGGCCCGAGGATCAGTTGGCAGGGTCGGTGTCACACACATAGCGCACCACAACAGGGGCGATCGGTCCTCCGTAGCCTCTACTGGAATTTCGAGGTCGGTACTACTGACCCTGGCCTCCCAGGCCCGTGGGAGCCGGCAGGCGCCACGCCGGTGGGCCGAACACAGGCGGCGCTACCAACCTGTTGTGAAACTCAGGCCATTGGTTGGTCACGAAGGGCATCGGCCAGCTCATGGCGTCCGGAGATCCCGAGCTTCTCGTAGACGCGCTGCAGGTGGCTTTCGACTGTCCGGACCGAGAGGTACATGTCGCTCGCGATCTCTTTGTTGCTGCGGCCCGCAGCCGCCTGCAGGGCAGCGTCGAGCTCTCCTGGCGTGAGGTGCACGCGGGCCGTGATCGTTCGCACGGCAGGCGTCGTGGCCCCTTCACAGCGGGCGAGCAGTCGCGCCGCTTTCTGCTCTGCTGCGGCCGCCTTCCGAGTCTCCCCGGCACGACGACGATTGACTGCGGCCTCTGCGCTCGCCTCGGCGGCGTAGAGGATCGTGCCCAAATCCTCAAAGTCCTGGCACACCTTCTCGAGAGCCTGGCTGTCTCGGGAGGCGACGGCGCTCGCGTAGCTAGCGCGAACGTCCACCAGAGGGCCGTCGACGCGGGTTGCGAGCTGAGCAAGGCGGTCGGCTACCTGGCGCGCATGTCCGAGGCGGGCGAGGCTGTGCAAGGCGTTCGTGGCGCCAAGGAGGTCTCCGATCTCTTCGCCGAGGTCGGCCGCCGCCTCGAGGTGATGACGAGCGGCGGGGAGGTCTCCGGCGGCCGCAGCCGTCCAGGCTCGCGCTCGGAGGAGGTCGGTCTCGTTGAGGAGAACCGTCGGAAGCTTTAGCGCGTCGTGTGCGGCAAGCTTCGCGGAGGCGAGGTCGACTTGTCCGGTCATTGCGAGAGCCTGCGCTGCGGCAATGTACGGCCACCGGGCGGGATAGCTTCGGCCGAGTTGCATGAAAAGCGAGTAGGACTCACTGGCGCGCCGAAAAGCGCTCAATGGGAGGCCCTGCTCTAGATGCAAGATGGCGAGCGAGTGTGTAATGTTCGCTCTCGCCTCGGCCGCCGGTTGATCGGCGACCAAGTCGTAGGCAGGGACCAGAAGATCTTCTGCCTCGGCCAGACGGCCCGCGTAGACGAGTGCCGCACCGAGGCATTCGAGCATGGTCCACAGGTACCACGCTCCGTCGGCCGCAGGCATCGCAGCGCTGTCCGCCAAAGGGCTGAGCAGCTCTATGGCTTCTTCGAGGCGACCGACCCGGACCAGGCTGTAGGAAACCGCCAGGTGCGTGACGGTCAGCGGTCCTGAGCCGGTGCGCTCGAGCAAGCTCGACGCGGCACCCAGCGCGACCCGCGGCCCACCGCTGAAGCTCGCGGCAAAATAGCGTCTGGACGAGATTTCGTCGCGCCAGAACGGATCGGTCAGGACATCGGCCACATCGTCGATGAGCCGCTGGTCGGCCCGGCCTCGTAGAAGGTAGGAGTTGTCGAAACGGACGATGGCGACCCGGGCCAGCTCGGAGTCACCCTTCGCCTGCGTGGCCAGGACGGCCAGCTCGCGTTCGGCCTCCTCGGGCCGGCCTTGAAAGTGGGCGGACTCGGCGGCAAGCAACCGCGCCTCGAAGCCACCGCCTTCGGTCAATGCTGCCCGGGCCAGACGTTCGGCGAGGGGGTAATCGTGGCGGGATCGGGCGGCGACAGCCCCGGCATAGAGAAGCTCCCCGCTGCCTCCTCCGCCGATGAGACGCCACGATGCCAGCAGCAATGTGTCCTCTCGGCGACGGCCTCCAGTCGCTTCGATAACTTCGGCCCGAGACCGAGCGAGGGCGCGCTGGCGGAGCGCGGCGATCCCGACCCGCACCACATCCCCATAGATCGGGTGGCCCATCCATACCTGGACCCGGCGGCCTTCGATCCGGCTCGTGATCAGACATCTGGTCTCGAGGGCCTCGACCGAAGCGGCATCGGTAAGTTGAGCGAGCGTCGCTTGGCCGAGTGGCTCGCCGAAAGTGAGCAGCTCCAACACAGTCCTCTCGGAGCCGGTCAGCTCGCCCAAACGTTGCGCCGCCAGTTCGACCAGGCGGGCTGTCGGACGCAGCGCGCCCCGAAGACGCCAGATGCCGCCGTCATCGACCAGCGTGCCGGTCTCGAGCGCTCCTGTCACAAGCTCCCGCAGGAACATCGGGTTGCCACGAGAGCGGCCGGTGAGCTGGCGCATCGCCGCCGCGTCCACGGGTCCTCCGAGCACCGTCACCAAGAGTTCCTCGATCACTGCGTTTTCGAGGACATCCACCTCGATGCGTTCGGCCGGACCATCCTTCCAGAGATCCACGACGGCGTCGGGGGCGAGCTCATCGGAACGCACGGTAGCGACCACCGTCGCCGCCTGGGTCAGGGCCAGTTGGTGGAACAAGGTGGCCGAACCGTTGTCCAAAAGGTGGGCGTCGTCAACGAACACCACTAGTCGGCGCCCTTGCGCCCTTTCGACCAGAGCACGGGCATAGCGGCGCAGCAACGCACCGTGGTCTTCTCGCCTCAGATCATCATTGTCCGCGTCGGGCGGCAGCATCGGCGCGAAGGCCCCGAAGGGCAACCCCCGCGAGGCATGCGTAGCGGTCGTGCGAGCGAGCGCCATTCCCCGGTCTTCGGCCAGTTGCATACACGCCAAGGCAAGCGTCGTCTTGCCTACTCCGGCCGTGCCCGTGATCACCGCCCCTCGCCTTTCCAAGACGGCGGCACTCAGCCGAGACAACTCTTCACTACGACCGACAAGCGGCCAATCTCGCACGCTTCAGTGTAGCTGGCTTACTCGCTGCCAACCGGAAGCACCGAGGGCAAAGGTCAAGCCGACCAGGGCGTTCCGCCTCAAAGTCTGCGCCTCTTTGCTCGACAGACGCGGCGAGCCGCGGACGGGATCTCCTACAGATCCTGTGTTGCAAGCAAGGATACGTGCACTGGTTGCTTGCCGGTCCCGCTCGCCTGTTAACTGCCTCCTCCCCGCATGCGGACCCAACCCAAGATGCAACCCGAGCGCCCGTTTCGCCTTGACGGAGTCGTGGGTCTCTGGGCGTTGTGACATCTATCAACGCCCTCGATGTGATCTCTTGTCAGGGCTGAAATGAGCCGGGAAACGCTCACATCGGAGTCGCAGGACCCGCAGCCCACGGTCGGCCCGCAGTAGGAATCAGCGTTCCTATCACAACAGCGACGTTGTTAAAGCGGAGAATGTTCTTGAGACCGAGAAAGTTCGCCAAAGTCATGCCCCAGAACACGACAAGCATGATGATGACGAGATACCACTTGTTGTTCGCCAGGCTGGGCTCGAACAGGTAGGCGATCGTTGCCGCGACGAAGGAAAGCACGGTCGGAAACCAGACGACGTTCTCGATCCAGTCGAACCAGACGGCGAGAAAACCGGATCTTGGCCCGAAGCCGGCACTCACCCAAGCGAACATGCCACCCGCCTTGGGCCAGCCCGTAGCAAGCTCGGCTGCCACGAACGATAGCGGGATGAAGAAGAGGATGGCGCCTAAGACATAGAAGAAGATGCTCGCCCAGCCGTACTCTGCCGTGCTGGGAAAGCCCCGTAATGTGAGAATGGCCGCAACGGTGATCAGCGCGATACCGACGGGTCCTACCAGGCGTGTTTGCCCCTTTGGTCCAGCCGCAGCCGTACGTACTGCGGGATGCTTACGACGAGCTAAGCGTTCTGCGGGCATGTCTTTTCCTTTCTCCGAGCCACCAAACCTCGGTTCTCCGACTGGGCCGATGCGGTCGCGCTCGCTCGAGCTTGTGGAATGCGCGCCAACCATGTGGATGGAGTCGGCGATGCACCACGCCCGATCGGGATTCGTAAGGTCACGAACTCAGCCAGGAGGGTCGCGTTCATAAGTGCAGCTAACCCGAATAGAGGAGGTCAGTCTCCAGTGGTCGGTACTGATCCTTGGCGCCGGAGTACTAAGCGGCCAATCATCGGCAGGAGGCGCTTGTGTTATTCCGCCGCGGCTGTGAGGCTGTTGCCCGCCTGTTCGCGGGCAGCTCTCGTTCGCCAGCGCTCACAGCACCCCCGATCTGGACCGGCTAACCGCCTCCGCGCTGTCGAATCTCGCCTCACGCCAGAGAACGACTCGGCTCGTGCGGAGGCTACTGACGAGCACAACGGCCGTGGCGTGGCACACGTGTCGCGCCCACGCAGGAGGTGTGGTCCGTCGACCATGGGCTAGATCCAGTTCCTGCGTAGTCCCCGGCTCGAAGGCCAGTAGTGCGTACTGAGGACTGAGTCGCCTCCACTCCGATAGACCGGATCGCGTGGCCACCGTGCGCGGATTGACCGTTGGCCCGAAGAAGGCGGCGGCACTCCTCATGGCTGCAGTGGCACACTGAGGCGATGTTCGAGGGCTTCACGAACGAGGCGCGTCGAGTCGTGGTGGCGGCTCGAAACGAGGCGCGCGACCTTCATCATCCGTTCGTCGGCACCGAGCATCTGCTTCTCGGGTTGCTCTGTGAGCGCGACGCCATCGCTGAACAAGTGCTCGAAAGACTGGGAGTGCCGCCGGAGGTGGTCCGGCACGAGATCGCCGAGCGAGTCGGGCACTGGGACGGCGCTACGAAGGAGTCGCTGCCTTTTACCCCGCGGGCGAAAAAAGTCTTGGATGTGGCAAGCCGAATCGGTCACGGTGAAACCGACACGCATCATCTGTGGGCAGGGATTGACCTAGAACGTGAAGGTGTCGCCGCGGAAGTCCTCGCCGACCTCGGAGTCTCGCTTGACTCACTGCGCGCCATCGTCCTGAGCACGTTTCGACAGGGCAGAACCGCTGGCTGGGTTAGCCACGCGCCGATGTCCAGCCCGATCCGAGGCAATGTCCAGGTGCCTACCCGCTTCCGGCACCTTTGGCACCGATATCCGAGCCGTGTGCTGTTTCCGCTCATTGCATGGCTGGACTGCTCGGTACCAGGCACGAAGGGACGCCTCGGGTGGCTTTATCGGCCACTTGCCCGACCGGGGGAATCCGTCACAGGCTCGATGATGCAGGCCCGGCGTCGAGCGGTAAAGGACTTATTGGAGCCTATCCCTGTCGGCACGGAATGGACCGCCAGCACCGTAGTCGTCGGGCGCGGACCGGAGGATTTCGCCAGGGCGTACGAGGCGCTGGAGCAGCTCACGGAGAAGCTTGGCATCAAGATGGGCGACGCCCGAGTTCGTGTCGATTCGGTCCAGACAGACCAGGGATTCGGATTGCGGTTGGTTCTTGCGCATAAGCTCGACGAACCCAACGCATAGGGACAGTGGCAATACCGGGTAGCCGCCCGCGAGCTCGGTCCAGCGCAGGGTGACTAATTACCTGTTGGAACTGCGAACTCGCCAGGGTGGCCAGAGTCACGACTCGTTCCTAGGGATGAAACTCCTCAGGCGGTGGCTCCTGTTGCTCAGCAGGTACGCGTCCCATGGCGTCAGTAACCACGTCCTTCGTACCGCCCGGGCTCGAAGCACTTCGACTCGGGGCGTCGTGCATCATCCAGTCCCAGGACTTGCCAGTTGGGCCAGAACCGCAGCAACCGTCGGTTATTCCTCAGCTAACGACGCCGGAAGCGCCCGCACCGTCACAAAAAGTGGCGGTCTTGAGCACTGCTCAGTACATAGGCGCGCCGCGACGGGCTGGGTTTGGCCCAAAGGTACTGGCATCGGGTCGTGGTGGCACTAGCGGAATCCGAAGGCTAACTCCCTCGCCTGTGCCCTCACCCTAAACGACGCTATCGGGAATACATCCAGTCGATGAACCGAGGTGCACAATGAACGAGTTCAAAATTGTCGTGATCATCAACCGTCCGATATCGAAAGTCTTTAGCGCGATGGTCGACTTCGAGAAAGCTCCCAACTGGAATCCCGCCGTAACCGAAGTGCGGCGCACAGATGACGGACCGATCCAGGTCGGCAGTACCGTGGTCTACGTTGGCAGGTTTCTCGGGCGAAGCTACGAGTCGTCCTCAGAGTTCGTCGAGTACGTGCCGAACGAACGGTCCGCCACCAAAACCATCTCGGGACCGTTCCATCTCGAAATCGAGAACATCTTCGAGGCGGTGGACGGAGGTACCCGGCTTACCTCGACCTTCAGAGGCGAGAGTCGAGGATTCTTCAAGCTGGCCGAACCCGTCGTGGTTCGCCTGACCAAGCGCCAATTCGAGACGGCGACTGAAAATTTCAAGGAACTGCTGGAAGAAGACGCTTTGTGAACGCGCCTCGACCACGACGCCGGCCGGAGTCATTTCGCCTCGGGCTAGTTGACTACTCCCGGTGATCAACCCGGCGTCCCCGCTCTCGGCCTCACTGGGCCAAAACTTGGGTCCGACTGCCCGGACCCGTCGGGATCTTAGGGAGACTCGCCCTCTTGAGCTGAGGAGACTTCCCGCGGGCTAAAACTCGAAGCCAGTTCACAAGGTCACTAACAGCCCTCGAAGGGATATCCACAAGACTCCTCAAAGGCTCGTCCGAAAGGGCACTCTCGGTCCCGATCGCCCTGAAGTGGCCCTGAGCGATTGGCGCGAACATTTCGCGAGCGCAAGGCGCTTGCTCAAACTGTCCTCCGGGCGGAGGTCACGTCGTGAAGAGCGGATCCTAGCTTCGTAGTCTCGATGCGGGACCTCGGGGGCAAGGTCAAGACCATCTTCGCCTGCGGAGACTCCGCGGAACTGGTGCGAAGGCCCAGTCACGCCATCTAGTAGAAAATCCCTGGGGTCCCTGTCGTGCACATGGTCGACCATGACCGCGCAGTAAACGTCTGGCCGAGTCGGGTCATTGACTTGCCGGCTGCAGAGCTCAAGACGTCGAGCCGTACCATTGAGCACTGACCTTGGAACGAGACGACCTGACAGCGCTGTTGAGGACGCACCGTGACGAACTCACGGCCCAGCTTCGCGAGCTGGCCGAGCCTGTGCGCGGCCCCGGAGTCCAGATGCAGTTCGGAAAGCGCGCCGGCGACCACACCGCTGATGCCGTCTTACAGATGCAGAGGACCATGACGGCCGGCCAGTTGCAACAGGTCGCAGACGACATCGACCGTGCGCTCGAGAAGCTCGATGAGGACACCTACGGAACATGTGACGAGTGCGGGCAGCCGATCGGCGAAGAGCGGCTGGAGGCGATCATGTGGGCACCTCGCTGTGTGCGCTGCCAGGCGGCCGGCCACAGTCGCTAAAGCCGAGGAGCCGAGAAGGACATCGGCTTGTGCCCCCTGCCGCGATGCCGCCGTTGGCCGCACCGGTTTGTCGCTGAACCCGGGGGAGTTTGTACTGGCGACTCAGACATCCGATGCGAGGCGGGTGTGACGGGCTCCGTACGGCACAGCGGGGATAAATGCCGAACAAGCAACAGCTTCCCGGGATGTTGCGTGAGTTGTCCACACCCAGGCGCGACCCAAGGCCCTTTGTTCTCCGGTTGCTCGCCGACGAGTGTCAGTCAGGTCTCCTGCAGCGCCACTGATTGTGCGCTGTTACATATGCGCACAGGCCAGTAGGTCCAACGGTCGCGCAGTCTGCCAGGACAAATGCACCGAGAATGTTCAACCGATTGACCGCTGAGACCGGCGGCCGCGACAACAGCTCCCACCGGAGCAGCGCGACCCATGTCGCGTCGCGCGCATGCAACGATCTGGGCATGCTGTGCGTGTATTTCCATGAAGGCTGTGTAGTGGCGCGGCCCTGAGCGAGGCGGCCGAGTGGTCAAGGACGACTATGCACACGAGTTCGACGATTTCTATCGCCGTTCCTCGGGCCGAGCGATGGGTCAGGCATACGCGATGACCGGAAACAAGGCCTCGGCAGAGGATCTCGTCCAAGAGGCGTTCGGCCGTGCATGGCGCCGCTGGGTTGGGGTGCGTCGCCTCGAGAACCGCGAGGCGTGGGTCAGGCGTGTCATGTTGAACCAGGCCATCAGCGATTGGCGAAAGGCCTCCAGACCGGGCGTCGCCGAGCCGAGCACCGAGCCCCGAGACGAGCCTGATCTCGACGCCATCTGGCTCGCGGGCGCGCTCCGCGCGCTGCCGCGTAACCAGTGCCGGGCGATCGTGCTCCACGACGCGGTGGGACTCACCGTGCCGGAGGTCGCCCGCGAGCTCCACGTCCCCACAGGAACCGTGAAGTCATGGATCTTCCGAGGCCATTCTTCGCTCGCACTGCTGCTGGCCGATTCGAAGGTGGACGTCCGAGATGGCTGATGACGCAATCAACGAACTGATCTCTTCAGTTGCGCACCGAGGTACCGCCATCGGCGTGAGCACCCCGCCTGAGCAGATCAGGCACATTTACTCCCGGGATCGCTGGTACCGAAGAGGAGTTCGACACCGGAGTTTGCTCGGACGTCGCGTGAGCGTTGTGATCGTAGCGGCACTCATCCTGGCGGTCTTCTTCGCCCCTTTGCCGCACGTCAGCCTGTTCAGTCACATCGTCGCCCCAGAGACGCGGCCCACGACGACAGCGCCCACCGCTACGACTCTTCCTGCCGCCGAGGTAACCCCGGCAGCAATCTGGGTGGTTGGGGCCACGACGGTCTGGGCCTGGTGGACCTCTGGTGAGGCGCAAGGCATAGAGCGCAGCAACGACGCAGGGCACAGCTGGAGCAACGCCACCCCGCCGGAGCTCGACAAACAGCTCGGAGATCACTTCATCAAAGGTTTTTATGCCCTCGGCGCAGAGCATGCGTGGGTCACCTACGGTGGCGTCGGCTCGAGCGCCCGACAAACGATCGCGTCCAGCTCCGATGGCGGGCGTCAGTGGACGGTCCTCGGCCGCAGCCCGAGTGCCTACGGCTGCGAGCTCCAGTTCGCTACGCCGGCCGATGGGTGGTGCACGGTGATCGGGGCGGCCGCGGGTTCTGAGAGTGTGCAGATCTACCGAACCGAGGATGGCGGCAGGCACTGGCGGTCCGTGTACAACAACGGCCCGGGTGGAAAGACCGCCCTCGGCGGACTCCCCTTCGGCTGCGACAAGAACGTGCAATTCGTGAACACGACCGTGGGATGGGCGATCTTCTTGTGCAATGGGGGCCTTGCCCCCCTTTACGAGACGACGGACGGCGGGACGACATGGGTGAGACGAGGTGTCGCAGCGCCGTCGTTCCCCTTTATCGACGGCGGCTTTGCCGATGTGCCCGACCTGTTCGGCCGCACGGGGGCGGTCGGCTACACCTTTCACGTCGGCAGCTCTGTGCGAAGGTCCGTCGTCTACGTGAGCGCGAACGCGGGTGCATCCTGGCACGCAGTCGCGCCACCGGGAGCGCCTGCGGGGTGGACAGTGGACACCATCTCACCACGAATCTGGCGACTCGTGAGTGGCGACCACGTGCTTGCAACAGACGACGGGGGGCAGACCTGGCGATCGATCACCAGCAATGTCAGCCTCAATCCTTTGTACGACTACGTGCTTGGGACGCACGTAATCGACTTCGTGACCGAGAAGACCGGCTGGATCGTGAGCACCTCGAGTACCGGCACGAGGACGCTGTGGCGCACGACTGACGGCGGGAGCACGTGGAGCAACGTCGCAGTGCCGGGCGCCTGAGCGTCGGCGCGGATAGCAGCTACTCGGCCTGCCTCGGCCCGTGGGCTTTCACTCTCGTCTTGGTGGCATCGTCGCGCCGCGCGGACTTGCCCAGTCCCCGGGGAACCGACTCCAAAAGCGCGGTTCGAGTTAGCGACGTAAAGGCGTGGAGGTGCTAGGCCAGCGACAAAGCCATCATTCCGCGCGGGATGAAAAGCCCTACCCATGATTGTGACCGCAGGGCGAAAAGGCCGATCGCGACATGCCACACGGGCATCCATGGGCAAACCTACCAACGGTCAAAGACCCGACCCTCGCCAAATTATGGTGCGAAGCCCTCGAGGGCGCGGCTCATGACGGCCGCAACGAGTAAAGGATCGTCCTAGCGACTAAGCCATTTCCGGCCAAGCCGACGGAGACGAGAACCGGCGCGGAGCGCCCGGGCACCGTGACCCTGAGGACGAGGATGGAATAAGGCGGCGACGTTGCCGGGCACACGCTCAGACCGTCCAGGTCACGGCAGCGCGTCGAGAAAGCCAATGTGACGAGAAACTGGACGCGTTTGCCGGAGTCGACTTGAACCCCGTCCATCGGAGGTTGTGGCGTGCCCGCCTGCGGGCCAATGGGGCACGGAGGGGGCGCCTGCAGCCGCTGGTCGGTGCTCAGGGTCACGCCCGAAGTGAGCAAAGAGGCTGCGTTATCAGGGAAGGCCACTCCGGGAGCCTGGCACAACGTGCCGAGGCCATACGCAGCGACCGAAGTCCGAGTAACCGGCCAGAATTGTGGGAACGAGAACCGTAGACCTGCGAATGTCACCGACTGCCAAGACGCCGGCACAGCTGGTGCCGGTCCTGAAGCAAGCACGCCATCTCGCGGCGCAACAGCCAGCGTCCCAATCACACGGGTACCCGAGCCAATGATTGCCCACAGCTCGACGTGAAGTGAGGGCACGAAATAGGTGATGGACGTGTCAAGCTTTGGTCCGAGGATCACGGGGACGCCGTCCAACAAGACCGGTTGTTCTTGCCTGTAGGGAGCCGGGATCGACCCGAGCGGGGTGATCCGCACCGTGGGCAGAGACGGGGCAACGGGACAGGCGAGGTCCCACACGACGACACCGAGCTGGAGGATGGGGGCCGACGGTTGTCCGCCGCACCAAGCGTGGGCGTAAACGACCCATGTCGGCGGCACCGAGACCTGGGCGTCGCCATAAGCGACCGGCACCCACGAAACCGGCGTCGTCGTGACCTCAAGCGCCATAGGCCGCTGGGCTGAAGTCAAGACCAGCCCCCCGACCGTCGCGGTCGAACAAGCTGCCAAGGTGCCGGTGAGGAGGACGCGAGTGAAAAGAGAAGGTGTCATCGTCTCAAGAAGCCGGGCGCCAGATGTTTCGCGTACGGCCGTTGAGAACCCGCTCCTACGCGCGCTCACGGGTGGACCCTAGCTCCGCCACCTCAGCGCCAGCGGACAAACACGTCACCCTGGGTGACAGTGAGAGGCAGACGCCCGTCCCACCGCAGACCAGCCTCGTCTGGTCACCGGTGGCGGAGCGAGCCTCCGCCACCGCGAGACGAGCTGGGTGCAAAGGTCTTCTGTCGAAACCGGCAATCCCTACCCGGGACGGTCGCCCTTCGGCTCTTCGCTGGTCTGGCGTGGACGAACAATGCCCGCCGCCACCTCTCTCGCCGAGTCGGCGGCGGCCTCGATCGTACGGTCGATGTCCTCGGGCGAGTGCGCCAAAGAAACGAAGGCGATCTCATAGGGGCTCGGGGCGAGGGCCACTCCTCTTGAGAGCATGGCCCTGAAGAACGGGGCATAAAGGCCGGACGCTGCCGCTCGCGTGGCGCCGTCGTAGTCGCGCACCGGCGCGTCGTCGAAAAAGATCGAGAGGAGCGTGCGGAAGACAGGGACCCTGACAGGAAGGCCACTTCGGGCGATTGCCTCGTAGAGGCCGTGGGCGAGCCGGGCGACGCTCGATTCCAGCTGAGCGTAAGCGGCCTCGCTGAGATGCTCGAGCACCGCCAGCCCCGCCGCCGTAGCGAGCGGGTTACCCGACAAGGTTCCTGCCTGGTAGACGGGTCCGAGCGGCGCCAGGCGCGACATGAGATCACGCCGGCCGCCGAGCGCTGCCAACGGCAGGCCTCCTCCGATCACCTTGCCGAAGCACCACAGATCTGGCTGTAGGCCGAGCACCCCTGTCGCTCCGGCGCGCCCGACCCGAAAGCCCGTGATGACCTCGTCGAAGATGAGCAGAGCGCCGCTGCGGTCACAAGCAGCACGGAGCCCTTCCAAGAATCCCTCCACAGGAGTCACGAGGCCCATGTTCGCCGCTACCGGCTCGACGATCACGCAGGCTACGGAATCGTCGATCTCTGGCACCGCGTTGAAAGGCGCCACCACTGTGGCCGACACCGCGCTTCGCGGTACACCCGCCGAGCCCGGAAGGCCGAGTGTCGCGACGCCACTGCCGCCGCCGGCAAGCAAAGCGTCGCTGTGTCCGTGGTAGCAGCCGGCGAATTTCACGATCCGCTCCCGTCCTGTCGCCCCACCGCGAGCCGGACGGCGGTCATGGCCGCCTCGGTCCCCGAAGACACGAGACGGACCTGTTCACAGCCGGGCACCGCCTGGGTGATCACCTCGGCCAGACGAACCTCTCCTTCAGTCGGAGCGCCGTAGCTCGTGCCCCGCGCAGCTGCCTCGACGACCGCCGAGAGCACCGCCGGATGGGCGTGACCCAGGATCGATGCTCCCCAAGACTGGACGTAATCAAGCAGCGGCCGGCCGTCAACATCTTCTACGAAGGCTCCCGCCGCCTTGGCGACGAAGTATGGCGACCCACCAACTGACTGAAAAGCCCGCACCGGAGAGTCGACTCCGCCGGGGATCACCCGACAAGCTTCGGCATAAAGCTCGAGGCTCCGCGTGCCAGCTGTTGGCCTTGTCCCCATGCCCATGTCAGTCATCGAGACACGGGTTGATCACAAGCCGGCGCGCCACTGTCATCTGCCGCTGCATGTAACTCGGGACGGGCACCGGCTGAGAGTAACCCGCGAAACAGGCGTCAGCACACTGGGAGCTAGAGGTCGAACAGGGTGCGCAAGGCGTCGGCGAGCCGTTCCCCCCGCGGTGAACCGGCCGCGTCCTTGATTTGCACCGTCGGCTCGTGGAGAAGCTTCGCGATCATCCGCTTTGTGACAGTCTCGACGATTTCGTGAGCCTCAGCTCCGAGCGGTTCCAGATGAGCCCGCTGACGATCCAGCTCCGCCCGACGGATCGACTCGGCGCGGGCGCGCAAGGCGGCCACGACCGGAGCTGCGGAGATGGCCGCCGATGAGACCCTGTAGCGCTCGAGCTCTTCAGCGAGCACCGCTCGGACTCGTGCTATCTCCCCGCGCCGAGTCACCATCTGCGCCTCAGCAAACCGGCGCACGTCCTCAACGTCCAGCAATCTCACTCCGTCCAGTCCTGCCACGGCGGGGTCGACGTCACGGGGAACCGCCACGTCAACCACCAAAAGAGGCTTGCCAGGACGCGACTTCATGGTTCGGCTGACCCGGTCTAGATCAAGAACCGTCTCGTCTGCCGTCGTCGAGGTCAGCACGATGTCGGCCCGGGTCAACTCATCGTCGAGCTGAGCGAGGCCCACCACTTCCACGCCCGATTGCTTCGCGATCGCGGCTGCTCGCTCCGCTGACCGGCTCGCCACCACGACCCGAGCCGGAGCCGGAGCGGCCGAGCGCGAAAGCGCCTTGGAGAAGCCGGCCCCCATTTCGCCTGCCCCGATGACGAGCACGGACCGGTCTTCTAGTCCGCCCTCGAGATGATCGGCCGCAAGCGCGACCGCGGCGTGGGCTAGCGACGTGGTCCCCTTGGCGATGGCAGTCTCCGTGCGGACGCGCTTTCCTGCCTCGACCGCGTGACGAAAAAGCGTCCCCAGCACACGCCCTGCTGCGCGCTCGCGCCTGGCCACTTCGGCAGCGCTGCGCACCTGGCGGAGGATCTCGCCCTCGCCGAGAACCGGGGAGTCGATCCCCGCCGCTACTTCGAACAGATGCGAGATCGCCGCGTCGTCGATCCAACAAGAAAGGTGATCCGAGAGGCTTATGGAACCCCCTCCAACGGCGCCTGAACGCGAGCGGAAGAAGCTCTCGATGTCAGCCAGACCGTCGTGAAATCTCTCCACCACGGCGTATACCTCGGTCCGAAGGCACGTGGAGAGAACGACTGCTTCTGAGACGTGCTCGCTGTCGCACAGCGCCCTCAACGCCTTGGGAAGATCGCGCTCGGCAATGGCGCCTTGTTCGAAGACGTCCAAGGAAACGTCCCGCTCGTTGATCCCGACGACAACGACCGCCACGACGCACGTACCCCGTTTCTCTCGAGCGACAGCCTAGGGCCATCGCCGCTCGCGCCCGTCTCGCGAACCAGACCAGCACGACGATCGTAATGAGGTAGACGCTGATCGGATACCGAGCACCTCACTCCGAGGGGCACGCGGCGGTAACGGTCGGCAAAGGCGCGTAGTGCCAACGTCACTGCCGCCAGTGCCGCGGGCTGGCGACGCTCTCGCGTTGGCGGCGCGGTCCGGCTCGTCTCTTAGCGGATTACGAGAACGGGCAGATGCGAGAGATGAAGCAGCTTGTGTGTCGTACTTCCGACCAGCATCCCCTCGAGGTCGGTGAGCCCGCGCGACCCGGTAACGATGGCGGTGGCGCCTGCGTCTCGCGCCTCGTCGCAGATCTCGACTGCCACCTTGCCATGCTGGGCAGCCCGAACCGTGCCCGTCGCTTTGACGCCACGGGACTTGAGGTCCGCGACAGCGTCGTTCACGAGCTTTTGCACCTCGTCGCGGCCCTCGAGCGGCACCGGCCCCGCCCGACCCACAAAGCCCAGCTCTAAGACATGCAGCACTCGCACCTCGGAACCGAATTTCGCGGCTATCTCGCTCGCCGCCTCGAGCACCCGCCCTGCGTACTCGGATTCATCGAGCGCAACCACCAGCTTGTCGAACATGAGCACCCCTCTCCAAAGCGCTCGGCGTGCCTGAGACTAAGGCAACTCACTCCATCATGGCCGCTTAGGTGTTCGAGAACCAGGGCTCGCACTTGCAGGCCAACCGCATCCGCCGGCTGCGGGAGTGGCTCGAGGCTGCCGCCAGAGACGGTCCGCCAGGTCCGTTGAGAGCCGCTCGCCCTGACGGCCATGGTGGTCCGCGACCGGGACGGTTCTGCCACTCGCATCTCGGCCGCGTCTCGGTGACGAGGCTCGTCGACCGGCTGCTCCTCTTCTTCGGTCGGCATCACGAAGGGCGGAGGCTGCCCCTCCACGCAGCTTGTCGAGGCGCTCGCTCTTAGCCTGAAACCACCGCCCAGATAGGTCCTTAGAGGCCCGACCATCCGCGAAAAAGGTGCCCCGATCAGGGAAAATGGGAGTCTCCAAACAACCCAGTCCCTCGGTCAGAAAGGCACCTTTTCGATGCCATTTTCTCATAGCCCGTCGCGCCTGTCGGTGATGTTCGATGACGACCATGCGGTGGCCGATGCCGGGCTCGCTCTCGTCGCTGTGTTGAGCGAGACGCTCGGTCTTGAATCCCTCGCCGAGGAGCTGGTCGATGTCCATCCTTTCCCGGGACGTCGGGTCGCGACGCTCGTGCATGCGATGGTCGCCGGCGCGCAGTGCATCGATGACGCCGACCTGTTGCGGTCTGGATCGACCTCAGGGGTCCTTGCCCATAAGGTGATGGCGCCATCGACGCTCGGGACCTTCCTCCGGGCTTTCAGCTTCGGCCACGTCCGCCAGCTCGACAAGGTTTCCGAGGCGATGCTCACGCGGGCATGGTCTCTTGGCGCGGGGCCAGGTGCCGAGCCGATGATCATCGACGTCGACTCGACGATTTGTCCCGTGCACGGGGACCACAAGCAAGGTGCCGCCTTCGGCTACACCCACGTCCTCGGTTACCACCCACTGGTTGGCACGCGTGCAGATACAGGCGAGGTCCTCCACGTCCGGTTCCGAAAGGGATCGGCCGGATCGGGACGTGGGGCGGAACGGTTCGTCAGAGAGCTCGTCGGGCGCGTGCGACGCGCGGGGTCGACCGGCCCGATCAGCCTTCGTGCCGACTCGGGCTTCTACTCCCGCCATGTCATAAAGGCCTGCCGGGATCACGGTGTCTCCTACTCGATCACCGCACCGCAGAACGCCGCCGTCAAAAGGGCAATCGAGGTGATCGACGAAGCGGCCTGGGACCCGATCGACTACACCGATGCCGGCGATGCGTGGGTGGCCGAGACCACCTATGGCGACGGGCACCGCCTCGTCGTGCGCCGGACAAAGCTCGCCGATCCCCAGCCGGCTCTGTTTCCCACCTTCCGCTATCACGCTTTCATCACCGACCGTGTGGGCGATGCCGTCCTCCTCGACGGCCCGCTCGTCGCCAAGACGATCCGGCGGCGGTTCTTGAGCCTTCCGGGTCGCATAACGCGCCGGGCACGACGGCGCCGGCTCCACTTGCCGACGAACTGGCCCTGGGCCGAGCAGTGGACTGCCTGCTTTGAGCGCCTCTGCGCGCTCCGGACCTGAGCCAGCCACCGCCGAGATCGCTTGTGGACTGCCCGGCGATCTCCAGCCCGAAAGTCATCGGTGCCAGGCGAGACGAACACGCCCCCGACTCGGACACGGACCGATAGCTAGTCGCGACGCCGCCAAAATCCAGTAACTCTGGGTCCGGCAGTCACTTCACCGGGGTTCGACGGTGGTTTCAGGCTTAGGCGGTCTTGGACCCGGATCGAGCCCGACGCTTCACCCGGCGCTGCGGCCCTCCGCCCTGGTGCGCTGCGCGGCGGCGCAACTCCAAGATCCGCACCACTGCAGCGATGACCACGAACAGCCCACCGATCACAGCCGCAAGCAGGAGCGCTACCCCTTGGGGAAGATGGCCGTGAGCGCCAAGGAAAGAAACCCTCGCACGCTGGCCGTTTTCGAGAATGAAGACAATGAGGATCACGAGCACCAGCAATCCGCCGACGACGGCCGCCCAAAAGCCACTGGCGCGAGTGTGGGTAAAAGGTGGAACCTGCGAAGGGTCGCTTGGAGCGCGGGACCGTACCTCAGGCTCCGGCTCTATCGGCACCGGGGTGTGGCTCGCAGAGTCCTCGTCGCCAACTGCTTCGCCTGCCGAATCGTCCTGTTCCATGAGGTCAATACTTTCCCATATTCCTGGTGGCGGAATACTGGCGCGATAAGGCTGAGGTGACCTTTCGTGCGCCCAGGTTGCGGTCACCCCGATCCATCGGCCCCCCGAAGGACAAACCCTGTGACCGGGTACTTCTGGTCATAGTGCCCCCAACCTAGCCACAAGGGTCTGCGCACGCACTAACGCGGCGCCTCGTTTTCGGACCCTTAAGGGTCTCGGACGGACCGAGTCCCCGTCACCTTCGCCCGGTGCCTCGTTGAGATCAGTGGCACGGACGTTCAAAGCTAGCGAGCTCGTGGGATGTCCCTGGGACCCGGCACGCATTGAGTATCCTCCTAACACCATGAGACGCGGGGGAATCATGACAACCAATTCCGGCGCGGCCGCGTTCGCCGCTGTGTCGGCCCTGATGGCCTCTGCAGTTCTTCTGCTCTCGTCGGTCCCGGCCTTCTCAGCCCTCTCCCACGCCGAGACGACCGCCTCGGGTGCGCTTACCGTGTTGCGCGCGAGCACGAGCGCGAGCCCTCCCCCCCATTCGGTCTCGCTCGGCCCCATGGCCGCCGCGGCACGTGTTCACTTCGACGTGACGCTCAAGCTGCCCGACCCTGGCGCGGTCACGGCCTTCATCGCCTCGTTGTCCGATCGGGTCTCGCCCAACTTCCACCACTTCTTGCGCCCGGGGCAGTTCAGCCAGATCTTCGGGCCAGCCTTATCAGCAGTAAGCGCTGTTGAGGCGGTGCTCCGTTCTGAGGGACTGCACCCCGGAGAGGCGAGCACGGACCGACTCCTGATCCCGGTGACGGCGTCGGCCTCGGCGATCGACCGGGCCTTTCACGTGCGCCTCGTTCGCTACCGCCTGCCTGATGGACGAACCGCGTTCACGACCTTGGCGCCGCCGAGCATCTCGTCGCTTGTGAGCCGGGACGTCGACGGAGTCGTCGGCCTCAGCGATCTCGTTCAGCCTCAGAGCTTGCTCGCCAGTGCTCGCGCTCATCGGACCCTCCTGCCGCGGTCTTCGGCTCTATTGCACCCGAGAACCGCCGGGCCGACACCGTGCACTGCCGCGGCGAGCATTGCCAGCAGCTATGGGGGCTACACGGCCGACGAGCTGGCTGCTTTCTACGGCATGACGCCCCTTTACTCCCTTGGCGACTTCGGCCAGGGTGTCCACGTGGCTTTAGCCGAGTTTCAGGCTGACCTGCCATCTGACATCAGCGCCTACCAGGCTTGTTACGGGACAAGTGCCACGGTGAACTACATCCCCGTCGATGGTGGTGCCCCCCCGAGCACCGACGTCAGCCCTGAGGCCGCCATGGACATTGAGGACCTGATCGGTCTCGCCCCGCAAGCGACGATCGACGTCTACCAGGCGCCGAGCGGATCGAACGGCGATGCGCTCGACGTCTATTCGACCATCGTCGACGACGACACCGACCCCGTCGTCTCCACGTCTTGGGGGGAGTGTGAACAGGACCAAGAGGCCAGCGACTCGTCCTTTTTGGGCACAGAGCAGAGCCTCTTCCAGCAGGCTGCCACCCAGGGCCAGACCGTCTTCGCCGCGGCTGGCGACGCTGGCTCGACCGACTGCCTAGGCGACGCCAAATCGCCGAACCAGGACCTGCTCGCCGTCGACGACCCCGCCAGCCAGCCCTACGTCGTCGGGGTCGGGGGCACCTCGATCGCCGCCAATTCCGAAACGGTCTGGAACGACGTGAGCGGCGCAGGCGGTGGCGGAGTGTCCTCCACCTGGTGCATGCCTTCGTACCAGGACCAGTCTGGCATCGAAGGTCTCATGGATCCCGACTCCGAGCTCTCGGATCTCGTGCCGGGCACGAACTGCGCGACGGGCAGCTATATGCGCGAGGTCCCTGACGTCACGGCCGATGCCGACCCGGCCTCCGGCTACGTCGTCTACTGGGAGGGATCTTGGTCGGGCGCTGACGGGTTCCTCTACGGCGGTACCAGCGCCGCAGCCCCACTTTGGGCCGCCGCCGCGGCCCTCATCGACTCGTCGCCGTTCTGCGCCGACTACGACTCGGGACACGCAGGCGTGCAGCCCGAAGGCCTCTACCTGGTCGCCGGCCTCGGATCGGCCCTTTACGACTTCGCCTTTAACGACATAACGACAGGGAGCAACTACGTCCCGTCCTCCGGCTACTCAGGAGGGCTGTACCCGGCGACCGCGGGCTTCGACATGGCGAGCGGGCTCGGATCTCCCAAGCTCGCCTACGACAACAACTACTACCCCGGCCTGGCAGCCCAACTGTGCCTCGAATACGGCACGCAGAACGTGACGACGAAGATTATCGAGGTCTCACCGGACGCTGGGCCGAGCGGTCAGTCGACAACAATCACCATCGAAGGCTCCGGCTTCCTGCCCATCGCAGGAGCCGACAGACTGCAAGTCGGGACGAGCTGGATCACGGTGTCCTGCTCAACTAGCACCTCGTGCACAGCCACGCTGCCGGCCTCTGGTCCGGGAACGATCAACCTCGTGATGTCGGTCGAGGACATGACGCTCAGCCCCGTGGAGGCGAGCGACCAGTTCACGTTCGCGGCACCGCCATCGGTCAGCGCGATTACGCCCGCCGCCGGGCCCAGCAAGGGCGGCACGAAAGTCACGATCCACGGCAGCAATTTCGTCGGCACCGTCTCTGTGGCCTTCGGCGACAAGACGGCGACGGCCGTGCAGGTCATCTCGCCGTCTGAGATCAGCGTCGCCGTGCCACCCGGCTCGGGAGCGGCTCCTGTGACCGTGTCCACCGTCGGTGGCTCGAGCCCGAATAACGCCGCCAGCACCTACACGTTCCTGCCCGCCCCGACAATCACCAAGATTTCGCCCGCCTACGGGCCAGAAGCGGCCGGCACTGAGGTGACAATCGAGGGCAGCAATTTCGTCGGCAACGTCTCTGTGAGATTCGGGGGAAAGCTCGCCAGCCACGTACACGTCGTGTCGGCCTCGGAGGTGACTGCGAGGGCACCGTCCGGTTCGGGCGCTGTCGATGTCCTCGTCTCTGCTAGCGGGGGCAGCGGCGATAGGCCCGCCGGAGGCTACGTGTTTGTGCCCGCACCGACGATCAAGAGGATCTCACCGGCCCAAGGTCCGAGAGAGGGCGGCACACGGATAACGATCTACGGCAGCAACTTCGTCGGTGCCGTCTCGGTGCGATTCGGCACAAGAGCCTCCACTCATGTGCGCGTGGTCTCGGCCTCGCAGATCACCGCCATAGCTCCACCTGGCTCCGGCACCGTCTTCGTGATCGTATCCGCAGCCGGCGGCCCCGGTCGAGACGAGCCCGCGGGAAGCTACCGCTACTGAGCCCACGGCATCGTGAGTCTTGCGCCTCTCGCCCAGGGCGCAGCCGCGGGATGCGCTGACGGGCAGGCTTCGGATTGGTCATCGTCCCTACAATCGGATCAGACTGCAAAGTGCGCTCGGCCGTCGAAGAAGATGAGGAGCCACCGATAATGCGTTCTGTCACCGCCTACGCCACTGCGGGCCCGAAAGAGCCCTTCCGGCGAACCACCATCGAAAGGCGCGACCTCGGCCCGACGGACGTCTTGATCAAGATCGCCTTTGCGGGTATATGCCACTCCGACATCCATACGGCCCGGGCGGAATGGGGCGAGGTCATCTTCCCTCTCGTGCCAGGCCACGAGATCTCCGGCACTGTCGAGGAGATCGGCTCCAGGGTCAAAAAGCACGCCGTTGGTGACCGGGTTGGCGTCGGCTGCCTGGTCGACTCGTGCCGCGGGTGCGAGAACTGCCTTGCCGGGCACCAGCAGTACTGCCTGAACGGCCCCATTTGGACCTACAACGGCGTCGGCAAGGACGGCCGTCCCACTGAGGGTGGTTACTCCTCCCACATTGTCGTCGACCAGGACTTCGTCCTGCACATCCCGGCGGGTCTCGAGCTCGAGGTGGCGGCCCCACTTCTTTGTGCAGGCATCACGTTGTACTCACCGCTCAAGCGCTGGGGCGTCGGCCCGGGCAGCTCGGTGGCCATTGTGGGCCTCGGCGGGCTCGGCCACATGGGCGTGAAGATCGCCCACGCTCTCGGAGCTGAGGTCACCGTGCTCTCCCAGACGCTTGCAAAGCAAGACGACGGCAGGAGATTTGGTGCCGACCACTACTTCGCCACCGGCGACCACTCGACCTTCGACAAGCTCAAGAACAGTCTTGGCCTCATAGTGAGCACGGTCTCGGCGAGCCTTCCCATTGACTCTTATCTGTCGATGCTGCGACTCGACGGTGCCATGGTAAATGTCGGCGCGCCTCCTGACGGCCTTCGTGTGAGCCCGTTCGCGCTCATGACCAACCGGCGCAGCTTCGCCGGCTCGACAATCGGTGGAATCCGCGAGACCCAGGAGATGCTTGACTTCTGCGCCGAGCACAGCCTCGGTGCGGAGATCGAGGTCATCGGCGGGGACCAGATCGACCAGGCCTACGACAGGGTCGTCAACAGTGAGGTCCGCTACCGGTTCGTGATCGACACGGCCAGCTTTTGAGGAAGGAACCGGCGATGAAATGCGAGCGGACCACGGACGTCCCGTCAAAGACATGACCAGCGAGCGGTCCACGGCCGCGCCACCGGCGGGAGGACAGCCGCCGATCGCCTCCCGCACAGGCCTCGCCATGGTCGTGGTCATGACGGGGGTGCTCATCACCGCTGTCGACACGACCATCGTCGTCCTCGCCCTGCCCGAGATCCAGCGTGGCTTGCACGTGGCGCTCTCGTCGGTCATCTGGGTCGTCATCGGTTACCTGCTCGTCATCACGCTGCTCGCCACCCAGGTCGGCCGCCTCGGCGACATGTTCGGCCGGGTGCGCATGTACGAGGCAGGTTTTCTCGTCTTCATCATCGGCTCGCTCGCCTGCGCGCTCGCCTGGAACGAGGCGGCCATCATCGGGTTCCGTATCCTCCAGGGTGTCGGCGGAGCCTTTGTCACCGCCAACAGCGGAGCGGTGATCGCCGACCTTTACCCTCCGGAGCGGCGGGGGCGCGCCTATGGCTATAACGCCGTCGGCTGGAGTCTCGGGGCGGTGCTCGGCATCGTGGTGGGCGGTCTCATCGTCACTTACGTTTCTTGGCGCTGGATCTTCTGGATCAACGTGCCTATCGGAGCGGCGGCATTGTTCCTCGCCACGAGGGTGCTGCACGAGCGCGGTCGCCGGGCGCGCCGTCACTTCGACGTCGCGGGAATGATCACCCTCGGCCTAGGGCTTTTCGGGGTGCTCTGGTCAATGACCACGCTCGCGACCTCGTCTTTCACCGCCTCGGTAACCGGCTACCTGGCCGGCGGCGTGGTGCTCATCTGTGCCTTCGTCGTCGTGGAGCTGCGCCAGGCCGAGCCGATGTTGCACCTCTCGCTCTTCAAGATCCCGGCCCTCGCCCCGTCCCTGCTGGCAGCTTTGTTCCAAGGGCTCGCCAACTACGCCGTGCTGTTCCTCGTCATCATGTACCTCCAGGGCCCCCGTGGCCTCTCCCCTATCCATGCCTCGCTGCTGCTGGTGCCGGGCTACGTAGTCGGCTCAGCAGTCGGGCCTTTCGCAGGGCGTATCGCCGACCGGGTCGGTCCGGTCCTGCCGGCAACAGTCGGTCTCGCCGTCCAGGTGATCGCGCTTTTCCTCTACGCACAGCTCACCGTCGGGAGTGGGTTGTGGCTCGTCGTGGTCGCGAGCGTGGTGAACGGCAGCGGGGCGAGCGCCTTTTTCCCTGCCAACAACTCTGCGGTGATGAAGGCCTCGCCGCCTGATGTGTTCGGTATCTCCTCGGGGATGTTGCGGACCTTTGCCAACATCGGCATGGTCTTCTCGTTCTCGGTGGCGATCCTCGTCGCCTCCCGCTCGATCCCCAAGCACCTCGCTTTTGCCATCTTCGTGGGCACGACTAGTATCCACGGTCATCTGGCGGCGGTCTTCACAACGGGCTTGCACGCCGCTTTTTACGCCTCGATGTCCTTCATGGTCGTGGCGGCTCTGCTCTCGGCGACGAGGAGCAGCCGCCTCCCGGGCCGGTCAGCACCTGGCCGTTAGAAGGCTGCTCTGCGGACGAGGCCTGCTACGAAGGGCCCGTGTCAACCAATTGGCGCCCCGAGCGCCTTTAATAGATTGATGACCAAAAGTGGCGGCGCGGCGGGCGCAGCCCCAGGCGAGGGCGAGGACTTAAGCGGCTCGACAGCGCCGGGCCTGGTCGGCACCGGCGCCGAGGGTTTCCACGAATTCTTCGTCCGCATCCTCCCACGAACGATTCGTGCCGCTCGGCGCCTCACGGGAGACCCCTGGATCGCCGAAGACGTAGCTGTCGAGGCTCTCGCCAAGGCTCACGCACGCTGGGCACGGGTCGCCCCCTTGGCCTGGCGCGACGCCTGGGTGCTGAAAGTCGCCTCCCGAGAGGCCCTCCGCCAGGTGGGCCGCAGGGCGCCGGTACCGGCCCCTGGACGGGAAAGGGACGAGTCCGATGACGTAGTGCTGAGGCTTGCCCTTGTCGCCGCCCTGATCCGGCTGCCCCGCCGCCAGCGAGAGACGATCGTTCTTCGCTATCTGTGCGACCTTCCCGAAGCAGACGCCGCCCTGGCGCTCGGCGTGTCGGCCGGCACGGTCAAGACCCATCTCCACAGAGCACTCGCATCACTTCGCGCCAACATCGGCGCCGAGTTCGAGGAGGGATACGCCCATGAGCTCCATGCCTGAACTACCAAAGCGTCCTTACATCCCGACTGCACCCGAGGAGCTGCTCGCGCGGGCCAAGCGCCGCAGCGCGGCGTCGCGCCGTCATCGCCTGGTTGGCGGCGGGGGCTCGCTGACCGTCGTCGTAGCCCTCGTCCTCGTCGGCATCCTCGTCCCTGCGAGCGGTGCGAGGCCGCAGCCGTCGAGCAAGCGTCCCGGCAAGATCGTCGTCTCCGCCCACATCGGCAGCGCCTATGAGCTCACCGCGAGCGAGACGCCCGCCTCGCCGGCATCGCCGGGGGTGGCCAAAGCGGTCGAGAAGGCCGAGGTTGGCTTCTCCCTCGAACTGATGCGCGACCTCGTCTCCACGAACGCAGCAGCCGAGCCGACCAACGTGCTCGTCTCGCCGTCCAGCCTGGCCACGGCTCTTGCCATGTTGGAGCTCGGCGCGGCTGGTTCCACCGAGCAGGCGATCGCCGCGACGCTCCAGAGCGCAAGTCTCTCGGCCGGAGACCAGGCCGCCGGATGGCACCGGCTCGAAACCCTGCTCGGCGATGAGACCTCGACAACCGGAGCGAACCTTAAGCACGAACCAGAGCTCAACATCGCCAACGCGCTCTTCCTCCAAGAGCACTTCTCCGTGTTGCCGGCTTTCGTGCGCGCCCTTTCGAGCGAGTTCCAGACGGGGCTCTGGGAGGTCAACTTTGCCAACGACCTCGCGGCGGCAACCAACGCCATCAACCAGTGGACGAGCGAGAACACCAAGGGCTTGATAAAGGAGCTCTTCAGCCCGGGATCGTTGACGCCGACCACGGTTCTCGTCCTCGCCGACGCCGTCTACTTCCACGCCGAGTGGGCCCGCAAATTCGACAGCGCGACGACTGACCGGCCCTTCTATCTCGCGACGGGCTCGAGCGAGAGCGTCCCGTTCATGACCTCGGGACCAGACGAGTCGTCGAAGCTGTTGACGGTCCCTGTCTCCGCCAGCAGCCACTACACCGCCGTCGAGCTGCCCTACGCCGGCAAGAAGCTGAGCGCGCTCGTCGTAATGCCCACCGGATCCTCGCTTTCGAGCTTCGTTTCCTCCCTCACACCGGCCTCGCTCGGCCAGATCGTGGGTGGCCTGTCGAGGCAGGCCATCCAGCTGTTGATGCCCACCTTCACCGAGCACGATGACAATCAGCTGAACCAGACACTGTCTTCAATGGGCATGTCCCAGGCGTTCGAGCAGGCGAACTTCACCAACATCACCCCCGAGCCGCCGCTCGCGGTTCATGCCGTCGAACAGCATGCCTATCTCCAAGTGACTCCGCAGGGTACGACGGCCGCGGCGGCAACTGGAGTCGGCGTCGTGGCCACCGCGACACGCGCTGGCGAGCCGCGAGTTGTCATCATCGACCACCCGTTCCTCTTCCTCGTAAGGGACGACGCGACGGGCGCGATCTTGTTCGAGTCAATGGTCGAGAACCCAGCCCTCTAAGCGGCGCTTTTGCGACCGCGAACCTCTGGCCACCCGGGGGCTCCCCGACACGCCCGAGGCTGGGGGAGGCGCGCCGGCCGGATCGCAACGACTCGTCACCGAGACTGCTGGGCGTACACGCGAGCCGCCCCCGGGACCCGAGGTGCCGGGGGCGGTCACGGAGTACCTCTCGCGAGGGACGGCAGCTCCGGTTCGTAGTCTAGGGAATGAGAGCGCGTCGTGCACCTGGGCCGGGCAGTTGTGCGTCGAAGCTGCCGCCGGGCCCGCCCGCCGAGGACACGGTCAACTGTCAGGACGATTGGCTCAGGGCTGGCGCCTTCCAGCGTGGCGAAACACGAGGTAAAGCACGCCTCCGATCACAACCAAGACAATCGCTGTCTTGATGAAGAACGCGATCAGGCCGACGATGGCGTGGAGCGCCACATATGCCACGACCACGGCTATGACAGCAGCCGCGACGACGGTCAACTTGTGGCCCGGGCGTAACCCCCGCTCTTGTCTGCTTGTTGGCTCGATCATGAAACCTCCCGCCACACCGTACTCCCGCCCAGCATGTGGCGGCAGTCGCCGCCGGCCGCGGGACACAAGCCACCTCTCGTTCGACAATGGGGGTCATTGTCCCGCCAATAGCCTTCGAAAGGCTTCTTACGAGCATCCAAAGTGCGTCGGGGACCGCGCACCTCCCCGTCTATAGTTGCATCGAGATCGAGCTCGTAACGAGGGTGGAGAGCCCAGAATGGGCCAGAGGAACAAGCCGAGGGCCTTTGACAAGGGCGGGCCGTGGCGCGTCCCGGGACTCGTCACTGGCCTGATCCTGATCGTCGCTCTCGGCGTGGCTGGGACCCTTATCGCCCTGCAACGAGCTCACCTGGACGCCGCCCAAGGCGGCCCACCCCCCGCCCACCCCACGACGACGGTCCCTATACCACCCCTGACGATCACCTCGGTCTCGCCCGCGCCTGGCACCGCCGACGCCGCCTTCGACACGAGCGTGACAGTCGACTTCTCCCAACCGCTCGCCAGCAATAGCCCCTTGCCGACCCTTTCCCCCTCGCCACCGGGAAACTGGGTAAGGACGTCCCCAGTAGCGGTCCGTTTCGTTCCGGACGGGTACTTCACCCCTTACACGACGGTGCAGCTCAGCGTCCCGGGTGGCCCGGGCGGAGTTCGCAGCAGCCTCGGCCAGGGCCTCACTGACACGCTCCGGAAGAAATTCGAGATCGAGGGAGGCTCCGAGTTGCGCCTCCAGCAACTATTGGCCGAGCTCGGCTACCTGCCCGTTGAGTTTGTGCCTGAGATCTCGGCCTCTGTTGTCCCGACGGGGGTCCCGATCTCGCCCCAAGACATCCACCAGGCGGCGAGCCTCCACCAGCCGGTTCAGTCGACGGCCCAACCTCGTGTTTCGGCGCTTGACGCCGAACCTTCGGACCCCACGAAGATCCCCCTTCAGGCAGTGCCGGGAAGCTTCGTCTGGCGTTATGACAACGTGCCGGCCCCCCTTAGAGCGCTCTGGACGCCCGGACAGCCGAACGTGATGATGCGGGGCGCCATCATGGCGTTCGAGAGCGCGCACGGCTTGGCCACCGACGGCATGGCCGGCCCCAAGGCATGGGCGGCCCTGCTCTTGGCGGTCGCGCAGCGTGAGGTGACCAACCAGCCTTATGACTACGTCGTCGTGAACGAGGCGTCGCCGGAGACCGCCTCTGTGTGGCGTGACGGCAAGATCATCTTCACGACGCCCGTGAACACCGGCATCCCGGCTGCCCCGACAGCGACGGGCACGTATCCCGTTTATGCCCGCTACGTCGTCACCACGATGTCCGGCAAGAACCCCAATGGGACTCCTTACAGCGACCCCGGAATCCCCTGGGTGAGCTACTTCAACGGCGGCGACGCCCTCCACGGCTTCATACGGGCGAGCTACGGGTTCCCCCAAAGCCTCGGCTGCGTCGAGATGACCTACGCCAACGCGGCCATCATGTGGCCGCTCACGCCGCTCGGCACACTCGTCACCGTCCAGTAAGCCCTTCCGGCTCTGGTCCTTTCATAAGGGCGCGGCCGCGATGCCCCAGCTCGCCAGCCACTTCTCGTCCGGGCGGAGCGCGATCAAAGCTGTGCCGCTGCGAAGCGCGTTCGGCGGGCATGTCATGGGCTCGATGGCGATCGCCCTGCGCCGCTCACCGGGTGCGAGCGAGTCGCCCGTGTAGCACATGACGTAGCCGAAAGCGCCCTCTGCCCACAACTCCAAGCGCCTCTTCGCCAAGTCGACCTGGGCGCGCCAACGGCCGTCTCTGCCGACTTCCAGACCTGTGTAGCAGTCATCGAGCTTCAGCCCTCCGAGGGGGCGGCCGTCCAGATCGAACGGCGTGCCCGGTACCGGCTCCTCGCCGGTGGGCAGGCCGCGCTCGTCGAGAAGCAGGCGACGACGCGCCAAGAGGTTGACCTCGGCGACGTCAATGCCACCTGGTCCCGCGAACAGGTAGGGGTGGAACCCGATACCGAAGGGGGCAAGGTCGTCACCGGTGTTGGTCGCCTCGCAAGTGACATCTAAGCCGTCGTCGCCGAGCTCGTAGCAGAGCACGAGGCGAACGCGGAACGGATAGGCCGGCTGCGGATGGATCACGCACGAAAGCACCGCTCGCTCGTCTGTTTGCTGCTCGAGAGTCCATGGCAGCCACCGCACCAAGCCGTGGATGGCGTTGCACTGCGCCGGCTCGTCGAGCGCCGCTTGGCCCAAGACATCCCCGAAACGGTACGAGCCGTCCTCGAGCCGGTTGGGCCACGGGGCGAGCACCTGGCCCCGGCCTGCAGAGTCGATCTCGTCAGCAGCGAACTCCCATACGACGGGCTCGCCGCGAAACCTCAAGGAACGAAGCGTCGCGCCGACCTCAGTCACGACGGCGCTGAAATCACCGTGTGCAAGGTCGACCTGTTTGCCTGAGGGCTCGACCACGGCGGTATGGTACCTGGCGAGCCCTCACCTTCGTTTCATGCGGCAGTGCGTGACCGGCTCGGGCCTTGGCCAACGAGCGAGTCTCATAAAGGAGCGAGCGGCCATGAGGGTTCTCGTGACCAACGACGACGGCTTTGACGCGCCCGGCCTCGCCGTCTTGGGCCGTGCCTTCGCCGATGCCGGCCACGATGTGGTCGTCGTCGCCCCGCTCACCGAAGCAAGCGGTGCAGGCGCGGGCATCGGCCCGGTTCACCTGAGGGGGGGTCGTATCCCCGTCGAGGTGGTCACCCCGCCCGGGCTGGAGGGGATCAATACCTTCGCCGCCGACGCGCTCCCAGCCCTCATCGTGATCGCAGGTTGCCTCGGTGGGTTCGGCCCTGCTCCGGACCTGATCGCATCCGGCATCAATCCCGGCCGCAATGTCGGGCGGGCGGTGCTTCATTCGGGCACGGTCGGCGCGGCCCTCACCTCTGTCCATTTCGGCTTGAAGGGACTAGCGACAAGCATGCAGGCGGGTGCGCCCTCCGGCTATGAGTCCGCGAACGGCTCCCGCATGCACTTCGAGAGCGCGGCTTCCCTCGCAGTGGAATTGGCCGGCCACTTGGAGACAGCTCCTCCCCGCACTGTGCTCAATCTGAACGTGCCCAATCTTCCCCTGGGCGAGATCCTGGGAATCCGTCACGCACACCTCGCGACGACCGGGCTGATCTTCTCAGCGCGAGTCACAGACCGCGAACCGAACGTGCAACTGGACCTGCGCGGCGGGCAGGGGGAAGACGTGACCCAGGGTGACGACGAGGAGACTGACGACGCCCTCACAGAGCTCGGCTGGGCTGTCGTGACCGCTCTCACAAGTGTCGCCGAGGACCAACGACGAGAGGTCCGCGACCTCGTCACCGCCTTCGTCGTCTCCGCCTCCCGCGTTGTTGGCAGATGACAGTCACTAGTTCAAGAGCCGGCTATTTCTTAACCTTTTGGCAGTCCTGAGACGCTTTGCCTGCCCCTACCCTCCCCTGGAGCCGGTCTGTTGCGCTCCGTCCACCGGCGGTCAGACATCCCGGCGGCACCCTGCCGACATCTCAATTGACGATAGACGTCATCTCTAAGACATTTTTCGCTTGCGCGAACCGGATATGCGTCGGTATGGTTTCGGGCACACCAACTGTCAACGACGAGAGGTGCCGACGCGCCCGGTGGCCATGATTCCGGGTAGGGGTAAGGCTCAGGCCACCCCAATGGCATAACTCGGTATCTCGGCGCCTGCGAGCCGAGCCGTGCAACTTGCGGTGCCGCTCGTCCCGGCCTGCGCTCCACGACGGAGCGAAAAGGAGTCGCGACAACAGAGAAGACAGGGCGAGACCCGTCTGCACATCGTATGGATGTCCCAAACGTCCAGGTCCGACCAGCCCTTCCGGCACCGGGTCGCGATTCGCATGCAGAAGACGGCCTGCCCGCATCAGTGCATCCCACCTGGAACCCACCGGGGTTTCCGACACTCCAAGGAGGAGCAAGATGCGCAAGCACCCCCTGATCGCGCTCATCGCGTTCACTTTTGTTGCAGTTTCACTTTTCGTCGGCGCAGCCGGCGCGAACGGAATCAACTCCATACCTGCAAGGGCCACTTCCCAACTGGACACGGGAAATGGTGCCTCGCCGGCCGCCACGGCGAGGAGCACACGGTGGCTTGCCGCGACCGTGCGTCAGCTCGCGGCCCAGGTCACGACGGAGAGACAATCTCCTACATGGCAGGACTACGCCGCCGACCTGGTAGCCGACCACGACGCAGCCAGGCCGCTCAAAGCCATGTTGCCCTCGGCCTGGTGGGCGGCGAACAAGCGGGCGGCGGCTCACGCGGCGGCAGTCGCCTTTGCGGCAGCCCAAGCGACACAACAAGCACAAGCCGAACAGGCAGCACAAGCAGCACAAGCAGCACAAGCAGCACAAGCAGCACAAGCAGCACAAGCAGCACAAGCAGCCGCGGCCAAGGCTGCGGCGGCACCTGCGGCCTCATCGAGCGGGGGCGACCTCGGCGGCGTCTGGTTGTCCTTGAGATTGTGCGAGTCCGGTGACAACTACGGCGAGGACACGGGCAACGGCTATTACGGCGCCTATCAGTTCGCGTTGTCGACATGGTGGGGTCTCGGATACTCGGGCCTGCCGAGCGACGCTCCGCCGGCGGTGCAGGACCAAGCTGCCCAGCGCCTCCAAGCCGAGGCGGGATGGGATCAATGGCCCGCCTGCAGCGAAGAGCTCGGCCTTTAGTACCAAGCGGTTCGTACAACTGCGGACATCACGCCGTCCCGTCTTCACACTGCAAGTTCCGCGCGCTCCCGGGACTGATTTTGTTAACTACTGGCACCAGCTTCGCACCTAGTTTCCAAGTCATGACAGACTGAGCGCCATTAATGTGCGGGGACCGGCCCGGCCGGTAAACAGCGCCCGACGACGCGGAAAGCGCCGTCCGGCGCTGTGCTGTTGAGCGGCGCTGCCATGGCCCCACTTATGATCGAGCCAAGGCCAGTCCTAAGCTCGGCCCGGGAGGTGTTCGGTGCGCTTCAGCATCTGGCTGACGATGGAACAGACTTGGGACGATCTCCTCGCCTCGGCGGAGCGCTGCGATCGAGCCGGGTGGGACGGGATCTTCGTGGCGGACCACTTCATGCCCAACGGAGAACGCAGCAACCGGCCCAGGCTCGAGGCTTGGACGACGATTGCTGCGGTCGCGGCCCGCACAGAGCAAGCCCGCGTCGGCGTACTCGTGAGCGGCAACACCTACCGGCATCCCGCTGTGCTGGCGAAGATGGCCGCCACCGTCGACCACATCTCGCGTGGGCGCCTCGTGCTCGGGCTAGGGGCAGGATGGCAGGTGAACGAACACGAGGCCTACGGAATCGAGCTCCCCCCGGTCCCCGAGCGCTTGGCCCGTCTTGACGAAGCCTGCCAAGTGATCCGCCTCCTCCACAACCAAGAGCGCAGCGATTTCGAAGGGCGTTTCTACAAGCTTGTGGATGCGCCCTGCGAGCCGAAGCCACTGCAGCGACCCCTCCCGCTACTGGTCGGCGGCAGCGGCGAGAAGGTGACCATGCGGATCGCCGCACGTTATAGCGATGAGTGGAATTGCTGGGGCTTACCCGATCTCATTGCCCGCAAGAACGAGATCCTCAAGCGTCATTGCCTCGAGGTAGGTCGCGACCCGGCCTCGATCAGGCGCTCGGCCCAGGCCTTCGTGCTCATGAGCGACGACGTGGATCAGATCGAACGCTGGAGATCTGAGCCCTCCTCGATGCCCCGCATCATCGGCCGCCCGGCTCAAGTCGGCGACGTCATGCGCAAATATGCCGAAATAGGCCTGGACGAGTTCGTCGTATCCGACCAGACCCTCGGCCGGGATGCGATAGAGATACGCGAGACCATGGACAGGTTCCTGGGCGAGGTCACCGCCGGGCTTCACAGCTCCTGATGGGCCCAAGGTCAGCTCAAGTGGGCCATCTTGTCGCTGCGCCCGACAAATTCCGCGGCACGGCCGACGCCGCCCAGGCGGCTGGCGCGGCTGCACGCGGAGCTCGTCGTGCCGGCTGGACGGCTTCGGAAGTCCCCCTCGCCGATGGGGGCGACGGGCTTCTGTCGGCCTTTGCCGGCGAGACGAGGCAGGACGAGGTGACCGGACCGCTCGGCGCTCCGGTGCTGGCAGAGTGGAAGCTCGTCCCAAAAGATGCCGACCACGACGCTGCGACCGCCGTCATCGAGATGGCAAACGCCTCTGGGTTGCTGATCGCCGGCGGAGAAGAACAAAACGATCCGATCGAGGCCTCCACGGTGGGAACGGGTCAGCTCATCATGCGAGCGGTCGCGCTCGGCGCGAAACGTGTCATCGTCGGCTGCGGAGGCTCGGCTACCACCGACGGCGGGGCGGGCGCCCTCTCTGCCATCGGTCCGGTAGCCGCACTGAGGGGCGTCGAGCTCGTCGCCGCCTGCGACGTGACAACGCCGTTTTTGGACGCGGCCAGGGTCTTCGCCCCGCAAAAGGGCGCCACACCCGAACAGGTCGAGCAACTCAGCGCTCGGCTCGCTCGGCTGGCGGACAGCTACCAAACCGAGTTCGGCGTCGATGTCACGGCACTTCCCGGCGCGGGGGCGGCGGGCGGACTTGCCGGAGGCCTGGCCGCCCTCGGAGCCAGTATCGTCTCGGGCTTCGAGCTCGTCGCCGACTTCGTCGGCCTGGACGACGAGATCGCCAAGGCCGATCTCGTCATGACCGGCGAGGGTCGTCTCGACCGTCAGTCCTTCTCGGGCAAAGTCGTGGGTGGGGTGATCTCCCACGTGGCCGGACGCGTGCCGGTTCTGTGCGTCGTCGGCGTGTCCGCCCCCGACCTCGATCCGGTCGGTTTCGAGCTCGTCGATCTCGTCGCCCGCTTCGGGCTCGATAGGGCACTGTCTGAGGTGCTAGAGCTCATCGAGCAAGTCGTGGCGGAGCAGGTCTTACGAATGCAAAGATGAGCGCCGCTCCTCGCCGCCGTGCTAACGAAGACCCACGCCGAGGCAGAGGACGTCGTTGAAGAAACCGGGATAGGTCTTGGCGACACAGCCCGGATCGGCGATCTCGACTCCTGGCACGGCCGCACCGATCGCCGTGAAGGCCATGGCGATGCGGTGATCACGGTAGGTCTCGACCCGACCGCCGTGCAGGGGGGCACCCCCGTGTATGGAAAGACCGTCCGGCGCCTCCTCGACACGGGCTCCCAAGCGCCTGAGCTCGGTCGCGACGGCGTGGATCCGATCGCTCTCGTGCCCCCGGGCAATGGCAGTGCCCCTGATGACCGTGTCTCCTCGCGCCAAGGCGCCGAGGGCGGCGAGCGTCGGGAGCTGGTCCGGCATGGCGCCGAGGTCAACCTCGAGGCCGGTGAGCTCGCCTAGGCGCTCCACCGTCGTGCCCGCAGGGCCACGGACAAAGCTGGCGCCCATGGCCGCGAGGACCTCTAGCAGGCGTCCATCGGGCTGGGCGGTCTCAAAGGCGTTGGTGACGGTGACCGCCCCCCCGGTGGCGAGGGCGAGGGCGAAGAGGTGTGCGGCAGCGCTGGCGTCGTGCTCGACGGACTCCGCCCTAGCCAGGTAACGGGCCTCGGCGCTCACCTTGAAACGGTCCGGCGCCTCTTCTGTGACACAGGCACCCCAGCGCCGCATGGCATCTACCGTGAGCCGCACGTAGCCGGGCTCTTTAAGGCCGGCAACCTCCAAGACGAGGTCGTCGTCGGCATAAGGCCCGACCAGGAGCAGCGCCGTGGCGAACTGTGAGCTGGCCGAAGCGTCCACGCGGAGCAGGCCACCGCCAAGTCCGTGGCCCGTGATGCGAAGCGGCGGCCTGCCTTCCTCGCTCGAGACCACGGCTCCGGCGGCCCTCAGCGCTTCGAGGAGCGGCGCCATCGGCCGCCGGCGCAGGGCCTCCTCCCCATCTAGGACCACGGTCCCTTTGACCAGCAGCGCCACGGCGGCGAGGAAACGAAGAGTCGTTCCGGAAAGCCCCGCATCAAGCGATGCCCCGTCCGCGAAAAACCGGCCCGAGGTGCCGGTCACCTCGGCCTCGGCGCCGAGGCGCTCGATACGCACGCCGAGGGCGCGCAGCCCGGCTGTCATCGCCACGGTGTCGTCGCTCACGAGGAGGCGACTGAGCACGCTTTTTCCCTCGGCCAAGGCGGCCATGACGAGCAACCGGTTCGTCAGGCTCTTGCTCGACGGGGCTTGGAGGACACCTTTTGCCGGCCCAGCCGGGACTATCTCGATCACCGGCTCCGAAAGCCAGTCGGTCGCGGCGGATCCGGGCATTGGTCAAGACTAGGCCGGAGGATCCATCGCCTCCCGGCGTCGGCGCCGTGGCGCGCGAAGCATCGAGGGGACAAGCCCATTTCCGGTGGCGAGCCGAGGATGCGACGATGGCACGGTGAGGTACCGGATCTGCTTTGTGCCCACGGGCAACATATGCCGCTCACCCATGGCCGAGGTCGTCCTCGGCCAACAAGCCGTCGCCCTCGGACTCGGCGGACGGCTGGCCGTCGATTCCGCCGGCACGGCGGCAGACGTCGGCTTCGACATCGACCGGCGCGCCCGTAGGGCGCTCGAGCGACGTGGCTACTCCGCTGCCCATCGCCAGGCACGCCAGTTCGAGCCGGTTTGGCTCGACGAGCGTGACCTCGTCGTTGCCATGGACCGGACACACCTGCGCTGGCTGGAGAGGCACGCGCCCGATCGCGCCTATGTCGCCCGGGTTCGACTCCTCCTCAGTCATCCGGGCGACAAGGGCACAGACGAGCCCCTCGAGGTCCGCGACCCTTATTACGGCGACGAGCGGGCATTCGAGTCGTGCCTCGATCTCATCGAGGCCGGATGCGCGTCTTTGCTCGACGAACTCGCCCCCGAGCTCGCCCCGAGCTGAGGTGCTTTCAGGTGGCCGGGCTCACCGAGCTCATGTTGAAATCGGCCACCCTTAGTGGCGGCATAGCCGTGCGGTTCAGCCACGAATTCCATTCCCGCGAGAGGGCCCGTTCGGTCCGTCCCGCCTCGATGGTCTTCGCCAACAGGTCCACAGGGCTCTCGTTGAAGCGGAAGTTGTTGACCGCGCCGACGATATCGCCGTGCTCGACCAGGTAGACGCCGTCCCGTGTGAGACCGGTGAGGAGCAGGGTCTCCGCGTCTACCTCGCGGATGTACCACAAGCAGGTGAGCAACAACCCGCGCTCGGTGCGCCCGACGAGGTCCTCGACCGTGCTCGTGGCACCGGGCAACTCGAGGATCAGGTTGTCCGCCGCGGCCGCCGGCTGGACGCCCGAGCGCGCCGCCGCGGCGCGGTGGTACTGCAGGCGCGAGAGGACCCCTTTCGAGATCCACTCGGTCCGTTGGATCGGCAACCCGTTGTCGAAGACCGAGACATCTTGGCCCGACACGGGGGCGACGACGAACGGCGTGCACTCGAGACCGGGCTCGTACGGGTCGCTGCGCAAGGAGAACGGATGCGGGGAGAGCGACTCGCCGACCCTGGTCCCTCCACCCGGGGCGGAGAAGACGCTGCGGCCCTCTTCTGCCTCCCGGCCGGAGGTCGACTCGCCGAGCATGACCACGAGGTCGGCCACGGCGTCTGGGGGGAGCACTACCTCATAACGCCCGGCGTCGAGCTCGAGCTTTCTTTCGGCCCAGGCGAGACGGTGAAAAAGGCGCTCCTCCAGCTCCTCGACGTGGACGGTGCTCAGGTCGGCCGCACCGGCCGAGGTCCAAGCCGAGCGCGCTCCTCCATCAGCGCGGGCGACGAGCTCGAGCTTGCCGGTCGGCTCCACGTAGCGGAGCCGGAAGCCGGTCGAGGAACCGAGATAGACCGTCGAGACCTGATGCTGGACGAATCCGGACAGGTTCGTCCCCGCCGACTCGGCCCACGCGAAAGCCTCGCCGAGCCCGGTCAGCACGTCGCCGAGCCCGGCCAGGCTCGTCATGACCGGCGGGTCGGCGAACGAGGCCGATTGCCCGGGAGTCACCAAAGCAGAAGCGTCCTCGGCCGGCGGGGCCGAGGCCGCATTCGCCTCGGCACGGCGCACCAGCTCGACGATGTCGGCGGCCCCACTGCTGCTGGCGGTCCCGACGGCGGTCCCACCGTCAGTCGGGCGGAAAGCGATCACGGCCACGCTCCGGTCGCGGCGCGTCCCGTTCGTCGTGACGGTGTTGTTGGCAAAACGAAGGTCGGCCTCGCTCGCCTCCTCCACGATCACGATGCAATCGCCGGATCGGGAGGCCTCGAGCGCCTGCTCTACGACCGTGTGCGCCGCGCCCAGGTGTCCACCGGCCGCGCTCATCGGCCCGACTCCGCGCGAGCGTTCAGCACGTTGATCCCCCGGAACAAGGCCGAGGGACAGCCATGGCTAACAGGGGCGACCTGGTCCGGCTGACCCTTGCCACAGTTGAAGGCCCCACCCAGCCGGTAAGTCGACTCTCCGCCCACAGCTTGCATGGCTCCCCAAAAGTCCGTCGTTCGTGACTGATATGCCAGGTCCTTTACCTGCCCGGCGAGCCTTCCCTTTTCGATTTTGAAAAAACGCTGACCGGTGAACTGGAAGTTGTAACGCTGCATATCGATCGACCAGCTCTTATCGCCCACGATGTAAAAGCCGTCGTCGACCGATGAGATGAGCTCGTCGGTGCTCGGGCCTGTTCCTGCGGCCGGACGCAGCGAGACGTTCGCCATCCGTTGGATGGGGGTGTGCATGGGAGAATCGGCAAAGGCGCAACCGTTGGAGCGACCGAGTCCTTTCGCCCGTGCGATGCGCCGGTCGAGCTGGTAGCCGACGAGCACGCCGTCGCGGATGAGATCGAACTGTTGGGCCTGGACCCCTTCGTCGTCGTAGCCGATGGTCGACAGTCCATGGGCGACGGTGCGATCGCCGGTAACGTTCATGATCTCCGAGCCATAACGCAGCGTGCCGAGCTTGTCGAAGGTGGCGAAGGACGTGCCGGCGAACGCCGCCTCATAGCCGAGGGCCCGGTCGAGCTCGGTGGCATGGCCGATCGACTCGTGGATCACGAGCCACAGGTTCGAGGGATCGATGACGAGGTCGTACGAACCGGGAACCACACTCGGGGCGTGCAGCTTCTCGGCGAGGTACTCGGGGAGGCGGGCGAGCTCTTCGTCCCAGTCCCAGCCCTCGCCCAAGAGATACTCCCAGCCGCGGCCGGCGGGCGGGGCCACTGAGCGCATGGTCTCGAAACCCGCCGACTCGGCGTCGACCGCGACGGTCTCTACGACCGGGTTCACCCGCACCCGGCGCTGGGTCGTGACCGTGCCGGAAAGATTGGCGTAGTGCTTGTCCTCCACCACGGCGAGAACGAAAGCCGTCACGTGGTCGACAGCGCTCGAGGCGAGGAGGCGCCCGCTCCAGTCCTCGAGCACGGCGACCTTGTCCGCCATCGGGACCTCGGCGGGGTCCAGGCGGTAAGCCGAGGTCCATACCGCCTCGCCGTGCGAGGGCTCCTCGGCCAGTTCGACACGCTCTTTGACGGCCAGGGCCGTCGCCCGAGCCGTCGCCACCGCCTCCTCGGCAAGGGCGGCTGCGGCGCCGGGGGCGAGCTCGACCGTCGCCGCGAAGCCGAACGATCCCTCATGGACCACGCGGATGCCGATCCCCAGTTCCACGTGGTCCGCCGAGGTCTCGAGCCGGGCGTCGCGCATCTTCACCACTTGTGATCGGATCCGCTCGACACGTACTTCTGCGTGCTCGCAGCCGAGGACTCGGGCACGCTCGAGTGCCGCGCCACGGACTGCTTCAAGTGGCAGCGCCAGGAATTCGGCGTCGAGCTCCACCGTCGTCATGTGATTCGCCTCCTTCGATGCGGTGCCAAGTGTATGGGCCCCCACGCCGCCCACGCCCGTAGAAACGACGATTTGTCAACCCGGGCTCGGCCGGTGCTTTTGGTCGTCGAACACCTTGCCGTCGGGGGCGCGGTGCGGGGGCCGTTTGGGCGGCATCAACTCGAGGGGAAGATGGCGCCGTTCGCCTGACCACGGGGCGCGGGGAGCGACGACGACATCCGCCAAGCGGTAGGCAAGCGACTCGTAGTTCACCCGCCAGCCACGAAAGTGTGGCCAGGCCTCCTCGTTCGTCCTTTCAACGGGGAAGCCCGTCTCGCGCACGAGTTGCACGGCGTAGGCGAATTCGTCGTAGCTGAGCTGGAGCTCGCCTTCCGGGGCCGGGTCGGCGTCGAAGTCCCAGTGCAGCATCCGGGCGAGGCGACGAAGAGCCGTGAAACCCATGCGCAAGCACATTCGCGCCTCGGAAGGAGCATTCTGCGGGTTCAACGACAGGTGCATGGCAGCCGCGTCCAAGATCGCCAGTAGGGAGATGACCCAGGAAAAGCCTGGTTCGGGAGAGCGGAACCACATGAGCACGGGATAGGAGATGTGGCTCTCGGCGAGGTCGGCGGACCACAGCTCCCAGTCTGCGTACAGCTTCGGCAGGGCGTCGGTGATACGGACGAGCTGGTGGCGCATGAGCAGCTCAGGGCCCCAGGCGGGCACGCCGGCACGGCTCTCCATCAAGGTGACGAGAGACTCGCGGCGGTTGAAGGCCTGGTAGATCGCCGGCAGATAGCCGATCTGGAGAGCGACGGCGACGGCTCCTGTGGCGCCCGCGAGCACGACCAGGACGTCGCTCCCCTTCGCGCTCGTGTGAACGAGGCCTACGGAGAAAAGCGAGCCGCCGGCCTCGGCGATGGCGCTCATGAACTCGCCCGTCCAGCGCCACTGCATGAGGCCGTAGCCGACAACGTAAAGGGCGAGGAACACGGCGAGCTGGGCGATCAGCGACACCGGGCCGACTGCAGCCAAAATGCCGTCTTTGCGGGCAAAGCTGCGCGAAGGCCGTGCGAGGAGGAGAAAGCCCCGCCTGACTCCCCGCCCCACGAGGAGGGGAAGCGCCTGGACCCTGGAGCCCCCGCGGGGAAGCACGAAAGTTGAGACCAGGCTCACCGTCGTCAAGACGACGATGAGCACGCCAAAGGCGAAGCTGAGCCAGAGCATGGGCCTTGTTTCCTACACGATCAAACCGTCGCGCGCCAGGGGCATCGGCTCTCGTGGCGCGGAGCGGTTTCTCGGGCCGTTCAGGTGCTCTGGCCAACCATGGCGGTTACGACTCCGTCGAGCGACTCGCGCCGGGGCCCTGGGCCCGTACCTCTTCCACCCGCGCGAAGGCATTGCGGAGCTCATCGATCCACTCGGCCTCATTCCTGCCGACCAGCTCGACGCACCAGGCGAGCGCCTCGCTGCGGCTCCGGGCGATACCGGCGTCGATGAGGGTGTCGAGGACCTGGCGTTGCGACATACGCAGCCGGGTCATCACGGGCACGTTGGCGGTCGTGAACAGCCGCGTCGTGCCGCCAGCAGTTGCGCCCCAGGAGACCACTCGGCCGAAACGGGCCTGGGCCTCTTCGGCGATACGCACCCGGTGCCCTCTCGTGTCCTCGCGGAATCTCTCGATGCGCGCTTCCTCGGCCGTCGCGGCCGCGCTGGGCGTGGCCCCTTGCTCGAGCTCCACGGTGCCGAGAGCGCCGACGACGAGGATCTCGTCGTTGTCGACGGTCACATCTGGCGCGCCGGCGAAGAAGTCGTCAGGAAGCCGGCCCGTGAACCAGGCCTTGATCTCGGCCCGCTGCTCTGCAGAAGGTCGTTCCTCGGAAGCCGTCCCGAAGCGTCCCCGCCCCCACCGAGGCCCGGGGCCCCGACGTCCCCCTCGCTGACGAGGGTCCCGTTGCTGATCATGCTCATGTTCATGTTCTCTGTAAGTCATAAATAAAGATTACACAATTACATATCATGATGCAATGCCGTCACCAAGACGGCGAGGCGCGCGCCGTCCACCGTCCGTCTTCCCTGGTCAAGGTCATCGAAAGGCCGAAACAGCGCTCAAGCGAGGCTTTCGTCAAAGCCTCCTCGATGGCGCCTTGCGCCACCACCTCACCAGCACGCAGCAACAAAGCGTGTGACGTCGTGGCCGGCAGCTCCTCGAGGCTGTGGCTCACATGCACCGTCGCCGGTGACTCCCGCGAACGCGCCAATGCGGTGAGGGCGAGCACGAGGGCCTCCCTCCCGGGAAGGTCCACGCCGGCGCATGGCTCGTCCAACAACAACAGCGGGTGCTCGATGAAAAGCGAGCGGGCGAGGAGGACCCGCTGTCGCTCTCCTTGCGAGCACGAGCCGAAGGCACGGTCGACAAGTTCGGAACAGCCGAGGGCGGCGAGGATCTGGCGGGCCCGCACCCGATCGGCCTCGCTCGTGGCGGCCCACCAGGGCGCCAGCACACCGCGCCCGCCCGTTAGCACGACGGCAAGAGCGGATGCGCTCGGAGGGAGACGGTCCGCCACGGCGTGGCTCACCACCCCGACACGGCCGCGAAGCGCCCTCAGGTCGCTCGAGCCAAGGCGGGCCCCGAGAACGGTGACGACCCCGGACGAGGGGTGACGCTCGGCGCCGAGGAGGCGCAACAGGGTCGTCTTTCCAGCACCGTTCGGCCCGAGCACGGCCCAGTGCTCACCCTTGCGGATGGCGAGGGACACGGGCCCCAAAAGACGGCGTCCCTCGGGTGTGTTGACCGTCGCCCGGTCCAAAAGCGCCGCGAACGACCTGTCCGACTCCGCCTCAGCTTCAACTGCCCGCTCGCCCGCCATAGACCGCCGCAGTCTCGCGCAGCCGGGTGCCGCTCAGGCCGGACCCAAAGCGGCGCCCGAGGCGAACTAGTGCCCCTGCTTGTCGCAGCGGACGATGACGACCGCACAAGGGGCGTGGCGCAACAGGTGCTCGGGGACAGAGCCAACGAGAACGCCCGCCAAGGCGCCGTGGCCGTGCGTGCCGACGACGAGGAGATCCGCTCCGTGAGACTCCGCCAACAGGACAGTAACCGGTAGGCCCTCTTTCACTACCCGCTCCACGCGGATTGTCGGCGACGGTCCGAGGGTGTCGTTGACAGCCTCGTCAAGGACTTGTCTCGCCACGGCTTCGGGGTCGTAGTCGAGCGGGAAGGCCGGGGCCCAGCCGCTCGTGGTCGATATCTCCCAGGTCGTGAGCACGCGAAGTGACGCCCCAGTGAGCCGTGCCTGCGAAGCGGCCCACCGCAACGCCTTGAGCGACGGCTCCGAGCCGTCGACGCCCACGACGATGAACCGCTCGGCAGTCCCCGAGATATCGGTCATTGCCGCCGAGTGTAGCCGATAGTACGCCTTGACCTGGTGGAATTTAGTTGGGAACAACATGATGCTCAAAACGGTTGAGCGTATGAGACTCAACTGAGAGGAAGATTCACAGGTGTCCAAGACTCAACAGCTTCCGGTCCTGCCACTGGCCGATGTCGTGGTGCTGCCTGGCATGGTCGTGCCGGTCACATTGGACGATACGGAACGACAAGCGGCGATCGATGCTGGCAAGGCAGCGGCGGACGGCCGGGTGCTGGTGGTGCCCCGGCTCGATGGGAACTACGCCGGCGTCGGCGTGGTGGCGGAGATCGAACAGCTGGGCAAGCTGCCCGGCGGTGAGCCCGCCGCTGTGCTGCGGGCCATGGGTCGCGCCCGTGTCGGTTCAGGTGTCACCGGCCCGGGCTCGGCACTTTGGGTCGAGGCCGAGCTGCTCGACGACATCGTCGAAGGGGAGGCCCTGAGCGAGCTCGCCCGCGAGTACAAAAGCGTCGTCGTCTCCATCCTCCAACAACGCGGTGCCTGGCAAGTCATCGACTCGGTGCAGCGCATCTCCGAACCGGGCGAGCTGTCCGATCTCGCTGGCTACGCCCCCTATCTGACCAACGACCAGAAACTCTGGCTGCTCGAGACGGTTGACGTCGGACAGCGTCTGGCCAAGCTGATCGAGTGGACGCGCGAGCACCTCGCCGAGCTCGACGTGGCCGAGCGCATCCGTAGCGACGTGCACGAGGGCATGGAGAAGAGCCAGCGCGAGTTCCTCTTGCGCCAGCAGCTTGCCGCCATCCGTAAGGAGCTCGGCGAGGGCGAGCCTGACGGCGCGGACGACTACCGCGCCCGCGTGGAGGCGGCCGATCTGCCGGAGGCGGTCTTGACGGCGGCCTTGCGCGAGGTCGGGCGCCTTGAGCGTGCCAGCGACCAGAGCCCGGAGGCGGGATGGATCCGCACCTGGCTCGACACGGTGCTCGAGATTCCCTGGAACGTGCGCACCGAGGACAACAACGACGTCGTCGCGGCCCGCGAGGTGCTCGACGCCGACCATGAGGGCCTCGAAGACGTGAAGGACCGCATGGTCGAATACCTGGCCGTGCGGAGCCGGCGCCAAGCCCGTGGCCTCGCCGTCGTGGGCGGTCGCGGCTCAGGTGCCGTCCTCGCCCTGATAGGACCTCCCGGGGTCGGCAAGACCTCGCTCGGCGAGTCAGTCGCCCGGGCGCTCGGGCGCAAGTTCGTCCGCGTCTCGCTCGGCGGGGTGCGCGACGAGGCCGAGATACGCGGCCACCGCCGCACCTATGTCGGGGCTTTGCCCGGTCGCATCGTGCGGGCGATGCGGGAAGCCGGCTCGATGAACCCGGTCGTGCTGTTGGACGAGATCGACAAGATCGGCAGCGACTACCGCGGAGACCCTGCCTCCGCCTTGCTCGAGGTGCTCGACCCGGCGCAGAACCATACCTTCCGCGACCATTACCTGGAGATTGAGCTCGACTTGTCGGACGTGCTGTTCCTTGCCACCGCGAACGTGGCGGACACGATCCCTTCCGCCCTGCTCGACCGCATGGAGCTGGTACGCCTCGACGGCTATACCGAGGACGAGAAGGTCGCCATCGCCCGCAACCACCTGGTCCCGCGCCAGGTCGAACGGGCGGGTCTTCACCCTGGAGAGGTCGGCATCGCTGATGAGGCGCTTCGCGTCGTGGCGACCGAGTACACCCACGAGGCCGGGGTTCGCCAGCTCGAGAGGGCCATCGCAAAGATCCTCCGCAAGGTGACGACTCGCCTCGCGGGAAAGCCCGAGCCCGCCGCACCCGTGCAGGTCGCCGCCAAAGACCTGAAGGAATACCTCGGCCGTCCCCGGTTCACGCCCGAGTCGGCCGAGCGGACGGCTGTCCCCGGTGTCGCGACCGGCCTCGCCGTGACCGGTGCCGGTGGCGACGTGCTGTTCATCGAGGCGACCGTGATGGCCGGAGAGCCAAGGCTCGTCCTCACCGGGCAGCTCGGTGACGTCATGAAGGAGTCGGCCCAGATCGCCTTGTCGTACCTGCGCTCCCATGGCGACTTGCTCGGGATCGACACCGACGGTCTCGCCAACGGTGCTGTCCACTTGCACGTCCCGGCCGGCGCGGTCCCAAAGGACGGCCCCTCGGCCGGGGTCACCATGGTCGCGGCCCTGGCATCTCTCGCCTCGGGCCGGCCGGTGCGCTCCGAGGTCGGCATGACCGGGGAGGTCACCTTGAACGGTCGTGTCCTGCCCATCGGCGGGGTCAAGCAGAAGCTGCTCGCCGCCCATCGGGCGGGGCTCACGGAGATCTTCCTCCCGGCCCGCAACGGACCCGACTTGGACGACGTCCCCACGAACGTCCTCGAAGGCCTTAGCGTGCACCTTGTGAGTGATGTCGCAGAGCTCGTCGCCGCGGCTCTCGAACCGGCGGCCGGGTCCGTCTCATCGGGGTCGGCTGCCGCGTGACGAGCGGGGAGGACCCGAGGTGAAGGCGTGGGCGCTGGACCATCCGGCGCCGGCCGCCGAACACTCGCTGCTCCTCGTCGAGCGTCACGTCCCCGAACCAGCTCCGCACGAGATTCTCTTAAAGGTCAGCGTCTGTGGCGTTTGTCGCACCGACCTGCACCTCATAGAGGGCGATCTCGCACCTCGTCGGCCCGGCGTCGTGCCGGGCCACGAGGTCGTGGGACGCGTGGCCGCGCTGGGCCGGGAGGCACAACGGTTCGTCGAGGGCGAACGCGTCGGGATCGCCTGGCTGCGCTCGAGCTGCGGCGTGTGCCGGTTCTGTATGCGCGGCAAGGAAAACATCTGCCTCGCACCGCTGTTCACGGGCTGGGACGCCGACGGCGGCTACAGCGAGTACGCCGTGGTCGACGAGCGGTACGCCTACCCGATCCCCGAGGTGTTCTCCGACCGCGAGGCCGCCCCTTTGCTCTGCGCCGGGATCATCGGGTTCCGCTCCTTGGTAAGAGCCGCCCTTCCCCCTGGCGGGCGCCTCGGCATATACGGCTTCGGCGGTTCCGCCCACCTGACGGCGCAAGTGGCCCTCCACCAAGGCGCGACCGTGCACGTGATGACGAGGGCCGTCGAGGCGCGGCACTTGGCGTTGTCCCTCGGGTGCGCCTCGGCCCAAGGGGCCGAGGACCCGCCCCCAGAGCCACTCGACGCGGCGATCCTCTTCGCCCCCGTCGGGACCCTCGTCCTGCCCGCGCTGGCCGCCTTGGACCGCGGCGGTCGGCTCGCCATCGCTGGCATCCACCTGTCCGACATCCCCCCACTCAGTTATGAGAGCCATCTGTTCGAAGAGCGCGAGCTCGTCAGCGTGACCGCGAATACGCGCCGCGACGGCGAGGAGTTCCTGCGCCTCGCAGCCGAGATACCGATCCGGCCGACGACCACCGAATACCCCTTTGAGAAGGCTGACCTCGCCCTCGAGGACCTCGCCCGCGACGCCGTGAACGGCGCGGCCGTGATCCGTGTGGCGGGCGATGGCTGAGGCCGTCGCGCCCTAAAACCGCGAACTGCCGAGGCGGGAGGAACCGGCTTTCGGCTGGGTCCTGCTGCCGTGAGCTCGCCGAGAGCCGAGCCGGCCGTCACGCGTTTGGCTCTGCGGAGACGCTAAAGGACACAGGCGGCCTCTTCGGGATCGGATCGAGACGAGCTTGGCAACCTGTTCAGTCTGTTTTGCGGTCAACACGAGTCGTCCGCCACCGCTTGTCAATCAGGCGATCCCGCCCGAGCGCCAAAGTGAGGCCCCGCAACGCCTTTTCTTGCGGCAATTACTGAACTTGCGGCCCAGTTGGACCGCTTTGAGACACGCCAGCTAGGGTGGCTTTACAAGCGTTTGGAGGCCAAATGTCAACCGCCGCGCCTGCTGTCACAACCACAGCGGACGACAAGAAATGGAAGATGATCGACGCGCGGATCCGCCGGCGAGGCAACTCGCCCGACGCGTTGATCGAAGTCCTTCACGCCGTGCAGGAGGCGTTCGGTTACCTGGAACCGGACGTGCTCGCATATGTCGGCAACGCCCTAGGGGTCCCGCCTAGCCGTGTCTACGGCGTCGCGACCTTCTACTCCCTGTTCATGCTCAAGCCTCAGGGCGAGCACACCGTGATCGTCTGCACCGGCACCGCGTGCTACATCAACCACGCCGCCGCGCTCTTGAGCCGGATTCACGACCGGTTGGACATAAAGCCGGGCGAGACGAGCGAGGACGGCCTGGTGTCGCTGCTGAACGCCCGTTGCCTGGGCGCCTGCAGCATGGCGCCTGCGGTCGTGGTCGACGGCGCAGTCCAGGGCAGGGTGACTCCTGAAGGCGTCGACCACATCTTGGAGGGGCTCAGGTCATGACAGACGTCGCCGAACGTGAGGAAACCCCCCCGGCAGCCGAACCTATCCGGGCTTGTGCCAATGTCTGCGAAGCCGCCGGCTGCATGTCCCTCGAGGCCGAGAGGGTGCTGGACGCTCTTCGCGAAAGAGTGACCGAGCGCGGGCTGACCGACGTCGCGATAAAGCGAGTCGGGTGCCTACGCTTGTGCGCGGCGGGGCCTCTCGTCGAGATACCCGAACAGGGACAGCTCTTCGAGGCCGTCGACCCGACATCTCCGGAGTCCATCGACCGTGTAGTCGATGCCCTGGCCGGTGGAAAAGGCGGGCGGTCCACAGCCGATGACCCGTTCTTCTCCCGCCAGGTGCGCATCGTGCTCGGGAACTCCGGGCTCGTCGACCCCGAGGACCTGAACGACTACGTGGCGCACGGGGGCTACGAGGCTCTCACCCAGGCGGTCACGACGATGAGGCCCTACGAGGTCCTCGAAGAGATCGTCCACAGCGGCCTCAGGGGAAGGGGCGGGGCGGGCTATCCGACCGGCCTCAAGTGGAGGACCGTGGCCAAGGCCACCAGTGGCAGCGACGAGGGCAAGTTCGTCATCTGCAATGCCGACGAGGGCGACCCCGGAGCGTTCATGGACCGAAGCGTCCTCGAGAGCGTGCCCCAACAGGTGCTCGAGGGCATGGCGATCGCCGGCTATGCCGTCGGCGCCAACCACGGCTACATCTACGTCCGCGCCGAGTACCCCTTGGCGGTCAAGAGGCTGCGACTCGCCATACGCGAAGCCGAGCGCGCCGGGCTGCTCGGAGCCAACATCGCGGAGACGGCCTTCCGCTTCGACGTCGACATCCGCATCGGCGCCGGCGCCTTTGTCTGCGGTGAGGAAACAGCCCTCATCGCTTCGGTGGAAGGTCGTCGCGGCACCCCGAGGCCACGCCCGCCCTTCCCGGCCCAGTCCGGGCTGTGGGGACGGCCGACTCTGATCAACAACGTCGAGACGCTCGCCAACGTCCCCGCCATCCTCCGCAACGGTGCCACCTGGTACAGGGCAATCGGGACGCCGAAGAGCGCCGGCACAAAGGTGTTCGCCCTTGCGGGCCGGGTCGTCAACACCGGCCTCATCGAGGTGCCGATGGGCGTCACGCTCCGAGACATCGTCTACGAGATCGGCGGCGGCATCATCGGAGGCGCCAAGTTCAAAGCGGTGCAGACGGGCGGACCCTCGGGTGGTTGTATCCCCGCCGAGCACCTCGACATGTCGGTGGACTACGAGTCGCTGGCCCAGGCCGGCTCCATCATGGGATCCGGCGGCATGATCGTCATGGACGAGACCTCCTGCATGGTCGACGTCGCCAAGTACTTCATGGACTTTTGCCGGGAGGAGTCCTGCGGCAAGTGCATCCCCTGCCGGGTGGGCACGGTCCAGCTGTACGGCCTGCTCGAAAAGATCACCCAGGGCGAGGCGGTGCCGAAGGACCTCGACACCTTGGAGCGCCTGGCCGACATGGTCAAGAGCACGAGCTTGTGCGGGCTGGGCCAAAGTGCGCCCAACCCGATCTTCAGCACCCTCAGGTACTTCCGGGACGAGTACGTCTCCCATATCGAAGATCGCATCTGCCCCGCAGGAGTGTGCCCGATGACATCGGCGGTGACCTCGTGAGCGTAAGGACCCTCGTCATCGACGGCCTGGACGTGGCCGGCAACGACGATCAGACCATCTTGGAAGTCGCCCGGGAGAACTCGATCCGCATACCGACCCTGTGCCATCTCGACGGCCTGTCCGACGTCGGCGCCTGCCGGCTTTGCGTCGTCGAGGTCGCCGGGTCCAACAAGCTCTTTGCTGCCTGCGTCACGACCGTCGAAGAAGGCATGACGGTCACGACGAACTCGCCCCGCTTGCACGAGTACCGCAAGACGATCATCGAGATGCTCTTCATGGAGCGCAACCACGTTTGCGCCGTATGCGTGGCGAACAACCACTGCGAGCTGCAACGCGCAGCCAGGTACCTGGGCTTGACTCACTTCGACCTGCCAGCCCTCGAGCCGGTGGTCGAGATAGACGCCAGCCACGACCGATTCGTCATAGACCACAACCGCTGCATCCTTTGCACCCGGTGCGTCAGGATCTGCGACGAGATCGAGGGCGCCCACACCTGGGACATCTTCGACCGCGGGGCGGGCTGCCGTGTCATCACCGACATGGGAACGCCGTGGGGAGAGTCCACCACCTGCACGTCTTGCGGCAAGTGTGTCCAGGTATGCCCGACCGGAGCCCTTTTCGAAAAAGGCCGTTCCGTGGCCGAGGCCAAACCCAGGAGGAGATTCATTCCCTACCTGAGGGAACTGGAGCAGGAGGGCAAATGAGCAAAGCAAGCCTCGCGACCGTGTGGTTGGACGGCTGCTCCGGCTGCCATATGTCTTTTCTCGACATGGACGGGCGCCTGCTCGACATCGCGGGAAGGGCCAACCTTGTCTACAGCCCGCTCGTGGACATCAAGGACTTCCCCGAAGGCGTCGACGTCACACTCGTCGAAGGTGCGGTGAGCAGCCAGGACGACCTCGAGAAGATCATCCTCGTGCGTTCTCGCACGCGCATCCTCGTCTCACTCGGTGACTGCGCCGTGACCTCGAACGTGCCCGGCCTGAGAAACCCTTACGGCCCGGCCTCACTCTTGCAACGTGCCTACATCGAGAACGTGACCATCAACGCCCAGCTGCCGGGACCACTCGTGCCCAAGTTGCTGGCCCAGTCGCGTCCGGTGCACAAAATTGTCGATGTAGACGTCTTCCTACCGGGCTGCCCGCCCTCGGCAGACCAGATCTTCTTCGTGGTCGACGAGCTGCTCGCCGGTAGGATTCCTGATACAGCCACCATGTCGCGTTTTGGCACCTGAGCTCGGAGAGACAATGTCGGAGATCATTATCGACCCCGTAACGCGGATCGAAGGCCACTCCCGGATCAGCATCCAGCTCGACGAGCAAGGGCAGGTGGTCGACGCCCACTTCCATGTCACCCAGTTCCGCGGCTTTGAGAGGATCAGCCAGGGGCGCCCCTTCCACGAGATGCCGTCGTTGATGGCGCGTATCTGCGGCATCTGCCCTGTCAGCCACCTCATCGCTTCGGCCAAGGCGTGCGAGGAGGTCATGGCGGTCTCCATACCGCCTGTTGCCATGAACCTGCGCCGTGTGATGAACCTGGCCCAGATCGTCCAGTCCCACGCGCTCAGCTTTTTTCACCTGTCTTCGCCGGACCTATTGCTCGGCTTTGACGCAGATGCTGCCGGACGCAACTTCTTCGGCGTCGCCGAAGCCGCTCCGCAACTCGCCCTCGACGGCGTGGCGATGCGCAAGTTCGGCCAGCAGATCATCGAGCGTCTCGGCGGCAAGCGCATCCACCCGGGGTGGATAGTGCCGGGCGGGGTCAGCCACCCACTGCAACCCGAGCAGCGAGACGAGATCCTTGCCGGGGTTCCTGACGCCCTCGAGCGCATTCGCAGAACACTCAGCTGGTACAAGGCCAATGTGGCGCGCTGGGCCGATGAGGCGTCGGTGTTCGCCAACTTCCCCACGCTTTACATGGGGCTCGTGCACGACAACGGCGACGTCGCCTACTCCGACGGAGACCTGCGCGTAGTGGACGGGACCGGGAAGATCCTCGCCGATCGCATCGACCCGAGGCCGTACTGGGACTACCTCGGCGAATCCGTCGAACCGTGGTCCTACCTGAAGTCGACCTATTGGAAGGACCTCGGCTACCCGAACGGCCTTTACCGGGTGGGACCGCTTGCCCGCTTGAACGTCATCGACCAGTTCGGCACTCCTGAGGCCGACGATGAGCTGCACCAGTACCGTGATCGTCTCGGGCGCTATCCGGCCAGCTCGTTCTACTTCCACCACGCCCGGCTCATCGAGATCCTTCACTGCATCCACTCGATCCAGCAGCTGCTTTCGGATCCCGGGATCCTGGACGACCGGGTGAGATCGGTGGCCGAGCCCAACCGCTCCGAAGGCGTCGGCGTCTCCGAAGCACCCCGAGGAACCTTGTTGCACCACTACCGCGTCGACGAGAACGGGTCGGTGCAGTGGGCCAACCTCATCATCGCCACCGGCCACAACAACCTGGCGATGAACCGAGGCGTGCTCGAAGTCGCCCGCAAGTACGTGCACGGCACGAAGATCCCCGAGGGCATGCTCAACCGGGTCGAGGCGGTCATCCGTTGCTTCGACCCGTGCCTGAGCTGCTCGACACACGCCATCGGCGAGATGCCTCTCAAGGTGCAGCTGCTGAGCGCGGACGGGCTCATCCTCGACGAGCTGGCTAGGTGAGCCTCGCAGAGGGCGTTCTCGTCATCTGCTACGGAAACCCGCTTCGCGGCGACGACGGGGCGGGCTGGCGAGCAGCCGAGCTGTTGGTCGAAGACCCCCGCGCTCTCCGGGCTCGGGTGATAGCTGTCCACCAGCTCACCCCGGAGTTGGCCGAAGACGTGAGCCGGGCCAGCCTCCTCGTGCTCGTCGACGCCTCCGAGGAGCCCGGGATCCCCGGTTCTGTCTCGACACGACCACTTAAGGCCGAGCCGGTGTCCGGCTCGGCCTTCTCCCATCACGTCGACCCAGCCCGGCTGCTCAAGCTCTCCGAGACCTTGTTCGGGCAGTCGCCCCGGGGCGTGCAGGTGACCATCCGCGCTCTTGACCTCGAGCCCGGGACAGCCTTGTCCAGTCCGGTCGGTGACGCCATGGCAACCCTCGTCGATGCGGTCATCGACGCCATGGACGAGCACCGGCTTCTCCATGCATGAGCTGTCGCTCGTTGCCGAGCTCGTCGAGGAGTGTTGCCGGCGTGCCGACGGGGAGGCCGTCTCGCTCGTGAGGGTCCGCTGTTGTCTGCCCGACCTCGGCGACGAGCTGCAACAAGCCTTCCTCATGATGACGACGGCGACCCCGTTGGAAGGTGCCGTGCTCGAAATCGAGGAAACGACGCTGCAGGTCGCCTGTCCGTGTGGGTATTTCGGGCCGGTCCACAACGGCATCGTGGGTCACATGTTCGTCTGCCCCGAGTGTGCACAGGTGGGACCGATCAACTCTTCGGGCCTGGAGCTGCTCGAGGTCCGCAACTGAGGGCCGGGCACCGGCTCCGAGCGAACGCGTCGGCGCGACGGCGGAGAACGGACCAGCCGGCCCTTTATTGGCCGGGGCTAAGCGCGAGCCACTCGTAGTTCTCGTAAAGCCTCGGCTCGCCGATGCGCTTGCGCTCGCGGAGCGCCGCCGGCCCGACCCTGCCCCAGGTGCCAGCGACCGACCAGAGGTCCAGAACCAGGTCCTTGTCGAGGATTTGGTGTTTGACCAAGGTGCCTATGGTCTCGCCGAAGGCCAGGATCCTTCCTACGGCGGCGTCGTCGACCGTCGCCTCTTCAGGGTCGAAACCGTCGACGAAGAGCGCGTGGCCGGCCTCCTCGAGGCCGAGCTCGGTGCCCCATCTGACTATCTGCATGATAAGGGCGGCGTCTTCGTACGTAGCTGCCATTTGTCCCTCCCCTTCGCCACACCGCGTCACGGGCCGGTATCGACTTCGAGCGCTGTGTGAGATCGTGTGTCTGGCCGGATGGTACCTGCATCGCGGTGCTGGTGCTCAGCTCGCCGCCGTCCCGAGACAGCTGCGACCATGAGTCGAGCCGGTCGCAGCCTGCGCCGCCAAGACGCCGCCCGTGCGAGATGGTGGCGGCGGGCCAGCGACCGTTACGGACGGTCGCCGTCGGCCGGTGACATGATCGTCTCGTGCCGAAGATGCCGTTGATCGGAAAGATCGTGGCAAGAAGGCCACCGGCGGCTCCGGGCAAGATCTCCGGCGCCCTCTACGGCGTGTCATGCTGGGTCGTGTTCTGCGTGCTCGGCATCGTCCTCTGGCCCGCCGTTCTCGTCCTGCCGAGGCTAACCTGGCGCTGGAGCCTCGCCCGGGCCATGGGAAGGCTCGCCTGTGCGTGGCTTGCCATCCCCCTCGAGACAAGAGGCGACCTGTCGGCAGGCGAGGCGTGCGTGTATGTGGCCAACCACGCCAGCTTCCTCGACTCGTGCGTTTTCTTCGTCATGTTCCCGACGCCGGTCGTCTTCGTTGCGGGAGACGTCCTCTCGCACCAGCTGATCGTCGGCACGTTCCTGCGCAGGGTCGGGGCCGTGTTCGTCGGCGGCGAAGACAAAAAGGGTCGTTCGAAACTCGAGTCTGTCCTCGCTAGCTTGAAGGACGTCATCTCCTCTGGGCGCTCCATCGTGTTCTTCCCCGAAGGAGGGCTCGGGCACGCTCCGGGGCTTCGCCGCTTCAAGCTCGGGGCGTTCGTGGTCGCGGCCGAGACGGGCTGCCCGGTCCTGCCCGTCGGGATCCTCGGTACGGGGGCGATTCTCCCGGCCGGCAAGCGCCTTTTACGGCGAGGCGCCATAAAGCTCGTCGTCGGTGAGCCCCTCCGGGCCACAGGCAGCGATTGGAAGGCGGCCCGTGAGCTGGCAGAGCGGGCTCATTCGGCCGTCGAAGAGCTCCTCGAGGCGGGCTGAGGTCCTCGTTAGACGAATGGCCGCACCGGCCCTGGCGATCTGTCAGTCGCGATGGCACGAAGAGCCCAAAGCGCGCGACGGTACCGTCCCAACGCCACGGCTGGCGGCGGGAGCTGGTTTTGGAAAGCCGCCGGTCGCAGCACCACGACAAGTCTGTGTCCACTGGCGCCAACCACGACACGATCCGGCTCGGGACAGATACCTAGGAACGTCAAAGGATCTTGCCCAGCAAGGCCAGATCCCGGCTTCAGCCCTCGGAAGAGGTCAGCCCGACCTGGCAAGCGACACCGGTCCCGCCAAGGCCGCAGTACCCGTTCGGGTTCCGCTCGAGGTACTGCTGGTGGTAGTCCTCGGCGTAGTAGAACGGCCCGGCCGGGGCGATCTCAGTGGTGATCTGTCCGTAGCCCGCGGCGTCGAGCGCCTTTTGGTACTCGGCGCGCGATCTTTCGGCAGCCAGCTGCTGTGCGGGCGTCGTCGTGTAGATCGCCGAACGGTACTGCGTGCCCGTGTCGTTTCCCTGACGCATGCCCTGGGTCGGGTCGTGGCTCTCCCAAAAGATCGAGAGCAACTTCTCATAGGACGTCTTGGTCTCGTCGAAGACCACCAGCACCGCCTCGGCATGCCCGGTTCTGCCCGAGCAGACCTCTTCGTAGGTCGGGTTCAAGGTGTAGCCGCCGCTGTAGCCGACGGCCGTCGTGTAGACACCGTCTGCGACCCAGAACTTGCGCTCCGCACCCCAAAAGCAGCCCATGGCGAAGATAGCGCGGCCGTAGCCGTCGGACATTGGCGGTCGCAGCGGCGTGGCGAGCACGAGGTGACGCTCGGGCACGACCATCTCGCGCTCACGCCCGGGCAGGGCCCGGTCGGGCTCGACCATCTGGGACTTGTGCTTGAAAAAGCTCATGATTGTCTCGGCTCCATGGTGAGCGACAACGAGTTGATGCAGTAGCGCTGGCCCGTCGGACGGGGGCCGTCGTCGAAGACGTGCCCGAGATGCGATCCGCACGCTCGACACAGCACCTCGGTGCGCTCCATCCCGAAAGACCTGTCGCTATGAAGCTCGACTGCGCTTGCCAAGGCGGGTTCGGTAAAGCTCGGCCAGCCCGAGCCCGAGTCGAATTTCGCCTCGGAGGAGAAGAGCTCGGCTCCGCAGGCGGCGCAGTGATAAGAGCCGTCAGCGTGGCAGTTGACGTACTCACCGCTGAAAGCGGGCTCGGTCCCGGCCTTGCGAAGCACACGGTAACGCTCGGGGGTGAGGCGGTTGCGCCACTCGCTCTCGGTAAGGGCAACTTCGCGGGGCGCCTCCGCCCCGGTGGCGACAGACTTTGATCCTTTGAATCTGAACATGGTTAATAGTCTCTTTCGCCCGCTATTCGTTACACCGCGGTGTGTATTAAAGGGCCAGCTAGTGGGCTTGTTCCGGTCCGCCGAAATGCTCCAAGCGCGGGTCGCGCACCTCGGCTCTCACAGAGTCGGAAGCGGCATCGGTGAGCAGAGCCTGCGCGGCCGCCTCGGCGTCCAAGCGCGCCCGGTAGTGGGCGACCTCGCGCTCGACCGTGGCCGGGTCCCAGCCCAGTACGGGCGCCATGAGCCGGGCCACACCATCGGCCACGAGGCGCCCGCGATCGGGGGCTTCGAAAGCGATGTGGGTCCGCCGCGTCAGCACGTCGTCGAGATGCAGCGCGCCTTCTAGGGCGACGGCGTATCGAACCTCTCCGGCCACATAGCCGTCGGCTCCCGGCAAGGGCTTGGCAAGGTCTGGTTCGACCGCGACAAGGTCCAGCACCTCGGCCGCGAGCGTGCCGTAGCGCGAGACGAGGTGGTGGAGCTGGTCCGGGGCGAGAGCGGCGGCCCCGGGATGTCTCTTCAGACGGAACTCTGCTCCGGGCAGGCCGACGGCTCCGAGCAGGGGAACCTCCGCGCTACGACTGGGCTCGACGGCAAAAGGCAGGTCACGCGCCGCCAGGTCGACGGCGTCGCGGGCCATGAGCCGGTACGTCGTGTACTTGCCCCCGGCGATGCTCACAAAGCCGGGCAGCGCTCCGTCGCACGGCGTGCTTGCGGGAAAGCTTCGCCGTCTCCTCGGCCGTGCCACCGACGAGGGGGCGCAGACCGACGTAGACGGCGATGACATCCTCGAAGCCAAGCGGGTCGCGCAGCGCCTCGTTCACGTGGTCGAGCAGGTACTCGATGTCTGCATGGGTCGCAGCCGGAGAATCCAGCCCGTAGTTCCAATCAGTGTCGGTCGTGCCGATGATCCAGTGCTCCTTCCAAGGAAGAACGAACAGCACGCTCTTTTCCGTGCGGAGAATGAGCGCGTACTGCGAGTCGATCCGATCCTTCGCGACGACGAGGTGCACGCCCTTGGAGGGCCGCACGATCATTGGATCGCTGACACCCGCCAGGCGTTCCATCTCCGTCGTCCACACACCGGTGGCGTTGACGACGGTGCCGCGCGTGAACCTCTAGCTCAGCACCCGACTCGAGATCCTGGGCACGCACGCCTGCGATGCGCTCGCCCTCGTGAACGAAGCCGACCACCCCCACCGCGGAGAGACAGACCGCTCGATGAGCCGAAGCGGTTCGAGCCAGCACGAGGGCGAAGCGGGCGTCGTCGACCTGGGCGTCGAAGTAGCGGATACCGCCTGTAAGCGAGTCGGCGCGAAGGGCGGGAACCGCTTCCAAGCAAGAACGGCGAGTCAAATGCCGGTGGCGGGGCACCGCCGGGTGCAAGCCGGCGAGGGCGTCGTAGAGGAAAAGGCCCGATCCCATGTAGAACCGGTCCCAAATCCTGTGCTTCAGCGGGAACAAAAAGGGCGTGGGGTGGACCAAGTGAGGGGCAATCTTCTCGACGAGAAGGCGGCGCTCGTGCAGGGCCTCCCGCACTAGCTCGATGTCGAGGTTCTCAAGGTAGCGCAGTCCCCCGTGGATCAGCTTGCTGGAGCGGCTCGAGGTGCCCGCGGCGAAGTCGCGCTTTTCGACCAGCGCCACCGACAGGCCGCGGCTCGCGGCGTCGAGCGCCACCCCGCAACCTGTCACTCCCCCACCCACGACAAGGACATCGAATGTCTCGGCGGCGCAACGTTGTAAGGCCCGCCCTCGTTCTACAGGTCCGAGACGACTGTCACTGTCAGAAACCATCAGATCAACAGCCTCCACACTTCTGAACACGGGCGAAAACGACCGGAGCTGCGCTTGCCACAACAAACCGGCGCGTCACTGGTTGTCCCGGCAGGGCGCCGGCGGGTCCTCATCTCTACCCGCGCCTAGGGCTTTGGCACCCTCCATATTCAAGACCCTCGCGACCTTGTCGGCCAGACGGTCGGCTTGAGCGGCTCAAAGACCCATGAAAGGCGGCCCAAGCTGTCTAAGACCGTCACGGTGAAGGTGCGGCTTATCTGGGGCCGCTTTCATGACCTCGCGAGCCATCGACCTCCTCGTGCGGGATTTTTTCGGGAACTAGGTCGCGCAAGGACTCGATCACATAGTGCGGCTGGACCGGAGCACCGATCACGCCGTCGGCACGGGTCGCCCCGGTCAGCACGAGCACGCCCGTCATCCCGAGCGAACGGGCCATGGCCATGTCGGTGAGAAGACGGTCCCCGACGACGGCGACGTCCTGGGCCGGCATATCGAGCCGCCGGAGCAGCGCACGCGCCATGTGGACGCTGGGTTTGCCAACCACCGCCTCTGCCCGGGCGCCCGAGCAGGCCTCGATCGCCGCCAGCATGGCAGCACAGTCGGGAAGACCGCCCTCCGGCGTCGGGCAGTAAGGGTCGGGGTTGGTGGCGACGATCGAGGCGCCTCCGTAGCGCACAGCTTGGAAAGCGGCGTTCAGCTTCTCGTAGTTGAATGTCCGGTCGAATGAGACGACGACAACCTCGGCCTGCGCGGGGGCGGTTGTAAGTCGGAACCCCGCCCGGGCCAGCTCGTCGATGGCCGACTGCTCGGCCACCGCGAGCAGCGTTGCTCGCGGGTGCTCGCGCGCGAGGTACTCAACGAGAGCGTCAATCGACGTCACGACGTCGGCCCGTATGGTCGGCACTCCGAGGTGTGTGAGCTTGTATGCGTACTGCGCCGCTGTCTCGAGCGGCTTGTTGGTCACATAGACGACACGCGAGCCGAGACTGAGAAGTTCTTCGATCGTCTCTGCGGCATGCGGGAGCAGCTCATCGCCCAGATACACCGTACCGTCGAGGTCGAACACATAACCGGGATACACCCGGCCCGGCCGGCCCAGCGACCGCGCATTTCCACCGCTCACGCCGGGCCGCCGAGCGCAAAGGCCCCGCGACATACAGCATCGAGGTCGCTCGGGCGTCGGAACACCCCGATGGCGCCGGCACTTGTCATCGAATGCCACCTTCTCACATAGCTACGGGCAGGCAAACCGGCCGCGTGGACATTTCGTTTACGTCCCGGCGCTCGACGTCCCCGGCCCGGCTCGTTCTACACGGAATCGTGCCCACTCGGGCACGTGATAGTCGACCGAGTACACGATGGCGGCGCCGTGCTGGTCGAAATCGACCTGCTTCACGCACAAGATGGCGGTGCCTGTCTTGACCCCGAGGAGGCCGGTCAGCTCCGAGCTCGCCCGGAAGGGAACAAGCTCCGCGTAGCCGCGTTGTATGGTGATCCCCCGCCGGCTGTAGAGCAAGGTGTAGAGCGACTGCTCCTGGCCGGAAGCCATATCGTCCAGGTCTTCCCGCTCGAGGGTGTACGCCGCAACTGTGTCGAGGGAGAACACGACCGGTTGACCATCTGCCAGCCGGAGGCGCTCGAGCTGCCACAAGGCATCACCGGACTTGAGGCCGAGCCTTTGCGCGACCTCGTCGTCGGCCTGCACGCTGACGACACGGCCTTGTTTTGTCGAGGCGTCGCGGCCCGAGGCGCGGATCATGCTCGTGACGCCGAAATTGCGGTTGAGTGCTCCTTGGCTAGGTCGCTCACAAACGAACGAGCCCCGCCCGTGCTGGCGACGGATGATCCCGCGTTCTTCGAGCAACCGCAAAGACTCCCGCAAAGTCGGGCGAGAGACCGCCAGCAGCTCGGCGAGGTCTGCCTCTGAGGGCAGGCGTCCCCCGACGCTGTACATGCCGAGCTCGATCGCCTCTTCGAGTGCCTCGGCGCAGGACTGGGTGAGGGTCACCCGGTTACGGCGAACCACCTTTAGTTCAGCCATCGACCGCGACGGGTCGCGGGGGGCAGGGCTCACAGTGGCGTTATACGACAGGGCGCGTCATCAATCAAGCTGAATCGAAAACTGTCAGTGCTGCTGCGACGGATTCTCCGCCATTCGGCACGGGATGTCGGCGTTCTCGTCGAGGTAGTAGCTGGCACAGACTCGGTGGTAGCCGTCGGCGATCTCGAGCGGGGCGCGCTTTTCGAGGTCACCTCTCACGAGAAGAACGGGGGATAGCCGCTCGCCCCGGCTGACTTTTTTCAGATCCGAGTTGACGTGCGGATTGTCCCTCGCCAGTAGCGACAGGCCGCTCGCCCGCAGGAGATCCTTCGCCTTCCAGTGGCCGAGCGGTGCCGCACGTAGCTCGCTCACGAGCACGTCCACCTTCGCGTGGCCCAGAATGAGGGAGAGGTAGCTCGCCGCCGCCGGATAGTCGTGGTCGTCCGGATCTGCCTTCCAGTGCTCTTTGTCGCTCACCGTGTCTTCCCTTCTCATCGCCCGGGCACGCTCAAGAACCGGGCTCGTAACCGCAAGCGGGGTCCTTTGAGTCGTTTGGACAAAGCGTGCCTTGGCCGCTGTCCAGTGATCAAAGGTTGCCAGAACGCCGGCTTGGCCGCCGGGCACCACGACGGCCGTCGTTAACTCGAGGCGGCAGGGGCTTCCTCGAGTGCCTGGTGCTCGAACTGGGTCCGGTAGAGATCGGCATAGACCCCGCCCGCGGCGAGCAGCTCCTCGTGGCGGCCTCGCTCGACGATGCGACCGTCGACGACCACGAGAAGCTGGTCGGCGCCGCGCACTGTCGAGAGCCTGTGCGCGATGACGATCGATGTTCTGCCTTCAAGCGCTTTTTGCAGCGCCCGCTGCACGGCGAGCTCTGACTCCGAGTCGAGATGCGCCGTCGCCTCGTCCAATACGACCACGTCTGGTGCCTTGAGGAGAAGGCGGGCAAGGGCGATGCGCTGCTTCTCGCCGCCCGAGAGCCGGTAGCCGCGGTCGCCGACGACGGTGTCGAGCCCGTCCGGCAACGACTCGATGAAAGAGAGGATCTGCGCGCCGGCGACGGCGTCATGGATCTCCTCGTCCGTGGCGTCAGGTCTGGCGTAGAGCAAGTTGGCCCGGATCGTCTCGTGGAACAGGTGGGCGTCTTGGGTCACGACCCCGATCGATTCCCGCAGCGAGGCGAACGTGGCGTCACGCACGTCGATGCCGTTCACGCGAACGGCACCGTGGCGCACGTCATAAAGGCGTGAGACGAGATAGCTGATCGTCGTCTTGCCCGCTCCCGACGGGCCGACGAGGGCCACGAGTTGACCCGGCTCAGCGCGAAAGCTCACGTCGTAGAGGACCTGGCTCGAAGGGGTCTGGTCCAAGATCGCGACCGACTCGAGCGAGGCGAGCGACACCTCCTCGGCGGTCGGATAACTGAAGTCGACATGGTCGAACTCGACGGCAACCGGGCCACGGGCGATCGTGACGGCGTCCGGCTTCTCTGCGATGAGCGGAGCGAGGTCGAGCACCTCGAAGACGCGGTCGAAAGACACGAGAGCCGTCATGACATCGACGTTGACGTTCGAAAGGGCGGTCAAAGGACCGTAGAGCCGGGTGAGCAGGGCGGCGAGCGCTACGACCGTCCCGACTTTGAAGTGCCCGTCGACGGCCAAGACGCCGCCCCAGCCGTAGACGAGGGCCGTGGCGAGCGAAGAAGTGAGGATGAGCGACAGGAAGAAAACCCTCCCGTACATCGCCGTCTGCACCCCGATGTCACGTACCCGCGCCGCCCGGCCGGCGAACTCGTCGTGTTCTACCTCCGGTCGGCCGAACAACTTGACCAACAAGGCCCCCGAGACATTGAAGCGCTCCGACATGGTGTTGTTCATCTGGGCGTTGAGGTTGTAGGCCTCCCGGGTCAGCTCCTGAAGCCGGCGCCCGATGCGGCGCGCCGGGAAGACGAAGAGCGGGAGCAGCAAGAGGGCCACGACGGTGATCTGCCAGGAGAGAAACGCCATCACCGCGACCGTCAAGATGACGGTGACGAGGTTGCTCACGATCGACGACAAAGTGTCGGTGAAGGCTTGTTGGGCTCCGAGCACGTCGTTGTTCAACCGGGAGATGAGGGCCCCCGTCTGGGTGCGCGAGAAGAACGCCAGCGGCATCTCTTGAACGTGGCCGAAGACCTTCTCCCGCATGTCGTAGATGAGACCTTCGCCGACGCGCGACGAGATGTAGCGCTGCGCGAGAGACAACAAGGCGTCGACGAGCGCCAAAGCGGCCAGGAGCAGACCGAGCAGGATGATGAGGTGAGCGTCGTGCTTGGCTATGCCACCGTCGATGATCTCTCGGTAGATCAACGGGTTCCATACCCCGATGAGGGCATCGACGACGATCAGGCCGAGGAAGACCCCGAGGATCCGCCGGTACGGGGCGGCAAACCTCATGATCCTTCGCAAGGTGCCCGGTGGGAGCTTCTGCTTGGTCACCGAGCTGTCCCTCATGAGCGACCGCATTCCGACGGCGCCGTGGTGGCTTGCCATCTATCGATCCCCCCTGGTCACATGTGGATGGGGCCCATGATGGCCCCTCGGAGCGCGCTCGCCGTCGGGCCCGCAGCACGGGCCGCACACGAGGCCGAGCATGCGCGCCATCTCGGCTCGCTCTCTCGCTGAAAGGCGGTTGAAGATCGCTCCGGCCGTGCGTCGCCGTGCCTGGACGATCCGATCGATGGCGAGCGCCCCCTCGTCGGTGAGCGAGACGAGGATGGCACGGCGGTCGTGGGGGTCGATCGCCCTCACGACGAGGTGCGCCCTCTCGAGGTCGTCCACGACCGAGGTCACCGTCCGGGGCACGACCTCGAGGCCAGCCGCGATGTCCGCCATACGCACCGGTCGTCCCGCGGCCTCAAGGTGGCGGATCACCCGCGCCTGGGCGGGCGTCAGGCCCATGGGGCCGAGCTCGGCCATGGAGCTTCGCTGCAGGCGGCGGGAGGTCCACAATACGAGTTCGGCCAGTTGGGCCGGATCCCCGCGGCTTGGCGAGGCTGTGCCAATACGGGCGCCCGGTACCGGACGCGGGCCATTAGTGAGCATAACTCAATATAACGTTGCCTCAGTGATTTCATTCCTTCAGGTCCCGTGAGTGTCGCGTGTTCGTCGCTGTAGGCGCCCCGGCGCGCGACGAGTTGTTTCGGTACAGTCCTTTACCGAAGGCCGGACTAGAAAAGGGGGACTCTTCGATGCGCTGGAACCTTCCACCCGGGCAGATGCCCGAGGCGTGGTTCAACGTCGTGCCTCAGCTTCCCGAGACGCTCCTGCCGGATCTTCATCCGGGCACCCGCGAGCCGGTCGGGCCGGACGATCTCGCGCCCCTCTTCCCGATGACCCTCATCGGCCAGGAGGTGACGTCCGAGCCCTGGGTCGACATTCCCGGCGAGGTCATCGACGTGCTGCGCCTGTGGCGTCCGACACCGCTCGTGCGCGCCGAACGCCTCGAAAAGGCGCTCGGCACTCCGGCCCGCATCTACTACAAGGACGAGTCCGTCTCGCCGGCGGGCTCGCATAAGCCGAACACGGCAGTGCCCCAGGCCTTTTACAACAAGCAAGCCGGGATTGCCAGGCTCTCCACCGAGACCGGTGCCGGCCAGTGGGGCAGTGCCCTTGCCTACTCCTGTGCCTTGTTCGGCCTCGAGTGCAAGGTCTACATGGTCCGGGCCTCGTACAACCAAAAGCCTTACCGACGCATCATGATGGAGACCTGGGGAGCATCGGTGGTCCCCTCCCCCGTCGAAGACCCGGAAAGCCCCGGATCCTTGGGCTCGGCCATCTCGGACGCGGTGCGCGACGCCGTCTCACGCGAAGACACCCACTACTCGCTCGGCTCGGTGCTGAACCATGTCTTGTTGCACCAGACCGTCATCGGGCTCGAGGCCAAGGATCAACTTGCTCTCGCCGGCGAGCGGCTCCCCGACATCGTCATCGGCTCGTGCGGGGGTGGCTCGAACCTGGGGGGCATATCGCTTCCCTTCGTGCCTGAGTCCGGAGTCGAGCTGCTCGCGGTCGAGCCCTCCTCGTGCCCGACCCTCACCAAGGGGACCTTCGAGTACGACTTCGCCGACGTCGCCAAGATGACGCCGCTTTTGCCCATGTACACCCTGGGGCACGAGTTCATGCCCCCCTCCATCCACGCTGGCGGACTTCGCTACCACGGTGACGCGCCGATCATCTGCAACCTGGTCAAAAACGGCCGCATGCGGGCGGTCGCCTACCCGCAAGGCAAGGTGTTCGAGGCTGCGGTCCAGTTCGCCCGGACACAGGGGACGATCCCGGCACCGGAGACCGCGCACGCCATCCGGGCGGTCATCGACGAGGCGCTGGCGGCCAAACAGGCCGGTCAGGAGAAGGTGATCCTTTTCTCCTACTCGGGCCACGGCTTGTTGGACCTGGCTGCCTACGACGACTACCTGCACGGGCGCCTCGACGAGGGCTGAGCCGGGAGAGCCCCAAGCTGCGCCCCGCGGCGCGGTGCTGCGGACGCAGAACTCTCCGCCGTCGAGAGCCCTCATGACGACGTCGTCGCGTCGTGGTACTCAAGTGCCGGCGACCTCACGCCGAGTCCGTCGAGACGGTCATGAGCCTCACAAGTCGGGCGAAGGCGAACGACGTCTCAACCGGGATGCTGAGGGTGGTGTCGATCAGGGTCCAACTGGTGGAGGAACAGGGCGCAGCGTTCCTCCTCGTCTGACTCTCCGATCGAAGCCGCGGCAGCGTGAAGGGCCTCGAGAGAGCGGAGGAAGCCCCGGTTGGACTCGTGGCGCCAGCGCACATAGCCCGAGCCCCGCCAGCCCGCGGCCCGCAGGGCATCGAGGCCCCGGTGATAGCCGACGCGGGCATAGGCGTAAGAGGCGACGTCGTCGTCGGCGAGCTCGGCAAGCGAGGCCCACGCCTCGAGCTGGCGCGGATGAGCACGAGCGAGGGCCTTCAAGGCGTCTTCTCGCGCAGGACCAGACAGGACCTCCGCCTCGCCGAGCGCGCGCGCCCAATCTTGCGGAGGAGCCGGAAGGACCGTCTCGGGAAGGCCTTGGCTCAAAGTGATTGCCGAATCGTCTGTCATGGTCACATCTTCACCCGCGACGGGTCGCGATGGCGGCGCGGCTAGCTTTTCACGGCGTGCCGAGACCTTTGTCGAACAGGGCCGCCGTCGTGACCCGGATCGCCCGGGCTGGTGTCGTGAGCCTCGGTGTCTGCCTCCTGCTCGGTGCCTGCGGCTCGCATCCCTCGGGGTCGTCCGCGAGCGTCACGGCGGACAAGAAGGGCTCGACGACCACGACCACCATGGGCCTTAGCCAGCCGACGGCCGCCAAGCCCATCACGATCCTCGACGTGGGTGACTCGCTGGGCGAAGACCTCGGTCTCGGACTCGGCTACACCCTCGGCACGAACGCCCTCGCGCACGTCGTGCAGGCGGCTTACGGCGACAGCGGCCTCGCCCGCCCCGACTTTTACAACTGGCCCGCCCACTTGAAGGCTGACCTGAACAAGTACCACCCTCAGGTCGTGACCATCCTCATCGGTGGCAACGACGCCCAGAACTTCGAGGTGGGAAGCGGCCCGGTCGTCTTCGGCACGGCGCAGTGGCGCACCGTCTACACGGCAGCGCGTCGACCTCATGATGAGCGAGACGCTAAAGGCGGGAGCCAAGATGGTCTGGGTCGGTCTACCCATCATGGAGAACCCGGTCTTCGGCGCCGCCATGCAGACCCTCAACGCCATCTACAAGGCGCAAGCTGCCCTTCATCCAGGAGTCGAGTACCTGCCCACCTGGGCCCTGTTCTCCAACTCCGAGGGCCAGTACACCGCCGACCTCACGAACAGCTCGGGCCAGACGGTGGTCGCCCGAGACCCCGACGGCGTTCACATCGCCCCGCCGGGCGGCTGTGACATCGTCGCCGGGGCGGCGATCAAAGACATCGAGAAGATCTGGCACATCCACCTAGGGCTGTGAGCACCGCCTAGGGCTCCGAGCGCCTGAGCGGGCGGACATCCCTCGTCGCCCGCCGCCGCGCCGCGCCTCGGGGTCGCCGCGATCTGTTACTCGGGCGGTGGGGGGGCTGGATGGGAGGCGGCGAGGGCCAACCCGTCGGGTTCTCCGCCACCGTCCCAGTCTTCGACGAAGGCCCCCGTAGCGTCCCGGCGGAACACCGGGATGCCGCCGAGGGCGTGCACGAGCTCGACCGTGTCGCCGAGCTCGCGACGCCAGGTGGCCGCCTCGGTGACAAGGGTGCCGATGGCGACGGGCTGCGCCCCGACCCGATTGAGCAGATTGAGCGCCGCCCGCATCGAGGCGCCCGTCGAGATGACGTCGTCGACGAGGCCAACCCGCTTGCCCTTCACGACGTCGACCCGGGCGGCGTCGAACAAGAGACGCTGCTGGGCACCGGTCGTGATGGACTTGACGGGCTCGGAGATAGCGTCGCGTAGGTGCAACTTCGGCGTCTTTTGCAGGATCAGATAGTCGTCGAGACCGAGCGCCCGCGTCACTTCGATGGCGAGCGGGATGCCCATGGTCGCCACCGAGACGACCAGGTCCAGCTCGTAGGGCCTAAGGAGCTCGGCGAGCTCTGTCGCCGCACGCTCGACGAAGCGGACGCCGTGGTCCACGGTGATGAGCAGCGCGATGGCCAGCTCGTCGGTGATCGGAATCATCGGCAGGTCGATCTCTTGAGAGCCGACCGTCGCGCGGTACGTACCTGCAGCTAAGACCATGCCCCCGATGCTCGCCCGTCCGGAGCCAGAGCGCAACTACGGCCGACGCCTCGGCGAAAAAGCGGCCCTTTTGCTAGCTGGGAGGCAGCCCGAAAAGCCTGTCGCCCGCGTCACCGAGCCCGGGAACGATGAATCCCTGCTCGTTGAGCTCGTCATCGACCGCGACGCAGGCCACCTTCACCGAAGGGTGGAAACCGCAGAAATGGTCGAGACCAGGACGCGAGGCGATGAGGCAGAGGGCGTGTATCTCGGTGGCGCCTCTTTGCTTGACGAGGTCGCACACCTTTACGAGCGAGCCGCCCGTAGCCAGCATGGGATCGCAGATGATCACGCGCCGACCTGATAGATCGCGGGGCAGCCTTTCCAGGTAGACCGTCGGGACGAGAGTCTCCTCGTCGCGGCGCAACCCGACATGGGCGACCTCTGTCAAAGGCAGCATCTCCTGAATGGCGGGGATCATTCCGAGCCCCGCGCGAAGTATCGGCACCAGGAGCACCATCTCGCTTACTCGCTGGCACACGACATCGCGCGCCATGGGTGTGTCGACCCGCTGCTCGGCCGTACGAAGGTCGCGAAGGGCCTCGTAAGCCACAACGGCGGACAGCTCACCCATAATCGTCCGAAACGTGGCGTTGTCGGTCTCGGCCGCCCTCAGGTACGACAAGCGGTGGGAGACGATCGGGTGATCGACCACGAGCACGCGTTGGCCTCCTGCCGAGGGATGCCGGGCCGGCTCGGTTACGAGTCGGAGTCCACTTCCCGAATGTGACATCACTCGCAGGCTACCTGAGCGGCCCGGCGGGCGCCTCTTCGACCAGCTCGCAGGGCTCGCTCTGCAGCTTGTCGCCGGGCCCTAGGCCGAGAGGTCCTTGACGGCGACCTCGACGGCGCGGTGAAAGGTCGGATAGGCGTAGATCATGGTGGAGAGCTGGGTGGTCGGGACCTCGGCATGCACGGCGAGGGTGAGCATCGAGAGCACTTCCCCGCCACAGGGCCCGGCCGAGGTGGCCCCGACCAACACAGCTCGGTCGGCGTCCTCGACGAGCTTTATGAAACCTGCATTGTCGACCTTTTGGATCCATCCCCGGGCCGAGGACGCCAGGTCGGCGTGCCCGACCCGCAACCTGAGACCGGCCTTTTTCGCCGCCTCCTCGCTCAGACCGACGGAGCCGATCTCGGGGTCGGTGAAGGTGACTCTCGGAAGGCCGCGGTACTCGGCGGGGGCTGTGGGTTCTCCCAAGATGTCAGCGAGGGCGATGCCGGCCTGGTACATCGACACATGGGTGAAGGCGCCGACGCCGGTTATGTCGCCGATCGCCCACAGGCCGGGCGCCGCCCGGCACATGTTGTCGACGGGGATGAACCGGGCCCGCTCGTCGAGGCCGACCGATGCGATGCCGATCGACGCGAGATCGGCCCGGCGGCCCGTGGCGACGAGAAGGCGGGAACCCTCGATGCTTTCTCCCGTGGCGAGCTCGAGGGCAATGGCGTCACCGCCGCGGCGGACAGAGCTCACCTCCGCTCCCGTCACGATACGCACGCCCTCGGCCTCGAGCACCTCTTTGAGCAGCTGGCCCGACTCGGGCTCCTCGAGGGGGAGAAGGCGGGGGCCGACCTCGACGACGGTCACGGCGCTCCCGAAACGGCTGAAGACCTGCCCGAGCTCGACTCCGATCGCCCCGCCCCCGAGCACGACGAGCGAGGACGGCACCTCGGTCGCCTCGATCGCTTCATGGTTGGTCCAATAAGCCACCTCGTCGAGCCCCGGGATCGGGGGGGCCCAGGGCTTGGTACCCGTGTTGATGACGACGCCGCGACTCGCCTGGATCTCGCGCCCGCTCACCGCGACTGTTCCTGGCCCTGTCAACCGGCCGTAGCCGCGCACGAACCGGCCGCCTTTGGACTCGAAGCGCTCCACGGCCACGCGGTCGTCCCAGTTGTCGGTCGCCTCGGTCCTGATCCGCTTGGCGACCGGTGCCCAGTCCGCCGTCACCGCCACGCTCCCGGCGATCCCGGGAACGCGCCGGGCGTCCGCGAGCAGGCCCGCCGCGCGGAGCATCATCTTCGATGGGACACAGCCCCAGTACGGGCACTCCCCGCCCAGAAGCCCACCTTCGACGCCCACGACGTCCAGGCCCTCCTCGGCGAGCCGGCCGGCGACGTGCTCGCCGCCTGGGCCCATTCCGAGGACGATCACGTCGGCTTGCTCGACCATGCCCGAGCCTAACCTGAACCATTCGGCGCAGGCCCGGTCACCTAAACTGCCCCGCCACGATGAAGATCACGGCCACGGGGCATGCGGGCTTACTGGTAGAGACACAAAGGGGAAGCGTCCTTTGTGACCCTTGGAGAACCCCGGCGTATTTCGCCTCCTGGTTCGTCTTCCCGGACAACAGCGAGGTCGACTTCGAGTCTTTCAAGCCCGATTTCCTTTACATCTCGCACTTGCACCGGGACCACTTCGACCCTTTCCTGCTCGCCCGGAGCGTGGCAAACTCGACGACGGTCCTCCTCCCTCAGTTCCCGACCGACGAGCTGCGCTCGGCTCTTAAAGAGCTGGGTTTCCGCTCTTTTGTCGAGACGCGAAACGGCGAGCCGATCGAGCTCGACGGCCTGCGCGTGATGATCACCGCCATGATCTCGCCGAGCGACGGGCCGATCGGCGACTCGGCCCTGTCACTCGACGACGGCGAGGTAAGGGTGCTCAACCAGAACGACGCCCGGCCGCCGGACCCGGCACACCTGAACGCATTCGGCGCCTACGACGGCCACTTCCTCCAGTTCTCCGGCGCCATCTGGTGGCCCGTCGCCTACGAGCTGGCGGACGCCTCCAAGCGCGAGTACGCCAGGCGCAAGCGGCTCAACGGCATGGAGCGGGCACGTCGCTTCGTCGACGCCGTCGGCGCCCGCTACGTCTTTCCGACGGCCGGACCGCCCTGTTTCCTCGATGAGGAGCTCTTCGAGCACAACGACTTCACCCATAGCGCAGACAACATCTTCCCGGACCAGAGCGTCTTCCTCGCCTATCTGGCCGAGGCCGGTCTCGACAACGGCCGGCTTCTCGTACCAGGGAGCACCGCCACCTTGAGCCCCGCAGGCTGCCAGCTCACCCACGTCATGGGGGACGGCCAGCTGCAGTCGATCTTCGCCGACAAGCGCGCCTACCTCGAGGCTTACGCCGAGCGGCAACGCCCGGTGCTCGAAGCCGAGCGGCGGGCGTGGCCCCGTTACGAGGCCAGCCTGCTGGCGGCGCTCAAGCAATGGTGGGAACCACTGCTCGCGCTGGCAGACCACATCTGCGAGGGTGTCGGCGCCCCGGTGCTCTTGGACCTCGGAGAGGACAAGGTCCTCATCGACTTCACCACGCGTCAGGTCCGCGACTGGGCGGGCGAGGAGTGCCGCTACCGGTTCAGCATCGAAAGACGCCTCGTCGAGGCGCTCGTGGCCGAGCACGAGATCGACTGGGTGAACAGCCTGTTCCTCTCGATGCGCTTCCGCGCCAAGCGCCGCGGGCCGTACAACGAGTACGTCTTCGTATTTTTCAAGTGCCTTTCCCCCGAGCGCATCTCCTATGCGGAAGGTTGGTACGCCGAGAAGTCGAGCGGCGACGACCTCGTGAGACTGGGCGAGTACATGGTGCAGCGCCGCTGCCCGCACCTAAAAGCTGACCTCTCCCGTTTCGGCACGGTCTGTGACGGGGTGCTCGAGTGCGCCATGCACGGATGGCGTTTCGAGCTGTCGAGCGGTCGCTGCCTGACCGCAGACGGCCACGAAATCGTGGCCGTGCCTGTCGAGGGCTCAGGCTGAGGCGAGCTTCGCGCCGGCGGGTTCCTCGCGGAACTTGCGCTTTTTCGTCGCCGGCCCGCCTGAGGCCGGATACTTGTCGAGCCAGATGGCGAGCTCCTCGGGGGGCACCGGCCGGCTCAGGTAGAAGCCCTGGGCGAAGTCGCAGCCAAACTCCGCCAAGCGCTCCATGACGGCACGCTTTTCCACTCCCTCAGCCACCACCTCGAGACCGAGGTTGTGGGCGAGCGCCACCGTCGAGCGGACAATGGTCTCGTCCTCTTCGCGCACGACGGTGGCCGACACGAAGCTCTGGTCGATCTTGATCTCGTCTATGGGGAGGCGCTTGAGCGCCGCCAGAGAGGAGCTTCCCGTCCCGAAGTCGTCGACCGACAAGCGCAACCCCATGGCGCCGAGGCGTGCGAGCACGTCCTCGCTCCGGGCAGGCTCGGCGGAGATGGAGCTCTCCGAGACCTCGAGTTTGAGCATGGTGGCGGGCATACGCCACTTGCCGAGCAGGGCCGCCACCTCGCCGGGAAAGGCCGGGTCGAGAAGGTCCCGCATGGAGATGTTGACGGCAATCGGCAAGTGGCGCCCCTCGTCCGCCCAGGCTCGCCATTGGCGGGCCGCCTCTTCGAGCACACAACGGGTAACCGACCGGATAAGGCTCGTCTCGCTCGCGACGGGGATGAACTCATCGGGCATGACGAGGCCACGGCTGGGGTCCTGCCAGCGTACGAGTGCCTCGAGCCCGACGACGGCACCACCTCGCACCGCGATCTTGGGCTGGTAGTAAAGCACGAGCTCGTGCTCGTCGACGGCCCGCCGAAGCTCGCCCATGAGGGCAAAGCGCGCCGCGGCGCGAGTGTCCACCGAGGCGTCGTAGAAGGCATAGGAGAGGTTGGAGTCCTTGGCGACGTACATGGCAGTGTCGGCGCAGCGCAGCAACGAGTCGGCGTCGAGGCCGTCACGCGGCCAACAGGCGATCCCGATGCTCACCTCTAGGTCCAAAGCCAGTCCGTCGAGCTCGATCGACGGCTCGATGACTCCCCGCACCCGGTGCACCACCTCTAGGGTCTCGGGCCGGCCCGCCTCGGGCACCACGACGGCGAACTCGTCGCCGTCGAGGCGTGCTATCGAGTCGCCCTCCCGCAACACGTCTTTCAACCTGCGCCCTACCTCTTGCAGCACGCGGTCACCGATCTCGCGCCCGAGCGTGTCGTTGACCTGTTTGAACCGGTCCAGGCTGAGGACGAACACGGCCAGCTCAGAGTCGCTGTCGGGAGCCTCGGAGATGGCATGGGCGAGGCTTTCGCGGAAAAGGACCCGGTTGGGCAGCCCGGTCAGCCAGTCGTGATGCGCCTGGCGGCGCATCTGGCGCTCGAAGAGCTCACGGGACCCTTTCGCCGCCTTTTGCCGGGTGATGTCCAAGATCACCCCGGCCGTCCACTGGGGTCTGCCGTCCGGCCCGAAGACGGGCCTCCCGTGCTCGGCTACCCACCGGGGCTCCCCGCTCACATGCATCACCCTGTACTCGAGCGAATAGGGCGAGCCGCGTTCTAGGGCGTCGCTCACCTCGGCCACCACGTAGGGCAGGTCCTCGGGATGGACGATCGAGTCGTAGCTGCGCACCCGGCCCCCGATGAAGTCGCTCGCCGGGTAGCCGACAAGCTCCTCGATCTGGCCGCTCAAGAACTCGATGGTCCCCGTGGCGTCGCAGGCGCAGCGATAGACGGCGGCGGGGATGTTGGCGACGGTGGCAGAAAGCTGGCCCTGTTCGACCCCTTCTGGCGCCTTTGTCACCTCACGCGGCGTGACGTCCAGGCAGTGCCCGTAAAGCGTCGTTCTTCCGCCGGCGTTCACGACCGGCACCGCGGCGTCGTAGATCCAAAGGGTGGTCCCGTCATGGGCGACGATCCGGTACTGGCTGACGAAGGGCCCGCCGGCGGTCACGGCGTCCCAGTGCTCGGCGAGGACGCGGTCGCGGTCGTCTGGGTGGAGCAGCCTGGCGAAACCCCCCGGATCATTGACCACGGCGTCGGGCGAAATCCCGAGAACCCCGGCACTGCGGATGCTCAGCTCGGTGACGAGCACCGGGATCCCCTGCGCGGCGCGGTAGGAGAGCACGTAGTACTCCTCGAAAGCGGACCACGCCTCGATGGCCTCGTCCACCAGCGCCGGAGGGGCCGGGGGATCGGACGGAGGATCGGCCGCCGTTGGACTACTCATTGTCGACCCTCACGACTCTAACCATCGGCCCGCAACTGGCCAGACTTGAGAGCAGTCCCAGGTCAAGACCATCGAAGGAACGCTCCGGGACCCTGGTGGTGCTCTAGAGGTAGGGCGTGCGGCCCTCGCCGCCGTTGAGGTCCTGAGCCTGGCTGGCGGGCCCGACAGCCCGCATCTGCTCGAGCTGGCGCTGGGTGGCGACCTGCTGGACGAAAAGCGTGGCCTGAATACCCTGGAAGAGCCCGGAAAGCCACCCGACCAGCTGGCCCTGGGCCACGCGGAGCTCGGCGTCGGACGGTGGGCCGTCGTCGAAGGGGATGGCGAGGCGGTCGAGCTCCTGGGCGAGCTCGGGAGAAAGGGTCCCCTCGAGTTGGCGGATCGACTCGTGGTAGATCTCCTTCATGCGAAGGCGGCTCGCCTCGTCGAGCGGGGCCATGCGAACCTCCTCGAGCAGCTGTTTGGCCATCGAGGCGATACGCATCAGCTTGGCTGGTTGCGAGACGACTTCTTCTTCCTCATAGGCGCCGGGCTGGGAGATCTCAGCCGGCACGAGAGGGTGCGAAGCGGGTCCTGAGGCCTCGGGCTGGGCTGGATCGCGAGAAATGGCGGGATCGTTGTTCATTGCCCGATTCTGCCCTCTGGCCCGAGGCTCCATGCACCGGCGCAGCCGGTGCCGAAGGCGGCGGCGTCGGGACTGTCCGGACCCGAGGGCTCAGCGCCAGAGGTGATCGAGATCGACCGAGATGGGAGCGTGCACGACCGCGACCGCCGGTGCGCGGGGACGTGGTGGTGTCTGGTCTTGAATGTCGAGCGCCGAGAGCACCTCGCCCTCGAGAAACCTGCTCCCCGGGGCGAGGCCGTGGCGATCGTTGCGAGATCGCCGCTGGTAGGGCATCCGCAAAGGCGTGTACAGGGTGAGCCGGTCCCGGGCCCGGGTCGTGGCGACATAAAAGAGCCTCCGCTCCTCGGCCAGGCCCGCGGCCGAGCCGAGAGCCATGTCGGAGGGGAAGGCGCCGTCAACGAGATGGGGCAGGTGCACAGAGGCCCACTCGAGGCCCTTGGCGGAATGGACCGTCGAGATGATCACGAAGTCCTCGTCGAGATGGGGCGGACCGGCACGGTCGCCTGTCGACATCGGGGGGTCGAGGGTTATCTCGGCCAGCCAGGCCGACAGATCGTCCATGGCGCACGCGGCCGCGGCGAGGCGGTCCAGGTCTTCGACCCGCGCCGGGCCTTCGCTGTAACGGTTGAGGACGAGAGGGCGGACAAGGCGGAAGACCGCCGTCACCCGGGCGGACACGCCCGCCTGCTCGCGTGCGGCCTCAAGGCCCTCCAGGCTCTGTGCAAGGGCCACCCGCGATCTCGCCGGCGCTGCTGCCACGACTTCGGCCCAGTCGTGGTCGCTCGTGCCCGCTCGCGGCGCCAAGAGCTCGAGCAGCGCCCGGCCTCGCGACGGACCGATGCCATCGTGCAGGCGCAAGAGGCGGAACCAGGCCAGCTCGTCGGCCGGGTTGTCGAGCAGGCGCACCACGGCCGCGAAGTCCTTCACATGCGCCGCCTCCACGAACCGCAGGCCCCCGTACTTGCGGTATGGGACCCGGCGGGCGGTGAGCTCGAGCTCGATCAGGTCGCTGTGGTGGGCGGCCCGTACGAGCACGGCCTGGTCTTGAAGGCGCAGCCCTTCGTCATGGGCGTCGAGGATCCCGTCGACGACGGCACGGGCCTCGCCGGGAGCGTCGTGGCAGCGGACAAGGACGGGGCGGCGTCCGCCCGGCCTTTGTCCTTGCAGCTTCAGGCGAATGCCCGCCTCCACCGGCCGGACCAGGTTCGCCAGGTTCAAGATCGGCTGCACCGAGCGGAAGTTGCGCTCGAGGGCTATCACCGTCGCCCCTGACAAAGAGCCCGCGAGGTCGTGCAGGTAGCTCGCATCGGCACCACGAAAACCGTAGATGGCCTGGGCATCGTCGCCCACCACGGTGAGCCCGCGCCCTCCGGGGCGAAGGGCACGCACGATCTCCACCTGGAGCGCGTTCACGTCCTGGTACTCGTCGACGAGCACGTGATCGAACATCTCGATCATGCGAGGCCCGAGCCGATCGTCGCCGAGAGCCGCCCGCCACAAGAGCAAGAGATCGTCGAAGTCGACCTGGCCGTTCGCCCGCTTGCGGGCGACATAAGCCTTGAACAGCCCTGCAATGGCCTCGAGGTGGGGCTCGCACCAAGGAAAGTCCGTCGCCAGCACCTCACCCAGGCGGTGCCGGGTGTTGACACAGCGTGAGTAGACATCGACGAGAGTGGCCGACCGCGGAACCCGCACCTCTGACGAGCCGAGGCCCTGCTCGTCGCGCAACAGGTCCATGGTCTCGGCGGCATCCGCGGGATCGAGCAACGAGAAGCCGCTCTGTAGCCCGAGCGGCTCGGCATAGGCGTCGATGAACTGGTGTGCGATGGCGTGAAAGGTGCCCCCGCGAAGCCGCCTCCCCCAGTCACGATGGCCGCTCAGGGCGGCCGCTCGGGCGAGCATGTCGTCGGCGGCCCGCCTCGTGAAGGTGAGCAGGAGAATCCTCTCCGGAGGCACCCCGGTTTCGAGAAGTCGTGCCACCCGGGCTGTCAAGGTGCGCGTCTTGCCCGTACCGGCACCGGCAACGATCACAAGGGGCTCGTCACCGTGCGCCACTGCGGCTAGCTGGGCCTCGTCTAGATTGGCATCCCATGCCGCATCGCCGTACATATGTTCGATAATAACCCCCCGCCCGCCCTAAAGGCGGGAAAGCCGCCTCTTTTGCCCTCCAGGCCACTACCGTCACATGGGTATGTCTGCAGTCAAAACCGAGGTAGCGGCGGTGATGTTCTCAAGGACGGCGTTGAATTGCCGATAACTTCTCTCGTGGCCTCACAAGACCGCTACGAGGATCGCGCCTCGGCGCGTTCTATCAAGGTCGCCCTTGATCCGGCGGACCCTGAGGAATCCTTGGGCGACGACCTCGTCCGCGCCACTTCTCCTGGCAATTCGCTAGCCCGGCTTGCATCGGAGGTTCCCCCGCTCACGGCGAGAATCGGGGTTCCCTTACTGGCCGCTGCGCTGGCGGCTGGCACTGCGGCTTTGCTCATCTGGGGACCGGTTGGCGCCGAGATGCCCTACCGCGACCTCATATCTCAGCCTTTCGTCGCGGCCTTTTTGACGATCACCTTTGCGGCCGTCGTGATCAGCCCGATCACGGTCCACTACAAGGGCCAGACCTATCTGTTCGGCCTGAGCGAAGTGCCCGTGCTGCTCGGCCTCGTCATCGCGGGACCCGTTGTCCTCGTTGCGTGCCGCGTGGCCGGGGAGGCCTTCGCTCTCGGGGCGATCCGACGACAATCCCCGAGCAAGCTCGCCTTCAACCTGGCCTCCCATGCCATGGCTTGCGTGGTCGCGATAATCGTCTACCGGGCTCTCCTCGGCGACTACATCGTCGCCCACGAGATACGCGTGGCTGTGCTACCCATGGGTTGGACAGCCGCCGCCGTCGCCCTCTGCGCGGCCTTTTTGTACTCCCACCTCGCCGTCACCTTGGCCGTGCGCCTCAACGGCCAGCCCCAGCAACGCAAGTACGGCTTCGAGTTCACCACCGTGGCGCTGATGCTCGTGTCGAGCATCGCCTTGGCCCTTGTAGTCCTCGACGCCGCCTGGTGGGACACCTGGGCAGTCCTGCCCCTCGTCACCGTCGGCGCCCTCATCGTGTTCGCCTACCGGGGCTATCTCCGCTTGACGAACCGTTTCGGCGCTCTTCAACAGCTCTATGACTTCTCCAGGTCGGTGAGCGGCCCCTATCTCGAGACGGCCGGCACGGCCTGGGCCGTGCTCGAACAGGTCCAGTCGGTCATGCGCTCGAACCGGGCGGAGCTGATCATCGTGGACGAGTGGCCTTCGGTGCGCCACATCGCCTTGAACGGCGACGTCCGCTCAACGGTGCAACGGACGATCGTCGACAGCTCCTCGGTGATCGCTAAAGCGATCACCGCCCAGCAGTCGAGCCTGCGCGTCGGCGGCATCGGCAACCACAAGCGCGATCTGGACGTCGACTCGCTCCTCGGCGACTTCCGGGGGGCCATGGTCGTGCCCCTCGCCAGTGGGGAACGCACGCTCGGCGCCCTCATCGCCCTCGATCGCGACGAGGGTTTCGCCCCCTTTGACGAGGACGACCTGAGGCTGTTCGAGGCTTTGGCGGCGCACGCCAGCACGACCATGGAGCGGGCCCAGCTCGTCGAGGAGCTGCGCCTCGAGGCCGAGAGCAAGTGGCACCAGGCGACCCACGACCTTTTGACGGGGCTGCCCAACCGGACTCTTTTCCTCGACAGAGCCACGGCTGCACTGAACGAGACGGGCAGGGCGGCTGTGGCCTTGTTGGACCTGGACCGGTTCAAGGAGGTCAACGACACCCTCGGCCACGGCACCGGCGACCGGCTCTTGTGCGAGGTCGCCGAAACCCTCGTGCGCTCGAGCAGCGGTCGGGCCACCGTCGCACGGCTCGGAGGCGACGAGTTCGCCCTCGTCGTGCCCGACATCATCGGTCCCGAGGAGGCTCTCGGAATCGTGCGAGACCTCCTCGCCGCCATCTCCAAGCCGATGAACATCGACGGGATCACGCTGGCCGTCACCGCTACCGCCGGCATCGCACTGGCACCCGAGCACGGCGACAACGTCGCGACCCTCCTGCAAAGGGCGGACATCGCCATGTACCACGGCAAGGCGAAGCGCTCGGGTATCGAGCTGTACTCGCCCGCACACGACCAGAGCATGCAGCGAAAGCTCCTGCTCGGAGGCCATCTGGCCGAGGCGCTCTCGAGCGGGCAGCAGCTGAGCGTGATGTACCAGCCCATAGCGGGGCTCCTCTCTGGAGAGGTGGTCCGAGTCGAGGCGCTTGCGCGGTGGTTCCATCCCGTACACGGCCAGGTCCCAGCAGACGAGTTCATCCAGATCGCCGAGCAGATGGGGCTCATCGGCCAGATCACTGACTTCGTCCTCAACGAGGCCTGCAAACAGGCGGCTCAGTGGCGGCGCGACGGGCTCGAGATCGGGCTCGCCATCAACCTTTCCGGGCGCGACCTGTCGAATCGCTCGCTCGTGCGCAACATCACCGCTCACCTCGGCGCCCATGGCCTGCCGGCGAGCGCCCTCTCCCTCGAGATCACCGAGACAGAGGTCATGGCCGACATCGCCGAGGCGAGCGACGTGCTCGGACAGCTCTCCGAGCTCGGGGTGCGCATCGCCGTCGATGACTACGGCACGGGCTACTCCTCGCTCGCCTACCTGCACCGTCTGCCGGTGAACGAGCTGAAGCTGGACCGGTCCTTCGTCGCCAATGTCGCGGCCGACCAGAGCAACTCGATCATCGTTCGTTCCTCCATCGCCATGGCGCATTCGCTCGGCTTGACAGTCGTCGCCGAAGGCGCCGAAGACGAGGTCACCTGCGCCATCCTCGCCGATGCGGGCTGCGACGCCGTCCAGGGCTATTACTTCTCGCCCCCGCTCGGCTGTGAGGACCTGCTGCGCTGGTTCGCCACCCAGCCGCGCCTCAAGTTCTCCCGCGATATCCCCTCCACGAGGCCACTTCGCGTCATCCCCGGACGGGTAGAAGACCCGCCTTCGGCCAAGCTGGAAGAGGGATCCCAGCTCAGAGGCTGAACTTTCGATCGAGAAACTCGATCGGGGCGACAAGCAATTTCACAGGCCGAATTTCGCGCGCCACCTAACCCTGGAAGCCCGTTGACAACGAGGTTAGTGTGACCGTTGTGCGGTACCCCACTGACCTGGGATGATTTAGGACGCGGGGGAATCGAGGGCACCGGTAGCACGGTGTTGCGCCCTCGTGTCCCCCGACCGTGGTCCCTGCTCTGGAAGGGAGGTGGTCGATTTGGTTCGTGACGTCACTTGGGGATGAATCATGCGGTCTTGACCGCTTGAACCCACATGGGACCCGCTGTTGCTGACGTGACGGCTATTCCCATTAGTTATCGGACCGACAGGCGGAATCCTTTAGTGGTATGAGGATTTCGCCTGTCGTTTCCGCGTTCGGGCTTTTGAGAAAGGCTCAGGCTTTCTCGTGTCTACGGCCTGAAAGCCCAGCGTCGGCGCCAGGAGGTGTGTCGGGCGGCTAACGCGAGCAATGATGCACCTGTGAGCTCCAAGCGGTCCGTCGGCGAAAGCGATCTTGCGAGGAGCCAGGCGCGTGCGGCGGGCCGACGATTCAACTACCTGTGGGCGAGCTTTGCCGTGGCAAGTCTCGGGGACGGCTTCGGCTATGGAGCCATGCCGCTGCTCGCCCTTTTCGTGGACCCACGCCCCTTCGCGGTGGCCGCAGTGGCGGCGGCCGACTCGTTCCCCTGGCTTGTGCTGGCGTTGCCTGCAGGCGCCCTCGCCGACCGTTACGAACGAGGCCGGCTCATGGCCGTGACGAACGTCGGACGCGCCCTCGTGCTCGGGACGCTCGCCTTCTTGATCGCCACCCACCACCTCGAGTACTGGCTGCTCGTGGTCCTCGTGTTCACAAACGGCGGGGCGCGGGCCATCTATTACTCGGCCTCGCAGGCCACCGTGCCCGAACTGGTCGAACCCCGCACGTTCGCGCACGCCAACGGCGTGCTCACCGGCACGGAGGCGGCCACCGAGCACCTCGGCGGCCCCATCCTTGGAGCACTTGCCTTCGTTGCCGCCAAGGCAATCCCCTTTTTCGCCGACGCAGGCGCAGTCGGGCTGTCCGGCCTTTCCCTGCTCGGCTTTCGCACCGAGCGGCTGAAGGCGAGACTCACCTACGGTTCAATCCTCGACGGCGCCCGCCAGCTCGTGAAGGACCGGTCCCTGAGGCTCCTCGTGACCCTGCTCGCAGCACTGGCCGGTCTCCAGGGACTCGTGACGGGCGTGCTCGTCATCATCGCCACGGTCGACTGGGGCGTACCGAAGGGTCTTTACGGCCTGTTCCTCGCAGTCGGCGCCGCGGGCAACGTCCCGGGCGCGCTGCTGGCGGACCGCATCGCGAAGCGGATCGGCAGCGTCCCGACCCTCCTCGCGTCTGCGCTCGTCTCCGGTGCCGCCTATCTCGTCATGGCGACCGCACGGCAATGGCTCGTCGCCGGCGCGGGCTTTTTCGTGGTCAGCTTCGCCGTGTGTGCCGGCAGTGTCGTAGCCATCTCGCTTCGCCAGCGCCTCTCGCCTCGCGACCTCATGGGCAGGATCGGCTCGGCCTGGCGCGGCCTCGTGTGGGGCGCGGCCCCCCTCGGCTCGCTCGTGGGGGGCGCCATCGCCGACCGCTGGGGAGTCCGCCTCCCGCTCGTGATCGCGGGGATAGCCCAGTGCGCCATCTCCCTAATCCTCGTCGGCCCGCTCGCGCGCAGCCTCGCCGCCTCCTGGCGGGCCGAGGCCAGAGCCGCCAACGACGATGACGGCGCCAGCTCGAGCAACGGCGACCGGGAAATGAGCCGAGCTCAGAACGCTGTTCAGCCTCTGCGGCCCAGTTTCGAGCTCGACTCGCCCCGACTGCCCACGGGACAGCGCCTGCACAGCCGCCGAGGGCACGGTCCTCTCCATTGGGGTCGTTCCTCAAGGAACCGGCACGGCTAGTGTCGTGAGTCGGAGATTCTTTCAGATATCGGAATTTTCCTCCTGTCCGGCGCGTTGCTCCTTCCATCGACGACGATGGGAGGTAGCGATGGCAGAACGAGGCCGCCCCAAAGCAGAGCTAGTGCTGAGCGACAACGAGCGTGAAACGTTGGAACGTTGGGCTCGCCGGCCAAAGAGCGCGCAGGCCTTGGCTCTTCGGTGTCGCATCGTCCTCGAGTGTGCTAGTGGTCTCACCAATCGCGAGGTGTCGCGCCGGATCGGTGTGAGCGAACCGACCGTGTCGAAATGGCGGCGGCGCTTTGTGACAAAGCGCTTGGAGGGACTGCACGACGAAGCGCGCCCAGGCGTCCCGCGATCGATCACGGACGATCACGTCGAGGCTTTGATCGTGGCCACCTTGGAACAGACACCCACCGACGCCACCCATTGGTCGACGAGGTCAATGGCCAAAGCCACCGGCATGAGCCAATCTGCGGTGAGCCGCATCTGGCGGGCCTTTGGCCTAAAGCCCCATCTGGTCGACTCCTTCAAGCTCTCGCCCGATCCCCAGTTCGTCGAAAAAGTCCGGGACGTGGTGGGTCTTTACCTCAATCCGCCAGAAGGCGCCTTGGTGCTCTGTGTGGACGAGAAAACCCAGATCCAAGCCTTGGACCGGACCTCACCAGTGCTGCCGCTTCGACCAGGCCTACCTGAACGACGCACCCATGACTACGTGCGAGGCGGCACCACCAACCTCTACGCAGCCCTCGACATCGCCTCGGGCCAGGTCATTGCTGATATGACCGAGCACCACCGCGCCCTTGAGTTCAGGCGATTCTTGAACCTGATCAACAACAGTGTGCCAAAAGACCTCGACGTCCATGTCGTGGTCGATAACTCCTCAACGCACAAGACGCCCGAGATTCATCGCTGGCTGCTGCGCCACCCCCGCTTCACCCTTCACTTCACGCCCACCTATAGCTCGTGGATGAACCTCGTCGAGCGCTGGTTCGCCGAGCTGACCACCAAGTGGCTACGACGCGGCACTCATCGCTCGACCAAGGAACTCGAAGCGGCAATCACGACCTGGATCGCCAACTGGAACGAGGATCCCAAGCCCTTTGTCTGGCACAAGAGCGCAGACGAGATACTCGACACGCTGGCGGCATATTGCGCGCGAATCTCCGACTCAGGACACTAGGCCTATCTGGCCAAAACGCGCCGGTTCTCAACGCCAGCGGCGATGCCTGCGGTCGCACGACCAGAGGAACAGCGCCACGAGCACGATCAGCAACCAGGGCACGTGGAACCAGCCGAAGCCCAAGAACCTGGTCGAGGCGGCCACGAAAGACAGCGCCCACAAGGCCACGATCGCGAAGAGCACGACTCTTACGAGCCCCGCCCGGCGATGACGCGGTGGCTGGCCAACGGCCGTGGGCGGCTCAGCTGTTTGCAAGCTGGGTAGGTCCGCCAGCAGGCCGGACAGGTCGGCTCGCGTCTTCGCGCTCATGGCCCGGTCCAGCCTTTCCTGGAACTCGGCCGCGTCCAGGCGCCCGTCGCTGTAGTGCTTGGAGAGGATCTCGCTCATCTCGTTGCGCTCGGCGTCGCCGATGCGCAGATTGGAGTTCTGATCCGACCTCGGGGGCGATCCCCAAGGAACATCCCATCGTGATTGCATTTCCTTCCTTCCTCAAGACAACTAGCGCCGGGAAGACCCGTTCGCGATCAATGGTGCCGGGTGTGGTTCAAGACCTCTGCGGCGATGGACTCCTCCGCACCCTGCTCGGGGATCAACAGCCAGGCGGCCACATAAAGCGGCACACCGGCACCGCCCAGAAAGCTCAGCGCCACGAGGCCGATGCGCACAAAGGTCACGTCGACATCGAAGTACTCGGCCAGCCCGCTAGCGACGCCCGCCAGCATCGATCCGTCTCGCGTCCTGCGCAAGACTCGGGAGTCCTCCCGGTCGATTTGATTCGTAGTGATATCCATGTGGCCATCGTGCACCTCAAAAGGGCGCCTGGAAATCGGGGATGTCCCGGATCGATCCCTGAGACGCCGGGCATAGCCTCAGGGGCTCCCCCCATGGTTGGCAGCATGCAAAGGCGCGATCATCGTTGTATCGCCGATCAGTTCAACCCGTGGCACCACCGCTTCGAGGGCATGCAAGAAGGCCGCGCCTGGAGCCGGGGACCGCACGGGCACCGCCGCGGGCGCGGCAGGCTGCAGCGCAGCAGAGAAGACCGCATGCTCGCCGGCATCGCCGGAGGTATCGCCGCCCGTATCGGCCGTGACGTGACCATCGTCCGCATCGTCCTCGTGCTCTTGGGCCTGTTGAGCGGCTTTGGCGTCATCGCCTACGTGTGCGCCTGGCTCGCGCTGCCAATGGAGGGATCCACCGAGACGATCGCCACGCGCGCCCTGTCGGACCGCCAGGGCATCACGATCGCCCTCGCCCTCGTTCCGGCGCTGGTGCTGGTGCTGATCGTCGGTTCGCAGCTGCACGCCAACTTCGTGTCGTCGTGGGGACTGCCACTTCTCATCAGCGCGGCCGGCCTCATCCTCATCTACCGCAACGCCGAAGAGGACGAGCGGACCTGGCTGGACGGCTCGGTGAAGGCACTCCTCCAGATCGGTCCTGAACCACGCCAGTCGCGTCGCTCCTTCATGGCTCGTGTCGGTGCCGGCTTGCTGCTGTTCGTGCTCGGCATCTGCGTCATCGCCGACGCAGCACTGAGCAGATCATGGCTGCGGCCATTTTCTGGGACGTTGCTCATGATCGGCGGGACGGTGGTCCTACTCGGGCCCTGGTGGCTCAGGCTGGCCTTGGATCTCATGCACGAGCGCCAGGCCCGCATCCGTGCCGAGGAGCGGGCGGACATGGCCGCCCGAGTGCACGACTCGGTGCTGCAGACGCTCGCCATGATCCAGCGAGCGGCGGACCAGCCCCAAGAAGTGGCCAAGCTCGCCCGCGCCCAGGAAAGGGAGCTTCGTTCTTGGCTCTTCGAAGGCAGGGCACCGGGGTCCTTCGGACCCGAAGGGGCCGCCACGCTCTCGGCAGGAGTCGCGCAGATCGAACGCGACGTGGAAGCCGCCCACGGCGTGGCCGTCGACGCCGTCACCGTCGGGGATGCCCCTTTGGACGACGAGCTGCGGGCGCTGCTGGCGGCCGGGAGAGAGGCGACGGTGAACGCGGCCAAATGGTCCGGCGCGGCGTCGGTGTCCATCTACGTCGAGGCAGAGCCGAAACGGGTGTCCATGTTCGTGCGAGACCGCGGGGCCGGTTTCGACGCCGAGGCCGTCGCCCATGACCGCAAGGGCATCGCCGAGTCGATCCGCGGGAGGATGCAGCGCAGCGGCGGCACCGCCGTCATTCGCTCGGTACCAGGCCAAGGGACCGAGGTCGAGCTGATCCTGCCCCGCCACCCGAGCCGGACATGAACTCGCCCGGCCTGCCGAGGGTCTTCCTCGTCGACGACCATCACCTGTTCCGCGCCGGGGTCCGCAGCGAGCTCAAAGACGCCGTCGATGTCATCGGGGAGGCGGACGAGGTCCCTGCGGCCATAGAGCTCATCGAAGAGCGCCTCCCCGACGTCGTGTTGTTGGACGTGCACATGCCCGGGGGCGGGGGCAAAGCAGTCATCGAAGCCGTCAAGACGAGCCATCCGGAGGTCAAGTTCCTCGCCCTGTCGGTCTCAGACGCGCCCGAGGACGTGATTGCCGTCATCCGGGCGGGCGCCCGCGGATATGTCACAAAGACGATCTCAGGACCGGAGCTGATCGACGCCGTCGTGCGCGTCGCGGGTGGCGACGCCGTTTTCTCGCCCCGCTTGGCCGGCTTCGTGCTCGACGCCTTCGCCTCCATGCCGCCCGGCTCACAGCTTCCGGGACCGCTCGATCCCGAGCTCGACCAACTCTCGCCCCGTGAGCGCGAGGTGCTCCGCCTCATCGCCCGCGGCTACACCTACAAAGAGATCGCCCGCGAGCTCACCATCTCGGTCAAGACCGTCGAGAGTCACGTGTCGGCCGTGCTGCGCAAGCTGCAGCTATCGACCCGGCACGAACTGACGAGATGGGCGACAGAGCGACGCCTGATCTAGGGTGAGGCGGCGATGAGGACTTTTCGCACGATTATCGAGCCGTTCCGCATCCACGCCGTCGAGCCGCTGCGCATGACGACACCCGAGGAACGCGCCGATGCGATCAAAGAGGCCGGCTACAACGTCTTCAACCTGTTGGCCCGCGATGTCCTCATCGACTTGCTGACCGACTCGGGCACAGGTGCCATGAGCCGGGACCAGTGGGCGGCGATCCAGCACGGCGACGAGTCCTACGCCGGCTCACCGTCGTGGATCATCTTCCGCGACGCCGTCAGAGAGCTTTTCCCCTTCCGCCACGTGATACCCACCCACCAGGGCCGGGCGGCAGAGAAGATCCTTTTCTCGGTGGTCGGCGGCCCGGGCAAGGTCGTCCCGAGCAACACCCATTTCGACACGACGCGGGCCAACATCGAGTTCTCCGGCGCCGAGGCGACCGACCTCGTCATCGCCGAAGGACGTGACCCGGCCGACCTTCACCCTTTCAAGGGCAACGTCGACATCGCCGCCCTCGACGAGCTGATCAGGGCGCGGGGCCCTGAGCACGTGCCCCTCGTCATGGTGACCATCACCAACAATTCCGCCGGCGGACAGCCTGTCAGCCTCGCCAATCTGCGTGAGGTACGGGCCGTCTGCGACCGTTACGGCCTGCCGCTGTTCCTCGACGCCTGCCGTTTCGCAGAGAACGCCTGGTTCATCCGCGAACGCGAGGATGGCCAGAGCGATCGTGAGGTGGCCGACATCGTCCGCGAGATGGCCTCGCTCGCCGATGGGATGACGATGAGCGCGAAGAAAGACCCGCTCGCCAACATCGGCGGGTGGTTGGCATGCAACGACGACGCCCTGGCGGAGTCGTGTCGGAACATGCTCATCTTGACCGAAGGTTTCCCCACCTACGGCGGCCTCGCCGGGCGGGACCTCGAGGCGATCGCCCAAGGCATCAAGGAGGCGGTCTCGCACGACTACTTGCGTTACCGCATCCAGTCGACGGCCTACCTCGGCGAAGCCCTCCACAAAAGCGGCATCCCCGTCGTCCTGCCGATCGGCGGCCATGCCGTCTACCTCGACGCCCACGGGCTTCTCCCCCACATCCCGCCGCTCGAGTACCCCGGTCAGTCGCTCTCCGTGGCGCTGTACGAGACTGGCGGCATCCGCGGCTGCGAGATCGGCTCGGTGATGTTCGGACTGCAGCCCGATGGCTCGGAGAAGCAAGCGACGATGGAACTGGTCCGCCTGGCCATCCCGAGGCGCACCTACACGCAAAGTCACATCGACTACGTCATCGAGGTTTGCCAGACGGTAGCCGAGGATGCCGGCAAACTTCGTGGCTACAAGATCGTCGAGCAGGCGCCTCAGCTACGGCACTTCACGGCCCGATTCGAGCCCCTCGGCTAGCCCGGTTGCCCTCTTTGTGAGGGCCGCCGCGCAAAGTGCAAGTCCGCCGCGCCACGCCGAGAAGGCGGGCGACGGCAAAAGTGGCCCCTCAGCTGGCACAATCACAGCCTCGATCGACCCTGACAAAACGGAGGCCTGTGATGCCCAGACTCGCCCGCACGCTCGAGCGTCCCATCCCACTTATCGTCATCGCCGCCGCCGTGCTCGTCGGCAGCTTCTGCGGCGTCGCCTATGCGGCCACACGCTCGTCCGCCCAGCCGGCGGCCGTGGCAAAGATGAGGGCGAGCTTCCTAGCGACGACATCGTCGAAGCCGAGTCCCTCCACACCGGCGATCGTGTTCCATCCCCTCACACTGCTGAACGGGGCAAAGTCAGAAGCCTCCCTCGGCACGGGCGCCCCGCAGTACGCCGTCTCCAACGGCGTCGTGTACCTGGCCGGTTCGCTCTCGGGACCACCGAACCAGTCTCTTCCCGCCTTCGTGCTGCCGCCTGGCGCCAGGCCCGGCTATTACGACTGCTTCTCCATCTACTCCGACAACGGCTACGCGAGCGTGCAGTCGGTCGGGGCGCTGCACATCTACGCCACCGGCAAGGCCTACTTGCAAGGCCCGGACACGAGCATCTTCTCCTCGCTCTCGGGGGTGAACTTCGTCGTGGGGTACTGAACCGGCCCGCCTCTCGTGGCCTCGGTCGGCACCTCGGGGACTCAGGCGGAGCACAAGCACCGCAGCCCACGACAGCACGGCCGTCAGGTTGTCTTCGGTAGCGACCGAGTCGGCCTTTTCGTCAGCTCGCTAAAGCGGTAGCAGTCCGTCACGTGGTCCATGACGAGGCCGGTCGCCTGCAGGTGCGCATAGCAGACAACGGGTCCGAGGAAGGTGAAGCCGCGGCGCCGCAAGTCTTTGCTCACTTGCTTCGACAGCGCCGTCTCGGCCGGGATCTCCGAGTCCGTGCTCCAGTTGTTGAGTACTGGCTCACCGCCGACAAAGCCCCATATGTAGCTGTCGAAGGTGCCGAACTCACGGCGGACATCGAGAAACGCCCGGGCGTTGCCGATGGCGCTTTCCACCTTGCGACGGTTGCGGATGATGCCGGGATCACCTAAGAGACGTTCCACGTCCGAGGGAGCGAGGCCGGCCACGGCTTCAGGGTCGAAATCGCAAAAGGCGCGCCGGTAGCCGTCCCGGCGGCGCAGGATCGTGGCCCAGCTCAAGCCGGCCTGCGCCGACTCGAGGACGAGGAATTCGAAATGGCGGGAGTCCTCGTGCACGGGCACGCCCCACTCCTCGTCGTGATAGGCCTGCATCAGCGAACCGGTCGCCCATCGGCAGCGGGGGCGTTCTGGATCGCCCCGCCCGGCTGCGTCGGGTGACTGAGAAGAAGAACCCTTCAAGCTCGGCATCGTTGAGTTGTAACAGACTCTGAGAACTCAGAGCAGCCGGAGCTGCTCGGCGCCCTGGCGCACCTGCTGCACCGTCTCGACGCGACGGCGCCGGCTATCGGCTGCAGCCCTCACCAGGGGCGGCTCGGAGGTTTCTCCGACTTGCGGGCTTTCGGTCTCGCGCCACGACGAGGGGTGCCGGGCAGGACGGCCAACGGCGCGCACGATCTCGGAGATGCGGTGCTGCTCGGCTTTCGGCTGGTAGGAGCCCCCCCGGAAGCGCTCGGCGTGAAGGGCCAACAGGTCAGGGCGGGTCCGGCCGAGCCACGAGAGGTAGTGCTCACGGACACCAGGACGCAGATGGAGGGCTACCGGCGTGAGCGAGACAGCGCCTGCCTCGAGGCATGCCTTGGTCAGTTCCACCAGCTGGTCCTCTGAGTCCGACAGCCCGGGCAGCACCGGGGCGATCAGGACGCCGCAACGCACTCCCGCCTCGTTCAGTCTTGCCACTGCCTCGAGGCGCTTATCCGGGGGAGGGGTTCCAGGCTCGGTGAGCCGCCACACCTCCCGATCGAGCGTGCCGATGGACAAAGACAAGCTGACACGAGTGCGCCTCGCAGCCTCGGCGAGCAGGGCGAGGTCACGCAACACGAGCGTCGATTTGGTGAGGATGCTGAAGGAGTTGCGAGCCTGTGAGAGCACGCCCACGATGCCCCGGGTGAGGTGGTACTTGCCCTCTGCCTTTTGGTAGGGGTCGGTGTTCGTCCCCATGGCGATGTGCTCCCCGTGCCACTTCGGCGAGCGAAGCTCGGCGCGCAGCCGCTCGACGGCGTTGACCTTGACGATGATCTTGCGCTCGAAGTCGTCGCCCGGCCCGAGCCCGAGATAGGTGTGCGTCGGCCTCGCGAAGCAGTAGGTGCAGGCGTGGCTGCAGCCCCGGTAGGCGTTGATCGTGTAATCGAAAGGCATCCTGGAAGCGCCCGGCACCTTGTTCACGATCGTGCGGGCGTTGACGTGGAAGAACTCCATCCCACGGTATTCCCCTGTGCCCACATGACGCTCCCCGAGGGCAGACTCCGAGAACAGCATCTCGGACTCCTCCTGCTCGACAAGACGCCAGCGAAGCTGGCCCGACTCCCCCTGGGTCCCCATGGGCGACACTTTATCGAACATATGTACGTCGCGGCGGATCCTCTCCGCCTCGTTCCGTTGGCCATATTGTGGCGAGATGGCCAAGCTGCCCGATGTCGTGAGTGCCATCACCGATCCGCGACGAGCGCGAGCTCGCTCAGCGCGCCTTCGAGGTCTCCTTCAAGGCGTACGCGCCGAGCTCGAAGTTCCACGTGGGTGCGGCGGTGCGGACGACGAGGGGCACCTACCTCGGTTGCAACGTCGAGAACGGGAGCTACGGGTTGACCTCGTGTGCCGAGCGCAACGCCGTCTTCGCCGCCGTCACGGCCGAGGGTGGCAAGGTCCAGATCGAGGCCGTGGCCGTCTACGCCCGGGCGCCGGGCAAAAAGGTGAAGACCGCCTCACCTTGCGGCGCCTGTCGTCAGGTGCTGGCGGAGTTCGGTCGCGGAGCCGTCGTCACGTTTCTCGAAGGCGGGCGGTTCCGCTCGATGACGCTCGAGGAGTTGCTGCCGGCTGCCTTCGAGCTGTTCTGACGAGGCCGCACGGCCGCAGCCGCTCGGGTTCAGTCGGCGCGCCCGGCGAGATCGGCCACCGCATCGAGCAACCGGTTCACATCGCTCTCGTCGTTGTAGTGCACCAGGCCTGCGCGCACCGCTCCCCCGTTCTCGCGGATCTTGAGGGCCCCGGCCAGCTCGAAAGCGTAGTTGTCTCCGTTCCACACATTCACCCGGCGTGAGGCGAGGTGCGTGGCGACCTCCACGGGCGTCCTGCCAGCAAGGTTGAAACAACCGGTCGGCGCCCGGCGACGAGCCTTGCCGTAGGTCGTGACGGGCTCGATCGCCTCCAGGCCACCTATGAGCGAGTCGAACAAGCCCGTCTCGTACTTTTCCACCGCGGTCATCGAGGTGACTATCCGTTGGCGTCGCGATCCCGTGGCCGCTTCGTCGAGCGAGGCAAGATGCTCGACTGCCGCGACGACGCCGGCCAAGTCGGCGAAGGCCAGAGTGCCCCTTTCGAAGCGAGCCGGCACCGAATCGGGTGCCGGTGCGAGCTTGTCAGGACGCAGTGTCTCGAGCAGGTCCGGGCTCGCGATGACCGCGCCTATATGCGGGCCCGACCACTTGTAGGCGCTTGTGGCGTAGAAGTCCGCCCCAAGCGCGGCCACGTCGATAGGTCCGTGCGGTGTCGCGTGCACGCCGTCGACGTAACAGAGGGCGCCTACCTCGTGCGCCTTTTCCGTGATCGCAGGCACATCGGGCCGCGACCCGATGAGATTGCTCGCTGCCGTGACGGCCACGAGCCTGGTGCGTTCCGACAACAGCTCTTTGTACTGGGCGGTCTCCAGCTCACCGCTCTCGAGATTGACCTCCGCCCAGCGCACGGCCGCGCCGGCGCGAGCGGCAGCTTGAACCCAGGGCCGCACGTTGGCGTCGTGGTCCAGGCGGGAGACGACGACCTCGTCACCCGGGGCCCAAGTTCTGGAAAGGACCTCCGCCAGCCTGTAGGTGAGCGTGGTCATGTTTGGCCCGAAAATCACGCCGAACGGCTCGCCCCCGACAAGCTCGGCCACGGCCAGCCGGGCTTGGTCGACGATCTCCCCGGCGCGGTCGCTGGCGGGGAAGGCTCCCCCGGAGTTGCCAAGACCCGCACGATAAGCGCCGGAGATCGCCTCGATGACGCTCGAGGGCACCTGCGTGCCCGCCGCCCCGTCCAGATAGGCATACCCGTCGCCGAGGGCGGGATATGAGGACCTGATCTTGCCGACGTCGACGGTCACGGCCGGACTCCCTCCTTCAGACCGGGCGGCGCCCGGAACTCGCTTTCCCAAGGTCTAACGCGGTGAACGACACCGCGGCCAGGGCTCAGATGTTCGTGCACAGTCTTTTGAAGCTACTTCGGATCGATAGCCCCGAGGCCTGGGCGCCTCGCCGATTTACGCCGGTCGTGCCCTCGCCCGCCCGTCAAGGAGGGCAAGTGCCGAGGGTTTCGCAGTTGACTACTCCGCCTCGTGGCAAACGGCTTCTACGTTGTTCCCGTCGGGATCTCGCACGAAAGCCCCGTAGTAGTTCTCGTGGTACTCGGGCCAGACTCGGGGCGCGTTCAGCACCGGGGCACCAAGCGACACGGCGGCCTCGAAGAAGGCTCTCACGCTCGCCCGGTCCTTGGCCCTGAAGGCCACATGAACCTCGCGGTTCGGCTCACCTGACACAAGCGGACCCACCCAGAACTCCGGCTTTCCTTCCAGGCCATAGCCGACGACCTCGCCGAAGTCCATCGCCCGCGTGCCCCCGAGCGGTGCGAGGACGCGGTCATAGAACAACGAGCTGTAGCCGACGTCAGCGCACTGAATAGACAGATGATCAAGCATGTCCGGGATCATAGGACCAGGGCTCTTGAGACACAGGACCTGCGACAACCGCGTGGCGAAATCCTCCCCGGAGAGTCCGGTTGCGACGAGGCCGAGCGCTTTGGTCCCCGACGCCAGTGGCTCCTCTGATGCGCCCGAGCCCATGCTCGACAAGAATGAAACCGTCGACGAAGACGAGGCGGTAGAGCCCATGACCCTCCAAGCAACCCCCGGCGCTGCAAGTGAGCCCGAGCAAACTCCCGGCCGGATGGACATCGTGAACCTCATCTGCTCAAAGCGCGACGGCCACCAACTAAAAGACAGCGAGATCGACTGGATCATCGACGCCTACGTGCACGGCGCGGTCGCGGACGAGCAGGTGGCCGCGCTCTTGATGGCCATCTTCTGGCGCGGCTTGTCGGTCAAAGAACTGTCACGGTGGACGGCGGCGATCATCGCCTCCGGCGAGACGATGGACCTTTCCGGCCTGTCGCGTCCCACGGTCGACAAGCACTCGACCGGAGGTGTCGGCGACAAGGTCTCTCTCATCCTGGTTCCCCTCGTGGCCGCCTGCGGAGCCGCCGTGCCCCAGCTTTCCGGCCGGGGCCTCGGCCACACCGGTGGCACCCTGGACAAGCTCGACGCCATACCCGGATGGCGCTCGGAGCTTTCCAACGGTGAGATACTCGACCAGCTCGAAAAGATCGGCTGCGTCATCTGTGCTGCCGGTGCCGGGCTCGCCCCAGCCGATCGCAAGCTTTACGCCCTTCGCGACGTGACCGGCACCGTGGAGTCGATCCCCCTCATCGCCGGGTCGATCATGTCGAAAAAGATCGCCGAAGGCACCCAGTCCCTCGTCTTGGACGTGAAGGTCGGCTCCGGAGCCTTCATGACAGAGCGCGATCGTGCTTCTGAGCTCGCCCGGACGATGGTCCGCCTCGGCCGGGACCACGGACTCAAGGTGACGGCGGTGCTGAGCGTCATGGACGTGCCCTTGGGCTGGGCCGTCGGAAACGCCCTCGAGGTGGCGGAATCGGTCGAGGTGCTCTCTGGCTCGCAGGACTCGCCCGAGCTCGTCGAGCTGACGCTGGCGCTCGCACGCGAGATGCTGACTCTCGCCGGGATAAACGCCGATCCCGCGGCGGCGCTGCGGGACGGCACGGCCTTGGCGCGCTACCGCGAGATGGTCCTTGCTCAAGGAGGCGACCCCGATGCCCCCTTGCCCCGAGCGCCCCACATCGATGTCGTGAGCGCAGAACGTGCCGGCGTCTTAGAGCGGCTCGACGCCCGCGCGGTTGGCGCGGCAGCATGGCGCCTCGGTGCCGGCCGGGCCCGCAAGGAAGACCCAGTGAGCGCCGTTGCTGGCGTTGTGTGTCGCGTAAGACCTGGTGAGGAGGTAGCCAAGGGTCAACCTCTACTAGAGCTTCATGCTGAGGAGCCGGAGCGCTTCTCCTGGGCGCGCGGGGCACTCGAAGGCGCCGTGACCGTAGGGGACAACCGTCCGAAGCCCGTGCCAGTCGTGTTGGAGGTAATCAAATGAACCCAAGACCCTGTCTCGAGGAGATCCGGGCCGTGCCGAAAGTGCTCCTCCACGACCACCTCGACGGGGGTCTGCGACCAGCCACGGTGGTGGAGCTCGCGGCCGAGCAGGGCTATCGCGACCTGCCGACGAGCGACCCGGGGGAGCTCGCGGCATGGTTCGTGGCGGCCGTGCCCCGGCGCGACCTTGTCCGCTACCTCGAGGGCTTCGTCCACACGGTCGGTGTCATGCAGACCTCAGAAGCCCTCGAACGCGTGGCGAGCGAGTGTGTCGAGGATCTCGTCGATGACGGGATCGTCTATGCCGAGGTCCGCTTCGCCCCGGAGCTCCATACCGAGCGCGGGCTCACGCTCGAACAAGTCGTCGAGTCGGTGCTAACCGGGTTCGACCGTGCCATGGCCCGCGCCGCGGCCGCGGGGCGACCGATCGTCGTGCGCACCCTGCTCTCGGCGATGCGGACCGCGGATCGCTCGCGTGAGATTGCCGAGCTGGCCGTGAGATACCGAGACGTCGGGGTAGCGGGCTTTGACGTCGCCGGACCCGAGGCCGGCTACCCGCCGACCGACCATCTCGAAGCGTTCCATCTCGTGCAGCGAGAGAACTTCCACGCCACCTTGCATGCAGGTGAGGCGTTCGGCCTCCCCTCGATCTGGCAGGCGATCCAGTGGTGCAACGCCGAGCGGCTCGGCCACGGTGTCCGCATCGTCGACGACATCATTGTCCTCCCCGACGGCGGTGCCTCTCTCGGCCGCTTGGCCGCCTACGTAAGGGACCGGCGCATCCCACTCGAGATGTGCCCGACCTCGAACGTGCACACCGGGGCGGTCCCCTCCCTCGCCGAGCACCCGATCGGGCTCTTGCGCCGGCTCAGGTTCAGGGTCACGGTGAACACCGACAACCGTCTCATGAGCGGCATCAACTTGTCCTCGGAGCTGGCCGGACTGGTCGAAACCTTCGACTGGTCGTGGCGGGACATCAACTGGCTCACGATCAATGCGATGAAGAGCGCCTTCTGCCCGTTCGAAGACCGCCTGGCCCTCATCGACGGCAAGATCAAGCCCGGCTTTGCGGCACTGGAAACCGACGCCCGCCCGGGCGCTGCAGGGGGCTCGTCGCCGGCTCAGGGCTCGTTCAGCGACGAGCCCCTGATCGACTGACAACGCGCGGTGACGTCGCTTTCGATCTCGTCCAGGAGCTCGTCAGCACGGCGGCGTTCCCTGGCGAGGCCCTCGGGTGACACCGGCGGCGTGACGACCTCGAAATAGGCCTTCAGCTTCGGCTCTGTGCCACTTGGCCTGAGCACTACGCGAGCGCCCTTTTCGAGCCGGAGAACCAGGGCATTGGTGGGCGGCAGTTCCGCCGACCCCTCCAAGAGGTCAACCGTCTCGTTCACTTTCAGCCCGCCGAGCTCCGCGGCTCGCTCGCCGCGCCATCGCCCGACGATTTCGGCCATCTCCTCTGGCGCGCCTGGGCCTGAGAGCCTGAGCGACCACTGCCTCGTAGCATGCACGCCGAAACGGCAGGCGAGCTCGTCGAGCCGTGCGGTCACCGAGGTACCGCGAGCTTTGGCACCCGCGGCGAGCTCCGCCGCGAGAACTGCGGCCGACAGCCCGTCCTTGTCGGAGACGGCGTCGCCCACCTCGTAACCGAGCGCCTCCTCGTAGCCGAAGACGAGTCGGAATCCCGGACGGCGCAGCGCCGCTCTGGCGATCCACTTGAAGCCGGTGAGAGTCTCGACGTAGGCAACCCCGGCCGCTTCGGCCAGCTTCGACAACATCGTCGAGGAGACGATCGTCGTCGCCACCAACCGGTCGGCGCCCTTACCCGCGCCGAGCACGTGATCAGCGAGGAGCACACCGAGCTCGTCGCCCGTCAACCTTCTCCACGCCTTCGTCGTCGGGTCAGGCACGGCGACGGCCAGGCGGTCGGCGTCCGGGTCGTTGGCGAGCACCACGTCGGCGTCCAAGCGGACCGCGTCGGAAAAGGCCAGATCAAGGGCTCCGGGCTCCTCCGGGTTGGGAAAGGCGAGGGTCGGAAACGCCGGGTCGGGCGCCGCCTGCGCCGCCACGACCGACACGGGCCCGAAACCGGCGCCTTCCAGGAGTCCCGGCACGACAGCCCCGCCGACGCCATGCATAGGCGTGTACACGATGCGCAGGGCCCGGGCCCCCGCCGGGTCGAGAAACCCGAGCGCCGCCTGACGGTAGGCCTCCACGAGTGCGGCCTCGTCGATGACCTCGACCTCCTCGGGTGGGAAGGACTCCGGCGCGGCGAGGGTGTCCAGCGGCGAGTTCGCCGCCGCCTCGGCGATGTAGGCGTCATCCGGTGGTATGACCTGGGCTCCGTCCGAGGCGTAGACCTTGTAGCCGTTGTCGCCGGCGGGGTTGTGGCTTGCCGTGATCATCACTCCCGCGGCCGCACCAAAGTGCTTGACGGCAAAGGCCGTCAGCGGCGTTGGCAAAGGGCGGGGAAGCACCCTGACGCGTACCCCGGCGGCGGCGGCAACGGCGGCAGCGTCGCGGGCGAACTCGGCCGAGCCGTGGCGGGCGTCGCGGCCGATGACGATGCCTTGCGCCGTGGCCTCGGCGCCCCTGTCGAGCACCCAACGGGCGACGCCCGCGGTCGTCTTGCGGACGACGAGCCGGTTCATCCTCGCCGGTCCGGCGCCGAGGGCGCCGCGAAGCCCGGCCGTCCCGAAGCTGAGCGGGTTCTCGAACCGGGCCGTGAGCGCGGCGCCGTCACGGGCCTCGATGAGACCCGCCAGCTCGGCGCGTGTGGAAGGGTCGGGATCGGCCGCCATCCAGGCCTGCGCCTCGGCCAAAAGCGCAGGAGAGATCGGTTCGGTTCCCCCGAGGCCGGTCGTCATAGCGCCAAGAGCACTCCCGCCAGCAGACCGGCCAGGTACGGCGCGGCCGCGGCTCCGGCAGCGAGCACCTCGGCGTGGTTGAGCGGCGTCGGGCTCACGCCTGCGGCGAGGTTCGTCACGAGCGAGACGCCCAGCACCGCCGCCCCCAGGTGGTGCACCGCGATCGCCTCGAGCGCCGTGGACATCCCGACCAGATCCGCGCCCAGCTTGCGCAGCATCGCCACCTCGGCCGGCGTCTCGTATTGAGGCCCGTCGAGTCCGGCATAGACGCCCTCGACGAGCGTGGGGTCCACTATCTTGGCGATGCCTCTGAGGCTCGCCGGGTAGAGCTCGGTGAGGTCAACAAAACGACCTTGGAACCTTTCCGGAGGGGGCGGCCCGCTCAACGGTGAGACGCCGGTCAGATTTAGGTGGTCCCGGATGAGCACCGCCTGCCCGGGTCGCATGGCCGGGTCGAGACCGCCGGCGGCGTTGGTCAAGATGACGACACGCGCACCGGCGATAACCGCCGTTCTCACGGGATGAACGACCTCGGCCGGCGAGCGGCCTTCGTAGAGATGGGTGCGCCCGACCAGCACCAGAACCCGGCGGTCGCCGATGGCGAGCGAGCTGATCCGGCCGTGATGGCCGGCGACGGTGGGTGCCGAGAACCCCGGCAAGTCGTCCGTAGCACGCTCGGCTTCGGGACTACCGAGCCCCTCGGCAACACCCTGCCAGCCCGAGCCGAGGACGATCGCCACGTCGTGAGGACCTCCAGCCCAGCGGTTCACCTCGGTAGCGGCTTGGGCTGCAAGCTCGAACGGGTTGGCTGAACCAGTTATGGCCGTCATGGCCGAGAGGATAGGTCCGAGGCGTCCAGCGGGCACGCGCTATGTGAACGTGCTCAGACGCCGACGGGATGCCAGACGGTCTTTGTCTCCAAAAATGCGAGCATGCGCCTAGGCGTGGGCGGGGCACTCCAGTCGGGCTCGACCGAATCCGGCCGAAGCACTCGTTTCACGTTCGTCACAGCCGCCTGCTCGAGCTCGACGAGCATCGAGGCGGGCGCTCCTGCGAGATCGAGGGCGTCGACGTCGCGGTGGGCGGCGAGCACGGGAGCGAGCTCGGCGACACGGCCCGTGAGCAGGTTCACGGCGCCGCCGGGCACGTCCGAGGTGGCGAGCACCTCGGCGAGGGTGATGGCCGGAAGAGGTCTCTTCTCGCTCGCGAGGAGAACCACCGCGTTCCCGGTCACAAGCACCGGCGCAAGCACGCTGACGAGCCCAAGCAACGAGGAAGCCTGCGGTGCCAGGATGCCGACGACGCCGGTCGGCTCGGGCACGCTGAAATTGAAGAACGGTCCGGCGACGGAATTCGAGGAACCGACGACTTGGGCCACCTTGTCCGACCAACCGGCGTACCAGACCCAGCGGTCGACGGCGGCATCGACGATCGCCATGGCCTGCTTGTGGGCAACACCCTCGCTCGCGGCCACCTCCTCGACGAACTGGGCGCGCCGGCCGTCCAACATCTCGGCGACGCGGTAGAGCACCTGGCCCCTGTTGTAGGCGGTGGCACCAGCCCATCCGAGCTGGGCCTTGCGAGCCGCCACGACGGCGTCGCGGACGTCTTTTCGAGAGCCTTGGGCCGCGTTGGCGAGGAAGGAACCGTCGGAGCTCACCACTACGTAGGAGCGACCTGACTCAGAACGCGGGAAGGCACCGCCGATGTAGAGCTTGTAGGTCTTGCGCACGGCCAAACGTTGCTCAGACATCGAGGTATGCCGCCAGTCCCTGCCTGCCGCCCTCCCTGCCGAAGCCCGACTCGCCATAGCCCCCGAACGGGCTGGCGGGGTCGAAGCGGTTGAAGCTGTTCGCCCACACGACCCCGGCCCGCAGTTGGCCGGCCATCCACAAGATGCGGCTCCCCTTCTCGGTCCAGACACCAGCGGAGAGGCCGTAGACGGTGTTGTTCGCCTTGGCCACCGCCTCTTCTGGAGTACGGAAGGTGAGGACGGAGAGAACCGGCCCGAATATCTCCTCCTGGGCGATCCTGTGAGCCTGGGAGACGCCGGTGAACACCGTCGGGGGGAACCAGTAACCATGCGCGGGAAGCTCGCAGCTCGGCGACCAGCGCACTGCGCCCTCGGCTTCGCCTTGGTCGGCAAGGCTTCGGATCTTCTCCAGCTGGGCGGCGTTGTTGATGGCACCTAGGTCGGTGTTCTTGTCGAGCGGGTCGCCCACGCGAAGAGTCGCCAGGCGACGCTTCAGCTTGTCCACAACGAGGTCCGCGACGGATTCCTGCACCAAAAGGCGCGAACCCGCACAGCACACCTCACCCTGGTTGAAAAAGATGCCGTTGACGATGCCCTCGACCGCCTGGTCGACCGGTGCGTCCTCAAAGACGATGTTGGCCGCTTTGCCCCCGAGCTCGAGGGTCAGGTGCTTGCCCGTCCCGGCGAGGGCGCGCTGCAGGTCCTTTCCGATCTCGGTCGATCCGGTGAAGGCCACCTTGTCGACCCCCGGGTGTGCGACAAGCGCCGCTCCGGCGACGGAGCCGGCCCCTGTGAGGACGTTCACGACCCCGGGTGGCAGGTCGGCCTGCTGGATGATCTCGGCAAGCAGCAGGGCGCTCAGTGGCGTGGTCGTCGCCGGTTTCAACACGCAGGTGTTGCCGGCAGCGAGTGCGGGTGCGAGCTTCCAGGCCGCCATCATCAAGGGGAAGTTCCAGGGGATGACCTGGCCGGCGACGCCGATCGGGCGCGGGTCCGGACCGAAGCCGGCGTAGCCCAGCTTGTCAGCCCAGCCTGCGTAATAGAAAAAGTGCGCCGCAGCCAGCGGGACGTCCACGTCACGCGACTCACGGATCGGCTTGCCGTTGTCGAGGCTCTCCAGCACGGCGAGCTCGCGCGACCGCTCTTGGATGATGCGGGCGATCCGGTAGAGGTACTTGGCCCGCTCGGCACCGGGCATCGGGCCCCAGACGTTCTTCTGTGCCCGCCCGGCCGCTTCCACGGCGAGGTCCACATCGTGCAGGCCGGCGGCGGCGACGTCCGCGAGCACTTCTTCGGTGGCAGGGTTCTCCGTCTTGTAGGCGTTGCCATCGGTGGGATCGACGAAAGCCCCGTCGATGAACAGCCCATAAGACGAGTGGATGTCGACGATCGCCCTTGATTCCGGGGCCGGAGCGTAGTCCCAGGTCATCGCGTCACGACAGGCTGTAGTCGTCGGTCCCGGCATAGACACCGGTCAGCTGCTTGGAGCGCTGCATTAACAAGTCGTTGAGAAGGCTCGAGGCACCGAAGCGGAACATGGAGGGGTTGAGCCAGTTCTCGCCGACGGTCTCGTTCACGACGACGAGGTACCTGATGGCGTCCTTGGCGTTGCGGATGCCACCGGCGACCTTCACGCCGACACGCACACCCGTGAGATCGGCGAAGTCGCGCACCGCCTCCAGCATGACAAGGGCCACGGGAAGCGTCGCGGATGGGCTGACCTTTCCCGTCGAGGTCTTGATGAAGTCCGCCCCGCCCACCATCGCGAGGTAGCTGGCCCGACGGACGTTGTCGTAGGTGACCAGTTCCCCGGTCTCCAAGATGACCTTCAGATGTGCCCGCCCGCAAGCCTCCTTCACGGCCTGCACCTCCTCGAGGACGAGCCCGTAACGACCGCTCAGGAACGCTCCCCGGTCGATGACCATGTCGACCTCGTCGGCACCGTTCATCACGGCGTCGCGCACGTCAGCGAGCTTTACGGCGAGCGAGGCCCGTCCCGAGGGGAAGGCCGTCGCCACCGCGGCCACTGCCACACTGCTACCGGCCAGCGCCTGTTTGGCGACGGGCACGAGATCGGGATAGATGCACACGGCCGCCACCGAGGGCACGGCCGCGTCGGCCGGGTCAGGTCGGCGCGCTTTGGCACACAGGCTCAGCACCTTCCCGGGCGTGTCGGCTCCTTCGAGAGTTGTGAGGTCGACCATGCGCACTGCCATCTCCAGCGCCCACAGCTTGGCGGAGGTCTTGATCGACCGGGTGGCGAGCGAGGCCGCCCTCGCCTCGGCGCCCACCTGGTCGACCCCGGGCAGGCCGTGAAGGAAACGGCGCAGCTCCGTCTCGGAGCGACCGAGGTACGAGAGCATCTCGCCGACCGAGCTGCCCATGCCAATGATGGAGCTGCCCGCACCGCCGCTTGTAACCACAGCGCGCCTGACCTCGTCCAAGGCCACGCCGCCGGACGCGGCAACACCGCTCGGCACGGTCGTCGTCACCTCAGTTTCCATTCCCACCTCACCGCTCTTTGCAGCGCCGAGCCTATCCCGCTGGCGCCCTTGCCCGAACGCCTCCGGTCCGAAATCACCCGAGCCCTCTTAAGCTGACGGTCGGTCCGGGCCGAGCGGTAAGAGGACAACGGCGACACGCCAGCTCGACGCAAAGAAGATTCGGGGGAGCTCAACTGTTGCCTCGTTGCCAAGCCGCGAACGCCCTTGCGCACCAGCTCGCGAACCAGTCGGCAAGCGAAGCGCCGAGATCCTTATCGATCTCTAACCGATGCTTTCGTCGGGGCCTTAGAACCACCTTGTGGACCACTTGCTCGCACTTCAGCTGCGCCCAGCCGTTGGCCTCATAGCTATAAACGACAGAGCCGTCTGTGACGTCAGTTGTCCACATTCAGTGACCTTCGCGATGCAACAGCGCACTACTGCCCTCTCAGCCCACTGGTGGATTCGTTGCAGATAGACCGCCATAAGCTGCGCTAGCTCACAACGTGGCTCGGCCGCCCGATCGTCGCACGACTAGGTAATTGCCTCAGCTGCAGCTGCACGCCGAAAAGGTCGGCGTGTCCTCGGCGGCCATCCAATCTCTAGCTGCGCCCGCAAGTCATACCTGAGCGAGAGTCGTCATGGCTCCTCTGGCAGTGAGTCCGGCGATGCGCTGACCGCGTTTTCGAGATCAGAAGCAGTGAACAGGGCGCTCACTGCGAGACCAGCCGCTCTCAACGCGTCGTGGCCGCCGTCGCTGCGGTCGATGACACAAAGGACGTGACCGACGATGGCGCCGAGCCGCCGGAGATCCTCGGTCGACATCACAACCTGTCCGCCGGTCGTGATCACGTCCTCGACGACGAGCACCTGCCGCCCAGCGACATGGCCGCCCTCGGCCAGCTTGGCGGTTCCGTACTTCTTCGCCTCTTTACGGACGAACACGGCCTCGAGTCCTGTCGCCAGCGAGAGAGCGGTCGCGAGCGGGACGCCGCCGAGCTCGAGTCCGGCAAGGACCTCCGTCCCGGCGGGAACAAGAGGAAGGAGATGATCAACCACCTCCCCCAGCAACTCCGGATCGACCTCGAACTGATATTTGTCGAAGTAGTAACTGGCGATCTGGCCTGAGCGCAGGGTGAAGGTCCCTACGAGCCGGCAGCGGTCGTTGATAAGGGCAGCGAGCGTCTGTCTGTCCATCTCCGCCATTCTGCCTCGCGGCCCTGGGAAGCGCGAGTCCGTCCCAAGTTCGCGCTTTCGTGCAACTCCGGTGTTCCATTCGAGGTGAGCCTCAAGCTCTGCAACGAATCGGTCGATAGCCAATGCAACTGCCCATTGCGGGCGCTGATCTCCGCACGCCTGCCGTGGGATATGTGCCTCGTAGATCGTTTCGGGGACTGGGGAATACCGAGGATCGGACATTGGGTGAGGGTAGAGTGATCTCTCTGGCGGATGAACGAAACGGGTCGGCTTCGCTAAGGACGTGGGGTGGCCGCCGGCTCGCGGACCCCTTCCAGTGCGGACGGCTTCTCGTGTCGGGTGGGCGGAACCTTGAAAGGCTGTGAGAACGTGAAACTGTCGCGGAAGTTTGCTCCGGCTTTGCGCGTCGCTGTGATCCTTGCTCTCGGCGCTGCACTCGTGCCCATGCTGGCAGGGCCTGCCACAGCGCAGGGCTACGAACAGGCCACTCCTTTCTCGGACACGGTAGCGGCGGGCAACGTATGTAACGGCCAGCTCAATACCACAGGTGGCACCGGCGGCGACGTCTATGTCCAGCAGGACGGTGCGCCAAATCTGAACGTCTCTCCATCGGGCGCGGTAACGGCCCCGGACACGCTCCCGGTCGGCACCTACACAGCGGACGGCTCCGTCACGGACAACAGTACCGACACAGTCCCCTGGACCTTCGAGCTGTCAGTCACCGGCACGCTCACCCAGGGCGCACCCACCTCGGGCGCGACGCCGGCCGGCACTGCGCTGAGCGACCAGCTCGCGATCTCCAACGGGACTCCCGCGTACACCTACACCCAGTCGCCCAGCTCGGCTTACGTGACGGTCTCGCCCTCCGGTGCCGTCTCGACCCCCGACACTGACCCGGTGGGGACGTACCCAGCCTCCGGCGGGGTCACCGACAGTCAGGGCAACACCGGGACCTGGACCTACTCCGTGACGGTCACCGCCGTGCTGCTCACCCAGGGCTCCCCGACCGCAGGCTCGACAGCTGCGGGCACCCCCCTCAGCGACCAGCTCGCCATCTCGAACGGGATGGGCCCGTACGGCTACACCCAATCGAGCGGCTCGCCAGATGTAAGCGTCTCATCTACCGGTGCGGTCTCGGCCCCGGACACGGATCCGGTGGGTGTATACCAAGCCTCCGGCGGAGTCATCGACAGCCTTGGCGACACCGGGAACTGGAGCTACACCGTGACTGTCGACGCCGTGACGATCACCCAGATCGCGCCGACCACGGGAACGACTACGGCGCCCGCCAGCTCCGGCTTCGAAGACCAGCTCGCTACCTCGAACAACAACGGCACGGTCAACTTCACCCAGTCCAGCGGCACGCCGGCGGTGACGGTCTCCTCCGCGGGAGTCGTCTCAACATCTGGCACCCTCGGTGTCGGCACATACACAGCCTCGGGCTCCGACACCGACAGCCTAGGCGACACAGGGAATTGGTCCTTCACCTTGACGGTGTCACCGGGCGCGATCAGCCAGAGCGCTCCGACGTCGAACTCGACGACGCCAGCTGCAAGCTCGGGCTTCACTCAGCAGCTCGCGACGTCGGGCAACAAGGGCGCGGTCAGCTTCGTCCCGACTGGCTCCGGTTCGACTCCCTCCGGCGTCGTCGTCTCCTCCTCCGGCCTCGTGTCCACAAAGGGGGCTCTTTCGGTCGGTACGTACACCATCTCAGGCACCGACTCTGACACCTACGGCGATACCGGCATATGGAGCTACAGCCTGAAGGTCACCAGCAGCGCCATCACTCAGGACAGCCCGTTCTCGAACGCGAAGACGGTCGCACCGGCTACGAGCGCGGCTTTCACCGACAAGCTCAAGACGAGCGTGGCCTCCGGCTCGGTCAAGTTCGTCACGACGGGCTCGGGCTCGACCCCGCCTGGGGTGGTCGTCTCCTCCTCCGGTGTCGTCTCCACCAAAGGCGCCCTCGCAGTCGGCACCTACTCCATCTCGGGCTCCGATTCCGACAGCCTCAATGACGAAGGATCCTGGAGCTTCACCCTGACCGTCACCGCCACCAAGATCACCCAGGCGGCGCCGAACACCGCGACGACGACCACCGGCAAGGCCTTCAGCGGCCAGCTCAAGGTGTCGGGCTCTTACGGCCGCCTCAGCTTTTTGCAGTCGGCAAGAGCCCCTGAGCTCAAGGTCTCGTCTTCCGGCGCGGCGTCGGCTCCGGCCAGCTTGCGGGCGGGCAAATACAAGGCATCGGGTACCGTCTCCGACTCTTACCGAGACGTGCGGGGTACCTGGAGCTTCACCCTGACCGTCACCGCTACCAAGATCACCCAGGCGCTGCCGGCGGTCGGCACGGCGACGACCGGCAAGGCGTTCAGCGCCCAGCTCAAAGTCTTGGGCTCGCATGGCACGGTCACTTACTCCCAGTCGGCCGGCGCACCCGACCTCCGGGTTTCGACCTCCGGTGCGGTGTCGGCTCCGGCCAGCTTGCCCCCAGGGATCTACAAGGCAGCGGGAACCGACTCCGACAGTCTCGGCGACACCGGAGCCTGGAGCTTTACCTTGACGGTCCCCGGCACCACTTTCGCCCAGATCGCCCCTTCCACGGCGCAGACCCCTACCGGCACAGCTTTCACGACTCAGTTGAAGTTCTCCGGCGCGGTCGGATCCGTCACCTACACCCAGACTTCCGGCACGCCCGATCTCAAGGTCTCCTCCTCGGGCGTCGTGTCGGCAGCGGCCAGCTTGCCAACGGGGACCTACAAGGCGACGGGCACCGCCAAGGACTCTCACGGCAATGCCGGGACGTGGAGCTTCACCTTGACGGTCTCCGCCAACGCTTTCGCCCAGATGGCCCCTTCGACCGCCCGGACGACGACCGGCACCGCTTTTTCGACCCAGTTGAAGTTCTCCGGCGCGGTCGGATCCGTCACCTACACCCAGACTTCCGGCGCGCCCGATCTCAAGGTCTCCTCCTCGGGCGTCGTGTCGGCAGCGGCCAGCTTGCCAACGGGGACCTACAAGGCGATGGGCACCGCCAAGGACGCTCACGGGGACGCCGGGAACTGGAGCTTCACCTTGACGATCGCCAGCATCAAGCTGACACAGCTCACCCCGTCCTCGGGGCGGACCACGACCGGGACCTCTTTCGTGGGTCAGCTGAAGCTCTCGGGATCGCAAGGCAACGTCACCTACACCCAGTCAAGCGGCGCCCCCGACCTCAAGGTCTCGTCCTCGGGGGCGGTGTCGGCACCAGCAAGCCTGCCAGCGGGGATCTACAGGGCCTCGGGAACTGCTCGGGACTCCCTCGGAGACACCGGGAACTGGAGCTTCACCTTGACGATCGCCAGCATCAAGCTGACACAGCTCGCCCCGTCCTCGGGGCGGACCACGACCGGGACCTCTTTCGTGGGTCAGCTGAAGCTCTCGGGATCGCAAGGCAACGTCACCTACACCCAGTCAAGCGGCGCCCCCGACCTCAAGGTCTCGTCCTCGGGGGCGGTGTCGGCACCAGCAAGCCTGCCAGCGGGGATCTACAGGGCCTCGGGAACTGCTCGGGACTCCCTCGGAGACACCGGGAACTGGAGCTTCACCTTGTCGGTTGCTGCCACCAAACTCGCCCAAGCCGTTCCGGCGGCGGGCACGACCGTGGCTGGCAGAGGCTTCTCCGGCCAGCTCAAAGTCTCGGGGTCGCACGGCACCGTCACCTACACCCAGTCGGCCGGTGCGCCGGCGGTCAGGGTCACCTCATCGGGCGCCGTCTCGGCCCCGGCAGATCTGCCGGCAGGCAGCTACAGGGCAGCCGGTTCTACCAGGGACTCTTACGGTGACAGCGGAAGCTGGAGCTTCACACTAAGCGTGAAGGCGAGGAAGCTGGCCCAGTCCGCGCCGACGGCGGGCACCACCACGACCGGCAAAGCCTTCGCGGCCCAGATCAAGGTCTCCGGCGCGCTCGGCATTGTCACCTACTCCCAGTCGAGCGGCGCTCCGCAGCTGACGATCTCCTCCGCCGGCACCTTGTCGGCCCTCGCGAACCTGCCTGCGGGAAGCTACAAAGCGGCCGGTTCTGCAAGGGACCGCCTCGGTGACAGCGGAAGCTGGAGCTTCACCCTGACCGTCGCTGGCACCGACCTCACCCAGATCAAGCCCACCAAGGCGAAGAGAGGCGCCGGCACGGCCTTCTCCGACCAGCTCGTAGTCTCGGGCTCGAAAGGCGCTGTCACGTACACCGAGTCGAAGGGTGCACCGCAGTTGAAGGTGTCCTCCTCGGGAAAGATCACAGCCCCGGACACCTTGCGGGCGGGCATATACAAGGCGTCCGGCACCGAGAGGGACCGTCTCGGTGACACCGGGACTTGGAGCTTTGCTCTGACCGTGACTCCCACCAAGCTCAAGCAGGGCGCTCCTACCACAGGCACGGTGACGGCCGGCAAGGTCTTCACCGCCCAGCTCAGCTTCGTCGGGTCGCACGGCAAGCTCACCTACACCCAGTCGCCCGGCGCGCAGCTCCTGAGTGTCTCCTCCTCCGGCAAGCTCACGGCCCCGGACACCCTGGCAGCGGGGACCTACGAGGTTTTCGGCACCGTGAAGGACGCCGTCGGCGACACCGGCACCTGGACGTTCACCTTGACCGTGGAGGGCTTCTGACTCCCCGCCGGCAAGGCGACTACACACCGGACCCACGACAGGGCGGCTGATCGCCGACCTCGTTCGTCACCGACCGGCCCGCGCACTCACCTCGCCCGGTTGTTCTCCGCCGCGCTCAGTCGAGACCGAGGTGGCGTTCGATCGCCTCCAGGCGTTGTCGCAGCTCGTCGACCTCCGCTTCGAGAGAGCGTGCCCGCTCTAGCTGGCGTTGCACCCGCGATGACCGAAGCGCCCGATCGAGCACGGGCTCTAAGGGGACGAGTCGCTGCGGACCGTGTACCCCCGCAACCATCCGCGAGGGCAATTGGCCGGAGCGGTACCAAGAACGCAACGTCGAGCGGGCGACACCGGCTGCGCCCGAGGCTTCCTCGAGCGTCACCCAGCCCTCCTCCTGGGGTCGTTCTGCAAGCTGGGCAAGCAGGTCGTCCCAGTCGACCGACGACACCTCTTCGGTCTCGTCTTCGGACCCACCACTTTCCGGCAATGGGTCGCGCTCCGGCGGCTTCTCAGCTGTCACCATTCTCTACCCTATCACATATCAGTGTCTTGACAGGGGTTGTATCGTCAATCTTATGTTCGAGAGATTTACCGACCGTGCCCGACGCGTCATCGTCGTCGCCCAGGAGGAAGCCCAGAAGCTGAACAACGACTTCATCAAGCCGGAGCACCTGCTCCTCGGCCTCGCACAGGGAGACGGCGTGGCTGCGAAGGCCCTCGGTCAGCTCGGCGTGAGCCTGGAGACGCTGCGGGCCAAGGTGGAACAGACCCTCGAGCGCTCCAAGACGGACAGGCGTGGCTCCAAGATCCCATTCAGCCCGAAGGCGAAAAGGGCACTCGAGCTGTCGCTTCGCGAAGCGCTCCGGCTCGGCCACAACTACATCGGCACGGAGCACCTGATGCTGGGCACGCTGCGAGTTGTCGACGACGACGATGGCGCCGTCAGCCGCCTCCTCGGAGTGGAGGCGGACGACGTCCGTTCGCGCGTGATCGGGCTCATCGAGAACCACAGGGGCGGGGTTGACGACCTTTCTCGATCAGCCGCGGCTCGCGATGCGATGAGGCTCGCACGTCAGCTCGCCGGCGCCGGACCGATGACCACCGGGCACGTCGTCCTCGCCGTGCTCAGCGATGCGGACTCCCAAGCAAGCAGAGCCCTCGGAGCACTCGGCGTGACAGCCGACTCTTTGCAGGCACTGCTGGCTCAGGTCTCCCTCGAGGAGACGAGCGACGCGCCACCTCGTCCCCAGACCATCGAGATCAAGCTCGGTGACACTACGACCGCGATCGGCGATCCTGACCTTGCCGCGGCCTTGGGCGAGCTCTCCCCGGAACAGCTGCGCGCCGCGCTACGAGACGTGCTCGGAGTGGACACGAAACGGCCCAAGCCCCGGCCAAGAAAAGCCGGCTGACCTCGCGCTCGTGATCTAGACCCACTCGGCGAGCGGACCCGCCGCCTGGTTCAAGCCGAGCTTCCCGAATACCTGACCCGGGCCTCAGCGAGTACCCGGGACGATTGCCGAAGGCCGGGGCGTGCCTCAGCTCTTCGCCTTCTTGCCTGATTCTTCGTAGACGGCGCCGACGTAGGCGGGGCTAGCGGTCTCGTGGGCGTAGTCGGCCGTGAAGCGATTGCCGAGGCGGGAAAAGGTGCCTTTGAAGCTCCCCCCTGTGAGCTGGAACAGTTGGAACTCGGTGTTGGCAGCCGGCAGGTGTCCCAAAATGGCGGGCATCAGATCGCCGCCAGCGAGGAACCTTCCTGGGCCCGAACAGCAAGGCGAGCTCAGCTCGAATTGCCCGAAGCTCTTGCTGCTGGCGATCTGGGGCACGATCGTGCCGTCGCTCTTGTTCGTGAAGGCGGCCCCGCCCTCGAGAAGATAAAGGGCTTCCGGCCCGAGCTTCACAGTTCCGTCGTTACTGACCGCGGCGGAGGTGTCGACGAACGTGCCACCGGACACGCTCAGTGTGCCCGTTCGAGTGTTGGCGAGGCCGGCTGCGTATTGCACATTCCACGACGGATCCTGCACCTCGGCGAGGATCGTGCCGGCGTTGCGGATCGAGCCGTCGTTAACGACGACCGGCCCGCCGCTCTTGTTCGTTGAGCCCTGGGCGTCAAGCACGATCGTCCCGTCATTGACCAACGTTGCCCCGTTGAGGTTGATGGTCGTGCCGTTGTAATTGTTGCCGCTTGAGTTGTAAGCCTCACCTTCGACCGTGAGCTTCTGACCGGCCGGGATCCTGCCGGTGATCTTGGCGGATATCGAGTTCACGAGGAACTGGGCCGCCCCGGATTTGTCGACGAGTGCCGCGCCACCCCCGATCACCACCTCGTTGCCCTTGATCGGTCCACCGGCCTGGGTGAAGGTCACGTTCCCGACGGTCTGGTTGGCCGTGATGGACCCGTCATTTGTAAGGGCCCCGAGGTTCGTGAAGCTCGCAGGCGCCCCGTATTCACCTTGTAGCGGTACAAGGCTCATCGAAGCCCCCGCTGCGACGTTGAAGCTGCCCTTGTTCGTGACGGCGTCGACTTGCAACTGACCCGACAGGTCGTGCACGCTCGCATGCGCCTCGTTCACCAGATGCGCTTCGAACTGGGTGAAGTTGGCGAGCTTGTTGGTGGGGGCTTCCGTCTCGGTCTCGACGCTGCCGTAGTTGAGAAAGCTTGCGCCGCTCACGGCGGCGTAGCCTCCCGAAGGGTTGCCCGGGAGCGTTGTGCCCCCGTTCGTCGATTGCAGAACGAGATTGCCGTGGGCAGTGATCGTGCTCGTGGCCGCGACTGACAAAAAGACCGTAGAAACCTGTTCGTTGCTGTTCGATGTGCTGCCCTGCCCGAGGATGTCCAGTGTCTGTGTCCCCGCTCCCGAGACGCTGCCGAGGCTGAGCGAGCTCACGTTTGCCCCGGCGCTGTTCGGATCCGCCGTGCCGATGCTCCAGGGGGCGAGCGTGACTGTATAGGTGCCCGGCAAGGTGATGCAGACGCTGTCGGTATTCGTCGGAATCCCGTTGGACCAATTGCCGGGGACGCCCCAAAGACCACTGACAGGGCTCTTCCAACTGTCGGCGCACGAGGCCGCGTGCGGGTTCGCCGCCCGCGTCGCCGCCTGCGCGCCGGCGGCCGGTACCACCAAAGCACCGAGCACGAGGGCACCAACCAGTAATGAACGGCTGCGAGTCATAGGGAGGCCTTTCAAAAAGGACGACAAGTCCGCAGAGTGTACCTGGCGACCCGCTTGCCGTCTGACAACATGCTGCACCGCAGTGCCGAGACATGACGCCTAGGTCGTCTTAGCGTGCCCGCAACCTCGCATCCAAGGTGTCGCGTAGGGCGTCGCCGACAAAGTTGAAGGCGATCACCGTCACCATCACTATGAGGCCGGCCGGATAGACCTCCCACCAATAGCCGTCGAGCAGATAGGTCGTTCCCTGCGAGAGCATGCCTCCCCAGCTCACCGCGGGCGGGGGCAAGCCGAAACCGAGGAAGCTCAAAGTGGCCAGGATGATGATGGCGTCGGCGACCTGGAAGGTGGCGTTGACCGTGATCGTCCCGAGGGTGTTCGGGATGATGTGGCGACCGATGATGCGCGACCGCCGGCCGCCGGCGGCGCGCACGGCGTCGACGAATTCCCGGGCCGCGTAGCGAGAGCGTCTCGCCGCGGACAAGGCGGGCCGGTCCGAGCCAGGAGAGAAACGAGAGCACGATGATCAAAAGGGGGACGCTCGGCCTGAACACGCTCGCCAGGTATATGAGCAGGAAGATGGCGGGAACGGCGATCACGACGTCGACGACGCGCATCATGATCGGCGTCGAGCACGCCGCCCATAAAGCCGGACACGGCACCCCACAATGCGCCGAAGCCTGTCGCCACGACGGCAACGGCAAGGGAGATCTCGAGCGCGCTCTGGCCACCGACCATGAGCCGTCCGAGTATGTCGAACCCGTTGGCGTCTGTGCCGAGAGGGCGCCCCGGTCCGGGCGGCAGGTTCGTGAGGGCGATGTTGGCTTGGATCTGGTCGCTGTGGTACACGAGCGGGCCGAAGAAGCAGAACGCTGCCACAACGACAATGATCCCGAGTCCGACCACACCCAGACGGTTCTCCAAGAACGCCAGGGCGAACGACGGCCTGGACCGGTGGGGGCTGGCGAGCTCCGGCTTGGGGAGGATCCCGACCTCGGCTCGGTCGAGTTCGACGGGCACGGCCAGGTCAGCCATATCTCACCCTCGGGTCCAAGACGGCATAGGCGAGATCCGCCAGCAGGCTGCCGAGGACGGTGGCGACACCGACGATCACGGTGATGCCGAGCTCTACCGGGTAGTCCGCGTTCACCGCCGCGTTGAAGTAGGTCAGGCCGAGGCCGGGGAAGTTGAACACGTACTCCACCACGAGGCCCGTGGTGAGCACGCCGGGGACGGAAAGCCCGAGCAGCGTGACGACCGGCACGAGCGAATTACGCAGCACATGGCGGGCAAGCACGACACGTCCCGGTAGGCCCTTTGCCCGCGCCACGCGCACGTAGTCCTGGGCAAGGGTGTCGATCGCCGCCGAACGCATGTAGCGGCTGAACAGGGCCACGTTGACGAGAGCGAGCGTTATGACGGGCAGCACGAGGGCGTGGGGTTGGGCGAGGACCCCGGCCGCCGTGGCGGCCTGGGGAGCCTCGGGGGGAAACAGGTGCACCCCTATCGCCAGACCCGCTATGAGCAGCAGTCCGAGCCAGTACGGCGGGCATCGAATAGAGGAGGAACGCCCCTCCCGTCGCCACGTGGTCGAGTGCCCTGTTGCGTCGCACGGCCTGGGCGACCCCGAGGGGTATCGCGATCGAGGAGGGCGAGAGCGAGGGCGATGCCGACGAGGATGATGTCGTTGGGCAGCTCATGGACCACGAGCGAGTCGACGCTCTGGTTCAAACGATAGGAGTAGCCGAGGTTCCCGTGCAGCACGTGGGAGAGAAACGTCAGGTACTGCAACGCCAAAGGACGGTCGAGGCCGTTCGCCCTGTCGAAGGCGGCGATGGCGCCGGCGCTCGCCCGGGGTCCGAGGATGGCGCGAGCGAGGTTGCCGGGAATGATGTGCTCAAGCACGAACACGAGAATGGTCAGGCCGAGCAGGACGATCACGGCCTGGCACAGGCGCCGCAGTGTGAACCCGATCATGTGCGGTACCTCCCTCCGTTCGAACAGGCCGCTCGGCTCAGCCCTTCGTGAAGTACCACTCTTCGGGGCTGATGAACCCGTAGGCGTTCGGGATGAAGCCGTGCAGGTTCGACTGCACCGTAACCAGTGTGCCCGGACTCGGCTGCCAGAAGTTGGGCAGCTCCACTCGGACCTGGTTCTGATAGGCGTCGAGGGCGGCCTGCGCACCCGCCGCCGGCGTCGTGGTAGTGGCCGCGATGAGCTTGTCGGTGACCGGGTTCGAGTAGTTGGAAACATTCCCGAGCGCGCCGGTCTCGAAGATCTCCTCGCCGCTTGGGTAGTGGTCCGGCTCGAAGACCCACCCGGCGCCGTACTGGCCGAGCTCCCAGCTGCAAGCTGGCTGGCTCGGTGTGCAGGTCAAGATCGTCGAGGCGATCGTCGTCGGCGTCACCTCCTTGAGGGAGATCTCGATGCCGACCTGCTTTGCCACCGATTGCAGGTCCACCATCGAGCCGTCGGTGTAGGGGAGCCCGCTCGGGTATAAGAGCGTGAAGTTGAGCCCCTCCCCTGCCCGTATCGCCTGGCCGCACTCGCCTCGGGCCCGTGCCGGGACGGGTGCAGGTCGTGACGCCGTTCGGTACGACCTTCCAGCCGTGACCGCCGAGCAGCTTCTGCGCGTCCGGGATGCTGAACGGGTACGGGTTCACCGAGGCGTTCGCGTCGGCGTAAGGGTTCGGCGGGCTGGCGGGCACCGGGCCGTAGGTGGGGAGCCCGAGCCCGCCGTAATAGGCGTGAACCCATCCCAACTGGTCGACAAGGTGCTGAAAGGCCTGGCGGAAGTAGAGCTGGCGCAGGATCGGCCCGACCGGTCGGGTTGTTGAAGTTCGGCTCGAAGTAGTCGAACTGGAACGGGTACCAGTCGACCAGTTGATAGCCCTGCGGCGCGAGCGCGCCGGACTGGGGCAAGTCGTTGTCGGGCACGTAGCCGACGGAGATCTGGTCGCCGGACGACGGCCGAGCCGGGACCGCCGGTCGCCGAGCCGGCGCGCAGCACCGAGAACTCAGCCGCCGCGCTCGTGTAGGGAAGCTCGACGAACTTCGCCAGGTGCGGCTTGTTCGGACCGGAGAAGCGCCGGTTGGGCACAAAGGTGGCCATCCCGTCGGTCTGTGAGCCCGATGAGCTTCCAGGGCCCGTCGACCACCGACCAGATCGGGCTCGATGCATAGCTCGCGACATGTGTCGGCCTGGGCGTTCAGGAAGTTGTAGACGCTCTTCGACGCCCGACGGCGTCGAGTCGGGCAAATGGCTCGATCCTGGCTTGGGCACCGGCGACGAAAGCGACGTGCGGTCCCAGGCGAGGGGGAGAGGCGTGATCTGAGACAGCTCGTTGTAGGTGTACCAGATCGGGTTGTAGGCGGCATTCAGCTGCAAGCTGCACGGTCGTCGCGTTCGGCGCCGTCGCCGATTTGACGTTGTCGGGGAAGCCTCCGGGGACATATGACGCCCACTCGTCGGGGTTCGCCTTCAGCAGGTTTATCCAAAAGATCACGTCTCGGGCGCTGACCGTCTCACCGTTGGACCAGACGTAGTGCTTGAGCGTGATCGTCACGACTCGGTCACCGTCGCTGTATACGGGGGGGTTCCCGATCGACAGCGGGTAGTCGATCGAGGTGCTCGCCTTGTCGCCGAACCAGTAGAGCGGCTCGTACAACAGCGTCTGGAAATCGGCCGTGTTCTCGACGGTGAAGTACTGGCCGGAGACGAGCGGGGAAAATGTAATCGGGTGGTGTTTCCGGTTGTTCGGCGAAGTAGGCAGTCCCGCCGTCAATTATCCTTCCCGCCCCGGTGGTGACAGCAGCGATCCCCGACTCTGACCCGTTCTTCGACGGGCCGCATGCCCCGAGCCCGACACAAGCCAAGGACATCACGGCTACCAGCCATGCGAGTCGCCTGAATGTGCCCGGAAGCCTTGAGTCCTTTCTCGCCCGTGTGTTCGCGGAGCAAGCGAGAGGGCAAAAGGGCCGTCTTCCTTGCGAAACCGAGCGCCGAGAACTGGGCTGAGTGTGGTTCGCCCAGCAAAGCTCGCTCGGACAAGCACTGCCCGCACTCCACATCTTCAAGGCTGACGTCGCCACTTGGGCCACCTCCCTACGCCGGCATTACCCGGTCAGGTTCGAACGGTCGGTGACATTCCGGCCTGCTGGCCAGCCACCCTCTCAGCCCGGTACACCCGAGCTCCCGTGCACTTGTACTGCTAGGTTACCGGCTTCAGTCGCCTACGTATCGGAAGGCCGCGCGTGACTAGGGTCGTGGTTGCCCACTGCCTTCGGAGTGCCTCCGCCCTGAGTTGCAAAACGCGAAGCCAGGTGTGACCTGCTCGCGCGCCGAGCTCGAGTGTCCCAGACAACGAGAACAAGCTCGCCAGAGCCGCCGAGGGGGCGGCCATGAACTCGTGGTTGCGCGCTCTCGAGGGAGCCGACGGGACACACTGGAGAAACTGGATCTCTCCTCGCCACTACGAAGAATGCCCGCGCGCCGTCCCTCGCACGGCACGCGGGCGTCACGCGGCACCGGCGGTCCAGTGACGCTGCCGCGAATCACGAGATCGAACGACCCTATCGGTCGTGCCCTGGCGAAATACTCTTTCTCGGCCGCCAACCACTCCTGGTCCCAGTCCTCAGGCGCGACTCGTCCCTGCAGGCGGTCAAGTCGCTCCCGCTCCGCTGTGTCCACGTAGATCGCCTTGTCGACGAGATCTGACAGCTCCGGCGCCGCCGAGTACACCCCCTCGACGATGACAAGATCGCTCGGTTCGACCCGCGTGCACACGGCGGACAAGGCTCCCAACTCCCAGTCGAAGGAGCGGAACACAGCCTCGTGTCCCGCCTTGAGCGGCTCGAGGGCCTCGGCGCGCAGACGACCCACGTCGTAGTAGCGCCCAATCCCCCTCCCGCTTTGGCCTGGGGAGCCCGGCACGAAGAAGTCGTCGGTGTGGACCACGCTCGCCTTGGTGATCGCGCGCAGGCTCTTCGCGAGAGTCGTCTTCCCCGAAGCACCGTGCCCGTCGATGGCGACAAAGCTCACTCGCGCGCTCGAACGGCGCCAGCGGGCAAGTGCGTCGGCAGCCACCGCCACCTGGTCATCAGCCAGGCTTTTTCGGCACAGCAGGTCCCCGGTCGGCTCGTCGTGTGCGTAGGGAATCTCTGCCATTTCGCCAACTTGCAGTGCCTGCAGGGGGATGGGGAATACAGTTTGCTATTATATCGATGGAAACAGTCCGGATTCAACTGGCGGCCACTAACCATGCACCGCAGCTCTCGAACTTCAGGCGCGAACCGACCGCTGAGACGGTCGTCCGGTCCTATGGTGCGCACCATCTATCCTTGGGCCAGCGCGACCAACGACTGGGGGCCGAAATGGCACGATCGATCGATCAGAGGCGGACAGGCTCGACGACCTGGCGCAAGGCGGTCCTCGTCGCCGTCGTGGTCGGCACGGCGGCTCTCGGGCTCACCGGCTGCAGCGCGCTCAACAAGGCGGTCAACGTAGTCAAGACGGTGCACAACCTGATGCACGGGAGCACGGCGATCAATTCGCTCACCAGCAAGATCCAAACAGGTGACGCGACGACGTCCTACGACGCCACCTGGGTGACCACGGGCAGCTCTCCGGCCACGATCAGCTACGCCGCCACGCCCCCGCATGACTTCGCCTTCGTCGACACGACCTCGACTGGACAGCTCCGGCTCTTCGCCGGTTCGGCAGGCGAGTACGAGTGCAACAAGCAGTCGGCCTCAGGCGACACATGGTCGTGCATTAAGGCCCAAGGGGCCGAGATCAACACCGACAAGCTCGTGTACGCCCTCTACTCGGGCGCGTACTGGATCGACTTTTTGAAGATCTACTCGGTAGCGGCCGCCTTGCACGGCGTCACCATCACCTCCTCGACAATGACGGTGCACGGGTTCAACCTCCAGTGTGCCGTCGTCGTCTCGGGCACGAAGCCCAACCAATCCACGAGCGAGGTCTGCGTGACCTCGCAGGGGATACTTGGCTATGTCTCGGTGTCGGCCAAGTCGGCCGACTTCGAGATCAAGAGCTACTCGACGTCCCCGCCGTCCTCGCTGTTTGAGGTCCCGCCCGGCGCGACGGTGACGACCCTTCCCACGACCACCACCTCATAGGCACGACAAGAACGCTGTGTGCGGCATAGCCGGCTTCACCGGCCGGGATCCGGACCTTCTCGGGGCGATGCTCGCCTCGATAGAGCACCGTGGGCCGGACTCTTCCGGAATGGAGGTCGGCGACGACTTCTCCGTCGGCATGCGACGGCTCTCCATCGTCGACATCGAAGGTGGCGAGCAGCCGATGCGCTCGGACCGCACTGGTGCCTTGATCGTGTTCAACGGAGAGCTCTACAACAGCGTGGAGTTGCGGGCGGAACTTGAGAATGCCGGCCATCGTTTCGTCTCGGACCACTCCGACACCGAGACCGTGCTGCGCGCGTATGAGCGGTGGGACAGCTCGTGCGTCACCCACCTCGTGGGCATGTTCGCCTTCGCCATCGTCGATCCGCGCTCGCGCGCCATGTACCTCGCCCGTGACCGGCTCGGGATAAAGCCGCTCTACTACCACTCCGCGCCCGGCCGTTTCTCTTTCGCCTCGGAGCTGAAGGCGCTCTTCCAGGACCGCCGCGTGCCACGGCAGCCGGACATGGGCGTCCTTTACCGGTTCCTCCTCCACCGCGTGCACGACGCCGGCGAAGAGACCTTCTTTGCCGGGGTGAACCGGCTGCTGCCGGGGCACTTCATGACGGTGTCGGCGGACGGCCGGAGCACGAAGACCAAGTACTGGTCACCGGAGGTCAACCCCGAGTTCTCCTCCTCTTTGAGCGACGACGAGTACGCCGAGCATTTCGCCGAGCTGTTCGAACGGGTGATCCGCCGCCACATGATCGCCGATGTCCCTGTCGGGGTGTCGCTCTCGGGCGGTCTCGACTCGAGTGGCGTCTCCTCGGTCATGGCGTCGCTCATGGGCTCGGGGGCCGACACCCATACCGAAGGAGCGCTGCACACCTTTTCCGCCCTCTATCCCGGCCAGAGCATCGACGAGAGCGACTACGTGCACTCGGTCGAACGCCATGTCAACAGCGTGCCCCACTACGCCTACCCGACCGTGGAGCAGTTCTGGGACGAGATCGAGGAGTGGATCTGGTTCCAAGAAGAGCCGACGATCTCCTCGGCGCCGTATGCCTACTACTCGGTCTACCGGATCGCGAAGGGTGAGGTGAAAGTTATCCTGTCGGGCAACGGCGGAGACGAGCTGCTCGCCGGGTACCTGCCGTATTTCCGCACCTACCTGAGCTCTGCGATGGACCAGCGCCATCTCGGCGCCGCGCTTCGCGAGGCGGTGCTGGGACGCGACCTCTACAAGAGCTATGCCCGCGAGCTCATGGCAACTCGCCGGCCGGGCCGCGAGCGCCCGTTCTCGATGCCCGACCTGCTCACGGCGCCTCCGGCGGAGCTCGCCGAGTTCGACTACCACCCGAGCCGCAATCTGAACGCACGCCTCGCCGACGACGTGCTGCGCTACTCGACGCCCAACCTGTTGCGCTACGAGGACAAGAACTCGATGGCCTTCTCGATCGAGTCCAGGGTGCCATTCTTGGACCACGAGCTGGTCGAGTTCATCTTCAAGCTGCCTATCGACCAGAAGATCAAGAGGGGGTGGAACCGCTATGTGTACCGTCAGGCCATGAAAGGAAAGATGCCCGAGGTCAACCGGACGAGGCGCTCCAAGATCGGCTTTACCAACCCGGAGGGGGCCTGGACGCGCCAGCGTGCGGCACGGATCAGGGAGATCTTCTCCTCGGAGACATTGTCGTCGCGGGGGATCTTCGACTCCGGCCGGTTAGTTCATGAGCTCGACGCCTGGCTCGCCGGCAAGCCGGGCGACGGGCTGGTCTTCTGGCGTGTACTGGTAAGCGAGCTTTGGATGCGCCGCTATGTCGACGCCGCGGTGTGCGTGCGATGAGCTCGCTCGCGAAGGCAGGACGTTGATGGCCGGGCCGGCTGGGTCGGCACCGCCCGTCGAAGTCGGTGGGCGCAGCTACGAGCGCATCTTGGTGCACACCCATTTGATCCACATCAAAGAGGACCTCGAACCCCTCTTAGACTCGCAGGTCCGGCCCCTGCTCAAAAAGGGCGATTTCGTGGCCATGTCGGAAAAGGTCGTGGCCATCTCCGAAGGCAGGGTGGTCCACTACTCGGTTGTCCGGGCAGGGCCGCTTGCCAAGCTCATCGTGAAGGGCACACGCAAGTACGAACATGACGTCGCCTTCTCGGACCCCCGCAAGATGCAGGTGGCGATCATGCAGACCGGCTCGGCACGAGCCGCCTTCGCCATGGTCGTGGGGGGCGTGACCAAGCTTTTCGGTCGCCACGGGGACTTCTACCGCATCGCCGGCCATCGCATCGCCGAGATCGACGGATTCAACCCGGACACGGTGCCGCCCTTCAACGAGTTCGCCATGTTAGGCCCAGCCGACCCGGACAAGGCGTGCACCGCTTATGCGCGGTTCTTGGGTCATCCTGTCGTGATCATCGACGGCAACAACATCAACGTCGAGGTGCTCGGGATGAGCCCGGACATGCCGGTCGACAAAGCCACCGCCCGCCTCGTCCTACTCGACAACCCGATGGGCCAAGGTGACGAGCTGACCCCGTTCGTGATCGTGCATCCTTCCGAGCCCTCCGGTCCGAAAAAGGGCACAACGCCTTAGGCAACAGCCCTTTGAAAGCCCCTCAGAGCCGGGCATCGATCGCTTGGCGGAGAGCCTTCGACCAACGAGCGCGCATCTGGACTGATGTGGTTCGCGGGTCGCCCTGGCGCTTTGCTCATCCTCACAGGCCGGAAAGCCGACGGATAGTCCGGGCGAGCGCCGAGTTGTCGTCCTCACCGTGACCCTCAGCGATGAGGCCGTCCTCAAAGGTGGCGGCGATTGAGGCGACGGGCAGCACCGCACCGGCGCTTCTGGCCAGCTCGAGGGCAATCGCCATGTCCTTTCGGTGCAGGGCGATCTTGAAACCGAGCGGATAGCGGTCGTCGATCATGCGCCCGCTCCGGTTGTTGAGCACCCACGAGCCGGCCGCCCCGCCCGAGAGAGCTGCCACAACGGCTTCGGGATCCATACCTGCCTTGATGGCGAGCACCATTCCCTCCGCCACTCCGAGGTAGGTGCCACACAAGATCACCTGGTTGACGGCCTTGGCGACCTGCCCCGACCCGATGGGGCCGAGGTGGGTGATGGTGCGGCCCATGGCCGCGAGCACGTCATGTGCCCGGGCCACTTCTCCGGGCTCGCCGCCCACCAGGATCGTCAAGGTGCCCGCCGCGGCACCTTCCGAGCCCCCCGAAACGGGGGCGTCCAGCATGGCCACGCCTTGGTCGGCGAGGCGGGCGGCGAACTCCCGTGCGCTCCCGGGGCTGATGGTCGAGCAGTCGACCAGCAACGATCCGGCGGCGAAACCTTCGGCCAAACCGTCGGGCCCGAAGATGACCTCCCCGAGCTGGGGCGAGTCGGTCACACAGGTGACGACGACATCGGCGGCGCTCGCGAGCTCCCTCGGGCTTCCGACCTCGGCCGCCCCGAGCGCCTTGAGCGGCTCGGCTCGGCCCGGCGTACGGTTCCACACCCCGAGCTCGAAGCCAGCCCGGGCGAGATTGGCCGCCATGGCCGAGCCCATCGTCCCGAGGCCGGCGAAACCCACCCTTGTTCTCGGTCGGTCCCCGCTCGTTGAAGTGGTCACGACGTCTCCTCTCGTGCTGCCGTAGCTTTGGCGAAGTATGGTCCCGTCTTTTGCTGCGGGCACGGATGCGGCACAACCGGACGCGGGCCGGCTCGGTTGCGATCTTCGCGTGCTCGATGCGATCGATGAGGACGAAACCTTGGAGCTCACCTCGGGACTCATCGCACGCGCCAGCGAGAACCCGCCCGGCAACGAGAGGGCCTGTGCCGAGCTGCTGGCGAGCCTGCTCGAGGGACAAGGCGTGGCCAACCGCCTGGTGGAGATAGCTCCGCACAGGCCGAACCTTTATGCCAGCATCGGCACCACTGCCCCGACGCTCGTGTTTGCTGGCCATCTCGACACGGTGCCGGCCGGGCAAGGCTGGACCCGCGACCCGTTCAAGGCCGTCCTGAGCGACGGGAAGCTCTACGGTCGCGGGGCCTGCGACATGAAGGCCGGCCTTGCCGCCATGACCGAGGCGCTGCTCGCCGTGAAGAGATCGGGCATCTCTCTGCAGGGGACACTTGGCCTTCATGGCCTCACCAACGAGGAGGTGGGCTCTCTGGGCGCGAGAAGGGCGTCGGCCGAAGAGCCGGCCGACTGGGTGGTCGTCACCGAGCCCTCGAACGGCCGCGTTCTTGCCACCGGCAACGGGCAGCTCAACTTCGAGGTCGTCTTCCACGGCCGAGCTGTGCACAGCTCGCATCCAGAAGACGGCCGCAACGCCATCCTCGACGCCGCGGCGTTCATCCGCCTCGTCGAGGAGGAATGCGCCCGCCTCGCGGGGAGGACCTTCCCGGGGATCGGGCCGGCGACGGTCTCGGTCGGCCTTGCCCAAGGCGGCCGGGGCGGCTCCACGGTCGCCGACCGTTGCCAGCTCACCATCGACAGACGCGTGCTCCCCTCAGAGAACCTGGACGGCGCAGAAGCCGAGCTGCGAGCGGTCCTCGTCCGCCTGGAGAAGGAGCGCCCCGGCCTGGACTGGGAGCTCGAGCGGACCGTCGCCTTCCCGCCCCTTTGTGGCACCGGAGCCGGACACCTGCGACGGGTCCTCGCCGATGCGGTGTCCGATCTCGGCGGTGTCCCGGGCGACGAGAGCCAAGGCATGCGGTTCGCAACCGATGCCTCCTTCTACCAAGCCGCCGGGCGAGCGGCCGTTGTCTTCGGGCCAGGTGAGGTAGCGAACGCTCACCAGCCCGACGAGCACGTCGCCCTCGAGGACCTGAAAGCCGTCACTCGGGCGCTCGCACTCCTCGGCGCTCGCCTGCTCGCCTAGGGCGCCGAGTCAGCCGACGGCGATCTCGGCCATCGCCTCCTCGGCCTCGAGGGTCACCGCTACGGCATGGACGACCGAGGCGATCCTGAGCGCCTCGTGCAGCTGTTCTCTCGGGAGTCCGAGCTCGCGCAGCTTGCGCTCGTGGGCAGCGAGGCAACCACCACAGCCGTTGACGGCGCTCACGGCCAGGCACCAGAACTCGAAGTCCTCCGCCTCGACACCACCCCGGGTGGCGATCACCTGCATCCGCAACCGAGCGGGGATGTCCTCGTAGTCCTTGGCACCTTCGTCGGCCAAAAGATGCTTGGCCCGGTAGTAGATGTTGTTCATCCCCATGACCGAAGCAGCCGCCTTGGCGGCCTCGAAGGCCTCCTCGGAGAGATGGCCCTTCGCCTCTTCGCCCAGCTCGACAAGAGTGCGCTTTCCCCTGGAGGCGACCGCTGTGGCCAGCACCGTTCCCCAGAGGCGTTGCTCAGGCAGCGTCGAGACGGCAATCGTCGAGTCGAGGTTCAACCGCAGGTCCTTGGCAAAAGCCGGAAGCGCCTCTTTGAGCGCGCCGATGCCCATCAGACGCTCTGGCTCATGAGCGCCTTCGCGTCGAGCGTCGCCGCACCTTTGTGCCAGTTGCAGGCGCACAGCTCGTCGGTCTGCAAAGCGTCGAGCACCCTGAGCACCTCTTCGACGTTGCGGCCGACCGAACCGGCGGTCACCATGACGAACTGGATCGTCCCCTCCGGGTCGACGATGAAGGTCGCCCGGTCGGCGACTCCGTCACTGTTGAGCACCCCGAGATCGGCGACGAGCTCGCGGTTGAGGTCCGAGAGCATCGGGAAGGGGAGCTTCTTCAGGTCCTCGTGCTGGTTGCGCCAGGCGTAGTGAACGAACTCGTTGTCGACAGAACCCCCGAGCACCTGCGCGTCGCGATCGGCGAACTCGGTGTTCAGGCGTCCGAACTCGGCGATCTCGGTCGGGCAGATGAAGGTGAAGTCCTTGGGCCAGAAAAACACCACGCGCCACTTGCCCTCGTAGCTCGACGAATCGATCTTTGTGAAGTAGTCGTCGGGCGACTTGGCTTCGAGGGCGCTCAGGTCGCCGGGGACGAGGGCTGTGAGCGAGAAGTCGGGAAAACGGTCACCGATACCAAGCATGGTCTCTCCTTGAATGTGTGTCCTGCGGGGTGCCACTTCGCTCGGCTTGATCCGATCGGGCAGAGCAGGTGCTGCCCCGAGAGGTTACCGAAATGAAGCCGCGCCTCGTCCCGGCGCCGGTCAGGCGCCATCTTGCGTGCGGCTGGCGGCGGCGAACGACGCGAGCCTTAGAGGCTGATAGCCCCCGCGCTCGGCGCGCTTCCAAGGTTCTTCGCGGCGCCGAAGTTGTAGACCGTGCCGTTCGCGCCGACGAGCCAGTACCCGTTTCCGTACGGGGTGGCAGCCATGCCCACGACCGCTCCGCTCAAACGCTTGGGGGCGACCGAACCGAAAAACCGGGCGTCGCCGAAGGAAAGGACCCGCCCATCCGCCGTCACGAGCCAGTATCCCCTGCCGTTCGGGGTGGCCGCCATCGCGACGACCGGCCCCTTCAGCTTCTTGCCGTGCCACGACCCGAATGAGTGGGCGTCGCCGAAGGCCGTCACGGACCCGTTGCTCGCCACGAGCCAGTAGCCGAGCCCGTCCGGCGACGAGGCGATGCCGGAGATCTCGGAGCCCTTTGCCACCTTGCCCGAGTAGGTCTGCGCCTGCCCGAAGGCCTGCACAGCGCCGGACTTGGTGACGATCCAGTAGCCCTTGCCGTTGGGCTGAGCGGCGATCCCGACCACGCCGGAGCGCGAAGCCTGGCCGTAGAAGGTGGCGTCGCCGAAGGCCGTGACCGCACCGGTCGTGGTGACGAGCCAGTAGCCCAGAGCCGCGGGCGTAGCGGCGATCCCTGCCGCGACCACACCCTCGCCCCCGATGCCCCCGTGCGTCGTGACGTCGCCGAAGCCCAGGACGGCACCGCTTTGGGTCTCGACGAGGTAGCCGTCGTCACCGAGCCCGGGTGCGACAGGGCTCGACAGGCTGCGAAGCCCGATGCCCTTGTCCGAGACCGCCCTCACGCTGAAGGTCCAAAAGGCGCCCGCCTGCAGGTTGGTAAAGATTGCCTTTCTGGCGGATTGTCCCTCCAGCTCTCGCACGCTTACGAGGCCCGGGGACGACGCCGTCACGGCGTAGCCGGTGACGGGACTGCCCCCGTCGCTCATGGGCGGACTCCACCTCACCGTGACCCTGCCGGCTCCCGGCGTGGCCGTGACCTTATTGGGTGGGCTGGGCGCGCTCGGGGTGTAGCTGTAGGCGATCGGATTGCTCGCCTGGCCTTCGGGGTCGAGGAAGCTCTCCGCCGTGGCGATCCTCACCGAGACCGTCGTGCCTGCGACCCCGGGCGGGACGGTGATGACCGCCTCGTTGGTGGTTCCGCAGTACAAGAGCGCCTTGTAGTTGCTTATGGCCAAGGTGACGACACGGCCGAATTCAACCGCCACGACACAACCGAGGTTCTCCCCCTCGAGAACGACAGTGTTCGCCCCTTGAGCCGGGCCGGATCTCGGCGAGATGGAATCGATCCTGGGGTTGCCGGGTGGATACACGTACAACAAGTCGGTGTCCGGGCTGAAGCTACAACCGGTGACCGTGCACACCTCGAGGTCCACGATGCCGGGGTTCTGCGCCACCGACTGGGTCGAGAGGGCGCTGTCGCTTCTGACGGCGAAGTTGTACTGAGTGCCGAGCGAGTGATTGGTTATGTTGTCCACGAAACCCAAGGGCGCGATCACCTGGAGGAGGCCCTCGCCGCTCACGCGGATCGGAGCCCCGCAGCCTGCCTTGGGTGTCGGGTTGGCGCAGGAGACCGAGTCGGGCACACCGGGTTCCCCCGTCTCGGAGTTGGCGACCCCGGACAGATGCGGCACGCCGGCGTAGACGATGCTGCTCTCGTTCGACCTACCGGCCACCGAGGCGAAACTGATCGGAGAGGCGAAGGGCTCTGTCGTGGGCACCTTGTCGGACTTGGGAAGCGCCGGGACGACCGTCTCGATCGTGGTGCCCGTCTCTACGAGCGGTTCGGCGGGAACGGGACTGCCCTCATTTACAGGAAAGCCCAGGGACAGGTAGTCGAAGGTCAGCACGTTCATGCCGACCCCGGTAAGGGTGACCAGGTTGGTGAAGCCGCCGTACTCGCTCGCCAGCCGCTCGGCGTTGCACGCCGCAGTCGCCGGTGCCACGCAGTGCTTGAGCTCGGACACCGTCCCCGTCGAGACAGAGGTGATCTTCGGAGCGGGGACGTAGTCGTATTCCGTCGGCTGGGCCGCCACCTCGAAGCCCGCCCGCGACTGTTGCGTTCCGTTGCTCTCGAGCGAGATCAGCCCCTCGAAGGGCGGCAGGATCCTGCTCGTCGCGCTTGTGCCTTCCGAGTCGCTCACCTCGACCTGCACCTGGCAGATGTCATTGCGGGCGTTCTCGTGCTTGTACACGCCGGTGGTCGGCAACGGCGCGCACTTCTGCCTCGAGAACACAGGCGGGACGACGGTGATCTCGTATGGCGACTTGAAGCTGACACGGGAGGCGCGGATGCCGCCGAAGCTCACCTTCACAGATGGCTTGAAGCCCGAGCCGTAGACCACAACCGGCTTCGGCGAGGACTCGAGGCCGGCGCTCGGACTCACCTCGGCGACGCTCGGGACGGCCGACGGCGCAGTGCCCTCGTCTAGATAGGCAAAGACAGATGCCGCGCTGGCGGAGCTCGACTCGCCGTCGGTGAGGGTAACCGTCACCACCGCCCGCCCGGCCCCATCATCAGGCGACGGCGAGCCCGGCGCCACGAGCGCCTTGGCGGGCAGGAACACGGCAGTGAGCTTCGAGCGGCTCTTAACCGAGAAGCTCTCGGCCCTTCTCGAGCCCACCTGGACGCTTTTCACCTTGGGGCTCGCAGAAGTGCCGAACCCGGATCCGGAGATGGTCACCGAGTAACCGCCCGCCGTGGACCCCGAGCTGGGGCTGAGCCCGGTCACCACCGGCGGCGCGAACTGCCCGGCGAAATCGCACATGTAAAAGGCGAGACCGGGACCGCCGTTCGGCGAGGTCAGTTGCGGCGAACCGAGGCCCGAAGCCATGTCGTAGCCGGGGCGCGCCGAGAAGACAAGCCCGTTGTCGAGGCCGTAGGCGTCATTGTTGCCCGACACGATGTCGTTGAAGGACCTGGCGTAGGCGGTCGGGTTGGCCGCGATGCCGTAGAGGATGGGGCTGGCGAAGCCCACGTTCTGCACGCCGTTGATCTTGTCGGCTGAACATGTCGGCGAGGCATCGACGAGGGCGAGCAGTGCTGCCCAGATCGGCGCCGCCGACGACGTGCCCCCGATCGTCGCCCATCCGTTCGGCGGGCCGTAGCCGAGCAGCTTGCCGTAGATGGTCACCGAGCCGGTGAACTCGTCGGCCTCTGCTGAGACATCGGGCGTCTCGCGACATAGCGTCCCGGGCGCCAGGTGCAACGTAGCGTCACAGAAGGTGGGCGTGGTGTAAGGCGCCGACTCCTTGGCGGTCGCTTTTTCGTAGGCTTCGGCGTTGGCGATGTCGGCTGCGTTGCCTGACGTGTCGGTAACCTTCTCCTGCCAGCTCGGCATCGCCCATGCCTCGGAGATGCCGCCGTTGGTGCCACCCCACTGCGCGCCGTCGTCCCAAACGTGCTCCAAGGACGGCTGGGTTGCGTCGTCGATGGTGGTGCCGCCCACCGACACGACATAGGGCTGGCCACCCGGGTCGCCTACCGAGAGCAGGTTCTGGCCCGTGGGAGGAAACACGGAACGGGACTCGTCGCAGTTGTCAACGCCTGTGTCGCCCGCAGCCGAGAGGACTGTCTGACCCTGGGCGGCCGCCTGCTCGAAGATCAGGTTCTCGGCCTGCAACATGCCGGGGTTGGACAATTGGGCGAACTGCTCGCACAATCCCCAGCTCGATGTGATGATCTGGTCGGTGTCGTCGTTGATGATCCGGGCGTAATTGTCGAAGCCCGCTCCCCCGGTCGGGGTGTTGGGGGCCTCGTAGACGTCGATCTTCGCCTCCGGGGCGATGGCCGAGACGTCCTCGATGTCGAGGTTCGCCTCATCGTTCTGGCTCGTCGGCCCCGGCTGCGGCAGACCGCCGTCCACCGGGATCACCGAGAGCAGGCTGCCCGCGAGCTTGCCTTTCGTGCCGGACATCCGTGCTGCTTGCGCGGCACCGAAGTAGCACGTGTCGAAGGTCTCGATGTCGGTCGCCAAGAAGGGCTGCAACTCGTAGACGGCAATGTGCTCGCCACGTCCGAAATCGCCCAGGCGGTAAAGACCGAAGGCACCATAGGCGTTGGCGATCTGGTCGTCGGTGAGGCCGCCGGAGGTCTCGGCGTCTTGTTGCGCGAGGGCGCAGGCGTCGGGCGAGCCCGCCGGGTGCGAGACGCTCGGAGCCTTGGCCGAAGTGAACGTGCGCTGCACCGAGAGCGGCCCGGGCCGGACATAATCGGGCTCGGCTCGGACGAGGTCGTTCAAGCCGAGCACAGCGACGACCGAACCGGCTATGGACGACGGCATCTTCACCGCCGTCGTGGTCGCTTGGCCGAGCGTGCCGCCAGCGAGCCGGTAACGCTCGAGCCCGGTACCAAAGGCGCTCTCGACTCTTGAGGCCGAGCCGGAAAAGCTCACCACCAGGCCGTCGCGTGCCACCTTGGTCACGCGAAGGCCCTCATTGGAAAGCTGCGCCTTAACGGCGGCGAGAGTCGCTTGCGACGGCCCGAAGCGCTGGGCGAAGGCGCCTGGGGCGAGGTACTGGTGAAAAAGCGGAGAGCTCTTGTCGCTGATCTCGGAGATGAAGCTCGTCAGTGCCGAAGAATCAGATGACTGCAGAACGAGCGTGCCGGACTCTGTGGCGTTCGCCGAGACGGCCCCGAGCGCGCTTGCACCGAACGGGACCTCTGGCGCGGCGGCGACAGCCACCATCGAGACGACCTGGGGGGCAGCTCCGGCGACAGCTGAGGGCACCATGGCGAGGGCGGGGGCGCAGGCGAGCACAGCAGTACCCACGGTCAACAGGCGACGGCGCCGCCGGGAAAAACCGCCGAGCCCGGCGCCGCGTTGCCCTGTGCCCATCCGGTCCTCGACGACACCTCTCCAGCTCGACACGGCGACCCCTTTCGTACTCGCGCCCCGGCGCGGTCATACGCCTTTTTCATCGGCCATTGAGGCGGGCTCGGTAAATACTGGCACAAAGGATATGCCGGTCGTTCCCGCGCGCTACGCGCGGCCTCGTGGCGGCAAGCGGTTTTGGACCTCGCGGGCGAGGGAACACTCAAAAAGAGATGCGGGGACAACTGTCCCGATCGTCGGAAAGGAAAAGGACATTGATCTTGCTACTGGCGTTCTTGGTTGTCCTAGCGCTCTTCGGACTGGGTTTCGCAGTCCATCTGCTCTGGATCGCCGCGGTGATATTCCTCGTCTTGTGGTTGGTCGGCTTCGCCATCGGACGCGGCGAGAGCGCAGGCACGCACCGTTTCTATAGATGGTGAACCGCTCGGCCGCGCCCCGTTGCGTGACCGAATGGAACGAGGCTCGTGCGTTTAGCGGAACGTAGATCAATCGTCCGGGGTGCCAGGCTCAACGGCGCCCCGGAGCGATTGAAGGCTTGAGGCTAACAAGCGGCTTATCTGCATCTGGCTCACGCCGAGGCGGCTGGCGATCTCGGACTGCGTGAGTCCGTCGACAAACCGCAGACGGAGGATCCGCTGGTCTCTCGGTGAAAGTTTTCGCAGTGCGGACGCCAGCACCGAGCGTTCCTCGACATGGGTGAAATGCGGGTCATCGCTGCCGAGAGACTCGGCAAGAGTCTGTTCGTCGCGGTCGGGAGCATCGAGCGACGCCGTCCTGTAGCCGCGGCCCGCCTCCAGGGCTTCGAGCACCGCCTCTTCGCTCGCTCCCGATGCCGAGGCAAGCTCCGCCACCGTCGGTGCCCGTCCTAGCTCCTGGGAGAGCCGGTCAATGTGGTGACCCAGCTCCAGGTACAGCTCCTGGATGCGCCGGGGGGCCCGTACCGCCCAGCCTCGGTCCCGAAAGTGGCGCTTGAGCTCCCCGACAATACAAGTGACAGCGAAACTGCTGAAAGTAACGCCACGGTCGGGGTCGAAGCGGTCGACAGCCTTGACGAGCGCCAGCGAGGCGACTTGGACAAGGTCATCATGAGGTTCTCCGCGATTCGCGAAACGACGGGCCAATTGGTGGGCGAGACCGAGATTCGCCGTGATGAGCTCATCGCGTAGCATCGGGTTCCGCTCGCGAGCCAGCTCGGCGAAGCGGCTCTCTTGAGCTTCTTCGTGGGCCGTCGCCACTCGTTCCATCATCGGGTAGAGGCCCGCCGCTTTCGCAGCCACGCGACCGATTTCCCGTTGCGGTTCTCTCGTCCGTGATCGTCGACCAAAGAGTCGAGAAGGAGTTCGGACAACTCGGCGGCCTTTTCCCAGCTCGAGTCGGTCCGCTCTTGTCCGACAGCGCGCGGCCGGGCGAAGGGCTCGAACGAGCCAACAATGCTCACCGTGTCGTGATCACGATCGAGCTCCATGCGCACACAGCCGTCTTCGCTCATGGGTCCGAAAGAGACGCAAAGCTCGTCCACAGCCAAACGGAGGTCCTCGATCTCTTCGACATCGAAGCCCGCCCGAGCCGCCATCGTCGCGGCGGCAAAGCGAGCTAACACCACGAGGCCAGGTTGGGCAGGAAAAGAAAGCTCTATTGTCTCACGCTGCTCGCTGGCGAGCGGATCTGCCATCTGCTCCATCATTTCTGTGAAACCTCTTCCACGCTGCTGCCTGAGTCGTTGTTGAAGCTCTGGCCCGGCAGTGCGTCACGTGAGCTGTGAATCGTGAAGGTGTTGGAAAGACCGGTGATCTCGAGCACCCGCAAGATACGAGGCTCGGTCACCACCAGATGCAAGTCCCCTCCAGATGCCCGGCACTGCTCCAAGGCACCGACGAGCACACCGAGGGCGATCGAGTCCAAGAAGGTGGCATCGAGGAGGTCGACGAAGATGTCGCAATGACCCTCCTCCAGCAGGCGACCGAGGTTCTCCCGCAAAGAGGGCGCAACGGCGAGGTCGATCTCGCCTTCCAGTGTGACGACAGGGCCCTCGGAGATGAATCGGCCCCCCGAAACCGGCTGATCAAGCACAGACTCCTCCTCCCTCACGCGGCGGGCCGGCTGCTTTCACGGCCCGTTTCACCCCCTGCAAATTAGTCAGTTTCGCGCCGCTTGTCGGCTGTTTAACCACGCCCCCCGACGGGTATTGCACTTTTGTGTTTCGTGCCACCCGCCCCGCAAGCACTGGGTTCCCGTCAGAGTTTGTGCCCCGTTTCACACATGTTGGCGGGATAACATTGGCAGCGTGGTGCCACCTGAGTGGGAGCTGGCGCGGGTCGTTCCGGTAGCCAGCACATGAGCACGACCTTCGAGGGTCCAGTCACCAAAGAGGTGACAGGACAATTCCGTCACCAGGCATTGTTCTATTCAGGCGGTCGTGAGCTCGTCGCCCGGCTGCTGCCTTTCGTTAGCGAAGGACTGCAAGCGGGCGACAAGGTGCTCGTCGCCTTGAGCACCCCCAAGCTGGACGCCTTGCGCAAGGCTCTTGGCCCTGAGGCCAACAAGCTCGCCTTCGCCGACATGGACTCGCTCGGCGCCAATCCGGCCAGGATCATCCCTCTTTGGAGCGGCTTTACCGAAGGCCTGGCTCCGGGCCAGCGCGCCCGAGGTGTGGGCGAACCGATAACGGCCAAGAGGTCGCCTGCAGAGCTTGTCGAATGTCAGATCCACGAATCGTTGCTCAACGTGGCCTTCGCCGACGGGCCTCCGTTCGTCCTGCTGTGCCCTTACGACACGGGGCTGCTCGGCGAGGCCGTGGTCGAAGAGGCCCGATGTAGTCATGCCTTCGTCACCTCAGGCTCTCAGCCTCCTGTTGCGAGCCAGCACTTTGTCGGTCTCGAGGCGTCTGGCTCGCTCTCGGGCCGCGACCTTCCCCCGCGCCGCCCGACGCCCACCTGTTCCGGGTCGACACCTCCTCCGTCGCTCTGGCGCGACATCTGGTGCGGCTACGTGGCGAGGAATTCGGCCTGCATCAGTCCGAGGCATGGGATTTCGCCCTCGCCGCTCATGAAGTGATCGCCAACAGCCTCAAGCATGCTGGCGGAGGGGAGCTTTCGCTGTGGGCTGAGGATGCGTCCCTTATATGCGAGGTACGTGACCAAGGGCGTTTCGCTGACCCCTTGGCAGGCCGCCTTCGTCCCGAACAGGCCAGTCTCACCGGGCGAGGACTGTGGATGGCGAACCAGCTCTGCGATCTGGTGCAGATCCGCGCTCTTTCCGAGGGCACCGTCGTCCGCCTCCATATCCGTAAGCACACCGCAGGCCGCTGACCGAGCGTCCTCGGCCCAAGCGGCGAGGACAGCCGTCGTCGAGCCTGTTTCCCAAATCTCGCCTCGGGTACCTGAGTGTGATGACCAGGGGAGAAGGCTACGTCCCGGTATCGGTGTTCTGCGACATCGACGGGACATTGGTCGACACCACTTACATGCACACCTACGCATGGTGGCGGGCGCTCGACGATGCCTACCAACAGGTGCCGATGGCGAGAATCCACCCCTTCGTCGGCATGGGCTCGAGCGAGCTATTGACGAGCTTGTTGGGCGGCGACGATCCCGCCATCACCAGGGCACACGGCCGCTATTTCGCCGCCTTTCACGACTTCATCCGTCCCTTGCCCGGGGCGAGCGAGTTTATTCGCCGGCTGGCGGCCGAGGGGGCCCGGGTCGTCATCGTGACCTCGGCGAAAGAACGCGACCTGCCCGCCCTGCTGCGACCACTCGCGTGTGACGACGTGATCGCCGGCATCGTCCACGGCGAGATGGCCGGTCGTTCCAAGCCGGCGCCGGACCTGTTCTCTATCGCTCTTGAGCGAAGCGGGTCCGAGCCTGATCGGAGCTTGGCTCTGGGCGATGCTGTCTGGGACGTCGAGGCTGCCACCAAGGCCGGTATCGCATGCGTCGCAGTTGAGAGCGGGGGTACCGCTGCTGCTCGGCTGAAAGAGGCGGGAGCTCTCGCGATCTACCCGGGCTGTAGTGAGATCCTCGAGTCCTTTGCGACAACGCCAATCGCGGCGGTGTTAGGTGGGGAGGAGGCAAGTGGGCAGACAGCTGGCGCACAAAAAGGCCAAACGCAAGAAAGACTCGTCTCGTGACCGTATCGCCTCGCGCACCGAACATCTCCCAAGGGCCAGCCGCCTCCTATACCGGATCGACCATTACAGCTCCCTCCCGATGGCCGCGGTCGTTGTGGGCTGCCTGCTCGTCTGCGCCGTCGCTGTCGGCGCCGCCTTCGGCTTCCCGCCGGGATGGATAAGCGCCCTCGAGGTCGCGAGCTCCATGATCACTTTGGTCATGGTGGTGGTGATCCAGCACACCCAAGGCCGCGAGCAGACCGCAACCCAGAGGAAACTCGATGAGGTCTTGCGCGCCCTTCCCGGAGCGGAAAATGGCCTAATGATGCTCGAACAGGCCCCTGATGACATCCTTCAGGACATCGAGAGCCAGCAACGCACCTCGCAGAGAAAAGCCCTCGGTCGCGACCTTTCTTGGCTAGGCATGAGTGGCGCGGCGAGAATCAAGCCGCTCAAGAGGCCTGGGTACTTGAGGAAGTGAGCCTTCGGCGAGTCCTGGCGGTGGCATCGGCCTTTACCAAAAGCGATGTCCAGAGAAGACCCCTGACCACCACCTGTACTGCTTGGTTCAATCTGACAAGGGGCTCGGTGTCGTCCGGCAGCGCCGGGACCCGCCGAGCGAGGGGGCACTTCACTTTCTCGGCGGCTTTGAGCTTGGAGCACCGGGTCGGGGCCGCCTTAGGAACATGGCGGCCAACATCGATTAGGCAAGACGGTTGAGGATCCCCATGAGCCGTTCATACCCGGTCTTCGTGTGTAACAACGTGGACTCCGACCGAGAACTGGGAACTAGGCGATGCGGAAAGGCCCGGCGTCAGCCTCCTTCAAGCTGTAGCCGTGGCCAGCTGGCGAGGGATCGGGGACAAGAACACCCTTTGTTGGCAAGGGGACGCCGTCAAAGAGCATCGCCTCGAGGCGCGAGTGGTCGTAGAAGTACTCGAGGTGGCGCAAGTTCGGCACTGTGCCGGCAACCTGGGCGTGCAGGGCCGGGGCACAATGGCCCGAGATCTCAAGGCCGTTGGCGCCAGCGACGGCGGCCGCCCGTAGCCAGCACGTGTAACCCCCGCACCGGGTCACGTCCGCCTGCAGGCAATCGACCGCTCCCGCCGCCACCATCTTCGCGAAATAGCTCTCGTCGTAGCCGTACTCGCCCACCGCGACATCGGCGGTGATCTGGTCGCGCACTTCGCGCAGCCCGGCGAGGTTGTCCGAGCTGACGGGTTCCTCGAACCAGCTCACCTGGTGCTCGAGGGCGAGTTTGTGCCCGATCCGTACGGCCTGTTTTGTCGTGTAGGCGCCGTTGGCGTCGACGAAGACTTCGACGTCCGGCCCCGCCACTCGACGCGTGAGTGCGACACGCTCGAGATCGCGGGCCGGTTCGCTCCCCCATGACTCGCCTATTTTGATCTTGACACGCGTCATGCCGAGCTCGCCTGTCCACCACTCGAGCTGTCGGCGCGTCGTCGCGTCGCTGTAGGTCGTGAAGCCGCCGCTGCCGTAGAGCGGGATCTGTTTCCAGCACCGCCCGAAAAGGGCCGTCAAAGGCTGGCCTAAGAGCCGGGCTTTGAGGTCCCAAAGGGCCGTGTCGGCCGCCGACACAGCGCAGCTGGCGAGCCCCGGACGGCCCAGGTTTCTGCAGGCCCTCACCATGGACTCGTTGATACCCGGCACGTCCATCGGATCGGCGCCTATCATGGCGGTGCTTAGTTCGTTATCGACGACTGGCGCGCAGCCGGCGCTGGCGTAGGTCCAACCGGTCCCTGTCATGCCCCCGGCGCTCACCTGGACGAGAACAAGCGTCGTGGCCGACCAGGCGAGCGTCCCGTCGGCCTCTGGCTGTTCTGTCGGCACTTTGTAAACGCGACAGTGCACGCCCGAGACGGCCGGGCCTCCGCGGCGAGCGAGAGGGCGCGCTCGCGTTCCGGCTGTCAAAGCTTTTCCTGGGCCGCGGCACACTCGATGAGGGCGGCATGCACGAAAGCCTGGGGAAGGTTGCCGCGCAGCTGATGCTGGACGACGTCGAACTCCTCGGCAAGCAGGCCCGGTGCCCCGGCACCAGAACGGGCACGCTCGAACCAGCGCACCCCCTCCACCGTCTCGCCGGCTCCCAGTGAGGCAAGAGAGAGCCAGAAATTGCATATCAAGAAGGCCCCCTCGGCCTCGCCGAGGGGCGAGCCCGGGCGCCTGTAACGGTAGACGTGGCCGTCCTCGGTCAGCTCGTCCACGACGAGGCGACGCGTGGCCTGGCTGCGCGGGTCTGTTGGTGACAGCGCTCCGCGCAGCTCGGCCAGCAACAAGGAGGCATCCACTCGTGGATCGTCCGGCGCCCGCTGCCAATAGCCTGCGGGGTGCACGCTCTCGCTCGCCGTCCGGGCAAGGATCGTGTCGGCCAGCGCTAGGTACCTCACCGTCTGCTCAGGCGCGAGCCCGGCTTGGCACAGTGCCCTGAGGCCGGCCACACAGATGAGGCGGCTGTGCGTCCAGTGCCTAGGCTCCAGCTCCCAGATGCCCGAGTCTTCCTCGGTCCAGCGGCGCTCGATTGCCTCGGCGGCGATCTCGGCCGCTTTCCAGCCTGTCGTGTCGAGGCGGCCTCGGGCGCCGGCAAGGGAGAAGAGCAACAGTGCTTCGCCGAAGGCGTCCAGCTGGAACTGGTCGCGGATTCGGTTCCCGATCACGTCGGTCCCGCCCGGATACCCGGGCAGATCCTCGAGAACCTTGACGCCGGGCACCGGCCCGCCATCGGGCAGGTAGGCCGGAGAGAGCTGGTCCCCGTCTGCGATCAGCCGGGCGCTCACCCAGCGTACGGCGTCGTCGAGCATCGCCTCGCCTCCAGGGACACAGGCCCCGGCCCGTCCGATGTAGCAGGTGTCGCGGACCCAGACGTAGCGGTAGTCGTAATTCCGGTTGCCCCCGGCGCGTTCTGGCAAAGAGGTGGTAGCGGCGGCGACGGTGCCCCCCTCGGGCCCGGTCATGCCGCGGAGCACGGCATAGGAGCGGCGGACGTCCTGGGCGGCAACGATCCCCTTGCAATCAGGTACCTCCGCCCGCCAGGATTCCTCGGTCAAAAGCCAAAGGGCATCCGCGTCCGGCGCTCCCCCGCGGTCACCTGGGCTGTCGGCCTGTGTCGTGATCAGCTCGAGCACGAAATCGTGTTCGGCCCCTGCCGCGAGCTCGAGTTGCATCTCCAAGCGGTGGTGATGATCGACCGGCCTCGAGACTGCGTCTTGTCCCCCCCACCACCGCAGCACCAGATCGTGGCTGCGTGCCTCCCAGAACCGCTCGCGGCGCCGCCAGGCACCGACGGAGCGCCGGCCGTAATCGGAGCGAGGATCGAGGGCGACCGACAGCTCGCCATCTCTATCGAGGGCTCGCACTCGGCGCAGCAGCACTGCCCGGCCCGGGGTGCCGGGGTAGGCGAGCGCCTCCCGCGACTCGAAGACCCCATTCTCGGTCACCCAACGGCTGACCCAGATCAGCGTCCCGTCCTCGTAGTACCCGCCCCAGACCCAGCGACCGCGGGGCTGGATCAGGTAGTGGCCCCCGGAGCCGACGAGGGAGGCGAAAACGGCGGGATCCGCCCAGCCGGGAAAGCAGAGCCAGGCGCAGTCACCCTGCGGGCCCACGAGCACGCCGCGGTGGCCGTCGGCCAAAAGGGCGTAGTCGCGGAGCACATGAGTCGCCGGGATGACGGGCACGTCGGAGACCGAGCTCAGTATTTGCGCCGCGTCGGCGCGCGGCACCTTGGCCGAACGGTTCTCGCCCCCGCCACGTGCACGTACCATCGCCGCCCAGCTACCCGCACCGGGAGCTTTCGAAACCACTGCCCCGTTGAGGCAACCCCCGGTTCCGACAGCGCCCGGCTGGGTAAACACATGGCCATGGGCAACACACCAGGCACCGACGAGCAGCATTTTCCCGGCTATGACGTCCTCGACCAGTCCGGGAAGTGGGACGAGGTCACCCGCGGTGTCGTCTTGGCCCGCCTGGCTCCTGTTGGGCCACTGCGTTTCTTCACGGCAGCCCAGGAGCCGACGGCTCGCTCGCTCGTGGACAGGCTGCTCGCCCAGGATGGTGAGCCACGCGTGCCTGTCATCGAGATGATCGACCAGCGCCTGCTCGAACGGCGGGGCGACGGGTATCGCTACAAGGAGATGCCCGAGGACTGGGAGGCGTGGCCGCGCTCTGTAGAGGGCCTTGACGCCGATGCCCGCGAGCAGGAGGGTCGCCCGTTTTTTGATCTCGAGCGCGGCGACCAGTCCGAACTGATCGACCGGGTACGGCGGTTCGAAGGCGATTGGCACGGAATGCCCGGCGGTCGGTTGTTCGAACTTTGGATGCGCTATGCCTGCGACGCCTTTTACTCGCACCCCTGGGCATGGAACGAGATCGGCTTCGGCGGGCCTGCCTACCCCCGGGGCTATAAGAATCTCGGACTGGGCCGACGCGAGCCATGGGAGGTCGCCGAGCGCGATCCTGTCGATCCCGTCACCGGGAACGAGACGAGCCGACCGACTCGCCCACAACGGGTCCGGGCGTGAACAGTGTGCGCCGGCGCAACGAGTCGGCCTGGTTGATTCCCAACGACGGGTCACGCACGAACCACCGCCTGCGGGCCGAGATGCGCCGCTTCGACAACGACGAGGATGTCGACCTCGTCGTCGTCGGATGCGGGGCAGGGGGCGGGGTCCTCACCCAGCGTTTGGCCCGGAGGGGTTGGAAGGTCGTCACCTTCGATGCCGGGCCCTTTTGGGACCCAGACACAGACTGGGTGAGCGACGAGGCGGGCTCGCGCCAGTTGTACTGGACCGAGCCCAGGGTCATCTCCGGGGCTAACCCGGTAGCTCTCGGGTCCAACAACTCCGGCCGCGGTGTCGGGGGGTCCATGGTCCACTACGCCGGCTACACACCGCGTCTTCACCCTTCGGACTTCACGACCGCCTCGGTCGACGGGGTCGGTGCCGACTGGCCAATCGGCTACGAAGACCTGCGCCCCTACTACGCCGAGATCGAACAAGAGCTCCCCGTCGCCGGCCAGTTCTGGCCTTGGGGCGATCCACACCGTTACCCCCAGTCCCCGCACCCGGTGGCGGGAAACGGGCAGGCCTTCGTGAGGGGTTGTGAGCGCCTCGGCATCGAAGCCCGCATCGGCCCAGTGGCGATCACCAACGGACGTTTCGGGAACAGACCGCACTGCATCTACCGGGGCTTTTGCCTCCAAGGCTGCAAGGTCAACGCCAAAGCGTCCCCGCTCATCACCCATGTGCCCGATGCCCTCGCCCACGGGGCGGAGATCCGGGCCGACTCCATGGTGGCTGGCATCACGATCGCCGCGAACGGGAGGGCCGAAGCCGTCACCTACTTCCACCACGGGACCCAGTTCCGCCAGCGTGCCAGGGCGGTGGCTCTGGCGGGCTACTCGATCGAGACACCACGCCTTTTGTTGAATTCGGCCTGCCCCCAGTTCCCAGACGGCCTGTGCAACGACTTCGACCAGGTGGGCCGCTACCTCATGGTGCAGGGGGCGCCCCAGACGACGGGACGCTACGAGGAAGAGGTGCGTGCCTACAAGGCCCCCCCGCCCGAGGCGTCGAGCGAGGCGTTCTACGAGACAGACCCGGCCAAGGACTACCGTCGCGGATTCGCCCTACAGTGCGTGTCGCCGCTTCCCATCGTCTTCGCCGAGCACGTGACCGCCCAGGGCCACTTCGGGGCGAGGCTTCGCGACTACATGCGCGACTTCGTGCACTGGGCCACCTTCGGCGCCTTGTGCGAGTTCCTCCCCCTCCCGGGCAACCGTGTCAGCCTCGCCGAGGAGGTGGACCGAAACGGCCTCCCGGTTGCCGAGTTCTCCTACTCCATGTGCGACAACGACCGTGCTCTCGTCAAAGCGGCCGCTCGAGTCATGACCGACATGCACCACGCTGCAGGTGCCCTGGAGGCGATCACGATCAACCGCTACGCCCATCTCGTCGGGGGCTGCCGAATGGCGAAGAGCCCTCAACGAGGCGTAGTCGACGCCAATCTGCGCTCCTTCGCCGTGCCCAACCTCTATGTGACCGACGGCAGCGTTCTACCGACGCAAGGCAGTGCCAACCCGGCGCTTACGATCATGGCCCTCGCCGCCCGGGCGGCCGACCACCTGAGCTCTGCCGACCGGGGATGGGCGCCGTGAGACGGACCGGACGTGGCGTGGCCGTCGTCACCGGTGCCTCGGCCGGCGTGGGGCGGGCGACCGCCCTGGCACTTGCCGGCCGTGGCTTCGACATCGCCCTGCTCGCGCGGGGCGCCGACGGCCTCGCAGGCGCGGCACAAGAGGTTGTGCGGGCCGGCGGGCGCTCCCTTCCCATCGTGGTGGACGTCGCTCGGTTCGAGGAGGTCGACGCCGCCGCCGACAGGGTGGAGGGGGAACTGGGACCGATCGAGGTGTGGGTCAACGACGCCATGACGACCGTGTTCGCACCGGTGACCGAAACGGGCCCCGAGGACTTCCGTCGCGCCGTCGAGGTCACATTTCTCGGCCAGGTCTGGGGCACCAAGGCGGCCTTGGCCCGGATGAAGCCACGCGACCGCGGCTCTGTCGTCAACGTCGGCTCCGCCCTCGCCTTCATCGGCATCCCGCTCCAGTCCGCCTACTGCGCTTCCAAGTTCGCCTGCAGGGGCTTTTTCGAGGCGACGCGTGCCGAGCTGCTCCACGAGGGCAGCCTTGTGACCATGTCCATGGTTCACCTCCCCGCGGTCAACACCCCGCAGTTCGAGTGGTGCAAGACGGTCTTCTCCCACCATCCACAGCCGGTCCCTCCCATCTACGAGCCAGAGGTCTGCGCGAGGGCCATCGTCGAGGCCGCCCTCACCGGTAAGCGAGAAAAGGTCGTCGGTTCTTGGAACAAAGTGCTCGTCGCCACGGCGCGGGCGGCTCCCGGGCTGGGCAACCAGTTCGCCGCCATCGGAGCCTGGGACGAGCAGCTCACCGACCGGCCCCTACAACCGGACCGGCCCGTCAACTTGTACCTCCCGGCGGACAAAGACAGTGACTACGGCGCTCACGGCACCTTCGGGGCGCACGCGAAGGGGTTCTGGACGCCGAGCTTCCTCGTCACCTTGCCAAAAGCAGCGCGGGAGTTCGCCCGCGCCTTTGTCGCCACCAGCAAAGAACGGCTCACAACCAGCTCGGTGATCGCCTATGTGAAGAATGGAAGGTTCAATGCCTGATTACGGCTATTTCCTGTCATCGGAGGAGCTGAGCCCGAGCGCCATGGTCGACTCCGCCCTCTACGCGGAGACCGTCGGCGTCGACTCGCTGTTCATCTCGGACCACTTCCACCCTTGGCTCGAGTCCCAGGGGGAGAGCCCCTTTGTCTGGGGGGTACTCGGCGCCATCGCCGTCTCGACGGGCCAGCGGCTCATGACCGGCGTCACCTGTCCCATCATCCGGATCCATCCCGCCATCCTCGCCCAGGCCACGGCGACAACCCAGTTGCTTGCCGAGGGCAGGTTCCGTTTCGGCGTCGGCAGCGGCGAGCACCTGAACGAGCACATCCTCGGGACGCGCTGGCCCCCGGCCGAGACGCGCCTCGAGATGCTCGAGGAGGCCGTCGAGGTCGTCCGGGCCCTCTGGCAAGGTGGCTATGTGACCCGTCACGGGCGCCACTTCACCGTCGAGAACGCCAGGATCTTCTCGCTCCCGGACTCGAGCCCTCCGATTTTGGTCTCGGGCTTCGGAACCGAGTCGACCGACTTGGCAGCCCGCATTGGAGACGGTTACGTGAACACCTCCCCCGACGCAGAGCTCGTCGCCCGGTACCGCCGTAACGGGGGCAAAGGCCCGGCGGTCGCCGCTGTCAAGATCTGCTGGGCCGATGACGGGGCCACGGCTCGAAAGCTCGCTCACGACCGCTGGAAGTCCGACGGTCTACCCGGCCAGCTGAACCAGGAGCTTGCCACGCCCTCCCAGTTCGAACAGGCCACCCAGCTCGTGACCGAGGACGAGATAGCCAAGTCGATCTCTTGCGGTCCGGATCCGGAGGTTCATGCCGCGACCATCCGCGCTTACGCCGAGGCCGGCTTCGACGAGATCTTCATCTCCCAAGTCGGAGACGATCAGCGCGGCTTCCTCGACTTCTTCTCAAAAGACCTACTGCGCCTACTTCCCTAGGGCGGTGTTGATTTAAGCGCTCGTTCGAGGGTGCTCGCGATTTCCTCTCCCACCGACAAGAATTGGTCTGTGCAGGGAAAATCCAACCCAGACCGCCAGATGCTCGATGCCGCGGCCTTCTGCCGAGGCCTTGTTGAAAAGGGCACGGTCTACTCATTCCTGGCCGATCACCGAGACGATCTCTTCAAAGACGAGGACTTTTCGGACCTGTTCCCCTCCGGAAAAGGCCGGCCCTCGGTCCCAGCCGTCCTCGTTTGCTCGGTGATGGTGCTCCAGGCCTTGGAGGGCCTGTCGGACCGCGATGCCATCCGACAGCTGCGGACCCGCATCGACTGGAAGGTCGCCTGTGGACTGGCCCTTGACGACCCGGGCTTCGACTTCACCGTGCTTACCTATTGGCGCACGCGCCTTCGCCAATCAGAGCGGCCCCAACGGATCTTCGACGCCATCCGTGCGGTCGTTAAGGCGACCGGTGTTTTGAAGACAAAGCACCGCCGAGCCCTCGACTCGTCCATCCTCGACGACGCCGTCGCCACCCAGGACACCGTCACCCAGCTCATCTCGGCGATGAGAAGGGTCCGTCGCTCAGTGAGCCAAGCAGCCCTCGTTCCCCTCAAGACAGCGAGCGACGAAGGTGGCAAGCCGATCATCGAGTGGTCCGACGAGAGTGCCCGCAACGCCCTTGTGACAGGACTTGTGAACGACGCTCTGGCTGTCCTTGGGGCGGCCGAGAGCGTTTCGCTCAGCAAAGAGGCGCACGACGACGTCGGCCTGCTCGCTCTCATCGCCGGCCAGGACGTCGAGCCCGGTGAGCAAGAAGGCACCTGGCGCATCGCGAAGAAGGTCGCCAAGGACCGGGTCATCTCGACCGTCGACACACAGGCCCGCCACGGCCACAAGTCGACTGCGGTGCGCACCGACGGGTTCAAGGCGCATCTTTCCACCGAGCCCGATACCGGGATCGTCACCGCCGCAAAGCTCACCCCCGCCAACCACCCGGACGGCCCGGTCGGGGTCTATCTCATGGAACAAGAGCCCGAGGGTCTCGAGGTGCTCGCCGATTCGGCCTATGGCTCGGGAGCGGTGCGCTCCGCTCTTAGGGAGAAGAACCACCGCCTCGTCATCAAACCTCTTCCCTCCCGTCCCCACATCCCCGGCGGGTTCGTCCGCGACGACTTCTCGGTCGACCACGAGCAACGGCGCGTCACCTGCCCGGCCGGACATGTCGCCCGGCTCTCTTTAGGCGGCATCGCCAACTTCGCCCTGCAGTGTCTTTCCTGCCTGCTGCGCTCACGCTGCACCAAGGCCAAAGCGCGGAGCTTCACGGTTTCTGAGCACGACTCCGAGCTCGTCGCCGCCAGAGCGGCCTGGCGTGACGAGGAACTGCGGGCGAGCTATCGCCAACACCGCCCGATGGCCGAGCGCTCGATCGCCTGGCTCGTCGCGAAGGGGAACCGACGACTTCGCTATCGCGGTGTCGAGCGCAACGAAGCTTGGCTCAACCGACGCGTCGCGGCGCTTAACTTACGCAAGCTCGTCGTGCTCGGTCTCACGAGGAGCGACGGCGCCTGGGTGCTCGCCGGCACCTAACAGGTCCTCGGGAGCGTCCCAAGGAGGGAACGACACCTACGGTCAAAGACCTACCAGCGCGACCGGTTCTCACCCTCTACCCCGGCTCTTCGGTGCGGGCTTACCCCCGAGGACCCAAAGCAAGGCTACGCCCCGTTTGGGCGGCGAGAAAGGGCCTTGTTCAACAGGGCCCTAGGACCCCGGTAACCTTCCGGCGTGCACGCCGGCGCCAGCAAGGAAACGCCGGGGCGCGCCGCCCGTATCCTCCTCGTCGAGGACGACCCCGCCGACGCGCGCCTCGTCGAGGAGCTGCTCGCGAGCCGCAGGGCGGAATTCGCCGTCATCTGGGTGCGCAGCCTCGCCGAGGCGCTCGCGGCTGTCAGCCCGGCCATCGACTGCGTCGTTTTCGACCTGGGCCTTCCCGACGCCCAGGGCCTCGAAGGGCTGCAGACGATCCTTGGCCTGGAGCACCGAACGGCAGTTGTCGTGCTCACCGGGTTCGATGACCGGTGAAGTGGCGACAAGGCGCTCGTCCTCGGAGCGCAGGACTACTTGAGCAAGGGGACCGTGAACGACGAGTCGCTGTCACGGGCGCTGCGTTATGCCATCGCCCGTCGGCGGGGCGAAGAGGCGTCCAGACGCTTGAGGGAAGCCGAGCTGCTGCGCGCCGAGAACGCCCGGCTGGAGCGCGGCCTGCTTCCGAGCCCGCTCATCTTCAACTCCGAGCTCTCCTGGGCGACCCGCTACAAGCCCGGAGGGCAAAGGGCGTTGCTCGGCGGGGACTTCTTCGACGCGGTGGAGCTGAGCGACGGGACCATCCGTGTCGTCATCGGCGACGTGTGCGGCCACGGGCCGAACGAGGCGGCCCTCGGCGTGGCCTTGAGAGTGGCCTGGCGTGCGCTCGCGCTGGCTGATCAGACCCCAGAGAAGACCCTGCTGGCTCTCGAGCGCGTCCTGCAGGTCGAGCGCAACGACGCCGCCATGTTCGTGACCTTCGCCACCTTGTGCGACATAGAGCTGGGGACGGACCTGAAGCGTGCCCAGATCCGCCTGGCCGGCCATCCCGCGCCCTTGCTCTTCGACGGCACCACGGTCATCGAGGCTCCCGTCACAGAGCGCAACCTTCCTCTCGGCGCCACAAGGTGCCTGGGTGAGTGCAGCCCGAATGTCATCGACCTCGACCCTGGATGGACCATGCTCGCCTTCACCGACGGCTTGGTCGAAGCCCGGGTGGGAAACGACGGCGCCCGGCTCGACACAGTTGGGCTGGAACGCCTTGCCCAGTCCGCTTTCGAGACGTCCGGCACCCTCGGAGGCGTCGCCGACAAGTTGATCGCCGATGCCGAGGATTGCAACGGTGCCCCCCTTGCCGACGACGTCGCCCTCGTCCTTCTCTCCACGGCCCCTAGATGGAGACATTGAGCGCGACGGCGCCAGCTCCCAGGACGAATTGGTCCGTTCGGGGTTGGGTTGCCTCGGCCACGCTGCGTTCCCGGCTGAATGCGCTCTTCACTCTCGGGGCGCTCCTCTTGGTGATCCTCGTGTGTGTGAACGCCCTCGCCCTCGCCAGCCTCTTCAGCTTTCGCCACACCCTGCTCAACAAGGTCGATCCGGCAAACCTTGCGGCCGACCAGCTCTTCGTCGCCTACCTCAACGAGGAGACCGGGGTTCGCGGCTATGTGCTGAGCGCCAACAAGGCCTTCTTGCAGCCCTACGACCTCGGTCTCGCGCAGGTGGCGAGCAGTTCGAGCCGCCTGAACAGCCTGCTTGCCGACCAGCCGGGGCTGGCGGGGCTGGCCCATAGAGCAGAGTCGCAAGGCACAAGATGGCTGAGTAGCTTCGCCAAACCTGCCATCGCTGCGGTGTCCGGCCACAAGAGCACCGTGGTCGCCTCACAGGCCGCCCTCTTGCGTAGCAAGACCCTTTTCGACGCCGTAAGGACCCGCTTCGCCAATCTCGACAGTGCCCTGGCCGGACGAAGGGCTGCCGCGCAAGCCGGGGTCGGCGACGCGACGACAGCGCTCGTTTGGACCCTTGCTTGCGCCCTCGTCTTCGTCGTCCTGGCCGGGTTCGCCTTGAGCCGGTCACTGCGCGTCTGGGTGACCGGCCCGCTTGCCTCGATCGGCGCGGACTCTCGCGCCGTTGCCGGTGGCGACATCGACCACGGCATCGCCGCAGTTGGCCCGCCCGAGTTCCGCCGGCACGCCGAGGACATCGAAGAGATGAGGGAGCGCATCGTCACCGAGCTGCAGACGACCGAGTCCTCCCGAGCCGAGCTGGCAGCTGTCAACGTGGAACTGAGCCGCTCCAACAGCGAGCTCGAGCAATTCGCCTACGTCGCCTCGCACGACCTGCAAGAACCACTGCGCAAGGTGACGAGCTTCGTGCAGCTGCTCCAGCAACGCTACGAAGCCAAGCTCGACGAGCGCGCCGACCAGTACATCGAGTTCGCCGTGGACGGGGCGAAGCGGATGCAGGTGCTCATAAACGACCTGCTCGCCTTCTCGAGGGTGGGTCGCACCACCGAGAGGTTCGAGGAGGTAGACCTCGGCGCAACGGTCTCGAGTGCACTGAGCAACCTCAACAACGTGATCGAGGAGAGCGGTGCTCAAGTGACGGTCGGCCCCATGCCGCTCGTGCGGGGAGACGAGGGCCTCCTCGTCTCGCTTTGGCAGAACCTGATCGGCAACTCCTTGAAGTTCCGCTCCGAACTGCCACCTTTCGTGAGCATCGAGGCGGTCCGATACGACGGGCAATGGGTGCTCAGCGTCACTGATAATGGGCTTGGGATCGAGCCCCGCTTCGCGGAGAAGATCTTCGTCCTGTTCCAGCGCCTCCACAGCCGTGAGGCATATGCCGGCACCGGCATCGGCTTGTCGCTCTCGAAGAAGATCGTCGAGTTCCATGGCGGGCGCATATGGCTCGACGAGAACCACCATGGCGGGACGCGCATGTGCTTTACTCCTCCGGACCTGGAGGGGGGCGGCTCATGAACACGGCTAATGAGGATGCGGCGATCAATATCTTGTTGGTGGAAGACGATCCGGGTGACGTCCTTATCACCCGGGAAGCCCTCTCCGCGGCAAAGATCTTCCACAACCTCGAGGTCCTGGACAACGGCGAGGAAGCCATCGCCTACTTGCGAAAAGAAGGCGAGTACCGCGATGCTGCCCGGCCGGACCTGGTCCTTTTGGACTTGAACCTGCCCCGCCTCGACGGCCGGGAGGTGCTGGCGAGGATCAAGGGTGATGAAGGGCTGCGGCGCATCCCGGTCGTCGTCCTCACGACTTCCAACGCGGAGGAGGACGTTCTGCGAAGCTACGACCTTCACGCCAACGCCTATGTGACAAAGCCGGTGGACTTCGATGCCTTCATGGCGGTCGTACGCCAGATCGACGACTTCTTCGTGACCGTGGTGCGGCTTCCTAGCCGCGGTGCATAGTCGCTCCGCTCAAAGGAGATCGTTCTCTTCTCGAGTCGCGCTGGGCTGGCCCCGACGAGCGCTGTTCGACCCAGAATCGGCGAGCACGTAGCGATCCCTCCCGAGGGGGCGGATGCGCCCGGAGTAGACGGCGCCTCGCACCGCCTTGCGCAGCCGGCCCGGTCCCCAGTAGCGGCCCGATGTGCGGGCCGCCAACTCGGCGAAACTCACCGGCCCATTGACCTCAAGCATTGCCTCGACGATGCGGTCGACTTCGGCCTGCCGGTAAGGGTCGGTGCGAGGGAAGTTAGAGGCCTGCGGGATCGGTGCCCACACCGAACGGGGCAATCGGGAGCGCTCCACGGCGGGCAGCGGAGGACGGCCGCTGCCCCATCCGGGACGGCCTCGGCCCGAAGAGCTTTGTGCGCCAAGATGATCCGGCTTAGTTGTGCCCGACGAGCTTTCCTCGTCGGTACCTTCTGCCGACACGGGCGCGGCAATTTCTTCGAGGCTCATCTGTTCGGCGTCGACTCCGAGGAACACCTCCACGATGCCGGTCCCAAACATCAAGACGCCCCCGATCACATAACCCACAGCGACATGCGACGCTTTTCCGGTAGCGATGAGGGCCCCGAACAAGACCGGCCCGATGATCCCCCCGAGTCCGGTGCCAATGGCGTAGAAGAAGGCGATCGCCAAGGCGCGGGTTTCCATCGGGAAGATCTCGCTCACGGTGAGGTAAGCCGCGCTCGCTCCGGCTGAGGCGAAGAAGAACACGACGACCCAAGCGATCGTCTGGGTCGTTGCCGACAGGGAGCCGGCGTTGAACAACGCGGCCGTCACGCCGAGCATGAGGCCGGAGAGAAGGTAGGTGCCGGCGATCATCTTCCGCCTGCCCACGGTGTCGAACAGACGACCGAGGAGAAGAGGGCCGGCAAAATTGCCCACGGCGAAAGCGATCAGGTAGAGCCCGACGCTGGCAGCATTGACCTTGTAGAACGTCGTCAGAACGAGTGCGTAAGTAAAGAACACCGCGTTGTACAAAAAGGCCTGTCCGACGAACAGGGCAAGGCCGAGGACCGAACGGCGAGGATACTGGCCGAAGACGACCTTGGCCACCTCCACGAAACCGATCGGCCCACGCTCACGCACCTTGACCGTCTCGCCGGCCTCCTCTAGAGATTGGCCTGTCGCCGCTGAAACCTGCCGCTCGATGTCAGCGACGACCTGTTCGGCCTCCTCCGGGTGACCGTGAGTGAAAAGCCACCGGGGGCTTTCTGGAATGAGCCGGCGCACAATGAGTATTGCGATACCGAGAACGGCGCCGATGCCGAAGCAGAGTCGCCATCCGAGATCAATAGCCAAAATCTTCGGGTCCAACAGCACGAGGGTGGCGGCCGCCCCTCCGGCTGTGCCGAGCCAGTACGAGCCGTTCACCAACAGGTCGACCGTGCCCCGAACCCGGGCGGGGATGAGCTCGTCAATGGCGGAGTTGATTGCCGAGTACTCCCCCCCGATACCCATGCCCGTAAAGAATCGGAAGATAAAGAACCACCAGGCATCGAACGAGGCCGCTGTGAGAAGCGTGGCGATGAGGTACAGACCAAGGGTGACGAGGAACAAACGCTTGCGCCCAAAGCGGTCCGTCAGGTACCCGAAAAGTAGAGCACCCGCGCATGCCCCGGCGATGTAGATACCGGCAGCGTCACCGATTTGAGCGGTCGTGATCGTTATACCGCTGTGGGCTTTGGTAATGGTGCTGCCGATGGCACCGACGATGGTGACCTCGAGGCCGTCGAGGATCCAAACTGTCCCGAGTCCGATGAGGACAAGCCAGTGCCACCTGCTCCACGGCAACCGATCAAGACGCGCCGGGACGTCGGTCTCTATGACCCGCCCGTCTGGGCCGGCCTGGGTCGCCTTTTGGTGAGCGACGCTCTGCTCGGTCTGCATTGGTCTCGGCCCTTACTCGGCGACCACAGGGTCGCTCACAACAGGCTGATCCGCGACGACCGGTTGCGCGACGACGACCGGTTGCGCAGTCGTGACCGGCACGCCGGAGACGGCCGGTCGAGCCGTGACGACGGCATCATCGCTAGCGACGATCTGGCCGTTGGTCTGGGGACCGTTTGCAACAAAGGGCGTCGTGGGCTGGCGAGAGACAGCGACACTGTGCGCGCCGTGTCTGCGGGTCAGGGCCACAGTGGGGCTGGCGAGCTGATGGCGAGCGCACCAGCCGAGGGCGAATGCCCCGGTCAATACGACGACCAGGCCTGGGCCCCACCCATATCCAATCCGGAAGGCGAGCTCACGCAACGCGGACGCGGGCACGAAGTAGCCCCGTGAGCTCGTGAGGACCGGCCATGCCGCCGCTCCGACGACAAACCACGCCCCCGCGAACACGCCGAGCAGGCCCGCAAGCAAGAGCGCAAGCCGTCCGGATCCGGTGACAGTGCGTGGCGCGATCATGAGCATCAAAAGACCAGAGACAAACGCAGCCGCTCCGGGTATGACGGCCAACCAGAGGTGGGCGCTCGTCATGTTCCAAGCCACTGATCCGTCCGCCGAATAGCCGAAGGTGGGGCCTATGAAGGGGACGATGCCACCCCAGATGCCCAGCAGGATCGTGACGACACCCGCCAAGGCCAGACCCGAGGCTCTCACCCCTACGGCCGAAGCCGAGGTGATCCGCTGGGACCCGCTCGCGACGGTGATCGGGCCCCCCTCGTAGACGAGATCTTCTTCCACTGATTCCCGATTACCAAGTGACATGACATTCTCCCTCCTCCGAGCGCTCTCGGAAGGCGCACATGGCAACAGACTGACGCTGGCTGCAAGCCGCACAGTCCCTTGTGCGGGTGCGATACCCGCTAGGCTCAGACACGAAACACCAGAGCACGGAAGGTCAAGATGGACGCAGGGCTAGAGGTTTATCCAGGGGAATCCGGGGACGTGCGGGTCTTGCGGGTCGCGGGCGATGTCGACCTCGCCAAGGCGCCGGAACTCCGCGAGCGGCTTGCCCTCATTCCCGCCGACTCGGGGACGGTCATCATCGACATGTCGCAGGTCAGCTTCTTAGATTCGACGGGCCTGAGCGTGCTTGTGGCCAGCTGGAAACGGTTCTCCGGCGAGGACGACCACGGCAAGTTTCGCGTGGTTGCCAGTCGGCCCGCCATTCAGCGTGTTTTCCACGTGACCGGTCTCACGCATGTGCTGCGGGTATTCCCTACCCTCGAGGAAGCCATCAAGGCCTGAAGGCATGTTGGCTTGAAGGCAACGTTGCCGCGACGTCGGGACGTGTCCGGCAGTGCCCGATAGTTGGCTATCAGTTACAGCGGGCAGTTCTCAGCGGAGGGTTCCCGCTGGCGGGCCGGCCGGGCTCGAAACATCGAGCACGAACCATACGCTCTTTCCCCGGGGCCTTTTCTCGACGCCCCACGAGGAGGCGAACGACTCCACGATGAACATGCCCCGACCCCTTTCGTCCCAGGGGTCCGGGGAACGCACAAATGGCGGAAGGGACGAGGTGTCTGAAACCTCTATTCGGATCGTCTCGGGAGAATCTTCGACACTCAAATTGATGTCGCCCGTGCTATGGACCAGTGCGTTCGTGACAATTTCGTTGGCAAGCAGGATGGCTATGTCTCTCAGAGCCTCGTCGCATGTCGACAAGGCGTCGTGCACGGCCGAGCGGGCGGCACGTGGCGCCGAAGCGTCGTTCTTAAGACGAAGCACGATCATCAACTCGTCCTTGCCGGGGAATCGCCAACCGGCTGACTAGAAGCCCAGACGACGCCCAACTATCTGACATATCGCAGACAGTTACCCTGACATATCGCAGACAGTTACCGTTCGTCGTGTCGCGGCCAGGGACAAACCACCGATTCCCCCCAGAGACAAACCACCGATTCCCCAATCGGGGCCTTCTAACTGAAACGACCTGCCCCCTTTCCGACATGACGGACTGGGCGCAGCCTGCCCGTGCTTGTTTGAGCTGTACCCCGAACAGCGCCTGCCCGAAACGGTTACAGCCGAGAGGGCCTGGGTAGTACTGCAAGTGCTGGGTAACCGCACAAGCTGTGGACATGTCGTCTGCGACCCCGCTTAGCGAAGAGTAAGCCGCGTACTCGAACATTGGAGCCGTAATGACCAAGATCGCAGCAGAAGCATTAATCGACCGGCTTGCCGACTGGGGCGTGGACACGATCTTCGGGCTGCCTGGCGACGGTATCAACGGAATCATGGAAGGGCTCAGACGTAACCGGGAAAGGATCCGTTTCATACTCGTCCACCACGAGGAGGCGGCAGCCTTCATGGCGACCGCTTACGCGAAGACGACCGGTCGCCTCGGTGTTTGCCTCGCGACGTCCGGTCCAGGCGCCATCCACCTGTTGAACGGGCTCTATGACGCCAAGTTGGACCACGTTCCAGTTCTTGCGCTAACCGGCATGCAAGAGTCCCAAATGCTCGGCACGGGTTACCAGCAGGAGGTGACCTTAGACCGGCTCTTCATGGACGTGGCCGAGTACAACCAGATGATTCATGTGCCCGTTCAGGTGCCGACACTTGTCGATCTCGCTGTCAGGCACGCTCTCGCCCGGCGCACGGTGGCGCACCTCACCATGCCCACCGATATCCAGGTCGCGCCAGCCGGGGAGAACCCCTACGATTCCCCGGCACCGGCGCTGATAAAGCCGACTGCGGCGGTCTACCTCGCCCCGCCCGGCCTCCCCCGCGAAGCTGACCTTAGAGCGGCCGCAGAGGTCCTTAACGCGGGTGCGAAGACCGTCATGCTCGTGGGGGCGGGAGCACGTCAAGCTCAGGACGAAGTTCTCGCCGTGGCGGAGCTCCTTGCCAGCCCGATCGTGAAGACCCTCTCGGGAAAGGCCGTAGTCCCGGACGATCACCCCCTCACAACGGGGGGTATAGGACTGCTCGGGACCGCCCCTTCCGAAGAGGCGTTGGAAAACTGTGACACCTTGCTCATGGTGGGGACGAATTACCCGTACACAAAGTATCTGCCCGAGGCGGGCCGGGCCGGGGTGGTTCAAATCGAGGCCGATCCCGTGAGAGCGGGCAACCGCCTCGCCACCGAGGTGCCTCTCGTAGGCGACGCCAAGGAAACACTCGCCGCCCTTATGGCGATGCTGCGGCGAAGGGAGGATCGCTCCTTTCTCGTTCACGCCCAGTCGGCCATGGGCGATTGGACGAAGAAGATGGGCGCCGTCGCCAATGTGGACAGCGACCCGATCCAACCTCAGCACCTGATGAGCTTGATCGACGAATTGGCGACGAGCGACGCCATTTTGACCTGTGACTCCGGCACCATCGCTACCTGGGCGGCGCGCCATTTCACGATCCGAGGGGGCCGCGAGTTCTTCCTGTCGGGAAACCTCGCCAGCATGGCTCCGGGCCTGCCTTATGCCATTGCGGCCCAGTTGGCCAATCCTGGGCGCCAGTGCATCGCCTTCGTCGGCGACGGCGGCTTTGCCATGCTCATGGCCGAATTCGCCACGGCGTGCCGCTACGGCCTTCCCGTCAAGGTCGTTATCAACAACAACGCCTCGTTGGGTCAGATCATGTGGGAGCAACTCGTCCTCGGCTATCCCGAGTACGGCATCCGCTTCGGGCCCCGGCCCGATTTCGCCCCTTGGGCGGAGGCCTGCGGCGGAAAGGCTGTCCGTGTGGACAAGGGGGGCGACCTCCGTGGCGCGCTTAGCGACGTGCTCTCCCATGAGGGTCCTGCCCTCGTCGACGTAACGGTCAATCCGGACGAGCCTCCCATGCCGGCCAAGGTGCAGTACGAGCAGGCCAAGGGGTTCGCGAAAGCCTTCCTTGCCGGACAACCGCGACGAGCAACGATCGCGTCGACGTTGTTCCGAGACAAGATCAGCCAGCTCAGGTCATGAAGAGACGTCCGGCCTCTGTGCCCCAGCCCCTCGCCCGACACGGGATCGACCGCCTGCTCACAGATGTGCGCCACGGCCGGTTCGAGCGTTCCCTGTCCGGGCTCACGGCGATCGGGGCTCTCATCACAGGAGCGGAGATCTGGATGGAACACGACAGGGCGAGCTTCGCCAACAAGATGATGTGGTTGCCCGTCGCGCTCACGCCGGCGCTCAGCGCAGCGGGTATCGCCGGCGTCTTCTCCAAGCGGGCCGCGAAGACGGTGTTGCCTGCCGTCTCGGCTGTCGTTCTCCTCAACTCGATCCAGGGCCAGTACCTGCACCTGCGAGGGATCGCACAGCGGCCGGGCGGCTGGCGGCTGGCTCGCTACAACGCCGAAATGGGCCCACCTGTGTTCGCTCCGCTGTTGTTCGCCCTCCTCGGCGGCATGGGGCTGCTGGCCGCGGTGCTTCGCCGAGAGAGCTGAGCGATGGGGACCATACTTCTTCTGCAGCCAGAACCGGAGCCGCAATGACCGATGTCCGCACGCACGCCCCGACGAGCGCGAGGGGACCCCGGCCCCGACTCGGCACGGCGGACTCTCCCGAGCGAAGTGACGGACGAGAGAAGAAGGAGGCGGCTCAGTTCGGCAAGCCTGGCCGCAAATTCAACCGGAGCACGCCCTTTTTCATAGGCCTCACAGGTGCCCTCGGCGTGGCGGTGGCGTACATGTTCGTACGATCGATCGCCGATGTGGCCCAAGTGCTCACGATCATAGGGATCGCCCTGTTCTTGGGCATAGGGTTGCAACCGGCAGTTCTCTGGCTGGAGCGCCATCGGCTTTCCCGTCCCCTCGCCGTGATCACGATCACCTTCTGTTTCCTGGCTGTTCTCGGAGCCTTCGCCGCGGCAGCCATTCCCCCGATCAGCCACGAGGCTCACGAGCTCATCACGAACTTCCCGCGTTACCGCAGGAATGTCGCGCAAGGTCGCGGGTGGCTAGGCCACATAGTGACCAAACTGCACCTGTCCTCGTATGTACGCGGCAACACCACCGCGTCCACGACCCTCAAGACGGCAGCCGTCGGAGGGGTGATAGGTGCCGGCAAGCTCTTGTTATCGACGACGGCGGCGGCCGTAACCATCGTCGTGCTGACCATCTACTTCCTCGTCGCCCTCCCCTCTGTCTCGGCCCTCTGGCTTGGCCTCGTGCCCGCCAGCAGGCGCGAGCGGGTGGGTCTTCTCATAGAGGAGGTCTTCGGCCGGGTTGGCGGCTTCGTGCTCGGCAACCTCATCACCTCCCTCGTCGCCGGGGTGGGCACGACGATCTGGCTGACGATATTCGGAGTGCCTTACGCCTTCCTGCTCGGGCTCTTTGTCGCCATCATGGATCTCATCCCCGTCGTGGGCTCGACCATCGGCGGCATCGTCGTTTCCCTCGTCGCCCTGACCAAAGGTCTGCCTGTGGCGATAGCCACGGCGGGTTTCTACATCTTCTACAGGCTCTTCGAGGACTACCTGCTCGTGCCGCGGGTCATGAACCGCACGGTCCGCATCTCGCCGGGGCTCACCATCATGGCCACCCTGCTCGGCGCCGCCCTCTGGGGACTGATCGGGGCGCTGGTCGCCATCCCCATCGCCGCCGGAGTGCGATTGGTCCTGGACGAGGTTGTGTTCCCTGCCACCGACCGGCTCTGATCGGATTTTCCTTGCGGTTCGAGATCACGTGGTTCGCGCGTTGAGGCCTGGGGTATAAGCCCAAAGACCGTTCAGAGCGTCGGTTGCACCATGTGAGGCCGAGGAGAAAGGGACCACAAATGGCAAACCGAATGACGAATAAGGCACAGGAGCTGAAGGGGCGGGCCAAGGAAGCGGGCGAAAAGGGGACAGGCGACAAAGACCTGGAGGCGAAGGGCAAAGCCGACCAGTTGAAGGCGCATTCGCGCGAGGCCGGCGCGGATGTCAAAAAGACGGCCCGCAAGGTGAGTAACACCCTTTCACGATGACTTTCGGGGCCGAGGGGCTGCCAGTTCACAAGTTCTCTGCGCCACGTCAAACCGACCAGCTCGTGGTGGTCGCCAACCGGCTGCCGGTTTCCAAAGTGGCCGGAACTCGAGATGAGTGGCGCCCCAGCCCGGGGGGACTGGTTTCAGCACTTTCCCCGGCTCTAGAAGGCCGACGCAGCACCTGGGTGGGCTGGACGGGCGACGCTGGAGCGACCGAGCCTTTCGACAGAGATGGCATCCACTTCGAGCCCATCGAGCTCTCCGAATGTGAGATCGAGGGCTTCTACGAAGGCTTCAGCAACCGCACGCTCTGGCCGCTCTACCACGATGCCATTCGCCCGCCGGAACTCAATCCGGAGTGGTGGTCGCGATATGTTGGTGTCAACGAGAGGTACGCGGCGCGTGCCTGCCTGGTGGCTGAAGCCGGGGCGCTCGTGTGGGTGCACGATTACCAGCTCCAGCTCGTGCCTGCCATGCTGCGCAACCTGCGGCCCGACTTGCGGATCGGCTTCTTCCTGCATACCTCTTTTCCGCCTCAAGAGCTCTTCATGCAACTACCCTGGCGGCGCCAACTCATCGAGGGAATGCTCGGCGCAGACCTGGTCGGTTTCCAAGTCCCGCTCGCGGCACGCAATTTCGCCGTGCTCGCCAACCGCCTGGCCAAAGCCCAAGGCCACGGGCGCGAGCTGAACTACGGGAACAGGACGGTACGGATCGGCGCCTATCCGGCCTCGATCGACGTGGACCGGATTCGCCGCATCGCAGAGAGCTACGAGACTGAGCTACGGGCAAAAGAGATAAGAGAGCAGCTCGGCAATCCCGCCAGGGTCCTGCTCGGCGTCGACCGTCTCGATTACACCAAGGGCATCGAGCCCCGCCTTATAGCCCTAAAGGAGATGTTCGCGGAGGGCAAGCTCTCGGTCCCTGATTGCGTCATGGTTCAGATTGCTGTCCCGACTCGTGACAACGTGCCTGCCTACGTTCAAGAGCGCGAGCAGATCGAGCGGCTTATCGGCGAGCTCAACGGAAACTTCGGCCAGATGGGCGCCCCCGCCGTGCACTATTTGCGCCAGAGCGTCGACATCGAAGAGCTTGTCGCCCTTTACCTGGCCGCCGATGTCCTTCTCGTGACTGCGTACAAGGACGGCATGAACCTCGTGGCGAAGGAATACGTCGCCAGTCGCATTCACGATTCCGGGAGCGTGGTGCTGAGCGAGTTCGCCGGCGCGGCCCAGGCAATGCCGGCCGCGTACCTGGTCAACCCCTATGACCGCGAGGCGGTCAAGGCCTCGATACTCGCCGCGCTGCAAGCCCCGCCGGCTGAGGAGCGGCGGCGGATGCGCTCGTTGCGCCGCTCTGTGCGGTCCTGGACGACCTCGCATTGGGCCAACGCCTTCCTCGGCGTCCTCGAGAGCGGCCAAGACACTGGGATTGATCTTGATTCGAGCCCCGTGCTCGTGAACAGCTGAACACGAACTGAAAGAAGGGAGACGCAATGCCCCTGCAAGCATGGAGTGTCAAACGCGAACGCCAGTACGAGCACATCAAGGACGGCCTCTTGGCGCGTGGGGATGCCGAGGAGATCGCCGAGGAGATCGCGGCACGGACAGTCAACAAGGAGCGGGCCCGCGCCGGGGAGGCCAGAACGGCCAGCCGCACCTCGATTAAGGATCTTTCCTCGGGGCGCCGCGGAGGACTGCGCTCGCACCGCGGGCCGGGGGGGCGCACGCGTGAGCAGCTTTACCAAGAGGCTCGTCGACGAGGCGTACAGGGTCGTTCCAAGATGTCGAAGGCCGAGCTGGAGCGGGCCGTCGACCGATGAGCAATGGGCCTTAGCTGAAGCGCACGACGCGCACGGGACGCATCCCTTCGGCCGCCAGCTCCCAGGTCGTCCCGGCGTCGCTCGAGCGAAAGACGTGGCCGTTGCGCGTGCCCAGGGCTACATGCCCCTTGGAGGCCGCCAGGCAACCGGTGTCCAGGTTGAAGGGAAACGACGATGGCAGACCGCCCGCGCAAGGCGCGAACTGCGCCCCGATCTGGCACCGGTAGACACGCCCGTCGTTCGTCTGAGGCCCCGTCGAAGCGGTGAGGAAGGCCGTCTCCCCATCGAGGGCGACGGCCCTCGCGTAGCTGTCGTGCAAGCCTTCGGTGGTCCACTGCCAGGAGTCACCGCCGTCCTTGCTCCAGCCAAAGCCGACGGCCGCGGCGACAGCTACGGCGCCGCCATCTCCGGTGACGACCTCATGGACGTCTGACTCGGGTGGAAGCACGCTTTGCCAGGACACACCCTGGTCGTGCGATCGCCACAACCCGCCGACGTGGACGTTGACGTACCAGACGTTTTCGCCCGAGACTGCGATCGAACGCACCTCCACCGCCGCGGCGGCCGGGTTTGTCCAGCCGTCCCTGCCCGGGACGGCGTCGAAGGAGGCCACCTCTGTCACGACGCCTTCGGGGGAGACGGTGAGCAGGTGGGCCCCCTCCACTCCGATGAGGAGGGTACCCCCGGAGGCGGCGGCAAGGCTCTGCACGTTCGGCTTCGCCAAGCGCACGAGGGGCGTGATGTCGAACTCGCCCACGGTCACGATGCGCTCGTTGTCAAAAAGGCTCCACACCGGCCGGGCGCCGCCGGGCAACAAGCTGCCCACCCCGCCGAAGAACGAGCCCACCGTCACACCTGTCACCGAGACGTCTTGGGCGTAGGTGTACGAGCGCTCGAGATCCTCCAGGTGCGTTCTGGTCCCTACGATCAGCATGCGAGCCTCCTTAGCCAATCCCCACCGTATTGGACGATCGGTCGCCTCAAAGCGCGGCTAGCTCCGGGGCTACTTGCGCTCGCCTTTCGAAAAGGAGGCCTCGGCGGCGGCCACGTCAGCGACAAGGTTGCCGAGGGCAAGATTGACGTCGGCGACGTGGTAGCCCCAATCGGGCCCGGCGGTTTCGGTGACGACAGGACGGTGGTCCGACAGCCCGGAGATCTTGGTGATCTGCAGCCAAGTTGCGCCCCCGGCGCTCTCACAAGTGGCGCTGTAGAGCTTGGGGAACTCCACCCACGGAGTCGCCTCGAGGCCCTCTGAGGGGAAGTACGGCTCCAGCAGGGCAGTTTTTCCACCGATGGCGGCGGGGTTGACGCAGACGACCTGCACCCCACGGGTGGCCGTCTGGCCGCTCTGCAGGGACACGCCTTGGCCGGCTCTACCGAAGAGCGAGCCAGCCGGTGGCTCACCCGGGAAGCTCGAGTAGGCGATCACACAGCCTTTCTCACCGGCGGCACTGCAGACAGGGATGTGGTCGAAGCTGCCCCCCTCTAGCTTCCCGGTGGGAACAACGACATTGCCACCGAGGATGATCGCCAGCACGAGCCTGTTGCGGAGGCTGGCCTCGTTGTCAACGAAATGCTCGAGCAGCAAGATCATCATGGCGGCGCCCTGCGAGTGTCCGATGAAGATGATCGGCCGGCCGTCGTTGAAGTGGGCGAGGTAATCCTCGAACCCGGCCCGAATGCTGTCATAGGCGACCACGCTTGCAGGGGAGCTAACTGTCGGATAGGTCTCAAGCCCCGCCAGAGTTATCTGTCGGTACATAGGAGACCAGACGCGACAGACCGTGGAAAACCGCGAAGCCTGCCCTATGGCGGCATCGACCTCGGCTGGCTGGATCTTCAGGTCCGCGTTCAAAGTCGCCTCGGTGCTGACGGTCGGGTAGACGTAGAAGCAGTCGAACTTCGAGGCCGTGTTCGCCTGCGCGTTCAAAACCGACTTCGTTCCAGAGGCCTGGATGACCGTGGTCGCCAGGCTCGCGGTGCACGGGTCGTCGGATTTCCCGGGCCGGCAAAGCCACACCGTTGCGGAGCCTGACGCACGGTTGACGGCTTGTCTTGTCGTGCTCCGGGGCGAGACGGCGGCACCGCTGGGCGAGGCGGCGGCGAGCGCGCCGATGGAGAGCAGCATGACCCCTCCCGTCAGAGAAGCGACACTCCGACAAATCCTGCTTCTTCCCGCCAGTTTCACCACCATCACCTTTCTCGCAAGCCAGGACTCCGGTGCTCGCGATCCCCTGGCTGTTCAGTGCCCGATGTCTTCTCCGAGGTAGGCCATGCGTACGCGGTCGTCGCGCAGCAAGACGTCGGCCGAGTTTTGCAGCACGATCCTGCCGGTCTCGAGGACATAGCCACGATCGGCCAGCTGCAGTGCCTTGGCCGCGTTCTGCTCGACCAACAACACCGTCACACCCTGCTCGCGGATCGTCCGCAGGATCTCGAAGATCGTCTGGACGAACAACGGGGCGAGTCCCATCGACGGCTCGTCCAAGAGCAGCAGCCTGGGCTCTGCCATAAGGGCGCGGCCGATGGCGAGCATCTGCTGCTCACCACCGGAAAGGTTGCCCCCCTGTTGCTTAGCGCGGTCTTTGAGGATCGGGAAGAGCTCGTAGACCTGGTCGAGCTTCGCGGCAGCGACGTGCGACTTGTGGTAGGCACCGGTCTCAAGATTTTCCAGCACCGTCATCTGCGGGAAGATCCGACGACCCTCAGGGACGTGGCTGATGCCGAGCTCTACGGTCCTGTGTGCCGCGAAACGCGAGATGTCGATGCCGTCGAAGCGAACCGAGCCCAGCGCTGGGTGGTGCAAGCCCGAGATCATCCTCAGGGTTGTTGTCTTGCCCGCCCCGTTCGCGCCGAGCAGGGTCACGATCTCGCCCTCGTCGACGGTGATCGTGAAATCGTGCAAGGCCGGGACCATGCCGTAGCGGACCTCCACCCCCGTGACCTCGAGAAGTGCCATTACAAGCCTCCCGGTCCCGTGTCGTCGTCGCTGTCAGGCGAGCCGAGGTATGCGTTGATAACGACCGGGTCCCTCTGGATCTCGGCTGGGGTGCCCTCGGCGATCACCCGGCCGAAGTTGAGCACGATGATCCGCTGGGCCACCGACATGACGAGCTTCATGTCGTGCTCTATCAAGAGCACAGTGACGCCGAGCTCGGAGTTGACCTTCTTGATGAGCTCAGCGAGATCGACCTTCTCTGCCGGGTTGGTCCCTGCGGCCGGCTCGTCCAGCAGCAGCACCTGGGGGTCCGTTCCAAGGGCCCGGGCGATCTCCAACCGACGTCGGTCCCCGTAGGGCAACGAGCTCGAGATCTCGTTCGCCCGACGTGTCAGACCAACGAACTTCAAGAGCTCGAGGGTCTTGAGGTCGCTCTCGTGTTCCTCTCGTCTGGTCCTGGGCAGCCGGAGCATGGCTCCGAGTGGCCCGGTGTGCTGCTTGGACTCGACCCCGATCTTCACGTTCTCGAACGTCGTCAAGGCATTGAACATTCGGGAGGTCTGGAAGGTTCTCGCCACCCCGAGCCGGTTCACCTTGTAGGGCTTGCGTCCGATGACACTGACGGTTTGACCGCTCTTGGTGCTGAACAGGATCGACCCTTCCTGGGGCCTGTACACCCCCGTCAGGCAGTTGAACAACGAGGTTTTGCCTGCGCCGTTGGGGCCGATGACCGAAAGGAGCTCGTCCTTGTGCAGCCTGAGCGAGACGTCCTCGAGGCTAGTGACCCCGCCGAAACGCAGGTTCACGTGCTCGACGGAGAACAAGATGCCGGTCATCTCCGAAGAGGCCATTTCTGGCTTTGCGTCGGTCATTGTGTCTCCGGGCCGATGTAGCCCGGCTCGTCGAGCGACAGCTTGCCGTAGTCAGATGGCAGGGCCTCTCCGAGCGAAGTGGCCCGCACTGGCCCGCCAGGAGTCTCCGGCGGCACGATGCCTTCCTCGGTCAAGAGAATCTCGCGGCGCCTCCGGCGCGAAGGGATTATCCCTTGCGGCCGGAAGATCATGAGGAGGATGAGCAGGGCCCCGAGGTAGATGAACTCGTCCTGGAACTGGTAATCCTGGAATGAGTGGACCTGGAGGTATTGAGGCAGCCACTGGATCACAAAGGCGCCGACCACCGCACCGGCGATCGACCCCATGCCTCCGAAGATCACGAAGACGAGGATCAGGATCGATGTCTGGACGAGGAAGTCTGTCGGAAAGAGGCTCTGCACCTGACTGGCAAAGAACACGCCGGCAAACCCCGATGTCGAGGCTCCGATGGAAAAGGCCATCACCTTGTACTTGAGGGCGTTGATACCTACGGAGTCGGCTGCCACCTCGTCTTCGCGTATGGCCGTCCAGGAGCGTCCGACCCGGGAGTGCTCGAGGAAGCTGAAGGCGATGGTGAAGACGACGGCGAATCCGAGGATCAGGTAGTAGTAAGGCAGGACCGTCCCTGTCCAGCCGTATGTCACAGAGACGATGTGGGTCTGTAAGTGGATGGAGAACTGAGGTATGACGCCAGGAGTGCCCGCGGGTCCACCCGTCACTCCGTCGAGGTTGTTGGCGACGATCTCGATGATCTCCCCGAATCCCAAGGTCACGATGGCGAGGTAGTCACCGCGTAAACGAAGCGTGGGTGTGCCTAGAACCACGCCCGTGAGCATCGCGGCCACGATGGCGAACGGGATGATCCAAAACGGGTTGAGGAGGAAGGGCGGTTGGATCGGCAGCGCGCCGGTGAAGTAGGCGGTGGTGTAGGCCCCGATCGCCCAAAACGCGACGTACCCGAGGTCGAGCAGGCCGGCAAAACCAACGACAACGTTAAGGCCCATGGCGAGCAACACGTAGATCGCGACCTGGGTCGTGAGAATCGACTGGATGCCCGGATCCATGTGCAAGGGCCACTGGATTGCCACCAGCAACGCCGCGATCGTGATCGCCGTCTTCCCGTAGCCGAACTTGGCCTGCTTAGTGATGCCCGTGAACTCGTACCGGCCGGTACTGGGACGCGACCCGCCAAGAGCCCGAGCGAGGTCGACGATCACCCAAGCGAGCACACACAAGAGGACGAACGCGCCGACCGCCATCACGGCGAGGCCAGCCGAGTGGTCATGAGGAAGGATGTGGAGGCTGTAGGCGAACCAGTGGGCGACTGTGCGCGGCGAGGAGGCGCGCCAGGCGTACCACCGCGTCCACATCAAGAACCCGTAGAGGACGAGAACGAGGCCAGCGACAGTGGCGAGCCCCCGGCCGGGGCGCGCGACGAGGGCCTTGCGGATCGCCGCAAGGCCGAAGAGCAATGCCTCGATCACGGTCAGGCACAGCGCAATCCAAAGCAGAAGGAAACCGAGTGTGCGGTCGTGCGGCACGGCCTGGATCGTGTTCAGGTACTTGGAGACCGGGTTGTGCATCCAGGCGAGCACGCCGTACAAGGCGATGCACGCGTAGCCAGCCGGTCGGGCGACTCGCAAGGACCGTGTCTGGAACCGATACACGACCATCTCCATCGCGGCCAAGGCACAACCGATCTCGATGCAGACACCACCCTTCCAGGTGTTGCCGGGTGAGATCCACGACACCCAGATGAAGCCAAAGGCGACGACCGCGAGATCGAGAGCCAGTCGCAACCCTCGTTGGGACGTCAGTTTGAAGACCGAAGTCCGGACGCGACGGCCTTGCGAAGCTATGGCGTGGCCGAAGCCGTGCCAGAGCGAGACGAGGGCGAAGACGATGGCACCGAGGCCGAGGAACCAAAAGAGCCTCGGGAACCCCAGCGCTCCGGTGAACCCCGAGGTCGGCGCGGCGTTCGTCCCCGGTGGTCCCGTCATCACGGCGACGACCAGGCAACCGAGGACACATATCCCGAGCCGTCGCAGCGACGGGTTGGCCGCGAGGCGCGCCAGGTCGGCCGAGCGTGCCAACCGCGCCGGCGCACCTACAGGTCTTCGGCCCGGGTTGCCTTCAGGGTCGGGAAGCGTTGAGGTCATGCCTCCCTCCCGAGGCGCTCACCGAGAATGCCTGTCGGCCGGAAGAGCAAAAGGGTCACGAGCACGCCGAAAGCGACAACGTCCTGCCACTCGGCGGACATCCAACGTAGCGGGATGCTCTCGAACACCCCGAGCATGAGGCCACCGATCATGGCTCCCCGGATGTTGCCGATGCCCCCAAGGACAGCGGCGGTGAACGCCTTCAGCCCTGGGACGAATCCCATCGTGTAGATCACTCCGAACTGAAGCCCGAAGAGGAACCCTGCCGCACCGCCCATGAGACCACCGAGCACGAAGGTGAGGGCGATCGTTCTGTCTATGTGTATGCCCATGAGGCTCGCGGTCTCGGCGTCCTGAGCGACGGCACGGATGCCCTTTCCGAGCTTTGTCCTGTTCACAACCGTGTCGAGCACGAACAACAAGACGATCGCGGTGACCATTGTCAGGATCCAGACGGACTGGACACCGACCCCACAAAGAGTGAAGGCACGGCTTCCGGGTTGGATCACTGCGGCAGTCGGGATGAAAGCCGTGTACCGCCCGAACTCCTTGCCGGCGAGATTGAAAAGGAAGTAGGACGCTCCGATGGCGCTGATCAGATAAGTCAGCCGCGGTGCGTTGCGCTTCCGCAAGGGCCGATATGCGACCCGCTCGAGCACGAAGGCGGTCGCGCCACCGGCAAGGGCACCGGCGACGATGCCAATGAGCATGAAGCCGACGGCCCAAAAGCCGCCGGGAGTGGAGGTGCCAAGGACGACGCGCATGGCGAACAGGCCACCGAACCCGCCCGCCATGAACACCTCCGAGTGGGCGAAGTTGATGAGCTTGAGGACGCCGTAGACGAGGGTGTAGCCGAGCGCGATGAGGGCGTAGAGGAATCCGTTCGCGAGGCCGCCAACAATGAGTGAGACCCAGATGTTGTTGTTAGCGAGGAACGCCGGACAATGCATTCGGTCAGATCACTCCCCTCAACCTTGGGGAGCAGACTACTCAGTTGCAGCCGAGGGGCCCAATACGAAAAGCCGGGCACCCCGCGATGGCTGGGTGCCCGGCTTGTTCAAGAGCTATGGCCAGGTGCTACTCGAGCCCGAGCTGCACCAGTTTGCCGTTTTGAACTTGGTTGGCGTAGATCGCCGAACCCGCGATGTTCCCGTTGGCCTGGAAGGAGATGATCTTCGTGATGCCGTGGAAGACGATCGTGTGAAGTCCCTTGACCACGTTCTCACGAGTGATGTTCGCCGTCCCGCCCTTTGCCGAGGCGAGGATCTTCAGCTCGGCGATGATCGTGTTCGCGGCGTCGAACGCCTCAGCCGAGTAGATGGCGGGCGCGAAGTGAGCGAGCGCCTTGAAACCGGCGGCGAAGGCCTTGTCGGCTTTGGACGTGCCGAGCGCCGCGCACCCGCAGCTCGCGAAGACGCCGTTGGCGGCACTGTGCGGGTTGGTGTCCGCGACGAGCGCAATGCTGTCACTGCCGTCACCGCTCATGACCTTGCCCTTGTAGCCCGCGCTGTGAAGAGCACCCAGCAAAAGACCGAGGTCGCAGTAGTAGCCGCCGTAGAAGATGAGCTGCGGTTTGGGCTTGGCGGTCATGACGTCCGCCGCGTCAGCGGTGTACTGCGTGGGGCTCGCGGTCCCGTCGCTGCACTGGCTGGTGCCTGGGAAGGCGGTGGCAGTCACCGACGCCCCGTCCTTCTTGGCCTGGGTGGCGAAGGCGTCGGCAAGGCCCAATCCGTAGACGGTGGCGTCGTTGACGACGTAGAGATCCTTCAGGCCGAGCTTTTGGATGACCCAGTTGGCGTCAGCCGGTGCCTGGATGCCGTCGTCGGCGACTACCCGGAAGAAGTTCTTCCACCCGTAGGAAGCGAGCTTCACTCCAGTGGCGGAGGGACTCACGGTCGCAAGGTCGTGCGAGCTGAAAGTCGGCTCTGCGGCCTGGACGGCAGCCGAGAAGGCTGGGCCGACGACGCCGACTACCGACGAGTCGGAGACCAGCTCTTGGGCGTCCGTCGGCGAGATCGTGCCTGACCCCTGGTCGTCTTTGCGGACAAAGGCCAGCGTGAAGGGGAGCTTGCCGAACTGGGACATCCCCGAGTTGGCCTGGTTGACGGCGTACTCGACCGAGTACTCCATGTTCAGGCCGAGCTGTGCGTTCCCACCAGAAAGTGGGCCTTCGTAAGCAATATCAAAGGTCGGCTTCATCGTGGCGGCTGGATGCCTGGCGACTGCGCCAGCCACACTGGTGAAACCGGCGAGCATCATCGCTCCCGCGGTGACAGGCACGCCGACCTTCATGAGCAATTTCCTCATGAACACTCCCTCCCTGTTGGCTATTCACTCAGGGCACCCGTTTGCCCTCAGTTCGTAACAGTTCAGAAACCTTACCTGGTGGCTACGCAAATAGACAAGCCGGTAACAAGCGCGGCCTCAGAGCCATCCCAGCTCATCGGCTGTTCTGACCGCCTCGGCCCTGTTGCGCGCACCAGCCTTGGCGATCGCTCCCGACAAGTAGTTCCGCACTGTGCCGTCAGAAAGGTACAGCTTCTCGGCGATGTCCGAGACGGTGCCCCCGCTCCTCGCCGCCACGAGTACGTCACGCTCACGGGCGGTGAGAGGTGAGGCGCCGTCGGCGAGAGCCGAGGCGGCGAGCGCAGGGTCGACCACCCGCTCGCCGGCGGCGACGCGACGAATTGCCGCTGCGAGCTGCTCGGGCGGGCAATCTTTGACGACGAAGCCGTACGCCCCCGACTCCATCGCCCTCCTCAGGTAGCCAGGACGGCCGAAGGTGGTGAGGATGAGGGCTCGGCACTCCGGCACTTGTTGGGCGAGCACACCGGCAACGGCCAGCCCGTCGAGGCCGGGCATCTCGATGTCCAGCAAGGCGACATCGGGATGATGTGCTCTGGCTGCGGCCACGACCTCGTCGCCACGCCCGAGCGTCGCCACGACCTCAAAGTCGTCTTCGAGCGCGAGGAGCACGGCAAGGGCCGAGCGGATGAGCTCTTGGTCGTCGGCGATGAGCAGGCGGACGCTCATGTCAGCGCCCGGCCATTGGCCCTGAGCTCGACGCGAAGGCGCCAGCCGTTCGGGACGTTCGGTCCGGCATCGACGACGCCCCCGGCGGCCGCGACGCGCTCCTGCAAGCCTGCAAGGCCGCTTCCCGAGCACCCGGCGCCTCCGACGCCGTCGTCGAGGATCTCGACCGACGAGCGCGAGAGCCTCACGACACAGAGGCTGGCGTGAGCGTGCCGCACAACATTGGTCAGGCCCTCGCGTAGCACCCATCCGAAAAGCTCCTGGTAGGCAGGGTCGACGACCTCGACCGCTCCAGGAAGGTCGGCGGCTATGCCGGCGGCTCGGAGGAGTTCCCTACCCGTCGCGAGCTCTCCGGCAAGCGTCACCTCGCGGTAGTTGGCGACTGCCGCTCGTACGTCGCCAAGCGAACGCCGGGCGAGCGACTCGACCTCGGCGATCTCTTTGAGAGCGCGGTCAGGATCTGTCGCCCCCAAGCGGCGGGCGAGGCCGGCCTTTACGGTGATCGTCGTCAGCGAGTGACCAAGCAGGTCGTGCAGGTCGCGGGCGATGCGGGAGCGCTCGTTCTCCGCCGCCAGGCGGGCCAGCTCAGCGCGCGCCTCGGCGAGGGCGCGATTGCCGCGCATCACGTTGAAGAACCCGAACATCGCGAGGGCGATCATCGGGATGGAGATGGCGGTGCCGTTGCTGAGCGCAGTCCGGAGATTGTCGTGCCAAGAAGGGACCAGGCACGGTATGAAGGTCGCGCCAAGGGTAAACGCGATCACGATCGGGGCCGACCGCCCACCGAGACGAGCGACGGTGACGACGACGATGAAGACGCACATCACAAAGGCGTCCGCCCGGGCGAAGAGCATCTCGACGACGGACAAGGCGAGCAGGATGGCGTACAAGCGCCAGAAGCGACGAGAGTCCGGACGCCAGGCCTCGGGGACCGCAAAGAGGTAGGCGACACAAAAAGCGGCGAGGACGACATAGCCCGCGACGGCGTCCAAGCCCCTCGAGTACTGGGCCACTCCCACGCCCACTTGCACCAGGTAGACGAGGAAGACTCCGGGAAAGACGACGTGTCGCCACCCCCGGGTCCACTTACGTTGGATGGCGACCCACTCGCTCTCCGCCTGACCTGCCGGAAGCGGTTCGAGGGCCATGCCGTTCACCGTACCGGGGCCGGCACTCAAACCCGAGCCGTGTCGCGCTCGTAGGCGCGCCGGGCGAGGCCGGCGAGAGCCACCGTCCACACGGCGATCACGATCCAGGCCTCTGCCGGCGGCCACCCGCTTGTGCCAAGGGCCGATTTACCCGCTTGCACGAGCCAGTACGAGGGAAGGCACTTGACGAGGGCGAGGAAGACCCCGCCCGTGGCGAGAGGCCCATAGGCACCCCCGAGCAGGGCGAGAAGCGACGTCGAGCCGCCGAGCGCCGGCCCGAGAGAGTCGACCTTCAGCACGTGGCCGAAGAGGATGCCTAAAACGGCGAAGGGGACGAGGCCGACGAGCAACAGGCCGATCATGGTCAGCCACTGGACGACGGAAAGCTGCACACCGAGCGCCAGGCCCGCCATGCACAAGACCGCGATGGAGAAAAGCGCCATCAGGTAGCCGCAGAGCACCTTGGCAAGGAAGTAGGCGCTCGTCTTGAGAGGGGTGATCTTCAGCTGGCGCGTCCAGCCCACCTGGCGCTCACCTGCGACGCGCGCTCCGCTCGAGACGACTGCGACCATCGTTCCCCAGGCGGCCATGCCCGTCATGTAATAGAGCGGAAAGGAAATGCCGTCGAGATGGGCGTGGCGATTGGGACCGGCGACGGTAAAGAACAACACCAGCGGGAATGCCAAGGAGAAAAGCAGGAACCGCCGGGCGCGCAAAGTGCGCAGGATCTCGAAGCGGGTGTACTTGGAGCCCTTCATCGCGTTTCCCCCTCTAGATCGTCGTTGCTGTCCTCGGCGGTCAATTCCAAGAAAGCCTCTTCCAGCCCGGCACCTCGCACCTCTATGTCACGGGCCGCGGGGAACCGGACGAGCAGTTCGCGAAGGGCGGCATCGGAGTCGACACACGAAAGTGTCACCGCGTCACCCCTCAAATCGGCATTGGCCACACCGTGAAGCTCGCGGAGGGCGGCGAGCTCAACTCCGGGAAGCGTCGCGCGAATCGTCCTGCCCCCGACCCTGGCCTTGATCTCGGTCGGGGGGCCGTCGGCGACGATCCGGCCCCGGGCCATGAGGATGACCCGGTCGGAATAGGCGTCCGCCTCCTCTAGGTAGTGCGTAGCGAACAGGACGGTCTTTCCCGTCGCGGCGACGCCCCGCATGGCGGTCCAAAAGTCGCGGCGCCCTTCCACGTCGAGGGCGGCCGTCGGCTCGTCGAGGACGAGCAGGTCCGGGTCGCCGACCAACGCCACGGCAAAGCGCACGCGCTGGGTCTGTCCCCCGGAGAGCTTCGAAGCCGGGCGGGCAGCTACCTCGTCCGTGCCGGTCATGCGGAGCACCTCGTCGACCTCGAGCGGTCGGGGGTAGAGCGAGGCGACCATGGTCACGAGCTCACGGACGCTCAGGTACTCGATGAGCTGACCCGTCTGGAGCATTCCCCCGACCGCTCCTGCCTTCACAGCCTCAGAAGGCGAGAGCCCGAAGACTGAGACGCTGCCGCGATCGGGCCGTGCCAGCCCGAGCAGCATGTCGATCGTGGTTGTCTTCCCGGCTCCATTAGGTCCGAGCAGGGCGACTGTCTCGCCTGAGCTGATCGAGACGTCAATCCCCCGTACGGCCATCACATCGCCGTAAGACTTCGTCAGTGAGCTCAGGCGTATGCCGCCGCGGTGGTCATCGATTAAGGCCATGGGTCCACCTTGGCAGTAACCCGCGCCCACGGGCAGTGTGCAAGCTCACGACTTGGCCGTGACATTTGTCATGCCTGTCTTGCCAATTGATTACTGATTGGCGCGAGTCGCCTTCGGATCCGGCACCATTACCGAGCACGCCGGGAAGGGGGAAGCCCGGCATGGCCCACCGAGACGGGCCGTGCTAGGTGGAGGCTTTCATGGCGTCGCGCACGCGGTCCACCACCGATGCGATCGGCCCGAGCACCACGTTGCCCGGCGGGGTGTCCGGAGCGTGCGGGTGCGGCTGCGTCGGAGCCGCCGCGAGAGCTTTTTGATACCGCTGACCGAGCGCTTCGAGGTCTTTCGCCTTGGTGTGGGCCCCCAGGGCCGGAAGGATCTCCCGCTCTTCGTGCTCGGCGTGCCCGAGGACGTCCCTTTTCAGCTGGAGCAGTCCCGCCCGCAGCACGAGCGGCTCGTTCTCGTGCTTTTCGAGCCGAGCTAGTGCCTTTTCGGCTTCGGATTGCTCGGCGATGCACGCCTCGGCCACCGCGTCCCCACCGGGAACGTTGCGACGAAAGGCGGGGTATACGACGAGCTCCTCGGCAACCTCGTGGCGCACGAGCTCTTCTCGTACCTCGCAGAAGTAAGCGACCAAACCGGAGTCTTCCGTGGATTCAAGGCGCGAGAGCAGCTTTTCGACCTTGTCGTGATCAGCTTTCAACAAGCTGATCACATCTTCAGTTCCGACCGGCACCATTGCACCTCCGCTTGTCAACGATGAGCACGGACCTCGTACCCGTGCCACCGACCGGTAAAACAGGGCCCTCGCAGGACTCGCCATTTGTCTTGCCACTGGGCTCTTTGGTTCTCCAAGGCTTGGCTCAGCGCTCCGGCTGGCGGCGGCCGAGCAAAGGCAACCCGAACCAGAGGGAGGCGAAAGTCAACAAGGTGACGACCGCTATGAAAGGGACGACAGGACCCCGCTCGACGTAGCTCACCGCCAGGAGCACCGAACCCGTGACGGCAAGGGCCACGCTGAAGAGGCCTCCGATGGCCATCGTGTTTGAGATGCGTACCAGCCGATTCTTGCGATGGCGACGGAACACCAGGCGGTGATAAGCGACTGGGCCCGAGAAAAGCGCCGTGGCGAGCGCCGCCAAGAGCAGATTTGCGACGTAAAGATCGCGTTGGAACTGGCTCAGCCGGCCGAAACGCACGGCGAAGAACGGCAAAGACAAGAGGAACCCAAAGAGGACCTGAACCCCGAGCGCACCGACGCGGAGCTCTTGTAACAGCTCGAGCAGATTCCGGTCGTCTCGCTCCTCTTCGGTCTCGTCGCGCCCCGGGTTGTCGGACCGCCAGCCCTTGTCATCTCTTGGCGGCGTTCCCAGCTCCTCGAAGAATCGGGCTTCGATATGGCTGGGCACCGACGCCTCATTTCCGAGCGGCCTCTTCGATGAACCTGGCGTGGCTTTGCACTACCCGTTGCGGCCGGACGCAAAACACAAGCGGCCCGCGGGGCGCTCGTCTCGAGCTGGTCAGATGGGGCCTCCCGCGGATGTATCAGACGCCCTGGCGGGATGACAGCCCTTCAGCAAGAAGGCCGAGACCTATGCCCAACAGCCAGACGTCCTTGCTCACGGCCGTCCCCTTTGACTCCGGCCAGATGCTGCCCGGCTTGCGAAAACCCGGGGTGCGCGCATAGAGGCCCAGAAGCGCCCCGGAAAAGCCGGTGAGCGCGGCCCCTGCAAGCCAGGCGGGGACCATCGGAGCCAGCAAGACGGCCCCGGTGGCGATCTCGCCCGCCGCGAGGAGTCGGAGAAAGCTCGGCGCGGGGATAGGTTCGAGGATGGGATAAGCGCCGGCGGCCAAACCGTGAATGGCCATGGCCCTCTCCTCGCCGCCGTGCCATTTCTCGAGGCCGGCGTGAAGGATGTAGGCGCCCGAGGCGAGGCGGGGTGGGAATTCACGCAGTTTCATCGAGTACCTGCCTTTTCGACGCGCCGGTCTCAGCTGGAGCTCACATGCCGGGAAAGATCCGGCGCAAGTCGTCGAGGTCTACGCCATGAGCCTCCACTGGAGGCGTATGGGCCGGATCGAGTCGCCCGTACACGAGGCGGACGAAAGCCTCCGCGGGAAGGGCCAGACTCGCAAGGCTGTCCCCGGGCTCGAAGGCGGCGAGAGTCACCTTCTCGTCAAGCTCGAGAGTGAATCTCCGCTCGGGGTCGGCGGTCGTCACGCCCACTCGCCACTTGCTCCCGTCAGGTTTGCCGATTCGCTCCGCGAGGAGGCCGAGAGTGTCGACAAGCAGGCCGACAGCATCTGGGGCGACCCGGGCCGTCGGGTCGAGGGCCACTGCCACATCCCAAGTATGAAGGGCGAGCTCACTGAGGCGCATGCGGGCGAGACCGGTCGCGTCCAGCTCCATGCCGAACACGCTCAGGTGGAACCGTGCTATCTCGTCGGGGCTGAGCGACTCGAAACGCTTGACAACGACTTCGTCTGCCACCAACGCATCGGTTGCTTGCGCCTGCTGGTCTTTGGTGTTCCACTTCTCCCAGATCGGGGCGAAGTCTTGAGGACCCGGCGGGTCCTGTCCGCTCAAGCCGGCGTCGAGGAACAGGCCGAAGATGTCTGCACCGGACCCAATGTGGGAAAGCAGCTGCGCGATCGACCATTCCGCGTCGTAGGAAGGCCATGTCACCTGCTCGCTGTCGAGCGGCTCGACGAGGGCCTGCAAGGTGTCGTGGCTTTGGCGAAGGGCCGCTATCCAGGGGTTGGGTGAAGCTTCCATCTACTTCTCCGTTCTTTCAGCCAAGCGGGCGGCCTGGAATACGGGGCCTGCCACGTCCGGGTCCGGGAATGCGTGCACTCGCTGCAACGTTACATTCAAGGCATGATGATCACAGCTGCACCACAGCACGGCGAACCGGGGCCCTCGCCCGCCTCCGCAACGCTAGCTGACAACCCGGGCCGCTCCGGGCGGCGTGACCGCAAGAAGCGGGCCACGCGCCTGTCGCTGCGCAATGCGGCCCTCAAGCTCGTGGCCGAGCGCGGCTTCGCGCACGTGACGGTGGAGGACATCGCCGAGGCAGCCGACGTCGCAACGCGAACCTTCTTCAACTACTTCCCCTCCAAAGAGTCTGCGGTCATAGGCGCAGACCCCGAGCGTATCGAGGAGCTGCGGAGCAGCCTTCTCTCCCGCCCGACAGGCGAGCCGCCCCTCCTGGCCCTGAGCTCGGTGCTCGTCGAGTACGCAGCCACCATCGACGCTGATTTCGACGAGTTCGGGGAGGGCAAGAAAACGTGGTTCCAGAGGTTCTGCGCCGTGCGTACAGACCCCGACCTCCTCTATGCGTACGCGGCGCACATGGCGGAGATCGAACAGAACCTTGCGACGGCAATTGCGCAGCGGATCGGTACCGACCCGCGTCACGACCCCTATCCGGCCCTCGTGACCGCGACAGCCCTCTCCGCCGCCCGCGTGGCCGCCATGTACTGGAGCGCCAACGGCGGCGAGGACTCGCTCGCCGCACTCACCGCTAGCGCTATGGACCGTCTTGCCGGCGGACTTGTCCACGACGGGGCTCTGCCGGGCACGCGGCGCACAGCGGCCGGCCGACTCCCAGCCCGACCACAGCCGGCCCAAACCTTCCGTTAACAAGAGCGAAACGAGCGCGAACAAATGAGCACCTCTACCATCGAGCCGACCACCGGGGCGCCTATCCCCGACCTCACGCATCGGCGCGTGCTCGTCATCATCGGCGCGTTGATGCTCGGCATGTTCCTTGCCGCCCTCGACCAGACGATCGTGGCCACCGCCCTGCCGACGATCGTCGCCGACCTGCACGGGGCCTCGCACTACTCCTGGGTTGTGGTCGCCTATCTGCTGGCGGCCACGGTCTCGACGCCGCTTTGGGGAAAGCTTGGCGACCAGTACGGCCGGAAGGTCTTTTTCCAGGCCTCCATCGTGATCTTCCTGGCTGGTTCGATCTGTTCGGGGCTGAGCCACACCATGATCGAGCTCATTGCCTTCCGGGCCGTCCAGGGCTTCGGCAGCGGCGGCTTGATGGTAGGTACCCAGGCGATCGTCGGCGACATCGTCCCTCCCAGGGAACGTGGGCGCTACCAGGGCCTGTTCGGTGCCGTGTTCGGTGTCGCGAGTGTCGCCGGACCACTTCTCGGGGGTGTGTTCGTAGAACAGCTCTCCTGGCGTTGGATCTTTTACATCAATGTCCCGATCGGCGTCGTGGCGCTGGCGGTGATCGCCAGCCGAGTCCCCGGCCACTTGCGCCGCGTGCCTCACGTCATTGACTACCTCGGGACTGCCGTGCTTGTGCTCGCGGCGAGCAGCCTCGTGTTGTTCACGAGCCTCGGCGGCACGACCTATCCGTGGGCGTCCGACCCGATTATCGCCCTCGGCGTCGCAGGCGTGGTGCTGACCGGGCTCTTCGCCCTCGTGGAACGGCGCGCGACCGAACCCGTGCTCCCGCTCCACCTTTTCTCCATACGCACGTTCTCTGTGGCCAACTTCGTCGGCTTCATAGTCGGCTTCTCCATGTTCGGGGCTATCACCTACCTGCCCGCCTACTTCCAGATCGTCCGCGGAGAGTCGCCGACCATCTCCGGCCTGCAGCTGCTTCCCCTCATGGCCGGACTGTTGGTCGTGTCGATCGGCTCGGGCCAGTACATCAGCCGCACCGGGCGTTACCGCATCTTTCCCATCGTCGGCACCGCCGGCGTCGCCATCGGACTGTTCCTCCTCTCGCGCATGGGAGTCGGGTCGGCCACGGCCGCTGACGCCTTCTACATGGTCGTGCTCGGCATGGGTCTCGGCGCGGTCATGCAGGTGCTCGTTCTCATAGTTCAAAACGCCGTCCCCTATAGCGAGCTCGGCGTCGCCACCTCCGGGGCCACCTTCTTCCGTTCGATCGGGGGCTCGTTCGGGGCGGCCATCTTCGGTGCGATCTTCTCCAACGTGCTCGTCGGCAATCTGGTCCACCATCTCCACGGCGCCAAGCTGCCGTCAGGGCTCAATGTCGGGAGCCTCACCCCGGCGATCTTGGACAAGCTACCCTACGTGGTGCATCACGGCATCGTCGCCGCCTATGCCCAGTCGATCCAGACGGTATTCATAATTGCGGCACCGATCGGCCTCATCGCCTTTGCCGCGGCCTGGCTCATTCCTCACGTGGAGCTGCGGCGAGGCGTCGCCACGACCCCCTCGGCTACGGCTTCTGAGCCAAGGGGACTGTCACAAGAGCCGGACGCGCCGAGGCGCGAGCCGGCCCAGCCGAACCCGGCGCGAGCGACGCCGACCGAGCTCGCCTGAGCCTTTTCTGACGCGCTCAGGCGATCACGACCACCGAGCGCAGCACCTCGCCGCGCTCCATACGGTGGAACGCCTCCTCCACCTCGTCTAGGGAGATGGTCTCGGAAACGAAGCGATCGAGGTCGAGCCGTCCCGTCAGGTACAAGTTGATGAGCATCGGGAAGTCCCGCGAGGGAAGGCAGTCTCCGTACCAGCTGGGCTTGAGCTGTCCACCACGGCCGAAGAACTCGATCATGGGGAGATCGAGGCGCATCTCGGGCGTCGGCACGCCGACTTGGACGAGCGTGCCCGCAAGATCACGGGCAAAAAACGCCTGTTCCATCACCTTGGGATTGCCCACGGCCTCAATGCAGACGTCGGCACCATTGCCGTCGGTGAGCACCCGTACCGCCTCGACTGGGTCCTCGGTTGAGGCATCCACCGTGTGGGTCGCCCCGAACTGCAGCGCCACCTCGAGCTTGCGCGGGTCTACGTCTACACCGATTACGGTCAAAGCCCCGCCAAGGCGGGCGCCGGCTATCGCCGCGCAGCCGACGCCCCCGCAACCGAAGACCGCCACCGAGTCCCCGTATCCGACCGCACCGGTGATCATCGACGCCCCCAGGCCCGCCATGACCCCGCAACCGAGGAGCCCGGCTGCTTCAGGGCGCGCCCTCGCGTCGACCTTGGTGCACTGGCCCGCGGCCACGATCGTCTTCTCGACAAAAGCCCCGATGCCGAGCGCGGGCGCGAGCACGGTGCCGTCCGCAAGTGTCATCTTCTGCGTCGCGTTGTGCGTGGCGAAGCAGTACTGCGGTCTTCCCCGGCGGCATGACCGGCACTCGCCGCAAACTGCGCGCCAGTTGAGGATTACGAAGTCCCCCGGCGCGACGGAGATGACATCCGGCCCGACAGCTTCGACGACGCCGGCCGCCTCATGGCCGAGGAGAAACGGGAACTCGTCGTTGATACCGCCTTCGCGGTAGTGCAGATCGGTGTGGCAGACGCCGCAAGCCTGCACCCGCACGAGGGCCTCTCCCCTGCCCGGGTCCGGAACCAAGACAGTCGTCAACTCGACCGGCGCCCCCTTTGTCCTGGCGATGACGCCTCGTACCTCGTGAACCATCCATGCCTCCCCTCTCGAGACCTAGCGAAGCAAATCTTGCTCTACTCGCCCGGCTCGCGCGCCGTTGACAAGGATTATCTTCGGCGCGAGTGTTGCCGGACACAGCGGGCACTAAGGGGGACGTCATGGCTGATCTGGTGCGGGCGGCATTGGTTCAGGCGCAGTGGGCGGGAGACAAGGACACGATGACCAAGAACGCCATCCGTTCGGTGCAACAAGCCGCCGCCGCCGGGGCAAAGGTCGTCTGTCTACAGGAGCTGTTCAACGGGCCGTATTTCTGCCAGGTTCAAGACGGGCAGTGGTACGACTTCGCCGAGCCGGTTCCCGATGGCCCTACGATCCGCCAATTCATGGACCTGGCCAGGGAGCTCGGAGTCGTCGTCATCGTCCCGCTCTACGAGGTCGAACAGCCAGGGATCTTCTACAACACCGCCGCTGTCATCAACGCCGACGGGCAATACCTCGGCAAGCACCGTAAGAACCACATCCCGCAGGTCTCCGGCTTTTGGGAGAAATTCTACTTCCGGCCCGGCAACCTCGGTTACCAGGTCTTCGACACCGCCGTTGGCCGCATCGGGGTCTACATCTGCTACGAACGCCACTTCCCCGAAGGTTGGCGTGCCCTCGGCCTTGGCGGCGCAAGGATCGTCTTCAACCCCTCCGCCACCAGCCGGGGTCTCTCGGAGTACCTGTGGCGGCTCGAGCAGCCCGCCGCCGCGGTGGCGAACGAGTATTACGTGGGAACGATCAACAGGGTGGGAATCGAACCGCTCGGCTCCAATGAGTTCTACGGGCAGTCGTACTTCGTGGACCCGCGGGGCCAGTTCGTGGGCGAGGTGGCGTCCGATGTCGACGAGGCGGTCGTGGTGCGCGATCTCGACCTCGGCTTGATCGACGAGGTCCGCCGCATTTGGGCCTTCTACAGGGACCGCCGCCCGGAGACCTACGGCCAGCTCTGCGAGGCATGATCATGCGCACCGTCATCTCCGGCGGCACCGTCGTCACGCCCGACGGGGCTTCCCCCTTGGACCTTCTCGTCCAAGACGAGCAGATCGCGGCACTCGCCGCCCCCTTCTCCGGACTGACGCAAACTTGGCAGGAGAGTGCCGACCTCGTTGTCGACGCGACGGGCAAGTACGTGCTGCCGGGAGGCATCGACGCCCATACCCACATGGAGATGCCCTTCGGCGGGACCATGTCGGCCGACACCTTCGAGACCGGTACGCGTGCGGCTGCCTGGGGAGGCACCACCATGATCATCGACTTCGCTATCCAGACCAAGGGCGGCTCCCTGCTCGCCGGGATGGACACCTGGCAGGCAAAAGCCGCCGGGGTGTCCGCTGTCGACTACTCCTTCCACGCCATCATCTCCGATGTCACAGACACCTCCCTCAAAGAGATGGACGAGCTCGTCGCCCAAGGCGTCACGAGCTTCAAGCTCTTCATGGCCTACCCGGGGGTGTTCTACGCCACCGACAGGGACATCCTTCGCGCCATGGAGCGGGCGACCAGCAACGGCGCCCTCATCATGATCCATGCGGAGAACGGCATCGCCATCGACGCCATCGTGGCGTCCACCATTGCCCGTGGTGAGACGGACCCCATCTTTCATGGGCTTTCTCGCCCAGCGGAGATGGAGGGTGAGGCGGCCTCGCGCGCCATCCGCTTGGCTCAGGTCACCAAAGCGCCGCTCTACATAGTCCACCTCTCCTCGGCGCCGGCTCTCGCCGCCGTCGTCGAGGCACGCGACCGCGGCCAGAACACCTTCGCCGAGACCTGCCCCCAGTACCTGTTCTTGTCCGAACAGGACATGGCACGCCCGGGCTTCGAAGGGGCGAAGTTCGTCTGCACGCCGCCGCTGCGGCCCCGCGAGCACCAAGCGGCGCTGTGGAGGGGCTTGCGGACCGATGACCTGTCGATCGTTGCCACGGACCACTGCCCGTTCTGCTTCGCCGAGCAAAAAGAGCTCGGACGGGGCGATTTCACCAAGATCCCGAACGGCCTCCCGGGCGTCGAGAACCGGATGGACCTCATCTACCAAGGAGTCGTCGCGGGCGAGATCACCCTTCCTCGTTGGGTGGAGGTGACCTCCACGAACCCGGCGAAGATGTTCGGCCTCTACCCTCGCAAGGGAGCTTTGAGCCCCGGGTCGGACGCCGACATCGTCATCTACGACCCTGCCGCCACCCAGACCATCTCGGCGGCCACCCATCACATGGCCGTCGACTACTCCTGCTACGAGGGCATGGTGATCAAAGGACGAGTCGACACGGTCTTCTCCCGCGGCAGGAGGATAATCAACGACGGCGCCTACAGCGGCGAGCCCGGGCACGGACGCTTCGTTGCCCGCCAGCTCTCCCAGGCACTGCGCTAAAGGACGTCACGACAGTGGACATCGGCGTCGTACTGCAGACAGACCCACCTGCAAGCTGGGTCATCGAGCGCGCCCGCCAAGCCGAGCAGGCCGGTTTCAGCCACGTATGGACGTACGACTCGTGCGTGCTCTGGCAGGAGCCGTTCGTCATCTATGCCAACATCCTGTCCGCCACCTCGCACATCCAAGTCGGCCCGATGGTGACCAACCCGGCGACGCGTGACGTGTCAGTCACGGCCTCGATCTTCGCGACCTTGAACGACATGTTCGGCAACCGGACCGTCTGCGGTATCGGGCGGGGCGACTCGGCCCTGCGCGTCATCGGGCGCAAGCCGACGAGCATGCAGACCTTCGCCGAGGCGATCACCGCCATAAAGGAGCTCGCCGAAGGGCGCGAGGCCGTCCTCAACGGTGTCAGTGTCAAGTTGCCGTGGGCCGGAGACAGCCGCCTGCCGGTCTGGGGCGCCGGGTACGGGCCGAAGGCACTGCAGGTGATCGGGCAACGGGCCGACGGCCTCATCCTGCAGGTGGCCGACCCCGACATCGCCCGCTGGACGATCGACTCGGTCCGCGCCGCCGCCCGCGCCGCGGGCCGAGATCCCGGTGAGCTCACCATTTGCGTCGCCGCCCCTGCCTATGTCGGTGACGACATAGCCCACCAACGAGAGCAGCTGCGCTGGTTCGGGGGGATGGTCGGCAATCACGTCGCCGATCTGGTGGCCCGCTATGGGGAGTCGTCGGAGGTTCCCCGGGCGCTCACCGACTATGTGCGGGACCGGCAGGGCTACGACTACAGCCACCACGGAAGAGCGGGCAACCCGTCGGCAGACTTCGTGCCCGACTACATAGTCGACCGGTTCTGCCTTCTCGGGCCGGTCGAAGCGCACATCGAGCGGCTCAGCGAGCTGGCCGGCATCGGCGTTGACCAGTTCGCCCTCTACTTGATGCACGACAACATCCCCGAGACTCTCGAGGCTTACCGGACCACGATCATCCCGGCCGCGACCGACCTCTAGGCGCGGCGCGAGAGCAGATAGGCACGGCGGGTCTCGGCTTCCTCGGGGTAGCTGACACGCTCCAGCTTCGCTTCGAGGACAAAACCCGCCGCCTCCAGGGACTCGACCACGCCTTGGGGCTCGAGGAAGCAGAAGTCGAGGTCCACCTCATGGCCCCACCACTCACTGAGATGCCTCACGGAGGAGCCGACGTGGAACGAGACGAGGCAGAGCCCCGAAGGCCGCAGCACCCTGTGCATCTCTTGCAGGGCCGGGCGGAGCTCGAAAGCCTCGAGGTGGATGATCGAGTAGAAGGCGACGACGGCTCCGAACTCGCCATCTCCAGCGGGCAGGTCGAGGAGATCACCCTGGCGGAACTCGAGCTCGGGGTGCAACCTGCAAGCGAGTGTGACCATGGCGCCGGAAAGGTCGATACCGACCGTCGTTGCGCCCCTTCCGGCGAGCCAAGCTGCCACATGACCCGGCCCGCAACCAAGATCGGCGGTCGGTAAGCCCGGCGCCGTCTGCTCGATAAGAGCGCTCAGAAGCGCTCGATCGAGGGGCTTGTGAGCGAGCTCGCCACCGATACGCGCCGAGTATTCCTCGGCAACCTCGTCGTAGCTCCGCCTGACCGAGTCATGCGGAGCGTCCCTATTGACCGTCACGGGCGCCTCTTTCCAACTCCTCGCTCGATCTCGCAATGTCCGCCGCGGCCCCCAGCGTGGGGGCACCAAGGTTCGCCCGATCCTAGGGCTGGGTTCGAAAAGATGGAGCCTGCGGGTCGCCTCAGCGATTAACCGAGCTCGGCGAGAAAGCCGAGAACACGATCGTTGAGCAAAAAGGCGGCAGCCTCGTCGTAGTCGGGCAGAGATAAGTCGGCGAACAAGTGCCGGTCTCCGTGGTAAACGAACAGCTCCGCGCTCTCGACCGTCTCGTCCAGCCGACGGGCGACCTCGAGATCCTCGTTCGGTGGCAAGACCCACTCGTCGGCATCCATCATGTGCACCTGGAGCGGGAGGCCCTCGGGCCACGGACCGCCGAATTCCGAGGTCGGCACGCAACTGTGAAACAGCAGGGCTCCTTTGGCACCGGGCTTTGTCTGGGCGAGCATCTGGGCGGGAAGGACCCCGAGCGAGAAGCCCGCATAGACGATCCCTTTGGGCAAGGCTTCAGCGGCGAGCCGGCCGCGCTCGAGGAACGTGTCGAAGCCCACCTCCTCGGCGTAGCCGACGCCTTGGCTGAGCGAGTCGAAGGTCTTGCCATCGTAGAGGTCCGGGGTGTGCATGCGGTGTCCGCGGGCACGCAGTTCGTCGGCGAAGGCCACGCAGCCGGTCGTAAGTCCTTGCGCGTGATGGAAGAGCAGAACTTCAGCCATCGTTACTCACCTTAGTGTCGCCGCTTTGGGGCTGAGGCCGCGTTGGGCAGGCGCCTCAGACTCGCGAACCGTACCTGCCCACTTCGGGCGGAACCCTCCACATCGCTCGCTGTAGCGAGACGGCCCTCTGAGCGTTGCCAGCTCGTGGCCGTCGGGCGCCATAACCTGCCGGCTCTTGCCCGTTGCAGAGACGTCGGGCCCTAGCATCCTTGGCGGCGACCAGCCACCGGACCCATGAAGGCGGACAACTTCCCCAGAACCCGAGGAGCCCGACATGACTGCCTTCCTCACAGATGTGCGCCAGACCCTTCTCGGCAGCCACGGCAAGCACGGGCCGTTGCCGCCCATGCTCGTGGCGATGACGCTCGTTACCGGCCTCGTTGACGCGTTCAGCTATCTCGTCCTCGGTCATGTTTTCGTCGCCAACATGACCGGCAATGTGGTGCTGTTGGGCTTTGCTCTTGTCGGCGCGCCGGGATTCTCGATCGCCGCATCCATCGTGGCCATTGCTTCCTTCGTCCTCGGAAGCCTGGCGGGCGGTCGCATCGGCTCCAGGTTCAGCTCACACCGGGCCAACCACCTGAGCTTTGCCACGACTGTGCAGAGCGTGTTCCTGGCCGCCGCCGTGATACTGGCAGCGCTCATGTCCACCCCTGTGGGAACCGGTTACCGCTACGGCCTCATAGTCGTGCTGGTGATCGGGATGGGCATCAAGAACGCCAGTGTGCGCAAGCTGGCGGTGCCCGATCTGACCGCGACCGTTCTCACGATGACGATCACGGGTACGGCCGCCGACAGCACGATCGCCCGCGGACCTGGCGCCAAGGCGGGGCGTCGAATCGTTGCCGTCGCCACGATGCTCGCCGGCGCCGTCGTCGGCGCGACCCTCATCGTCCACCATCACACGGTCTACCCGCTCGTCATCGCCTTGGTCGTGGGGTCAAGCGTCGCTGCGACAGCCGGCGCGCTCGGACGCTCCGACCCGAGCTGGGTCGCCTCGCCGACCTGAGCCCTCGCGTAGAGCCTTAGTCTTAGATCCGGTGGAGAGTACGACCGGCCTGACATACAAGTCAGCTGCAGGCAGGTGGGTCATCGCGGCGACGGTGCTCGGCTCGGGCATGGCACTGATCGACACCACCGTCGTCGGTATCGCACTGCCGACGATAGGGCGGAGCTTTGCTGCGAGCGTCGGTACTTTGCAGTGGATCGTCACCGGCTACACGCTCACCCTGGCGGCCCTCTTGCTGCTCGGGGGCTCACTCGGCGACCGTTACGGACGAAGGTTGGTGTTCTGCATCGGCATCGCCTGGTTCGCGCTCTCCTCGGCCGCGTGCGGCTTCGCCCCGGACTCGACGGCGCTCATCGTCGCCCGGGTCGTCCAAGGCGTCGGGGCAGCGTTGCTCACCCCGGGAAGCCTCGCCATCTTGCAGGCGTCGTTTTCGCCGGCCGACCGGGGAAGAGCTATCGGGGCCTGGTCCGGTCTTGGCGGCCTTGCTGCCGCGGCGGGCCCGCTCCTAGGTGGCTACCTGATCGCGGCGGCCTCGTGGCGCTGGATCTTTTTCATCAACATCCCTTTAGGCGTGGCGGTCCTGGTGTTCGCGATGCGCCACGTACCCGAGTCGCGTGGCACCGACGCCGTCGGTCACATCGACGTGCCCGGCGCGGTCGTGGGCATGTTCGCGCTCGCCGCGGTCGCCTATGGGCTCATCGAGGGGCCGGAACGAGGCTTCGACTCAGTAGAAGTCATCCTGGTGCTCGCGGCGGGTGTCATCTCAGGCGTCGCCTTCGTCTTCGTCGAGCGGGCCAGGACGGCACCGATGCTCCCCCTCGGACTGTTCGCCAATCGGCAGTTCTCCGTCACCAACGGCGTGACCTTGATCGTCTACGCGGCGCTCGGAGGCGCCTTGTTCATTCTTCCCGTCGAGTTGCAGGTGGTCAATCGGTACACGCCTTTTGAAGCGGGGGCTTCACTGATTCCCCTGACCGTCGTGATGCTCCTGCTCTCGGCTCGCTCCGGCCAGCTCGCCGCAAGGATCGGCCCTCGCCTACAGATGGGCCTTGGGCCGATCGTTGTAGGTGCCGGGCTGGCTCTTTTGATTCCCAGCACCGGCTCACGTTCTTATGTGACAGGCGTGCTCCCCGCTATGTTGGTCTTCTCGCTTGGCCTGGCGATCACGGTCGCGCCCTTGACCACGACAGCGTTGGGCGCGGCTCCGCGCGAGCATGCCGGCATCGCCTCGGCAGTGAACAACTACGTCGCACGCGTCGGCAGCCTCCTCGCCGTCGCCGTTCTGCCGGCGTTGGCGGGCATCTCCGGCCGCAGCTACGCCCACCCCGGGGCCCTCTCGGTCGAGTTCCGCAAGGCGATGGTCATCACTGCGGCGATGTGTGTGGCGGGCGGCGTCATTGCCGCCTTGGGTATCCGCAACCCGGAGGGCCTCGTGGGGCTGCGCAGCAAGTCACCCCGTCACGAAGGCCTTCAGCGTTCCCACGATGCCCCGAGCCCCGCCGAGGAGAGCTGAGCCGGGTCAGAGCCCTTTTGTCGAAAGGCCTCGTTTCGACACGCCACCTGCTTTGGCCGGTCACGAGCCGAACACGATCGAGAGGGTGATCACGACTGCGACGACGCCGACGAGCATGAACGCGACCAGTCCGGCGGAGGCCCAAGGCCAATGTGGCGACTCGAACGCCGCAGCGGTCGGCGAGCGGCTTCTCGTGCCCGCGCGCATCCCCCCTACACTCATATCCGACATTTGGCCCCCTTTTCTCGTCGTTGCCATCCGCACTGTTCCAAACACCGTGCGGCATCCCGACCTCTACAGCTGACGATAAAGAAGGCCGGTTTCTTGACAATGAGCGCAGTGTGAACAGCTGATTAAGGCAGAGCGCCGCCCGATACGAGACGGAACCGATCAGCTGCTCGGGGTCTCTTCCAAGCTGAGAGCCCTTCTCCCCAGCATCCGGTCGATGAGGGTGCTCCCGCTCCCCTCTTCACGGATAGCCCTTCCAATGAGCACGACCAAGGCGGGATAGGCCCAGAAGTCACCGCACACCCAGAGGATGGCGGCGCCAATCTGCTGGTCGGCGAAGGGCGAGAGACGGATGCCGGGCAAGTGGTCGTACACCGAGTACCACGACGCCGACGACAAGATGCTGAGCGACATTGCCAGAATGACCATCACCACATTGGTGAAAAGGATCGCCCAGATCCCGCGGAGGGTCGTCAGCTTAGGCTTGATCGGATGGGAGGGAATGATCTGCAGCCAGAACAAGACGCCCGTCACGAAAAAGGACGAGTGCATCAGCCAGATGTGGACGTCCTGGTTCCTCTCGGCAAGATCGAACAGGGCGGGGACATGCCAGATGACCATGGCCGTGTTGAACAGCACGACCGCGACGACCCCGTTCGAGGCGAACCGGCCAAGTGCCCGCAACGGTCTCGCCCAAGAGCTCAAAAGAACGGCCCGCCCGACGCGTCGACGCACTCCGACGGGAAAGCCATGTATGAGCGGCAGCCAAGGAGCCCCGGCCACTATGAGGATCGGAGCGAAGAACATGATCAAGATGTGCTCGATCATGTGGACGAAGAAGTAGTAGTCGGCCCAGTAGTCGATCGGCGAGACGACTGCTAGGAGCAGCACACCGAGGCCGCTATAGAAAAGAAGCGACTTGCGGCGACGGGCTCGTACCCGTTCGGGTTGCGAGCGGAGTCGTCAGATTGCGCAGGCCCAGCTCGTGCAGAACGACGATGACCCCCACGACGATGAGGAACGGGTCGTAAGACCAGTTGTCGAGGACGTAGCTCATGGCACTTCGCGCTCAGTCGCTCGCGCCGGGAGGCTGCATCGTCACAACACGCTGCGGATCGCGCTCGCGAGCACGCCGGAGAAAGACGACTCGGACACCTGAGTCGCCGGACCCGGATCGGCGTCGATGACGTAGCGGGCGCGACCGGTCGGACTGATGACATAGGCGATGTCGCTGTGGGCGATCATCGATCCACCGCTCGAGTAGGCAACGAGGACCCCGAACGAGTTCCAGACGCCCTGGAGCTGTGATACCGAGCCGGTGAGGAATTCCCAGTTGGCAACGTGGCCGAGGCCCTCTTGGCGATCGAAGGCGGCCAGGTACCCCGCCGAGCGGTAGACCGGGTTGGCGACAACCGCCACGAGCTCGACCCGCCTCGCGGTGGCCCCGAGCATCTCGTCGGTGGCGAGGAACTCCTGGGCGATGATCGGGCAGTCCGAAACGCAGACAGGATCCAAGAACGTCAGGGCCACGGCCCGTCCCCGCAGGCTCTGCAACGACACGGACCGGCCGAACTGATTGACGAGTCTAAAAGGCGGCGCCGGGTAGTTGACGGCGTTCGGCGTGCCGTCGATCGCCTGATAAACGATGGGGTCCGCGTTCGACTCGGTGGAAGCCACGGCCATCGGGGCGGCACCCACCAGGGTCACCCCGATGGCGCAGAGCGCGGCCAGGACGCGGAAGCTGTAGGCAGGTCGGGCCGTCAAACGCTCCCGCAGCGAGGACAAAGAAGCGCGGGGCGCCGGCACCGGCACCTCGACTTCGGCGACGGCCTGCCCAAGTGCTAAGTACCCGGCGGTGAACACGAGTGCCATCGGGATCATGCTGTTGGGGTCCGTCCCGACACCACCAAGGAAGCCGAGATCCTCGACGAGAATCCAGTCGGCCAGGCAGAGCACGATCCCGGCCGGCACGGCGAGACGGACCAAGCTTGGCCGCCCGCTCAAAAAAGCGGCGCCGAGAGCTGCGAGGCAGACGACCAAGAAGAGGTTGACACCCCAACCGTGAGCCGCGTCGAACGAGCCGAAGCTCGCCACCCATGATGACAAAAGGTGCGGCTGAGGCGTCTGCGACATCTGGCGGACCATTGACGCGAGCGTCCCGGCCGTGGAGTGCGCCTGGAGCTGACCCCGCCAATAGCCGCGACCCGGCCAGGCTTGCAACAGGGCCATGCCGACGAAGAACAGACCCATGCCGGCGAGGACGGCTCGACCGAGCCGGGGGCTCTTCCAGGCCCGCTCCGGCAAGGCGATGAGCACGCCGGCGATGCAGTAGAAGAGCACCGCCCCCGGGGCACCCGTCGTCCAGCTGAGTCCTGGGGCGAAGATGCCACCGAAGGCCTCACCGAACACCCACACCACGAGCCCCCATGCGGCGCTGGAAAGTCCAGCGAGGCGTGACCAGTTGCCTCGTGGGGCGACGAGCAGCCAGATGCCAAGACCAACCTGGATCCACACGGCCGAGGCGGGCGCGGTGATGGGATGGTTGCTCCAGATCGTCCCCCCGGCATTGACGAGGTGCTGGACCCAAGACGGGGAGGCGGCCGCGCTCGGCTTGATCACCTGCGTCGTCATCCCGAGAGGCATCGAGGCCTGCGCCTGCAGGATGCCGTCAAAGATCCAGATGAGCCCGAAGGCGATCCGCAAAAGGCGTCGCGGGCTCGGTTCAGGTGCCGGCGGCACCTCGGAGCTTGCGACGCCGTTCGCCAATTTTCGCAGCTGCGCGGCGCGCAGCAGGTTCCAACCCACCGCCAATATGGCAAGCAGCACCAGAACGATGAGGGCCTGATGCTGGAGCAGGCTCCGGAACGCCTCCACGACGATGGGATTGTTCGTCTGGAGACCTGAGCCCATGCCCGGCATGATCGACGATCCTCCCCCTCACCGCCCTGGTTCGCATCACGATAACGGTGGAAAACCGAGGCTATACGCCTCCCGGCGTCACTGGCTCCCCGCGCAACGATCTTCGGAACGGAAACCGGCCTGGTTCACCACTTACAGTGGTTTCATCGCCACTAAAGGTCATTTTAGTGACCTGAGCAGCCCATGAGAGGCGCGTGACGATCGGGTGCTGGCTCGCTCTGCACTACCCTCATCGGGTGCCTCGGGACCTGAGCGTCAACGCTGGCGAGCTGAAAAGCCCGGCACGTTCATCGCTCGATGCCCCTCGGCATTTCTGGGCACTCACGGTGGGTTATCGCGACGACTACTCGGCCGCGCAGGTCCCTATGCTGCCGTCGATCGCCGACATGACCGAAGTGACCCGCGACATCTTCTGCTACAGGCGCGCTCTCGTCGCCTCTCGCTCGTCCGCTTGCCAATCGCCCACTTTCGCCCCCACTAGGCGCCGGCAGCTATGAGAGGGCGTTGCTCTTTTGCGCAGTCGCTCTTTGGCGTGAAACGAGGCCCGCTCGCGCCATGAAACCGTTCGGCTTCTCGACCACCTATCTGACGGCCGTCTTTGTGGCCATGGGCATCGACCCCCTCGCCCGGCGCAGTTGAACCCGTGACCGAGACACCCGGACCGATGACGGACACGATGCAGCCGGGCTCGCATGAGGCCTCGACCGGAGCCCCGCTGGACCGGGCGGCGGCGCTCGCGGCCGGCCCGACGCGCATCCCGCGGAAATTCGTCTGGTGGGTGCTGTGCGCCGCGGCCGTGCTCGGGATAGGGGGCGCGTTGTTGGAGCACGTGCTTGATGCGGCCGGTGTCAACCCCAGCCCGACGCCTACGGCGACCACGCTTGTGCCGACACGTCCGGCCGTCTCTCCGGGCGGCGAACACGAGGCTGTGGTACCGGGGGGTCTGGCTGCTTTTATGGGACTCGACCGCATGACACCCGGCCAGGCGGCTCCCTTCTCCCTCGTCGACGAAAGCGGCCGGGCGGTCTCGCTCGCCGGCGAACAATCAAAGGTCGTCGTCCTCACGTTCTTCGACGGGCGCTGCAACGACATCTGCCCCGTCGTCGCTGATGAGATCGCGCTGGCTGACGCCGACCTCGGGCCCTTGGCCAAGCGGGTGAGCTTCCTCACGATCAACACCGATCCCGCGGCCGCCGCCGTATCAGGACTGGACAATGTGCTCGAGAAGACCGGCCTCGGCCGCCTCTCGAACTGGCACATGTTGACAGGTCCTTTGTCGGAGTTGAACACGGTGTGGCGCAATTACGGGATAACGGTGAGCTTCGACGACGCCACTCGCACAGTGGAGCACAACGACGTCATGTACTTCCTCGACGCCAAGGGGCGGTTCCGGTTCAGTGCCACACCTTTCGCTGACGAAAGCCGGCCCGCTGGCACCTACGCTCTGGCGAAGGCGGACATCACGAGGTTCGCGAAAGGAATCGCGACTTACGCGGGCCAACTCACGGGCGTCCGATGAGCACGGGCCAGCCACCAGGCGGCGCCAGCTTCGAGACGGCGGCAAAGACCTCCAAGGCGCCGGCACCTTGGTACCGAAAGCGCGCCCTTCTCGTCGCTGTCGGGGTCGTCGTCGTGCTGGCGGTCACGGTGATCTCGGACCTCCCCGTGCACAGCTCAGTTGCGGCCGACATCTCGGCTGGACAAAGCGTCATGAGCGAGGTGAACACAGATCTGGCCCCTTGCGCCTTTGCCGTAAAGGAGTCCTTCTCGATCCACGCTGACGAGGTTTCCGGCTCGCTCTCCGGCTCCGACCGGCGCCAAGCCCCCTCGCTCATGAGCCAGGACATCGCCGCCTGCTCGTTCACCAACGACAGCATCTTCGATCTCTCCAACATCGAAGTGCCCGGGTCCGCGGCAGGCAAGAAGCTCGGGGACTTGGTTGACTCCGTGACGCTATGGGCCACTTCGGACGCCCTGGGAGCGATCACCGACCTGGAGACGCTGCTGAATAAGCCGAGTGACGGCACCGCTCTCCACGACCTCGCCTCGAGAGAACGGGCCTTGGCCTCCGATCGGGCCGCCGCCTTCGCCGACATCAGCGCGGCTGATCAGATCCTCTCCGCCCACCTCACCGAGCCGGCGCTGCCCACACTGCCGTACTCATAGCTCCAAGCTGGCCGAGCGGTTGGCGCCGAGCTGGCTCGTCTCGCCGCCTGACAAGGACCGGTATCCAGCAGCCTGTTGATCCTCCGAGCGCAGCCACGCCGCCAAGTTCCAGAACACGACGGGCATGAAAGCCACCGCGGCCATGAACCACAGCACCGCCGTCGAAAACTGCTGGTCTGCCGCGGTGCTCAGTCCGCGGCCGGCGACGTGGTGGAAGGCCTTGTACCACGAGGAGCTGGAAAAGCCGACCAGGTAGGCGACGATCCACACCGTCCACATGGCAACGGCTGCCATCGCCGCCCGCACCGGCCGGTTGGATGCGGGCAAGCCTCGTGGTGACTGGACGAGCTGCAGCCAAAAGCCAGCGCCGACGGGGACCAGGCTCAACACCTCGGCGGCAACGAGCCATGGGAGGCGCTGCAGCGCGTCGACAGCCACCGGGGTCCTCCATGCTATGACCGCACCCATGAAAAGCCCGAGATAAAAGGCACTGCCTGGACGTCGCCGTGCCGGTCGCCGCGGTGCCGAACGAGCCCCGAGCACAACGAGCGCCGGCAGCTCCATCGCCAGAACGGAGAACTGCAGTGCCTCGACGAACTCGTAACGGCGGGCAAGGCCTGACAACGGGGGCACGAGGACGACTATGGCAAGCAGGCCCGCCGCCCCCAAAAGGCACACACGCCGAAGGGTGTCCCGCGTCGCGGCCGGCCGCTCTTCGGCGGCCTCGAGGCTCATCGCGCCCGGTTGCGCTGGAAAAACCCCCAGAAGCAGACGAGCAGGAAGAACCCGAGCGGGATCGCCAAGGTAAGCACCTGGGGGCCCAAGAAATAGTCTTTCATCTGTCTATTGTCCACCTTTCGACGCCGAGGTGGAGCTGGCGGGGTGCTGACACGGTCGCATCGCGGAGCCCGGCGCCCTCACACCACGTAGAAGAGCGCCCAGAAAAAGAGCGCTACGAAAGCGATGAAGAACCAGTAGTACGTGCAGCCCTCGAGGTTGACGCGAAAGAGCCGGACAGCGGGCAGGCTCGAGCGGGCGACGCCCCCGTCTTCTGTTATGGCACGGCGCAAGCGAAGCTGGCGCGCGAGAAGTGTCTCGAGCCAGTAGGCGCCCGAAAGCAACAAGGCGATGTTCATCCCGGCCCAGCCGATGAAACACGATGCGTACCCGCTGGATCCGGGAAAGAACGGGAGAACCGTCAGCTGCCAGATCTGCAGCGACACGGCCGTGAGAGTGCACAGCACACCCGTCCAGCCGCTGACCTGCCAGTCGAGCTCCGAGCCGGCCCGAAAGCGCCACAGCCCGTAACCGACGAGGAAGGCGCTCGCCACCGAGAAGGCGAACACCGCCGCGCCGACACCCGTGGGGGCGGTGATGTGGACGGGACGCCACAAGCTGGCGTTGTTAGCAGAGCGCAGATAGAAGTAGGCGAAGGCCAAGGCCGCGAAGGCGAAGGCCCAGATGCCGATCGCCATACGGCTGCCTGTCCACAGGGCGCCCTCGTGGGCGCGCAACTCGTAGGCGATCTCCTCTGGCGTCTCCCGCAACGTCGGGAAGGATTCAGTTGACTTGATCGTGTCGGCCATGGTGCTCTCCGCTTACATGATGGGGGAACGGGGATCGAGATCTCCCGGCACGCCGGGCGGCGACTCGATGTCACCGGGACTGACGGCCTCGCCGCAGCGCGACGGCGCCGGCCGAGGCGAGGGAAGAGACACCCAGGTCCGCCACCGGCGGGGCTTCGGGCTCCCCGTAGTGGTAGGGGTCAGAGAGCACGACGGGGATGCGCTCAAAGTCGAACCACGGCACGGGCGTCGCCGTCTGCCACTCGAGCCCCCTCGAATTCCAGGGGTTGTCCGGCGCCTTCACCGGGTCGATGTAGATCGACCACACGAAATTGAAGATGAAGATGAGGAAGGACGCCCCCAGCAGGAAGGCACTGACCGACGAGATGTCGTTCAGGGTCTGCAGGTTGTGGGCGTACTCGAAGACACGCCGCGGCTGGCCCAAGAGGCCGACGAGGAACAGGGGGAAGAACGTGCAGTTGAAAAAGACGAAGAACGTCCAGAAGTGGGCCTTGGCGAGCTTCTGGTTCATCTGTTTGCCGGTCATCTTCGGCAGCCAGTAGTAGAGGCCTCCGAACAAGGCGAAGATGAGGCCGCCCATGATCGTGTAGTGGAAGTGCGCCATCACGAAAAAGCTGCCGTGCACGGTCACGTCCACGGGGACGTCGGAGAGAAACACGCCGGTGATCCCCCCGATGAGGAAGTTGAAGAGCATCCCGAGGCAGAACAGCATCGGTACCTCGAAGCGGATCTTCGCCTTCCACAGCGTGCCGAGCGTGACCAGGTACAAGAACCCGGTTGGGATGGAGATCAGCTCCGTCGTCAACATGAACAACGGTCGCATGTCCGGGTTGATGCCACTTTGGAACAGGTGGTGCTGCCAGACGAAGAACGACAGCAGTGCCACACCGATCATCCCGGCCGCGGCAACCCTGTAGGCAAACAGTGGTTTTCTCGTGAACACCGGCAGCATCTCCATGACGATGCCGAAGCCGGGCAGTGCCATGATGTAGACCTCAGGATGCCCGAAGAACCAGAAGAGGTTCTCCCACAAAAAGCTGCTCCCTCCGTGCTCGGTCACATAAAAGGCCGTCTGCACGGTCCGGTCCAGCACGCCGAGATAGCCCGCCACGATGAGCGTTGGAGTCGCCAGCACGAGCAGGGCCGTCGTGGCCAGGACCGACCAGGCGAAGATCGGGAGCCGGCTCCATGTCATGCCGGGCGCCCGGTAGTTGATGATCGTGGCGGCGAGGTTGAATCCCGCCATGATCATGCCGACACCGATCACGGCGAAACCGACCAGATAGGCGTCCATGCCCGGGTTGGCCTGGGTCTGCAGCGGCGCGTAGCCGGTCCAACCTGTCGGGAATCCCCCAAGGGGAAGGGCCGTCATGATGACGAGGTAGCCGGCCATGAAGACCCAGAAGGAGAACGCCTCGATGCGGGGGTAGGCCATCCTGCGGGAACCGATCATGAGCGGTATCAGCCAGTTGCCGAGAGGTCCGACGACGGCCGACGACGCCATCATCATCATCATCGTGCCGTGCTCGCCGACAATAGCGATGTAGGTGCCAGGTCCAAAGACGTGGCTCGTCGGACTGAGGAGCTCGGTGCGGATCCCCATCGCCAACAATCCCGCCGTGAACAGGAAAACGAGCACGCCGACCAGGTACTGCAGACCGACGACCTTGTGGTCCTCGGTCATGCGGAAGTACCGCACCCAAGACCGCGTCGGGAGCACCGGCGCCGGCTCCCGCCCGAGCATCTTCAAGAACGGGTACGTCAGCCCGCCGATGCCGATGAGCCACCCGAGCACGCCGAAGGACAACGCGAACACGACAGCGACGTTGTTCATCGTCGTGTTCTGGCTGACGGGCCAGCTACCTGCGATCAGATCGCCCACGTAGCGGCCGAAGAACCATCCGACTACAGCACCGACCATCGCCCAGCCCATGTGCGGCTTGAGCCAGTCGGGGCGCCTGTCGAGGTTGGCACGCCCTATGGAGACCTCACCGGGATACGAGGACCCGGCTACCTCAGCTGTGTCCTGTGCCATGCCGCTCAGCTACCTCCATCACCGAGATGGGCCTTGTCGCGCAAAAACATCACTTCTTGTCCTTGGTCGTCGACGTGGCCGGAAGCGGTTCGCCGGGCTGGCTTGCCCCGTAGGTCTCGACGGGGCTGTAAGGGTCGACGTTGTCGGGGTAGTAGCCGCCGTCAGCACCGTTGGCGTCCGGTGTGTAGGTCCAGGCGAAGGGAGGAAGGAACTTGGTGTTCGCGGCGAGCTGGCGTTCGGTGGCCTCGGCCCACGACTGGAACTGGGCGGGGGTGACCACTTCCCCGGAGTTGTACATGGCGCCGTGCCAAAGGCCGCACAACTCGTCGCAGCGAACGATGAAGCTGCCCAGCTGGTCCGGGGTCGTGTAGGCGACGTTGTCCTGGCCCGGGTTGGCATCGGCCTTGACGCCGAGCTGGTAGACCCAAAAGTCGTGGATCACGTCGAGCGAGGTCACGTGGAAGGCGATCGCCGTGTGGTCCGGCACGACTAGGTCAGTCGTCTCGAACCCGCCGAAGGTCGGGTAGCGGTAGGTCCACTTCCACTGCTGGCCGATCACCTGGATCGGGAGCACGTCGTGCGAGGCCGGGGTCCACACCGGCGCCGGTCCCTGCCCGCCGCCGGCACCTTCTGGTTGCACGAGCTCGTAGGTCCCGAACCCGAACAGGAAGAGCACGAGCGCCGTCGTGAAGGCGATCCAGGTCATCTGGACGGGCAGGTTGCTCCGGGCTTTCGGGCCGCCGACCGGTTCCGGGCCGCCACGCGAGGCCCTCCAGTTGATGATCGCGTACGCCATGTAGATCCACACCGCGAGCATCACCGGCAAAGCAGCAATGAAAAGGATGTTGAAGTCGAACTGCGCACCGTTGGCCGTGTTGCTCATCGTCCCGGGGGGAATGTGGGGCCCGGCGAGGTAATAGAAAAGCGGATCGGCTATGGCAGACAGCACGACCCAAAGACCGATCATGCGCCATCCGTGGCGCACCTCATTAGTAACTCTCCCCGATCTACCGCCCGCCCCGCTCAGATCTCCAGCCCCGACGGCAACCGGGTCGTTGGACCCCTCGCCGCGCTCGGCGTCGCCGGGCATCAGGCGACGACTTTCATGAAGCCGTCCATCCAGCCGACCGTCTGCATCGGGCCCCCGTTGCCATACAAAAAGCCCAGGGCACAGGGCACAAAACACTGCCACGGGTATGTCCCGGGACCGGGGCTCATGAAGGAGAATTTGATGATGTTGTGCGGCGAGGCGGTGCTACAAGGAGCAGCCCCGCAAAGATTTGCGTTGGAATTGTTGCCGTAAAGAGGCACGTTTATCCCGAGGCTCGGCATCGAAAACGTGTGCCCGACGCCATTGCCGGCGTTCGTGTTGATGACGCGGAAAGTCTTGCCGTTGAGCGTGGCGACGTCGCCGATCGTGCCCTGCACCATACCAATTTGCTGATTGCGCAAAGGACTTCCGGAGTCGTACTGGTAGATCGTCACGTCGATGCGTCTGTGCGCCGGCACCTGCCAGACCGTCGTGTGCAACCACTGGCCCCCGGACGTCCTGGTCATGTATGACACCCATGTCGCATGTATGCCAGAACCGTAGGAACCTACGGTCTGCATAGTGACATTGACCGGCTGTCCCGGGAGCGAGGTGTAATCGACGGTGGTGGGTTGGGAAGTGAGGTTCACCCCCGCGAACGCCAGTCCACCGGCCACGGCCGCGAGCAGCGCCAAAGTGATGGCCAGCCGACCGACTCTAGGCACAGCGCCCCCCCTCCTGCCCCTGTCAACCCCCCGCCCCTCAGCGTCCGACAATACCGTGTCGCTCGCTCGTTCGGGTCGAATTCGACAAACTTTTTTCGGCGGAAAAACCGTGGTGGGACATAGATTCCCGTTGCCGTGGATCGACACCAAAGCTAGATTCTGATCAAGCCGCACGAGACGGGCGAGATGTCACTGTTGTCTTTGGCAAGGGGGGAGCCAAGCCATGTACAAGGCGATCGTCGTGGGCACAGACGGGTCCGAGCGGGCATCGGTCGCCGTGACTCATGCTTTCGAGCTGGCGAAGATGTCCGGGGCGAAACTGCATGCTGTGCAGGTGGTCCATCCCGCCATCAAAGCAGGGTTCTCCGACTCAAGCGGTGGCCAGCTCGAGCTCGACAGGATGCGCGAGCAGGCAGAACGCAGCCGGAAGAACCTGCTCGCCGAAGCCGAGCGACGCGGTGTGGCCGCCGAGGTGCACGACGTAGCGGGAGACGACGTGGCCGACACTCTCATCAAGACTGCCGAGGACCTCGACGCTGACTTGATCGTGGTCGGAAACCGAGGCATGAGCGGCGTGTCCCGCTTTGTTCTCGGAAGCGTCCCCAACAAGGTCTCCCATCACTGCCCGTGCAGCCTGCTCATCGTCAACACCGAGCCCGAATGAGCCTCGGAGCATTCCACGCTCTCGAACCGCCGAGCTCGCCGTGATCCTTGGCCGCTCGAAGGTGCGGCTATCGGGGACTGTCTGACTAGTCCGAAAACCGCCAGCTTGAAGCCGTGCGTTGTCTTATCGTCACCGCATGACCGAGACGCTCTTTTTTGTCGAAGCTTTGCCCACCCAGCGTCTGGAGGCGATCCGACGCACCGGCTTCGATGACGCCGGCAACACGCTGTCAAAAGCCGGACAAGCCGAAGGGGGCGAGCCGCTGCGGTGCTGCCTGCGACTCGCGGAACCGGGCGAGCAAGTCCTCCTCATCGCCTACCGCCCCTTTGATCGCCCCGGCCCGTATGCCGAGACAGGTCCGGTCTTTGTCCACGCTGCGGCCCGCTCCGGCTATGGTCACCCGTCCGCCTACCCGGAGGCGTTCCGCGACCGTCCTCAGGTCTTTCGCGCCTACGACGCCGACGGTGTCATCGTCAAAGGCGAGCTGTGCGGAGCTAAGGACTCGGCCGAGGACGTCATCGCCGAGATGTTCGAGGATGACAAGCTGGAACGCATTCATACCCGAAACGTCCTCTTCGGCTGTTACATGCTGCAGATCAGGCGAACGGGCTAGCCCTTGTCGCCACCCGGGCGCCAAAGCATGTCCCCCGTTTGGTACCTTGGTACAATGATAACAGTGGAGAGAGTGCAGACCGGCGTCCGTATCGAACGCAGGCTGCTGAAGGTGCTGAAGGCGCTGGCCGAGTACCTCGACCTGTCCTTGGGAGACCTGTTCGAAGGCATAGTGCTGCATTCGTTCGAGCAGAAGTGTCCCTTCGACGATGCCACGGTGGAGGTGATCGATCGGCTCAAGCAGGTCTATAGGCTCGATCTCACGGCGGAGAGCAGCCACCAGATGCTCAGCGCGGATGAGACGGCGGAGAAGTGACCACGTGCACCCGCGTGAAGGTGAGCGGGTCGATCGAGGTGGCCCTCGCCCTACGCCAGGCGTTCTTCCTTTTCACTCCGAACGGGGAACGTACCTGGGCTGAGCACTGGACGCCTGTGTTCCCGAGTGGCATGACAGATGACACCGAGCCGGGTCTCGTTTTCGAGACCGAGCACTCCGGGCGACATTCGATATGGACGATCGTGCGCTGCGAACCTGCAAGCTCGATCGGCTACAGCACGACCACACCCGGACATCGTGCCGGAACGGTCACGGTTTCGTGTCAGGCGTCGAACGGAGGAACGACGGTGACGGTGAGCTACGACCTCACGGCGCTCGTGCCGGAGGCAAACGCTGAGCTGAGCCATTTCGAGGCGCACTTTTTTGAGTTCCTCGACAACTGGAGGCACTCGATCGCCCGGGCGATCGGGTAGGGCCCGATGAGCCCTCGCGTGGTGGTGATCGGGGCGGGCTTTGCAGGTCTAGCCGCCTGCGAGGCCTTGGCCAAGACCGAGGTCGACATCGTGCTCGTGGACCGCCACAACTACAACACGTTCCAGCCGCTTTTGTACCAAGTCGCCACCGCCGGGCTGAACCCGGGTGACATCGCCTATCCGATCCGGGCTTACGCGGGCCTGCATCCGCACGTGCGCTTTCGCCAGGACGAGGCCACAGCGATCGACTTTTCCGCCCGCAGCGTCTCGTTCCTCGAAGGCCCGGAGCTTGCTTACGACTTCCTCGTCCTCGCCGTCGGGGCCGGGACGAAGTACTTCGGTGTAGAAGGAGCCGAGGAGCACTCGAAGGCGATCTACACGATGGAGGATGCCATCGCCGTTCGCGACATGGCCCTCGACAGTGTCGAGCGGGCGTCATCGCACGGTGCGAATGACGGCGACTTGACCGTCGTCGTAGTGGGTGGGGGGCCTACGGGAGTGGAGATTGCGGGGGCGCTGGCCGACCTGCGACGGATGGAACTGAGCACCCGTTACGCCGAGCTCGACCCGACGCTGTCGCGGATCTTGTTGGTGGAGCAACAAGATCGCCTTCTCGGGGCGTTTCGCCCCAAGCTCAGCGCCTATGCCCGCCGCGTGCTCGAGCGCCGCGGCGTCGAGGTGCGTTGCCCCGAGACCGTAAAGCAGGTGCAGGCCGACCGAGTCGTGCTCGGATCCGGAGAAGTCGTCCCCTGCCTGCTCGTGGTCTGGGCGGCCGGGGTCGGGCCGTGTGCCCTGACCGACACCCTCGACCTACCAAAAGTGCGCGGCCGCATCGAGGTCGGCGACGACCTTCGGGTGAAAGGCTTCGGGGAGGTCTTCGCCATCGGCGACATGGCGGCCGTCCGCTCGGGCAACGATGGGCCACCCCTACCGCAGCTCGCTCAGCCGGCGATCCAACAAGGCCGCTTGGCGGGAGAACAGATCCGTCGGCTCCTCGCCGGCGAGGAGACCTTGCCCTTCGGCTACCGGGACAAAGGGATCATGGCGACGATCGGGCGGCGGGCGGCAGTGGCAGAGCTGCCGAGCGGCATTCGCCTGCGCGGGACGCCCGCCTGGCTCGCTTGGCTTGGCCTCCACATTGTCTTTCTCACCGGCGTGCGTAACCGGACCTCCGTACTGTTGAACTGGGCGTGGCGTTACGTGTCGTGGCGACGAGGACCAAGGGTGATCGCGGGTGGCGGCTGAGACCGGAGCACTTTCACGGCTCTTCGTCGTCAGTCGGGAGCAGGTGCCAGGTCTGCGGGGGACTCTTTGAGAACGCGTTCGCAGCCTCCTCGAAAGCGCGGTCGGTCGCGGTCAGCCGCTCGCGGTGCTGGCGAAGGTGCTCACCCCAGGACCCGACAACGAAGATCTCGTCGAATTCACTCGGCTCTTCGCCAACGCGGTACAGCCCCCACTGGGTGGCGCCGGTGCGCAGTCGTGACTGGCGGACCCGGCCCATGGCCCGGATGAACTCGAGCTGTTGCTCGGCGGGGACCGAATAGGTCGTACGAACGACGATCGGTCCGCTTTCGTTGCCCATCTCGAGCGCCACGACCGGGTCCGGCTCGACCAAAGTGCTCCGGTCCATATGGGTCGTGTCCCGCAATGGCCAAAAGCGGACCGAGGCCGCGCCGAGCACCATCAGCGCGCCGGCAGCGAGGAAGGTGGTGCGAAGCCCGAAAGCGTCGGCGGCGAGACCCCAACAAAGCGCCCCAAAGCCTTGTGCCCCGTAAAGCACCATCTGATAGACGGAAAGCCCCCGCGCCCGGACCCAGCGCGGCAAGAAGAGCTGGAGCAGGGTGTTCACCGTTGCGAGCATCCCGACCCAGGCGACCCCGGCCGGGACGAGGACAACGACGACCAGCACGGTCGAACGGACCAAGATCACCACCACGAGCGCGACGCCGTAGACGACGCCGGCGAGGGCGACGAGGGCACTCGTCGACAACCTGGCGCGAACCCTCGAGAGGACCGAAGCCCCCGCGATGGCCCCTACGCCGAGGGCGGCGAGCAACAGCCCGTACCCACTCGAACCAAGCCCCAGGCGGCGGTTCGCGACAAGAGGCAGGAGAGCCCAAAGTGCGCTCGCCGGCACGAGGAACAATGTCGCCCGGAAAAGTATCCGTCGGACCACCGGGGCGTAGCGGACGTAGCGGCCTCCGGCTCGGAGAGCCGACACGAAAGGCTCCCGGATCTGTGGGGTTGTCTCCGCCGGGGGGTGCCAGAGGGCGACGACGACCCCGTAGAAGAGAAATGTCGCGGCGTCGATGCCGAACACGGCCCCTACCCCGAAATGGGCGATCAGCAAGCCCGCGAGCGCCGGCCCCACAGCCCGGGCGAGGTTCACGTTGATGGAGCTGAGCTGAGCGGCCGAAGCCACCTCGTCGCGTGGCACCATCTCGGGCACGAGCGATTGGTAGGCGGGTGTGACGAGAACCGATCCTGCTCCGATCACGAACGTGAACATGAGCAGCAGCGTGGGCGAGATCCGACCGGCGATGGTCACCGCGGCGAGCCCGGAAGTGGCGATGACGAGGCCGCCCTGCACGGCCATGAGCAACCGTCGCCGGTCGAGGGTGTCTGCCAGCACGCCGCCGACGATTCCGAACATGACATCGGGGAGCATGTCTGCGGTCTGCACGAGCGAGACGAGGATGGCGGCGTTTGCAGCGTGAACGAGGATCCACTGGGCGCCGACGGTCTGCATCCAGGTGCCCACGTTGCTCACGAGCGACGCCAGCCACAACCATCGGAAGACGGCCAGGCGAAGCGGCGCCCATGTTGATGAACTTGTCCGTCGGTCAGTCATGACGCGCTCGCCCCCTGAAAGCGAGCTGCACCCCCCCGGCTCAGATTAGGGCGACGCTTGTCCTCTTCGCGGCTTGGCGCGACCCTGACCAGGACACGGCCGGGACGGCATCTTCCTCGGGCCGATCACAATCACCTAGTGTCGAGCGACGATCTCACGAGGAACTGGAGGAGGAGTGATGGACGAGGAGCGTGCTCGAAGGTTGTTGGCCGCTGAGCGCAGCCGGGTCCAGCGGCTGCTCACAGAAACCGAGTCCGCGAGTCAACAGGACCGGGCGGAAGCCAACGAGCCCGGCGACCTGAGCGACCCGGCGGAACGGCTCACCGCCGAGGAATCGGACGACGCCGTTGCGTCCGGGCTGCGCGAGCGCCTGGCTGCCCTAGATCGCGCCGAAAGCCGGATAATGGAGGGGACTTTCGGCTACTCGGTGCGAAGCGGCCTTCCCATCCCGGAGGCGCGGTCTCGAAGCCGACCCCGCCGCCGAGCTCACCGTCGAGGAAGAACAGCAGATCTAAGCGGGTCCACCCGAGGCCTTCGACGCCTGGTGCCGTCCGCTTCCGCAATGAGGCGAGTCCACGGGCTGCATGCCACGGCACCTCCCCCGGCGTTCTTGCCGGGGGAGGTGCCGTGGCGATGTGCTCGAGCTCAGTGAGACAACGGGTCGTTCGGCGGGAGGATGAGGTTCTCGGTCACCGTCCCCTTCTCTGATGGCAGGGGGAAGATGGTCGAGTAGTAGATCGACTGCACGCACGGGCCGACGACAGGGTGCCCCGGGCGGGCCAAGGGGCAGATGGGCAAAAGACCCAAGGTGACCGATTGCCCAAACAGGTCCGTGAAGGGAACGCCGGGCGATTTGAAGCAGACCGCGAACGGGTCGAGCCAGAAGCCTCCGGCCGCGCTGTTAGCGAAGGTGATCGATATATCGACGCTCCCGCTTGCAGAAAGACCGGTCTCGAGGATGGTCGAGTACTGCACGGCGTGACGGAACGGGTCGTTGCAGCTGAAGGCCCCAGAGACCGGGACGTTGTTCAGGTCCAACAGGATCGTGCCCGTCGTCGAGGTCGTGCTCGCCCCTGTCGTCTGGGTAGAAGACGTCGCAGTTCCGCTGCAAGGCGAGGACGAACAGGTGATGACCGCGTCGTAGTCCGAGACGTAGTTCGTGAGCGTGGTAGTGGAGCCGTCGACGTCGGTCACCTTGATGGAGATCTTGTAGGTCCCGTTCGCGGCGTAGGTGTGAGTGCCCGTGACCTCGAATTCGGTCGGAGAGGTGCCACCCGGCTGGCTGACGAGGGTCACCTTCCCGGCGCCCGAGTTGCTGTCGCCCCAGTTGATTTCGGCGCCCCCGGGCGACGTCGTGTAGTCCGTGATCGGCGCGCTCGGGTTGGCATCCAGGAACGTTCCTACGACCGCTGTGAAGGACTTGTTCGTCGTCGCGTTCGGAACCGCCGGCTGGCTCTGCGTGGGGCTGAGGGGCCCGTCGGCGATGGTGGCGGTGCTGCTGGCCGATCCGAAATTGACAGAGGGGAGAAGGTTGTCGCTGACCGTCACCGTCGTCGTGTCGGAGCCTTCTTCTAGGTAGGTATGACTGTCCGTGACGACGTATGTATTGCCGGAACCGCCTGGCTGGGTGATCGAGCTCGTGCTCGGCGTCGAGCTGTCACCCCAGTTCGTCGTGGCGGTGAAGTCCGTGACAGGGGAGGAGTTCGACCCGTCGGAGAAGGTCGCCACCTGTACAGGCCCGGTGGAGAGACCCTCGGTCCCGCTCACCGGGGAGGCCAAGACTGAGATGTCGGAGACGAAGTCCACGCTGACGACGCTGGTCGGTCCCTCCTCGAGCGAAAAAAAGGTGCTCCCACCCGGGGGGAGTGGCGTCGTGAAGTTCACGGTGCCTTGGACATTGTAATCCGTTGCCTCACTGAACGTGTTGTCCTGGCCTACGTAGTCCCACCCCAAGGGGTACGTCCCATCGGAACTGTCTTCTCCCTCCTGCTGGCCTGTCGAGCACCAAGACAGGTAGGGGGGTTCGGTGCACATTCCGTCACCGTCGAAGCCGAAGATGTCCTGGGCGCCTTCGGGGTCACCACTGCCCGAGAGCGTCACGCTCGACACGAGGGCGTCGGTGTCGTTCACGATCCCTACGATCACGTCGTCAGAGCCGTCGTAAGGCAGCTGGTTTGGGCCGACGACACTGCCCATATAGGCAGTGTCCGTAGCGTTCGGCCCGACCGTGATGACGTACCCGCATACGGGGGCGGCGTCCTCACCGATCGAAGGACAAGTGACCGTCGGCGCCGGCGTGGGCGAGGCGCCCGCAGGCGCTGAGAGCGCCAAGGCAGGAAGGGCCATGGCGGTGATCGACGTCACAGCCACGCCCACCTTGACCCAGCGTCGTGTAAGCAACGTAAGCAAACCCATCAGAATCCCCCCCCGCGGCAACACGCTGCACACGTGTGACAGATGCCTGGTGCGGCAAACTACCTGCAGTTTTCCGCCAGGTCAACCTTTCGTAGCCCTAACTACTGAGCGTGGTCACTAGGTCACGTTCGGAGTTCGCTAGCTCCGCCCGAACGTTGGAGCTGGGCGACACCGAGTCTCTTGCGCCAAGCAGGTTCGGTGGAGAGACGACGCCAAGCTTGGACAAGGTCGCCTTTGCCCTGCGCCGTAGCTCTTGACGATCGACTGCGTCTGCATCGATGCCGAGCTCGGCCATGACGAGTGAGCTGAGCGCAACCTCGTACTCGGCACCGCGCCCTCGCGCGGCGGAAAGGCTTTCCTCCAAGGCCCTTCGCGCGCCGTCTCGCCTATCCATCCGTGCTAGCGCCACGCCACGCACACGTTGCAAAAGGGGTATCTGGGCGGGGACACCCCCGAGGCTTCGAGCCTGGACCAGCCCTTCGTCGGCTACGGCTAGGGCGGCCGTCACCTCGTCGCTCAACAGCAGGCACTCGGCCTTGCGAGCGGTTGCTTCGAGGAGCTTCTCGTGAGCGCCCACCTTGCGCGACTCGGCCAGTGACTCCTCGAAGATGCCTAGGGCGTCCTCGTAGCGTCCTTGACGGGCGGCGAGGCGGGCGATGTTGATGTTCAGATAGGCCATCCCGGTGCGATAACGCGCCGCGCGGAACACGCGGGAGGAATAGTGGAAGCGTTGCTCGGCCTCATCGAGACGGCCCTGGTCGAGGAAGATCTCCCCGATGTTGAGCACGTAGATGGCGTCCATCACGGCGTTGCCGGTCCTGTGTACGGTCACCTGGGCCCGCTTGTACAGCTCGAGCGCCTTGTCCCACTCGCCGCGGAAGTAGGCGAACATGCCGAGCATGTTGAGCACACCCGACTGGCCCGGGAGATTCTCGAGCTCTTCGAAAAGAGCCAGGGCACGGACCCAGTTGGCCGGCTCCTCCAGCTGGCCGAGTTCCATCTTGGCGTAATCGATGAACCTGAGCGCGTCGGCGAGTGCCTCTTTGTGCCCGACCGCCTCGGCCTCGGCCACCGCGAGCGTGCTCCACCTAAGGGCGCGCTGGTGCCGCCCTTCGTCCTGGCAGCAGCGCCCGTACCATGCAAGCAACTCGGCCCGCTGGCGGGCGGCCTCCGCGCTCGGGTTCCCCTTCAGGATGTTGAGGCCCTTGGTGATCCAGCGCAGAACGCTCGCGTACCGGTCGAGCCAGGCTTGCACCCGCGCCAGTTTCAGTGCGAGACGCGCTTCAGCGAGGGCGTCGTCTTCAACAAGGCGCCGAGCCGACCGATAGGCCGCTGCCGCCTCGACGTAGGCGCCGGCGCGGTTTCTGGCATCTCCCAGCGCCTCGTGGACCTCTGCGAGCTCGGCCCGGGTCAGCTGGTCGAGCCGCCTTCCGGCGAGAAGGGCGCGCTCGTAGAACTCGGCCGCCTCCACGTTGGCGTAGACCGACTTGGCTCTCTCGGCTGCGGCGATCGAGTACGAGAAGGCTTCTGGGTAGCGCTGCGCGTGCAGGTAGTGGAACGAGAGCAGCTCCGGCTGTTCTTCTCCCCGGCTAAGACGAATGGTGTCGCCCGCACGGGCGTGTAGCTCGCGGCGAAGGCGGTAGGAGAGCCCGTCATAGGCACTGTCGTGCAGGAGCACGTTGCGAAAGCTCATGTTCCCCCTGCCGTCCCGGGCGACGAACTCCTCGAGCCTCTTCCAGGTTGCGTCTTTCTCGGCGGGAAGCTCGTCGACGACATAAGGCAGCAGATCGGTCGAGAACGACTGACCGAGCACGGCGAGCTGTCGGAGAAGGTAGCGGTCGTCGTTGGAGAGGCGGTCGATGCGCGCCGCGATGACTTCTTCTACAGAGTCTGGCAGGGCGTCGAGAGCTTCACCGCTTCTCGCAGCGGCGATCAGCTCACGCAGGAAGAGCGGGTTTCCCCCGGAGCGCTCGACGAGCGCGCCGAGCTCACGGGGCGACAACGGCGCGTCCTTGGTCACGACCTCGGCGAGCGCGATCGCCGCCTTCTCATCGAGCGGCCGGAGCTCGATCCGCGTCGTCTCCTCGCGCGGCGCGACGAATCCCGACTCGACGTCTCGCCGGGTCACGCAGATGAGCCACGATGTCGCGCCGACGGCCCCTGCGAGCCGCCCGAAGAGCTCCGCCGACGCTTGGTCCATGAAGTGGGCTTCTTCGACCGTGAGGAGCCCCGAATGAGGAAGCAGGTGACCGAGCAGCTCGATGACGGCTTCCGCGAGGCGCGTGCGACGGAACTCTTCTTCGAGCTCGCGTGTCTCACGGGTCTCCGGCACCGAAAGGTCGAGGACGCCGGCGATAAGAGGCGCCCAGGGCAGCACGCCCGGCGCCCGGCTCGCCACCTCGTCGAGGAATTGCGCCGCCGCCGCCTCGTCGTTGCGGTCTGCAGGTAGCTTGAGCAGGCTCCGAAGAAGCCCGCGCACGGCATGGTACGGCGTGGATGAGTCGTAGCGTTCGCACACGGCCGAAAGCTGCACCATGCCTGCTGCAAGCTGGCGGAGCTGCGCGACGAGTCGAGACTTTCCCATTCCGGGCTCGCCGACTATCTCGACCAGCCGGCCCTCGCCCTGCTTGGCTGCCTCCACCAGTTGCTCGAGCGTTCGCAATTCCTCATCGCGCCCGACGAAGGGGGGATGATCGACCGGTCCCTCGTCCAGCGCGCCAGTCCTCGCTCCCAGGCTGAAGGCCCTTACCGGCTTCGCCTTTCCCTTCACGAAGAAGGGCTCGAGCTCGACCGCCGCAAAACCGGTGCGTGAGCGGCTGAGCACCTCCGGTGTCGTGAGGACCTGACCCGGCTCGGCTTTGGCCATGAGCCGCGCCGCGAGATTGACGGCGTCACCCATCACCGTGAACGTGCGCCGGTAAGGCGGCCCGACCTCCCCGACGAACACCGACCCGCGGTTCACCCCGATCCTGATCGACAAGGTACCGCCGGCGTCCATGACCTCCCTCAGGGCCAGCAACATCCGGTGCTCGTCGTCACCGAAGGTGGACGGAGCACCGGAGGTCAAGATGATCTTCCCACCGTCACGATCGATGTCGGTGGCGAGGAACGTGACTTGTTGGCGGTCGACCGCTCGTTGGACGTCGCTAACGAGCCTGTCGAGTTGTCTGGCGGTCTCGGCTGGCCCCGCTTCCTCGATGAGCCTGTCGGTCCCGTCGAAATGGATGAAGGCGAGGGTTACGCGGCGGTGCTCGGGCTGTTGGTGCGCACTCGTCAAGGCCTCCCTGAGGCCGACGGGGACGCCGCGCAACAGCTCGACACCAGCTTCGACAGGCGCAGGCAGCACGAAGTCGGGCTCCGGACCTGCCGGCGAGCGGAGGAGCAGGCGACCTGGGCCCTTCGGTGCTCCCAGCAACCTCGGGCCGAGGGCCGCCGCCGTGGCGTCGCTGACAACGATCTCGCCGGCTTCGGCCGCCGCTTCCATGGACACGGTCGTGCTCGCGGCCGGGCCGGTCACGATCAGCTCGCGGTGTGAGTCGCCCACGAGGAAGAAATGGAACCGGCCGCTGTGCACCCCGACTGACATCCGGAGCAACACGCGTTGGCCGAGCACAGTGAGCCGCCCTACGACACGAAGCTCGCGCCGCATGTCGATCGCTGCCAGGCAAGCCCGCGCCTCATGGGATTCGCCCGAGAAGTAGAGCAGCAGGGCGTCGCCACCGAACTTGAGGAGTCGTCCTCCTCGCGCATAGGCCAGGTGCAACAAGCTCACGAAACAGCTGCCGATGGTGGCAGTCAGCTCCTCGGCTCCCACCTTTCCGTGACGCGCCAGTCCCTCCGAGAGTTTGGTGAACCCGGAGATGTCGACAAAGGCGACCGTGCCCTGCATCTCCTTGTGTCGAGCTTCCGGCGTGCTGGCGAGCCAATCGATGGTCAGGCGGGGGAAATAGGGCGCGAGCAGGTTGCCAGCATCGTTCTGTGTCCCGGCGTGAGTGCCTTCGTTCGACATCGTTGAACTGCTCCCCCATGTCGGGGAGCCGAGCCCGCCTTGACCAGCACGTGACCGAGTACCCCCCCTTGACGTACGCGAAGGTACCTCAGCCTGGACGGTGATCGGTCGATCGCGGCCGGCCTTTAGTCTTGCACGGCACCGACGGCCAGCGCGACCGCATCGACCACGGCCTGGAGGAAGGGTCGTCCATATGAAGATGTACTTGCGAGAAGCCGTGGTAGGCGGCCCCGGCGAGCAGCAGATCGGGGTCGGTCGATGGTGCGAGGTGGTCGCGGCGATCGCTTCGGTCCTCTCGGCCACCAAGTCTGCCCACCAGGGGGCGCCAGTCGACCGCATGACCGCTTTCCGAGCAGCCGAGGGCGTCATCTTGGAAAGGCCCGTCGTTGCCGAGGTCGGTGGCGCACTTTGCGCGGTCGAGGGGCGACTCGTCGCCCAAGAGCTGAGAAGAGCTGTTGAGAACCTGCCGGACGCCGTATCGGTGACGTGAACATGCCCGCGGTCCCGCCCACCAACTGAGAGGAAGCTCCGATGACGAATGCGAACATCGAGATGAACCCGACCACGGTCGCAATCCTCGGCACGGGCACGATGGGCTCGGCCATGGCCAGGCGGCTGCTGGGCGCGGGGATGGTCGTCGTGGCGTGGGACCGCACCCCGGCTCGGGCAGAACAACTGCGCGGGCCGGGTGCCAGAGTCCAGGGCGACGTCCACCGAGCCTCGGCGTCGGCCCAGGTCGTCCTGACGACGCTCGCGACGGCAGATGCCGTCAGGCAGCTCATGGTTGAGGACCATGTGATCGACTCGCTGGCAACTGGGTCGATTTGGGCCCAGATGGGCACGATCGGCGTGGAGGAGACTGTTCAGCTCGCCGCCGAGGTGAGCTCACGGCGCCCGGATGTGCTCTTCGTCGACGCTCCGGTCTCAGGCAGCCGCCAGCCCGCCGAAGCGGGCGAATTACTGGTGCTTGCCTCTGGGCCCGACCAAGCCCGCCCTGTTCTGGAGCCGATCTTCGCGGCAATCGGCAAGCGAACACTGTGGCTCGGCGCTGCCGGGTCGGGCACAAGGCTGAAGCTGGTTCTCAACACTTGGCTCGCCTTCGAGGTCGAAGCGGCAGCCGAGTCGGCCGCCTTGGCAGATCGCCTTGGCGTCGCGCCAGAGGCGCTCGCAGACGCCTTGAACGGGAGCCCGCTGGCCTCGCCCCTAGCTCTCGCCAAGCTGAGCAGGATCCAAGCCAGCGATTACAGCGCGGACTTCTCGCTCCAGTGGGCGTTGAAAGACCTCGACCTGGCTTGTGAAGCCGCCGGTCCCGACCCTGTCCCGGTCGCCCGAGCTATCGCGCGGCGTTGGCGGACACTTGTTGAAGCGGGCTCTGGCCCACTCGACGTCAGCGCTGCGGCGCTCGGTCTCGGCCTAGGGGGCTCCGAAGAAGCAGTGGAACCATGAGATCGACGGGCGTCTCGGGGCTCGTCGCCAATTCCAGGAACGGAGCCAAGCTCACCAGCAAGGCGCGGCACACGGCCGAGCCGTGCGACTGCGACACGATGGCGTGACAGCGAGACTGCCGGGAGGCAGCGGCACGTGCCAGACTGCCGGGGTGACCGATCTCGACGCCGTACCTTCGCCACGCCAGGCGGGCAAAGCCGCGCGTCTGCGACGTATCTTCGGCGAGGACGGCCGCAGCGTTGTCGTGCCCCTCGATCACGGCACGGTCCTCGGCCGAGTGCCGGGTCTGGAAGACCCCCTCGCCACCCTGGGGCGGTTCTTCGATGCTCAGTGCGACGGTTTCCTGCTGGGTCCCGGAGTGCTTCGCCGCGCGGCCGGGCTCTTCGGGCGTCGCTCGGCTCCAGCGCGCATCATGACGATGGACGTTTCCTGGCGCGACAAAAGCGGCGGCGACCACCGTGTCGTGACGAGTCTCGAGACTGCCGCCGCTCTCGGCGCGGACGGCGTCAAGGTCTTGATGCCCTGGGACGTACCAGCACAGGAGCGAGGGAGGACGGCCGCGCTAGTTGCGGGTGTGGTGGAGGATGCGGACCGCTTCGGCATGCCCGTCATGGTCGAACCGGTGGCAACCGAGGCCAAGGGCCGAGAGGCAGTGGAGGTGGCCGGCCACGGCATGAGGGTGGCAGCCGAGATCGGGGCGGACATCTTGAAGATTGCCCACCCTGGTGATGACGCCCTGTTGCGCTCGTGGTGCGCGGAGATCGGGGTGCCCGTTCTTCTCCTCGGCGGCGGTGAGTCCTCTTCGAGCGACGAGCTCTTGGGACTCGTGAAAAGCGCCGTCGAGCTGGGCGTGAGTGGAATCGTCATCGGGCGCAAGCTCTGGGGAAGACCGCCCGACGAAGCCGTCGCTTTGCTCGCCGAGCTGCACGCCATCGTCCACGGCTGAGCTTCAAAGGCGCAGAGCTCTCCTCGGCCTTTTTCACCCGAGAGCTCGACTCGGGCGACCGCCGTCACGGCGCTTTTACAGACGGCGGTTGGCCGCCTCCGCCAACCTTGAAGGCGGCGAGCTTCGCCGCCGTCGCGACCGCTTCGCCGGCTGAGGCACCCGAGAGAACTCCGTAAAGCAGACCGGCGGTGGCGGCGTCGCCGGCACCTGTCGTGGTTGCCCGGCGACTCGGACTGGCGGGAAGGAAGAACTCCCTGTCCGCCCAGGCCTCGGCTCGTTCGCCAAGACAGCGTCCCGCCTCAGCGAAGCGATCGGCCCTGGCTGTGAGCAGATGCATGCCTCGGGCGCCATCGGTCAGCAGCACCGCTGCTGCACCGAGGCCAAGGACATGGCGCGCGAGCTCAACTGTCTCGCCACGAGATGCCGGCCTCGCCAGATGGAGCGCGCTCACGACGTCGTCGACGCTCGGCGACAACACGTCCACGAGCGGCACCGTCCGCGCCAAGAGTTCCGCCCAGTCGACACGATCGGCGGGCGACCCAACCGCGACGGTCGACAGGTCGAGCGACGTCGTCGCGCCGCTTTGGCGGACCCGCGCCAACAGTCTTTGCAGGCTCTTACCCCCAGCTGCGTACATCGCCGGGAGAAGCGCAGGGTAGCCCACATGGACGAGGTCAACCTGCTCGGGTTGTACACGGGCTCCGTCAAATGAGGCGTTGGCGCCGACATGGTGCCAAAAAGCCCTGTCCTCGCCGGGCGGTTCGAACACCAACGAATACGCCGTCGCCGCGCCGCTAAGTGAACGAATGCGCTCACAGTCGGGCCCCGACTCGCTCAATAGGTGGATGAGGCTCGAACCAAGCTCGTCGTCCCCGACGTCGGCGACCAACCTGACAGGCGCACCGAGAGAGAACAGGTCACGACCGGTGTTGGCCACGCACCCGCCAGGCGTGATTGTCAGCGGGCCGACCTCGACGAGGGCGCCGGGGACGATCTGCTCGTCTCCAGCGAGCTCGGGATGCAGGTCAGCGCAAAGGTGACCGACGACGGCGGCCGTGAGGATCATCTCCTACCTCGATGCTGCATTGGCTCGCCGCCAACCTGGCGCCCGCCGAGCGCAGTGAGCGCGTGCGTAGGCGTGCTCCGAGACCTTCTGCCGAACCTGACCGAACTAGGCAAACTGGGACAACCAGCGCTCGTTGGCGGCAAACATAGCGTCGGTCAGCTGCCATATCTCTTCCAACGAGCACACCGCCGAGGTCAGCGGATCGAGCGCCATCGCCTGGTAGATGGCTTCTTTGTCCCTCTCGAGGTGTCCTTTGACGGTGAGCTCCTGCACGGCAATGTTGCTCCGGTTCAAAGCGGCGAGCTGAGGCGGGAGGGAGCCCACGACGCAAGGATGAACACCGGCACGGTCCACCAGGCACGGCACCTCGACACATGCCCCATGGGGCAGGTTGGATATGAGGTCCCGATTGAGCACGTTGCCGTTGATGCGAAGCAGAGTCCCTGTCTGCTCGGCGTGAATGATGAGGGCCCCGTACTCGTCCGAACGGCGGAGCTCCACCGGCTCGCTCCCGTCGACGAGGCGGGCAACCTCCTGCTCGTACGCGGGCTGCTCTATGCGATTAGCCGCGACGACACCGCCCGTCTCGCCGTAGCCGAGCCACGCCGAATAGTCGGACGGCGCAGACTTGAAGGTCTTCACCAACGCCGCGAGAAGCTCCGGCCGCTTGCGGAAATAGGGAAGGTACTCCGACGCGTGGCCACTGGACTCGGTCACAAAGTAGCCAAACCTACCCATGAGCTCGAAGCGAACGGGCTCCAACGAGACTGTCTCCGGGCGGTTGAGCAGCTCGCGGCAAACGAGGGTAAAGATCTAAGCCCTGGTGCTCCAAGGTGAGGAACCAGGCCTGGTGGTTGATGCCCGCCACCCAGTACGTGAGCTCGTCTTCAGGGACTTGGCAGTACCCGGCAAGAAGACGCGCCGTTCCCTGCACACTGTGGCAAAGGCCCACCACCCGTAAACCGGCCAGAGCTACCCGCCAGGTGAGAATCGCCATCGGGTTTGAGTACTGGAGCACGAGGGCGCCCGGGCACAGCTCTGCGATGTCCTCGATGAGGCCGTCAAAGACGGCGAGGTGTCGCAGCCCGCGGAAGATCCCGCCGGGCCCCACGGTGTCGCCTACACATTGGCTCACCCCGAAGCGCTCCGGGATGACGATGTCTGATTCCCACTGATCGGTCCCGCCCACCTGGATGGTCACCACCACGTAGTCGGCTCCCGCCAGGGCCTGGCGCCGGTCGGTGGTGGCGATGACCCGCGTCGGGGCGTTGGCCGTCTCGGCCATGCGGGAGACGAGCTTCTCGGAGCGGGAAAGTCGCTCGCCGTTGACGTCCATCAAGACGAGCTCGCAGTCGCTCAACTCCGAGAAGGTGAGGATGTCCCTCGTGAGGTTCTTCGTGAACACGACACTTCCCGCCCCGATGAAGACGATTCTCATCTAATCCTCCATTTGTCCGAGCTCACCTGCGCACGGCGCGTCGTTACGTGCACGACAACCATCGTCGAATGAAAAGGGCCGGTCGCACCCGGAAGCTGCTAATCACCTATGGCCACCTGGACCGAAACCTGCGCCGTGCCCGGCAGGGGCAGGGCCACCACGTCCCCCGAGACGGGGAGGTTGTCCACCGTGAGGGAAACTCTGCTGCCTGGCCCTTGGCGCGAGACAGTTATGTCGTACCGGGTGCCACGGAACATCCGCGTGGCCGAATAACCGGGCCAGGCGGACGGTATGGCCGGAGCTATACGAAGCCCTTCGTGGGTCGGTCTGATGCCGAGGATCCATTGTGTGACGGCGACGTACATCCACGAGGCGGCGCCGGTCAGCCAGGCATTGCGCCCCAGGCCGTAGGACGGGTGGGCCGGCCCGCAGATGTTCTGGCAGTACACGTAGGGCTCTACCGCAGAGCGCTCGACGTCGCTCCGGGACAAGGGGAGCAACCGTCGGTAGTACTCATAGGCCCGGTCACCGTCGCCCATCTGGGCGGCGGCGACGACCGACCAGGCGGCCGCGTGACAAAAGATCCCGCCGTTCTCCTTCGCTCCCGGGGGGAAGGTGCTCGTCCCGTTAACCCGCGGGTCTCCCCCGTCGTAGGGCGGCCACATCAGGCTTGGGCCGTAGGGCGTGCCGAGGTGCTCGTGAGCCGCGGCCATCGCGAGCTCGGCGCGCTCGTGGGGGGCAACCTCGCCGATGACGCACCAGCTCTGCGGGATCAAGTTGATGCGGTGGTGCAGCTCAGAGGACACACCGATGAGCTTTCCCTCGTCGTCGAAGCAACGCGCGTACCAGGATCCGTCCCAGGCGCAGCTGTTGACCGCCTGCGCCGTTTCGCGCTGCACGTCTCTAAAGCGCTCCGCATCCTCGATACGCCCTAGGCGGTCCGACAGCTCCGCCAGGTCCAGCACGGCTCGGCAGAGCTGCATGGCGCACCAGACGCTCTCGGCCAGGCCGGAGCCGTGGTCCACGTTCAAGGTGTCGTCCCAGTCGGAAAAGCCCGAGCGCGGGAGGCCGTGTGGGCCGCGATTGGCAAGGGTGAAGCCCAAAGCAGCCATCATGTGACCCCAGATGGTGTCGTCGCGTTCCCTGCGGGCTTTTCCGCCGTCGGTTCCATCCGACCGGGGATCAACCGTGTCCAGCTGTGCGTAGGGCACGCGCCGAGCCAGATAGTCATAGTCGCCTGTCTCCTTCAAGTAGGCACAGGTGGCGATGATCAGCCAGAGGTGGTCATCGCTGAACCACTGGGGCCAGCTAGGCCGTTCCGCGGCCAGACCCGGACCGCCCTTGCCGCTCAGGGGGAGGAATTGGTGCCAGGTGTGCCCGTCTTCGAATTGCACGCCCCACAACCGCGCCAAGCGGGAGGCGACCTCGTCCGGGGCGGCGTGAACTATTCCCAAGGTGTCCTGAGCCGTGTCGCGGGTGCCGATCCCCCGTCCGAGGCCGGTCTCGTACCCGGAGACGAACCTTGACCAGTGAAGGGTGCTACGGCACTGCAGCGGGCTCCAAAACTTGACCATGGCAGTGGTGTCGGCGTCCGGGGTCTCGGCGCTGAAGGCCGCAAAGTACTCTGCCCAGTCCTCGCCGAGAACTTCGAAGCCATGCGCAACCTCCGCCGGGTCGCGGTAGCGCCTGGTGACAGCACCGATGGACGCAGGCTCATCGGTGATGCCCAACATGTAGACGATCCGGACCTCTTCGCCGGGCTGCAAGCAGATCTCGTGACAAAGCGAGCCGATGTTGTTTCCCCGGGGTGCCTCGCTCTGCTTCGCGCTGCCCTCCACCACGACGACTGGATCCTCCAGTCCCCGGTAGGGCCCCACGAAGACCTCCCGATCGCTGTCGTAGCCGAGAGGAAGACGGTCCGCGGCGAAGAACTGCTTTGTCGGTGAGAACTTGGTGCCCGTGACGATCGCCTGCAGGCCCTCGTCGTAGTGCGAGCTCACGACATGCTGGCTCCAGTCGAGGTTGTGCAGGTCGCTGGAGGCGTCGGTGAAGCTCAGCTCCACATAGCTGAAGACCTGTATCTCTTGGGTGCTCCCGGCTCTGTTGGCGAGGCGCAGCACCCACAGCTCCGCCGGGCATGGGTCATCAGCCGCCGTGGGCGGCACGAAGTACAAGAGCTCGGCCCAGGTGCCCTGTCGCTCGGAGGTGATCTTCGTGTAGCCCGCCCCGTGACGGCACTCGTAGCTGTCCAGCCGGGCCCGCACCGGCTGCCAGGTGGCACCCCAGTACTCGCCCGTGTCCTTCCGGCGGAGATAGACGTAGCGGCCGGGCTGGTCGGGCGGGAGCGAGTTGTACCTGTAGCGACTTACCCTGCGATCACGCGGGTCGCGGTCGAACGAGAAGCCACCCGCGGTGTTGGAGATGATGCCGCCGTAGCGCCCCTGTCCGAGGTAGTTGATCCACGGGGAGGGCGTGTCCGGCCGAGTGATCACGTACTCCCGGGCGCTCTGGTCGTAGTAACCGTAAGGGTTGGGGGCCAAACGGGAAGCACCGACAGTCTCGCGGGGTCTCGGCGCAGGAAGGCTCATACCTACTGAAGCTATAGGCAGAAACACTGCCATGCCGAGACGGTGCTGGCGGGCGTCGCCGATGTTGCCTGAACTGGGACTCCTTGGACACGAGGCGACTCGGTCCGGCCCGCGGAAGCTGGGCATCGCGGCAGTGACAGGCCTCGCAGTCCTCCTGGCTTGGCGGCCCGGAGCGGACGCGATCCGGTATCGTGGCGGTCTGCAAATCGGCGAGCGAGACGGGATTAGGCGGTGCGAGGGCTTCAGTTCTCTGGACGGGTGTTGCGACGGAAGGCTGACACTGTGAGCCGTCACTTGCGGCGCCGTCTCGCGCCCGTCCCGCTCGTGTTAGGGGCAGGGCTCGCTCTCATCTGCACCGCCTGCTCGACGAGCTCGGCGCCGCCGAGCACCACCACGTCCACCTCCACGACGGTGCCCATCCCGACGAAGACCGACGTGGTGTTCGTGGCCCCGGTCAACTCCCACGGCCAGCCTTTAGAGGACCTGTCCGTCTCGCAAACCACCACCGGTCAGTGTGGGGCCGGCTCGGACTCCGTTACCGGAGCTGTCACCGTGTACAGATGTTTCGGCAAGACCTACGTCGCGGACCCTTGTTGGGCGGTCGCCTCCAAGGTCGTGCCCACGAGAACGGTCCTGTGCATGGCGGCACCCTGGTCGACCAGCGTGATCAAGCTGGTTACCCAAGGTCTTCCATCAGCCAAGCCGGCAGGTACCAACCTCAATTTTCCTTGGGGGATAGAGCTGACAAGCGGGCAGCGATGTCTCGCGGTCCAGGGCGCGCACGAGTCGTTCGACGGTTTCGTCGTCGAATTCAACTGTGGCCACTTAAGCGGCAAGGCTCAATCCGAACTCGCGCTCTTGCGCGGCGTCGATCGGGTCGGCGCGATCTGGAGCTATCGAAGTGCCGAGGTGCTCGCCTCCAAGGCCGGCAACACCTTCAGCCTCGGTCCCATTGTGCACGTGCGCGTCGCTTTTTACGGCGGTGCCTGAGACGCAACTTTCCCAGGTACCGGGAACTTGATCTGAGTCGAACCTCAGACCGGCCCTGCGAAGAGAGCTTTCGCACGGACCGAGGATCAAGCCGTGATGCGGTCGATGGGTGGCGACGACGGTCTTTCTTCCCTGCGGCTTGGCATCAAGACTCGCCCGTCCGCGGCGGTGAAGGCAACCCGCCAGCCCTTGGCAAGAGCGCAGGCCACCCGAGGCTCACATTGACGCGGAGACCTTGCGCCGCCTTCCCATTCCATCTCTGAGACCTCTGGCCGGAGCCGTTCGGCGAATCCGGGCAGCTTCAATCTCGACGCCCGACATCGCCACGACGAACTCGTCGCCACCGTCGCGGATGACTTGCTGGCCGTCGCCTGCCCTGCTCGCGAAAAGGCGATCGATCTCACAAAAGACCGTGTCACCGACGTCATGGCCGAAGGTGTCGCTGCTGGCATTTGCCGGTCCCGCCGCCGCCGCGAAGCTAGCGTGGCGGCGTCCTTGACCACCGTAGGGAACCTGCGAAGCTTGACGACAACTGTCCCCGCTGGCTCTTGTGCTGACCCGCAGGCTGTCCGGCAAAACAGAACAGAATTGATAACTAGTCCCCTACGAGAGGACGGATTCCGTGTTCGTCGACCTCCCCCTCGCCGAGCTTCGCGAGTACCTACCAACGGTCCAAGAACCTTCTGACTTCGAGCAGTTCTGGGCCCGACAGATCGAAGACGCCCGGTCCCATGACATCGACGCCCAATTCAACCGTGCGCAAAGCCCAGTCCGCCACGCCCAGGTCTTCGACGTGAGCTTCGCGGGCCATGGCGGCGACCCGATCAGGGCCTGGCTGCTGATCCCTCGTGAGGTGATGGCGGACACGGTGATCGTCGAGTACACCGGCTACGGCGGAGGTCGAGGCCATCCTTTGGACTGGCTCAACTGGAGCAGCGCCGGCTATCGCCACCTCGTCATGGACACCCGGGGCCAGGGCGGCGGTTGGCGAAGCGCCGACACGAACGATCCCGGTGACGGGGGCCAGCCGTCCAGCCCGGGCTTTCTCACCCGAGGCATAAGCGACCCTCGCACCTACTACTTCACGCGACTGTTCGTCGATGCCGCCCGGGCCGTCGACGCGGTGCAGGCTCACCCCGATCTCACCGGTCTCCGCGTCGTTACGACGGGTATCAGCCAAGGAGGCGGGCTTGCCCTCGCGGCGGCCTACCTCTCCCAGGGCGTGGCTGCGACGCTACCTTGTGTCCCGTTCCTCGCCCATCCTCGCCGGGGCGCCGAGATCACGGCCAGCTTGCCCTACGGCGAACTCGCGCAGTACTGCCGCGTCCATCAAGACGAGGTCGAGCGGGTCTTCGAGACGATCTCGTACATCGACGTCGTGAACCACGCCAAACGCTGTTTCATGCCGGCGCTGTTCTCGGTCGGTTTGCTCGACGACATCACGCCCGCGTCCACTGTCTTCGCCGCCTTCAACCACTACGCAGGAGCGAAAGACATCGCCGTGTACAGCTTCAACAGCCATGAAGGTGGCGGCACGACACACTTTTTGAAACAGCTCGAGTTCCTCGAGTTCCTTTAGCGGGCTTGTTTCCCTCGAGCCACCAGCGAGAGCAAAACCCCTCAGTGGCTGTTGAACCAGTCGAGGTGACGCGAGACGTAGTCGACCATCTGCGAGGGCGCTTGCAAGATGTGAAACCCGCCCGGGTAACGAACCAGAACGACCTCACGACCGAGCTTGCGCAGCGCCTGGAAGAACTGCTCCGTCTGGGTTATGGGACAACGCAGATCACCTTCCCAGTGCAAGAGCTGTACGGGAGTCGTCACCTTGGAGACGTAACTCATAGGTGATCGCTCGGCGTAGACCTCCGGCCGTTCCCAGGGAAGGCCCCCGAGTTCGCCCATGAGCACGTTGGGAACGTCGGTCGTACCCCACATGCTCGTCAGGTCCGTGATCGGCGCAGCCACGCACGCGGCCGCGAAGCGATCGGTATGCCCTACCGTCCAACTGGCCATGAACCCGCCGTAGGAATAACCGGTCACATAGAGGCGCTTCGGATCGGCCACCCCATCTTCGACAAGACCGTCGAGAACGCTCATCAAGTCTGCGAAGTCCGCTCCGCCCCAGTCACCCACGCACCCCGCCGAGAACTCCTCGCCGTAGCCTTGGCTGCCCCGGGGATTCGGGAGGACCACGACGTAGCCGGCGGCGGCGAGCGCTTGGTACAGGCCGAGCATGGCCACCTGAGGATGCCAGCCGTGAGGGCCGCCATGGATGTCGAGCACGGTGGGAGCCGGCCGAGTCTTCGCGTGCCCCTGTGGATAAAGGAGGAACGACTCGATTCGGCGTCCGTCCCCCGCCGTGTGCCTGGTGCGACGAAGTGGCGTCCAGCGCAGAGCGCGTATCTCTCCAACGGCGCGGCTGATGGTCCGTTCCGCGCCGCCGTCCGCGTCGGTGGAGGAGATCTCCGACGGCCGCGACGGCCACTGAGAGCTGAAGGCGATCGTCGGGCCGGACAGGTGCATCGCTGTGACCTGACGGTCGCCGCCGATGACGAGCTCCGGGCGGGGACCGCCGAGCGCGCTCTTGTAGACGGCGAGCGTTCCGCTCTCCGCGGCGATAAAGAGCACGGCGGCACCATTGTTCGTCCAAGCGATGGTCGAACCAGGTGCCCCCATGAGCCCGAACACCGTTCGGTCGAGGGAGGCACTCAGCGAACGGGGCGCCTTTGGGTCCTCCACCGCGACGACGAGGAGATGGGTATTCGATGCGAAGTCGCCCGTGCGGTGCTCGTGGCCGATGTAGGCGATGGTCGACCCGTCGGGCGACCAGCGCGGCGAGGCCGCCGTTCCCCGCCCGCGGGTAAGGCGCCGTGGTCGGCGGTGACCGGAGAGATGGACCACCCACACGTCCCGATGAACTTCGTCGAATCTCGTCGCCGATCGGTCAGAGACAAAGGCGAGACTGTCACCCTCGGGCGACCACGCCGGGTCGAGGTCGTCCCAGTCCCCCTCGGTGATCTGTTTGGGCTCGCCTCCTTCGACCGGGATGACGAAGATGTGGCTGCGTCGGGCGTCGAACCAGCCGATCCCGTCGAGGCGGCAGTAGAGGCCGGTTATCACCCGTGGTGCCGAGCGCTCCAAGGCACTGCGATCCTCGGGTTTGACCCAATCTCCGGTCCGGGTGACGAAGGCCAGCCGGCTGCCATCGGGCGACCAAACGGGTTGCGAGACACCGTGAGCCGTCTCGGTGAGGGCCACGGCCTCGCCGCCGTCCAGGGACGCCAGATGCAGCTGTGGACCGTGGCCGCGCTCGGCCACAAAGGCTAGAAAGCGACCGTCGGGTGACCACCGAGGGGAGTTGTCCGCCGGACCTGAACTGAACGCCCGCCCAGGCGACGAACCGTCGGCGGGAGCCACCCAGATCGTGGTCGCCGGCTTATCGATCTGCTTGTCGGGGCTAGCGACGACGAAGGCGACCCGCGAGCCGTCAGGAGAAACCTGGGGATCGGTCACGACCCGCAGGTGCCAGAGGTCCTCTGGAACAAAGCCTCTCTTTGCTGGCATGGCTTTCGACTCCTCTTCGGGCCACAAACAACGGGAAAAACATTCTGTCCTCAATCGCTGAGGCTTGTCGGCCGATCGACGTCAGCCGTTCACCGGCCGCTATCTGGCCGATGTATTGGCAAAGCTCTGACACTAACATGAGCTGCGACACCACGGGGGCCGTCGTGTTGGCGCCGGCACATCAAGTTGCCGAGCGCCGTAGGAGCGCCTTGGCAATGCCACCCTGCGGACCACGCAGATCGCGGGGCGGAAAGGCACGGAGCTTTCTCTAGGTGTCGGAGCAAGTGCCGGCTTAGCCTGTCAACTAGCCTCAAGACGGTGCCTGTGCCAGACGATCACGCCCCGTGCCTTTACGGGCAGGACTTTCCCCGTGGCGCTCTGCAATAGAGCGAGGCGACCAAGGAGTCGTCTCCCCCGCGATCGCACCGGTGACAGCAGCGTCCCAGCCACTTGACGCTGCGGCCTCCAGGCATGGGGTGGCGCCCCTGCAGCGGCTCCTCGGCGTTCCCGCCACGACGGCGGACCGCTGGGCGTTCGCGATCGTCTTTGCCCTGCCCGCGCTGATCAACCTCCCCTTCGCACTTGCGGGTTGTCCCCTCATGGGCGGGGACAACCTGGACCAGAACTTCCCGCTGCGGGTCTTGAGCGGCGAGCTCATCGCCCACGGCCGCCTGCCATTGTGGAACCCCGACATCTGGAGTGGCACGGCGTTGCTCGCCGGGTGGAACGCCGGGGCGATGTACCCGGGAACCTGGCTGTTCGCCGTCTTGCCGGGAGTGGCCGCTTGGGAGATCAACGTCATCTCTGTCGGCGTGGTCGGCGGTATCGGCCTCCTGGTCTTTCTCAGGCGTCAGGGGTGCTCTGCTGTCGTCTCCCTGCTCGGAGCTCTCACCTTCTCCTACACGGGGTTCATGAGCGGGCAGGAAGTGCATATCGGGCTCGTCACCGGCATGGCGTTCGCCCCTTGGATGCTCGTCGCCCTCGACGCCATGGCCCGTGCCAGGACGGTGCAAGAGCGACTCGGGCCGATCGCACTCCTCGGAGCCAGTGGCGGGCTCGTCGTGTTGGCGGGTGATCCGCGGGCGATCTCCAACGACGCCATCGTGGCCGGTGCCTACCTGGTCGCCTTGTGTTGGCGACAACGTCACTCCCCCGAACAGCGGACCTGGCAATTGCTCGCAGCCGCGCTCACAAGCGGTGCGCTCTGCCTCGCCCTGTCGGCCGTGCAGTGGCTGCCCGGCCTCAGCTTCTTGCACGAGTCGCAACGCGCCAGTGCCAGCCTCGCCGCCTTCGGCGCCTACTCCCTAAGCGGCGGACAGCTCGCCTATCTCCTCGCCCCCTTCGTCTTCGGAGGCAACGGCACCCTCGGGCTCCCCACGACTAATTTCAACCTGCCCGAGTTCACCTATTCGGTGGGCATCCTTCCCCTCGTAGCCGTGCTGGTCCTGGCGACTCGTGGCCTCCTACGACACGCCGCGTGCGTTTCCCACCGGCGCGAAGACCGGGCACTTCGCGACATTGCCTCTGCCCCGCGAGATTCCCTCCTCGGACCGCCCGTGGGCGTCTTCCTCGTGCTGTTCGTACTCGGGATCGCGCTCTCGCTCGGAACGACGACCCCGCTCGGGCACCTGCTCGTCCGCATCCCTCTGTACGGCGGCGAGCGGTTGCAGAACAGGAACATGGGAATAACCGACCTTGCCCTGTCGGTGCTCGTCGCTGTTTTCATCGACCAGCTCGCAGCGCCCGCCAGAACAAAAGGCCAACTCGTCCGAGGTTCAGGTGAAGATCCTGTTCCCCAACCTGGGACGGGGCCTCTTTCTCAGGAGCGAGAACTCACGCTCCCCGAACGGATCGCCGGGATGATCCCGCCGGTCATGGTGCTGGCCCTCGTTGTCGCGATGTTCTCCGCAACCGCCGCCACCGAGCGCTTCCTCGGGGCGAACGTCCTCGCGCTCGGCCTTCCCGTTCGTATGGCGCCGTACTACGCCTTCGAGCTCGTCGTGGCAGCAGCCGCCCTCGCGGTCGTCGTGCGGCGACGCTGGCGCAAGCCGGGGCTCCGGCGCCTTGTCGCCCTGAGCGTGGTCAGCGCCGACTTGGCGATGTTCATCGTCATGTCGTCCTACCAACCAGCACCGTCGGCTGCCCTCGCGACGAGCAACGCTGCGGTGACAGGTCTGCTCAAGGCCGCGGGGGAGACGACCGGTCGCGACGCCATCTTCAACCCGCAGCAGCTCGAGGTTGCCTCCGGTGACGACACGATCGACGACCTCGGCCTCGACGACCTCGTCGTGCTGCATCATCTCGCTTCGGTCCAGGGCTACGGCTCGGCTGTTGCATCCTCCTACGAGGACGCCACCGGCGCCCATGAGGTGGAGAACCTGCGACCCTCCGCCCTTGTGACGGCGACCTTCGACATCTTGAATCTGCGCCTCCTCGCCACCTTGCCGGAGCTTTTCGGAACAGTGCAGCACTCCGCCGGCGACCTGGCCCTTCCGAAGGGACCGCCGAGACCGCCGGGCACGAGTCCGGCCGACCGCCAAAGCGGCAATACCGTCGACTTCTCGGCCCTCCCACCTGCCGGGCCGTGGAGCCTCAGCTCGTCGGGCCGCACCGTCTTTGAGCTTCCCGGCCCCCTCGCCATCGACCAGGTCGCTGTTCGCCTAAGAGCGTCCGCCGGGGGTCCGGTGCCAGCGACGACAAAGCTCGAGGTAACGGTGCTGCTGCGCTCGGGAGCGCGGCGCCAGTCCACCCTTCTTTTTTCCGGCTTGCTCGGCACGCTGCCGGTCTCGCCGCGGGCGGTGAGCGCCGGGGGCGGTGCCCTAGAGGTCGAGATCAGCTTGCCCCCCACAACGAGCACCTCCGCCAAGAAGGTCTCGGAGATCCTCGAGGCGGTGGCCGTCCACGTCGTGCCCTGGGCGGACGCGGTTCCGATATCGAGTGCGCTCGCCCCCAAGTCGCCGGTCTGGTTCCAGCTCGACGGGATGCTTCAGGGGCTGCTGGCGCCCTCGACATGGAGCTATCACGGTCACGAGGGCCCGGTCCTTTTCTACCGGAACCTTAAAGCCGACGGACAGGCGTGGCTCGAGCCGCTGGGCTCTCAGACGGTGACATCGACACGGGCCGCCGGCACGGTGACCCAGCCGACACGGGCGGAGTGGCAAGACCCGGTCGACTACGTCACGGCGCCCAAAGGGGCCCTCCTCGTGCGATCCGAGTCGTACGCGCCCGGCTGGTCGGCCACAGTCGTGCCGGCCGGGCACCGCAAGACCGCTGCGGCACCCGGAGCGGTCGCGGTCAGCGTCCCGGTCCGTCCCGTCGCTCTCGTGCAGGGCGTGACGCTTCCGCCCGGGCGATGGGTCGTGACTTGGCGGTACCGCTCGAGTCGGGCCGAGGTCGGCCTCGTCGCGGGCTTCATCGGCTTCCTCGCCCTGCTGGCGCTGCTCGCCGGCGCCTCGGGCCGCCCTGTCAGGCGCAAAAAGGCTGGCAGAGCCAGAGCCGGCCTGAGGCGGACCAGGACATCTGGCGACAGCCAAGTATGATCCAGGCCATGTCCCGCGGGGTCGTGAGCCGATGTGACATGCCCTTGCAGCGCTTTGCGCTCCTTGCTTCGTGAAACCCAAAGGGGCACTCGCCGACGCGCAAGCTGAGCGGGTTCAGCCAGGGAAAGCCAACTTTTCCGGGCGTCTTCGAGCGCGGATTGACGGGCTCGCCGTGCCAAAGCCGGTCGTCGGGCTCGCGACCGTGGCGGCTTGGGCGCTGGCGATCGTGTCTTGGGTCGGGCTCTGCCGGGCGACCTCAAATGGCAAGGGCCTGGGGTTCGACCTGCTCATCACTTGGCGCTCTCTCAAGCTTTTCGCCCACGGAGGTGCCCCCTATTCGATAAGGGGCTTCGTCTACCCGCCTAGCTGCCTACTGCTGCTTCGCCCACTGGCGGCGCTGTCCCACCATCAGCTGGTGATAAGCGGGCTCATCGCCACGGCAGTTATCGCCTGGGTGACAGTCGCCCTGGCGTCTTTGACCGTGGGGCGCCGCTGGTGGGGACTTACCTCGGCCGTCACGCTCTTTTTGCTTCACTACACCGAGGCGATGAGAGGAGAGCTCTCCCTCGAGAACTTGACCATCCTCGGGACCCTCGCCGTCACGCTGTGCTGCCTGCTCGCGCTGCGCGGACATTGGCTGGCGGCGGGCATGGTCGTCGGGCTCAGCCTCGCCTTCAAACCGCTGCTTCTCGTCGTGCTCCTGCTCTTCGTGCTCGCCCGCGAGTGGAAGGCGTTGGCGGCTGCCATCGTCATCCCCGCCGTGCTCAACGGCGTGGCGTTCTTCCTCGTCGCCAACCCGGACCAGGTCTTTTCGAAGTTGCCTGCGGTGCTCAATCGCGTCGGGCCGGGAGTAGCCCTCAACTCGGCGTGGGTCGACGTCGTGCGCGTGTTCGGGTGGCCCGATGCCGTCTCGGTCCTGCTGCGCCTGGTCACCGTCGCTGTCGTGCTCCTTGGTGCATGGCTCGCCTGGACGCGTGTCGCCGACGATGCGGTCCGGATCATCACGACGACGACGGTGCTTCTCATCGGCTCTTACCTAGCCGGGACGTTGTCGGAGTACCACTTCATGCTGACGTTGGTTCCCATGGCCATGACCATCGTCATTGCCCGCTCGCCCATGCGGACGGTGACGGCGGTGGTCGGGATCATATGGAGCATGGGCCTGTTCGTGCTCCCGGCCTCTTGGCTCGGCATCGCCCATGACGCCGACCATTCGGCGTTTCGAGCCTTCGGTATGAGCCTGTTGCTATTGAGCGTCCTCTGGGTGCTCGCACGCCGGCGACCGCTTCGCGGGTGGCGGGTTGTGGCGCCCGCAGTGCCGGTTCATGAAGCGCCGATGGTCGAAGTCGCCGAGTCGGAACCGCTATGACGGACACAGCTGCCCCCCGGGCCGCCCCGACCGTGTCGGCCGACGTCGGCCCTTCCCACGACACGGCAGGCAAGATGGCGGACGGCCGCTCGCTCGGTTGGCCGCCGATCACGCCGCGACGGGCAGCTGTCCTATGCGTGCTCGCCTACTTGGTGCTCTCCGTCCTCGTGTACCTGCCGGTCGGGCCTTTCGATGCACGCGCTCTTCCCATCGCCGGACCGAACAACCCGGCGGCCTCCGATCCGTTCCAGATGACGTGGTTCCTCGCCTGGGTACCTTTCGCCCTCACCCATGGCCTGTCGATCTTCCACACGAATTACATCGACTACCCGACAGGGGTGAACCTGGCGGACAACACGACGGTCCCGTTGCTCGGCGTCCTCGGCTGGCCCATCACCGCCACACTCGGTCCTGTCGCGACCTTCAACTTCCTGCTCCGACTGTCTTTTTGTCTGTCGGCGACGAGCATGTTCTTCGTGATGCGACGCTGGTGCCGCTCGGTCTGGGCGCCGGCGCTCGCCGGTCTGCTCTACGCCTTCGGCCCTTACACGGCCGCCCAGGAGCTGCACCTTGATTTGACCTTCATCCCGTTCCCCCCCCTGCTCGTGCTCCTCGGTGACGAGCTGCTGCGGCGCCAGCGCATGCGGCCGGCTTTCGTCGGCCTGCTTTTCGGCGTCGTGGCCGGTCTGCAGTACCTGGTCTCCCAGGACGTCTTGAGCGGGTGCGCGGCCATCGCCCTCATAGGCGGTGTCGGGCTCGGCGTCTACTTTCGCCATGAGATCAGAAAGAGGCTCCCTTACATCGCCAAGGCCGCCGTCTTCGCTGTTTTGGGTTTCGGGGTGCTCGCCGGATACCCGGTGCTCGAGATGCTCGTCGGGCCCGGGCACCTGCATGGTCCGGTGATCACCCTCACCGCCCTCCAACGCACCCAGGCGGACCTGCTGGGCCTGGTAGTGCCGACCTCCCACCAGCTGGCGACGCCGAGCTTCATCTCTCACTTCGGTGACGAGTTCGTCGTCGGCAACCTGTCGGAGAACGGCACCTACCTCGGCATCCCCTTGTTGATCCTGCTCGCGGTGGTGGTCCGCAAGCTGCGCCACGACGCCACGGTGATGACCTTTTTCTGGCTTGCAGTCGCGGCGTTCGTCCTGTCGCTCGGTCCCAACCTTGTCCTCGGGACCTGGCACACCTCGGTACCGCTGCCGGAATCCCTCTACGAGCACCTGCCCCTGCTGCAGAACACAATTCCGGCGAGGTACTCGCTGTACGTGCTCGTCTTCGTGTCGATGATCATCGGGATCGGGCTCGACCGGCTCTGGTTCGCGCCCCGACCAGAGCCGGCTCCGGCCGAACTCGGGGTACCCGCTCGAACACTCGTTTTCTCCGTCGGGGCCGCACCTGGCGAGCCCCGAGGCGGCGGAAGGCCCGGAGAGTCTCCGAGCGCCGAAGCGGGCGGGGCATCTCGTGTTCGGGCAGGCTCGGTCCATCGTTTCTTCTCGCGCTTGGTCGCGCGATCCCCCCGATGGTGGGCACTTCTCGCCGGCGCAATCGTCGTCGTCTCCGTCGTGCCCGGGGTGCCCTTTGCCAGCCGCGGCCTACCCTGGCCGGCGAGCTTGCCGACGGCGGTCGAGCAGGCCGTGAAACCGGGCACGGTCGTGCTCAGCTACCCGTTCACCACACCCGAGAGCACCCAACCGATGGTCTGGGCGGCAACGGACCACCTGTACTTCCGCCTCATGGGCGGCTACGCCAATATCGACGTCCCCGGTCAAAGGGTCGGGCGGCGGTGGCCACCCCTCTTGCGACCCGACTCCGTACAGGACATCCTCGGCTATGTACCCATCGGTGACCGATTCCCGCAACCTCCCCCGCGAACCGTGGCAATCGAAGGGCAGCTCCGCTGGTACCTGAAGCGGTACTCGATAGGCGCCGTCGTCGCCTGGACGGGCAGGACGAGCCAGCCTTCCGACCTCATCAAGCCGGCCGGTGCCTACTCGTACCTACGCCAAGCCCTCGGCCAACCCCAGATCCGGGGTGACCAGTTCGCCATATGGCTGCCGGTCCACGGGAACTGGCTGCGCCCGCGGGCGTGACGGCCAGCTTGACCGCGCCGGTCACCGGTGGGGCGAACGTGGAGATCAGCCGAACGAGGAGGCGGCCGGCGCTTGCCCCGCTCGGCGTTGCGATTCTCGCCCTCGTCCTCATCCCGACGGTGGTTTTCGTAGGCGCGGACTTGTTCGGGGGCCACCTCTTATTGAGCGGCGACAACCTCATCCAGAGCTACCCGCTGCGGGTGCTCGTCGGTTCCGACATCCGCCACGGCATCTTGCCGACCTTCGACCCGTGGATCTGGAGCGGCACCCCCCTCCTGGCGGCGCTCAACGCGGGTGCCTTCTACCCGACGACCCTGCTCTTCGCCGTGACCAACCCGCACGTGGCTTGGATCGTGGGGGAGATCTTCATCTTCAGCTCTGTCGGGGTCGGCACGTGCCTGCTCTTCAGCGAGAGCGGCATGTCCCCGTTTGCCGCCTTCCTCGGCGCCGCGGTGTTCGCCTTCGGAGGCGCCGTCGCAACCCAGGCTTCAGTTCACACCGACATGGCCGAGGGCCTGGCCTCCTTGCCGTGGGTACTGCTCGCCATCCGGCGGATCGCTTTCGACGGGCGGTGGCGGTGGTCCGTCCTGCTCGGCCTCTCGTTCGCGCTCACCGTCCTCGCCGGTGCCCCCGAGGCCATGCTCGACATCGCCTTGCTCGGTCTCGCCTTCGCCATTCTGCGCTGGTCAATCGAGCCCCAAAGCTGGAAGCGCCTCGTGACCCGCGGCGTGGTCGCCGCTGTCCTGGCGACCGGGCTCACCGCCGCTTTGTGGGTGCCGGCGCTGCACTTCATCTCCGTGTCGCAACGTGGCAGCGCTACGGTGTCGTTCGCCTCCGGCTACGCGTTTCCCCCCTGGTCCGGGCTGTTGACGCTCATTCCTTACCTCGAGGGAGGTTTCGGGCTGTTCGCCCAGCCGAGCTATTTCGGGCGGTCAAACCTGGGAGAGCTGGGCTGCTACCTCGGCATACTGCCGGTCATCGCCGTGCTGTCGATGTGGACACGGAGATGGCGCGACAGACTGCCCAAAGGTGAGCAGAGGTGTTGGTACGGCATCTTGCTCGTCGGCATCGTGCTGGCGGTCGGCTCGGGCACCCCTCTCGAGCACGTGCTTTTCCAGATTCCCTTTTACGGCAAGCAGCGTGACTCCGGGCGCAACATCGTCGACGTCGATCTGGCTGCCAGCGCCCTGTTCGCCTGGTGGGTGGACGGCGGCTCGCGCCAGATAGCCGACCGGTTGCGCACGGCCAAGGTCGCCGCCTTTCTGCCTCTCGCCCTCATCTTGGGCGTAGGGACATGGTTCGCGCTCTCGCCCGCAACGCTGTGGAGCGTCCTCGACACCTACCCCCATTTGTCGTCTTCGGACGCAAGCATCGGCGCGGCGATCGCGCTCGCGACCGGCCTGGCGGCTGTGGCCGGCATGATCGCCCTCGTTCGCGACCGGTGGGGGGGCCGAAGATGGCTCGTCGCCGTCTCGGCCTTCGCTCTTGTTGACCTCGCCCTGTTCGCCTGCGGAAGCAGCTATGTCTTCGCGGAGTCGGCGCCCGCCTCGCCTGACAGCGGTCCTGTCATCTCCCTCATCAAGGCGAATCTCTCACCAGCGGGACGATACGTCTTCTACGACCCGTACCTGTTCGACCCTTCAGAGCTGGTGGCCGCCGGCGAGCCGGACATCGGCATCCTCAGCGGCATCAAGAGCTTCTCGGGCTACGGATCGAGCGTCGACGCCGCCTACTCGGCTTTGACCGACACCCACCTGCGGGGCGGCCTCAACCAGCTCGCGCTCATGAAGGGTGAATTCGCCCCGCTCGGGGTGCAGGTGCTCGTGACCGTGCCCGAGGAGTTCCTCGTGCCCATCGCCGCTTTACCCTCCTCGACCGGCCAGGTCACCCAGGTCGCCGACGCGCCGGGCGTCGACCCGGCGCTACCTGGTGGCAGCGTCCCGACCCCCGAGCTCCTCTACCAGCCGGTGACCCTGTCACCCCCCCACGCCGTCATCACGGACAGTCACATCCTCTACTGGTTCTTCGGCACCTCGCTTAGACCCACGACTGCGACGCTGATCCTGCAAATTCCTTCCGGGCGCCAGCGTGTGCGGGCCGGTCTCGTGACCCAGTCCGGTACCGTCGCCTGGCAAGCGATCCGGCGTATCGGCTCCGGAGACCAGACCGTCACCCTGTCGCTTTCGGGCAAGCCGTGTGTAGGCATTGAGGTGCAGCTGATCGGGGGAGTGCCCCTCGGCCCGGCGAGCCTCGCTGTCCACTCGGCCGGGAGGTCATACCTTGTGAGTGGCGAACTCGCACAGGCGGTCACGCCGAAGTTCTGGACAGAAGTTGGTCAAGGCGACGACTTCACGGTCTTTCGCTCCCATCTCGAGCCGAAAGCGGCCTGGGTGCAGCCCACCACGATCGCCTCCGAGGTCCAAGGCAGGCCGGCCCGTGTCCCCACCACCTCTCCCGTGTCGTCGGCAGCGGTCCTCTCGCGTGGCCTGGAGCTCGGCTCGGCGAAAGTCGTCGCCAGCACCCCCACCTCGGCGACGATCAAGTTGCGCACGCCCGAAGCGGGGCTCTTGGCCTGGAGCACGGCCTTCGACCCGGGATGGAGAGCCGAGATCACCCCGGCGCACGGTCCCACGCGCCCGGTCGCAGTGCGACGAGACGGGCTCGTCCTAGACGTGGCGGTGCCCAAGGGATCGAGCGTGGTGCGCTTCGACTACCTGCCCGTCGGGTTCCATCACGGTGCCGAGGTGAGCCTCGCCACTCTCGTCGGATGGGTACTGATCACCTCCGTGTGGTTGCTCTTCTCCCGCCGACGGCGCCGCATTAGCTCTAGGCCCGTCGTCGATGGGCCGATGCCCGCCTGAGCCGAGGCTCACCACCCAGCTCGGCGCCGGTAAGCCCTTGAGGTCGAGGTGACCACTACTCCCGGCGGTCGTTGCTCACACCGTGAGCGGCTGGTCAGGTTCGAGGATGTGTAGCGCCTCCGGGGCCAGATCGAAGTGCTCGAGATCGCGGTCGGGCTCAGGTCTTGAAACGGGGTGATCGCAGGCGCCTGTGAAGCGGCACTCAGAGATGCTGACCGCCGGAGCCTCCCGTTCAGACCCGATAGCCCGAGCCCCGGGCCGGAACCGACCCCTGGCCCTCGGGTCCTCGCATGCCGCGGAGGTACCGTTGGCACATGGCGCAAACCCAGTATCTGCAACCGCTTCGCAATGTGGCAGAGAGAACAAATCGATTCCGCTTCGGCACGTGGTACTGGGGTGACGCCATCGCCGTCGACGGACTGCTCGAGGCTCATCGAGTCCTCGGTGGCCCGTACCGTGACGCCGTCGTCAACTGCTTGGACCGCTGGGCCCACCTCACGCCGGCGAGCTTCGACGACGCCCTCGCCCCGGGCCGGGCCGTGCTGGAGCTGGTCGTGGACGGCGCCCTGCCCCGAAGCGCCGCTGACCGCGTGGTCGCATCTTTGGAACGCCTCCCGCTCATGGACCGGGCAATTCCAGCACTCGAACCTCACAGGCCGCAGTTCCGCTTCGGCGTGTGCATAGACGCCCTTTACCATCTGCCCTCCATGATGTTCCTGGCGGGGGTCCACCGGAACGACCCCGACGCCGAGGGCGAGGCGGTGCGCCTGGCGACAGCGATCCTGGATGTTCTACGGTGCCCGACCGGCTGGGCCCAGTGGCACGACTTCTCAATGGGGCGCAACAATGCGGTCTCTTGGAGCCGAGGTCTCGGTTGGGCGCTGCTCGGCTTGCTCGACCTGCTGAGCCTGGTTGACCACAGTTCCACCGCCAACCTCGTCGAGGAGGCGGGCCGCATCCTTGAAGCTCTTGCAGCCGAGCAGGCTCAAAGCGGGCACTGGAGAGCCGTTCTCGCCGATCCCCAAGCGTCGGAGGAGACCTCCACTGCGGCTTTCTTCGTCGCCGGTGCTCTTCATCCCGCCGCCGGTGCCGTCGCTTCACCGAGTCGGCAGAAGATCGAAGCTGCCGCCGCGGCCGTGTTGGCCGCCGTCGGCGCGGACGGCACCTATGAGGGAGTCAGCGCGGACATCCTTCCCTCTTGGGACCTCGCCAGTTACGAGACCTTCCCCGTCGAGCCGTCTCCGTGGGGCCAGGGCGCCGCGCTCCGGGCCTTGGTGGCCTTGGCGGGTGCCGGGTAGAAGGGGGCGATCGATGAAGGCGCCGGAGGCTTGCCCGGTCTCATTGTCCGCTCCGCCGGCGAGATCGTGAAGCTGTCGCTCAGAGCCGGGGCCGATCTTGCAAAGCGCGACGCGCCATGGATCTCACTCGAAGCGGGATCGAGCTCGGAGCGGTTTGGCGCCTCTCGGGAAAGACGCCCCTCGAGTCATCGCTGCGAGGCGAACCGCTCTCCGGCCTCGATGACAAGGTCGTCGGCTGACGGTGTTCCGACGCTGACGCGCACTCCCTCACCGCTAAAGCAACGAACCGAGACCCCCAGTTCAGCGCAGTGAGCAGCGAACGAGTCCGACCTCGTCCCAAGGGGCAGCCAAACAAAGTTGGTCTCGCTCGTGGGAACCTCAAGGCCCGTCTCTTGCAATCTCGCGACGAGGCGTTCGCGTTCTGTGATTATCGACGCCACGCGACTTGAAACCGAAGAGGGGCCCTCGGCAATGGCCGCGGCCGCGGCCGCCGAGGCGAGCCTGCTGAGCGTGAAAGGAAGCGCCACAGCACGCAGGGCTCGGACAATCTGGGGATCCCCTGCACACCAGCCGATCCGCGCCCCAGCCAGATTGTGCGCCTTGGAGAAAGTCCTCAAGACGAGCAGGTTGTCGAAACGCTCCTGGAGACCGAGACCGTCCGGCACACTCTCGCCGGTCGAGAACTCCCGGTACGCCTCGTCCAATATGACGAGACACGTTGTTGGCAGAGCCTCCAGGAACGCTTCCAGTCCCTTTGACGAGATGTCAGTCGAGGTGGGGTTGTTCGGGCTGCACACGATCACGATCCTGGTGGCAGGTGTGACGTGCTCGGCCAGCTGGTCGATGTCCACGCGGTGTTCTGACAGGGGAACTGTCACACCTTGGCATCGAGCCACCTGAACGATGATCGGGTAAGCCTCATAGGAGCGCCAGGCGAAGAGAACCTCGTCTCCTGGGCTGGCCACCGCTTGGATCGCTTGTTGCAACAAGACGAGAGATCCTCCCGCCACGGCGACACGATCACGATCAAGCCCATGAACTTGCGCGAGCAGGCCAGCCAGGTCGTCGCCGAACATGTCCGGGTAGCGGTTCGAAACGCGAGCCGCGCCCGCAACAGCTTCGACGACCGCTTGGCTCGGGGGATAGGGGCTCTCGTTCGAGGACAACTTGTATGTCGGGCCAAGGTAAGAACCAGGTGAGGTGGCCGCCGATCCATACGAAGCCATGTTCTGCAGCTCCGGGCGCAGCCAGCGCCGCCCGGCGACCTCGCCGCTCACGCACGCTCCAAGGGCTCAGCCGAGTCGTTGGCCCACATCTCGCCGTCTCCAGACGCCCGTCTCGTCTTTGGTCGACCCCCACGGACACGAGGAGTGTACGACGGGCGCACCGGGTCGGTTGGCGAAGCCCTGACTCGTGCTCAGCCACCCGCCATCGCACCGACGACGAAGAAGGGTTCTGCGCCCGTCGCCACGACTTCGGGAAGCGGGGCGTCCGGGGACGCATGAGAAAGATCTTCCTCGCAGGCGAAAAAGCGCACGAAGGCGCGGCGCTTTTTCGTGACGGGGTCGCGCATGGTGCCTCGCAGCACCGGGTAAGCCTCCTCCAGGGCGTCGATGACGCTCCGCTGGGTCACCTGGCCCGAGACCTCGACGCTCACCTCGCGACCAAGGTGCGCGAGTTCACGCAGATGCGCCGGCAGTACGACGCGTATCATGGCAAGGTCTGCACCTCGACCGACAACACACTCGGCAGGTCGCGCACTATCGCAGCCCAGGTGTCGCCGGCGTCATTGGAGGCGTAGACCTGACCGCCGGTCGTGCCGAAGTAGACGCCGCAGGACTCGAGCGAGTCCACGGCCATGGCGTCCCTCAGCACATTGACGTAGCAGTTCGCCTGGGGGAGGCCCGTCGTGAGCGGCTCCCACTCGTTCCCCCCCGTGCGCGAGCGGTAGACGCGAAGCTTTCCCTCCGGGGGGAAATGCTCCGAGTCGCTCTTGATGGGCACGACGTAGACGGTCTCAGGTTCATGGGCGTGCACGTCTATGGCAAAGCCGAAGTCGCTCGGCAGGTCACCGCTCACCTCTTGCCACGACTCGCCGGCGTCGTCGCTTCTCATGACGTCCCAGTGCTTTTGCATATAGAGCACCTCGGGGCGAGACGGGTGCCTGGCGAGGCGGTGCACGCAGTGGCCGACCTCGGCGTCCTCGTCGGGGATGGCCCCCGACCTGAGCCCTTTGTTGACCGGGCGCCAGGTCTTGCCACTGTCGTCTGTGCGAAAGACGCCGGCGGCCGATATCGCCACGAAGATGCGCTTGGCGTCGCTCGGGTCGAGCACGATCGTATGCAGGCACATCCCCCCTGCGCCGGGCTGCCATGACGGTCCCGAGCCATGCTCGCGGAGCCCGGCCAGCTCGTTCCAGCTCTGGGCGCCGTCGGTGGAACAGAACAAGGCTGCGTCCTCGACCCCGGCCAGGACCGTGTCGGGATCGCTCAAGGAAGGCTCCAAATGCCAGACCCGGGCGAACTCCCATGGGTGCGGAGTGCCGTCGTACCACTGGTGGGTTCCCGGCACGCCCTCGTACTGGAACTGGTTCCCCATCGGCTGCCAGGTCGATCCTCCGTCGTCGGAGCGCTGGATCAGCTGTCCGAACCAGCCGCTCGACTGCGAGGCGTAGATGCGGTCCGGGTCGGCGGGAGACCCTTTCAGGTGGTAGATCTCCCAGCCCGGGAAATAGGGACCGTCAATCTCCCAGTCCTCGCGCTTGCCGTCCGATTTGAGAACAAAAGCACCCTTGCGAGTACCTACCAGAACTCGTACGCCCCCCATGTCTTAGCCCCCTTGATATAGCGGACAGCTCGCCTTCCCAACGACGGGAGTTGTGGGCCGCCGGACGTCATCCATATTTGTAGACGATTCCGGGCGCCCGAAATCATCTCTGCACCCGGGCGCGTGTGAACGAGGCCGATCTAGCCGCCCTCGGCCAGAGATCGAGGACGCCGGCACGTAGGTGACCGCCCGCGACGACACCGTCGTGCTGGCCCTGGCCTGAGCCGTGCTGTGCCGTCAAGGGCGCCAGAAAGACAAACCATTGTGTGCCGCGACCTCGGCACACATCGCCCAAGCCGAGGGTTGTCGCGTCCGGCTCAGCTCGTCGCCGGGGTGCGCCATAGGTCGACCCCGCCCTCCACTGCGTACCGGTCGATCTCGCCAAGTTCGTCATCGCTGAACCCGAGGTTGTCGAGAGCCGCGACGTTCTCCTCGAGCTGGGTGACACTGCTCGCTCCGATTAGGACCGAGGTGACCCGTGAGTCTCGCAGAGCCCAGGCGAGCGCCATCTGAGACAAGCGCTGTCCCCGTCCTCGAGCGATGGCGTCAAGGGCGCGCACACGCCTCAAGTTGTCCTCGGTCAGCATGTCGGGCGACAGCGAGCCGTTTTTCGAGGCGCGGGAGCCCTCCGGTACCCCGTTGAGGTAGCGGTCGGTTAGGAGGCCCTGCGCCAGCGGGGAGAAGGCGATGCAGCCGACGCCTTCGGTTCCGAGGACGTCCAGCAGCTCGGGCTCGACCCAACGGTTGAGCATCGAGTACGAGGGCTGGTGAATGAGAAGCGGGGTGCCGAGACGCCTCAAGATGGCGACGGCTTCTTTGGTCCGTTGCGCCGAGTACGACGAGATCCCTACATAGATCGCTTTTCCCTGTTGGACAGCCGAATGGAGGGCTCCCATGGTCTCCTCGAGGGGGGTGTCGGGATCGAAGCGATGGTGGTAGAAGATGTCGACGTGGTCGAGCCCCATGCGGCCGAGGCTCTGGTCGAGGCTGGCAAGGAGGTACTTGCGAGAGCCGAGGTCGCCGTAGGGCCCGGGCCACATGTCCCAGCCGGCCTTGGTCGAGATGACGAGCTCGTCGCGGTGGTCGCGGAAGTCGGAGCGAAGGATGCGACCGAAATTGAGCTCAGCGCTGCCGTAAGGCGGCCCGTAATTGTTGGCGAGGTCGAAGTGGGTGACCCCGAGGTCGAATGCCCGATGCAGGATGGCGCGTTGTGTGTCCAGCGCCCGGTCGTCTCCGAAGTTCTGCCAGAGCCCGAGCGACACCGCAGGTAGCAACAAGCCGCTGCGCCCGCAACGGCGGTAGCTCATCGACTCGTAGCGTTCGTCAGCGGGAAGGTAGCGCGTCATCTCGGGCTCGCTTTCAGGTCCGTTCTCTCGAGGGCGCCGCCACTTGCCGCGCCGCTGACGATGATAGTGACGACGTCTCCGAAGACCCTGAGGAGAAAGCAATCAACCGCCCTTCAACCTGCTCCTCGACACCGATGTGGCAACGCCGCCGCCGAAAATGATGGACGGCGACGGTCACTGCCTCGCACGGGAACACAACGCTCCACGGTCATGCGCCATGCCAGGGCGCCTAAGGAGTACCCGCCGTGTAAGTACCGGCCAGCTGCTGGCGCAGCTGCGGACCTTGCGACACAACGGGTCGCGCTGTGGGGGCGACGACCTGTCGAGCCGTGCCGAGCGGCGTTGGCCTCCGTCAGACGCGAAAGCGCATCACCACCACGGGCGCTCGAGGGCACGATCGGTGCCACCGGTCCCGTCCAGGGCGTCGAGTTCGTTCATGTCCTGTTCTGATAGGCGGAAATCGAAGATCTTCGCGTTCTCCTCGATACGGTCGCGGTGGGTGGATTTTGCGATGACGGTCAGGGCGTGCTGGAGTCCCCAACGCAAGAGCACCTGAGCGGGGCTGCGCTCGAGGCGACGCGCGACGCGCTTGACGGTCTCGTTGGTGAGATGGCGTCCGGTCCCGAGCGGACTGTAGGCCTCGGGCGCGACCTCGAGATGCCGGCACGTCTCCAACAAGGCCCGTCGGTATTCGAACGGGCTCAGCTGCAGCTGGTTGACTGCCGGCGGGATCTCGGCGCCCGCGAACACCGAACGCAGGTCGGAGACGCCGAAGTTCGACACTCCGATCGAACGCGCGTAGCCCTGCTCGTGTGCCCTTTCCATGCCCGCCCAGGCCCAGTTCGGGCCGCCTTGGGGCCAGTGGATCAGGTACAAGTCGACCTGGTCCACGCCAAGGCGCCGCAGGCTGTGCTCGGCTTCGGTGGCGGGATCCTTGCGGCCGGGGAAGAACTTCGTGGTGATGTAAACCTCCTCGCGGGCGATGCCGCTCTCACGAAGCGCCCGGCCCACGCTCTCCTCGTTGCCGTACGCCTGGGCCGTGTCGATGTGCCGATAACCGAGCTCGAGGGCAGACCGCACAGCGGACACGCACTCAGCTCCGCTCGGGATCTGCCAGACGCCGAAGGAAAGCCTCGGCATTCGGTTACCGTCCGCGAGCAGCTGAACGCGCTCATCCGGCGCGACGGGGTTGGTGGTCACGGGTAGAGACTGTACCGTCGCGCAGGAGGTCAACTCTTTCCCGGCGCGAAAGTTGGCTCGAGCTCTAAAGGTGTTGAAGCCGCTTCTCGCACCCGGAGTCGCGCGGCCCCGGGCGGAAGGAACAGGTTCGCGCCTGCTTGTTTGGGTCCGCGGTCTCGGACACGGACCTGTCGTCAGATCCCGGTGTGCTCGGCTCGGACCGGATTGGGGTCCGGCACGTGCGGCATGAGGGCGTTAGGCGGGATCGTGCCGAGGCGTCCGGCTTCGAAGTCCTCAAGCGCCTGCACGATCTCGTTCCGCGTGTTCATCACGAACGGTCCGTAGTGCACGACGGGTTCCTTGATCGGCCGACCCCCCAGCACGAGGACCTCCATGTGGACCGAACGCGAGTCCTGACTGTCGTCTGCCCGGATGGATATCCAGTCTCCCGGACCGAACGCCACGAGTTGGCCGCTCTGGACAGGACGTCCGTCACCGCCAATACGGCCCGACCCGGCGAGCACGTACACGAGGGCGTTGAAACCAGGGTCCCATGGCAAGACGAGCAAGGCGCCGGGGAACACGGTGGCGTGCATCAAGGCCATCGGCGTGTGGGTGGAACCAGGGCCGCGATGCCCACCGACCTCTCCGGCGATCACCCTGAGTAAACTTCCCCCGTCCGCGGAGGACAACAAGGCGACTTGATCGGCCTCGAGTCCCTGGTAGGCAGGTGGAATCATCTTGTCCTTCGATGGCAGGTTCACCCACAGTTGGACGCCGTGGAAGAGCCCACCTGATACGACGAGCTCCTCAGGAGGCGTCTCGATGTGCAAGATGCCTCCACCTGCGGTCATCCATTGCGTCGCTCCGTCTGTGATGAGGCCACCGCCGCCGTTTGAGTCCTGGTGGGCGAAAGTCCCGTCGATCATGTAGGTCACGGTCTCAAAGCCGCGGTGAGGGTGCCACGGGGTTCCCTTAGGTTCGCCCGGCGCGTAGTCCACCTCCCCCATCTGGTCCATATGCACAAAGGGGTCCAGGTCCGCCATGCTCATCCCCGCGAAAGCACGGCGCACGGGGAATCCCTCCCCTTCGAAATCCGAAGGAGCCGATTTGACCGACTTCACCGGACGCTCGCTCGCCACAGCCGCGTCAGGCACCTGGATTCTCGGCAACTGCGACAAGTCGTCAACGGTCACAGCAGGCATCTCGACCTCCACTCGATCCGGTGTTGCACGCTTCGTCTCCCCCAACTGCGCCGCTTGTCCGCAGGGCCGATATCTCGACGAGGCGTCCCAGCTGAGATGCACCCACGCGAGCTGAGCTCGAACAGCCCTCTAGCGAGACCAAACGCGCGACTGAGCGCTCACCTGGCCCCCGGACAACGACGGAGTCGATAGTAACGGGCCGCCCTCGATTCTGGCCCTTGGAATCCCCGACGGCCCGTTTGGCTGTGGCGTCAGAGAAGTTCGGTGCCCTCCTCGGCCACCGCTACCATCTCGGGCGGCTCCGGAGACGTCGCTTTCCAGACTTCCCGTACCACTACCTGTATGACCCCGGCGATCGGGATGGCGAGCAGCGCCGCGACGAAGCCGCCGAAGAACCCGCCGATCCAACTGCCGATTGATGCTCCGACAAGGATGGACAACAGCACCAAAAGCGGGTTGACCTTGACCGTCCGGCTCATGATCACCGGATTGAGCACGTGATTTTCGATCTGGGTGTACACCAAGAAGACCACCAGGGTAACGATGCCCGCCGTGAGCGAATGTCCGGCGGCGAACAACACGGTCGGGACCCCGGCGAGCGCACCGCCGATCACAGGGAGGAAATCGACGAGCCCCACCCACAATGCCCACAAGAACGGGAAGGGGACACCGAGGATGGCAAGGGTCACGAAGACCACAACCGCGGCGATAAGCGAGGTCATGAGGTCGCCCAAGACGAACCCCGTGACGGATCGGCTCACTTCGCTGGCCACCTCGGTGTAGCGCCTCGCACGCTCGACAGACACGAGCCTGAGCAGCCCCACCCGAAGCTTCGGGCCCTCGAGGAGCAACAGCAACACGAGCACGAAGACGGTGAACAACGTGATCACGAGCGAGACCGCGCCCTTGCCGAGGCTCAGCGCGGGCTTGGCTAGACCTTTCGCGAACGAGGTCAATTTGGGGGCGTTCTTCTCGACCCACGAGTCGATGTGATAACGACGCACCAGACGACCGATCCCGCCTTTGCCGTGCTCGGCTTGTTTCACATAAAGCGGCAGCCGATCAGCCAGGTGCGTGAGCCCGTTGACCAACGGGTACCCGAACGCCGCCGCCAAGGCGATGAAAACAACCAGCGCGCACAGCGTCACCACGGCAACCGCCCACCCGCGTCGCTTGACGTGCCAGTGCTGCAGGGCAACGACGAGTGGATTCAAGATGAGGGCAACAAAGCCGGCCACGACGATGATGAGGAGGATGTCTCGTAGCCGGTAGATGAGCTTGCCCGCGAGGTAGACAGCGACGAGGACAGCAGCGGCCGAAAGGATGGTCGGCAGTGGTATGCCTCTTGCCTCCGCTGCTGCCCACAGGCGACCTCGCCGCGTGTTTGGTGGCAACGTTGCTTTGGGCACCCATCAAGCATGACCTCGCGTGGCTTACGGGGCCACTGAAACCGCCCTGGTAGTTCCTCGGAACCCTCCGACCGGTCGTCTCCAGCCGCCACGAGGGGGAGCTATGTTCCTTCCATGCAGACACGCCGGCGTTCCGCTACCGCCGCGGTGGTTTGTCTCAGCGGGCTCCTCGTGCTGGGGGCTATTGCACTGCCGGTTTCCGCCTCGGCTCCGGCGTCGAAGCAGCCGACCCTTACCGGGCGCTATCAGCTGTACTGCCCCGACCCCGTCGAGACGCCGATCGTCTTGCACGTGTGGGCAAGAGCCACGATCACACCCGTAAAGGCTTCACCAGGCACCCGTTTCGTGGTGGCAGGCTTTCAGACCGAGGTCATCTTCCCTCAGGGCGTGGCCTCCGCCCTGGCCCAGATGAGCCCTATCTGGGGCAATGTCACCGGAACGGTGCTCGTGGTGGGAGCCACCCCCGCCACTCGAGCCGTGGCCGAATCCTTCGTCGCCTCCATCCCCGCCTCGGTTCCCGCCGCCGGATTCAACTTCTGGGTGCCTGCCCACGCCGTCAGACTGGGGACCTTCACGGCGCGTGCCGCGACCATCGCCGTGGAAGAGGCGAGCAGGTTCAGGCTCACCTTGACGGTCGGGCGGGGTGCACAAGCGGACACGCGCGTGCTGGCCTGCACCGCTTTCGCCAACTCCACGCGGGACTTCGATCCGGCCCAACCTTGGGTGGGCACGAAGGAGCCACCACCTGCCGACGCCATCACCCCTGTGATCGCACTCGGACATTAGGGCCGCCGCTGCCGGGCTTCGGCCGACGGCCATCTCCGTCTCCCTCGTCCTTCAGATGTTCGTCCTCGTCCGTCAGATGTTCGTCTCGTCAGCCGGGACGCGCGGCAGCAAAGGTGCTCCGCCGTGTCCATCGGGCTCGAGCTCATTGCAGCCGAGCGTGTAGGACGTCATCGAGAGCGAACCCATGGCATAGCCGTCGACCAGCACATGCGCGCTCTGGCCCGCTTCCGATGCGAGGCCGGCCAGGTAAAGAAGTGGGATGAAGTGGTCTGGCGTAGGTGCCGCCATGGCGAAGTCGTCGTGGCCCTGCATCCTCGCCAGCTCCGCCGGCGCGTCGGTCATGATGGCGGCGGCTTCGTCGTCGAACCCGCGAGCCCACTCGAAGCCCGTATCAGGCTGACTCCAGTCGATGCGTCGCAGGTTGTGCACGACGTTGCCGCTGCCGAGGATGAGCACACCGCTGTGTCGCAGCGGTGCCAGGGCAGCGCCGAGCTCGAGGTGGTAATCGAAGGATTTGGTGGCATTGATCGACAGCTGCACCACCGGGATGTCCGCGGCCGGAAAAGCGTGCACCAACACGGACCAGGTGCCGTGGTCGAGTCCCCAGCTGTCGCTGTCTTGCCCGACCCAGGTGGGATGGGCGAGGTCCGCAACCTCCTGCGCGAGTTGCGGGTCACCTGGCGCCGCGTACTCAACACCGAACAGCTCGTCCGGAAAGCCGAAGAAATCGTGGATCGTCCTCGGCCGTAACATCGCGGTGACGGCAGTCGCGTTTATGTACCAGTGCGCGGAAACCACGAGAATCGCCCGCGGCCGAGGAATCCGGGATCCGAACACTCGCCACGACTCGGTGTACCGGTTGTGGTCCAGGGCGTTCATCGGCGTCCCATGGCCGAAGAACGCCGCCGGAATAGCACTCGCCCCGTCCACCTCAGGACCGCCCACGCCTGTCACTGGTACGCCTCTGCCCGAACTCGAGCCGACTGGGACTCATCCTCACGCTCCTCCTCACCAGGATCGGTCCTGTGTTCTCAGGTTCGCGCGTCAGGCAGCGAATGTCACTCGCGACCGGCGCCTGCTACGGCGGCCTCGGAAACGAACCCCTCGACTTCGACGGCATCTACAGGCAGCTCTTCCGACAAACCGCAGCCCTCAACGCCAACGAGCACGTGAGACGACTACAGCACCTGAGACATCGAGCTCACGATGCCAGACACCTGATTGGCGTCGATCATCGAGACGAGCAGGACGTTTGCCGAACGCCCGTAGCCAGGGCTTGGCCTCGTCGCTGCTCGACAAGGGCCGTCGCGGTGGTGTGTGCTGAGTGAACACACACAGGAGGCCGCATGAGCAAAGCGCTCGCCACAGACTTCTACGAGCTCAACATGGCAGCCAGCTACCTGCGCCACGAAATGACGGGAACAGCGACCTTCAGCCTGTTTTGTCGAAGACTGCCGCAAGATAGGGGCTTTCTCGTCGCCGCAGGTCTCGAGGACTGCCTAGCTTTCCTCGAGGACTTTGCCTTCGACGAGGCCGACCTCGAGTACCTCGCGGCCATCGGATTTGATGACGATGCCCTGCGCGGCTTTCGCGACCTCCGTTTCACGGGTGAGGTGTGGGCGGTCCCGGAGGGGACAGTGTTGTTGGCCAACGAGCCGCTTCTCGAAGTCTCGGCGCCGCTCGCCGAGGCACAGCTCGTCGAGACTTACCTCCTCAACCAATGCACGTTTCAGACGGCGCTCGCCACAAAGGCAGCCCGTTGTCGTGTCGCTGCCGCCGGCCGCATGGACCTCGTCGAGTTCAGCATGCGTCGTACCCACGGCATCGAGGCGAGCATCGCCGTGGCACGGCTCTCCGCGATGTGCGGGTTCGTGGCCACGAGCAACGTGGAGGCGGCGCGGTGTTTGAAACTGCGACCGGCGGGCACGATGGCCCACTCTTACGTGGAAGCATTTGACGAGGAGTTGGAGGCCTTCGTCACCTTCGCCACCGACTTTCCTGATCAGGCAACCTTTCTTGTTGACACCTATGACACGATGGCCGGTGTCGAGCACGCAATCTCGGCCATTCGAGCACTGGAGCTTGAGGACCATGCGGGCGTCCGGCTCGACAGCGGTGACGTTGTCGACCTCGCCCGCAAAACGAGGCTGAGGCTCGACAAGGCCGGACTCGGCAACGTCCGGATCTTCGTGTCCGGAGGTCTCGACGAGCACGACCTCGCCCGTTTCGTAGCCCAGCGCGCACCCATTGATGCTGTCGGGATCGGGACCCGGCTCGGTGTCTCCGATGACGCGCCCTATGTGGACACTGCCTACAAGCTCGTGGAATACGCCAACCGGCCGGTCGTCAAGCTCTCGGCAGGGAAAGCGACGCTGCCCGGACCGAAGCAGATCTTCCGAAGCCCAGGTATGCGTGACACGATTGCTTGTCGCGACGAGTCGCCTCCCGGACAAGCCGTTCCGCTTCTCGAAATGGTGATGACTGGAGGCAAACGAGCCCGGCTGGCGCCGACGCTTCAAGCCCTTCGTTCGCGTCTTGAAGACGGCTTGGCAGACGTCCCCGAGCAAGCCCTGGCGCTCGTGTCACCGTTTGTCCCGGTCGCGACCACGAGCGCCAAGTTGCGCACCCTCGACGATCAAGTCCGTGCCAGAGCTGCGGTTGGCACCGGGATCGACTAGGCATACCTCTTGGCCTCTTTTCCCCAGCTGGTGACGGATCCCTCGCACCCGGGCTTGGGCAGATCTGCTGGAGCCGGCGCGTCTCAAAGGACGGGACACGCCGGACGAATTCGGCCGTTAAGGTGCCGTCGCAGATGAACGGGGCTGGTATTGGCGCTTCGGCGCTTCGGCGCTCCGGCCCTTATGAGAAAGGCTCGGCCAAATAAGGAGAACAGATGTCATCGCGTCCGCAAATTACGGCCCGGGCAGCCGGCGCAATCGATGTCGGAGGAGACCTCACCGTCAATCGGCTCGGATTCGGGGCGATGAGGATCACCGGCACCGGTATCTGGGGCGAGCCACCGGACCGCGAGCAGGCAAAGGCCCTCCTGCGACGCGCGGTTGAGCTGGACGTCAACTTCATCGATACCGCTGATGCCTACGGTCCCGAGGTCAGCGAGAACTTGATCGCCGAGGCGTTGCATCCTTATCCAGCCGACCTCGTCATCGCGACCAAGGGAGGTCTCCTACGTTCCGGGCCAGGACAGTGGGAGCATGATGGCAGTCCTGCTCACCTGCGGGAGGCATGCGAAGCAAGCTTGCGTCGCTTGAAGCTCGAGCAGATTCCTCTCTACCAGTTCCACCGCCCGGATCCCAAGGTTCCCTTCGCGGAATCGATCGGCGCGCTGATGGAACTGAAGCAGGAAGGAAAGATCCGTCACATCGGAGTCTCGAATGTGACCGAGTCCGAGCTTCGCGAGGCCGAGAAGCTGACCCCGGTCGTATCGATCCAGAACCGCTTCAATATCGGTGATCGTGAGTCGGAGCCACTCGTGGACCTTTGCGAACAAGAGCGGATCGTCTTTTTGCCCTGGGCACCCATCCTCGAGTCTGATCGCAACCCGGCAGTGAGCGAAGCTGCCCGACGACACGGTGCCACCGTTCAACAGATCGTCCTGGCCTGGATGCTTGCTCGCTCGCCACAGTTGCTGCCGATTCCCGGCACCGGCAGCGTGGAGCATCTCGAGTCCAACCTCGCCGCTGCCTCGATCGAGCTGACCGCGGAAGAGGTGGCCGCCATCACCGAAGACGGCTAAATGTTGGTCCCGACTCGCGACCAACGGGATGGATGAGACGACCTCGGGCACGGCCCCACAGCCAAGAGCCTCCAGCTGCGTCGCGGGAGTGACAGACCGGCCTCGGCCAGCACGGCGAGATCTGACAAGGCCGTGTTCAGACATGCGCGCCACCCGGATGCTGAGCAGGACGGAGGACGCTTTTGAGACTCGCCGTCACCTCGCCAGGTGGCCTGGCCTATCCGACCGGCGTCACCCCGAAGGTGATCCGGTAAGCGCAGTCCCCCGAGCAGGTGAAAACGCTCGTCGCGTCGTCGTAGACGTAGGAATAGGCGAATGGCTCGGCTTTCTTGAAGACCGCGGCGTAATCGACGGGCCATCGCTTGGGATTGCAGGCGGCGCGGCTCGACCATTTTCCCCGGCAGCAGTACTGGTCCGTACCAAAACGTGCGCAGGCCGAAATGCAAGCGACCACGGCTCCGCCCACCCGGACCTGCAGCACGGGTGGACAGACCACGGCTTTGGTGCAGCCGGCAGCCGAGCATCCGTTCCGACTGATCGGATCCTTGCCCCGCCCTCCGAACTGATTGATATACATCGGCAGGTTCGAGCCGTCGACCATGCTCACGTCATAGAAGTCAAGGCTGTCCCAAGCGTCCAGGTCGTATTCGGCCAGTGTCGCCGGTATGGCGCCGAAACCGTGACACTGGAGCTGGCCAGCACAATCGCCTGTCTCACACCCGCCCCTGCCCGCGGCATAGAAATGGCACCCGGTACGGCCCCAGAACCGGCCATTCCAGCGGTTGGGGACGCTGATGGTCACTTGCTGACCCGCCGGAAGCTTCCAACCCGTCACTGCCAGTGTGGCGGGTGCGTTCCCAGGTGAGGCGGCAACCCAGATGGTTTCGTCCATGTGGTTGACGAAGGTGACCCGGCGCGTGGAAGAGAGGACGACCGATGCCCCGGCCGGGCCGACCGGCGACGGCGCGGCGACGGCGACGAGGCTTGTCAGCACCGCCACCGAGATCGAGAACACAACCAGCACCGGCCGGACGCGACTTTGCCGGTTCGCCGGTGCGGGCCACCGCGGCTTCACCTCACAAAGGCTAGCTGGGACAGCGTCAGAATCCTGTGAGCTCATCTACGCCCCTCGCGACAAGCTCGGGCCGGGCTCAGTGGCAAGCACCGGACACGGGCTGTCCTTGGCCGATCCCGGCCGCTCGCCGGAGCTGGGGGGCTTGGCCTTGTACCAAGCCTGGGAGGCAAGCGCGCCGTTCCAGTCGGCCCTGATCAGGCTCGCGCGAAGGCGAGCCCGGCGGCCGTCGCTCGGGGGCCGGGGGCGTAGAGCCCGGTGCTTGGGCCTGAGCTCGGCGCCGGCAGGGCAAACCAGGCGTAGCGCTGCAAGAAGGCGAGGCTGTCCAGCATTCGCACCGAGGCGGTGACGAACGATGCCTGCTCGGCACCCGTCGGGTAGATCGGTCCGGCGGCAGTGAAGTCGATGAGGGCGTACTCGGTGAGCCAAACCGGCAGGTCGTAGCGGTGGTGAACGCTCTCCAGGTACGACTTCAACTGTGCGACGGCAGCGTCGGTTTGGAAATCGGCACCGTACCAGTGGATGGCGATGAAGTCGACTCGATAGTGGCGCTGCTGCGCGCCCTTCATGAACTGGCCAAGCCATCCCCCCGGAGTGGCAGCTCCTGTGGCCACGGCCGGACTGGCGAGTTGCAGGTTCGTCGCCATCAACCTGGGCCACAGCGACAGCGCTTGTCCGACTGTCATATCAGCTTGAGTGTTGAGGTCGGGCTCGTTAAAGGTGAGCAGCGCCGCGCCCGACTCCTCGGCTTGCGTCAAGGCAAGCTGGGTCACGCTCGCAGCGTCGCGCAACATCGGTACGAACTGAGCTCCTTTGGGTGTGGTGATGCCGTCATGAGTTGTCGACCAAGTTAGGTACCAGGTAGCTCCCGACTCCTTGAGGGCCGTGCTCACTCCCGGGAAAGTCCAGACGCCCACACCCTTGCCCGGCTTGTCAGAGCTTCCCGAACGCGAAGCTGGCATGGCTATGCCGTAAACGACATGACGCGCGACGCTGGTCGTCGACAAGAGCGGCACCGGTCTTGTCGGCGCCGCCGCCAGCACCACCAAGAAGACCGCAGAAGCCGCCAACAGGCTTGCGCGCCAAGCGTGCCGGGCTGTCAGCACCTTACGGTCGTAGATGGCGGGGTCCTGCCGGGGCCCGAGGGCCGGGTTCGGCCATACGAAGAGAAGGCTAACAGGGGTCCTGTCCGCCGATGGAAGATCACAGCCTGGGCGGCCTCGGAGTCGCCTGCGTGTCCGCCGTCGGCGTTCTCGCCGGAAAAGGGCTCTCGCCGCGGTCTTGACGGCCCTCGCTTCTCGCCGGTGACACCGCCGCTCACGTCACCGCCCCGCATCAGCTCGTCAACTTCGCCGCCATGGAGTCCTCTCCTACACCACCCGAGGTTGCCGCTAAAGCGAAGGTGACATGATGCCAAGTACCGATGTCGACAGCCATAAGCGCCACCTAGGCAGATAGCCTCCCCCCTTCCAGCAGATCCTCTTAGAACTAATTTGCCGGAGCAACCGCCTCCGGTGACCACTCGGCGACCTCTGAGCGAGCAGAGCTACCAAGACCTCGACTATCCGCTCGACTGGCTTTCCCGGGGGTTCGGGACGGGGCAACAGGGATCGTCCGCCTTCGGATCGTAGGCTTGCAGAGCCGCCTAACGACGTGTGATTTTGCGCCCAGTCCTAGCTCGCCGCCGCGGCTGACGCATTGGGCCGTCAGCTGCGCGTAGCCCGCCAGCACCTGCATCTCATGGGCAGCTGGATTGTCGTCCCGCTCTCGAGGTCCGCGTGGGCGCTGGCCAGTCGCTCCACTCGGCGGAGGATCTTCGACCGTTCCTCGGCTGGACGCGTGATCACCGCGCTGTAAGTGCTGGCGAGACCGACCAGGTCGTCGCGGGTCATCGGCATGGACCAGGTGATCACGATGGTCTCTGGCGTCGTGAACGGGGCGTCGGGTGGCAGCTCGACACGGTGACGCCCGGCGTGGTCGCTGGCGGGTCCGACCGTCTCGCGCCTCGGGCCGAGCAGCTCCGCGACCCACGCGATGTCGCGGGCAGGCCCGTTCCAAAGCACGCCCAGGTGACCGCCGGGCCGGAGGACGCGGGCAACTTCGGGCACGGCCAAAGAGACGTCCATCCAGTGCCATGCCGACGATACAGCGACCGCGTCGAAGGTGTCACTGGCGAACGGGAGCGCCTCAGCGCGGGCCCCGACGGCCAGCACCTCCAGGCTGCGGCGGACGAGGACCGCCCGCATCCTGGCATCGGGCTCGGCGCCAACTACCTTGCCGGGCACCCGCTCGCGAAGAAGACGGGTGACAGCGCCGGTACCGGCGCCGAGGTCGAGGACGTCGACTGCGTTCGGCGGCAACACCCAGTCGACCGCCTCGCTCGGTGGGGCTGGGCGGTAACGGTCGTAGGTGTCGGCGACGGCGCCGAACGACAGCCCCCTCACGACGATGGGCGACTCGGTCACTGCCCGGACGATACGGGGGACGAGGTTGCGGCCAAGGCGAACAGAGGCCTCACACGGTCCCCCTTCGGTTCAGCGACCGCGTGCCCTGTTGCGCCGTTCCCGTCGTTGCCGTAGGACTGCGAGGAGCTTACGGAAGATATAGCCCACAGCGGAAAACTACTCGTACTTTACGTCCCGCTCGGCGCGCTCCACGCCCAAGTGCGGCGCCACCAACACCCGCCACTCACCGTCTCGTCCCTTCTGGGCCTTCAGATGCCGGCGCTCGACTCCGGAGCGAAGACCCATGCTCTGGTCGTGGTCGCTAGGGCCCCACGAGCGGCACCAACCGTGCGGTGCGGCCACGCCAAGGCATCACGAATCGATTTAGGTTGTCAACGACAGCTTTTGCCATGAGCTCCGCCAGTGGTCGCAGTGCCCGGATCGGCGTCGCGCACGACCCTCGGAATACGGTAACCGCCATGCGGAGCTCCCAACAACGCCTCGGTCTGGTAGCGGTCTGTGTCAAACCTTCGCGGATTGGGGATGTCCTTTAAGAGGGCTTGAAGCAGATTCCAAGGATTACCACAGCAATCCGGCCTCAGAATTCAGCTGAGCCTCATCTGGGCCGGAGCTGCTTGCAATCTTCTCGCCAGCTGTTTGCAAGCCGCAACTACTGTTCATCTATGACGACTCCAGAGGTGATGTCCCATGGCGAGCTCGTTCGTCCGACAGTCGCTCGGTAGCCGCTACTCCTTGCGCACATGCCTTGCCCGCGGAGCTGCTGCGAGCGTCGCTGCGCTCCTGCTAAGTGTTTGTGCAGGCCCTAACTTGGCCGGTGGAAGCACACTTCGACCCTCAGCCAGGCCGGTTGTCACACCTGGCGAGGTCCCCTCGATCGTCGCATCGGACACGACGATCAACAATCGGGCCAACTCGTCCCTCTCGTTGTCGCTCCAGAACAGCCACGAGTCGTGTGTGCAGCAGATCCTCGACGACGCTACCTACCGCGGCGACCTGGCCGTTGGGTCCAACACGCTGGGCGGATCTTTCGACCAGGTTCCTGGCCGCACCTTCGTCCCCTACGAGACCACCTACCCTGCCTTTTTCAGCGTGCTGGCCGACGACCGTGCCGCTTCTGAGCCGGTGACCAACAACCTCCTCACCTACGTGAAGACCTCTCCTGACGCGCATTGGAAGCTGGACTTGAGCAGCGAGATCCTCGGTCCAACCGCCGCCGGCGTGGCGGTACCCGCCGCCGCGACGGACGGTCAGGGCTATGTCTCCAGTCTCGACGGCGCGACAACCGATGGCCTTGTGAGTTCACCCGACAAGGTGGCCGCGCTCGTGGCGAAGGCGTTCACCTCCGAAGCCGCCACCGGGAAACTACCTGCAGGGGTCTCGGCGCAGTTTGGGCCCAAGAACGTGGCCAACCCTCACTCCGTCGCGGCTTCCTACGCCAATGTCGGCAAGGCGACGATGAGATTCTCAACAGTGACGCCGGCTGCCGCAGCCGCAGGGGCGCCGTCGCCTGCGTGTCCGTATCCGTCCTACCGACTCGCTAACGGCGGAGCACTCGTCACGTTCCCGGTCTTCGCGACCACAGTCGTACAGGTCAAAGCCGGCTATGTCGTCACGCAGCCTTCGGACAGGAGCGCCCTCGGCGTGCTCCTACCGGCAGGCACCTACAACTCGATCACGATGGTCGCAGGCGACATGGCTGTAGCCATCGTGCCGCCGATACGTTCGCGCCAGCCCATCCAAGTGATCGGCCAGGCGAGCGAAGGGCTGATCGAGACTGGAGTGTTGGGCTCAGGTCCGGCCAGTTCCAGCGCTCCGGGCGGCCCCGCGAACGCCGCGGCAATTGCGAATGAGGTCGACCGGGGTCTCGTGGATGTCGACAGCACACTGAGCTACCAAGACGACGAGGCAGAAGGAACCGGGATGGTGCTCACCTCCAAGGGCGAGATCCTCACGAACAACCATGTCATCGAAGGCGGAAGCCCGATCCGAGTTGTCGACGTGGGCAACGGGAAGACCTATAGCGCCACCGTCGTCGGCTATGACCGAACCGCTGACGTAGCTGTGTTGCAGCTCGAGCACGCCTCCGGTCTGCAAACGGTCCCTCTCGGCAACTCCTCGAGTGTCCGTAAAGGGCAAGGAGTCGTCGGTATCGGCAACGCCGAAGGGGCCGGTGGCACCCCGAGCTTCGCCGGCGGAAGCGTGACTGGGCTCGATCAGTCCATCACAGCAAGCGACGCGGCTGACGGTACCTCCGAGCAGTTGACCGGTCTGATCGAAACCAACGCCGACATCCAGCCCGGGGACTCCGGCGGCCCGCTCGTAAACAGCAGCGGAAAGGTCATCGGTATGGACACGGCCGCCTCAGCCGGCTTTTCGTTCGGACTGGGGAGCGCGGCAACCCAAGGTTTCTCGATCCCCATCGATACGGCACTCAAGATCGCGGCAGCGATTACCCGAGGGAGCTCTTCCCCGACGGTACACGTCGGGCCGACGGCGTTTTTGGGCGTGGGAGTCGCATCCTCCGGCTCAGGCGGCACCACCGGCGCCGTGATTGAGTCCGTAGCGTCGGGTTCGCCCGCCGCCAAGGCCGGGCTGAGCGAGGGAGACACGATCACCTCTTGTACGGGGCGTCCAGTCAGCTCACCGAACGACTTGATAACGATCCTGCAGAGCGAGAAGCCCGGCGCCTCTGTCTCGCTGGTTTATCTCTCGAGTTCGGGCGTACGCCGGAGCGTCAGAATTCGTCTGACGTCCGGGCCTCCCCAGTAGAGGCGCTCAGAAGGACGAAAGGAACCTCTCGCCACCGCAAGTGGTGGCACAGGCACGACTCGCGGGGCCAGTAAAAATCAGCGGCGATATCGACATTCCCGAAGGCGCGAGCCCTCTGCAAGCCGTCGTCAACGCCGGCGGTCTCCAGCTCACCGCTCCTGGCCTGTTGGCTCTCTCGCCGTCTTCACACTCGGTGGCTCAGCATCGCCTGGTGTGAGTGCCACTCGTCTCGGCGGGCGATGTCGCGGGACCCTCGTCGCCGGGAGACTCGGTCAGGTGCTTGATCCAAAGAGCGGTCACCGCCACAACGAGCGGCCTCCGGGCCCAAAGAGGGGCGAGGCAAAGGCCGTGCTCGCGCAAGACGATCCACGGCCGCGATCGGCGTTCCTTCGTCGAGCGACGTCTTAGGATCTTTGAAATGGCGCGTGAGAACTACTTGCTCGACAATGGCCAGTGCGAGGCGGGCCAGCGCCTTGATGCTCTCGGGCAGTTGTTCAACCCGTCGACATTCCGGCATATGGAGTCGATAGGTCTTTCACTCGGGTGGCGGGTCTGGGAGGTAGGAGCCGGAGGTGCCAGCGTGCCTGCCTGGATTGCCGAACAGACCAAGGGCTACGTGTTGGCCACAGACATCGACACCACCTGGCTGGAAGCCGAACATGACGGCTTTGCAGTGAAGCGCCACGATATCGGAGCCGAACCGGCACCGGACGATTCATTCGACCTCGTCCATGCTCGACTCGTCCTCGTCCACGTCCCGCATCGGTCCGAAGCCCTAGCCACGATGGTCGAGGCTCTCAAAGCTGGTGGATGGCTTCTTGTCGAGGACGCTGACCCGGGTCTGCAGCCTCTCGCATGTCCCGACAACCACGGCGCAGCGGAGGAACTCGCCAACAAGCTGAAGCTGGCGTTTCGTGCCCTGATGGCCGAGCGAGGTGTGGATCTGTCATTCGGTCGCAAGCTTCCAAGACTGCTCAGAGCTGCCGGACTTGTGGACGTCCAGTCGGATGCTTGCTTTCCGATAGGCGGCCCGGTGGTAGATCGCCTGGAGCGTGCGACCGTGGAACAGATTCGGGAGCGCCTGGTCGCCGCACAGCTGGCGACTGAGGAGGAGATCGAAGAGCACCTATCCAACGTCGCCGCAGGTCAGCTCGACTTGACGATCTCGCCCATGGTGTCGGCCTGGGGTAGGAAGCCAGGCTGACCGACGGTCGCGGCCCTTCGCCAGCTGGCCCCTCCAGATCCCTCTGGTTTCGTGCGGTCGAAGGCGCGGGTGCGTAATGAGCGCAGTGTCGCGTCACGGAGTCGGAAGGTCGCTTCCCGGAAGCGAGCCGCTCGCGCTCGACCATGGCGTCCCTCGGTAGTTGGCAGTACCGCTCTCTTTCCTTGACCCACCCCCGCAAAATCGGGGATCTTGCACGAGTGGTTACCGAGCGCGGCACGGCGCCTGCTCGTTGCGAAGGCGGTCTACCCTGCGGAACATGCATGAGGACGAACACGGCGAGGAGCGTCTCGACGCGGCGGCGCAAGCTGCTGAGTGGAACGCGAAGTACAGCGAGTGCGAAGGCTCGAAGTGGAGCGGGCGCCCGAATGGGCGGCTCCTCCTCGAGATCGACGGACTTGTCCCGGGCCGGGCACTCGACGTCGGTTGTGGCGAGGGTGCCGACGCGATCTGGCTCGCTCGCAGTGGCTGGACGGTCACCGCAATCGACATCTCCGATGTCGCGCTGAGCCGGGCGCGGGAGGCAGCAGAACGGGCCCGCGCCGCGGTCACGTGGGTCTGCGGTGACGCCCTGCACACACCGTTCCCCGCTTGCTCGTTCGACCTCGTGTCGATGCAGTACCCGGCGCTGCCCAAAGCAGCCGGCGAGGCTGCCGTGCGGGCATTGCTCGACACGGTGCGACCCGGAGGTTTGCTGCTCGCCGTCTACCACGACCTTGACGACGACAAACGCGAGCACATGAAAGCGCGGGGTACCGACCCGGCGGACTACGTCGGTGCGGACGACCTCGTCCAGCTGATCAGCGACGACTTCACAGTCGAGCTGCACTCGGTCGAGCCACGCATCGACCCGCCGCCCGATAACCCGCATATTGCCGACGTCGTTCTACGCGCACGTCGCCGTTGACCCGGGTTCGGCGCGCGTTCAGCGAACCTCAGGAACCAACTAACCCGGTCATGCCCGCCGGCCCTTTTGTCTCGACCGAAACGCGAGCCTTGTCACCTCGGTTGTTCCGAAACTCCTAGGGCAGGATCTCGACGTACCCGTCCGTTCCATTGACACGAATCCGCTGCCCGTCGCGGATCAGCCGGGTGGCTTGTTCTACACCCACGACGGCCGGCAAGCCGTACTCCCGGGCGATCACCGCCCCATGGGTCATCAGGCCCCCTACCTCCGTCACCAGGCCCCTGATCGCAACGAGCACGGGCGTCCAGCTGGGGTCGGTGTAGGCGGTGACCAAGACGTCGCCCGCTTCGAGATCAGCTTGCGCCATGTCCAGGATCACGCGAGCCCGCCCCTCGACGGTCCCTGCGGAAACGGGTAAACCGACCAGAGCGCCGCCCGGGACGTCGACGCGTCCGTACGTCCCGTCGACGACCTCGCCATCCGAGGTGAGCACCCGGGGCGGTGTGAGCGCTTGATACGACCTGAACGCGTTCTCACGGAGGTCGATGAGGTGGTCATCCAACTGGTTGGTGCGCGCTAGGTCGTGGAGCTCTTGGAACGTGAGGTAGAAGATGTCCTCTTTCTCGCGGAGCACGTGGGCTTGTACGAGCCTCTCGGCCTCTTCCAAGAGGGCCTTTTTGTAGACGAAATAGCGGCTGACCATGCCGTACTTCGGATACTCCCGATACCCGATGAAGGTCCGAACCCGATCGATCATCCGTTTGGCTTGACCGGCCTTGAACTCCCCGTCCGGCAAGTCCCGCAAGCGCGTCAACAGCTCCTGTTCCTTCTTCCAGGCCTCCTGGCGGCCTTGCTCGAAGCGCCGCTCGCCGGCACCCGGTTCGAAGTTCTGGATGTTGCCGAGGACCATGGGCACGATCGTTGTCGGGCGTTCGCTCCAACGCGGCCGCGTGATGTCGATCTCACCGACGCAGCGCATGCCGTACTTGTCGAGGAAGCTCTGAATGGCGTCGCGGGCTTCGAGCCCGCCTTCGAGCGTGGACAGCTCGTCCAAGAAGCCGTCGTCCTCGACATGTTGCAGGAAGGCCACCACCTCCGGGTGCGGGCGGACCACGTCCGCGACGTCCAAGAGCGCCAGCCCCATATCCGACGTGACGTTGTGGGGGACGGACTGGGTGAGCGCGTCGGCGGCGTTCTTCTCGCCCAACCACGTCTGCAGCTGCTCGTTGAGCCACCACGTGGCTTCCATTGCGCTCATGTACACCTGATGGCTTTGCGGATCGAACAGGATCCGCTTCAGCTCCTGGATGTCCCCCAGGATGAAGTCGAGCAGTGCCGTTCCCGACTTCGTCTGGATCTCGCCCTTCAACTTGGCGAGTGAGGCTTGGTTGCGCTCGATCAGCTTTACGACTATGGCCGAGTCGGTCTCGATTGGGGCTTGGCCGCCACCAGCTGGCCGCCCGGGGGAACCTTCGTCCGGGAGCGAGGCGATGAAGTCGCCGCGATCGACGATGGTCTGCAGGGCGTCGGCGATCAGCGGATCGGATCTCCCCAAAGCCTCCAGGAGGCTGGTGCGGCTCTCTGGCGAAGCCAGGCCTTGGGCAACGTCGACGAACAGTCTCCCTCCGGCCTGGTACATGGGCCGGAGGGCAGTCAGTTGCCAGAAGGAGAGACCGAGGGGCTTCATGGGGTCGGTCATCATCTGCTGATGACCGACGGAGACATAGACGTGGTTCTTTCCGTCGCTGGCCGTGGGAATGGGGAACAGCGTGGTGATCGGCCGGCTCTGGACGATCTGGAACCCATCGTCGACCAGGCACCATTCGATGTCCTGGGGGTGGCCGAAGTGCGCTTCGATCCATCGACCCAGCTGCGCGAGCCGTGCGATCTGCGCATCGGTCAGTGCTGGCAGTGCCTGGCACTCTGGCTCGAGCGCCACTTCCTGGGTTCCGCCTGCCGGCGAGGCATAGACGGCGAAGTGCTTGGTGGCGACTGTCTTGGCGACGACTTCACTGTCCCGCACCTTGTAGACGTCCGCATTCACCAGGCCGGAGACGAGAGCCTCGCCGAGGCCGAAGCTAGCCTCCACGTAGGCGACCTTACGGTTTGAGGTGACGGGGTCGGCCGTGAACAGGATGCCGGCGGCTTGCGGGAAGACCATCTGCTGCACGACCACGGCCACGTAGACCAGCCTGTGGTCGAAGCCGTTCCGCAGGCGGTAGGTCACGGCCCGCTCGGTGAACAGCGAGGCCCAGCACCGGCTGACGTGTTGGAGGATCGCCTCCGGCCCCACGACGTTCAGGTATGTGTCCAGCTGGCCGGCAAAGGAAGCCGTCGGCGAGTCCTCCGCCGTCGCGCTGGATCGGACCGCATAGGCAGATTTCTCACCGAGCCGCGCGACCGAGCGGGTTATCGCCGCCGCCAGATCGTGGGGGATGGCGGTCCCTTCGATACTCCGCCGGATCTCCGCGCTGATGGTTCGGACCGCCTGACGGTCGTCCGGACTCAGGTGCGACAGCCGATCGACCCGTCCCTCGACCGCCCGCGTGTCCGCCATGATCCGCCGGAAGGCATCTGCCGTCACGCAGAAGCCTGCCGGCACCCGAATGCCTTCGATCCGCGAAAGCTCGCCTAAGTGCGCGCCCTTGCCGCCAACGACCGCAACCTGTGTCTGGTCGATCTCCTGGAAACCCAGCACATAACTGCCCATCCGTCCACCTTCCCCCTCAGGCCCCCAGGGACTTTTTTCCTTGCTGTTGGCCATTTGCGCCGACCGCCTGTGGGTTGGTTTGTGGAGGGCAGTGTCAACATGCCAAGGGGTCCTTGCGGAACAGGTCGGTGACGAGCTCGATGACCTGATCAACGACATCGATGACTTGGCAGTAGCTACCATCACCGACGCGAAGCGTCGCGTCGGTGTCGAGCTGTGCCGAGGCAATACAAGGCTAATCCTTTCTTGATGACGTTCTCGGGAACGTTGTTGTGATCGACCCCGACCTAGAGGTCGCCAACGCCCACGCGCAACTCCTTGTCTTTGTCCGGCAGAAGAGCCGGTGACGGGACCGAGCCGAAGCCCCGGCGCCATCTAGTGGGATGTGGAAGAACTAACCGAGCTCAATCTTGGTTCGTGAAGACCCCGATATCTAGGCGCGCCCCGTCGCGGAGGAAGATCGGGATCCTTTCCAAAGGAGCGTCGGCAGTCACTACAGTGCCGCCCGACACACTGGCTCCAGTCCAGGCGTCTGTCCATTTCGCTCCGGCGGGTAGATACACGGACCGATCCCCCGCTCCTTGTTCCAGCACGGGAGCCACCAGTAGCTCTGGGCCGAACATGAACTGGTCGTCGATGTCCCAGCACGCCTCATCGTCTGAGAACTCGAGGAGCAACGGCCGCATGATGGGCACACCCGTCTTGCTCGTTTCTCTTGCCACGGAGTGCAGGTAAGGCCGCAGGCGTTCGCGAAGGAAGATGTAGTCCCTCAGGACCGAGTAAGCCTGCTCGCCAAAAGACCAGATCTCATTGGGGCCACCTGTCATGTCCGCGCTCAGCGCAGCATTGGGCAGGCGGTCGCCGTGAAGGCGGAACAGCGGGCAGAACGCCCCGTACTCGAACCAACGCACGAGAAGTTCCCTGTAAGCCGGGTCGTCCGGGTCGCCCTTGAAGAAGCCACCGATATCGGTCGTCCACCATGGAATGCCGCTCATGGCCATATTGAGCCCTGCGCGGACCTGCACCCGCAGCGACTCGAACGTCGACGGTATGTCACCCGACCAGACTGCCGCGCCATAACGCTGGCTGCCTGCCCAAGCAGACCGGCACAGCAGGAGCACTTCTTCCTCTCCGCACCCGACCATACCTTCGTAGAACCCGCGAGCATGCTCGCGGGGGTAGAGGTTTGCAACCTCGAGACCGGCCCCGGCCGCGAAGTTCAAGCTCGCAGGATGGTATGGCTGTATCTCCGGTTCGCAGGCGTCGAGCCAGAACACCCGGATCCCCGCCCTGTGATAGTTCTTCTCGACCTGCTCCCAGATATAGTCCCGGGCTGCAGGATTAGTGGAGTCGTAAAAAGCAACCCCGATCCAGGACTTCACGCCCCGTTCAGGCCAAGTCGCGAGCACCGGAGGGCTCTGCTCGCTCGAAATCAACAGGCCACGATCCAACATAGGTTTATAGTTGGCCGAAAGCGGGCTAACAGAGGGCCAGATTGAAACCATGAGCTCGGTGCCCATGGACTTGAGCTCGCTCACCATTGCAGCCGGGTCGGGCCATTCGTCGGCATAAAAAGCCCAGTCGCCCAAGTACTCCCAGTGGAAGAAGTCGCTCACGATCACTGCCAGCGGGACTCCTCGGCGATGGTACTCGCGGGCTACTGCCAGGAGCTCCTCCTGGGTCCGGTAGCGAAGTTTGCTCTGCCAGAAGCCGCTTGCCCAAGAAGGCAGCTCGGGTGTGTGCCCTGTGGCGTCAGCGTAATGCGAGAGGATCTCCGCGGGCTTGTCGCCGGTGGTCACCCAGTAGTCGATTCGGCGCGCGCTATCGGCGACCCAGCGCGTCCCGTTGTTGGCGAGCTCAACGCGCCCTACTGCTGGAGAGTTCCATAGGAACCCATATCCCCTGCTCGAGACCATGAAGGGTACAGAAATCTCCGCATTTCGTTGGACCAGGTCCATGACGAGGCCCTTCTGATCGAACAGGCCGTGGAGATGCTGGCCAAGACCGTAAAGCCTCTCTCCGTCGTAGGCTTTGAACCGCTGCTCTATGCGGTAGTGCCCATTGCCGTTCGCCACGAACAGCCGCTGGCCCGGCCACCAAAAGTGCGCCTTCTGCTCGGAAAGCAGTTCGCGGCCGTCGTCGGAGCGCCAAAAGCTGACTAGCCCGTCTGGGGAGAGCCGAGCCGTGAGCTTCCCGTTGACGAGGGTAACCCCGTCGCTTTTCGCGCCAGCTGTCGGGGCCGGGCGAGGCTCGATGAGCGCGCCAGGGAGCTCCTCGGCTACCAGCGCTTGGCTGGCGCGCACCCTGATCGAGTCTTCGCCCCAAGCCTCCAAGCGCAAGCGCTCATGGCCCGAGGAGTACTCAAGCGTTGCTCCGGTGTCGTCGAGCATTCTTGTGCCTTTCTGGATGTTGTCGCCTTATTTCAGTCTTTAAGCGCACTGGCCCTGAGCCCGCCGAGCACATGGCGCGGGCAGGAAGGTACGGCGAACGAGGGCCCTGCCTCCATTCGAACACGCTCGCAGACGATCGGCAACGCCTAAGCGAACTGGGTTAACCAGCTGTCGTTCGCCGCGAACATGTCGTCGGTCAATTTCCATATCTCCTCTAAGGAACAAACCGCGCCAGTCAGCGGATCGAGGGCCATCGCCTGGTAGATGGCGTCCCGGTCCCGTTCGAGATGCCCCTTAACGACAAGCTCTTGCACGGCGATGTTGCTCCGGTTCAATGCGGCCAGCTGAGGCGGGAGGGCTCCCACCGCGCAAGGGTGAACACCTGCACGGTCCACTAGACAAGGAACCTCGACGCACGCCCCAGTGGGGAGGTTGGTAATGAGGTCGTCATTGGGCACGTTGCCGTTGATGCGAAGAAAGGTACCCGTCTCCGCCGAATGAATGATCCGGACGCCGTACTCATCCGAACGGCGGAACACAATTGGCTCCACGCCGGCGACCTGGCGGTCAACCTCTTGCTCGTAGGCAGACTCGCTAAGTCGCATGCTGGCGGCGCAGCCGCCCGTCCTGCCATAGCCGAGCCACGCCGAGTAGTCGGACCCGGCCGACTCGAAGGTCTCGACAAGGGAGGTGAGGAGGTCGGGCCGCTTGCGGAAATAGGGCAGGTACTCGGACGCGTGCCCGCTCGACTCGGTCACGAAGTAGCCGAAGCGGCGCATGAGCTCGAAACGCACGGGCTCGAGGGCGAGCGTCGCGGGGTTGTCGAGTTGCGAACGCAGGCACGGGTAGAGGTCTTGGCTGTGGTGCTCGAGGGTGAGGAACCAGGCCTGGTGGTTGATCCCGGCCACCCAGTAGTTGAGCTCCTCGTAAGGGACCTCGCAGTACCCGGCCAGTAGCCGCGCCGTTCCCTGGACGGAGTGGCAAAGACCCACGACCCTGAGACCAGAAAGGGCTGTGCGCCATGTCAAGATGGCCATCGGGTTGGAGTACTGCAAGACCAACGCCCTCGGGCACAGCTCCGTCATGTCCTCTATGAGCCCGTCGAAGACCGCCAGGTGGCGCAGGCCGCGGAAGATACCGCCAGGACCGATGGTGTCACCCACGCACTGGCCCACCCCGTAGCGTTCCGGGATGGCTATGTCGGCTTCCCACTGGGCGTTTCCACCCACCTGGATCGTGACGACCACGTAGTCGGCCTCTTTCAGGGCCTGGCGGCGGTTTGTCGTGGCGAGGACCCGAACCGGCGACGCCGCCGTCTCGGCGATGCGACTCACGAGCTTCAGAGCACGCGAAAGCCGGTCGGCGTCGATGTCCATGAGCACGATCTCGCTGTCTTTGAGCTCTGGGAAGGTAAGGAGGTCCCGCGTCAGGTTCCTCGTGAAGACCATGCTTCCGGCTCCGATGAAGACGACCCGCACTTAAGAGACGTCCCATTGACGGCCCGGCGCGCCCGAGAGCGCTGCATGGCTCATCTCTTCGTAGCGCCGGCCAGCATCCCGGTGACGGACGGGCCTTGGGCAAAGAGGAAAACGATGAAGACCGACGCCCCTCGCCGCGAGCGTGGCCCTCAACTCCGCCCGGAGCACCGGGTTTGGCCCTGCATCGGACGACGGGTTGAAGGCGGCTGGGCTTTCCAGGAGGTAAGGCAGCTCGAGCGGAAGCGGGTACTGCCTGACGTTGTTGAACATCACGTCGGAGAGGAAGAAATTGGTCCAGTGGAACCAAGTGTCGCCTCTGACATGGCTATTCCTTGGTCGATCCGGCGAGCATGCCGGCGACAAGGGTCCGCTGCGCGAACAGGAAGACGATCAGCACCGGGGCGATGGCGATGATCGTCGCCATGGCCAGCTCGGGCCGGTAGATGACGGCTTGTCCGCCCGTCGCCGCCACCGGGTTGATCGAGGGCGAGCTCCCCAAAAGGATCGGTAGGCCCACCTGCAGGGGGTACTGAGAGTTGTCATAGGTCATCACAAAGGGCAGGTAGTAGTTGTTCCAGTTCGCCACGAAGGAGAAGAACCCGACGAGCCCGACGATCGGCATGGCAAGGGGCAGGGCAATACGCCGGAAGACGCCCCATTCCCCGGCGCCGTCGATGCGCGCCGCCCCGATCAGGTCCTTCGGGATCGTCGTCGAGAAGTAGATGTAAGCCAGATAGACCCCGAAGGGGAAGAACCCGAAGGGCAAGATGAGCGACCAGACCGTCCCGACGAGGTGCACGGTATTGGCCTCGAGGAAAAGCGGCAGCACGAGGGCGGTCGCCGGCACGATCATGACGACGAGGGTGATCGCGAGCAGGGCCCGGCGCCCGAAAAAGTGCGTCAGGGCCAGGCCGTAGCCGGCCGGGATGGCACTCAGCACGGCGAGGGCGGTGCCCCCAAAGGAGTAGATGGCGGAGTTCTTGAGCCAGGTCAGAACGAGGTCGCCCTCATAGGAGATGAGATCGTGGAAGGTGTGGCCAAAGGTCGCCAAGCTGCCGAAGGCGAGCGGGGACTGGTCGATGATCTGGCTGTCGGTCTTGGTGGGCGCTAACAGCAGCCAGATGATGGGCCCGAAGAAGAAGACGGCGAACAAGAGCAGGACGAGGATGGCGATGAGGCGGTAACCATAGCGTCGCATCACTGCACCTCGAAGAGCCTGCCCCGCCAGACGATGAGCACGGCGACGACCAAGCCGAGCAGGAGCAGGTCGACCGAGATGGCGGCGGCTTCGTTGAAGCGGTCGAGCTGGAAGGCGAGGTAGTAGGCAAGCTGGTTGGGCGACCACTGCGGGGGGACTTCGCCCCCGGTGGCGATGCCGAGGATCTGCGGCTCCACGAACAGCTGCGTGCCGGCCGCGAAGGAGAGCACGAGCATGTAGACGACCCATTTGCGGATGAGGGGGAGCTTGATCCGCAAGGCGGTCTGGAACACGTTCGAACCATCTATCTCGGCCGCCTCGATCAGCTCGGTGGGAATGTTGTTGAGCGCCCCGTGCATGACGACGATCCATCCCCCCGCTCCGGTCCAAAACGCCATGATGGCGAAGAGCACGGGGAGGTTGTTCGGCGTGACCGTGTTGGCCAAAAGGGTGTAGTGCAGGGCGTGCTCGATGAAGGCAAAAGGACTCGTCGTCGGGGTGAACATGAACAACCAGATGACCACGCTCGCCGCCCCCGCCATGGCGCCGGGGAGATAGAAGATGAAACGAAACGTCGCGCTGACCCGCCGCGCCTGGTTGTGGACCAAGAGGGCCAGGCCGACGACGAGCACCGACTGGCTGACGAGCCAGATGGCCTCGAACAACAGCACGTGTTTGAAGGCGGGGATGAACTCAGGCAGTTGGTAGCTGTCGACGAAGTTCCCAAAGCCGAGGCCGTGCGAGGTCCTGAGGGCCAGGGAGATCGCATAGACCGTGGGAGCGACGCCGAGACAGGCGAGCATGGCGACATAGAGGGCGACGAAGAAGTAGCCCGCCGAGCGTGAGGCGCCCGCCGGGGGGCGGTCTCGGCGCCACCGGGGCCGGCGCCCCCGGCGAGCGCTTGGGTGCTCGCCGGAGGCAACCGTGACCAGATGGTTAGTCATGTGTTTGCTGGTTAGTCATGCGTTTTGCAAACTCCTGTTAGCAGCCCGAGCCACCGAAGGAGTTGATGCACTTGCTGGTGCTCTGCACCGTCCAGCCGGCCAGCCGGGCGTCGTTCGCGAGCGCCAAGGCGAACGAGTTCATTTCCTTCCCAAGGGTGCTCGGCGGGGTGGAGGTCACGCCCGGCACCACCGTCGATGCCCAGGCGGCGTCGGTGCTCCACGGAGTCGGGCCCCAACCGTTCCAGACCTCGGCGGCGGCCTTCTCCCAGGCTTTGCCGGTGGCGACCGGGTTGGCAAACACCGAGCCGAAGGCTCCGACATAGGAGTCCTGGTCCGGGGCGTAGTCGGGCAGACCGGCGTCGACGCCGACTTTTTGGATGTTCGGGCTAGTCGACATGTACAGGGCGAGGGCGGCCGCAGCAGCCGGCTGGCTGGAGTGCTTCGACACGAGCCACAAACCACCGCCCAAAGCGCCGGTGATCGGTTGGCCGAGGACGGACGACGGCGGCGGGTAGGCGGCCATGGTGCCGTCCGGCACGCCGTGCGGTGCCTTGTTGCCGTTTTCGAACACGGCGGTCCCGTACCAAAGCGGCCCGACCATCATGACGACCTTGGCGGCGGGGAAGCCTCCGGCGGCAAAGACGTAGGTGGTCGTGATGGCGTTGCCCTCGAGCCCGGAGTTGTCGAGCAGGCTGTTGATCTTCGTGCAGGCAACATTGCTCGGGTCGATCTCGACCGTGTTCGGGCCGACGACCTTGTCGAGGGGACACCCGTTGCCCCAGTAGATGAAGTCGTCATCGAACTCGTCGCCGATGTCGCCCACCAAGTAGCCGGGGTGGTTCTTTTTCAGCATCTGTCCGTCGGCGACGATGCCGCCCCAGGTCTTCGGGACGGCCGCCGTGCCGAAGAACTTCGTGTAGAGACCCTGGTTGACCCATAACACATCGGCGGCGGTGTCATTGCGCAGGCAGATGATCTCGCCCGAGGGGGTCGTACAGGCGCTCATGCTGTCGCCCGCATAGCCCTTGAGCACGCTTGCCGAGACGTACGACTTCAGATTGAGCAGGTCGTTGTAAGGGGCCGTGCCGAGCTGGACGGCGTCGTAGTTCTGCGAGTCGAACATCACGTCCGGGGCGTCCGAGGGCCAGCCGATGCGGTTCCACAGCGCGAACTTCGACTGCAAAACGCCGGTGCCATTCTCGTTGCCGTTGTAGATAACCCACTTGATGTTGGCACCAGGATGGGCCTTCATGTACGCCTGCTCGTAGGGAATGCGCGACGTGTCGATCCAGACGATTAGCGGCTTGGAGGAAGACTTCGTGGCTGCTGTCGAAGCCCCCGGCATGGCGAGCGCAAGGCCCGCGACCACAACCGTGGCGAGCGCGACGCGACTCCGTAGCGAGCGACCTCGCCACGATTCGCGGTTGAAGAATGACTTCATGATTTTAGGCTCAACTCCTTCCGTCTTTGTGATGCTTGCTTTCGGTTAAAACTGCAACTGCCGCCTTCTTTGGCTCCACCACGTGCTTGGCGAGCTCGGGTGAATAGTCGGGACCAGGCGCGCCGCGGCTGTTCCGATGGAGACGGAAGCACAGCCGATGCCGACGGCGGTGAACACGGCCACTGTCGTTCGCATCTCGCGACTGGTGCCTGTGTGACGGGATCTCCCCGTGCCGAGTGAGGTTATTGTGTCTGCCTCCCTCTCTTTCGGATAGCCAGCTTGTGTTTGAGGGACCTATGACGCTGTGCTGAGCCGGATACTGGTTTCACGCGAGAGCGGATTCCCGGCCTGATCCACGACGTAGCTCTCGAGTTCTTTTGGGTACTCGGGGCCCACGGGAAGGCCAACTCCCGGAGCCGTTGGTGCCTTGACCATGCCGTGCTCGTCGATCCCGAACTCGCGCTGAACCGGGTTGGTGGTGACGAGGGACTCGTAGTAGGTGCAATTCGGGATCGCCATGCAAAGGTGCCTCGCGTAAACGGTGTTCCCATGGGGTTCCGCGCGGAGCCGGAAAGCGTCGGCGAGATGGGCGATCCGCATCGCCCCGGTGAACCCGCCACGCAGCTCGGTGCTCGTGCGAACAAAGGTGGCGCATCCGCTCGCTATGAAATCGGCGGTGTTCATATGGACGCCGTCAGAGGTCTCGGCGACGTTGAGTGGGACGCTCACTCGATCAGCGAGCCACTTGTACGCGGTTACGTTGAATTCGCGCATTGGCTCCTCGTACCAGAGGTACTGGGCCTCTGAGAGTGCATCTCCGACATAGACGGCGTCAGCGAGGTCGAAGCCGGCCGAACCGTCGTACATGAGCGGGAACCTCGCACCGACGTGCTCGCGAACCGCCGCGCACAGGTCTGCGTCGCGCCGAGCGTCGCCCCAGGCGTGGAGCTTGATCGCTGGGTAGCCAAGTTCTATGCACTGCGTGACGACCTCGAGGTACTCGCCGACGGAGGCGAAGGTCGATGTCGAGGCATAGGCGGGGATCTCGCGTCGAAAGCCGCCCAGCACCTCCCAAGTCGGCGAGCCGTAAAGACGCCCCGCGAGGTCCCACAATGCGTCGTCCACGAGACCGATCAGCCAGATCGGAAACTCCTCTGTCCTGTCGAGCTCCCATATCCGGTGCCATATCCGCTCGCGCTCGAGCGGATCGGTCCCGACGAGCTCCTCGCGAAGGAGACGCTCGACCAAGTCGTCGAGAACGACAGCGCTGGCACGATTTTGCGCCACGGCGACGCCGGCGACGCCCTCATCGGTGCGAAGACACAGCACGCCAACACGCCCGTCGACAGGGCCGCCTCGAAGTCCATCACGCCAGGCGAAGCTTGGCCGGGCGCCCGGTGCCAACACACTGAAGCTCTCGACCTGAGTAATGCGCACCCTTGTCATTTACATCACTCCTATGATGACTGGCTTATGATGTCATACCTATTAGGAGTGCGCAAGCACTCCGTCGGAGGCGATCTCCGGCTGCTTCCGGAGGCCTTGCCTGGCGGCAGGCGGTCTCGGCCGCGCTTGTGAAGGTCCAGTACAGCTACGGATCTGGCGCATGCGCGGTGGCGCCAAACTCGGGCGTACGCGCGCCTACGAGCACCATGGGCTTCCCGCGGCGATCGAGCTCAAAGTGCTCTCCTCCGGGAGCGCAAAAGCCGACACCCTGCTCGTGCGGGTTCATTAACATATTACGTATGATCAAATTCCTGGGCCCAGCCGGCGGCACCGACGGTAAGTGAGCCATGACCCAGGCGGGACAACCTCCCACGAAAAACTTCGAAACCATCCTGGCAGGGGCTGTTCCGCGCCGACCCGCAAGACTCGCGACCGCCGTGCTCTTGACCATGGTCGACAAAATCGTGGGGGGCGAGCTCCCTCCTGAGTCGTCACTCCCGACCGAGTCCGCGCTGTGCGAGGTCTTCGGAGTCAGCCGTACCGTCATCCGGGAAGCCTTGAAGCTGCTCGAGGCGAAGGGACTGGTGCGAGTCAGGCAGGGACACGGTACGACCGTATGTCCGAGCGAACAGTGGGACCTGCTCGACCCACTCGTACTCGACGCCGCGATGCGGTACGCCGAGAAGTTCGAAATCCTTGACGATGTAATCGACGTGCGGGTCGCGCTCGAGTGCCAGATGACTCGGCGGGCGGCAGAGATGATGACCGAGGCGCAATTCCGCGAGCTGCAAGACGGATTGACTGCCCTCGAGAAGCTCCTCGACCAGCCCGACGAGTACCAGGAAGCTGAAGGCCAATACCACGACCTGATCCTTCGAGGTTCAGGCAACCGTCTCGGACGATCGATCATTCGCTCAATTCACCCCCGCGCGCGCACGAACTTCCGCTACCGCGGAGCTGGAGTAAGCGCCAACCACCTGTTGATGAGCCATGAAGGCCACGCCGCCCTCTACGAGCGACTGGCCGCCCGCGACCCGGACGGTGCAGCCGAGGTGATGCGCGAGCACATCTTGGGGTCCTGGCTTGAACGCAAGTCCGGCGCCGCCGGCCAGGGACTGTGAGAGATGGCTAGTTGGCCCATTGGCGGGGAGACCTCCGTTATCGGATCGGATCTGATATCTCCTTCGGATCTAGCTCCTTTCCTCCGGACGTGCTGCAGGCCGTCGAGTTCGATCCGCCGCCTATGAACGAGAAGTTGACCGACGAGCCTGCGCCCCCTGGTGCCATGGAGCGGGTCCGTCTCGGCTGTAGCGACGTCTATGTGACTCGGTTGATACTGGGCTGCGCGCCTTTGGCCGGGATGTACGCTCCCGTCGACGACAGGCGGGCCGAAGCCGTTCTCGAGGCCTCTTGGGACGAGGGGGTTCGCGCCTTTGACACCGCTCCCCAGTACGGGGTCGGACTGTCGGAAGAGCGTCTCGGCGCCTTCCTGGCCGGTCGAGCGCTCGGCGATGCGGTGGTCTCGACAAAGGTCGGCCACCTGCTCGTCGACGCCGACGACGGGGTCCAAGGTGACCTGTTCTACGGAACACCAAATCGAAAGCTCGTGGACGATTACACCAAAGACGGTGTGCGCCGATCCATGGCGGCGAGTCTCGAGCGCCTCGGGCGCGACCGCGTTGATCTCGCACTGATCCACGATCCGGATAACTACGCCGAGCTGGCGCTCACCGAGTCCTACCCGGCGCTCGAGGAGCTCCGCAACGAGGGCGTGGTCGGCGCAATCGGCGTCGCCATGAACCACCCAGAGGTGCTCACTTGGCTGGTCGAGCGCACAGAGCTTGACTGCGTCTTGATCGCCGGCCGCTATTCCCTCCTTGACGTCCCGGCAGGAGAGCGGCTCTTCCCCGCGTGTGAGAAGCGGGGCGTGTCGGTGCTGGCGGCCGGGGTCTACCGCAGCGGCATCCTCGCCGATCCGCGCCCCGGAGCGCACCTGGACTATGTCGCTGCACCCGGTCCGGTCGTCGAGCAAGTGAACCGTATTGGTTCTGTTTGCGATCGCTACGGCGTTCCCCTGGCCGCGGCGGCATTGCAGTTCGTCCTCGCCCATCCGGCCGTGACGGCAGTTGTCGTCGGTGCTGCCAGCGCGCAAGAGGCTCACGAGAACGCTGCTCACTTTCGGTTCGCGGTTCCCGACGAGCTGTTCGAAGAACTCGCCGGGGCAGGGCTCACACCGGCATTGCCACAAGACGCGTCTCACCGCACAACTGCGAAGCCCGCGGCGGGTGAAAGCAAGTGACGACCGGGTACAACACCGATGTCTCGCCTGGAACCGGTGGCATTGTCGACTCCCATCATCACATCTGGGACCCTGCCAAGCGCTCTCACGAGTGGCTCGTTGCACTTCCGTCGCTCAACCGAGCGTTCGATCTGAGTCAACTCGAGCAGGTCGCCAGACCACTTGGCGTATCGGCCACAGTGCTCGTGCAGGTTCTGAACGATCTCGCGGAGACCGAGGAGTTCCTGGTGCTTGCTGGCGCAAGCGAGTTCATCGCTGGAGTGATCGGCTGGGTCGATCTGACCGACCCGGGGATTGGAGAGACCCTAGCCCGCTTGGCTGAGCTCCCAGGAGGAGACAAGCTCGTCGGCGTCCGCCATCTCGTCCACAACGAACCGGACCCTGACTGGCTCCGACGTCAGGAGGTGCGCCGCGGTATCCGCGCCGTTTGTGAGAGGGGAGGAACCTTCGACCTTCTCGTGACCACCCGTGAACTCCCCGCCGCAGTAGATCTGGCCGAGGACCTCGAGGATGCGACTCTTGTCATCGATCACATTGCCAAACCGGAGATCGCTGCCTCGACCTGGGAACCGTGGAACAGCTTGATTAGCGAGCTCGCCCGCAACGAGTCGGTCGTCTGCAAGATTTCCGGGCTCGTCACCGAAGCTGGGCTGGGCTGGAGCGCTTCGGTCATTCGTCCCTACGTGGAACGGGTCGTCGAGCTGTTCGGTCCGAACCGTCTGCTCTTCGGTTCTGACTGGCCTGTTTGCACAGCCGTGGCGACCTATGACCAGGTTCTCGGTCTGGCCCGCGACGTCCTTGCGCCTCTCGTCGGACAAGAGATCGACGCCTTCTTCGGTGGCACGGCCCGTCGTATCTACAAACTCGCGTCGGTTCCTTGAACTACTCGACGGAGTCCAGGCCAGAATCCACTACACCTCATGAGCGGGGCCGATCAGCAAGATCTGCTCCCGACCGGTGTCCGGCCCATCGGCACGAAGCAGAACAGGAGCGAATCTGTGTGCCGGTCATCGGGGCTGGTCGAGATCGGAGGGGTTGCGGTGTCGCCGTAGCATTGGTGACCTTGTTCGACGAACACGGATCCCGGGCCCTTCGGGCGATCGCCGGCTGCGGCCCGGAGCGTTGCATGGCCGCGTTCGAAAGTGACGTCTGGGTCCAACGGCCGAGAATCAAGCCCCACTTTGGGGCCGTAGTCAGGTTCCCGTGCCTTCGCAACGATTCCGTTGCGGTCTGGCTTGCCCCGACTACGACTCACTTCGGCCAGAACCGGCCGTAACGATGCCCGAACAGCCAACTCAGACTGGGAGCGTCCCCCGCCCTGCGCTTGCCCTGCGGCTCGGGCCAACCGACAGCGTGGCCGTGCTCACCACCGATGTCGCTTCCGGCGCGCAGGTGCGCGTGGACCGGGAAATGATCAGAGCGATCCAAGACATTGCACGGGGCCACAAGATCGCGTTACGCCCGATCGCCGCCGGCGACCCCGTGCTCAAGTACGGCCAAATCATCGGGTTCGCGACTGCGACGGTAAGCACCGGCGAACACGTCCACTTGCACAACATGGAGTTCCGAACCTTCGTGCGCGCCCACGTTCCAGGAGCCGGCGCCAAGACGACCGAGCTCGTCGCAGAGAGCGACCGGATCAGCTTCGACGGCATCGTGCGTGCTGATGGCCGCGTGGCGACCCGTAACTACCTCGGCATTCTCACCACGGTGAACTGCTCGGCCACCGTGGCAAAACTGGTAGGCCGGCACTTCAGCCGCCCGGGTGTTCTCGACGAGTTCCCGGGTGTCGACGGGATCGTGACGCTCACCCACACCGGCGGTTGCGGCATGGACGGCCACGGTGAGGGCCTCGAGGTGCTCCGTCGTACCTTGATGGGTTACGCGCGTCATCCCAACTTCGCCGGCGTGCTGCTCATCGGCCTTGGATGCGAGGACAATCAAGTAGAGGCCCTCATAGAGGCGTGGCCACAGCCTGCAAGCACGCCTCTCCGAGTCTTGACGATCCAGGAAGAAGGCGGGACCACGGCCACAGTGGACAAGGGCATCGCAAACCTGATCGAGATGCTCCCTGAGGCCGCCGCCGCGACCCGGCGGCCGGTTCCGGTGAGCGAGCTTGTCCTCGGGCTCCAGTGCGGGGGCTCGGACTCGTTTTCGGGCATCACCGCCAATCCCGCGCTCGGTGTCGCGGCCGATCTGATCGTCGCCCAGGGTGGCACGGCGGTGCTGGGGGAAACGCCAGAGATCTACGGGGCCGAGCATCTGCTCACCCACCGTGCGGTCAGCCCCGAGGTGGCAGACAAGCTTCTCGAGCGCATCGCCTGGTGGGAGTCCTACACGGCTGCTAATCGTGGCTCCATGGACAACAATCCCGCGCCGGGCAACAAGGCGGGAGGGCTGACAACGATCCTGGAGAAGTCGCTCGGCGCGGTCGCAAAAGGCGGCTCGACAGACCTGGCCGGCGTGTACGACTATGCCGAGCCGATCACCGGGAGGGGCCTCGTGTTCATGGACACCCCAGGCTACGACCCCGTCTCGGTAACCGGGATGGTGGCAGGGGGTGCGAACGTCGTCTGCTTCACCACCGGACGTGGCTCGGCGTTCGGGTGCAAGCCTGTGCCGAGCCTCAAACTGTCGACCAACACTCCCCTTTTTCTCCGGATGGGCGACGACATGGACCTCAACTGCGGCACGATCGTCGACGGAGAGGTCAGTGTCGAGGAAATGGGCCTACGCATCTTCCACGCGCTGATTGCCACCGCATCGGGTTCGAAGACCAAAAGTGAGATGCTGGGCTTCGGTGACGAGGAGTTCGCCCCGTGGCAGATGGGAGCCGTGATGTGAGCCCAGGTCCGCAAGGCCTTAGGAAGATGCCTCGACCAGCCGGGACGACGTCCTCGCAACAATTTGAGCGAGCTCAGCGTGGGCGGGAACACCTTCTCGCAGCTGGCGCGTTTGGACGCGCTGAGACAAGCCAAGCGCATCGCGAGGCGACAGGGCAGCCTCGAGGTTCAGCCCTTGACACTGCCAAGAGGCCATCTCGACTGGCTGGAGGTTGCAAACGACGGGAGGCGAACTAGCGACCCTCACCTCGGCAAGGTGCTGAGAAGCGTCCAGGCGGACGACTCATGTCCTCCGACGCGGTGTTGCGTCCACGAAATCGTCTGTCCGCTGAATCTTTCTTCGGTAGCTGGCAGGGCAATCGCCAACGGTGTCTCGGGCACGTTCTGCGGCCGGGTGGATGCTCATCCGGTTGCCGAGTATTCGGCCAGCGTTCCGGGCGCTCTAAGCCATTGCGCCCGAGCGAGCTCGTCGACGTCGTCTCGGGCTTGCCCGAGCTTCGCGGCGATCGACCCGTGGGTGCCGTAGTACGACAGCGAAGGGCTGCTCCCTCCGAGCACTGCCGGTTCGGCTCAAACGAGGCGACGACGGACGAAGGACCAGAGCAATCGTCCGCCGAACAGAACTAGCAGCCCGATCACGATGATCAATACGACCGAGAAGAGCACGATCCCGGAGTCGGCGAGCAGCGTCGACAGGCCACCTTCGATGTGCGGCGACCGCCTGGTGCCACGCCGTGGAAAACCGGCTAGGCGCCGAGGCGTGTGTCGGGCTCGGCATAGCGAGTGCAACGGTCAAGCTCGAGAAGCTGACCTCGTTCGCGAGTACGCGTTGTTGTGCCTGTAGCTGTTGGATCTGGCTTTGCACCGACGTGATCTCGTTTTGGACCGAGAGCAGCGCTGGGATGGTGCCGGCCCTGGCGAACAGCGCTTCAAGCTGCGCTCGAGCGGCCTCGAGAGCATTGACCTGGGCACCGAGGTCCGCTACCTGACCGGTCACGTTGGTAGCGGTCGTGCTCAGGTGCTTCAAGGTGCCGAGTGACTCGGCTTCGCTCACCGCTTTTTCGGAATTCTCCAGCGGGAACTCCGAGCACCACGGTGCCACCACGACTGGAGCCGGCAAGGGCCACATTGGAGGTCGAGACGTACCCGCCCAGCGACGTCGCGATCGCCCCGCAGCTCGGCGACGACGTGACCGAGCACTCTCTCGTGCACGACGAGCGAGAGGGTGCCGGTGGTGATGATCTCTTGCGAGTCGGCCGACGAGGTACTGCTAGCCGAAGACGAGTCGGCGGATTTTGTGACGCCCGGCGCGCTCATTTGTCCTTCCCCGAATGTGGGAGCGGCGCTCGCCCGGCTCGCAAATGGCGCGCCTGCACTGTGCGCGACGCTCGGGGGCGAAGAGGACGAGGACAGCGTGACGGCGATCAAGATGGCGAGCACGGCCGCGGCACCGAGCACCGAGATCACGAAGCCGCGTGGGTGCCTGCGGACCTTAGCGATCGGTGCAGCCACCGAAGGGGGGTCGGTCTCGCTCCGGGCCGCCGCCAAAATGGCATCCGCGCCGGTCGGTTCGGGAATTGTCTCGGCCGCCTCGGCGATCAGCGCGGAGAACTCCCCGTCGGTGATCATTTCGCCTCCTCTTGGCTACTGCTTGAAGGTCCGAGCCCGAGGTGTGCGAGCCGTGGGTCGTTCGCAAGCAGCCGCCGCGCCTCATGAAGCCGCGATTTCACCGTGCCGGGGCGTCTGCGGATCGCCGTCGCGATCTCCTTCTCGCTCAGTCCTGCGTAATAACGAAGCACGAGTGGCGCTCGGAGCCCAGCGGGAAGCGACAGGATCGCTTGGCGCACGAGCGAGGCACGGTCGCGTACGTCAGCGAGCTCGTCAGGTGTGGGATCGCTCGAGACGACCGCGTCGAGCGCCTCTTGAGGTGCCCTCCTGCCGGCGTGCCGGGTCTCGGTTCGTGCCGAGGAATAGCAGGCATTCACGACGACCCGGTAGATCCATGGCCGCAGTCCGTCTCCTTCGGGGAGGGCGTCACGAAATCTCCAGAGGCGCAGGAACGCCTCCTGAACGGCATCGTCGACCTTCGCGCCGTCACCGAGGAGGAGCGTGGCCGTGCGGTACGCGGGCGTGTACCACCGCTGCAAGAGTTCCTCGAGCTCGCCCGAATTGGTGTCGGTGGCCACGTCTCTAAGACGCTACGGCACGGCAGAAGGTTCGATTTCCCACCCCATCAGGGACCCCGCCCACCGAAAGGCGAGGTGTATTATTGGTGTATGTCACGCACAAACATCGACCTAGACGAGGAGGCATGCCGCTCCGTCATGGAGCGCTACCACCTTTTCACCAAGCGCGACGCAGTGAATTTTGCGCTGCGGATCGTCGCTGCTGAACCGCTCGATCTTGAAGCTTCGCGTGCCTTGAGAGGCTCCGGTTGGGAAGGAGATCTCGAGGAAATGCGAGCTGGGCGCGCCAGGTGATAGTGATCGACACCTCGGCGTGGATTGAATTTCTTCGAGATACAGGAAGCCCCGTCTGCATCCGCGTCGACCAACTGCTCCGAGACGACATCGCCACGTGCGATCCGATCCGAATGGAGGTCCTCGCAGGAGCTCGCGACGAGCGCCACCTCGTCGATCTCCGCAGGTTGTTAGCGCGAGCATCGGTCATCCCGACTCAGCCGACCGATTACGAGGAGGCCGCTGCGCTGTATCGAATCTGCCGGCGTAACGGGGAAACGGTAAGGAGACTCATCGACTGCCTCATCGCCAGCATCACTATTCGCGCAGGCCTATCGATCCTGCATGCGGATGCTGATTTCGAGGTGCTTGCTCGCCATACTGATCTGCGGTCTGAAGAGCAGTAGTCGCGGGAACACCCTCATCACTGTTGCCTAAATCGGCTATCTGAGATCGAACCGGGAAAGGACGCACGCTCCGGCGACGGTGCCAAACCGGATTGTTTGTCCCGTCGTGGCTCTACTCTTCGGCGATCGCCGCAGCGGGCAGAACGCGGTGATGAATCCACTGCGGTCATGACCCACGTTTCGATACGTGACCTACGCAAAGCCGATGAAAGAGCGCGGCACGAGCGAGAAGCAGGTTGCCGACGCGATCGCGAGCATCGTCATCGCCGTTCGAGGCCACTACCGAAGGCATCAACTCTCCATCGACGGCAGGAGGGAGTTGCATGCGCGGCAGACGGGGCACACGCATTCGGACCCCCAGGTTGTCTCTCAGTCGATGTAGTGGCCCGACTGGACGTCCTCGACCCAACCAGGGTGGGTCGGCTCCCAACCCAGCACGTTCCTGGTCTTGTCATTCGAGACGAGGTTGTCGAGGCCCGCAAACCCCGCAAGAAAGCCAAGATACTGCGACGCCTCCTCCTCCGTGATGCTCTTGGCCTCGATGCCGAGCTTGTCCGCGATCGTCTCGGCGATCACCTTGAACGGGATCCCCAGATCTCCAATGCCGTGGAAGGTTGAGCCAGCGGGGGCCTTTTCGACGGCCAGGCGGTAGAGCACGCCGATGTCGTAAGAGTTGGCGGCCGGCCAACGGTTGGCGCCGTCGCCGATGTAGGCGGCGGCTTCATGGTCACGAGCAAAGCCGATTAAGGCCGAGGTGAAGCCGTGATGGTCGAGGTCGCTGTGAACCATCGGCGCGAGCCGTATGACCGAGGAACGCACGCCCCGCTGTGCCAGCGCCAGCGTGTACTTCTCAGCGTCAACCCGAGGACCACCCTCTAACTGATCGTCCTCGGTGCCCGCTCGGCCCGTGATTCCGCCCATCGCCAGCATCAGGGTGCCGCCGGTGGTCACGAAGGGCTTGTCGGTGCCGATCATGGTCTCGCCGATCGCGTGGATGGCCGCCAGGTCCGAGTCGACCGCACCCATGAAGTCGCCGGCGCGCATCGCCTCGTGCTTAAAGGCGAGGTGGATCACGCCGTAAGCCTCAGCGGCAGCGACCTTAAGACCTTCGACATCGTCGAGGTCGCCGCGACGGACCTCAGCACCGAGCGCGGCCACGGCCTCAGCGGACCCGTCGGAGCGGGCGAGGCCAACGACCTGGTGGCCGTGGTCGAGTAGTTCGGGAATGACGGCGGAGGCGATGTGGCCTGAGGCGCCGGTGACAAAAACGCGCATGGGAAAGCTCCGATCGAGGTTGGATGTCACTTAGTGTCATCACTATATCAGCGTATGGCACCCGGTGTTATCAACTACGCTCGGTCAGAGATGTCACGCTGGAAACCAGATGCGGCGGGCCGCCTGATAAAGGCGGCGATCACCCTGTTTGCAGAACAGGGGTACGAGGAGACGACCGTCGCCGAGATCGCCGAGCGCGCCGGGCTGACCAAGCGAACGTTCTTCCGCTACTTTTCCGACAAGCGCGAAGTGCTGTTCAGCGGCTCGGGGGAGCTCGAGCGCCTCTGGCTCGAGGCGATGGCCGGCGCGCCAGCGAAGGCGACCCCGCTTGCAGTCGTGACGGCTGGGCTCGATCCGGTGGCCGAGCTGTTCATCGAGCGTCACGACTTCGCTCGCATCCGCGCCCGGATCATTGAGGCCAACCCGGAGCTCAAGGAGCGAGAGCTGATCAAGCTCCAGACCCTCACTGGTGCCATCAAAGCGGCTTTGATCGAGCGCGGCGTGTCGGCGACTGCGGCAATCCTTGCTGCCCAGTCGGGCGTGACGGTGTTCCACGTGGCGTTCACCAACTGGGTCCATCAGGATGACCCGACAGCCTTCAGACGAATGATGGGCGAGTCGCTTCAAGAGCTGCGTGCGGTGATCGCCTCCTAATCGCAGAACACCGCGCCACGAGCGGGATCCCTAAATCCCGATCAAAGCCTGACTGCCGAAGGGGCTTAGGGAGCTCTCCCGTGCAAGCGCGAGCGTGTCGTCGCGCTCGCAGCGCAGCGCGCGGCGATGACGAGGGCGTCGCAGCACTGCAGCATCGGCCTCGGCCAAGTCCGTCTTCCCGGCCTTCGCTGGCCTGGCCACGTGAACGAAGGCTCGCGTTCTCATCGCAGGAATGGTGCACGGCCGCAGCAGCACTCACTCACAAGCTGAGCTCCTTGCCGAGTACTCCGAACACGAAACCTCCTCCACCCTCGCCTAAGACGATCTCCTTAATACGTTCGCGTGTCTCTGCCACCCGGTCGCTCCTCTCGGCTGCCTGCATCGTGTTGGCATACGCGCTCCATACATCAGCCCCTGTGACCTCGTAGCCATACCCTTTCGCGAGCCACCGCAGGGCGAGGAGCCCGGCACTGCGGGCAAAGTCGGGTTGGCTCTCGGTGAAGTCGCGACAGGCGCGGGTGAGCGTCCTCGGGTCGCAAGGGCCGGTATCGGCGAAAGCGAGCGCCTCATCGTAGAGTCCGGCTTCCTTGGCTGCGGCGAACCATTTCGCCTCCTCTCCCGGCGTCGTCGCCGCGAGGTCGGCCAAGAGCTCGTGGGCGTCTTTGTGCGGATACTTCTTGGCGACCGCCCGGAAGGTCGCCAGGTAAGTGCCGCGGCGGTTCACCCGTAGGCCGTAACGCAAGTAGGCCTCGTCGAAGAGACCCGAGGAAAGGAGGATCTCCTCGCACATCGCGTCGACCTCCTCGTCGTAGGTCCACGGGCCGCGACACGACTCAGCGTAGCGCACCGCCTCGGCCTTCTTTCCCGTGGCGGCGAGCGCCCTCACAGCCCAACGCTTGTAAGGCCAGATCGTGTCGACGTCGAGTATCTCGACGATCTCCTGGTAGCGCTCTGCCGCGTAGAGCGCGCTCATGCATGCCGAGGTGCCGTGAAAGTAGCCGTGGAGCGCCGGGTCGGGACCGAGGGCCATGCGCGTCACGTCCACCAGCCGGTCCGCCCAGTCGGACGCGACCTGCTGGGAGGCACAGAGTGCTCCCCAGTGCTCGGCAAGGCTCTCGATGTATGGCATCTGGTCGGCTTCGTGTGCCGCCCACAGCCTGTCGAGCCAGTCGTTCCGCGTCTTGGCGTCCGCCGCCGCGCCGGCCACGACGGGCACCAGCTGCTCAATCGCGTGGTGGACCGCCGTCCCGATCGCCCCGGAGGAGCTGTCGACGTGCTCGAGCGCAGGCGAGACACGCTCGAGAAAGGCCACTGCCCCCTCGGCGCCGAGCAATGGGTCGCGGCGAGCGACCCCTTTGATCTCCGTCACCGCCTGCTTCACGCGCTGGACGGCGGGTTGGGATCTCCAGCCAAAGGCATGCCGCCTAAAGCGCGCTTTGAACTCCCAGTAAGACCCGTTGCTACAGGTCACTTGACTTCGGTCACGTACTCGCGGATCGCGTCCTCACAACTCCGGGTCACCGGGGCACTACCGTGACCGCGCACTTCAGCAGGGGAACCCTGCTTATTCGTGCATCCGCGGTGACCAAGGTCGAACCGAGATTCTCAGCGAGAGCGACGTAACAGGCGTCGTAGGAAGAGACATTGCCCCGAAGCTGCCAGACGCGGTCGAGAAAGGAAAAGACCGGATAACGGATCAGCCCAAGGTGACGCCAGGTGTCGAGTGCGTTCCATCCAACTGCCGCGTCGATCTCACCCGAAACAACCAGCCGGCGCAGCCCATTCGCCACCTCGGTGTCGATCAAATGTGGCACATGCAGCTGGGATTCACCGAGCGCTCGTCTGGCCGGCCCGGCATTAAGCAGAGCCGAGATGGCTGCCGACGCGTCGACGACAATCACCTTTCCGTACGTCCAGCACTGACGTGTCCGATGATGATCCTTGTATCGAGGTCCACGTCTGCCAAGGCACCGAGCAAAGCGGGATTGTCCGCACGCCGCGTAGCTTCGGCCAGTTCCTTGACGGCTGTCGCTCCGACCGAAGCACCGTCTCGAGCCGCTAGCAGCTCAAGACGCTCGACTACGTGATCCGGGACATTACGCAAGTAGAGGGTCCTCACGTCGCATTATGCTAGCAGTTAGTTCGCATGGTGCGACATGTTAGAGCGGCGCTGATACAGGCCAGACGACGGAATTCGAACCCGCGACCCTCACCTTGGCTAGGTGTTGGAAGCCGGCCGCCTAGGTGCGCTCCGTCCGTCTAGGCGTCAACTCCAGATGGCACCCGCGCGGCCCGATCCTTCCGGCAAGCGAACCGCCTTTCCGGCTGCGATCCGATCCGCGGACCAAGCTGCGATTGCAGCATCAAGCACATCCGCGCAACCGGCCCCTGCAGGGGCACCGAGATCATCTGGCAAGGAGATCCCTTGCGACTCGAGGATCTGCCGACGCAGATGGATGCCGTTCCGCGACGACTTGGACCATGGCAGATGGGCTCCATCATTGGCTTGTACGAACGACACCTCGGGGTGCACCTCATGCACCCGTCTGTCGCGGCTCGCCAACGGTTGAACCTGGGCAACGGTTGGTGACTGTTATGACCGTGAGCATGATGGCGTCGTTCTGGGGATCGCTGCAGATCGAGCTGCTGAACCGTCAGTCCTGGAAAACGACTCACTCCGAACGAATTTGAGAAAGTGCACTCCCCAAAACCCAGGCCGGGGCTTCCATGGCCGCTGGTGCCTAGCTGGCGCACCCTGGCCGGCGTGTCCACCGGCGTCTCGGGCAACGCGAACCACGCTCGAGGCTCCGGGCGCTCGTCCAGTACTTACGAGAGCATCCACTCCGCGCTCTCGTCGACAAGCGTCCGGCATCAGGGGTAGCTCCGGTTCAATAGCGTCGGCTTTTGGACCGAGACACGAAGGGCCACAGCACCGTGGTGCCAGCTGCCCGGTACCGCCGCCAGAGTCTGGTGACAAGCGGTACCGGGCTACTGTCAAGAACTTTTTCAACTAGCTCAGCGCGTTGCAGCCACCCACGCCTGGGCGTCGGAAGCTGCTGCCCTGGCTTCTAGTCGCCCAATATTGACTTGATCTGCGACTGCGCTGTGCTCAATGCGGATTGCACCGAGGCAGTACCCGACAATGCAGCCTGTATGGCGGTCCATACTGCCTCAGACACCCTCGGGTATTTAACACCCAAACCCAGAGTACGCGGATGGGCGTAGATAGTCTGGTTGGCGTACACACTCCACGCAGCGCCTTCCTGTTGCACGAAGGTCTTTGCCACGGCTTCCTTAGGCGGCAGGTACCCGAACAGCTTCGACAGCGACAACTCCTTCGAAGGCGACTGCATTCCTTCGATGTACTCGAAGGCCATTTGCTGGGTAGCAGTGTTACCACTGGCGCCTACCATCCAGTCCTCACCGCCCAACGGCACGATCACGTGTTGGCCAGGCACACGGACCGGAACGGGGACGATGCCAAATTGCTTGCCGTAGTACATGTGGGCCAGGTTGAGGCCTGAGAAGTTCCAGGGGCCGTTGACCATCATCGCGGCCTTGCCCGCCTCGAACTGGCTCGACGCCGCCGGAGTCTGGCTCCAGTCAAGGCAAGCCTTCGATGCCGATCCGTCGGTTACGAGCTCCTTCCACAGGCTCAGGGCCTGTACTCCCGACGCAGACGCGATATTCGCGAACGTGAAATCGCCCCCGTTGCTCCAGAAGAACGGCTCCCACTGCCAGGTCGTGTCTTCTGCAGCCTCGCAGGTCAAGGCAATTCCGTAATGTTGCGGAGTCGTCAGGGCCTTGGCGTCGCTCACTAGCTCTGCCCACGTGCTCGGAGGGGTGAGGTTGGCCGCCTTAAACATGCCGATGTTGTAGATCAACGCGATCGAGTTGAAGCCGGCCACCGGGAGGCTGTAGTACTTGCCGTTGTACAGGCCTTCGTTGATCACAGCCGGGAAATACCCCGCGGTACTGAAGCCCTTGAGAGTGCTCAAGGGGATTACTTGACCTGTCGATATCATCGTCGATACGAACGGGTTGTCCACGGCCAACAAGTTGGGCAAGTCTTGGCCCGCGACTTGCGTCAGCAGCTTCGTGTCCAGATTTGCAAAGGGTACATACTCTCTTGTTACCGTCACACCGGGATGCGCAGCTTCGAACTGCTTGCTGTAAGCGGCCAATGCGGCGATCTGGCCGGGCGTGTTGAAGTAGTCCTCCTCAGTGAGCGTTATTGAGGTCGCGTGTGGGGCTGAGGTCGCGGCTGACACACCCACTTGCAACAATCCCACCACGACAAACATCGCGGCAGCCACGACTGCGAGTCCCAGGTGCCGCCTTCTCCCTAATACTTTCATTGTCGCTATCTCCTTTTTTCTGGCAGTAGACAACCAACTCAACCGTGGTCTACAAGGTGAAACCCACCAGCTTGCTGCCTTGGTTTTGTCTATCACCTCCCTTCGCGTATTTCGTGGACGCGGCCTCGCCTATTCTCAGCCGCACCTCTCCTATTTGTGGAAGGTCTTTATCGCTACTACCCCACCACCGCGCCCGCCGTGAGGCCACTTGCGATATAACGCTGTGCCACCACCAGCATTACCGCGGCCGGCACCATGGCAAATGCTCCAGCAGCCATTACTTCCCCCCATTGCGTCGAGTAGTTTCCGAGATAGGTGTAGATCCCCAGGGTGACCGGCACTATGGTGGCGCCGTTGAGAATGGTCAATGCGAATATGAAGTCTCCCCAACCATTCAAGAACGCGAACACCGCAACGGTTATCAAAGCCGAGCGCGCGAGTGGTATCACGATGCGTAGGAACGTCTGCCATTCAGACGCACCGTCAACTCTCGCTGCCTGCGTCAGGTCGTTCGGCAGGCTGAAGAAGAACGCCCGTAATACGAGGATGGAAAAGGGAATGGCGTAAGTGCCGTCGGCGATAATCAGGCCCGGGTACGTGTTCACCAGGTGGATCCAGTGGAAGATGACGAAGAGCGAAGTGGCGAGGACGATGGAGGGGACTATCTGCGCCACGAGCAGAGCACTCACTATGACAACGGTCACCCGCAACCGGTACTTCGAAAGCGCATAGGCCGCTGGTACTGCCACTACCAGGGCCAGCACAGCTGTCCCCGCGCCGACGATGAGACTCGTCAGCACGTTGCCCGATTGCGCCTGGATTACCGTCCGGTAGTTGTCCAGGGTGGCGGCGTGCGGCAGCCAATAGTACGTGCCGCTGAACAGGGTTTCAGTAGACTCGAACGAGCCCACGATGACCGCGTAGACCGGGAACAGCACTATTAGGAGGGCAGCGACCGTCGCGAGCGTGCACAGCCACCGCAGGGCCCTCGATCGCTGCAGGCGGGTCATCTCCCCGCTCCTGAGCTGCTCCTCAAGGAACCCCGGCTAAGGAACAGGTACACCGGCGCGCAGATCATCGCCAGCACGAGCAGGACGTTGTTGAGCGCGGCACCTTCGCCAAAGGAGAACTGCTGGAACGACAGGTTGTAAGACCAGGTCGTGATGAGTTGCGTAGTGTTGGCCGGACCTCCGCCGGTAAGTGCGATCACTAGGTCGAACACCTTCACGGTGAACACGAACCCGAGGAGCAGGGTGACCTCTATAACAGGCAGGATTATCGGCACTATGACGAGGCGGAGCCTCTGCCAAGCGCCGGCACCGTCGATGAGGGCCGCTTCTTTCACCTGCACTGGCACATCTTGAAGAGCGCTGTAGAGCAGGAGCGTGAAGAAGGGCACCCCGAGCCAGATGTTCGCGATAATTACCGTCAGTAGAGCCAGGTGCGGGTTGTCCAGCCAGTCAATTGGCTGGTGGACCAATCCGACGTCCATAAGCAGCTGGTTAACCGCTCCACCTTCCAGCTGGAATAGGAACCTGAAGATGAGCCCGGTCACGATCAGTGGCAGCAGCCAAGGGATGATGATGAGCGAGCGTCCCAGCGTTTTCCCCGGGAACCGGAGGGTAAACAGCAAGGCGAGCGAAAAGCCGATTATGAACTGGCCGAAGAGCGACCCGACGGTGAACTCGAACGTGTGGACAATGGCGGTCCGGGTTGTGGGGTCGTCAAGGATGAAGCGGTAGTTTCCAAGTCCGGCGAACGGGGCGGTAATATCGGCCAGCGTCGCCGGAGAGGTTTGCTCGAAGCTCAGCATCACGTTGTAGACAATGGGGAGGGCGAATGCGAACAGCAGGTACAGGATGGCCGGCGTGAGGAACAGCCAGCCCGCGACCTGTTGGCGACGCCTGAGCGTGAACCACCGATCCTTTCTGACCCCTGAGGGGTGAGCGCCCCCACTTCGCTGTCCCGCTCCTACGCTCTGGGATGAAGCGCCTGTCACCGCGTTCATCTTGGCCCGAGCCAAGTCGGCCCCTCCCTTGCCAGGACGCCGACGTCCGGGCCCCTCATCCTTGGCTCCTTCCACCGCCAGACAGGGTGTTCAGGGCTCCGCCCTGCCGCAAGTACACGGGTATGCGTTCCAGAGGCGCTTCTGCCGTGGCCCAGCCGTCGCCCTTGACAGGGGCCCCGGTCCAGGCGTCCAGCCATGAAGCCCCCTCTGGAAGGTAGACGTCCCGGACCCGTTCGCCCTGCACGGTGACCGGAGCCACCAGCACGTCCGGACCGAACATGAACTCGTCGCGTACCTCCCAAGCCGGCGCTTCGCCGGGGAACTCCAAGAAGAGGGCACGCATCGGCGGCAAACCGGTGGCGGCCGCCGTGGCCATCTGGTCCATGACGTACGGGCGCAATCGCTCGCGTATCGCGAGCTGCTCCCGGATTATCCCGTATGCCTCATCGCCGAAGGACCAGACCTCGTTTGGGCTTCCTGTCTGGCCCGAACCAACGAGGCGTCCGGGTTCGCGCACCCCGTGCAGCCTGAAGAGCGGGCAGAACACGCCAAACTGAAACCAGCGCACGATCAGCTCCCGGAAGTAGGCCGAGCTCGGGTCACCTCCTTTGAACCCACCGATGTCGGTGGTCCACCACGGGATACCCGAAATGCCGATGTTCAGGCCGGCGGGGACCTGGGCCGCGAGTGCCTCGAAGCTCGACTCGACGTCGCCTGACCACACGGCCGCCCCGTAGCGCTGGCTGCCCGCCCAGGCGGACCGGCAAAGCGTTAGCAGGTCCTTCTCGCCGTCGGCCACGAGCCCCTCTGAAAAACCGCGAGCGTGCTCGCGGGGATAGACGTTTTGCACCTCGGTACCCGGGCCTAGGTAGTACAAAGCGCTTTCGGGATCCTCCGGCCGCATCTCTGGTTCGCATACGTCCAGCCAGAACGCCCGGATCCCGAAACGACGATAACCCTCGGTTACTTTCTGCCAGATGTAGCGGCGTGCCTCAGGGTTAGTGGAGTCGTAATAGCGCACGAAGATCTGGCCGTCGTAGCCCTTGTCCCAGAACGGGAGGTGGAGTGGCAGGCCCCGTATATTGCCCACGAGCAATCCGCGCTTTTCCATCTCGGAGTAGTTCTCGCTGGCAGGGTTGACCGTTGGCCAGATCGAGACCACGACCTCGATTCCCAACCCCCTCAGCTCATCGACCATCGCTTGCGGGTCTGGCCACTCGGCGGTGTCGAACTTCCACTCACCTTGGCGGGTCCAATGGAAGTAGTCGACCACGATGACCGAGATCGGGAGGCCGCGGCGCTTGTACTCACGGGCCACCTCGAGGAGCTCGTCCTGGGTCCGGTAGCGCAGTTTGGATTGCCAGAATCCACTAGCCCAGACGGGCATCATTGGGGGCAAGCCGGTCACGGTCGAATAGCGGCTGACGATCTCGGCGGGCGTGGGGCCCGTCGTCACCCAATAGTCGAGCTGACGGGCACCATCTGCCACCCATCTTGTGCGGTTTGCGCCAAGCTCGACGCGGCCTACACCCGGCAAGTTCCACAGGAGCCCGTAACCCCTGTTGGAAAGGGCGAAAGGTACGCAGACCTCGGAGTTGCGCTGGATCAGGTCGATCACCGTTCCCTTTTGGTCCAGCAGGCCGTGCTGGTGCTGGCCAAGGCCGTAGATCCGTTCACCGGGGTAGGCGTTGAACGTGACCTCGCAGCGGTGAAGGTCCCCGCTGCCGCTGTAGCGCCGGTGCGGAGGCGAGGAGAAATGAGAGGCACGCTCGCTGAAAAGCTCCCTGGCACCACCCGAACCGAAGAAGCGCACCAAGGGAGGGAAGGGGAAATCCTCAGCGCTACGATCCAGAACCTCGACCACGAGGTCGCCATTTTGCATACGCGCTCGGTCACCGAGGATCTCCAGGCGTACATTGGTGGCTTCCACCTCACCTAAGGCGCTGCCGGGTGTCTCCGTTACGCACGGCCCAAGCGTGGAGCGCACGCGGGCGCTATTGTCCCCCCACGCTTCGACTCGGAGGATCTCTTGGCCCTCGTAAACTGACAAGCCGGATTCGTCTCCAACAAAGGTTGCCATTTCGTTCGCCTCGCCTCTAAACAAGCCCTGTCGGTTGCGTTTCGCTCAGGCCCTGGCGAGCTGGGACCCAGACGCGCATCGCGGCCGCAGGCCGGTTACCGCGGGCGAAGTACGGCACGAGGGTCAGGACCAATGGTTGGGTCCTCACCTCGCCCGCATCCTTGTCGTCGTACAAGAGGCCGGCCGAACCGTCGACACTTTCCCCGGAAGCGGAGATGGCCAACTTCACATAGCCCTGGAGGTCCTCGGGCACGACGACGGTCGGTTCGAGTGAGCGAGTCGCGTCCAAGACGACGTCTTCCACGGCTACACCTTCGTCGAGGTCGTCCGCCTCGACGCAGTAAACCAACGGGCCACGTTGGACAGCGAGGCAGTCGCGGACAGCGTCCACCCTCCAGTGTGGCCTCAGTACACGGATCGGCATGGAATCTGACACTTGGAGTTGGTCGCCAGAGCACCAGTGCTTGGCGACCCGGACATATGAGCCCTCCAACGACGCCTCGACAGTTTCCCCGTTTACCGTCACGCGCGTAGCGCCCTTGCGTGCCCACTCGGGCAAGCGCAGCGACAGGTCCCACCGCTCACCCGAGCTGCACCGCGTAACCTCGATCCCGGTTGTCCCCCCCCATGGGTGACCAGTACGCACGGCGAGGTCCACGTTGCCACCTGGGACCTCGGTGGAGACGGCCCCGCTGAAGGGCAAGTGCACCTGCAGACCCGAGGCATCCCGGGTCATCAAGTACCCCTGGATGCTTGCCATCAGGCGCGCGAGGTTGGGTGGGCAGCAAGCACACCCATACCAGGGGAGGCGATGACGGGGAGAGTCCTCGTCTGCGCTGTCGTGACCAGTCCTCAGGTGCAAGGTGTTCGAATAGAAGAACTCTGTGCCCTGCTGCGATACGGCACCGGCGATAGTGTTCCAGAACACGCGCTCCATTTCTTCGGCATAACGCGCCCGGCCGGTGGCGAGCAGGAGGCGCCAGTTCCATTGAAAACTGGCGATCGCAGCGCACGTCTCGCCATAGGCGCGGTCGCTCGGCAGTTCGTAAGCATCCCCGATCGACTCGTCACGATGGCGAGACCCGTGGGCGCCGGTCACATAGGTCTTCGTCCCGAACAGGTCCTCCCAGATGGCCTCTGACGCGACCAGCAACTCCAAGTCAGCAGTTTCCACGGCCACATCGACGACGCCCGCCTGCAAGTAGAGCTCGCGCACGGCGTGACCGGTGGCACGCGCCCGCTCGCGCACCGGCATGTGGTGCAAGAAGTATGACAACGGGAAACGCAGGTCCCCCAACAGGCCAGAAGCCGGCAATGCGACGTCGGCCCGCCCCCGCAGATCCACCTGGCGACTGGCAAGCGTCAGCAGCCGCACGTCGCCAGTCAGCCTGTAAAACTCCACCAAAGCCGCCTCGACCTCTGGGTGGCCGCACACACCTACGAGACGGCCGTCCCCGTCCTCCAGGGAGAACGTTCTGAACAAGTGATCAACAAGCCTTTCGGCCACGCCGGCCAATCGTGAGCAGCCGCCCGTCCGCTGCTCCGCCGTGGCGGCCTGGAGCAGGTGGCCAGCACAGTAAAGCTCATGGCCCCAACGCAGGTCTTTCCACACGAGCTCTGGGTGCTGGCCCTGGAACCACGAGTTGAGGTAACCGTCTGGGCGCTGGGCCCGCGCGACGACTGCCGCGCCCTCCTCGACGAAGTCCTCCACCTCCGCCGAAAGCCCTCGCACGCCGTCCCAGGCCGCGGCCTCCAAGACCTTGTAAACGTCGGAGTCCGAAAAATGCCAACCTTCGTGCGGGACCTCGCCCCCGCGGCCCTGAGCCACACGTTCCAGATTGCGGACCGCTCCCGACGCGACAACTCGGTCTATGCAATGAGGAAGTGTCTTGGTGCTGTTGCGCCGCTGCCAATCGCCTAACTCATGCCCCGCTGCGAGGACGATCTCCCCTAGACCCAAGGGGTGCAAGCGCCCTATGGCCGTGCCTGTGGGCTTGACCGGGCCCTCTCCGACCCCTCGGCCCGACGCCTCGGGCAACGCACGAAACGCCGGTGTGCTGCCTCGCTCCATGCCTCTTTCTCCCCGCTGAACGAGCAAATCGAAGGCCGTCGTCCTCGACAGCTGTGCGTCGGCTTTTTCTTCCTTCCGCGGGGAAACGCTACCCCTTCATAGGAACACGTGTCAATGCGTAGTCCACCAAGAGCACGCTTACTTGAAAGAATAACCCGGGCTATAAGCTGGGGAAGCGTCTCCCCGGTTTCTCCCTTTGGGCTTGACCCGTTTTGACGGACATCCACGATCGGGCGACACCGCCCGGAAAGGATGTCCATCATGGAGACCATGGAAAACGGGAGACGAGCGCGACGATCGTTCTCCGCCGAGTACAAAGCCGAGGTGGTCGAGCTCTGCCGCACGGGCGGCAAGCCGATCGCCCAGGTCTGCCGTGACCTCGGTATAAGTGAAACGGCGGTGCGCCGCTGGATCGCTCAGGCCAAGGTAGACGCCGGCAGGCGTCCTGGGCTCACGACCGACGAGCACGCCGAGCTGGTGGCGCTGCGCAAGGAGATCAGGGTGCTTCGAGAAGAGCGGGACATCTTGAAGCGAGCGACAGTTTTCTTCGCCAAGGAGACCCGGTGAACATCTACCCGTTCATCGAGGCGGAGAAGGCTGAGCAGGACGGCAACGTCTCAATGGCGTGCCGTCTGCTCGAGGTCTCCCGTGCCGCCTACTACGAGTGGTCCACGAAGGTCCCCTCTGCCCGCGAGATCTCAGATCACGAGCTCACCGAACAGATCAAACAGATCCACCACAAGTCCCAGGGCAGGTATGGGGCACCCCGGATCACCGACGAGCTGCGAGACGACGGCGTCTGCGTCGGCAAAAAGCGCGTCGCTCGCCTCATGGCCCTCAACGGGCTCGTGGGACGCTGCAAGCGCCGCTTCAAGAAGACCACGATCGCCGATCCGGACGCCGAGGTAAAAGCCATCGACCTCATTTGTCGCAACTTCGGAGTCGGCGTGCGTGAGATCGACACCGCCTGGTGCGGTGACATCACCTACCTGCGCACCTGGGAGGGCTGGCTGTACCTAGCGACGGTGATCGACTTCGAGAGCCGCCGTGTCGTCGGCTTTGCCATGGCTGATCACATGCGGGCCGATCTCGTCACAGATGCCTTGCAAATGGCCATCGATCTGCGCCGGCCAGCACCCGGCCTCATTTTTCATTCCGACCGAGGCTCGCAATATACCTCTGGCGCCTTCCGCCAGCTTCTCGAGCAAAACGGCATCGTTCAGTCGCTTTCCCGACCTCGCCAGTGCTGGGACAACGCCGTCGCGGAGAGCTGGTTCGCGACATTGAAAGAAGAGCTCATCTACTGCCACCCGTGGCCAACGCGTGCGATGGCCAAGCGAGCCATCTTCGAGTTCATCGAGGTCTTCTACAACCGCGTGCGCCGCCACAGCTCACTCGGCAGCCTGTCGCCAGTCGAATACGAGAGAAGGAAGACGGGCCAGGCCCTTACGAGAACTCAAGCGGCATAATCAACCTGTCCGTCGAAGCGG
>CAVZYD010000004.1:0-846723 GCA_963779425.1 uncultured Acidimicrobiaceae bacterium
GTAGGCGGTCCCGAGCATCCCCGCCAGCACCGGGTCCTCGCCGTAGGTCTCCTCCAAACGCCCCCACCGCGGGTCTCGAGCTACGTCAAGCACCGGTGCCAAGCTGTGCCTGGCCCCCACGGCCAGCAGCTGGCGCCGGACCCTGTCCGCCACCTCCCACACCAGCTCCGGATCCCACGCAGGCGAGAGCCAGCGCCTGGGGGAACACGGTGGCTCCCCGGGCACAATAACCCGCCAGCGACTCTTCGTGCACGATCACCGGGATCCCGAGGCGGTGCGTTCAACCACGAGCCGTTGGATCTGGTTGAACAGCTCGGCACTTTGCACCGGCTCGAGGCCGGTCGTAGCACCTATACGCGTGACCTGGCCGATGCCATGGGGGACCACAGCCAGCGCCGCTTCCCCGTCGAAGCGTTCGCCTTTCATCAGTCTGGGAACTCAACCGCCCCCAGCTGCGCCACCTTCTCGTCGAGCTCCATAAGGTCGATCAGGTCGTTGACCCGGTCCTCTATCGCCAGACTCGCATTCAGATAGGCAACGGCAGTCAACTGTTCACCTCGGTAATGTCTTCGGGCAGTCTGGCCGCGGCTGTCGAGGCTCGGCCAGGGGCGAGCCCAGTTTCGAGTCACCGGAGGGCAAAACCTCCGATCCCCTTTACGAACTGGCGGCGCAAAACGATGTAGAGGAGCAATATGGGCAGCATCGTGAAGAAGACGAACGCCATCACGATCGGCACGTTCATACCGTACTCCGATTCGTGGCAAAGCGGTACAACCCCAGCGGGAGCACCATGTCGTTATTGGACTGAGTGAGGATGAGCGGCAGGAGGAAATTGTTCCAAGCCCCGAGGCCCGCGTAAATACTGACCACAGCCAGTACCGGACGAGCCATCGGGAAGACCAGGCGGGTAAAGATAGTCCATTGGCCCGCCCCGTCGACGGCCATCGCATCGTAGAGCTCCCGTGGTATCAGCCGCACGTAGTTGACCATCAGCAGCACAGCCACTGGGATCAGCGATGCCGCGATCACTAGTACCAGGCCGTAGAGCTTGTCGTAGATATGGATCTTGGTCGTTATAAAGAACAGAGGTATTACGATCGCCTGGATGGGCACGGCGATGCCAAACAGTATGAGGCGGAACGAGACGGCCGCAAAACGAGACCCTCGCCGGACGATGCGGTAGGCGGCCCCGAGCGAGAGCACGGCGACCAATGCGATCGTGCCCGCAGCGAGCTCGGCGCTGTTACGGAGCAACGTCCCTATACCGGACCCGTGGAACATGGCCGTGTACGAGGAGAGCGTCAAACCACCCGTCGGCAGCCAGGCGTTTGCCGTAAGGTACTGAGTGGTGGCCCGGAAACTCATCAGGACCATGTAGTAGATCGGGCCAAGCACGATCACCAACCAGATCGTGCCCAAGACGAAGCTGATGACGTGAAAACGCTTCGAGCCGCCCTTGATGCCGCTCAGAGCCTCCGAGCGGGTGCGCTGCCGCTGCCGGCGCGTAGCCCGGCTGGCGGGCACGCTCGCAACGCGCTGCGGGGCTCTCGTTACCATATGCCCTCCTGGCCCCCCTCCATCGAGCCGAACCCCGTCAACCTGACAAGCGCGATGGCCACGAGAATCCCGAGGACGCCTAGGACAGTAGCTATCACGCTCGCATAGCCGAACTCCGTCTCGACGAAGCCAACGTTGTACATGTCCATCGCCAAAACCCGGGTCGTGTCGCCCGGCCCGCCTAAAGTCAAGATGTAGATGATGTCGAAATACGTCAGGGAACCGACTAGGACCAGTGTTGACGACGTTACGATGCTGTAGCGCAGCTGAGGCAGTGTCACGTGCCAAAATGCTTGGCGCACATTGGCACCGTCGACCGTGGCGGCATCATAAAGCGCCGCCGGTATGGCGCGCCTGCCCGCCTGAAAAATGAGCGTATGGAACGGGATGAACTGCCAAGCGATGATGACCACGATGGTGAAGAGGGCAAGGCTGGGGCTCCCGATCCAGTTTTGGTTGAGGAAGCTCATGTGGAGGTGGATAGCCGAGCCAGGCAAGCCCACCGAACTGAGGAAAAAGAAGGTCCTCCCACATGAGGGACAAGCCCTGCAGTGGAAAGCAAAAGAGGCACCAGGTAGATGGCGGCGTAGACAGCGCGGTAGCGCTGCCTCCCGGCGACGAAGATACCGAGGGCCATCGCCAGCGGGGTCTGCGCGAGCCAGCTCAGGCCGGCAAGCTCGAAAGTCACGACCAGGGAATGATGGGCTACCGGGTCCGAGAAGAAGTCGGCTCCAGTTTGAGAACCCCGCCCATCTCAGCGGGCCGATCACGTCCCAGTTCGTGAAGGAGAGGAACAGGGCCAAGCCCGTAGGGATCACCACGAAAGCCCCGTACAAGGCCAAGGTTGGTGAGATCCCGAGCAGGTCGCCCAGGAAGTTGCGGCGGCGGGCCGTGACGTTGCCGGAACGTGGGCGACTTACTTGGTTCTCTCGGAGGAGCTCAGTTCCAACAGCCATCGGCTCACCTCAAGTCATGAAAGGCCCGGCCCCACCGAGGGTGGGTGAGGCCGGGCCTTTCGTCACGTTCAACAGTTTCCTAGCCGGGGACCCTTACTGGAGCTTGTTCATGACAGCAGCGAACTGCTGCGGGGTCTCCAGGAGGTCGAACACCTTGGCGAGGTTGTCGAGCATGGTTTGAGCCCTTGGCTCGCCTAGGGCCTGGTCCCAGGAGTACTGGAAGTAGGGCGCCTTCAAGACGGCGTTGTAGATGGGGATGAGGTACTGCTTCAACTTCGGGACGGCATTGAAGGCGCTCGGCGGGACCTTAAGCGCAGGCACCGCGCCTTGGGCGATCAGTTCCTTCGCGTACGCCGGCGTGTCCCAGATGTACTTGGCGAACTGTTCAGCGACATAGGTCTGCGCCGTGCTGAGGTGGGCGGCCAGGCCTACGTACGTCGTCGTGTTGCCTTCGAGGTCGGCGGGGTTGCCCTTCCCGCCTGGCACGGCGGGGAAAGCCCCGATGCCAAGCTTGCCGGAGTTGACCCATGCCGGGGCGTCGGAGGTGAAGAAGCCGATGTCCCAGTCGCCCATGAGCTCCATGCCGGCCACACCGTTGTAGATCATCGCTGTGGTGAACCCAGTTCCCCAGTCAATGGCGTCGTAGCCCTGTTCGAAAGCCTTGTCTTTGACCAGGGTCTGGATGTCGGTGAGGGCCCTGATGACTGCGGGGTTGGACCACGCCCCCGGCTTGTTGTCCTGGATGTTCAGGAACACTTGAGGGCCGCCCTCTCGGTCCGTGAAGTACTCCAGGTACATGAGGCCTTCCCACTCGCCGTTATTGCCCAGGGCGATAGCGGTGACATTGTGCTTGGCCAACAGCGTGATGTCCGCGATGAGCTGGGTCGTCGTGGTGGGGAAGCTCAGGTGGTATTGGGCCAGCAAGGGCTTGTTATAGAAGAAGAAGACAGGCTGCGTGCCCGTGAAAGGCATGCAGTAGAGGACCCCGCCGTAAGTGCAGCTGCCGAGGGTCGATGACAGGAAATCGGATTCCCAGGTGGGGTGACCAGCGTCGCTCTGGCCGGCGTCGCCGAAGGGTTGGACCACCTTGGCGGTTATGTACTGCTGGAAGATGCCACCGCCCCAGGTTTGGAACAGCGCCGGGGGGTTGTTGCTTTGGAGTTCGAGCAGGAGCTTTTGTTTGTAGACGTTGTTATCGGGGACGACGTTCATGGTGACATGGTCGCCGGGATTGGCCTTGTTGAAGGCCGCGGCCTGCGCGATGTAGTAGTTGTTAAGAACGGTGCCTTGGCTTTGGACCTCCACGCTGATGGTGGCCGTCGGCGTGGAAGCCCTGGCTGTCTGCTTGGACGAGACGGCGTGCGTGGCGGCGCCTGCAGTGGTCGCCACCATGGTCCCGGCGAGTGTTGCCACTGCCACCGTAGCGAGGACGCCCCGCCTGGGTCGCCGTAGGCGACGCGACGCCTCAGCCCGTTGACAAAGGGACATGAATACCCCCTTCTCTTCGTCGGCTCGAGCCGGTGCTACCGAAAACTTTCGAGCCTGTATAGTGATGTTACGGACGGAAGTTACACTTCCTCCCGCGCCGAATCAAGGTCCGCGCCGAACTGCCAGGGTCCGCCTTGTGGGTGCGGCGTCGGTCCGGGGAAACAGAGCTGTCGCTCTCGAAAGTTATCGGTATTATCCAAAATGATGCGAGTCTGTTTTTCATGAACGAGGGTCTCGACAACGCGCCCGCGGGGTCGGCGCGCAGACTGGGGACGACGACGCAGCGAAGTTCGGTCGGGAGTGGACGTGTCACGATCGCGCAGCTCGCCGAGGAGAGCGGTCTCTCGTCGGCGACAGTGTCCAAGGTCCTGAACGGCAGACCGGACGTGTCGGCGCGCACCCGCACCCTCGTGCAGGACCTGATCGTAAACCGGGGCTACCGCAAGCGGGCAGCAACCGTTGACACACCTCCGGTGATCGACGTCGTGTTCAGCGATTTCGACAGCCCCTGGGCGATCGAGATCGTGCGTGGCGCGGCGGCAGCCGCCCAGGCAGAAGGTCTCACAGTCGCGCTCACGGCGCTGTCAGAGGCCGACGAGCGGCGGGTGTGGTTCGACCACATCACCTCACGAGGCACGCGCGGCATTATCCTCCTGCTCTCCGAGCTGACCCCGCGCCAGCACGCGGAACTCGCTGCCAGGCGCCTACCTTTCGTCGTGATCGACCCGACGGCGGAGCCCGGCCCCGACGTGAGCTCAGTCGGTGCCACAAACTGGGCCGGTGGCTTGGCTGCGACCAAGCACCTCATCGAACTCGGTCACGTCCGGATTGGCATAGTCACCGGGCCGGCCGACCTTCTCTGCAGTCGGGCGCGTCTCGACGGGTACCGCGCCGCGCTCGAGACAGCGGGGCTCTCGGTCGACGACCAGTTCGTGCGCTGGGCGGACTTCCGCGTCAACGGTGGCTACCGACAGGCCAAGGTGCTCCTCGGGCGGACGAGGCGACCTACCGCGATCTTCGCCGGCAGCGACCTTTCGGCACTGGGCGTTCTCCGTGCGGCCCGCGAGATGGGTCTTCGCGTCCCAGAGGAGTTGAGCGTCGTAGGCTTCGACGACATCCCGCTGAGCCGATGGACCTCCCCAGCTCTCACCACCGTTCGACAGCCGCTGAAGGAAATGGCTGAGCTCGCTGTGCGCATGCTGCTCGAGAACGGGGAGAACCCGGGAATCAAACGGCGGGTCGAGCTGGCCACCGACCTTGTTGTGCGGGAAAGCACGTCGGCACCTGCGACCGCGTGACGCTGGGCCTTCGAAAGGACGGTCAGGCTACGACGACGAGCAAGGCGACCTATTGCGGCAGGTCTAGGCGTTAGACGCAGGGCGAGGAACGACCGCACGGCAGCGTCCGCCGACTGCGTTTCACTTACCCCTCTGTACAGGCCAATTGGATGGAGCGGACGACGGGTGATTCGAACCCGCGGCCCTCACCTTGGCAAGGTGGTGGAATCCGTGCATCCAGTGTTGCTCGGTCCGCCTACGTGGGCCCCGTCCGTCTCGACGTCCGGGAAGTGCTGCCAAATCCGCCCCGTAGTAACACGCGTTACTACGGGTAGATAGGCCGGAGACCACAAGTCGGCCCCGCACCGACCGGCAACCATACGTCAGCAAATGGACCATTGATGTTCGTTATACTGAACATGTGGACTACGTGCGGCCAGTCGAAGCTGTCGTCCCCGGAGCGACGGGTCGAGTGCTGGCGGCTCTCGCTCGCGTGGAGGCGGAATTACCGGTCTCCACTGTGGCCAACATCGCGGGAGTGGGCAGAACCCGCGCATCGGGGATCATCACGGAGCTTTGGGCTCTGGGCGTCGTCGAACGCCGAGAGATCGGCCGTACAGTCCTGGTGTCCCTGGCGAGACATAGTGCCGCCGGGGAGCTCATCGATCGCCTTGCCCACCTCGACTCAGAGGTGATCGCTAGGCTTCGCTCGCTTGCCACCAAAGTCGAGCCAGCCCCCGAGACGCTGCTGATCTTCGGATCGTTTGCGCGAGGCGAAGCCGAAGCCGACAGCGACCTCGACGTACTGGCCGTACGCTCGCCGACAGCCGACCCTGAGAAATGGGCGGCCTCACTGTCCCGCTTCGCCGAACAGGCGCAAGCCCTGGCTGGCAATCAGGTCCAGCTGCTCGACTACGGCCTCGAGGAGCTACGTCGTAAGGCGGGGCCGAAAACCAAGGAGGGACGCGACTTCTGGCGCGCGGTTCGCCGCGATGCCATCGTGCTCGTCGGCTCGCAATTCGACGACCTAGTCGGCGGTACGCGATGACTCCACGACGTAGCGTCCGTCACTCCGTCTCCCCAAGCGACGCCCGGGCGTACTTGTCCAAATCGGAGGCGTGGCTCGAAGCAGCAATCGAAAGCCTCGACGCCTGCCGATGGGATGTCGCTGCCGGAAGCGCAGTGACCGCCGGGATTAGCGCGTGCGATGCCATTACCGGCGCCCTCGTCGCCCAACGCGCGGGAGGCGAGCACGTCGAAGCTCTTAGTCTGCTTGCAACCGCGGGTGACGATGGACGATATGCGGCCCGCCAGCTGTCCCAGTTGCTGCGGTTCAAGACCCCCGCCCAATACGACCCCGGTCCGCTCCCCGCAGCGGACGCACGAAAGGCCGTAGAGCTGGCCCGGCGGCTCACCGTTAGAGCCGCCACGGTCATCGAACGACGACGCCCCTAGGCGTCAACTTGGAGCAGCAGGCACGCCGATCCTTCGAACCGCCTTTCTCATTTTGTGTGGTCTTCACATGTGCCTGTGAACTGGCCGAACTTGGCGACTTGGAGATGGTGACCACGCTTTAGCGCTGTGGCGACCACACTTGGTCCACAGGTCTTGGCTCAAGAACGGTGGGAGGTTCTTTCGTCGGCTTCGAGGGCGGTCACGCCGAGGGCCTCGAGTCTTGCGACGAGCTCTCTTAGGCGTCTGTCGTTGTCGATCCAGCTTTCGTACTCGCCCGCTTCGTCCTCGCTCAGGTACTTCCCGACGGTCTTCGCGGCGACCTTTCGCGTCCAGTGCCAGTAAGGACCGTGCAGCCTCGGTGGATCGCCATGACAGGCGCAGTTGGGCCTCCCACATCGAGTACGCCGCTCTGAGATCGTGCCCGGCAGGACGCGTCCGCTGCGGGCGATCTCGGCCAGCTGTTTGGCGATCTCTGACAGCTCGGCGCGCTGTTCTGGGTCCACGTCTGAAGCCTGACAGGGAGGATTCACCATCTTCGTCATATCCTCCTGTATATATACCTTATGATGAAGTCGGGACACCCTGTCCCCTCCTTTAGAGGCGTGGCACCACTAAAGCGCCCGGGGCACCTCGCCAAGAAACGGGCGGGGATCGAGACCACGACCAAAGAGACGATGCTCGTGGGTCTCATCGACGCTCTCTTGGAAGCAAGCGTGCCGAAGGCCAAAGGGGAGCATCGTTGCCTGGCGGTCGACTGGACCGACCACGAGAGCTGGGCCCGTCCGAAGGACAAGTTGAGCGAGGAGGTCTCCGCCGATCCCGACGCCGCCTGGGGTCATGCGAAACGAAACTCTCCTGGGGCCAAAGACGCCCTTTTCTGGGGCTACTACGCCCAGGTCGCCGTCGTGGCTTGCGAGGAGGGGGTGGAAAAGCCGGATCCCGAGCTCATCTATCGGGTCGTTGTGAAAAGCGCCAGCATCGAGCCCGCAGATGAGATGGCCGGGGCCTTAGAACGCATGGCCGCCTCAGGTAAAGGACCGAGCGACGTCCTCGCCGATTGCGGTTACTCGTTCAAGACCGGCTTTAGCCGACGCCTTAGAAACATCGGGGCCGAACCCGTCATGGACCTGCATCCTTTCGACCGCGGGCCGAAGGGCACCTTCGAAGGCGCTGTCTGTGCGAACGGGAGCCTTTACTGCCCGTGCGTTCCCGAGCGCCTCTTGACACTCGGCCCCCTCGTGCGGGGCGCCCCGGAGAAGGCCGTGGCCGCCCATGACCGCGCTTGTGCCGAGCTCGAGCATTACCGCTTTGCCCCCTTGGCCCGGCCAGACAAGGAGGGCTACGAGCGTGTCATGTGCCCGGCGGCCGCCGGCAAGCTCCGCTGCCCGCTCGTCGAGGCCTCGCTCAATCTGTCCTTTTCCCACCCGAGTGTCACGCAAGCCCCAAGCAGCCCTCCCAGGTGCTGTCGTCAGCGAAGCATCACCGTGGCCCCGCAGGTCAATGACAAGACTCGCCAAAAGCACCCCTACCCGAGCCCGGTTCATCGGCGCTCTTATGCGAGGCGCACCGCAGCTGAACGCGCCTATGCCCGTCTCGCCGATCCTGCCGGAGAAGGCGTCCGCCGCGGTTGGTGCCGCCTGTTCGGCACGGCGAAGAACACCCTCATGTACTCACTTGCTGCTGTGGTCCACAACCTGCGCCTTCTCGAGTCGCGTGAACGCCAGGACCAGCTCGAGGCGCGCCGGGCAAGCCAGGCCGTCTCCGGACCAGGAAGAAAGCGACCCCGACGCCACGAGCAGCAACCGCCCGTGCCACCCCCGACCGACGACGGTCCGAGCGTGCCTGGCTAGAGCGCTCCTCTAGTCACGCCGAGGGGCGTCATCCGAAAAGACAGGCAAGACCCTCCTCCGTCCGCGTCCCGGACGCGCTCGGCAGGCACCCCGAGTCCCCCCGACCGGCTCTCGCGGCACAAAAGGCATAGAAAAGACCGTGTTCACTGCTATCTTGTGAACACGGCCCCCGGCCACCTGTGATGACCATTTGGAGCGGACGACGGGATTCGAACCCGCGACCCTGACTTGGAGATGGTGACACGCTTTAGCGCTGTGGCGACCACACTTGGTCCACAGGCCTTGGCTCAAGAACGGCGGGAGGTTCTTTCGTCGGCTTCGAGGGCGGCCACGCCGAGGGCCTCGAGTCTTGAGACGAGCTCTCTTAGGCGTCTGTCGTTGTCGATCCAGCTTTCGTAGTCGCCCGCCTCGTCCTCGCTCAGGTACCTCCCGACGGTCTTCGCGGCGACCTTTCGCGTCCAGTGCCAGTAAGGACCGTGCAGCCTCGGTGGATCGCCATGACAGGCGCAGTTGGGCCTCCCGCATCGAGTACGCCGCTCTGAGATCGTGCCCGGCAGGACGCGTCCGCTGCGGGCGATCTCGGCCAGCTGTTTGGCGATCTCGGACAGCTCGGCGCGCTGTTCTGGGTCCACGTCTGAAGCCTGACAGGGAGGATTCACCATCTTCGTCATATCCTCCTGTATATATACCTTATGATCAAGTCGGGACAGGCTCTCGCCCTCGAGGTCGTCGCCAGCTGGACCCCGCGGCATGGCTGTTTTGAGTCCGCCGAGTTCGCGAGAGCCGTCGTCACAAAGCTGGCTCCGGCCGGGCCGCCCCGGGCGAGAGCCCTCTTGTTGGCCTGCTCTGCACTTTGTGAGTGGGGCCTTCGGATCGGCCTTGAGGCAACTGAGCGCTCACTTTTCCACGAGGCCGTGATCGAGCGCCACATCGCCACGGCCATGGACAAAGCGACCCCGGCCTCGAGGCGCACAAGACGTGCCAACTTGCGCTTTGTCGCCCGCGGCCTTGGCCTGGCGCTTAGGGCCGAGCCTGCCCCGATCGCCCGCGACGGCCCGGCGGCTCCTTACAGCTTCGAGGAGATCGAGGCCTACTTCGCCCTTGCCCGGCGCCAGGTGCTCCGACGACGAAGGGCAATGGAGTCGATGCTCTGTTTGGGCCTTGGTGCCGGGCTCGACGGGCTGGACATGAGATATGTCACCGGACACCACGTACTGGAACGCTCCGGGGGCCTCGTCGTCGTCGTCGAAGGAGCCCGGGCCCGGGTCGTGCCCGTGCTCAAGCGCTACCAGGCGATGCTGGTTGTGTGCGCCACCTTCTCCGGTGCGAACAACATGACCGGGGGCATCGCCCCGACGAGGAAGAACGTCACCACCCCGGTTCTTGCCCGCCTGAGCGGCGGGGTCGACCTTAAGCGGCTCTCGGTCTCTAAGATGCGCTCGACCTGGATCTCAGAACAACTGGAACATCTCGGTGTGCCCGCACTGCTGCGGGCAGCCGGGCTTAAGTACTCCCAGAGACTGTTCGACCTCGCCTTGTCGCTTCCTCAATTAGACGAGGCCGAGCTCGTCTTGTTGCTCGGGGGCTCGAGCTGAGCACGAGCTCGCGCCTTAGGCGCTTCGAAGAGGTGCTGGACCGCTCGGGGGTGACCGAGATGTTGGAGGAGGCCGTCTCGTCTTCGGGACCGGCCCGCCAGCTCACATTCCGCACGGTGCTCTTGGGCATCTTGTTGTCGATCTCGAACTCCAAGGTCGCCCATCTCTCGGCCGCCTATCGCTGCCTTTGCGACCTGAGCGTCATCGACCAGGTCCGCCTCGGCGTGGCGAGACCTGGCCGCGACGGGCTCAAGACTGCGAGCTACAGGATGTTCGAGCACAGCTTCAACGCCATGATGAAGCCGATCGACCCGAGCCCTGTCCCCTCCTTTAGGGGCGTGGCACCACTAAAGCGCCCGGGGCACCTCGCCAAGAAACGGGCGGGGATCGAGACCACGGCCAAAGAGACGATGCTCGTGGGTCTCATCGACGCCCTCTTGGAAGCAAGCGTGCCGAAAGCCAAAAGGGAGCATCGTTGCCTGGCGGTCGACTGGACCGACCACGAGAGCTGGGCCCGTCCGAAGGACAAGTTGAGCGAGGAGATCTCCGCTGATCCCGACGCCGCTTGGGGTCATGCGAAACGAAACGCTCCCGGGGCCAAAGACGCCCTGTTCTGGGGCTACTACGCCCAGGTCGCCGTCGTGGCTTGCGAGGAGGGGGCGGAAAAGCCGGATCCCGAGCTCATCTATCGGGTCGTTGTGAAAAGCGCCAGCATCGAGCCCGCAGATGAGATGGCCGGGGCCTTAGAACGCATGGCCGCCTCAGGTAAAGGACCGAGCGATGTCCTCGCCGATTGCGGTTACTCGTTCAAGACCGGCTTCAGCCGACGCCTTAGAAACATCGGGGCCGAACCCGTCATGGACCTGCATCCTTTCGACCGCGGGCCGAAGGGCACCTTCGAAGGGGCTGTCTGTGCGAACGGGAGCCTTTACTGCCCGTGCGTTCCCGAGCGCCTCTTGGCACTCGGCCCCCTCGTGCGGGGCGCCCCGGAGAAGGCCGTGGCCGCCCATGACCGCTCTTGTGCCGAGCTCGAGCATTACCGCTTTGCCCCCTTGGCCCGGCCAGACAAGGAGGGCTACGAGCGTGTCATGTGCCCGGCGGCCGCCGGCAAGCTCCGCTGCCCGCTCGTCGGGGCCTCGCTCAATCTGTCCTTTTCCCACCCGAGTGTCACGCAAGCACCAAGCAGCCCTCCCAGGTGTTGTCGTCAGCGAAGCATCACCGTGGCCCCGCAGGTCAATGACAAGACTCGCCAAAAGCACCCCTACCCGAGCCCGATTCATCGGCGCTCTTATGCGAGGCGCACCGCAGCTGAACGCGCCTATGCCCGTCTCGCCGATCCTGCCGGAGAAGGCGTCCGCCGCGGTTGGTGCCGCCTGTTCGGCACGGCGAAGAACACCCTCATGTACTCACTTGCTGCTGTGGTCCACAACCTGCGCCTTCTCGAGTCGCGTGAACGCCAGGACCAGCTCGAGGCGCGCCGGGCAAGCCAGGCAGCCTCCGGACCAGGAAGAAAGCGACCCCGACGCCACGAGCAGCAACCGCCCGTGCCACCCCCGACCGACGACGGTCCGAGCGTGCCTGGCTAGAGCTCTCCTCTAGTCACGCCCAGGGGCGTCATCCGAAAAGACAGGCAAGACCCTCCTCCATCCGCGTCCCGGACGCGCTCTGCAGGCACCCCGAGTCCCCCCGACCGGCTCTCGCGGCACGAAAGGCACAGAAAAGGCCGTGTTCACTGCTATCTTGTGAACACGGCCCCCGGCCACCTGTGATGACCATTTGGAGCGGACGACGGGATTCGAACCCGCGACCCTCACCTTGGCAAGGTGTTGGAATCCGTCCATCCAGTGTTGCTCCGTCCGTCGAGCTGGGCCCCCGTCCGTTTCGTCGTCCAGGAAGTGCTGCCGAATCCGCCCCGAAGTAACACGCGTTACTACGGGGAGATCAGCCGGAGACCCCACGTGCATCCCCACCAGGCAGCAACGACCGTCACCGAATGAAGCATCGATATTCGACACACTGAACAAATCAACTACGTGCGGCCAGTCCGAGCAGTCATTCCTGAGCCACCGGTGGACTCTTAGCGGCTCTCGGTCGCGTGTAGGCGAAAGGGCACTGTCTACTTCGGCCACATCGCCGTAGTGGGCAGAAGCGCGATGATGTATCACCGGTGATACACTTCGTCATGACCAACGTTTCGATACGTGACCTACGCAACCACGGTGGTGAGATCATCGACCGGGTTGAGCACGGCGAAGCCGTGCGAGTCACCCGTGACGGTCGACCGGTAGCGGAGCTTCGACCTTTGGACGCTCAGCGGCTCACCCTTCCTGCGATCCTCGAGCGGTTCCGCTCCCTACCGGCAATGGACCCCGTCGCACTACGCGAAGACATCGATTCCGTCATCGACACGAGCCTTTGATGCGTCCCGGCCCGGGGGTTCTAGACACGTCAGTGGTCATCTTGCTAGATCAGCTCGCCGCCGATGCCGATTTGCCTGAGGAGCCGCTTATCACCACGGTCACTCTCGCCGAGCTTTCTGTCGGGCCCCTCGTCACCGATGACGAGTCTGAACGTGCCGTTCGCCTTGCGCGGCTGCAAGTGACCGAAGCAACCTTTGAGCCAATTCCGTTCGATGTGCCAGCGGCTCGCGCGTTCGGACGCGTCGCAGCCGAATTGCGGGGCAGCGGTCGCCGTACGAAGGCCCGTTCCTTCGATGCGATCATCGCGGCAACAGCCCTGTCGAGAAACCTGCCGATATTCACAGCCAACCCGGAAGACTTCACCGGAATCGAGGGGCTCGACGTAGTTCCGATCAGGGCGAACTGACACCTCGCCAACCAGTGTCACTCCGCGGGCAACAATGGCGGTCGTGACCGTCACAACCCGCACCTGGCTCGTTCTCCTCCGCGACATCTCGCATGCCGTGCACATCCCCGACGAGCCGAGGATCGTCGCCAGCCTCGTTTTCGACATGGACACGGGCGTCGTCCTCGCGTCTGCCGTCGCCGGACACGAAGAGAGGGTGCTCCAACAGGCCTGTGAGATGGCTCTCTTACGGCCAGCGGGCGGGCTTACTCCGCTTCGCCCCGATCACGTTCTCTGCAACCCCGGCCTCGCCTCGCTTCTGAAGGCAGGGCTCGGCAAGCTGAGTCAGGCCGCCCCGTTGCCACCTATCTCCGAGGTGCCGACCGTGCACGAGGCGGAGGACATCTTCGATTCTTTCGTCGGCCACATGGCCGGCCGACGTGACGCCGAGGAATTTGCCGCGCCGCGCGACTGGCAGCTGCTCTTCGACCACGTCTTACGCTTCTACGAGCGCATGGTCTGGAGCAGGTGGGCAGACGATGTGGACCTGCTGGTTGAGGTCATGATCGGTCCGCGGAGTAGGAGGTACGCCGCGGTCGTCCTCGGTCATGAGGGCATCCAACATGGCGTCGTCCTCTACCCGGGCACCGGACCGCCGGCCGGGCTCCGAGAAGGTGACTCAGCTCGTCCGCCGACGATGCCCGCGGGCACGCTCATGCTCAACTTCGACCCGTCCGAGGACGTGCCCGCGGAGTTCGTGATGAAGGCGAGCCGGTACGGTTGGCCAGCTGCCTCGGAGCTCGTGCCGGTCTTCCTGACCGTCGACGGGACCGAACCCGGCGAACCAGGCAGGGACGAGGTCAGGGTGCTTGCGGTGGCGCTGGCGGCGCTGCTCGAGCATGACGCGGCCGGACCGACGCTCGTTGAGGTGGGGCCGAAGGTCACAAGTGGGAAGCTTGAGCTCGCCGAGGGTGAACCAGCCTCGTTCAGCATCCGGCAACTGCCCTGGTTCGAAGATGACGCAGAAGAGTATCTGCGGATCCATGTTGCCGGCACCGATCTATTGCCGCTCGGCACGCCCGTAGTAATGGGTTCGACTCGGACCGCTGGACTTGGGTCGCTCCGTCGTGCTGCCCGTATCCACCGCCCGCTCCCCGCCGGCTCACCCCCGCTCACCGAGGGCGAGGTGGCGATGATAATCGTCATCACAGACGAGAAGGAGGGCGACCGCATCGCCGGGCGCGTCGCCGCCATGGATCCCTATGGCATCAGCATCGCCGAAGCGGAGGGCCAAGCGATCGTTGCTCTCGTGGGCAGTGGTGGTGCCGAGCTCCTTATGGACGTCCCGGCATCCGACCCGGCCGTGCACAGGTTCCGGTCCAGGTTGAAGGCGAGGAAGGGCGTCCACGCCGTGCTCATCGCCGACGAGGCGACGGCGACCGGCGCAGGCAATGTTTACGGACTCTTCGAGTGCCATCTCCTGGCCAGTCCTCCGGCGGGCCGCCGACCGGGATCCTCACGCGCCAAGCGACCAGGAACCCCTCGTTGACCATCTGACTTTCTGAGCATTTCGGCGTGGCGCTCGGCTGGGGCTCTTTGGCGGGCTTGCATTGGTCGAACCATGGCCGGACCATGGCCAAGTCACGACGTCTCAAGCAACAAAAAGGGCCCCCTGAACTTGGAGCGGACGACGGGATTCGAACCCGCGACCCTCACCTTGGCAAGGGTGCGGACTTTGTGCGACCAGGGCTTTCGAGGACATCTGATGCAATCTGGTACCCACAGGTCTGCGCATTTTCCCAGGTCAACGCCGTGAGCTGCATCAGTGTAGAGGCCACTTTGTGTATGACTGTGTGTATGAGCGACGGCTTGACGCGACCCCCGCCCGATGAGAGCGGCGTCAGGAGCGTTATGTCTCCCACGACCACACAAGCCCACTTCCGTCATTCGTGGGTCCTGTCGTTACGTCTATCTCGGCCGAGGTCAGGAACCGCTCTCGACGCTGACGTCGGGACCGGGAACGAACACGGTCTCGTGAGCGTCTTCCCAGCGGACCTTGAACCTCGGGTGCTTTTCGTCGCCGAGGACCTCGATGATCTTCCCACGGCGTTCCGGCTGGCCGACCTTCTCCGACGGTGCCCTAATCGTGTCGCCAGGCTTTGCTGCCATCTTGCTTTACCTCCTGTGAAGAACTTGCGCCGTTTCCGCAAGTTTTCGGCGGATAGCAGAGCCGAGCCTATCGGCAGGGCGTCAGGGCGCTCCGGGCGGGTAGTGGGTCAGAGCAGCCGACCGAAACAGCGGATCGCGGCAATGGCATCCTGACTCTTGGTTAGGTGCCCCTGGTCGAGTCCGATCAGGGCACGATGGTGGATTCGAGGTGGCGGCGGAAGCTGCGCAACGTGATCTCGACCACACGGTCATGTCCCCAGCGAAGGAGGGGATGCGCGAACCGGCTAGTAATACGCATCGGCGTCTGCATCATCTCGACAGACCATTTCGCTTCCACCGTGCAGCCGTTCAACCCACATCGTCGGATGCGGAGTGAAGCGTTGCCTTCCAGGTCGCCGTGCACGACAGCGTCGATCGCAGCCGGTCGGCGACAAGCCACGAGTTCCACGTCGACGCGTATCCGGTACGGGAGCGGCGGTACGACGACACCGTGCATGACTGCGCCTGACCGGAGCCCCCCGCCCTCCAGGCTGAACTCCCTGAGCCATGGCCACCAGCGCTCGAACTGCTCCGCGTGTTCGATCGACGACCACAGCTCGCCTGGCGTCACGTTGAAATCGAACCCACCTCGGTAGTCGATCACCGGCGGAGTCGGCACCCCTTCACGTTACGTCTCGGTGGCCCCAGAGCCATCTTGTCAACCGGACTCGTGGCACTCGTCATCTCTCGCTCCGGGCATTGGAGCACTGGTGCCGCGACTCCGCGAGCCGATGCGACTCGGCACAAAGGATTGTGGCTCCAAATCAGATGGTGGACGGCCACCCACAGTTTCATCATCAAGGGGTGGCGCCGCGAGCGCCCGCCCCGGATGCGCCTCGTCCGTCCATGGCGGTTCGCATGTCTGGCTTCGGCAAGTGAAGGCGTCCTGGCCAACGCCACGGTGTCGTTCGGGAGTTAACGGGGGGCACTCTGGTGAGGGATTAGCGTGGACCACGTGCCCGGAGTCCGCTCCCATTACCTTCCTGCATCATATCTGGGCGGCTTTTCTCTGCAGTCTCAAGGAAAGCTGCGCGAACGTCCCGTCTGCGTGTTGCGCCGGAATGACGGAGGGCCATTCGTCACGAAAGCTGAAGGCATCGGCTGGAAGCGCGGTCTTGACATTGAACCTGATGATCCCACGCGTGACGGTTTCAAGAGCTTCGAGGAGGTCTGGGGATCGTACGAATCGCTACTTCCGGAAGCCATCTGTGAGCTAGTCGGATCAGCCGGGTCTATGGCCGCCGAACTATGGCTTCTCGCCCTCGTGCCATTCGTCGGCGGCTTATTCGCCCGAGGACCGGACTTTGAGCGGCGCGTGCGACAGCGACATCGTCTTTTTCAAGAGGCTGGCATACCGTTGGACGACGAACCCATATCCCGCTCGCGGTTATTCGAGCTTCATCGCATGCTTCCACTAGTAATGGCCTGTCGTTGGCGAGTTCTCCACACCTCCGAGCAACATCCACTTGTTACTAACGACTTGGGGTATGCACCTTACGTACCGGCTGGATGGCACGCAGGTGTTGTTGTCCCATTGAATCGGCTTGCAGCTGTCGCCCTGACGCTGCAGCCAAAACGAGTCATTCTCTTACAGCAGGGCTTGCACGAGTGGGCGACCCCCGTTGACCACGTCGAGATGCAGCCCCAGGAAGTCCGGGAAGTCAATGAGAGGATGGCGCAGGTCTCCCAGGAGTTCATCGTGGCAGATACGCAAGCGCATACTCTCCAACTAAGATCGGCTATTCAGAAGCCGCTCCAATTGAATCCTGACAACGTAGGCGGATTATTGGGATACACGCGCCCAGAATTCGTGTACGACTGGGCTCGAGCAGTTACGCTTCTTAAATTCAGTCCCCTTGATTACCGCGTAGCATCCTTCGAGATCGACGTTCAGTTTCTACTTTCCAAGACTCTCCTAATTCCACCGCTTTCGATCAATGGTGATGCGATGACGCGTGGATCGTCCGGGGGCAACGTATTCGGTGCACGGGGTGGGCTTTATCAACAGGGAACCCATATTGGCCTTACTCTGGTCCGCGATGATCCGGCCTTAGAGCGTCTGCGCCTCCGTATTCGGCTGCCAAACGGTGAGTGGTTAACTTAGCCGTTTTGCGCCGAACCGAGGGCGTGTTTGCCCACGTCAGACGGTTAACGTTTCGGCCTAACACCGCGTTTCCCCATGTCTTCGAGGCGCCGTTCACCCCCGCCGTTGAGGTCGGATGGCGGCTTGCCCGCGCCTACTGGGACCGCGGGCTTGCCACCGAGGCCGCTCTGGTCGTGCTCGACTACGGCTTCGAGCAACTCGGCCTCGACGAGATCGTCTCGTTCACCTCCACCACGAACCTCCGCTCACAACGCGTCATGGAGAAGCTCCGCATGTGCCACGATCCCGCTGACGACTTCGACCATCCGGGCCTGCCAAAGGGACACTATCTTCGCCGCCACGTCTTCTACCGGATCGCATTTCTAGTCTGAGCTACGGCGCCCCGAAGTAAAAGTCGCGAGGTCTACGGGAGCGTGTGATGGTCAGGAGTACGTACTCTGGGCGGAGTGACCGAGACGACGAAGACTTGTATTTTCTGCGGCGGCACGTTCGAGATGCCCGAAGGTGCCCCTATCACAACCATCAGCGGCAAGGACCCAGTTACCCGGCTCCTGACCGGCGAGGTGATCATCATGGTGAACGGCATCCGCGTCCATGAGTGCTGGCATGATCCGTATGCCGACAAGGGCTAGCTGCAAGACCGTTGTGCTCTGTGACGACGAGTACCCGGCACCGAGCCGAACACCGCTACAAGGGCGACGGCAAGACTCAAGGGTGAAGGTGTCATGTTGGTGGTCAGGTCGAATTACGGTGTCGCTCAGCGCGCAGCCAAAACAGATAGATAACTCCAATCGTCGCTGCGAGCGTGATTCCGTACAGAGTGAGCACAAACAAGACACCGCTCTTGTTTGCTAAGACGGTGCCGAACACGACGACTGGAATTAGCTGCAACCAGAAGCCTGGCTTTCGGTAGATTCCCGTTAAGTACGTACGCCAAAAGGACCTACGGCGGGGAAGGTGGCCCTGATTCTGGCCAGTCCGAGGCTCGCCGCTGACAGGGGGAAATCTCTCCAAGTCCGCGTCGAAATCATCGGTCACGTCATCACGGTAGACCTACCTTCCGTCGCGCTGGGCTTTGAACGGGTCGCTCTCATGTGGGAGGGCTACTTCGGGATAGAACTCACGACAGAGCGAATCTCTCCGACCCGGTTGAACAGTAAACCCCGTTCGCACTCGCCGTAGACAAGAGGCCGAATACTCCCGCCGGTGTACGGTCGCGTTTCCAAGGTGCACTCAGACTTCATGAACGCGAGCCACTTCGACTGAGTGGTGGTGACCCCGGAGTGACCAAGGTAGCTGGCCTCCACCGATAGGGCATGGGTTAGCTCGCGATCGAGCTGAGCAACTTGAGCGGCGACACAGCGGTCCATGGCCAGTTCTGACTTCGCCGTGCTCTGACACTTCTTGTCGTAGGTCGGCTGCGGAACGGTGGACGAGGGGTTGGTCGCCTTGGTCACGGTCAGCCCGCCATGAGACTTTGCAGGGGTTGACGCTGCCACGACACTCGCGGTGCACACGACGAGGACCGCTAGGACTGCGGCTCCCACGGCCAGGCGACGACGACGGGACACGTTGGCTTTACGTTCCATGGTCCCTTTCTTATCCGACGACGCAAGCCTTGAGTGCCTCACGCTCAAGGCCCCTCCTGTACATCCCTAGCGCGGGTACGTTCGGCATCAAGTGAATAGCAAGACGCCCGCAGCCGGGCCGCACACCCAGCGTGATACGGGTTGAGAGTGGGAACCTCCTCCGGCCTGGCCGGGTAGCTACGGGATCTAAGCCCGATGCGTCAGCCCACTAGGAGACGGGGCAATCGGAGCCGTGCACTCAAGCCACGAGTAGACGTGAGAGAGTCGATCGAACGTGGGGTCAGCAGGCCAACCGATCAGCGTTGAGAGCGCAGCAGTGAACAAGTCGCGGAGTCGTTGCGGCCAGCCACGAAATCGTCAACCAGGCATCAGACCGGAGGGTTCGTGGAGGGTGAGGCACATCTGGGAGAAGTCTGTTTGCACCGAGCTGCGCTCGGCTACCGGTTCCTTCGGAACCTGCCACCCTGCGGGTGGCGATGCGCGTTCAAGGGAGTTGATGATGCTCCGGGGAGTGCGGCTGGGGCTCCAGGGTGCGTCGAGGGAGATGAAGATGGCTGAAGCGCTGGTCGAGGGCTTGCCCGGACGGTATGTAGGTCTTCATGGCAGAGCAGCGGTGGCAGGAGGGGACCCTGGCCTGGTGAAGTGAGGCCGACGACCCCGCCTGCCACCGTGCAGCGTTTGCACCACAGGCCACTTAGGGGCCACGGCAGGTCATTCCGTCGTCTCAGGTGGTAGAAAGATTCTGGATGGGCATCTTCCTTGGATGGTTCTACAACAAGAGATGGCAAATGTTTCTAGGGTTTGCCCTCGTTCTTGTCAGCGTTCTTCTGCGTTCTCGTCTGCTCCTAGTGCTGGGAGCCTGCCTGATGGTCGTGCCCCTCTTTGTGCGCCTCGTCAGGCCGACTCACGATCTGATAAAGACCGTGCGCGCACGCAACGCCACGAAACGTCAGTGACGGTCCAAGGTTATTCGGTGACCACGCTGACCGCCGCCGTCGGCTACCAGCAAGCAGACTGGGCGATGTGCCCGACGATGACCTGTCATTTCTTCCTACCGAGTTCCGATCCAGCGCTATCAGGACAGCAAGCCGCGAGGTCATGTGGCCCTTGGCGGTCGCAGCACCCGTAGTGAATGCAATCGCCGACGCCGGTCGGTTGATACTCGGCCTCGACCTCCGAAGCGATGGTGGAGGGATTACCCCGAGCGGTTTGGCGACAGAGGTTCCATGGAGTGCCTTCCGCCCTGAAGTTGTCGGTTGGGATGCAAGGGTCGAGGCTGCCAGGGAGGACGCGCTGAAGGCCCTCAAGCGAAGGCGAACAGACGGAGGCGAGATGTCGGGGTACGACTGGGTCCTCATTACGTGGGCAAGCGCGTAATGTTCGGCAGGGAACGTCGAGGAGGAGCCCAGTGGATCGGCGGACTGCGGAAACAGTCGGCGTTCGGTTTACCAGTCGGAGATCCGTGCCGTCGGGCCAACCGACGTGAACCCCCACCTCGCTTTCGCTACGGCGACGTTCAAGCGCCGCTCTTGACAGGCACGATCACAGCGCTGTCCCAGTCCCGGCCGCCATCTTGGGTTGTCGCGAGAACGCCGGGCGCCGACGATAGAAGTTCATTCGGGCCGATGCCAGCGACCACACAGTTGTGCACGGTCGAGCAGGCGATGGTCGGCTGAGTCAACGCAAGCGACGAGGGCAACCATCGCCCACGGGTCCACTTGTTACCTCCATCCAGTGACTCGGCGAGCCCCTCACGACCGCCGCTCTGAAGCAGAGCTACGCACGTGCGGAACGAAAGGCACGTGGCGGCGAGAACCTACTCCGATCCAAAATCTGTGCCGGGTGAAAAGCGTCGGCCACCGTCCCTGGTCACGAGCGCCCACAAGGACGCGACGCTTGTCTCGTGGATCTCGGTGGCGACAGTTCTCGTGGACACTCCTCACGAGACAGGGCGGTAGGTCCATTGACCCCGCGAGACCATTAGGAGTCCTTCGAGATCGCCGAGGCGGCGAGCTGCTACAAGGCGTCGGCGAGTGACATCCGGCGCGGAAAGCGCACTCCGCACGTTTCGACGTGGAGGGCGCTGGCGGTGTGGTCGCGTTTCCCGTTAGCCCGACACCGCAAACCCCTTGTCTGGTGCTAGACCTCGCGACGGTGCGCAGGTTGGGTGTTGTCGTGACCGTGACCCTGACACTGATCTTCGCGACCAGCACAGGGTCATCATCTCAACTACCTGCCAAACGTCTCGCCACAAGAACCGCGGCATGGAGATCGAACGGCACAGCGGCGACGACGTCAGCTACGGTGCCGTCTAGAAGGTCAACGGGCCCGACGATTGTTGCAAAGGGCATCTTCTATGACCTCGTCTCCGACGGTTCGGACTTGCTCGCTGCACGGTTGCCGTCGCCAGGCGATGCCACCGGTCGCTCATTCGTCGTCCGCGTCGATCCAGCAAACGGCCGCAGGCTGGCGATGTCGCCTGCCCTTTACAACGTGCAGGATCTCGTCGTTGTCGCCTCTCGTGTGTGGGTGATCGCAACAGCCGGTTGGAGGTTGGAACGCTTCGAGCTGTTGCAGCTCGACGTGCACGACCTGCGTCCGATGACTCGCGTCAGCCTCAACGCCCCTGTCCCGTCACTTGTCGGCTGGGCGGACCTGCTCTGGCTCGCGGAAGGCTGTGACCTTGAGCGCCTTGATCCGGCTAACGGTGCCACTCTCGTCCGGGACAGGTTCTCAAGCGCAGACTGCGTAGAGGAGGGCGTGGGTTACACGCTGGCGATAAGTGTCGAGGGCAACTACCTGATCGCCGCGCCTGAGCCCGGTGACGGAGCGTTGATGGTCCTGGACGCACACTCAGGACGAGTGTTACGGCGGCGACCGAATCTGGCCGGAGGGGAGTTCGTCTCCCTCGTTGCCGCCGACGGTTACCTCTGGGTCCTCAACGGCAGCGCGGGTCTCCAGACGCCATTGAACATCTACCGACTTCCGGGTCTGCAGCTTGTAAAGACCATGGCGCCTCGGTCGCTTAGCTGCTCTACGCCCCAGGTCTTCTCCGGTTGTCCTGGCTGGATCGAGTACCTGGATGGAGTGATCTGGGGTGGTGGCGGCTTGATCGGCTGTGCCAACCCAAAGACGCTGTCAGTGGACGCGACTGCGCACGGGAGCGGGTTTACTGACCTGGTCACGGTCGGGGGTCGCACGTACGGCATTTGGCCGCCAGATCCCAATAACCCCAGCAACGCCACCGACATCGTCCGGTTCACTCCACCTGCTGCCTGCGGGGCCATCGCCCGGGGGTAAGCAACGGAAACCTACTCACTTGGGGAGAGGTGGTGAGACAGCTCCATTATCCGATAGCCGTCTTCATCTTGGCCGTACTGGTTTCCATTTCTCTAGTGGGCTACGGGATGATCGCTATCCCGAGACCCGGCTGGCGGGAAACGGGACACCCTTCGCCGGAACGGCGCTGCCCCTGATGCACGACGGAGTGGGGCGCAAACGCCGCAAAAGACTGACGTTCGGTGGGCCGACGGCGCGGATCTCCGACTGGCGGTGAACACCCGGTCGAAGAGTCCTCTGGCGGTCGTACGCGAATCCCCTGCGAGAACACTTCATGTCACTATGGGGTCCGTGCGCAGGCTGAGCGCTCTCGTGGCAGTCCTCGTGACGCTGCTGCTGGCCGGGTGCGGGACTCCGGGGTCGGTCGGCAGTGCGTCGACACAGCCACGAGCACGCGAGGCGGCGGTGGGGACCCCCGGCCTAAGGATGACCACGAGACTCGCCGACGCTGCTTACCTTCCGGCGGGTTACGACGCGATCACGGAGATCGCAGGCGACCCCAGTAGAACGGGCGTGTGGTTCTGGGACAGCAGTGCGACCCAGGTCACGCTATTCCACGTCGACGGAAACGGGACGATGACCTCATGGCCGGTCCTCACCGGCTCCATGTTCCAGAATGAGCAGGCACTCTCCGGAATCGCAGTGAGTGCGTCAGGCACCGTCTGGTTCGGCATGAACACGACCCTGGTGGAGCTAGACCCGAGGACTGGAAAGGTGGACCGTTGGTCTATCCCTGTACCAGGCGCTAACTCCGTGGCGGAGGGATTCGAGCCGCCGAACCTGGCCGGGATCGAGGCGGTGGAAGCCCTTGCTGTCGCTCCGGGAGGCCAGGTCGCGATCGCCATGAGCAGCTCAACCGGCGTCGAGATCTTCGACCCGAACGCTGGCACGTTCACCACCGTGACTCTGCCGACCAGCGGTGATGAGCCGTTGTCGGTCGCCTACGCGAGTGACGGAACCTTGGCAGTCGGCATGACGGACCTGTCCACGGGCGGGAAGGCGACAGGTATCGAACTGGTCTCAGCTAACGGGGCCACGAGATCCGTGAGCGTCGCCTTTCCCGGATCGGCCTGGACGATCGCACCGTATTCCGCCTCGGAGTTCATCGTCGGATCGGTTCACCCCTCTCTTGTCGGAACAAATGGAACTGTAAGGGAGCTGGCGGTGCCCGCAACTCTCGTCGGCTCGGACTCGGGTTCCCCGATGGTTGTCTTCTCGAACGGTGAGGTGGCGGGATTGACTGATGACGGGCTCGTCGAGTTCCCGAGCGACGCGGCCACCCCGAATGAGGCTGAGGCGCAGTCGGTCACCGTGTCGCTGCCACGTCCTAAGACGTGCCCGGCGTCGGTTCCGTCGCTGATTCCGTTGCAAGGATCTCCGCCAGTCTTGCCCAGCACAACCACCTCAACGGCACCGAATACAACCACGACGATGCCGAGTTGTCCTGCGCCCGCTTTCGACATCATGGCGCTCGACGGCGCTGGCAACCTGTGGATCGTTTCGCCGCTGGGAACTGAGCCGGGAGTTGCGGAACTCGCCCTGCCAGCGGGGTCTGTCCCAAGCGCCGAGACACCGGCCGAAGCGTTCGCGCTCCGCGTCTTGAGAGACGCGGGCATCCCGCCACACGCACGTTTGACAACCAAGGATGTCTCGGGGTCGCTCGGGCAGGTCTTCGAGACGCCGGGGGTCGTGGGCCTGATCGACGTCCACCGGTTCTATCTTGTCGACGAACTGGCTGGAACAGTCGAAGGCTATGTCCAGGCACATCTCCCGAAGGGCGCACAGTGGACGACCTCAACCGGCTCCGGAACCGCACCAACGAGTGGGGCAATGGGTTACGCAGTCTCGTTGCCGGTCTCAGGTCCCCATGACTACTTTGCCGAGCTGGCCTACTACTTCCAACCTGTCGGCAGGACGAGCGACGAGACTGAGATCCGCGTCGACTCACAGACGGTCTGGGAACCGAGCCGATCCGCCGGAGAACTCGCTCCCACCGGGGGCATCGTCGAGGTGACCGGTTTCTCGAAGGTTTCTATTTTCGGGTCGTCAGGTCCTATCACAGTCCGTCTTGACAACACCCAAACACGGGCGCTCAGAGCGGTTCTCAATGCCCTTCCACTTGCGCCCTCCGCGTCGGGTTGTCATGAGGATGCCCTTCTCTACCGGATCACCTTCCGCCCGAGGGCGGGGGCGGCATTATCATTCGAGGCCGACGGTTGGGCTTGTCCGCCCGTGGTCGTTGTCACACAACATGGACGGGACATGGCGCCGCTCTCTGACGCGGACTGTTCGTTATTGCGCGCCGTCGTCGACGTCCTTCCGCCGCACGAGGCCAAGGGGACACGCTCGTCGGTGGGGTGCCGGACCTAGCGAGCGCGTTTCAAGATTCGGGCTGGGCCGCCCACACTGAGGCGCCCGAACGGTGTCCATGCGGACTGTCGCCACGATGCAGTCTTCGGCGCAGACCTCACACCCAGTCGGAGATCCGCGCCGTCGGCCCTCCGACGTGAACCCCCACTCCCTCGTTAGCCCGGCGTGGTTCGGTGTGGCGGGCGGGCTGTCCAGGGACAGGAAAGGCGGCCGAGCGGCGCCGCGGCAAGCGGCGAACGCACCGAACGCACGGGCGGCGGGGAGGGGCCAGGAGAAGGTGCGTGTTGAAGCTCGGCGGCTTCTGCCGTATCAACAGCCCGCCAACTAGGGAAAAGCGACCTGTCGCCATGTCCTGCCATTGGTGGACACGGCGGGTCTTTCTCCCGCGCTGAATGTCTCGATACCGAGCATCCAGACTGCGTCCGTGCCCTGGGACAACGTGAGATTTGACGATGACGACGTGATTCCTGGCTTCCAGGCACGGCCACCGTCGAGCGACACATAGACACCACCGATGTAGTCGAGTGCCATCAACAACGACCCGTTCGGCATTGCGGCTATTTTGACGGGGTAGCCAGCATCTGGACACGAGCCAACTTTGGGCAATACGCCGGACGGACCGTTGTTGCAACGCCCTGTCCAGGTCGCCCCGCCGTTGCCCGATGTGACGACCGCCATCTCGCCATAGCCCCCGTGTGTACCTCACCCTGGCACAGTGCCAAGAGACTGTTCCCTGACACCGCTAACAGCCCACTGAGGGTCTCCGGGCTCCTGCAGGGCAGCGCGCTCGTATGCCAGCTAAGCCCACCGTCGTTGGTGCGGGCCACTGCGAGGCGAGTACGGGCGTCGTTGGACCACCCCAGGATCCAGGCTCTCTGTTCGCCTTGGACGGCAAGGCTGTCAGGTGCGCTCGTTACCATCGTCCCCTCCACGACCGAAGCGAGAGGCACCGATCGACGAGCCCAAGTGCTGCCGTCGTTATCTGAGTAGAGAAGAACCGTTGTCGACACGAGCTGACCGCACTTCCACGCGAGCACGACCCACACGGCTTTGCGGAAGAAGCCACCTGGCACACAGAGTCAGTGGGCATTCTGGGCGCTAGACGGGATGCACGAAACAGCTTGAAACCTGGGTAACCGACCCTTCCGCTGTATAGGCCCTGAGGCGTCGCCAGGAACCAGGCGCCGTCTCCGGTCATTGCCATCTCGTCCGTGGCGCCGCCTGACTCGCCGCCGTCGATGCATGATGCGTCGTGACTCAATAGCAGGGGCACCGTCCAGCTATTGCCGCCGTCTGATGTTGTGAACACCGACAGTTTGCAGTTTGTGGATGTAGTCCAGCCCGCACCCGTCTCTTCAGCTACGGCACCAAGATCGCGGTCGGCAAACGCGAGTGTCACCCACCAGTGCGAAGTGGTTGGACTCGTAACGACCTTAGAGGTGGACGCCGCGGCCGTTCGCAGCCTGTACAGGATCGTCCTGGCCACCATCCCGTTCCCGGCAAGCCCGATGGACACGAAGACGGGCTTCGAGCGCCCCGTGCACCGTGACCTTGAGGACCAGGATTGAGTACGCAGGTGAGGTTGCAGGGCAGGCGGTCAGGCCGTGGAGGCTGAGACAGTGGTTCGAGAAGACAATGTGCAGGTTCCACTGACTCAGCATGTCGGACCCAGCGTCAACTTGGATGCCGTCTTGAGGGGTTTGCGGGGCGGGAGGACCGATCAGTGCTGGGCAAAAATACGAGGTGGACTGCTTGTCGGTGCTCAGGACTACACCCGGCTCGGAGAGCGCGACTCCTGGCGTGCCGCACGCATACCCAATCCCGAGATTGTCGGGGGTCCGCATGACCGGCCACGACGAGGGCGCGGCAAATGCCAATCCGTGGAACGTCAGTGTCTTCCAATCCAACTGGACTGCCGGTGCGGAACCGGGCGCAAGGGCCACGGCACGGGGTGAAGACGTAAGCGTGGCGAGGATGCGTTTTGCCAGCGGACCCTGCGCGATGACTTGCACCCCGAGCGACGGAGCGTAGTAACCGACGTAGGTGACCGCAGTCAAGATGCGGTGGACCCGTACCCCGTTGAGCAGGATGGACTTCTTCTCGATGTGCGACGGGTGAAGAACCGAGGTGAAATAGACCATGGTGGGATGACGCTCGACAACACAGTGGACCGTCTCACCTGGGGGTATATCGACCAAAAGCCCACCAGGCCCGGAGGCCGAAGCCCTTTTACAGAAAGAGGTCAGGCCGGGATAGACGACGGGGAAGCTTGGAGGCACTGAGACCTGCGCATCGCCGTAGGCGACCGGCACCCATCCCGCCGGTGTGGCTGAGAGGTCAACGACAGGGAGTTTCGTCGGGGGCGCCGTATTCAGGGCGACCGGCATCGAGCGGACGATTCCCGGAGCAGTGGAGTTGGTACAGGCGGCGATGGTTCCGGCGAGGACCACGGCACCGAGGGCGCGAAGGGAAGACCTCATCATCTCAAGAAGCAGGTCGGGCCATGCTTCGCGTACCCGGTCATGAGTAGACGTGAATCGGACGGCCCCAACCCTGGTGATAGGGGGTGTCGAGTAACCACACGAACTTCGCCTCGGCGGGCTTGCTCACCTTCGGCACCGGTATCTCCATCTCGAAGCCGACCGTCTTGTGAGGTCCGATTTGCCCAACGGCACGGCAGTTCAACTCGTAGGAGCGCTGGAAGGCGGCTGTTGATCCCAGGACACCTATGCTCTCGCGGTAACCGGGGCAAGGCTGCAAGGCGACGGGGCGAGATCCGGGGTTCGCAAGCTCGACGATGTAATCGAGGACCCGACCGCTGACGATTCGGGCGGGAAGGTGCACGCTCACCTGTAGGAAGGCGGTGGTGCCGGGTTCCGGCGGTGGAAGTTCGCCCGGTAGCAACGGTTGCACTCCCACTGGCGTCACTTCTATGGGACCACAGGGAGCGATGTTCGGAGTCTTGGCGGTACCGGCTCCATTGGGAAGGTAGGCGACAAGCTGGCGGTAATGGACGCGATAGGGGCTGCTCGGTTGCTCACTTAGGCAGAAGTCGTTTTCTTGGAGCATGAAGTATCCAGACGCTCCTGGTGCAAGGTCGGCCGCTACCGGGTTTAGGACCCCTAACCCGTCGTGTGCATGGACGAGAACCAACCTGCCTGTGGCGTTCGTGCCCCATACCACCGGGTAGCCCTGTAGGCGACACGTCGTCTTACCGACGTTGGTGAGCCTGAAGGACACAAAAACCTGCTGTGTCGCTCCAGCATCAATCGGCAGGCCGATGTGGAGGCTCCCCTTGCTGCACAGCGGTGCCGGGGCGAGCGTCGTCGTGGTCGTGGTGGACGATGTCGTAGGCGGTGCCGGGGTCGATATCCAGGCGATGAGCGTGCTGGAGGTGTGACGAGCTGTCGGCATGGACGAGGTTGTACAGGCGGCCAGCACCAGCGTCAGGGTCAACGTCACCAGAACGGCGACCTTTCGCATTTTCCTCGTAGTGGCTCGAAGTGTCTCGGTCAAGTGAGCTTGATCCAGGTTGTCCCATTGGTGGTGCGGTACAGGCCGTAGCCCGGAAGGGGCAGCCAGGCACTGGTAGGTCCGGCGGTTGCAAGCTCGGTGTCGTAGCCGCCGGTCGAAATACTCGCCAGGGTCCAGTCGCGACCTCCGTGGGTGCTGCTCGCGACCCCGTCCACTGCCCCGAGCAGCCACAGCACACGACCGTTGCCGCTGATAGTGAGGTCAAAAGCAATCTCGGGGTCCATGTTCCCTCGGTTGGGTCCTTCCGGGTTGGCCTCGGCGACGAGCATCCAGTTCGTTCCCTGGTCAGTCGTCGCATAAAGGACGGTCGGTCCCCTGTACATTCCGCCATCAAGCTCGCAGTAGAGGTACCAGCGCGTTCTGCTGGGGGCGACGAGGCCGGTCGGAACGAGTCCCTCACAAGGATCGTCGAGGATCGTCCATTGCCTGCCGCCGTCAATGGTGAGAAGCAGGCTTGATGGCGAGCCTTCACTGCCCTCCTCGACGACAGCAGAAGAGGGTCCGAGACGATCGAACAGCGTGGCGGCACGTGTGCTTGCGGAGATTCCCTCCGAGGCGCGAATACCTTCGGTCGGGATAGGCGTCTCGCTGGCGGGTGTCAGGTGACCGAGCGGGTAAGTGAGGAGCCTGCTCGGGCACAGCCCATCCGGCGGCAACAATGACGCCGGGCAGAAATCCGAGACGATCCATAATGACGAGCCTGCGAGCGAGAGGGCCGTAGGCCAGCCGGATGTACGCAGCGACGACCAGGTTCGGCCAGCATTGTCGGTGAACAGGGTCTCGGCCGGGTCGGTGCCTTGCACGTAACCCTCATCCGGGTTACGAAACGCCAGTTTCAGGGCGTAGGTCGCTTCGGGGTTGAAGTTGGCGGGAAGCTTGCCCGTGGTCCGCCAGGTCTGTCCACCGTCGCTGGTGGCTGCCAGGTAGTCCCGGTATCGGGCCGGAACGCCCGCTTTGCAGTTGTGCTTGCACAGCGGAGCCAAAGGCGAGAACACAACCGCAACGCCTGAGCGCGAAGTGAACATCTCCAAGTTGACAACGTCTGTCGGCGGGGTGCTCGGGCCGCTGTGCGGCGTGGCGATCGCATGGATGGACGAGATGACGTTGCCGTTGAGCGGCTTTGTGGTCGTCGGCGGAGAGACCGAGCCGCTGCACCCCGCGAGCATCAGCGTCATGGCCACTGTCGTGACTACGGCGATCCTGCGAACCTTGGACCTCTCAGACATTGCTGGCCTTCCAGTGTTCCCCACCGTCGGTCGTGGTCCAGAGCTTGTTCCCGAATCCGATCCAGTGTCCGACAGTCGAGTTGACAAAGCCGAGGTAACTCTCGCCCGGCTGCGAGCTTGTGAGACTTTCCCGGTCACGAACAACAGTCCGCCAGGACACCCCGTCATTGGTCGAGGTCTCGACTGAGTACGTGAACGGACCGGCCCCGCCGACTCCGCCACTGGCTAGAACGATGGTCTTCGCGCCGACGGCCGAGACCATGAAGGCGTTGAGCTGAGGTACCAGTCGTCGCGGCCCGAAGGTCTGACCGCCATCATGCGAGACCATGACGAACGCCTTGTTCGAGTCCCCCTTTTCTAGGCACTCCACAGCGACAACTCCCGCCGGGGCGGCACTGGTGTCGTAAGCGTCGACCTCGTTGGTCGTGGTCCGCCCGCAGGGGTCGCTGCGCTTTGTCCAGGACAGCCCTAGATTGGCTGTGATGTAGAAGGTCGCATGGCTCGACCCGCCAGCTATGTTCCCGTAGAACGCGATAAGCACCCGAGCACTGTCGGTACTGACAATCTGCGGAACTATCCCGGTCCCACCGCCGTCGAACGGGGCGCGCACGGTAGTCCAGGTGGACGCCCCGGCGCGCTGTTGAAGGAGGCTCAGCCCGCACGGTCCTGGACAACCCAGGTTCGTATAAGTAAGTCGCCAGACAACCCCTGGGCCGACGCTGACGAGGGCAACGGTCGGCTTTCCCGCCTGGCGGTGCCAGGTTCGCCCGCCGTCACTGGTGGTGTAAAGGTCGGGATCAAAAAGGTAACCGTCCTCGCGATTCGCAAAGGATATTTGTGAGACGCAGCCATGTACGAGACAGCCATAGCTACCCGGAGCCAAGTCCCGTGGCCTGCTGACTGGGACTGGAAGCGCCGACCAGGTAATGCCGCCGCCGTCGGTGTATCTGATCACGGCGCATGAGGGACAGCCTGCTTGTCCCTCCCCAAGCACCCAGCCCGTACGCGGAGATACCCAAGTGGAATCGAGCCACCAGGTCGTCACCGCGCTTGGGGCCATACGCACGGAGGGGCTGCCGGTCGCACTGGCCGAACCCGCCATACACGCTGCCATCAGCGTCATGGCCACTGTCGCGATAGCTCCAAGCTTCGGAGCCGCCGTCGCCATCATGCCGGTGAAACCTCATACACCCAGATGTGGCCCCCGTCAGTCGTGTGCCAGACCTGAGCCCCGAGAATGGTCCAGCCATCCACGGTGTTAACGAAATCAAGTGTCCCCCCGTCGTAGCTGCCGAAAGTGACCGAGGCGGCAATGCGGGACCAACTCACTCCCCCGTTTATCGTGCGGTAGAGGGTCCTGCCGCTGGCTGCGAACCAGGTCGTCGACGAGACGACATCAGCCAGTACGGGCTTGCCCGAGGGCAGTTGGTGTTCCACCCAGGTCGTCCCTCCGTTCGCTGTCGAATAGACCGCGGTCACGGTCGTCGCGTTCGGGCCTCCGTACCAGGCCGAGAGCGCACCGCTTGAGGCAGAGGAAAAGACCGGCGAGCTTGCTCCACCACCTTCTGGCGGCAAGGGAGTTGGCAGGACCAGGTTGGTCCAGTGCCTGCCGCCTATCGACCGAGCCAGAAATGGGGCACCGGCGCTTTGTCCTGTTAGCCACAAGACGGCACTCGGCTCCGAGCGCGAGACCGTGAGGCCGGTCTTGTAACCCCCAACCGATGGACCCCCTGGCGTTCCTCCCGGTATCCCTGGGCCTCCGACGAGCGGATTACTGCGCGAAATGACCGACCAGCGCCCTCCACCTGTCGTCGTCTCGTAGATGGTCACGGGCTCCTGTTGCATCGCCTCACCGTTGCCGACGACTACCCAGCCCTGGCGGTTGTTAAGGAAGCTCACCCGGGCCTCGCCAACGCCGTTTGGGAAGTAGCCGACCTCGTTCCACTTGCGTCCAGCATCAGTGGTGTGGAGCAAGAACACCGGTTGGAGTTCGTCAGGCCCTGAGTTGAACACGCTGACGAAGAAGTCGGAGGAGCTGAGAAAGTCGGCTCCCGCCAGCCCGCTCGCCAAGGCGAAGCCCTTCCGCCGCAGCATCGGAGGCGAGACATCGAGCCAGTGGCCTCCCCCGTCGGTCGTCATGAGCAGACGGGCCGAGCTATCCACACTGGCCCATCCGACCCTCGGGTTGAGGAAGTACACCGCGCCCACGTCTTGTGCTTGTGCCGCTGTGGTCAAAGTACGCGGTGTCGACGAGGCAACGCTCGGGCTGGCGGCGAGCAGCAACGTCATGGCCACTGTCGCGACTGGGCCGAGCTTGCGCATTATCGGTATCTATACCACCAGCGCCTGGCCATCAGTACGTCGCGGAACGGCAGGTCGAGGGGCGACTTGACGCCAGCCTGGGTGAGCGTATTATCACATTGTGGCTAGTACCACTCCGAAAGTGGAAATCGACTTCGACAGCCCGGTCCCCCGACACGAACAAGTCGCCGCCGCCATCCGCAGAGCCATTGCAGACGGTGAGGCGAAACCCGGTGAGCGACTCCCTCCGGCTCGGGACTTGGCGGCGGTGCTCGGTGTCAACTCGAACACGGTGTTCAGGTCGCTCCACACGCTCAGGGACGAGGGCCTCTTGGAGTTTTCGCGAGGGCACGGCGTGACGGTCACCGGTGCGGCTCCACAGAGGAGTGTCGTGGTCAAGCAGGCGCGGGAACTGGTCAAGCTGGCACGCAGGTTCGGTTATGGCCGCGACGAGTTCTTGCAGATCATCGAGCAGGTGCCGTAAGCAACCATGATCGTCCTCGAAACGCCACCGAAGGTCACGAGCGACCTCCCTGACGCGAACGCGCTCATCAAAGATGCACGCCAACGACAGCACCGGCGCCGCTTGGTGCTTATTCTCCTTGCCATCGTGGTCATCGCCGGTGCGTCTACCGCCGTCGCCCTCGTCACCAACAGCCCCGCCGCTCATAAGGTCACCGCGCCTTCAACCAAGCCGAAGATCGCCGGACCACCCCTGGGGCGCGTCGTCTCGCTCAAACTCGCCGGACCCCTCGCCGTCGGCCCAGGTGGTGCTCTGTACGTCGTAGATGAGCAGCGGCATGAGGTCCTCGTCCGTCTTACCAATGGGCAGTTCCGCGTGGTGGCTGGCGAGGGCAAGGACGGTTACTCAGGCGACGGAGGACCTGCGAACAAGGCCGCACTCTCGAACGTGTCCGACATCACCTTCGGACGGGGCGGGAGCCTTTATATCGCCGACGGTGGGCACGTCCGCGTCGTCAACACTGCTGGCATCATCACCACCATTGCTGGGGATGGCCACAGCGGCACTGTCGCCAACGGCACAGCCGCATTATCGGCTCCCCTCAACTCGCTGAGTTCCATCGCCTTCAGCCCGAGTGGGGAGCTTTACCTCGCGACAGCCTCTCAGCTTCTCCGTTTGGCTCCGAACGACAAGTTGGTCACGGTGCGTGGGGTCGTCCGGTCCGGGCCGCGTCCTGGAAAGTTCATTCCCGGCGAAGACGCAAGCATTGCTCTGGACGCTCATGGGGACATCGACGTTGGCTCGGACTATACCGGCTGGTCGATATACAAGGTCACTCCCGATGGAGTGGCTAGTTACCTCGGATATGCCCGGCGAAGCGGGGGGGACGTGGTGGTGCTTCAGCCCGGTCCCGGCGGCATCGTGGAGGCAGAGAGCGCCTCAAGCATCGTCCGCATTGCAGGGAATCGGCTTGTTACAAGCTACCTTTTCGACAATGTTCCCGGCACGGGCTGGTTCACACTCACGTACTTCGCCGTCGCTTCCAACGGCACGCTATATGCAGACGATGTCGGCACCGGGGGCTTCCAGCTATACCAGCAACTCACCTCGGTCGCCCATAACCATGTTGCCGTGCTCTGGCAACATCGGATTGCGAACTAAGCCATCATGATTGTCACCGAGGAACCCCGCCAGGCCGAGACCGAGCTTCCAGACGCCGAGTCGCTTATCAGGGAAGCGCGCCAGCGACAACGAAAGCGGTGGGTGCTCACCATCGTCGTCGTGCTACTAGGAGACTGCTGATTTAAGCCGTCTACATCAGGATTCGCGATTTCGGCCCGGGTCTAGAAGAATTCCGGGATGCAAGGTTCTTCCCGGCCGGACCGCAAGCTCGTCGATGCCGCCTCGCTCTGCAGCCATCTCGTCAAGCAAGGTTCGGTGTACGCCTTCTTGGCCGAGCACCGCCAGAAGCTGTTCCCCGATGACATGTTCGCCGATCTGTTCCCCTCCGATCGGGGGAGGCCCTCGGTGCCGGCCGACGTGATCGCCACGGTCATGGTGCTGCAGGCTCTAGAAGGGCTGCCCGACAGGGAGGCCTGCCGCCAGCTCGAGACCAACATCTCCTGGAAAGTCGCCTGCGGCCTGGGTATCGCGGACGAGGCCTTCCACCCGACGGTGCTCGTGCTCTGGCGCAACAAGCTGCGGGCATCAAAGCGCCCGCAGCGCATCTTCGAGGCGGTGCGGGAGGTGATCAGCACCTCGGGCGTGATCTCCAAGAAGACGCGACGGGCCCTCGACTCGACCGTGCTCGAGGACGCCGGCCAGCGCCAGGACACGATCAGCCTCCTGCAGAGCCAGATCCGCCGGGTGAGAAAGCTCATAGGAGAGCTGGCCGAACGGGTCTACGTCCGCGAGCACAACCTCGGGCCCGGGCGCCCGCCCTGCGACTTCGAGGACCAGGACGACATCGACCGGCTCATCTCAGAGCTCGTGGACGACGCCTACGAGCTCGTCTTCGCGGCCGAGGACCTCGGCTTGGAACTCGACGAGCAACAACAAGACGCTCTCGCCCTCCTCGCCTTGGTGGCCGGCCAGGACGTCGAGCCCGGAGACCGCCCAGGCCGCTGGCGCATCGCCGAGCGCACGGCCCCGGACCGCATCGTCTCTGTCGTCGACCCTGAGTCACGCCATGCCCACAAGACCCAGCATTCCTACCGCGACGGCTACAAGGCCCACGTGGCTGCCGAGCCCGAGACGGGGCTCGTCACGGCCACCGATCTCGGCCCCGGCAACACCGGCGATGCCGAAGCCGCCCCCTCCCTCATAGAAGACGAGCCGGCCGGGACCGAGGTGCTGGGCGACACCGCCTACTCGGCCGGCGAGTTCCGCAAGCACCTGGAAGACAACGAGATGACAGCCGTCATCAAGCCCATGCCGCTCCGCCCGGCCGTCGAGGGCGGCTACACCATCGAGGACTTCGAGATCGACAGGGACGCCAACACCGTCACCTGCCCAAACGGCGTCACGGTGAAGATCAACCCGAACGGCCGGGCCCGCTTCGGGAAGAACTGCGCCACCTGCCCGTTCCGAAAGCGCTGCACGAAGTCCAAAGCCGGGCGGACGATCGTGTTAAACGAGCACCACGACCTCCTGGTGGCTGCCCGGCATCTTGCCGCCACGGTCGAGTTCGACGAGACCTATCGCAGTTACCGCCCCATGATCGAGCGCACGATCGCCTGGCTGGTGCGCGGCCCGAACCGCAAGCTCCGCTACCGCGGCATAGAGCGCAATCGCCTCTGGCTCTCCCACAGGGCGGCGGCCGTCAACCTGAAACGCCTCCTCGGCCTCGGCCTCGCCCACGACGGGGAGAGCTGGGTGATGATTACCGCCTGAGGGCCCGAATCGCCCAAATACGGTCCGGACTGGCGCTCTTCAGGGCTCCGTAGCCCTTCAAGGAAGCACTTTCCCTTGTAATTCCCGCCCAATCGAGCTGTCGTCATTCGATCTGCCCCGGCCCGTCTGCACCGCTCACTCCAGAACGGCGTTGATCAGCGGACTCCTAGGGTCGACGGCCTGATCGCCATGCCCGCCGAGAAGAAAGCAGTACGGCTCCACCTCCTCGGCACAAGGGGCGTCGACGACCGACGTCCGGTCCGATACACCTCGGGCTTCCTCGCCTGCCGCGAGGGCACGTATCAGACACGCCGGTTCGGACCGCCTCCCGGCTCGTCAGAAAGGCCAGATGAGGGCATGGACGCTCGTCAGAACAAGGGGCGTCCGGGCAGCACACCTTACGCACAAGGTGCCACGAGGCGACGACGCCCGGCGCGGACATTCGAGCGTCTCGGCATTCGCGATCGCGCCGTGCTCTCGGAGCGTAGTCACTCACGAGGACGTTCCGTTGCTCGATACCGACCTTAGAGCTGGATTCAGGTCGTCGCCTTGTCGACCAACCGCCATTCCGCGCCGAGGGCGTCGGCGAGGCGACAGAGCGTCTTCTCGTTCGGGAAGATCGAGCCACGCTCGATCCTGCTGACGTCGCCCTGGTCGATGCCGGTCTTATCTGCTAGCTCGGTCTGGGCGAGGCCGAGAAGCTGCTGCCGCTCCATCACCTGATCCGCTAGTCGGTAAGTCTGGCCGAAGACCGTCCCGTCCCTCCACGCCTCGATGGGCAGGCGCGCACGGCGTGTTGCCGAAGCCTCGTCATATCTGGAAGCCATATCGCCTCCTCGGATCATTGTGGGCTTTCACCCAAAGCACGCCAGACGCGATCGTGACCGTGCACCGAGCCGTCAAGGACGACGGGGGCGACACCGCCCCGCCGTCGCTCCGACCCGAGCGCTTTCACTCACAGGGCTGTGACCTGGTCCTGTGAGTGGTGCTGTGAGTGGTGCTGTGAGTGTTGCTGTGAGTGTTGCTGTGAGCTGCCGGAGCGCGCAGACCCTTCCACTCTGTGATGGTCAGCCCGAAGAAACCATCCGCGAGTTCTTCTGTGAGCACTGCTGTGAGTGTTGCTGTGAGAAGTGCTGTGAGCTGATCGGCGCACCATTGCGCGATGGCTCGGCTCCGCTCCGCCCACGGCGATGGCCCGACTTCGGCGTCACCGCGAACGACCCGGCACTTCGCCACACCATCGAGGGTGTCGGCCGCCGCCATCAAGACGACCGATGAGGCACGGGTTCTCTTGGCGGATGCGCCGAACCCGCGATCAACGCGAGAGCACTGACGTGACGACGAGTGACAGCGTGCGAACGCCCGCACCGGCAGCGCGCTTCCTTCGGGTCGACGAGGCGGCAAGGATCCTGCGCATCGGACGAAGCGCTGCCTACGAGCAGGCGAACCGGTGGATCGCGACCAACGGCCAGTGTGGGCTCCCCGCCGTCAAGGTCGGGCGGATGATTCGCATTCCAGCCGCGGTGCTCGAGGCATGGGCGATGACCGGGAGCGACGCCGAGCCGATATCGGAAAGCCAATCGGCCCGCGGGAGCTAACTCTCCTTTCGTCGCAACGCCTTCACAGCGTCGCGCTTTCCGGTATCGGTACGACCGTCGTAGTGGAGCCGCAGCGTGACCTCGCTGTTGCCGAGCAGGTCCGCGACGGTCCGGTACGGCACGCCGGCGTCGAGCATTGTCGTCGCGACGTAGTGGCGCAAGTCCTGGAGCGTCACGCGCGAGCCGCCGCGCGCCTCGGCAAGCCGGTCGCTCAGCGAGTCTGGCCGGATCGGCTTCGTCCCGTCGGGGTCACTTGCGAAGATGTACTCGTCTGGCCGAGGTTCCTGGCCAGTTTGTCCGCGCCTTCGTGCGAGCTGGCGTTCGAACGCCTGCGTCACCGAGTCGATTAGCGGAACGTCGCGCCAGTCCGACTCCTTGGTCGGCTTGCGCACGAGACCGACACCCGGGCCGCCGTCGGCGATGGCAAACGCGACGTGCATCTCTTGCGCCCGCAAGTCGACATCCTCGACGAGCAGCGCGAGCAGCTCTCCTTTGCGAAGTCCCGTCCCGAGGACGACCTCGACGATGTCGAAGAGCTCGGCGGCCGCTGCGGCCTCGACGGGATCTTCGATCTGCTCGCTCCGCGTCCGCAACGTCTCGATCAGAGCGTCAACAACCGCGGGTGGCGGAGAGTACGGCTTGGAGCGAGTCGTCCGCGGACGGGTCGCCTCCTGGCACGGGTTCGAGTCGATGACGTCGCGCTTCTTCGCGTACTCGAGCGACCGGTTGAGCACGGTGGCGCACCGACGTATCCAGTCGACGCCCAACCCACTGCGCCTCATCGTGGCATAGAGGTCCTCGATGTCCGCCCACATGAGGCGATCGGGCCGCGCCTCACCGAACAGGCGACCGCCACTCAACCGCTGCCTGCACATAGCGTTGGCGGCCGACTTCGAAGTCACCTGCGTCTTCACCGCGAGCTCGATCCGCCCGTCCTTCGCATCACGTAGGTAGAGATCGAAGACCGCCCTCATGGAACGTCGATCCGCGCGCCGGACCGGCTGGTGCTGCCGGGAGGCGGCGACTCTCAGGTTCGCGAGCGCGAGCTCCGCATCCTCACGAGTGCCATAAACGACACGAGTGGCCCTTCGTCGCTGGCCAGTCTCGGGGTTCCGCGGTGTCTCGGTGCTCAGGCGCCACACACCGTCGCGGACGGGCAGCACCCCGCCGGTCCCCTGCGGTCGGCGAAGCCGATCGGACTTTCGTGCGGAACGACCAGCTTTCGGCGACCGCCGTGGAGCCTTCTCGCTCCGGGGTAAAGAGTCCCGGCGAGCCCCATTCGCGACGGGGCCTGCAGTATCAGGCACTCGCTCGACGGCCCCTGTCCGAGACTCGTCAGGCCTCGCCGGCTCCAAAGTGCCCGATGAGAGCGCCGGGCCGTATTCCTCGAGAGCACGTTCGGCGTCGTCACGAGTGCCATGGATCAGCCGAGATCTGCGTCGCCGTCGCCCCGTCTCCGGGTCGCGCGGAGCCTCGACGTCGATCCGCCACACCCCGGCCCGGACCTCGATAACCCCGCCAGTGCCCCGACGGCGAAGAGTCGTGTCGAGCGCGCGAGGCACATTCGCCGTCACCCCCACTGGCCTTTTCCTAGTGGGCAAATCGCTCCGCCCAGACGCACCACACATACCTCCTACGGTGCTCCAGAGGGTCGTAGACCGATGTCGTAGACCACCCCTAAGTAACACGCATAGTAACGCGTCGGTCCACTAACGCGAATCAGGGACCCTTTGCGGGCCCCTGAGCTGCACTTCTTTGGAGCGGACGACGGGATTCGAACCCGCGACCCTCACCTTGGCAAGGTGATGCTCTACCACTGAGCCACGTCCGCGTTCGGAGGGATCTTACCAAGCCCGTCGCCGATGCTCACTGCCAACCGCCGTGAGCGGCTGGCTGTGCGGGGCGGCGACCTCGACCTGTTGGCCCCGACGCCCGAGCACCGGAACCCGGTCGGCGCCGCGGCCGGACGACCGCCACAAGCTCGTCGAGGCTGTCTACGACCATTGCCGGGAGAGCCCATATGTCTGGCACTGTCTCCCTGCAACCGTTGAAACCAAAGTACACAGTGCCGCAGTAGCTCATCACTGTCATGTTGAGTCCCGCGCCCTCGACGACAGGCCCGAGTGGGTACATCCCAACCAGACGGGCCCCGGCCAGGAACAATGGAAAGGGAGGCCCGGGGATATTCGAGATCGTGACATTGAACGCAGGCCGCACACGGTCGAAGACCCTTGTCGAAGAGATCAGCCGGGCGGCGCGGCCAATGAGAGCGGGAAAGGTGAACTCTGTCCAGTCGGTCAGAACATCTGCACCGACCAAGGAATGCTGGGCCTTGGCTTGCGACATGGCGGCGGCGATCAGGCGTAGGCGCTCGACTGGGTCCGCGACGTCGGTGGCAAGCGAGGTGAGCATGGCAGAGAGACGATTCCCGGCGCTCAACCTTTCGTCCTCGGCGCGCAAAGAGATCGGTACGAAACCGACCAAGGGCTCTTCGGGGAGTTCGCCTCGTGCGAACAGATATCGACGAAGCGCCCCGGCGCAAAGCGCCAGTACGACGTCGTTCACCGTGCACCCGAAATGGTTCTTGACCGCCTTCAAATCATCGAGAAGGACCTCGCCGAGCGCAACGCGACGATGTGGCGTGATCGCCAGGTTGAACGAGGTCCTCGGTGCGCTGAAAGGGAGCGGCGGATGCAAGACGCCCGGGTCGCGGTTGTGCTCTGAGAGGTGCAAGGCTGTCGCCAGCAGACGCTGGACTCCCCTTGCGGCTTTAACGGGGCCGGCCAACAGCTGAGCCCACGCCGCCACGAGCAGGTCGACCTCGCTCGGGACCCGCTCGGGCCGCCAGTCGTCCTCATTGGTTTCGAGCGGAGGATCCGCCTGAAGGTCGAGCCACGTGGCGGAAAGCTCGGCCCCCGAGACACCGTCGATGGCCGCGTGGTGCATCTTCACCACGACCGCTTCCAGTCCGGCTTCGAGGCCCTCTACGACGTACATCTCCCACAAAGGGCGATGGCGGTCCAGCGGCAACGCAACGATCTGGCCCACGAAATCCTCCAGCTCCGCCCGGCCACCAGGTGACGGCAGGCAGGCGCGGCGCACGTGGTAGTCGAGGTCGAAGTCCGGATCCTCGATCCAGACGGGGTGTGCCAGCCGGAAGGGCACCTCCACGACGCGGCGTCGGAACGGCGCTGCCCGGTTGAGTCGTCGCGCCACCATGGCGTGCACCCGGGCAAAGGAGAAGCCGACTGGAGAAGTCTTCGGGTCCAGCAGGAACACCCCGGTCACGTGCATGTGGTTGGTGGGTGTCTCCATGTAGAGAAACATGGAGTCCACCCCACTCAGGCGCTGCACTTCACCTCAGCTTTCTCACCGGCCGCTGTGACCGAAGCCCCCCGCGCCGCGTTCGCTCGTTTCGAGATCCTCCACCACGACGAAACGGGCCTCCTCCACCCGACAGACGACCAACTGGGCGATCCGGTCGCCGCGGTGGACCTCGTAAGGAGTCTCCGGATCCGTGTTGACAAGTATGACCGCAACTTCTCCTCTGTAACCAGGGTCGATTAGGCCTGGCGCGTTGAGGCAGGCGATTCCGTGCCGAGCCGCAAGGCCGCTTCGCGCCAGGACGAGGCCGGCGTAGCCCTCCGGGATCTGAAGGGCGATCCCAGTCGCGATCGTCGCCCGCCCACCGCCGGGAGCCAGCACCGTGTCGACCCTCGCCACCAGATCGCAACCCGCGTCGCCCGGTCGGGCGTAACCCGGCGTCGGAAGGTCCTCATCGAGCCGGACCAATTGAATCTCGAGCACGACAGCGCACCGTAGTGGAGCTTGCAACTACGATGCGGCTCGGTGCTCGCCTGGATGGATCTCGAGATGACCGGACTCGACCCGGTCCGCAATGTCATCGTCGAGATCGCCACGATCGTCACCGACGACGAGCTCAACATCGTTGCAGAAGGACCTGACCTCGTCCTCGCCGCGACGCCCGAGCAGCTGGCAGGCATGGACGACGTTGTGCGCAGGATGCACACGACAAGTGGGCTGCTCACGGCCATCGGCAAGTCCACCGTCACGATCGAAGAGGCCGCTGCCGCCACGATCGAGTTTCTCAAGTCGCAGATCCCCACGCCGGGCTCGGTGCCCCTGTGCGGGAACTCGATCGCCATGGATCGCCGTTTCTTGAGGCATTACATGCCGGCGCTGGACGACTACTTCCACTACCGCACCGTCGACGTCTCCACCGTGAAAGAGCTCTGCAAACGCTGGTACCGTGACCTCTACTCAGCGCGGCCTCAAAAGCTCACCGCCCACCGGGCGCTCGATGACATCCGGGAAAGCGTCGCCGAACTCACCTACTACAGAGAACACCTCTTCCGCACCCCTGCAGAAGTGCAGACGCTGGCGGCGCTCGCCGCCGAGGTGGCCGCGCAAGCAGCGGGGACCACCCCGCCGGTCAACGACAGGGGCAAGAGCGCGTCGGCGGGCGACTCCTGAGGGCGGAGAACGCCGAGGTGCCACCGCCAGCGACCTTTGCTGATCTGGTTGCCGGTGATCATTCGCCTGCCAGCCGAGCTCGTCGGTCTGGACCGGTCAAAGGCTCTCAAGATGGTCGCTCGGTACGCGGTCGTCTCCTTGTGAGCGGCGGGCGAGCACTGGTCCGCGACCACCATTTCGTACTCGGGCGCGTGCCGCGACGTTCGGCGATCTGCTCCTCCACGCGGTCGAGCACCACCCGGGCGTCGAGATAACCCCGCTCCAACAGCTCCTCTGTGTGTGAGAAGTCCTGCCACAAGATCTCTTCGACACCGGACTGCTCGAGCACGATCACGTCGACATCGTCGGGGACCGCGGCCAAGTCCCGGCGGAGCCGGGTACGTATCGACAGCCCGAAGGCAACGAGCATTGCCTCGTAGGGACGCTCGTAATCGACCAGACGGGAGTTGACGCCGCCGCACAGCAGGACGTACACGCGGTGCGCACCGGCCGCGAGGGCCACCGACAAAGGCGTATTGTCGACCACTCCGCCGTCGATGTAACGGTTGCCTCCGCGCTCCACAGACGGGAAGATCGCTGGCAACGCGGCCGAGGCGAGAACAGCCTCCAGCGCCGGACCTTCGGTAAGCCACTCCTCGACTCCGTCGTCGAGGCGTGTGACCACCACCGTCAGTGGCACGAGCGAGTCCTCCAGCAGGTCGAAACGTAAGAAGCTTCGTACGAGCCGACCTAGCCCCTCGATCGGGTAGACCGCTTCGCGCCGCTCGACAAACCGCCAAGACCCGTGCAACCTACCTTTCGGGAACACGTCATTGGTGGCCACCGTGCGCCACATCTCTGCGGCGAGGTAACTGCCCTCGAGCGTCGGCTGGCCGGCGAAAAAGGCGGCGTTGACCGCGCCGATTGATGATCCGACGACGAGGTCGGGCACGATCCCGCGTTCGCACAGGGCGCGCAGCATGCCCACTTGGCAGGCTCCGCGGTTACCCCCGCCCGAGAACACGAAGGCCGTCTCGACCGGGTGAGGGCCGCGCGACGGCAGGCCCACAGAACCCGCAATCGGCGAGGCATGCGCGATAGATCCCTGGACAAAGGGCCTCGGGGCGACGCCGAAGACGGGCACGGCTCAGGCGGTCATAAAGCTGAGACCTCGATGGCGACGCGCCCCCGGGTTCGCCCGGCGAGGATCTGTTCTGCGAGCTCGGGCACCTTCTCGAGGGGCTCGACGACAGTCATCTCCTCGATCACCGCAGGGGGAAGATCGCTCACGAGCCGCTGCCAGGCCCGCTCTCGAAGCCCCAGCGGTACCCGCACCGAGTCGATGCCCGCCAGCGTCACACCGCGGAGGATGAAGGGGTGAACCGTCGTCGGAAGATCCGCCCCGCCGACGAGCCCACAGGCGGCCACGCAACCTCCCCATCGGGTCTGGCTGAGCACGTTTGCAAGTGTCGAGCCTCCGACGACGTCCACTCCGCCGGCGAACCGCTCTCGGTCCAAGGCCCGCGGCGGCGCGTCGGCGAGCTCGGATCGGTTCAGCACCTCGCTCGCACCGAGGCCCTTCAGGTAGGCCTCGTTCTCGGGGCGTCCGCTCACGGCCGTCACCTTGTATCCGAGCTCGGCCAAGAGCGCGACCGCCACGCTGCCGACTCCTCCTCCGGCGCCTGTCACCACCAAGGGCCAGTCGCCGGCCGCATCGGGGCGCACGTCGTGGTGTTCAAGGGCCAGAACACTCAGCATGGCGGTCAGGCCGGCCGTACCGAGCGACATCGCCCAGAGAGCGTCACGATCCCCGGGAATGGCCACGAGCCACTCGGGACGGACGCGGGCCAGCTCCGAGTAACCGCCCCAGTGCTCGTCACCGAGCCCCCAGCCCGTGGCGATCACACGATCGCCAGCTAACCAGGACGGATCACGGGAAGCTTCTACCTCGCCCGCGAGGTCGACCCCGCAGACCATCGGGAACCGCCTCACGACCCGGCCCTTGCCGCTCACAGCCAGGGCGTCTTTGTAATTGAGGCTCGAGAAACCGACGCGGACGGTGACGGCTTCGTCTGGAAGCTCGTCACGACGAATCCTCACGAGACGGCCGGGGGGGCCGTTCGGCTCGGCGGCGAAGATGGCCCGGAAAGACTGCTTTTGGCCCGCGTCCTGCTCAGGCTCTTCCATACCCGAACGCTACCCCGCAGTGGCCCTTTGCGAGCAATCGCAAAGACGTGTGCAGGGGTGATCGAAGGGCAGCCCAAGGTCGGGCTGGCCCCGGCGGCGACGAGACGGGCGGCCGACAATATGCTCCCGGACCATGAGCGTGCCTGTGCAAGCGCCGCCTTCATCGGCGGGCTACTCCCGAACGCCGCTCGCGAAGAAACTCGGCATCCATGAGGGCGCGACTGTTGCCCTCGTCGGGGCACCGGCCGCTTTCGCGATCCCAGATCTCCCGCCTGGCGCTACCGTGCGGCGCTCGGCGCGGAGCCGAAGCGACGTGACGCTATGGTTCCTCAAGTCTGCCGGCGAACTGTCGAAGCGGATCGGAGAGATGTCCAAGCGAGCGGAAGAGGGCGCGCTTTGGATCTGCTGGCCAAAACGCGCCTCGGGCGTGCGCAGCGATGTCACAGAGCACGCCGTGCGGGCCGCCGGCCTTGCCAACGGCCTCGTGGACTTCAAGATCGCAGCCATAGACGAGACCTGGTCCGGACTTCGTTTTGCTGTCGTCTCAAAGGCAACGAGACGTGGCCGATCCTGACCCTCGCGACGAAGATCGCCGGGCGCCGGGGAGCGATGAGGCGCCGGTGCGGGTCCTGCGTGTTTTCACCGATGAGACGGGCAAGTGGGGCAATCCGCTCGGAGTGATCGACGGCGCTCTCGTCCGCGAAGCCGACCGGCAGCGGGTCGCCCGCGACCTCGGCTTCAGCGAGACGATCTTCATCGACCAGCGCTCAACCGGTGAGCTCAGCATCTTCACGCCCGCTGTCGAGCTCCCCCTCGCGGGCCACCCCCTCGTCGGCGCAGCCTGGGTGTTGCACGCCGACCGTGGCCCCAAAGAGGTGTTCGAGCTGCGGCCTCCGGGGGGCCTGGTGCGCGCCTGGTCCGACGCAGGTGGCGCCACGTGGATCGACGCCCCGCTCGGCACCTTGCCGGACTGGAGGCTCACTCAACTTGGCTCACCGGCCGAGATCGAGCGCCTCCGCGGACCCCTCCAGTCCGAGCACGACCACGTCGTCTACTGGGCCTGGGCCGGGACGGGAGTCATGCGGGTGCGCTGTTTCGCACCCCGCTTCGGTGTCGCCGAGGACGAGGCGACCGGTTCGGCGGCGCTCCGGCTCGCGGCCATGCTCGGACAGCCGATCCAAATCCGTCAAGGCAAGGGCTCGCTCTTGCACGCGCGGCCGGTCAGCTCCGAGCGGGCAGCCGTGGGCGGACTTGTCGTCGAGGACGGACCGCTCCCTCTCCCCTGACACCGCTGAGCTGGGAGATCGTGGCACCACGGCCGCCCAGGTGACGGCAGCCCGGCTGTCTGTTTATGAACTGTTAACGCTTTGCGCCGCAACATTTATGTCTTGTTGACACTCGGCACCGGATGCTGGACCCATGGCTGATTTCCTCGCAGTGCTGGGCACCGTGGCTTTCGTGCTCTTTTTCATGGGCTTGATCTGGGCACTGGACCGGATATGAACGGCGTCCAGATCCTTCTGCTCGTAGTCGCAGTGCTCACCTTTTTCTACATCGGCGTCGCCATGTTCAAGCCGGAGTGGTTCTGATGCAATTCTTCTGGACGATCGTCGCCCTCGTGGTGGTGCTGGGCCTGTGCTGGCGGTTTCTCGGCTCGTACATGGCCGCCGTTTTCGAGGGCCGGGTGCACTGGCTCGGCTTCATCGAGCGCCCCGTCTATTGGGGCCTTGGCACAAGCCCCGAACAGGAGCAGAGCTGGAAACGGTACGCGGGCTCCCTGGTCGTTTTCTCCGCGGTCTCAATCCTTCTCACCTATCTGATCATCCGCATCCAGGGCTCTCTTCCCCTCAACCCGCAGCATCTCGGGGCTGTGGCGCCTGCCCTGTCGTGGAACACCGCAACCTCATTCGTGACGAACACGAACTGGCAGAACTACGACGGCGAGTCGACGATGTCGTACCTCTCTCAGATGGCCGCTCTCACAGTCCAGCAGTTCGTGAGCATGGCCGTGGGCATCGCGGTGGCCATCGCTCTCGTACGCGGTTTTGCCCGCCGTAACTCCAAGACCATCGGCAACTTCTGGGTGGACATCACCCGCTGCATGTTGTACATCGAGCTGCCCATCGCCTTCGTCTTCGGGCTCATCTTCGTCGGTCAGGGCGCCGCGCAGACTCTTAGCGGTCCGGTTCACATCCACGACGTCTTGAACAACATGACCCAAGTGATCGCCGTCGGTCCGGTCGGCTTCATGGAGGCGATCAAGCAGCTCGGCACCAACGGTGGAGGGTTCTTCAACGCGAACGGTGCGGACCCGTTCGAGAACCCCACCGGACTCACGAACTTCTTGTCGTTTACCCTGCTGTTGAGCGTCGGCTTCGCGCTCACCTACACCTTCGGAAAGATGGTGGGAAGCATCCGCCAGGGCGTCGCACTGCTAGCCGCGATGACGATCCTGTTCGGCGCCTGGGTCGGATTCGGTTCATATGCCGAGCACGTGGGCAACCCAGCAGTCGCCGCAGCGGGCATCAAGAGCCAGCCGACGGGCAACATGGAGGGCAAAGAGGTGCGCTTCGGCGACACCCAGTCCGCCCTCTACGACATCGCCTCGACGCAGACCTCCACCGGCAGCGTCGACGGGTCTAACGACTCCTACACCGCCATGGGCGGCTTCGCCCTCCTGACAGGCATGATGCTCGGAGAGATCTCCCCTGGAGGTACCGGGAGCGGCCTTTACACGATCCTCATCTACGCCATCATCGCCGTGTTCATCGGCGGGCTGATGATCGGGCGAACACCGGAGTACATACGTAAGAAAATTCAGGCAAAAGAAGTGAAGCTCGCGGGCCTGGGGTCACTCGTCATGCCCCTCATCGTGCTCATCCTAACCGGGATCGCCGTGTCGCTGGCCGAGGGCCGCGCGGGGCCTCTCAATCACGGTCCCCACGGTTTCACCGAGATCCTCTATGCCCTCACGTCTCAGGCCAACAACAACGGCTCTGCCTTTGCGGGCCTCAGCGGCAACACCCAGTTCTACAACGTCATCGGAAGCATCGACATGCTCCTCGGACGCTTCGGCATCATGATCCCAGCCTTGGCGTTGGCGGGGTCGCTTGGCGGCAAAGAACACCGTCGCCGAGTCGATCGGGACCTTCAGGACCGACAACGGCATGTTCGTCGGTCTCGTCATCGGCGTCATCCTCATCATCGGTGGCCTCACCTTCTTCCCCGCCGTCTCGCTCGGCCCGATCGTCGAGCAGCTCATCCACAGCAAGTTCTTTTGATGGAGCCCACCCACATGAACCAATCACCTGATCCTTCGAACGGCGCGAGCTCCGCCACAGCTGTCGTCACGGGGAACGCGCCCGCCAACGTGCCCCACGGCGTGGCCCAGGCGCGGAGCCTGTTCGACCGCGAGATCCTCGCCCAGGCAATCATCGACTCGTTCAAGAAGCTCGATCCCCGTGTGCAGATCCGCAATCCCGTGATGTTCGTAGTCCTCATCGGCACGGTCGTCACTTTCGGCGAGTCGGTGGCTCATCCGGGCCTGTTCGACTGGTCCATCACGATCTGGCTCTTCTTGACCCTCATCTTCGCCAACTTCGCAGAAGCCATGGCGGAGGGAAGAGGCAAGGCCCAGGCCGACACGTTGCGCAAGATGCGCTCGGACACAGAGGCGCGCCGCCTGCTCGCAGACGGCAGCGAGCAGCTGGTCGCGGCAGCGGCCCTGACGAAGGGGGACCTCGTCGTCTGCGAGGCAGGCGACCTTATCCCCTCCGATGGTGAGATCGTCGAAGGCATCGCCTCGGTGGACGAGTCGGCGATAACGGGCGAGTCGGCCCCTGTCATCCGCGAGTCCGGCGGTGACCGCTCTGCTGTGACGGGCGGCACAAAGGTGCTCTCGGACCGGATCGTGGTCAAGGTCACCGCGGAGCCAGGTCACACGTTCCTGGACCGCATGATCACCCTGGTGGAAGGGGCCAATCGCCAGAAGACCCCCAACGAGCTCGCCCTGACGATCCTTCTCGCCGTGCTCACGATCATCTTCATCCCGGTGGTGGTGACCCTGCAACCGTTCGGCAACTACGCCGGGTCGACTGTATCTGTGGTGATCCTCGTGTCACTGCTGGTCTGTCTCATCCCGACCACGATCGGCGCCCTCTTGTCGGCCATCGGCATCGCCGGCATGGACCGCCTCGTGCAGCGCAACGTGCTCGCCATGAGCGGCAGGGCGGTGGAGGCGGCCGGGGACACACAGACCTTGCTGTTGGACAAGACGGGCACGATCACTCTCGGCAACCGCATGGCGTCTGACTTCTACCCTGTCGGTGGCCACAGCGAGCAGGACGTTGCCGATGCCGCCCAGCTGGCTTCGCTGGCGGACGAGACCCCGGAGGGACGTTCCATCGTCGTGCTCGCCAAGGAGCGATTCGGCATCCGCGCCCGCGAGCTTTCCACAGACCACACCTTCGTCCCCTTCACGGCGACAACGCGGATGTCCGGGCTCGACCTGGGCGACCGCCAGATCCGCAAAGGCGCCGCCGACTCTGTGAAACGTTGGGTCACAGAGCAAGGCGGCTCCATCCCGAGCGACCTCGACACGGTGGTCGAGCGCATCTCCCGGGCCGGGTCGACGCCGCTGGCGGTGGCCGACGGACGCCAAATGATAGGAGTCATCGAGCTCAAAGACGTCGTCAAGCAAGGCATCCGGGAACGCTTCGACGAGATGCGCGCCATGGGCATCCGCACCGTCATGGTCACAGGAGACAACCCGTTGACCGCCGCAGCCATCGCGCAAGAAGCAGGCGTCGACGACTACCTCGCTGAGGCGACGCCCGAGACCAAGCTTGCCCTCATCAAGTCCGAACAAGAAGGCGGCAAGCTCATCGCCATGACGGGCGACGGAACCAACGACGCCCCGGCGCTTGCCCAGGCCGACGTAGGCGTGGCCATGAACTCGGGCACGACGGCTGCCAAGGAGGCCGGCAACATGGTCGACCTCGACTCCAACCCTACGAAGCTGCTCGAGATCGTCGAGATCGGCAAACAGCTCCTCATAACCCGCGGCGCGCTCACGACGTTCTCGATCGCGAACGACGTGGCGAAGTACTTCGCCATCATCCCGGCGCTGTTCTATGTCGCCTATCCGCAGCTCAAGGCGCTCAACATCATGAGGCTGCACAGCCCGCAATCCGCGGTGCTCTCGGCCGTCATCTTCAATGCGCTCGTGATCGTCGCCCTCATCCCGCTCGCACTTCGCGGGGTGAAGTTCCGGGCCGCCAGCGCGGCGGCGATCCTGCGACGCAACGTCTACATCTATGCAGTGGGCGGCATCATCGCCCCCTTCATCTTCATCAAGCTGATCGACCTGATCCTGACCGCACTGAAGGCGTACTGATGCTCATTCACCTAAGGCGTTCGATCGTCCTAGCCCTCTTCTGTCTCGTGTTCTTCGGCCTCGTGTACCCCCTCGTCGGGACCGGGATCTCCCAGGTGCTCTTCAAGCACCAGGCCGACGGCTCGATCACCGCAAACGGTTCGACCCTCATCGGCCAGAACTGGACTAGCCCGAAGTTCTTCCACGGGCGGCCCGACGACTTCGGGCCTTACGCGGCCGACCCGAAAAAGGACATCCCCGGCGGGGACAACCCCCTTGAGGCCAACGGCGTGGCCGGCGACACGGGCGGCACCAACCTCGGACCGCGGTCTGAGACACTGCTCGAGAACACCAAGGAGCTGATCGCCTACTGGCACAAGATGGGCGTCAAACCGACCGAGGATCTCGTCACCACCTCGGGGAGCGGGCTCGACCCCGACATCACCCCGGCCGACGCATACGCGCAGATACCGATGGTGTCCAAGGCCACGGGGCTTTCCCCCGAGGTGCTGGACAAGCTCATCGCCCGCGAGACCAACACGGCCCAATTCGGCTTCCTCGGCTCTGACTACATCGTCGTCCTGCAGCTGAACGAGGCCCTCGCCAAGATGGAATGAGCAGCGGGACCAGCGCCAGGCCGGCCACCGCCGGGATCATCAAGATCGCCGCACGCTTGCCTCGGGTAGCGTCGTCGGAGGAAGCTCCGGATGAGACGAGGCCAGCCAGTGGGGATCGAGCGGTGAGCAGGAACGCCGAGTTCCGTGACAGGGAAGACGACTCCGAGGAGTCCGTCGAGCCGGCCGGTAGGTTCCGTGTCTATCTCGGGGCTGTGGCAGGCGTCGGCAAGACCTGGGCCATGCTCGACGAAGGCTGGCGTCGTTACAAGCGCGGCGCGGACGTGGTCATCGGCTTTGTCGAGACCCACGGCCGCGAGCACACCGCCCAGCAGATACGCGACCTGCCCGTCGTTCCCCGCAAGGTCTGCGAGTACCGGGGCACGAGGTTCGAGGAGATGGACCTCGAGGCTGTGCTTTCGCGAAAGCCCGAGGTGGCCCTTATCGATGAGCTCGCCCACACGAACGTGCCCGGTTCGGGACCCCACGCGAAACGTTGGGAGGACGTGCTCGAGATCCTCGACGCGGGAATCGGAGTCATCAGCACGGTCAACATCCAACATCTGGAAAGCGTCGCGGACGCCGTGCAGCAGATCACCGGGGTGACAGTACGCGAACGGGTCCCGGACTGGGTCGTGCGACGGGCCGACCAGACCGAGCTCATCGACTCGTCTCCCGAAGCGTTGCGCCGGCGCATGCTGCACGGCAACATCTACCCCCCCGAGAAGATCCCTCACGCCCTGAACAGCTTCTTCCAGTACCAGAACCTCGTGGCATTGCGCGAGCTCGCCCTCCGTTTCGTCGCCGACGAGACCGAGGAGGAGCTCTTGGGGTACCTCGTCGCCCGGCACCCCGACATCGTCTGGGACACCGCGGAGCGCATCATGGTGGCCGTCACCACGGCTGAGGGAACTGACGCCGTCTTGCGCCGGGCGGCCCGGATCGCCTTGCGGGCACATGCTGACCTGCAGGCCGTCTACGTCGTCGGCGACGACACCACACGACCGGCGTCAAAAGATGCCCTCGAGAAGGTCAAGCACCTCTGTCAAGACTTGGGAGCGGGCTGGCACGAGATCAAGGCAGATGACCCCGCTCCCGCCCTGGTGAAGTTCGCCAAGGACAACCAGATCACCCAGATCGTCCTCGGTGCCTCGCGCAGATCGAGATGGGAACAAATGACGAGCAGGCCCTCGGTCGTGCAACGGGTGCTTCGCTTCGCCCGCCAATCGGGCGTCGACGTCCACGTCATCGCCCGCTACGGCAAGGGTGCCCCCCTCAGCCAGAACGTGGCTTCCGAAGACCCCGGAGAGTGAGCTCAGGCCGCCCACCCTGGGGACAGGGGAGGGCGGCCTGAGGCCTTGGCCCGGGAGGCTCAGCGAGCTCGAGCGTCCCTGGCGATGCGCCGACGGCGCAAGGAGGCGAGCGCCTGGCGGCGGGCCACCTGCCATCCGCGGGGCTCGACGAGTCGCTCGAGGTCCCGGTTGTGGAGATCGACGATCTCCTTCGTGTTCATGGGACTCATCATGGCGTGTCCCTCCTTTCGGCATTCGTTGCCGGATGTGTCTTCCGGCTCTCGCAAGTCATTCTAGCACTTGTAGATTGCCATTAGGCCTATTTTCTAATATAGTCAGTTAACTATGCAGCTTATCGAACGACCTGCGCAGACCTCCGATGTGACGCTCGCCATCGGGCCCTCCATCGCTGTCGAGCTGTCCTGGGTGCTCCTCGCGGCCCAGCGCCGCCAGCTCCGGGGGGAGCACCCCGTGCTCGAGGCCGTCTACCTTGGCCCGCACCGTCTCGAGGAACGCGTGTCCTTGTTCTGGGGCGACGAGGTGGCCGATTTCGGCGAGCAGCTCATCCTCGCCGACGAGGCGGGGGTCATCGGCAGCGTCGACATCGACGAGCTGCTAGCAGGCATCGCCCAGGCCGCAGTGAGCCGCCCGAGAAAACTGCGACTCGCATCCGAAGACGAAGCTGACCGTGCCGTATTCGGACAGCGCTTGGATCGGCTTCGCCGCTCGCCTCGTCTGCGCAGGGACTATGTGCAGCTGTTGGGAGAACTGTGGGCCGAGGTGGACGTGGCTTGGAGGGCGAACGGGTTGCGGCTCTGCGAGGTCGCGGCCGAGCGTTGCCGGCGCCGGCTCGAAGGGGGTGCCAAGTGGCTCGACATCGTCATAGCCGATTCCGAGCACCTCTCGGCGCTCCTGCCAGGCCTAGTCGAGCGAGTGGCGCCCGTGAGCTCGGTGACGATCACACCGAGCTTTTTCTCGGGCCAAGGCCTGCTCTTCGATCTCCCGAGCGGGATCCTCGTGGGCATTCGCGCCACGACCACAGATCCCGGGCTCAGGCGAAGAAGCGATCTCGTGGCAAGACGCCTCAAGGCGCTCGCCGACCCGACGCGGCTCGCCATCGCCTGCAGCCTTCGGGGCGGCTCCATGACGGTCGGGGACATAGCGAAGTACTTCGACCTGGCCCAGCCCACGGTGAGCAATCACCTGAAGGTCCTCCGGGAAGCCGGGATGGTGAGTGGAACGCGCCGCGGCAACCACCTCTCCCTCGAGGTCCGCGTCAGTGCTGTCGACGGGCTGCTAGACGAGTTGAAGGCGCTGTTGGGCGAACCGGGCACCGAAGACCGAATTGGGCAATGAGCCGGCCGAGGTCTCGCTCCGGCTCCACCTCAGCGTTTCGGACTGTGGCGGGCGACCTTGCCCAAGGCCTTGTACCTCTTGCGCAACTCGGCACGCTCGCGGGGATCGACGCGGGCGGCAAGATGGAGCTGCTCGCGCCGTAGCTTCTCATAGCTCGCGTAGCGCTCAGCGGTGACCGTCCCCGCGGCAATGGCAGCCTTGACGGCGCATCCAGGTTCGCTGCGGTGCCCGCAGTCGGAAAAACGGCACGCCTGCGCCAACTCCTCGACCTCTAGGAAAGTCTCTCCGATGGCTTCATCCGCATCCCACAGGCCGAGGGCCCGCAGGCCCGGGGTGTCAATGAGCATCTCCCCGCCCGGGAGCCGGACGAGCTCGCGGGCGGTCGTGGTGTGACGACCCTTGCCGTCCTGTCGCACTTTTCCGGTAGCGAGGACGAGCGTCCCGGCACCGAGCCTGTTCGCGAGGGTGGACTTGCCGGCGCCGGACGGCCCTAGCAAGGCGACGGTGGCACCGGGCTCGAGAAAAGCCCCCAACTCCGCCATACCGGCACCGGTCAGCGAGCTGACGGGCACTACGTCGCCGGCGCCGATCAGTCGCTCAGCCAGCTCGACAGCGCGGTCTGGGTCCGTGGCGATGTCCGCCTTGGTCAGGACCGCCACGGGGGAGGCGCCGCTTTGCCAAGCGAGCACGAGCAGACGCTCGAGCCGACGCGGGCGGAAACGGCCTTCCAGCGAGCAGACCACGAAGACCTTGTCGGCGTTCGCCGCCAGCACCTGGGGTCGGTCGGCCCCGTCCGCACTGGCACGCACTATGGCGCTCCGCCTCGGGAGCACCTCGACGACCGAGCCGGCGTGGAGCACCACCCAGTCGCCGACCGAGGGCGCCCGCAAGGGGTCCGGGTCGTGAGCTAGCTCAGGGGCGACGAGGGCGCGTAGCTCTCCGCCTTCGGTCAGAACCGTGAGAGCGCCGCGATCAACCCGGGAGACACGACCGGGGACGGCACCTTCCAAAGCTTGATCCCTGAAGGCGGCAATGAAGGGAGGTCCCCAGCCGAGCTCGTTAAGTGTCGCCAAGCGGTCCATCGCCTGGTCGGTTGTGGCAGTCGGGAGACCAACTGATCTTGACGGTGCTGCGGGCGCTGCCGGGAGCGGCCCTCGAGGGACCGCAGATGAGTCGGACAACAGAAAGCTCCTTAGATCGGAGCGCCCGGGGTTGTGGGCCTTCGGCTGACCTCTCGGTCAGAGGACCTGTGGCTCGAGCGCGCGGTCAGTACGGGTGCGAGGGTGGTTTTCGACTTTCATCCCAACTGGCCTCCTTTCGCTCGACAAGGCCAACTGGAGAATTGTTACCAGGTCTTTGCCCTTTGGGCGACTATGGGGTCACTGTCGGGCGCTAACCTTGCCGTGTCCTCGAGTTCCGTGCCGGCCTCGAAGCCCGTTGCCCTTCCCGCACGACTCGCGGCGACCTACAATCCCAAAACGCCCACAGTTAGGGCGTACGTCAGGAGCGGGCTCGAAGAGCCGCTCGAATCAGATCAGGTCTCCTTCGATTCCTGCGGGATACCCGTGCTGCAAAGTAAAGGACAGGACATGGGAACTCTCGTGGTCGACCCCGCCAAGGACCTCGTTCTTGTCGAGGAGCTGGCAGGCCCGGCGGCGACGTTGTTCAACCGCCACCTCGCCGCTTCCAAACAGTGGTACCCGTTCGAGGACGTCCCTTGGGACAGTGCCGCCGACTTCGCCGAAGAGGCCTGGAATGCTTCGCAATACCCGCTTTCCCAGGGCGTGCAGAGTGCCATCATCGTCAACGTCTTGACCGAGGACAACCTCCCCTATTACACCCACACCCTCATGTCTCCCATAAAGGCGGACCATCCTTTGCGCCAGTGGAGCTTGCGCTGGACCGCAGAGGAATGGCGACATTCCGCCGCCATCCGGGACTGGATCTTGGCCACGCGGGCCATCGACCCCTACCGCCTCGAGGACGACCGGATGGTCCAGATGTCAAAAGGCCAGGTCCCCCAGAGCGCGAGCGTTGCCGAGATGATCTCGTATGTGAGCTTCCAGGAGCTCGCCACCCAGGTGGCCCACCGCAACACAGGCATGGCTCTCGACAAGACCAAGCGGGGCAAGAAGATCATGTCCAAGGTCGCCGGCGACGAGGGGCTCCACCATGCTTTTTACCGCGACCTGGTCCTCGCCGGGCTTGAGATCGACCCGTCGACGATGGTCATGGCGATCCAGAGCGAGCTGCGGAACTTCAAGATGCCGGGCACCGGCATCCCGGGTTTCGACCAGCACGAGGTGGCCATCGCCCTCGCCGGCATCTTCGGGGCCCAGCAATTCGTGGAGGCGGTCGTGAAACCGACGATCGAGTACTGGAAGATCTTCGAGATCGAAGGCCTGAGCGACGAGGCCGAGCGGGCGCGCGAGAAGATAGCCAAGAACCTCGCCGGCCTCATACGCCTCGCCGCCGCCCAGCAGGCACGCATCGAAGCCCTACAGGCCCAAGGCGCCTTGTAGGGCCCGCTCCGGCCCGGCTTGTCGCGCCCTCAGGCCCACAGGCCCTGAAAGGCCTTGAGCGCCTCGTCGACGAGGGCAGGACCGATGACCTCGATGCTGCGTTGGCCGCTTGCGAAGACCTCCCGGCAGGGAAGGCTCATCGTCGGGTTGTCAGGATGGTTGCCCGTGAGGCGCAAAAGGTCACGCTCCGTCAAGCCGTAGACGACGCGCCCGATGCCTGCCCAGTAGATGGCCCCGGCGCACATCGCGCATGGCTCGGCGTTGGTGTAGAGGCTGAAGAGAGCCAGCTCTCGAGCTTCGAAGCGCCGGGCGGCCAAGCCTGCGCCGAGGGTCTCTGCATGGGCCGTCGCGTCCCGTACGGGCAAGAGAGCCTTGTTGCCCTGTTCGATGACGATGTGGCCGGCGGCGTCGGCGATCACACAGCCAAAGGGGAGGTTGCCTTCCTCCCGGGCCCGGACTGCCACCAAAAACGCCCGGCGCAAGAGGCTTGCGTCGCGCTCGCTCAGCTCTGCCACGAGGTGCGGCTTGCTCGCGCCCTGGCCGGCGCCGGTAGGCGGCTGGCCGACGGCTGCTCCGAGGCGGCCTTCATCCCGCCGCGTCGAGCTCGGCCCGGACCTCTAAAACGAGGGCCTCCTCGGCGACGATGCGGGACTCGTCCCCCGTGCGCCGCTTGAGCTCGATACCGCCGTTGTTGAGCGAACGCTCGCTCACAGTGAGCCGAAGAGGAAGCCCGATGAGGTCGGCGTCGGCGAACTGCACGCCTGGGCGCTCACCCCGGTCGTCAAACAGCACGCCGATGCCGGCCTCTTCGAGCGAGGCGTAGACGCGCTCTGCAACCTCGCCCGCCGGCGAATCCGATCCTCGCAGCACGGTCAGGTGCACCGGGTAGGGCGCCACGGCCGAGGGCAGGCACAACCCGCGCTCGTCTTGGTGCTCCTCGGCGATGCAGGCGAGCAGGCGGCCGACGCCGATGCCGTAGGAGCCCATGACGATCGGCTTGGCGTTGCCGTCGGGGTCGAGGTAGGTCGCGCCGAAGGCCTCCGAAAAGCGTGTGCCGAGCTTGAAGATGTTGCCGACCTCCACGCCCCGCTCGCTGCGCAGCGGCGCGCCGCAGACCGAGCAAGCGTCGCCGTCGTCGGCCGAGATGATGTCGGCGACAAGATCTGGCTCCCAGTCACGCCCTGCATTCGTGTCGAGCAGGTGCCAGCCCTCCTCGTTCGCCCCAGCCACGAGGTTCGGCGAGGCCATAACGAGCTCATCGGCCACGACCTCGGCGCCGGACAACCCGATCGGAGAGGCGAAGCCGGCGACGGCGCCGACGGAGGCGATCTCCTCAAGGGTCATCGGACGCAGCTCGGGGCCTCCCAACAGATTGGCCAACTTGGCCTCGTTGAGCTCCGTGTCGCCTCGGACGACCCCTACGATCGGGCGCACGAAGGACCTGCCGTCCCTGTTTTTTTGCTCCGCGGCAAGAAACACGATCTTGGCGGTGCGGGCCTTCGCCACCTCCAGCATCTCCGCCAGCTCCTCGATCGTCGTGGCATGGGGCGTCTCGACCCGACGTGGCTCACGCGGCTGCTCGGGCTCTGCGGCGGGCTTGCGGGAGGTGGCCACCTGACGGTTCTGTGCATAGCCGCAGGCATCGCACAAAACGAGCGTGTCCTCACCGAGCGGGGTGAGGTACATGAACTCGTGGGCGGCGCTGCCTCCCATGATGCCCACATCGCCGCCGACGGCGATCACGGGCAGCTCGCAGCGGGCGAAGATCTTGAGATAGGCCTCGTAGTGCGCCTGGTACTGGGTGTCGAGCCCCGCCTCGTCGATATCGAGCGAGTAGGAGTCCTTCATGGTGAACTCCCTCGTGCGGATGAGCCCGGCACGGGGACGAGGATCGTCGCGCCATTTGATCTGGATCTGGAAGACGAGCTTGGGCAGCTGGCGGTACGAGCTGATCTCACTCGAGGCCAGGCTCGCCACCACCTCCTCGTGGGTCATGGCGAGCACCATGTCCCTGTCCCGGCGGTCCTTGAAGCGGGCGAGCTCGGCGCCGATCTTCTGGTACCGGCCGCTCAGCTGCCAGAGCTCGGCGGGATGAACGACGGGCAGGGACAGCTCTACGCCGCCGATCGCGGTCAGCTCCTCACGCAGGATCTGTTCGATGTGCATCATTGCCTGCCAGCCGAGAGGCAGGTAGGAGAAGATCCCCTGCCCCAGCTGGCGGACGTAGGCCGCCCGCAAGAGGAATTGGTGGCCGGCGGACTCGATCCCGGCGGGCGCCTCTCGCATCGTCTCACCGAACAACCTCGACATCCGCACCGCGACAGCCTCCTCGTACTAGTTGGCCAGAACCTACTCGGCTGCCGCGCCCAGGCGCCCGGATCCGATCACCCGGCGTCGGAGGGTTTGCCCCTTGCGCTCTTTCCCCGGTACGCGTTAGTCTCCGCTAACGTAATCTAATGCCCGATCTCGTGGCTGTCCTTTCCGAACCCAACCGACGGCGCCTTTTGGAGTTGCTGTCGCTAGGCGAGCAGACCGTCAGCCAGCTCGCCGCCAACTTCGGGGTCACTCGCTCGGCCGTTTCTCAGCATCTGGGGGTGTTGTCGAATGCAGGCCTGGTCAGAGCCCGACAAGACGGGCGCTTTCGCTACTACCGACTCGATCCAGCGGGCATGGCCGCGCTGCGCGGCGCACTCGAGGCTTTTTGGACCCATGAGCTCGGCCAGCTCGTCATTGCAGCCACACCGGCGAGGAGGGACGACGTGACGGCGGAGAAGTCGGTGCTCGTGCCCTTGGACCCGGACGCGACCTTCGCCCTTTTGACCGAGCCGGAACGGCTGCGTCGCTGGCAGGCCGTCACCGCACGCATCGAGCTTCGCGCCGGCGGCGAGTACCGCTGGACGATCGTCCCCGGGCACAACGCTTCCGGCACGATCACCGAGCTCGAGCGGGGCAAGCGGCTCGTGTTCACATTCGGTTGGGAGGACTCAAACGACCTGCCACCAGGAGCCTCGACGGTGACTATCACCCTCGAGCCGGCCGAGGGAGGCACGAGGGTACACCTCGTCCACAGCGGCCTGACGCCCGAGCAGGCGACCGGGCACCTCGAAGGCTGGACCCACTATCTGGAACGACTCGTCGCCGCGGCAGACAAGGGTGACGCCGGACTCGATGAGTGGGTAACCGGCGAGCCGAGCGATCCGCTAAGCGCGGCGGAGGCCTCGCTCGCGATCTGCCAGCTCGTGCTCAGAGGACTGCGCGCCGAACAAGGCGAGGACCAAACCCCGTGCGCGAAGTTCACGGTCGATGATCTCGTCGCCCACCTCGTCGCCTCGATCGCCTCGCTCGGCAGCGCAGCCGGCGCGACACGGGCCGACACCGAGGGCACCACGGAGGGGACCACCGCGGAGACTCGGGTGGCCGATGCCGCTCAGGCGACTCTCGAGGCGTGGCGCAAGCGTGGCCTCGACGGTGCCGTCGCTCTCGGCCAGTTTGAGCTTCCCGCCTCGCGCGCCGTCGACATCCTCCTCCTCGAACTCTTGGTGCACGCCTGGGACTTCGCCAAGGCGACCGGACAAGAGATCCGTGTCGACGAGTCACTTAGCGCTTATGTCCTAGAGCGCGCCCGAGGCCTGATCGTCCCCGAGATGCGAGGCGGCGACCGCTTCGCGGCCGAACGCCCGGTCGGGCCGCAGGCAGATAACCTCGCCCGACTGGTGGCCTACACCGGCCGCGAGCACTGAGCGCCCAAGGCGCCGGACCGGTAAAGCACCAGCCTCAAACACCGGTCCCAGCCCCTACGAGACAAGAGACAAGAGACAAGAGACAAGAAAGGTACCTCGATGCCCAAGCGAGCCAGTTACGCGCCAGGCACGCCCAGCTGGGTGGACCTGCAGACGACCGATCAGGACGCCGCCAAGTCCTTCTATGGAGAGCTGTTCGATTGGCGTTACGACGACCAGGACATGCCCCAAGGGGGTGCCTACTCAATGGCCTTGAAGGACGGCGAACTCGTCGCCGGCATCTCCCCCCAGCAGCCCGGGGCAGCCGCCCAGGGACTGCCGCCGACCTGGAACACCTTCATCACCGTCGACGACGTCGACGCCGCCACCGTGGCCGCCGAGGCGGCAGGCGGACAGGTCTACGCGCAGCCCTTCGAGATCATGGGGGCGGGACGGATGTCGGTCGTGGCGGACCCGAGCGGCGCCGTGGTCAACTTTTGGCAGGCCAAGGGGCACATAGGCGCCACCATCGTCAACGAGCCCGGCTCGCTCATCTGGAACGAGCTTTTGACCGACAACGGCGAAGCCGCCTACGCCTTTTACGAAAAGGTGCTCGGGCTCACCACAGAAAAGAGCGACATGGGGGGGAGCCCGTACGTCGTGTTCAAGCTCGGCGACGACATGGTCGCGGGCTCGATGGCACCGCCCATGGCCGGCATCCCGAACCACTGGCACGTGTACTTCGCCGTCCAGGCGATGGAGCCCGCGCTCGAAAAGGCGCGCCAGCTCGGAGGCAGCGTCCTCAACGGCCCGATGCCGACGCCGATCGGCCCCATGGCGACCGTGAGCGATCCCCAGGGAGCCGTCTTCAGCCTCTTCGAGCCTTCCGGACAGCCGGCTTAGGGCCGTGAGGCTTCGCGGCGGGACCACAAGGGAGACCTACGATGATCGGGACGAATGAGAACGACGTGTGGCCAGCGATCCAGCAGGAACGCGAGGCGTGCGCCGAGCTGTTCGAAACCCTGACGCCCGAGCAGTGGGCGAGCGCCTCGTGGTGCAAAGGCTGGAGTGTCGGCGACGTCGGCGCCCACCTCATCGCCTCCACCCGTCAGTCACCTGCCGTGTTCTTCGCCGGGCTCGCAAAGGCCGGCTTCAGCTTCGACAAGATGATCGATGACGCCGTCAAGCGCATCGGCACGGCCCAACAGGCCAGCATGGCCGCCGAAATGCGCTCAGCCGCGCTACGCCGCAACCACCCACCGGGACCGGTGACGGCCATGCTCGGCGAGATGGTCGTGCACGGAGAGGACATCCGCCGCCCGCTCGGGCTGAGCCGGGAGTACCCGGAGGAGACCCTTGTCGCCCTGGTCGAGTTCTATAAGGCTTCCAATGTCCTCATCGGCGCGAAACGGCGCATCTCCGGGTTGGCGCTAAGGGCTACGGACTCCTCGTGGTCGAGTGGTGACGGCCCGCAGGTGAGCGGGCCCCTGGCCAGCCTGGTCGTGGCGATGACCGGGCGGCGTGAGGCCTATGGCGAGCTTTCCGGCGAAGGTGTGGCGATCCTCGCCGGGCGCGCTTAGCGCCCTCGGCCGTCGTCGGGGGCCGGGCCGGCGCAAGAGCTCACGACCTAGAAGGACAGCTCCCGGCCTAGAGCGCCAGCACCCAGGCAGCCACGATGGCGGCCACCTCTGCGTCGCGTCGGCGCAGGGCGTGATCGCCGTTGTCGAGATACACGTGGGTCACCGGGCCGGCAATGGCGCCGGTGGCCACCTCGAGCTCAGACGGCGAGCCGAACTGGTCGCGCGTGCCGGAGACGAACAGGCAGGGAACCTTCACGGCGGGAAAGTGCTCGACGCGGAGCTTTTCGGGCTTGCCGGGAGGGTGAAGCGGATAACTGACGAGCACGAGCGCCCGCGAAGCGAGGCCCTCGGCCACTGCTATCGAGCACATACGCCCGCCCATGGAACGGCCCCCGAGGGCAATGCGGTCCTGCGGGACGCCCATCTCGCCTGCCAGCCCCTGCGCTGCGGCAACGACGCTGGCGACGAGGACCGCTTGGCGGTCCGGGGCGCGGCGGCCGGCGAGGCGGTAAGGGAAGTCCATCCGCTCGACTCGGACCCCCTCGGCGGCGAGGGCGGTGTCGATGGCGACGAGCGCGCTCTGGTCCCGGCTGGCGCTCGCCCCCGGGGCCAAGACCAGACCCGACGTGGCGCGTTCTCGGCGCTTCACGTCTTGGTCCCGGCCCGCGGCTGTTTCGCTCTCGCGGGACGAGCCGGCGACCGGTCGGGTCCGCCAGCCGGACCGCCAAGCGGCGCGAACAGGTCCCCGAGAGTGCCGACCCGCTCCAGTACCTGAGGAGCGAGGAAGCGGAGCTTGTCTCCCCCGCCCTTCGCGCCTTGGTCAACCTCGTCCCAGGTGACCGGCGTCGAGACGCTCGGCACCGAGAGCGCGCGAAGCGAGTAGGGGGCGATCGTCGTCTTGGCGGCGTGGTTCTGGCTCCAGTCGATGAGGACCTTTCCCTGGCGCAGGTCCTTGCGCATGTTGGACAGCACCTCACCGGGATGCTCGCTTTCCATGAGCTGGGCGATCTCGTGCGCTTGGCCATGGGCCTTCTCCCACGGCCAGGGCGGGTCCAAGCGGGCGTAGAGCTGGAGACCTTTTGAGCCGCTCGTCTTCGGGACGGCGACGAGTCCCCGGCTTTCGAGCTCGGTCCTGAGCCAGCCCGCGACCGTGCAGCACTCCACGATGGTCGCCGGTGGCCCGGGGTCGAGGTCGAACACGATCAGGTCGACCGGACCGTAAGCGCCATCGGCGACCGAGCGCCACTGCGGCACGTGAAGCTCCAAAGCGGCGAGGTTCGTGACCCACACGAGCGTTGCCAGGTCGTCGACGACGAGCTGCTCGATGATCTCGCCGCCCTTGGACCTGTCGGTGCGGGGCACGCGGGCGCAATGGGCCCACTCGGGCGCTTTGCGGGCGCTGTGCTTCTCGAAAAACGACTTGGCGCCGACCCCGTCCGGGTAGCGGGTCATGGTGAGCGGGCGACCTTGTAGGTGCGGCAGCAGGAAAGGCGCGACGTGCACGTAGTACCAGATGACATCGGCCTTTTTGAAGCCGGCCTCCGGATAGAGGACCTTGTCCAGGTTCGACACGCTCAAGTGCCTGCCCTCGACCTCGATGACGGTGCGTTGCTCAGGGCTCAACGACTACCTCCTCCGGGCGCTGGTCGACGCGCAGGCCCCGCCAGGCGGGCTGGCGCAATCGGCCCGTGCGCGTCCACTCGGTGAAACGGACCTCGCCGACGAGCACGGGATCGACCCAGTTCACCCCGGCGGCCTCAGTCCGCGGGACGACACCGTTGAAGGGCGAGCTGGCGCGGGCGAGGCGGGAGAGCTGGCCCAGGAGAAGGGAACGCTCCGCGGCGTCAAAGCCGGTGCCGACCCGGCCGATGTAGTCGAGACCGCCGAGCTTCGGGATCCCCAACAAGAGGGCACCGAGGTCTCCCTGCAGGTGTCCCTGGCCGCTCGCCCATCCCCCGATGACGACCGACTGCGTGCGGAAGTTCTTCACCTTGCGCCAATTCGGGTCGCGAAGCCCGGGACGGTAGGGGCTGTCGAGTCGTTTCGCGACGACGCCCTCGAGGCCGGCGTCGCTGGCCGCCTTGGCCACAACCGCTCCCCCACCGGCCTGCGAGAGGGGCACCGCCCAGTGGGGCCCGGCGAGCTCGAGGCCCTCGAGCAGCTTGCGGCGCTCGCAGTAGGCGACCTCGAGGGCCGAGTGGCCGTCCAGGTGCATGACGTCGAAGATCATGTAGGTGACAGGGACGCTCTTGGCCAGGCGGCGTACGCGGCCCGGCTCGGAGGTGTTCATCCGGGGCTGCAGGGTCTCGAAGCTCGGCCGGCCCTGGGCGTCGAGGGCCACGATCTCTCCGTCGAGGACGACCTGCAGCGAGCCGAGCGCCTCGCCCAGGCCCCGAAGCTCGGGGTACGACCCCGTTACGTCGCGATCGGTGCGCGAGAGGGCCCGGACCCGACCTCCCTCGACATAGACGACCGCTCGCACGCCGTCCCACTTGAACTCGTAGGCCCAGTCCTTGTCGGCCCCGGGCAGCTCGTTCGAGGCCGTGGCGAGCATGGGGCGGATGAGCCCGGGCAACGGCTCCCAACCGGGCGGGGCCGGATCGATGCGATGGATCATCCAGTTGTCGCCGTCGGTGCGGAAAAGGCCGTGGCGACCCTCGACGCGCGAGCCGTGCAAGGTGACCTTGACCGATTCGTCGGTCCACTCAGTGGCCTCATAAGAGCCCCGGTCCCAGATCGTCACGGTGCCCGAGCCGTACTCGTGCTCCGGGATGGTGCCGGTGAAGCTGGCGTACTCGAGCGGGTGGTCTTCCACATGCACCGCCAGGTGGTTGACGCCCCTTTGCAAGGGCAGGCCCTTCGGCACGGCCCAGGAGACGAGCACGCCGTCTCGCTCGAGGCGAAAGTCCCAGTGCAAAGAGCGGGCATGGTGCTCTTGGATGACGAACGACAACTCCTGGCCCTTCCGGTCCGGGTGCGCCTTTTCGCTCCGGCCCCGCTTCGTCGCCGGCGCGTCCGTGGGCGGGACCGGCTCTGGGGTCCTCGTCGGGTCACGTTTGGCGCGGTAGCGCTCGAGCGGGCTCATGAGCCGGCCAAGCTCCCCGGCCCGACGGACCGATCAGTTCGAACCCAGCAGCTCCACAGTGACATCGGCGGCTTCCCCCCGCGAGACCCCGAGCGTCCTCGCCGCGCGGCCGAGGAGCCCGTCCAGGTAGACCGCCAAGTTCAGCACAAACAGCACACGATCCGGTACGCGAAGCGGTACCGGTTCAGTGGCCGTGTCGAGGCCGGAGACCGACAACAGCGCCGCCCGGATGCTTTCCACGGCGCTGATCGTCTCGTCGAGACCGAGCCCGTGACGCCTCATCGTCGCGCTCAAGCCGAAGGGGAGGCTGAGCGACACCCCGACAGGGCCCTCATCGGACAGATGGGCCAGGAACCGAACGACCTCGGCGGCGAAGTCGGCACGGGACTCTCTCGTTGTGACAACTGGCCTCGCTCCACCCACCTCGGCGGCTCCAATGCTCGGGTCCTTTGGGTTTCAGTGTCCCAAGAGCCTGTATCACTGTGGTGGATCCCGCCGCCGAGCTGGGCCGCAGCGCCCGAGGGGTGTGGGCGTGGCGGTGGGCCGGAGCGAACCGTTCAGTTCTGAGGTGAGGCCGAGACCGCCGGGAGCCCGGCCCGGAAGGCGAGCTCTCCGGGTGGCTTCGGCCTGCTGATGCAGTATCCCTGGGCCACGTCACATCCGAGCTGCGCCAAGCAGCACGAGGGTGGCGTCGTCCTCGATGCCTTCTGCGACTATGCGCAGGCCCATGGCGTGGCCTAGGTCGATCGTCGATCGGACCAGGTCCGTCTCACGGTCTGTGTCGCCCGCCGACGAGGCCCATGATGAAGGAGCGGTCGAGCTTCAGCTCTCCGACCGAGAGGCTGCTCAGGTAGGCCAACGAGGTCATGCCCGCCCCGAAATCGTCGATCGAGACGACGACGCCGAGCTCACGCAGCTCCTCGATGACGCTCTGGGAGCGTTGGAACTCGGGGATCAGGGCAGTCTCGGTCATCTCCAACACCAGGCCGTCGGGCGAAAGGCCGTAGCGTTCGAGCCGTTGGCGGATCATTTCGGTGAAGCCGTCCTCGAGCAGGTTCGCCGGAGACACGTTCACCGAGACCGACCAGGAGTGTCCGGTGACGCGCCAGGCAGCGCACTGGGAGACGGCCTCTTCGAGCGACCCATTTCGTGAGCGGCCACATGAGGTCGGCTTCTTCTGCCAGGGGGAGGAACCTGTCCGGAGGAACCAGGCCCAGCCGTGGGTGGGCCCAGCGGACAAGTGCCTCGACGGCAAGGATCTGACCGGTGCGCAGGTCGAGCTGCGGCTGGTAGTGCAAGACGAGTTGACCGTCCTTGATAGCGGCTCGTAGCTCCTCGAGCAGCCTTAGCTGGTCGCCGTCGTCGTCGAGGTCCTGCTCGTAGACGGCAAAGGCGACGTTGCCGAGCTTGGCGCGGTACATGGCGACATCTGCACACCACACGAGCCCGGCGGCGTCGGCGGCGTCGGTCGGGGCCATGGCTATGCCGATGCTCGCGCTGATGCGCGCCCTGACGGCGTCGAGTTGGAATGGCTCCTCGAGGCTGGCCGTCAAGCGTTCCGCGACGGTCGTGGCGTACTCGCAGTCGCCGTCGACGAGCACCACGGCGAACTCGTCGCCCCCGAGGCGCACGAGCAGGTCGGTGTTGCGCAGCGACGTGGCGAGCCGTTCCCCGAGCTGGCGCAGCAGCTGGTCTCCGGCTGGGTGACCGAACGAGTCGTTGATCTCCTTGAAGTGGTTGAGGTCGACGAACAAAAAGGCCAGTCGCCTCCCTCCCGCTAAGGGGTCGCCCGCCTCGGCGAAGAACGAATCGAGCACCCTGAACAGGTGGCGCCGGTTGGCAAGACCGGTTAGGTCGTCTGTGACCGACTGGCGATGACGCTCCTGGCTCAGGGTCTGCAGGCTGCGGACGGACAAGGCGAACCTGATCCCGACCAGCCGCGAGGGTCGCGGTGGCGAGCCCGATCGCCACGCGGCTCACCGGAGTGCAGCGCCGCCACGAGGAGGATGACGAGGGCGCACATGGCGAGCAGGTTCGGCAGCACGAAGCCGGGCGGTCGCTCCGGCACGAGAGGATTCGTGTCCCGAGCTCGCAGCCACACGGCCATGGAGATGACGCACGGTCGCCGCCGGCCAGGCGATCCCGTTGAACACGGTGCCGAAGCGGGAGGCGCCAAGGGAGTGCTGCAGCAGGTTGGACGTGTCACCGACGACATTTAGCGCCAGGCCTGAGGCAAGAAAGATCCATGGCATCTTCGGCCGTCCCGAGAGCATGGCGCTCGATCCGACGACCAGGCCCAAAAGGAGCAGGTCTCCGATCGGGTAGGCGAGGTTTGTCGCCGTGGCAGCCACGCTCGTGCCGGCAGTGCTCAAGATGTCGTGAAAAGCGAACGCGGCGCACACGGCCGCCGCGCCGAAGCCGGCTATGGCGCCGTCAAGCCAGCTGGTGGCCGCCACCTTGCGGACTTCGCCTCTCATGATCATGACCACGGCGACGTAGGCGAGCGGGTAGAAGCCCAGATAGAAGAGGTCCGCCAGCGAAGGTGAGGGCGGCGTCGCCCCACCCACCGATTCGGCCGTCAACATGACGTCGCCGAAGGCCCACGAGAGCAGGGCGAACCCGAGAATCAAAGCGGCTCGCCTCCCCGGCTCGCCGATCAGGCCCTTGGCGATGCAAAGGCCGCTCGCGGCGACCTCGATGCCGCAGACGACCCATCCATCGAGCCAGATCCAATAGACCTCGGCGCCGCGCAGCAGCAGGGACAGCAGGTATCCCGCCAAGGCAAAGCAGACGACGCCGTAGATGACCCAGGGCACGATCGGAAAGGACTCGTCGCGGCGCGCTCTGGAGATGTCAGTGTCCCTCCGTCGGCTCCCCCGAATACCCCTCACCGGATGGTAACAATCGACATTCGGGAGCCAAATCTTGAGCGGTCCTTCGCCAGCTCGCCGCCTCGGTCGCCAGACGACGCTCCAGCCGCCGGCGCGCAGGCTCGACGGCGAGCCGGTTGTGTACCTCCGCGGCAGTGATCCGGGTATCCTGGTTTTCTTTCCGCAAGGGGGAACCACGATGGCCAAGGCGATCTGGACCGGGTCACTCAGCTTCGGTCTCGTCAACGTGCCGGTCGGCCTGTACTCGGCGACCGAGGACCGTTCGATCCACTTCAACCAGTTCCGGGCGGGCACCTCGGAACGGATCCGGAACAAGCGTGTCGGGTGAGAGACAGCGGCGAGGAGGTCGCCTACGGCGACATCGTGAAGGGGTACGACCTCGGCGGCGGTGAGTACGTGATCCTCACCGCCGAGGAGCTGGCCTCGGTCGCCCCGGGACCGTCGCGCACGATCGAGGTCACCGACTTCGTCGATCTCGCCGACATCGACCCGATCTACTTCGACAAGCCGTACTTCCTCGCCCCCCACGGCAAGAACGGCGACCGCGCCTACGAGCTGCTTGCGACAGGTGATGGCGGAGACGAACAAGGTGGCGATCGCCAACTTCGTCATGCGCGAGAAGCAGTACCTCGTCGCCGTGCGCCCGGAGCAGTCCGCCCTCGTGCTCGAGACACTCCTGTTCGCGGACGAGGTGCGCGACCCGGTCAAGGAGATCGACGTCCTCCCGGTGCAGGCGAGCTTCGAAGAGCGTGAGATCGACATGGCCAAGCTGCTCATCGACTCGATGACGACCGCTTGGGAGCCCGAGCGTTACCAGCGACACCTACCGGGAGCGGGTCGAGGAGCTGATCGACCAAAAGCGCCAGGGCACCCTCGTCGTAAGCGAAGGCCCTCGCGCCGAGCCGGCGCCGGTCGTCGACCTTCTCGCCGCCCTGCAGGCCAGCGTGAGCGCCGCCCGGGCACGCACGGGGACGGTCGACTCACTCGCCGGCGAAGAGCGCCGCGGCGATCAGGGACAACGACCTTCTCATAAGAGCACCAGTTCCGAGCCGGGCTCCGCGAAAAAGGTCGGAGCCAACAAGCCCGCAACCCACAAGACGGCCAAGGTGGGCACGACGCGCCAGGCGGGCGGCCTGAGCAGGTCTGAGCTGCTTCGCCAGGCGGGCGATCTCGCCATCGCGGGACGGTCGAAGATGAGCCGCGAGGAGCTCGAGCAGGCCGTGGCGGATGCCTCCGGCTCCAGACGGCGCAAGGCATCCTGACCCAGACAGGTCCGAAGGGAACACAATCCCTGTCTGCGGGCCTTGCGGCGACGACGACGGGCCGTTTGGCAGCAGGCCCGGCGACGCGCACCGGCTCCCGCCACCTTTTTTAACCCACCTTCGCTCTCGGGCTCGACGATTGACCCGGGCGGGCTTTGTTGATCCTTATCGGCAGCCGGTGACCCCTCGTCCGGGGTGGTCCGCCGGCCGGTAGGCTTGGTCTAGACACAGAGCGCGGCGCACCGACTGCGCACAGCAGGACTGGGAGGAACGATCCAGGATCACTCAGCCAGTGGGCTGGGCTCTATGAGAGGCGTCCCGATCACTTTGTCCCCCCTGCGCACGACAGCGACCGCGATGCCCGAGACCGGACCCCTCATCGACTCGTTCGGCCGCGTCCACACCGACCTTCGCATCTCGGTCACCGACCGTTGCAATCTTCGCTGCGTGTACTGCATGCCCGAAGAGGGAGTCCCCTGGCTTCCCCGCTCGGACATTCTCACCTTCGAGGAGATCGAGCGCGTCGCCTGGGTGGCGCACGGGCTCGGAGTCGACTCGGTTCGCCTGACAGGCGGCGAGCCGCTCGTGCGAGCCGGCATAACCGACCTCGTCGCCCGCCTCGGACGCATCGGCTTTTCCGATCTGTCCATGACGACGAATGGGACCGGACTCGCCCGCTTGGCGCCCGAGCTCGTTGCGGCGGGCCTGCACCGGGTGAATGTCAGCTGCGACTCGCTGAAGGCGCAACGTTTCGCCGAGGTCCGACGCCGGGGCAGCCTCTCGACGGTGCTCGAGGCGATGGACGCCGCCGAAGCGGCCGGCCTGCCCCCGGTGAAGGTCAACGTCGTTGTCATCGCCGGTCTCAACGACGACGAGATCGTCGACCTTGCCGGCTTTGCCCGCGCCACGGGTCTTACGGTGCGCTTCATCGAGTTCATGCCCCTCGATGCCGATGAGGCCTGGGAACGCTCCAAGGTCGTGCCGGGCGAGGAGATCTTGGCGCGCATAAACGAGGTCTGGCCGCTTGAACCGGCGAGCGAGCGGACTGTCGACCCAGCTCCGGCCGATCGTTACCGCTTCGTAGACGGCCGAGGCGAGATCGGTGTGATCACGAGCGTTTCGCGCGCCTTCTGCGGCACCTGCAACCGCCTGAGGCTCACCGCCGACGGCTCCATCCGCAACTGCCTGTTCGCCCACGACGAGCACCCCGTGCGCGATCTTCTCCGCTCTGACGGCAGCGATGCCGACCTCGCACGGTTGCTGCGTCGCGCCGTTTGGGCCAAGCGCGCCGGCCACGGCATCAACGACCCGAGCTTTTTGCGTCCCGGGCGGTCGATGTCCATGATCGGCGGTTAGAACTCTGCAAAGGGCCGCTCAGCCAAGCCCGCCGGCCGGCCGGTCAAAAGCCGAAGGCGGCAAGCGGTTCGAAACCGGACAGGTACAGCTCCGTGCGTCGCCGCTCGAGGGCGGTGTTGACAACCTTTTTCAGACTGCTGACAAGCGCCTGAATTTGTGGGGCACCTGAGAAGACCGCCCCCTGTCGTTGCAAAGACGGCTTCGACGAGGAGAGCTCGCCCACCAAAGTGCCGGTGAGGTCCACCCGGACGGTGAACCGGACGCCGGTGGCGACGGCGACAGCGGTCCCCTGTGCGCTCGCTCGGGCGACGACCAGGTCCTCAGCCGAGGGGGGCAGACGCGTCCATGACCAGGTCCCGAAAGCCGGGATGACCGGAGTCGGGGTCGCGCGCACGAGGGTGTTGACCAAGTCGCGAAGCTCGGTCGCCAGCTTGGCCGCCTCGTCCAGCTTCAGCACGAGGGCATCTTGGCGCTGGAGCTGTCGGGCATGACCCGCCTGGTCGAGCTGAACGCCTCGCAAGACGATGCGGGCGAAAGCTGTCTGCTCACCGCCAATATCGGCTTCACCGCCCTGGACGCTGAAAGCCCTGACGAATAGGTCCTCGCGACGCTCGGGGTCGAATGTCTCGCCAACCTCGTCGGGGATCGACGACGCCGAGGACACCTCGGCGCTAGAGCCAGGATCCCCAGACAGGCCGCCTCGCCTTGTCGATCCGGGAGACCGCCGTCCCGTCCTGGCGAGTCGCGTCATGCTTCTCCTTCCCCCCATGAGCTTGCTGAGACAAATATCCATCTCTCACCGAAGACGGAAGTGCCCAGGCCCAATCGTCGTCACGCTCGGCAAGAAACCGTTTCAGGGCGACACGCATCCTCGCGAGCGGGCTACCGCTCATGGTGCCTGGCCCTCCGAGCGCAGCTGGTGCTCCAGCCGCCGAGTCGCGACTGGTGGGACGGTGGCCAAGCTCCAGCCCGGACATCTCGCGGCGGAGGTCTGGCGGCCAGCCGATGTGCAAGGGCTCATATTGGAACTGGAAAGAGCTCACCTTTTCCGTCCGCTTTGCTCGAAAGGCTCTGAACTAACTCGTATATCGAGCAAGGATGGGTTCGCTATTAGCTCCGCCCGGCCCAAGCGACCACGTAAAGGCTGGGTATCAACGCTCCCCTCGCAGACAAATACCTTGACATGGAGAAGGGTCAATGTCAAGCGGCCCAGCTCAATGACATTCACGGTTAAGTCGCCTAAGAGACCCTCGCCAGGCAAAAAGGTGCTGCCTCACTAGGCTCCTATCTGGGTGTAGACACTTTATGTGATCAAATGACCACTCCAAGTAGTCGAGCGGCTGGCTTTTGCCTTCAGCCTGTCGGCCCGAAGCGCTCCACCCGGATCTGGTCGCTAGTGAGCGCCAAGCGCTCGAGCAACGCCGTCACGTGGTCCGCGAAACCAGACGACCCGCAGACATAAGCCGTCGCCTCGGGCCGGAGGACCTGGCGAAGGTCGGCCTCTTCTAGGTGGCCCGGTGGACGTGACCAGCCAGACGGGGCCACACGTGTGTAGGCGATCGTGACCTCGGGTCCCGGGAGCTCCCCGGCGTAATACAGCGCGTCCGGGCCTCGGACCGAGACGACGAGACGGACGAGCTCGCAGCGGCCCGATTGACGTGCCAAGCGGAGCATGGCCATCAAAGGCACGATGCCCGATCCCCCGGCGACGAGCATGGCCGGAGTGTCGCCACGCCAGACGAACCATCCGCCTATCGGCCCGCGTAGTTCAAGCCGGTCCCCGGGGACGACGACGTCGTGCAGGAAGGAGGACACCTCCCCGTCCTCGAGCCGTTCGACTGTGATCTCGATGCTTCGTCCCGATTCGTAGGGTGGCGAGGCTACCGAGTACGAACGAGACGCGGTGTAGCCGTCCGGCGCTGTGAGCCGGACGACGAAGTGCTGGCCGGCCAGGTGAGGCGACGGCTCAGAAAGCCCAAGGGTGAAGGTCTTGGCGCTCTTGGTCTCTTCGGTGATGTGCTCGACTGTGGCCAGCTGCCAGCGGCCGGGCGCCGGCGTGTCCATCTCAGTCGCCCTGGTAGCGCTGCTCGAGCCAGGGGTCACCCCGGTCGTGATACCCGTTCACCTCCCAGAAGCCCGCCTCGTCGTGGTCGAGCAGCCTCAGTCCCGCCACCCACTTGGCGCTCTTCCAGAAGTAAAGGTGCGGCACGAGCAGCCGGGCGGGGCCACCGTGGCCGACCTCGAGCGGACGACCGTCGAATTCCCAGACCACCCACGCCTTGTTGTGGGTCACGTCGGCAAGCGGGAGATTCGTCGTGTAGCCGGTGTGCGAGTAAGCCATCACGTAGCTCGCAGAAGGGAGGGGCTCGGCCTGCGACAACAGCGTGTCTACCGAGACCCCGGCGAATCGCACCCCGAACTTCGACCAGGTCGTGACGCAGTGGATGGCGCCCTCGTAGGTGGCCGGGGGAAGGGCGCGGATCTCGTCCCATGTCCATGTCACCGGTTTGCGGACCAGTCCTTCGACGGCGAAGGTCCAAGAGGAGGTCTCAAGGTTCGGCGTGGCTTCCGCGGTCAGCACCGGCCAGTCCGAACCGATGTCGTACTGACCCGGCGGCAACCGGGCGTCTCGCTCGAGGTGGCCGCGACCTTTGAATCCCCTTGTGAAGTTCACCTGAGCTCCCCGAGCGCTTTGGGATGAGTCCGTCCGACTCGTCTTTTGCAGGTCCCACGCCTGCACACGCGACACTAGGGGGCTTGGCTGCGGCCTCGGGCCTCTAGGGTCAAAACGTCGCCTCAGCGGCTTTCTCGCCCGCCAAGGTCCTAGATTTGTGCCGTGTCTGGAACAGGGCCGGCGAGCGAGACGAATCAGCCTCCGCCGAGGCACGCTCTTGGTCTGGGTGCCGTCTTCGACGCGCGCACGCTCAAGACGATCGAGGACTTCAACGACCCGCACCATGAGTGGCGCCGGCTTTTCGCAGAGTTTTTCGGCACCTTCCTCCTCGTGGCCGCCGCCGCCGGTGGCGGGATGATGGGGCACGCCTTCCCCGACACGATCAGTCGCAGCGCCGCGGTCGTGGCGCCTGGCCTCACGGTGCTGGCCATCATCTTGTTCATGGGCAAGGTGTCCGGGGCGCACCTGAACCCGGTCGTAAGTGTGGCCTTCGCCCTGCGGGGCGACTTTCCCTTCCGGCGCGTGCCCGGCTACATCATCTGCCAACTGGGGGGCGCATCGCTTGCTGCCTGGTTCTTGCAGGGCGTCACCCACGTCTCTGCTCGCTACGGAACGAATTACCCGGCCCCGCATTTTTCCGGGGTGGACGCCTTTTTGATGGAGGCCGTGCTCACTCTCGGCCTTGTGAGCGTGATACTCGGCACCGCCTCAGGCGCCCAGAACGTGGGGCTCTTCGGTGCCTTTGGCGTGGGTGGCTACATAGCCCTGGCCGGCCTGTGGGCGAGCCCGATATCCGGCGCCTCCATGAACCCGGCCCGAACCTTCGGCCCCGATCTCGTGAGCCTGAAGTTCCCGAGCTACTGGGTATACGTGGCGGGGCCTCTGCTAGGGGCACTCTTGGCGGTGGCGGTGGCCTTCGTCTTGAGGGGTCCGGGCGGCGATCAAAGCGCCTCGGAGGCCGCCCAAGGCGAGCTCTTCACACAGATCAGGCGAGCGGACCCGGCCTGAGCCAGGCGGGCAGCACACTCAGCTGTTCGTGGCGGCGCTCGGCACAGCAGGCCCGAGGTAGACGAGCTCTTCAACCTCGGGGTACTCGCCCCAGCGAGTCGTGACCTTGCCGGCCCGCACCCAGCCACAGCTTTCGTACAGCGCGATGGCGCCTTTGTCGCCGGCCACCACATCGAGGATCGGCCAAAGCCCGCGGGCGCGGGCCTCACTGGCCGCCGTGTGGAGAAGCAGCCGCCCGAAGCCGAGGCGGCGGTGCCGGGGCGACACGACGAGGCGGGCCACGACGCCGAGGCGATCGGCTGGCAAGCCCAGCGCCTCGCTCGCCATGTCCATCACAGGTGGCGAGCTCGCCGGGCGCAGCGCCACATGGCCGACGATCTCGCCGTCTTGGTCGAGCACCCACGCCCCGAGCGCGTCGGGCGTCGCCATGAACACACGCAGGTCCTCGGGCAGGTAGGTCGGGTACCGGTCGACTTCGTGCACGGCGCGGGCGATCAGCTCGCAAGCCTCCAGGTCCGACTCGAGCCTTTCTCGTAGCAGCATCGAGCAACGATCCCACAACTCACCAACCCGGGCGGCCCGGCTCGATTCCCTGCCGGAAGGACTCCGGGGGGCCGGCATCGGGCTACTGGCGGCCCGTTTAGCATGGCGGGCCATGCGCTTTGAGAGGTGGCTAGGTGCCCTCCACGAGCGCAACTTCCGCCTTTACTTCCTCGGCCAGTTGACCTCGTCGGTCGGTAGCGGCATGGCGCCCGTGGCGCTGTCGTTCGCCGTGCTGGCGCTGCGTCACGGGTCGGCATCCGAGGTCGGCGCCGTGCTCGCGGCGCAGACAATCCCGCTCGTGATCTTCCTGCTCGTCGGTGGCGTGGCGGCCGACCGACTGGGCCGGCGCCGGATCATGCTCACGGCCGATGTCCTGCGAGCCTTGGCGGAGGCCGCCCTCGGTGCCTGGATACTCTTCGGGCACCCTCAGTTGTGGGGTTTCCTGCTGCTCTCGGCCATCGTCGGCTCGGGAACGGCTTTCTTTGTCCCTGCGCTCACCGGGCTCATCCCCCAGATCGTCTCAGGCGAGCGGCTCACCCAGGCCAACGCCCTCAACGGGCTGACGATGTCCATCGGCAGCATCATCGGACCGGCGGTGGCGGGCGTGATCGTGGCGACGGCGAGCCCGGGCTGGGCGATCCTCGCCGACGCCCTGAGCTATGTCCTCAGCGTCTGCTCGCTCGGCGCCCTTCGCCTCGCCCCGACGACGGCGGCGCCGCCGGAGTCCTTCTTCTCCCAGCTACGCCACGGCTGGAACGAATTCTGGTCGCGGACATGGCTTTGGGCGATCGTCGTTTCCGCCTCGGTCTTCAACGTGGCCCTGGCGGCGCCCTTTCTTGTTCTCGGCGCCGTGATCAGCAAGGAGTCGCTCGGCGGGGCGACGGCCTGGGGAACGATCCTCTCAGCTCAAGGAGCAGGTGCCGTGCTCGGGGGCATCGCCATGCTGCGGATGCGCTTCAGGCGACCGCTTGTCGCAGCCGCTTTGTCGTTGCTCGTGTGGGTTTTGCCCATGCTGTCGCTTGCCTACCGGGCGCCCGTGAGCGTCATCGCCGCCGGGGCCTTCCTCGGAGGGGCGAGCTTTGCCGTCTTCGACACGCAGTGGCAAACGACCATGCAACGCGAGGTCCCATCACAGGTGCTGTCGCGGGTGAGCGCTTATGACTGGTTCGGATCGCTCGTGTTCTTGCCGCTCGGCTATGCCATCGTCGGACCGCTGTCCAAAGCGGTCGGGATCCACGCCGTGTTCATCGGGGGGAGCGTCTACCTTTTCGCGGAGGTGGCCGCCATCGTGGCCATCCCCTCGGTGCGACATATGGGCCCGAGGGCGAAAGAGGCCACCTAGGGCTTCGGGAGCACCCCTTCGATCCCGGCTGACCCGCCAATATCGCGACAAGGTCACTACGGTTAAGGCATGCCTTTTGCACCACTGCCCCGGCGCCCGTGAACACACGAGTCCGCCGCCTCGGCCTCATCGCCGCCCTGGCGCTCCTCGCGGCCGGGTGCAGCGCCACGCCTGCCGCGAAGGCGCAGGCGCTCAAGCACCCGCCGGCCGCCAAACACCGTCCCGCTCCCGCAAAAGACGTCACCTTCGCCAGCGCGTATGGAGTTGAGGCGAGCTGGGTCGTCGCCGAGAACAAGCGTCCCGGGACCGATGCCTGGAAGATCCCCCCGGGCACGCCGCCCAACATTGCGGGTTTCGCCTCCACCACCTATGCCGCACAGGGCGACAAGGTGACGCTGTACGTCAACACCAACGCCGCACGGTTCCGCGTGCAGGCCTATCGCATGGGCTACTACCAGGGCGAAGGTGCCCGTCTCGTCTGGCAGTCAAAAGAGATCCCCGGGCGCCCCCAGCCGGCGTGCCCGCTCACCGCGGGCGTCAATATGGTCTCGTGCGACAACTGGGCACCGACGCTCCGCTTCCTCGTCACCTCCGCTTTCGTGCCGGGTGACTACCTCTTGAAGCTCGTCGGCTCCGGCGGCCAGGAAAGCTACGTCCCGCTCACGATCTGGGACCCGAGCTCGACGGCCACCTACCTCGTCAAGAACGACGTCTACACATGGCAGGCCTGGAACCCTTATGGCGGCTACGACTTCTACACCGGGATCGGTGCCTGCCCGCAGGGCGGCTACCCCCTTTGCACGCGGGCGAGGATCGTCTCGTTCGACAGGCCCTACGGCTACGGCCAGGGGGCCGGCGACTTCCTCGGCAGCGAGTACCCCTTCATACGCTTTGTGGAGCAGCACGGCCTCGATGTCACCTACGTCACCGACGTCACCGTCGAGCGCCACCCGGGCATCTTGTTGCACCACAAGGCGTTTCTCTCCCTGGGCCACGACGAGTGCTGGTCGCTCGGCGAGCGCCTGGCGGCCGTCGCCGCCGAGCACGCCGGGGTCAACATGATCTTCTTCGGCGCGAGCGCCATCCTGCGCCACGTCCGGCCCCAGGTTTCGCCTCTCGGGCCCGACAGGGAGGAGGTCGACTACCGCGACGGCAGCGAAGACCCCCTGAACGGCAAAGGCAACCCGCTCCAGGTGACCGGGAACACCTGGGCCAGCCCGCCGGCGGACTGGTCAGAGGTGGGCTTCGTCGGGGAGAACTACATCGGCTTCGTCGAACCCGGCGAGCCGCTCTTCCCCTTTGTCGTCGCCGACGCGAGCGCGTGGATCTTCAAGGGGACCGGCCTCAAGGACGGCTCGAGCGTGCCCGGGGTCATCGCCACAGACCTCGACGAGTTCGATCCTGACGAGTATCCCACCAACCTCGAGATCCTCGGGCACTCTCCTGTCCCCCTGGCCGACGCCGTCAGTGAGGACGGCGATCTGCAGGGGTTCCTCGACTCGGACATGACCTACTGGAGCGACCCGGCCACCGGCGCCGGCATCTTCGACAGCGGCACGACCAACTGGATACCCTCCCTTGCGCCATGTGCGCCCAGGGACTCTTCGTGCCCCGCCCCGATGGTGGGCAAGATCACCGGCAACCTCCTCGCCCTTTTCGGCAAGGCGCGCGCCGGGCGCGTGCAGCCCTCCGTGGCGAACTGGCGGGAGATCTACAAGTCTGCTTCTTGAACGGTCCCGGACCAGCCATGTTCGGCCACGGCGATCGTGCCCTGGCCGACGTGGGCACCTATGACAGGACCGAGCCAGCCGACGCTGATGCGCTCTTTCGGTACCACCTCGGCGAGCATCTCGACGAACGAGTCGACATCGGAGGCGGCGGCGTGCACGACAGCGACGCGCTCGACCTCTCCTGCGGCGCGGGCCTTGGCGACTAGGCGCTCGAAAGAGCGCTGCCGCGTCCGCGGCCGTGACTCGAGCTCCAAGGTCCCCTCACGGATCTCGAGCACTGGCTTTATGTCGAGCAGGCCGCCCAACAGGGCCTGACCCGACCCGAGACGGCCACCCTTGCGCAGGTTGTCGAGCGAGGCAAGCGCGCCGTATAGGCAGATGTGCTCCCGACTCGATGCCGCCGCGGCCGCGACTGCCTCGATGTCCCCGCCCGCTTCGGCGGCTCTTGCGGCACTGAGCACGACGAGGCCCTGGGCCATGGTGGCGAACAAAGAGTCCACGACGCGTACCTCGATGCGACCGGAAAGGCTCTCGGCCCCCAAGACGGCCGCCTGGTAGGTGGCGGACAGCTTGGATGACAAAGTCACGCAGACGATCCCCTGGGCGCCCTCGTCCGCAAGAGCGGAGAACGCTTCCAAAAAGGCCCCTGGTGAGGGGGCAGAAGTCTCGGCCAGCTCGGGAACCTTGGCACTCCAGCGCCAGAACTCCTCGGGCGACCACGTCGAGGTGACGTCCGGCCCGAACTCGCCGAGACGGACGTCGAGCGGCACGATGCTCAGCTGGTGCTCGGCCGCGAGCTTGGCGTCGAGGTCGCCGGCGCTGTCGGTGACAACCCTGATCCGGGGCGCCGAACTGCCACCTGGTGGCTGAGTACCGCCTCGACCGAGACCCTGAGGCCGATCGGCAATGGGCGCTTCTTCCGACATGCCTCAAGCTCCGTTCTGGGTACCGCAACCATACGCCGTCGCCGACAGGCACGTACTGACCGCTTTGCGGTGCCTGGCCGAGAAACCGGCAGGAATGTTCGACTGGCGTGGCTGGCTTTGAGCCGTCAGCGACCGCCAGCGACAAAACGGCGCGCCAAGGCCTACTCGGCCGTGCGAAGCGCGGCGGGCTCGCTCAGCGGTGCAGCGGCAGCGGGCGAGGCCGCCTGCTCGGCCAGCCTTGCCGGCACTAGGAGGGCGGCCAGCCCGGCTGCGAGAGCGATCGCCGAACTGATCCGGAAAGCCAGCGTGTACCCGTCGGTCAACGCGACGAGCTGGTTCACGGCGTGGGCGACATGGTGGGTCCTGGTCGTGGCGATGGTGGCGAGTGCCGCCAGGCCGACGGCACCGCCTATTTGGCGCGAGGTGTTCACAAGCCCGGAGGCGAGGCCCGACTCATGGCGGGGGATGCCTGCTGTGGCCGCGTAGGCGAGCGGGGTGAACGAGATGCCGAGCCCGAAGGTCACGAGCACGCTCGGGGCGAAAAAGCCCGACCAGTAGGCCGTGTGCACCCCGAGGCCGGAAAAGAGCAAGAGCCCAACGGCCGAGCAAAGGCCACCCGCCACGAGAAGCGGACGCGGCCCGAGGCGGAGCACGACACGCGAGGAGATCTGCGCCCCGATCATGATCGCAAGGGTTTGGGGCACGAAGGCAAAGCCTGTTCTCAACGGCGAGTACCCCTGTACCAGCTGCAGGTAGAGCGAGACGAAGAACCACATGGCGAACAGGGCGCCCGACAGGAGGAACATCACGACGTTGGCGGTCCAGATCGACCGCCGCTTGAACAGAGAAAGACGCATTATCGGCGACTTTGCCACGAGCCCCTCATGGGCGACGAACCAGCCGAGCAACCCGGCCGCGAGCACGAGGACGACAAGGGTCTGCCAGGACCCCCAGCCGACGCTGGTGGTGCGCACGACACCGAACACGAGTGCGGTCAGACCGCTTGTCACGAGGACGGCGCCGAGCACGTCGAGCGGCTCCCGTTCGCCTTCTGCCCGCATCTCCTGCAAAAAGATTCGGGCAACGATGAAGGTGACGATCCCGATCGGGATGTTGATGAACAGGATCCACCGCCACGACAGCTCCTCTGTGAGAATTCCTCCCAGCAAAGCGCCCGCCGCGCCACCTGCGCCGGCCACCGCGCTCCACATGCCCATGGCCCGCGCACGCGCCTGCGGCTCTCGGAAGGTGGTCGTGAGGATGGTCAAGGTTGCCGGGGACAAGATCGCCCCTCCGAGACCCTGGGCCGCCCGCGCCGATATGAGCATGGCCTGGTTCTGCGCGAAGCCTCCGAGCAGGCTGGACAGGGTGAACACAGCCAGGCCGACGAGGAAGATGCGCCTGCGCCCGAAAAGGTCGGCAAGACGGCCGCCGAGGAGGAGAAAACCCGCGAACGTCAGCGTGTAAGCGTTCAGCACCCACTGCAGCTCCGCTTGTGAGAAACCGAGGCTGTGCTTGATCGAGGGCAGGGCCACGTTCACGATCGAGACGTCGAGCAGCACCATGAACTGCGCCACGCACGCCAAGGTGAGGACCAGCCAGTCCGGGCTGTGACAGGGGGCGACCCTTTCCGGGGTCAGCTCGAGTGGCGCATCCACCTCATGTGAATCGCCAAGACACGCCTAATTCTTCCCGCATGGGTGTCCGCGTCGCGCTAAGAGGAGGTTCGCGCCACGAAAGGCGCGCCTTTCGATGGGACCGAGAAGGCCGCGAACAGTTGACTACCCTGGATAAATGGTGGCGACAGAAGGGTCGAGAAGATGAGACGGGCTCGCGAGCGGGACCTCGTGGTTGGCTTGGTCGCGGCGATCGTCGCCGTGGCCGCTCTCGTCGTCGGCAGGGACTTCGGCAACATCCACGGGCCGGCGCTCAACGCGAAGCTCGTCGCGTGGATCTCAGCCGGCGTGCTCCTCGTCTTTGGCTTCGTCGCCTCGCGTCGCGTCGCCGACGGTCTCGGCCATCTCGTCACGCAACGCACCATCGCCACCGCCGGGGTGGCGGTCCGCCTTGTCATCGTGGCCGTCTGCTACGTGGTCGTCCTAGTCGGCGTCTTCGAAGTGCTCGGGCTCGGGGTGGCCATCGACCACGTGCTCGTCGGTGCCGGCTTCGCCGGAGTCGTACTCGGCATCGCCGCCCAGCAAAGCCTCGGCAATGTTTTTGCCGCCCTTGTGCTGTTGATGGCGCGACCTTTCAAGGTCGGTGACCATGTCCGGATCCGCTCGGGCGCCCTCGGAGGTGTCTTCGACGCCTGGGTGCTCGAGATCGGTCTCGTCTATGTCACGGTGCGCACCGACGACGGAGTGTTCAAGCTGCCCAATTCGGGCCTCCTCGCCGCCGGGGTCGGCCAGCTCCCGGCCCCGGCCACGGACCAGCCTTCATCAAATGATGGGGCTGACCCGCGTCCGGACGCCGAAAAGAGCTGATCCACGCGCCTTGTGGTCGAGAGCTAATCGGCCACGGCCCGTGCGAAACGTTCGAAGTTGCCGAGGAAGCGATCCACGTCGGAGTCGTCGTGCTGCACCGAGATGAGCCACTGCTCGGTCTTTCCCCAGGGAGGAAGGAACACGCCACCGTTGTGCTGGAAGAGCCAGTGAGCGTGGTTGTACCTGTCGTCGATCTCGAGGAACTCCCTGTAGTCGTGCACCGGCGTGGTCGAGAAGGTGACACAGCCCTTGCCTCCGACCGACACGACATGGGCGGGAAGGCCGGTCTCCTCGATCATCTTCTCGAGGGACCTGTCGATCCGCTCATGGAGCACCCCGATCCTCTCGTAGGCCTCATCGGTGGCGATCTTCTCGAGCATCGTGCGGCACACCGCCACCGAGAGCGGGTTGCCGTTGAAGGTCCCGACCATGGCGTAGACACCGTTGGCTACGTACTTCATGACTTCTTCGGTGCCGCCCATGGCGCCGAAGACGAGCCCTCCGCCGATCGACTTGGCGAGGCAGACGAGGTCCGGCGTCGTCCCGTAGAGCTTCGTGGCTCCGCCGGGGCCGACAGTGAGACCGGTCTTCACCTCGTCGAAGGTCAAGAGGGCGTCGTGCTCGTGAAGCACCTGCTTTAGACCCTCCAGGTATCCAGGCTCCGGCTTGATGATGCCGGCGTTCATCATGATCGGCTCGATGATCATGCCGGCGATCTGGCCGGGGTACTCCTCGAGCAGTCGCCGGACGCTCTCGACGCTGTTGAACGAGGCGATCTTGGTGAGAACCAGCATTGCCTCAGGGATGCCTGTGCTGGCGGGAGACCCGATGGGCTTGTCGGCAGGACCTATGTCCTCCGCCTCGGGAGCCACCGACACCTGCACCGAGTCGTGGTGGCCGTGGTAGCAGCCCTCGACCTTGATGATCATGTCCCTGCCTGTGACCGCCCGCATGAGGTGGACGGCGTCCATCGTCGCCTCGGTGCCCGTGTTGACAAAGCGCCACAGCGGCAGTCCCCAACGACTGCCCAGCTCCTCGGCCACGATGATGGCGTCCTCGGTCGGTTGTGCGAAATGGGTCCCAAGGGCGACACGACGGCTCACCGTTTCGACGATCAAAGGGTGCCCGTGGCCGGCCAGGCCAGCGCCATAGCCACCGTGCATGTCGACGTACTCCTCACCGTCGACGTCGTAGATCTTCGAGCCCTTGCCGTGACTGATCCAGACCGACTGCGGGCGCGTTATCTGCCAGCTCGAGGTCACCCCTCCGGCCAGTGCCTTGACGGCGCGCCGGCTTAGCTCGAGGGACCGCGGCTGGCGGTCGACGAAGATCTTTTCTTGCTCAGCTATGACGGCTTCGAGCCGTCTGTCGACCTCCTTACTGGTCTCGCGGGTGGCCTTGGGCAATTGGACTGCCATTGTTATCTCTCCGTTCGGGGGCGCCGGTGTCCATTCGGCGCCTGTCGGCTCTGCTGACCGGAGTGGTCAAAGAGCATGGATTTCTTGTTAATTGACAATCCTAGGCCGACTCCGGGCCTAGACGACGGGCGTACTGGGGCTGGCGGCGTTCGGAGGTGCCCCCTTTTTGTGCCAGACCCGCTGCCTCGGCCCGAATTGGCTTTTAGAGCCCGAAGTTGCTGCTGTCGCCAGCAACTTTGTGCTTGTGGTCACGAGCACAGACTCAGCTGCCCGGACCGGAGCTCGGTCGAAATCGCTCCCCCGTCGTCCAACTCCGAACCTGGTGCAACGCGTGTGGTCGGTGTTTTCTGGCCGCCAACCACAATTTTCACTTCGGCTGCGAGGGGCACCTATCGCTCCTCGCGTAGGGCCTGGGAGCGTCTCCTAGCCCGACCTGCGATCTCGCTCTAAGCCGACTCCCGCTCCAGGATTACGGACAACTCGTCACACACCCGGCAGACATGCTCCGCTCCTGTATGTGCCCGCCACTCATCGACTGGCAGACGAGCCGATGCCATGAAGTCGTGAATATCGACGGTCAGATTCCTGCAAAGCGTGAGAACGGGAGCGCCTGACGGCGACTCCGGGAGCTTAAAGAGGTGCCAGTCCCGGGACCCGCTCGCTTGCCAAGGCTGGCGAGGTTCGTGGACGTAGATCGCATAGCGGAACACTGATTGGAGATTACGCCGGCGGTATCTCCGAGCGCCAAGCCATGAACGGCAGCGACCGCACGAGCTGCCCAAAAAAGCCAAGCGCTCGTTGCTTCACCGTTATTGAACTTCGTAGCCGGACAAGAAAACGCCGCTGCGACTGCGCGTCTAGCTGCGACAGCCACGGCATGGCTGGCCCATCTTTGTCAGCTCGTCCCGAACCACTGCTCGCGCAAGGGGAACAGATAACGGTCCGTTACGGCGTTGAGAACCCGTCTCGCATCCCTGAAGTGCTCGCCCATATGGCCGGCAACCGTCAAGGTAGTGGTCACGGGGAAACCGGTGGCCTTGGCAGAAGCCACCGCCGCCGCGTACCAGCGCGCACCGAGCAGCTCCAAGAGGTCCTTGGTGTCGAGCCCTCCGGCATAGTCGCTGCCGAGGCCGGACAAGCGAGCCAGCCTGTCGGAGGCCACGCCACCGGTGAGCACGGGCGGGTGGTCGGGGAACACGCCCAACAAGAACAAAGCCAGGTCGCCCAGCCGACGATAAACACCGGGGCGCTCGTTCGATTCCACGACATCGAGCAGCTCGGCGAGGCGTACCGGGTCCAGCTCGCTGAAACGGCGACGGCGCCATCCCCGCGAGGTACGGGTCCAGGTCACTCCGCTGGCAACGCGGGTGTAGGAAGCCAGAAGCTCGACGAGGAAGTAGCGTCGCACCGGATCGGACAACAGCGCCCGCAGAGCCGCCACGTCGAAAACCGGGATGCGCACGCGCGGCGCCCACCTTTCCTCGACGAAGCTCGTCGTCTCGAGCGCCGCCGCGGTGCGGTGCACCGCTGTCGCAAAGGCCAGAAAGGGCGAGACTCCCACCGAGACCAAAGCGGGCTCACCGGCACCGAAGACGACCGTTTCCACTTCGGGCGATCCGAGCGCCGCGATGAGCGGGACGTCGGGGCCCAAAGCTTCGCGCAGGAGCCGCCTGTCGGCATCGGTCAGGTGCTGACGGTAAAGAAGCTCGACATCGACCATCTCCACATGGAGATTACCCACCAAGCTGCGCTGGCCATCGCCCCCTTCTCGCCGACCTCGAGACGTCCAAGGCGCGGCACAAGAAGCAACTTCGCTCAACACCAAGCTGACCGAGGGCCATTAGCCTCGGGGCCATGCCCGGAGATGGTCACCTCGCCGCCTTCGCCCTCACGGCGCTCGTGATCATCTTGATCCCAGGACCGAGCGTCATGTTCGTCGTCGCCCGCGCCCTTAGCTACGGACGCAGGGCAGCCGTCTTTACGGTCGTCGGCAACACGCTTGGCGAATATGTCCAAGTCGTCGCTGTTGCCTTCGGTGTCGGCGCCCTGGCAGAGCGCTCCGTCGCCTTGTTGACGGGCCTGAAACTGTTCGGCGCGGTCTATCTCGTGTTCCTCGGCGCGAAGACCATTCGCGAGCGCCGATCTCTGCTCACCATGCTGCAACCCGGAAAGGCGCCTTCGCGCCGTCGCTATTTGCTGCAGGGCTTCATCGTCGGGGCAACCAACCCCAAAACGGTCGTGTTCTTGGTGGCGATCCTGCCCTTGTTCGTCAATCGGACCCAGGGGCACCTTCCCGATCAGATCTTGTTGTTGGGCCTCGTGTTCTCCGCCATCGCCCTAGTCTGCGACAATGCCTGGGGCTTGTTCGCAGGCGCCGCCCGCACGTGGTTCGCGAGATCACCCAAGCGCCTGGAGCTCATCGGTGGCGTCGGTGGCCTGGCCATAATCGCCGTCGGGATTCGGCTGGGCCTGACCGGCACCAAGGACTGAGCGGCTGAGCCCTGCGGATCCGACCAATAGGCGGAACGGAGCTCTTCGAAACGCCCTATCTCGCCGCGTTGCTAATAGCGCCGTGACCCGAGCCAGTCTGCCCGCCTTGTCCTAAAGGCTGCCCGGCGCTTGCGAACGGTCACCAACACCGATGCCCTCACGAGCGCCAGGGCGAGGATGAGGACACCGATGAGCCAATGGCGGCTCAGGACCAAGACGGCACCGATGGCAACACCGAGGGCGACCGCCACCCACCGCAGCCACCTTACCGACATCATCCGTCATGCTTAAGGCCCTGTCGGCTGCGACTTTGCACAAGCGACAGGTCACCGGTCCTAGCCTGGCCGCATGTGCAGGAACATCACCACTCTTAGAGGCCTCGAGCCAGCAGCAACGAGCGAGGAGATCGAGGCGGCCGCCCGCCAGTTCGTGCGCAAGGTCTCTGGCGTGCAATCGGCCTCCGACACGACCAAAAGCGCCTTCGACAGGGCAGTCCGGACCATTGCGTCCGCCACGACCGAGCTGTTGTCCGAGCTGCCGCCACGCCGCCAGCCCCCACCGACGTTGCCCCCTTTGCGACGTAAGGCGAAGGTCGCGACCTGACCGCCGGCCTAAACGGCTTGGTTTCGGCGCTCCCTGCCGTCCAACCAGATCGTCCAGGGCTCGATCAAGCCGATCCGAAGCAGATCCATGGCCGCCCAGGGATCCTCCGAGAGACGTCTTCTGATCTCGCTCTCGTCGGTGGCCTCGACGGCGAGCAAGGCCCGCTCCCCGTCGGTGAGCGGGCCACCCAAGATGACAAAACCGTCATCGACGAGACCGTCCATGAAAGCTGCGTGCTCGGCCCAGGCCTGCTGGTCACGGATCGGGCGCGAGGTGTCCCAGCTCGGGCCGTGAGCGGTCGTCACTGCGAAATGAGCCACGACAGCAATTTATCGACTGTCGCCACGGCCGATCCGGCGCTCAACCGCCAGTTTCATGCCGGAGGGGTGCGGCCCGCCAGGACTTCGACGAGCTGACCCGCATCCACATTGCCGCCGCTTTGGATCACGGCCACGCGCTTTCCGGCCGCCCAGGGGAGTTCTCGGAAAAGGCCGGCCAGCGCCAGCGCGCCGGCGGGCTCCGCGACATTGTGAGTGGCGGCGAACAAGACCCGCATCGCCTCGGCCGCGTCGTCCTCGCTTATCGTGAGGATCCGCGCAGCCCCGGCGCAGATGACCGAAACCGCCTCGGCGTCGGGAACCCGGCACGCCACCCCGTCGACAAAGGTCGTTGCGGTCTCGGTGGTGATTACCCTCCCGGCCCTCATGGAAAGCGCGCTCGCCGGGGCCTTTTCGGCCACGACCCCGATGATCTCGGTGCTGAGGCCGAGCAGGTCTCGAACACCGATGAGGCCGCTTATGCCCGAGCCCATCCCGACCGGCACGTAGACGGCGTCGAGAACGCCGGCGCAGGAGAACAACTCTTGGGCATAGGTGGCCACTCCGAGCACCAGGTCCGGGTGGTACGAGGGGACTACCTCGAGCCCGCGGTCGTTGCCGAGCTCGCTGGCGTGCTCGCGAGCGGACTGGAAGTCGTGACCGTGCACTATCAACTCGGCCCCGAAGCCCCGCATGGCCGCGTTCTTGTCCGGGCTGTTGCCTTTCGGGACGACAATGGTGACGGCGATGCGTGCTGCTCTCCCGGCAAAAGCCAGGCTCTGGCCGTGATTGCCGCGGGTGGCGGACACGATCCCTTTCACCCCCGGCCGCCTCGCCCGTAAGCGCTCGGCGTACACGAGACCGCCTCTCAGTTTGAACGAGCCCGTAGGGGTGTGGTTCTCATGCTTGACCCAGACCTCGGCACCAACCTTGTCTGCGAGCAAGGGCCACACGTACTGGGGCGTGGGCGGCACCCACCTTCCGACGACGTCGGTCGCCCAGGCAAGTTCTTCGGAGCTGAATTGCACCGTCTCTGCTTAGCAGTTTGCCGTAGGCGGCGGCTGGTTTGTGGCTAGAACGCTTGGCCGGTCTTCTACAACCGCGTGCGCCGCCACAGCTCACTCGGCAGCCTGTCGCCAGTCGAATACGAGAGAAGGAAGACGGGCCAGGCCCTTACGAGAACTCAAGCGGCATAATCAACCTGTCCGTCGAAGCGGGGCAATTCCACCTGAGCTGTCAGCTCTTAGCCGAGGCCCTCTCACTTCGCAGCAGTCTGCCAGCCTCCTAAGGCTGCCCCGTAGCCAGCCGACCTGTTTGCCCCCGACCTTGCCGCGTGGGGCACCGACGGCTTGTCTTCTCCTTGCTCGTAACCTCAATGACGATGGTTCCGCGTTCGCTCGCCGCGTCGTGGTCGACCACCGTCGGGCTGGCGCCGCGCGAATCATTGGACCGATAACCGCAGGCGCCAGCACCACGGCTACGACGACCACCTCGACCGGCGCCATGACCACGTCCACCACGACAACGGCCCCGCCTGCTGACTCACGAGCCGGCGACCAGGCGGGCGGCGGTGCGTTGGGGTCGCTATCGGCCGCCCATCCCTGAACAAGACGCCAGCTCGCGCTAAGCATTCCCTTGAGGGCGGTCGATAGAAGCCATCGATCCCCTAGCAGGAGTGGCGGTGGTCATGGCGGGACTTGGTTCGCAGTGGTCGGGCGGGAGCCAGGCGCAGCGCGAGCTCAAGCTCACCTGCATCGGCAACCTTTTGTCCACGAGCGAAGAGCGCATCTATTTCAAGGACCTGCAAAGCCGGTTCCTCCTTGTAAGCGCGGGCTGGGTCGCCGCCGTCACCCCCGAGCTCACGGTGCAAGAGGTGATCGGAAAGACAGATTTCGACTTCTTCAGCGACGAGCACGCCGCGGCCGCTTTCGAAGACGAGCAGCGGATCATTCGCACCGGCGAACCGATGATGGGAAAACTGGAGCGCGAGACCTTCCACGGCCGAACCGGCGCCTGGGTCTCTACCACCAAGATGCCGCTTCGGGATGAGGAAGGCCGCGTGATCGGCACCTTCGGCATCTCCCGAGACGTGACGGCACAGGTCAAGGCGGAGAACGCTCTTGCCTACCAGGTCCTGCACGACCCGGTGACTGGCCTCGTGAACCGGGTCGCGCTCATGGACAGGCTGGCGCAGTCTCTCGCCGCCCTGGAGCGACAACCAGGTCGTCTTGCCGTGCTGTTCGTGGATCTTGACCACTTCAAGGCGATCAACGACTCTTTCGGCCACGAAGCCGGCGACCAGGTGCTCGCCGAGACCGGGCGCCGGCTCTCCCAGCTGTCCCGCAACGTCGACACCGTCGCCCGACTCGGCGGCGACGAGTTCGTGGTGCTCTGTGGCTCGCTCAGAGACGACGACGATGTCGATCTCATCGCCGAGCGGATCGTGCGGGGCGTCCGCGTCCCCTACACCGACGACGGGCGGGACCTGTCCATCACCTGCAGTGTCGGCATAGTGGTGACCCGCGATCGGCACGCGGAGCCCGAGCAGCTCATCCGCGACGCCGACGCCGTCATGTACGAGGCGAAAGAGACCGGGCGGAACCGCTATCGGGTCTTCGACTCGTCCCAGCACATCGGCACTCTGGCGAGCCTCTTGCAAAACGAGCTCAGCCGTGCGATCGAAAATGGCGAGCTGTTCTTGCTCTACCAGCCCTTGTTCGCCCTCGACGAGAACCGGACGCTCATCGGGACCGAGGCTCTGGTGCGCTGGCGCCATCCCGAGCGGGGCGTCGTGCCGCCCGACGACTTCATCCCCTTCGCCGAACAGCATGGTCTCATCGGCGCCATCGACGCCTTCGTCATGGAAGAGGCCTGTCGTCAGCTCGTCGAGTGGACCTCGAAACCGGGTTGGCCAGACGAGTTCACCATGGCCGTCAACGTCTCAGGCGCCGAGCTGTCGGAGCCCGCCTTCGCAGGCCGTGTCGCTGAGGTAGTCCGGCGCCACGGCGTCTTGCCGCAGCGGCTTTGTCTCGAAATGACAGAGACCGCTTTCGTTGGCGAGTGGGGCGACGTCCAAGAGACCTTGGCAGCCTTGTCCAACCTCGGCGTGCGCCTCGCCCTCGACGACTTCGGGACGGGCTACTCGTCTCTTGCCCACCTGCAGCGTCTAAAGGTCGACATCTTGAAGATCGACCGGAGCTTCGTGGCCCAGATAGGCCGGAGCCCGCGCGACCGCGAGATCGTCGCCGCCGTGACGGCGATGTCCCACGCCCTCGGTATAACAGTGGTAGGCGAGGGCATCGAGACGAGCCAACAGCTCGACACCCTCGCCGGGCTGGACTGTGACCAGGGTCAGGGATTCCTTTTCGCCCGCCCCCTGTTGCCCGAGGCGGTGGCGGCGCTCATCGAGTGAGTGTCGCTCTGGCTTGCAAGACCCCAGAGCAGCGCGAGACGACCGAGAGCCTTTCGTGCAGCCCCGCTACGGGGCCGAGGTATTATCGCCTCGACAAAGCGAGGGAGACTAACGACCATGGACCGGTCCGCGATCAAGACGGCCATTCGACTCCTCATGAAGGCCGAAAGCACGGACTCTGAGCCCGAGTCCGCTGCCTTGGCGTTACGTTCCTATTCTCTCCTCGCCGACTACATCAACGCTTACGATCTCGCTAATGCCGCGTCGCCGACAGGTGCCCGCCGGCACGAGCGACGTCGGCTCTTCGACCGGAGGTCGGCTCCACGCTCGCCTGCCCGTTCGAGCGAGCCGACTGCGAACCTCGACGAGACGACGGCGGCGGACGGCTATGTCCGCCTCGGCGACGGCGGCGCACGAGCGCGGCGCTCGGTTGACTTCTCTTTGTGAGGGCGTTTCCAGCCAACAAGCGATTCCTCCGACGCCGCCGGGCGTATTCGACGAGCTCTTGGTCAATGACCTGCACGTCCTGTGCCCGCGCGATGCCGGTGTACTGGCACACCGAAGGTAACAGCGCGATGCTTTGTTGAGGGCGGCAAGCGTTTCGCACGGGACGCCGGCTGTTATTCGGAGGTGTCACATGCCCAGGTTCCGCTTGGCCCGAATGTTCGCGAGTGTGGCTCTAGCGATGACGTCGGTGTCACTGCTGGTGGTCCTCGCTTCGCCCGTGTCGGCGGGCAGCCGGGCAACGCCGCCGATCGGAACCTTGCTCAATGAACTGAAGGGCTCCGGCACCGTCGCCGGCGATGCTGTCGGCGTTTCGGTGGCCATCTCGGGCTCGGTCGCCCTCGTAGGCGCTCCGGGCTACGCCAAGGACGTCGGCCGGGTGTACGTGTTCAGCGATACGGCAACGGGATGGAAGCAGTCGGGGGAGCTGAAGGGATCCGGCGTCGTAAGTGGTGATTTCTTCGGCTACTCGGTAGGCATCTCGGGCACGACCGTCGTCGCGGGTGCACCGGGCTACGCCAAGAACACTGGGCGCGCCTATATGTTCGCCAAGACGACCGCCGGCTGGAAGCAGACAGGCGAGGTGAAGGGCGCCGACACCGCAGCGGGCGATTACTTCGGCGAATCGGTTGGTATCTCCGGCGCGACCGCTGTCGTAGGTGGTGACGGCCATACGAAAAGTGCCGGCAGGGCGTACGTGTTCAACGACACCTCGAGTGGCTGGAAGCAGACTGCGGAGCTGAAGGGCACTGACACTGTCGCGAACGATGGCTTCGGGTACTCGGTGGCCATCTCGGGAACCTCCGCCATCGTGGGAGAACCGGACCACGCCAAGGACGCCGGCCGGGCCTATGTCTTCAGCAACGCAGCATCTGGGTGGAGGCAGGTCGCTGAGCTGAAGGGCTCTGACACCGTGGCCGACGACGGCTTCGGGGTCTCGGTGGCCATCTCGGGCGCGACCGCCATCGCGGGCGCGCCGGGCTTCTCCAAGCAAGCCGGCCGGGCCTATGTCTTCGGCGATTCAGGCGGCCTTTGGAGGCAGACCGCGGAGCTCAAGGGCTCGGACACGGCCTCAAGTGACGACTTCGGCTACACCGTGGGCGTCTCGGGCACCGCCGCCATCGCCGGCGCGCCGGGTGACGCGAAGGACGCCGGCCGCGCCTATGTGTTCACCGGCACGGGAGCGCACTGGAGCCAGGCCGCCGAGCTGAAGGGCTCGGACACCGTAGCCGGCGATTACTTCGGCTACTCGGTAGCTGTCTCGGGCACGACCGCCGTAACCGGTGCCGACGGCCATGCCAAGAGCACAGGGCGTGCCTACGTGTTCGAGGCCTGAGGCTCCGAGACGCTCGAGCCACTTGTCTCAAACAGGGCCGAGGAACCGGGCGAGCGCGGTAAGAAACCATTCGGTGATGACCATGATCGGCACGCCTTCAACCTCGACCCGGTAGGACCTCGTGAACAGGCAGTCGTCGGACTGTGAAGAACCGCCCGGCAAAGAGTGCTGATCCAAAGGAGGGCCCGGGAGAGGAGATCGGGTGAAGGCGATCGCCTCTCTCTCAAAGATGCGCCCGATCGGGTCGCTGCTCGTCTCAAGTTGGCGGCAGAAGCTGGAGGGAAGGCGACTCGGGACGATCAGGCTTGTGGCGTGCAAGTACGGTTGCTCCGAGCGCCTTCCCCTCAGCACGGACGACCGCTTGAGCAGTCGGTGTCCTTCCTCGACAGCGAGGAGATTCGGAATGGCCGCCTGCGTTGTCACGTGGTGATGCTCATGCACCTCGATCGGTTCCCCCACGAGCCGCTCCAGGAACCCTGTCACCGTCGTGGCATTGTGGCGGAGCTCGGACTCAAGACGCGTCTTTGGGATCACGCCACCAATTGAACCGCAAGACGAACCCGCGCCGAGCCCAAGGGCTAGGGCTTTGTGCGTCGACAACACGACAAAGCCTCCATGGCCCCGGGCTTGACGGTGGACAGTACTGAAGATGCCGTGCCCGCTTAACCAGCAGTCTTGGCGAGGGGAGGAGCCGTACTCCAAGAACTCGCCCCGAACTGGATCGGCTCTCTCGCGCCAGGCGTCCAGACCGTTCTCGGCAGCTCCTGCAGGAAAAGACCTCCGTTCTCCCCGAAGCGAGCTGAGCCCCCTCCAGCGATTCATGGCAAGGCCAGGCGGAGCCAAACTAGAAGCGGGCCGCTCGCGATGCGCCGTCGATCCCGCCGGCTAGTGGTACCTAGGACGCAGCCGAGGCACCTTCACATTCGGTCCCTTGGCCCTCACCAGGTGCTAGGGACGAGCCGCCGCGGTGTCTTCAAGAGCTGCCTGAGCCGCCCGCGCGGCACGGCTCGCCTGAACCGTCGCCAGGCCGAGCCAGGCGAGCAGCCAACAGTTGCCGATTCGTAAGAGCTTGGTCTCGGCCTCGCGACCGGGGTTCTTCGCGGCGACGAAAACCGCGGCGACAACCGGGCCGACGCCGGCTGCCGTCAAAGCCGACCCTGCCGCCCGGTGTCCGCAGGTCCACGCCTCATCGCTACGCATCGTCGAGGGGAGGCGGATCCCGGCAAAGAGGTTCCTCGGCAACCGGCCCGTCGCTGCCATGCGTCCGATAACGATGACGACGACGCCGCTGAAACCGAACCCGATAGCCCTGCGCATTAAGGACAGGCTACAACGGCCTGCGGCCAGACGATCGATCCGGACCGCCTCGTCGTGCTCACGAGATGTCGTTCAACCTCCCGCCATGAGCAGAGGGGTTTGGTTCAGCAGCCTGCTCCCACGATCCGGTTGGGCGAGGTAGGCGTCGAGCTGTTGAGAGGTGAGCGGGTAGGCGATCACGTAGCCCTGCCCCACGTCCGCGCCGATGCCTTGGAGCGAACGGAGGATGTCCTCGCGCTCGATTCCCTCGGCTACAACGGTGAGGTCGAGGGCGCGGGCCACCTCGATGGCGGAACGGACGATGGCCTGGGCGCGTGGGTCCGAGCTGAGCTCCAAGACGAAAGACTTGTCTATCTTGAGCTCGTCGATGGCGAGACCGAGCAGTTGCGACATCGAGGAGTATCCGACCCCGAAGTCGTCGATCGAGATGCGCAGACCCCGAGCCCGCAGCTCACGCACGCAGCGTTCGGCCCGTTCAGGGTCGCCGCCGAGAGCTGACTCGGTGACCTCGAGTGTCAGTCGATCGTGGGGGAAATTGTAAAGGGCCAGCACCTCGTCGACGTAGTCAGCCAGGTGCTCGTCGACGAGATCATGGCGCGAGATGTTCACGCTCATTTCGAGGTGTTGACCCGCCCGCTCGAGACGGGCGCCTTCTGCCGCCGCCAGATCGAGAACGGCACGAGTGAGTAGTGGCATCAGCCCGTAACGTTCGGCGAGAGGGATGAAGCTGTCCGGATAGAGCAAACCGAGGCTGGGGTGCTCCCAACGGACGAGGGCTTCCACGCCACGGACCGTGCCGGTGCGCAGGTCCAAGGTGGGTTGGTAATGCAATATGAACGCCCGGGATTCGATGGCGTCGCGCAGCTCGTCGAGCAGCACTAAGCGTTCCCTGCTGTTCGGGTCGATGTCCGTTCTATAGACGACGACGCCTGATTGGGCGCGCTTGGCTTCGTACATGGCGACGTCGGCACGACGTAGCAGCTCCCCCGGGCTCGAGCCTGCCGGGTCCGCCACAACGCATCCGATGCTTGCCCCGACACGGACGCTAGTGCCTTCGATCACGCATGGATCAGACAGGGCTTGGGAGAACTCGTGGGCGATGATCACGAGGTCGTTCTCGTTGTCCACCTGACGGGCAAAGGCGTACTCGTCACCCCCGAGACGGGCCAGGATCCCCCTGTTGCCGAGCCTTTGCTCGAACCGCTTGGCCACGATGCACAAAAGCTCGTCGCCGGCCGCGTGACCGAGAGCGTCGTTCACCTCCTTGAAGCCGTCCAGATCGACCAGCAATACCCCGGCGCTGAGCGCGGATCCTTCTCCCCTGAAAAACGTCAAGCGCAGGCGTTCGAGAAAGGCGCGCCTGTTGGCGAGGCCGGTCAGGTAGTCGGTACGCGCGTCCTGGTAATTGACGACCGACTGGCGCACCTCACGAAGCGTCATCCACATGCGCCCGATGACGAGGGCAAGGGCCACGATCGCCATCGAGAGCACCGTCGCCGAGTCGTGCCGGACCAAAGATGCCGCCAGCACGAGCAAAGAGAGCACCCCGAAGGCCACCGGCACGACTGTCAGACCTGCTGGGGAGACGGCCGAACGCGGGTAAGCCGAGCGGCGACGATCACGCACCGATGCCGCCATCCCGAGGAAGAACAGGCCCAGGGGCCAGGTGTCGTCGAGCGGCGTCCCGGCCACGTAGGTGTTGGCGGCAACCTGGTTCAAAGTGACGATGTCACCGACCACGAACCAGGCCACACCCACCATCAACAAGACCGTGGGCCAGTTGGGCCGATAGCGATGCGGTGCCAGCCCGGCTGCCAAGAGCACGATAAGCACCAGATCGCACAGCGGGTAGGCCATGTTCACGGCGATCTCGAGGGGGCGCCCGCTCGCGTACAGCAACGGCTCGAACCAGAACATGCCGGCGAGAGCGCCCACGGACAAGCCCGTGATGGCGCCGTCGAGACGCACGCTGGCGTGCACCCGTCCGAACGACTTCTGGGTCAACATGGCCACGCCGACGATGAACGCCGCGTAGGCCACCAGGTACACGGCGTCACTGGGAGCCGGGTCGGGAACCGGGTTGAGGTTCTGGTCGTGGTAGGTGTAGACGAGGTTGCCGACGGTGATCAAGGTGATCCCTATCGCGATCGCCACCCATGCCGATCGCAGCTCGGAGGAGCGCCAGACGCGCAACAGGACGGGGATGACCGGTAGCGATTGGGCGATGTTGTAGATCCAACCGTCCCAGATCGTGTTGTAGCCGCTCGGCGGTCGGTGCACGACGATGTCGGACACCCCGTAGGCGATCACGAGGGCGAGGATGAGGCCCTGCAAGCACCATTCCGGGCGGGGAATGCCGCTTGCAAACGCGCCCTGACGCGACGAAAGCGCCGTCGGCGGTTCGGAGACGGTCGGGGACTGACCCCCGTCAGTCGTGGGCCCCTTCACGCTGGTTGTATCGGCCACGAAGAATACCTGCTTGAGCCGCCTTTATTACGTAGACACGCTCAGTATTAGGTCGTGGGAGACACCTGGACCGCCTCCCGCACGCAGCCACGCGGGCTCGGCGCGATCGACATGGGCTGTCAGGCGCCTAGTTTGGCGTGCGGAGTCGTTAGGCGGCGAAGGCTGGGGGCTTCCGCAGCGAAACCATCGCCGACCGGAGGGGCCGAGCACAAAAGCTATGTATGTCCATCATGTTTATCGTCAACGTCGTCTATTATCGGAGCCATAATGGGCATTACAACCACACCTTCAGCGCTGACGCCCCCTCGCGCTCCTAACGACGTGGCGAGGCGCAGGTGCTTGCTGACGGTTCACGCCCACCCCGACGATGAATCGGAGTTCGGCGCCGCCAGCGTGGCCCGCTACCACCACGAGGGCGTCCGCACAGTCCTCGTCTGTTGCACGGACGGAGGAAGTGGGCGCATCCTCAACCCGGAAGTCGGCCAGGTAGGCGACCGTACGAACATCGCCCAGATCCGGCGTCTCGAGTTGAAGGAGGCGGCCGGCATCGTGGGTTACGACGCGGTCGTCATGCTGGACTATCCCGATTCCGGCTCGGTGGGCCTCACGGAGCGCTCCCCGACCTGCTTCGCCCGAGTCCCGCTCGAGGGACCGGTGGGCCGCGTCGTCGAGGTGATCAGGCGAGAACGACCTCAAGTCGTCGTCACTTATCCCGAAGACCAGCGCGTCTACCCACACCCCGACCATCTGCGGGCGCACGAGGTGGCCGTGCAGGCCTTCGACGCCGCCGGCGACCCGGCCGCCTACCCGGAGGCAGGACCTGTGTGGCAACCTCTAAAGCTCTACTACACCTTTACCTCCCGGGAACGACGCCGGACGATCAACGAGAGGTACGTGGCGCTCGGATTGCCTGCGCCCTTCACGGCCCGCGAGGGCGGAGGCCTGCAAGGGCGGGGGGACCCCGAGCTCGCTCCCGAAGAGGGCCTGGTCACAACCAGAGTCAACGTCGCCCGGTTCGCCCACAAATGGATCGAGGCAATGAGCGCGCACCACTGCCAGCTGAAACCCGGGTTGAAAAAGACACTGTCGATTGCACCCGACGCCGTCGCCGACGTTTACGGGATCGACGAGTACACCTTGGCCCGTGACCTCACCCCCCAGGGCCGCGGCACTGCGCTGGAGGAGACCGACCTTTTCGCCCGCCTGGACGACGAGGCAGGCGGGGCGCCCTGATGCGGCGCCAAGGGCCTAACGACAATACAAACCACAAGGGAGGAAAAAAAATGAGACGTAACAATCGACTGGCGTTTCTCGGCGCGGTCGGGGTTTCACTGGCCACAGTTGTCGTGGCTCTCGGCACCGTCAGTGCCGGAGCTTCCGCCAACAGCTCCGTAAGCGCCGGACACGCCAGCGGTGGCTACGCCCCGGGGGGGACGCTCCAGGTCAGCATGGGGAGCCCGCCCGAGTCGCTCGACCCGCAGTCGGGCTATTCGAGCGAGTCGCAGGAGGCCGACTGGCTCGTCTACACCCCGCTCGTCACCTACGCCCACAAGAGCGGCCTCGCGGGAGACACCCTCATCCCCGGGCTCGCCACAGCATTGCCGGCAGTGTCCGACGGCGGCACGACCTACACGGCGACGTTGCGCAAGGGCCTCAAGTACTCCAACGGCGTCGCCGTCAAGGCGTCGGACTTCACGTACACGATCGAACGCGACCTCAAGGTCGGATGGGGTGGTGACTCGTTCTACACGAGCAACATCGTCGGGGCGGCCGCCTACCAGGCGGGCAAGTCCAAAACGATCAGCGGCATCGTCACCAATGACGCCACGGGCCAGATCGTCATCCACCTGCTCGCCCCCTACGGCGCCTTCGACAACGTCCTCGCCTTCCCCTCGTCGGGCCTCGTGCCGACGGGTACGGCGATGACCGCCCAGTCGACCTCGCCCCCGCCCGGAGTCGGGGCCTATGAGATCACGAGCGTGAAACCGAACGTGTCGTTCACCCTCAAGAAGAACCCGCTCTTCGCTGGCTTCCACATCCCGGGCATCCCGACCGGCTACGTCGACGCCGTCCAGGTCACGATCCAGACCAACGCCAACACCGAGGCCCAGGACGTCCTCGACAATACGAGCGACGAGTTCGACTGGGGTGACGTGCTCCCGCCGGCCTACGTCGCCCAGGTGGAGTCGCAGGCCAAGAACCGCTACACGCCCGAGACGCTGGCGGCGACGGACTACTTTTGGCTCAATGTCCACATCGCCCCGTTCAACAACGTTCTCGTGCGCGAGGCGGCCAACCTGGCGGTGAGCAGAGTTGCCCTCCAGCGCCTCGCCAGCGGCCAGATCACTCCGACTTGCTACTACCTGCCCCCGAGCATCGTCGGTGCCGCTTCAGGCCCGTGCCCCCTCGGCGCCCCGAGCGGCAACGGGTCCTACAGCGCCAGCTCGCTCGGATCGTCCGCCGACGTCGCTCTCGCCCAGAAGCTCGTGAAGAGGGCGAATCTCGTCGGGGCACCGGTTTCGGTCTGGACCGAGAACCGGGAACCCTTCCAGGCCTTCGGCACCTACCTCAACGCCCAGCTGAACGCCATCGGACTCAAGTCCACGCTCAAGGTGATCAACAGCGGCGTGTTCGACCCGACGATCGGGTCGGCCAAGGTCGACCCACAGGCCGGCTGGGGCGAGTGGTCACAGGACTACCCGAACCCGGGCGACTTCTATCTCGTCCTCGACGCCCGCTCGATCGAGCCGGTCAACAACTTGAACCTGGGCTACATCGACGACCCGCACATCCAGTCGACGATCATCCGCCTCGACAAGGTGCAGTCGAGCGACCTTCCCAGTGTCGCCTCGCAGTGGCAGGCCCTGGAGAAGTACGTCGATAGCAAGGACTACCAGATCAACTTCGGCTACGAGGTGAGCCCCTTCTTCTTGTCCGACCGAGTCGACTTCGCCACGGCCGTGTTCCAGCCCGTGTTCGGCGACGACTGGTCGACCTTCGAGCTGAAGAGCTCGTAACTAACATCGCAACATGAATTTCGGCGGCGTTGGCCGTCAGCTGCGTGTCCGCCACCTATGACGGCGGTGTAGGGCTCCTTGCCGTAACCGGAGAGCCCTACACCGCCGCCGGTGTCGCCCCCTACCGCTTGGCGCTGCGACGGCTCCGGCACAACTATACGGCGCTGTTCTTCGGGTTCTTGTTCCTGCTTGTCGTCGCCATCTGCCTGCTCGCGCCCGAGTACGCCAGGTACATCGCCCACACGGGCCCGAACGACCAACACATCACCGAGGTAATTAACATCAACGGCAAACCCGTAGATGTCGTCTCGCTGACTGGCGTGCCGATCGGGCCCACCTGGCACTCAAGGTTCTTCCTCGGGGCCGACTCGTTCGGTCGCGACCTGGCCGTCCGGCTCCTCTACGGCGGTCGGACCTCGCTCGCCATAGGGGCCATGGCGACGGCTGTCACCCTCGTTCTGGCCACGATCCTCGGCCTCGTCTCGGGCTACTACCGGGGCTGGGTCGACGGGGTGATCTCGAGGATCCTCGACATCGTCTGGGCCTACCCGGCGCTCCTGCTCGCCATCGCCATCGGCGTGAGCCTGGCCACGGGGGGGATCAGCATCGGCCCGATAGTGCTCAACAGCGGCTCGATCTTCATCCCGACCTTCATCATCGGGATCGTCTACGTCCCCTATGTCGCCCGCCCTATCCGAGCCGAGGTGCTGGCGCTTCGCGAGCGCGAGTTCGTCGAGGCGGCCCGCGCCCTCGGGTTCTCCAACCTGCGGATCATGACGAGCGAGATCCTCCCGAACCTGAGCTCGACGATCGTCGTGTTCGCCGCCCTGCAACTCGCCCACTCGATAATCCTGGAGGCGGCACTCTCCTACCTGGGCGCCGGCGTCCAGCCGCCCGCCTCGTCCTGGGGCACCCTGCTCGCCTCTGGCACGCCGCTATTCACCGTCGCCCCTTATCTGACTCTCGCCCCCGCGGCCCTGCTCGTGGCCGCCTGTCTCGGCGTCAATATCTTCGGCGACGGGCTGCGCCAAGCCCTCGACCCGAGGGGCACTGTCGCGGTGACCCGCTGATGGCGCGCTTCCTCGCCCGTCGGCTCGCCTCGTCGGTCCTGGTGCTGTTCACAGTGAGCGTCCTCACCTTCCTCATCTTCGAGGTCATCCCCAACGGCAACCCTGCCCTGCGCATCGCCGGCAGGACGGCCACGGCGGCCAACATTGCGGCGGTGGAGAAGGCCTACGGCTTCAACAAGCCGATCTACATCCAGTATCTGAGGACCATGGAACAGATCTTCACCGGCAAGATCGTCTCTTACGCCCAGAACCTAAACGTGCTCTCCCAGCTCAAAGCGGATCTTCCCGTCACCGCCTCGCTCGTGCTCGGGGCGGCTGTGCTCTGGACCCTTTTCGGCATTATCTTCGGCCTCGTCGCCGGGCTGAACGCGGGAGGAAGGATCGACACGGCGATCACCGTGCTCAACTTCGTCGGCATCTCGGCACCCTCCTTCGTCATCGGCTACGTGCTCATCTACTTCCTCTCGTTCAAGTTCCACGTCTTTCCTTCGAGTGGCTACGTGGGGCTCTCCGATCCGCTCGGCTGGGCGGACCATCTCGTCATGCCCTGGTTCAGCCTCGCCATCCTCTACACCGGCATCTACGCCCAGGTGCTGCGGTCGAGAGTCGTCGACACACTCAACGAAGACTTCGTGCGCACGGCCAGAGCCAAGGGCCTGTCCCGGCGCCGCGTGCTCCTCCACCACGTGCTCAGGACCTCAATTTCCCCCATCGTCTCGCTGTGTGGGCTGGATGTCGCCGCCGTGCTCGGGGGCTCGGCCATCATCATCGAGGTCGTGTTCAACCTGCCCGGCGTCGGCAACTACGCGGCGCAGTCGATCGGCGCCCTAGACGTGCCGCCGGTGCTCGTCATCACGATGTTCGGCGCCTTCGCCGTCGTCATCTTCTCGACCATCGCCGACGTGATCTACGCCCTTTTGGACCCACGCATCCGCGTGGCGAGCTCGCTGTGACCGCCCTGCTCGACGTAGAGCACCTCAAGGTGAGCTTCCGCACCGAGGAGGGCGTCGTGCATGCCGTCGACGACGTGTCGTTCTCGCTCCAAGCCGGTGAGCTGCTGGGCATCGTCGGCGAGTCAGGATCGGGCAAGTCAGTCACGGCGATGACGCTTCTGGGTCTCACCCGCGGCCCGAACGCAAGCTTCTCCGGCCGGGTCATGCTCGGCGAGCTCGACCTCGTCACGGCCACCGAGCGCCAGCTCGAGCGCGTGCGGGGGGTGCGGGTGGCCATGATCTTCCAGGACCCGATGACAGCGCTCAATCCGGTGCAACGCGTCGGGGAGCAGATCGTCGAGCAGATCCGGGCGCACGAGCGCGTCAAAAGGCACGTGGCCATGGACCGCTGCATCGATCTGCTCGACCGGGTTGGCATCCCCCGGGCGCGAGAGCGCGTGGAGGTTACCCGCACGAGTTCTCCGGCGGCATGCGCCAAAGGGTCATGATCGCCATGGCCTTGTCCTGCTCTCCGGAGATCCTCATCGCTGACGAACCCACCACCGCGTTGGACGTGACGACCCAGGCCCAGATACTGACCGAGATCGAGACTCTGCGAAAAGACATGGGCGTCGGGGTGCTTCTCATCACCCACGATCTCGGCGTCATCGCCGAGGTCGCCGACCGGGTGATCGTCATGTACGCCGGACGAATAGTCGAACAGGGAAGTCTTTCGGACATCTTCTACGACCCGCGCCACCCCTATACCTGGGGACTGCTCGGATCGGTGCCCCGCCTGGACAAAGCCCGCCCCGACCGCCTGCCGACCATTCCGGGCTCCCCCCCGTCGCTGCTCCACCCTCCCTCCGGGTGCCACTTTGCGCCGCGCTGCGCCTGGCATTTCGAGGCGTGCAGCACCGTGCCCGAGCTCAAGAACGACGGGCCCGAGAACCCTGAGCACCTGGGCCGCTGTTGGCTCGAGCTCGAAGTCGCGAGGAGGCGGCGGCTCGTCGGCGGCACGATCGGCCTGCCCGTGCCGAGCGCCGCGGTGGCCGCTTCGGACGGCGCCGACCGGTGAGCTCGCCCGCGGGTGAGGCCGCCGTGCCGTTGCTCGAGCTCGAGCATCTCGAGATGTTGTTCCCCGTCCGCGTGGCGGCCGGCGGGCGCAAGCGGGGCCACGTGCATGCCGTCGACGACGTCAGTCTTACCTTGGCACAAGGCGAGACCCTCGGCCTCGTGGGCGAGTCAGGCTGCGGCAAGACGACGCTCGCCCGATGCGTGGTCCGCTTGTTGCGTCCGACCTCCGGCACGGTCCGCTTCAGGGGAACGGACATCACGTCGCTCGGTTCCCGGGCCTTGCGGCCGTACCGGAGCAAGATGCAGATCGTCTTCCAGGATCCGCGTGGGTCGCTCAACCCGCGCAAGCGCGTCAACCAGATCATCGCCGCAGGGCTGCGCTTGAACCAGGGCGCCGGCTCGAAGGAGGAACGGGTCGGCCAGTTGCTCAGCCATGTCGGGCTCAACCCCGAGCACGCCACGCGGTTCCCCCATGAGTTCTCGGGCGGCCAACGACAGCGGATCGGAGTTGCCCGGGCGCTCGCCGTCAATCCGCAGCTGATCGTGCTCGACGAGCCCGTATCTGCCCTCGACGTCTCGATCCAGGCCCAGGTCGTGAACCTGCTCGACGACCTCCAGGACCAGCTCGGGTTGTCCTACATCTTCGTGGCCCACGACCTGAGTGTGGTGCGCCACGTATCTGACCGCATCGCGGTCATGTACCTCGGCAAGGTCGTCGAGCTGTCGGCGGCGGAGGTGCTCTACACCCGGCCCATCCATCCCTACACGGTGAGTCTGCTCGCAGCCATCCCGATCCCGGACCCCGAGCTGAGCCGCTCCCGGTCGCGCCACGTCGTCCGGGGCGAGCTGCCCAGTCCGATCGAGCCGCCGCCAGGCTGCAGGTTCCATACCCGTTGCCCGGGTGCGACCGATATCTGCCGTCTCGTCGAGCCGCCTCTTGCTGTGTACCCAGGTGGGCACCAAGCCGCCTGTCACCATCCCTTGAACGTCACCGAGACTGACCTCGCTGGCGCCGTGCGCAGCCCGGCGGCCTCACGCTCGGCGGGGCCCGATCTGCCGGGCGCACCCGCTGGAGCGCCGCCGTCCGAATGAGGTTGCGGGCGCAACTTCCCACTACGAACGCATCGCCCCGCTCAGTGAAGGTAATCGAGGTACGGGCGGTGGCGTTCTCGGTAGAGCCTCATCATCTCCTTCGCGGCGCTCAGGCCCGGGACGAGCGGATGCAGCGCCAGGGCAAGGGCGGCGAGCTCGGCGTCGCCCGTGAGGGCGGCTTGCACCACGGCCCGCTCGTACTCTTTCACCTGCAGCACGAGGCCGAGGTTGGCGCCCGAGAGGCCCGCGTTGGCGAGCGGGGCGACGCCCTTGGCGTCGACGAGCGCCGGCACCTCCACCACGTCGTCCGGCTGGAGAAAGTCAAGGGTCGGGCCGTTGCGGGTGTTCACCACGACCCGAGCGGGCTCCGCCCCGGATAGGCCGTCGATGACACGCAAGGCGACCCCTTCGTAACCGCCGATCTTTCCGGCTTTGGCCTCTAACGGGTCGGGCCCGGGGCCGCTCGAATCTTCAACCTCCGCCCGAACTCCCTCGAAGTCGAGCCGCATGTTGCTCGCCCGCCGGGCGTTCAAGACCTGCGAGTAGGCAGCCCAGGCGTCATCGACTCCGCCGGAGGCGAAAGCCTTTATCACCTTTTTGACCAAGGCCTCGTTGAAACGATGGACGTCCTCTCCTCTGCTTGTGCCGGCACGGGCCACCCCTTGGAGGTAGGCGGCCGAGTCGTAGAAGTAATAGAGGTACTCGGTGGGGATGCAGCCCAGCCGTCGAACGAGGTCGGGGTCGAAGGCGAAGCGGTGGCTGTAGGCCCGCAGCGCCTCATAGTTGGCCACGAGCTCGTCGATACGCTCTTGGCCGTCGACGACGACCGAGGAGATCCAGCCCAGGTGGTTGAGGCCGCCGTAGGAGAAGGTGACCTGCTCGGGGTCGGCACCGAGAAACTCGATCAGCCGTGTGAGCGTCTGGCTCGGCGTGTCGCACACTCCGACTGCGCGGACCTTGCCCTGGGCGGTGACCGCCTGGGTGATGATCCCCGCCGGGTTGGTGAAGTTCACGAGCGTCGCTCGTGGTGCCACACGGGCGATGACTTCGCAGTAGCCGAGCACGACCGGGATCGTGCGAAGTGCCATGGCGCAACCGCCCGGCCCCGTCGTCTCCTGGCCGACCACCCCGCGCTCGAGCGCGACCTGCTCGTCGATGATGCGACCCGCGTCGCCCCCGACCCGTACGGCGGAAAAAACGTAATCGGCTCCGGTGAGCGCCTCCTCCACGTCGGCAGTCACACGAACCGTCTCGGGGTAGCCGAGCGCGCCGGCCAGCTCAACCGAGAGGCGACCGAGCGACTCGCGACGGTCCTGCGCCGGTTCGAACAGGTCGATGCGGTCGAAGGGAGTCAAGCGGTCGCCGACGACGGCCCTGACCAAGGTGGGAATACGGGCCCCTCCGCCCCCGAGCACCGTGAGCTTCACGCGAGCGTGCTCTTTTGCGCAGAGAGGTCGACCTCGCCGATGGCACCGAGCCTGGCCACGGCGCTTGAGCCTGCGGTATTTGCGGCCTCGACCGCCGCCATCACGTCCAGACCAAGGGCGAGCGAACCGAGCAGGGCCCCAGCAAAGGCGGCACCCGCTCCGGTGCGATCTTGCACCACCACGTCGCGCACCCCAGCCGCGCTGTGGGCGAGGCGGCCACCGCGAGCCACCGTTGCCCCCTCACGCCCTTGCTTGACGATGATCGTGGACCGGGGCGCGCCGAGGGCCGCGATCGAACGGGCGAGATCGTCGGTCCCCGTGAGGCTCGACAGCTCCCTTTGGGTGGGCAGGAACAGATCCGACGCGGCCGCGCACTCGAGCACCACCTCGGGCGAACGCCCGATGGTGCCGAGCTCGGTATCGACGGCCACCTGGGTGCCCACCCGGTGTGCCTCCTCGATGACGCCTAACGCCGCGCCAGTGGCGTATAGGTAGATCCATCGGGGCCGGCGCGCCCGCACCACCTCGCCCCACCAGGTGGCGTCGGGCTCGTCGTCGTCGCGTCGGGGCATGTGGGTGATAAAGGACCGGTCTTCGTCGAAGTTGAGCACGACGGTAACGCCACTCGTCGGCCCGGCGACCCGCCGGCTGACAGACGTGTCGACGCCGACCCGGGCACAGTGCTCCTCAGCCAAGCGGGCGCCGAGATCACCGCCAAGGCGCGTCGCCAGCCCGGCCCGGGCGCCCACGGCGCTCGCGGCGCTCGCGATCGAGATCGCTCCCCCGCAGGAGAACGCGAACTGCTCTGTGAAGAGCTCCTCTCCGGGCCCCGGGAGCGCAGGCAAGGCCCCGAAGACGACTTCGAGGTATATCGAACCGAAGGCGATCACATCCAATCCGCCCGGCACGAGTCGCAAAGCACCGGCCATTTCGTCTCAGTCAACTACATATCGGCCGGCAGCGAGCTCTTCGACGATGCGGTCGTCTCTAGACCTTGAACACATAAGCCCGCCCGGCAAAGCCGGCCCGGCCTTCTGCACCAACGAGGGCGAACGTGCCAGAGATCGACGCCGAGATGCCGAAAAGGTTGTCGGCGACAATGTCTGAGCCCTTCAGCTCGGCCGTCTCTTTCCAGCCGGAGGCTTTCTTTTCGAACACGTAGGCCCGGCCAGCCTCCTTGGCGTGGTCATAGGCACCCACGACGACGGTCGTGCCGGAGATAGAGGCCGAGATGCCGAAGAAGTCCCCGGCAGCGGTGTCGGAGCCCTTGAGCTCGGCCACCTGGGTCCAACCCCCCGAGGTGTCGGTGAACACGTACGCCCGGCCGACACGGGTCCCGACGCCAAGCGCACCTGGAGCGCCCACCACGACGTTGGCGCCCGAGATGGCCACCGAGCTACCGAAATTGTCGCTCGCGAGGTAGCCCTTGAGCTCGGCAACTTGCTCCCAGCCACTTGCTGTGTGGCTGAACACGTAGACGGCCCCGGTGCCGTTGTCGTGAGCCTCGGCACCGACGACGGCGGTACCGCCCGAGATGCCAACCGAGGTGCCAAAGCCGTCTTTCGAGACGGTGTCGGAACCTTTCAGCTCGGCCGTCTGCACCCAGCCGGAAGCGGTCTTGGTGAAAACGTACGTCCGGCCCGCGTACTTGGCGTGGGCGACGGCCCCGACCACCACGGTCGTGCCGGAGACCGCCACGGACCAGCCAAAGTCGTCACTGGCAACGGTGTCAGAGCCCTTGAGCTCAGCAACTTGCTTCCAGCCGGACGCCTCCTTTTCGAACACGTAGGCTCGACCTGCCTCCTTGGCATGGTCATAGGCGCCCACGACAATGGTCGTCCCCGAGATGGCCACTGAGCTGCCGAACGCGTCCTGAGCGACCGTGTCGGAGCCTTTCAGCTCGGCCGTCTGCACCCAACCGGAAGCGGTCTCGGTAAACACGTACGCCCGGCCTTCATATGAGGTGCCGGCCGTGCCAACGACGGCGGTCGTGCCCGAGAGGGCCGCCGAGGTGCCGAAGACGTCGCTCGCCACTAGGTCGGCCCCCTTCAGCTCCGCCAGCTGGCTTTGCACCGGTGGCCCGGTGTGCGGGGGCTTGGCGGCGGGCGTCGAGCTGCAGCCCGCCAATAGGGGCAGGCATATCGCACCAAGACCAAGGAGCACTGACAAGCTGGCTTTCGGGGACTTGCTCATGCGACGCCTCCGGTCATGGGCCCGCGCCTTTCTGCTTTACGCAGCTCATAATGGGCCAACGCATCAAAACGAGGTGCCGCGAGCAGGCTTCGCGCGAACCTCTGGAAGTGGCAAAGCTTAGGTCCTTCCCTGCCCTTGCGACTGGCGCTGGGCGTGCTCGCCGAGCCGACGCGGCGTTTTGGTGCGACGCCCACCCTCGCGCATGGCAAAGGTAAGCCGAGACGAGCACGGCGCCCTAGGAAGGCTCCGAAAGGTGCTCGATGATCATCCGGGTGCCCTCGCCGTCGCGAATCAGACCTTCGCCGACCGCCCAGCAGTCTTTTGCCGAAGGGCAGGCAACTCCGCTCAGGGTGCGGAATCCGTACAAGGGGCTCGAGCTCGTCTCCCTGGACCAGCGGGACCCGTTCCAACCCTCGGTGAGTATCTGCGCTTCGTCTTCCCCCGAACCGCGTGATCCGACGGCCTGACAGGCATTGAAGCCAGCACACGTGACCGCCTCGAGCTCGGGATAGTCGCCGAGGCCCCCGAGTGGGCTGGCTACACCGATGAGGGAGTCGCCCTCCCAGTGCTCGATGAGGGGATGGATGGGAACGAGGCCGGGGGCATTGGTCGCCGTCTGGCCGACGGCCCAGCACGTCTTGGATGAGCTCTCCGGACTGCAGGCGACGGCGGAGAGGGAGCCACCGCCCGAGAGCTCACCGGCGACGGCGACGCGAGACCAGTCGTGACCGTTCCACCGCTCGGCGAGGGCCTGCCCCGCACCATGAAGAGGCGTGACGAGGCCGACCATCAAACAGTTGTCGGCGGTAGCGCACGCTACGCCGGTGACCTGGACGAAAGACGCCGGAACGGGAGCGGGCGCGACATAGCGCCAAACGCCGCCCGTGAGCCGGAACGTGATCACGCGTCGAAACTCGCTCGAGGAACCAACGGCCCAACATTGACCGTCGAACAACTGACAACTCACGGCGGACAAGGCTCCCTGCGGCGACGGCGGGGCCACGGCCCTCCAGTCGCGGTGGGCGCCGTAATGCTCGATGAGGTTCCCCGGGTGCGAGCCGCTGCGCACGCCGACCGCCCAGCAGTTTGTAGCCGACAGGCAGCTGACACCCGACAGCTCGTCCAGCGTGCCTTTCTGAGCCGGGGCTGCCGCGACGGGCTTCCAACCTTGGCTGCTGTAGTGCTCGATGAGCGCCGGTCCCGAGTTGGAGGAGGCCTGCTTGAAGCGGTCACCGACGGCCCAGCAATCGCTGGCAGTGATGCAGGTCACCGCCGTGAGCGAGGTGATCTTCGCCCCGGCAACCTCGGGAGTGAGGGCCGACCAGACCGGCGCGGCTGCCGAGCGACCAGGGTCGGCAGCGGCGGGGGCAAGGGGCATCATCCCTACGCCGAGAAGGCAGGCGACGACTACGAGGGCTCGAAGGCGTGTCATGACATCGAATTCTGCCAAAGCTGGCTTACGCGACACGTGATCGGCGCCCCGGTTCCTCGATCAGACCCTCCGGGGCGATGGGAAGGGCGCGCACATGTCATCGAGCGCCGAGGAGAACTGCCAGCACCACTAGCCGGTAGTCGCGACCTGGGCCACCGGTTCGTAGCTCGACGCCGGCAGCACCGCGGGCCAAAAACCGCCGACGACCGCACACACGGCGGCAACAAGCAGCGTGAGCGGTATCGAGTGGGTGAGCATCGCCCCGGCGATCGAGGCGCCTACGGGGCTCCCCACGGCATTGAGGTTCATCGACACGGCGAAGGCGCGTCCGAACCACTCCGGATCGGTGGCCCGTTGGCGAAGCGAGAACATGGCCACCGTAAGAGGGCCGTTCGCGACGCCGATGAGGGCGATCAAAGCGACGAGCACAACCTCGTGACGGTCGAAAGCGAGGAGCGCGAACGCCATCGCGGTCGTCATGCACGAGATCGCCAGCAGGCGCTTTTCCCTGCTCTCTGTTCCGAAACGGCCAGTGAGCAACCCGGCCAGGAAGCCACCGCCGCCCATGGTCGCAAAGAGCAGGCCGACCGTCGTCGAGCCGCCGTGCAGCCCGCGGAGCACGATGAACGGAATGGCGACCGTCAAGATGCCGCCGCAGACGTTGAAGACCGTCATCGTGCCTGAGAGCATCCGCAGCACCCGATTGCGCCACACGTATCCGATCGCCGCCCGAGCGTCGGCGAAAACCGAAACCGCCTGCGGGGAACGAGCCGCGGGGACGACGAACCCGATCAGCAACACTGCGGCGGCAAGCATGACAACCGCCGGCAGGAGAAGAGCAGCGCGTGGACCGACGAGCGCCACGGCAAGCCCCGCTACCGCCGGCCCGAGAACGCTGGCGATGACGAACACGCCCGAGTCGGCCGCGCTGGAGCGGTCCCACAGTGGCCTCGGCACCATGACCGGGTAGAGCGACCTCCCCCCGACCCGACTCAAAGGCGTGGTGACCGAGGACGCCGACACGACGAGAACGAGCACGAGCGTCGGCAAGCTGTGGAGCAAACTCAGCACACCGACGATGGCGATGCAGCTCGAGCCGACGAGGTAGTCGAGCCGCATGAGTGCGACACGCGACCCGCGATCCAACATCGCGCCTGCTACCGGGCTCACAACGATGCCGGGCACCTGGCTGCACACCACGACAAGGCCCGACAAGCCAGCAGAATGATGAGTCTCGAGAACGAACAGGACAAGCAGCACCGAGAACATCTGGGTCGCGATTCTCGCCGCGAGCGTGGAGGCGAGCAGCTGAGTGAATCCCCGCACCTCGAAAAGCGCGCGGTAGCTGGTGTCTTCTATATCTCCTGCGGCCTCGGTCACTTGAATCGCTTCCAGGTTACCGAGTTCCGTCGGCTACTCGTTCGCTTTCTAACAACTGGCCTTTACTTGCTTGGCTTCACTCTTCACTCCGGGCATCGCCCACGCACGATGCCCGGATCTGGAGCCGGCGCGAGGCGACTCTCGACTTCGCACCTTCGTCGTTCGATGCTCCACCAGCGCGTTGGCATACCGTGAGTCCTGCCTCGCTCGCGAGCGCGATGGACGAGTTGCGGGACAACCGTCTCGCCGTTTGGCAACTCGCCGCCCCCGTGGATGGCCCTTCTCGTTGCCGTCATCACCGGCGACGCGGGCTTCGTGTAGGTCAACTCCTCGGCTGCGCGGGTGGCGGTCCTATCCGTCTTGAGTGGATTGCCTTGGCCCGGTTCTTCTCCACCCTCACCCCGGCCTTCACCATCCCGAGGCGGTCGGTGCTCGGCAGAGGACGACTCCGAACTGGGTCCGGGTCATGGCCTCTTGTCGTCGCTCACAGTCGCCTACCTATGCTTCCTGGCCGTCGTGATAGGACCAGCCATTTTCACGCTTGCCAACCCCGGGATCTCTCCCATTGTCGCCTACACGTCTCCGCGACCTCCGACCCGGCTGCTGCAGTCCGTCACCTTCCGGGGTCGCCTGATAGCAAGTGACGGATAAGGCAATGCGCGGGCCTGCGGGAAATACGGTCCGTGGGGTTAGGGCGAACTCTAGGGGAAAGAACAGGGCCAATGACCTGGTACGCGGACTTTGAACTGGTGCCTCATTTCACAGCGCCGGCGAGCATGCCGCGGACGAAATGGCGCTGGAAGGCCAAAAAGACGATCAAGGGAACGATGATTGAAACCATCGATCCTGTCGAGATGATCCAGAAGTTATTGGCGAGGGTGCGTTCCTGGTCGTAGAGAAAGAGCGTTAGGGGCACATGCGGGTCACCGCCGAGAAACACCAATGCCACTAACAGGTCGTTCCAGACCCATATGAATTGGAAAATGGCCAACGACGCCGCGGCTGCTATGCCTAGTGGAATCACCACTCGCCTGAACAGGGTCCACTCGCCTGCTCCGTCGATACGGCCCGCCTCGATCAAGGCCGTGGGTATGCCCGTGTAGAAGTTGCGCATCAAAAAGATGCCGAAAGGCAGCCCGAAGGCAACGTGGAATATGACCACGCCGCTTATCGTCCCGAAAGGGTTCCAGCCGAAGGCCGAGCCCATGTCTCTGTAAAGCGAGGCAACCGGTATAAGCGCCACCTGCAAGGGCACAACCATCAGGCCCACGATCGTCAGAAACACTATGTTGCGGCCCTTCCATCTACCGAACACGATGGAGTAAGCGGTGAGACTGGCGATTAGAGTGACGAGGAGCGTAGCGGGGATGCTGATCTCGAGCGAGGTTCTGAGCGAATCGAGCACGCTCCCAGGCGCTAGCCCCGAGGGGACACCTCCACCCAGCGCAGTAGAGGAGCCCCCGCTGAAGAGCTCCTTGTAGTTCTGGAGTGTGAGCTGGGAGGGGACAGTGAACACTTTCCACCACCCGGATATCTCGAAAAGTCCCGCCGGGCGGAACGAGATGATCAACATTGACAGGCTCGGCACGAGCCAGAACAGCGCAATCCCGCCCAGTACGACGTTGACGACGAGGCGTGATGGTCGGAAACGCTTGAAGAACGGTCTCGCCTTCCGAGGGCTTGGCGCGTCCGCGACGACAGGCGGCGTTGTGGCGGGAAGAGCGGTAGCCGTCATTTGCCGCTGATCCTCTTCAAGTTGAACAGCATCGCCGGCACGACGAGTAGGAACAATATGACGGCAAGGGCGCTCGCGAGGCCCGTATGGACCCCTCCCCCGAAGCCGTAGTAGTAGATATCGGAGGCGAGCGTGCTGGATTGACCCCCGGGTTGAGATGTATCGACGCCCATATTGACGACGATGTCAAAGATCTTCAGCACGTTGATGACCATGGTCACGAGCACGACGGTCAGCACCGGAGCCAGCATCGGTATCGTGACGCGCCGGAAGGACTGCCACTCCGTGGCACCGTCGACGTGGGCCGCCTCGAGTACCTCGCGGTCGAGGGCCGCCAGACCGGCGGCCACTATGACCATTGTGAAGCCCGCCCAGATCCACAAGTAGGCCAAGATCATCGAGATGTCAATGAGCGGTACGCTCAACAGCGCCTGGGCCGTCTGGCTCAGGTTGCTTGTGGGACTCAATGATTGTGGCCCGAGCCAGAAGGTACCGGAAAAGCCAGGCGTGAAGTTGGACGCCAGAATCTGGACGCGGAATCGGCCAGTGCCGACATTGGGGAAACTGAATTGTCCAAAGGCATTGGTGGTCGCGCTCGCGACTGTGCTGCCGTTACTGCGGACCAGAGCAAGATTCAGGTTTGGAAACCCTTCCTCACCGGGGAGTACCCCCGATATGTTGGACGGGTTCGAGATCGAGAAGTCCCGCCATACCAAGCCGCTGACAGCGCCCCCGACCGGAACCGGCAAACGGGCCTGGCGAGCGCCCAGCACTGTGAGCGTGTCGGGATTGACACCGGTCAGACCCATCTTCACGGTCCCGCCGGCTCGGAACGTCGCTGTGCTCTCGAGAGTCCCTTTCGGACCAGCGGCGACCCCGCTCGTGGCGAGCGACGCTGCCGTTTGGCCCGCCGAGAGCGGGTAAGCACCAGGCGGGTGGAACCAGTCGTCCACGGTCTGGACGATGGCGTTCACGACCCCAACCTGGGGATTCAACTCAAATATCTGTGTGAAGACCAGCGACGAGGCTGTGACGCTGAAGACGATTGGCAGGAAGATGACAATTTTGAAGGCTGTTGCCCAGCGAATGTGTTCGGAGAGAACTGCGAATACCAGCCCCAACACTGTCACGATGACGGGGAAGACCAGAACCCAGATGACGTTGTTGCGAAAGGCGATCAGGGTGTCAGCCGTCGTGAACAACGACTTGTAGTTGGACAACCCGACTGCCTTGGTTGCAGTCCCGTTCAAGAAACTGTAGCGAACCGTCGCGATAGCAGGCCAGACAACGATCGCCAGAAGCAAGATGACACCCGGGATCAAGAAAACGAGCGATTGCAGGTGGTGCGGCCCCTGGCGCCGCCTGATTCGCCCGGCAGGGCCACGTTGTCGGCCAACGGCTACTACTACCATCTCACTAGCCTCCCGGTCCTGCTACAGGCCAGGGCACGCCCGTTTGTACCCGGGCGTGCCCTGGTCGGTTTCACTCGAGCCGCCCTTTCCTAGTGGCCTAGAGCCGCCGTTGCCTGAGCCTGCATCGTCTTTTCGATCGAGGCGATGTTGCTCGCGGTCGGGTTCTTGACGAAGTCGAGCATGTCCTGCCACAGGCTCGGCTCCCAGCTGCCCTGCAAGTCGTCCAAGCTGAAGACGAAGCTCGTGGCGTGCTGCAGCTCCGATGCGTCAGCCCTCGTCACCGGGTCGGGGTAGCTGCTCAGGGGGACCAGCTTGTTCGGAGAAGCGAAACCTCCGAGGTGTGCCCAAATTTCACCAGCCTCGGGGCTGCCGAGGTATTTGACCAGCGCTCTGGACGCCGCATTGGACTTGAGCAGCATCGCCACGTCCCCGGAGCCCTGGATCGCCGAGTTGTTCATCTGGTCGGCTACCGGAGCGGGGAAGGGAAAGAAGTCGTAGCAAGGCGTGTCGGCCGGGTTGGCGGTACACTTCTTGCCGCCGGCGCCAGTCGTACCAGCGGCGTAGTTGGCTGAGTTACCGAGGATCTCGTTGACGACGAAGTCGGCCTCGATCACCATCGCCGCCTGAGGCAGCGTCGTCCCTGGCTTGGGGAACACCTTGTCGACGCAATCGGGGTAGGCGTTGGCGAGGGTTCCCTTGGTGCCGCCGAGGAGGTACGAGGGCTGTCCGACCAGCTCGGCCAATGTGTCGAAAGCCTTTGTCACCGTCGAGCTCTCCCACGAGATGGTGTGGGCGGCGAGCGCGTCGTAGCTGGCTGCCCCAGCAACCTTCAGGTACAGGTTCTGCCATAGGTCAGCCACCGGCCAACCGACGCCGGTGCAAATGGAGAACGGGGTGACCCCTGCCCTCTTCAACGTCGCCGCGTCCGCGAGCAGCTGTTGCCAGGTGCTGGGCGGAGTCTTGAGGCCCGCCATGGCGAACTCGGCGGGGTTATACCAGATGGTGTTCTTGTTGGCGCCCTTGAACCAGACACCGTAGAGCTTGCCGTTGTAGGTGACGAGGTTGTTCCACGCCGAGCCGTAGTCGGAGGCCTCGCTGCCGATAACGGGGGCGAGCGGCTTGATGGCGCCCTTCTTCGCCAAGCCGACCAGCGTGCCGGGGTCAGGCACGAGCGCTACGTCGGGGGGCGCTCCACCGGCGACGGCGGCGTCGATCGCGGTGTCCATGTTGCTTCCCTTACTGCTGTAGATGACATTGACCCCGGTCTCCGCCTCGAATGGCGCCAGCACAGCCTCGAAGGCATCCTGCTCGGACGTAGTCCACTCGGCCCAGAGCGAAACAGAGCCCCCAATGTGTGTCAGGGCCGGGCTGGCCGTTGAAGCGCCAGCTGGCACCAGGCTTGCTGCCATGACCAACAGTCCGGCCACGCTGGCCACCGAAACCAGCTTGTGCCTCCTCGACGCGAGAAAGATCCTCCGCGCTTGAGACATGTCGTTTCCTCCCTTCCTAAGTGTGAGACTCATACTCCTGCCTCTCCTTTCTCTTCTGCCTAACGAACTGCCGGATTACCCGACACCGGGCCGTTCGAATCACCAGCGGTCGTAGGCAGTCCGGCCGTCGGCAACTCGCGGCACTGGTGCGAGTGATGGCTTTGTCCGAGCGGTCGTGCCGCGAATCTTCGAGCGAGTGGGCACACCCGTTTGCCCCACGCTTTCGGCAAGACCGAAGGACTCATGAGTTTGGGTGGTGCGCGATCCGGCATCCCCAGCGCAAGCCGATGAGATGCAAGCACTGCGTTGTTGAGCGGTGGTATCGGCCGAGCGCCCAAGCGCCGAGGGCTCCGCGGCAAACTGAAGGTTTGCCGTGCCAAGCGGGCGCGGGGATCCATCTCGTCGGACTTCGAACGTGACGGCGCCCAGGGCCCCAGACCATCGGTGGCGAGCCGACACGTGTCGATGCCGCTGTGACGGCCAAGCCGCGCAACGGAATCGAGCTGGCTCCCGACAGGTGTCAACTGACGCCGCGAACAAGTTTGGGCAGACTGCAGGAGAACACTTCCCCGGGCTGTTACCTCTCTCACCGCACTGCTGGCCAAAGCCCCCCCCACCTCAGGCTGGCCGCCTGTGACGCAAAAATCTCTCGGGCACAGGTATAGCGCTACGTCGGACTCCGCACAAGGGTCGGCGAGAACTCGGTTGGCACGACACCGCGCCCCGAGCAAGCTACCCAAAGCACCGAGCAACAAACGCGAGCCTGGACCGGTCGGGCACCGGCCAGTGGGATCTGGAAACGGTCTCGCCATCTGCAAGTCGCCCTCGTCGACCCAGACCGCCGCCAACCGATGCGCACTAAGCGTCAGTTGTGCTGTCGTCGGGCGGATTGTGCCAGGACTCCAAGACGGAAGATCGGATGAAAAGGGCCCTCCGACCAGCTACTCTTAAGCCTTCACGAAACTTTGTTCTGGGAAGTCCCGGCGGGCAGACGCTCCACCGGGGGCGCTGGAGGTAGGGGGATGAAGTCGCTGACCAAAAAGATGCGCCTGTTGGCCATCGGCGCGGCTGCCGGTTTGGTCCTCGGGCTGGTCGGCACTGCCGCCGCTGTGACGGGCAACTCCCCGACCGCACCTTACAAAGCATGCTCGAACGCGAAGTCGGTGCTCTCGGTCGAGGTGAACGGCCAGTGTTCAGTGGGCACGGTCCTTGTGACGCTCGGAGGCAAAGGCGCGACCGGAGCCACAGGCAAGGCTGGTCCCGCCGGCAAGGTTGGTGCCGCTGGAATCCAAGGGCCTCCGGGCCCGGCCGGCACCAAGGGAACAAACGGCACGAGCGTGGTGACGAGCGCGGGAGTTCCCAGCGACTTCTGCACGAACAACGACACGGACATAGACCTCACCGACGGCGAGGTCTACACGTGCGAGGCGAACTGGTGGCAGGACACCGGCCAGAGCATCTCGGGGGCCCCAGGGACGAGCGGGTCGAGCGTGATCACGAGTGCTTCACTACCGAGTGGGTCGTGCACGAGTGGAGATACGGACATCGACCTTGCAAACGGGGAGGTCTACACCTGCACGGCGAGCTCCTGGGTGGACTCGGGCAAGAGCCTCATGGGACCTGCGGGCACGAACGGCACCAATGGGACCAACGGCACGAACGGGACGAACGGCACCAACGGGTCGAGCGTTCACACCAGTGCCGCTGCACCGAGCAATTCGTGCACGAGTGGTGATACGGACATCGACCTCAACAACGGGGAGGTCTACACCTGCACGGCGAGCGCCTGGGTGGACTCGGGCAAGAGCCTCATGGGACCCGCGGGCACCGATGGCAGAAACGGCACCGATGGCACGAACGGAACGAACGGCACCAACGGCACGAACGGAGCGAACGGGATCAGCGTCACTACGACTCAACTTCCCGTGGGCAACTCCAATTGTCCATACGGTGGTAGCGCACTGACGGGTGCAAATGGCACGACCTACGTCTGTGACACCGCACCCCCGGTCGAGGACGTCACGTGGAGTCCGACGATCGAAGGCGGCCTTGCAGACTCGACCACCGAGATCGAGGCGGGGTCGACACTCCAGTCACTCAGCGCGTCGCTAACCGGTGACCTGAGTTCGTGCACGGGTGGCTTCTTCGTCGGAATCAGCACCAACGGCATCTCCGGATTCCTCGCCAGCTGGTCCGAGCCGTCCGGGTCCGACTACTCGACCCCCTTTGCCGCCAACTCCGACATTGGCGCCTCATACAGCGAATCTGCGACCGACCCGCTCTATGTGAGCGCCAGCTGTGAAGACAGCGGCGACAACCCCCTCCCTTGGCCTTCGGGGGTGCAAGTCACGGTCACGGTCCAGTGGACGCACGCGATTCCAAGGCGCGCGATCAGCTGAGAACACAGCCAGATGCCAACGCGGGCTATCACCCGCTTGTAGCCCCTGGTCGAGTCGGTACCTCGGCCGCAGGCCGCTTGCCTCAGCCTGCGGTGCGCCGCATCGAACCTGGCGTCACGCCCAGCAGTTGGCGCATCTGACGGTTCATGGCCGCCTGGTCGAAGAACCCGCAAGCCGCCGCCACCTCCCCGAGGGGCACCTCGCTCGAGACGATACGGTGCACGGCCTCTTCAAGGCGCACGCGGACCAAGAGCTGGCGGGGGGAGAGGCCGAGCACGCGACGCATGCGACGCTCGAGTGTCGCGGGCGACATGTTGCCCGCGAGAGCAAGTTCGGCGAGGGCCAACGGCTCGGCGAAGTGCTCCCGGACATGTGCCACGACGGCCTCGAGCCCGTCCATCGACTGACCGTGGACCACGACATGCTCGTCGACGGAAACAGCCGCGATGGCGACTGGCCCCTCAGACCCAGTCGTCACCAATACTTTGTTGGTGACGTACCAACCGAGCGTGCCGTCAGGGCGCGTGATGAGCTCGAGCTGACGGCGTACGGGTCGTCCACTACTGCGCACCACAGCGTCCTGGGTCTCGTATGTTGCGGCGAGCTCGGGCGCGAACAGATCACCTGCCCGCTTTCCTAAGACCTCGCTCGGTGTTCGGCACCCGGCGCGATCGGCAAAGGCTTGGTTGACCGCGATATAGCGCCCGTCGTTGCCCTTGAGGCTGAAGATCACATGGGGAAGGCCCTCGAAGAGGGCGACGAGCGGCTCTACCTCGCTCGGTACGCCACTGTGCGGCATCTGCTAGGGCGTGACTTCCATCGTTCACAGTTTGGAGTGGATCGCGCCTTTTGGCAACAGCTCGGACCAAGACCGGGGCGCTTCACTGACATTATGAGCGGTACTTTCAAGAACGCTGACCCGGTTTCGGACGCGGAGCACTACGCGGAACTGCTCCTGCTTGAAGCAGGACGACTCGAGGGAGCAACTGACCGGCGCCGACGACGGCGCGTCGGTGCGATCATTGCCGACCAGGCGAGCCGGGAGTTTCTCATGGACCTGACCGATCAGGTATTGCGGATCGGTCCGCCCCGGAGGGCGGCTCGCCGCTTGAACGACCTCGTGGCCGAGCGCGGTATCCCGTCCTTCGCCGGCGAGATGGACCGGCTCGCACTTGTCTTGGGCGCGCGTCTCGCGCCGGTCGTCCCGCAGCTCGTCATGCCGCTCGTAACCTCTCGGCTGCGGCGCGAATTCGGCACCGTCGTGCTGCCGGCGAACCCGGCGCGGCTCGCGCGGCATGTCCGACGCCGCGCCGCAGAGCACATTCGGCTCAATGTCAACCTGCTCGGCGAGGCCGTGCTCGGAGACGACGAAGCCCGCTGGCGCACCGAGCTCGTCATCGGGCTGCTCGGCAGACCTGAGGTCGACTACATATCGGTGAAGATCTCCTCTGTCTGCGCCCAGCTCGACGTCGTCGCCTACGAGCACAGCCTGGCGCGCATTGTCGACCGCCTCCGGACGATCTATACCGCCGCAGCCGCCGCCAAGCCGGCGAAATTCATCAATCTGGACATGGAGGAGTATCGCGACCTCAACCTCACGATCGACGCCTTCACGACCCTGCTCGCTGAGAGACAGTTCGCGGACCTTGACGCCGGGATCGTGCTACAGGCTTATCTGCCGGACTCGTACGCGGCGCTCGAACGATTGGCCTGCTTTGCCAGAAAGCGCCATGTTGAACACGGCAGTGCCGTCAAAGTGCGCCTCGTGAAAGGCGCCAATCTGGCCATGGAGCGCGTCGAGGCTGAGCTGCGCGGCTGGGAGCAGGCACCTTATGCCACCAAGGCGGAGGTGGACGCCAACTACATGCGGCTGCTCGACCTAGCTCTGGCACCGGAGAACGCCGGCGCTCTGCGGATCGGCGTCGCCAGCCACAATCTGTTCGACATCGGCTGGGCACTCGCGCTGCGGGACAGCGTCGGGGCTGACCGGGTCGAGGTTGAGATGCTCGAGGGTATGGCAAACGCCCAGGCCCTCGCCGTGAGCCGGACCGCCGGTGGACTCCTCCTCTACGCTCCGATCGTCCGGCGGGATGACTTCGAATCGGCGGTGGCATACCTCGTACGTCGCTTCGACGAGAACACGGCCCCGGAGAACTTTCTCTCGCACGTCTTCGACCTGCGTCTGGGCTCGCCAGCGTGGGTGGCCGAGCGGTCACGATTTGAAGACTCGGTAACCGACCGCCTATTGCCGCCCGGCAAGCCGCGCCGGACCCAGGACCGCGCCGCCGAAACGCGCGGGCCGGCAGAGGCAGGCTCAGAGTCCGCGTTCGCCAACGCCCCAGACACCGATTTCGCCCTCGGGGCGAACCGAGCCTGGCTCAACCAGCAGCTCGGCAAGCGGACCTCCCCCCGCTGCGAGGAGGTGCCCGCCGTCGTCGACAGCGAGAGGGTCACGGCGCCGCTCAGCGGTGTCGGCATCGACCCGTCTGAGCCGTCGGAGCCCTTGTACCGCTACGTCGAAGCTGACCTTGAAACGGTGGAACGAGCAGTAGCCACGGCGCGCCGCAGCTGTGAGTCTTGGCGCGCCAAACCGGCCGCCGAACGGCGGGCAGTCCTCCACGCGGTCGGCTGCGAGCTCGCCGCCGACCGAGGAGAGTGCATCGCGGTGATGTCACACGATGCCGGAAAGACGGTGGGCGAGGCTGACCCGGAGGTTTCCGAGGCGATCGACTTCGCCCGTTATTACGGTGACCAGGCCGTCAGACTTGAGCGCAGCGGCACTGCTTACCGCTTCGACCCCTATCGCGTCGTCGTGGTGGTCCCGCCGTGGAACTTCCCGCTGGCGATCCCCGCCGGAGGGGTACTCGCCGCCCTCGCCGCCGGGGCGGCGGTGATCCTCAAACCAGCTCCTGAGACCGTGCTTACAGCTTGGAGCCTCGTGCGATGCTGCTGGGCGGCGGGCGTCCCGAAAGACGTGCTTCAGTTCGTCCCCTGCGCCGACGACGAGATCGGCCGGCGTCTCGTGTCTCATGAGGACGTCGACGCCGTCATCTTGACGGGGGCTTTCGACACGGCGCGCCTGTTTCTCGAGTGGCGTCCCGGCCTTGCTCTGCATGCCGAGACCAGCGGCAAGAACGCCGTTGTGATCACAGCCGCAGCCGATCAGGACGATGCCATCCGCGACCTGTTGCGCTCGGCGTTTTCCCACAGCGGCCAGAAGTGCTCCGCGGCAAGCCTTGCGATCATCGAGGCACCCCTTTACGACGACAGGCGGTTTCTCGCCCGTCTCGCCGATGCGGTGCGGACGCTGAGGGTCGGGCCGGCGTGGGATCCCGTCAGCCAGGTGGGACCGCTCATCCGTCCACCGTCCGGTCCGCTCGCCCGTGCCCTTCGCGAGCTCGCCCCAGGTGAGCAGTGGCTCGTCAGGCCATGCCAGGTCGGCGACAACCCCCACCTGTGGAGCCCGGGCGTGAAGCTCGGCGTAGCCCCCGGCAGTGAGTTCCACCTCACCGAGTGTTTTGGGCCGCTACTGGGCATCATGCGAGCGGCCGACCTCGACGAGGCGATCAGATTCCAGAACGCTCCCCGCTACGGACTCACGGGCGGTATCCACACCCTCGAGGACCGTGAGGTCTCCTACTGGCTCGGGCGTGTGCAGGTTGGCAACGCCTTCGTGAACCGCCACATCACCGGTGCCATCGTCCAACGCCAGCCCTTCGGCGGCTGGAAACGCTCGGCGATCGGTCCCGGGGCGAAGGCCGGTGGCCCCCACTACGTCGCCTCGCTCGGTTCGTGGCGAGCCGTCGGTCCGCTACAGATAAGCGAGGAGCTGCAACGGGCGCGGCAGACCTGGCAACGGCTCTCGGCGGGAGAGGATCCGAGCAAGCTTCGCTCCGAGCGAAACAGCCTGCGGCTGGTTGCCCTCCACTCGCTGAGCCTTCGTCTAGGTGCTGTGCCCGATCCCGATGCCCTCGAGATCGCCCTCGACATCGCCGGAGACCTTCGCGTGGAGCTCGAGATTTCTGCTGAAAACAGGTGGCCGGGTCTGCCGGCAGCCACAATGATCGAGCCCGATTCGAGCTATGTCTCCCGCATTGCCCGCCGCCAGTTCGACCGGATCCGCCTCGTCGGCGCCGACGCGAAGCTGCGCCTCGAGCTACTCGATGCCGGCTTCGAGGTCGACGTGCAACCGCTATGCCCGATCGGGCCGATTGAGCTTCTTCGCTGGACGCGCGAGCAGGCGGTCAGCGAGACCTTCCACAGGCATGGCAACGTGCGTCGGCGTGACTGAGGAGCGAGCGGCGAGCCCCGCTCGGTCTCGAAGTAGAGGCTCGGCAACTGATCTCTCTCGGCCTCGTTTGGCATAACCGGCTCGTCACCGCTTCCTAAAGCCAATGACCCACGTTGGCGAGTCAGGGCTAACGACCGCGCCGTTGCCGAGTTGGCCGTAGGCACCGTAGCCCCATGCCCAGAGGTTGCCTGCCCGGTCTAGGGCATAAGCCATGTTGCCGCCCACGGCGATCTTGACGACATGGCTCAGCTTGTGTACCAGCACCGGGACGTCGCTGTTCGCGGCACTGGCATCGCCCAACTGACCGAGAGCACCATCGCCCCAGGCCGAGACGTTGCCCGCTCGATCTAGGGCATAAGCGCTCTCGGAACCGGCCGAGATGGCGACGATGTGATCGAGCCCCCTCACCCGTACCGGCGTGTCGCTGGAGCTTGGCTGAGTCCCGCTGCCGAGCTCGCCCAGTGTGTTGTCTCCCCACGTCCAAACGGTGCCGTCGCTCAAAAGGGCGTAGGCGGTGTGCGGTGTCGTCGCCCTCGCCGGGAAAATGGCCTCGAGCTGACGGCGCCGTGCCGTGACAAGAGCTCAGATTGACCAGACCCGGCCGTTCCACGACTCGACCAGCGCCTGCACGGTGCCGGTAACGTTGGCGGACTCGCCGACTGCCTCGCATGAGCGAACCGAGACACACGAAACACCGTAGAGATACCCGGCCGAGGGGCTCGGGCCCGGCACGACCGACCACGACGTGCCGTTCCAGGACTCGACCAATGCCCGACGGAGTCCGCTGCTTATCCGGTAGTCGCCGACGGCCTTGCAAGACCTGGCCGAGACACACGACACACCGTAGAGATACGCCACAGAGGGGCCAGGGCCCGGCACGACCGCCCAGGCAGTGCCGTTCCAGGACTCGATCAGCGTCCGACTGAGGGTGCTGGCGGCGCTGCCGGTGCCGTAGCTGTAGTTGCCCACGGCGACACAGGAACGATCCGAAGAACACGACACGCCGGAGAGGCCGCTGTAGTTGCCTGGATTCGGGCTCACTACGAACCTCCAGCCGGTGCCGTTCCAGAACTCGACCAGGGTGCCGCTGCCGTGGTTTCCGACTGCGACACACAAATTGTCCGAAACGCAAGTCAACCCGTTGACGGCGCCTGCAGGAGTGAGGAGGCTCACACTTGCCGCCACCGACCAGTCACTGCCGTTCCAGGACTCGGCCAAGGCCTGACTGCCGCTGGCGTTGAGGTAGCTGCCGACAGCCTCACAGGTGTTGACGGAGACACAAGACACTGCCTCTAGAGCGCTGCTCGCGCCGCGATCAGGGCTGGGCACGACCGACCAAGAGGTGCCGTTCCAGGACTCGGCCAAGGTCCTTTCGCCGCTGGGGTTGGTGTAACTGCCCACCGCCTCACAGGTGTTGACGGATACGCAAGACACTGCCTCAAGAGTGTCGGTCGTCCCGCGATCAGGGCTGGGCACGACCGACCAAGAGTCGCCGTCCCAGAACTCGATCAAGGTGTCGTCGCCTAGGTAACCGACGGCTGTACACGTGTTGGCTGAAACGCAGGACACGCCGTTGAGGGTGCTCTCGCTGGCCGGGGTGGCCCCAGAGGTCTGACCGGCGCCCGAGCTTGAGGCGGCGACAATCCATCCGAGGCTGATGACGAGAGCACCCAACATTGCCAGAAAGGCGAGTGGTCCACGCCGAATGGGTCTTCGCCGTCTCGTATTCAGAGCACACATGGCGCCCCCTTGGGATTGACACTTCACCCAACACCAGTATGAACCAGGTGGTCGGCAAAGCCCAGAAGCTTCTGGCGAAGAGAACCGACCACGACCGACAGCTCTCCATCTGCCAGCGATGGGATGAAAGCGGCAGAGCTGAGTGGGTGCACCTACTCCTGTTTCAAAAACCAACCGGGGCGCCACGTTCTGCGCAGCTCAAGAAGCGCCGTCTGGCGGTCGATAACACTAAAAGCGCCCTGGTCGAGGAAGGGCTTGACAAGGCCCAATGCAAGTGGGGAGGCGACCACGGGAGATGAACGTTCGACTTCCCAATCCTGAAGGTGACTCGACAACGAGCAAGGCGTCGCCCTGGAGCTCGTAGCCGAGTCCAGTTAATTGCGGTCTTGGGATGGCACGCTCGTTCTCATCCTTCACTTGTAGCGCGTTGGGAGCAGTCGCGCACTGCGAAGGTTCCTCTCGGCACGAAACGGGCGAGGATGCCGCGACCTGAGTCCGCTACGCAATCTTTGTGGCGCGTCAGCAAAGACCGATGCCCACAGTTTTCCTTCGCGGCCTTTGCGTCATCGGGGCCTCTTCGATAGTCGTAAACTTGGAGGAGGATCGCGGAGGGAGAAGTCATGCCCAGGAATGTCGTGGCCGCCCGCATAGTCCTCAAGCCAGACCCGCGCAGCGAGTTGGTTGGCTTTCCCCTGACGGTAAGAACTCCCGGAGTCTGGCACCTCGCCGAGGTCACTGAGAACGACACGCTCAGCGATGCTCACGCCTGTGGTGCCTCGACGGCGCGAGTCGAAGTACGGCATCCGGTTCGAGAATGGGGAGTTCTTGAGCCTTGGTGCCCGGACTGCGAGGCTCAAGCCGGCGACGCCGCCAGGGAACAGGCTGCGCGCGAGGTGGTCGGTCTTAGCTACTTGCCCCTGAAAAACCCGACTTGAACCGTAAGCGTCATCGAGGCCGATCTGCGGGTTGTGGCGCGCGAGACAATTGGCGATCTCAACGAATCGCCAGCTCGGGTTCTGCCGATGATTCTCATCTCGCACTCGCCAAGGCGGCGATCTTGACGAGATTGTGGTTGAAAACCCCGTAGCCGCACCAGGTCTTCGTTCCTTCGAGTCCGTCGATCAGGGTCCTGTTCCAGCCGAAGTCGCGTTTGAGACAGCTGATCCGTCCTTCGCTCCCGGTCCTCCAGCGGACCAGCTCTTGGAACGCGTCCTCGTTCTCGATCACTCGGCGAGCGGCGCTCGGTTTGCCCCTGGTCGGGAGCACCACTTGTTGCACACCCAGCTCGCTGAGCGCGTCGCCGACAGCTGACTCGCCGTAGCCGCGGTCGGCGGTCACCGCTTGTGGGACCTCGCCGGCGCGCTCGCTGACGGCTTCGACGGCCGGGACGAGCATGGGGGCATCGGGTGGGTTGCCGATGAAGACCGCGTGGTCGAGCACGACGCCATCTTCGTTGTCCACGACCTGGGCCTTGTAGCCGAACTCGACGGGCTTTCCGAGACGCCCCTTGCGGATCGGACGAGCATCGGCATCATGCAGCGAGACGAGGCGGCTAGACCCATCAGGAACCTGACCAGCCAGGCGTTGACGAGTCTGGCGGGCGATGCGGGCCACCTGCTCGGCGGTGACATCGAGGTCGCGGGCAACGAACTCGAGTCGTCGTGGTGCAGCTGTTCCGAGCTGGCGCAGCTTGCGCCGTGCATTGACCGCCACCTGGCGCGCCTCACCAACGGCCTCTGAGGCGATGCGGGCCATGCGGGCGTTGATCGCCATGACCTCGTCTTTTGCCTCCTCGGTGCGTCGGCGCAGGTTGGCGCCGATCGAGCGGGCGTGACGACGGACCAGCTGGGTGCGGTCCCGGGTCGCGATACGCGGAGCGAGGCCGCCGGCCTTCAGGCGTTCGACCGCTTTCGCCATCTTGGCCACCCCCTTGGCGAGGAGTCCTGAGTCGGTCGGATAGGCGACGTTGGCGGGCACGACGGTGGTGTCGGCCCGGACCCGGTTGGTCTTCAAAACCTTGGCCCCGAAGGCACGGGCCAAGAGGGCTTCGTTCAGACCCTCGACCGCCGAAGGCCCACACCGGGTCGTGATCTTCATCAGTGTCGTCGGATGCGGGACAGCCACTCCGAGGGGGATCCGGCAGAAACGTTGCCAGGAGATGGAGTCGGCCACTTCCCGGCAGAGCGGCTCAAAACCGAGCCGGTAACGGTACTTCAAGAACATGAGCCGCAGGTAGGTCTCGATCGGCACCGAGGGCCGACCGAGGACGGCATGGAAGTGAGCCCGGAACAGCTTGAAAAAGGCGGCATCGTCGAGCAGCCGATCCACCGCCTCCAGCTCAGCAGGCATTCCGAGACACATCTCGGGGAGGAGCGCTTCCCACAAGGTGGGCTGCGCGTTTACCGTTCTCAACATGGTGGCCTCGATCCGTACTAGTCCTACGGGTCGGGGCCATCATCGCCGATCGGCGCTCTAATCAGGGGGATCCCATCGCTGACTTTTTCAGGGGGAAGTAGCTAACGACTCGGCGGAGAATCCGAGGTTGTCACAATCGTCATGGCCTGATCAGAACCCTGCCGTCGTCGGCAAGCCCAACTCCGGCGGAAAGGCCGGCGATCAGGTGACTCGTGGGCGGTCATCTGTGTCCGGCACTCCAGCTTCGAGAACCTCCGCCATGCGCTGAACGGCATCGAAGACCTCCGTGAAGCAGGTGTAGAGGGGCGCAGGTCCGAGCCTGATCAGGTCCGGTGGCCGGAAGTCTCCAATGACCATCCGACGATCGACCAGCGCCTTACACCAGGGCCAGGCGCGGCGGTGGGCCACCGATACGTGGGCTCCACGCCGCCCAGGATCGGCCGGACTCGCCAAGGTAGCGCCAAGCGGCTCGAGTTGATCCCGCACAAGCTGCACCAGCATCGCTGTGAGCTTCTCCGATTTCGCCCAGAGGGCAGTAATGCCGGCGGACTCAAGGGTCTCGGCCGCGGCGTCGAGAGCAAGTAGACCCAGCACTGGTGGGGTTCCTGTCAAGAAGCGCTCCATTCCAGCCTTCGGTTCGTAGCTGGGGCCCATGGCGAACTGGTCTTGTTGTCCGAACCAACCCCATACGGGCTGGCGCAGCTGGTCCTGCAAGTCACGCCTCACGTACGCGAAAGCGGGCGAGCCGGGACCGCCGTTGAGGTACTTGTAACTGCAGCCCACAGCGAGGTCGGCACCGATTTCATCCAAGCCGACCGGGATGGCTCCTGCGCTGTGGCACAAGTCCCAAAGCACGAGTGCTCCGTGGCCGTGGGCTGCCTCCGTGGCGGCCGCAAGGTCGATGCGGGCGCCGGAACGAAAGTTGACGTGAGAGAGGCACACGAGCGCCGTATCGGTGTCAACTGCTGAACCGACCACTCCGGCATCCAGGCCGTCAACGACGCTGCCGCGCAGAAGACGCAACTCACACCCGGTCGACTTTGCGAGTCCCTCGAGCACGTAGCGATCCGTCGGGAAGTCGTCTGCGTCGGCCAGGATAACCCGCCGGTCGGGTTGGGCCGCCACCGCTGCCGCGGCAAGCTTGTAAAGGTTGACCGTTGTGTTGTCGCATACGACCACCTGGCCGGGACCAGCACCGATCAACCTGCCGACGCGGTCGCCTACCGCCACAGGGAGCTCAATCCACCGCGGCCACCCGCCGACCAGGTTCTCGCTCCAGTCTCGCACCGCTTCCGCCAGCGCCTCGACCACGTTCTTGGAGGGACGACCCAGGGAATTGCCGTCAAGGTAGATAGGATCGGCAAAGCTGAATTGGCCTCGGTAGCTCGCCAGAGGATCGCCAAGATCCATGTTCACAGCCGCGGCGCGGTTCATTGCCCTATTCTGGCCCGCCCCGGCGAACTGATCATCCCGTTCCTCCGCCCGGTGGCACAGCGACGTGGAGCGCGAGAAAGACGACCAGTAATCGACACTTGACTCATGAGGATGTCCGGGTGTCGTCGCGACGACGGGCAGAGCGAGGGCTCATAGAAGGCCGATCCCAGTCGGACGCGGTCTTCTAGCTGGTCGAATGGAGCGAACAGCCCAGGCTGGTCACGACAAGGTGAGGAGAATCACACGCCCTTGCCGCTGGCGGGACGACCCCGCCTACGCGGGTCAGACGTAGGACTTTGTTCCTCAGGCACGGTATGGAACTCACCCCGGGACAAAGCGTCCGGTGCGTGAGTCACAGTCCCGAGAGTGGGCAACAGAGACGAGATGGAAAGGCCGGCACCCGAAGAACTCGGGCCGGGCGACAGTGTCTGAGCTTGATCCTTGCTGTGCTGCAGCAACGCCTTCAGGTCGCGCCGTGACCGCACCCCGAGCTTTCGGTAGGCGCGAACCAGGTGACCCTCGACCGTTTTCTCCGCAAGGACAAGTGTTCTAGCGATGTCGGAATTGGTGAGTCCATCCGCCGCGAGAGCGACCACTCGACGCTCGCCGGAAGTAAGCGACCCGGGTCCTGAGATGGCCGCCCGGCGAGGTCGCGCGCCACTGAGCTTGAGTTCGGTCAGCGCTCGGCTGATCAGAGGTTCGGACCCCTGGCAGAACGCGATGTCTAGTCCGCTTCGCAGCGCCTCCCGGACGAGACAAAGCGGCTGTCCGGCCCGTCGAAGTGCGTGGCCGTAGTCCATCAAAGCGATTGCCAACTGAAGGCGCGCAGGCGAGCCGTCGAGAAGGCGAACCGCTTCCTCGAGCCTCTCCAAGCGCCTTTCCTCGGCTCCAGCGAGGGCCGCGACACGTAACGCCGGTCCCACAACCCAGTTCGCACCGTGCATGCGAGCGAGCTCGAGGTTCGCCTCCGCCATAGGAGCGGCCTCTTCTCCTCGACCTTCTTTGGCGAGCAAAAGTGCGGCTTCGCTGCGCCAGGCCGTGACGACCGGGCTATCCACCCCGCAGGCGTCGGCCCGACCTCCCGCCTCCAGGAGGTCCGAGAGCGCCTCTGTAGAACGACCTTGGCAACCGCGCAGCCTCCCGCGTTGTTCGAGCAGACACGGTCCCTCGAATGCGGACATCTCTTGTTCGAGTCCGGAGAAGCGAGACAGGACCGTCTCGGCTTCGTCACACCGGCCGCGATCGATCAGATTCGCGACCAGGCAGGCGACGGCATCAGGGCGCCGAGACCACCCCCGCCCGTCGGCGACCGACAGCGAGTTCAACACATGCGAGCTCGCCTCGACGATGGAGCCCTGCATCGTAAGTGACATGGCCAATGTCAGCGAGTACTCGGCCTGGGCCGCCAACAGCCCCCGCGAGGCGCTCATGTCCTGTGCGTGGCGAGCGAACTGGTCCGCCAGGGCGAATTCACCGGTCCGTGCGAGCGACAACAGCGTCCGTGCCCAAAGCTGGCAGTCAATCGGATCCTCATTGCACAGTTGCGCGTCAAGCAGTATCTGGCGCAGAACGTCCGCGATATCACCTGGCCTCATGCGCCTGGGGCTGACCGAATCGGCAATAGTGAAAAGGGCAACTGCTTTGTGCTCGGCCTGAGTGCGCGGCCGCGAGACGTCAAAGTCGCGCCTCATCGATTCGGTGGCCACCAAGGCACGCTGAGACCCAGCGGCGAGCGCACCCGAGATTCTGAGCTCGAGCCTTTCGGAGACCTCGGTTTCCGACAGCAGTGCGGCAATGCGTTCCAGGACTGACCCGAGAGCCTCCTTCGTTTCGGAGTAACTGACAGCGGGCACGTCTGCTTGTTCCAATCGGAGGGTGAGCTGATGTGCCACGGCGGCACCCCGCCTCGGCTCAACCCCCCGTTCCACCGAACGGAGCAGATGCTCTACGGCCGCCCGCAAGTCGACATGCATCTCGGCGCGCGCAAGCTCGAGCAACAAGGCCGGATCGCCCCACGCTTTGGGCTGCTCGGCAAAGGCCCGGCGCAGGTAACGCAGCGCTCGGGCATCGTCGCCTCTCACGCTGGCGATGTGCGATGCCTCCAACAGCTCTCGCTCCACCCACTCGTTGTGACCAGGAGCAGTCACAACGAGATGCTCGGCAATCCGGTCGAACGATGCGCCACGAAGCTTGAGGTTGGCGGCAACTGCCAGGTGCACCTTGGCCCGCTGCTTGGCGTCTGTCTCCTCGTAGACCGTTCGGCGCACGATCGGGGTCATCCGCAAACGGTCAGAGTCCAACCTCAGCAGATCTGCGGCGGCCAAAAGGCGTGCTCTGGCAGACACTCTCGCCGAGCTCAACCTCGTTACCGCGGCGATCAGCTCGAGATCCGCCGCTTCTTTCGCCACGGCCACCACCTCCAACACCCAGGTGGCGTCGTGAGGCAACCGTGACAGTCTCTCGAGCACGGACCGGGCGAGCATGCGAGAAGTTGCTCTCTCAACGCATCCGACGGACCCCAGCGTGGCTGGCACATGTCGGGTCGCCAGCTCACGAAGGAGGTAGAACAACAAAGCAGGAATCCCGTCGGTTGCCTCGTGGCAAGCCCGCGCGAAGGCCTCGCGAGCGGGCTCGTCGCAATACTGACCGAGGCATTCCTCCACCAGGCTGCCGACGGCTAGGCAAGAAAGCGGCGCCAGTGACATCACCCGTACGCCAGGCTCGGACATGAGGCTGTCCACGGGACGCAACGGCGACTGCACTGACCGAGGCGCAACGCTCATGATCAGGCGGGGCCGTCGGCGCCCGCCTGTTTTTCGGAGACTGCGGAGCAACTGTGCGGATTCATCGTCTAGCCATTGCGCGTCGTCGACTGCGACGAGGACTCCTCCCCCGAGAGCCAAGTGGCGAACCCGTCGACCTATCTCGGTGACCGCGTCAGCGGGCGGTGTCTCGTGCCCCCTCTCTGGGGCGACCTCGAGGGGGAAAGAGTCCAAGAGTTGCTCGGACAGAGAACGAAGGACGTCCTTGCAAGAGTCGTCCGCCCGAGCGCGAAGCACTGCATAGCCTGCGTCCGCGGCGATCTGGCACGCCGCTCCCAGCAAGGCGGTCTTGCCGAAGCCGGTGCGACCCTCGACGACTACCGGGCCTACGGGACGGTCCCAGCTGCCTGACAGAAGTACCCGCAGCTCCGAGAGATGAGCCTCACGCTCGAGCAGCCGAGCGCGGTCTTGGTGGTTCCCAGTTCGTCCGGGCTGCCCTCCAGCTCGATTGCCCTTTTGGCGCGACTCGGACCAGTTCGCGCGCCGGTCTGGCGCCCCGCTCACCTGTTCTCCATGAACAAAATCGTGAGCCTGATCTGGTCGCGAGCGACGCGAGAGACTCTTCCAAGGTCGTCCTGAATCTGGTGGGAGAAACGAACGAAGCTCTCCATGGCCTTCCGACCGCGCTAGCACGACTGGCATGGCTCGGGTCGGATTCGCTATTCGCTCCTCCCGACCCAAGCGACCACTCACAGGCCGGGAATCAAAGCTTCCCTCGCAGGGATCAGTCTTGTGCCTTCAGGACAAGGGTGTCAATGGCGTCAATAGGAGCCACGCCCCCGCGACGGGTGCTGGTTTACGCTGAAGACAATTAAGTCCAGGGTCGTTGCTGCTGGCCGGCAAAGACATGGGAACCCAGTCGTGACAGTTCTCCCCGATGCTTAAGAGCTGGCGCGTCCGGAGATGGAAAGTGTCTGTGTCAGTGTTCCCGTCATTTCTGACGACACGTCTGACTCGCGCCAGATTGCGCTTTCGGCGTGACTCCGAGCAAACCCGAACCCGACCACTTGAGTGTCTGCTCACAGTGGCGTTTTGCCCTTCCATGATGGATTCCGCCTCTTATCTCGCGGGTTTCTTCAAAAATGTGAGGGGTGTCGCTCATCCTCGTGACCTCATAGTCTGGCCGTGGGGGATCGACGGAAACAGGCAACTTTGCGAGGAAGCGCCGGTGTGGACTTGGACCCAAGACGCGACGGGACTCTGCGCGCCCAACTGCGCTCTGGTTCGCTGCGGGCCCAGCTCGATGCGGTAACCCAAGAGCTGGAGGAGCTGCGGGAGGAAAACGCCCGCTTACGCATGGACGCCACGCGGCCTCGGTCCTTGCGCAATGCTGGCGAAGACCTGGCGGCTGTGGCGGACGCCGTTGTTGAATGGTCCGCTTTCGAGCCGGGCGGGCGCCAAGAGCCGGACCAGGACGAGCTCGATGACGCTTGGCACCGCCTCGCCGAAGCGCGTCTGTTGCGCACTGCAGTCGCCTCAGCACTGTCGGAGCTTCAGGTCGCCTGCGAGCAGCTGCTGAGCAGATTGGAGCTCGGGGTCGGCTCGATGGAGATCGATCGACGAGCGCGCACCCAAGTGGCCCCGCCATCAAATCGCACAAGACGTTCAACGAGGAGCAGGTCATGACAGAGCAGCTTTCGAGCCAGCAGACAACGGGTCGTCGAGTGTTCACGGGTCTGGCGACACTCTTGGCCGCCCTGCTCGTGGCGGCACCGCTGGCGTCGTCTGTTGGAGCATCTCCGGCATCAGCCACCACCTCCCCGACCTCGACGGCGCTGAGAGTTCTCTTGATCGGAGCGTCTGACCCCACCACGGCGGCCTGGCAAGCCGCCCTCGGCAATGAGGGAGTCCCCTACACCGAGGTGGGCGCGTCCACGACAGCCGGTTTAGGCAATTGGACAGTCAAGCTGCCGGCACTGACGGCCACGGGGGACCCAAGTCAGGGACTTTTCAACGGTGTGGTGATCGCCGACATGGCCGCCGACTTCGCACCCGACGAGTTGAGTGCCCTATTCGCTTACGAGAGCTCCTTCGGCGTGCGACAGATCGACGGCTACAGCTATCCCTCGCCCTCGATAGGTCTGACCGAGGCCGCGTCAGGTGTCCTCGACGGCACAGGGGCGACGCTGACCTCAGCAGGATTGTCCACGTTCCCGGCCTTGAAGGGCCCGGTCCCCTTCGACACCGGCACCTATGGCTACCCGGCGACCGTGGCCACGGGCCTTCCGGCCGGTGCAAGCGAGACCCCGCTGCTCGAGGCCGACCCCGGGACGCAAGTCGGGGGAGTCACCGTGTCGGACGACGTGCTCATGGGCATCTACCAACACCCCAACTCAACCTCGGACCCCCAGTCGGGAGTAGCCGAGCTCACGATCGGGTTCGACTACAACGCCAGCCAGCTGCAATGGCTGATCCTCGGCCCGGAGCTGATCGACTGGGTGACCGGCGGCGAGCACCTTGGGCTCTATCGCAACTACATCGGACAGGACGTCGACGACATCTTCATCGCCGATAACGTCTGGTCGACCAAATATCAGTGCACTCCCGGAGCAACTGACCCGAGCGACTTCACCTGTCCCCCGGACGTGGCCAACAACCCGGCCGACACACCGCCCGATGTCCAGATGAGCGCCGCCGACGTGGACTACGTCGTCACATGGGAGAAGCAGAACAGCTTCACTCTGAACCTCGCCTTCAACGGCAGTGGCGCCTGCACTGCCCCTTCGACCAGTGAAGAGTCCAGAGCGAACTGTGGCGGCTCGACAACAATCAACGGCCAGACATACGCCGATCCTGGTCAGGACACGTCCGACGCGACCGTGGCCAACGATTCGGCTTTCGTGGACGAAATACTTGCTAACCAGGCCAGCTTCAACTGGATCACCCACACGTGGAGCCATGAGTTCCTCGGTTGCACCACCTGGCAGCCCATGGCGATCAATGCGCCTACAACCGGTTCTGAGGGCCAGCTTGCCGCCGGCACGTACTACTACGAGGTAACGGCGGCCACCGCCTATGGGGAGTCGGAACCCTCCCTCGCTGCCTCAGCGACGTTGAGCTCCTCGGGATCGGTCGTGCTCACCTGGCCCGACGCCACCAATGGCGGAGGTCCTTCGCTCGCCGAGCTCGAGTCCGAGTTCAGCGGCGGGACCGGGTTCTGGGGCTACTACGTGTACCGGAGCACCAGCTCGACTGGACCGTTCGGGCTCGTCGGTCAGGTGGCCGAGGACCCAACCGGAACCCAGACGTCGTACAGCTTCACCGACACCGGGACTGAGACTCCAGGAGGGTCGCCCTCGTCATCGTCCTCGTTCCCGACGGCCACCAACCCGGGCATCGAGTGTGCCCCGGGAGGCTGGGACCTCGCCTCGTCGACTAGCCCGGACTCGAGCATCGACCAGGAGATCGGCCTCGACGTGGCATTCGCTCAAGCCAACGGGCTGACGAACTTCTCTCCTCAGCGCGGTGGTGACAGGCGAGCACTCCGGACTTGAAAGTCCTGAAATGCCCACGGCCTTTGCCGACATGGGGATCACGACATTCGCCGCCGACGCTTCGCGCCAACCTAACCAGTACTCGATCTCGGGCACCTCCGGGGCAATGTCGGACACTGCCTATTCGTCACCTCGCTTTCCCACGAACATCTACTACAACGCGCCTAGCTGGGCCGACGAGATCAACGAGTACAACACCCTGTACGTCGCCGAAGGTGTCTCCATCGGCGACGGGGAGACCGGCCGATGCGTCGACACCTCGTCCACCACCTGCCTGACCGGTCCCGCCACCCAGCCCGACATCTTGGCCTCCGAGTCGCGTATCGAGCTCGGCCACGTGCTCAACAACGATCCTCGGGTCACCTTCGCCCACCAGTCCAACCTCATCGGCCCCGACTACACACTGCTCAGCTTGTTGAGCGACATCCTCGGCCAGTACAACTCCTGGTACTCGAGCTACACGCCCTACGTGCAGACCACCGACGTCAGTGCCTCTCAGATTCTGAGGGAGCAAGCGGCGTGGGCCCAGGCCGCCGGTAACGTCAGCGCCGTCACCTCTGACGGTGTCGAGACTGTGACTAACACGGGCACGAGCCCGATCGACGTGCCAATCACCGCCCCACAAGGCTCCATTACCTCTCTCGGGGCAAGCTTCGGCTCTCCGTACGGCGACACCGTGTCGGCTTGGGTGACATTGGCTCCGAATGGCTCAGTCTCTATCGACGTCCCGCCAATCGCCCAGGCGATCAGCTTCACCTCCACCGCCCCGACCAACGCCATCGTGAACGGGACGAGCTACACCGTGACCGCCACGGGCGGGGGTTCGGACGAGCCGATCAGCTTCTCCGTCGACTCCTCGAGCGACGGAGCCTGCTCAATCTCGGGTAGCACGGTGAGCTTCAGCGCCGTGGGCACCTGTGTCATCGACGCCAACCAAGGGGGCAACTCCCAGTACGCCGCCGCCCCGCAGGTAACCCAGAGCTTCCCCGTGGCCGGCATGACCCAGGCGATCAGCTTCACCTCCACCGCCCCGACCAACGCCATCGTGAACGGGACGAGCTACACCGTGACCGCCACGGGCGGGGGTTCGGACGAGCCGATCAGCTTCTCCGTCGACTCCTCGAGCGACGGAGCCTGCTCAATCTCGGGTAGCACGGTGAGCTTCAGCGCCGTGGGCACCTGTGTCATCGACGCCAACCAAGGGGGCAACTCCCAGTACGCCGCCGCCCCGCAGGTAACCCAGAGCTTCCCCGTGGCCGGCATGACCCAGGCGATCAGCTTCACCTCCACCGCCCCGACCAACGCCATCGTGAACGGGACGAGCTACACCGTGACCGCCACGGGCGGGGGTTCGGACGAGCCGATCAGCTTCTCCGTCGACTCCTCGAGCGACGGAGCCTGCTCAATCTCGGGTAGCACGGTGAGCTTCAGCGCCGTGGGCACCTGTGTCATCGACGCCAACCAAGGGGGCAACTCCCAGTACGCCGCCGCCCCGCAGGTAACCCAGAGCTTCCCCGTGGCCGGCATGACCCAGGCGATCAGCTTCACCTCCACCGCCCCGACCAACGCCATCGTGAACGGGACGAGCTACACCGTGACCGCCACGGGCGGGGGTTCGGACGAGCCGATCAGCTTCTCCGTCGACTCCTCGAGCGACGGAGCCTGCTCAATCTCGGGTAGCACGGTGAGCTTCAGCGCCGTGGGCACCTGTGTCATCGACGCCAACCAAGGGGGCAACTCCCAGTACGCCGCCGCCCCGCAGGTAACCCAGAGCTTCCCCGTGGCCGGCATGACCCAGGCGATCAGCTTCACCTCCACCGCCCCGACCAACGCCATCGTGAACGGGACGAGCTACACCGTGACCGCCACGGGCGGGGGTTCGGACGAGCCGATCAGCTTCTCCGTCGACTCCTCGAGCGACGGAGCCTGCTCAATCTCGGGTAGCACGGTGAGCTTCAGCGCCGTGGGCACCTGTGTCATCGACGCCAACCAAGGGGGCAACTCCCAGTACGCCGCCGCCCCGCAGGTAACCCAGAGCTTCCCCGTGGCCGGCATGACCCAGGCGATCAGCTTCACCTCCACCGCCCCGACCAACGCCATCGTGAACGGGACGAGCTACACCGTGACCGCCACGGGCGGGGGTTCGGACGAGCCGATCAGCTTCTCCGTCGACTCCTCGAGCGACGGAGCCTGCTCAATCTCGGGTAGCACGGTGAGCTTCAGCGCCGTGGGCACCTGTGTCATCGACGCCAACCAAGGGGGCAACTCCCAGTACGCCGCCGCCCCGCAGGTAACCCAGAGCTTCCCCGTGAGCCACTTTTCCACTACGACCAAGGTCTCGATGTCGCCAACTACCGTCACCTACGGTCACGAGTCGGCCTCGGTCTTCACCGCGACCGTCACGGGCCGCTCGAACCTGACTGTGCCCAACAACGAGCACGTCACGGTGCACGTAGGTTCCGTCGGGTGCACGGTCGTGCTCAAGACCGGAAAGGGAACCTGCAAGATCGCCAACGCTGCCCTGCCGGCCGGTTCGTACTCTGTGTCGGCTATTTACTCAGGCGACGCCAAACTGGAAGGCTCCAACGGCTCAAGCTCTTCCAAACTCACGGTGAAACCCGACAAAACGACAATCAAGCTCTTGCTGTCTAAGACGACAGTCACCTACGGCAATGAATCGGCCTCGGTCCTGACCGCGAGCGTTACCACTCACAATGGCGAGACCGTTCCAAATGGCGAGCGAGTCACCGTCATCATGGGCTCGGCGAAGTGCACCCTCGTCCTCAATCGCGGGAGGCAGACCTGCAAGATAGCCAACACTGCCTTGCCAGTCGGTTCGTACTCGGTGTCAGCCGTCTACGGCGGTGACGCCAACCTGACTGGCTCCAAGACCTCGAGCGCGTTCAAGCTGACGGTGAGCTAGCCCAGCACTCGGCAGGAAGATGATGATTCGGGTCGCGCGGGTTCGGGATACGAAAGAGACCGCCCCGGAGGGCAAGTCCTCGCTTGTCGCTTTTCCGCCCAGAGCCCGCAGGGAACGGTTGACGGTGTTGCTGGTAACCGAGGGCACCTATCCGTACGTGATAGGTGGGGTCAGCACGTGGTGCGACCAGTTGCTGAAAAACCTGGACGACGTCGACTGGCTCGTGGTGCCAATCGTCGCCGGCGGCCTCAAGCGCGAACCGTTCTATCCGCTTCCCGAGAACGCCCGGCTGGCAGGGGTGGTCGACCTCTGGGGCCCGAGCCGCCCACGCTCCCCACTGAATAGAGCGACGCGCCGGACCGATCTCGCGGCAGAACTAGCCCGTCTCCTGCTCGGTTGGGACACTGATCCCTCGCGCCTTGTGTCATTGCTTGTGTGGTGTCACCTCCACCCAGACGCCATCGTGCCGTCGTTCCGGAGCAGGCAGTCGTGGCAACTATTCCTGGAAAGGTTGCAAGAGGTGATGACCGAGTCTGCCAAAGACGTCACACCGGGCGTGCAGATGGACATGGCCACAGCAGTGTCCTGCTATCAGACCCTGTCATGGGTGGCGCGGACGGCGGCGACCCAGCTGCCGTCCGCCGATGTCCTTCACGTCACTGCTGCCGGCTGGGCGGGAGTGCCGGCCCTTGTGAGCAAGGCTTTAACTGGCACTCCGATACTGCTCACAGAGCACGGAGTCTTCGTCCGCGAGGCCTACCTGGCGGCTGCGCGCTCCCGGGAGAGCAGTGGGAGCCGCCTCCTGGCAACGCGTCTCGCCCGTTCGTTCGCACGGGCGACGTATCTCGGAGCAGACCTGGTCGCTCCGGTGACCGAGGCCCACTGCCCTTGGGAAACAGCCCTGGGGGTCCCGCAGGACCGAATTCGGCCCATCCCGAACGGCGTTTCTGTCGGGGAGACGATCTCTCCGGCGCCTGGCGACAAGATCGTGGTGACGGTGGGCCGGATCGATCCGCTAAAGGACGTGAAGACCCTGCTCCGGGTCGCGGGCAAGGTGCTCGAACGGTACCCCGAGGTGACGTTCCTCCATTACGGGCCAATCCCGGCGGGCCAGGAGGCTTACGCGGCAGCCTGCCGACGGCTCCACGAGCAGCTGCGCCTCGGCCAGTCGTTCGTTTTCAAAGGCCCGACGACCGACCCACGAGGGGCGATCCGCGGCGCCAATGTCGCCCTCATGACAAGCATTTCGGAGGGCTTCCCTATCGCCGTTCTCGAGGCACTCTCGGAGGGCCGTCCCGTGGTGACGACCGCCGTCGGCGGTGTGCTCGAAGCTATGAAAGGCGCCGGCCTTACTGCCGGCCCGCGCGACGTCGATGGTCTCTCCGATGCCGTCTGCGCTTTGATAGCCGACCCCGTGCTCGCCCGGACACTCGGAGTGCGCGGGCATGCACGGGTCCGGCGGCATTTCGACCAGACGGGCTTCGTCCACAGTTATAGAAAGGCCCTCTTCGACGTCGCCGAGTGCCGGACCTTGAGGCGCCGAGCATGAAGCTCACGAACGAGCTTGCGAGCCAACGAGTCCGAGCGGCGCTCGGCCGCGCCCCTCAGGATCGACTCGAGGCGACCGTCGTCCTCGAGTCGTGGGGGGTTTCCCCGACCTCGCCCTCGCCGTCGCGCGACCCGACCGCGACGCGGGCCTGCTGTCTAAGGCGCCTTTGAACCCGACGATCGCTCACTCCAACAGCCTGCAGGACGCTCTGGAGATCGCCGGCCTCCTCGCCGGGATAATGGCCGCCACGATGTGCGCGGGACCTATCATCTCCCGACTCGGTGGATCCGCCGTCGACGCCTGGCGCATCGCTCTTCCGGTCACGTTGTTCTTGCAGTGGACACTCCGGCGTTATCACCGCACCCTCTCGGCTCGGGCGCGACGCGAGCGGTTGAGCGGGTTCCGTAGTGCCGTCTGGGGTGGCACTGCTCTGAGCGTCGGAATAATGGTCCCGGCAATGCTGGTGCTCTGCCCCGTCGCAGGAGCGGCCTTCGCCCTGGTCGTGCTCTGGACAGGGTGCCTTTTTCTTTCCCGTCGTGGCTGGGCTCCGGTCTACGTCGCCCTACTCCTCGCAGGCACGCTCGCGGTCGGCCTCCGTCTATCGGTCGTGCCGGTCATAGCCGACGAGAGCGAGACCATGCTCGTCCTGATGGTGATAGCCGTGGTCTCGAGCCACCGCTCGCAGCAACTGCCCGGGAGCTGGCTGGAGGCGCTGAGATCGGGCTGTATCGGCGCGCTCTTAGGTTGCCTGATCGTCAACGTCGCCTTGCCGGGAAGTACCACCAGCGTCGAGCTGCTCGGTCTTGCCCTGGCGCCATCGCTACTCGGCAGCGTCGTCTGGTTCTACTTCGTGGCCGCCTTCTGGCGCCTTCTGCAGCCCGGCATCGGCCTGAGCCAAGGAAGTGACTCACTTATGGCGACTCACCGCAGGAGCCGGCTCATCAACCTGTCCGGCCTCGCGGGCTATGGCGTCACGACAGTGATCATTTCCTTTGCGGCCCTGATGATCGCTTCCGCGCTGGGCATCTCGTCCGGCGATTCTGCCGTGATATTCCTCGATCTCGGAACTTTAGGCTTGGCAGGTGTCCTATTCGCCTGGCTGGACGTGCTCGGACGCTCGGGCGCTGCGCTAGCGGTCGAATGTTCTGCACTTACGGTGTGTTTACTCGTTCACGTCCTGGCGGGAAGCGGTGGGCTCGGGTCCTACGGTGACCTGTTCGGTGCAGTTGTCGCGGTGATACTGGCCGAAGCGGTCACTTACCGGCTCCATGGCGAGCCAGAATGGCTCAGCGCGAGGATGTTGTAGGACGCCGTTTGTGCCCCTAGCCCCTGCGGCTTACCGGCAAGGAACACGGAGCGACCCATCCAGGTTCGTGCTCAAGTACACAGAGTCGAGACCGAGCTTGTCGGCTCCATGTTGTCCGTTCACTCCCGCTGTGCAGGCCTTGACGAACCAAGACCGGGACGTGCCATCGCCCTGGTACTCGACTTCCAAGACCGTCCGCTCAGCACGGTAGTAAGGCGCGAGGTCGAGACAATCGGCGTACTGGTAGCACTGTTCCTCGATGACGAAGTCGAAGTAGCGAGAGAGTGTCGCCGACTCATCCTCGAAGTTCTTCTGCGCCACCGACATGCCAAGGCGGTGAACCTCGTCTGCCACCCATTCGTCGTAGCGCAGCTGTTCGGCCTGCGAGTTGGCGGTTCCGTTCTCGGAGCTGTCCATGTTGTCGGGCTCGACCGCGTCAAAGTGGTTGTCGCGGCACATCTCGAACCGCTTCGTCATGATCTTCTCCACTTCGCCGAGGTGATCGGGGGCCAGACTTATCCAGAACTCGCCTGGCCAACCCTGTACGGCGTTGAGTGTCGAGCCCTTGAATTCCGAGTAGTCGGGACGCCAGTTCTCAGCTGTGCCGACGTCGACGTAACAGATGACATGGTCGCCGAGTGAGTGCAGCTCGGCTACCACGGGAGAGTCCGACGACCCCAACGATTGCGCTTCGTCGCCATTGTCCGTCCCGGTGTTGTCGAAGCCGTCGATGTCGTAAACCTTGGGATTCGTTGCCGGCGAGACGGCGCCGTCGACCGCCATCACGGGCGAACTCCCGGATGTAATCCCGAGGTCGGCGGAACAAGAGGTGTATCGGGCAAGATCGGCAACCGTGCTCGCAATCAGCTTCGCGGTCTGCGTCGGTGTCTGGTCACCGCTCGCGTTGCAAAGACTATGGTCCAGCTCCCACTGCCATTCCACCTCTCTGGGCGGAACCCACATCCTGGCAGTCCGTGGCCTTGTGCTCGACCTCGGTTGTGCTACTGCGGAGGCGGCGAATAACCCCGCGAACGACATGGCGACGGCAAGCCCAAGCGCTGCCCATGTGCGCGGGTGGGCACCCAAGGTCGGCACCAGAAACCAGGTTCGCCATCCCCGCGAGCTCGCGGAACGACTTCCATCCGATCCTCCGGCCGGCACGCCAGCAGTCTCGCGCTCTCCTTGCCGCCGCCGCGCTCGTTCGGCTCCTATCGGTGGCTCGCCGTCGGACTTTTCCTGACCGACGGGTGGCGAAACGAATCGGTGGCTCGCCGTCGGACTTTTCCTGACCGACGGGTGGCGAAACGAACCCGAACTCGGCGCGAAGCGACGGGACGCCCTCGATGCCGACACCCGTGTCCTCCGAAGCGGATCGAGAAACAACGCGCCACCTGCTTCGCCAAGACGTCGCACCCGAGAGCTACCGCTATCAGACAGCTACTTTGTCCTCGGCCTTCGCCCCCAGGCACCCCGACTCCCGCTACCGGTCGACAACCGCCTACCTGCACCGCCCGAAGGCTGCCGCGTCCCGCGAGTTGCCCGGATTGTCCTTACGGTCACCCGTCGGTGCCCTCTTTGTTCGAGTCGGAAGGCACCGCCTAAACTCCGAGCTGGGTCCATCTCAGCGCTGAGACGCCCTCTGAGAGCGCCACGTGGGAATCGACCCTCATTCGCGAAGCCCCATAAGGAGTCAGGACATGGCACCCCCGACCGGTCGCACGATCGGAATATTGACCTCCGGCGGCGACTGTGCCGGACTCAACACAGCGATCGCCTCCATCGTGAACTCGGGCCTGCGGCTCGGCTACACCTTCGTCGGCTTCGAGAAAGGCTGGGAAGGCCTCCTCGACCCGGTCATGTACCGAAAACTTGATGCGAATTCAGTGCGCGGCATCAATCACCTGGGTGGGACCATATTGCGGACCACCAATCGAGGGCGCTTCGCCGGCAAAGTGGGAGGAAAAGGTGGCTACAACGCCATCCCTGCCGACATATTGAAGATGGCCGTCGGCAACCTGAACAAATTGGCCGTAGAGGGTCTAATAGTAATCGGTGGCGACGGAACCCTATCTGCCGCGATGCAATTATCGCAGTTCGGCGTACCGATTGTCGGAGTACCGAAATCCGTCGATAACGACCTTTCCGGTACCGACGCAACCTTTGGTTTCAGTACGGCAGTGTCAGTGGCTCTCGACGCAATGGACAAGATCCATACCACTGCCTCCAGTCATGAACGGATCTTCCTCGTGGAGTGCATGGGACGCCACGCCGGCTGGATCACCCTTCACGCCGGGCTGGCTGGCAACGCGAACGCGATTCTGCTACCAGAGTTTGATCTCGACGTCGAAGGACTGATCAACTTCCTGAGAAAACGCAGTAGGACCATGCATTCGTCAATCATCGCGGTGGCCGAGGGCCTAGACCTTGGTCAGCAACAGTCGAGAGTACCGAGTATAAAGACCAGCGAAGTCAGGCTACATGGTGCCGCCGACAGACTCATGGACGCCGTCGAAGAGCGTGTACCGGGCTTGTTCGAACTCAGAACGGTTGTCCTAGGCCATACTCAGCGCGGTGGAGCGCCGATTGCTGTTGATCGCCTCCTCGCCAAACGATTCGGTGTCGCCGCTATGGAGGCCTATGATGCGGGAAGGTTTGGCATGATGGTGAGACTTAAGGATGACGATATCGGCCTCACGACGATGAAACGGGCGAGAGGCCTGAAGCTTGTCACTCCTGCCGATCCCTATTATCAGACGGCACGCAAATTGGGTGTCTATATCAATTGACTATTGATTAGGTCGTGTAGGCGCGAGCAAGGTTGAGTTGGCATTGCCTTCTTACTGCGCCGGTTCCGTTCACGCGCACATTGTGTGTGACTAATACAAGGGCCGGCCCATAATTTGCTGCGGAAACCGGGCGCGGTGAGCCCGCGGTCCGTCAGCCGGAATAACAGCCACCGTGGCATCGAAGTTGCACGTTTACACGATCGCTGTCCCGGAGCTTACCGGAGGGCCGGAGCACCTTGATGAAACACCAGTTCCCAACCGAGAGCCTTCCGTCGCCAGATGGAGCTGCGGTACGCGACCTCAAGCCCCCCGTGGTTGACCTCGCTTCGGTACGTGACCAAAGCCACCTCCGAGGTCACCTCTTGGACTGAGAAATCGGGCAGGGGCAAATTCGCGGCGATGTCATATGCTTCCAATCCGAGGGAATCTGCGCGCGAGTACTTCCGACCTGAGCGTCCAAACTCGATGAACTCTGGCGCGAGTATTTCTTCCATGTACCTCGAATCGAAGCGGGTCTCTCTTCTCCAGAGGGACTCCTCGAGGTGACGCAACGTCAACATGTCGGATTGCTCGAGCATGACCAGAAAGCTTAGAAAGGTGACCGGAATACAGCCAAGCCTTCTGGCGTCGTTCTCACCCCGCACCAACAGCGCACTTGAACCACGAGGTAAGACGTCGTTCCAGTCCGTCGGTGCCGCCGCCTTTGAAGGCACGGCGCGCGACGGCGCCGCGTCCCATGCCAGTCACAGTGGCTGAAATTGGCGCTGCTTCCCCGACCACAGCCGGTCGAGCGCATCGACCTCCCGGATCGTCACCTGCGGGTCGAAGAGGCCGGCGCTGGCCATCAAGTCGACAAGACCGCGCCTTAGTCCTTCGATGTTGCACTCGCCTTTGGTGGCAATGGAGACGTCCGCGCCGCGTGGGGTCTGTGTGACCTGGATCTCGACTACCTCGGGGTCGCTCAAGAGCACAGTGGTCATGCCCAGCCAGTGGACCGCCGCGCCGCCTTCGTAGATAAAGAAGCTGTCGGTCCGTCCGGCCAAGTCCGTGATCCGTCGGTGAGCGCACCCGCACTCGCAATCCCCGGCCAAGACGGTCATGGCATCTGTGATCTCGTAGCGAATAAGCGGCTGGGTCCTGTTGTAGAGACTCGTCAGGAGAATCTTGTCCGCCGGCTGGCCGAACGAGACGACGTGGCCATGCTGGTCGACCGGCTCGATGATGGCGAGGTCATCGGGCAGGTGCATGGCGCTGCCGGCTCCGCAGGGAAAGGCGTATATCCCTTCCGAGCAGCCCCAGTAGTCGCAAATCTCGATGCCCCAGGCGTCGGCGACAGCCTCGCGTGCCGCCTCGGTACATTGCTCACCGCAGGTCAAGACCTGCTTCGGACTGATATTTAGACGACCGGCCTTGGCCTCGCCAGCTAGCAGATGCATAGCGCTCGGGTAACCCTGCAGCACAACTGGTTGGGCGGCGTTGAGACCGGCCACGATCTCGGGGAGGGGCAATGTGACCGGGAGATGCGTCACGGGCCGCGCCTCATTACCAGAAGGGTCCCTGAAGAACGCGTGGAGCGAACCGGACACATGTCTCGTGTTGGCGGCGAACAGCGTTCCGACAGGGCCGTCGAAGGGAAGGGAACCAGCGCCTCGGCCCTGCCAGCGTGTGGCGATCAAGGCAAAGGTGATCCAGTCCTCCCACCCGTAGACGAAAAGTCCTCGGGCACCGGTTGATCCGCTCGTGGCTATGACCCTGTACTGATCGAGGAGGTAATCGTCCTCGTCGAGCGTGTCCACGTGCGCGTTTACTACAGCAAGGCTGAGCGCAGGGTCGGTTAGCGCCTGATCAAAATTGTCCATCAGGTCAGCCCTGGTCATGATAGGCAGCGACGGCAGGTCCGCTTCGGTGAAGCGGCTGACGTCTAGGTTGGCAAGGCGCTCGGCGTGGAAGGCCGACCGAGCGACCGACCAGGCCAGCAGCTCTCGCAATCGGCGCTCCCGCTCGGCCTCGAGGCGATCCGCAGACCAGCGCAGTCGGCGGACGGCCGCGAAGAGCCCGTCGGCGACGGCCGCCCGCTGGCGTGCGACGAGTTCCGCATAGTTCTCTGCCACCACGACCCAGTCACTCCTTCTGATTGGTCCTACACATGCGGACGTTGCTCAAGGATCAAAGACAGTCGCAAGCCGGATAAGCCTAAGAGTTGGAATATGAACAGTCAGTCTGCTGACATTGGTGCGTCGGTTACCAGGCGCAGGTCGATGAACGGTATCGTCTCTCCGTCGAGAATGTAGCGGTTGCGCTCGACGAACCCGTGCGAGTGTGCGAACCGCAGCCCGTCCTCGTTGCTCGCGAGCACAACAGTCTCGATCTGACGAGCGCCGCGGGCACGCGCCACGGCGAGAACGTGTTCCAAGTACTTCTCACCGAGTCCCTTACGTCGGAACGGTGGCAGGATCCGCACGATGACGGTCGCTGCTGGCGAACCCTCCTTTGGAGGCCGGACAGTCGCGCAACCAATCAAGATATCGCCGTCGTAGGCCACGCTCAGGATCTGGTTCACTGCCCGCTCCTTGACGTCATCTTGGCTGAGCGGGTGAGCGGGAATGATCTCGTTGTGAACGGCCCGCCACTCCGCCAACAGATCGGGGGCGGCCGGCAAGATGCGCAGCGCCACACGGCGAATGTAGCGACGGCTTGATCCGTCCGTGACGGGTCAACTTCCGTGCAGCCGGCCTCACAAGACAAGCCGGCGTCATCGCCCGCTCTCTTGTGTTCCCCGCGCGACCTATATCGTCGTTGTCAAGTCGAATAAGGTCGAGGTCGACGCCACGCTCAATCGGCGGACGCCGGGTCCAACTCGGTTGGTCATGTCTTAGGGTGTAGCCACAGGTGGCAACTTGGCCTCGATGGCCTCGAGCCGGTCGAGGAGGAGCTTCAGACCTCCTTCGGTGTGTTCATTGACCTGGTCCATGATGAACTCGGTATCGGCAAACTCCTTCTCAGCCCTGGCATCGGAAGCCGCGCTCTGCACCGACTGACCGACCATGATGACGCTTAAGAGCACTAGTTGTAGGAAGGTCTGCGCGACCCAGGCGACGATCAGAATGAGACCCGGCTTGGTCAGAAAGTTTGGCACCGCCGTGCGGCTCAGGGCGCCAGCCTCGATCAGAATGGCTGGCAGGCTGACCAGGGCGACGAGGCAGAACAAGTAGGCGCACGCCATTGAGCCGACGCCCCGGGTGAGGATCACGGCCAATTTGGCGTTAAAGCCCTCGACTTCCTTGACCTCACCCGACAGTCCTTTGAGGCTGACGACATGCGCGAGGTGATGGCGGGTCTTTATCGGGACACGTTGGGTGGACATAAACAATCAGAGTAGTTACCGCCTGGAACATAAACACACAACGATGACCGCTACGCGTTGACCACGGAAGTGATGTCTACCGTCCAGGAAGAGGTCCGGTGCCTAAGAGAGAAGACGACGCGACGCCAGCACGAGAACCACCACTTCCAAGACGACAAAGCCTTAGGCCGGCGAGCCAATCCAACATCCGATCTCTAGCAGCCCGCGTCTACCTGCTTCTGCACCATCTCGGAGGGGCCGTTGACACCGATGACTCCCCCGGGCAGCGGGTGTCACAGGGCAGTTGTATCTTCCTGAGCCGTCGGATCACGTCGTGTTCCCGCCTCGGCTAGCCAGCCCCAAGCCGCACAGTAGTGCTGGTTCGGTCTCTCGCCCCTTCCTACGGGCAGCTACACGTAAGGCACCTAGCAGAAAGCGTCCTACGAGCTGCAAGCCCCGGAACTTATCGAACGAGGTCCTGGGCTTCTCTCTGTGTGACCAAGTTCACCCACCGGCACCACACGGAGGACTCAGCAATGATGGCCAAGAACTACCGCCCGGAACTCGTCGCCCAGCTGACAGCGGGAATCAATACCCTCACATCGTCTAAGGAATGGCAGCGCTACCTCGAGTTCCAAAGCCGCTTTCATCGCTACAGCTTCGGGAACGTTCTCCTTATCGCCGCCCAGTGTCACCAGGCAACCCGCGTGGCAGGCTTCAACACTTGGCGAAAGCTTAACCGTTTCGTCCGCAAGGGAGAAAAGGCCATCTGGGTTCTCGCCCCGATGGTCTACAGGTCCGCTGAGGACGACGGGAACGATGGGGTCATCCGAGGCTTCAAGTTTGTGCCTGTATTCGACATCTCTCAGACCGCCGGCGAAGAGTTCCCGTCCGTCTGCAACCGGCTCGAAGGTGGCGATCCCGAAGGTCTCTACGCCCGACTCGAAGCGATTGCTCAGTCCCACGGTTTCACGGTGGAGGACCACGAATTCAACGGTGGAGCGAATGGCGATTGCTGCCATGCCGATCACCGCATACGGGTTGAGACGACGAACACGCCCGCGCAGCGGGTGAAAACGCTCGCGCACGAGCTGGCCCACGGCTTGCTCCACGAGAGCTACGACGACCGAGCGCTCGCCGAGCTTGAGGCTGAGTCCACCGCATATGTCGTCTGCCACGTACTCGGTCTTGATTCCGGCGACTACTCCTTCGGCTACGTCGCAACCTGGGCTGGTGGCGGCAACGAGGCGATCTCCGGAATCAGAGCCTCCTGTGAGCGCATTCAGAAGAGCGCAGCCGCCATCCTGCAGGCTTTCGAAGCCGAGCTCGAGGACGAGGCCGCATAGGCCGATTTCCTCGGCCGTGGCATTCGCCGCCTTGTGATGTCTTAGTCACGCACATTGCCACTGTCTCTCGTCGGCCAGCGGTTATTTGACGCAGCGGCCCCATAGCGGGTCGCAGCGGCGAGAGGACAAGTCAGGTAACCACCACCTTGTGATGCGCGACCCGGGCACGCACACCACGTCGGCTGGCGGCCTGGCGGCGCGACTCGCTAGGACACCTTGATAGTGAGTTGATGCGTGACGGGTATGAAGCCAGGCCCTGCGAGGACCGCTGAGACCGAGATAGTCTGGCCGACCGCAGACGCCGGGATGCTGTGGAGCGGGAGCTCCGCCTTGCCATCGATTACGGGTCCGCCGGCTATCACCTTTGTGACGACGGTTGGAGGAGCGTAGGAGGTGGTCTTCTGCTTCCAGGTCCCATACAGCTTCACCGTCAGGCTGGGATCGCTGAAGGCGTACCCGGTCGCGGTCTGGACGACGGCCACCAACTTGCCGGTGGGGGCGAGGGTGGCATGGGCGGGGAGGTAGAACTTTGCGTCGCCCGCGAGAGAAACGTTGCCCACAAAGGCTGCATAGCCAGTGGACGTCTGGGCAGTGGCATCAGCGAACTCGAGTGGGGTCCGTGAGGAGGTGGCTGTAAGCACTTCCTGCCGCAACGCCCAGTGCATGTTGGCGTCTGTATTGGGCTTGGCATTGAAGCTCGGAGCTGCTACCAGCTTGTTGGCCCAGCTGACGTCTACCACCTTGACCCAGTTGATACTCGTGAACTCAGGAGGGCCGTAGTTCGGGTACCCCGATTCGTACCACTGCAACAAGTAGGTCCATCCAGCGGTGGTCTTGACACTCTGGCTGACGCTCCCCCGAGCGAAGTATGACATTTTGACCATCCACGTGGTGCCGGGCGGGGGCTGGATCCCCTGGTACGTGGAGGAGTAAACTTGAACGCCTCCGCTGCCGGTGCCGACCGTTCCGACCCTCCAGCCTGGCAGCAATGAGCTTCCCGCCGGCACGGTGGCCCCGCTGTAGTACTTGGCTGGGAGGGCGAATTGGCCGTTGTTGAGGATGTTCGGGACTGGTACTGCCTTGCTCATCGGAGTCGTTGTGACCCCCCCGATGGCAGCAGCCGGTCCGTAGGTGCCGCACATCAGAGCACCGCCCAGCACTAGTGCGGCCCCGAGCTGGACTCCGCGCAATCTTGACATTGGCACTTCTGTTTTCCCCCCGATGTCGATGAAATAGTTCCCACACGCAGGTGTTCCCGCCTACTGCTGAACCGAGCGGGCCGACTTACCTACTTCATCCGCTGGCGTATTGAGGATACTCGTGAGCTTCCCCCGGTTTGACGGACACCTACCCTGAGGAGGGTGATGCTCTCCTCGACAAGGAATCCGAATGCCACCTCCACACCCGCCGGAGTTCCGTCGCCGGGCCGTCGAGCTCGCTCGTGAGGGAGTAAAGCCGATCTCGCAGATCGCGGCCGATCTCGGGATCGCCGACAGTTGTCTTCGGAACTGGCTCCGCCAGGCCAACTGATTGGGAGATGGACGGGTGGTCTTTACGAACTCAGGTGGGTGTACACCTCGAACGTCGTCTCTTGCGGCGGCGCGCTGAAACCTCCTTCGATGCCCGCTGACATTTCGGGCATCAAGACGTCGTCACGGAACCGCTCCCAGCTTTCCTGCGAGTCGTGGACTGCAACATCGTCCAGCCGTCAGCCGACGGTCCAGCCAGATGAAACGACTGACCATCTGGCAATCTGCCGTCACTGGGATGCACTGCAGCCACCGAAGCCTCGTACTGTTCCTTCGTGCCCCCCACAAACTGATGCACTACGCCGTAGGCCATCCAGTCTTCCACCGTTCCGAAGTCGTGTCCCGAAAGCCGGGGCAAGTGGGCCGCACCCTACACGGTTTTCGCAGGCGCTGGCTTGAGGTGCGGACGTATAGCCCATCCGTCCCCCCTCGCAACTCCCGCCCCCCCTCGTCGTCCCGCCGGGCCTTTGGGTGGGTGGGTGTGCTCGTGGTCGCCGGGTCCGTCCCGCCCCGGGGCCGACCAGGGACGAGAGCCGGCAGCACCGGGTTCGGAGTTCGAGTTACTGAGCTACTCATTGTCGGTCGTGGAGAGAGGGGACAAGGCCCGGGAAGCCCGAACGTACTTGTTCAGGTAAGCCCGCTAGCCTCCCGCTGTGCCCTCGCCCCGATCGATCCCCTCAATGCCCTCGCTCCCGCCTCCGGCCTTAGCGTCATTCGCCGCCAAAGGCCGTGGTGCAGCCCGAACGGCTTTTGGGGTTTTCCTAGCCGTTGCCCTGATCGCCATGTTGGCCACCACAGCCCAGGCCCCAGCGGCGGCAACGGCCACGCCGACGGGCGGCTTCGGCCCTCCCGTCAACGCCCTGCAGTCCCGGTGTGAGGGGATGTTGGTTGCAAGCCACATCGTCTTCCTCGGCCACGACGTCGTCGGCCGCACCACCCCGGGTGTCTGCGGCTCTGCGCCCGAGAACACCTGGGAATGGGCCTCAGTGCCGGGTTCTCCGGTGAGCGGCTGCGGCAAGGACGCCACCACTTGCGTGTTCAAAGCCGACGCCTCGACGGGCACTGGTTACGCCGTGCTATGCATCAACGGCAGCTACACCCAGCAGGGACCGTGGGAGTCCTGTGACTACTACGGCGTGCCCGCCAAGGGCGTAGGTGTGATCGAGGGCCACGTAACCGACAAGGACGGAGGCCCGGTCGCGGCGGTGGACATAACGGCCTACGGCAAGCACAGCGCCGGGGCCGTAAGCGGGCCGGACGGCTTCTACGCCATGCAGGCCGACGCCGGCAGCTACCGTGTCCTGCCCTCGGGCGGTCCCCAAGGCAAGTCGACGCCGAGTTACAGCCCGAAGATCATCGATGCCACCGCGGCCGACGGAGCGACCACCACGGCCGACTTTAAGCTCCTGGCCGGCATCGAGCTCCAGCTCCAATTCGCCAAGTCCAGCGTCCCCGCGAACGGGACCGAGGTCGTCAACGGGACGATCACCACGGCCGAATTCGGCAAGCCTCTGCCTAATGTCAGGGTGCAACTGGAGGTGATGCCAGGCGAGACGGCCGCCGAAGCAGTGACATCCGCTCCTCGGGCCACGGTGTGCAACTCCGGCAGCAGGCTGTGGCCCACCGGCACGATGGCGAGCCCGGACGGGTTTCCGGTCACCGTCACTACCGACTCCACCGGTCATTACGACCTGGCCGTCACCGTCGGTACGACCCCGGGAACCTGGAGATTGGACGCCTGGGCCGAGAACTCCGACGGGACGTTGTCGACCGACACCACGGCGGCCTCCGAAACGAAGTCCATCACGTTCACCCGGCTCGGTTCAGTACCGCTGGCCGACTTCATCAGCGAGTACGACCTCGCGGCCAAGTCGACCAAGGCCCTGAGCCAGATCTCCTCAATGCCGAGCGTGATGGTGAGCACGCTCGCTCAGGTGACATCCACCGCCGCTGGTGGCACCAAGCTCGGAGGCCTTGCCTACGGCCTCGTCCAGGCGAAGGAAGGCCAGTCTGTGATCGTTTTCTCGGCCGAGAAGCCCCCCGTCATTGACAGCGCGGGCGCCCTCCCGACAACCTTTGCGGCCAACGCCGACGACCTCGTGATAGACCCGGCCGAGTGGACAGGGGCCGGGTTGCCGGCCAAGCTCGCCTCACTTCAGGCCGCGCTGGACGGCGGGCTTCTTCCTCGGTCACCCACGCTGACCGAGTTCGACTCCGGGTCGCCGGTCGCGGCCTGGAAGACGGTGCCCCACAACGAGATATACATATCTTCCCAGTCGTTCGAGTACTTGGGGTGGGGCTATGCCGGGAGCGGTGCCCCAGGCGCCTGCTACTAGCAATTCGGTGGCGTGGGTATGGGACGAAGCTCTCGAGCTCGCCTGATAGTGCCGGAGTTCTGTTGCAATGCTGGCCTGGAACACGAGTAACGAAGGCCGAACGTGGTCGCCTGAAGCCCAGCCAACTGAGACAATTTTAGCAAACGGGCCACAACCACATTTCGCCCTCGGTCTTGTCCATTCCGACACCAAGAGCCTGGCTCAGACTCCCGAGGTGAGTCCTCTCATATAGGGACCAGTCGCTCGCTACATACAAACGATGTCCGGCTTCTGGGCACCGCACCATGCTCCCGTCCTCTCTGCGCCACAACGTGCGAGGGGAGAGAGGGAGACGCGGCCGCCACAGCACGAAAAGAGGGGACACACCGGCCCCCACCAGGGACGGAGCGAAAGGCGCAAGCGGACCACCGACGAGGCGGGCGGCGGGGCGCCCCAAGCGCCCCCGCCAGCCCAGCCGGGGCGGGCAGTTAGACCCGACTTCGGCGGCTCAACTCCCCGATCATGGCCCTGCAACGCTGTGACCTGGGCGAGCTGTGGATGAAGTCGGGTTTGCAATGTGCCATGTAGCGACAAATGGATGATTGATCTGGCGGGCCTGTTGCATTAATCTGTGTCTTGTGTACGTGAAGATTGACCGGGTCCGTAGCGGGAAGAAGACTTACAGCTATCTCACCTTGGCCGAGTCGTATCGAAACGAGGCGGGCCAACCCCGGCACCGGGTCGTCGCCCGGCTCGGCGAGGTCACAGATCTTAAGAGCTCGGGCGAGCTCGAACGGATCGTCGACGCGTTGTCTGTGCAGTTGGGACGCGGACCAAACAGCGAGCTCAGCGCCGAGTCCGCACCCTCTTATGGCGCCATGGCCGCCTGTGACGCCTACTTTTCCCGGTTGTTGTTGGACGAGCTCTTCGGGGCCATCGGCCGACGCCGTCGCTCGGCCGGTCTTAGCGATGCTGTGTTCGCCATGGTCGCCAACCGGCTGACGGATCCTTCGTCCAAAAGGCGTTGTGTCACCGACTGGCTCGGGGCCGACGCGGCTTTGCCGGAGAGTCGGGAGGCTCCCTCGCTTGACCGGCTCTATCGGGCCCTCGACGCCGTCGCCGATGCCAAGGACGAGATCGAGGCCCATTGCTTCACCGAGCTGTGCAACCTTGCGAACCTCGACCTGCGCCTTGTCTGTTATGACCTCACCTCCACCTACTTCGAGGGCGAGGAGAAGACCACGGCGCGCTTTCCCTCGAAGGCCTTCGGCTACAGCCGCGACCACAGAGGTGATTGCCCCCAGATCGTGATCGGACTGCTCGTCACCTCCGACGGCATCCCGATCGCCCACCACGTCTTTTCCGGCAACACCGCCGATCGCTCAACCTTGCCCGAGGTGATGGCCGATCTCCAGGCCCGCTTCGGGGTCGGGCGCATCGCCCTTGTCGCCGACAGAGGCCTCATCTCAGAAGAGAACCTCGCCCAGGTCGCCGCCAACGGCTTTGACCACGTCTTGGCGACGCGCCTTCACCGGGACCCGACAGTCGCCGCCGTCTTGGAGGCTGCCGCCAGCGAACAGGCCGTCTTCGTGCCCGTCGGTGACGACGGGACCAAAGCCACCGAGGTCGTCTATGAACAACGCCGCTATGTCGTGGTCGACTCTCCCCGCCGCCACGTGCGAGACGACGCCCGGCGCTCAGAGCTCTTGGCTGTGACCGAAGATGGCCTCATCGCCCTCGCCGAACGGGTGCGCAAGGGCCGCCTCGTCGACCCGGCCAAGATCGGCGCCGCCGCCGACCGGATCCTCAGGGACTCAGGTGTTTCCCGGTGCTTTTCCACCAAGATCGCCCACGGGCTCTTCACCTGGGACTACGACGAGAAGGCCATGGACTACGAGGAGAGGCTCCTCGCCGGGCGTTATGTGATCACGACCTCGCTCGACAACAAGACTGCATCGACAGCCCAAGTCGTCGCCCACTACAAGGCCCTTCAGTCAGTCGAACGGCGCTTTCGGGTCCTGAAGGACTTCTTGGCCCTGCGACCGGTCTTCCACTACACCGAAAAGCGCGTGCGCGGTCACGTCGCCATCTGCGTGCTCGCGGCGGTGATCGAAGCCGTGATGGCGCTTGATCTCACCCGAGCAAAGATCACCGATCCCGACTTGGACGGCCAACAACTCAGCGCCCGTCGGGCCCTTTGGGCTTGACCCGTTTTGACGGACATCCACGATCGGGCGACACCGCCCGGAAAGGATGTCCATCATGGAGACCATGGAAAACGGGAGACGAGCGCGACGATCGTTCTCCGCCGAGTACAAAGCCGAGGTGGTCGAGCTCTGCCGCACGGGCGGCAAGCCGATCGCCCAGGTCTGCCGTGACCTCGGTATAAGTGAAACGGCGGTGCGCCGCTGGATCGCTCAGGCCAAGGTAGACGCCGGCAGGCGTCCTGGGCTCACGACCGACGAGCACGCCGAGCTGGTGGCGCTGCGCAAGGAGATCAGGGTGCTTCGAGAAGAGCGGGACATCTTGAAGCGAGCGACAGTTTTCTTCGCCAAGGAGACCCGGTGAACATCTACCCGTTCATCGAGGCGGAGAAGGCTGAGCAGGACGGCAACGTCTCAATGGCGTGCCGTCTGCTCGAGGTCTCCCGTGCCGCCTACTACGAGTGGTCCACGAAGGTCCCCTCTGCCCGCGAGATCTCAGATCACGAGCTCACCGAACAGATCAAACAGATCCACCACAAGTCCCAGGGCAGGTATGGGGCACCCCGGATCACCGACGAGCTGCGAGACGACGGCGTCTGCGTCGGCAAAAAGCGCGTCGCTCGCCTCATGGCCCTCAACGGGCTCGTGGGACGCTGCAAGCGCCGCTTCAAGAAGACCACGATCGCCGATCCGGACGCCGAGGTAAAAGCCATCGACCTCATTTGTCGCAACTTCGGAGTCGGCGTGCGTGAGATCGACACCGCCTGGTGCGGTGACATCACCTACCTGCGCACCTGGGAGGGCTGGCTGTACCTAGCGACGGTGATCGACTTCGAGAGCCGCCGTGTCGTCGGCTTTGCCATGGCTGATCACATGCGGGCCGATCTCGTCACAGATGCCTTGCAAATGGCCATCGATCTGCGCCGGCCAGCACCCGGCCTCATTTTTCATTCCGACCGAGGCTCGCAATATACCTCTGGCGCCTTCCGCCAGCTTCTCGAGCAAAACGGCATCGTTCAGTCGCTTTCCCGACCCCGCCAGTGCTGGGACAACGCCGTCGCGGAGAGCTGGTTCGCGACATTGAAAGAAGAGCTCATCTACTGCCACCCGTGGCCAACGCGTGCGATGGCCAAGCGAGCCATCTTCGAGTTCATCGAGGTCTTCTACAACCGCGTGCGCCGCCACAGCTCACTCGGCAGCCTGTCGCCAGTCGAATACGAGAGAAGGAAGACGGGCCAGGCCCTTACGAGAACTCAAGCGGCATAATCAACCTGTCCGTCGAAGCGGGGCAATTCCACTTCGCGAGCTCGAGCGCATCCGCATGATCCGCTTTGTCGACGGGAACGACAACGAACGACAGGTCATCACGCGCCCTGGTCCGTTCCAGGCCAAGGTCCTCTCCTCCTTCGCCGTCGACACCTCCGCCTGGCGCTCGCGCGTCGCTTGACCTGATCAAGCCCGATCACGGCTTGTAGGGCAAAAACTGCCTTACCGCGACCTCGTGAGCAGGACATTCAAAGTTGAGCCGCCGAAGTCGGGTCAGAGCAGCAGACGCCGCAGCGTAGGCACAGAGGCGCCCACGTTCGCCCACTTGGCGGCGTCGGGGGGGTAGGTCAGGTGGCTGAGGTCGCAGTCGTTATGCCTGACTTGAACGCCTCGCATGCAGTAGTCCGAGCAATGACAACGCCAACAACAACCCAGCGCCAATGAATGCTGCCAGCGCTGCCCATCCCGCGATCTGAGCCATCGTTCCAAAGGCGTAGGCGTTGAGAAGGAGCCCCCGCAACGTGTCACCTTTGAACAACAGATCGACCTCGGACTCCACCGTGGCGTTCGACGGATCATCCAATGCCTGTTCAGAGAGTTGAGAGTAGGTCTTTCCGCCCACGATCAGTCGCAAGTCGTTACCGATCAGATCGTTCGCGTAGACCTCAGCCTGTTGGCCGGTCAGCACCTGCTGGCCTGACTCGGCTCTCACTAACGCATACTGTGGCGCCGCGATAACGGGGTCGTTCTGCACGGTCGGAAAGATGATCTTCTGAGCCCTGAGCTGACTCGTCACCTGACCATCGATGTAGTTGTGGCCCCATAGGAGTAACCCACCGGCGACCGCGAGCACGGCCACTAGTAACAGTCCCGCCGTGCTCACGAGGTAGTCAATCGTCCTGCGTTCCACTGGTCCCCCCTCTTGTTCTGCCTTTGTCCAACCGCGGCGACGTTGTCAATCACACTAACCATCTGCCACGGCAGCCGTTTCGGAAGGAGCGCTTCCTCCGCGGGTATAGGCCAGCCTCAGGCGCCGGCACTCCTGACAACAGCTCCCAACGCGAGACGGCCCGCCGACCTATAAGGTCAGCGGGCCGTTCGAGGGGGTGTGTTGCGGCACGACCCTTGTCACCTTGCGAGGGAAAGCCTCAGGCCGTGCGGCCGACATCGTACCTAGGTGGTCTACGTATGACAACACCCATACGCGAAGCAGCCCCACTGATCCTCTGAGGACCTGTGGGGCTGCTTCCTTCCCCCTGCGAGGAGGCTACGCCTAAACTTTGTAAACGCCCAATCGCAACCTCTCTGCCAGCGGGCTATCTGCTTGACGAGAGCCGCGAAGACGAGCGTAGTGCGCACGTCCCTTCCGGGCTCGGAGGCAGTTGTGGAATTGCCCCGCTTCGACGGACAGGTTGATTATGCCGCTTGAGTTCTCGTAAGGGCCTGGCCCGTCTTCCTTCTCTCGTATTCGACTGGCGACAGGCTGCCGAGTGAGCTGTGGCGGCGCACGCGGTTGTAGAAGACCTCGATGAACTCGAAGATGGCTCGCTTGGCCATCGCACACGTTGGCCACGGGTGGCAGTAGATGAGCTCTTCTTTCAATGTCGCGAACCAGCTCTCCGCGACGGCGTTGTCCCAGCACTGGCGGGGTCGGGAAAGCGACTGAACGATGCCGTTTTGCTCGAGAAGCTGGCGGAAGGCGCCAGAGGTATATTGCGAGCCTCGGTCGGAATGAAAAATGAGGCCGGGTGCTGGCCGGCGCAGATCGATGGCCATTTGCAAGGCATCTGTGACGAGATCGGCCCGCATGTGATCAGCCATGGCAAAGCCGACGACACGGCGGCTCTCGAAGTCGATCACCGTCGCTAGGTACAGCCAGCCCTCCCAGGTGCGCAGGTAGGTGATGTCACCGCACCAGGCGGTGTCGATCTCACGCACGCCGACTCCGAAGTTGCGACAAATGAGGTCGATGGCTTTTACCTCGGCGTCCGGATCGGCGATCGTGGTCTTCTTGAAGCGGCGCTTGCAGCGTCCCACGAGCCCGTTGAGGGCCATGAGGCGAGCGACGCGCTTTTTGCCGACGCAGACGCCGTCGTCTCGCAGCTCGTCGGTGATCCGGGGTGCCCCATACCTGCCCTGGGACTTGTGGTGGATCTGTTTGATCTGTTCGGTGAGCTCGTGATCTGAGATCTCGCGGGCAGAGGGGACCTTCGTGGACCACTCGTAGTAGGCGGCACGGGAGACCTCGAGCAGACGGCACGCCATTGAGACGTTGCCGTCCTGCTCAGCCTTCTCCGCCTCGATGAACGGGTAGATGTTCACCGGGTCTCCTTGGCGAAGAAAACTGTCGCTCGCTTCAAGATGTCCCGCTCTTCTCGAAGCACCCTGATCTCCTTGCGCAGCGCCACCAGCTCGGCGTGCTCGTCGGTCGTGAGCCCAGGACGCCTGCCGGCGTCTACCTTGGCCTGAGCGATCCAGCGGCGCACCGCCGTTTCACTTATACCGAGGTCACGGCAGACCTGGGCGATCGGCTTGCCGCCCGTGCGGCAGAGCTCGACCACCTCGGCTTTGTACTCGGCGGAGAACGATCGTCGCGCTCGTCTCCCGTTTTCCATGGTCTCCATGATGGACATCCTTTCCGGGCGGTGTCGCCCGATCGTGGATGTCCGTCAAAACGGGTCAAGCCCAGCCGTCAACTATGTTCTCCAGAAGTGAGCCTCATGACCCTCACTCTGAGGGGAACCCATTAGTTGATCCACTCGCTATGCGAGCACTAGCTGTTGTTGGTTGAGCCAAGCCTCGACGAACTCGACCGGGGTGAGCCAGCCGTGCGCGCTGTGAGGTCGGTTCAAGTTGTAGTCGATCCTCCAGTCCTCTAAAAGGACCTGGGCTTCGAACAGGGTCTCGAAGCGCTGACCGTTCAAGAACTCGTCGCGCAGCCGTCCGTTGAACGACTCGATCCAGGCGTTTTGCCAAGGAGATCCAGGGTCGATAAAGACCGTGTCAGCACCGACGAGGCGGCACCACTTCGCGACGGCGAAGGCGATGAACTCGGGCCCGTGGTCAAAGCGCACGTATCTCGGTGCTCCGCGAGTCGCTGCGAGGCGATCGAGGCATCTCACGACACCGTCGGCGTCAATCGAGCGCGCGACGTCGATGGCGAGGCACTCACGGCTGTACTCGTCGATCACGTTCAAGAGCTTCAGGATCCTCCCATCAGATGTCTGGTCGAACTGGAAGTCGAGCGCCCAGACGACATTCGGGGCGATCGGGCACATGGCCCCGACGGGCGCCCCGATGCCTCTCAAGGGGCGCTTGTGCTTTCGATAGGGAACACGCAGGCCCTCTTCTCGCCAGAGGCGGTGGATGCGCTTTGAGTTCACCACCCAGCCGGCGTCTCGTGCGGCACGTGCGGCCCTGCGCCAGCCCCAGCGGGGACGTGAGCGGGAGAAGTCCCTTAGGAAGGCCCGAAGAGCGAGCTCGTCGTCGCTCGGTGTCGGGGCAGGGAGGCGCTGGGTGGAGCGGCACTGTCCGACGACACGGCAGGCTCTGCGCTCGGAGACCCCGAACCGCTCCTGGAGGGTAACGACGGCCCTCCGGCGGCGATTCGGGGCTACCAATTTCCCCGGTTCAGCTCCTTCAACATGTCGATGTCGAGCGCCTGGTCGGCGACGATCTTCTTCAAGCGGGTGTTCTCTTTCTCGAGCTCTTTGAGCCTCTTCGCGTCGTCTGCCTTCATGCCCCCGTACTGGTTCCTCCAGCGGTGCCAGGTCGACTCGGTGATCTCGAGGTGTCTCGCCACTTCCTCGATGCTCTGGCCCTGGCCGAGCAGCTTCTCGCCTTCGGCGAGCAAGCGGATGATCTGCTCAGGTGTGTGCCTGCGTCGTTTCATCGTCGTGTAGTCCTCCCTACCCCATGATGGGGTCTCGGACTCGCACAACGGGTGGATCAGCTCAAAGGGTCCCGGTCAACCCAAATAGCGGAGTTGCTGGGAATGACGCGCAGCGGCGTGGACAAGCTCGTGAAACGTGATGCGAGGTTCCCCGCTCCGCTCACGGTCCTGGCGAGGCGGACGCGGGTTTGGGATCGCGATGCCGTCGAGAACTGGGGGCACGAGACCGGTCGGACAGAGATCTGGGATTCCGAGGACGACCGCCAGCTGCGACACTTCATCAGGCACAAACGGCTTGGCGGCACATAGACCCTTACTCGCCGGGCCTCAGGGGCTTTCGAAGCCTCCGATTAGGGCGTCTTACTTCGAGCGGGCGAGAGTCTCACATTCGTGGCAGTAGGCGAGATCTTGACCCCATACGCGGGTTCGCCGGCCCGGATTGACAGGTCTCCCGCAAATCGCCGTCCAATCCTCTGACTCAATCGACGACTCGGTCACCAGGTGGAACTTCGGCGTTTTCGCGGACCCGTAGACCCGAAATCCCTCTGGTGCCCGAGCGGGATCCTGCTTGGGCACCTCGTCGCCTCCTAGAGGTCTTCCCGAACGTCTTCCCATACGACTCCGCTAGTCGCTTCTAAGCATTTCGTGCCCGTAATCTTCCAAAGCTCGGGCACCTTCCAATCGCCGTCCAGCTTGGTCTGAACTTAATCCGTGCCACGACGACAGACGCCGGCAGCCGAGCCGAACCGGCCCCCGCAATCCCTACTCCGTCCCGACCCGACAGCCGACACCTGAAGGGACCCTCCCCGACCCAAGGCGTCCGGTGAGTGAATCGTCGAACGAAGCGAGCCGAACCCGACAAAATAATGGAACACCCGATCATGACATGCCGCAAGTGGTCTGACCGGTCCGGAGTCAACGGCAAGGTGGCCACTAGTCGTTTCTAGTGCCGTGACCGGCGACGTCCGGCTGGTCGTTATCTGACAAGAGGTAGTCCTTCCACGCAGTGGCGTCTGCTCGTCTTGCCGCGTTGCCGCGCAAGCAAGGTCGCCTGTCTGTATTCGGCCACCGTTCGCCAGTACTCACCTCCTCGCGAGCCTCCCGCAGGTCGACTAGCAGGCGGTCCCTTTGTGCTCGGGTCTCTTTGAGCTCCCGTGCGCAGTGGTGCCAGGCGCCCGGACAACACCGAGGTCGTCGGTGGCAGGCAGGGTGCTCGCTGCGTCCGGCCTTGGCACGTCGTCGCTAGCAGAGGGTCCCGGAGACAACAGATGCCTCTTCTTGCTGACTGGTGTTCGTCTTCTGGCTCTCCCCTTATCGGCGTGACCAAATCAGTACCTGAGCCGATTCCCGGACTTCCCGACCGTCTCCTGCTTTCAGGCGACAATAGGGTCCCTCGGCCCTAGCGACTCTGTACGCCTGGAAGAAAAAATCTACTTAGGTAGACCGCGCTCAAAGACCAGACCGGCTAGTGCTTCTCGGTCTTCGAGCGTCGTGTCCCTATAGCGTCAGCACCCCCGGTACCCCCCCACCGGGGAGTGCTGACTACGTCACGCACCTCGCACGGCCAACCCCTGACAAGCCGGCGGCAGTATTCGCGCCGGCAGACCTCCGGGGCCGCGAGCCGTTTGAGCCGCCTGTCAAGCTTTGCCCGCGCCTCCGCATTGCTCCCGCATAACCACCGGGCGCCGGTTGCTCATTTGACGATGGCCCCCATCAAGAGCCATTCAGCTGAAGGTGTCCATGTGGCACTAAGGGCTACCCCGGCGGCTGAGTTGAGCTGTGATGCTGTTTCCCCACCATTCAATAGGCGCGCTGACCGCGAGAGAAAGGCCGGGGTCGATTGGCAAGCCTGTACTCGTTGTGACCGTGCTGGTGCCCACGGCAGTTGAGAAGGCGCGCAAGGCTTCGGCCCAGGCCGCCGCGACGTCGTCGACGACGTTGCAAAAGCCGATGAGCACCAACGCGCTTCCCTTGTGGACTTGCCCCGACTGCGGAGGCGCCGTTACCAACCCCCGCCATGTCCGCTGCGAGGCCTGCATTGCCGGCGATCCCGCGCACTCGCCCGAGATCAGGGGACGGCGTGGCGCGGCCATCTCGGCCCGCAAGCGGGCGCTTTCGGAATGGGACAAGGCGAATCCTGACGCCGCCTACGATCCGAGCTGTTCCGGAGCGAGATCTTGCCGAGGCTCCAGAGGGTGAATCTCATGGACATTGCCGAGGCGGCCGGCTGCTGCAAGGCATCCGCCTCGGACATCAGGCGAGGGAAGTGGGCGCCCGCACGTCTCGACCTGGGCGGCGCTGGCCGGGCTGGTGGGCGTTGTGAATTGCCCCGCCGACAAAACTCCTCCAGGGGCCGGTGCGGTCTCTCGGTCCCTCGTGGTGACAGATCACCCTCGTAGTCAGGATCGACCGCGTCCGCCTCACGTGTATTTGGTGACCTTCCCGCCGATGGTGATCCGCCCGATCGAGTTGTTTGCGGAGTTGGTGAACCAGAGGGCCCCGTCCGGTCCGGTCGTGATTCCCACCGGGCCGTCGATGCCCTTACCGGTGTAGTTGGTCACTTTGCCATTCGTGCTGATGCGCCCGATCGAGTTGTTGGCGTAATTGGTGAACCAAAGGGCTCCGTCGGGTCCGGGCGTGATCGAATCCGGCTCGTCGATGCCCGGCCCGGTGAAGAACCTGCCCTGCCCGCTCGTCGTGATGCGTCCGATGGAGTTGCCACGGTAGTTGGTGAACCAAATCGCCTTGTCTGGTCCCGTCGTGATCCCAGAGGGCTCGTCAAGGTCGCTACTGGTGAATTCCGTGATCTGGCCATCCGTGTTGAGCCGAACAATCGAGCCCCTGGCGGTCTTGGTACCGGCGTTGGTAATCCACAGATCCCCGTCAGGGCCAGTCGTGATCCCTGCTGGATCGTCGATGTAAGTAGCGGTGTGCACGGTGATCTTCCCGCTGGTGGTGATCACACCCACCGAGCCGGGGTTGTAGGCGTCGGTGAACCAGAGCACATGGTCGGGGCCGTTCGTGATCCCAATCGGATTGACCACACCTGTGGTGGTGTAGTCGCTGATCTTGCCGCTCGTGGTGATCCGCCCGATCGAGTTGCCAGCGGAATTGGTGAACCAAAGGGCACCGTCAGGCCCGACCGCGATCCCCGCCGGCGCGTCGACGCCGCCACCGGTGTAGACGGTCACCTTTCCGCTCGTCGTGATCCGCCCGATCGAACCATGATTCGCCTTGTTGCCCAGGTTGGTAAACCAGAGCGCTCCGTCCGGTCCGGCCGTGATGTATGCGGGCACGCTGATTGCTACGGCGGACCTGGGGGCAGGACGACCTCCTTGGCTGATAGCGACGTTCGCAACGCAGTCAACTGTCAGCCCGTTGAACAGCAGCGCCACGCCTATGACTGCCGACAATCGGACCAGGCGCATCTGTGCAGACTCCTTCGTTCGGTTCCCCTAGGTCCCGTTGAAAGCGAGCTGCTAGGCCCCGTTCGCCGGGCGGCCGATGAGCACGGAAATGGCACCACCGTGCCTATTCCGATTCTCACAGCTGATTGCGGAGATCGTACAGCAGCCACGTCTGCGATGACGGGGTCAATTACCTCACCTAGACCGAGGGTGTCCGCAGCGGGCGGCTCGGATGCTCGCCTACTTTGCCAGGTCTGTAGGAAGGGCGACTGTGCGTTTTGTGAAACGCGGATGGGATCACCTGGGAAGGGACCTGGAGGCCGACGACCGCCCACAGCGTGCATGACGGCGTCGTCTACGACGGCTCGAGCTAGGCGGCCGTCGAGTTGCAGGCGCTCGGCCGAGAACGCCGAGCTGCGCCGGGCAAATGAGATCTTGCGAACAGCATCGGCGTCGCCGGCGGCGGAGCTCGGCCCCAGGCGGGCAAGGGGCGAGCGGGTTCAGATCGAAAGTGAGAAAATGATCCTGACGATTGGGGGGGGGTTGGATGACTCGACGTTGGCGAGCGGTCTTGGTAACCGTGGCGCTAGTTGCCGCCGCTTCAACCGCGACGAGCACGATTTCCGCGGCCTCAGCGCGGGCGCGCCATGCCTCCAGTCAACTGGACCGCAACGCGTTTGTCCACGGGCCTGGTCAGACGACACCACTGCCCCGAGCCGCGGGCCCCAGCAGCGCCACCGCACTAGGTTGCCCAGGCGGCGACTCGTGGGAATACACCGCGAGATCAGAGACGATCGGAGTGGTCGTCGAGGTCTACTGCTCAGACTCGCGCGGAAAGGGGGTCCTACCCCCGGCCCCTGGGGTCCGCTACCAGGGTTACTTGGACGTCGCGATGGGGGCGTATTACGAGGACTTCGCCATGCTGGATAACAAGAATCGTCACAACGCCCGCGTCGACTTTGGCGATTTCGATGTCCAATACTGCTCGCTGCATGACGGATCTGATCTCCCGGGTGCCGTCTTCAAGACCAAAGTCGAGCTCTACGAGCCCGCTCACTTCGACATCACCGACCAGTACACGCTTCCCGACGACAAGGCGCCGCCGGTGCTGAGCGTCGGATCCACCCCGCCTCACGGCACAAAGGTCCATCCCGGTGAAGTCATCAAAGTGCACATCACCGCCACCGAGCCCACCGACCGGGGCCCCCAGGAGGGCATCCAAGACATCCAACTGCTCGGCCCCGACGGCCTGGTTGATAGCGCCCAGTACGGCAACCATCCGAAGGCCTGCGACTTGTCCCGACTCACCAAGACCTTCACGACCACCTACACCGTTCCCAACAACCCGCCGCCGGTCATACACCTCACCGCCGTCGCCCACGACTTCGTTAACAACGAGAGCGCCACGCTTTCAGCCGACTTCCCCACCGGCGACGTCTGGACCGGGACGGCGCACATCGTCTACCACATCACAGATCCACCCCTTTGTCCATCAACGAACGTCGTAGACAGCACCTTCAACCTGGTTGTCGGTACCAATGGCGCGGTTAAGGGCACCATTACATCGGTGGACAAGGCGACCAGTTGCGGACCACCAAGTACCAATGGGCCGTACACTTTGCCGCAATTCGGCCAAGTCAGCGGCGGCAAGTTCCGTCTCACCGACCTCGTCGTTGATCTACATGACGTGACGATCGTTCCTATCAGCTCGTCGGGAACAACGGCCACTGCGAGTATTACTGGAGGCCCCTACCATGACGGGAGCACCACATCAACTTGGACGGGGACCATCAAATTGACCGAGGGTTAGCCAGAAGTTCAACAACGTTCCCTGACCGGGCCACCTACCACCCAGCCCCGACGCCGCCACGTGGGCGAACGTGGGCCCCTCTGTGCCTATCGTGCGGCCGTTCTGCCCTAACGGCCGCGGCAGTCGCAGTCCGGATCCGGTGAAGCGCATGCGCTTCTGAGATTTGAGAGCAGCCGCACGTTGTGCAGGGGATAGCATCGAAGAAGAATCTGTAGGGCTAACAGGGGGGCACCGATGGGTATTCGAATCACGATCACTCATGAGCCGCGCCAAGAGAGCCGATGGTGGCAGCGTTTCACGAGACGCTCGATCGCTACCGCCCTGGCCGCTACCGTCGTCATGCTAGCTGCTGGTGGCGTGGCTATCGCCTCCATTCCTGACGCAGGAACCGGTATCTTCCACGGCTGCTACTCCACCTCCACCGGAGCGTTGCGCCTGATCAACCCCTCAGCGCATGAGGCCTGCAAGGCGGGTGAGCACGCCGTGTCGTGGAACGAGACCGGGATCACCTGGGAAGGGACCTGGAGCCCGACGACCGCCTACAGCGTGCATGACGCCGTCGTCTACGACGGTTCGAGCTATATCGCCAAGTTGCCCAGCACCGGGAAGGAGCCTCCAAACAATCCCCACCACTGGTCGCTGCTGGCCGCGGTGGGCGCGCCTGGCGCCACCGGTCTCCAAGGTCTGCCGGGATCCCCGGGTGCGGCCGGTGCGACAGGACCCCCCGGGCCACCGGGACCCGGTGCCACCCCGATCGACTGGCACTCTGGCTTCAACGACGGCTTCGCCCCGATCATGACATTGGGCGGGCTGACGCTCTCCGCCTACTGCGCCACCAATTACAACTTCTTGGAGGCGAAGTCGACCGTGAACCATGCCACCATCCTGGCCTGGGGCGTCAACATCTCCTTTCAGAACTTCAACTTTGGTACCGCCTCGACGCAGGCACTGGGGTACAGCAGCGCCAACGCCTTCATGACGATCGTATACACCCTTCCGAGCGGGGGAAACGTGTTGGCCGTGGTGAGCAATTGGTCTAACCAAACGGGCACCCTCTACGGGAGTACAGCTGATCACTGCTCCGTCGAGGGCTACGCGCTGCAGTCCGGCTAACCGGAACCGCCGGCCAGGTGAAGTCTCTGCTCGGTCCCGAGGCGTGAAGGGGATCGTGAGCGAGGCCATATGACTACGGACGGTCCCAGTGTTTGCCGACGAAACGTGGCCGCCCGCAACCCGCCACCTGACTTTACCACCCGTCCCCGACGACACCACGGTGGGTGAACGTGGGCGCATCTCGTGCCAACCACGACGCACGAAGGCAACGGACGGACACGAATCACACCCACACCCACTCTCACCAGGCACTACGCGCATCGTGTCCGCGCTTTTGGCCGTTTCACGGCCCCGTCCCCCTCTTTCCCCGCTGAGGTGTGTGGGGGGAGAGAGAGAACCCAGCCCAGGTAGGACAGGCCGCCGCCTACGCAACCGAGGCATGACGTTATTTTGCTTAAGTTGGGGGCCCGCGTCGGAGGGCCGACGTCGCGGAGCTCGGCCCCAGGCGGGCAAGGGGCGAGCGGGTTCAGATCGAAAGTGAGAAAATGATCCTGACGATTGGGGGGGGGTTGGATGACTCGACGTTGGCGAGCGGTCTTGGTAACCGTGGCGCTAGTTGCCGCCGCTTCAACCGCGACGAGCACGATTTCCGCGGCCTCAGCGTGGGCGCGCCCAGCCTCCAGCCAACTGGACCGCAACACGTTCGTCCACGGGCCTGGCCAGACGACACCACTGCCCCGAGCCGCGGGCCCCAGCAGCGCCACCGCACTAGGTTGCCCAGGCGGCGACTCGTGGGAATACACCGCGAGATCAGAGACGATCGGAGTGGTCGTCGAGGTCTACTGCTCAGACTCGCGCGGAAAGGGGGTCCTACCCCCGGCCCCTGGGGTCCGCTACCAGGGTTACTTGGACGTCGCGATGGGGGCGTATTACGAGGACTTCGCCATGCTGGAGAACGAGAATCGTCACAACGCCCGCGTCCTCGGTGGCGATTTCGATGTCCAATACTGCTCGCTGCATGACGGATCTGATCTGCCAGGTGCCGTCTTCAGGACCAAAGTCGAGGTCTACAAGCCCGCGTACTTCGACATCACCGACCAGTACACGCTTCCCGACGACAAGACGCCGCCGGTGCTGAGCGTCGGATCCACCCCGCCTCACGGCACAAAGGTCCATCCCGGTGAAGTCATCAAAGTGCACATCACCGCCACCGAGCCCACCGACCGGGGCCCCCAGGAGGGCATCCAAGACATCCAACTGCTCGGCCCCGACGGCCTGGTTGATAGCGCCCAGTACGGCAACCACCCGAAGGCCTGCGACTTGTCCCGACTCACCAAGACCTTCACGACCACCTACACCGTTCCCAACAACCCCCCGCCGGTCATACACCTCACCGCCGTCGCCCACGACTTCGTTAACAACGAGAGCGCCACGCTGTCAGCCGACTTCCCTACTAGCGACGTGTGGACCGGGACAGCGCACGTCGTCAGCCATTTCACATACCCCACAGCCCTCCACGAGTGCCCAGCGACGGAAATCGACGATTACACCTTCAACCTGGTTGTCGGCGCCAAGGGCGTGGTCCAGGGCACCGACACGAAACTTGCCAAAGTGACGAGTTGCGGACCGACGACCACCTTCTCTTTCCGCTTTCCTGTGTCTGGTCAACTCACCGACACCGAGTTCCACTTCACCGACCTCTACTTCGCGACGGTGGTGCCCCTCAGCTCGTCGAAGACAACGGCCGCCGCGCAATTTCATGGCGGCTCCACGACAGACGGGACCACATCCACCTGGACGGGGACGATCAAGTTGACCGAGGCTTAGCCAGAAGTTCAACAACGTTCCCTGACCTACCACCCGGCACGCGGCCCAGAGAGAGAAGCGGCTCCCCGCCGAATCGCTGCTCCGCCGCATCCGACCGCAGTGAACCTCTGGTACGAGGCGTTAGGGTCGAGAACCGAAACAACGGTTAGCGAGGGGGGAACATGATCACGAGATCAAGGTGCCTGGTGACAGTCGCCACGTGTGTGGCTGCATTGTGCGTTTCACTCGGCTCCTTGAGCGGAGGTGCCGCAGCAGCGACTAGGGTTTCAAGCGTCAACGGGATCTGGCTCGCATACGCGTGGGCGACCGGACAGGGCAAACCAAGCAGCCCCAACCAGGCCTTTGTGCTGCGCGACAAACCGGGTTCGACTCACTTCACCGGCAACCTCGGGGAGTTCGAGATCGTGGGGACTGTCGCACCGGCGACCGGCAAGGCACTACTTGTGATCGGCGTACAACCAGGCACCACGCAGACGACGAACGACACCGTCAAGTTCGTGTTCCAGTCGAACAGCACCGCTCAGTCGAACCATCCAACCTTCTCCGGGTCGTTCGACTACGTGCGCCGAGCGACTGGGGAGCCGGTACCGGACTCCACCGGAAAGGTCACGGCCATCAGATGCTCGTACCAGACGAACGCCAAAGCCATGGCCCTGTGCGGCTTAGATTGAGAATCAGCACGCAATCGAGCTACTCGTGATCCGATCTTGGTATAGGTGGCGGAAAAAGTCGTCGGTAAGGCGCCGACAAAGCGCTGCTTTACGACGCGATGTGGCTGGGCCTGCGAACCGGTGCCCAGAGATCAGCTAAGAGCGCACCTCAACGAACTGTCCGTCGACGTACTGTCCGTCGACGCCCAGACGACCGCAGAAGGGACAGGGAGCCGTGGCAACCGTGGCACCAGGATCCAACGGACCTGACAGCGTCGCCTCTTGCCCGCAGGACCACCGGGTCATGGCTCCGACCGTGAGCTCGTAACCAGGTTCCGCCGGAGCCTTGTTGCGCCGGAGCCAGATGAATCCCGACACCACGAGGACCACGACGAAACCGATCACGACGAGAACAGCGGCACCCGAGGATGGACCGGCATCGTCTTCGTCGCTCCAGGCTTCGTGGGCGGAGCTGCTGGCTTCGTCACGTACGTGTGCGGGCACGTAGACCACGCTGCGGCAGGCTCCACAGCGACTTCGTGCCGAACTGGCGTTGCTCCACCACGAATAACCGCAGTTTCCGCAGGTCAGCTGCCCTGACATGGTCGGAGGATAGAGCTAACCGCAGTACCAACGGAAGCGCGATGGCTACCCCACGTCGTAGACCCGCATCACCTCGTCGCCGAAGTGGTTGATGACCTTCACGGCAATCTTGCCCGTCGATGGGGCCGGGAACGGTCGAGACACCGTCGAATAGAGGCTCTGCCATGTACCCTCGTCGATCTCGGCACGTAGAGCCCTGCGAAGCTTCTCGTAGGGGTCATCACCTCCGGTGAAGTAGGCGTGCCGAACGAAGAAGCTCTCCTGGTCGTAGTCCGTGTCGATGAACCAGCAGGCGATCTCGTTCGTAGAGGAGGACCTAACCTCTCCCGTCGTCGGGTCGTAGATGTCGACGCCACGAAGTTCGACAGTGACCTCACCGCTCTCAGTCTTCACGAGCGTAGCTGTCATGCTCGCGACATCTCTCACGCTTCAAATTCTGGGACGACCCGGAGGCGGAGTTAAGCACGCGTGCTATCTCCTAGGCACTCTGGCTCCACCTCCTGCCACTACCTCCGCCTGCGCCGCCCCGGCCCGTAGCCACACGGCTCGTCGAAACCGACAGGACGTCGAGCCCGCCACGCGCCGCGCCGCGGTCGCCGACTATGACCTTCGAGCGGGCTCCGGCACAGGCAGGAACCGAGTCGCCCCGCCTCGACCCCGTCATGGCTCGGTTGCGCCAGCGGCGGCCTGTCCTACCTGGGGAGAGAGAACCCAGGGTGCTGACGGACTCGAACCGCCGACCTGCTCGTTGTAAGCAAGCCAGGCTTAAACGCCCTGTTCAACAGCATAATTGCAGGTCACTGACAAGCGTAGATGTCACTATTAGCAGGTGTGGTCCGCTCGCAGGAGCGCTGCGCCCGCCACTGGTTAGGTGACGACCTTCCTCTCCTGCTCATTGGTTTTCGCGCTCAGCCTAGGCCGTCACCCGGGGTCGCCTGGACCGCCGACGTGGGCCATGTTGTTCGCGCCATCGGTGCCAGCGCTCCCCCGCCGCAGACCATCGATCAGCGCATCTCGCTCTTGCTTTCGCGACAGGGCGCGCCCGGAGCGCGGACACCTCGCAGCTCGTGAGAAAGGCCAGATGAAGGCAGGGACGCTCCTCATAACAAAGGGCGTCCGGGCGGCACCATATGCTGCGTGACCTCGACGACGTCTGACCGTCTCAGTCTTGCCCGCGCCTTTCCGTCCCTTCATCGCGATGGCGGCGACGCGCCGCTAACAATTTCGTGGTCGCCGATGCTTGATGTGCCCTATGCTTGAGTGAGCTCACCTTCTACAGCGAGGGTCCGCCAGGTCGGCTTAGCGGCCGCCAACCGCCTGAGGGGCTGCGCCCGTGCACTGGACTCGACGTCCGAGAAGGTATGGCACCGCTGGGTTGGGTACATGCCGTTTGGCGGTCCCATGAGCCTCACTCTTTCAGCGGCGCTGGCCCCATCTGGTACAAAGAGCGACCATCATTGGGCTGCGTTGGGGGTCGTCTGCGCCGCCGCTCTCATCATCAACGTGGACAACACGATCCTCAACGTGGCCCTGCCGACGCTCGTTCGCCAGTTGCACGCGACCTCCAGCCAGCTGCAGTGGATCGTCGACTCCTATGCGATGGTGTTCGCAGGGCTCTTGCTCGTCAGTGGGAGCCTCGCGGACCGGTTCGGGCGCAAAAAGTTCTTCCTCATCGGACTGGCGGTCTTCGGAGCCGGGTCGATTGGGGCCGCTTTCTCGGGTTCGGTACATCTATTGATCCCATTTCGAGCCGTCATGGGAGTCGGGGCGGCACTGACGATCCCGGCGTCGCTTTCGATCGTCAACGACGTCTTCCGTGACCCGCGAGAGCGGGCCCGAGCCATCGGCGTTTGGGGCGGCATCATCGGGCTCGGAATCGCGATTGGACCGATCGCGGGCGGCCTGCTGCTGGCACGGTTCTGGTGGGGTTCTGTCTTTCTCGTCAATGTCCCCATTGTGATAGCCGGTTTCATAGGAGCCTTGGTCCTCGTGCCGGACTCGAAGAACCCTGCAGCCGGCCGGTCCGATCTCACTGGCGTGTGGTTGTCGATCACCGGTCTAGGCCTGCTGCTGTGGGCAATTATCGAGGGCCCGACCCAGGGCTGGGCATCAGCGGATGTTCTCGGGGCCGGCGTTTTGAGCATCATGGTTATCGCCACATTTGTCGTTTGGGAATCGCACAGTCGCCACCCGATGTTGAAGCTGGACCTGTTTCGAGATCGCCGGTTCTCGACAGCGGCGGGGGCCGAATGTCTCGGCGTCTTCGGACTGTTGGGGGCCCTGTTCGTCATGACCCAGTTCCTCCAGTTCGACCTCCGTTTCTCACCCCTCCAAGCTGGGTTGCGCATCTTGCCTATGGCAGCCGTGCTCGTCGTGTGCGCCGTGTTCTCCCCGGTCCTCGCCCGCAACATCGGAACCAAGCTGACGGTTGCGGGCTCGCTTGCTGCGATAGCTGGCGGTCTGTGGCAGATCTCAGCTGCCTCAACAAGCACGACTAGCTACGGGCATGTATTACCCGGCCTGTTGTTGATCGGTCTTGGGGCTGGGCTCCTGTTGCCAACGGCAACGAACTCGGTCGTGGGGTCGGTTCCTCAGGGGGACTCGGGAATCGGCTCAGCGATCAACACCATGGCCCTCCAGGTCGGCGGCGCAATCGGCGTCGCGGTCATAGGAAGCGTGCTGGCAACTCGCTACCAGAACCACATGAGCCACGTGCTCGTGGGGCGGCACCTTCCGACCGGCGTCACCCATACGATCCTCGGGTCGTTCGGTGGTGCTCTGGCGGTTGCCGACGGCGCCGGAGCTACGAGGGGCGCACTGTTAGCGCGTGCCGCACGCGAGGCGTTCATGAGCGGTTTGGCGGTTTCCTTTCTAGTCGCTGCCGTTGTCGCGTTAGGCGGAGCCGTCATCGTGCTCGTTTGGCTACCTTCGATTGCGCTGCCAGGCGCACCCAGCGAACGACCCGACGACGAACGACCTCTCCAGGGATTAGGGGAAACGTCCCAGCAGGTTTGGGCTTCCCAAAGTGGTCTTTCGTCTACGGAAGCGTCCACTGCGTCCATCCCGTACGTCCGAGTGGTAAAGCGCCCTCCTGGCGAGTTCGACCAGAGGAGCCAACGCGACGAAGGCAGCCACGAGCCTTGCCGGGAAGCGGTCAGTAATGAATGTCCCGAGCCTCAGGCGCCAGTTCGAATTCGACTGGCCCGAAGACCTCTTGAATAGGAACACGACGAGGGAGATCAAATGACCATTCGAGCAGGACGGCGCTCACGGTCCCACACTTCGCTCGGGCTCGACGGCTCCTCAGCTAGCCGAGTCATGCCGTGACGACGGTCCTCGACAGTCCGCCGGCACCCGTCACAACGCTCGGGAATCTAAGGTGGTGGGCGCTCGGCGCCTTGGCCTTGGCCGTGTTGGCGGTAGGCGTGGACGGCACCGTGCTCAGCGTGGCCCTGCCCACGCTGTCCAAGGCGCTGCACGCGTCGGAGTCCGACCTCCAGTGGTTCTCGTCGGGATACTTCCTCGTCCTAGCCGCGGCGATGCTTCCGGCCGGCCTTTTGGGCGACCGTTACGGCCACAAGAAGGTCCTCCTCGTCTCTTTGGTCTTGTTCGGGGTCGGATCCGCGGGATGTGCCTATTCGAGGTCAACGGGCGAGTTCATGGCTGCCCGGGTGCTCGTTGGCCTCGCCGGCGCAGGGCTGATAGTCATGGCGCTCTCGGTTCTCACGGTGCTGTTCAGCAAGGGGGAACGACCCAAGGCAGTGGGCATCATTTCGGCGGCCACCTTCGTGGCCTTCCCGATCGGGCCCATCCTCGGTGGTTGGCTGCTGACGAACTACTGGTGGGGCTGGGTGTTCCTGATCAACGTGCCCGTCGTCGTCGTCGCCTTGGCGGCCGTCGTCGCCCTGGTGCCGGAGTCCCGCGCCTCGGACCGCCCGGGTCTGGACTTCGGTGGGGTGACGGCCTCGGCCGCCGGGCTAGTCGTCTTGACCTACGGCCTCATCAAAGCTGGCCAGCAGGGCTGGGGCAATGTCTACGCCCTGGCCATGATGGTCGGCGGCGTGGCACTGCTGGTGGGCTTCTTCGCGTGGGAACGTCGACTGACCCGCCGACCCGGTGGTCAGCCGTTGCTCGACCTCTCGCTGTTCGGCTCGCGCTCGTTCACTTGGGGAGTAGTCCTATCCATGTTTCCCATCGTCGCGATGCTCGGCATCTTGTTCACCATGCCGCAGTACTTCCAGGGCGTTCTGCTTACCAACGCCATGGGATCGGGCGTCAGACTGCTACCTCTCGTCGGCGGACTCATGGTCGGAGCCATTCCCGCGGCCCGAGTCGTGCGCCTGGCGGGCGCCAAGGTGGCCGTGGCCGCCGGTTTCGGCCTGCTCGCGGTCGGGTTGTTCCTCGGATCGACTACGAGTGTTGGTTCGAACGGCCTATTTGTGGCGGTATGGATGGCGGTCGCAGGGGTCGGGACCGGCATCGCCATGGCCACCGCCATGTCCGCCGCACTGGTTGAACTGTCGGAGGAGAAAAGCGGCGTCGGCTCGGGAGTGATGCAGGCAGTCAACAAGACCGGTGGTCCGCTCGGTATCGCCGTTCTCGGCAGTGTCCTCAGCGCCGGCTATCTAAGCCGGCTCGACCTGATCGGTCTGCCGGCAGCCGCTGCAGCGACTGTGCGCCAAAGCGTCTTCGGCGGCGTGGCGGTGGCCGCCAAGCTCCACTCGCCGTCGCTACTCATCTCGGTGCAGCGAGCCTTCGTGCATGGCATGGACACGGCACTCCTGGTCTCAACAGGTGTAGCCCTCGTCGGGGTTGTCCTCACCGTTGTCTTCCTGCCTCAGACAAACGCATCAAAGACGCCACTGACACCGGGACTGGAGACGGAAGGCGAAGGAGTTCCCGATCGGCCGGTGACCACGGGCCGGGCTGCGTGATACGAACGGGGCGAGGGTGAAGCGAACAATGGGGCCATGACCCTGATACCAATGTGCGTTGGCAATTGGCCCTCCAGACGGAGCGGACGACGGGATTCGAACCCGCGACCATCACCTTGGGGAGGTGTTGGAATCCGTCCCGTCCAGTGTTGCTCAGTCCGTCGACGCGGGTTCCATCCATCTCTTCGTCCGGGAAGTGCTGCCAATCTGCCCCGTAGTAACACGCGTCACTACGGGTAGGTCGCGCCGCCACGTACACGCCGAGTAGCCACAGTCGATTGCCGGGGCCCTCGACTACGCGAATACCGACGCCGCGAAAGGGCTTGCAGTGTCACCGCAACGCTTTGGCGGATGAAATCGACGCCACCTCTGGCGCGCACTGCGTCAAGCAGGTCCACGAATTTCAGACTGGATAAGGCCGGTCGGATTTCTCCTTCAATGTGTTGGTAGTTCTTCACACCGAAGATCACCCGAGAACCCAACCTCAGTGATGGATCTCGGGTTCTACACCACTCGAAGGGACAGCCATGTCGTCAGCGACGAGCCAGTCGGCGTCCGCTCTCGGTATTGATGGGTGTGTAGTTCATCTCAAAGTGGTGATAAAGGGCCGACTCATCCGCCTGGGATAGCTCCTCGCCATGTAACTCGATGTCGGGCGCAGACCGGACCTGGTCCTTCGTCACGGTGACCTGCAAGTCTTCGGGACCGATCTGAACGCCGGCCAGCGGCACGAAGGTCAGGTGGCGGCCAATGAAGCCCTCCTTGACGGTGCCGAACTGCGGCTCGTCGGTCTCGACATCAACGTAGACATCTTGAAGCTTTCCGATCTTCTCGCCGTTGCGGTCAACGAGCACCCTGCCGTGCCATTCGGTGACGTTCCACGTCGCTTGGTCCTGATTCTCGGTCATGTCGGCACCTTTCCTTTCTCTGAGAACCGCAGCCTGCCGAGGAGCCGATCCCTAGCAGGCGGAAACATTGACTTGTCGTTTGCAAGCTCCACTCGGCCCTCGGTTGGGCGACTATCACCGGCACCGAGTCGATCGTGGAGCATCACCCCGCCTCGTCGCTGAGGCACTCGATCGAGAAGATGCCGTGTTCGTCGCGCTCGATCCCGTGAATGTCGTGGGCGAAGCCCGGGAACTTGGCGTCGAAGTCCTCCAGGGCGAGCAGGTAGCTGAGCACCGGGCCGTCGAGTGCCCCTGCACGCTCACCAGGCATGAGGATTGGGATGCCCGGAGGGTAGGGCACGACCATGACCCCGGCGACTCGACCCGCCATCTTCGCGACCGGTACTCGCTCGGTTCGCCCACGCACCAGACGGCGGTAGGCCTCGGCCGGGGTCGTCGCCGGCACCGGTAACTCGGCAAAGGCCCGGTCGAGCAACTCGATCGTGCCGCGAGCGCGGACCTCGGCGTGCATCTCGTCGCAGAGTTCCCGCAACGTCATCTTGCCGTAGAGGTCGGGGTGAGCGGCAACCAGCTCCGGGATGGCCTCTGCTAAGAGACTGTCCCGAGTCGTAAGCGCGCTTGAACCCGAGGAGGCCTTCGAGCAGCGTTCCCCACTTTCCTCTCGTCGTGCCTATGGAGAAAAGCACGAGCAGGCTGTAGTCGCCCGTCTTCTCGACCTCGACGCGATGGTTGTCGAGGTAGCTGGAAACGACGGGTGCGGGGATCCCCGTCTCTGCTAGATGACCCGCAGCGTCGATGCCGGGGGTTGTCAGAGTGACCTTGGTGGGATCGAGCAGGCAGTAGCCGGCGTCGAGGCCCCCGAAGCCGTGCCAAGCCTCGCGGGGTTCCAGGCTCCAGCACGAAGGTTCCGTCTCGAGCAGGACGTCGGGCGTGTCCACAAAGGCCAGCACCGCGTCCGACGCCGGATCGTGTACCTCCTCCGGCTGCCAGACCCCGAAGAACCACGGCGCTTCGCCCTCGGGGCTCTTCGCGAGCTCCCGGGTGAGGGTGACGATCCGCTTTCGGAACTGCACCGCCTCACGGATCGCCCCCTCAACGAGGGAAAGCCCACCGGGGCCGTCCATCATCGCCGTGGCCACGTCCAAACAAGCGATCATCGGGTAAAAGGGCGAGGTCGAGCCGTGCATCATGTAGGCCTCGTTGAACCGGGACGGCTCCACCGGGGCGCGCTCGCTCGGGCGGATGTGGATCATCGAGGCCTGGGAGAAGGCGGCGAGCAGCTTGTGGGTCGACTGGGTGGCAAAGATGGTCGGGTCCCCCGGTGCCGGCGTCCGGTCGTGCATGGCGTAGCGATCGGTGTACAGCGGGTGAAAGCGCGCATAGGCAAACCATGCCTCGTCGAAATGCACCCTCGGGACACTCTGGCCCAAGAGCTCGACGACGCGATCGGCGCGGTAGCACAGCCCGTCGTAGGTCGAGTTGGTGATGACGGCGTACACCGGCGCCTTTCGAGGCGGCGGCGAGTGGGCTTGCGGCCACCGCATCGGCGATGGCTCTGGGCGAGAGCCTCGCTGAAGGGATGGGACCGATGATCCCGTAGCCGTTGCGCGACGGCATGAGGTAGACCGGGATCGCATCTGTGACTGTCAAGGCGTAGTTGACCGACTTGTGGCAGTTGCGGTCCGCCAGCACGACATCTCCGGCCACGACGCAGGCATGGGCCACGATCTGGTTCGAGGTGGAGGTCCCGTTCAGAACGAAATAGGTCGCGTCGGCCCCGAACACCCTCGCGGCGTTGCGCTCCGCTTCTCCCACGACCCCGGAGTGATCCAGCAGCGAGCCGAGCTCTGCGACCGAGACCGAGAGATCGGTGCGGAACAGGGTCTCGCCGTAGAAGTCGTAGAAGGCCTTGCCGACCTGTGACTTGCGGAACGCCGTCCCCCCGGCATGGCCGGGCGTGTGCCAGGAGTACTCGTGCGACTCGGTAAAGTCCACCAGCGTCCTGAAGAACGAGGGCAACAGGTTCTCGGTGTGGCGGCGCCAGGCGTAGTCGATCCGCCCGGCGACAAAGCTTGGCGTGTCCTCGAACACCAGCACGAACTCCTGCACGATTTCTTCCACAGAGAGCGGAATGTCGTCGAGATCGTCCCGCGCGAGCATCAAGAACACCGGCATGCGCATGTTGTGGCGACGGACCCGGTCCAAGACGGCCAGGGCGGGCCGCCCGCCGGCTTCGGACTCGAGGTTCCAGTCAAGAACGAGGCAACCGAAGGATGGGTCCGAAGTCACGAGGGCGGCGGCGTCTTTGATCGAGCTCGAGCGCACGATGTCATGGCCGAGCGTGGACAGCTCGGCGACAATCCGCCGCAGGGTCTCGCCGGCAAGACGTTCACGTTCCGGGCCGGCCACGACGAGGATCGGAAAGGCGGAACGGTCGAGCACGCTTCGGCTGGTCATCGGCCTACTCCGCCAAGAGATGTCGTCGCCACGGCGAACTGGCGCTCCCATTGAGAAAGCGACATGTCGAGCAGGTTGCTGGCGGGGTCCGGAACGGCGTTCCGCGCCAGCACGACGTAGGGGGCACAGGTCAGCCCACACCCGACATAGCCCTCTGGGACCCATTCTGTCTTGAAGCCGACGAAGATCTCCTTGTACTTGACGCCCTGGTCCTCACCACAGAGCACGACGGAGTCGACGATGTGCTCCATGCGGGCATGCAGGGCGTTCTCGCGCTCGGCGGGCGTGTCGCCGGCGACGTCCTGTCCGACGTCCTCGATGAAAAGGCTGGAGTCGCGCTCGCGGTCCTCCGCGATCGAGAGCGCTATGGCCGACCACACCGAGGTTGGGCCACTGACGGTGACGTCTTTCGTCGCGCAGATCACGTGCGAGCCGGGTAGCAAGGGGAAGCGCCGCGACTCCGCCGTTCCGAACAGGGCCTCTCCCGCCTCGAGCAGGGGCGCGACCGGGAACACCTGGATCTCGGCTCCGTCGGAGCGCCGCCTAGTCATTAGCGCCTTGATCGATCCGTCCATGAGGCCGTCGTGGCGGGCGAGGTCGTAGCCCCACACGGCACCGTTGAGGCCGGAGAACGACGAGGCGGCGATCATGTTGATCTGCCCGGCGTAGGCGTCGTTCTTCTCCGCCCGGTCGTAGGAGACGATGCCTTCGAGCACCGAGTCCATGGTCTTTGCCACCGTGCCCGTCGAGAGCTTCAGGACCGAGACGTAACCGATCCCGCTCGAGCCCGGGTTGCCGTACCCGTCGCAGTAGTCGTCGAATGGGCCGACCGCTCCGTTGACGACTTCAGCACGATTTATTGGTGACTGCACTCTCTGAGCTCCTTTGTGGGCGGCGAATTCACGAGACTTTGACTGCGAGATCCTGGGGTCCTCAAACCGGCACGGGAGAGGGCGGTTCCGCCAAGTCACTCGGCGACTCCTCCTTGATGTCGAGGAGGACTGGATCTGGGTGGGTGATCCTCCAGCTCGGCTTCTTGAAGATGTCGGCGAGGAACGGCGGGATCGAGCAGATGACGATGCCGACGACCATCACCAGCACATAGATCGGCGTCGACCAGTGGGCGATTCCGGTTGGTGGGAAGAAGCCGAGGACGAGCCCGAATATCGAGCCGAGAATGCCCATGCCGCCGACGACCCACATGCCGAGGCGCTTGCCCCCTGGGATCCGGTAGGGGCGAGGCGTGTCCGGCTCCGTATAACGAAGCCGAATGCCCGCAGCGAACATCATGATGTACATGAGTACAGTGAGCTGAATCGTCAACGCTGTCAGCATCCAGTAACCAGTGCTGACCCCGGGCACGAAGAGGTAGAGAAGGGCGAACATCGTCCCAAGGACGCCTTGGGCCAGCAACATGGCCACGGGGACGTGGCGCTTGTTCACATAGTGAAGCTCGGGGGGCAGTTCCCCGCTACCCTCGGCAGCGTAGACACCCTCGGACGGACCGAGCATCCATGTGCTGATCAAGGCAAGCGTGCCAAGCCCGACGAGTGCGGCCATGACCTTGGTTGCCCAGATCCCGATCCCAAGCCGGGTGAAGAAGTCTTGGAACGCCTGCATTAACCCTGCGACCAGACTGAGCTTTCCATCGGGAACGACGAACGAAATGGCAAGCGTGCCGAAAATCGAGAGCACGAGGATGAGCAGGGTCGACGCTGCCACGGCGCGGGGGTAGTCCCGCCGGATGTTCTTCAGCTGCTTGGCGGAGTAGCCGGCCATCTCGACACCCGCGTAGCCAAGAAGCACCCCGGCGAAGAAGACGAGGTTGCCGATGCTCGAAAAGCTCGGCAACAACTTCGATGCGTGAAAGGGAATCGCGTTCGGTCGCCCGCTCACCAGCCAGTAGAGACCGAGACCGATCAACAGCGCGATGGGTATCAAGGTGCCGACAACCACGGCGGCATTGTTGAAGCGAAGTATGTTCTTCAAACCCAGGAAGTTGGCCAGCGTCATGCCCCAGAACACAACCAGCATGATGATGACGAGATACCACTTGTTGTTGGCCAAGTTCGGCTCGAACATGTAGGCGATCGTCGCCGCGACAAAAGAGAGCACCGTCGGGAACCACACGACGTTCTCGATCCAGTCGAACCACACGGCAAGGAACCCGGCCCTCGGCCCGAAAGCTGCGCTCACCCACGCGAACATGCCACCGGCCTTGGGCCAGCCCGTGGCAAGCTCGGCTGCCACGAACGAGAGAGGGATGAAGAAGAAGATGGCGCCGAAGACGTAGAAGAAGATGCTTGCCCAGCCGTATTCAGCTGTGCTGGGAAAGCCCCGCAACGTGAGGATCGCCGCGACTGTGATGAGCGCGATACCGGTGGGACCCACCAGGCGCTTCTTGGCCGCTGGAGGAGCCACGGCTTGGCGAACGACGGGGTGCCTACTACGAGCTAAGCGTTCTGCGGGCATACTCTTCCCTTTCCAATTTCCGACCCTTTCAACGAACCTCGAACAAGTGATCTCACTGTTCAAGTTCCTCCCGACGTCTCTCGGCGTCGTTCTCGGAGTACGGGACAGGGTGATTGCCCCCTAGCTCAACAAATCGCTCGTTCAGGGCATGGGCGATCACTTCGCGGTCGTGCGCGCTCGGCTCGAGAGCACCACAGAGGATGGCCTCCAGCTCAAGGGCATCGTCCATGCCCCCGAGCTCGAAGTAGCGCAACCACAGATCACTGTGGGAGAGACCGGCATTGAGGCGATACCGGTCGAGCAGAACGGCTGGTTGTCCAGCCGTCGATGTCTCAGCCATTGTGGCTTTGCCTCAGTTCGGGTTCGGGTTCGGGATCGATTCGGAGCCGGTGAGTGGAGGACACGACATCTTCTGCGCACTCGCGAAACGGCCGGTTCGATCTTCGCGAGGCGTCACAGAGCACGCTGTAAGCGCCATCGGCTTCGACGCCCTCGCGTTCCATGATCACGCCTTCAGCCTGGGCGATCAGCCGTCGGGTCGCTAGCGCCTCGTCACGACGGGCGGACAGCTGCGCATCGGTCACATCCACGCCAGCACTGGTGAGGACGAGCGAGGCCTCGGCGGCGAACACCGATGCCAGCTCCTGATCCTTCGGCGCGAAGGCCATCGAGGTGCGGGAGTAGATGTTGAGGGCCCCGACTGGTCTGTCCTCGGCCAGTAGGGGCGAGGACAGAATGGCGTTGATTCCAAGTGCCAGCGCTCTCGGGGTGAAGGCGGGCCACCGCGTCTCGGTGTCCAAGGACTCTGCATGGAACCAACGTCCCTTGACCGACGCGTCGACGCAGGGTCCTTCGCCGGTCGCGTACTGACTGACGTCCATGTCCGAGATCGTCTGGTCGCTCGCCGCCACCGTGGCGAGGTGTCCATGGCGCCGCAGCGTGACGCTCACGCCGTCGGCACCGCCCACTGTCGCCCGGGCCAGTGCCACCACCAGACGTAGGATGCTGTCGACTACGTCGGTGTCGGCGGGGATGGCCGTGATACTCCCCAGCTGCGGAGTCACGCGGTGAGGCTTGCTTCCGACGAGCGCATCGGCGCTCTCGATCGACTGCTCCGTGCCGAGGCGAGGAGATGACGGATCGGGGTTTTCCAGCTGGACCAGTTGCGCCACACCCGTGATGTCGAGCATGCGCAGGAGCATGGCCGAGGGTGGGCGGATGGTGAGTGCGCTGCCCGAGCGCCGGTGGCGCGACGCGCGGGCAGCAAGCACTCCCAGTCCCCAGCCGTTTATAAAGTCCAATTCGGCGAGGTCCAACACCACGGACCGGTGTCGCTCGATGACTGCGTCCAAGATGGCGCCCAGTTCCGGAGCATTGATGCGGTCCACCTCGCCTCGGACGGTGAGTACCGCGCCTGCATTCTCAAAGGCAACGGTGACCGCAAACTCTCCGAAACGATCATTTGCCGTCGTCACCCTGGCATCACAACCGCTCGCCTCTTGGTCAGCGTCGAGACGGTTGGCCACCACTCACGGCGAGTTGCAGCGGATGGACCACCCCGCGAAATGGCAGAGGGGATGCTGGCACGCGAAGCTGATAACGCTTCGGGCGACAGCACAGGATTCGACACGAGGTCGTTGCCCCCGAATGGCGGCTCATCACTGAGGCCGCCCGCGACGCCCCTCACTGTCGAAGGTAAGGCCGAGACTACACCTCAGCAGGCCAGGTGGACAGGGCGGCGGTTTGGTAAATTTTCCGACGAGCTGCCGTAAACTTGAGCAACGACCGAGCGAGCCGCCGTGGCGTCAACTGAGCAAGGAACCAGCACCATCGAGGACTCCGCCATCGCCTCGGCGATCGCCTTTACTGAAGTCGCCCGGAGCCTATTCCTGTCCGACAGTGTCGAGGACAGCTTGACGCGGGCAGTCGACCTCTCCGTCCTCACCATCGAGGCCTGCGAGTTCGCCGGCGCCTTCCTCCTCGAGGGAGAGGAGGTAACTACTCGAGCGTGCACAGACCCGATCGTGGTCGAGATCGACGGTCTTCAACTGCGCGCCGGCGAGGGCCCCTGCCTGGATGCCATCGCGCACAAGCTGACCTTTTACGCCGACGAACTGGGTACTGACCCCCGCTGGCCAAGTTTCGGGCCCGAGGCTGCCGCGATGGGGATACGCAGTCTGCTGGCGCTCCCAATGGCAACCGACGGCACGCTCGGGGCCCTCAACCTCTATGCCCGCTACCCCCAGGCCTTCGGGGTCATAGACCGGGCGAGGGGCCTGCTCCTCGCGTCAATGGCCGGGTTCGCCTGCTCCATCGCACGCGCCCACGAGGACGAGGAACGCCGTGCCGAGAACCTTCATGCCGCCCTGGTCACGCGAGAGCTGATCGGCCAGGCCCAGGGGATCCTCATCGAACGCGAGCGGATCAGCGCTGACCAGGCCTTCCATGTTCTACGCCAGGCCTCGCAACATCTCAACGTCAAGCTGCGAGAAGTCGCTCAAGACCTCATCGAGACCGGTGAGCGACCAGATACCGGGTCGCCTCGCTCAGCCTGATACCGACTGGCGTTCAGTAGGACCGCGAAGAGAACAGCGCGCCTCGCTACCGAGCGCGGGCCAGATCAGCCCCCGCTGACCTTGATCGCCTCGGCCGGAGACGGCCGCGGCATGGAGACTGACCCTCTCGCCCCTTATTGAGTGAATGGCAAAGCGGCCAACGTTCTTGGATCGTGGGCGCCGCGACCGTTGCGATGTTTGCCACGGGCGGTATTGGCTTTGACTGGGCGCAACTTCTACTTCGAGGTTGCCGGTGTTGTAATAGAACAGTCCAGGCAGATGGCGCACCCCGCGTGTCCCCCGGCGTCTGCCGTTAGCCCTGCGCGTGAGACACGACTGAGGCAGAGGAGGGGGTGGCAGGATCGACCTCGGGGGCACGTCTGGAAGGCTGCGTTGACGGCTCAAATCGACACTTCAAAACAAGGGGCGTCCGGGCAGCGCGCACATCGTATGCACAAGAAGAGTTGACCGGGACCCTTTGAGCTGATCCACCCGTTGTGCGAGTCCGAGACCCCATCATGGGGTAGGGAGGACTACACGACGATGAAACGACGCAGGCACACACCTGAGCAGATCATCCGCTTGCTCGCCGAAGGCGAGAAGCTGCTCGGCCAGGGCCAGAGCATCGAGGAAGTGGCGAGACACCTCGAGATCACCGAGTCGACCTGGCACCGCTGGAGGAACCAGTACGGGGGCATGAAGGCAGACGACGCGAAGAGGCTCAAAGAGCTCGAGAAAGAGAACACCCGCTTGAAGAAGATCGTCGCCGACCAGGCGCTCGACATCGACATGTTGAAGGAGCTGAACCGGGGAAATTGGTAGCCCCGAATCGCCGCCGGAGGGCCGTCGTTACCCTCCAGGAGCGGTTCGGGGTCTCCGAGCGCAGAGCCTGCCGTGTCGTCGGACAGTGCCGCTCCACCCAGCGCCGACGAGCTCGCTCTTCGGGCCTTCCTAAGGGACTTCTCCCGCTCACGTCCCCGCTGGGGCTGGCGCAGGGCCGCACGTGCCGCACGAGACGCCGGCTGGGTGGTGAACTCAAAGCGCATCCACCGCCTCTGGCGAGAAGAGGGCCTGCGTGTTCCCTATCGAAAGCACAAGCGCCCCTTGAGAGGCATCGGGGCGCCCGTCGGGGCCATGTGCCCGATCGCCCCGAATGTCGTCTGGGCGCTCGACTTCCAGTTCGACCAGACATCTGATGGGAGGATCCTGAAGCTCTTGAACGTGATCGACGAGTACAGCCGTGAGTGCCTCGCCATCGACGTCGCGCGCTCGATTGACGCCGACGGTGTCGTGAGATGCCTCGATCGCCTCGCAGCGACTCGCGGAGCACCGAGATACGTGCGCTTTGACCACGGGCCCGAGTTCATCGCCTTCGCCGTCGCGAAGTGGTGCCGCCTCGTCGGTGCTGACACGGTCTTTATCGACCCTGGATCTCCTTGGCAAAACGCCTGGATCGAGTCGTTCAACGGACGGCTGCGCGACGAGTTCTTGAACGGTCAGCGCTTCGAGACCCTGTTCGAAGCCCAGGTCCTTTTAGAGGACTGGAGGATCGACTACAACTTGAACCGACCTCACAGCGCGCACGGCTGGCTCACCCCGGTCGAGTTCGTCGAGGCTTGGCTCAACCAACAACAGCTAGTGCTCGCATAGCGAGTGGATCAACTAATGGGTTCCCCTCAGAGTGCCAGGGGGCGGCGACGCCAGGCGCGGACGTTCGAGCGTTTCGGCACTCACGATCGCGCGTGTTCGCGCGGCATAGGCAGCTACTTTCCGTCGCGAGACACCGACCCTAAAGAGATGCGCAGAATACAGTGACAACAGTCACAGCTTGAGGCCGCGATGCCGGACGAAGGCAAAGCACACGTCGGTATCGATGCCGATGCGGTCGAGACCTTGGTCTGTGTATCCCGGCAGCCTCGTCGATGGTGTCAGGTAAGAGGTTGGCTAACTCTTCGCACTTGAGTTCCCCAGATCAGCTCCGCCGCACCCCTCCGTGTCAACCTCAGCTGAGACAACTCGCGCAAGCGATTCATTGAGCTGAGAGGGCGGGGAGGAGATCCCCGAATGACGACGAGCATCACCCACTTCGACAGCGCGGAAACCGAAGCTGTTCGGATGAACGAGCAGGCTCACGACCCCGATCCCGAGGTCCCCGAGAAGGCCAAGCGCCGGCAGTTCTCCGCGCGCTACAAGGCTGAGGTCCTCGCTATCTACGACCAACTGCCCCGCGAGCAGCGCGGGGCCTTCCTTCGCCGCGAGGGGCTCTACACCTCGCATATCACCGAGTGGCGGAAGATGCGCGACCGCGGCGCGCTCGAGGCGCTCGCCCGGCCGTCGGGGCGCCCCCCGGCGGACCCGCGCGACCGCGAGGTCGAACGGCTAAAGCGCGAGAACGAGCACCTCGGCCGCGAGCTCGACAAGGCGCGACGCGTGATCGAAGTCCAGGGGAAACTCTCGGCGCTGTTGGAGCAGCTCGCCACCGACAGCGCGCCTCAAGACAGGGGCGAGACGAGGTGATCGACGCCGCCATCGACGAGCTCACGCCGATCGTCGGCGTGAGAGCCGCCTGCCGAGCAGTCGGCGAGCCCAGGGCGCGGCACTACCGCCGCCACCGGGTGAGCCCGCTGCCGCCTCGCCCCGAAGCTGTGCCGCGACCCCAACCACGGGCGCTGTCGGAGGTGGAGCGCAAGGAGGTGCTCACCGTCCTCCACGACGACGACCATATAGATGCGGCACGCGAAGCTCCTCGACGAGGGCACCTATCTCGCCTCGGTCTCCACCATGTACCGACTGCTCCGAGCCGAGCACGAGGTGCGCGAGCGTCGTCGCCAGGCCACCCATCCCGCAGCAGTGAAGCCCGAGCTCGTCGCGACTCAGCCGAACCGCTGTTGGAGCTGGGACATCACCAAGCTGCTCGGCCCTGAGAAGTGGAACTACTTCTACCTCTACGTCGTGCTCGACATCTTCAGCCGCTACGTCGTCGGCTGGATGCTCGCGCGTGCAGAACGGGCACGACTTGCCGAGGCGCTGCTCGCCGAGGCGATCGCCCAACAGGGCGTCGCGCGCGACCAGCTCACCATCCACGCCGATCGCGGCACCTCGATGGCCTCCAAGCCGGTTGCCTTCTTGCTCGCGGACCTCGGTGTGACCAAGAGCCACTCCCGGCCGCACGTGAGCAACGACAACCCGTATTCCGAGTCCCAGTTCCGCACGCTCAAGTACCGTCCGGACTTCCCCGAGCGCTTCGGCTCCTTCGAGGACGCGCACGCCTTTTGCCGGCGTTTTTTCACTTGGTACAACGACGAGCACCGCCACTCCGGCATCGGCTTCCACACGCCCGCCGACGTCCACTACGACCGGGCCGAGCTCGTCCGGGCACGTCGTGGCATCGTCCTCGAGTCCGCCTATGCGCTGCACCCCGAGCGCTTCGTCCGCCACCCACCTGTGCCACCGGCGCTGCCGAGCATCGCATGGATCAACGAACCGAAGGAGGTGTCGCCCGAGACAGTGATTCCGTGATCAATGTGTCTCACAAGGGTTGACACGCGCCGGTGTTGCTGTGAGCCGCCGAACCGAAGAAACCTTCCCGCGATCTCGTCTGTGAGCATTGCTGTGAGTGTTGCTGTGAGAAGTGCTGTGAGTCGATCGGCGCAGCATCGCGCAATGGCTCTGCTCCGCTCCGCTCATCGCGTGTCCACCGGCACGGGTACCCGACTCCTCGAATCGGCGTCCTCGTGGCAGCCGGCGGCCGGAAGGCCACCGGTGGTGTCGCAACTGGCAATGAGGGATGGCCGTGCATGATCGAGAGGGGTTGACCCCTGCACAGCGATCCCTTCGCTCCCGCTTGGCTGCCTACAGCCTCCACGCCCAGCGTGACACCAAACAGACGACCCAAGCGGCCCGTGCCGCGTTCCTCAACCGTTTCGAGCGTGAAGTAGACCCCGATGGCTCTCTGCCGCCTGCCGAGCGCGCCAGGCGCGCCGAGGCAGCCCTGAGGGCGCACATGACTCGATTGGCCTTGGCATCATCGCGGGCGAGGTCGAGAACAAGATGAGAACGCACTGGCGCAAGGGTCTCTCGCCAGTGGCGCGAGAGCAGAGACGACCAACCGCGACGCGCACACCGAGAAACGCTCCGGGGCGCCGCAGTGTTCTAGATGCGGTCACCGGGGAGGATTCGCCGGTAGCTGTCGCGGGCGCGCTCGTCAGCGTTGGAAGCACCGTACCTGTTCAACATGACCCGACTTTTCCATCCAAAGAGTCGCATTGCGTCGGTCTCGCCTCCGCCAGAGGCGAGCCACGCATGGGCGGCAGTGTGTCGGAATTGATGAGGATGCAGCTGAGCGATACCCGCCGCCGCGCAGCGCCGCCTGAGTATCTGCGCCACGCCGCTGGTGGTTAGGCCACCTTTCGGACCGAGCCACAGGGCTGAGCAATGCGACTGAGGATGGCGCTTTCGCAAACGGAGATATCGGTCAAGAGCGGAACTGGTCTTGGGCCCGTACGGTGCCGACCGTGGACGCTTTCCCTTGCCGACGACGTTGACGACTTCGGCCTCCAAGCTGACATCATCCACCGCGAGGTCCGTTATCTCGGCGAGGCGACACCCCGTGTCGATGAACAGACGCAGAATCGCCATGTCGCGTCGGCTCTCGAAGTCTGTACCTTCACAAGCCTTGAGCAGACTCCTGAGGTCATTATCGGTCACGATCGGCACGGGCACGTCGGGAATGCTCGGGGGCTTCATGCGGGCCATCGGCGAATCGGTCAACTCCCCTTCATCCACGAGAAAAAGGAAGAACTGCCGCAGCGCCTGGTGCCGTGTAAGCGCGGTTGTCGGCTTCCATCGAGCTAACTGGTCGGCAATAAAGGCCTCTACGTGCTCGCGCTTGACATCACCAACAGCCGTCGGCATGTCGTGACGGCGAAGGAATTGGAGAAATAGTTGAACGGTCTCGCCGTAGCCACGGATTGTCTTCTCCGAGCGGTTGCGCGCCCGAAGGCGACGGCCCCAGCTTTCGAGATACTCGTCGACCTCGCCACCTTCTGCATCAGCGAGCTTTGTTGTCACTCGGTCCCCTAGCGGCTACGGGTGCCGAGATTCGGGCCGCGCCAGATTTCTGGCTAGCGCTATTAGCAGGTCTGGGTGCGCTGTGCTCAGCGACCTATTGTACTACATAAGTCCAGGTAGATGGCATTTTGTGGGCGCTGACGGACTTGAACCGCCGACCTGCTCGTTGTAAGCGAGCTGCTCTAACCACCTGAGCTAAGCGCCCGTCGCCTCAAGATGAGTCGACCACACGATGACGATAGGCGTTCTCGCCGGCACGCTCATCCACGAGCCTCACACGACGCCCAGCCGTACGACTGTTCAGCCCGCCTGCAGATCGCTCGCTGCGACAAGAGCCGACACGGAGATTGTTGGCCCACCGCAGGCGGTGAACGTCTCTGTGACCGAGAAGGCCGACGAAATTCCCGGGAGCACAACCGACATCGAGCTGACCACCGGACAAGTCTGTTCTCCGTCGGTGGGGAAGTCACTCGACTGCACGAGGAATCCCACTCCAGCCACGCCGTTGGGTGGCAACGTCAACAAAGTTGGCTCGACGGAGAAGGCCGACTCCTGCCCCGTCGTTTGCACCGTCGTCGGGAGTGATGCTGGGGTTGCGCCCTGCACGGCCCCGATCAAGCTGACATCGGGTCGTCCCTCGAGCGAGCAGGCCGAAGTGGATGTGTTAACCACTTCCACAGGGCTGAAGATAGATCCGGCTGCGCCAAAGCTCTTCGTGGCTACGAGCTTCAATTGACCTGCAATGCACGTCGGACCGGGGCCGGTCTGGGTTGTGGAGGTCGTTGAGCTAGACGATGTGGTCGTTGTCGATGTCGTGGGTGGCTTAAGCGTCGTAGTCGTCGGAGTCGTTGTCGCCGTGGTAGTCGCCGTGGTCGGCGGCGCGGTGTTGGTGCAGGCAGCGGCAAGAGCAACAAGGCCCAGGATCATCGCGAAAGTGGCAGCTGATTTTGAACGGCGCATGAGCCTCCTGGCTATAGGAACCGCACCGCCGGGCGCAACTCGCGTTGGACTGTTTGACGCGAGGCCACACCCCAGTATGACGGCTGTCCATCGCCGCATTGTGTCAATTGATGGGCATCTCTCTCAGCCGTGCTCCTTGGTGGGCGTCGTAGTTCCAGAACCTGGGAAGCGCCGCAACGAGGGCAGCCGTCCCCAAGATGCAGAGCACCCCGCCAGAGACGATCGAAGCGCGCAACCCCGCCAGGGACTCGACAACGCCGGCTTCGACGTTGCCGAGGGTAGGACCTGAGGAGTAGCTCAGCATCTCGATCCCAGCAAGGCGCCCCCGCAGGCCATCGGGGATCGACTGGTTCCACATTGTCGTGCGGAACAGTCCGCTCACCATGTCGGCTCCTCCCGCCACAACCAGCCCAACGACCGCCAACGGTAGTGACTTAGCGAAGCCGAACCCGATGATCCCTAAGCCCCACACGCAGGCGGCGAGCGCCACGGCGCGGCCGTGCCGCCTGACGTGGCGAGCCCAGCCACTCGTCAATGTCACGAGCAGCGAGCCAGCGGAGGGTGCGGCGTATAGGACACCGAGCACCGCGGCGCCCCCGAAGTGGTTCGCCACCTGTGGGAATAGTGCGGTCGGGATCCCGAAGAACATGGCATTCATGTCGACCAGATACGAGCCCAGCAGATCCTGACGACCTCTCGCGTACCTGAGCCCGGCGGCGACCGCCCGAAGCGAGAGTCCATCGGACTGAGGTGGCGGAGGCACGGCTCGCATTAAGCCGAGAGCAACGAGCGACACGAAAAACGTCGCGACATCGAGTCCGTAGGTGACGGGCAGGCCAACAGCCACGATGAGGACGCCCGCGAGAGCTGGGCCGGCCACCATTCCCAGATTGGCTTTCAGCGACGAGACGGCGGAGGCCGCAGGGAGCTCCTCTTTGGAGACGAGTCTCGGGACCATGGCGTCGAGAGAAGGCCTCTGCAGGCCGTCGATGCCGGCGGCGGCGAAAGCCACGGCGAAGAGCACCCAAAGCTGTGGATGAGCCGCGAGCGAGTTCACCACCAGAGCGCCGACGACAAGGCACATGGCCCCCTCCGTAACTCGCACCATCCGGCGGCGGTCGACGGAGTCCGCCAGGGCTCCCCCGACGAAGGCCGTCACGAGAAGGGGGATCAATTCGGTCAAGCTGAGCAGTCCGACGATGAGAGACGAGTGGCTGATCCGGTAAGCCTGGTAGGGCACGGCGACGTAGGTCACCATGCTCCCGAAGAACGAGACCCCCTGGCCGACAAAGAGCAAGCGGAATTCTCGCGAGCGGCGCAGAGGCGCCAAGTCGATGTGGAACAGGGCGACCAAGCCAGGCCTGCGCCTGGTCCTGCCTGCGTCCTCCAACAGCTCGGGAACCGCAACTGATTCGGGCGGCTCCGGTAGCGGACCGGCGCGCGAGCCTTCCGGAGCCGGATGGGAATGGTCCATGCCGCCCAGTGTTGCCGGTCAGTCGCCCCGGCGACGCCGGATTAGTCCGAACGGTTTACGTCTAGGGGAACAGACCTCTCAGCTCGATGGCCTCGCCCACTCTTTCTAGCGCCACCGCCACAGCACCGCGTCGCGGCGTCACCTTCAAGTCGTGCGAACGGCGCCAGACAGCGTCGAAGGCAGCTGACATCACACGTCGCAGGCGCTCGGCCACAAGGTCGCCTTCCCAGGCGAAGCCCTGGCGGCTTTGTGCCCACTCGAAGTAAGACGCCGTCACACCACCCGCATTTGCCAGGATGTCCGGGATCACGACGACGTTGCGTGCCTCGAGGATCGGATCTGCCTCGGGCAAGGTCGGCCCGTTAGCGGCTTCGACGATGAGCTTCGCCTGCATCTTTCCCGCCACCTCGGCGGTAATGACACCGGCGAGAGCCGCCGGGATGGCGAGCTCGCACTCGAGCTCCCAGATGCGCTCCGGTTCTATTGGGTCAGCGCGCTCAAAGCCGGCGACACTGCCCGTCTGTTCGACGTGTCGCGCGAGCGAGGCCGCGTCGAGGCCGGCCTGGTTGTAGACGCCGCCTCCGGCGTCGGTGACGGCGATGACCCTCATGCCAGCCGAAGAGAGCATGTAGACGAGCGGGCCGCCAACCTTGCCATGGCCCTGGATCACTGCCCGCGCCCCTGTCATCGAGAGGCCAAGTTCCTGGAAGGCAGCTCGTGTGCAGATGAGGACGCCTTGGGAGGTGGCGCCGACGTGGCCCCGGCTACCACCGATAGCGAGCGGCTTGCCGGTCACCACGCCTGTCATGGCCTCGCCACTCACCATCGAGATCGTGTCCATCAGCCATGCCATCACGTTGGCGTCGGTGTTCACGTCGGGCGCCGGGATGTCCCGGTCCGGGCCGAGCATGGAGGCGATGCCCATGGCGTAGCGGCGCGTGAGGCGCTCGAGCTCATGCTCCGAGAGCGTCATCGGGTTGACTTCGACGCCTCCCTTGGCTCCGCCGAAGGGCACGTCGACTACGGCGCATTTAAGCGTCATGTCAGCTGCTAGGGCCATCACCTCGTGCGCGTTGACCGACTCGTGAAAGCGGATGCCGCCTTTGCCGGGGCCTCGGGCACTGTTGTGGTGCACGCGCCAGCCGCGGAACACCTCGATCTGCCCGCTGTCGCGGCGAATGGGCACAGCCACCTCGAGGACCTTCTCGGGTAACGAGAGCATGCGAAGCGTGTCCGGGGCGAGCCCGATCAACGATGCTCCGTCCTCGATGCGTTCGAGAATTGCTTCCCACGGATCGGATCCCGCCATCACTCGGCCTCCAAGACTGGTCTGACGTTCAAGCTAGTGCCGGGCACCCGCGGGCCGCAGCCGCCGGGCGACAGGCGGCTCGGCCTCGCACGCGCCCGCTTGAGCGTCGCCCGAGTCGACCTCGGTGACCGCGCCGCAGCCGGCGCCACCGCCGAGCTCCTCGTCCTCCAGTGCTTGATCTCCGGGCGCTGTCAGCCCGTCCGACAAGAGCAGGTGCCAGGACCTGCGGTGCTGCTCGCACGGGCCAATCTCCAGCAGTGCCGCGCGGTGCTCGGGGGCCGCGTAGCCCTTGTTCGCCTCCCAGCCGTACGAGGGATACGAGCTGGCGAGCTCGACCATGAGCCGGTCCCGGGCCACCTTGGCGATCACGCTCGCGGCGGCGACCGAGGCACAGCTCAGGTCGGCCTTCACCTTGAGGGTGACCTGTTCAGGCTCGAGGGCGAGCGGCGAGGCGGCTGCACGTTCCGGCCGGGTAAACCAGTCGTAGTTCCCGTCGAGCAGGACGAGATCGGGCGGCACGCAAAGTGACGCGAGCGCCCGCTCACCTGCCAGGCGGAGCGCTCGCAGGATCCCGATGGCGTCAATCTCGGCCGCGCTCGCATGCCCGATCGCCCAACAGCACGACCACGACTCGATCCTCGGCACGAGACGCTCGCGAGCCGGGGGCGCCAAGAGCTTGCTGTCTCTGAGACCGGCAGGCGGGCGTCGCGTGGAGGCATCGACGACCACCATTCCCACCGACACCGGACCTCCCAGCGAGCCGCGACCCACCTCGTCGCAACCGGCGACGGCGACACTGCCGGCAGAGAACATTGCCCTTTCGAGCTTGAGGTTGGGAACGCGTCCCGCGGTCAAGCCGGCCACTCCCCGGAGATGGCGGCGGTGCGCACGCAGTCGACGGTACCTCGCGGAGCCCCTCCTCGCTGGTTTATGAATTACGTCGGTGTGACTTGCCAAAGGTAAGTTATGCTTGCCTCCATGCCCATCTCATCTCGTTTTCGTGTCGCGGCTGTAGCTTCGGTCGCCGTCCTCGGGCTGGCGGTGTCCAGTTCCGTGGCGGCAGCCACCCCAGCACGGCCGGCGACATCGGCCAGGCAGACAACCACCATGCACGGGACGGCGAGCGTCGCTTACGCCGGCTCTCTCGAGCTGTGGGCCGCCACAGACCTTGGTCCGAAGTTCGAGGCCGCCACCGGTGACGGTTTCCAGGGCCGCGCGGCAGGCTCGGGCACGCTCGCCTCGGAGATCCTCGCCGACGAGATCAGCCCCGGAGTCTTCATGTCGGTGGGCAAGAAGAACATCAAGCGTCTCTGGCCCAAAGGACGGTCGAAGTTCGTCATCCAGCTCGCCACCGACCCGCTCGTGGTCGCCTACGACCCGAACGGCAGGTTCGCGAAGGAATTCAACGCCATCGCCGACCACAAGGCGGCGTTCTCTTCGCTCTTCACGCTGATGAGCTCTCCGGGAATCCGCATCGGCCGCACGGACCCGAACGCCGACCCGCAGGGCGTCTACTTCATCTTGATGATGAAGCTCGCCCAATCCACGCTCCACCTGTCGTTCGACCCCGCACAGACCGTGCTCGGCGTCACCAAGTCCACTCCCTTCGGTCTGCCGGCCCAGATGGTCGACGAGGACTCGCTCATCACCGACCTCCAGGCCGGTGAGTTCGACGCCACGAGCGCCTATCTGACTCAGGCGATCCAGTACCACCTGCACTACATCACCTTGCCACCGAGCTTGAACTTCGCCGTCACGGCCGAGAGCGCCCACTACGCCAAGGTGAGCATCACCCTCACCGGTGGAACCGTCGACCAGGGCGACCTCATCACCTTGAACGTCACCCTTATCCTGCCCGCCAACGCCAAGAGCGCTCCCTCGGCCGCCGACCAGGCCGCGGACGACGCTTTTGTCGCCTGGCTGGTCTCCGCAGCCGGGCGCGCCCAGCTGAAGAAGGGTGGCTACCCCCTCACTCCGCCGGTCTACATCGGCGCCACGAGCGCGGACACGGCGGCGACCACCTTGCCCGCTGACGTGCTGAGCGCCTTCCAGGCCTCGGGTGGTACAACCTCGTCCTAATGAGAACCACCGCTCCGGCAGGCAATCTGGCCGCGTCCGGGGTGGTCCCAGGATTCCCGACCCCCGGGCGCCTCGTCGCCCGGGGGTCGACTGTGTTGGCGCTGCTCGGTGCGCTCGTGATCTGGCTGGCGCTGCTCGGCCCCTTCGCCGTGCTGATACAGCACCTCTCCTTTCACTCGATCCGGGCGGCACTGGGACCGCCCGGAGCCCTCGACCCGCTCTGGGTGTCCCTCGGCGCGAGCGCCATCGCCCTTGGGGTAATGGTGCTTTTTGGTACCCCGCTCGCATACCTGCTCGCCCGCGGCCGTCTCCCATTGGCGCGCGTAGTGGAGCTAGGCATCATGCTCCCCCTCATGATGCCGCCGCTCGTCATCGGCCTCCTGCTCATCTTCCTCATCGGTCCTGAAGGCACTTTCGGGAACCTTCTCGCCGACATCCACCTGACCGGGGTGAACACGTTCTTCGCTCTCATCGTGGCCGAGTTCTACGAAGCGGCGCCGTTCTACGTGCTGGGCGCCCATGCCGCCTTCGCCTCAGTCGACCCGCGTATCGAGCAGGACGCCACCTTGCTCGGCGACCGTCGCTTGCAGGCGTTCCGACGCATCACGCTCCCCCTCGCCGCTCCTGGACTGGCGACCGGGCTCGCGACCGCTTGGGCGCGCGCCATGGGTGCGTTCGGGGCCGTCATCATCGTCGCCTACTACCCCCGCGGGTTGCCGAACCAGATCTTCATCGCCTTCCAGGAGTTCGGGCTGTCCGGTGCGCTCCCTTTCGCCCTTCTCCTCGTCGTGGCCGCCCTCCCCCTCCCGATACTCGCCTATTTGTGGAGCGCCCGGACGCGCGCCCGCATCCACGGGGTCGAGGCACCGTGAGCACCGCACCCGCGCCACTGCTCGCGGTCGATCTCGAAGTCGAGCGCCGGCAAGTCACAGTTCGAGCCGGATTCAGTCTCGAAGCCGGTGAGCGACTTGCCATCTTCGGTACCTCGGGAGCAGGAAAGACGACGATCCTCGAGTCGATCGCGGGTCTCACTCGTCTGAGTCGGGGCAAGGTCCGCGTGGACGGCAAACTCGTCGCGGGCAAGCTCAGGGGCGAGGCCGCCATGGAACCGCGCCACAGGCAGGTCGCGCTCGTCCGCCAACCCACGACGCTTTTTCCGCATCTCACCGTCGAGCAGAACGTGGCCTACGGGATCCGCCACTCGCCTGGCCGCACCCGCGTGGCGGAGCTACTGGAACGCCTCGGGCTCAGCGCCCTCTCCCGGGCCCGCGGCGCCGCCTTGTCCGGTGGACAACGCCAGCGGGTGGCCCTCGGCAGGGCGCTCGCGAGCCCGTTTCGCGTGCTGCTCTTGGACGAGCCCCTCTCGGCCGTCGACGTGGCGGCCGCGAAGCGTTGCGGACGCTCACGATTGAGACCTCACTCGAGCACGAGGCAGCCGGCATCCTCGTCACCCATGACCTCGCCGAGGCGCAGGCATTCAGCGACCAGCTCGGGATAATCGACAACGGTCACTTGCTCCAGCTGGGCGGTTCGCTCGAGGTGGTGCGCTCCCCCCTCAACCGCCGCGTGGCGGAACTGGTCGGTTACGGCGGCTTCGTCCCTGTCCCGACCAAGCCCGATCGCCGCTACGCCATCCACCCTGACCGGGTGGTGCCGGGCGCGATGGCTGAGCGCGGCGTCGTGCTGAGCGGGAAGATCGTGTCGACGCGCCCGTTCGGGCCGCGCTACGAATGCACTGTGGCCGAGCCTTCCGGTGAGCAGTTCACGATCCACCTCGACGAACCACCTCATCTCGATGAGCCCTGCACGGTAACGGTGCTCGATCCCCCGGTCGTTGAGGCCTGAGGCGGCCAGATGACCACCAGCGGCAGCCCGAAAATCGACGACCGCTTCCGCCTCGCTCGCCTCGCCCGGGGCTTGTCCCAAGGCGCCCTCGCCGACATGGCGGGCGTGACCCGCCAGTCGATCTCGGGGATCGAGTCAGGCCGGTGGTCCCCGTCTTTAGAGGTCGCTCTCGCGCTCGCGGCGGCGCTCGGGACGAGTGTCGAGGAGCTCTTCGGTGTCGCCCCAGAGCTACCGAAACTAAAGGCACGTCTGGCCGATGCCGCGCTCGGGTCGGCCCGCCTCTTGCTGTCGGAGGTCGACGGTGTCCAAGTGGCGTTCCCTCTCGACGGCGACTTCGGCTTCGCCCCAGGTTTTCGACCCGCGCTCGCTCACGCCACAGCCAAGAAGACCGCCCCGGCGGGTTCGATCATCGACATCCAGCCGATCGCCGCGCCGGGGCCGACTCTGGCCGTGGCGGGCTGTGACCCTGCCCTGGCTCTCCTGGCCGGGCCGCTCGAACGCCACCGGCCGCCCACGAGCCTCGTTTGGTGGTCGTGCAACAACATGGCCAGCCGGCGCCTGCTCGAGGCCGGCACGGTGCACGCTGCCGCCGTCCACCGTCGTGCCGACGAGCAGCCGAGTCGCCCGTCAGGCCACGAGGTCGTCGGCTTTGCGGCCTGGCGTGAGGGACTCGTCGTCGCCGAGCGCTACGCCGACGCGGTGCACTCACTCGCCGATGCGCTCGAGCTCGGCCTTGTCCTCGTCAACCGGGAACCCGGCTCGGAGGCTCGCCGGCTGCTCGACGTCGCCCTCCACGAGCTCGGTGTCGACCCGGCCGGCCTGACCGGCTATGACAGCGCCTGCAGCGCCCACCTGCTCGTGGCGTCCTCGATTGCGGCAGGACTGGCCGACATCGGGGTCACGAGCGAGCCAGCAGCGTTGGCCTACGGGCTCGGCTTCGTGCCGTGGCAGGAGGAGATCTGCGAGCTGCATGTGCCCCGCTCGCTGCTCGGCACACCAGAGGTCCGGGCTCTGCTGGACGTGCTCGCCGGCAGGGAGCTCACCGCCCAGTTGAGTGCCATCGCCGGCTACGACGCCGAGCCGTGCGGCCGGGTGCTGGAGGCGTAGCCTGCAAGAGATGGCTTCCCACTACGACGCGGGCGGGCATCGGCGCGACGCCGTCCAGCTCGGCACGGCCCGCCTTCGGGTGAACGTCGTCCCCCACACGCACTGGGACCGTGAGTGGTACTCGCCGTTTCGCAGCTTCCAGCTTCGTCTTGTCCGGCTCGTGGACAAGCTCCTCGGCCTCATGGAATCGGACCCCTCCTATGGCCGATTCCTCTTCGATGGTCAGATGGCAGCCATCGACGACTACCTCGAGGTCCGCCCTGAGAACGAGGCCCGCCTGCGCCGCCTCGGCTCCTCAGGACGGATCAGCTTCGGGCCCTGGTACGTCCTCATGGACGAGTTCCTCGTCTCCGGGGAGACGATCGTGCGCAACCTGCAGCTCGGCCTCGAGCGGGCGGCCGCCTTCGGGGGGGCCATGGAGATCGGCTATCTGCCCGACATGTTCGGCCACGTGGCCCAGATGCCCCAGATACTCAAGGCGGCTGGCTTTGTCGACGCCGTCGTCTGGCGAGGCGTGCCCTCGGCCATCGACAAGACCGCTTTCTCGTGGCAATCCCCGGACGGCTCGGCCGTGCGCGCCGAGTACCTGCCCGACGGCTATTCGGCCGGTGCTTTCCTCGGAGCAGACGCCAAGGCCTTCGTGCGACGCCTCGAAGCTTTCTCGGAAAAGCACGCGGACTTCCTCATGGCGGGCGCTGCGGTGCTCTTCCCTAACGGGACCGACCACCAAGAGCCACAACCCTGGCTGGGCCGGGTCGTGGCAGAGGCCAACGCCGTCCAGGACCGTTTCGAGATCGTGATCTCGTCACTGCCCGACGCGCTCGCGACGGCTCCCCGCTCGGGCCTTCCCAGCTGGCAGGGCGAGCTCCGCTCGGGCGCCAGGGCGAACCTCTTGATGGGCGTCGCCTCCAACCGCGTCGACATCAAACAGGCGGCCGCCCGCGCCGAGCGAAGCCTCGAGCGCCTCGCCGAACCGCTGGCGGCTCTTTTGCTGGCGCCTCGGGACTACCCCGAGTCGCTGCTGCAGATCGCCTGGCGGGAGGTGGTCCGCAACTCCGCCCATGACTCGATCTGCGCCTGCTCGCACGACGAGGTCGGTGCCGCCGTGCTGGAGCGTTATGCCGAGGCGACACGGATCGCCGAAGGGGTCGTCGGACGAGCCCTGCAAGTGCTCCCTTCAGCCTTGTCGGCACCTTGCCACCTGGCCGTGAATCCGTTCGCTGGCCGCCGTTCCGGGGTGATCGAGCTGATCCTCGGTGGAAAAGGGCCTATCGAGGGCGCTCAGGTCCTCGACGAGCGCATCGGGCTCGCGGCCGATCTCGTGCTTACCACCACCGAGGTGCGCGCCGTGCTTTCCCAGCTCGGCACCCAGGACCAGATGGGCGACGGCGCCTATGTCGCGGGGGTGGAAGTTGCAGAGGACGACACCAGCATCGCCATCGCCGTGCGGTTGGCGCCGGAACGTTCCAAGGACTTGCCCATCGAGCAGATAAAGAGCGACCTGCTCGCCCGTTTCGCCCTCCGCCCCGACGCCCAAGTGAAAGTGAGGCTCGATCAGGCTTCGTCCCGCCGGGTTCTGGTACGTGTCGAGGACGTCCCGGGCTTTGGCTGGAAAGCCTGGAGCCCCGCGCCGCTCGCCGACCCGGTGACGGCCACGACGGGCTCTGACGGCACCCTCGTCTCCAATTCGCTCGTGCGCCTCGAGATCTCCCCCCTCGACGGCACTTTCGCCCTGAACGGCCTGGCGGGCTTCAACAAGCTGATCGACTCAGGGGACTTCGGCGACACCTACAACTACTCACCGCCCGAGCACGACCTCGTCGTCGACGCTCCCGAACACGTCGACTTGTCGTTGATCGAATCGGGCCCCGTCCGCGCCGTAGCCCTCGTCGAGCGCACCTACCGATGGCCTCAGCACATCGACGAGGCCGCGTCGCGCCCGCTCGGGCGAACGGGCTGTCGTCGTGAGCTCGCGGATCGAGGTGCGCGCCGGGGAACAACTGGTCCGGGTCACGACGAGTTTTGACAACACCTGCCGGGACCACAGGCTGAGGGTGTGGTTCCCCCTGCCCGAGCCGGCGGACCATTCGAGCGCCGAGTGCGCTTTCGACATCGTCGAGCGTGGGCTCATAGCCGAAGGTGGCCCGAGCGAGCGGCCCCTTGCCACCTATCCTTCGCGCCGCTTCGTGCAAGCCGGCCACCTGAGCGTCTTCCACGAAGGGCTGAGCGAGTACGAGCTCGTCGACCTCCTCGAGGCAGGAGAACCCGGTAGCGGGATCTTTGCGGCGCATGGCCTGGCATTGACCCTGCTGCGGGCGACGGGCATGCTCTCCCGGCTCACGATGCTGAACCGCCCTCTGCCGGCCGGGCCGGTCGATCCGCTCGAGGGCCCGCAGCTGCAAGGTCCTCTCAAGATGCGCTATGGCGTGGCAATCGGCGTAAAGAACCCATACCCGCTCGCCGACGTTGCCTTTTGCGATCTCCCGGTCGTGTCGAGCCTCGGAGGGGGCAAGCTCGCGCTCGAAGCCTCGATGCTCTCGGTGAGCGGCGCCGAGATGAGCGCGCTTCGTCGCGTGCCGGGAGGCGCACTCGAGGTCCGCCTGTTCAACCCCACAGCCACGACGACTCGCGTCGAGCTGCGCAGCGGCACGGAGACCGGCTTGGACCCGCACGCGCCCGGTGCCTTGCTGCGGGGCCAGCTCGTCGATCTGCGCGGCCGGCATGTCGCAGACTTCGAGGGGTCCTTCGAGCTCGGCCCGCACCGAATCGCCACAGCGAGACTCGCCGAGAAGTGACAGCGCCGTGACCGTAGGCGCCGTGGTCGTGCCTGTGAAGTCTTTCCGTGCCGCGAAGCTGCGCCTGGCGACTGTGCTCGACACAAACGCCCGAGAGGCGCTGGCACGCGATCTTGCCTCGAGGGTGCTCCGCGCGGCTGCTCCCCTTCCCGTCCTTGTCGTCTGCGACGACGACGAAGTCGCCACCTGGGCCGTCGACCACGGCGCCCGAGTGGCTTGGACGCCAGGGCTGGGTCTCTCGGCAGCCGTCATGGCGGGCGTGAGCCAGCTAGCCGAAGAGGGTACCGAGCTCGCGGTCGTCGCCCACGCCGATCTCCCCTTCGCCACAGGACTGGCGGCACTCGGAAACGCCGGCGCGGTCACCCTGGTCCCGGACCGTCGTCGTGACGGGACGAACGTGGCGGTGGTGCCCACCGGCGCGGCCTTCTGTTTCGCTTACGGGGCGGGGAGCTTCGAGCGTCACCGTGCAGAGGCGGCCCGGCTCGGTCTTTCGTGCGAGATCGTCTACGACCGGCGGCTCGCCATCGACATAGACCTGCCCGAGGACCTGGCGTTCCTCGACGTGGCAACCTGACCTCATGGAGTCCAACCTTGCCTTGCCTTCTCGGGCGCTAGCCGTGGGAGCGCATCCTGACGACGTCGAGTTCGGCTGCGGCGGCACGCTCGCAAAATGGGTGGCCAGCGGCTGCGAGATCTTCCATCTCATCTGTACCGACGGTTCGAAGGGGACCTGGGACCCGGCCCATGACCCGGCCGAGCTCGTCGTCATGCGACGCGAAGAGCAAAGGGCCGCCTCGTTGGCCCTCGGCGGCAAGGGGGAGGTGATATTCCTCGGTTGGCCCGACGGTGAGCTCGAGTCAGGTTTGCGCCAACGTTTCGAGGTCGCCGCCTACATCCGAAAGCTCAAGCCCGAGGTCATCTTGGGCCATGACCCATGGAAGCGTTACCGGCTGCACCCTGACCACCGAAACGCCGGTTTTCTCGTCACCGACGGGATCGTGGCCGCTCGTGATCCGCTTTTTTTTCCTGAGCTCGACGACCCGCCGCATCGGGCGAAGACTCTGCTCTTGTTCGAGGCGGACGAGCCGGACCATCTCGAGGACGTGAGCGATTTCGTCGACGCCAAGCTCGCCGCGCTCTTGCAACACAAAAGTCAGTTGCGCTCGACCATGGGGATCGCCGAGGAGGGGGCGCATCCTCAAGTCCTGGAATTCAAACGCCGGATCACCGATCGGCTCGCCGATATCGGCCGTGAGGGCGGTTTCGCCGCAGCAGAGGCTTTCAAGCGCATCGAGAACCTCTGAGGCACCGCTTGGATACGCGACGAGGCCTCGCAGCACGACGTGCGCTGCGAGGCCTCGCGATAAAGGCTTGTTACAGGATAAAACGCCTAGCGAGCAGCCTTCCTCGCAGGTGCCTTCTTGGCGGGTGCCTTCTTGGCGGGTGCCTTTGTAGCTGGCGCCTTCTTGGCCGGAGCGGCCTTCTTGGCCGGAGCGGCCTTCTTGGCCGGAGCGGCCTTCTTGGCCGGAGCGGCCTTCTTGGCCGGAGCGGCCTTCTTGGCCGGAGCGGCCTTGACGGCACTGGCGACCGAGTTAACTACCGGCTTCGGCTTCTCCAACGCGGTACGCGAGTTGAGGTCCTTCTTGAGCCCCGCGCCAGCGGCAAAGCCGATGCCCTTGGATGCCTTGATCCGCACGGGCGCCCCGGTCTGCGGGTTGCGACCACGCCGTGCCGCACGGTCCCGGACCTTGAAGGTTCCAAAGCCCGTGATCCGGACGGTGTCATTGCCTCGTAGTGCCGAGGTGACTACGTACTCGAACCCTTCCAGTCCGCTTTCCGCCTGCTTTGTCGTCAGCCCGGTGATTCTGCTCACCTCGCCGATTAGTTCTGTCCTATTCAATTTCGCCTCCTGGCATGTTGTCCGACCCTCATGCAATACAAGGTGATTTTCCCGCGGAAATCAAGCATTCCCCCCAAAGGTCCGCTCGAGCCCTTTATTCTACGGCCTGTTCAGGCTTCAGCCTTTGGATCATGGGCTTTTTAAAGCCAAAGTTATGCCAGCAAATATAAGGGTATTCTCCACACCCTCACCGTTTGGCGCCCTTTGTGGTCCCTCGAAACGACTTCCGCCTCGACCAGTGCCAAAACGCCCCGGCGAGGCTTGAATTTCGCAATTTTCCCGTCGGCGGGCGCGCCGGCGACTCTGAAGGGCGAAATCGCCCGGTACGACTCGCAGGCTCAGCCGGGACAAATCGCGCCCCAAAGGCCGTCTCGTGTCTCAATCGCTGCCAACACTTTCCCGCTGCCGGCCGGTCTGGGCGTCCTCAGGGCCAAAGGGTGCACAGTGCCGACGCCAGCGCCGAGTCATGAAAGACGGCTTTCGGTCGAGCCTGCGCCATGGGCCAGAGCGCTCATTTCGTGGGAGGCACTGGAATGACCGTCTCAACACCCGGGAGGATGATCGGCGTGATGTCGGCCGGTAGGAACTGGCACTAGGACTCGGTTGTGGCCGAGCCGCCTCCTGATCGCCTTGCTCTCGTGCTCGCGACATCAAAGCTGCACGGTCACGGTATCTATCTGGGCAGCTCACTCAGGGATCCCGCCATCCCCCTTTTCGCCCGCCCGCAGGACGGTGTTCTCTTGCTCGGGCCGCCACGCTCCGGAAAAACGGCCGCAGTGGTCGTCCCGAACGTACTCGCGGCGTGCGGGGCGGTGATAGCTGCTTCCACCAAGGCGGACCTGCTCGCGACGACCTGGGCCGCCCGATCCCAGGTGGGTCCCGTGTATCTCTACGACCCGAGCGGCTCTGTAGCGTGCCCACCGGGCGTGACTCGTGTCGGGTGGTCGCCACTCGGCCTCGCGAGTACCTGGGACGGTGCCGTCTCTGTCGCCGAGTCCATGGTGCGCTCGGCGCGCCCGGGCAGCGATCGGGGCGAGGCTTCGCACTGGAGCGAGCGCGCCGGGGCACTGCTCGCGGTCGTCTTGCACGCTGGAGCCCTCGAACAACGGCCCTTTCGGGAAGTGCTGGCCACCGTGAACCGGCACGATCCCGACGAGGCCAGGGCCGCGCTCGCTCGTTGCGGAGCTGACCGTGCCCTCGATCTCCTGGAAGGGATCGTCGCCACCGAGGGGCGCGAACAAAGCGGGATCTGGTCCACAGCCTCGGGAGTCCTTGCGGGCTATCGGACCGACGCAGCTCTCGAATCCACCGAGGGAAGACTGCTCGATGTGACCGAGCTGCTTGAGAACCGGGGAACCCTTTACCTTTGTGCCGGAAGCGACCAGCAACGACAAGCCGCTCCCCTCGTCGCGGGGCTCTTGCGAGAGGCGCGCACGGCCGCCTACCAACGCTCACAAGCGGCGACGCTCGATTTCGGTGAAGACAGGACTGAGCCGTTTGCAAGCTCGCCGCGGGGGTACCAAAGAGCTCCGCTTCTCCTCGTCTTGGACGAATTGGCCAACATCGCCCCTCTCCATGACCTCCCGACGCTCGTGGCCGAGGGAGGCAGCCAAGGAGTCGTGACGCTGGCCTGCCTGCAGGATTTGTCCCAGGCTCGGGCGCGATGGGACCGCGAAGCGGACGGTTTCTTGTCGCTTTTTGGGACCAAGCTCATCTTTCCGGGCATCGGCGACACACGCACGCTAGAAGCGGTATCGCTGTTGGCCGGTGAGCACGAGGTGCCGACCGTATCTCTCTCAGACGGCCCGCGACGGCGCGGACTCGGCGCTTTTGCGCGAAGCACGACCCGGACCGTGTCAACCCGTAAGGAGCGCGCCCTTCCCGTCGACGCCATCGCACGCGGCTGTCCCGGGCTCGTCCTTGGCATCGAGGGCGCGGAACCTGGTTCCCTGCGGATGACGCCCTGGTTCTCAAGCTCTCCGTGGCGGGAAACGGTCCTGGAGGCTCGGACGCGGGCACAACAGCTCCAAGGTGTCGGGGCCCCCGGCGTCGCGGTACGAGCCATCTCAAGTCGCGGCCGGGCTGTGGGCATCGGCTGAGCGCCACGATCGGGCGATAGCCCCGATGGCGAGCCGGAGCTCCAAGCGGTTGGCGAAGGACCGCCAGCCGATCACAGCGAGGTGAGGAACTCGCGGCTCGTTCGTCCTTTCCGCCCGACGCGCCAGTCGCGACCAAAGCGCGGCGGTGAACTGGCAAGTTCTGGGCAACCCGGGTCGTTGAGCTGTTTAATCCGGGACCGAGCACTCTCTGGCGGAGATTGGCAACCCTCTCCCAATTCGAGCCAGGGAGAGTGCTGGTACGAAGTTCCAGGTACGGGTAACCACCCCGACGACTGCCGTTCACGACACCAGACTTCATCCATGTTGCTCAGCCGCGACATCTTCGGAAGTCCTTCGTGATGTTGCGTCAGGTTCTGCGCGTCGTCTGGTACCGCTTGCGGGCCACCTTCGGAAGCCGGTGGGGCGGCTACCTGGCTGTCGTGCTGTTGGTAGGTCTGCTGGGCGGCCTAGCCATGGGTTCAGTAGCGGGGGCCCGGCGGACGGATTCCTCTTTCCCCATCTATCTGGCCAGCACCAACCCGTCCAGCATCATGGTCTTGTCCGGGTTTGATGATCCCGGCCTCGGCCAAAAGACCGGGTACAACCCGGGAATCATCGATGCGATCGCGCACCTTCGCTATGTCGAGCACTCTGCGACCGCTCTCGGTTTCGACGGCAACATTGACCTCAGTGCGGTAGGAGGCACGCACCCCGACATCGGTGCCGGCGAGACACCCCCGACGGTGATCGGCGGCGAGGAGTACCTCACCATGGACCGAATCACCCTCGTCGAAGGTCGCCTCGCCGATCCGCAGCGGAAAGATGAGGCGGTCATGAACGCACAGGCGGCCACGGAATGGGGTCTGCACGTGGGCTCGGTCATCGCCATCCCCTTCTACACCGACGCGGAGTCGACCTCCGCCTCCTACGACGGCCCGCCCCACCTGGTGGCCAAGGTCAAATTGGTTGGCGAGGTGGTGTTCAGCAGCTCGGTCGTCGAAGACGATATCGACAGGCTCGGATCGGCCGTGGTGCTGCTCTCGCCGGCCCTCACTGCCGAAGTCGCTCCCTGCTGCACCTACTTCTCCGGGAGCGCCTTGCAAGTTGCGGGAGGCGAGAGCATCCAAAGGCTGGTGCACGAGGAAGCCGAGCGAGTGACCCCGCTCGCGGGCGGCGAGGTCGGCGGTGGTGGCTCCACTGCCGCGACCGTGGTTACCAAGGCCCAACAGGCGATCAAGCCCGAAGCCGTCGCGCTTGGGGTTTTCGGCGGTATCGCCGGGCTCGCGGTCTTGTTGATCGTTGGTCTCATGATCGGTCGCATACTTCGCGCCGGAGCGGTGGAGACGTCCACGCTGCGCGCCCTTGGGGCCAATCAAGCGATGACGCTCAGCGACGGATTGCTCGGCCTGCTCGGCGCATTGGTCGGCGGTTCAGTGCTGGCCTTCGCAGTAGCAGTGGCTCTGTCGCCCCTGACGCCGCTCGGCCCGGTTCGTCCGGTGTACCCCTACAAAGGATTCGCCTTCGACTGGACCGTGCTCGGGTTCGGGCTCGTCGCCCTCGTCCTCGTCCTCGGCTCGCTCGCCGTGGTCATTGCCAGACGGGAGATGAGCCGCCTTACCTCCACGAGGTCCGGAGGAGCCGGGAAGCAAGAACCGGGCGTCGTACGTTCTGCGGCGGGCGCGGGATTGCCAATCGCGGTAGTGACCGGTCTCCGCTTCGCTCTCGAGTCGGGGAGGGGTCGAAACGCCGTCCCGGTCCGTTCGGCCATCGCCGGCACGGTGCTCGCCGTCGCCGTGCTCGTGACCACGGTCACCTTCGGGGCCAGTCTCAACAACCTCATCTCGCACCCCGCGCTCTACGGATGGAACTGGAACTACGCGTTGCTGTCGGGCTTTGCCGGTGAAGAAGACCTTCCTGCCCCTCAGACGGCAACGCTCCTCGACAACGATCCGGACGTCGCAACATGGTCAGGCTTCAACTTCGTCGGGGCGGAGCTCGATGGCCTGCCGGTGCTGATGATGGCGGAGCGACCGGGGGCTGCGGTGGAGCCGCCCTTGCTGTCCGGACACGGACTTGATGCGTCCGACCAGGTCGTTCTCGGTGCGACGACACTGTCGCAGCTCCACAGGAAACTCGGTGACACGGTCACATTCTCCGTCGGGAAGTCGAGACCACGGCGTCTCGTCATCGTCGGTACCGCGACCATCGCGTCGATCTCCAAGGGCCTGGAAATGGGTTCCGGAGCGTTGGTCGCGACGAGCCTGTTTCCTGCCTCGCTCCTCAACGCGCAAGAGAGCCCGATCCCGGGCCCGAACGCCGTCGTCATTCGCATCCGCGCCGGGGTTGACCCCACGGCGGCCTACCGCTCCCTCGAGGAGATCACCACCAAGATCAATGCGATACCCGGAGACCCTGGCGCAGCGGGAGGCGTGGTCCCAGTCCTCCGCCCGGCCGAGATTGTCAACTACCGCTCGATGGGGACGACTCCTGCGATCCTCAGTATCGGACTGGCACTCGGCGCCGTCGTCGCGTTGGCCCTCACGCTCATCGCCTCGGTCCGCCGCCGCCGCCGTGACCTCGCTTTGTTGAAAACGCTCGGCTTCACCCAACGCCAGGCGGCCGCCGCCGTCGCCTGGCAATCAAGTGTCGCCGTCGCCGTCGGCATGGTCATCGGCGTGCCGGCTGGCATCATCATCGGCCGGTCGCTGTGGGTCCTCTTCGCCCACGAGATCAACGCCGTTCCCGCACCGGCCGTCCCGGGTACCTTGATCGCCGTCATGGTCGTCGGGGCGCTCGCTCTCGCAAACATCGTTGCGGCTGTGCCCGGCCGCATCGCCGCCCGCACGCCTACCTCGCTCCTGCTGAGAGCTGAATGACCCGGCGACGTTCTCCTTACTAGTTCACATGGCCAGGCGAACGATAGACGCAAAGGTCAAAGTCTGGGCAAGCAAACTCGCGCCGCGAGCGAGGTGTGACTCCGGTCGCCTCCGAAGCGTCTGCCGGCCTCGAGCTGGCTGCAGGCGCGATTCGGTGGCGGGAGCTGCGAAGGCTCCTCCCCCTCCGACGCGGTCCACGTGCCCGATACTTCTAGCTCGAGTGCGGAGCCGTGTTTGGCCATGGGACCTGAATGGAGTGCTCGTTTCGGCGCAGGCGCAACCGCGATCGAGGAGTGGACCACGGATCAGCCGGCAGTGATGTGGGGCTCAGCGAGACAGTCCCGGCGGATGCATTCCGTGCCGTCGTCGCGCGGGTCCCGCCCGCTCGATCGACCGCAGTGCCCGGCCGAGCTCGAGCCTGGCCTCAGCCAGATCACCGACAGCCTCGCGGGATCGCAACGTTCTGCGGTCGCCCAAGGCACGATCGGGATCGCCGATTGACAAGCGCCGCCGCAAATTCTCGATCACAACCGCACCCTTGCGCCATGTCGCCCGGCCCGAGGGATCCCTAAGGACTGGCCCAAGCTCGCTGAGGAGATATCTCGGCCGCGCCACCTCTGCCGCCCGCCCCAGGCGATAGACCTCGGGCTGGTGCGCCGGGACGACGGTGACATGGACACAGTCGGACACGCGGGCGTCTTTGACTCCGCTCGGCAAGCCGCCGAGTACGACGATCCGGCTCTCGACGCCCGAATCCGATCGCTGCCCGGAAAGAACCGCTGCCAGACGCCGCGACTCGACCACATCGTCGCGCGAGCCGCCAAGACTTTGTACAGAGTCGCGCAACGAGTGCACAACGGCGTCGTCGCTCGCCACCAAGAGCGTGCGCCGGCCGGACGACGCCGCCGTACTCCATGCCACGACCATGGCCTCGCGAGCCACGAGCCCGTTTGACACCACAAGGACGTCGCGACCTGCAAAACGGTGCATCTCCCCGCCCGTCGGACCGGAGCCGTCGAGCGTTGCCGCCTTGGACCCGACCGCGCCATCAAAGGCGCCGAGGCGGTCCCAAAGCGGGCTTCGAGTGAAGCCTCGCTGGCGAACACGACGACACGGCCGCCTTCACGCACGGAGGACTCGACGAGAGAAGATAGCTCCCACGGCCCGAGGCGTTGCGCCTCGGCCAGGACGACTACGCCCTTTTGCCCGTGCTCGGCAATCGCCCCGCGAGCAAGGTCCGCCATGGACACCGTCTCGATACCCGTCACGGCCTCGAAGGACGCCCCCGCTGCGTAACCGGGTGCAACCGCCCTTACCTGTGTGGCGGGATCGGACAGGAGTCCAGCGAGACTGTCGAGCGCCTCCAGTCGTCGACCGGAGCGGTAAGAGAGCAGCTGCACCGTCCCGGGATGCGAGCTCACGAGGTGCTGCAGCCGTTCGTGCATCTCCAGGATCTGAGGCGTGGTGTAAAGCGGCTCGGCGATACCGCCTGGAATGGACCGCCCGGAGGCCGCTTTGAGGAGGCGGCTTGAGGGGCGCCCCGGCTCGGGGACCGGGACAAGGCGGCCTTGTGCCAAGAGCGCTTCGACATCTCCTTCAATCTCGGCAACTGGCGAGCCGAGGCCCAAAGATGCGCACCGCGAGCGGACGAGCTCGCCGCGCCGACAAGTACCGTCGCGGGCTACCACACCGTGCTCACCGAGGGCCTGCTCGGCCCACCGCTCGGCGGCGATCCCTTCGCTTGCCAAGAGCGCGCGCGTTTCGGACGACGCCCCGTCTTGCAAACCCGTCGAGCCAGCTGCGCTCGTCGCGCGAGACGTTACGCCCTGTGACCTCCCTGCCACCGAGGCGAGTCTGGCTTCAGAGACCCCGAGGTGGTATGAGCGCTCCCGCCAGCGCGACACAAGCTCTTCGTAAGGCGTAGAGAGATCCTTTGCCGGTCTTGTGCTCATAGACGCGATCCGCCGCGCCTTGGGACCCGAGCGCCCCGACTGCTCGAGAGCCGCTTCGATGTCACCCGAGCGCCGTGAGAACGCTCGGGTGACATTCGGGTCGATTCCGGCGAGTTCGGCCCAAGAACCCTGCAGCTGGCGCCACGACACGCCGAGACGGGCCGTGAGCTCCGCGCGAAGTTGCGTTTCATAGAGATCGCGGGCGGTACCCAGCTCCAGGTATAGCCCACGACCATCGAGGGCGGACCAGCGACTGTCCGGTCCCGGTGCAAGGTTGGCGACGAGCACGTGGCTGTGAAGGTGCGGGTCGGGCGCCCGGCTCGTCCGATGGAGGAACGCCGCCGCCACAAAGCCTCCGGCCGGGACCGACAACGCCTGCTCGCCAGGTCCCGAACGGCGCCGCACGCGGGCCGCGCAGTGCTCGAGGTAACCGAGGGCTGCCGCGGCCGCCTCCTCGTGACCGGCGCGCACGTGCTCGCGGACCTCTTGTGGACCGAGGGCGTGCAGAACGCTGACCGATTTCGGCGTCGAGTACGTGCAGTCGTAGGCCACGACACGAACCCGGTCGTGGTGCGCGGAGAGCACCTCACCCGAAACCGGGTCGACACCGGCGAGCAGGGCGCGGAAGGCGGGGCCGTCGACGCTCCCGGACAGACCGAGCATCTCGGCAGCTCGCCCGAGCCAGCGTCCGTCGGGCTCGATGAGCCCGACTGCGTCCTCTCGCCCAAGGGCGAGAGTCGCCAAGTAGTACTCCTCCCTGCCCCGGGCCAGCTTGGCGACGCTCAGCACCTGCTCTGGATATCTGGCAGGGTGACCACGGGACCTACCGGAACCGGTCACGGCCGGGCGGTAGGGAGACCAGCTCGAACTTGAGGCGGCGGTATCACCGCCTGATCGACGAAGACGGCGGCTTCGACAAAAGACCCTTGGCAAAAGGGCGTTCTGCGCTGTCTTAGACGCCGCGGCCACGAGGTTCGCGCAGCACTAGCGCTCAGGAGGCGTGCTCTGTAATAATCCGCCCAGGGCTCGTTCATGCGTTCCGCTGAAGCCCGAGGAGGTCGTGATGACTTCTACCGCCGCTGAGGACCCGGCCCTCGCGAAGAACGCGATCGGGCTCCGCGAGGTTCTCTTCCAGTCGGTCACCCACATGGCGCCGGCGGCGGCCGTCGCCTTCTCCATACCAGCTGGAGCAGCTTATGCAGCGCGCGCGCTGCCGCTCGCGGTGGTGCTGGCGCTGGTCGCGTGCCTGTTCGTGGCGGTGTCGATCGGCGAACTGGCCAAGCACCTACCTTCGGCGGGCGGCTTTTACACCTATACCTCCAAGGCCCTCCATCCCTGGGTCGGCTTCTTGGTGGCGTGGGCCTATGCCGGCGCCGAGGCCCTCATCGCCTCTTTTTTGTTCCTCAACTTCTCCTTCGTTCTCGCCGACGCTTTGAACTCGGAGTTCGGCTGGACGAAGGACACCTGGTGGATCTGGGTTCTCGCCACATCGTTGATCGTCCTGGCCCTTGGTTACTTCGGGGTCCGCGTCTCGACCAAGGCCGGCACCATCATGGGGGCTTTCGAGATCGTCGTTTTCGGCCTGATCGCCCTCTGGCTCATCGTGAAGGCCGGCAACGCCAACACTTTCTCGGTCTTCACCACCCAACACGCCAATGTCAAGAACTACGCCGGGATGTCGGGGGTAATCGCCGCGTGCGTCTATTCGGTGCTGGCGTTCACGGGCTTCGAGTCGGCCGCGCCGCTCGCTGAGGAGGCCCGCGACCCCAAGCGCACGATCCGCAAGGCAGTCATCTTCTCGTGCCTATTCATCGGTATCTTCTACGTCTTTACGACCTACGCCGCCAGTGTCTCGCCCTTCTCCGGCGTCATGTCGAATTTCTCCTCTCTCGGCAACGGCGACCCGTGGACCTACCTCGCCAAGGCGGTTTGGGGCGTGGGATGGGTGGTCGCCCTCGTCGCCATTTGCAACTCGTGTCTGGCCAACGCCAACGCCGGGAGCAACGCCACGACTCGCACCTGGTTCGCCATGGGCCGCATCCGCTTGCTGCCCGAGATCCTGGCCTCGGTCCATCCGCGCTGGAAGTCGCCCCACTTTGCCGTCATGGCACAGTTCGTCGTGGCAGTTGGCCTTGCCCTGTGGCTCGGTTTTCAGTACGGGGCGTACACCGCGTGGCTGTTCATGGCCACCTTGTTCACCCTCATCCTGATTGTCATCTACATCCTTATCCTGCTCAGCTGCATCACCTACTACTGGCGGTTCCAGCGCCAAGACGCCAACATATTCCTGCATGGGATCATCCCCGTGCTCGGCATCGCGGCCTTCGTGCCGGCCTTCCTCGCTGCGGGTGGTCTACGCGTATTCAGCTTCATCTCAAAGCTCACCTACCCGTCTTCCATGGCCGGGCTGGTGGACGGCATCTGGGTACTGATCGGCGTCGCTTATCTCGTCTACCTGCAGTTGAAGCATCCTGACCGCCTGGCTCAAACGGGGCGGATATTCGTCGACGAGGTCCCGTCAGAGCCGGACAGCCAGATCTCGGCCTAGCAGAGGGCCGAAGCTGGTTCGGCCCGAGTTAGAGAGGTGAAGCCATGAAAATCCGCGAGGGAATGATCGACGTCCCAGGTGGCCGGGTCTGGTATCGCAGCGTGGGCGAGGGAGGCATCCCGTTGGTATGCCTGCACGGCGGGCCGGGCATGACGCATAACTACATCGAGCCCTTGGAGGACCTCGGAGACCGCCGTCGGGTGATCTTCTACGACCAGCTCGGCTGCGGACGGTCCGATAAGCCGGATGACACGTCTTTGTGGACGGTCCCGCATTTCGTGCGCGAGGTCGAGGCGGTGCGCAGCGCCCTAGAGCTCGATCGGTTCCATCTCTTCGGCAGTTCCTGGGGCGGGCAGTTGTCCATGCAGTACGTCCTCGACTACCAACCGGCCTCGCTCGTCTCGTTGTTAATGTCCGGGAGCCCTGCGAGCATGCCGCGCTGGGTGCAAGGATGCGCAGAGCTGTTCGCCGAGCTGCCCGCCGATGTCCAAGACGTGATCACCGGGCACGAGCAGGCCGGCTTCACGTCCTGTCCCGAGTACACGGGCGCGGTCAGCGTGTTCTACAAGCGGCACCTGTGCCGCCTCGAGCCTTGGCCAGCCGGACTCGAGCGCACCTTCGCGGAAATGAGCCCCGTCGTCTACGAGACGATGAACGGGCCGAGCGAGTTCACCGTCACGGGAAGGTTCCGAGACTGGGACATCTTCGACCGCCTGGGCGAGATCACCGTTCCCACCCTCGTGATGAGCGGCCGCTACGACGAGCTGCGCCCGGACCAGGCCGAAGACATACACAAGGGCATCGTCGGCTCAGAGCTGGTGATATTCGAGAACAGCTCCCACACACCGTTCCACGAGGAGCGCGGGCTGTTCATGGCCACGGTGAACGAGTTTTTGGACCGGGTGGAGGCAGTGAACTCTTAGAGTCGAGCCTCGTCGGTAACAGCCGGCTCGTTTCGTTCGACGGTCGCCGTCGTTCCGCCGTCTCCGGCTGAGGCCTGTTCGTCTCGGCTCCGCGCTCGGTGTGCTCGAGGCTGTCCTGATCGCCTTTACGCACTTTTTCACGCTGCTGATCAACGAGCACAGCTGCACCGGATCTGGGAAGAGGGCGCCCTGTGTGTACAGCTGTTGATCATCAGGAGTCGGTCCCCCGAGCCAAATGCCGGTGAAATCCATCCGAACGAGTCGTATGGTCTCGCCCCCGGTAATGCGCGCTCCGAGGCCGGCAACGAGCATGTCTCCCTCCGACAGGGCGGATGTCTCCCTCCAGATGGCGCGGGCGGGGTTTGCCAGCGCCGCCACTCCCCATGGCTCGTGAGCCATAACCGATCGCAGTCCCGAGGCGAGCTCATCGGCCTGGTCGAGGTTCAGCACGGCGCCGACGACACGTTCTACGGGCCGGGAGCCCTGTCCCAGTTCGTCGACGGGGATCCCGGCCATGCCGATGCGCACGAACGGCATCGCCGTGTCTCCCACGGTGACAGAACCACCCTGCACCATCACCGTGTGGATGAGAAGGTCTTCTTCGAGGGTTGGGGTCACTGGCATACCCTAGCTATGACAAGGCCGGCGAAAGCCCAAGAGCGAACCGCGTCAAGTCTCATAACGCTCAAGGGCGCGCCGCGCAGCCCTCGCACCGGCGTCGACCAATGTCGGCGGCTCAACCACTTGGGCCTCGGGCCCGAGCAGGAGAAGCAGGCGCCCGAACCAGCCCTCGACGTCGCTCACCGGGATAGTGGCAACCATGCGGCCGTCTCCAAGCGATTCGAGACCGTTCGTGACTAGCCCCTCCACGGCAAAACGCGCCTCGGAGGGGAAAACGACCTTTGCCATTATCGCCTCGGAAGCGCCGAGGAAGGCCTCGGGGCGCGCCAGCGACTCACGCTCGCGCTCGCTGAGCGAGCCGACATCGCCCGGTCGTCCTGTCGAGCGCACGGCCCGTACACGGTCGACCTGGAAGCGCCGCAGCCCCTTGGCCTTGTGGCACCAGGCGTCGAGATACCACTTACCTTCCCGAACGACTACCTGGTAAGGATCGACCAGGCGCGTCGAAGGCTCTGTCGCCGAAGCGCCGAAATAGTCGATCTCCATCTGCTCGCCTGAAGCGACGGCAGCCTGGAGCGGGCCGAGCGCCGGAGAGGAGTCGACTTCGACCGCAAGGCTCGAGGACCCGAGCACCGCCTCCAGCTTGGCGAGGGCGGCGGCCAGGTCCCCTTCCTCGTCGGCTCCCGGCACAGCGAGCAGCGCCCGCGCGGCGGCCGCTAGGGCGAAGCCCTCCTCCGGGGTGAACCGGCGCGGATGGCCAAGCTCCCTAAGTCCCTCCGCGACGACGCGGTCTTCGTCTATCAACAAGTCGATGAGCTGATCGGGCGTGTAGGGGGGCACTCCACAACAAGCGGCTAGCTCGAGATCGTGGAGAAGCTCGCCCGCGCTCACCGAGAAACGAGAGGCCAGCTCGCCGAGCGGGGCCTCCCCCACCCTCGCCAGGTACACCAAGATGGCGAGCAGCCGGTTCAGCCTGTCGCCCGCCGTCAGCTGTGGTGGGGGTAGCGAGCGGCGAGACCCGGGCACCTCGTCGTCCGCAGACATCGGCGCAGCGCTCGCCCTGCCCGCCACCGCGCCCAGAGCGGGCCCGCTCGCCTCGCTCGGCACTGACGACGGCAGCCCGTCTTCCGCCCGCCCCGGGACTACGACGAGCTCGTTGAGCCGCTCGATGACAGCCGCCCGCAAATGAGGCGGGCTGAGCACCTCGGCTGTGTCGCCCAGAGCGACGACCCAGTCGATGAAGGCTCTTTGCTCAGGGACAACCATCCTGAGTCGCGCCGCCCCCGACGGCTCCCACGCCTCCACCGAGCCGGCTCCCACCGTGGCGACGACGCTCCGGGCGAGCCGCGCGTCCACGGTCATTGTCACCTCCACCGCTGCGGGCTCTTGCTCCTCCGGCTCGTCTTTGAGCTCAGCCGGCTTGGCTGCGACCCGCCAGGGAAGAAAGTGGACCGCCTCACGCAGGTCGAACCCGTCTGGAAGCTCGAAGGCCGCCGGCGCGCCGAGAACCGGCGCGTCCTCGAAGCGATCGACACGGAAAGTGCGCAGCCCCGCGTCCGGTGCCGTCCGGTCGCGCCCGACCAGGTACCAGGCCGTCAGCTTGAAGGCGAGCCCGTACGGCTCCACCTCGCGGCGACGACCACGGTAGGCGAAAGCGACGAGCGCCCGGTCCCGCACGGCCTCGTGGAGAGGACCGAGCGCCGGCAACGAGGGCAGCACGGCGATCGGCGGCAGACCGGGCTCTGGGACCTCTCCTGTCGCCCCGAGCTTCGCGACCGCGTCGCGGCCTGCGGCGCCACCGAGCTGGACCGCAGCGACTGCGAAGCTGAGGGCCTGCTCTTCGCGCGGTTCAAGGCGAAGCTCGGGAAGGTAGTAACCCTCCGGGTGGATGCGGTAGCCCAGCTGCTCTTCGCCTGCGAGCGGTTCGACGCTGATGGGGATCCCGAGCTCACGAAGGGCGTGTTTGTCACGTTCAAAAGCTTGTCGACTGGCCTCTTTGCCTTTTGGGTAGCCGACCACGCTCGAGGCGATCTCGCGCAGCGACAGCGGCCGCGGGGTCTCGAGCAGCACAAGGACCAGATTCGTCATCCGCTCGAGGCGGTCGGGTCTTGCTGGTCTCGTCGCAGCCACCATCTGCTGCATGGTAGGCCGCCCCCGCTCAGGGAACTACCGCCCCACCTCCCGTTGCTCCGCCCGGGTCGTGACGATGCCCTCGGTGAAGCAGTGAAGAGCGTGCAAGAAATGCACGGTCCGGGGCGACCAGAAGTTGTCGAAGCCGTGTTGGGCTAGGGGCAGCTCGACATAGGCCACAGATTGGGTGCTGGCGGCGCGAAGCGAAGCGACAAAAGCGCGGGCCGTCTGCACCGGGACGAGGACGTCGTTGCGCCCGTGCACGACGAGGAACGGGGGAGCGCTCTCGTGCACCCTCAAGATGGGTGATGCGGCCGTGAACTCCTCGGTGCCGGGCTGGGCGAACACGTAACGCTCCAAGATGGGCGTCAGGTTGGCGTTAGCGGTTTTCTCAGCGTCCACGAAGTCGTAGACGCCATAAAGCGGAATGCAGCCGGCGACCGAGGTGTCCTCGTCCTCGAAACCGGGCTGCCAAGCCGGCTCGTTGGCGGTGAGCGCCAGGAGCGCCGCAAGATGTCCGCCCGCAGAGCAGCCCGACACGAACACGAGGTTGGGGTCGCCTCCGTACTCGGTGATGTGGCGCTTTACCCACAAGAGCGCCAGCTTGCAGTCGACCACGTGGCGGGGCCATTTCGCTCTCGGGCTCAAGGCGTAGTTGGCGGTCACGCACACATAGCCGCGCTCGGCGAGGAACGCGAGCATCGGGATGCCCTGCTCTCGCTTGTCTCCCATCACCCATGAGCCACCGTGGAAATACAAAAGGACGGGCGCAGCGGAGCTGCGCCCGGGGCCGGCCTTGCGGTACAGGTCGAGGCGATGGGCCCGTTCACCATCTTCTACATAGGAGAGGTCGCGCAGGCGCTCGACACTTCGGGGCCGGATGGGCAAAGCGACGACGACGCGCCGCGTGTCTTTTGAGGTCCAGCTCCATCGCGCTGCGGCCGCGGTGGAGTCGCCGAGCGCCGCCTCGAAATAGCGGTGTGACCACAAACCCGAAATGAACTGGGCTCCCAGCGCTACGCAGGCGACGGCGGCCATGGCCAGGCCCGCCCAGCCGGGCGCGCCCGCGAACCCACCCGCGAGCCCGCAAGCAAGACTCGCAAGCACGACGACGCCAGCTAAGTGCAAGGGCGCCTCACCAACAACCCAGCTCGGAATGAAAGAGAGTGCCGAGCCCACCGCGCCGCGCAATGGCACCAGGGCACTGAGCGAGAGAACGATGGCAAGGACGCCGACACCGAGGCACGCCCAGTCCATTCGTGAATGTTACCGAGGGCCATGGACAAAGGCCTGCCCCGGTTGCAGCTCAGGCCGGCCGGTGGAGGATCTCTGCGTCAGTTGTAGGCGAAACGGGAGGTCCTGGCGAAAGGGCAAGGGCGGGCGGCACGCTTCATTGAATACGGGACGAGCCCGAAGCGGAATGCCTGATGAAACGGCATGGGTTGTCTCAGGCTCTGTGGACACAGAGCGTCCCATGTCTTGTCCGACTGACTCCGCGTCTTTCCGCCTTGGTTTCGAGTCCACCAGGATCAACCGTCCAGCGTCTCGCCGGCACCGACACCGTTTCTTCCCGGAACCACCGGCTGGACGCTGAAGGAGCTCAGCCCGACGCGTGCCGCCCAGCCGAAAGTTCGGGACTTTCGGCCCTAGGGTCTTCGTGGCGCTACCGCCAAAATGCGGTCAGGAGGTGGGGACCTTGGGTCACACGTCAGTTTTGGGGGGATTCAACCTGCTCGCAGCGCTGGTGAATCTCGGGGGCACCGGCAGGTACATCGTCTGGGGAGCCGTCCAGATCTCGCTCGCCAACCTGATCGTCATCCTCGTGATGATCGTCATGTTCATCGCAGCCATCGTGCTGCCTTTCCCGAGACACGAGACGAAGCGGAAATGAGCGTGCCCCTAGACGGCATCGCCGTCACCTCCGAGAAGGCCACCTGGACCGGCAAGCTCCGTGAAAAGGCGCTTGACGCTCTCCCGCCCGAACGCCTTTTGCCGGACCGTCAACCCGCTTACGTGGCGTCATGGGCTTACGTCTTCGGAGCCTTGACGATCGGGGCGTTCATCATCGTGATGGCATCAGGGGCGGTGCTCGCCCTCGAAGGCCCGGCCTGGTGGCACAGCTCGAACGCCGGGCTGTTCGTGAACTCGATTCACCTGTGGGGAACAGAGTTCTTCTTCATGTTCATGGTCGTGCACCTGTGGGCCAAGTTCTTCATGGCGGCCTGGCGAGGCAAGCGCAAGGCGACCTGGATCACCGGCGTCGTCGCCTTTGCCGTTTCCATCGCCACGGCCTTTACGGGTTACCTGTCGCAACAGAACTTCGACTCTGAGTGGATCGGCACCCAGGCCAAAGATGGCATCAACTCGACTGGAGCCGGCGCTTTCTGGAACGTTCTCAATTTCGGCCAGATGCTGATGTGGCACATCGTGCTGCTCCCCCTCGTCGTGTCGCTCATCATCGGGCTGCACGTCTTGCTCGTGAGGCGCCGCGGCGTCGTCCCGCCCTTCGCCCCGACACAGGCTCAGCTGGCCAAGGCCGGCCTCAGCCTCGGCGGTGCCGCAGGGCTTGAAGCGCCGACCCCCGGGGCAGAAGCGCCGGCGGACCCGTCGCCACAAGTCCTTCCAGGGCAAGCTGAGCCGCCCCAACAGGCGCCACCGCCACAAGCCCCAGTGCCACCCGAGCCGCCCCTAGGCCAGGTGGAGGTCGCTGAGCCGACGAGTTCGCAACCCACGCTCGAGGACTCGTCCTTGCCGGCGCCCGGCGGGTCAGGCATCGAGACCGCGACTCAAGCTCAAGGGCCCGAGGACTCCTTGTGGCAACTGCCGGGGGACGGGTCATGAGCGCGACGAACCCGACAGGAAAGGGCCGAGCCCACAGGCGCTTTAGGCCGGACCGCGACGTCGTCGAGTGGCAGGGGGCATACCGCCGCTACGACGTGGTGAAAGAAGTCTTCATCTGCTTCCTCGTCGTCCTCGTCCTCGTCGTGGCGTGCGCCATCGTCTTCTCCTCGCCTGACGACCCGCCGGTGACCGTCAAGTCCTGGTCGAGCGCCGCGCCGGTGGACTTCGCCCAGACGGCGATGACCGAGCTCGACGGGACAAGCGCCACCGCGAGCTACGGACCTCCCTACACAGATGCCAAAGGCGTCAGCCAAAAGCTCGGACCGGTCTCGATCGAGAGCGCCGTCGGGGTCAGGATCCCGATAAACACCGCTCAGGATTTCGTCTTAAAGCCGCTCGCGACGCTGCCGGACCGCCCTGTGCTTGCTAGTGCGCTGGCCGAGTACCAGGGCGCCTCCGCGGCGCAAAAGGCGAGCTGGGACAGCGCCTATGAGAAAGTGGTGGCAAGCGCCACTTTCTCCAACGGCCAGCTCATCGTGAAGAGTGGCCCTTACGGCCCCGTCGGCGCGCTCATCGACAATCTCGTGTCCATGGCGAGAACGGGAGCCCTCGACGGAGCCCTCCTGGCCTCGCCCCAGCTCTACGCGACCAATTACACGAACCCTCTACTTTTCATCGCGGACGGCACTTACATGGCCGACCTCGCGGGCCTTCGTCATCTCCAAGGCGACCAGTGGGGAATGATGAACGAGACCGGGAACTACCCCGGCCAGGCCTGGCTCTGGCTGTACACCCTCTGGTACCAGGTGCCTCCCATGAACGCCTCCAGCAACGGCGACGTCGAGGTGTGGGCGATCATGATGCTGCTCACATTGGCGCTGGCCCTTTTGCCCTTCATCCCCGTTTTGAGATCGCTCCCACGATGGCTCGGCGTCTACCGCCTGATCTGGCGCTACCACTACCGCTCGCTCGGCCCGGACGTGCTTTTGCAGCTTCCTCCCGACCCGTAGCCCCGCCGCCGGTAAGGTCGCGCAGGAGATCTAGGAGGGTCAGTGGCTTTACGCGTGTTCTTGGTCGATGATCATGAGATCGTCCGCAACGGGTTGCGCTCGATGCTCGAGGCCGGCGGCGACATCGAGATCGTCGGCGAGGCCGGCACAGCGGCGGAGGCGATCACCCGCGGGATCGCCCTCGGGCCGGACGTGGCCGTGCTCGACATCAGGCTGCCTGACGGAGACGGCATCGAGGTTTGCCGCGAATTGCGCTCGCGCCTGCCTGAGGTGCAGTGCCTCATGTTGACCTCGTTCGCGGACGACGAGGCGCTCTTCGCTGCCATCATGGCCGGGGCGTCGGGATATGTCCTAAAACAGATCCGCGGCAGCGATCTCGTCGACGCCGTGCGCCGCGTGGGACGGGGCGAGTCGCTCATCGACCCTTCGATGACAAAACGCGTCTTCGACCGACTTCGCGACGGACCCACCCGTGACGAGCGGCTCGACCGGTTGTCGGACCAGGAAAAGCGCGTTCTCGACCTAGTGGCCGAGGGCTTGACGAACCGCCAGATCGCCGACCGGCTCTACCTGGCGGAAAAGACTGTGAAAAACTACGTCTCGAGCATGCTCTCCAAGCTCGGCATGGACCGGCGCAGCGAAGCTGCCGCCTATGCGGCACGGCTGTCGGAGCGCCAGAGCGCCAGAGAAGCGGCACGGCGAGCCGACGGGGGTGGCTTCGGGGGCTCTTCGTAAGGCAAGGGCGCCCATTTGCCTCAGCTGGCCCGAGGAGGCTTCAGACGCCAAATCCAGTCCTTTGCACAGCCCGCACCGCCTCGTCGGGGCCGGTGAGGGAGACCTTTGCCACCTCCGAGCGGCCGGAGAGGTACAAAACGAGCTCCTGGGCGCCTCCGCTGAGCACGGCGCAAGGCTCGCCCCCGTGAGCGACGATCCTTGCCCCCTCGGGCGACTCCAGCTCGAGCCCGGCACCTTTCAGCTTTCGGGCCATCAGCTTGGCCATGCAGGAAAGGTTGGACCAAAGGGCGGCGTCGAGCTGGCGGTCCTTTCTCGCCTCCCAGCCCGGCACCGCCCGACGCACGTCCTCGGTGTGCACGAAGAACTCCACGACATTTACGAGCTCGTCGAGTGGCCGCCACAGTGCCGGTGGCCCGGAGCGCACCTTGGCCACGAGTCCCACGTAGCCGAAGCTACGCAACGCCGCCGTCATCGAGCGGGCGGTGAGCTTCGCAAAGCTCCCGCCGAGCAAGATGCCGGTCGCCGCGAGCGGGCGGCGCTCGCGCACGAACAGGTGGGCGGCGAGGTCCCGAGTCCGCCAGCCCTCACACAGGGTCGGCGCGCCTGGTCCGGCCTGGATGAGCGCATCGCAGAGTCCGGAGCGTTCGGAACGGGCAAGGTGAGATGCTGGCATTTGGCCTCCTTTCGACGCCGCGCCCTTGAACGTAGCCCGACCTGATCGACCGGAGGACGCAAAGCGAACCCTGTGCGACGCACCACGCCTCGAGCCAGGCACCTGCCAAAATTTCCCCGAGGCCACTGCTGGCGGCGGGCGGCACGACGAGGTGCGGCACGGCCGGACGAGCCTGGCTCCCTCGGCGGCGCTGGCACCTGAGGTTGATCCTCGACGTACGAACGCGTCCTTGACGCCAAGACGGCGCCCGGGCGCCGACCGAGTGCTCTCAAAGGTGGTAGAAGAAGCCCCCATGGGAACAGTCCAGGTCACCGCGGAACGAGTCATAGAAGCCCCGGCCGAGGCCGTCTACGGCTACATCGCCGACATGAGAGAGCACCACCAAAGGTTCCTCCCCCCGGCGTTCTCCGACTTCGGTGTCGACTCCGGCGGCGTCGGCGCCGGCACAGTCACCCATTTCAAGCTCACCGCCGGCGGACGCAGTCGCGAGTACCGGATGAACGTGGCCGAGCCCGAGCCCGGCCGCGTCCTGACCGAGTCCGACACCGGCTCCAGCCTCGTCACGACCTGGACTGTGACCCCGCAGGGCGCTTCGTGCCGCGTGCGCATCTCCACGGCCTGGCAAGGTGCCCGAGGCGTCGGCGGATTCTTCGAGCGGCTGTTCGCCCCCCGGGTCATGCGCGGCCTATACCTCGACGAGCTCGAGAGATTGAACAGCTACGCCCGCGAACAAGCGACGTCCCGGCCCGCTAGCTGAGGGCCTTCTCCGGCTTGAGCTGGCAGGTCAGAGCGAGGAGGCGCCGTGGCGTTCGGCCACCTTCGCCTCGTGCTGCAACAGCCACTGTTTCATCCAGAGCCCTCCGCCATAGCCGACGAGGCTGCCGTCAGAGCCGATCACGCGATGGCACGGGAGCACTATCGCAAGCGGGTTCTTGTTGTTCGCCATCCCGACTGCCCGGGCGGCCTTCGGGCTGCCGATCCGGGCCGCGACAGACCCGTAGCTCTCGGTCTTGGCATAGGGGATGTCCGCCAGCGCCCGCCAGACCTTGAGCTGGAAAGCAGTGCCTCTGGGGGAGAGCGGCAGGTCGAATTCCCTCAAATCCCCTGCGAAGTAAGCCTCTAGCTGCCCAAGGGCGCTCACGAGGAGGGCGCAGACCGAACTTGAGCGCGGCAGCTGTTCGCGAGAGGCAAAGCTGCCTGGCAGATGCAGTTCAAGCAGCCCTGAGCCGTCGGCCACGAGAAGGATGTCACCAATCGGCGTGCCACAGGTCGTCCAGGAGTTCTCGGGGTCGCTCCCCCCGCCCGACCCGGTGGCGCGGAACGATCCGGGAGCCTGTTTGTTTGCGATCGCGGTCATGCTGCTCGCTCCTTTCCCGCCCTTTGGCGGCCGGTCTTGTCCTCACCCGAGCTCGTCGGGGCGGACCACAAGTAGTGCAAGGCGTAAGAGCGCCACGGGCGCCACGTCTCGGCGATCGAGGCGGCGCTTCGCGGGTCACCCGGCAGGCCGCGGGCCTCGAGTGCCCGCCTCACCCCGAGATCGCCAGGTAGAAACGCGTCGGGATCACCGAGTGCGCGCAGGCGCACGTAGGCCACCGTCCACGGCCCGATGCCCGGAATGGCGAGCAACTGGTCCGTCACGGCGTCCCTGTCGGCACCGGCGTCGAGGACCACGTCCCCGGACGCCAGGACAGCCGCGAGCCGGATCACCGCCCGCGCCCGGCCGGCAGGCATCGGCAGTTGTTCGGGCGCGAGCGCCGCGATCACCTCCGCTCGAGGAAAAAGGCACGTGAGGGTCCCGGAGGCTTCGCCAAGTCTGCGCCCGTGCTCGCAGGCAAGCCGACCTGCGATGGTACGGGCGCCGGCGACGCTTACCTGTTGGCCGAGCACGGCCCGAAAGGCAAGCTCGTCACCGTCCACATGCCCGGGCGTCCTCAGGCCAGGAAGCGCCTTCACCGACGTACCCAGCACAGCGTCGCCACCGAGAGCCCCGCAGACCGCGACGGGGTCGGCGTCGAGATCGAACAGCCGGCGCAGCCGCCGGACAGCGGCGGTCAGGTCACGGAGGTCCTCGAGTGCCAGCAGGCATCTCAGGTAGCCCTCGCCAGCGCCGTCGAGACTGACCTCGGTGACGCCGCTTCCCCGCGGCAAGCTGAGCGTCCTGCGGTAATGCTCGAGATCGCCTTCTTCGACCCCGGGGATCGTCCGAGCGGCGAGGAACCCGAAAAGCTGGGACGCCTGCAAGGGAGAGCGGTAGGCAAGCCTCAGCGCCACGGTGCCGGGCGCGGCCCAAGAAGCATCACGCGTCCCGCGACGGGCGACGGCACGGGCCCTGAGCGCCATCGGCGCTACGGCGAAGACCTCCTGCACCGTCTCGTTGAACTGCCTGACGCTGGAAAAACCGGCCGCGAAAGCGATCTCGGCGGCCCTTAGCTGGGTCGTCTCGAGCAGGATCCGTGCCGTCTGGGCTCGTTGCGCGCGGGCAAGCGCGAGCGGGCCTGCTCCCACCTCGGCGATGAGCAACCTATTGAGATGGCGTTCGCTGTAGCCGAGGCGGCGGGAGAGGCCCGGTACGCCTTCCCGGTCGACGACGCCGTCGGCGATGAGGCGCATGGCACGACCGACCACGTCGGCCCGACGGTCCCATTCCGGTGACCCGGGCGTGGCGTCGGGGATGCACCGCTTGCAAGCCCGAAAGCCTGCCCGCTGCGCCGCAGCAGCCGTCGCGAAAAAACGCACCCTCGATGGCCGGGCGGGCGGGGACGGGCAGCTCGGACGGCAATAGACCCCTGTCGAGGTGACAGCGGCGAAGAACCAGCCGTCGAAACGCGCGTCGCGGCTGCGCATCGCGAGATAGCGCGCGTCGTCGTCGAGAGGCGCCGAGATGGCCTCTTTGGACAGCGCAACGCTGATCGGCGACTCGGGCATGTTTCGAGTCTGTCAGGCTGCGGGCCGTCAGTCTGGCGGAAATCGGACAAAGGCATTGTTTCCCCTCGGGGCCGGACAATGGGACAACTCGCACGAGGAGCGAGGCCAAAAGCGTCTCGCCCCGGAGCTCGGGCTCGAGCCTTCGACGCGAAGACATCGCGGCCCGTCCGGGGCGGTCGCGAAACGAGGCGCCGTCTTTATGATGCCGCCATGGAGAACCTGCGAGTGCGGCCGATGACATCGAGCGAATTCGAGACTTTCCGGGCTCGACTCGTGCGGGACTACGCGGCTGAGCACATCAAGGCGGGCAACTGGGCCCAGGCGGAGGCAGAGACGCGTTCGGCTGAGCAGACCGACGAGCTCCTGCCAAAAGGAGTGGACACGCCCGGTATGTTGCTGCTCGTGGCCGAGACGAGCGACGGCAAGCCCGTAGGTCACGTATGGGTCGCGCTCGAGCGTCGCCCTGGCTCCCCGGGCGCCTGGATCTATGCAATCGAGATCGCCGCCGACCAGCGCGGCAAGGGCTTCGGGCGGTCTCTGCTGCTCGCCGCCGAGCAGGAGGCGGCACGACGCGGCGAGGCGACGATCGGTCTGAACGTGTTCGGGCCGAACACGGTGGCGCGCAACCTCTACGAGTCGGCCGGCTACGAGGTCGTCTCCCTGCAGATGCGAAAGCAGCTGGCGCCGTCTGAGTGACGACCTGCGAGCGCACGGTCGCGGGGGTCCGCCGTACTGTGGGCCGGGAAAAGGAGGTCGCACCGTGCCACTTCACGAGCACACGACAGAGCCGGCCAAAGACGACGACTTGAGCTTCAGGCCGCAGTTCTGTCAGCAGGGCGAGACCGGCGACATACCGCGGCTGCGCCTCGCCGATCAGGGAATGCCTCCCCGCACGGCGTTCCAGATCATCCACGACGAGTTGATGCTGGACGGCAACGCCCGCCTCAACCTCGCCACCTTCGTGACGACCTGGATGGAGCCAGAAGCCGAGCTCTTGATGTCCGAGTGCGCCTCGAAGAACATGATCGACAAGGACGAGTATCCGCAAACAGCCGAGATAGAGCGGCGCTGCGTGAACATCCTGGCGCGCCTGTGGCACGCCGAGGGCTCGAGTGCCACGGGATGCTCGACGACCGGTTCGAGCGAGGCGTGCATGCTGGGTGGCCTCGCCCTCAAATGGCGCTGGAGAGAGCGACGCACACGCGCCGGGCTCGCGGCGGACAGGCCGAACCTCGTCATGGGGGCGAACGTCCAGGTGTGCTGGGAGAAGTTCTGCCGCTACTTCGACGTCGAGGCGCGCCTCGTCCCCGTCGGCCCGGAAACGGCCCATCTCACTGCCTCGAGCGCCGTAACGGCTTGTGACGAGAACACGATCGGCGTCGTCGCCGTCCTTGGATCGACCTACGACGGCGCTTACGAGCCGGTGGCCGAGATCGCCGCCGCCCTGGACGCGCTCGAGAACGGAGGCGGCCCTCACGTGCCGATGCACGTGGACGGAGCATCCGGCGCCATGGTGGCCCCTTTTCTCGACGCGAAGCTGCGCTGGGACTTCAGGGTGCCACGGGTGCAATCCATCAACGTCTCGGGACACAAGTTCGGCCTCGTGTATCCAGGCGTCGGTTGGATCTTGTGGCGCGACGCCGAAGCCCTCCCGGACGAGCTGATCTTCAAGGTCAACTATCTCGGAGGCGAGATGCCGACGTTCGCCCTGAACTTTTCCCGGCCAGGGGCCCAGGTCGTGGCGCAGTACTTCAACTTCTTGCGGCTCGGCCGCGACGGCTACCGCGACGTCCAAGCGGCCTGCCGGGCTACGGCGCAGTGGCTGGCGGGCGAGATCGAGCGCCTCGGCCCGTTCACGCTCGTCTCCCGGGCCGAAGGCATCCCCGTGTTTGCTTTCCGCCTCAGCGACGACCTCCCCTACAGCGTCTACGACGTCTCAGAGGGGCTCCGCGCCCGGGGCTGGCTAGTGCCCGCTTATACACTGCCGCCGGCGCTGGAGGACGTATCGGTGCTGCGTGTCGTGGTCCGCAACGGCTTCAGCCGTGACCTCGCCAAGATGCTGCTGGACGACTTGGCAAGGGTCACGCAGAACTTGGCGACCTCGGCCGGGACTGTCCGGGGACCGACGAAGGATCACAAGAGCTTCCACCATTGAGCTCGGCTCCGGCGGCCGTCGAGCGACCGCCGCTCTCGGGCGGGACGGCGCCGTCGAAGCTCACCTGCACTAGTTCCTCGGGGCGGCGGCGGTTCTGCTCGGCCTGGGCGGCCAGCACCTCGCGGTCGGCACGGGTGAGCGGAGGCTGAACCATGGAGCGGGGCCAGAGGCGGCGGCTCAGGACGACGTTGAGCTCGGAGGTGTAGGCGACAAGCCGCGTGACGAGCGAGATCCAGAACACCAAGCCGAGTACGAAGGCGAACACGCCGTAAACGGCCGAGTTCTTCAATTGGTGACCGACGAGGTAGACCCCGAGGGTCTGCAGCACCGTCCAGCCAATTCCCCCAACGAGCGCTCCAGGCAAAAGACTCCTCGTCCTCACCACCGAAGGCGTGAGAAACCGGTAACCGAGGATGAATTGGGCACAGGCCACGAAAAGGGAGAGTAAGACAGCACCGGCGTCCACCCAAAAAGGCCTTGAGGCGGTGTTCGTGGCGACCCCGCTCAAAAACGTCGAGACGATGAGGCCGACACCGAGCCACAAGATGAACTCGGCGCTGCGGCCCGTGCGCTTCAAGAAGTTGACGCGCTCTGGACCGGGAAGGTTCCAGATCTGCTCCATGGCATAGATGCCGTTGCCGGCCAGGGAGAACGAGCCGTAGAAGAGCAAGACGACCGCCACGACAAGCCCGATGAGGCTGTTGCGGTGCAAAGCGTGCACGTTAGAACGAAGCTCGCTGCCCATGAGGGGAAATTGGGCGAAGGTCGAGCGCAGGATGTCGCCGCGAAGATGCGGATCGCTGCTGAGCACGAGACCGAGGACCGTCACGAGCAGCAAGAGCAAGGGGAAAAAGGTGACGAAGCCAGAAAAGGCAAGCAAAGAGGCCAGGTTGCCGGCGCTGTCGTCGCCGTACTTCTTCATGACGGCGAAACCCACGGCCAAAGTGGTGTGGCGCTGCTGGACCTGGTCGGCCACACGCAGAGCGCGCTTTAAAACGTTCACTCCCCGATTTCCTCCATGAGCCGGCGCACTGACTGTCGCCTTGTGTACCCCGAGCGAGCCCTTATCTATCCCAACCTTGCATCTGGGCCATCCCCCGACGACGAACACCTCCTCGTTACCATCGGGCCAGCCTCGATGAAAAGGAAGTCCATGGACGCGCAAGTGACATCCGAAGTGGAGATCCGCGCAAGCGCCCGACGTCGCAAGACCGGGGTCGCCTTCTGGGAGGCGGGCCACGTCGTCGTTGTCGTACCAGAACGCATGTCGCGTGCCGCCAGGGAGGTGTTCGCCGAGCAGCTGGTACAACACCTCATGCAACGCACCGGCCGCCGTCATGCTTCCGATTCCAGCCTCGAGGCTCGCGCCGGACATCTTGCGGACCGGTACCTCGACGGCGTTCGGCCCGCCTCGATTCGCTGGTCCGGCCGCCAGCAGCGCCGCTGGGGTTCCTGTTCGCTCCATTCACGCGAGATCCGCATCGCCTCGCGGCTGCAGACCATCCCCGAGTGGGTCCTCGATGGGGTCATCGTCCACGAGCTGGCTCATCTCCTCGAGGCCGGCCACACGCCCCGGTTCTACGAGCTCGCCAACCGCTATCCCCGCCAGGCCGAGGCGCACACCTACCTCGACGGTTTCGGACACGGCCTCACCACAGCCGGTGTCCCGCCGAGCGGCGAAGAAGCGGTCGAGAATGACGACCAAGGCGCCGGGGGCATCGCCGCCTGTACCTGGTGAACGTGCTTAGGCGCTGAGCCACTCGATTACAGGTCCGTTGCAAGACCGCTGAGCCGGGCGCCCGGAATGGTCGGCGTAGTTACCATTCGGGTTAGCGCTCAAGTTGGCCTTGCCCTGAAACTGTCTGTGACGGCGTGTGCGGCTGCGCCGGACCAAACAGCAGGGGGCTGGAGAACGACCTGCGGCGGGACTTGCCTCTCGAAAGGAGCCCGGGCCCATCGGCTATATGCAACCGGTCGGGGATGGGGTCGTCGTGGCGCGGCGGCGATCTTCTGAGTACATGCCTGGCTGGTCCGCCTGATGTTCCGCTTGACGGCGAGCGGCAGTGGCCCGATCGCCCGAGTGGTGTCGCGTACCCGCGAGGTGATGGAGCCCCTCCCCGTGGAAAGCGTTGACGTCCCTCGGTCTCCCGATGGCGAGCCCGAGATGGCCGTCCGCTTGACAACGATGCGCCGGCGCCTCGGCCTGGCGACGCTGCTTTTGGTCCTGTTCCTCACCTTCATGGACAACACGGTGATCAGCGTCACCCTCGCCAACGTGCAGTCGACCCTGCACACTGGCATCAGCCAGCTGCAATGGGTGATCAACGGTTACGCCCTCGTGTTCGCAAGCTTCATGTTGCTCTTCGGCACCCTGGGTGACCAGCTCGGCCGCAAGAAGGTGATGCTGTCGGGCGTCGTGATGTTCTGTGCCGGCTCGGTCGTCGCCGCGGTAGCCCAGAATGCCGACACCCTCATCGCCGGCCGGGTGATCATGGGCCTCGGCGCAGCGGCGTCCGAACCTGGAACCCTCTCGATGATCCGCCACCTTTACCCCGAGAAACGAGCACGAGCCAAGGCGCTCGGGATCTGGGCCGGCGTGTCGGGCCTCGCGCTCGCTATGGGACCGTTGATCGGTGGCGTGCTTGTGGGCGTGTACTCGTTCCGTGCCGTCTTCTGGTTCAACCTGTTCTTCGGGCTGGTGGCGCTCGTCGGCGCGGCGGTTATCCTGCCCGAGAGCGCGAACTCGGTTCGCTTCCGCCTGGACTTCGCGGGCTTCCTTCTCGGCGCGGGAGCGCTCGCCGCCGCGTCTTTCGCCATCATCCAGGGAGAGACTGCTGGTTACAAGAACGTGAGGATCGACATCCTCTTCGCCGCTTCGTTGCTGCTCGCCGTCTTCTTCGTGTTCTACGAACGCACTGTCGCCCACCCGATCCTCGACGTGTCGTTCTTCAAACGCTCGGCCTTTGCCGGCAGCAACGTCGTCGCCTTTTGCACGTACTTCGGCACCTTCTCGATATTCTTCTTCGTTGCCCTGTACCTCCAAGACGTGGGAACGAGCTCGGGCTACGGGACGGCTTTGGATTTCGCCCCCATGGCCGCGGCGATGATCCTCGCCTCGGTGTTCGCCGGGCGTTGGGTGGCGCGATCGGGCCCGAGGCTGCCGATGACAGTCGGTTGCGCGTTGGCAGGAATTGGCATCATCCTGACCGAAGTCGTCCTGACGCCGAACTCAGGCTTGTCCACTCTCGGCTGGACGCTCCCGATCGCCGGCGCTGGCTTCGGCATCGCGATCGTGCCGGTCACCTCTACGGCCCTGTCCTCCATCCCCGCCGATCACTCCGGCATGGCCGCGTCTGCGACCAACACGAGCCGCGAGCTCGGAGCCGTCGCCGGCGTCGCCATCCTCGGCTCGATGGTGAACGGCCAGCTCATCTCGAGCCTGGTGCGCCAGCTCGACCAGATTGGCATCCCGAAGTCGTTCCAGAACGAAGTCATCACAGCTGTCACGACCGGGACGTTCAGCTCCCAGGCCAGGCAGTTCAGGGGCACCCCGGCGATCACCAAGATCGTGCACGAAGTGACCCAAGCGGCTTATGTAGCTTTCGGGCACGGGCTCGACGCCGCCCTGTCTAGCGCGGCATCGATGATGCTCATCTGTTCCATCGTCGCAGCCGTCACGATGCGGCGGGCGCGCAACAGGGCATCGGTCCCGTTGGCGGTCGACCCCGAGGACTGAGCCGCCAAACGGCGTGGCGAGCTCGGCGCCGGCTCGTCGTCGTCGGGGCAGTTCCCCCGCCCTGTCACGCACGGCACCCCCGCTACGCTTGGCATCCGCACTCGCACGGCACCGCCGTGAACGCGACGATGCACACCGGTTGGAGGACGTCTGGATGAGCTAAGCGGCCGAGCCGAGCTCGGCGACGACGGGCCTACCGCGCGGGCCCCGGCGGCGAGCTTCGGCTCCCCCGGGAGGTCAGGTCGGTTCCTGCCAGGGTCTCTCGCCAGCCCCGCCGCGCACTATGTCGCCCGGCGGGTCCTGCTCTCGATCCCGGTGCTGTTTGGCGTCGTCGTCGTCACCTTCTTGCTCCTCCGGCTGATCCCGGGTGACCCGGCACGCACCCTGCTCGGAGTGCACGCTCCCCACTCCGCGGTGATCGCACTTCGTCACCAGCTCGGCTTGGACAAGCCGATCTGGATCCAGTTCTGGCACTATGCCGGCGGCCTCGTGCATGGCAACCTCGGCACCTCGATCTACTACCAGGCTCCCGTGACCTCGATCATCGCCCCATGCCTGCCCTTGACCGCAACGCTCGTACTGGTCGCCACCGTGTTCGCAATAGTGATCACGGTCCCGCTGGCTGCGCTCGCCGCCACGCATCAAGAACGGACGAGCGACCACGCCGTACGCCTGTTCTCGCTGCTCGGGCTCGGGATGCCCTCGTTCTGGTTGGGCATCATCCTCGTCGTCTTCTTCTCGGTCGACCTGCATTGGTTCCCGGTCGGCGGTTACGGCACGACCTTTTGGCAACACCTGCACTCCCTGGTCCTGCCCGGGCTCTGTGCCGCCTTCGGCATCGTGCCGGTGCTCATCCGGAGCCTGCGCGTCGGCATGCTCGAGGTGCTCGGGGCCGACTTCGTCGCCACGGCGCGGGCAAAAGGGCTGCGCCCCTGGCGCGTCACCCTCCTGCACGTCGCCCGCAACGCCCTCATCCCGACCCTCACCCTGCTCGGGATAAACATCGCCTACCTGATCGGCGGCACCGTCGTGATCGAGCGGGTCTTTGGTCTGAACGGGCTCGGTACCGCCATGTTGACTGCCATCGACGTCCGCGACTTCCCGGTCGTGCAGGGGATCACGCTCATCTACGCCCTCGGCGTGATCGGCGTGATCCTCGTGACCGATCTCATAACGGCGCGGCTCGACCCGAGGGTGCGGCTCAGATGACTACGGCGACGGCGACGGCGCTGCCGCTTTTCGAACCGGCCCAAGAAGTTGCCGGCAGGCCGTCGTTCTGGTCGCGGGCCCTCCACAGCCCGACGTTCATGGCCGGTGCCGTCATCACGGCCACGATCGTCGCCCTCGTGGTCTTGTCCCCGGTCATCGGGCGCTACAGCCCCGATGCCCTCGATCCGCTGCACCCCCTCTCGGGCCCGAGCGCGCTGCACTGGCTCGGGACCGACGAGCTCGGTCGCGACACCTGGTCGCGCGTGCTTTACGGCGGGCGCACGGACCTGCAGGTCGGAGTGCTCGCCGTCATCTTCCCGTTCTGCTTCGGCGTGTTCATCGGCACGGTATGTGGTTACTTCGGCGGCCGCCTGGACACGATAGTGATGCGGGTCGTGGACGTGGTGCTGGCATTCCCCTTCTACGTGTTGATCATCGCCCTCGTGTTCGCCGTAGGCGTCGGCACCCACGGCATCTACATCGCCTTCGGGCTCACCGACTGGGTCGTCTACGCGCGCACCACCAGGAGCGCCACCCTTCTCGCCCGCAACCTCGACTGGGTGGCCGCCGCGCAAGGAGGCGGCCTTTCTCGGGCAAGGGTGCTCTGGCGCCACATCTTGCCCAACACCATCACCCAGGCGATCGTTTACTCGATGTCTGACATCGTGATCGTGATCCTCGCCGTCGTCGCTCTCGGCTACCTGGGTCTCGGGATCCAGCCGCCCGCGCCCGACTGGGGATCGATGATCTACGACGGTCAGAATTTCCTCCAAAACGATCAGTGGATGGCGGTCTTCCCGGGGATCGCAGTCGTGTTCACAGGCATTGGCTTGTCGCTGCTAGGCGACGGCCTCGCGGACGTGTTGCGGCCCGAATGACGCCCTTTTTGGAGGTAGAGGATCTCGTCGTAGAGATGCGCCGGCACGGCGCGGCCTTCCGGGCGGTGAAAGGCGTCTCGTTCTCGCTCGAGCGGGGCGACGCCCTCGCCCTTGTCGGCGAGTCGGGATGCGGCAAGAGCCTCACCCTGAGAGCGATCATGGGCCTGCTGCCGAGCGGCGGGCGGTTGTTGTCCGGCCGGATTGTCCTCGACGGTGTCGAGCTGCGCGGTGGCCTGCGTGGTCGCGGGCGCGGCTACCACCAGGGTGAACGCATGTCGATCGTCTTCCAGGACGCGCTGAGCGCTCTCAACCCCGTCGCGACGGTAGGCAGCCAGATCGCCGAGGCGCCGCGCCACGTCCTCGGCCTCGGCCGCAGAGCCTCAGTGGAAAGGGCCCTCGAACTGCTGCACCTGGTGGGGATCCCCGATCCGGAGCGTCGCTACCGTGCCTACCCCCACGAGCTCTCGGGCGGAACCCGCCAGCGGGTCATGATCGCCATCGCCCTGTCGTCCGAACCCGCACTCCTTTTGTGCGACGAGCCGACGACAGCCCTCGACGTCACGATCCAGACGCAGATCATCGCCCTTTTGGCCGACCTTCGGGTACAGCGCGGCCTTTCGCTGGTCTTTGTCACCCACGACCTCAGCGTCGTCAGCCAAGTCGCCGAGCAGCTCGCCGTCATGTACACGGGCCGCCTCGTCGAGACGGGGCCTACCGCCACCGTCCTCGCCGAGCCGCGGCACCCCTACACGGCAGGCCTGCTCGCGGCCGCCCTCGACGTCGACACGCCCGAACGCGAACCGCTTGCCATCCCCGGTTCGATCCCGGACCCGCTCCGGCTGCCGAGCGGCTGCACCTTCCACCCCCGCTGTGGGCTCGCCACGCCCGAATGCGTGAGCACAGACGTCTTCCTCGCGCCGGTCGGGTTCGGCCATTGTGCGGCCTGCCTGCATTCCAGCCAGCTAGCTGCCGTGCAAGGGGCCGGCCGTGCCTGAGACGGTGCCCGTGCCAGGCGCGGTGCCGACCACAGGCACTGCGGTACGACCCGGGCCTCTCTTGGAGCTCGACAAGATCTCAGTGAGCTTTGTTGTTGAGCACGGGCGCGTGCTACGAGCTGTCGACTCGGTCAGCTTCCAGGTCGGAAAGGGCCAGGTCCTCGGCCTAGTCGGCGAGTCCGGGTGTGGGAAAACCACGGTCGCGAAGTGTGTAGTGGGCCAGATCACGCCTAGCTCTGGGGTCGTGCGGCTCGAGGGTCGTGAGCTCGGCCCGAAGCGGACCACCGAGGAGAGGCGAGCGCTGCAGATGGTCTTTCAGGACCCCTACTCGTCCCTCAATCCCCGTATGAGCGTCCGCCACGTGCTGAGCGAGCTACTGCGAGTCCACCGACTCGTGCCACCAGGCGGGATCGAGGACCGGTGCAGGGAATTGATGGGCCTTGTCGGCCTGCCGCCCGATGCGCTCGGCGGCTTGCCCGGGCAGTTCTCCGGGGGTCAGCGACAGCGCATCGCCATCGCCCGGGCGCTCGCAGTCGAGCCGCGGGTCATCATCGCCGACGAGCCGGTCTCCGCCCTAGACGTCTCGGTGCAGGCCACGGTCCTGCGGCTCTTCGAGGACCTCGGCAGCCGTCTCGGGCTCACGATCGTCTTCATCTCGCACAACCTCGCCGTCGTGCGCCACTTGAGTAGCCGCGTGGTGGTCATGTACCTGGGCAGGGTCGTGGAGGAGGGCAACCGTGAGTCGGTCTTCTCCGACCCGCGGCATCCATACACCCACGCCCTGCTCGAGGCCGCGCCCCGCTTGCACCAGACCGAGCTCGTCCAGCCCGTGGTGAAAGGGGAGCCTCCGAGCCCGATCGACATCCCCACGGGCTGCTCGTTCCATCCCCGATGCCCTCGCGCCGAGGACCTGTGCTGCCGGGAAAGGCCACCCCTCGAACAAGTCGACATCGGGGAGAGCCACCTGGCGGCGTGCCATTTCCGCAAAGAACGCTTTGCCGACTTTGCTCGTCAAGCTTCTCCCGGCCGCTCGGAGGACCTTTGAACGACCCGTACGACAAGCCGAGCCCGGCCAACCCGCTGCTCGACCCTCCTGCGATTGCGCCCGCCCGTTTCGAACGGCTGGGACTTGACATCGCTCGCCTGTTCGAGACCAGCCGCGATGTCGTGCTTCCCCAAGCCGAGGCAGTCCTACCCCTCGAGGCCGCCGCCCGGGGCCTGGGCCGGCCCGGGGTCACCGCCCTCAACCTCGACACGAGCCCGTATGGAGTCGCCTTCGGGCGCTGGCTGGGCGAAACCGGGGCAGAGGTCGTCGGGGTCGCCGCCCCCGCGCCCTTTGAGGCCGTCAAGCCGGAGGCGGTCGAAAGAGCCATCAAGGAGAACCCCGAGATATCGATCGTGAGCTTCGTGCACGTCGAGGCAGCCAGCGGCGTCCGCAACGACGCCGCGGCGATCACGGCCCTTGCCCGCGAGCACGGCGCCCTCGTGGTCATCGACGTCGTCGCTTCGATCGGGGCGCACCAGGTCACCCTCGACGCCTGGGGTGCCGACGTGGCCGTCATCGGGCCGCAAAAGGCCCTGGCAGGGCCCGCCGGGATCTCGGTCGCGGCTATCAGCGATCGCGCCTGGCGGGCGATGTCAGACAACCCGGGCGCACCGAGGGGCTCGCTTCTCTCCTTGCTCGACTGGAAGGAGCGCTGGCTCGACACCGACAAGAGCGCCATTCCGGGAACGCCGGCGCCACTCGAGATCATCGCTCTCGAAGCGGCTATCGAGCGCGTCTTCAATGAGGGTCTGGGGCTGGTGCAGGGACGACACGAAGCGGCTGCGGCGGCCAGCCGGTCCGGGGCGCGGGCGCTCGGCCTCACCCCTTATGTGGCCGACTCCGACGCCGCCGTAGTGGCGACAACTCTTCGCGCGCCTGAAGGCAGCGACGCCCGCTCCTTGGTCGAACAAGCGAGGGCGGGCCGTCAAGTCGCCATCTCGCCCGGCTTCGGTGAGCTTGCCGCGGCCGTGATACGGGTCGACCACACGGGCCAGCGCGCCCGGCTCGATGTCGTCCTCGAAGCTCTCGAAGCCCTCGGGCGCAGCCTCGCCAGCTCGGCTCAGCTGCGCGGCTCGGTTCCGGCCGCGCTCGAGGCCGCAGAAAGGGCCTGGGCGCTCTCGCCAGGGCCAGGCGCTGTCTAGGTCCCTGAAGCCCCGGGCCGCCCGGCTCGTCGGCACAGGGCCGCACTATCGGCGCTCTGCGTCGACGAGCCGAGCAGCGTTCCCGCCAGCGATGTCCTGGCCGAGCGGCCGGCCATAGGCAGCCGAGCGCTCCGCCACGTCGAAGAGCTTTGCCTGCCACCCGTGCGAGCCGAGCCACTCGACCGCCTGCTCGGCGTGAGCCGAACGGAAGAGCGCGAGGTAGTCTTCCGGGCCGTCTGGAGCCTCCCGATGGGCCTCCCGCCACGAGTTGAGGCGCCTCGCGCTCGCGAGGGTGAGACCGAGCCGGCTGCCCGGTGGCGAGAGCTCGGCCGCGCGCACGACGAGAGAATCGCTCGTCGTCGGCGACAGGTAGGCGAGCAGCCCCTCGGCGATCCATACGACCGCCGAACCGGACGCAAAGCCTGCTCTTAGAAGGGGCCCGCTCCAGTCCTCGGAGAGATCGACTGGCACGCTGATGCGTACACATGCCGGTTGCCAGCCCTCGGCCTCGATCACAGCATGTTTGAACTCCAGCACGCCCTTGAGATCTAGCTCGAAGAGCCTGACCGCCTCCGGCCAGGCCAAGCGGAAGGCACGGGCGTCAAGGCCGGCGCCGAGGATGACGACCTGACGGGCCCCACCGGCACAGGCCTCGAGGAGGAGATCGTCGAGGAAACGGGTCCGGACATTGATCCAGGCGACCAGGGCCGCCCTGCGACCCTCGCCGAGGTCGTCCGCCCAGCGAGTCGACCCGGCCGCGCGCACAAAGCCGGCAGCGAACGGATCGGCAAAGAGCCGGTCGGCCCGGGCCGTCTCGGCGGCGCGGGCGGCGGCGACGCCGAAGGCCGTCAGCGAAACCTCAGGCAGCACCGGCAAGGCCGCTCGCGCAGCTCGTCAAAGGTCGTATGCAGTCGGGTGCTTAGGCTGGTACACGAGCAGCTCTCCCGCGCCGGGCACAACGAGAGCGGTGGTCAGCCCGAACCCGTCGTCTCTCACGGGCCGGGAGAACGTGGCACCTTTCGCAGTCAGCTCTGCGACCGTCTCGTCGATGTCATCGCAAACGAGAGAGATCTCGTGGTGCTGGGGGGTCGACCAAGCCTCTCCGCCGTGCTCGCCCGAGGTCGGGTGAATCCCGAGCTCGGAGGGCCCTGTCTTGAAGATGAGCCATCCACCGTGGGTGTCTAGGTTCGGCCAGCCGAGGACGTCTTTGAAAAACGTCCGGGCGGCCTCGGCATCGTCGGCGTAGATCAGGTTGTGAACCGCAGTGATCATCGCGTCACGGTAGACCACCCGCACGCCGCTTGTGCGGGAAACCCGTTGCTAACAAGACCACCAGGACCGAAATGCCGCCCCTGTTCGGATGCGCTTGAGCCTTGAGCCAAAGGGGTAAAGTCGTTGGTGGTTCCCCGAGTGGAATCAGGAAGGGGGGCTCGAACATAAGCGTACGAGACAAATTCCTATGCATCGCAAGCGGTGACCCAAAGCTCGGGGGCACCTCTTAGAACCTGAGGCTGGCGCTCAGGATGTGGACGGTGACGAGAATGCGCCGGTCGGGGCATTTCCGCAGCGGTCAGAGCACACAAAGCTCGCCTGAGGCCTCAAGCTCCCGGAGACTTAACGGCCCTCTTGGGATGCAGACAATTGAACAGACTGGTGCCCGCTCCCCGCAAAAAGGGGCGGGCACTTTCCGTGCCGGCGCCTGCGGTGAGTGCTTAGCCCTCAGGATCGGACAGGGTTGGCGATGCGGGACGGGTCCCTTTCGGGACGTAATCGAAAAACCGCTCCGTCTCTCCGTTCGCGGTCCACTCGGCGCGAAGCCGCGTCCGCCGCTCGACGCGACGTAGTGCGGACAAGAGAAACCGGTTGAGCTCGCGCGCGTCCGCCCCCCTCATCCAGCCATCGACGTGGAACCCCTCTGCTGTCTCCGTGACGCTGCCATCTATGAGGTCCTCGAGCAGAGACACGATGGCAGCCGGGTTGTCCGAGCTGACATCGGCGATGAGGTGAAAAGCGGTTTCGGTCACGTCGCAAGTCTGCCAGCTCAGCGTCGAGGTCCCCAGGGTTAGACGTCCGCAGCCTGCCGCGCTTTGGCGCCTTTCCCACAAAACCGGGGGGCGGAGCGGCCCACCGGGCGGAAAAGTTCCGGTCAGGATGACCCCGAAGCGATGAGTCCGTCCCTGGGCATCTGCTCTATTGCAACACCTGACCGCTTGCAAGACGGCGGGACCGGCGCCGAAGGTTCCTCGACCCTCCCGCAGGATAGGACAGATGATAAAAACAAGGGCGTGAGCCGGAGCCGATGGTCTTTGTGGTCCGAGGACTCGTTTCTCTCGATCGGCTCGAAGGGCTCCGTCTTGTCGATCGGTTCGATCGGCTCGGCCTGCTCGATCGGTTCGATCGGTTCGGCCTGCTCGATCGGTTCGATCGGCAGCTTCTTCTCGGCCTTCTCAGCTCTTTCTGCTGGGTCTGTTTTTTCGCTGCTCTCGGCAGGGTCCCGTTTCTCGGCCCTTTCGGCGGGTTCGCGCTCTTCTGCCTCGATCGATAGGTCCGAAGAACAACCGCGGCTAATCTCGAACTGAGCGTAAGTGGATGGAAACGACCCCCGAACAGCCAGATATGGCCGCGCCAGTGCCTGCCGCCCCGGCGAGCCTGCGCGCTGACGCACCGCTGCTCAACGGCTACCTGAGCTTCCTCGAGTCGCATCCAACCCCTTTCACGACCCCTGGGCACAAGGGACGGGCCGGCACGCTCGACAAGGACCTCGCAGCAGTGGTGGCGGGCGACATCCCCCTCTACGGCGGGGTCGACACCGTCAAGTCGGCGCATGGTCTCCTCGCCTCGGCCCAGGAGCGTTCCGCGAAGCTGTACGGCGCGGACTGGTGCCGTTACTCCTCGGGAGGCTCCACTCACACCAACCAGGCGCTCTGCCTCGCCCTCGGCCGTCCGGGCGACAAGGTCGTCGTGACCCGCTCCCTGCACCGGTCACTTCTCCTCGGCATGGTGATGGCGGACCTCGAGCCCTGCTGGCTGCCGACGAAGATCGACCCGACCACCGACATGCCGCTCGGGGTCGCCGTCGCAGACGTCGAAAGGACGCTGAAGGCCAACGCTGACGCCCGGGCCGTGCTCGTCACGGAGCCCGGCTACCTGGGCACTCTTTCCGACCTCGCAGACATCATCGAGGTTGCCCACGGCTACGACGTGCCCGTCATCGTTGACCAGGCCTGGGGAGCGCACTTCGGTCACCATCCCGAACTGCCGCCCAATGCCATGGCTCTCGGGGCGGACGCCATGGTGACGAGCATCCATAAGCTTCTGCCTGGATACACCCAGGCGAGCCTGGTCTGCGCCCGCACCCTGCGGCTCGACGCGGACAGGCTGGACTGGGGCTTCGAAGCCGGCGCCACCACGAGCGCGGCCGGGGCGGTGCTGGCGAGCATCGACGCCTGCCGGGCACTAATGGAAGCCCGCGGCCCAGAGCTGCTGGAAGGTGTCATCCGCAATGTCGCCAATGCCCGGCGGCGCCTGCGCGAGGAGGTGCCGGGGCTCAAGGTCCCCGACGAGCACTTTTTCCCACCTGGTCGCTTCGACACGACGCGCCTCGTGCTGTTGCTCTCAGGCGTAGGAGCGAACGGTGTCGAGATCGAACGCAAGCTCGTCGAACAGGGAATCCCCCTGGAGCTGGCCGATCGTGACACGATCGTGGCAATCGTCACTGTTGCGGACGACGAGTCCACCTTGGACAAGCTCGTGAGCGCTCTCGTCCCCGCCATACGAGAGAGCGCGGGCCCACCTCGCCCGCCCTCGGTCGCGTTGAGCTGGGACGTCCAGCCCGTGTACGCCATGAGCCCGCGGGCGGCCTTCTTCTCCGCCCATGAGTCGGTCCCTGCCGACCTTGCCGTCGGCCGTGTCTCGGCCGAGCTGATCGCTCCCTACCCGCCCGGCATCCCGGTGCTGGCGCCGGGCGAGCTCGTCACTGAGGCTCTCCTCGCCGGCTTGCGAGCGGTCGCCGCCGACGGGGTACGCGTCGCCTATGCGTCGGACCCGACCTTGTCGAGGCTCGAGGTCGTCCGAGCCTGACTCAGCAGGTGACCGCCGTCGCCGAGCACCTCATTCGGCTTCGAGCAGGAGCGCCATGCCCTGCCCACTGCCCACGCACATCGTCGCGACACCACGCTGCAGTCCACGTCGACGCAGCTCGTGCAACAGCTTTACGACGAGGATGATCCCAGTCGCCCCGACCGGGTGGCCGAGGGCGATCGCCCCACCGTTGACGTTCACCTTGGCCTCGTCAAGCTTCAGCTCCCGGATCACGGCAATGGTGGAAGAGGCGAAAGCCTCGTTGAGCTCGAAGAGGTCGATGTCGGCGATATCGAGTCCGCCACGCTGCAACAACTTGCGGACAGCAGGAATCGGGCCAGTCCCGAACACGCTCGGCTCTACGCCCGCCGACGCCCAACCTGTCACGTAACCGTCCACGGCAAAGCGCCTGTCGCGTGCAACTGCTTCTGTGCTCAGGAGGAAGGCGGCAGCACCGTCGTTGATTCCAGACGAGTTCCCGGCTGTGACCGTGCCCCGGAGGTCGAACGCCGGCTTCAGCTTCGCGAGCGCCTCGGCCGTGATGCCTCGCCGCGGGTGCTCGTCGACCGAGAACCAGTTCGGTTCGACGGCCCTCGTCTCGCTGTTGATCGGCACGATGGCGTCAGCGAACCATCCGGCGTCTATGGCCGCCAGCGCCCTGCGCTGGCTCTCGACGGCGTAGAGGTCCTGGTTCTGGCGTGAGATCTTGTACTCGGCGGCCACCTTCTCCGCCATCGGGCCGGCATCGCCGAGGATGTAGTCGGCGAGGAAGTCGATGAGGACGCCATTGCCCAGCCGGTAGCCTCTGCGGGCTTTATCCAGCAAATACGGGGTGTTGCTCATGGACTCGGTCCCGACGGCCACCCCCACCTCGACGTCGTCACGCAGCAGATCCTGCGAAAGGCTCGTGATTGCCCGCAGGCCCGACGAGCAGTTCATGTTGATGCTGTAGTCGTCCGCCTCGACGGGGATGCCGGCCCTCAAAAGAACGTGCCGGGCCGGGTTGCCTCCCGGAGTGACTTGGATGTTCTCACCTAGCACGACCCGTTCCACCTCGGCGGGCTCGGCCCCGGCCCGTGTGAGGCATCCCTTCACCACCTCGGCACCGAGGTCCAATGATGAGATGTTCTGCAATGAGCCGCCGAACCGGCCGATAGCCGTGCGCGCACCACCACAAAGAGCTATTCGCTGTTCTGCCATTAGGTTTCCCACTTCTCCTTTGATTTCTAGTATGAAAGCCCTGTCACCACACCAATCCCCCGCCGACCTCGATCACCTGCCCTGTTATGTACTTGGCCTCGTCACTGCCCAAGAAGGCGACCAGGGCGGCGACATCACTCGGCTCGCCGGCATGACCGAGCGGTATCCGGGCCACGACCGAGTCCCACATCTCCGATGAGAGCGCTCGCGTCATGTCCGTCTCGATGAAGCCAGGGCAGATGGCGTTCGCCCTCACCGCGAAGCGACCACCCTCGCGCGCTGTGGTCAGCGTCAGGCCGACAAGGCCTGCCTTTGCGGCCGCGTAGTTCGCTTGCCCGAGGCTCCCGCGCCATGACAGCGACGAGATCCCGATGATGGAGCCGCCCCCAGGCTGTTGCCTCATGACCTGGAGGGCCTTGCGCGTGGCGTAGAACGTACCGGTCAAATCGACCGCCAACACCTCGTCCCACTGCTCATCGGTCATCTTGTGCAGCATGCCGTCGCGATTGATGCCCGCACAGTTCACAAGGATGTCGAGGCGGTCATAGCCCGTAACGGCCTTGTCCAGGAGTGCTTCCACATCCTGTTTCTTTGCAACATCACTGACAACTCCTTCTCCAGCCAGGCCGGAGTCGGATAACACAGCCGTGAGGGCAACGACGTTCTCAGCATTTACATCGCCGAAGACCACTGTGGCTCCGCCTCTTGCCAGACGCTCGACGATTGCTCTGCCAATCCCGCGGCCCCCACCAGTGACCACTGCCACCTTGTCCTTTAGCTCCATCAGCTTCCACTCCTGTCTTTTGTGTAGGGCGGGCTTGCCATTAGCCGGGGTGCCACGCTCACGTCGTCACAGGTCCGCCGTTAGCAGCATGCCACCGTCAATGACCAGCAATATGCCGGTTATATAGCCGGCGTCAGGGCCAATCAGAAAAGACACCGCTCCGGCCACCTCACTCGCCTCACCGGCACGGCCTAGCGGGACCGTCGAGATGACGTGCGAGAGGTACTCTTTTGAGGCTCCGCCACCCAGATTGGTGCCTATGAATCCGGGTCCCACCGCATTGACGGTGATGCGGTATGGGGCAAGCTCGCGGGCCAGGCTACGCGTCAACATGAGCAGGCCACCTTTGGAGGCGTCGTAGTCGGTGACTTCTGTGCCGGGTGCCACCGAATGGACGGAGGCAACGGTCACAATCCGACCCGGAGTGCCTTTGCGTACCATCTCCCGAGCGACCGCCTGTGTGCAGATAAACGAGCCAGTCAAATTGATGTCAATGGTTCGTCTCCACTGCTCGAGGGAAAGCTCGAGCAGGGGCGTGACCGAGAGGACTCCGGCGTTGCTCACCAACACGGCGATCTCCCCGGCACCCGCGGCGATGTCGGCCACCACGGCCTCGACTTTTTCGGCGTCGGTGACGTCGACCTGGAAGCTTCTCGTATTGACTCCGTGCGCCCTGTTGTGGACGAGCGTCTCAGTCGCCTCCAGGCCGCCTGCATCCACGTCGACGAGCGCGAGATCCCACTTCTCCTCGGAAAGCCGGAGAGCGACGGCGCGACCGATGCCCGAGCCGGCGCCTGTCACCATCGCCACTCCACGGCCGAGGCCCATGCGATCGGCGCTCATCTCGCCGCTCCTGTCTGTTCGCCCGACGGGGCGAGGTCTTGTCCGAGGACAGTTTCGCTCTGCCCGGGATCGGCGATGAGCTTGCAGTCCACGATCGCGATCCCGTCGGCCAGTGCGATCAAAGGGTTGACGTCTATGGCGAGAACTGTCGGCTCGGCGATCAGCTCCGCCACCGCCAAGATCGCGTTGACGATGGCGGGACGGTCGAGGTTACCGGCATCCTCTTTCGCACGGAGGAGGTTGGCACACGGCGAACCAGCCACGAGAGACTCGGCCTCAGAACGGCTGAGGGGCGCCAGCGCGACCGCTACCTGCCCGACCTCTTCGACACGCACACCGCCCAGGCCGAAAAGGACAATCGGTCCGAACTGTTGATCGCGTAGTCCGCCCAGGAAAAGCTCGAGGCCGCCTTCCACCATGGGTTGGACGAGGACCGCCTCGCAGGCGATATCCAGCTCTCGGGCTTTCGCCATGAGGGTCCAGAAGGCCTGCCGGACAGCTTGCTCGCTCTTAAGAGCGAGAGCGACACCCCCTATGCGGGCCCGGTGGGCCACATTGGCGTCCCACTTCAGCACGACCGGGTAGCCGAGCACGGCGGCCGCCGAGACGGCGGACTGCTCGTCGAGGGCCGTGACCGAGCTCCAGCCGGTCAGACCGGCGGCCTCGAGACGATCCAGGGCCGCGGCGTGCTCGAGCTGGACACCGTCTCTTCCTCCGAGGGCCAGCACGCTCGCGCCCGCCACGGTACCTACCGACCCTTCCTCAAATTCAGAAGCCGCTTTCGAGCTGAGCAGGTCCTTTCCGGTTCCGGCGTTGCCCCTTTTTAAAAGCAGGCTCACGGCCCGCATCGCCGAATGCAGCCCCATGAGGCAGGCCACACCGTTCTCCTCCAGATAGTCGCGCGCGACACTGTCCACGCTCCCAGTCGTCAAGGAGATGACCACGACGGTTTTGCCGGCCTCTATCCCCGCACGGTGCGCAGCTATGACACCGTCGACGAAGGCGGGAGCGCTCTGGGACGACTCGACCCAGCCGTTCTTGGCGTCGTAGGAGGCGACGAGCACGTCAACGTCGGGATCGAGCGCCATAACGCGCGCTGCGGCGTAGTGCGTCTTCGGGTCTCCCTCGAAGATGCCCGCCCCAGTCGTGTCCAAGGGATTCGCAACGGTCGCAAAGGACGGGAGCAACGCCTGCATCTGTGCCGTGGAGGTCTCACTCAACTCGGCCAGCTCGATCTCGTTCTCTTCGACGGCGTCGGCCAAGAGCAAGCGCTCTCCCCCCGAGGTCGTTATGACGCCCACGCGCCGGCCCTTTAGGTGCGGGCAGCGGCTGCCGAGCTCGATCAAGGCGAGCAGTTCCTCGAGATCTCTTGCCATGACGACACCCGCGCGCGAGAACAGGCCATCTTGGACGAGCGCCGAGCCCGCCAGGGCACCGGTGTGGGTGCGCGCGGCGCGACCTCCAAGCCTTGTACGCCCGGCTTTGAGGATGACGACGAGCTTGCCCGCCCCGTTGGCCGCCTTTACGGCCGACAAGACGGCGCGCCCGTCGTCGAAACCCTCGACGTAACAGGCGATGACTTCGACGACGGGTTTGGTGGCGAAGTACTCGACAAAGTCTGCAAGACCGAGGTCGGCCTGGTTGCCCATCGTCACAACGTGACTGAAGCTGATCCGCCGCTCGGCCGCCGCACCGGTGAGGGTGCACGCGAGAGCGCCGCTGTTGGACACGAGGGCGACATTGCCGAAGTGCTTCTGCTCCACGAGGGGACCGCTGTAGGGGGCAAAGCCATCGGCATAGTTCGCGAAGCCAAGACAGTTCGGGCCTACGAGCGACATCGAGCCGCGAGCGCTCATGAGGTCAGATTCGAGCTTCTCCCCGAGCTCGCCGACCTCCCGAAAACCAGCCGCCAACAGCACCGCTCCCGGGATGCCGAGCGCCGAAGCCTCGCGCACGATCTCGACCGTGGCGCGCTGATTCACGGCGACGACGATCATCTCCGGCGTCTCTGGCAGTTCCCCGAGACTCGCAAAGGCGGGCACGCCGGCCACGACACGATGCGACCTGTTGACGAGGAACACCGAGCCTTTGAAGCCGGCCGTGGCGAGGTTACGAACCACGTTGCGACCCGGGCCCGGGGCATCCGAGGCCCCGACGACCGCGACGGACCGCGCTTCGACGAGCCTTGTCACGCGATCGAGGCTGCTGTGTCCGGCCGGGACCGCTTTTTCAGGGCCCATGGTCACCTACACACCATTCCCCCGCTGACCCCGAACACGCGGCCGGTTATGTACCCCGCTCCCTCTGACAAAAGGAAGCTGATCGTGGCCGCCACTTCCTCGGGTCGCCCGTAGCGGCGGAGGGGAATCTTCGTCAGCTCATGGGCCCGAATCTCATCGCTGTCGCCCGCTGTCATCGGCGTGTCGACGAGTCCGGGCGCGACTACGTTCACCGTGATGCCTGACTCGGCCGTCTCTAGGGCGAGCGACATGCTGTAGCCGATCAAGGCGGCCTTCGCCGCGCAGTAATGGCTGAACCCGATGGAGCCGACCTCGGCACAGTAAGACGAGATGTTCACGATGCGCCCGAAACCGGCCTGTTCCATGCCGTCGAGCGTGGCAAGCACGCAATGCACCGCCCCGATCAAGTGCACATCCAGCATCTCGCGCCAGTCATCGACCGGAATGTCCCGAAACAGTCTCTTCGCGCTCCCGATGCCCGCGTTGTTGACCACTGCGAGAACTGGGCCTAGTCGGGACGCGTCCTTCACGGCTTCTTGGACGTCTTTGAGCGAGGTGACATCAACACAGTAGGTAGCGATTCGCTTTGCCCACTGTTCGGTCTCGGCTCTAAAGGCGTCGAGACGAACCTCGTCCCGGTCGCAAGCGGCCACATTCCAGCCTGACTCGACAAGGGCCATGACGTCGGCCTTCCCCATTCCGCCAGCGGCGCCGGTCACGAGCGCTACCTTTTCCTTCGGCGACGAGCTCATCGGATCCACATCTCCTTTTCTTCGGGCACGGCCTTCAGGTACGGACCTCTGATGACCGGCTCCACGGGACAACCAGCCGCTCGACCACGACGACTAGGCCGAAAGCGACAAGCACGAGCAACGACGAGGCCACAATCGATGCCCAAAGCAGCGGGGTGTTGAACTGGTAAGTCGAGTTGATGATCATGTAGCCGAGCCCGGTGTCGCTACTGATCCACTCCACGATGATGGCGCCCACCATGGAGGCGCTGGCCGTAATCCGCAGGCCGGCGAAGAGGTAGGGCAACGAGGTGGGCCAGCGCAGCTTCGTGAGCACCTTCCAACGGCTGGCATCGACGCTCTGGAACAGCTGCAACATGTTGGTGTCTACAGACGCGAGACCCCGCATCATGTTCACCAGCGTCGGGAAGAACGAGATGATCGCCGTCATCACGACCTTGGTCGTGAAGCCGTCGCCCAAGGTGACGAGGAAGATCGGTGCAAGGGCCACAAGGGGAATGCTCTGCAGGATGATCGCCAGCGGATAGAGCGCTCTGCGAGCAGCACTCACGTGCACGAACCACACGGACATGATCACCGCGAGGGCGTTGCCGATCGCGAAGCCTGTCGCCGCCTGGGCAATCGTCGGCACGCTGTTGTCGGCGATGGACCGGAAGTTGACCTTGAACGTCGAGGCGATCTTGAGCGGCGAGGGGATGAAATAGGGCTTCAATCCGAGCACCTGGACAAGGATCTGCCACAAGATGAGGATGGCGACTACGACGACGAGCGGTATTGCCCACGTCGCCGAGCGTCGTGCGAGGCTCGCCCTTGCCCGCGATCGGCCCGTGTCCGCTAAGCCCTGCGAGAGCGCGGTCCCTTCCGCGCCCACAGGGCCGGCGCCGTCGGCCGTGTCAGTGGATGAGGACTTCACGCAGGTACCTTCTTAGCTGTAGGAATTCCGCCGACACCCTCATCGCATCGGTCCGCGGCCTCGGCAGGTTGACCTCGACGCGCTCGAGGATCCTCCCCGGCGCGGCGCTCATGACCATCACCGTGTCGGAAAGGAAGACCGCTTCTTCGATGTGGTGAGTCACAAAGAGAACCGAACAGTGCCGCTCGACCCAGATCCGCAAGAGCTCGCTGTTCAAGAGCTCTCTTTGGAACTCGTCCAGGGCGGAGAAGGGCTCGTCCATGAGCAGGATCGCCGGCTCCAGTGCGAGCGCCCTCGCGATCGAGACGCGCTGGCGCATGCCGCCTGACAATTGATCGGGACGGAAGTCCTCACATCCCCGCAGCCCGACCAGTTCCAGCAGCTCGCGTGCCCGCGATCTTCGTTCCAAAGGCGGCAGGCTGACGAGCTCGGTGAGAAGCTCGACGTTTTCCTGCACCGAGCGCCACGGCAACAGCACCGGGTCCTGGAACACGAACCCGAACCGGTGCGCCCGCTGCGCCACGATGGGTGAGCGCCCCTCGACGAGAACCTCTCCCGAGGTCGGGTCCAAGATGCCCGCGACGATGCGCAAGAGCGTCGACTTCCCGCAGCCGGAAGGACCGATGAGACTCACGAACTGGCCCTGCTGCATCGAGATGGACACGCCTTCGAGCGCCGCGAAGCGGCGGGCGGGTCGAGTACGTCAACCCGACGTCTTTCAGCTCGACAAGCGAGCTGGGATCGGCGAGCCCGAAGGCTGCGCCGACCCCAGCCTTCTTGTCAGACCGGAGTAACCGTTGCCGCACGGTTCAAGATGTCCTGGGTCATGACGTCGGCGACCGTCACCGGCTTGGCCAGTGCCTTCGAGGCCGCTGCGGCGTTGATGGCCGCTTGCATGACGCTCGTCTCGATCCACATGATGCCGTGAGCCTTCGTCCCGGCGTTAGTCAGCATCGGTATTTGCGCGGCCATCTGCAGCTTTTGCTGCGTGGCGTTCTGGCCGGAGGGGTAGTCGTCGAGCGTGATCTTCACCGCTTCGGCCGGATTCGCTATGGCGTACCCCCAACCTTCCTGGGAAGCCCTGGTAAAGCGCGCCAAAAGCTCCGGGCTGGACTTGAGCGTGTCGTCCGTCGCGATCAGGCAGTCACCGTAGCCGGGCAGGCCTATGTTGGAGAACGAGTAGCACCTCGTAGCAATACCCTGCATCTTGAGGGCGATCGGCTCGTTGAAGACATAGGCGGTGTAGGCGTCGATCTTGTGCTCGACAAGTGGCGTCGGGTCATCACCGATGACCTGCAGGGTGACTTCGTCGACCGGCACGTGGTTCGCCTGCAAGATGCCCAGCACCTGCTGGCGGGCGTTGTCCTGCATCCCGATGATCTTGCCCTTCAAATCCTGGATGTTGTAGATGCCTGAATTCGCCAGCACAAGGAGACATCCGGGATTCTGCTGGAAACTCGCACCGAAGCACTTGTAAGGGACGCCTTCGGATATCCCGATGATCATGTCACTCGTCTCGGAGACGACACCAGTCAGCGCACCGCCATTTGCCACGACCTGACGGGGGTCGGTCGTCGCGCCGGCGGAGACGATGTCGACGTCCAGACCGTACTTCTTGTAGTAGCCCTTCTTCGCCGCGCAGTAGAACCCGACGAATTCGGCATTGTTGATGTAGCTCTCCTGCAACGACATGTGCGTCATCGTCACTGGTGCGGTGGTCGTCGTCGGCGGCGTCGAGTTGCTGCTGCAGGCGTCGAGCAGACCGCCTCCGACCGACAAGAGCCCGATACCGGCAACTGCGCTTCCGGACCTTACGAGAAACGACCTACGGTCCATTCCGCCACTCTGTGATGGTTCCACTAGTGCCCTCTCTCTCTCTTTAGTTCGTGCTTGCTCACTGCTCTCTCCTTTAAATCTCCAACGACTTACTTGTCACCAACTTCCTCACGTGCGCCGTCCCGCTTAAGTAGAAACTCTTTCAACGGCATCGACTGCCGTTGGGCTTCTTGCTCTCTGTATGCTGCCGTCGCATTCATCACCGTTGAGATCGTGAAGTTCTCGTCCACCGCACTGAGGAAGCCCATCCGTTCGTAAGTCCGGTTCAGCGCGAGCTTGGTGAACTTGAGGGCGGCCGCTGGGACGGCGGCGAGATCGCCGGCAACCTTGAGCGAAGAGCTCTCCAACTCGTCCTCATCAACTACCTCGGTCACAAGACCAATCTCGACAGCGCGTCTGGCGTCGATGCGCTGGCCCGTCAGCATCAGCCATTTCGCTGCCTTCATGCCCACGACCCAAGGAAGCATCGCCGCGCCGGGACCTCCGCCGTGGCGGATCTCGGGAAGACCGAACTGGGCTGCCGGAGACGCCAAGGTGATATCTGCGAGGAGGGACAGCTCCAAAGCCCCGCCCAGGTCATAACCGTGCACGACGGCTATGTAGGGCTTCGAGCTCTTCCAGATCTTCAAGAACACGTTCCAATCCTGTTGGAAACGTCCCGCCCATTCCTCGACCGATATGGCGCCCTCGGCCGCCTCGGCCTTGAGGTCGAAACCGGCAGAAAAGGCGCGACCAGCTCCCCTCAGGATTACGACCCTTACAGTCTCGTCCCGTTCCAATGTGTCCGTCGCGAGGGAAAGGTCCTCAAGGAGCTCTCTGTTGATGGCATTGAGCACATGCGGTCGATTGAGCGTCAGCCGACCGACACCATTTGCGGGATAGTCAATCTCTATCGCGGTCACAGCCCGTTCACCTTGTCACTAGTCACGGTCTTTCTCATGTGCACCTTCGCGTCCACCACCATCGCCCCCGAAGGGCCGAGCACGACAGGATTGAGGTCGAGAGCGACGAGTGGCCCCTGCAACCTCTCCGCCAGCGCCACGGCTTTGTGGGCGACATCGACGAGGAGTTCGAGGTCTACGAGCCGGCCGCCCAAAGGGCTCATCAGCCAACGACCCGAGCGCGTCTCTTTGATGCACCTGCGGATGGCCACTCGATCCGGCAGGCCTATCTTCATGGAGACGTCCTGGTCCTCCTCGAGGGCGGGGCCACCGGCTCCGATGATGAACAACGGCCCGAACACGGGGTCGACGTTGATGCCGACGTAGAACTCCAGGCCGGGCTGGGCAAGTGGCTGGGCGAGCACGTCACCGATACGGGTGAGTCTTTCGAACTCGGCCCTGGCACCGGCGCGGCTCGTGACGGTGGCAACGCCTGAAGGGCCGCGATGTTCGGCCCCCGCCAGCTTTAGGACGAGGGGCAGTTTCAATTCCGAGACGATGGCCTCCAAGCGCTCGGGCGTTTCGACCCCGAGGAGAGCAAGCACCGGAATCCCGGCCTCGGCCAGCAACGAGTGTGCACCGAGGTCCGCCATGAGAGTGCCTTCGGCCTGAGCTCTGCCGGAGGGTGCTCGAGAGGTCTTTCTCGTGGCCGAAAGGGCGTGCAGGAAAGACTCGAGGCCCCTCGCGTAGGTGTTCCCCTCGGCCACCCACGCTCGCCAGGCGTGGTCGTACTGTCCGCTGCACTCCGTACAAAGGTGCAACCGCTCCCTCGACTCCTCGTCGAGGGCGGCAAGCTTGGCGAGAAGGCCCTCCAGGTCGGGCTTGTCGTTTAGGACCAGGATCACGCCGTCCGACGAAGAGTCCCTGGCGAGAGCCCTGACCGCGGCGACGCTTTCGTCTGTGGTCATGGGGACGGCGTCGATGTCGACGGGGTTGGTCAACGGACCTTGTCGGTTCGCGCCGGGGAAGACCTCGAGACTCGGGCTCGGCGCGACAAGGGCGAGACCTTCATCAGAGGCAATGTCGGCTGCAATGGCCGCCAGGCCTCCTGACACGGTGGCGAAGCACCAGCTCTTGCCGGTCACGGTCGCGGCTTGCATGCACGCCAAGAGCTCGGAGGGATGGGTGGCGACCATCACCCCGAGCTCCTTGGCGAGGGAGCAAAAGGCCCGTCCATCGCCGGCCAGCGCGCCGGAATGCCCCGCCGCCGCCACGCTGCCCGAGTCTGTGAGACCGCCCTTTAGGACCACGAGCTTGCACCCGGCGCCCGCGAGGGACTCGGCCGCGGTGGCGAACAACTGGACATCTAAGTCCTCGATGTGCGCCCCGACGGCCAGGTACTCACCCTTTGTGCTCAGCGCTGCCAGGAGATGCTCCACGCGCACTTGCAACTGACTGCCCGTTGCCACGCAGAATCCGAGCCCTATGCCCTGTTCGACGGCCCGTGCGTGCAGGACCCCCATCAGGGCTCCGCTTTGAGCGACAAGGGCGAGAGGTCCGCGACGCGGAGCCCATTCCAAGCTCACCGAGCTCGACAGGACCACCCCGTCGTTCGCATTGATCAAACCGAGGCTTCCCGGTCCGAGCAAGGTCATGCCGCCCTCGTCGACGAGGCGCCCAAGGTCTGAACGCGTCTCTCGCGGGACCTGGGAGAAGACCAGTGCCGCCCTCGCCCCGATGGAGATCGACTCCGAGACGAGGTCTCTCACAGTGGCGGCGGGAGTGGCGAGAACTACCACGTCCGGCGTCTGTGCGAGGTCGCTGAGCGTGGGGACGACGGTGTCGTCCTTGAGCGCACCGGCCCGGACGTTGACGGCCGTCTTGGCGACGTTCGAGTACTTGTCCAGATAGTGCCAGATGCGCCCGCCGAAGGTGTCGCAGTCGTCGTTCGCGCCGACGACGGCCACCGAGCGCGGCCGCATCAAGGCATCGAGGTCGAGCATGTCTCAAGTGCTCAGTTCGCTGCGCAACAGGCCCCTCAGCCGCTGGACCCAATCCGTCTCGGGGACGTACACCAGCTCGATCGACTTCGAAGGCAAGAACGCTTGAGACTCGAGGGTCTGGCGGGCGAGGGTTCCGTAGACGACGCAGTCCACCGACTGCATCAAAAGCGGTATCTGACGGGTGTCACGACAAGACAGGCCGCCGACGATACTCACCTCCGGATTGCTCTCCACGACACAAGAGATCAATCCGTCCACGAAATCGGGGAGGCTGGCGAGAATTCCGACCCGGCAGCCAGTCTCGAGGTCTGCCAGGCGTTCTTTGACGTCTGGCCGCGGCATGGCGAGTATCGGGATCACCGGCACCCCGTGACGGATGAGAAGCGGCTGAATGTAACTGAGGTCGAACACGAGACCGAGAACATGGCGTGCCTTGTGCAAACGGGGTAGCCATCCCTCGAGGTCCTCGGCGACCTCCTCCAAAACGACGGGCACGATGTCTACGCGCATATCGCTCAGAGACTGGCGGAGCTCTGTTGCCAGCTCGTTTATGCGACCCTGGCGCTTGCAGATGAGGATCAGCTCGATGTGGGCGAGCTTGGCGCGCATCTCCGCGATCTCCGCCAACAGGATCTGCAGGACCTGGTCCAAACCGACGCCCTCGTCGACCGCGTCGTTGAGGAACTTGATGGCACGACTACGTATCTCGGCGTGCGGGCCGGCTTGGCTGTCGGCGGTCGATAAGACGAAGAAACCGACACCGGGATGCGAAACGGCGAGGCTGGCGATCTCGAGCTCTCTGTAAGCCCTTGTCACGGTCACCGGGCTCACCCCGAGAGCACTCGCCACTTCTCGTACGGACGGCAAGCGGCTGCCCGGGGCGAGCCGTCCGGTGCATATCTCGTACTCGAACTGGCTCTTGATCTGCACAAAGGGCTTGACTGGCGAGTCGCGGCGCAGGTGGAATCGGTCGAGCACAGACCCGGACGGCACAGCGCGTACTATATCGCGGTAGTACGGACCTGCCTAGGCTCTAGTTGCCGGGCTCGGGTTGCCTCACCCGCCCTGGCCGGCCGTAAAGAGGCTGACCCCGCTAATGGCGACGCAGGCTGCCAACAAGGCGGCCTGAAAGCTCTCGTCGTGTATGGCGGGGTGCGCCGCGCGGGGGCGCTGATGGAAAAAGAAAGCCCCCGACGCGAGCGCCTCCGCGTCCTCGCTGACTGCCAGCCATGCCTGGGTGACCGCCCCCAGGGCGAGGTCATCAGGCGCGCCGGGACCGCCCATCTTGGTGGCCACCCAGCCAGGATCGACAGCGTTGGACAAGATGCCGGGACGATGCCGTGCAACCGCGGCCGCCAGCGCGGCGACGAAAAGCTTGCTGTCGGAGTACGCCTGCGACCCGCTCCAGCCTCGGTGCTCCCACTGCAAGTCGTCGAGACTCGCGTGGCCACCACGGTGCATGCCCGAGCTCATGTAGATCAACCGGCTGGGCATTTCGATGAGGGCAGTGAGCAGGTACGGGGCGAGGGCGTTGATGGCAAAGACGTGACATAGGCCGTCGGTCGTGACGACCCGGCGCGGCTCGCTCGAGCCCACGGCGGCATTGTGGATCACGGCGTCGAACCGGCCGGTGGCGTTGGCCGCCTCGGCCACCTCGACCATGGCCTCCATGGTCGCCAAGTCCCCGATCACGACACCGCCCGCCTCGGGGACAGAGCGGAGCGCCTCGGCGGCCCGGCTCTCGTTGCGGGCGTGCAGGACGACCTCATGGTCCTGGCGGGCGAGGAGCTGGGCGGCCATAAGGCCGAGGCCGTCAGAAGAGCCGGTGATGAGTATGCGGGCCATCGGCTTGCCTTTCCTCTTGGCTTCGACCTTCTCGCCTCGGGCCGTCGACGACTCCCTAGACGTCTCATTGTCGCGCGAGGGCCGCCCTCGGCCAATCCGACAGAGCCGTCTCTAGGCCCTCGACGAGCCGCGCGAAGCTCCCGACCACCGGAACGACGGCAGGGCGGCGCAGCTTTATCGACAGACTTCCCGACGTCAACCTTGTCCTTGGCGGGGTATCGACAGCGTTACCCTGCAGTCGATGACAAACATGAGCGACCGAGCGGATTCGACTCCCGCCTCACCCAATGAACTGACGAAGGCGCAGTTCGGACCGCACCGGTTCTATGCCGGGGAGGGAGGGGGAAGCGAGGAGTTCCGGGGCGCGCGGTTCGACGTCGCCGACCTGCGAGGGGCCCGTTTCACCGACTGCGACCTAACTGGAGTCAGGATCAGGGACGGCTGGCTCGTCAACGTCAGCATCTCGGGTTACATCAGCAATCTCTCCGTGAACGATGTCGACGTGACTGACTTCGTCAATGCGGAACTGGACCGGCGGCATCCCGAGCGGGTGCAGTTCCGCGAGGGCCAGACCGCCGACGACGTTCGAGCGATGTGGGACACGATCGAGCGTCTCTGGGTGGAGCTGGTCGAGCGAACAAGCCGGATGCCCGCGGCGGCGCTCGCAAACAGTGCCGACGAGGAGTGGTCGTTCGACCAGACGCTGCGGCATCTGATCTTCATCACCGACGCGTGGGCTAGCAGGACGGTACTGGACGAGCCGATGCCCTACCATCCGATCGGCCTGCCGCAGAGCTGGTATCCGGCGGCGGAGGCGGCTGGGCTCGGCATAGACCTGGCCGCCCGGCCCGACCATGCCGAGATCCTCTCCGTCCGCGCCGACCGGATGGCCGTGGTGCGGCGTATCGTGGACGGCCTGACCGACGACGACCTGGGACGTCGGTGCCACCGCTCGCCCGCTCCCGGCTACCCCGACGAGGAGCGCTCGGCGATCGAGTGCATAGGCGTCGTTATGGATGAGGAGATCGAGCACTACCGGTTTGCCGTTCGCGACCTGACCGTGCTCAAAGCCAGGTAGCCGGCTCATGCAAGCAATGACGGTAACTCTTAGGGTCGCGGTACGGAACTTTCGGCGAGGAAGAGAGACGGCATAGCCGGCGTTGGGAAGCAAAACGACCGCGGATGCACGACCGGCGGCGTCACTCTCGGGAGGAAGCCATGAGAATCGCCATCATCGGTGCCGGCAACATCGGCACAGCGCTCACCAAGCGGTTCACGGCAGTAGGCCACGAGGTCTTCGTCGCGAACTCACGCGGACCAGAAACGCTGGCCGAACTGGTCAGCACGACAGGCGCCACGGCGCTCAGCGTCGCAGAAGTTGCCAAGGGCGCCGATGTGGCGGTCGTGACGATCCCCGTATACAGGGTTCCCGATCTCCCGGCTGGGTTGTTGGACGGGGCGGCCCCCGATCTCGTTGTGATCGACACCGGCAACTACTACCCCCAACGCGACGGCCGCATCGCCGCCATCGAGAACGGCACCACCGAGAGTCGCTGGGTCTCCCAGCAGATCGGCCGTCCGGTGATCAAGGCCTTCAACACCATCCAGGCGCAGCATCTCTTGGAACTGGGCCAGCCTGCGGGCACGCCCGGTCGCATCGCCCTTCCCGTCGCCGGCGACGACGAGCACGCCAAAGCCGTGGTGATGCGCCTCGTCGACGAGATCGGCTTCGACCCGGTCGACTCCGGCGGCTTGGACGACTCGTGGCGCCAGCAGCCTGGCAGCCCGGTGTACGCGAAGGACTACGACGCCGAAAAGACGCGGCTGGCCTTGGCGCAGGCCGAGCCCAGGCGCAACGAGGGCTAAAACTCAAGCCACAGCACGAGATAACAAGCGGATTCCTCGACGACTCCAGCTGCACTCAGGCCAATCGCCGCCGTGTGACACCATGCGAAGTACCTCCACCTCGAGGCCCGTGCCCCTCCCGTTTCTCGGGGACGGGAAAACCCCGACCAGCGCAGGTGCCCTCTTAGTGACACCGAGCGCGAAGCCGGCGACGGCGCCTCGGGCCCGCAGCACCCGGTCGGGGGCGCGCCGCCGCGGTGCCTGACCGCTGCTCAGCGCCCGCGCAGCCGGTCGATCTGACGGCGGTCCTTCTTCGTCGGGCGCCCTGAGGACGGGTCGCGGACAAGCCCCGGAGCACGTAGCTCCCTCGGCGGTGGCGACGGGCTGTGATCGATCAGGCACTCGGCGGCGACAGGCGCTCCGACGCGCTTGTCGATCGCCCTCACCACTTCGAGCACCCGCAGACGATCACCGACGCGGGCCGAGACGGTGTCTCCGGGGCGCACAGTCGTCGAGGGCTTGGCTGCGGTGTCGTTCACGCGCACGTGCCCGGCGCGGCACAGCGCTGTCGAGGCGGCGCGTGTCGGAGCGGCGCGCACCGCCCAGAGCCACCTGTCGACCCGCGCAGACTCCACTGTGCAAGCGTCCCACGAACGTCACGAGCCCGCAGAGGCGCTGTTGTCCTCCACCGTTGCCACAACTGCGGCAAAGTGGAGCCTCCATGTCCTCGCGCTTTGAGCTAGCCGCGGTCAGCGGCCGCCGAGACGAAGCCTTCGCGGCGTTCCTCAACTGGACGGCGGAGGGGGGCTTCAGCCTTTACCCCGCCCAGGAAGAGGCGCTCCTCGAGGTGTTCTCGGGCGCACATGTAATCGTGAACACGCCTACCGGCTCGGGCAAGAGCTTGATCGCCCTCGGCGCCCACGTCGCAGCTCTTGCCGCCGGGATGCGCTCGTTCTACACCGCACCGGTGAAAGCCCTCGTTTCGGAGAAGTTCTTCGCCCTGTGCGGTGACCTCGGAGCCGAGCACGTCGGCATGCTGACCGGCGACGCCTCGATCAATCCGTCTGCTCCCGTCGTGTGTGCCACCGCCGAGATCGTCGCCAACATGGCCCTGCGCAGCGGCGCCGCTACGGCAATCGACCAGGTCGTGATGGACGAGTTCCACTTCTACGGCGACCCTGACCGGGGCTGGGCCTGGCAAGTGCCCCTCTTGGAGCTGACCCGGGCGCAGTTCGTCCTCATGTCTGCCACCCTCGGCGACACGAGCGCCATCGAAAGAGGCATCTCCCGGCGCACGGGACGACCGGTCGCCGTCGTGCGTTCCGCCACCCGACCGGTCCCGCTGCGTTTCGAGTACCGACGCACACCGCTCAACGCCACCGTCGAGTCGCTCCTCGCCGGAGACCAGGCACCCCTTTACGTCGTCCACTTCACCCAGGCCGAGGTGCTCACTCACGCCCAGGCGCTCACCTCGGCACAGGTGACGACGCGGGCCGACCGCGAGGCCTCGCCGCCGCCCTCGCGGGCTTCCGATTCGCCCCTGGCTTCGGGCGTACCCTCTCGCGCCTTTTGCACCACGGCATTGGGGTGCATCACGGAGGCATGCTGCCGAAGTACCGACGCCTCGTCGAGCGACTGACCAAGGCAGGTCTGCTGCGGGTGGTGGTCGGCACCGACACGCTCGGGGTCGGGGTCAACCTGCCATTGCGCACGGTGGTCCTCTCTGGGCTCGCCAAGTACGACGGATCGGTCTCGAGGCTGTTGAGCGCTCGCGAGCTGCACCAGATCGCCGGCAGGGCCGGGCGCGCCGGGTATGACACTTCTGGCCTTGTCGTCGTGCAAGCCCCAGAGCACGTCATCGAGAACGAGCAGGCCGCAAAGAAGGCGGCCGGGGATGCTCGCAAGACGCGCAAGCTGGTCAAGTCGAAGCCTCCTAAGGGCTTCGTCGCCTGGGACGAGGCCGTGTTCGACAAGCTCGTGGCCTCTCCACCCGAGCCGCTCGTTTCCCAGCTCCGGGTGAACCACGCGACGTTGCTCAACGTGCTCGACCGGCCCGGTGACGGGTGCGCGGCACTGGCCAGGCTACTGACCGACAACGACGAGCCCCGCCCTGTGCAGCGGCGACTCGTGCGCCAGTCCATCGGCATCTACCGCTCACTGCTCGCCGCCGGGGCCCTCGAACGCCTAGCGGTGGCCGACGAACAGGGCCGCCGGATCCGCGTGCACACGCAGACCTGCAGTCGGACTTCGCCCTCGACAGCCCGCTCAGCCCGTTCGTCCTGGAGGCCATTCCCCGCCTCGACCCGGTCTTCTCCGACCTGGTCCCTCGACGTCATGAGCGTCGTCGAAGCGACCCTCGTCAACCCGGGCCCGGTGCTGGCGGCTCAGCTCGACCGGGTGCGGGACGGAGGCTCTGGCAGCTTTGAAGGCGGCCGGGGTCGAGTACGAGGAGCGGATCGATTCCCTCGACAAGCTCGAGTACCCCAAGCCTTTGCGTGACTGGACCTACGACCTGTTCGACGCCTACCGCGTCGTCCATCCCTGGGCCGCCGACTTCAACATCCAGCCGAAGTCGGTGGCCCGCGACCTCTACGAGCGGGCCATGACGTTCTCCGAGTACGTCGCCCACTACGGCCTTACCCGTTCGGAAGGCCTGCTGTTGCGGTATCTCTCCGACGTCTACAAGGGCCTCATCCGCAACGTTCCGGAGGATCTCAAGACCGAGGAGCTGCTCGACATCACCGAGTGGCTCGGCGAGCTCGTCCGCCAGGTCGACTCGAGTCTCATCGACGAATGGGAGCACCTCGCCGCCGCAGCCGCGAGCGACTCGCTCGAAAAGGCCGTGGCCGAGATCGGCGTCGAGCTGAGCGACCAAACCCCGGCCCCTCCTCCAGTCACTTCGAACGCCAGGGCCTTCAGGGTGATGGTGCGCAACGCCGCCTTCCGACGCGTCGAGCTCTTCGCCCGGCGCGACGGCGCCGCCCTGGCCGAAGCCGAGGTCCCCGGCGGGTTGGGGCCCGACGCCTGGACGGAGTCGATGGAGCGATACTTCTCGACCCATTCGAGCTTGGGCACCGGGCCGCAAGCCCGCAGTGCAGCCTTGCTCGAAGTCGTCGAGCGACCGGGCATCTGGCAGGTTCGCCAGGTCCTCGACGACCCGGAGGGCTGGCACGACACCGCCATCGTCGCCGAGGTCAACCTCGCCGCCTCCGACGAGGCAGGCGCACCTGTGTGGCGAACGCTACGCCTCGAGCTGGGCCAGGCGAGTGACGGTTCCGCCTCTTTCTGGGTATGAGCAGTCAGTGGACCGGACCGAGCGCGGTTTTGCCGCCAGCGCTGAACAGGTCCAGGCGGCCCGCCATTTCACCGACACGACGCTTGCCGGGTGGGGGCTCGAGTCAGGCGACGCTGTCCTCGTTGTGAGCGAACTCGCCGCCAACGCCGTCCGTCACGCCGGCAGCGCCTTCACTCTGTCTTTGTGCCGCATGGATGACACCGTGACAGTGGAGGTGACCGACGCCAGCCCCGCCATCGCCTTGATGGCCGCGACGTCGTGGAACGGCACGAGCGGACGCGGTCTCATGATCGTCGACCGACTGGCGAAAGTCTGGGGAAGCCGCCCGGCCGGAGCCGGCAAGACGGTCTGGGCCGAGCTGGAGGCACGCTGACGCAGGCATCGGCGCCGAGGGAGCCAAGCCAACGGCGCGATTCGCCCTCAGGCGGGTGGAGATTCCTCGGCCGGCAAAGTGGCATTCAGCTCCAACAGGTCGAGCAGGCGCCGCGTCGCCTCACTCGTGCCGCGCAGCACAAGCTGCCCACCTGCTTCGCGGGCCAAATTGGCCGCTCCTACCAACACCCCGATGCCGCTCGCGTCGATGAAGTCCAAACCTGAAGCGTCCACAACGACCTCGCCTACCCCTTCTTGCAAAAGGGCGAGGACCTCACGCTCGAGCGCCGGAGAGGTGGCGACGTCAAGCTCGCCGGACACCGCCACCACAGTGCGTTCCACGACCTGGTCGGACCCGTCCGGGTGGGCGTCGACCTCAACGCGGATATCGAATGTCGGAAACTCGGTCATGAGCAGATTTGAGATAATCGACCCCGAGAGCACCTGATCACCCAAGCGGAACCTCAGCCTACCGTCGTGGCAGAAGAAGACAGCGTCGCCCTTCCTCGTGCCCGCGGCACCGCCACATCAGCTTGTTCACTCCCCGTTGGTCGCTCGACAAGCTCACGCGCATCGTCGGCGTAGCCGCAGCGGCGGGCGGTCTCGTTGATCAGGTGCAGCAACACCCAGAGCAGCGTCGTGCCCGCTTCTGTACGCGCGGCGTGCCAAGCCGCCTACGAACCCACAACGGCGTTCAAGTACGCGTCAAAGCCGGCGAGTTCATCGTCTCGCTCCGCGCGGGTGCCGAGCCAGCCCAATCGGGTTCTCCTCAAGCTCGTTCGTCCAGTTCTCCGAGGGTGGTGCAAAGCCGGGCCAGGGCGGTCGTGAACGAGTGTGCCGGGGGCGTGGCGAAGCCGATCACCAGTGCGGGGGGCCGTGCGTCAGGCTCGATCCCATAGCTCGCGAGCCCGTCGACGGCAAGGCTGCGTCCGGCCGCCCGGGAGATGACACCTGCCTCGCTCACTCCGGCGGGCAAACCGAGCACCGCATGCAAGCCCGCCGCAAGACCTTGCACGCCTAGGTCCGGGACGTGGCGCGCCAGGCTGGCGAGGAGCCGGTCCCTCCGGCATCGGTAGGCAAGGCGCGAGCGCCGCACGTGGCGGTCGTAGCGGCCGGAGCTCAAGAACTCGGCCATGGTCAACTGATCGAGAACCGCTGAGTGAAGGTCTACGAGCCGGCGTTGCTCGGCGAGCTTGTCGACAAGGTCCGGGGGCACCACGAGCCACGCCAGGCGCAAGCCGGGGGCGAGAGTCTTGCTGGCGGTGCCGGCGTAGACGATCTGGTCGGGAGAGAGGGCCTGCATCGCGCCGACGGCGCGCCGGTCATAGCGGAACTCACCGTCGTAGTCGTCCTCGATCACGAGCGCACCCGAGGTTGCCGCCCAGCGCGGCAAAGTGGATGCGTCGGGCCGGGTCGAGGGCGACCCCGAGGGGAAACTGGTGGGCGGGTGTCAACAAAACAGCATCCAGCCCTTCGAGGCCGATCGGCTGGGCGCCGTGTCCGTCGACGTGGAGACCTACGACCCGCAGACCGGCGCCAGTCAGGATCTCACGATGGTGACGGTGGCCGTATGACTCGACCCCGATCGCGACCCTGCCCTCGCTGCGCATTATCTGGCCGAGGAGGAAGAGCGCCTGGGTGAACCCGGAGCAGATGACGACGTTCTCGGGCGAGACCCGTACGCCACGGGCGTGTGCGAGATAACCGGCCAGTGCGGCACGCAGCTCCGGACGTCCCCGAGGGTCGCCGTAGCCGAAGACCTCAGACGGCGCCCGAGCCAGTGCCGCGCGCTCTGCCCTTAGCCATTCGCCCCGGGGAAAGCTTGTGGTGTCCGGATATCCGGGCCGCAGGTCGTATCGGATCATTAGCGGCGGCGGGGCCGGCGAGGTGGGTGACGCACGCGGCTCGCCAACACGTTGCGCGACCCGGGTACCGGAGCCCTGTCGCGCTGTCAGCCAACCTTCTGCCACGAGCTGGCCGTAAACGTCGACGACGGTGTTGCGGGCGAGACCGAGGTCGCTCGCCAGGGTGCGCGAGGGCGGCATCAGGGTGCCGGGAACGAGCCGCCCGCCTTGCACGGCCCCTCGAAGGGCCCGTTCCAGCGACTCTCGCACCCGGGGGCCGAGCTCGAGGTGGAGGTCGACGCCAGAAATGGCCCGCGTTTTTGCCATGGGATTGGACCTTACTCGCGGGCCTATCCTTCCTTAAGGTGAAACGCATGCAAACCACCCAAACCATCCCCGTCCGACTCGACGTCGACGCCCACGCCGCCACCTTCTCGAGGGCCATGAGCCAGCTCGACAAGGCCTCGGTCAAGCAGCTCGACCAGGTCGACTTCGAGCCGCGCCTGCGCGAGCTCGTCCGCATCCGTGCCTCACAGCTCAACGGGTGTGCCTACTGCGTCGACACCCACACCAAGGACGCCCGCGCCATTGGCGAGACCGAGCAACGCATCTACGCTTTGCCGCTCTGGCGCGAGACGCCGTTTTTCACTGAACGGGAGCGGGCGGTGCTGGCCTTCACCGAGACCGTGACCCTCGTCGCCGACAACCACGTCCCCGCGCACGCCTACGACGACGTCGCCGCTCACCTGAGCGCCGACGAGATCGGGGCCCTGCTCGGCCTTATCGTCACCATCAACGCTTGGAACGCCCTGGCCGTTGCCTCCCGAGCCTGGCAACCTGCCACCGACCAGGAGTCGGCTGCCTCGTGAGCAAGTCCCGGGCCGAGCATTTCGCGGCCCTGCACCGGGCCGGTTCGCCGCTCGTGATGCCCAACCCGTGGGACCCTGGCTCGGCGAGAGTGCTTGTCGCCATGGGTTTCAAGGCTCTGGCCACGACCAGCAGCGGCTTCGCGGCGACGCTCGGTCGCCTTGACGGATCGGTCACGCGAGACGAGGCGCTCGCCCACGCGGTCCAGATCGTGGCCTCGGTGGATGTCCCGGTCTCGGCCGATTTTGAGAACGGCTTCGGCGACACGCCAACGCGACGGCATCCACGGTCACGGCCGCAGTCGAGACCGGATTAGCCGGGTGCTCGATAGAGGACTTCAGCGGAGAGGCCATCTATGAGTTTGAACTGGCGGTCGAGCGCGTCGCGGCTGCCGTCGAGGCCGCGGCGGGTCGACTCGTCCTCACGGCTCGGGCAGAGAATTACCTTCACGGACGACCCGAGCTGGCGGACACCATTACTCGTCTGCAGGGCTACCAGGCAGCCGGGGCCGACGTGCTTTACGCGCCCGGGCTCACCGACGTCGATGACATGAAGGCCCTTGTGCGGGCGGTCGATCGGCCGGTCAACGTGCTGCTGATGCGCGGTGGGCCGACGGTAAGCGAGCTCGCCGCCTGTGGTGTCAGCCGGGTCTCGATCGGTGGCACGTTCGCCTTCGCGGCCCTGGGCACGCTGGCCCAGGCAGCCCGCGAGGTGCAAGGGCAGGGCGCGTACGGTTTCTGGGATCTCGCTGCCGAAGGGCGAAGCATCGCGCAGGAGGCGTTCGGAAAAGGAGACCCCGCCTAGCAAAGCCGAGGGGCCGAGAGCACCTCAGCGATACCTCAACCCCGCGTCGAGTGGGCGAGGTCCTCTGCAGTCAGCGAGTAAAGGTACGCGTCGGCGCGGACCGGGGGCTGCTCGAGATATGAACGCAGCAAACCTTCGCGGCGAAAGCCCGCGGCCTCGAGAACTCGGATCGATGCAGCGTTGCCCGGCTCTACGAGCGCCTCCAGCCGGGCGACGGCGGCCAGGCTCAGCGCCCAGCGGCTCAACAAGATGAGGCCGTTTCGCGCAAGACCGAGTCGACGGCGGCTCCCCACCGTCCAGTAACCGACTCCGACGACGCCCGGCTGCTGGCGGTGGAGGAGGCACACCAGCCCGACGGCGTTGTCGGCGCCTGTCTCTGTTATCGCGAGACTCAGCCCCTCCCCGGAGATCGAGCGCTGCCACTGCCGCTCGATGAAAGCGAGGCCGGCCTCGTGGGAGAACGGGCTCGGAATCGTCGTACCTGTGGGAATGAGCGGATCCCGGCTCGCCTCCTCGATGCAGGCGAGGTCGTTGTAGGTCCAGCTGCGCAGGTGCACCTGAGCGTCGCTCAACTCCGGCGGTTCGGGAAGTTCCCCGGGCCGATAGGTCGGATCCACCACTACATCATCGCGGACCTGGACCTGCTGTCCGCACCGGGCTCGGCTTAGAGGCTACGCAAGGCCCACAGCTGCGTGCTCGTGTTCACACGCTGAGACACCGGCGCGGCGCGGCCAGGTTGTGGGTGAACTCGACAAGCCTCGAGACATCGCCGAGGTGACCGAGCGGGCGCGTGGCCAAAAGCGGCCAGCCGTGACCCACGTGACAGCAATGTCGGCCGCCGGCACCACTCCGCTTCGTCGCGCATGGGCAAACTCAACACGCGAGCCGCCGGAATGCGAGCGAGGATCAGGGCCGACCAGCCACGATCCATGCCTGCACGCGGGCGTCACCGACCCGGCGAGCGGTCGGCATGTCCGCCCAGGCGCGAAACCGCTTCTTCTCCTCGATGCTTAGCTCAGAGAGCAATGTCTTGGTCGCGGCTGTTTTCCGCGGAGATCCGGAGGACCGTCCCCGCGCGGGGCTGGACGGGCGGCCTGCCGTCCTGCCCTTTTCGATGTAGGGGGCGAGCATCTTGCGCAGATTGGCGGCGTTCTTCCTGCTGAGCTCTATCTCATAAGCCCTGCCGTCGAGAGCGAACGAGACCGTCTCGTCCGCTTCGCTGCCGTCGATGTCATCTATCAGCCGAACGACAATCGTTTGAGCCATCAACTCAGCCTATCCCGGCAAAGCAGGTCGCCCGAGGAAAGCAAGGCATTGCAAGGCTTTCCTGCTAGCGAATCTTTCCTCGTCTGTCGCGACTAACTCGCCTGGTCCGCCCAGAGCTTGGCATTCTCGAAGAATCGCAACCACTCCGAGTGCGCACCGAGCGGCTTTGCAGATCTGAAGAGTTGCCGGTTCATGAAGGCCCTTTCCGGGTGGGGCATCAAAATCGTGGCCCGTCCGTCGCTGCTGGTCAGTGACGCAACCCCCAGTGGTGAGCCGTTCGGGTTGTAGGGGTACCTGTCCGTCAAAGCGTGGTAATTGTCCACATACTGCAGCGGTACCAGCCCTCCGGCCAGCGCCCCCTCGAGACCCTCCTCTTCGGAGAAGTCCGCCCGTCCCTCGGCGTGAGCAACCGGTACTGACAGCACCGAACCGCTCATGCCCCGGAAGAACACCGACGGCGACTCGTTCACGCGAACGCTGACGAGCCGGGCCTCGAATTGCTCCGAGACGTTCCTTACGAACCGTGGCCAGTGCTGGCTGCCAGGGATGATCCTCTTGAGCTCGGCCAGCATCTGGCACCCATTGCAGATGCCCAAACTGAAGGTGTCCGGACGCTCGAAGAAAGCGACGAAGGCGCTCCTCAGTTCCTCCTGCAACAGAATCGACTTCGCCCAGCCCCCGCCGGCACCGAGCACGTCCCCATAGGAGAATCCTCCGCAAGCGACCAACCCGCAAAAGTCCTCCAGGTCAACTCGTCCCCGCACGACATCGCTCAGGTGAACGTCGACGCTGCGAAAACCGACGGTATCAAAGGCAACCGCAGCCTCCACCTGCCCGTTGACGCCCTCTTCGCGGAAAATGGCGACACGCGGACGCCTTGATGCCGATCTCCGACCCGCAAGCCCTAAGGTCTCAAAGCTCGCCTTCACCCTCAAGCCAGGGTCGTCCCCGTCGTAGATAGCCCGGTGTTCCTCCTCAGCGCAGAGCGGATTGTCCCGCAGCCTCTGCATTCGATAACTGGTCTCGGCCCACCAAGCCTCCAGGTCCGCGCGACGCTTCGTGTAGGTCTCCTGACCGACCACGATGGAGATGCTCTCATCGCTGGTCGGCCGCCCTATGACCGAGGCGTGAGTCCCGAAAGCTTCACCCAGGATGTACATCACACGGTCCAGGTCTCGGCTGCGAACCTGGACGACCACGCCGAGCTCCTCGTTGAACAGCTTCTCAAGATCGTTCCCGGGCAACCGGGTCAAGTCCAAAGACAGTCCGCAGCGCCCGGCGAAGGCCATCTCACACACCGTCGTGAGAAGTCCGCCGTCCGAGCGATCGTGGTAGGCAAGAATCAAGTGCTCGCTCTTCAAGCGAACGATGCTTCTGAACAGCTGCACCAGAGCCTGCGGCTCGACGTCGGGCGACTCGTCTCCCAGTTGGTTGTAGACCTGGCCGAGCGCCGATCCACCAAGACGGTTCTTTCCGAAACCCAGGTCCACGAACACGAGCACAGACTCTTCTGAGTCTTCCAGTCCCGGCGTCAAAGTGCGGCGGACGTCGCCGACAGGAGCAAAGGCGCTTATCACGAGCGACAACGGTGCGATCACGGACCTCTCCCGACCGTCCTCGTCCCACACGGTGCGCATGCTGAGCGAGTCTTTGCCCACTGGTATCGCTACGCCGAGCGACGGGCAGAAATCTTCTCCGATAGCCCTGACAGCCCGGTAGAGCCTCTCGTCCTCGTCGCCGTAGCCGCTCGCCGCCATCCAGTTCGCCGCCAAGTTCACGTCGGACAGCTCTTCAACGTCGCCGGCCAGGATGTTGGTGATCGCCTCCGCCACCGCAAGACGAGCGGAGGCTCCCGCGTCGATCAACGCCACGGGTGCTCTCTCCCCGAGGCTCATCGCCGTACCGCTGTTGACGTCGAAGGCGGAGGCAGCCACGGCTAGGTCGCTCACTGGTACCTGCCAAGGGCCAACCATCTGATCCTGGGTGATGAGCCCGCCCACGTTTCGGTCGGTGATCGTAATGAGGAACTTCTTGGAAGCCACGGCCGGCAGGTGAAGAACACGCTCCACAGCGTCGTCCAGGCTGACACCGGACATATCGAGGGCAGCGAGCTCGGTGCTACGGCTTTCGCACTCGACGCGCTTTTGTCGCGGCTCGTTGAACAACACCGACATGGGCAAGTCGATGGGCACGTTGTCGAACAGAGCATCTGTCAAAACGAGGCGCTTGGACTCGGTGGCATAGCCGACGACAGCGAACGGGCAGCGTTCACGGGCGCAAAGATCAGTCAGTATCTTCAAGCCTTCCGCGCTCGTCCCGAGAACGAAGCGTTCTTGGGCCTCGTTGCACCATATTTCCATTGGGGAAAGGCTCTCTTCGGCGCTTGGAATGTTCCGCAGCTCGAAGCGGCCTCCCATGGCTGAATCGTGGACGAGCTCCGGCAAGGCGTTGGCCAATCCGCCGGCACCGACGTCGTGGATGGCGATGATCGGGTTGCCCGTGCCCAGTGCCCAGCACGCGTCGATGACTTCCTGGCACCGACGCTCGAGCTCGGCATTGCCCCTTTGCACGGAGGCGAAATCGAGCGCTGTTGTGCTGGCGCCCGAATGCATGCTCGAGGCGGCGCCACCACCAAGGCCGATCCGCATGGCCGGACCACCGAGCACCACGATGAGGGTCCCGTCCCTCAGCTTCTGCTTGTTCACGTGCTCGGGCCTGATGTCGGCCAAGCCGCCTGCCAGCATTATCGGCTTGTGATAACCCCGCGCCCTGTCGCCTGTCACGCTCTCGTAGGTCCGGAAGTAGCCAGCGACGTTCGGGCGCCCGAACTCGTTCCCGAAGCCCGCCGCGCCGATCGGCGCCTCAAGCATGATCTCAAGGGCCGAGGCGATCCTGTCCGGCCTTCCGTAATTCTGCTCCCAGGGCTGGCTCCACCCCGGAATGTCGAGGTCCGACACACTGAAGCCCGAGAGTCCCATCTTCGGCTTGGCGCCGCGACCTGTCGCGGCCTCGTCCCGGATCTCCCCGCCGACCCCTGTCGCCGCGCCCGGGTAAGGGGCGACGGCAGTCGGGTGGTTGTGGGTCTCCACCTTTATTGCCGAATGAATTTCCTCTTCGTGGTACCCGTACGTTCTCGTGTCGCCGTCCGGGAAGAACCGGCCCCCAACTCCCCCGCGTATGACCGCCGCGTTGTCCACGTAGGCCGACAGCACTCCGTCAGGGCTTTTCGCGTAGGTGTTCTTGATCATCTCGAACAGCGTCCTCGGCTGGCGTTCGCCGTCGATTGTCCAAATCGCGTTGAACGTCTTGTGCCGGCAGTGCTCCGAGTTGACCTGTGCGAACATCACTAGCTCGACGTCGGTGGGATTGCGACCGAGACACCGGTAGGCCTCCTGCAGGTAGTCGATGTCCTCTGGCCCGAGCGCCAAGCCGTCGCGCTCGATTCGCCTCCACCAAGGCGCGCCGGGCGGATCTCGACATGTCTATCCGCAAGAGAGGTCTGGGCGGATCTGTTCTGAACAACGTCTCGGCCGCATCGAGCGACCCGAGCACGGCCTCGGTCATCCGGTCGTGGAGGTGTCCGCCAAGGAGCAGGTCGGGGGAAGGCCCGGAGGACTCGACGTAGTACGCCACGCCTTTCTCGATACGCTCCACAGAAAGGCCCGAGTTCCTGGCGATGTCGGTCGCCTTGGAGGACCAAGGCGAAATCGTCCCGGGACGAGGTACCACGAGGTGCAGTCGGCCGGGTGGCCGAACAGTTGGCGTCGCCCCACAGTTGAGCAGGTTCTTGAGCACGTCCTCGTCGCCGGGAGCGAGACCGTCCCTTACCTGCACGAAGTACACATCTTCAGCCGCCATGCCCGCGACCGAGGGGTACTCGGCTCTAATCTGGCTCAAGAGCTTCGCGGCTCGAAACTCCGACAGAGCAGATGATCCCCTGTATGCCCGCATCACCTGAGCCCTAAGGTGTCAGCCACAAAGACGATCCCCAGTGGCTCGATCACCACTTGTCGGGGACCTTTCTCAACCTGACCAGCCACCCAGGACTGGAACCCGCAGCGCGCGGCGACGGACACGACCTGCTCGGACTGGTCTCGGGGGACATAGACGGCGTACCCGGCACCCATGTTGTAGTTGCCGTACATCTCGCCGGGGTCGTTGCGCGACTGTTCCGCGATGAACCTGAACACCTCTGCAACCGGCGGAAGGCTGCTCATCACGTAGCTGAGCTCCCCCTCCGCCCGCATGAGCTTTCGCCAGCCGTGGCCGGTGATGTTCGACAGGTAGTGAATGTCCACCCCGGCCGCAGAGAGTGCCTGCACAAGTTGGGCATATATGTGAGTCGGCCTCAGGACCGTTGCCCCCAATTCGCTGCCGTCGGCCAGCTCCGTCCCGTATCCATCCCCGAGGCGACTTGCGATGCCGCGGATGAGACTGATCCCGTTGGCATGGACGCCGTTCGACTCGACGAGCACGATGGCGTCGCCCGGTCGTAGAGCGCTGCCCTGGATCAGCTTTCTCTTGTCCTTTATGACCCCGAAGGCCGACCCGGCGAACTCCAGGGCTCCGGGCTCTATCACCCCGGGCAACGACTGGGTCTCGCCACCTCCCCAAGCGACCGGGGACCGGTCACAGGCCGCCCGCCAGCCCTTGATGAAGCTTTCGCTAAGCCCGGCGTCGCCGAGCCACTCGTAAGAGCTCGACGACCAGTAGGCGTTGAGTGCCACTGGCGTCGCCCCGACGCTCACGAGGTCGTTAATCACCGCCGCGACAGCGTCCTGCGCGATGGCGGGAAAGTGCGACTCACCCGTGCGCTCGTACACCTCCCTTGCCACAAGGCTCTTCGTGCCGAGGCCCTCTTGCACGAGGGCACCGTAGGACTCGCCCATGTCGAACACATATGCCGATTCGCCACGCGTGCCGGCCACCTCGCTGTAGCCGAAGGGCAGGTTCGAGCTGGTGGCCTCGCCCTCTTTCTGCGCGAGGCGTTTCGCAGGATCAGCAATCCTGTAGTCAACGAACCTGTGATACGACAGCCCTTCTCCAATAGCCCTGCCCATCTCGCCTGTTTCCTCGTCACCGGTGTTCTTCATGAGCAGAGGCGTTCCCCAGCCTTGCTGGGCGTGATCTCAGGCAGCCCCTCCGGTGAGGGCCGCAGACCTATGTCGCTACGAAAGCTCATGCCGTCAAAGCTGATGAGCTCGATCGCCGTGTAGGCCTTCTGGCGGGCGTCGTCTATGTCCGAGCCCACAGCCGTGACGTACAGAGCACGTCCCCCCGCCGTTGTGACAACTTTCCCGTCGGCCACCGTTCCGCCGTGGAAGACGACGACGTCAGGCTCAAGCGACGCTCTTGCGATGCCCGATATCGGAAAGCCAGTCTTGTAGCTCGCCGGGTACCCGCTCGAGACCAAGGCCACGGAGATGGCCGTACCGGGGTGCCACGCCACTTGTGTGGCGCTGAGCTCGCCTTTGGTGGAGGCCGCGAGGATCTCGAACAGGTCTCCGTCCAGAAGGCGCATATAGCTCTGAGCCTCGGGGTCGCCAAAGCGGGCGTTGAACTCCACCACTTTGACAGACTCGCCCTCGATCATCAGGCCCGGGTACAGGCATCCGACGAAACCTGCCTGCTGGCGTCGTAGCCCGTCCAGAGTCGGCAGCACCACGCTTGTCTCGATTGTGGCGAGGTGGCCGCTGGTCACCCATGGCACTGGAGCGACAACGCCCATCCCACCCGTATTGGGCCCCTTGTCGTCGTCATAGACCTGCTTGTGGTCCTGCGAGGCCGGAAACAGCAAGGCAGTCTGCTCGTCGCAAAGAGCGTGCACCGAGATCTCCTGGCCGGACAGGAAGTCCTCCACGATAACGGTGTCACCCGCGGCACCGAACCTTTTGGCGACCATGATGTCGTCGATCGCCTGGAGCGCCTCCTCGAGGGTCCCGGCAATCACAACGCCTTTGCCTTCGGCGAGCCCGCTCGCCTTGACGACCACCGGGAACAGGCGCTTCGCCAGATCGACTCGAGCCGACCTCGCGTCGGTGAAGCTGCGAAACCCAGCCGTAGGGACAGCGTTTTCTGCCATGAGCGCTTTCGCGAACGCCTTCGATGACTCAATCCGACTGGCGGCCCTGCTCGGTCCGAAGATCGCCAAGCCGGCTTTGTGGAACTCGTCCGCGACTCCCGCCTCGCTCGCGGCCTCTTGGCCGACGACGGTCAGATCAACCCGATTCTGCACAGCAAACGCCAACAGGCCGGGAACGTCTGTGAAATGGATGGGCACGTTCTGGGCGACTGCACCCGTGCCAGCGTTGCCCGGCGCGACGAAGACCTTCTCGACCTTTGGCGACTGCGAGAGCTTCCACGCCAAGGCGTGCTCCCTGCCTCCACCGCCAATCACCAGCACTCGGGCCAACTGACCAGGCTCCCTTTCATTTCCTCGACACGAAGACCAACGAGACTTGTCGGTCCCGATGATCCTGTCGGTGCGCTCACTTTCGTAAGGCCGCTGTGGCCAGTCCTTTTGAGGATGCCTCGTCGATCTGTCGAGCTTGTAGGTACTGCTTGCGCCGCCTCACGAAGTCCTCGATGTCTCGGGGTAGCTGCTCTCTTTGCAGCGACCTGACCCGTTCGGACAATGTCAAAGCGGTGTCATCGGGCAGGACCGGCGTGCGGTGCTCGACGACGATCGGACCGTCGTCGTACTTCTCGGAGACGACGTGCACGACATGGGCCGCGTATGGGAGCTTGCTCTCGAGGACATGTTCCTGGACGCCGATGCCGTACAGTCCTCCCGTCTCAGGCAAAGGACCCGGGTGGGTGTTTAGCATCTGAGCCTGCAAGGGACTCGTGAAGTCGGTCCTCCAGCCGAAGCGGTGAACCAGGCTCGTGGATACACGTTTGAGGTACCCCATGAGGACGATCACGTCGAAAGCGCCATCTATCAGCAACTGCTCGAGCGCTGCGGCCTCTGCTGCCGTCTGGTCGCCGCGACGAAGGCCCTCTCCGGGATCGGGAGGATGACTTCGGCGCCCAATACAGGCGGTTGCTACGCCAGATCCCAACTCCCGGTTGAGCCGCTCCACCCGCCTAAGGACTCCGGCGCCGTCACTGCTCGAGATGACTAGACCGACCCGGGATCCGATCGCGCCTTCGGCTCCCGCACGTATGAGAGCCTCCGCGGTCGTGCCCTCTCCCGAGGCGAGCACGGCGAGGAGCGCGTCACCCATAGACCCGACCTAGACCGGTAACCGGCTCGGCTGGCTCTCGGCTCGGGTGACCTGGGCCATCGGGGTATCTACGGCTCGCACCCCAAGCGCGCTCACCCCAGTGACCGACTCACGTCGTCGACCGATGGGGATCGGGTACACCCCATCGAAACAAGACAGTGAGAGCTGATCCCGGCTCAGTCCCGTCGCCCGCACCATTCCGTCGATGGAAAGGAAGTTGAGCGTATCGGCGCCGAGATAGTCCCGCATCTCCCCCAGGCTCATGTGCGCAGCAATCAGGTCCTTCTGGTCCGGCGTGTTGATCCCGTAGAAATCTGGGTACAGCACCGGTGGGGAGCTGATCATCAGGTGAACCTGCGTCGCGCCGGCGTCGCGAACGATCTGGACGACTTGGCGCATGGTCGTGCCCCGCACCACCGAGTCGTCGACCAGGATGACCCTCTTGCCCGCGACGCTCTCGAGAATCGGGTTGAGCTTCATCTTCACATCCCGCTGGCGCAAGCCGGCGGTCGGCTGAATGAACGTGCGGTGTATGTAGCGGTTCTTGATGATCCCGATGTCGAATGGAATGCCGCTACTGCGTGAGTAGCCGAGCGCGGCCGGAATCGCCGAGTCAGGTACGGGAATGACGACGTCCGCGTCGAGGCTGGACTCCTTGGCCATCTCGTGACCGAGGTTCTGCCGCACGTTGTTGACGCGTTGGCCCATGATCACGCTGTCGGGGCGAGCGAAGTAGACGAACTCGAACACGTCGATCTTCTGGTTCCCCCTCACCACCTGGTGCGAGGTCAGCCCTGAGTCGTCAATGACAACCATCTCTCCCGGCCTCACCTCACGTAGGAACGTTGCCCCGATGGTGTCGAAGGCGCACGTCTCCGAGGCGACCACGTGGCCTTCGTCAAGCAACCCGATCGACAAAGGCCTGATGCCGCACACGTCTCGAAAGGCGACCAGCCTCTTTGCGTCCATGGACACCGCCGAAAAGACACCGGTGAAGAGCGGGTACGCCTTGACGATGGCGCTCGGCAGGTCGTGCCCCCTGCTCACGTAGTGAGCGATGGCTGCTTCCATGAGGCGCGTGTCGTTGTGCGACTCCGTCGGGATGTGATGGCCCGCGAGGAAATTCTCGAGCTTGGCGCAGTCGGGGAGGTTGCCGTTGTGCGCCAGGGCGAAATGGCCCTCGTCGTGCAAGAAAGGCTGGTTATAGATATCGCCGGTGCCGCCTGAGGTCGCGTAGCGGTTGTGACCGATCGCTATGTGGCCCTTCAGTCGCTGCATGTCCTGGTCGCGGTAGACGCTCGACGCCAGGCCCGCACCGGCATGTCTGAACATCTCGTAGCCGTCGCTGGTGACGATGCCCGACCCCTCCTGTCCGCGGTGCTGCAGCGCCCACAGGCCGTAAAAGGCAACGCGGGCTGCCTCGCTGCCGGGGCTGTACAGACCGAAGACGGCGCATTTCTCCCACAGCTCGTGACGAGATTCCGAATCCTTCATACCTGGGACCTGTCCCCCCCTACTGGAACTGGCCTTGTCGACAGGCGCGGAGAGCCCCCGCGCCCGAAAGCGCAGCCGCACGGGGCGACTGGCTCCTCGCAGCCGCAGAACGGGCCGATAGGGCTCAGCGGCTTCTCAGATCCTTGAGCGCCGCCTGCCATCCCTCGGCCTGCAGTTGCCTGTCGATCTCGACTCCGGCGGAAACCTGTCCTTGCTTGAAGTCGTCGTACTTGCCGGAAAGGCCAGCGTCGCTCAAAGCCAGCACACGCACCGCGAAGAGGGCGGCGTTGACCGAGCCGTTCTCCGGCATCGTCGCCAGCGGGACGCCCGGTGGCATCTTTATGTTGGACCAGAGCGCCTCGTTGCCGTGGTTGTCGCGCTTGATAGGTACCGAGATGACGGGCAAGGTCGTGTGAGACGCGGTGACTCCCGCCAGGTGTGCCGATCCGCCGGCACCAGCGATGATGACCGAAAGGCCGCGCTCTTTGCGCTCTTGGCGTACTGCGCCAACAGGTCCGGAGTTCGATGGGCCGAGAGGACGCGTACCTCGTAGGGGACCTCGAAGTTCTCGAGCGTCTCCATCGCACCGGCCATTAGGTCCAGGTCAGAATGAGAGCCCATGATGACCCCGACGCTCGGTGTTGACGAACTCCCCACTACGACTCCTTGACGGGCACGAAAGCAAGCAAGGGACCCCTCCGTTGCAAATAGCGGTGCGACCTCATAGCTGCTCTGCAATCGTTGGGAGCTGTCTTTGATGACCAGAGTCCGCAGTCCGCTGCCAGTGACGATACCAGCGGCCGACAGCAAAGGGGTTCTATCCGTACAGGCCGCCCTGTGCTGGCCCTGGCGGCAGAGAACTGGAGACAGGTTACCGCCACGAGGTCTGCTGGCATCCTCAAGAAACGCGACAATGACTAGTTATACTGACGGCCAATGACAGCCCCGACGATAACCGCGACAAACTTCACTTTACCGGGCCAGACCGCGTTTACAAGAGGCAGTGTCCGGGATATCTATACCATAGGCAATCGATATCTCGTAATGGTCGTGACGGATAGAATTTCGGCGTTCGACGTGTTGCTGCCAGTGGCGATCCCCTACAAAGGACAGGTGTTGAGCCTGATCGCTACTTATTTTCTCGAGCAAACCGAAGATATCGTCCCCAACTGGTTTATCAAGTCACCCGATCCGAACGTCGTTATAGGGCACCTATGCCAGCCCTATAAGATTGAGATGGTTATCCGAGGTTATCTCGTAGGCCATGCTTGGCGGGAATATGAAGCCGGCAATAGGACGCTCTGCGGGGTTAGGCTACCCGATGGACTCAAAGAGAACGATAAATTCCCCGAGCCCGTAATAACCCCGGCGACGCATGCTGAGCAGGGCCATGACGAGGATGTCTCCGCTGAGGAGATCATCGCCAGGGGTTTGATTCCCGCCGACGACTATGCCGAGATCGAAGAGCTCACCCGTCGGCTCTATGCGCGAGGAAGCGAGATGGCCGAGCGCAACGGGCTGATCCTCGTCGACACAAAGTACGAATTCGGACTCAAAGACGGACAGCTGTGTCTGATCGACGAGGTTCACACTCCGGATTCCTCCCGCTATTTCTATTCGGACGGATTCGAGGAACGCCAAACACGCGGCGAGCGCCAGCGCCAGCTTTCCAAGGAGTTCGTGCGAGAATGGCTGATTGCGAGGGGCTTCCAGGGCCAAGACGGCGAAACCGTTCCAGCTTTTCCTGGTGAGTTCGTCCAAGATGTTTCTGAGCGCTACATAGAGCTTTTCCAGAAGCTGACGGGACAGGTTTTCCCCCGCAGCGCGGAGAGCGAAGACCCGCTGGCTCGCATCGAGTCCAACGTCAAGGCAGCTCTCGAGGAGCTGCGCTGAGCGCCAACCTGGGTCGCCGACCTCGACCCTGCCTCTGGCGTCGAGAGTTACCCGGCTCGAGGGCTCTGGGGGCGTAGCTTGGGTGATGTGAGCGAGGAGTCGGCGCCTCTCGGCGATGCACGGGGCGAGTGGTACTACTGCTTCAAGCACGACAAGGTCGAGATGCTCCACGAGTGCAAGCGACGAGACCGTATGGGCCCGTATGCCACGCCGGAGGACGCCGCGAACTGGCGGGAGCGGGTGGCAGCACGAAACGCGGAATGGGAAAAGGGCGACGAGTAGTCGACAAGCCGCTGGGTCTCGGAGCGAACGGCACGAAGACCTTTTCATACTGTTGACCCCAAAGTTCAAACGGCCGGTCGGATCGTGCGCAACCGATGATGGAGCACGAGGGGTGCCCCCTCGGCGATGATGATGCGGTGACAAGCACCCGGTCTCGTGGCTCGGTCTCCGACTCCCAGGAACGCCGTCGCCATATGCCCACTGTATTGTTCACGTCATTACGCGGCTACAAACGGTCGTTCGCCAGTGCCGACGCGCTCGCCGGGCTCACGTTGCTGGCCGTCGTCGTGCCGGAGCAACTGGCCACCTCGAGGCTCGCCGGCATGCCGCCTGTAACTGCCTTCTACGCCTTCATCGCCGGCACTGTCGCCTTCGCCGTGCTCGGGTCGAACCCGCAGATGTCCGTGGGAGCCGACTCCACGATTGCGCCACTTTTTGCCGTTGGGGTGGCGCATCTTGCCCCGATCGACTCGCCCCGCTACGTAGATCTGGTCGGGATCCTCGCGGTGATGGTAGGGGTCATCGTGGTGCTCGTCGGGCTCTTGCGCCTTGGGTGGATCGCCGATTTCCTTTCTGCTCCCATCATCACGGGCTTTCTCGCTGGCGTGGCGGTCATCATCGTCGTGCACCAGCTTCCCGACCTTTTGGGCGTGCCGTCGGTCAGCGGGTCCACAATTCACCGGATCGGACTGATCGCTAGAGAGCTGGGCCGCACCAACGGCTGGGCCCTCGGCATCGGCCTGGTCACCTTCGCCTTTGTGACTGTCGCCCAACGCGTGGATCACAAGCTCCCCGGGGCACTGATCGCTCTCATCGGTTCCACGATCCTTGTGGGCGCCCTTGGCCTCAATGCACACGGCGTCAGCGTGCTCGGCAGCTTTGCCCACGGAGCGCCGCGCTTTGGACTGGTCGGTCTGTCGTGGTCTGCGCTGGGGAGCGTGGCTCCGATTGCGGGCGTGGTCGCGCTTGTCATCCTCAGCCAATCCGCGGCTACCACTCGAGCCTTTGCCGACCAGGGCGGCTACGAGGTGAACGTGGCGCACGACTTCGTCGGGGTCGGAGCCGGAAGCGTTGTGGCAGGCATTTGTGGCTCGTTCCCAGTGAACGCGAGCCCTCCCCGGACCGCCATAGTGGCCTCGGCGGGGGGCCGGACGCAGGTCGCGTGCCTCGGTGCCGCAGTGGCGCTCGCGGCTTTGGTGCCGGCCGCCGGCTTGTTGAAAGACGTCCCGCTCGCGACCCTGGCAGGAGTGCTCATCTTCGTGGCCACGCGCGTCTTCCATGGCAGAGAAATAGTCGCCATCGCTCACTTTGCTCGGTTCGAGCTCGTGCTGACGTTGGTCACACTGCTCGCTGTCGCTCTCATCGGGGTGGAACAAGGCATCGGTGTCGCGGTTGGGCTCGCTGTGCTCGACCGCGCCCGGTTGAGCGCAAGGCCCCAGCTGCACGTCCTGGGCTGCATCGCCGGCACGACGAGCTGGGCACCATTGAGCAGCGTAGAGAACACGACCCAAGTACCCGGAGTCTTGGTTGTGCTTTTCGCCACCCCCCTCTGGTACGCGAACGCCGTCCACTTCCAAGCCGAGGTGAACCGAGCGCTGACGCGCGCCGAGGGCACACCCAAGCTTTTCGTGCTAGACGCCCTTGGCATGAGCGATATCGACTACACCGGTGCTCGAGAGCTACGCGAGGTACTCGACAAGCTTGATCGGGCCAACATCGAAGTCGCTGTGGCTCGGGCCGGAACACGTCTACGCCAGGGTCTGACCAGAAGCGGTCTACTCAAGCGCCTCGGCACCGAGCATTTCTTTCCTTCGGTCGGCGAGGCCGTGAAGGCTCTCGGCCCTAAGCGCCCCGAGGGCTGATTCACCTGGCTGAGTGTGTGAGCAGATCCGAGGCATGCTGACACAGCCAGGCGCGAACCCAAGAGGAACCGTCATCCTCAAGTAACCCGAACGACGCTGACGGGCTGGACATCAGGGACTTGTATGTGCTCTAACTGCTGCTCAATGTGGAACAGGCTTCAGGCGCGAACAACTAGCAGCCGCTGGGCGAGCGATGACCCGACTGCTCGAAGAGTGCCCCCGATCTCGAGCATTAGCGTGCCGTCGGGTTGCTTTTCGACGATCGAGGCGGTGGCGCCTGGGATGAAGCCCGCGCCCTCCAAGAAGACGAGGGACGGTTGGTCCTGTTCAACGTCCTCGCTGATGCGCGCTACCTGGACGCGATCGCCCGTCTCGACTTCGCTCAGCGCCGTGAGCTCGGAACGGGTTGGCGCCAGGTTATGGCTGCCCGGGATCGGATTGCCGTGTGGGCACGTCGCCGGATCGCCGAGCAAGGCAACGAGGCGCTGCTCGACGATGTCCGAGATGACGTGTTCCCAACGCCCCGCTTCGAGGTGGGCCGCGGACCAGGATATGCCGATTACGTCGACCAGCAACCTCTCAGCGAGGCGATGTCTCCTGATGACTGCCGTCGCCACCGCACTGCCCTCCTCGGTCAGAATGATCACGCGGCCGCTACGGGTGACATAGCCCTCCGCCTCGAGGCGAATGATGACCTCGGAGACAGCGGCAGCGGTCTTACCAAGTCGCCTGGCGAGTTGAGCTTGCACCGCGGGAATACCCTCTTCGCCGAGAACGGCGATCATCTGGAGATACTCCTCCAAAGGGGGATGTGCGCTCGGAGCCATGGTCCGATCCGGATCCTACAAGGGGCAAAACCCGGTCGCGGAGAAACTAGTCGCCGCCCGGCCGGGCGACTCGAGGAAGAGTCTTGTGCCTTGGCGTCTCCACGCCGCCGGGTGTGCTCGAATGACTCACAGGTGCCTGAGTGTCACGAGCGCCGTGTAGAGGCCAAAACCGATGACTACAAGGCACAGGCCAGTCGCCAGCGCCCGGTGCCACCCGTGCATCCGGCGCTCAAAAGGCAGCGCGCGTGCTTCGAGGGCCAGCAACAGTCCGAGAACTATCGGTAGGAGGAGCGCGTTCATCACTTCGACGTCGACGACGAGATTGATGAGGTCAAGGCTCAATAGCACCACGACGGCGCCGACGACATGGGCGAGGCCATACACCGCGTAGAACCTCGCGGTCTGGCGGCACGGCCGCTCGTTGAGAGAGTGGGTCCATCCGAAGACCTCGGAGATCCCCCACGCGCCAGCTAATGACGCGACGAGACCGGCGACCAGAGCAGCGCCTAGAACCGCGGCACCCAGGAGAACCTTCGCCCCGATTCCGCCGATAAATGGGCGCAGCGCAAGCGACATCTCCCCGACGCTGTTAAGCGCCACGCCTAGGTGGTGGCGAGCAATCGTGGCCGCGAAGGCGATGACGACAGCGATCATGATCAGCTGTGTGATCACCGCGCCAATGGCAGTGGTCCGTCGTTCGCGTTTGATGTCTTGAGGCCCCAGTCCCTTGTCAAGTACCGCACCCTGTTGGTAAAAGATCATCCACGGCATGATCACTGCACCAACGTTGGCGGCAAGCAGCAACATGAAAGAGCTGTTGCCCAACGGGACATGCCCGAGCCCCCGGCCGATGGCACTGAAGCTCGGATGTGCCATTACGAGGGCTGGTATGAAGGCCAGTTCTGCTAGGCCGAGCGCGATACCGATCCGCTCGACGCGGCGGTAGCTGCCGGTCATGGCGATGCCTATAAGAAACGCCGCTGCGACAGGGACCGTCAAGACTCGCGGCACGCCGAAGAGCTCACCTACGCCCGCGACGCCGGCGAACTCGGTCAGCAGCGCTCCGGTGCCGGCGAGAAAGAGCAGTCCGGCTGAGATCAGACCCCATCCACGCCCAAAGTGCTCCCGAATGAGCGCCCCGTGCCCCTTGCCGGTCAGTACCCCCAGTCGGATGGTCATCTCCTGGACGACGTAGAGGACCGGGATGAGCACCAGCTGGGGAAGAACCATCTCGTAGCCCCACCTGGCTCCGGACTGAGCAGCGGTGATGAGACTGCCGGCGTCGGTGTCGGCCAGCATGACCACGAGGCCGGGACCGCAGAAAGCGAGGAGACCTATGACGAGTCTGTTGCGCCTTCGTCTCCCTTCGACGTCGACAGTGCAGGGACTTGTCCCGGCATCTGTGACCTGGGGCAAGACACTCGTCATCTCGCGGCCGCCCGTACATCAACAAAGCGCCCCCGGCCAACCGCGGTTGAGACCGCGATTACGCGTCGGCTCAGATAGCGGGCCGGGAGGTCGCGCCGCGCTTGCCAGAGGGCTGCAAACGGGACGATCCGCAGTCTCAAGGCGGGAGGCACAGCGGGGTCAGTTCCTACAAGACATGTGGGACTGCGTCGGATCGCATCATGGGCTACCAGTCGACGGTCTCAGGATTAATTCAGGTAACCCTGATATTAGTTGTCAGGTCCACCTAGCATCAAATCCAGGTATGGGCGGATCGCAAGCTGGGCGTGACGTGCGCCGTCCACAGCGGACAAGGGCCGGGAAATGGCAATCTGAGATCTCCCGGTGGGGACCGCCTGATCTAACCCGCCGCCCGCCTCAGCGCGCTAAATACGCTCGCCGGCGAGAAGTGCGAATCTTGGGACTGCGATCTTGTGCGAAGCCCGCTTAATGCGCACCGATGGAAGCCCATAACCATGGCGGAAACTCAATTCGGCTGAGCTCGAAGGTCATGACCCCGATTACAGCTGGTGGACACTCAGTTCACGAGTGTCTCGATGCCGGCGACAAGCGTCGGATAGCTCAACCGACCAGCTGGCGCCGCTTGGAACCCCTGACGTCGTCCTCTACGATCAGAATCTCGGTCATCAACCGCCGCGAGATCAAGCTCGAGCGAGCGCCATTACGCGGCAGCACCCCCTGGCGGGGGGGATGCCGGGGGGTGCTTGCGCTGCGGGGAAGCGGTCAGGTGCCGAAGATTCGGCGACCCATCTCGCTCTCCGTCCGCTCGTCTTACCATGCACCAGCGCGCAGAACCTTGCTAGGGCCGAATGGCCTTTCTCCGGAGTCTCCACAAATTGAGTTTGAACGTACCTGGTCTCCACCTTGGCGGCCACAGCGGAACCCAGGAACCGCGCTGGCGTTGGAGTTGCTTTGCCAGGCGCGCCGCGTCGCATGTCCAGGACACAGCGAGCTTATGGAGGTTGCGCCCCGCATGGCCGAGCGCCGCCTCTCGTTGAACCCTCTTCTCCAGTTCGATCAAGCGATTCTGCGTGTCGGCTACCGTCGAGGCTGAACCCATCAAAGAAACGAAAGCCTCCCAGGCGCTTGGATCTCATCTGCGTGCCTTCGGCTGTCCGTGAACTATTCAGTCAGCTCCGAGGTACGCCGCGAGATGCTCGCCGGTGAGGGTGGAGCGGGCGGCGACCAGATCGGCCGGCCTGCCCTCGAAGACCACGCGGCCTCCTTCGTGACCAGCACCGGGACCGAGATCGATGATCCAGTCCGCGTGCGCCATGACAGCCTGGTGGTGCTCGATGACGATGACCGACTTGCCGGAGTCAACGATCTGGTCGAGCAGGACTAGCAGCCGCGCGACATCGGCCAGGTGGAGCCCGGTGGTCGGCTCGTCCAGCACCAGGACGCCACCCTTCTCACCGATGTGGGTGGCCAGCTTCAGCCGCTGGCGCTCCCCGCCGGACAGCGTCGTGAGCGGCTGTCCCAGGCTGAGATAGCCGAGCCCGACGTCGATGAGCCGCTCGAGGATGGCCTGCGCGGCCGGTGTGTGGGCCTTGCCTCCACCGAAGAACGCGGCGGCTTCGTCCACCGACATGGCCAGCACCTCGCTGATGTCGCGGCCATTGAGCCGGTACTTCAGCACAGACGCATCAAAACGCTTGCCCTCGCACTCCTCACACGTCGTGGCCACTCCCGCCATCACGGCGAGGTCCGTGTAGATGACACCGATGCCGTTGCAGGTAGGGCAGGCGCCTTCGGAATTGGCACTGAAGAGAGCCGGCTTCACGCTGTTCGCTTTCCCGAAGGCCTTCCTGATTGGCTCAAGCAGCCCCGTGTAGGTCGCCGGGTTGCTCCTGCGCGATCCCCGGATCGGTCTCTGGTCAACGGCGACCACCCCGTCTCGGTTGGACACCGACCCGTGGATGAGCGAGCTCTTGCCGGATCCGGCCACGCCGGTCACGAGGACGAGCACTCCGAGCGGGATGTCCACGTCGACGTTCTGGAGGTTGTGCGTGCTTGCTCCTCGGACCTCGAGAACCCCCGAGGGGCTCCGCACCGTGCCCTTCAGGTCGCGACGGTCGCCGAGATGGCGGCCCGTGATGGTGTCGCTTCGACGCAACTGCTCGACGGTGCCCTCGAAGCAGATGTTCCCGCCAGCCGCGCCGGCTCCGGCGCCGAGGTCAATGACGTGATCGGCAATCTCGATCGTCTCCGGCTCGTGTTCCACGACTAGCACGGTGTTGCCCTTGTCCCGCAGCCGCAGTAACAGGCTGTTCATCTGCCGGATGTCGTGGGGGTGCAAGCCTGTCGTCGGCTCGTCGAATACGTAGGTGACGTCCGTGAGCGCGGAACCCATCTGCCGGATCATCTTGACGCGCTGCGCCTCGCCACCCGAGAGCGTGCCCGAGGCCCTCTCGAGCGAGAGGTAGCCGAGTCCGACCTCGACGAAAGAGTCGAGGGTCTGGCACAGCGCGCCGATGAGCGGCTTGACCGACGGCTGGTCGAGCGAGCGGACCCATTCGGTCAGTTCACGGCTTTCCATCGCGCAGGCGTCGCCGATGTTGATCCCCTTGATCTTGGACGACCTGGCTACCTCGTTGAGCCGGGTGCCGCCGCACTCGGGGCAGGTCGTGAAGGTGACTGCCCGATCGACGAACGCCCGAATGTGCGGTTGCAACGCCTCTTGGTCTTTCGAGAGAAACGAGCGTTCCAGCTTCGGGATTAACCCTTCGTAGGTGAGGTTGACGCCGCTGACCTTCACCCTGGTCGGCTCGTGGTGGAGGAAGTCGTGCAGCTCGGCCTTGGTGTACTTGCGAATCGGCTTGTCCGGGTCGAGGAAGCCGGACTCCAAGTACGGCTTCACGGCGAAGAAGTTGTCCAACGTCCAGCCGGGGACGATGATCGCCCCCTCGGCGAGCGACTTCGAGTCGTCGAAGAGCTGAGTGAGGTCGAGGTCCGAGACGGCGCCGCGGCCTTCGCAGCGCTGGCACATCCCGCCCTGGCGGGTGAAGGTCTTACGTTCCGCCTTGCGGTCGCCGCGTTCGACGGTGATCGAGCCACTCGCCCGTACCGTCGCCATGTTGAACGAGAAGGCGCTCGGCGGCCCGATGTGCGGCTTGCCGAGCCGGCTGAACAGAATGCGGAGCATTGCGTTGGCGTCGGTGGCGGTGCCGACAGTTGAGCGCGGATCGGCGCCCATGCGCTGCTGGTCGACGATGATCGCCGGCGTCAGTCCATCGATCACGTCGACCTCGGGCCGCGCCAGTGACGGCATGAACCCCTGCACGAATGTGCTGTAGGTCTCGTTAATGAGCCGCTGTGACTCCGCCGCGATGGTGTCGAAGACGAGCGAGCTCTTGCCCGAGCCGGAGACGCCTGTGAAGACAGTCAGGCGACGCTTCGGGATCTCGACGCTGATGTCTTTCAGGTTGTTCACCCGTGCGCCGTGAACCTGGATGAGGTCGTGGGTATCAGCGGCGTGCGGCACAGATGATCGCGCAGAGGTCCTCGTGGCCATGTTCGTGCTGCTTTCCTGCTACGGCGACAGTGGGTCGATCAGGCCTGCGCGATGCGAACGAGGTTGCCCGAGGGATCGCGTACGGCGCAGTCTCGGGCGCCCCAGGGCCGGTCCGCCGGCTCTTCGAGGATCTCGGCGCCGGAGGCCCGCACCTGTTCGAAGGTAGCGTCAAGATCGTCGGAGCGGAAAATGGCCGCTTGGAGGGAGCCCTGCAGCACGAGGGAAAGGAGGGCATCCCCCTCGGCCTGTGAGCGACCACCGTGGGGCTGGAACAGGACGATGTCGACGTCTTGGCCGGGGGCGCCGACGGTGACCCAGCGGAAACCGGCGTTCGACACGTCGACTCGCACCTCGAGGCCCAGGGCGTCGCGGTAGAAACCGAGAGCTGCGTCGGGGTCCTCGACCGGGATGAACATTGCGGAGACGGTGACTGCCATGCCAAGCATCGTACGAGCACCGACCGTGGGTTGCTTCTCAGATCCTGCTCAGTTCGAAGCCGCCGGCCCCGCTCCTCGGGCGACTCAGACTGTGGCGGGAGCTCGTCGCGGCCGGGTTGCGTACATGCTCACGCAGGACGGGACGACCTCGAGATCGCGGTGGTCGCGGGCGCGGTATTGCGACGGGGTCTCGCCGACGATCTCGGTGAAGCGGGAGCTGAACGAGCCGAGCGAGGTGCACCCCACGGCGAAACACGTATCAGTGACCGACATCCCCTGGCGCAGGAAGGCCTTTGCCCGCTCGATGCGTCGGGTCATGAGGTAGGAATACGGCGTCTCGCCGTAGGCCGCCCGGAACTTGCGTGAGAAGTGAGCGGTCGACATGAATGCCGTCCGGGCCATGGCGGACACGTCGAGGGGCTGCGCGTACTCGCGGTCCATGAAGTCCCGAGCCCGGCGCAGGTGCACTAGGTTGGCCATCTCCTCTGGCGTCACGGCGTCGAGGGTAGCCAACGTGGCGGGGATCCCGGGCCGACCCCCGTCCGACTCGACCCTTGCACGGTCGTCGTTGCTCGGGGAGTCACCCGGATAATCGCCAATCTTCGAGTGGACGACATCGGCGCGCAGTGTGCCCCCACGACTCGCCGCGCTAGACCTGAGTCAGGAACTTTGAGCAGGGCCATTTGGTCTTTCGACCTGCCCTCGACCGCGCCCTTGAGGCTCTCACCAGCCGCTCGACGCTGGGTCGCCAGGCAACGACACCCCTAGTGGTTGAACGTCGACAAGCCGTCAGCTTCGCTGAGCCCGAAGGCGAGCGAGCGTGGGGGATTCTTGGTAGCAGGGGCTACGGCGGTTCATCAGCCGGCCGGACGCTCCGTCAGCGCGAATGTGCTGGTCGACGCATCGTGCATAAGCGACCGCCCAGGCGCTGCGCTTCTCAAGCTCGTCTATTCGCCGCCAGAGTCCCCAGCAATGAGGCGGGTGTCGACGCCAAACATATTGAGATTGACCGAGCCGACACGACGAGTCGCTAAAGTCTCACGTTAACGTCAAGGTCGGTTCGACATCTCTTGGCGGCCACTTGTCAATCTCTTGGCGGCCACTTGTCAGCAATGGTGAGGAGCAGGAAACAATGGCAACCTTCACGCGGTCAGCCGAGATCCCGCTGAGCGCGGATCGCAGGGGTGTCCACTACAAGTGGATAGCGCTTTCCAACACGACGCTCGGGGTGTTGATGGTCACCATCAACCAGTCGATCTTGTTGATCTCTCTGCCCGACATCTTCCGAGGGATCAAGCTCAACCCCCTCGCCCCCGCCAACGTTTCGTACTTCCTCTGGGTCTTCATGGGCTTCCTGCTCGTGACAGCGGTACTAGTCGTAAGCCTGGGCCGGGTAGGCGATATCTACGGCAGGGTGCGCATGTACAACCTGGGCTTCGCCATCTTCACGCTGTTTTCCATCCTGCTCTCGGTGACCTGGCTGACAGGAGCCGCCGGGGCTCTGTGGATCATCATCATGCGTGTCTTCCAGGGCGTTGGAGGAGCCTTCCTCTTTGCCAATTCGAGCGCCATCCTCACCGACGCCTTCCCTGCCGACGAGCGAGGAAAGGCCATGGGCATCAACGGCATCGCGGCCGTGAGCGGGTCGTTCCTGGGCCTCATCCTGGGTGGAGTACTCGCTCCGGTCGAATGGCACCTGGTGTTCCTGGTCTCGGTGCCCTTCGGGCTGTTCGGGACGATCTGGGCTTATTTGAAGCTCAAGGACAACGGTGTACGCATCAAGGCCAAGATCGACTGGCTGGGCAACGCCACTTTTGCTATCGGTCTTATCGCACTTCTCACCGGCATCATCTACTCGCTCCTCCCCTACGGCGGCCATCCCACCGGCTGGACCAACCCCTGGGTACTGCTCGGCATCTTCGGAGGCATCGCCGTACTCGGGTTGTTCGTCTGGATCGAAAACCACGTGCCAGAGCCCATGTTCCACATGAACCTGTTCAAGGTGCGCGCCTTCACCGCTGGCAACGTTGCAGGCCTGCTCGCTGCTTTGGGGCGCGGCGGCCTGCAGTTCATGTTGATCATCTGGCTGCAAGGGATCTGGCTACCTCAACACGGCTACAGCTTCAGCCAGACGCCACTTTGGGCCGGGATCTATATGATCCCGCTCACGGTAGGCTTCCTCCTCGTCGGACCGCTCTCGGGGATCCTCTCGGACCGATTCGGAGCACGACCGTTCGCGACCGGCGGGCTCGTGATCTCCGGGGCGAGCTTCTTGTTGCTCGAACTGTTGCCGATGAACTTCCACTACGTTTTCTTCGCTCTGCTCGTGTTCATGTTCGCCATTGGGATGGGACTGTTTTTCGCCCCCAACCAGTCCGCTGTCATGAACAGCCTCCCGGCAGAACAACGGGGTGCCGGAGCAGGCATGCTCAACACCTTCCAGAACTCGGCGACCGTGTTGTCGATGGGGTTGTTCTTCACGATCGTCACCCTCGGCCTTGCCGCCGATCTGCCCAAGCACCTCTATCGGGGCCTGATCGCGGCGGGGGTTGCCCCGGGTCCTGCCCACCTCGTTGCAAGTGAGCCACCGATAGGCAGCCTGTTCTCCGCCTTCTTGGGCTTCAACCCAGTCAAGGAGCTCCTTGGACCGACAGGCGCCCTGAAGGCTCTGAGCGCACACCAGGCGGCGTATATAACCGGGCGCTCCTTCTTCCCGAGCCTCATCGAGCAGCCTTTCGCGAACGGTCTGCATCTCGCCTTCGACTTCGCCGCCGGAGCAACGCTCATAGCTGTACTGGCATCTGGTCTGCGTGGACGGCGCTACGTACACTCGACCCACTCCATCGCCGACGAGCTCGCCGAAGGCGCAGCTGACAACGCCTCTGTGGCCGCGTTTGCTGGCGGCAGCCCTTTCGAGATCGCTCCGGATGAGACGGTGTTGTCGCCGATGGGTGAGCGGGAATGAGGTCTGCGACAGCTCCGACTTCTCCGCGAAGGGGGCACACAGTGCCTGAATCGTCCAGCGCTCTCGGCGGCACCGTCGATATCGATGAACCCGACACGGGCTGCCAGCTGCTTGGGATTGGGGAGGCGGCCGCTCGAACCGGGGTCTCAGAACGAGCACTCCGCTATTACCAGGAGCTGGAGCTGATCACCCCGTCCGGCAGGACGCCGGGTGGCATGCGCCGGTACTCAGAAGACGACCTCGCCCGAGTGACGCGCATCCGCGAGCTCCAGAGTCTGCTCGGGCTCAATCTCGAGGAGATCGCCGTTGTGCTGCGGAACGACGACCGCATTGGGAAGATTCGTGAGCTCTACCATGACAGACGGACCGTTGTCGCCGAACGCCGGCGGCTCGCCCGGGAAGGCCTCGCCATCCAGCAGGACCTCCGGGCGATGGTCGAGTCTAAGCGTGCCGCCCTCAATGATTTCCTGGCCGACCTCGACGCTCATATCGAGCGAATCCGAGCTTTGCTTGAAGAAGGCGGCGCGGCGAACCCATGAAATTATGAACCTTGGCCGAAGCTCGACCTATTTCGGCTCGACAGATGCGGACTAGCACAGCGGAACGCCGCTTGTAAGCAGGCGACTGGACCTAGAGGTCACGCCGCTGAGAACGTGTCGCCAGCCGCGTCGGCGTCACATTTGCATCCACGCCGTGTCCAGAATGCCGAACCATCTGAACCACTCAGAACGCGGTAGTCAACGCGGTAGATGATGCTCGTAGCGGTTCCGGGCCCAGAGATAAGAAATGAGAGCGATACCGACGCTCCACGCGACCGCGACGACGGCGTTCGTGCCGATTCCGGTTCCGGTGAGGAGGCCGCGAAGTGTCTCGGTCACAGGAGTGAACGGCTGATACTCGGCGAACTGGCGAAGACCCTCGGGCATTGTCGCGGTCCGCACAAAGCCGCTTCCCAAGAACGGCAGCAGCGTCAGGAACATCGGCGTGTTGCTCGCGGTTTCGACGCTCTTCGCCGCGAGGCCGAGCGCTGTCGCGAGCCAGACGAGCGCGAACGCGAACAACAAGATGATGCCGATCGCTCCGAACCACGCCAGGGCGTTGGCGCTCGGGCGGAAGCCAACCGCGACCGCGATGGCGACGACCACTCCGAAGCTGAACACGATTTGAACGAGGCTGGCAAGCACGTGGCCGGTAAGCACCGCGGAGCGGGCGATCGCCATTATCCGGAACCGGTCGATGAGCCCGCCGCTCATGTCCATAGCGACGACGATCGCTGTCCCCTGCACTGCCGCGGCAACCATGACGAGGAGGATTCCAGGCGTCAGGTAGTTGAGGTAGGCGGCGCGTCCGACTTGCCCTCCTGAGAGCGCGCTCCCCAGGCCGTGGGAGAGCTCGCCTCCGAAGACCCCGTCGAACAGCAGAAGGAAGACGATCGGCATCCCGATCAGCAGCACCGTCATCGACGGATACCGACGCAACCGACGTAGGTTGCGTCGAAAGAGCGTCGCCGAGTCGGCGAGGGGGTAGACGACGGCCGTCACGGGACCGGCACCTCCTCCTCGACCGCGTGTCCGGTCACTGCGAAGAAGACGTCATCGAGATCCGGTGCATGGATCGAGAGGTGCTCGACCTCTGCGTGGGCGTCATCGAGTCGATCGAGCAGCCGACGCAAGGTCGCCAGGCTCGTGTCGCTCGGCACCTCGAGGACGAGCTTGTCTTCGTCGTCAATCGCGCCATCGATCAACGACTTGGCTCTACGCAGCGCCGCCGAGTCGGCGAACTCAAGGCGGAAGTGGCCACCTGGGATTCGGCGCTTGAGCTCGGCGGCACTACCCTCGGCGACAATCCGTCCGCGGTCCAGTACCGCGATCTTGTCTGCGAGGTGGTCGGCCTCGTCGAGGTACTGCGTGGTGAGGAAGATCGTCACCCCTTCCGCGACGAGTTCCCGGATGATCTCCCACATCGTGCGACGGCTGCGCGGATCGAGTCCCGTCGTAGGCTCGTCGAGGAAGATCACGCTCGGACGTCCTACCAACGTCATGGCGAGGTCGAGGCGGCGGCGCATGCCGCCCGAATAGGTCGCGACTGACTTCGCCGCCGCGTCGGTGAGCTCGAAGCGCGCGAGCAGCTCGTCGGCCCTTGCTCGGCCGTGGCTGCGACCGAGATGGTGCAGGTCGGTCATCAGGCGAAGGTTCTCCTCGCCGGTCATCAGCTCGTCGACTGCGGAGAACTGCCCCGTCACGCCGATGGCCCTTCGTACCGCGTCGGCCTCGCTTCGGACGTCGTGACCGGCGACGAGGACCGTGCCAGCATCGGCTTCCACGAGTGTCGAGAGGATGCGGACCATCGTCGTCTTACCTGCGCCGTTCGGGCCGAGCAACGCGAAGATCGTCCCTGCACCGACGGTCAGATCGACTTCATCGAGCACGGCCTTCTCGCCGAATGACTTGCACACGCGCGACGCGGCGATCGCAATGCTTGGAGCGAGGTTCATGACCTCGTCCCCATTTCGGAACGAGCCGGCACCCGACGAATGTTGATGTCGCCCGCGGATGTGTGCGCGCGGATCTCGGTGGTCTGCGCTTCCGCCGGGGGACGACCTGATTCCTCGAGCTCGTTGTTGACCCGGCCGAAGCCAGTGGAGAGGTCCAACCAGGCGGCGACCCCGTCGAGAACTCCGACGTCGATCTGCCCGCACGCCGTCTTGACCTCGGTAGCGCCCTGCGACAGCAGCCCGAGACGCACGTCCCCCAGCGCGGTCTTTGCCGTGACGTGCGAGCCAGCGCTGTCCACTTGGATCGAGCCGTTCGCATTCTGCAGCTGCGCTCGGCCTTCCACCTCGCCGATGCGAGTGTCGCCGTTCGAGTTCTTGATGGTGGCCGAACCTGCGACCGAGCTGATGTCGATCCGACCTGATCCGGTCTTTACGTCCGCGTCTCCCCCGACTCTTCCAACCGTTACCTGGCCGAACCCGGTCCTGATCTTCACCGCACCAGCCTCGTCGATGCGGACGTCACCCAGACCTGTCCTAACGTCGAGCTCGCCGAGACGACCAGTACCGTGCACGGACGCCATCGTCACGTCCGCGCACACACGTGAGCCCTCGGGCAGCTGGATCTCGACGTCGATCGACGCGCGACCACCCCAAGGGGTCCAGTGGCGCCAGTTCTTCGGGCCACTCACAAGGAGGGAACCCGACGCGTACTCGACCCGGGTCTGCTTTGCCGCGTTCAGGTCACCTTCTTTGGTGGGATCGGTCGGCCCTACCTCGACCACTGTCTCAGCGGTGTCGCTCGCTACGAGGCGAAGGTCGCCGATCCCAAACTCCAACGAGACTGAGATCGGTTCAGGTGTCTGGAAGACGGTCATTTGGGTGCGCTCTTCACTACCGGCTCCAGCCGGTGTATCGCTGAGATCCAGTTGGAGGCCGTCGGTCTTGGCGACGAGCCGAACTGCTTCGCTCTAAAGCCGCGCTCATAGCGCGAACCAGCCAGGTGTTGATCGAGAGGCCTTCGCTTGCGGCTGCCTCGTCCACCCGGGCCTTCAAGTGCTCGGGGAGGCGGAGATTGATGCGGGCGATGGCTCCCTCGTCCCTTTCGGGAGATGCGAGCCCGGACACACGGACCTCTTCCTCTTCCGACCGGGACTCAACCTGGGGGAGGCTTACAACGAACTCCGGCTCGCGGCCCCTTAGCCGTAGCTCCACCGAGCCGGGCGCCAACTCGCACGTGATCTCCTCGGCTGCAGCGACGAGGACGTCTTGCAAAGCGAGGCGTATGGCCGACTCAAGAGGGGCGAATAGCCGCTCCGCCAGCACCTTTGCCTCATCTCCGCCTGCCTCCGCGGCGGCGGCGAATTGCCGGCGAATGCTCTCAATGTGCTCGGTCAATTCCATGGTGCCACTATGGCATCATTGTGGTGCCATGTCAAGGCCATATTGGCACCAGACGCTTACGACTTTGCATGAGGTGCTCGTCAGGTAGTCAGGTCGGAACGACTCGCCGCCCTCGGGGCCCGGCGAGAAGACAAAGCCGTTCCCGTCGTGATCCGCTCCGGTCTCGATGCTTTGGCCGGGTTCGAACGCGCCGGCGGTGCGTTCACTCCCAAGGCGACTGCCAGCGGTCGACGAAGCCTCGAACTTCAGACGGCTCGGCGCTCGCACCGGCCCTGAAATGCACTTTCTTGGTGGCGGGCCCCTATCGACGCATTCTGACCTCGGCTGGGGGTCAGCGGAATGCGGGTACGCAGTGTCCGGGTACGTGCGGACTAAATGTCGTCGCCGGCCGTGAACAGGACCCCGAGTATGAAACGTGCATTGACCTCCGGGGCTGTGAGATGGGGAAGGGGCTACATCGCGTGAGCCGGCCCCATTAGTCGGGCCTGTCGACCTGGTAGGCGGGCCATGGGCTGACGGTCTGGCAGCCGAACGCTTCCGGCGCGACATCCGACACCGCTTGCGCCATCTGCCAGCGGTGCCCCGCGAGGTCCTCAAGGGTGCAGTCCCGCTCGCCGTACTCCCGATCGATCGGCGCTTCGAGCACGGTGGCGCCATGCTCACAGGCGCGGGCGAAAGCGGCGTCGACATCGGCTACGCGCACCCGAACGGTGTGGGTAACCGCGCCTCGATCAGGCGGCCGGCGATCACCACCGACGTCGGCCACGATCACCGCACCGTCCTCGCCGACGGCCAGCTGCGCCCGATGACTCTCGCCGATCCGCGTGCGCTCGACAAAACCGAAGGCGGCGCTCAAGAACTCCACTGCGGCGCGCACGTCGGGGTAGACGAGTACTGGGACAACCGTCGCCGGGGGCACGGATCGGTTGATCTTCATGGGTGTTCCTCTCTGTCTTGGTCGGTCGGCGGCCACGTTCCGAGCGGCCGTCCGATCTCCCAATGGTGGCCGAAGGGGTCCACCACCCGGCCAAGTAGCCAGCCGTAAACCTCGGCCACTGGCTGTACCTCGCCAGCGCCCAGGGCCAAGGCCCGCTCGACGACCGCCGCCGGGTCATCGACGACAAGCAGCAGCCGCGCCGTCGCACCCCCTAGGGCCTGCGGGCTGAAGTTCCCGTGCTCAGGAGACTCGTCCTCCACCCAGAACCGGGTCGAGCCGACCCGGAGCTGGGCAACTACCTCGGGGAGTTCGTCCGTCCCCCCGTGGCGGAAACATGTTCGGGCCCCGAACGCCGCTTCGTAAAACGCGACGGCCTCTCGGCCGTGACGAACCGCCAGCTGCACTTCGACGCACGCCGCCACTGGGGGCTGACCGCTCGCTGCCACGTCCACAGGGTCCTCCTCTCGGTCCAAGATCCTGTCCAGCCCATCGGTGAAGTGTCGATCAGCAGTCAATGGTCGTCTCGCGATCGTAAAGGGCCGGGCCGGGAATATGGTCAACCCTGGCAGCCCTCGCCACAGAGGTGTGCTGGCGTGACGCCCGCTCAGTGACTGGCGAAGTGGTGCGCCACCGCGGCGAACGCCTCCTTGGGCTCCCAGGGCATGTCCGGGTAGACGATCCCGTGGCGCCCGTCAGGCAAGGACTTAACAAGTGACATGGAGTCCATGTCGAGGTCGTAGCGAGGATCGTCGTCGGTGTAGGACCCGGGCGTTACGAAGGTCGACAACAAGGCGCCGGCCACCTCTGAGCGTTCGAGTTCATCGAGGGTATCGGCGAGCTCGCGGGCCTGCATGGCTTCGTCACGCTGAAACGTCCCCTTCAGGCGGGGCCGGATGAAACGCCCGATCACCGGTCGCGTGTGGAGCCACAGCCGGGTGGTGTCGATGACCCCGAACCCCAGGGCGCCGGAACTGTCGGCACCACGGTAGGTGCGCATCCCGAACTCGGTGACGATCACCGGCTTGCCCGTTGACAGGAAGGGTTGGAGCATCTCCAGGTACCGGTCCTTGGTCCGGGCCTCCCGGTAGTGATCGACGCCCACGTAATCAAAAGGCCCCCAGTCCAACTGCTCGAAGGTGAGCGAGGCGTAGGTAAGCGGGCCATCGAACACGGCGCGCAATCTAGGCACCAGGACAGCCAGGTACTCATCGAGCTTCCCGTTGTTGAGCAGCGCCGGGTCTCCCTTGAGGCGTTGCAGGCGCTCGGTCACGCTCTTGCCGGCAACCAGCCCGGGTCCGAAGAGCGTAAGTTCGCTGCCGGCGACGAAGACCACACGCCCCGGATGGGCCGTGCACAGCGGTGTCGCCGCCTCGGCTGCTGCGACCAGTCGGGCCCCGGTCTCCTCCAGCGAGTACTCGAAAAAGGCCGGGGAGAACCACACCTCGAGTCCGAGTCCGAGCGCGATCTCAGCGACAACCGTCATCGGTCCGAGGTCACTGCCCACGATCCGCACGGCGTTGGCGTGCAGGTCATCCCGGACGATCTCGAGCTCGCGCCGCACCACCGACATGTCGAGTGCCGTCGGGCGCGTTGAGATGGCATAGCCCGGGCCGCGGAACACGGTTCCCGTGTCGTAGTGGATTCCCTGGTGCTGCATGTCGCCTCGATCCTCGCGCCCAGCCGCCCTTATAAGGGATTTACCTCGCCAGGTTGCCCGGAGGGGTCACTCCGAGGCTGGCGGGGGGCCGATATCCGCGTTAACTACTACCCCTCTGCCTGCGGTAATGCTCGAAGCCAGCTTGCGACCGACAGGATAGAGGGCGATCAAGCACACCGAAGGCCGAGCGACGCCTCGCCAACGGCCTTCGGTTCGACGCCCAAAGCCGCGCCCATCGTGTCTCGCCATTGGCGGCCAGCGTCAACGAGATCGCTCTGCCTCCTCGGCGAGCAAGAGCCATTGGTTCTCCACCTCGGCGAGCTTGGTGTGAACTTCTGCAAGCTCCGAACCGATTCGCGCGAGCTCCTCGCGCTCGACGGTGTTCGAGAAGGCAGCAGCGAGTTCCTCACGACGTTTCTCGAGGCGCGCCATATCTTGTTCATTGCGTCGCGTCTCGTAGTAGATCGTGCTCGGGGAGCGACCGCTTCGCTTCACCTCCAACTCGTCATGCCCACGAGCGGATCGCGTCGATGAGGCTTTGCCAGCATGAGCCGTCTGGCCCGCGGCAATCCAAGATTCGAGCTCTCCCGTGATCCCACGCACGGCGCCATTCGAACTCATAGCAATCAGCCGATCGGAAGTGCGCTCGAGAAAGGTCCGATCGTGACTCACGACTACGAGCGCACCCGGCCACTCCTCGAGGAATTCCTCGAGGATCCGGAGGGTGTCGAGGTCGAGATCGTTCGTTGGCTCGTCGAGGAGGAGAACGTTCGGTTGTCTAGCGAGGACAACTAGAAGCTGCAGTCGGCGGCGCATGCCGCCCGAAAGCGTGCCGACACGTGCGAAGGGAAGGTCGCCGGTGAACCAGAAACGCTCCATCAGCGAAATGTCCTCGAGCGAACCGGGCGTGCGGGTCGGCCCCGCGACGAGGTCCTGCACTCGGGCTCCTAGATCGAGCTCGCCGCCCGTCTGGTCGTAATAGCCGATCGTGACGGTCGTCCCGACATCGACGGTCCCGGTGGTTGGGCGCTTGCGCCCGGCAAGGACATCGAGCAACGTCGACTTACCGGTACCATTCGCCCCGACGATCCCGAGACGCTCGCGTGGCCCGAGGATGAGGTCGACGCCGCGGAACACCGGATCCTCATTGGGTCCATAAACGAACGCGACGTCTTTGCACTCGATGACTTTGTCCCCTAGGCGGGGGGTGCCGATCTTGAGCGCTAGCTCGCTTGATCGTTCCGGTGGCGCAGCATGCGTCTCGAGCAACTTGGTAGCGGAGTCGACCCGTGCTTTCGACTTGCTCGTGCGCGCTTTCGCACCCCGCCGCAACCAGGCGAGCTCGCGTCGGGCGAGGTTTCGTCGGACTGCCTCTGCAGACGAGGCACGGTCGTCGCGTTCGGCTCGAGCTTCGAGATACGAAGCGTATGTGCCCTCATGCAGGTAGCGACTGCCGCGATCGAGCTCGAGCATTCGTGTCGTGACGCGATCGAGGAGATGGCGATCGTGGCTGATGATCACGAGTCCGCCTCGAAATGCGAGGAGTTGATCCTCGAGCCACGCGACAGCACCGAGATCAAGATGGTTCGTCGGCTCGTCGAGCACGAGCAGCTCGGCGGGCCGCGCGAGTGCGCGAGCAAGGGCGACGCGCTTCGCTTGTCCTCCGGATAGCCTCGAGACGTCGGTTGTCAGTTCGGCGCCCATGCCGAGGCGCTGGGCAACGGCCTCGGACTCCCACCCATTGCCGATCGCGTCGCGCACCGTTCCCGATGCAAGTACCGGGTCCTGGTCTAGGTAGCTGATACGCACACCGCGCCCCCGACGGACCAACCCTGACTCTGGCTCGATGGCGCCTGCGAGGACGCGGAGCAACGTTGATTTGCCAGCGCCGTTGATACCAACGACTCCGATTCGTTGACCGGCCGAGACGGTAAGCGAAAGCTGATCGAACAAGACTCGATCCGGCGTGCTCATAGAGATGCGCTCGGCTTCGACGACCACGGTCACGGATTGTGCATGCTACCGACCCCAGTAACCACGAAATCGTGCGACGTCTGTGCCCGGCGCAATTGCGGCGGCGTGGGGATACACAAACGCTGGCACGGCCTTACCCGTGTGCCGATGGACCCATCCACCGTCACCGAGGTCTTTGACTGTGGCCCGGAGGACAATCGCCAAACCTCCTACGCGCGGACGGGGAGTGGATCAACGGGACCAATTCGGGCCATCGACAGAACTCGCTGTCAACGGCCAATTTGAGGTCCCCAGTTTTGGCCAGGAATTTGTCCCCACTCCTCGCGCTGTGATCAGGAGTTCTTCGCACCACCTCCTTTCTTGCGTGCCTCTCTCATTCGGTAACTCTCGCCGGCAGTGACGACGATCGTGGAGTGATGAATCAGCCTGTCGAGCAGGCTTGCCGCGGTTGTCTGCTCGGGGAGGAAATGGCCCCACTGGTCAAAGCCGAAGTGGGAGGCGACACCGAGTGAGCGACGTTCGTAACTGGCCGCGACGAAGCGAAACAACAGCTGAGTGCCGACTTCGTCCAGGGGGGCAAAGCCCACCTCGTCGACGATGACGAGATCGAAGCGCAACAAGGTCTCGATCATCTTTCCGACCGAGTTGTCCGCCATGGCGCGATAGAGCGTCTCGACGAGCTCGGCGGCGGTGAAGTAACGCACACGGCGTCCCGCTGAACCGCCCTGGGTTTCTTGGAGGCTCGGACTATTGGTTTCCAAGCCCCGGTAGAGCTGGTTGCAGACCAGCGTAGAACGCGGCTTCGTACTCAGTCGGCGGGATGTCGCTGCAGTAGCCATGGAGGCGCTGCTCGTTGTACCAGTGCACCCAGCCAAGCGTCGCGAGCTCGAGATGGTTCACGTCGTCCCAGCCGTTCGCGTCGGGCCCGTAGACGCATTCGGCCTTGTAGAGGCCGTTTACGGTCTCGGCGAGGGCGTTGTCGAACGAATCGGCCACCGACCCGATGCTCGGGCGTGCCCCGATCTCGTCTACTCGCTCGGTGAAGCGCACAGATGTGTATTGGGCGAATTCAAGGGGTCGTCGCAACACGACTATTGGCATGAGACTAGCAACTTGTCTAAGGCTTCCGCCGGTGTCTTCCATTCGAGTGTCTTGCGTGGGCGCCCGTTCAGTGCAGCGGCGACGGCGGCGAGGTCGTCGGAGCTGTACCGAGTGAGGTCGGTGCCCTTCGGGAAGTACTGGCGAAGAAGTCCGTTGGTGTTTTCGTTCGTGCCGCGCTGCCAAGGCGAGTGAGGGTCGCAGAAGTAGATCGGAAGTCCGGTGTCGACCCGGATCTGCGCGTGGGCGGCCATCTCGGCTCCCTGGTCCCAGGTGAGCGAACGACGCAGCTGCTCGGGGAGCGTGGTGATTGTCGTGGCGATGGCATCGCGCACGGCCTCGGCGCCGTGCCCGGCGAGCGCCGGCCCGTTCTTCTCCCTCGGTCCTCCGTGACTGTCCATGGGCGGGAGGTGGAGCAGCATGGTGAAGCGCGTGGTCCGTTCGACGAGGGTTCCGATGGCGGAGCTGTCGAGCCCGATGATGAGATCGCCCTCCCAGTGGCCGGGGACGGCACGATCGGCTACCTCTGCCGGGCGCTCGCTGATCATGACCTCGGAGGTGACGAAGCTCTTGCCCCGACCCTTGGTCCGAGCCCTGGGCACTCGAAGTGCTCGGCCGGTGCGGAGACAGGTGACGAGCTCCCGGCGCAGTGCACCGCGTCCTTGGACGTAAAGGGACTGGTAGATCGCCTCGTGGCTGATGCGCATGGAATCATCATCGGGGAAATCGACCCGGAGCCGGTTCGCGATCTGCTCCGGGCTCCACGACTTCGCCCAGCGCCGATCCTGGCGCGGTCCGTGCCGGCGGCCGATGAAGCGCACGGTCGGGCCGGGAACATTGGTTCCGTCGGGCCTGGTGATCGTTCCGCCCAGGCGATCCTGTACGTAGGTGCGCAGGGCTTCATTGCTGGCCAGCTTGGCCACCTTGGGCCTCTTGGCCCGTCGATCTGCATGCCACTGGGCCGCAGTGGCCCGATATCCGGACGAATCAGGACGGGTAGCCGCGTTGCGCGCAGTTCGCGACTGATTGTCGACGGGGAGCGCCCCACTTGGCGAGCGATCCCCCGGACACCAGAGCCCTTGGCCTTGAGGATGGCGATCTCCTCGCGCTCGTTCAGGGACAGGTAACGGCCGGACAATGGGCAGAGGCTGATGGGTCGCATTCCGCCAGCGTGGCGGAACCACCTACTGCCAACCGCGGATGCCACACCGACCGCGACCGCTGCCTCCTCGCTCTGCGTGCCTTTGGCGATCTCGACCCAGAACCTCTGGAACTGGTCACGCTGCCAACCCGGTGGTCGTCCCGGAGAGCGCATCTTGCCGCCGCGAATCGCCCAGGTGACCCTCTGTTGCTTGGTGACACCTCTCACGCAACACCTCCTGACTCAGGTGTTGCGACGACCCCTTGAATCCGGGTTGCGACCCGGCATCGGAATGAGTGACAAGGCCCACGAGGCGCCCGGCACGTCGCTGGCGCCTGGCCATCTCGAGGGCGTCGAGCACCATGTCGGTGCGCATGTGGGACGCTACACGCCAGCCGACGATCATCCGGGAGAAGGCGTCGGTGATAAAGCACACGTAGGCCATCCCGGTGCGTGTCGGCACGTAGGTGAGATCGGTCACCCAGAGCGGGTTCGGGGCGGGGGCGGAGAAGTCCCGATTGACGAGGTCAGGCGCTCTCTGGGTGTCCGGGTCGGACCGGGTGGTGAAGACCTTGCGCCGGCAGCGGCTCACGCCATGAATGCCGAGCTCGCGCATGAGACGGGCCACGTGGTCCCGGCCGATCTCGTGTCCGGACCTTTGGCACGCCTTCCAGAGCTTGTGGGCGCCATAGACCTTGCGGTTGGCGGTCCAGAGCACGAACAGGATGTTCTTCAATATGGCGTCGTGAACCGCCCGACGAGAGGGTTGTCTCGCCTTTCGGGCGTAGTAGGTGCTCGGGGCCACCTGCAGCTGTCTGCAAATGGGCTCGACCCCGAGCTCCGACCGGTTGGCGTCGATGAAGCGCACTATCGCTGGGATGGGCGGTCGAGCTCCGCCGCAAAGAAAGCCGAGGCTCTCCTCAAGATCTCATTGGCGCGGCGAAGCTCACGGTTCTCCTGCTCGAGGTCCTTGATTCTCTTCGCGTCCTCGGTCGTTGTCCCGGGCTTGGTGCCGGCGTCGATGTCGGCCTGGCGCACCCAGGAGCGGATCGACTCGACGCCATAGCCGAGCTGGCGGGCCACGCGCTGGATCGTGCCCTGCTCGGTGCCAATCTCTGAGCGCAGCTGGCGGACGAGTCGGATAGCCTGCTCCTTCTCGGCCGGGGTGTAGCGCCGCGTGGACGGGCTCCCGGGTTTCCTCTCTGTTGGCATGACTCCATCATCCTTTCCAAGATCAGGAGCCTCCAAGAAACCCAGGGCGGTTCAAAGAGATGGTGGCGCTCTTGGGGGCAACGAGCTGAGCGCCAAGAGACGCCTTTTGGCCTACGAGGCGGCCCTATGTGACTCGGGTGTGGCCGAGACGCTCAAGGCCTTGCTGCCAAAGGGGGGAAGGCCCCGCCAACTCGGGCCCAACACCGTGCTCTTGGGCGTGATGCTCGCACTCGATGCCGGGCGCCCCGCCCATCTGAAAGCCGCCTGGCGGGCACTGTCGCAGCTCAGTGTTCACGACCAGCTCGCCCTCGGCTTTGTCGCCACCGGAGATCACCCCTGGCATCAGGCCACCTACCGCCAATACGAGGACGCTTTCACAAAGATCGTGCAGGCCATCGACCCGAGCCCGGTGCCCTCGTTCAAAGGTGTCGGGCCCAACGAGCGGGCCTCGTGGCTAGAAGCTGTCCGCTCGGGCGTCGACACAACAGCCAAACGGGCCGTTGTTCTCCGTCTCGCACAAGATCTCGTCGACTCAAGCGTGCCGGCCGAGCACAAGGACTCCTCGAGATCGCTCGCCATCGACTGGACCGATCACGAGACCTGGTCCCGACCCCGGGCCAAGGACGACCCTGAGCCCGCCAATGACCCCGATGCCTCCTGGGGCCATGCCAAGCGCAAGGCCCCGGGAGCAAAGGACCACCTCTTTTTCGGTTACTACGCCCAGGTGGCCACGATGGTCAAAGACGACGGGGGTCCCGCCGTCCTAGAGCTTGTGCGCCGCATCGCCTTCGCCCCACCGCGCGACGATCCCGCTGCTTTGATGGCCTCAGTTCTTGTGAGCGCCGCCCAAGAAGGCCTCTTGTTGAAAGACGTGCTCTGCGACTGCGGGTACTCCGACCGCGAGCCTTACAGCTTCGCCCGCCCGCTTCGGGCCGCCGGTGCCCGCCTTGTGATGGACCTGCATCCGAACGACCGGGGGCCTCGGGGCACCTTTGAGGGAGCGGTGATCTGCAACGGCCAGCTCTACTGCCCAAGGACCCCGCCCGGGCTGTTGAGCCTCGGGCCCCTTTGTCGGGGGGCGCAACCAGATCAAGCCGCCGACCATGACCGAAAGTGCGAAGAACTGGGCCGCTACCGGTTCTCGCCTGTCACCGCTCCAGACGGCGAGGGATACCAGCGCTTTTCCTGCCCGGCAGTTACCGGCAAGTGCCGCTGTGGCCTAAAGCTCGCCTCGATGGGGCTCTCGAACGAACGCCCGAGCGTGGCCGGGCCGCCCGGGCTCGAAGAAAGATGTTGCCGCCAACAGACGATCACCGTCCCCCCGCAGGTGAACGAGAAGACCCGCCAGGCCCACACCTATCCGAGTGCCGCCCACCGGGCCTCCTACGCTCGACGTACGGCCGCAGAGCGCGCCTATGCCTCATTGGCTGACCCGTCCACAGGTGGCATCCGACGGGGCTGGTGCCGCCTGTTCGGCCTCACGAAGAACACCCTCATGTACGCCCTCGCCGTCATGGTGCGAAACGTGAGGATCGTGGAGTCCTTCGAAGCCAGAAGAGCAGAAGACGCCCGGCGTTCGGCCATGGGGCCGAGCTCGCGCAGGAGGCACCGAAGGCACCAGACACTTTGGCCTGAGCCGGACGATCCACCCCCGACCAAGGTCCCCGTGCCCCCCGCCTAGGAAGCGGCTTTCCGCGTCTGAGGGCGCCATCATCAAAACACCTGCTCGATCCGTCTTCGACCGCGCCCTTGAGGCTCTCACCGAACCACTTGAGGCGGTCCGCGAGGCAACTACACACCCGAGGGGTTGAATAACGGCTACGCCGTCGCCTTCGGTGAACCCGAAAGCGAGCGAGCGTGAAGATTTTTTTGGTGGCGGGGGAAGGATTTGAACCTTCGACCTTCGGGTTATGAGCCCGACGAGCTACCTGACTGCTCCACCCCGCGATGGTGGAGAAGAAGTTTACAGCCTCCCCGCGATTCCTACTAGTCGGGCTTGGGTCCTGAATTCGCCTGCGAGCAGCGTCCATCTGATGGGGATGCCGGGAATCTGCTTCACTCCGATGCCCTAGATTGCTCTGCGTGCCTCTTCACGGCCTCGAGCCTTCGACTGCACGGCACGTGTTGAGGTGGCGATGAGCTGGAAACTGGGCATCTTGGAGGTCGGGGTCATCCCTCAGCTCCACCTCAGTCTGTACATACCGGACGCGCCGCCCGATGTCCTGATCGACCCGGTTTGCTACTGCTACCTCGCGTCCGACGGAGAGCGGAACATCATCGTCGACAGTGGCCCTGATCGGGACTTGGCTGCCGCGCAAGGCCTCGAGATCGTGGGAGACGCTTCCGAGCTTCTTTCCGCCGGCGTTCGCGCCTGGGGCATAGAGCCGGCGGATGTCGACTGCATCGTGCACACGCACCTACACCACGACCACATGCAGAACGATCTGTTGTTTCCCAACGCCGTCGTACACGTCCAGCAGGCAGAGATCGAATGGGCGAACGGGCCAAACAGCGGCCCGTTCTACTTCGGTGTGCGTGAGCTCATGGTCGGGCTCGGGGAGCGGTTGCACCCGCTCGAGGGTGATTCCGAGCTGTTCCCCGGTTTAAGGGTCGTTCTCAACGGGGGGCACACGCCGGGCCACCAGTCGGTGATCCTCGAAACCATCGAAAACCCCGTTTGCCTTTGTGGGGACATCGTCTCATTGTTCCCGAACGTCGAGATCGTCGGCCCCATTTGCCCGAACGTGCAGGAAACGAAGGTGTTTATCGAGCGCGCCCGAACCGCTGGCTGGGAAATGGTGCCAAGCCATGACCCTAAGATCCGTGAGCACCGCTTGTACGTACCGCTGAAAGCTGGCGGTGACCAACCTCATGCCTCAAGGGAGGGTTGATGGTCGAACCGACCGTGTTTGCAAGTGCCGAGGACCTAAGAGCGGCCGTCGGTCGTCACCTCGGCTACTCGGACTGGCTGGAAGTGACCCAGGAAAGGGTCAACCAATTCGCTGATGCCACCGACGATCACCAGTGGATCCACGTCGACCCGGAACGGGCGGCGAAGGGGCCTTTCGGACGGACGATCGCTCACGGGTACCTGACACTTGCGCTCGTCAGCGCGCTCTTGCCGCGCCTGATCGAGGTACCCGACATCTCGATGGCGATCAATTACGGCACCAATAAGGTCCGTTTCCCTTCTCCCGTGTCGGTCGGATCACTCATCCACGCGAAAGCGCAGATCCTCTCCGTCGACGATGTTCCCGGGGGCGTCCAGGTGACCTTCCAGACAACCATCGAATGCGAAGGGGCTGACAAGCCGTGCTGCGTCGTCGAGTCGATCATCCGATATCTCGGTTTGCCATCTCGGGACTGAAGGACACGGCTGTTATAAAGGGTGAGGTGCAGTCGCCTCCGGCTCCAGGTTCAGCCCGTCGCGCGACGCCACCTGTCCTAGAGCAGCGAGAATCGGAGGCTCGATGACCGATGACCTGGTCACCGTCGAGCGTTTCGGCTTCCTGACCCCCGCGCACGGAATCGCCAGGAGCGCCGACGAAGCAGTCGAGATTGCCGCCGCGATCGGGCGACCGGTTGCCTTGAAGATCAACTCTCCGGACATCTTCCACAAGACTGACGCTGGCGGCGTTGAACTCGAGCTGAGCTCGAAAGACGAAGTGCGGGCGGGTTACGAGCGCATCCTTTCCAACGTCGCGAGGCGGGCGCCGTCGGCCCGCGTCCTCGGTGTCAGCGTCGAGGAGATGTACCACGGCGGTACGGAGGTCATCGTCGGGCTCAACCAGGACGCCCAGTTCGGTCCCGTCATCATGTTCGGGCTTGGCGGCATATTCACCGAAGTGCTCGAGGACATTGTTTTCCGCGTCGTGCCTATCTCCGACGGCGACGCCCGCGCCATGATCCGGGAAGTGAAGGGACAGCCCGTCCTGGCTGGGTACCGCCGGCAGTCCGCAGTCTCGGAGGACATGTTGGTCGAGTTGCTGATGAAGACAAACCGGATGGCTCTCGAGCTCGAAGGCCAGTTCAGCTCCGTGGATCTCAACCCCATCCTCGTCTGGGGAGACCAGCACCGGGTGCTGGACGCGAAGATCCTCCCCCCGACCAATGCAACGCCACGCCCTGCTGGGTTCCGCGAAGAGGCAAACCTCGCCCATCTCGACACGTTCTTCACTCCGAGCTCAGTGGCACTCGTGGGTGCTTCGACAAGCGCGACGAAAATCGGGGGCGCCGTGCTCGAGAGCCTTTCCCGGCACGGCTACACGGGGAAGGTTTTCCCGGTCAACCCGACCAGGGACGAAGTGATGGGCCTGAAAGCCTTCGCCTCGCTCAGAGATGTCCCTGAACCTGTCGACCTCGTCGTCGTCACAGTCCCCCTCGAGTTGGTGCCAGACCTCATAAACCAGTGCGCAGTAATCGGCACCCGCAACATGGTGGTGATATCGAGCGGGGGAAAGGAGCTGGGCGGCCAAGGCGAGGAGCTTGAGGCGACCATCAGGCGACTTGCCCGCGAGAACGACGTTCGCGTCGTGGGCTGCAACTGCATCGGCGTGCTCGACAGCGAGTCGCGCTTCGACACCTTCTTCTACGCCCCCGAGAGGATGATCCGTCCGCCCAAGGGCTCCGTCGCCCTCATAACCCAGTCCGGCACCGTGGGGGCCGTGTTCTTGGAGCGGCTGAGCGGAGCGGGGATTAGCAAGTTCGTCAGTTACGGCAACCGCATAGACGTCGACGAGGGGGATCTGGTCGCCTACCTCGGCAACGATCCCGCCACGAATGTCATCGCCTGCTACATCGAGGGGCTCGAGGACGGACGAAAGTTCCTACGCGCAGCGAGTGCGGTCTCGAAGTACAAGCCGGTCGTGGTCTTCAAGGCGGCGAGGTCGGGCCGAGCCGCCAAGGCCTCGGTCTCCCACACGGGCTTCTTGGGCGGCTCGCACCGCGTCATCGAAGGAGCCTTCAAGCAAGCCGACATCATCTCTGTGGACAGCATCGACGAACTGGTCGCAGCGGCCAAGTCCCTCTCCATGCAGCCGGCTCCGCCTGGGCGAAGCGTCGGCCTCATCAGCAACGGCGCCGGGGCTTTCGTGCAGGCCATTGACCTCCTCGAGGCATATGGACTGGAGCTGCCGCAACTGAGCGGCGACATCGCGGCAAGTTTGAAGGCCCAGTACCCGACCTACTACGTGGTGCAGAACCCCATCGACGTGACCGGGTCGGCAACGAGTGGGGATTACGAGAAAGGCATCGAGGCACTCCTCCAAGACCCCGGCACCGACATCGTCATGCCGTGGTTCGTGTTCCAGAATTCCCCCTTGGACGAAGGTATCGTCGAGGTTCTCGCACGCTTGAACAATGCCAGCAAGCCAATTGTCTGTGGCGCCATGGGCGGGCCCTACACACAAAAGATGTCACAGGCGATCGAGGCGCACGGCGTACCCGTCTTTCATTCCGTCCGCGACTGGGTGTCGGCCGCGTACGCCCTTTCCGCACGGTCCCGCTAGTTCGAAGCCGCCGCCCCCACCAGCGCCATGTCGCCCGCCGCGACACCGCGCCGCGGAGTGACGATGTCGTCGATAAGGCCGTAATCCAGCGCCTCCCGCGCTGTCATGAAGTAGTCCCGGTCGATGTCGTGCTCGACCTCTTCGACACTGCGCCCGCTGTGGAAGGCGATGATCTCGGCCATCCGCCGTGTCGTCGCAAGCACTTCACGCAGTTGGATCTCCATGTCCCGAGGCGCTCCCCGGGCGCCGGCGCTGCCCTGATGGATCATGATCTTGGCGTTCGGCAGGGCGAGGCGCTTGCCCGCCGCACCACCGGCGAGGATCATGGCCGCCGCCGACATGCCCATGCCCACGCAGATCGTCGACACCTCGGGCCGCACGTGCTGCATGACGTCGTATATCGCCATACCGGCGTAACCGAGGCCGCCCGGGGAATTTATGTAGAGGGAGATGTCCTTGTCGGGGTCGTCCGCTTCGAGATAGAGAATCTGGGCGACGATCAAGTTGGCGATCTGGTCGTCAACCTCTTGGCCGAGAAACACGATCCTCTCCCGCAACAACAGCGAGTAAAGGTCGTAGGCGCGGTCCCCCCGGCTCGTCTGGTCGAGCACCGTCGGGATCATCGACTGCTTCAAGAACCCTTCTCCCCACACCTCACTACCCCCTGGCTACCGTAAGTGTTATATCATTTTCAAGATATCACCAACGCTATGAGGAGGCGGTCGGGTGTGACCGAGCGCAAACATGAGCCTTTGTTCCCAGGCTTCGGGGACATGGCCCGTCGTAGGCGGGAGCTGGTGGAAGATCTGGTCGCGCGACGGCGAACCAGCGGTCTCAGTCAGACCGAGGTGGCCGCCCTCATGCACACCTCACAGTCCGCCGTCGCACGCCTTGAGGCGGGCCACAGCGACGTCAGGATCTCGACTCTCGAACGCTATGCCGCCGCCCTCGACCAACACCTGGACTGGCGTCTTGCTCTCGAACCCGAACAAGGCCGCGAATGACAGGTCAACCCGACAGCTCCTGGCTGCAAGAGCGCCTCTTTGAGCGCCGGATCGTGCTTTGTCGCGGCGTCCTCGATGACGCCCTCGCCGGGCGGGTGGCAGCCGAGCTCATGACCCTTGACGCCCTCGGCGACGGAGCCATCGAGCTCCAGTTCGACAGCCAAGCGACCGCGCTCGAGCCGGCGTGGACCCTCATCGACGTCATCGACCTGCTCGGCGTTCCGGTCAACATCGTGTGCTCAGGTCGCGTCGAGGGTGCATCCGTCGGGGTGCTCTGCGCCGGCGCGAGGAGGACGGCCCTTGCCCATACCCGGTTCCGCCTGAGCGATCCGGAGCTCGAGATCTCCGGACGGGCGAACGAGCTCACCGCGTTGTTAGATCATCACTCCAGACGCCTCGACCGGTTGCACGAGCGGGTGGCCGCCTCGACCGGTCGCCCGCTGTCCGAAGTTGCCGCCGACTTCCGCGCGGGACGCTTGCTCGATGCCACCGAGTCAATTCGTTACCGGCTCATCGACGAGATCGCCGGAGACAGGGCGCCCATCCGTTCGATCGGGGACCCACGCCATCACGCGGTTCACACCAAGAGGTCCCCGATTGGCACTCCCATAGGGTTCAAGCCAGACCCGCCCCGGAGCGCGCCGAGCTAGGCACCCGCCATGGTGGTACTGACCTCTTTCGAGCTGGAGTGGGTGACGACCTTCGAGGCGGTGACCTTTACCGTCTTTTTCAACTCCGATTCCGCCTGCGAGATGAGGTTGCCCACGATCTGCATGTCCGCCGAGTAGGCCGCCAGATCTTCGCTCTTGAGCGCCGCGAGACCTTGTTTGTAGTAGCTCTGGGCGCTCGCGATGAGAGTCCGCACGGTTTGGGGTATCTGGCCGCTGCCGCCCCCGATGCTGCTCGTCACAGCGCCGAAGACGCCCGACAAGGCGCTCCCGAGTGTCGTGCCCATCTCAACCTGGTTCCCGTAGACGACGATGTAGCGCGTCAGTTGCGGGATAGGGGTTCTGCGACGAGCTCACATAAAGCGGTCGCACGTAGACGAGCGAGTCGTCGATCGGGATGATGAGCGTGGTCCCGAGCGACACCGTCGAGCCTGCCCGGCCGAGCAGCGTCACGTACTGGGACACGGTCGTGTTGGACTGGATCCTCGAGTTGACGACGGCAGGACCCGCCGTCGCGCTCCTGGGCGGCGTCTCATAGGTGGTCAGCTCGCCGTAGGTGCCGTAGGTGGAGGATGCCGTCATGAGTGCCGCCAGTGTCTGGAGCCGGTCGCCCTGTGACAACGGGTCGAGCGGCTCGATGGCGGTAAAGGCCGTCGAACTGGCCCCGGGTAGCTGGAGGATCTCGTACTCGGGCACGAAACGCAGCGTGTTCCCGTAGGCGTCGGTTGGAAGCGGAGAATCCGGGCGAGCCGGTCCCAGAAGTCGGGGCGAGCTCCCAGGCATTGTTGGCGATGTAGAACGAAGATGGATTGGTCAAGTGGTAGCGGCCGAACGCCTGAGCCTGCACCATCAAGAGCGCCTGCGGGTAGCGAAGGTGTGCCCGCAGCATCGCGTCCATGTCGCTGAGCGGCTTGAACATGGCCGGGAAGATGGATTCCCAGGTGTTGAGGATCGGTTCGTTGTTGGTAACGGCGTAAAAGGTCATGTTGCCCGTGTAGGCGTTGACGACGACCTTCACCGAGTTGCGCACATAGTTGAAGTCCGCGTCGACAAGGCCGCTCCCACCCGGGAGCTCGGAAGTGTCCGCCTGTTGGGCGTACGGGTAGTAGGTCGTGGTCGTGTAGGCGTCGACGATCCAGTCGATCTGGCCCTTGTCGATGACCGGGTACGGGATTGTTGTCTACGACGAGGAACGGCGCCACCTTTGCGACCCTGAGCCGGATGTCTTGGAGCAACATCAGGCGCGACTTGGGCGTGACGTCGCTCGAGATGAGCAGGTTCAGGTCGTGGAACCGCAGGGCGAAGGCAGCCTTGGTCCAGAACGAGCCGATCGGAACGCCTCCGGGGCCGCTGTAGTGGCTCGAGATCACGTTCCCGCTTCGCGTCGGAGTAGTCGACCTCTTTCTGGGAGGTGTCCGCGACCACGTAACCCGTCTCACCCAGCCCGAAGTAGACCAGCCGACTGGGTGATCTGGGGGGCACCGGCAGCTCGACTGGGGCGGGACGCCGGAGATGTCGAAGACGGGGTTGCCTCCGGTCTGCTGGTTTGCCGGCGAGAGGATGGCCCCGTAGCCGTGGGTGTACTGCAGATGGGTGTTGACCCACGACTGGGTCGGCAGGTCTCCCGCATTGACCTCTCGCACGCCGATGACGAACGGGGTCAAGGTGCCGTTGACGCGGTAACGGTCGAGAGAGAGGCCGGCGATGGTGAAGCCGGTGCCGTTCTGCTGGAGCTTCTGGTAGGTCTGAGAGGTGATCGAGGGCTCCCAGAGGGGAAGGTTGTCCAGAGTCGAGGCGGCTCCTGCGACCACCCCGCCCGTGAGGTTCGAGACACCAGGCGAAGGCCCGCTCGGTGACTCCGTTGAGGTCAAGTGCCGCGCGGGTCGCACTTGATGTTCCGCTGGATGTAAGGCACCTCGAGCGTGCTCTGGGCTGGCGTCACCTTGAGCGCCTGCACGAGGGCCGGCACGATGACGCCGGCGGTGAGGGCGACGAGCACCCACAGGCCGGCTCCGATGGCCGGGAGAGCCAAGCTGCGTTGGTAGACGTTGAAGATCATCAGCACGAATACGGCCAGCGCCACGACGGCAAGCAACTCGATCGCCGGCAGGCGCACGTGCACGTCGGTGTAAAAGGCGCCGTTGAAGATGCTGTCTTTGGCGAACACGAGGTTGTAGCGGTCGACGTAGAAGTAGCCCGCCGATCGGACGAGCGCCATGGCGGCGAGGATCACCGAAAGGTGGGCGATCACGCGCGGGTCGACACGCGGCGATGGGCCCTGGAACCGGAGGCCGCCGTTCAGATAGTGGCTCACGGCGCGTGATGATCAGGAGCAGGAGAAGCGCTACGAGGGTCCAGTCGACGAGGAACGACAAGAACGGCAGCTTGAACACGTAAAAGCCGACCGCCTTGTGGAACTGCGGATCAGCCGTCCCGAAAGACTTGCCGCTGCGGAACATCAGCCAGTGCTGCCACTGGTCGTCGGTCGACACGCCGAGGATCAGAGCGAGGATCAAGGACACGACCGTGCGCAGAGCGACCGTGTGGCCGGCAACGATCTGCTGGTAGCGACGGACGATCTCGAGCTCGGGTGAGACGAGCAGAGCCCGGGGGGCGATGCGGTCGACCACCCAGAGGCTGAGCCAGCAAGCGACGAAGAACAAGACGACGAAGGTCCCGGCAAGTTCGAGCTTGGTCTCGATCATGAGGCGCCACACCGCGGTGAAGTGGACCGAGCGGTACCAGAGGTAGTTCGTGTAGAAGTTCGCCAGCCCCTGGACGACGATCACCGCCACGATGAGGAAAGACCACCGCTCCCAGTGACCCAGAGCTGGTAACGCCGCACCGGGCGCGACCGGGACGGTAGGTCCGTCGGAACTCGCATCGGAGTGGAGCCTACGACCGAACTGGCACGAGAAGACAGCGGCAGCCTGGGTGCACCGGCGGGTGCGAGTGCCCGGTCGGGAACGGCGGCACCCGGTGACTGCGGCCCGGCAAGGGAGTTGTCGTCGCAATCGGGGCACGAACCGCCGCCGTCGTCGTCCTCGACGGCCCAACGCACGAGCGGCGCCTCACCGTTGCTGACGACTCCAGCACCGCCAGCTCGCCGACGGCGAAAGCCCGGGTCGTGAAGTCGCCGGCGAGTCCTTCGACCCGCGATCCCTTCCATTCGCGATAGGCCACCCCGGCCGCGTCGGCCGAGCCCTCCATGGCTTCCGTCAAGCTCGGAGAGCGCCTCTTCGATCCTTTGGCGCAACATTGCGGACAGGTCGTCGGCCAGCTCGGCGGCGAGCGCCGTCCCTGCCTCCAAGGCGACGGCGGCGCTCGGCGGCGGTGCGCTCACAGACGGTCCCTCGACCGCGTCGCCGGTCACGAGGAAGGCGGCGCCAGCCTCATAGGCCCTGGCGAGTTGATCGCTCGCCGCCGCGACGAACCTGTCGCGTTGGGCCTCGGGGGGCACTAGTTCGTCCAGCACAGGTTTGCGGGAGGTCTGGCGCAAGGCGTTGAGAAGTTCGTTCTGGTCGTCCTGCAGCGCTCGCTTGAGCGCCCGCCCGAGCTTGGCCGTGACGGCCCCGAGGAGGTGGTCACGCCTGGCCAACGACTCGACGTCCGGCTCGGTGATGGCGTCGCTGTCGAGCGGCTTGGCGAGCGCCACGGTTCCGGTGTCGAGCACCCCCGCGGCCCCGGGTGCATCGGCGCCGGGTAGGGCAACGGCTTCTTGCGCCTCTGAGCCGAGGACTTCGCCTGGCTCGGCGGCCCGCTCTTCGACCACCGCCTCGGCATCGAACGCGGACGCGGCCTTGGGCCCGTGAGGCGCGCCCGCCTCATCTGACGCGCCCGGCACCGAGGCTGCCTTGTCTGCTTCGACGGTCTCCATATCAGCCACGGCAGTCACCGTCTCGGCCTTGTGTTCCGGCTCGCCTTGGCGCCCCTCGGTCCCGTCGCCCTCCTCGGCTTTGCCGAAGGCCGCGAGCTCAACAGCGGCGGGCTCAGGTCCTTCGGCCACTTCCTCGAGGATCTCGACCTCGCAGTTGCTCCCGGCCGGCGCATCCTCGCCGGTCCCCGGCGCCAGCGCGGCTTCCTCCGCCGCCCGACTGGCCCGGATCCGGGCAAATAGCTCGTCGACGCTCCGGCGGCTCGCGCCCGACCCGCTCCGGCCCTTATCGTCCTCGCTTGGGGCAGCTTCGGCGCTCGGCGCGCCGCCCTCGCCCGCAGGCGCCTCGCCGGAGGTGACGGCGAGCGTGCCGCTCGTAACCTGTGTGAGACCGGCGACATCAACCTCGCCGAGCGCTCCGCCGGCCGCGGCGAGCTCCTCTTCGAGTTCGCTGAGCTCGTCGTGACCCACTTGGCGCTCGAATCGCTCGCCGGCTTGCTCGGCCGCCAGGCGCGCCTCGTCCTCGGCGGCGACAAGCCGCTCGCGCAAAGCCTCGACCGCGCACCGCCACCGCGTCGACGACTCGGAGCAGGGAGTCCTTCCCGCTTCGTAGCTCCTCGAGCTGGACACGCAGAGGCGCGCCGTTGCGCCATGAGATCGGCGAGTGTGCGGTTCCTGAGGTCGCGGGCTTCTGCCACCATGCGGCGGCACTCTTCCTTTGTCGCGTCGAGGAGCTCGACGGCGTCCGCGTGCGCCTCGTCGGTCAACGAGTCCGCCTCGGCTTGCGCCCGGGCGGCGTACTCGTCGGCCTCCTGCTCGGCGGCACTGCGGATCGCGAGCGCCTCGGCCTCGGCGAGGGCGACCTGTTCGGCGAGGACGCCCTCGGACTGCGCCGATCAGCTCGGCCGCTCGCTCCTCGGCCTTTGCCACGACGTTGCGGGCCGCCTCGTGCGCGGTCGAGAGGATCTTGGCCGTCTCCACGCCAATTGCCCTTGTGAGCGTCGCCTCGTCGAGCACGGGGTCCTCTAGCGCGGCGCTCGGCTTCGGCGAGCTGCTCGCGCAGCGCCGCCTCGCGTTCGAGCGCGTCGCGAAGCTCGGCCGCCACCTTGGCGAGAAAGGCACGCACCGCTTCGCCGTCGACGACCCCGGCGTACGGCGGGGAAGGACTTGCGTGCTATCTCGTCAGGGCTGAGCGGCGCGGTTGAGGAGATCGAGACAACCTGAGGTTCCTCCGACATTGGCAACAGCCTACGACGCTGCTTCTCTTACGCGGTGGTGCGTGCGATCCGGCCCCCGAGCGACTCGAGGATCGTGGATCGCCTGGGCGATCGTGCTCACGGCGTACACCTTGAGGCGACTGCCCGCGTGGGCCTTTGCGACGGCGTACTCCTGCGGCGGGCACCAAAAAGACGCTTGCCCCCGCGCCGCGCACGGCGATCGTCTTCTGGGCGACCCCGCCGACGTCGCCCACAGTCCCGTCGATCGACATCGTCCCGGTCGCGGCGACCTTGTGGCCGCCGGTGAGGTCGGCCGCGGTCGAGCTCCTCCATGAGCCCGAGGGTGAAGGCAAGGCCGGCCGACGGGCCGACGATTCCTTCTGAGGACAGGTCCACCTTCACGGGCAGGGGACCGACCTTAAAGGCGGTCCCGTCGATGGCGGTGCCACCACTTCCCTGGGGGTAGATGCCCATGCAGGCGACTGGGTGGGGCTTGCCGCCGGTGACGGTGACGAATTTGAGGATCTTGTACCTGCGTGCCTTTGCCCTCGGGAAAGCAGTCGTAAGAGCTCTGGCTCGTGCGCGCGGAACACGCCCAGCTTGAGGCTTACCGTCTCGCGCTTTGCCGGCCGGGTAGGCACTCACCACGAGGTGGACGGTCGTGCCGGGTGCGAGCGCTTCGAGCCTTTTCGACAGGATCGAGGTATGTCGGCACCTTGGTGCCGTCAAGCTCGCTGATGACATCGCCCACCTTGAGGGCCGAAGCGGCAGGTGTGCCCGGCAAGATGCCGTAGACAAGTGCGCCGAGCTCGACGACCGGAACCTTGTAGCCGAGCTCGCGAAGCGCCACGACCGTTGCGGCCTGCTGGGCGGTGGACATGTCGATCTCGCCCTCGGTGGCGTACTGGGCCGTGGTCTCACTGCCGAGGATCTCGCGCGCTCGGATAGATGGCGGCGTTCGGGTCCAGCCAAAAGAACGGGTAGTACAGGGCACGCAAGGGGGTCAGCTCCACATAGACGAGCAGCACCGAGCCCCGGTGCGCGTGGCGGTGGGCAGGCGGGCACCTTGATGAGAGTGCTCACCTCGGGCGCCGCACCGGGCGTCAAGGCGTAGTACGGCAACTGGATGAACCAGGCGACGATCACGCCGACGAGGACTGAAGGTGAGGATCGACGCCAGCGTGTGGCGCCATCCCCAGTGGAACTGAGCACGTTCGCGCCGGTGTCGCCCGGCCCACCGCCCGGCCCGTCGCCGTAGACCTCGACCGCGCCCGCTTGGACATCCTCAGGCGGTCCGACCTCTACGCTCGACGAATCGTGTACCGAATCCACGGAGCCGTAGCCTGCCACGACGCCACCGCCCGCGGGCGCCGCGTGTGACAAGTCCGGGTGAAAACGAGTCACTCGAGGCGGCTCGCCGGCGCGGCGATGCCGCCGCCGCCGGCCACACTGGCGACGAGGCCGCCGCCCGGGCGTTTCTCACCGATCCGGACGCCGAGGTGCGCGCGGCGGCACTCGGGGCCCTCGTTCGTATGGGCCGTGCGACGCCGCAAGACGCCCAGCAGCCGGCCTCGCGGACGCCGATCCACGCGCCCGCAGGTACGCCTGCGAGCTGGGTGCCGACCTTGCCGGGGGCCGACTTCGCTGCCCTTCTGGACGATCCCGACGACATCGTTGTCGAGGCGGCGTGCTACGCCGTGGGCGAGGTGGGTGACTCGCGCGCCGTACCCGAGCCTCGTGCGGATCGCCTCGTCCCACTCGGACGCCCTCTGCCGTGAGTCGGCCGTGGCCGCGCTCGGGCGCCATCGGCGACGCGGACGGCCTGGCCGCCGTCCTCGCCGCTTTGGCGGACAAGCCGCAGATCCGACGCAGGGCCGTCGTCGCTCTCGCCGCTTTCGAGGGCCCCGAGTGCCGACGCGGCGCTGAAAGGGTGCCTGGCGGACCCGGACTGGCAGGTTCGTCAAGCGGCCGAGGACGTGCTCGGCGTCATCTCCGACGGCGACTGACGGCCTCGTCGCCTCGGCCGCATCGAGGCCAGGCACACGGCGGCGCCCGAGATGGCGCACCGCTCGGGCTCCTCGACGAGGTGGACCGGTATCCCCGTCGCGGTGGCGAGCCGCTGGGCGAAGCCGTTGAGCAGAGCACCGCCACCGGCAAGGTAGAGCCCCCGGTTCAAAAGGTCGTTGGCGAGGTCGGGCGGCGCAGAGGAGATGCACGACACTGCCGCGGCGAGGATCCGGTCCACCCGCGGGGCGATGGCGTCGGCAACCTCGGCCCGTGGAGATGACAACCGAGCGCACGATGCCGCTGGAGGCGTCCCGGCCCCGTACCTCGACCTTGTCGTCGTCTTCCACCCAGGCGCTGCCGATGGCGCACTTGATGCCCTCGGCCGTCGTCGCAGTCGATGACGAGGTCAAGCTGGCGGGCACACAAGCAGCCTGATGGCCTCGTCGAAGTCCCCCCCACCGAAAGGGACCGAGGCATGGGTCACAAGACCGCCCGAGCGCGAGCACCCCGATCTCGGTCGTGCCGGCGCCGACGTCCACGACCATCGAGGCGACGGGTTCTTCGATTCGCAGCCCGGAGCCGAGGGCGACTGCGACCGGCAGCTCGACGAAACGGACGCTCTCCGCCCCGGCCTGCTGGTAAACGCCCGGTCGAGCGCCCGTCGCTGGACACCCGTCGCCGTCCCCGACGCGCAGCAGAGCACCGTCGGCTGGCTGACCGAACCGACCTTTGCCCGGCGCAGCAGCTGCCTTGCCACGGCGGAGGTGAGGTCCAAGTCGGCGAGCTGGCCGTGGCAGACGGGCCGGACGATGCGCCACCTCGCCCGCGCAGCGCCCGCGCAGGCTCGCGGCCTCGGCCCCAAAGGCCACGAGACGGTTGCGCCCGAGCTCGACGGCGGCGATCGTCGGCTCGTCGACGACGACGCCGTGGCCGCGCACGGCGACGAGGGTGCGCGCCGTGCCGAAGTCGACTGCGAGGTCGGCACTCACCTTGCGGGCGACCCCGGGGGCGGCTCGACCGGCCGCGAGGCCAGGCTCCAGTCCGTCCCGCCCGTCCCAGGTCTCGTGCTTCCAGATCGGCGCGGTCGCCTTCAAGGTGTCGATCAGGTACCGGCAGGCGTCGAAGGCCTCGGCCCGGTGCGGGGTCGACACCACCACGACGACGGAAGCCTCGCCGAGGCCGATGTGGCCGACCCTGTGCCACACGACGACGCCCCCGAGCTCGGGCCAGCGCTCCCGGGCGGCGGCGACCATCGCCTCGAAACGCGGCAGCACCTGGTCCGTGTAAGCCTCGTAGTCGATGGCGCTCACCCCGGTCCGCCCCTCGGCGTGGTCCCGCACGGTCCCGACGAAACACGCCACCGCTCCACATGAGGGCCTCTGCCACCCAAGCGAGCGCGCGCTCGGTCGGCAAGTGGCTCGGAGGTCAGCTCGAGCCAGTTGTCACCTTCCGCAGGGGCCAGCACACCGGCCATGGTAGGCGACCGCGCCGGAGCCGGGAGAGCTCGCATACGGGGCCCGACACCCCAAGGCGGGACTGTTTGGAATAGCCTCAGAGCCGTGGTCGAACCGGCAGACGACTTCGACGACGCTCACGACGAAGACTGGTGCGCCCCCCTCCTGCCGCCTGACGATCGTCTTTGGAGGCACCCATCCGAGCTGGGCGAGCACGCTTTACCGGTCAGCCCCGAAGCGCTCTCGGCACGGCGCAGCTGGATGGCCGCCACACCGACCAGAGCGGGAGCCTGGTCGGCCGGCATCGTCGGTGCATTGCTGGCGACCGGAGTGGTGCTCGATCGGTGGCCATCTCACCCACCTGCTCCCGTCGTCGTCGGCGAAAACGGCGACGGCACCTCTGGCCGGCCAGCACTTCGGCTCTCAGATTAACGCCTTGCCAAAGTCGACCCTCGTCGCCACCTCGACGACCCTGGTCATGGGCGTCGAACCGGGCCTGGGACAAGATGGCTGCTCAGGTCGCCCCCGCCATGCCGATGGTCTTCGTCGACCACAAGCCCAGCGGAGTCGGCGTCGTCGTGAGCTCCAAGGGCTACGTGCTCGTGCCCGCCTCGCTCATCACCGACGCCGATGACATAGGGGTCTTCATCGACGGCCAGCTCCTCCCCGCGACACTCGTCGGGGTCGACCCTGGCACCGGGCTCGCCGTCGTGCGCGTGCACTCCATCGCCACCTTGACCGCCGTCAGCTTCGCATCGGGGAACACAATCGGTTACGGCTCATTTGTCGCCCTTGTCTGGGTCGACGACGCCGGTACCCACACGTGCTGGGGCACCGTCTCCGAGCTCGACGTCAAGTTGACATCGAGCGTGGACAGCCCGCCGCTGCTCGAGTCCCTGCAAACCCTCGATCCGCTCGTCGGGGTGGCGAACGGTGGCGTCGTCGTCGACGGCGCAGGGCGCCTCATCGGGATGGTCACGGGCGTGGCGGGAAGCTCCTTGACAGCGACGCCCGGTTGGCTGGCCGACATCGTCTCTGGAGACCTCATCTCCGATGGCCGTGTCGTTCACGGTTGGCTCGGGATCACCGGCAAGACCGTTCCGGTCTCTCCGACCGAGACCGCCGTCAAGGTCGTCTCGGTCGTCCCCGGCGGCGCGGCCGCCAAGGCCGGAGTGCATCCGGGCGACATCATTGAAGCCGTGAACGGCGAGCCGACGACCACGATGTCGGACATGGTGGCGAGCGCTGTACTCTCTGCCGCCGAACCGGTCGGTCAACGCTCGACCTCGACCGGGCCGGTCACTTGTGGGACGCGAAAGCTCGTCTCACGCCAGCGGCCTGAGCCTGGACCATGCCCGAGCAGGGCGCGCCCTAGCATCGGGGTTGTGAGCGATCCCCTGGCGCCGGGCGGTGGCGACTTCCTCCGCAACATGCTCGGCGACCTGCTGCGGCTGATCCGCACCGAGGGTCCGCTGCAGTGGGAGCTCGCCTTCCAGCTGGCGACAAGCGTGGCCGCGGGGGACGAGCCCGACCCCAACCCCGACCCGATCGCCCGCATCCGACTCGAGGAGCTCGAGCGCGATCGCCGAGCTGCACGTGGCCGAGGTCACCGGCATGGTCCTCGGGTCCGGCGTCTCGGGGTTGAGGCTGGTCCCGACGACGCGGGTCGAATGGGCCCGGCGCAGCCTGGAGGCTTGGCGCCCGCTGCTCGACCGCCTTGCGGCCGCCTTGACCTCCACGCCCGAGGGGCCAGGCCGGTCAAGCCCGACCATGCCCGGGGCGCCCGGACCGTCCAGTCCGAAGATGCCGGGGCCGCTCGGCTTCGGGCCGCCCGCGGGGACCGGCTCTGATGAGGCGGGGGCGCGAGCTTGGCGCGCGGCGACGATGCGCAGGAGCTGCCGGTCGATCCGTTCCTCGGAGAGCCGGATCCCTTGCTCGGCTCAGATCCCGTTGGCGACGAGGACCCCGAGGACATGGACCTCGCCGAGATGATCGGCCGGTGGACATCGGCCATGGCGCCTGCGATGGCTGCCATGCAGGTGGGCTCTGTCGTCGGTCATCTCGCCCGGCGGTCTTTGGGCCAGTACGACCTGCCCTTGCCCCGGACGCCTTCGGACGAGATCCTCGTCGCCGTCGGCAACCTGGACCGCTTCGCCGAGGAGTGGAGCCTGCCGCTCGACGATCTCCAGCTCTGGCTGTGCGCGCACGAGATGGCCTTTCACGCCGTGCTGTCCCGCCCGCAGGTGGCGAGCAGGCTCGAAGAGCTCGTCGTCGCGCACAGTCCGGCTCGTCCGCCCCGATCCACGGGACCTCGAAGGACTCCTGCAGGGGATCGACCCGGGGAGCATCCCCGGGCTCTCGCAGATCATCGGGGACCCGTCGCTCCTCGGCGACACCGATCGCGGGCCGTCGCCGGAGCTCGAAAAGGTCCGCGCCCAGCTCGCTGCGCTGACAGCAGCCATCGCCGGCTACGCGGAGTACGTGACCTCTGTCGTCGCCTCTCGCCTCATCGGCGGCCATGCGCCCATCGGCGAAGCGATGCGGCGCCGGCGCGTCGGACGTGGTGAAGGCGAGCGCGTGGCGGAGTCCTTGTTCGGTCTGCATTTGGACCAGGAAGACCTCGACCGGGGCGCTGCGTTCGTGCAGGGCGTGCTCGATCGCTCAGGCGACCTGGCGCGGTTGTGGACAGACGCCGAGCACCTTCCTACCCCGGCCGAGATCGACGCCCCCGGCTTGTGGCTGGCGCGCATCAACCTCGAGACAAAGGGCGCCTAGCCCGGAGCCGAGCGAGCTGAGCCTTCCCTGCACCTTCGGGCGCAGCCGCTCAGGCCAGCACCACCTCTTCCTCGGGCACCCCGAAGTCCCACTCCAAGATGAGGTTCTCCCGTTCCGCGTCGCGGACGATGCGCTCCCGGTTCCTCCGAAACTGCGGGTCGTGCGGCGGCAGCAGCACGAGGCGAGCGAGGGCGCGCTGGCGGAATTCCTCGATCACGGCCCGATCGCCGAATTCCGACTCCACCTCCCAGTGCGGCGCGACTGGGCCGAGATAGACCATCCTCACATGGCCCCGGGGGGGCTCGGAGGGCTGAGGATCTTCTGGGTTGATAAAGCTCATCGTCTCTCCTTGGCGGAAGAACCGGGCGAAGTGTACCGGGCCTCGCCCCGACAAAGCGGAGAGCGGCCCTAAAGACGGCTGGTCAGGGCCGGACGGGGTGGTGCAGGATCTGGGCCACGACGGTACGGATCTCGTCGACCGCGATCCCGAAGCCGACATTCTGCGCCGGCGCATTGCCCGCCGAGCTCGTCGCCACGGCGGTGTTCATTGCCACGACTTGCCCTGACGAATCGACAAGCGGGCCCCCGGAGTTGCCTGGGTTGATGGGCGCGTCTGTCTGGATCAGCCCGGTCAGCCTTTCGCTCGTGCCCTCGTCGGTCGTGGCGATGAGCGATCTGTCAAGCGCCGAAACGATGCCTTCTGTCACCGTCGGGCCGCCCGCCAAGGCGAGCGCATTGCCTATCGCCAGCACTCCGTCGCCTTGTTGAGCCGAATTGGAGTTCCCGAGGTGGACCACTGGCAGCGAGTCACCGGCGCCTTCGACCTGCACGAGCGCGATGTCTTTTTGCGCGTCGACGCCGATGACCTTTGCCGGAAACCGTTTGACTTGCCCGTAGAAGGTGACCGTGACTGTCTCGGCCCCTGCCACGACGTGGTTGTTCGTGAGGATGACGCCGCTCGGTTCGATGATCATGCCGGTGCCCGCCCCCTCGACATAGCCGCCGAGGTTGTCTATGTCCCTAAGACTGCTCGTGTCGATAGAGACGACGGCGGGCAGCACTGATGCGAGGATCGACTGGACGTCGCCGACTTTGACCGTGCCAGTAGTTCCCGGGAAGTACTCCCGCACGATTGTCTGCGGAGCCCGGCTCGCGAACACGGCGACGAGGCTGCTTCCGACCACAGCCCCGACAACGGCTGCGAGGATGGCCACCCCGAGCCATCCAGGAAGTGCTCGCGGAGGCCGCCTCGGCGGCCTGGGCTGAGGTAGCTCGCCATAGAACTGCTTCGGCGGCCACTGGGCTTCTTGCCAGTCGAACTGCGGCCACACGGGCTGACCGGGCGACTGCACCGGTCCGTAGTCCAACTGGACATAGTCCTGCCCCCCGTGGCCCGGCTGCTGATACGGGCTGTGCACGTAGCCTTCAAAGCCGTTCTCCGGAGCCGCCCAGCGCTGTGGCGGCGGCTCTGCGCCCGCTCGCGTGGGCTCGGGACTGACCCCTGGTGCCGTCGCGCTCGACCCGGGCGGTTCTGCGGTGGCATCGGCGCCGGCCACCTTGTCAGGCGCGGGCGCCCCGGGGTCGAGCTGAACGGCCGAAGCCGCAGGGGCGGCCTCAGGTTCATTCCAACTCAGCAACTGCCTCAACGGGTCGGTGCCGTTCTCGCTCTCGTCATCACCCGTGCTTGCCGGCACAGTGTCAATCTATCGGCCATTTGCCACCAAGATCGGCCGGCGGCCGCCCTCGAGCCGGCCCACGGGCAGAAAAATCTTAGGATTAGCTGCGAATATCCTCTAAGGCGTAGCGCTGTTGGCCCGGACAGGTCACAATGGAGCCGTGGACACTTCGTGGATGGGGCGGGGGAAGTGCCGGGACATGCCTCCGGACACTTTTTTCCCAAGTGATGGCGTTGGGGTGGAGGTCGCGCGGCGGATCTGCGCTGATTGTCCAGTGAAAGAGCCGTGCCTTGAGTACGCCATGGTCAACCACATCGACCACGGTGTCTGGGGAGGGACCTCTGAGCGCGAGCGGAGGCGGATCGCTCGCCATCGCCGGCTTCTCACAGTTCGCTCGCGCTGAGCAACCAGGAAGGACTGATTCGGGCCTTTGGCTCGGAAGCGGTCGCGCCTCTCGAATGTGTCATCAACGTTTGCGAAGGACGCAGGAGCTCAGCCCTCGAGGCCATCGTGGCCGCCGCGGGGACGTGCCTGCTTGATGTCCACACTGACCCGTGGCACAACCGGACCGTCCTCACTCTCGGCGGTCGAGACGTCGAGGAGTCGGCCCGGTCCATAGCCGAGATCGCCGTCTCGCTCCTCGATGTCCGCGAACACGCGACCGGCCGCCCCCGCCTCGGGGTGATCGACGTCGTGGCATTCATCCCGATGCGAACCGCCTCTGCGGCGCGGGTCGTGCCGGGCGTGGCCGATCCCGGCCCGGTGGAGCTTTCTTGTGCTCTCACTGCTCGAAACGCCTTCGCCGCCTACGCGGCGGGCGAGCTCGGCGTGCCCTGCTTCTTGTACGGGCCGGAGCGCTCCCTGGCACAGCTGAGGCGCGGCGCGTTTGTCAGCGATCCACCCGACATGGGACCGGCGGCACCTCACCCGACGGCCGGCGCCATCTGCGTAGGGGCACGAGACGTCCTCGTTGCTTACAACCTTTGGCTAGCGCTCGACGACGTGAGCATCGCCCGCGAGATAGCCGGGGCCATGCGCAACCGGGAGGTGAGGGCGCTCGGGCTCGATCTCGGGGGAAGGTCGCAGGTGTCCTGCAATCTCATCTACCCGTGGCTCTTCGGCCCGGCCCAAGCCTTCGACTTCGTGGCCGAGCGTGCGCCCATCGCCCGCGCGGAACTTGTCGGCCTACTGCCCGCAACGGTATTGGACGCCATAGCCGTTGAGCGCTGGGCAGAACTCGACCTCAGCGAAGAACGCACCATTGAGGCGCGCCTTTTGGAACGGGGGCTCGCTCCCTAGCTCAACTGCGGCCCCGACGTGGGCTCACGAAGCGGTACTGGCCGCTTGGGCGAGCACACGGGCGCGCCGTACCCGGCGGCGCTCCCTTTCGCTCATTCCTCCCCAGATGCCGAACTTCTCACTGTTGGCGATGGCGAACTCGAGGCAGTCCTCGCGGACAACGCATCCGCGGCAGACCTCCTTTGCTTCCCGGGTCGATGCGCCCCGCTCTGGGAAGAACAGCTCAGGATCGACGCCCATACAGTTCGCGCGACGCTGCCAGGTCCGGTCGAGACCATCTTCGAACAATGCTTGGAGTGCCATTTGGGCGCCCCCTCCCCTGACGACTCGCAACCGTGTAGTTACAAGATGGTGATTATCATGAACCCTGGCGCGCGCTGATGCAAGAGGGAGTTTCAAATCCTCGGCCAAATCGCAAATGGCACGATGTTTGCCGACAGCGGACTTCCCGGTATCTCGTGAGTCGAGAAGCGCTTTTTACCGGCGTTTTGTCCTATTCTCGGCCCTCGCCTGGATCTTGGTGAAGGGCCTAAGCCCCCCTCGAGTGCCTTCGGGCAAGCTGGCGCCGATTCTCAATGAAATCGACGAGCACGTAATCACCAAGCGTGTCCGGGGTGGTGAAAAAGGCCCGGCCGCGGTTGAGCTGAGTGATCTTTTCGACAAAGCCACGAAGGTGCCCCGTCGCGTCGAGGGCGAAGGTGTTGATCCGGATGCCCTCCCTGGAGCAGCGCAACACCTCTTGCAAGGTTGCCTCGACGGTTTCCGGCACAGGCGGATAGTGGAAGAAGACCTCGCCGTCGTCGCGGATATGCGCGGTCGGCTCGCCGTCGGTGATCATCACTATCTGTTTCGTCCCGTGGTGCCGCCCGAGCAGTCGCCGCGCCAACAAGAGGGCGTGCTGCATGTTCGTTCCGTACACGTAGTCCCAGGAAACGGCGGGCAGGTCCGCGGGAGCTATCTCGCGGGCTTTCTCCGAGAATCCGACGATGCCGAGGTAGTCCCGGGGGAATTGGCCGGAGATGAGCGACTGCATCGCAAGAGCGACCTTCTTCGCAGCCAGGAAGTTGTCCCGCAAGGGCATGGACAAGGACAAGTCGACCAGAAGAACCGTCGCGCAGCGGATCTGGTGTTCGGTGCGCTCTATCTCGAAGTCGTCCGGCGCGAGCCGGACAGGGAACTGAACCGCGGGTCTGGCTTGGTCGGCGCGACTGGCCGGTACGCCCGACGGCCGGCCGAGCTCGCCTTCGGCGACCTGGCGCCGCAGTGCGTTGCGCAACGTCCGCTCGATGTGCAGGTTGAAAGGGTCCCCGAGCTCGTAGGGCTTGGTGTCCTCGGCGCGCTCGTGCCCCGCGCCGAGGGTGGCGATCCCGTGACCGCCGAGCCGGTCCTTGGAAAGGTGCCGGAACAGGTCCTGCAAAGCGCGTTGTCCGATGCGCCGCAGGCCCTTCGGGGTGAGCTCGAGGCGACCTTCCCGTTGTTCGACGATGCCGGCGTCCTCCAGCCGTCGTGCCAGCTTCTGCAGCTCGGCCAAGGACTGGGCGGACTCTTGGCCGACGAGATCTCGCACACGCTCGAGGTCGACCTCCGCCAGTGCCCCGGGCTGGGGGGCGCCTTGGAGCATCTCCTCGAGCTGGTCAAGCTCGCCCAGGCGCTGGAACATGTCCGTGGTCTCTGCCAGCCCTAGCCCCTCCGTGCCGCTGAAGGACATCCGGCGGTCCCACTGCTCGGCGGGAAATGCAGCCCGTAGGTTCCCCGCCAGACGGTCCACCTGCCAGGACAGGTCCATGTCGCCGAGGAGCTCGTCCATGAGCCCTTGCAGCTGGGCCCGCTGGCCGGGCGTCATGGAGGCGAGCATGGCTGAGGCGGCGGCCATGCGTTGTGCGAGCTGTTCCAAGAGCTCGTCGAGATCTTCCGGCTCACCTGGGAAAAGGTCGCCGTACTGCTCCATGAATTGCTCGAAACCTGGATCGAGCGGTTCTCCCGCCGCGCGTTGCTCGATCATCTTGTTCAAAGCATCGAGGGCATTTCGGATGTGCTCGCGCTCCGCCGGGCCCGTCGCCGCCGCTGCCCCGGCCACCTGGTCGAGGTAGGACTGCACCACCTCCTCCCGGAGGCGCTCGAGCAGCTGGTCGAAACGCTCTCGCGCCTCGCTCGAGGTGAAGTCGTAGTTCGTCAGGCCGCGCACGCGACCGGCCAGGTCCTCAGGGAGGAGACCGAGCTCGGCGCGCCGCTCGCCCACGACCTCGTCTGTTACCTCTCGGCGCCTCTCGTCGCTCGAGGTACAGGCCTCCGACTCGAGAGCGTCCAGCGCCTGGCGCTCTTGCTCGACGATGCCGTTTAGCTCGTCAGCGATGTCCCTATAGGCACCACCGAGCTCGTGCTGTTCGCTTTCGAGGCGCCGGCGCTCGCGGATCCGCTCCAACAGCTCCTGCAGTCCCTCGATGTGGCGACCCTCGCGGTCGGCAAATCCCTGCTGGAGCAACCGGCGCAGCGCATAGCCGACGTCACCGTGGTACATGAGGTCGTCTTTTATCTCCGACAAGATGTCGTCGGCGTCGAGGTCGAAACCGGTCTGGGTGCCGTCCCAGCGTGAGTAGCGGAAGATAGCCACCCAAGGGGCCTAACGGGCTCGGTAGGTCGCCCGGGGGCCTGCCGCCTCTTTGTTGAGACGCTTGGAGAGATGCAGCCCTTCGAGCACGAGCTCGAGGGCACTGGCGATCGCCGCCGGGCTCTCCGATTCGGGCGTCAGCACGCTGACGGGGGTCCTTAACCCTGGTACCTCCTCGAGGATGTGCACGTAGTCCGCGGAGGCAATATCTGGCCCGGCGTGCACGACCTTGCCCTGCTCGAAGCCGCCCACAACCTGGCCGATCGTCTCGGGCGGGCAGTGCTCCCGGAACGTCTGCAGGACGGCGGCCTTGATGAGCTTGTCGACGACCTCCTCGTCCTCGCCCTCTTCGAGTGACTCGATCTCGAGCTTGCCGAGCGTCGAAGAGACGAGTGCCCCGAGATCGCTCACCCGCGGTACCGCTTCGGTGTCGCCCTCGCGCAAGGCACGGCGGACAGCAGCCGCGCCGAGGGTCTCCTGGTTCGTCACGCTGAGACGCACGGAAACGCCCGAGTGCTGGCTCACCCTTGGGTTGCGGCGGGCGAGCTGGCTCACCCGGGCGACGATCTCGGACATGTACTCGGGGAAGTGCAAGCGCACGGGGAGGGCGTCGAAGCCACGAGCCTCCTGGGCGACGATGGTGAGCTCGGTCTCGAGGTCCTGGGGGTAATGCGTGCGGATCCGGGCCCCGAACCGGTCCTTGAGGGGCGTGATGATGCGCCCCCGGTTCGTGTAGTCCTCCGGGTTGGCCGAGGCCACCAGCAGGATGTCGAGCGGCAGGCGCACCTTGTGGCCCCGGATCTGCACGTCGCGCTCTTCGAGCACGTCGAGCAGTCCGACCTGAATGCGCTCGGCCAGGTCGGGAAGCTCATTGATGGCGAAGATCCCGCGGTTGGTCCGGGGCACGAGCCCGTAGTGCAGCGTCAGCTCGTCGGATAGGTAACGGCCCTCGGCGACCTTTATCGGGTCGACCTCGCCGATGAGGTCCGCCATGGAGGTGTCCGGAGTGGCGAGCTTCTCGCCGTAGCGCTCGCTGCGGTGCACCCAGGCGACAGGAGTGTCGTCACCGGCCTCGCCGACAAGGTCGCGGGCCATGCGCGACACGGGCCGGTAGGGGTCGTCGTTGATCTCCGAGCCGGCGACGATCGGCAGCCACTCGTCGAGCAGGTTCACGAGCGAACGGATCATGCGGCTTTTTGCCTGCCCCCGCTCTCCGAGGAAGATCACGTCGTGGCCGGCGATGAGGGCATGCTCGAGGGCGGGAAGGACGCTGTCGGAATAGCCGAGGACTCCTTCGACGACGGGCCTGCCTTGTGACACGCGCTCGAGCACGTTGCGACGGATCTCGTCTTTGACGGGCACCGACGCCCAGCCCGAGGCGCGCAGCTCGCCAAGCGTCGAGGGCAGCGAGGCGCGTGCGGCGCTGGCGGTCCTCAGCAGTGACGGGGCTAGGCCCCCGCTCGGTCGGGGGTCTTCGGGCTCGAGCAATTCGCTCACTTGGCGAGACTAGAGGCAACATCTCTCGTTGCGGGCCGCGCGGTGCAATGATGCATGTCACGCCGTACCAAGAAGGTGAGGATGTGTCCGGCCTACAGTCGGCAAAAGTCGATCCCCTCGGAGGCGACTGTTGAGTATCGAGGACTTGCAACTGCCAGCCCCACAACCGATCCCGGTCCAGATCGGCGCGCCGAGGGCCGGGCCCTCGAGGGCGGTGGTGCTGCGCAAGGACGGCTGGTGGGTACAACCTCTCGCCATCGGCCTCGGGCTGTTGGGCTTCGTGGTCTACGCGACCTGGGCCGCTTTTCGCAACGGGCACTACTTCGTGGGGCTCGATCATGGGGCGTAACTACCTCTCGCCCTTTTACTCGCCGTGCCTGGCCCCCAACTGCCCCTCCGCAGTGCGCTGGGGGCCAGTGCTGCCTTCGAACTGGACGGTCAGCCCGGCCCTTTTGATCTTGATCTTTCCCCTGGGCTTCCGCCTCACCTGCTACTACTACCGAAAGAGCTACTACCGGTCTTTTTGGCTCTCGCCTCCGGCGTGCGCCATCGCCGATGCCGGCTCGACCAAGCCGAACGGGTTGCGCAAGCGCTACACGGGGGAAACCCGCTTCCCGCTCGTGATGCAGAACATCCACCGTTACTTCTGGTACTTCACCCTGGTCTTCGCCGCCCTTTTGACCTATGACGCCATCGAGGCCTTCCGCTTCCCCGGCGGCATCGGGATGGGACTCGGCACCGTGATCCTCGTCGTGAACGCCGTGTTCATCTGGTCCTACCAGCTCGGATGCCACGCCTGCCGCCACCTGACGGGGGGGAACTTGAGGAGGTTCTCAAAAGCTCCGGTCCGGCTTTGGATCTGGACCAACATCACGACGCCTTTGAACAAGCACCACCAGCTGTTCGCGTGGCTGTCGCTCGGCACGATCGTGGTCTCGGACCTTTACATCTACCTGGTGTCTTCCGGCGCCTTCAGTGACCCGAGGATCTTCTGATGACCGACAACGAGCGGCACGACTTCGACGTGGTCGTCATAGGGGCAGGCGGGGCGGGGCTGCGGGCCGCCATCGAGGCGCGCCAGATGGGCGCCCGGACTGCCCTTGTGTGCAAGTCCCTCCTCGGCAAGGCCCACACCGTCATGGCCGAAGGCGGCATCGCCGCCGCCCTCGCCAGCGTGTGGCCACAGGACAACTGGGAGGTCCACTTCCGCGACACCATGCGCGGCGGCAAGATGCTCAACAACTGGCGCATGGCTCAGATCCACGCCCTCGAGGCACCCGACCGCGTCCTCGAACTCGAGGAGTGGGGGGCGCTGTTCGACCGCACGGCGGACGGCCGGATCCTGCAGCGCGACTTCGGCGGGCACCGCTACGCCCGCCTCGCCCATGTCGGTGACCGCACCGGCCTCGAGATGATCAGGGCCCTGCAGCACCGCGCCGTGTCGATCGGGATCGACGTCTTCATGGAGTGCAAGATCGTCCGCCTCCTTACAAGACGACGACGGAGCCGTGAACGGGGCGGTCGGGTTCTGGCGGGAAACGGGGGATTTTGTCACCTTTGGCGCCAAGGCCGTCGTGCTCGCCACAGGCGGCCTCGGGAAGGCCTGGAAGTTCACGACGAACTCGTGGGAGTGCACCGGGGACGGCATGGCGCTCGCCCTGTGGGCTGGGGCCGACCTCATCGACATGGAGGCCATCCAGTTCCACCCGACGGGAATGGTCTGGCCGCCTTCGGCGCGGGGACTGCTCGTGACCGAGGGTGTCCGCGGCGACGGCGGTGTCTTGAAGAACCGTGAGGGCGAGCGCTTCATGTTCAACTACATCTCGCCGTTCTTCGCGGCGGAGACGGCGGCGACCATCGAGGAAGGCGACCAGTGGTACACGAACAAGGTCGACTTCCGGCGTCCCCCGGAGCTGCTCCCCCGCGACGAGGTGGCTCGGGCGATCAACTCGGAGGTGAAGGCCGGCCGGGGCAGCCCGCACGGCGGCGTCTTCCTCGACATCGCCAGCCGCCGCACTCCCGAGGAGATCCGGCGTCTCCTGCCTTCGATGTACCACCAGTTCAAGCAGCTCGCCGACATCGACATCACGACGACGCCGATGGAGGTCGGCCCGACGTGCCATTACGCCATGGGAGGCGTCCGCGTCGAGGCCGACACCGAGGCGACGACCGTCGCCGGCCTCTATGCCGCCGGCGAGGTGGCCGGGGGCATGCACGGTTCGAACCGGCTCGGGGGCAACTCGCTCTCGGACCTCATCGTGTTCGGCCGTCGGGCGGGAAGCTCGGCCGCCGAGCGTGCCCTTTCGCACTCGGGCACCGCAGTGATCTCCGAAGCCCAGGTCGCCGAAGTAACCCAGCAGGCGACTGTCCTACTTCGACAACGAGGGCACCGAGGACGCCTACGCCGTGCACCGCGACCTGCAAGAGACGATGCAGTCGCTCGTCGGCATAATCCGCGTCGAAGCCGAGCTGATCGAAGCGAAGGAGAAGCTCGCCGAGCTCGCCGAGCGTGCTTCGAACTGCGTCGTCGAAGGCGGCATGCGTTTCAACCCCGGTTGGCACCTCGCCCTCGACCTCGAGTCGATGCTGGCCGTCTCCAACTGCACGACCTTGAGCGCCATCGAGCGGCGCGAGTCGAGAGGCGGCCATACGCGGGAGGACTACCCGGGCTTCAGGCCGGAGTTCGAGAACGTCAACATGGTCACGCGCCTCGTCGACGGCAAGTACCTCATAGCCCAGGAGCCCAAGCCACAGATGCCCGACGAGCTGGCGAAACTGTTCGAGGAGGACGCGCACTGATGGCAATCGACACAGAACCGGCCGCCGCTCCTCCGGCGCAGCCACCGGCTCCGCCCGCTAAGGACCTCGTCATGCACTTGTGGCGCGGCGACGAGAGCGGCGGCCGCTTCATGGAGTACCGCCTCGCGCCTCAGGAGGGCGAGGTCGTCCTCGACGTCGTCCACCGCATCCAGGCGACGCAGGCTCCCGACCTCGCCGTGCGCTGGAACTGCAAAGCCGGAAAGTGCGGCTCTTGCAGCGCGGAGATCAACGGCCGTCCCGCTCTCATGTGCATGACGAGGATGAGCACGCTACCGGCCGACCAGCCCGTCACAATCTCGCCGATGCGAGCCTTTCCCGATAATGCGTGACCTCGTGACCGACGTCTCTTACAACTTCGAGGTCGCCAAGCTGATCCCCGCCTTCAGGCCCAAGCCGAGGGACCCTGACGGCCTGTACCGCATGGCGCAGGTCGACATCGACCGAGGCCAGGAGTTCCACAAGTGCATCGAGTGCTTCCTTTGTCAGAACGTCTGCCACGTAATCAGGGACCACGAGGAGAACAAGCTTCGCTACGCCGGGCCCCGCTTCTTTGTGCGCCTGGCCGAGCTCGAGATGCATCCCCTCGACACCTTGGACCGCCGTGACTACATCCGCCGTGACATGGGCATCGGCTACTGCAACATCACCAAGTGCTGCACCGAGGTGTGCCCGGAGGAGATCCACATCACCGACAACGCCATCATCGCTTTGAAAGAGCGCCTCGTCGACGCCCACTACGACCCGATCGCCTGGTTGGGACGCAAGATCACCCGGCGCCCGGCGCCCCTTGGCGCTGCGCAGGCACGTCAGTACACCGGGGCCGCGCACGCGCAGCCGCCCGCGGCGCTCCCCGAAGCGCAGGACGACCCCGCCTCGGTCCCCCACGAGCCCGGCACCGGTGGCTGAATTCCTGAGCGAATCCTGGTTCGTTGCCCTGGCCGCTTCGCTGCAGGGCCTTCCCGATACGGCCCTTGGGGCGGGGGCGCCCGGCACGGGGCTCGCCCTCGGCCAGATCGTGACCGGAGTGCCTAAGGGCGCGGAGCCGCGGATGTCAAAGACGGTGAGGTCCGCTACACGATCGTGCTCCGACAAGGTGGCCCGGCCACCTTGGTGCGGAGCTCGACCGAGCCGGCAGAGGTGACGCTCGTCGCGGACTGGCCCACCGCGGAGGCGATCGCCTCGGGCCGGTCCTCTGTGACGAAGATGCTGAGCGCCGGAAGACTGAAGCTGCGCGGCGACACGCGTGCACTTGTCAAGGCCGGAGAACTCCTTGCCGCTGTCGCTCCCCTCATCGTGGAGGCCCTGGCATCGAGATGACATCTGGCGCGAGCCATAGCGACAGCGCCGCCCTGCTGGCACCATAGTCCGATGCGAGCACCGTCCGGCTCCCCTGGGTGGCTGGAGACCTTCACCGCCGACGAGCGGCCGGAGCTTTGGGAGCTGAGCTGCGAGGAACAGTCGTTCGAAGGTCTCTGGCCTGAGTACAACCGGCACGGCAACAACACCGGCCGCTACTTCGGCTCCGTGTTCCCCGACCACGCCCGCCTTCAGGTGCTCTTCGTGGACCGGCGCTGCGACCGCCTGGTCGCCCGCGCCCGGACGATTCCCCTGCGTTGGGACGGCACCTTGGAGGACCTGCCAGCTGGGATCGACGCCGCCGGCCTGCGCGCTGTGGACGAGCCGGGCCAGGCGACGGCCTTGTCGGCGCTCGCCGCCGAGGTCGAACGGGACTACCAGGGCCAAGGACTAAGCGGGCTCGTGCTCCGGGCCATGGGTGACGTGGCGCGCCAGGCCAAGCTGGCCCCCTTGCTGGCACCGGTGCGCCCCTCGTGGAAGGACCGCTACCCGCTGATCCCGATCGAGGCCTACGCAGACTGGCGCCGGCCCGACGGGCTCCCCTTCGACCCGTGGATGCGCGTCCATGCCCGCCTCGGAGCTCGGGTCGTGCGCGCCGAGCCTTCATCTCTGCAGATCTTCGCGCCGGTCCCGGACTGGGAGGCCTGGACGGCGATGTCGTTCCCCGCCGACGGACACTACGTCTTCCCTGAAGGCCTCGCCCCCCTCACGACGTGTGCCGGCCGGGGCGAGTACCACGAGCCCAACGTGTGGATGCTGCACGACATATAGGCCAACGGCGCCGTTCGTTCCCTAGTCTTTGACCATGGACGATGCATTCGCGGCCGGGGACGGTTTCTTGTTGAATGAGGCACGCTTGATTGAGCGGCGGCTCTTCGCCACTTGTTTCCTCGGGGCGTCGCCAAGCGGCGTCGTCAACGCCCTACGGGGCTACCAGAACGAGGACGGCGGCTTCGGCCAGGCGCTCGAGCCGGACACGCGCTGTCCGGCCAGCCTCCCGATCTACGTCGAGACGGCCTTCAAGGCGCTCGCCACGGCCGGCACCGTCGACGGCTCGATGGTGCGTGCCGCTTGCGAGTTCCTCGCCCGCTCGGCCGCCGAGGCCGGCGCCTCCGGGGCCGTCGCCCCCGCCTCGCCCATCATCGAGTCCTTCCCTCGGGCGGCGCACTGGACGGAGTGGACCTACGAGCCGGGCCTCAATCCCACCGCCGGGCTGGTGGGCCTGCTCTATCAGCTCGGCTTCGAGCACCCCTGGAGGGACCAGGCGGCCCGCTACTGCTGGGAGCGGCTCGAGGAGGGCACGGTGCCAGACGGTGTGCACACGGTGCTGGAGAGCTTCATCTTCTTAGAACATGTGCCCGAGCGGGAACGCGCAGATGACTGTGCCATGGAGATTGCCCGCCATTTTGAGGATATTCCAGGCCTTCACCTTGATCCCAAGACCCCTGGATACGGGCTGTCGCCCCTGCATTTCGCCCCGCGCCCGACCTCGCGCTGGCGCAAGCTCTTCACCGGAGCCCAGATCGCCAGCGCCCTCGAGCACCTCGAACAGAGCCAAGAGCCAGATGGGGGATGGCCGATCACCTGGGAACCGCCCAGCCAAGCGGCAAAGCTCGAGTGGCGGGGCGTGGTCACGCTAGAAGCGCTGCGCACTCTCGTTGCTTACGGCCGCATCGTCCCGCGGTTTTGAAGCTCGCACGGCTCGTCGGACCCGGAAAGCGGCCAGGTCGAAGGTGGCGGGCCAGTAGCACAAGAGCTTGGGTTTCATGGTGGTCTTTTGCCGAACGCCACCACGAAGGCCCCCGCGGCCAGGCAACTCGGGCGACATTGCTCACCGGCTCGCCGCCCACCCCAGCTGGTGCGTAGTCCTTACGAGTGTGCCATGAGCGCCTGTCGGCGCTCAGGCGAAGGTGACAACGGTCGTAGCCCACAAAGCCCTGAGACATGAGGCGAACATTGTCTGTCCGGCGACATGATTTGGCGGTCCAGGACCTTTTGCCGGCGGAGGAGTGTTCCTTAGTGTTCTTGCATGAACGAGAACCACGCCAAACTGTGCTCGAGCCCCGAGTGGGCCGAATGGATCCAGACCGAGCTGCTACCGTCGCTCGCGGACGGTGTCGAGCTCGGCAGCAAGATGCTTGAGGTGGGTCCGGGACCGGGAGCGACCACCGACTGGCTGCGCCACAAGGTTGCACGCCTTGTCAGCTTGGAGATCGACCCCGAGGCCTCGGCCGCGCTCTCTTCCAGGCTCGCCGGGAGCAACGTCGAGGTCGTCACCGGCGATGCAAGCGCGATGGACTTCGGCGAGGCGTCGTTCGACTCCGTCGGCTGTTTCACGATGCTCCACCATGTCCCGACGCTTGGCGCACAGGCAAAGGTCCTCTCCGAGATGTTCCGCGTGCTGCGCCCGGGCGGTGTGCTGCTCGCTTCTGACGGCTTGGCGAACAGCGAGTCGGGCGCTTTTCACGCCGGTGACACCTACAACCCAATCGAGCCCGAATCTCTCCTCCTGCTCACCCAGGCTCTCGGTTTCTCGAGGCTCACGCTCGTGCTTGACTCGAGGCTGAGCCTTGTTGCCCACAAACCGGCTTCGGTCGGCGAGGAGGAACCAACCAGCTTGTTGTCCCGGACCGCGCCCTCGCTTACTGCTGCGGCGCAATGAAAAGCTCGGAGCAGCTGCGGGCTGCGATCATCGGGCTCGTCGCTTTTGCCGGTATGGAAGAAGAGGCGCTCATCGCCGGCCTGCGACGAGCGAGCAGCGAGGAAGGCAACCCGGGGCGATGGGCGGCTCGAGCACTGGTCGCCCACAGCACCGAGTTCAAAACCCAGCAGGTGCAACGCCTCGAGGCTGTTCGCCGGGGCGCGAGGCCACCTGAGTTCCCCCAGATCGACCACAGTTCTGAGGAGATCTACCGGCGCTGCGCCGAGCAGTCCGCCGAAGCGGTCGCCGCCGCCAGTCGTCTTTGCACCCTGGCGCTGATCGAGGAGGTGGGCAGGGCACGGGAAGCCGATCTTCTCGAAACGTCAATTCATCCTTGGTTGGCTGGTCGGCAATTGTGGCTGCAGATCGTCGTTCGCGGCTTTTGGCACCCGGGCGGACATCTCGGCGAGTACTACTTGGCTCACGGTCAGACGGACCAGGCCATTGCCTTGCAAGCGCGTGCCGTCACCATCGCGACGTTGCTCTCGGCTCCGCCTGAGGCACGTGGCATGGCCTGCTACAACCTCGCCTGCGCGCAAGCCCGGGGGGCCTGCCCGCCGCCGCCCTCGAGACCCTTCGAGAGGCGATCGGCCTCAACCATGACCTTGCCACCAACATGATGCGCGACCCGGATCTCGACACCTTACGAGACGGTCGCTTGGAGGAGTTGCTCGGCCCGAGTTGACAGGAGCGCTCTTCGAGGCTGGACACGCTCACCTCGACGCAACGGTCAGCGCAGCGGTAGCCGGGAAGCGGCCCGGCCCGGGGGCCAAGGCGCCGAGCATGCAAGTGAATTGTCACTTCTGCGCCAGTATCTGCCCGTCCCTGGCTGGCGTCGAGATCGGCGCTGACCCTTGGCTTGCGGCCGGACCGCCTCCAGACGGCTTCGAAACCGGTTCCAAGCGCCCTGTCGGTCCCGTCGCTGCCGGCCGCCCACGAATTGGGCCGAAATAGGCCGTTACCTGGGCTCGCGCCGGGCTTTGGTGGTGGTCATGCAATCGTCACCAAAGCGCGATCCGAGCCCAGTACGGGCAGGAGTACGCTTGCTCAACGAACGTCACGAGAGGGAGATGAAGAATGACCTTGACAGGCGTGGTCGACGATCACATGCTGAGCCAGTACCGCGTGTTGCTCGACCGGGAAGATGAAGCGTTCGACGAACTCGAGCATGCTTACGAGGACGGAGACCGCGACCACTTCGAGGCGGACTTCAATGACTGGATCCAGGCCATGAGCCGTCGGCTCGCTTATCTGAGGCGTCTTGGCATCGAGGTCAGCGCCTGACGCTGCACCTTTACCCCCCGCAAGACAAGACTCGGCCATTTGTGGGCTGGTGAGTGGGTCCCTCCAGCCAGTGCGCGAACGGCGACTGGTTTTCGGCGAGGTCGCTAACAGCTACGACCGCCAGCGCCCGTCCTACCCGCCAGAGATAGTCGACGGGATCTTGAGCTTCGCCTGCTTGCAGGACGAGAGCACCACAGCCGTGGCGGAGGTCGGTGCCGGCACCGGCAAGGCGAGCGTCCTGTTCGCACAACGTGGCATCTCCCTCAGCTGCCTCGAGCCCAGCCCTTCCATGGCAGCTTTGGCCCGGGAGAACCTTGCCCCTTTCCCGAATGCCGCGGTGCTGGAGACCTCCTATGAAGACTGGCAGCCCGTCGCCCACAGCTACGGCCTCGTCTTCGCGGCCCAGTCGTGGCACTGGGTCTCACCCGAATTGCGTTATCAAAAGGCCCACCTCGCCCTCAAGGGCCGAGGCAGCCTCGCCCTGTTGTGGAACGTAGTCCTAAGTCGTGGTGACGAAAGCCTCGAAGATGCCCTGGCGGCGGCGTACGGTGATCTCATCGAGACAAAGCCAGAACGCAACCGGTCCGAACGCATTGCGGCCCACAACTGGCTCATGGACGAGATCGAGGCGTCGGGACTGTTCGAGCCGGGTCCTTTGACCGTGCTCTGCCAGCCGTGGAGGCACACCTACGAGGCAGAGGCCTTCGTCGAGCTCCTCTCCACCCACTCGGACCACCGTATGTTGGAAGAGGGCACCCGCGCTCAGCTCTTCGACCGGATCAGGACCGCGCTCGACGCGGGCGGTGGGCACGTCGAGGTCGGCTACGTCACCGTTTGCTACCTCGCCCGAACCCTGGGCGGGAACCTCCCATGAGGAGCACCAGTTTCACCCCGATCGGAGAGGACGTTCCCCTTGCGGGCTGGGGGATTCGCGCCCTCGGGGCGATCGGCGACGCCGTCGTGGTCGGCCTTGGCACCTACGGATTCGATCTCATCGCCGGCGTCCATAGCAGGACCGGCTACGCCTACCTCGACCTCGTCGTCAGCTTCGTGTACTCCTTCGCCCTCGTGGGATTTTTCGGACACACCCTCGGCATGGCGGTCTTGCGCCTCTACGCCGTCGACATCGTTGAGGGCCGGACTCCGGTCGGGCCGCTGCGGGCCGCCATCCGCTCTTTCGTCGCGGGGGTACTTACCGTCATCCCCCTGGCGGCGCTCGTGGACCTGCTCTGGCCCCTTTGGGACGCCCGCAACCAGACGATCCACGACAAGGCGGCCGGGACCTTGGTCCTGCGCCAGGGCTAGCGCCTAGGCCCCGAGCAGGTCCTTCACCTCTTCGCGCTCGCCGGCCAGCTCGTCCGCGCTCGCCCGGATCTGTGCGGTGGCGAACTCGCCATGGTGCTGGTCGGCCACGACCTCCCACGACGTCGCGTCCGTGCGCACCGGGAAACCGAACTGCAGGCCTTCGGGCACCCCGTACTCGCCCCGGGAGACCACCGCCAGCGAGGCGAACTCGCCCGGCGCTGTAGGCCGTACGATGCTGACCACCGAGTCGATCACGGCGCTGGCCGCGCTCGCGGCCGACGACAGGCCCCGCGCCTCGATGACGGCCGCACCGCGTTTCTTCGCCGTCTCGAGGAACTCGCCCTCCAGCCAAGCCCGGTCTCCGATGACCTCGGTGGCCGGCCGTCCCCCGATGCGGGCGTTCTCGAAGTCAGGGAACTGGGTCGAGGAGTGGTTGCCGTAGACGACAAGGTTCGTCACCTCGCCATTTGAGACCCCCGCCCGCTTTGCGAGAAGGCTCTGGGCCCGGTTCTGGTCCAGGCGCATCATGGCGAACCAGCGATCGGCCGGCACCTCGGGGGCGTTCGTGCGGGCGATAAGGCAGTTCGTGTTGCAAGGGTTGCCGACCACGAGCACCCGCACGTCCGAGGCGGCGTTCTCGGCGATGGCCCGCCCCTGCGGCTTGAAGGTGCCGCCGTTCACCCCGAGCAGGTCCTTTCTCTCCATGCCGGCCTTGCGGGGTACCGCCCCTACCAACAAGGCGTACGAGGTCCCATTGAACCCGGTCGCTAGGTCGCTCGTCGCCTCGATGCCCGCAAGGAGGGGAAAGGCACAGTCCTCGAGCTCCATCACGACGCCTTGGAGCACCTTCATGGCGGGCTCGATCTCCAACAGCCGGAGCACGATCGGCTGTTCGGGGCCGAGCATCTCACCAGAGGCGATACGAAAGAGCAAGGCATAGCCGACTTGGCCCGCGGCACCGGTGACGGTGACGTGGACAGGCCTGGGCCTCTCGACGGCGGCGGATCTCGCGGGGCTCGTGGCTGGCGTTGGACCTGCGGAGGTGTCAATCACGAGTGCGAACACTACCTGGCGCCGGTGTCATCGCAACTTAGAGGGCCTCGCCCTGTCCGATTGTGCCGCCCTCGCGCACCCGAGTCGGTCTTAGCCTGAAACCACCGCCCAGATAGGTCCTTAGAGGCCCGACCATCCGCGAAAAAGGTGCCCCGATCAGGGAAAATGGGAGTCTCCAAACAACCCAGTCCCTCGGTCAGAAAGGCACCTTTTCGATGCCATTTTCTCATAGCCCGTCGCGCCTGTCGGTGATGTTCGATGACGACCATGCGGTGGCCGATGCCGGGCTCGCTCTCGTCGCTGTGTTGAGCGAGACGCTCGGTCTTGAATCCCTCGCCGAGGAGCTGGTCGATGTCCATCCCTTCCCGGGACGTCGGGTCGCGACGCTCGTGCATGCGATGGTCGCCGGCGCGCAGTGCATCGATGACGCCGACCTGTTGCGGTCTGGATCGACCTCAGGGGTCCTTGCCCATAAGGTGATGGCGCCATCGACGCTCGGGACCTTCCTCCGGGCTTTCAGCTTCGGCCACGTCCGCCAGCTCGACAAGGTTTCCGAGGCGATGCTCACGCGGGCATGGTCTCTTGGCGCGGGGCCAGGTGCCGAGCCGATGATCATCGACGTCGACTCGACGATTTGTCCCGTGCACGGGGACCACAAGCAAGGTGCCGCCTTCGGCTACACCCACGTCCTCGGTTACCACCCACTGGTTGGCACGCGTGCAGATACAGGCGAGGTCCTCCACGTCCGGTTCCGAAAGGGATCGGCCGGATCGGGACGTGGGGCGGAACGGTTCGTCAGAGAGCTCGTCGGGCGCGTGCGACGCGCGGGGTCGACCGGCCCGATCAGCCTTCGTGCCGACTCGGGCTTCTACTCCCGCCATGTCATAAAGGCCTGCCGGGATCACGGTGTCTCCTACTCGATCACCGCACCGCAGAACGCCGCCGTCAAAAGGGCAATCGAGGTGATCGACGAAGCGGCCTGGGACCCGATCGACTACACCGATGCCGGCGATGCGTGGGTGGCCGAGACCACCTATGGCGACGGGCACCGCCTCGTCGTGCGCCGGACAAAGCTCGCCGATCCCCAGCCGGCTCTGTTTCCCACCTTCCGCTATCACGCTTTCATCACCGACCGTGTGGGCGATGCCGTCCTCCTCGACGCAGACCACCGGCGCCACGCTGTCGTCGAGCCCGCGATCAGAGATCTGAAGCAAGGATCGGGACTTTCGCACTGCCCTTCGGGGCACTTTGGTGCCAACGGCGCCTGGGCGGTGTGCGCGACGATCGCCCACAACCTCATCCGCTGGCTCGGCTCGCTCGGGCTTCACATCCACGGCCCGCTCGTCGCCAAGACGATCCGGCGGCGGTTCTTGAGCCTTCCGGGTCGCATAACGCGCCGGGCACGACGGCGCCGGCTCCACTTGCCGACGAACTGGCCCTGGGCCGAGCAGTGGACTGCCTGCTTTGAGCGCCTCTGCGCGCTCCGGACCTGAGCCAGCCACCGCCGAGATCGCTTGTGGACTGCCCGGCGATCTCCAGCCCGAAAGTCATCGGTGCCAGGCGAGACGAACACGCCCCCGACTCGGACACGGACCGATAGCTAGTCGCGACGCCGCCAAAATCCAGTAACTCTGGGTCCGGCAGTCACTTCACCGGGGTTCGACGGTGGTTTCAGGCTTAGAGCCTCTCGACGATGGCCTGGGCGAACTCGCTGCAGCGGACCTCGTGGGCGCCCTGCATCAAACGGGCGAAGTCGTAAGTGACGATTTTGTCTGCAATCGTCCGTTCCAGCGCCGAGATGATGTCGTCGGCCGCCTCCTGCCACCCGAAGTGCTCGAACATGAGCACACCGGACAACAGCAACGAACCGGGGTTGACCTTGTCCTGGCCGGCGTACTTGGGAGCGGTGCCGTGCGTCGCCTCGAAGACGCCGTGGCCGGTCACATAGTTGATGTTCCCGCCCGGCGCGATGCCGATCCCGCCCACCTGTGCCGCCAGGGCGTCGGAGAGGTAGTCCCCGTTCAAGTTCGTCGAGGCGATGACATCGAACTCGTCGGGTCGGGTGAGGACCTGCTGGAAGGTGATGTCGGCGATGGCATCTTTCACGAGGACCTTGTCGCCGGGTTGGCCACCGCAGTCGTCCCATCCGACGGCCACGTCGGAGAACTCCTCACGAGTGAGCTCATAGCCCCAGTTGCGGAACGCCCCCTCGGTGAACTTTTGAATGTTCCCCTTGTGCATCAAGGTCACGCTGCGACGGTGGCGGCGCACGGCATACTGGATGGCCGCCCGTATGAGGCGCTTGGACCCGGTTTCCGAGATCGGCTTGATGCCGATGCCCGAGTCCGGCCGGATCGTCCATCCGAACTGGTCCTCGAGGTAGGAGATGAGCCGCCGAGCCTCCTCGGTACCCTCCTGCAGCTCGAGCCCGGCGTAGACGTCCTCGGTGTTCTCCCGGAAGATCACCATGTCGACCTTCTCGGGATGCACGACGGGCGACGGCACGCCTGCGAACCAGCGCACTGGCCGCAGGCACACATAGAGGTCGAGCAACTGGCGTAGGGCCACGTTGAGCGACCGAAACCCGCCGCCGACCGGAGTGGTGAGCGGCCCCTTGATGCCGATCAGGTGGTCCCGAAAGGCTTCCACGGTCTCCTCGGGCAACCATTCCCCGGTTGCCTTGAAAGCCTTCTCGCCGGCGAGCACCTCTTTCCAAGAGATGTGCTTGGCGTGCTTTTGCCGCGGCGGCGTCGAGCACGTGCTGGGCCGCCGGCCAGATGTCGACCCCGATCCCGTCGCCTTCGATGTAGGGCACGATGGGGTCGTCGGGCACTTGCAAGCTGCCCGACGGCGCCATGGTGATTTTCGTCGCCATCGTCTCTCAAGCCCCTCCGAGTGCGTGGGCCCGCCGCTCGGCGGCAAGCACGGCGTTGCGCAGCAACATGGCCCGCGTCATAGGGCCGACCCCGCCGATGCGGGGCGTGATCCACCCGGCGACCTCGGCGGCCGACTCCTCGACGTCGGAGAGCAATCGCTTGCCGTCGCGGGACACTCCCGCCCCCACGACCGCGGCACCCGGCTTGATCATGTCGCGCGTCACGAGGTTCGCCCAGCCGGCGGCGGCGACGACGATGTCGCCTTGGCGGACGTAGTCGCCCAGGTTGGCGACGCCCGTGTGGACGACCGTGACGGCCGCGTTCAGGCCCGGCCGCTTGAGAGCCAACAGGAGCGCCAACGGACGTCCGATCGTGAGGCCACGGCCGACGATCACGACGTGCTGGCCGCTCACGGGCACGTCGTAGGCGTGGAGGAGCTCGACTATGCCCGCCGGCGTGCAGGGCAACGGCCCAGGGGCGCCCATCACGAGACGCCCGAGGTTCACCGGGTGCAGCCCGTCGACGTCCTTGTCAGGGTCGACGGCAAGCAGCGCCCGCTCCTCGTTCAAGTGCTTCGGCAGCGGCAGTTGGATGAGCAGCGCGTCGACGTCGGGATTCGCGCTCACCGAACGCACAACCGACTCGAGCTGCGCCTGGGAGATATCCCCGGGGAGCTCCTCGTGCACCGACTCGACGCCGATCTCGGCGCAGTCCTGGTGCTTCATTGCCACGTAGCGGGCGCTCGGGCCGTCGTCGCCGACGAGGATCGTCCCGAGCCCGGGGGTGACGCCGACAGTTTTGAGATCGGCGACCCGCTTCGACAGCTCAGCTCGTTCCTGAGCTGCGAGAGCCTCTCCGTCCAGCAGGATGGCGGCCATCAGTGGCGGAAGTGGCGCTCGCCGGTGAGCACCATAGAGATTCCCCGCTCATCAGCCGCTGCGACCACCTCTTGGTCGCGCACTGATCCCCCCGGTTGCACGACGGCAGTGACCCCGACGTCGGTCATTGCGTCCAACCCGTCCCGAAAGGGAAAGAATGCGTCACTTGCGCCTGCTCCTCCCTGCGCCCGTCCTGCGGCTTTGCTGCCGGCGATCCGGGCCGCGTCCACACGGTTTTGCTGCCCACAACCCACACCTACTACCTGCCCACCGTAGGCCAAGACAATGGCATTTGACGAAGTGAGACCGCAGACCCTCCAGGCGAGCTCGAGGTCGCGCCACTCCTGCTCGCTCGGGCGGCGCTTGGTCACCACCTGCCAGCGTTCGGGCAGGGTCCGGAAGCTGTCGCGCTCTTGGACGAGGAAGCCCCCGTCGGTCTGGCGAAGGCTGAGGTTCAAACGGGAGGGCGGCGCCGCCGCGATGACCCGCATGTTCTTTCGCTTCTCCGCGAAGCGGCCAAGGGCTGCGTGCGCAAATGCGGGGGCGATGAGGACATCGGCGAGCGGCCCTGCGACGATCTGCTCGGCGAGGGCCTGGTCCACGGGACCGCTCAAAGCGACGATCCCGCCGAAGGCCGAGACGCGGTCTCCGTCCAGTGCCAGCTCGTAAGCGCGGCCAACGTCGTCGGCGACCGCCGCCCCGCACGGGTTCGTGTGCTTTACGATCACGGCCCCCGCAAGGCCGGCGCCGTAGCTCATTCCGTCCGGTCCGACAAGCTCGTAGGTGAGCCGCCAGGCCGCTTCCGCGTCGAGCAGGTTCAGATAGGAAAGCTCCCGGCCGCCGTGCTGAACGGCGCCGTCCCACCAACCTGCGGGGTTGCCGCGGGCCCGGTACTGCGCCGCACGCTGATGGGGGTTCTCCCCGTAACGGAGCTCTTTCGAACGCTCGAGCACGACGTGCAAGGTGGGGGGCAGGAAGTCTTCGGGTTCCTTCTCAGAAGCGCTCGTCTCGTCCATCCAACGAACGATCGCCTCGTCGTGGGCCGCCGTGTGGGCAAAGGCGGCTCGCGCCAGCCTGCGACGCGTGAAATCGCTCACGACTCCGTCCCTGCGCAGCTCGTCCAGCACGGGGCCGTACTCGGTCGGTTGCACGACGACGGTCACGTGCGAACAGTTCTTCGCAGCTGCCCGGATCATCGTCGGGCCGCCGATGTCCATCGTCTCGACAGAGGGGTGGGCCTCGAACGGGTAGAGGTTGCACACGACGATGTCGATGGGGGTGATTTCCTGAGCAGCCAGGTCCTGCAGGTGGGACTCAACAGACCGGTCGGCCAAAATGCCGGCGTGTATGGCCGGATGCAAGGTCTTCACCCGGCCGTCGAGCATCTCGGGCACGCCGGTGATGTCGGCCACGTCGGTGTGCTCGATCCCGGCTGCGGCGAGGGCCTTCGCAGTACCACCACTGGCAATGATCTCCACGCCGAGGGCTGCAAGGCCTGTGGCGAAGTCCTCCAAGCCGGTCTTGTCGAATACGGACAGCAGGGCGCGCACCAGCAAAGACCGTATCAGGGCGGTGCTGAGCCGATTTTCCCAACCGGCCTTCGCCGGCACCGCCCGACGGGCGCCACTCGAACGAATCGCAAAAAGACCCTGGAGGTGCGGGCAAGGACGAGTAGTGTTTACATCGCGTCAGCAGTGGCAAATGAAGCGGCGAGGGAGCTTCGGCAAACAGGGGCCGTCCGCGGCAATTCCCTCGCTACTCTCGGACAGAGTTATCGGGAATAGGAGTGCTGTGAGCGGGGACAGCCAGGGCAACCGATGGTGGCTCGCCTCTGACGGCAAGTGGTACCCCCCTGAACTGCATCCCTCGGTACGCGCCTCTGCTCCCGACGACCAGGACCGCAATGCGGCCCTGCTCAATGCCACGATCGGCGTCGCTCTCGTCCGGGAGAAAGTCTTCGCCGACGTCCTCGGCGAGACCGGTACTGGCGAGCTTTCCTTCGGCGAGGCCGAAACGCGACCCGCATCTGCCGGCGACCCAGGTCACAGAAGGTCGGACCAAGAAGGACAACCCCGCCGCGACCTGCCGCGCTTTAGAGCCCGGGAGACGCCGAGCTGGCCGGTCGACACGCGTGAGTCGGCCCGATCCGTGCCCCCGCCGAGGCTTGAGACGCGCTGGAGGCCAGAAGGCCCGGAAAGGGCGTCCGTCAGACGGCCGCCGCCTCGGTCTTCCGGGTCGGACCGCCCTGTCCCCGAAGCACCTGGAGCCTCAGCCGCGGCCCCTGCCCGGCCCGAGACTCCCCCGGCTGCGTCGCTTCCACCGCTGCGCGGCTGGACGGCGGAGCCGACCCGCTGGACGCCACAGGCAGGTTCAGAGCGTTTCTCGGCACCCGAGTCAGCCACCTCACTCGCTCCAGGGCGCCCCGAGACCTCACCGCTTGGGCAAGTGGCGCCGGTTGAGCTGGAAGCCGCCATCGTGACTGAGCAAGACATGGCGCTAGTCGCGAAAGCGGCTCTGCTGGTTGTCGAGGAAGACTTGCCCGTTGAGGACGCGGCGCTGCCTGTGGTGGAGGACGCCCCGGCTGAGGAGGCGGTCGCGCTTGGTGACGCGCCGGCGCAAGCCCTCGCAACTCCTGTCGAGGCGGAGCTCCCAGCGATCCTCCTCGAAGACGCCGAGCCCGCCGCCGCAGTGTCCCCCCTCGTTGAGCCCGAGCCCTTGGCCGAGGACCTGACGGCTGTTGGCGAGGCAACAGTGCCCCTTTTCGTTGAGGCCGCCGAAGACCAGCCGGCTGTTGGCGTGACAACGGAGCCCCTCGTCGTTGAGGCCGAGCCCGTCGCCGAGGACCTGACGGCTGTTAGCGAGCCGGCAGCGCCCCTTTTCGGTGAAGCCGAGCCCGTCGCCGAGGACCTGACGGCTGTTGGCGAGCCGGCAGCGCCCCTTTTCGGTGAGGCCGAGCCCGTCGCCGAGGACCTGTCGGCTCTTGGTGAGGCCGGCGCTCCTCCCCTGGTCGAGGAAACGGGCTTTTTCCCACCCTCGCTCGCTGAAGGCCGCGTCCTGCCGCCCATGGCCCGACGTCGGCCCTCGAGGGTCCGGTCGACCTCTGACCTTCGTGAGGCGGTGGCGGACGCCGTCGCCCGTGCTGCGGCACAAGGACCGCTCCTGCCTCGGGGACCCGAAGACGAGCTCGAGGAGGACGACGAAGCCACGGTCCTTCCGGTACCTGAAGGACTGGCGCCCTCACCTGAGGAGACCGCCCCGTCTCCGGCGACGACTCCGCCACAACAGCCTGTCCCCGGCACCAGCGAGCTCCCAGGCCCTGGCGACGAAGAGCACGCGAAGGCGGCGGTCGAGGTCTCATCACCGGCGGAGCCCGAAAACGAGGCGATCTCTGATCATGAGCCGGAGGCGCACCAAGTCGGGGCTCCTGTCGACGATGACTCCTCTTGGCCCTTCGGCGAAAGGCGCTCCGCTGCCCGCCAGGCGCGCAAGCCACTCCCCGCCGCGCTGCAAGAGGCGGTCGCGGCCGGCACGGCCAATGACCTGGAGACAGCCTCAAAAGCGGGCCCAGGAGCGCCGAAGGCAAGCGAAAAAACCCGGGGCAAAGGCGGTGGTGGTGGAGGCATGGTTTCGAGCGCCGGTCCAGAGTTGAGCGCTGCAAGGCGGCCCGGCATCCTCCGCCGCTACGGCTCGGCTATCGCCATCATCATCCTGTTCCTCGCAGCAGCCGGCGCCGCCGCCGGCATCGCGGCCTTCCGGGGACCCGTGAACCCGTCTACGGCCGCCCAGGACCAAGCCGCTGCAGACCAAGCTGTGCTGAGCGCCGACCTGTTCCCAAATGCCTGGCACGTAACCAGTGGCGCAGGCGCCGCCGGCGCCTATGGCCTCGCCTCGGCTCTCCTCACTCCCTCGAGCGTGCGGGCGTGGCTGAGAGGGCACGGGGCTTGCTCGTCTCGGCTCGAAGCCGTGAGCGCTGCCATGACGCCGAGCGCAGGCGATGTGACTGCGGTCGCCTACTCCCAGGCAAGCACCACGAACCCTTTGGGTGGGCCCTGGCAGATTGCCGACGCCGTCGCCTTTCACACGAGCGCGGAGGCGGTGAGGACCGACATTGACACGATGCGATCCGTCCTCGCGCAGGCTCAGACGCAAAGGTGCGTGGCTCAGTTTCTCACAGCGGCCCTGCAGTCCCAACTACCGACGGGTCCGAAAGTGACGCTGACCGTCGCCCCGCGGACATTTCCCCCACTGCCCGGCAGTCCCTTCGGGTGGGCGCTCGAGGTGATCGGCAGCGTGAGCGTGGGACAGAGCTCACTTCCGCTGCGGTGCCAGATCACGGCTCTTGCCAGCGGTCGCGCCGAAGTGCTTTTCGTCGTCTCGTCCAAGGGCGCTGCGTTGCCCGGCAACCTGGCCACGAGGTTGCTCAGCACCTTGGCGGCCAGGACCGAGCGGCAAGCCTCTTCGAGCGCCTGAGCGAAAGCCCCCTTGGCAACGTTCCCTCACCGCCTGGGCTCAGGCGAGATAGGGGTAAAGAGGCGTCCTGCCGGCTAGCTCGGCGACCCTTTTGGCCAACGACCCGTCAGGATCTCCGCCTCCGTTCTCCAGAGCTTGGCAGAGAACCCGCCCCACCTCCGCGAACTCCTCGCGGCCAAAACCCCGACAAGCAAGGGCAACAGTCCCAAAGCGCAAACCGGAACAGGCCGGGGTGACGAGCGGATCGAAAGCGAGGGAGATGGCGTTGGCCGAGATGCCGATCTGGTTGAGACGCGAGAGCGTCGCCCAAGCCTCGAGCCCGCCCGGAGCCAGATCTACGAGCAACTGATGGACGTCTGTGCCACCGGTGACGACGTGGGCACGACTCCGGTCCTCGGCTTCCGCAAGCATTTGCGCGATGATCCTGGCACCGTCCAAGGTGCGTCCCATCCGCTCGCGAAACGCCTCGGTCCCGGCGAGCTTGAAGGTCACCGCCTTGGCCGCGATGACTTGCGGGAGCGGGCATCCCTGCACGCCTGGATAGACGGCGGCATCGATCCTCTCGGCGAGCTCGCCGCGGCACAAGATCGCCCCACCTCGCGCCCCGCCGAGGGTCTTGTGTGTCGTCATGGTGCAGGCGTCTGCGAGGCGAACCGGGTCGGGATGCACCTTGGCGGCCACGAGCCCCGCAAAATGGGCCATGTCGACCACGAGGGCGGCGCCCACCTCGTCGGCGATCTCTCGAAAGCGGACAAAATCGAGGTGCCGGCTGTAGCACGACCAGCCGGCGAAGAGCACCTTCGGACGGTGCTCGCGAGCAAGGCTCGCCACCTCGTCCATGTCCACGAGGCGGTTGTCGCGTCGCACGTGGTAGGCCTGCGCCCGGTAGTAGCGCCCGGCGAAGGTGCTGTCCCCGCACTGGGTCGGGTGTCCCCCGTGGGCGAAATCGAACCCGAGCACGACGTCGCCCGGCTCGCAGAGCGCGTGCAGCACGGCCGCGTTCGCGTTCGCCCCCGAGTACGGCTGGACATTGGCGTGATCGGCGCCGAAGAGAGCTTTGGCGCGCTCGATCGCGAGCGACTCGATCTCGTCGATCCATGCGCAGGTGTCGTACTCGCGCTCGCCCGGGTATCCGTCGGCGTACTTGGCTGTGAGAACGGAACCTTGCGCCTCAAGCACCGCCCGGGGCGGGACGCTCTCCGAGGCGACGAGGTCGAGGGTGGCGCGCTGGCGGGCCAGCTCACCGTCTAAGGCGCCACTCAGTTCCGGGTCGAGGCGCTCGAGGCTCGCCTCGAACGGGCAATCGTCCTTAGGTGGCGCCATGCGGCCAAACTAGTGGAGCCCGGCTGTCACCGGAACTGGCCCGGTGGCCGGCCCCGACCGCTGCTGTTGGCGGGCCGTCGCCCGCCGGAGGGAGAACGCCAGCGCCACGCTTGCGGCGGCCGCGCTTATGACTCCACCGCCGATGAGGCCCCAGCGAGCACCGAACTCCTGGGAGACCCAGCCCACCAAGGGCGCCCCGAGTGGCGTGCCTCCGACGAAGACGAGCATGTAAAGGCCCATCACCCGCCCGCGCATCTCCGGCGCCGACGCGAGCTGCACACTCGAGTTCGCCGCCGTCGAGAAGGTGATGTTGACAAGGCCCAACGGGACGAGGCCGGCCGCGAGGAGGGCGAAACTAGGCATGAAACCGACGCCGAGCTCGAGCAGACCGAACAAGAAGGCCGCGAGGATCACGAGCCGCGTCGTCGGATGAGTCCTCCGGGCGCCGAGGAGCGCACCTATGAGAGCTCCGACGGCGAGGAGCGAGCTGAGCAATCCGAAGGCGGCGGCGCCCCGGTGGAACACGACCTTGTCCACGAGGGCGAGCGTGATCTGGAAATTGATGCCGAAGGTACCGACGATGCCGACGAGGACGATGGGCACGAGCAGCTCCCTGCGCTGCCTCACATACGACAGACCTTCGCGCAAGTTGCCCCGTTGACGCACGAGCCGCGGAGCGGGGAAGAGCTCGGCGGGTCGCATCATGACAAGGCCCGTGATGACCGCGATGAACGATGCCGCGTTGCCGAGGAACACCCAGGCGGTGCCGACCCCTTCGATCATCAAGCCGGCCACGGCGGGCCCGAAGATGCGGGCGGCGTTGAACGTGGCGCTGTTCAGCCCGACGGCGTTCGGCAGCTCCTCGCCGCCGACGAGCTCGGACACAAAGGCCTGGCGCGTGGGGTTGTCGATCGCCGTCACCATCCCGAGCAGGAAGGCGAAGACATAGACGTCGTACAAGCTGACAGAGCCGAGCAGGTCGGCCAGCCCGAGCCCCAAGGCCAGCAGTCCCATGGAAACCTGGGTCGCCATGATGAGCTTGCGCTTGGAGAAACGGTCGGCGATGACGCCGCCTTGCAAGCCGAACAACAAGATGGGGAGGAATTGCAGACCAGTCGTGATCCCGATAGCCGTCCCGCTGTTGTGACTGAGCCGCAGCACGAGCCAGTCCTGGCCGACGCGCTGCATCCAGGTACCGGTGAGCGAAACGAGCTGGCCGGCGGCGAACAGGCGGTAATTGCGCACCCTGAGCGAAGAGAAGGTGCGGCTCACGAGTCGGCGAGCCTCTGGATGATCGGCGAGGCGAGGCGAAGCGCCTCTTGTTCGGATCCCTCGAGCTCGTCAAGGCGGCAGGCCAGCCAGGCCTGCCTCCGGCTGCGGTCCTCGGCGAGCAGGGCGCTGCCGGCCTCGGTGAGGGCGATGACGCACTGGCGGCCGTCTTTCTCGTGGGCACGGCGTTGCACGAGCCCGAGCGCCTCGAGGGCGGCTATGACCCGGGTCATGGACGGTGGCTGCACGCGTTCGGTGGCGGCGAGCTGAGTGGGCGAGAGCGGACCTTCCCGGTGCAAGATGCCGAGCACCGACAGCTGGCTCACCGTCAGCCCCTCGCTCGAGCGCTCGCTTCGCAGGCGCCGCTCGAGTCGCATGACCCCAATGCGGAGAGTGCTCGCCAGCTCAGAAACATCCGGCCGTGGCGCGGTCACAGCCCCAGCTCTTTTGCTCATATCCTTAGCATAGCTCATTAGCTGTGCTAAGCAGTTCGCTCAATCGATCTCGGGGAAAGCTCCTCGGGCCGAGTGGCCGGCGGGGCGGACGTTGAAACCGGCCGCCCGGGCGGCGTCGAGCACCGCCTGGGCGTGCTCGCGGTTGCGCGTCTCGAGCACGATGTGCGCCGCCGTCTCACGCACCTCGAGGTCATAGCCTTCGCGCAGGTGCGCCACCGTGACGAGGTTGGCGCCGCTGCGGCCGATACAGGTGAGCAGGGCGGCGAGGCTGCCCGGTCGGTCGGGGATGCGGGCGAAGAGCACGACCCGGCGCCCGGCGTTTGTCTCCTGGCGCCGGATTACCGGCGCCAGGAGCCCGGTGTCGACGTTGCCACCAGAGATCACCACGACCGTCGTGCCCGAGGCCGGGGGCTTGACGAGGCCAGTCATGAGCGCCGCCACGCCGACGGCGCCGGCACCTTCGACCACGAGCTTGGAGCGCATGAGAAGCATCACCATGGCGTCGGCGATGTCGTTCTCGCCCACCGCCACGATGTCGTCGACGTGGCGCTCGATCAGCCCGATGGTGATGCCGCTCGGGCGTTTCACGGCGATGCCGTCCGCCAAGGTGGCCCCGCCCGTCAAAGCCGCCGTCCTGTAGCTCTCGTGCCAAGAAAGGAAGGGCGCGCAGACCGCGGCCTGCACCGCGACCACCTGCACCTCGGGGGCGATGGCGTCTATGGCACAGCCGATCCCCGAGACGAGGCCGCCGCCACCGAGGGGGACGATCACCATGGCGAGGTCCTCGACGTCCTCGACGAGCTCGAGGCCGAGTGTCCCCTGCCCGGCCACTATGGCCGGGTCGTCGAAGGGATGGACGAACTGCAAGCCGGCCTCATAGGCCCGCGCCTGGGCCAGCACGACGCAGTCGTCGAGCGAGTCGCCCTCGAGATGCACCGAGGCGCCGTAGCCGATCGTCGCCTCCGCCTTGGAGATGGACGCCTCCGCCGGCATGAAGACCTCGCACGGCACGCCCGCCTCGCGGGCCGCGAGAGCGGCCGCCTGGGCGTGGTTGCCCGCCGAGGCCACGACGATGCCGTGCCTCGCCCGCTCGCCGAGAGAGGCAAGCTTGGCCGAGGCCCCGCGGACCTTGAACGAGCCCGTCGGTTGCAGGTTCTCCGCCTTCAACACGACACGCGAGCCCGTGAGCTCGCTGAGGAGGCGGCTTTTGAAGATCGGCGAGCGCACCGCGATGCGCTCCACCGCCGCCCGGGCGGCCTCGATCTCGCCGAGGCCTGACCTCGAGCGGTGCAAGATCCTCGGCCAACCCGGCCCCTAGAAGGCCCGCACGAGCTCGACCATGAGCTCGCCGGCCTCCGTGGGGTTCTTCGCCACTTTGACCCCTGCGGCCGAGAGGGCTTCCATCTTGGCCTTGGCGGTGCCTTTCGTACCGGAGATGATGGCGCCGGCGTGGCCCATCTTGCGTCCCGGGGGAGCCGTCACCCCGGCGATGTAGGCGACGACAGGCTTGTCCATCGAGGAGGCGATGAAGTCGGCCGCCCGCTCCTCTCCGTCGCCCCCGATCTCGCCGATCATCAAAACGGCCCGGGTCTCCGGGTCATTCTGGAAAGCGGTGAGCACGTCGACGAAGCTCGAGCCCGGCACCGGGTCGCCTCCGATGCCGACGCAGGTGGTCTGGCCGACGCCTTGCTGGGAGAGCTCGTGCAGGGCCTGGTAGGTCAAGTGTTCCGGACCGGCTCACGACACCCACCGGCCCTCCGGGAAGGGCAATGTCGCCAGAGGTGATGCCGATGTTGCACTTGCCCGGCGAGATGATGCCCGGGCAGTTCGGGCCGATCAGGCGGGTGAGGGGGAAGTCGCGGGAAAGCCGGGCGTTCACGAGCGCCTCGTCTTTTGCCGGGATGTGCTCGGTGATGCACACGACGACACTGATGCCCGCCTCTGCGGCGTCGAGGATCGCTCCCGGGGCCCCCCGGGGCGGCACGGCGATGAAGCTGGCCGTGGCTCCGGTCGCAGCCACGGCCTCGGCTACCGAATCGAAGATGGGGATGCCTTCTACGTCCTGGCCGCCCTTGCCGGGGGTGACGCCGGCCACGACCTTGGTGCCATAGGCACGGTTGCGCAGGCCGTGGAAGCGGCCCTGGCTCCCGGTCAGTCCCTGGACGACCACGCGGGTCGTCTCGTCGACGAAGATGCTCACAGCTTCGAACCTCCTTCTGTGCGGGTCCCAGCCGCGAGCTCGACCGCGCGCCGCGCGGCACTGAGCATGGTCGCCTCACTGATGATCTTCTCCGAGGCCGCTTCGTCGATGATCCTGTGGGCCTCGGCGGCGTTGGTGCCGTCGAGGCGGAGCACGATCTGCGAGCCGATGTCGACCTGCTCGAGCGCTTTCACGATGCCCCGGGCGACGTCGTCGCAGCGCACGATCCCGCCGAAGATGTTCACGAGGATCGAGCGGACGCTCGGGTCGAGGTTGATCACCTCGAGGGCGTTCGCCATCACATCGGCGTCGGCGCCGCCGCCGACGTCGAGGAAGTTGGCGGCGCTGCCACCGACCTGGCTCACCACGTCCACGGTGCTCATGGCGAGCCCGGCGCCGTTGGCGATGATCCCCACCGAGCCCGTCGAGGGCGATGTAGGACAGCCCCTTGGACTTGGCGAGGCGCTCGCGCTCGGTGCTCTCGCCGAAGTTCTCCATCTCGGCCCACTCGGGGTGGCGGAAGGCGGCGTCGTCGTCGAGGGTCACCTTGGCGTCGAGCACGCGCACCTCGCCGTCGGTCGTGAGCACGAGCGGGTTGATCTCGACGAGGTCGGCGTCACCGTCGATGTAGCACTCGTAGAGCTTCATGATGATCTCGGCGGCGCCCGCACGAGCTTCGGGGTCGAGCCCGGCCCGCTCCACCAGGTCGCGGGCCGCCTCGGCGCTGAGCCCGTCGAGCGGGTTGACGTGCAGCCTCGCGATCGCCTCGGGGTCTTCCTCGGCCACCTGCTCGATCTCGACCCCGCCACGCGCCGAGACCATCGCCAGATGCAGCTTGGCGGAGCGGTCGAGGGTGAAGCTGGCGTAGTACTCCTTGGCGATGTCGGTCGCTTTCTCGATCCAGAGCCGGCGCACCAGGTGTCCTTTGATGTCGAGGCCCAAGATGTTGCCGGCATGCTCTGTCAGCTCGGCCTTGGAGGCGGCCAGCTTGACGCCGCCCGCCTTGCCGCGGCCTCCGGTCTGGACTTGGGCCTTTACGACGACGGGGTAGCCGAGCCGCTCGGCGGCGGCTTCGGCCTCGGCCACGGTGTCGGCCACCTCTCCGGGCGATACCGGCATGCCGTAACGCGCGAAGTACTGCTTGCCCTGGTACTCAACTAGGTCCACCAGTCACCTTCCTGTCGGTCGTAGGTCCTGCGCCGCTCGAGCGCTAACTCAGTCGCCGCTTTTGCCCCGGTAGTCCGGCACTCGCCCGCTCGCGGGCGTCGAGCGCCTCCTCGAGGAACGAGGCGATCTCGCGCAGATGGGCTCCCGGCGTGAACACGGCGCTCACGCCTGCGCCACGCAACGCCTCGACGTCGCGCTCGGGGATGATCCCGCCCACGACGACGATGACGTCCTCCATCCCTTCGGCCTTGAGCCCGTCCATCACCCTCGGCACCAGGGTCAGGTGCGCCCCCGAGAGCAGGGAGAGGCCGACCGCGTCGGCGTCTTCTTGCATGGCGGTGCGGACCACCTGCTCGGGAGTCTGGTGCAGCCCGGTGTAGATGACTTCGAAGCCGGCGTCGCGCAGAGCGCGGGCGATCACCTTGGCACCTCGGTCATGACCGTCGAGGCCTGGTTTGGCTACGACGATGCGGTAGCGGCGTTCCATCCAAAGGCGATACTAGGCAGCACGCCGACCGGGGCCCCAATCGGGAGGTCAGGCCTTGACGGCCGGCAGCACGATAAAGGCGATCAGGCTCAAGTGCAAAGCGGCGGCAACCACGACACAAGAGTGGAAGACCTCGTGGTAGCCGAAGACCCGGGGCCAAGGGTCGGGACGCTTGCAGGCATACACGACGGCGCCGACCGTATACAGCAGCCCGCCTGCCATCATCAAGGAGAAACCGGCCACACCGAGGTAGTGGAAGAACTCCGGCATCGCCCCGACGGCGATCCATCCGGCGGCGATGTAGGGGACGGCCACGGCCCAGCGCGGCGCCTCCAGCCAGGCAAAGCGCATCACGATCCCGGCGATCGAGGCTGCCAAGACCAGGCCGAGCACGATCCAGGCGTCGGTGACGGGCAGCGACAGGCCGGCAACGGCGGTGAAGGTCCCCGCGATGCACGACGAAGATCATCGAATGGTCGGCGTGGCGCATGCGGCGCCGGGCTACCTCGGACCAGTGCACCCGGTGGTAGAGGGCGCTCGTGGTCAGCATCGCCCAGACGGCGAAACATGCCACTGCCGTGCAGAGCTCAGCCTTGGCCCCGCTCGCTTGCAGGCCGATGAGAGGGCCGACGCCGAGCATGACGAGCGAGCCCCCGAGATGGAACCAACCGCGCAGGAGCGGCTTTACCTTGTCGGCCGTCACGGGCAGCTTCGCTTGGGCAACCGTTGCCACGGCGGTCACTCTACCTACTGGTCGGTAGGCTCGCCAAGCCCTCCGGGCGGGGATCCCCCAACGGGACCGGTGGGGGCCGGCGCCCGCTCGATCGGGCTCAACGCGAGCAGGAAGCGCTTCTCGCCGTGGCCGGGGAAGCAGATCGTCGCCCGGGCATCCTCGCCTTCTCCTTCGACCTCGACCACGACGCCTTCGCCGAAGCGGGCATGCAGGACGGCGTCGCCCGGCGCGAGGCCGAGCCCCTCGGCACCGCTCGCGGGAGCTGGCGTGGCAACCGGGCCGTTTCTCGCGCCCGGCGCAGCTGGGGACGAGGCAGTCGCGGAGCGGTAGTTGCCCCAGCTTCGTCCGCTGACGAGGGACTTCCCGGCGCCGATGACGGCCCCCTCGCCCACGTCTTCTACGAGCTCGTCGGGGATCTCTTTCAAGAACCTGCTCGGGAAGCTCTGCTGGATGCTGCCGAAGAGAAGCCGGCTCCACGAATGGGTGAGATAGAGCCGTTCCCGGGCCCGGGTCACCCCGACGTAGCACAGGCGCCGCTCCTCTTCGAGCTCGTCGGGCTCGCTCAGGCTTTGCGAGTGGGGGAAGAGTCCCTCCTCCATGCCGGTGAGGAACACGACGCGGAACTCGAGGCCCTTGGCCGAGTGCAGCGTCATGAGCGAGACGCTCGACCCGTCGTCGCTCACGTCGGTGGCGGCAACGAGCGCCGTCGACTCGAGGAAGGACTCGAGGTCCGGGTGCTCAGAGGCCGTGCTCATGAGCTCGCCGAGGTTCTCGACGCGTCCTTCGGCTCCGACCGCCCGGCTGCCCCCGATCTCGATCTCGGCCTCCAAGGACTCCCCGTAGCCGGTGCGCTCCAGGATGATCTCGATGAGCTTGTCGGGCGGGTTCTCGACGAGCTCGGGCGAGCGCAGCTCGGCGAGCAGACCTGAGCAAGCTGCGCACCCCCGAAAGCGCTTTGCCCGACACGCCCGCCTCCTCGGCGCGTGGCAGCGCACCGGCGAAGCCGATCCCGCGCTCTGTCCCGAAGGCCACGAGGCGCCTGAGCGTCGTGTCGCCGACGCCGCGTCGCGGAGTGTTGATGATGCGACGCAGCGACACCTCGTCGCCGGGGTTGGCCACGGCGCGGAGATAGGCGAGCACGTCTCTTATCTCGCGGCGATCAAAAAAGCGCGTCCCCCCGATCACGGTGTAGGAGATCCCGCGATCGGCCAGCGCCGTCTCGAGCGCCCGGCTCTGGGCATTGGTGCGGTAGAAGACGGCGATGTCGCTGTAGCTCACGCCGTCGTCTCGGTGCAGGGCGGCTACCTCGCTCGTGACGAACCAGGCCTCGTCCCGGTCGTCGGGTGCCCGGTAGCGGCGGATGCGGTCGCCTTTGCCGAGGGCGCTCCAAAGGTCCTTCTTCTGGCGGATCAGGTTGTTGCCGATGACGGCGTTGGCCGCGTCGAGGATCGTCTGGCTGGAGCGGTAGTTCTGATCGAGCACGATGAGGCGGGCGTCGGGGAAGGCCCGCTCGAACTCGAGAAGGTTGCGCATCTCGGCGCCCCGGAAGCGGTAGATGCTCTGGTCGGTGTCGCCGACGACACAGACGTTGCGCCGCGCCTCGCCTAGCTGGATCACGAGCTCGTTCTGGACGAGGTTGGTGTCCTGGTACTCGTCCACGAGCACGTGCTCGAAGCGCTCGGAGTACTGCTCGAGCACCTCGGGGTGGTCGCGGAACATGCGCACGGTGCGCACCAAGAGGTCGTCGAAGTCCATGGCGTTCGCCTGGACGAGGCGGCGCTCGTATTCGAGGTAGGCCTCGGCGATCTTGCGCTCGTAGATCGTCCCGGCCCGCTCTTGGTAGGCGGGGGCGTCGACGAGCTCGGACTTCGCCGTGCTGATGGCGCCGAGGACGGCGCGGGGTGGGAAGCGCTTGTGGTCGATGCCGAGGTCGTCCAAGACGTGCTCGAGGAGGCGCCGCGAGTCACCGTCGTCGTAGATGCTGAAGCCGGGCCGGTAGCCGATCCGCTCGACGTTGCGGCGCAGCATGCGCACGCAGGCGGCATGGAAGGTGGACACCCACATGCGCTCGGCGTCGGGCCCGACGAGATCTACGACGCGGCGTCGCATCTCGTCCGCCGCCTTGTTGGTAAAGGTGATGGCGAGGATCCGCCACGGCGCCACCCCCGAGGCGACGAGACGGGCGATGCGCCGCGTGAGCACCCGGGTCTTGCCTGATCCGGCGCCGGCGACGACGACGAGGGGCCCACCGTCGTGCAGGACCGCTTCGCGCTGTGGGCCGTTCAGGTCTGCGACGAGCTCGTCAATGACCTCTTCGGGCGACCGACCCGAGGACAAAGCCCAGGCGCCCCCGACACCGGCGTCCGGGTCCGGGAGGGCGGGCAGCTTCTCGGCCCGGGCGCGACCGCCGATCGGGGGGAGGTCCCCGAGAAGGTCCCACTCCTCGTCTCCCCAGCTTGCGGGAGACCGTGGAGGCAGGGACGACATCACACCCGACACTACCGGCGTCCGGCTGCCCTGAAGGACGAACACGGGACGGTTCTCGAGGCCCGTGCGGCGTCTTGCTTCGGCCGTTGCGGTCCCGGGCCGAGGCTTGCCCGGGACCGATCTCGCCTTCGAGTTGCCCGACGGCCGGGCGAATTCGCCGTCGAGGCCTAGCGCGGCGGGTCCTCGCCCGTGAGCCCGTCCAGAGACTCGGTGATGAGCTCGGCGTGACCGGCGTTGCCCCGCCAGCGCCCAAGGAACGACTGCGATCCACCGGTCCCTATTGCCGGATCGCAACTAGGCGACAGCGCGGCCGATGACCAGGGAGCCGCACCCGGCGAGCTAGCGAGCCGTACCGTGGCGCCCCGGGCGCTACGGGCCGGTTCGCGATGGCAGCGCCGCCTCTCACTCCCACTCGATGGTCCCGGGGGGCTTGGAGGTTATGTCGTAGGCGACGCGGTTCACCCCGCTCACTTCGTTGATGATGCGGCTCGAGATCCTCTCGAGCACCTCGTAGGGCAACCGGGCCCAGTCCGCTGTCATGGCGTCCTCGCTCGTGACGGCGCGGATGACGATCGGGTAGGCGTAGGTCCTCTCGTCGCCCATCACGCCGACCGAGCGGACCGCCGGCAGCACGGCGAACCACTGCCAGAGCTGTCTCTCGAGCCCTTCGCGCCGGATCTCCTCGAGGACGATCTCGTCGGCGCGCCGGAGTATCTCGACCCTTTCCGGGGTCACCTCGCCCACGATGCGCACCGCCAGCCCCGGACCGGGGAAGGGCTGACGCCAGACGATCTCGCGGGGCAGCCCGAGCTCCTCGCCGATCGCCCGCACCTCGTCTTTGAACAACAGGCGGAGGGGCTCGACGAGTTCGAGGCCCATGTCCTCGGGAAGGCCGCCGACGTTGTGGTGCGACTTGATCGTCGCCGCCTCTTTGGTGCCCGATTCGATCACGTCGGGGTACAAGGTGCCCTGGACGAGGAACCGGGCGTCCTTGTGCTCGCGCGCCACCTCCTCGAAGAGTCGGATGAACAGCCGGCCTATGGCCTTTCGCTTCTCCTCAGGGTCGCTCACCCCCGCCAGGACGTCATAGAAGCGGTCCGCCGCCTTCACGTGCACGAGGTCGATGGCGAACTGGTCCAAGAAGGTGGTCTCGACTTGTTCGCCCTCGCCGGCGCGCATGAGGCCGGTGTCGACGAACACGGCCGTGAGCTGGTCGCCGACGGCCTTGTGGACGAGCGCCGCCGCCACGGAGGAGTCGACGCCGCCCGAGAGGGCGCAGAGCACCCCGGCGGACCCGACCTGGGCACGCACGGCCTCGACCTGCGACTCGATCACCGAGACGTGCGTCCAGGATGGCCGGCAGGCGCATATGTCGAAAAGGAAGCGACTGAGCAGCTCCTGGCCCCGCTCTGTGTGCACCACCTCAGGGTGGAACTGGACGCCGTAAAGCGCCCTCGCCTGGTCCTCGAGGGCGGCGACGGGCACCTCGGCCGTCGCCGCTGTGACGGTGAATCCTTCCGGCACGCTCACGATCGAGTCGGTGTGGCTCATCCAGACCTCGCACGAGGCGGGCCAGCCCTCCATGAGCGGCGAAGCCGCCCGAAACACGAGCGGCGTGCGGCCGAACTCGGCCCTTGAGGTGCGGCCAACCTGCCCGCCGAGCATCTGGGTGAGGAGCTGGGCGCCGTAGCAGATGCCGAGCACGGGCAGGCCGGATTCGAACAGCGCCGGGTCCAGCGTTGGGGCGGACGGGGCGTAGACAGACTTCGGGCCACCGGAGAGGATGACGCCCCGGGGCTTGCGGGCCAGCATCTCGCTCGCCGTCGTCGAAGCGGGCACGATCTCGGAGTAGACGTGCGCTTCGCGCACGCGCCGGGCGATCAGCTGGGCGTACTGGGCCCCGAAGTCGACCACGAGCACGGTGTCATATCCGGCCGTCATCTCACGGCCTAACTGCCCATGCCGACCGACTGGGCCCGCTGCAGCTGCTTTCCCTCGGTCTGCAGGGCCGGGGCGATCATGACCTCGGCCTTGTGGAACTCGCGGATCGTCTCGTAGCCGCACGTCGCCATCGAGGTGCGCAGGGCGCCGAACAGGTTCAAGCGCCCGTCGTTCTCGTGCGCCGGCCCGAGGAGGATCTCGCGGATCGTCCCCCGCCGCTCGACTTTCACCCGGGCGCCCCGGGGCAAAGTCGGGTGGAAGGTGGCCATGCCCCAGTGACAGCCTCGCCCGGGTGCCTCATAGGCCGCCGCCAGCGGTGAGCCGATCATGACCGCGTCCGCCCCGCAGGCGATCGCCTTGGCGATGTCGCCCCCACGGCTCATGCCGCCGTCCGCGATCACCTGCACATAGACACCGGTCTCCTCCAAATGGCGCGACCTCGCCCCTGCCACGTCCGCGATGGCCGTCGCCTGCGGCACGCCGATGCCGAGCACACCCCGGGTCGTGCAGGCGTTGCCGGGGCCGACGCCGGCGAGCACCCCGGCCGCGCCGGTGCGCATGAGGTGCAAAGCAGCCGGGTACGAGGCGCAACCGCCCACGACGACGGGGATGTCGAGCTCGCGGATGAACCGCTTCAGATTCAGCGGCTCGGAGGTACGCGAGACGTGTTCGGCCGAAACCACGGTGCCCTGGATCACGAGCAGGTCGAGCTCGGCGCCGAGCACGGCGGAGACGAACCCGACCGCCCGCGGGGGCGTGACGGCTCCGCAGGCGGTGACGCCGGCCTCTTTGATCTCGCGGATGCGCTGGGTCACCAGTTCAGGCTTGACGGCTTCGAGGTAGATCTGCTGCATGCGGGCGGTCGCCTTTTCCGCCGGGAGCTCGGCGATCTCGGCCAGGAGGGGTTCGGGGTCCTCGTAGCGGGTCCAAAGACCCTCGAGGTTGAGCACCCCCACCCCACCGAGGCGGCCGATCTCTATGGCCGTGGCCGGGCTCACGACCCCGTCCATGGCGGCCGCCATCAAGGGCAGCTCGAAGTCGTAGGCGTCGATCTTCCAAGAGATGTCCACATCTTCTGGGTCGCGGGTGCGTCTCGAGGGGACGATCGCGATGTCGTCGAAGCCGTAGGCCTGGCGCCCCGCCTTGCCGATCCCGATCTCGATCTCAGCCACCGCCGGCCTCCCCTTCGGTTCTGTGAGCCCCCTCAACCTAATGCCCGCCCGCCGCCGCCATAGAGCGCTGTCGGCCTTGGCGCGCCGTGCCGTGCGCGTTCAGCGCACGACCAAGCGGGCGGCGACACCAAAGGGCAGGGCGGCGACCACCAAGACGGCCACGCGCAGCCATAACGGCGAGCCGGTGCTGGCGAAGATCGCCTCGTGCAAGACGCTCACGGGCACGTTGGCAAAGCTGCTGTGGGTCGAAACGATCCTTGGCAAAAAGGCGGTCGCGATGAGCGCCGCGAGGGCGGTGAGCGGGGCGGCCACGAGCGGCCCCGTGGCGGCCACGGCGATCCCGGCCGCGGCGAAGGCGAGCACGGCGACCCCGATGGCAACGCCGTGGGGCAGGTAGAAAAAGGCCGCCACCCCAAGGCGGCGACAAGCACGGCGATGACCGCCCGCAGGCGCAAGGTGGTGCGGGCGGCGTAAACGAGCAGGAGTGCCGTCACCCCGGGCACGAGCACCGACAGCACGGCCGTGACAGCGTCAACGACGCGCCGCGAGGCGCCGTGCCTGGCGGCATCCCGGACCAGGGTGTGCCCACCGGAGTCCACGATGCGCTGGGCGGTGTCGGACAAAGAGGTCGCCGCCCCGGCGAAGAAGGGCAGCTTGCCGATGCCGATGGCGACGCCGACGGCGACGCCCAAGACGAGCCAGAGCCTGCCCTGCATCATGGCTCATCATGTACCGCCCACCGAGGTGCGTGCGAACCGTGGCGCAACGAGTAGCGTCGGCTTCTCGCCGACATCGACGATCGAGCGGGCGCCCGGCCCTTAAGGGCCGACACGGCGCCGCGGAAAGGTCTTCACCATGGAAGTGACCCGTTTTGGCCTGCAGATACCTATGTTCAACTTTCCCGGCGTCGAGGACGGGGAGCTGTTCGAAAAAGTCGCCCAGATCGCCGTGACCGCCGAGGAGTCGGGATTCGACTCGGTGTGGGTGATGGACCACTTCTACCAGATACAAAACGTCGGCCCCCGCACCGATGCGATGTTCGAGGCCTACACCATGCTCGGGGCGATCGCGGCGCGCACGAGGCGGGCCAGCCTCGGTGCCATGGTGACGGGCGTCACCTACCGCAACCCTGCCTTGCTGGCCAAGATCGTCACGGGGCTTGACGTCATCTCGGCGGGCCGGGCCATTCTCGGCCTCGGGGCGGCCTGGAACGAGGACGAGCATGCCGGCTACGGCTTCGAGTTCCCGCCCTTTAGCCGAGCGCATGGAACGACTCGAAGAGGCGCTGCAGATCTGCCGGGCCATGTTCAAAGAGGAGGCACCCAGCTTTTCCGGCCGCTATTACATCATCTCCGGGGCGCTCAACTATCCCCGCCCGATCCGGCCCGAGGGCATCCCAATCCTCGTCGGGGGTAGCGGCGAACAAAAGACGTTGCGCCTCGTGGCGAAGTACGCCGACGCCTGCAACATCTTCGGTGACGTGGCGACGATCCGGCACAAGCTCGAGGTGCTCGAGGCCCACTGCGAGGCGGTCGGCCGGGACCCGGCCGAGATCACAAAGACCCGGCTCGGAGGTTTGCTCATCGCCGAGACGAGCGCCGAAGCCGAACGCAAGTCCGCCCAGGCGGCCGAGGCACGCGGCCTCGACCCGGCCATGCTGCGCGGCTACATGATGGTGGGCGACCCGGACACAATCTGCGAACAGGTGGCGAGCTACCTTGAGGCCGGCCTCGACGGCCTGATTTTCAACATGGTCGACCCGCAGGACATCGACCCCGTCCGCCTCGCCGGAACTACCCTCAGCACCGCCTTCGGCTGAGCTCGTCCGGCTCTCTCGTATTTGCTCAGCTAGACGTCACGGGCGCCATCAGGTCGCGGGCGGCGTCCTTGACGAGAACGCCCAGCTCCGCGGAGGGTATGTCGGAGAAGACCTCCCCCGACAGCACGAGCGCTCCCATGACGGCACCGATGGTGCACGCCATCCGCACTCGCAAGCTCGGGGCCAGCCGCTGATCCGACAGCGCTTGGCGGATGACGATCTCAAGGTCCGCGTGGGCGGCGTCATGGTGGGCGTCGCGGTGAAGCTTCTCGACAGCCGCCCGGTTGCGTTCGTGGAGGACGAAGAGCCCTCGGTGGCCCAGGATCTGATCTGTCAGCTGGTCCAAGAGCGCCGTGAAGACGGCGCCGCTCATCTGCCCGGGATCGAGGTTGGCGAGGGCGCCGAAGCCGAAGTCGTGGAGCCGCATGTGCAGCGCCATCAAGATGTCTTCTTTGCTGGCGAAGTGGTAGTAGATGGCCGCCTTGGAATAGCCGAGGCGCTCCGCGATCTGGCGGAGCGAGGTCTTCTCGTATCCCAGTTCGGTGAACAGCTCCTGGGCTATGTCGAGGATCCTCTCCCGCGTGCTGTTCTGCTCGGCTCCTTGGTCCGCCTCGGCCGCGGCTGGCTCGGCCCCGCTGTCCGCCATGGTTTTCATACCCCGTTATTCTACTTGACAACCGGTAAGTAGCGCACTTACCATACGGCAAGTCAGGCAAATCCTAGACAAGGGACGGGGCCAGAGCCATGCCGACCGACTCCATGATCCAAGCCGAGGGACTCAAGAAGCGCTACGGCGAAACCGTCGCCCTCGCCGGTGTCGACTTCGAGGTGCCCACCGGCTCCATCCTCGGGATGCTCGGGCCGAACGGCGCCGGCAAGACGACGGCGGTCCGCATCCTCACCACCTTGGCGATCCCCGACGGCGGCCGTGCCCGCGTCGCCGGCTTCGACGTGGTCACCGAGGCGGGCCAGGTGCGGCGCAACATCGGCGTCACCGCCCAGGACGCCACGCTCGACGAGATGCTGACCGGGCGCCAGAACCTCGTCATGACCGGGCGCCTGAGCGGGCTGCACCGCGCCGAGGCGCGCTAAGAGGGCAACGGACCTCCTCGTCCAGTTCGACCTCGCCGAAGCCGCCGACCGGGTCCTAAAGGGCTACTCGGGCGGCATGCGCCGACGCCTCGACCTCGCCGCCGGCCTCGTGACACGTCCGCCGGTGCTCTTTTTGGACGAGCCGACGACGGGGCTCGACCCGACGAGCCGGGTGCGCATGTGGGGCATCATCCGCGAGCTCGTCGCCTACGGAGTGACGCTTCTTCTCACCACGCAGTACCTCGACGAGGCCGACGAGCTGGCAGACCGGATCGTCGTCGTCGATCACGGCCGCGTCATCGCCAGCGGAACCCCGGCCGAACTCAAGACCAAGACAGGCGGGGCGCGCCTCGAGGTGACCCTGCACGCTGCCAACCCGGCGGCGGTCGACACGCTCGAGCCCTACGTCGCCGGTGAGATCCACGTCAGCCACGACGGGCGGCGGCTGCGGGCGCCGGTGCGCAACGGGGGCGGCCTGGCCACCATCGTCGTGCGCGCTCTCGACGAGGCAGGCGTCACCGTCGACGACGTGATGCTCCACCAGCCCTCCCTCGACGACGTGTTCTTCGCCCTGACGGGGCATCCGGCGCCGGACACGACGGGCAAAGGCGAGGACGAGAGCGAGCCCTACGACAAGCTCGCGCAGAAGGAGGTGGCCTTCCGATGACCGCCGTCGCCGTGCGCCTGGCCGGGCCTGCCCCTCGCGCAGCAGCCGGTTTTTCCGCCAGGCGAGCAACGTCGCTGTTCTCACCGGGCGCAATCTCGTCCACATCGCCCGTGAGCCGCTGCAACTCTCGGACGTGACCATCCAGCCGGTGCTGTTCACGGCCCTTTTCGTCTACGTCTTCGGCTCGGGTGTGATCCTTCCCCACGGGGGCACCTACGCCAGCTTCGCCATCGCCGGCATGCTGGCTTTGAACTTGACGACCTCGTCTATGGGCACGGCGGTCGGGCTCAGCAACGACCTCAACGGCGGCATAATCGACCGGTTCAGCTCGCTGCCGATGTGGCGGCCGGCCGTGCTCGTGGCACGGTCCGTCACTGACTTGTTGACGGCGGCCCTGTGCACCTTCTTCGTCCTTGTGACGGGCCTGTTGGTCGGGTGGAGGCCCGAAGGCAGCGCGGCGGGCACACTCGCCGGCATCGCCATCTTCTTGTTGTTCAGCTACGCCGTCTCATGGGGATGCGCCTGTTTGGGCATCGTGAGCAAGGGACCCGAGTCGGCCCAGGGAGTGGGGCTTGTGATCTTGTTCCCTCTCGCCGTCGTCTCGAACGCCCTCGTCCCCACGGCCCGCATGCCGGCCGTGCTGCGCGCCATCGCCGACTGGAACCCCGTCAGCGCGGTGACAGCCGCCTGCCGTCAGCTCTTCGCCAACCCGAACCCGTCGGCGGCCGTGCACGCCTGGCCCATGCAGCACCCGGTCGTCACGACGCTTTTGTGGTCCGTCGGGATGATCGTGGTGTTCGCCCCCCTGGCGGCGCATCTGTTCGCCCGTCGCACGCGGGGCTGACGAGGCGGAGGAAAAGCTCGTAGAGCATCCGGGCCGTCGCGCCCCAGATGACGTCTTCGCCCAGGTCGAAAAAATGCATCGTCCAGGCGGGGTCGTCACCTTGGTCCCACTGCTCACGCCAGTACCGGCCGGGCGCGACCAGCTCGGCGAGCGACACGACGAGCACACCGTCCACCTCGGCGGGATTCGCCCGGACGAGGGCGAGGTCGCCCGCCACCGCCACGAAGGGCAGGACGGGTACCGAGCGTCGCGAGGCGTGCACGACCGGGAGCTCGCCCAGCACCTCGACGGCCCGGGCCGGCAGGGCCACCTCCTCCTCGGCTTCGCGCAATGCCGCCGCCAAAGGGGACTCCCCCGCCTCGATGCGCCCGCCGGGAAAGGCGATCTCGCCCGGGTTCGCCCGCAGGTTGGCGGAGCGGCGGATCAATAGGACAGAGCCCTGGGCGCCGTCTTCGTGCTCGCCGAGAGGGGCGAGCACGACCAGCACGGCCGCTCCGGGGGCGACCGGGGACGGGGCGGTCGCCCCGGAAAGGGCGTGCCTCGCCGCCCGGATGGTGAGGTCCTCGGCCCGGGCGATCTCCGGCGCTGTTTCGGAGGGGTCGATCCGCCTGGCCCATGGCGGCCGAGGGATCGCTTGTCGGGCCACGGGCGAAGTGTAAGTCCGCCCGGAACCCGCTTTTACCCGGTCGGCTCTGATCGCGCAGGCAGCCGGGCCAACGGCCCGGCTGCCCACATGGCGTCCTTTTTCGGTCGCGGAAAACCTCGAGCTACATCATCCCCATGCCGCCGCCGCCCATGGCCGCCGCAGCAGCCGCAGCGGAGTTGTCGGCCTTCTCGGGCTTGTCGGCGATGAGCGCCTCGGTCGTGAGCAGCAAGGCGGCGATCGAGGCGGCGTTCTGCAACGCCGAGCGGGTCACCTTGGCGGGGTCGATGATGCCGGCCTTGACAAGGTCCTCGAGCGCTCCCGTGAGGGCGTTGAGGCCGGTCGTGCCCTTGGCATTCTCGACCTCTCGCACCATGACGGCACCCTCGAAGCCGGCGTTGATGGCGATCCACTTGAGCGGCTCGGCCAGAGCACGCCCCACGATCGCCGCACCGGTTGCCTCGTCGCCGGTCAAGCTCGAGACGACCTTGTTCACAGCCGCGCGGCTGCGCACGAGGGCGGTGCCGCCACCGGCGACGATGCCCTCTTCGATGGCGGCCCTGGTGGCGGAGAGAGCGTCCTCGATGCGGTGCTTCTTCTCCTTGAGCTCGACCTCGGTGGCGGCGCCGACCTTGACGACGGCAACGCCGCCGGCGAGCTTGGCGAGACGCTCCTGGAGCTTTTCACGGTCCCAGTCCGAGTCCGTCTCCTCGATCTCCCGCTTGATCTGGGAGATACGGCCCTTCACTTCGTCCTCGGCGCCTGCGCCGTCGACGATCGTCGTGTCGTCCTTGGTGACAACGATACGCCGTGCCCGGCCCAAAAGGTCGAGCGAGGTGTTCTCGAGCTTGAGGCCGACCTCCTCGGAGATGAGCTGGGCGCCCGTGAGCACCGCGATGTCACCGAGGGTGGCCTTGCGCCGCTCGCCGAAGCCCGGCGCCTTAACGGCGATGGAGGAGAACAAGCCGCGGATCTTGTTGACGACGAGGGTGGCGAGAGCCTCGCCCTCCACGTCCTCGGCGATGATCAGCAACGGCTTGCCCGTCTGCATGACCTTTTCCAGCACGGGGACCAGGTCGTGGACCGAGGAGATCTTGCCGTTCACGACGAGCAGGTAGGCGTCTTCTAAGACACCCTCCTGGCGCTCGGGATCGGTCACGAAGTACGGCGACAAGAAGCCCTTGTCGAACTGCATCCCTTCGGTGAAGTCGAGCTCGAGCCCGAAGGTGTTGGACTCCTCGACCGTGACGGTGCCGTCCTTGCCGACCTTGTCGATCGCCTCGGCGAGGACCTCGCCGATGGAGGCGTCGGCCGCCGAGATGGCGGCCACCTGGGCGATCTCCTGGCGACCTTCTACCTCACGGGACTGCTCACCGATCGAGGCGACGGCCGCGGCGACGGCCTTTTCGATACCCCTCTTCAAAGACATCGGGTTGGCGCCCGCCGCCACGTTGCGAAGTCCCTCGCGCACGAGGGCCTGGGCGAGCACGGTGGCCGTCGTCGTCCCGTCGCCTGCGACGTCGTTGGTCTTGGTGGCGACCTCCTTCACGAGCTGGGCGCCCATGTTCTCGAAGTGGTCCTCGAGCTCGATGTCGCGGGCGATCGTGACGCCGTCGTTGGTGATCGTCGGGGCGCCGAACTTCTTGTCGAGGACGACGTTGCGGCCCTTCGGGCCGAGCGTCACCTTGACCGTGTCGGCGAGCTTGTTGACGCCGGTCTCGAGCCGGCGACGCGCATTCTCGTCAAAGACGAGCATCTTGGGCATCAGGCACTGACCTTCGCCAGCACGTCACGGCTGGAGAGGATCAAAAGCTCCTCGCCGTCGATGGTGATCTCGGTACCGCCGTACTTCGAGTAGACGACCTTGTCGCCGACGGCCACGCCCAACGGGACGAGATCGCCGGTGTTCTCGGTACGCCGACCCGGCCCTACCGCGAGAACTTCACCCTGTTGGGGCTTCTCCTTCGCCGTGTCTGGGATGACTAGGCCCGAAGCGGTCTTCTCTTCCGACTCGCTCGGCCGAACGACGATGCGGTCGTCCAGGGGCTGCAACTTCATTTCAGGGGCCTCCTGTCTGGCTCCGTTAGCACTCTCGACTTACGAGTGCTAACGATACCGTCAGCGAGCGCCGCTGGCAACCGCGCCGCCGGAGTGCTATTTCGAGCTGTGAAGTTGCAGGTCGGGGACGGCCCCGGCGTCGAGCGGGGTCGGCCCGGAGCGCTCGAGCTGGAAATAGCCGGCGGCGGCGATCATGGCTGCGTTGTCGGTGCACATGGCGCGGCTCGGCAGGTAAGACGAGAGGCCCCGGGCGCTGAACGACTCGGTGAAACGCTCCCGGAGCGACGAATTGGCGGCCACTCCGCCCGCCAGAGCGGCGCCGCGGGCCCCGATCTCCTCGGCGGCGGCGAGGGACTTGGCCACCAGCACGTCGACGACCGCCTCTTGGAACGAGGCCGCCACGTCCGCGTTGGACACCTCGGGGTGCGCCCGAACATAGCTCACCACGGCCGTCTTTAGCCCGGAGAAGGAGAAGTCGAAGGCACCTGCTGTCGTGGCGCGCGGGAAGCGGATGGCGCCGGGGTCGCCCGAGGCGGCCAGGCGGTCGATTTGCGGCCCGCCCGGGTAGCCGAGGCCGAGATAGCGGGCGACCTTGTCGAAGGCCTCCCCGGCGGCGTCATCTACCGTCGCTCCGAGCACCTCGTAGCTGCCGGGCGACTCGAGGGCGACGAGCATGCTGTGGCCCCCCGAGACGAGCAGGACCACGACGGGGAGCTCGAGCTCGGGTGCCTCCAGCATGGCGGCGTAGAGATGGCCCTCCAGGTGGTTCACCCCGACGAAGGGCACCTCCCAGGCAAGGGCAAGGGCCTTGGCTGTGCTGACGCCGACGAGCAGGGCCCCGATGAGCCCCGGACCGATCGTGGCCGCCACGGCGTCGATCTCGGCCGGGCCGTCCGCCACGTCCAGGCTGCGCCCGCGACGGTCGAGCCCCGCCCCCAAAAGGGCGTCTGTGACTACGGGCAGCGCCAGCTCGACATGGGCGCGCCCGGCAAGCTCGGGGACGACGCCCCCGTAGCGGGCATGCAGGTCGACCTGGCTGGAGACGACCGAGGAGACGACGGTGCGCCCCTTTTCCACGACCGCCGCCGCCGTCTCGTCACAAGAGGTCTCGATGCCGAGCACCCGACCGCCGCTTGTCACCTTGGCGTGCCGCCGGTCACTCGCCAGGCGGAGGACCGGGGTCGCGGCCCCACCCCGGGCGCCCGAGAGGCCTGAGGCGGGCCTCGATGGCATCGAGCCGCACCCGGTAGGTCTCGGTGTCGATGTCGTGGGCCCACATGACAAGGGCGTCCTCGTTCACCTCGGCGTAGTAGTTCTTGCGGATCCCCGCCGGCGCGAAACCGAATTCGTGGTAGAGGCCCTGGGCGCCCACATTCGAGACCCGCACCTCCAAGGTGAGGTGCTGGGCCGAGCGCAGGCGCGCCTCGCGGGCGAGCTGGAGCATGAGGCGGCGCCCGACGCCGCAGCGCTGCCACTCGGGGGCGACGCCGATGTTGGTGACGTGCGCCTCGCCCACGACCACCATCATGCCGGCGTAGCCGACGAGCTCGGTACCGACGTAGGCGACGTAGTAGGCCCTTGTCGCGGGCTGGGCGATCTCGCTCATGTAGAGCCCAATCGACCACGGGCTCGGGAAGATGCGCCGCTCGATCGAGATGACGCCCTTCAGATCACGCCGCCGCATGGGCGAGATCTCCAAGACGGCCTCGGCCGGCTCGGTGGCGGAGGGGTCCGCGGCGTTTCGCGCCCGAGTCGAGTGCAGGCGGAACATCGAACGCACGCTCGTCATCCAATCACCGTTTCACGGCCCTCCCGCGAGCTCCAGTTGATGCGGGCGTCGGCCTCGCGGCCGTACCAGGGGCGCACCTCGGCAGGGTCGAGGAACCTTCCGGCGCTGAGCGCCGCCATGGCCAGCACGACAAACGAGGCTACTGGTGCCGCGGCGAGCTCGGTGCCGCCGAAGACCGGCCCGGGCGAGAGCGCCCCGGCGAGCTCGAGACGGTAGCGCTGCGCCCCGTCCCCGACGAGGAGCACGGGCCCGTCCAAGCTCGCCAGCTCGGCCAGCAGCTCAGAGATGCTGCCGACACGGAACGAAGCGGGCGGGCTCTTGGGCATGAGCCAGGCGACCTCACCGCGGCGCATGTCGATGACGGGCACGACCGCTCCAGGGACTGCGGGGCAGGCCGCCCGCAAGATCTCGAGGCTCGAGGCGGTCACGACGGGCAGCCCGAGGCCGCCGGCGAGCGCCTTGGCGGCGGCGACGCCCACCCTGAGCCCGGTGAACAGGCCCGGGCCGATGTCGACGGCGATGGCGTCCAGTTGCCCAGGAGAGATGCGCCCGATCCGGCACACCTCGGCGATAGCGGGATGGAGCGTCTCGGCCTGGCGCCGGCCGGGACGGGCCGTGAGCGTGGCGAGGGGACCCGTCTCGTCGCCGAGGGCGACTCCGACCTCGATCGTGGCCGTCTCGATGGCGAGGATCATCATCCCGCGCCTGCATTCCCCTCGGCCGGCACCTGCGGGCGCGTCGGCGACTCAGCGGCCAACCGGGCGCTCATGGCCCTGTCCAGCTCGTCGGCCCGGGAGCTCCACGCCTCGCCATGGGCCTCGACGGCTATGACCCGCTCGCCCTCGGCCGGCCCCCACGACATCCGCACGACGAGGGCGTCCGAGCCGTACAGCGGCTCGGCGGCTTCCCCCCACTCGACGATCACGACGCCCCCCTCCTCGAGCTCTTCTTCGAGGGCGAGGTCGACCACCTCCTGCAGGTGCTCGAGGCGCCACAGGTCGACATGGGTCACCTGCGGAGTCGTCTTGTAGCGGTGCGCCAGGGTGAAGGTGGGGCTCGTCACGGGCTGGTGACCACCGAGGGCCGCCACGAGGCCCTGGACGAGGGTGGTCTTGCCGGCCCCGAGGGAACCGACGAGAAGCACGACGTCGCCCGCGCGCAGCACCCGGGCGATCCCGGCACCGACCTCCCGGGTCTGCGACGGGCTGAAGGTCGTGACCCCGCTCACGAAAGGAACCTCTTCGCCCGCACGAGGTCGGCCCGCATCTCGGCGATCACGACGGCGCCGCCCCGCAAGGCATAGGCGGGATGGAACGTCGGGACGACCACGGTTCCGCGGTAGGGATAGGACCTGCCCCGCAGCGAGGTCACCCCGGCGGTGGCATCAAGCAAGGTGCGGGTGGCGAAGTTGCCGAGCGAGACGATCACCTTCGGCGCGACGAGCTCGACCTGGGACTCGAGGAAGTGCCGGCACGTCGCCACCTCGAGCGGGAGCGGGTCCCGGTTGCCCGGGGGCCGGCACTTGACGACGTTGGCTATGTAACAGCCGGTCCTGTCGATGCCGAGCTCCTCGGCCAACAGCTTGTCGAGCAACTGGCCGGAGCGGCCGACGAAAGGCTCCCCGGCCAGGTCCTCGTCGTGACCGGGCGCCTCGCCCACCAACATGAGCCCGGCAGCAGGATTGCCTGCCGAGAAGACCACGTTCGTCCGCCCCGTGGCGAGGGGACAGGCGACGCAGCCGAGCGCCACCGCCTCGAGGTCGGCGAGCGCGGTCACTAGGCGATGATCGTACCCAGCAAGAGGCAACCGGCCGGTGCGCACAGCCCCGGGGGGATGGCACTAGTTTGCTGCCGGGCCGGCGAACCTCGAAGGGAGGCCCGGTGAAGGCACTGGTGTTCCAACACAACCTCGCGAAAGAGGCTGCGGCCGTGATCGCGGGTCGCTTCGACAAACGGGCCTTTGTCTCGGCCTACGCCCCGGTGAGCCTCAGCGAGGTGCCCGAGCCCGTCCCACCCGCCGCCGGCTGGGTCACCTGCGAGACGCTCGTAAGTGGCATCTGCGGCTCGGACGCCAAGCAGATCTTCATGAACGGGCGCCGGGACAACCCGCTCACCGCCCTCGTCTCGTTCCCCCACATCCTCGGCCACGAGGCGGTGGCACGCCGGCTGGACACGGGGCGCCGGGTCGTGCTCAACCCGTGGCTTTGGTGCACGCCCCGGGGCATGACGCCGCTGTGCGAGGCGTGCGCGGCCGGGCGCTACCCCTCCTGCCGGAACTTTCGCGCGGGCGATCTCCCCGTTGCCATCCATCTCGGCAACTGCGCCGGGGCGGCCGGGGTGCATGCGGAACGCTTCTGCGCCCACGAGAGCCAGCTGTTCGAGGTGCCCGAGGAGATGAGCGACGAGGCCGCCGTGCTCTCGGACCCGGTCAGCGTCTCTCTCCGCTCGATCCTCCTCTGCCCCCCGCGCCCGGGAGAGCCTGCCCTCGTCTACGGCTCGGGCACGCTCGCCATGGCCGCCGTCGGGCTCCTTCGCCACCTCTACCCCGATTTGGAGATCTGGGCGGCGACCCGGCCCGGGGTGCGCGCCTTACTGGCAGCCAAGCTCGGCGCCGACGCCGTGTTGAGCTCGGAACCCGACGAGCTCGTGCGCCAGGTCTCCACCCGCACGGGCGAGCGGGCGCTCCGGCCCTGGAGCGGCAAGGAGTGGCTGCAAGAAGGCCCGAGCGTCGCCTACGACACGATCGGGAGCACCGAGACGGTCGAGACCTCCCTCAGGCTGCTTTGCACCGCAGGCACGCTCGTGGTGAGCGGGGTCGAGCCGCCCGGGCGCTTCGAGTGGACGCCCATGTACTTCAAGGAGCTGCGCGTCGTCGGCTCGAACGGATTCGGCCTGGAGGCGCTCGGCGGCGTGACAAAGCACGCCTTCGGGCACTATTTCGACCTCGCCCGGGCCGGCTTGGACCTGACGCCGGTCGTGACGCACCGCTACCCCTTGGCGCGCTGGCGCGAGGGGGTGCTCGCCCTGGCCGAGGCCAGGTCCACCGGGGCCGTCAAGGTCCTGCTCGAGCCTTGAGGAGCGGTCGCGACCGCCCGGGCCGAGAGCGCCGTGAGCAGCTCGTCGATCTCCTCCCGGCGCTCGTACATGAGCATGTGGCCGGCGCCCGCGTACTCGCTCAGTTCGGCCCGCTCGAAGCCGGCTGCCAGGCGGCGGGCGTAAAGAGGCGGGGTGAGGTGGTCGCTCGAGCCGACGGCGACGGCGAGGGCGACCCCGATGTCGCCGTACGGGGCGCTCTCGTTAAAGCCGAGCACCTCACTGACGAGCTTGGCGAACACTTGAGGGTCCACCGCCCGCAGCATGCGCATCGTCGCCGCCACCTCGGCCGGGCGCGCCTTACGCCCGAAACCGACCCGGGAGGCGAGATAGCCGGCATCCGCGGTGGCGAAGCTACGCCCCGGGCGCCAGATGCCCACCCCGGCTCCGGCCACGAGGCTCACCGCGCTCGCGAGGCGCGCCCAGCTAGGGCTCGGCAGACCCACCCCGGCGCTCGTGGCGACGAGGGCCACGGCTCCGATCCTCGTGCCGAGCAGCTCGGGATGGCAGCGGAAAAGGCGCAGCGAGACCATGCCCCCCATGGAGTGCCCGACGAGCACGGCCCGGTCGAGGTCGAGCTCTTCTAGCACCTGGGCGACGTCCTCGGCCATGGCCGGGATCGTCACGTCCTCGCTTCCGGCCCTCGACAGGCCGTGTCCCCTCAGGTCGAGGGCGAGGACACGGTGTTTTTCGGAGAGGTCCCTCAGCTGGTAGCTCCAGACCTCCGCCGACAGGTTCGCCCCGTGCAGGAGAACGACGGGCGGCCCCTCGCCGAGCTCGATCAGGTGCGACTCGCCGCCGTCGCGCATGGCGAGGACCCGGTGGCCGACCCCGTCCGGCACGGAGAGCTCAGGATCGTCGTGTGCGCCCGAGCGCCTGAGCCGTCGCGTGTACTCGTGCGAGACGGCGAAGGCGACTCCGGCCACGCTGAAGGCGCCGGCCGCCACCAAGGCGACGGCCCGCTTGGCATCGGGCGCCATCAGCCGAGCCCGCTGCCGCGCACGTGCCGTCTGGGAAGGCGCGGCCCGATGCGGCAGAGGACCTCGTAGGCAACCGTGCCCAGGCGCTCGGCCCATTCCTGGGCCGTTACCGTCTCGCCGCCCTGGGAGCCGATCAGCACGACGTCGTCGCCACGGCGCACCCCCGAATCCTGCCCGCAGTCGACGAGCAGCTGGTCCATCGTCACCACGCCCGCCACCGCTCGCCGACGGCCACCGATGAGAAGCTCGCCGCCACCTTCGAAAAGGCGTCTCGGGACCCCGTCGGCGTATCCGACCGGCACGGTGGCGATGTCTGTCCTCTCCTTGGTCTCATAGGCGAGCCCGTAGCTCGTCCGCTCTCCCGGGCCGAGCTCGCGCACATAACTGACCTGGGTCCTCCAAGAAAGCGCCGGCCTGAGCGGTCCGGCCCCGGCCGCCTCCACAAGCTCGGGCGCGACCGCGGGCGAGGGCAGGTACCCATAAAGGGAGATGCCGCAGCGCACCATGTCATAGCGCGAGGCCGGATGGGCGATGGCGCCCGCCGAGTTGGCGGCATGCAGTCGTCTCGGTGCGGGCACCCCGGAGTCCGACAGGGCCTGGCGCAGCGTCTCGAAACGCCCCAGCTGCTCGGCGGTGAACGCGTTGCCCGGCTCGTCGGCGACGGCGAGGTGGGTCCACAGCCCGGCGTAGACGAGCTCGGGCGCCTGTACGACCTCCTCGACCAAAAGCCGTGCCTCTCCCGGCGAAGCACCCACCCGGTGCATGCCGGTGTCGACCTTCACCTCGACCTCGACCGGGCGTGAGGCCGCGAGGGCCGCCCGGCGGGCGGCCGCCACGCCAGAGGCGCTATAGACCGTGGGCAACAGGTCACGAGCGACGACCTCGTCCATCGCCTCCCCGGCCGGCTCGGAGAGGATCCGGATCGGGACCTCGAAGCCCGCCTCGCGCAGCACCACGCCCTCTTCGACAAGGGCCACGGCGAGCGAGGTGGCGCCTCCGGCAAGGGCAGCGGCCGCCACCGGGACCGCCCCGTGCCCATAGGCGTCCGCCTTCACGACTGCACACAGCTCCGCCGGCGCGACCAGGGCGCAGAGCACGGTTGCGTTCTCCGAGATCGCCTCCAGGTCCACCTCCGCCCAGGCACGCCGGTGCCAGAGCTCACTCACGGGCATCAGAGAGCACGCGTGCCACGAGCTCGGGCAGGTCGCCTGCCACAAGGCCTTCGGCCAGTCCCAAACCAGCTGCGCGCCCGTGCACGTGGGCGGCTAGCGCGGCGGCCCGCAAGGGGTCAAGGCCCCTCGCCAAAAAGGCGCCCACCACTCCTGAGAGCACGTCGCCCGTGCCGGCGGTGGCGAGCCGGGACGAACCAGCCGTGACGAGGAAGGCCTCACCTGAGGGCCCGGCCACGACTGTCGTCGATCCCTTCAACAACACCACGGCACAAAGCCGCTCGGCGAGAAAGCGGGCCGCCGCCACCCGGTCGGGGCCGGGGCGGCTGTCGCCGCCGTCCGCCGAGGCGGCCAACCGTTCGTACTCGCCGTCATGGGGTGTGAGAACCGCCGGGACGCTACGTCCGGCGAGCACCTCGCGCGCCTTTTCGAGCGGACCGAGGGCGCCGAGGCCGTCGGCGTCGACGACGACTCCGACCTCGGCGCTCGCGACGATGGCGCGCACGGACGAGACGACGCCTGGGTGCTGGCCGAGCCCTGGGCCTATGACGAGCGAGCGGCATCGTTCGAGCCCGGCGAGCACGGCCGGGGCAAAGTCCGTTGCCGGCACAGAAAGCACCACGGCTTCTGACGCGGGGAGAAACTCCGGTGCCGCACCGGGCACGCACCAGCGGACCATGCCCGCTCCGGCGCGCTGGCAGGCGCTCGAAGAGAAACGACCGGCTCCGAGCATGCCGGGCGACCCGGCGACAACGGCGCAGGCGGAGCGCCACTTGTTCGTCTCAGCTGGGCGCGGCGCCAGCCAAGAAGCGATGTCGGCGTCCTCGACGAGCCACAGCTTGCCGGGCGCCACGGCGATCCCGATCGGCGCCAGCTCGAGCCTGCCGGAGAGCTGGCGACCCTCGCCCATCAAAAGGCCGGGCTTCAATGCCGCCATCGTGACAGTCACGCTGGCGCGAACGGCACCCTCGCAGGCCTCACCGGTGTCGCAGTCGAGACCGGAGGCGATGTCGATCGCCAGCACGGGGACACCCTCAGGCACCGACGGGGCGCAATACTCGCCCCGAAAGCCGGTGCCGTAGGCGGCGTCGATCACGAGATCGCAAGGCGGGAGGCTCGCCGGCGAGCCGGCCGGGTCCACCTCGGTGACCCGCACCCCACGTCGGGCCAAGATGGCAGCGGCGACGCGCCCGTCGTCGCCGTTGTGGCCCCGGCCGGCGACGACGACGACCCTTTTTCCGTAGCCGGCGCCGAGGAGCCTCAGCGCGCTCGTCGCCACTGCCGCCCCGGCCCTCGCCACGAGGGTGTCGAGGCCGACCTCGGCGATGGCTGCCTGGTCCGCCGCCCTCAGCTCATCGCGGGTGTGCACCGGCAGCATGTCAGCGCCTCAGTCGGCCACGACGACGGCGGCGGCCACCGAGTCGGTGTGGGTGAGCGAGACGTGCCAGTAATGGACGCCGAGCTGCTCGGCACGCAAAGCGGCCCGTCCCGAGACCTCGAGATGGGGGGCGCCGGAGTCGTCGCTCAGAACCTCGACCTCGGAAAAACCCACGCCGCCGAGTCCCGTGCCGAGTGCCTTCATCGTGGCCTCTTTAGCCGCAAAGCGCGCCGCCAGGCCCGGCACCGGGTCGGCGCGCCCGGCGAGATAGGAGCGTTCCCCCTCGGTGAAGATACGTTCTGCCACCGCCGGCCGCCGGGCGAGGAGGCGGCGGAAACGCTCGATGTCGACGGCGTCGACGCCCAGGCAGATCATCGGGGGGCGCCTTGCGGACCGTCGGGGAACTCGCCTGCCCGGGCCTTTTTCACTCGACGGTGACCACCTTGGCGAGATTGCGCGGCCGGTCGACGTCGTTGCCCCGGGCGCGCGCCACCCCGTAGGCGAGCGCCTGCAGGGGCACGATCGCGACGACCGGAGAGAGCAGTTCGGGCACGGCCGGGATCTCGAGCACGTGGTCTGCGACCGCCCGCGTCTCCTCGTCGCCGGCCGTCAAGAGGGCGACGACGGTGGCGCCGCGCGCCTTTACCTCGGCGATGTTCGCCATCACCTTGTCCCACAGGTGTCCCCGCGTGGCGACGGCGACGACAACGGCGCTCTCGTCGATGAGGGCGATCGGGCCGTGCTTGAGCTCCCCGGCCGGATAGGCCTCGGCGCGGACGTAGGCGAGCTCTTTCAGTTTGAGGGCGCCTTCGAGGGCGACGGCGTAGCCGACTCCCCGCCCGAGGAAGTAGACGTCTTTCACCTCGGCGAGACGCTGCGCCACCGCCATGTAGTCGTCCATCTGGTCTATGGCGCTTTGCACGAGCCCGGGCAGCGAAAAGAGGTCCTTCGAGAGCTGGCGTCCCTCTTCTGGCCCCAATGTGGCGCGCTGGCGGGCGAGGTGGAGGGCGAACAGCTGCAGCATGGCGATCTGGGCGGAGTGGCACTTGGTGGAGGCCACGCCGATCTCGGGGCCGGCCCGGGTGTAAAGGGCGCCGTCGGCCTCACGGGCGAGCAGGGAGTCGACGACGTTGGTGAGGGCGAGCGTCCTAGCTCCGCGGCGCTGTGCCTCTCGAAGGGCGTGGAAGGTGTCGACGGTCTCACCGGACTGGCTGACGGCGAAGACGAGGGTGTGCTCGTCCAAAACGGCGTCGCGGTAACGGTACTCGCTCGCGATCTCGACCTCGGCCGGGATCCTGGCCCAGTGCTCGAGGGCGATGCGACCGCTCAAGCAGGCGTAGTACGCCGAGCCGCAGCCGACGAAAACGACGCGTTCGATGTCGTCGAGCTCTGCCCTCGTGAGCTCGAGCTCCTCGAACTCGGTGGCGCCGTCAAGGTGGAGCCGGCCCATCTGGGTGTCTCGCAAGGCCCGGGGCTGCTCGTGGATCTCCTTCGACATGAAGTCGTCGTAGCCGTCGCGCCGGGCGACGACGAGGTCCCAGCCCACCTCGAGCGGGACGAGCTCGTGGGGAGCGCCGTCGAGGCCGACGACCGAGATCGAGTCGGGCCTGACCTCGGCGATCTCGTCATCGGAGAGCTGGTAAAGCGTCCTCGTGGTCCCGAGCAGCGCCGCGATGTCAGAGGCGACGAGGCCGGTCCCGTCCACGCGCCCCAAGATGAGGGGCGAGGTGCGCCTCGCGGCCGCGATCACCCGTGGCTCTTTGGTGCAGACCGCGGCGAGGGCAAAGTCCCCGCGAAGCTCGCCCACACAGCGCCGCAGAGCCTCGGCGAGCCCGGCCCCGGTGGCGAGCTCGCGCTCGAGCAGGTGGGCGACGACCTCGGAATCGGTCTCGGAGGAACGCGTGTGGCCCTCGGCGCCGAGCTTGTCCCACAGCTCCTGGTAGTTCTCGATGATGCCGTTGTGCGCGATCGCCACGGTGCCCGTGCAGTCGCAGTGGGGGTGGGCGTTGTGCTCCACTGCCGCCCCGTGCGTCGCCCAGCGCGTGTGCCCGATGCCCGCGCTCGTGTGCTCTGGCGCCTGGGGGGCGGCTGACCGCAGCGTGTCGAGGGAGTGTCCCCGCACGGCGTCACGCCTGCGCCACAGGGCGTCCTCGCTCACGAGCGCGACGCCGGCGGAGTCATAGCCGCGGTACTCGAGCAGCGCCAAGCCGTCGAGGAGCAACTTTAGGGGGTCGGCCGCGCCTGTCACCCCGATAATTCCGCACATACCTCGATGCTAACAGTCATTAGGCCCCTGACCTGGCAGTACGTAAGACCGCGTCCCCCGGGCGCGACCGGAGCTCGGCTCGGTTTCTGACTAGCCGGGACCTCAGGCGTGGTCGAGTTCGCGTCGCACCACCGACACGAGTCGCTCGACCAGGTCGTGGGCGATCTCGTGCGTCGGCGCCTCGGCCATGACCCGCACGAGCGCCTCGGTGCCAGAGGCCCGCAAAAGCACACGCCCGGAATCGCCGATCTCGGACTCGACAAGTGCCACCTCGTCCCACACCGCGCCCGCCGTGACGAGACGGGCCGGGTCGGCGACGTGCACGTTGCGGAGCACCTGGGGAAGCCGCGTCATCGCCCCGGCCGCCTGTTCGGCAAGGGTGCAACCTTTGCGGGCGAGGAGCTCGAGGAGCAACAGCGCCGTCAAGATCCCGTCACCGGTCTGGCCGTGACGCCGGAACACGAGGTGGCCGGACTGCTCCCCGCCGAGCTGCAGCCCGTTGGCTTCGATGGCGTCGCTCACGTACCTGTCCCCGACAGGTGTCTCCACGACCCCGATCCCCCGCGCCGCCAGCGCCTGGCGAAGGCCTAGGTTGCTCATGACCGTCACCACTATCGAGCTGCCCGTGAGCAGGCCGCGCTCCAAAAGGTCGAAGGCGAACATGGCCATGAGCTGGTCGCCGTCCACGAGAGCGCCGGTGTGGTCGACCGCCAGCATCCGGTCGGCATCGCCGTCGAGGGCGACGCCGAGTGCCGCCCCGGAATCGAGCACCGCCTCCCGCAGCGCCTTTAGGTCGGTCGAGCCGCAGCCGGCGTTGATGTTGGTACCGTTCGGGTCCGCCGAGAGCACCTTGTGGGGGACGCCGAGGCGCTCCAGCACCTGCGGGGCGACGGTGCTGGCGGCGCCGTTGGCACAGTCGACAACGACCTCGAAGGCGAAGTGACCGCCGAACTCGACAACGCTCACGAGGTGCTCGGCGTAGGCCCCGAGAGCCTCGGGATCGACCCGCAGCGAGCCGAGCCCCTCCCCGGTCAGGCCTCGACGGGTGGGCGGGCCGCCGGAGCCGCTCCCGGGTCCCGACAGGCGATCGAGCTCGTCTTGGATGGAGATCTCGAGCTCGGGGGCGAGCTTGGTGCCGCCGGCGCCGAGAAGCTTGATGCCGTTGTCCGCGAAGGGGTTGTGCGAGGCGGAGACCATGGCCGCCGGGACCCCTCGATCGGCCGCCAGCCAGGCGAGGCCCGGGGTCGGGATGACCCCGGCATCGATGACGTCGACCCCTTCGGCCGTGAGGCCGGCGGCGAGGGCGGACTGGATCATCGTGCCTGAGCGCCGCGTGTCGCGCCCGAGCAGGAAGGGGGAGCCCGGCACCAGCCGGGCGGCGGCCCGCCCCAGGGCCAGGGCGAGTTCAGGTGTCAGGTCGGCACCGGCGACTCCTCGAATGCCGTCGGTGCCGAACCGCGGCGCCATCGGTGCTCAGCGCTTCGAGTACTGGGGGGCCTTGCGGGCTTTCTTCAAGCCGTACTTCTTGCTCTCCTTCTCCCGCGCGTCGCGGGTGAGCATGCCCGCCTTTTTGAGGTTGCCCCGCAGCTCGGCGTCGAGCTCGATGAGGCCACGGGCGATGCCGAGACGGAGCGCCCCGGCCTGGCCGGCGATGCCGCCGCCGTCGATCGTGGCGTCGACGTCGTAGCGGTCGGCCGCACCGGCGATGCGAAGGGGCTCTGTCGCCAGGGTGCGATGAGTCTCGGAAGGGAAATAGTCCTCGAAGGGCCGGGCATTGATCGTGATGGCACCTTCTCCGGTGCGCAGGCGCACGCGGGCGACGGCACGCTTGCGGCGGCCGGTCGACTGGACGAGTGGCTTTGCCATAAAGCTGGGGTCCTTCGGGGCTAGGAGGCCCGCCGGGCGGCGGGCAGCTCGAGCGGGATGGGCATCTGAGCGGCGTGCGGGTGATCAGGCCCGGCGTAGACCTTGAGCTTGCCGAGCATCTTGTGCCCGAGCGCACCTTTGGGGAGCATGCCCTTTATGGAGCGGCGCACGACTTCTTCGGGCCGCGTCTGGAGCTCGTGCGCGTAGCTGGTCGTCGTCAGCCCGCCCGGGTAGCCGCTGTGGCGGTAGGAGAACGACCGGTCGCTCTTGCCGGCGGTCATGACGACCTTGGCGGCATTGACCACGATGACGTGGTCTCCGGTGTCGAGATGGGGAGCATAGATCGGGCGGTGCTTGCCGCGAAGCACGCTCGCGACCTCGGTCGAGAGCCGACCGAGAACGAGGCCGTCCGCATCGACGACACGCCAGACGCGCTGGAGTTCGCTCGGCTTGGGGGAATACGTGCGCACATCCGTCCTTTGTTTGGTGCCAACACTGCCCGCCCGACGCAACCCGCAAACAGCCGGTCAAAGGGCGCGAACCTCAAGCTCAGCGGGCAAGAGCCAAAGGACAACGATAGAAGACCCAGGCCCGATCGGCAAGCCGGTCGAGGTTGTCGCAACAGCTCAGGCCACCGGTGCCGGCACCACCCAGTCGCCCCTGCCCGGCTCCCAGCTGCCCCCCGGGACGAGACGGGCAGGGTAGCGCACACCCATCAGGCACAGCCCACGCGACGGCGCCGGCTGGGCGGCTCGTGAGCGGTCGCCGCTTCGCAGGATCGAGAGCAGCTCACCGGCCGGTATGCGGCCCTGGCCGACGGCGACGAGAGTGCCGACCAGCGAGCGGACCATCTGGTGGCAAAAGGCGTTCGCCGCGATGGAAAACACCCACAGCCGGTCGTCACCGGGTGCGGTCGACAAACACGTGGAGAGCACACGCCGGACGATCGGTGCGGTCTCGCCATGGACCTGGCGACAAAAAGCGGAGAAGTCGTGCTCGCCCAGCAAAGCGTCGGCCCCGATCCGCATGGCGGCGAGATCGAGCTTTCCGGGAACGTGCCAAGAGGTATGCCGCAAGAGAGGGTCAGGCCGCTCGGTTCTCAAAAGCTCGTAGCGGTAGCACCTCGCCGTGGCCGAGTGGCGGGCGTCAAAACCGTCGGGAGCGACCCGGGCCTCCAGCACGGCGACCGCTCCGCCGAGCTGGTGAGTGAGCGAGGGAGCGAGCCGCTCGAGGACCATCCCTGCCACGAGCTCACGGCCGGCCCACTTGGCGAGAGTCGCCTCGTCCAAATCGGCGTGCACGACCTGGCCGAGGGCGTGCACCCCGGCGTCGGTACGCCCGGCACAGGTCAAGGTCACCTCGTGGCCGGCCATGGAGCCCAAGACGGCGGCCAGGACACCTCCGACCGTGCGCTGTCCCGGTTGGGCGGCAAAGCCGTGGAAAGAGGTGCCGTCGTAAGCGACAAGCATCATTACGCGACGAAGCGGCCCGCTCGGGGCCGCTTCACTGCCAGGCTCGAAGAGCCTCACACGAGCTCTACGCGTGCCATCGGGGCGTTGTCGCCCTGGCGCGGCCCGAGCTTGAGGATGCGGACGTAACCCCCCGGCCGGTCGGCATAACGGGGGCCGATCTCGGAGAACAGCTTGTGGGCCATGTCCTTGTCACGGATGAAGGCCACGACCTGACGCTGGTTGTGGACACCGCCCTTGCGCGCCTTGGTGATCAGCTTCTCAGTCACGGGCCGCATCGCCTTGGCCTTGGTCTCGGTCGTCACGATGCCGCGCGGGTCGGCGGCGATCAGGGAGGCGACGAGGTTGCCCAGCATCGCTTTTTGGTGGGCGGCATCGCCGCCCAGGCGCCGTCCCTTCTTCGGGGTGGCGGGCATCTCAGACGCCTGCCTCGCGCAACGACAGCCCCCGCTCGTCGAGACGCTCGAGCACCTCGTCGAGGGACTTCTGACCGAAGTTCGTGATCGCCAGCAGGTCCTCGGGCGTGCGCTCGATGAGCTCACCGACCGTGTTGATCTGGGCCCGCTTGAGGCAGTTGCGCGGGCGCTCGGGAAGGTCGAGGTCCTCGATGGGAAGGTCCAGGTCCGGTGAGCCGGTGACGGCGATACCGACCTCGCCGAGCTCGAGGCCCCGCCCCTCGCCGGCAAGCTGGGCAACGATCGAGAGCAGGCCGCGCAGGGTCTGTCCGGCCGAGGCGAGCGCCTCTCTCGGAGAGATCGAGCCGTCGGTCTCGATGTCGAGCACGAGCCGGTCGAAGTCGGTGGAGACCTCGACGCGCGTCGGCTCGACCACGTAAGCGACCCGCCGCACGGGCGAGAAGATGGCATCGACGGGGATGACGCCGATGGTGGAGGACTGCTTGCGCTCGGCAGGGGCGTAGCCCTTGCCCCGCTCGACGGTGACGTCGATCGCCAGGCGCCCCTTGGCGTTCACGGTGGCGATGTGGGTGTCGGCGTTGAGGACCTCGACGTCCGAGGTCGTGCGCAGGTCGGCACCTGTCACATCGGCCGGGCCGCGCACGTCGATGCGCATCGTCACGGGCGCGTCCGACTCGCTGCGCAAAACGAGGTCCTTCAGGTTCAAGATGATGTCGCTCACGTCCTCTTTCACACCAGGCAGGAACGTGAACTCGTGCAGGGCGTCGTCGAAGCGCACCTGGGTGACCGCCGCTCCGGGGATCGACGACAAAAGGGTGCGCCGCAGCGAGGCGCCGAGGCTGTGCCCGAAGCCGGGGTCGAGCGGGCCGATCGCGAAGCGCTGGTGGAACTGGTCCGGTTCGCCGATCGGCTCGACGGTGGGACGCTGGATGATGAGCATGTGGTTATAGGGCTCCTGTGTGGATTGCCGCGCCGGCTACTTGGAGTACAGCTCGACGATGAGCTGCTCGCGGACCTGGGTGTCGATTTGCTCCCTGAGCGGGAGCGAAAGCACACGGACGGCGTTGCCGCTGTCCTCGATCTCAAGCCAGGCGGGAGGTCGTCGGTCGATCGTGTCGAGGTTGTGGCGCACGACGATGAACTCGCGTGCCTTCTCGCTGAGCTCGATACGGTCGTTCTGGCGCACGCGGTAGCTGGGGATCGTCACGCGCCGGCCGCCTACGCGCACGTGGCCGTGACGGACGAGCTGGCGCGCCTGGCTACGGCTGGCGCCCCAACCGGCGCGGAACACGACGTTGTCGAGGCGCGACTCGAGCATCCGGAGCAGGTTGTCGCCCGTGACGCCCGACTGGCGGTTCGCCTCTTCGTACATGTTGCGGAACTGGGTCTCGAGCACGCCGTAGATGCGGCGCGCCTTCTGCTTCTCGCGCAGCTGGGTGTTGTACTCAGACGGCTGGCGCAGACGGTCGCGGCCGTGCTCGCCCGGAGGGCTCGGGCGCCGCTCGATCGGGCAGCGGACCGTCTCGCACTTCGGGCCTTTCAAGAAAAGCTTGACCTTCTCGCGCCGGCAAAGGCGGCAGACAGGTCCGGTGTATCGAGCCATTGTCCTCTCCTCGCCTAGACCCGGCGCCGCTTCTTCGGGCGGCACCCGTTGTGGGGGATCGGCGTGACGTCTTTGATGCCTGTGACCTCGATGCCTGCGCTCGAAAGGGAGCGGATGGCCGTCTCGCGCCCGGAGCCCGGTCCGCGCACGAGCACGTCGACTCTGCGCACACCGTGCTCCATGGCCCGGCGGGCGCACTGCTCTGCGGCCATCTGGGCGGCAAAGGGGGTCGACTTTCTCGAACCCTTGAAACCGACGTTGCCGGCCGACGCCCAGGCGATGACGTTGCCCTCCTGGTCGCTGATCGACACTATCGTGTTGTTGAAAGAGCTCTTGATGTGGGCGACGCCGTAGGCGACGTTCTTGCGTTCCTTGCGCCGCGGCCGACGGCCGCCCGGCTTGGTCGTCTTGGCCATGCTTACTTACGCACCTTCTTCTTTCCGGCGACGGTCTTCTTCGGTCCCTTGCGGGTGCGGGCATTGGTGTGCGTGCGCTGGCCGTGCACCGGGAGCCCCTTGCGGTGTCGGATCCCCTGGTAGCAACCGATCTCCATCTTGCGCTTGATGTCCTGGGCGACGTCGCGGCGCAGGTCGCCTTCCACCTTGAAGTTCCCGTCCACCCAGGCCCGCAGGCGGGCGACCTCTTCGTCGGTGAGATCGCGCACGCGTGTGTCGGGGCTGATCCCTGTCTCGGCGCATGTCTGCTGCGCCCTCGTGGGCCCGATGCCGTAGATGTAGGTCAGTGCGACCTCCAGGCGCTTTTCGCGCGGGATGTCGACGCCGGAAATTCGGGCCACAGGTTAACCCTGCCTCTGCTTGTGCCGTGGATTGGTGCAGATCACCATCACGCGGCCGTGCCGGCGGATGATCTTGCACTTCTCGCACATCGTCTTGACACTCGGTCGAACCTTCACGATCTATTGCTCCACTCGACAGAGCCGGCTCCGCCGGCCCGTTCCTGCCTGGCGGCGCTTGCCGCCGGGTTACTGCCTTCCCGCCTTACCGGAGCCGGCCGAACCGGCGGGCCCCGTCACTTATAGCGATATGTGATCCGCCCTCGCGCGAGGTCATATGGCGTGATCTCGACCTGGACACGATCCCCCGGCAAGATGCGAATCCGGTGCATCCTCATCTTGCCCGAGGAATGGGCGAGCACTTTGTGCCCGTTCTCGAGCTCGACACGGAACATCGCGTTGGGGAGCGGCTCGACAACCGTTCCTTCCAGCACGATCGCATCTTCTTTGGGCTTGGGCAGGTGAACCTCCTACGACATGAAGACCTAATTTGATGCCGGCGCGCCGGCCGCCGCGCACCAAAAGCTTGCGACGGGAGTTAGCACGGACGCCAAGACTGGCCGCCGGCTCGCGGCACACGAAAGCATAGCCGCGGACCACCAGACCCGAGGCAGGGGCCAATGATAGCCGCTCAGTACTGAGTCAGCACCTCCGGGCCGTCCTCGGTGACGGCGATGGTGTGCTCGAAGTGAGCCGACAGGCTCCCGTCGGCCGTGACGACGCTCCAGCCGTCGTCGAGCTCCACCGTGTCGTAGCTGCCCACGTTGACCATCGGCTCGACGGCGAAGACGTTGCCGACCTTGATCCGCGGGCCGGGCGTCCCGGGCCAGTAATTGAGCACCTGCGGCTCTTCGTGCATGGCGGTGCCGATGGCGTGGCCGACGTACTTGCGCACGACCGAGAAGCCGGCGGCCTCGGCCACCTCCTGCACCGCCCGCCCGACGTCGTTCAGGCGGTTGCCGTCGCGGAGCTGGTCGATCCCGGCCCACAAGCTGCGCTCGGTCACCTCCAAGAGGCGCTCGGCCTGTTTGGAGATCTCGCCTACGGGAGCTGTGTAGGCGGCGTCTCCGTGGTAGCCCTCGATGATGGCCCCGCAGTCGACCGAGATCACGTCGCCTTCTTCGAGCACGTAGTCGCCGGGGATGCCGTGCACGATCATGTTGTTGGGCGAGGTGCAGATCACCGCGGGAAAGCCGTGGTAGCCGAGGAAGTTCGACCTGGCCCCGCGCCGCTCGAGCACTTCGCGGGCCACCTGGTCGAGCTCGCGGGTCGTCACACCCGCCTTGATGGCAAGGCGCGTCTCCGAGAGCATCTCGGCGACCACCTTGCCGGCTTTGCGCATCTTGGCGATCTCTTCGGGCGAGCGCCTCACGATCTCTCCTCGGACGGAACGGGCGGGAAGAACCCGCCCCCGTGCTGATAGGCGTCTATGACCGAGGTTAGGCCGCGATTGACCTCGTCCGGACTGCCGACGCCCGAGACGTCGACCAGCTTGTCGAGGGCGGCGTAACGGGCGATGAGCGGAGCCGTCGAGGACTCGTAAAGCTCAAGCCTGTTCTTGATCGCCTCCTCGGTGTCGTCCTCGCGCTGGACGACCTCGCCTCCACAGACGTCGCAGGTCCAGTTGACCTTCGGCGGGGCGTAGGTCGAATAGATCGCCGCGCAGTCCTCGCAAACCCGTCGGCTGACGAGGCGCGCAAGCACCAGCTCGGTCGGGATCACGAGATTGAGCACGAGGTCGATCTCGGCGGGCTTGAGCAGCTCATCGAAGCCGTCCGCCTGGGCGACGGTGCGCGGGAAGCCGTCGAGGACAAAGCCGCGGGTACGGGTGTCGTCCCGGTCGAGACGGTCGGCGACCATGGCGAGCACGACCTCATCGGGGATGAGGTCGCCGGCATCCAGGTAGCGGCGCGCCTCGAGACCGAGCGGCGAACGCGACTTCACCTCGACCCGGAGCATGTCGCCGGTGGAGATGTGCGGCAGGACATAACGGTGCGACAGCCGCACGCATTGGGTGCCCTTCCCAGAACCTTGCTTACCGAGGACGACGAGCCTCGCGCCGGGTACCACTTACTGGAGGAAACCCTCGTAGTTACGCATCATCAACTGGCTGTCTATCTGCTTCATGGTCTCGAGCGCCACTCCGACGCTGATGAGCAGCGTCGTGCCGGCGAACGGGATGGTGGTGATGCCCCAAAGGGAGAGGATGACCGACGGTGTCAGCGCCACCGCCGCCAGAAAGAGGCTGCCGGGAAGCGTGATCCTGTTCAAGATCCGCGCCAGGTAGTGCTCGGTCGCAGGCCCGGGCCTGAACCCCGGGATGTAACCGCCCTGCTTGCGGATCGTGTCGGCCTGCTGGTACGGGTCGAAGGTCACATGCACGTAGAAGAACGTGAAGAGCACGATGAAAACGCCGTAAAAGACGATGTACCAGCCGTCGGTCGGGTTCAACAAGTTGTGCTGCACCCAGTTGCGCAGCGACGTCCAAGGAAGCACGTTCGACATGAGGACGGGGATGTACAAAAGCGAGCTCGCGAAGATGATCGGGATAACGCCGGCCTGGTTGACCTTGAGGGGGATGTAGGTGCTCTGGCCGCCGTACATGCGCCGGCCCTGGACACGCTTTGCGAACGTGACCGGGATGCGCCGCTGGCCCTGCTCGACAAAGACGATGGCGACGAGGATGGCGAGCACGACCAGGACGATCACGCCCAGCCCGAACCAGCCCTTGTCGTCTTTGACCTCGCCTCCGTAGATCGGCAGGGCGGCGACGACGTTGGAGAAGATCAGGATGGACATGCCGTTGCCGATGCCGCGTTGGGTTATGAGCTCGGCGAGCCACATGACCACGGACGTGCCTGCCGTGAAGACGAGGATGATGAAAAGGACTCTTTGGGCGGTGAAGTCCGGGATGAGGTCGACCCCGCTGCCGGAGCCGAAAAGCTCACCGGAGTGGAACAAGAACACCAGGCCCGAGCTCTGCATGACCGCCAGGGCGACCGTGAGGTACCTGGTCGCCTGGGTGAGCTTGCGCTGGCCGACCGCTCCCTGCTCGCGCCACTGCTCGAACTTGGGGATGACCGTCTGGAGCAGCTGGATGATGATCGAAGAGGTGATGTAGGGCATGATCCCGAGCCCGAATATCGCGGCTCTGGCCAGCGCACCGCCGGAGAACAGGTTGAGGAAACCGATCACGCCACCGGACTTGTCGGCCGTGGTGAGGCTCTGGATCTCGGAGAAGTTGACCCCGGGCACGACGATGTTCGCGCCCATCAAGTAGATGGCGATGATGAGCAAGGTGAACAGGACCTTGTTGCGGAGGTCCGGGACCTTGAACATGTTCCGCAGGCTTGCGAGCATCAGATCCTTTCCTCACTGGGCACGTCCGCAGACGCGCTGTCGGGGGCGGAACCTCGGTAACGCCGAAGAACCCTAGCGGTTCGCGAGGGCATTTCCCTTGGCAGGGGGCCGCCGGTCCCCGTAGGGGGGCGGGACGAGCGTCACCGAACCGCCCGCGGCCTCAATCGCCGCCACGGCCGAGCGGGAAAATCCGTGCGCGGACACCCGCACGGCGCGGTGCAGCTCGCCCCGGCCGAGGATCTTGACGAGGCCCTTGTGGTGCACCAGGCCACTTTCCTCCAGGCTCTCCGGGGTCACCTCGTCGAGGCCGAGCTCTTCGAGCACATCGAGGTTGACGACGTTGTACTCCACCCGGAACGGGTTGGCGAAGCCCCGCAGCTTCGGGATGCGCTGGGTCAGCGGCAGCTGACCGCCTTCGAAGCCCGGCTTGATGTTGTTGCGGGCCTTTTGGCCTTTGGTCCCCCGGCCGGCGGTCTTGCCGCCCTTGCCGCCGGTGCCCCTGCCGACGCGCCGTTTGGGGCGGTTCGACCCGGGCGAGGGTGCGAGCTCGTGCAGCTTCATGCGGTCTGCTCCTCGGAGACGGTGATCAGGTGAGGGACGCGGGCGATCATCCCGCGGATCTCGGGTCGGTCGGGGAGCACGTTCGACTTCCCGATCCTGCCGAGGCCGAGCGCCCGCAGTGTCCCTCGGTGCTTCGGCTTGGTGCCGATGGAGGACCGGACCTGGGTCACGACAAGCCGCCTTTTGGTCTCACGGACCGGGGCGGACTCTTCCGCCTTGGTGGCCTTCGTCGGCGCGCTCTGCTTGGCGGCCTTTTTCACAGCGGCGCTCTTGGTGGCCTTTTCCGCCCCCCCGGCCTTTGCCGGCGCGGGGGCCTTGGCGGCCTTGGTGGCCCGCGGGGCCTTGGGGGCCTTTACGGGAGCGGCCTCGCCGGCGTCCTCGGCGCTCTTTGGGGTGTCAGCATCGGGCATCGTCAGCCGACCTCACCTGTGACGCGCCCAAGGCGGCGGCGTTCCTCATAAGCGCGAAGGACGCCTGTCGGGGTGACCTCTTCGGCGGTCTTACCGCGCAGGCGGGCCACCTCGTCGGGACGCCGAAGGCTGCTCAGGCCGTCGATTGTGGCGTGGGCGACGTTGATCGCGTTCGATGTGCCGAGCGACTTGGCCACCACATCGCGTATGCCGGCCATCTCGAAGATGGCCCGGGCCGCCCCGCCGGCGATGACGCCGGTGCCCGGCGCGGCGGGCTTCAAGATGATCCGACCCGCACCGGCATGACCGATCACGGGGTGAACGATCGTCGAGCCCGCGAGCGGGACGTCGAACATGTTCTTGCGCGCCTCTTCGATCCCTTTTTGCACGGCCAGACCGGCCTCTTTGGCCTTGCCGTAGCCGAGGCCAACGCGGCCGTTCCCGTCACCTATCACCATGAGTGCGGTGAACGAGAAGCGCCGCCCGCCCTTTACGACCTTGGCCACGCGGTTGACCTTGATCGTGCGCTCTTCGTACTGAGACTCGGGCATTACAGCTCCAATCCGGCTTCACGTGCGGCCTCGGCCAGCGCCGCGACCCTGCCGTGGTACCGGGAACCGCCCCGGTCGAACACGACCTTCGTCACTCCCTCTGCCAGGGCGCGGCTCGCGATGAGCTTGCCGATCTCGCTGGCAGCGGTGATGTTGCCTGTGGCGCCGCCGCGCTGGGTCGCCTCGAGCGTCGAGGCGGCGACCAGGGTACGCCCGGCGGTGTCGTCGATTATCTGGGCGGCGATGTGCTTGTTCGAGCGGAACACCGTGAGGCGGGGCCTCTCGGCCGTCCCGATCACGTGCTTGCGGACACGGCGGTGACGCCGGAGCTTCAGCTCGTGGGTGCGCAACGTCTTGCTCATGGCTACTTCGCCGCCTTCCCGGCCTTGCGCTGCACGACCTCACCCGCGTACCTGACGCCTTTGCCCTTGTAGGGCTCAGGCTTGCGCACCCGGCGGATGTCGGCGGCGACTTGGCCGACCGCCTCTTTGTCGATGCCCTTCACGATGACCCGAAGCGGTGTCGGCACCTCGAACGAGATCCCCTCGGGGGCGTCGATGAAAACCGGGTGGCTGAACCCGAGCGCCAGCTCGAGCTGCTGCGGGCTTCGCAGCGTCGCCCGGTAGCCGACCCCCACGATCTCGAGCTCTTTGGTGAACCCGGCCGTCACGCCCGTCACCATGTTCTGGATGAGGCTACGGGTCAACCCGTGCAGGGCACGGTTGGTCCGCTCGTCGTCGGGCCGCTCGACGAGCAGCTCGGCCTCAAACTGGCGCACCGTGATGGCCCCTGGCAACTCGCGCTGCAGGCTGCCCTGGGGCCCTTTTACGGCCACGCTCCCATCCCGAATCGTCACCTCCACGCCGGAGGGGACCTCGATCGGGCTCCTACCGATTCGGGACATCAGCTCTTCACCTCGAAGTCACCAGACATAACAGAGCACCTCTCCGCCGACGCGCTGTTGGCGCGCCTCGCGGTCGGTCATGAGCCCCTGGCTCGTCGACAGCACCGCCACCCCGAGGCCTCCGAGGACCCGCGGCAGCCCGTCGGCGCGGCAGTAGATCCGCAGGCCGGGCTTGGAGATTCGCTTCAGGCCCCCGATGACCCGGGCGCGCTCGGGCGTGTACTTGAGAGATATCTCGAGCACGTCGCCGGGACGGCCCTCTCGTGGGACGGTCCGGAAGCCCGCGATGTAGCCCTCGCGCTCCAAGATGACGGCGAGCGCTTCTTTGAGTCTCGAGCTCGGCATGCGGACCGTCTCGTGCATCGCAACGTTCGCATTGCGTACCCGCGTCAGCATGTCCGCGATGGGGTCGGTCATGGTCATGAGCGGTCCCCTCCTCTCACCAGCTGGCCTTCGTCACGCCCGGCACCTCGCCGGCATGCACCAGCTCGCGCAGGCAGATGCGGCAGAGCCCGAACTTGCGGTAAACCGACCTCGGGCGCCCGCAGCGCCTGCAGCGCGTGTAGCCGCGCACCTTGAACTTCGGCTTGGCCTGTTGCTTTTCTATCAGTGCCTTCTTGGCCATAGTTCGGCTCTACTGCCCTTCACGTCGGAATGGGAACCCGAAGGAGCTGAGCAGCGCCCGCCCTTCGGCATCGGTGCGGCCGGTCGTCACGATCGTGATGTCCATGCCGCGAGGGGTGTCGACCTTGTCGTAGTCGATCTCGGGAAAAATGAGCTGCTCGGTGACACCGAAGGTGTAATTGCCCCGGCCGTCGAACGACTTCGGGGAAAGGCCGCGAAAGTCACGAATGCGCGGGATGGCGATGCTGATGAGCCTGTCGAAGAACTCCCACATGCGGTCACCGCGCAAGGTCACCATGCAGCCGATCGACATGCCCTCGCGCAGCTTGAAGGCGGCGATGGAGCGCCGGGCCTTTGTGATGACGGGTCGTTGGCCGGCGATCAGCTGGAGATCGGCCACGGCCCCCTCGAGCAGCGACTGCTGCTGGGTGGCCTTGCCGACGCCCATGTTGATGACGATCTTGGACAGCCGTGGCACTTCCATCACGTTGGAGAGGCCGAGCTCTTTCGCGAGCGACTGACGGATCTCGGACTCATAGCGCTGGCGCAGACGCGGGCGCTCGGAAACGGCCGGGCTCACAGGTCACCTCCGCACTTGCGACAGACGCGGATCTTGCGGCCCTGGTCGTCAATGCGGACCCCGATTCGGGTGGGCCCGCACTGGGCGCAGACGATCGCCACGGTAGAGGCGTCGATCGGCATGTCCTTGTCGATGATGCCGCCTTGCATCGTGCCACGCTTGGCCTTGGTGGAGCGCTTGGCGACGCTGACCCCGTCGACGATGACCCGGTTGCGCGCGGGCAGCACGTGCATGACCTCGCCCACCTTGCCGCGATCCTTGCCGGTGAGGACCTGTACCCGGTCGCCCTTTTTGATACGCACCTAAATCACCTCTGGAGCAAGCGAGACGATGCGCATGAAACGCTTCTCACGAAGCTCGCGTCCCACGGGGCCGAAGATGCGCGTGCCACGCGGCTGCAGCTGGTCGTTGATCAGCACTGCGGCGTTCTCGTCGAAACGGATGTAGCTGCCGTCCGGCCGGCGGTTCTCCTTTTTCGTCCGCACGACCACGCAACGCACCACGTCGCCTTTTTTGACCGCCGCACCGGGCACGGCGTCCTTGACGGTGGCGATGAAGACGTCCCCGATGCTTGCATAGCGGCGGCGAGTTCCACCGAGGACCTTGATGCAGAGAACCTCTTTGGCCCCGGAGTTGTCGGCGACTCTGAGGCGCGACTCTTGTTGGATCATCGGGCACGCTCCAGGACTTCGACGAGCCTCCATCGCTTCAACTTGGAGAACGGACGGGTCTCGGCCACCCGGACACGGTCTCCGGTGGCGGCCTCGTTGTTCTCGTCGTGCACGTACAGGTGTCGGGTGCGCTGCACGGTCTTGGCGTACTTCGAGTGCCGCACGCGCTCTACCACCGAGACGACCGCCGTCTTGTCCATGCGGTTCTCGACGACTGTGCCCTCCCGGACTCTACGTCTGTTGACGCGCTTTTCCGCCTGAGCGGCGGGGGCGCTGTCCGGAGTGCCCGGCTGGGACTCGTTCTCGGCCATCACTTCTCCTTCGTCCCTACCCCGGTGTCGAGCGCCGACTCGGCGAGCTCGATCTCCCGGGCACGCTGCACCGTCAAGAGCCGCGCGATGTCCCTGCGCACCTCAACGACGCGGGAGTTGTTGTCCAGTCTCCCGGTGGCCGCCTGAAAGCGGAGGTTGAACAGCTCCTTGCGGGCTTCGATGAGCCTGTTTTCGAGCTCCTCGTCGTCTAGCTCACGGATCTCGGCTGCGCTCGGCATCAGACCAGCACCTCCGCGCTGGAGCCGAGCCCCGGCCTGGAGATGACCCGCGCCTTCATCGGCAACTTCTGGATCGCCCTGTCCAGGGCGGAATGGGCAAGGGCCTCGTCGACACCGGCAAGCTCGAACAGGATCCGACCGGGGCGGACGACGGCGACCCAGTGCTCCGGGTTGCCCTTGCCTGAGCCCATCCTCGTCTCGGCAGGCTTCTGGGTGACGGGCTTGTCGGGAAAGACCCGGATCCACACCTTGCCACCACGCTTGATATGCCTGGTCATGGCGATACGTGCGGCCTCGATCTGTCGTGCCGTGAGCCAAGCCGGCTCGAGCGCCTGGATCCCGAAGTCGCCGAAGTTGATGGTCTCGCCACCCTTTGTCATCCCGGACGTGCGTCCGCGCTGCTGCTTGCGGTGCTTGACCTTGCGGGGCATCAGCATGGTCAGTCGTTCTCCCTACGAAAGTGCGGTACGTCGTGGTGCTGCTCACGGGTCCGGCGCTCGATCTCTTCCTCTTCGGCGAGGAGCTTCTCGAGCGGGTCCTCAGGAGCGCTCGGGACGCTCGGTGCCGCAGCCGGCTCGGCCGCGGGCTCGGTCACGGCCGCCTCGACGACCGCTTCAGGCTCGGGCTCGGTCTCAGGGGCGAGCTCGGGGGCAACAGAGCCCGGCTCGCCGAGCTCTGGCCTGCGGCGGCCACCACCTGCGGTGACGATGCGCTTGGGCCGTGCCTGCCCGGAAGTCTCTCCGACCGCCATGGCCGCCTCGCGCGAGATCTTCTCTTCGGCGGAGGTCTTGTAGGGCAAGATGTCGCCCTTGTAGATCCAGACCTTGATCCCGATCCGGCCCGTCGAGGTCCGCGCCTCGCGAAAGCCGAAGTCGATGTCGGCACGCAGCGTGTGCAGCGGGACGCGGCCTTCGCGGTAGGACTCCTTGCGTGCCATCTCCGAGCCGCCGAGACGGCCGGAACACTGCACGCGCACTCCCTGGGCTCCCGCTTTTTGCACTGTCTGAATGGCGCGCTTCATGGCACGACGGAAACTGATCCGGCGCTGAAGCTGGTCCGCGATGCCTTGGGCGATGAGAGCGGCGTCGAGCTCGGGCTGCTTTATCTCCTGGATGTTGAGCTGCACGTTGGCATTGTGGGTGATACGGGCCAACTGGCGGCGCAGCCTGTCGGCTTCGGCGCCTCGCCGTCCGATCACGATGCCAGGCCGGGCAGTGTGGACGTCGATACGCAGCCGGTCGCGGGTGCGCTCGATCTCGATACGGCTCACGGCGGCAGCTTCGAGCTGGGTCATCAGGTAGTCGCGGACCTTCCAGTCCTCGACCACCGAGTCCTGGTAGTTCCGGTCGTCGAACCAGCGGGACTTCCAGTCGGTCGTGACACCCAGCCGGAAGCCGTAGGGATTGACCTTCTGGCCCATCAGTCGCTCGTCTCCTCGTCGCCAACAGCGTCTTCGGCGCCCTCGGCATCGTCGCCTTCGTCGCCGGCAGCGTCTTCGGCGCCCTCGGCCTCATCGTCTTCGTCGCCGGTGGCGTCTTCGGCGCCCTCTTCCCCAGCCGCCAAGGCATGCTCGACAGCGGCGTCGAGCTCGTTCGTCTCGCCGGTGTCGCCCGCCGCCACGATCTCGAGAACCTGCTCGTCGACGGGCTCGTCGGACGCGGCTGTCGATGCCTGCGCCCGTGCGGCTGCCCGCCCCTGGCGCCGTGCGCCGGCCACCCTGCGTGCCCGGCGGTCGGCTGCCTCGGCGGCAACGCGAGCGCGTCGCCTGTTCAGCTCCTCTTCGGGCATGCGAGAAACGATCACGGTCACATGGCAGGTCCGCTTACGGATGCGGGTGGCACGCCCACGAGCACGGGGCCGCCAGCGCTTGAGGGTCGTGCCCTCGTCCGCAAAGCAGGCGGACACGAAAAGCTCCTCGGGCTCGAGGCCGTCGTTGTGTTGGGCGTTCGACGCGGCCGAATGGAGCACCTTTCCGATGACGGAGGCGACTTCGCGGTCGCAGTACTCGAGGATCTCCGAGGCGCGCTCGTAGTCCTTGCCGCGGATGAGGTCGAGCACCTCGCGTGCCTTGAAGGCGGACACGCCCGAGTGCTTGAGCACCGCGCGGGTCCCGGGACGCTCGTTGGTCTTCAAACCGGTCACTTCAACGCCTCGCTGCCCGTTCCTGGCCGGCGTGGTACCGGAAGGTCCGCGTGGGAGCGAACTCTCCGAGCTTGTGACCGACCATCGACTCGGTCACGTACACCGGCACGTGCTTACGCCCGTCGTGTACAGCGATTGTGTGGCCGACCATGTCAGGGATGATGGTGGAGCGGCGCGACCAGGTCTTTATGACGCGCTTCTCGTTCGAGAAGTTGAGCGCGTCGACCTTGCGCAGCAGATGGTCGTCGACAAAGGGTCCTTTTTTCAAGCTACGAGGCATGATGGCTCCGCTCGACGTCTAGCGGCGGGCGCCGCGGGTGCGGCGACGACGGATAATGAGCTGGTCAGATCGCTTGTGACGCGGCCGCGTCCTGCCCTCAGGCTGGCCCCAGGGCGATACCGGGTGCCGTCCGCCGGAGGTCTTGCCCTCTCCACCACCGAGGGGGTGATCGACCGGGTTCATGGCGACGCCACGGGTTTGGGGACGGATGCCCTTCCAACGGTTGCGACCCGCTTTGCCGATCGAGACGAGCTCGGCCTCGGAGTTGCCGACCTCGCCGATGGTCCCACGGCAGTCGATCGGGACTCGCCTCATCTCGGTCGAGGGGAGCCGCAAGGTGGCGAACATCCCTTCTTTCGCCACGAGCTGCACGCTCATGCCGGCCCCGCGGGCGAGCTTGCCCCCGCCCCCGGGACGAAGCTCCACGTTGTGGATCACCGAGCCGACCGGTACATAACGCAGAGGAAGGGCGTTGCCGGGCCGGATCTCGGCGCTCGGCCCGGACTCGAGCATGTCGCCAACCTCGACTCGGGCGGGAGCGATGATGTAGCGCTTCTCGCCGTCGAGATAGTGCAAAAGCGCGATGCGGGCGTTGCGGTTCGGGTCGTACTCGATCGCCGCCACCTTGGCCGGGACGCCGTCCTTGTCGCGCCGGAAGTCGACCAGACGGTACTGCTGCTTGTGGCCCGCGCCGCGGTGCCGGGCGGTCTTGCGACCGTGGCTGTTGCGGCCGCCTGTGCCTGACTGGGGCTCAAGAAGGGTCTTCTCGGGCCTGGTCTTGGTGATCTCTGAGAAGTCGGAGACGGACTGGAAGCGCCGTCCCGGGCTCGTCGGCTTGCGTTTGCGGAGTGCCATGACGATGCTCCTCAGCCCTCGAACAGCTCGATGCGGTCGTCGCCGACAAGTCGCACGACCGCCCGCTTGGTGTCCGGCCGCTTGCCCATGGTGGCGACGCGGCGCTGCCGCTTGCGCTTGCCCTTGCGGACCATCGTGTTCACCTTGGCGACGCGAACGCCGAAGGCGTCTTCGACCGCCTCCCGGATCTCGACCTTGCTCGCCCTCGGGTCCACAACGAACACGTAAGTGTGTTCGTCCATGAGGGCGTAGGACTTCTCGGAGATGACAGGTCGCAACAGGATCGAACGATTGCCTCTCACTTGTCCTCTTCCTCGTCGTCGCTCTCGGCGACAGCCTCGGCCTCGGGAGGCTTCCTCGTCCTCGCCCGCCGCTTCGCCCTTGCAGCCTCTTCGTCTTCGCCGACCTCGGCCGCGCTCTCGGCGACGGGCCCGTCGCCTGCGGCCGGTTCCAGCTCGGCCACCTCCTCGACAGGCACGACGAGCTCGAGCTCGTCGTCTTCCTCCTCGGGCGAAGCGACCGGCCTTGCCGAGCTGTAGGCGACCGCGCCCTCCGGCGCGTCGGACACCTGGCCCGGCACAGTGTCGTCGGTGAAAACGACCCAGTCCGACACGACCACGTCATAGGCGGTGAGCTGGCCGGCCTCGACGATGTTCACTTGCGCCAGGTTGGCGAAGCTGCGCTCGGCGAGCACGTCCTGGCCCCCCATCACCAAGAGCACGTTGCCGTCCAGACCGAGGGCCGCGAGCGAGGCCTGAGCCGCGCTTGGTCTTCGGTACGTCGTATGACCAACGGTCGACCAGGACCACGCGACCTTCGAGGGCACGGTCCGACAGGGCCGAGCGCAACGCCTGGCGCACCATCTTGCGGGGCGTGGACTGGGCGTAGTCGCGGGGCTTGGGCCCAAAGGCGATGCCGCCGCCGGTGAACTGCGGCGCCCGCGTCGTGCCCTGGCGGGCCCGGCCGGTACCCTTTTGCCGGTACGGCTTGGCGCCTCCACCGGATACCTCTGCGCGCGTCTTGGTGCTGTGCGTGCCAGACCGCTTGGCGGCGAGCTGGGCGGTCACGACCTGGTGCAGGAGCGGGACGTTGACGACGGCACCGAAGTACTCCTCGTCGAGCTGAACGACCCCGAGCAGCTCGCCCGAGTCGTTGCAGCGCTCCACGAGCAGCCATGAGCGGGCTTCGACCATGGTGTCGGTCATCACTTGGCGCCCTTCACGGCGTTGCGGATGAGGACCATGCCGCCTCGCGGACCGGGGACGGCGCCTTTCACGAGAATGAGCTCGCGCTCGGGGTCTGCCACCACGACCTCGAGGTTCAAGGTGGTCACGCGCTCCGAACCCATGTGGCCGGCCATGCGCGTGCCCTTGAAGACCCGGGCCGGAGTGGCGCAGGCGCCGATAGAGCCCGGGGCCCGGTGGTGCTTGTGGTTGCCGTGGGCGCCGCCTTGGCCTTTGAAGTTGTGACGCTTCATGGCGCCCGCGAACCCCTTGCCCTTGCTGACGGCCGTTACGTCGATCTTGTCCCCCGGGGCGAGGATGCCGGCATCGATCTCCTGGCCGACCGAGTACCCGCTCGTGTCGTCGAGCCTTAGCTCGACGAGCCGCACGCCCGGCTCGACCCCCGCGCTGGCGAAGTGGCCAGCCTCAGGCTTGTTGAGCTTGCGCGCCGCGCGAACCCCGTAGGTCACCTGCAGGGCGGAGTAGCCCTCCTGCTCGAGGGTCTTCACAGCAACTATGCGAACGGGCGCGACCTTGACCATGGTCACGGGCACGACGCGCTGGGCGTCGTCCCAAACCTGTGTCATGCCGACCTTCTCGCCGACGATCGCCTTGATGGCCATGGTCTCTCTGCTTCTGCTCGTGATCGCGCCGGGGCTCGCGGTCAGAACGGATGAGACCACCCGTTGTCGCCGTTCGCGCCCGACTGACTGTGGATGACAGCCCCTTGTCGTGCGGACGCTCCGCCCGGGCAGCCCGAACGGAGCGCACATCATTTCTCGCCGGAAGGTCCCCCTCCGCTTGCCAGGGGCGCTTTCGGACTTCGTGCTCGTAGACGCGACGGACAACGTGCCCGCCGAGTTGAAGAGCATAGCACCGGACCGCCAGCCAGCCCAAGGCCGGCCGGCAGGTCGTCGCTATGCCGTCTGGATCTTGATCTCTATGTCGACACCCGCGGGAAGGTCCAGCCTCTGGAGCGAGTCCACCGTCTTCGGGGTGTGCTCGACGATGTCGACGAGGCGCTTGTGGATGCGCATCTCGAAGTGCTCGCGGCTGTCCTTGTGCTTGTGAGGCGACCGGATGACGGTGTAGCGGTGCATCTCAGTGGGCAGCGGGACCGGGCCGCGGACCTTTGCCTGGGTGCGCAGCACCGTCTCGACGATCTTCTTCGTCGACTGGTCGATGATCTCGTGGTCGTACGCCTTCAGTCGGATGCGGATCCGCTGACGGGGGCCCTCTGCCATTTCGCCTCTCTTACTTGAGAATCTTGGTGACGGCGCCGGCACCGACGGTGCGGCCACCCTCGCGGATGGCGAATCTGAGCCCCTCGGTCATTGCAATCGGCTTGCCCAGCTCGACCGTCATGACGGTGTTGTCGCCCGGCATGACCATCTCGGTCCCCTCGGCCAGCTCGATCGTGCCGGTGACGTCGGTGGTGCGGAAGTAGAACTGCGGGCGGTAGTTGCTGAAGAACGGCTTGTGGCGACCGCCCTCTTCCTTCTTGAGCACGTAGACGTTGGCCTCAAAAGTCGTGTGGGGAGTGATCGAGCCCGGCTTGCAGACAACCTGCCCGCGCTCGACGTCTTCCTTCTTCGTGCCGCGAAGCAGTAGGCCGACATTGTCTCCCGCCTGACCCTGATCGAGCAGCTTGTGGAACATCTCGACGCCCGTGCAGACCGTCTTCTGCGTCGGACGCAGCCCGACGATCTCGACGTCGTCGCCGACCTTGACGACACCCTGCTCGATGCGGCCGGTCACGACCGTGCCACGGCCGGTGATCGTCATGACGTCCTCGACGGACATAAGGAAGGGCTTGTCGACCTCGCGGGCCGGCTCCGGGATGAAGTCGTCCACGGCCTCCATGAGCCTGAGGACGCCTTCGGCGGCCTCCGCGTCGCCGTCGAGCGCCTTCAGCGCGCTGACACGCACGACGGGCGTGTCATCGCCCGGGAACTCGTAGTCGGTGAGCAGCTCGCGTACCTCGAGCTCGACGAGGTCCAGCAGCTCCTCGTCGTCGACCATGTCGACCTTGTTCAAAGCCACAACGATCGAGGGCACGTTCACCTGGCGCGCGAGCAGTACGTGCTCGCGGGTCTGGGGCATCGGGCCATCGGCGGCGGAGACGACGAGGATGGCGCCGTCGACCTGTGCCGCGCCGGTGATCATGTTCTTGATGTAGTCGGCGTGACCGGGCATGTCGACGTGCGCGTAGTGGCGCTTGTCGGTCTCGTACTCGACATGCGCGATCGCGATCGTGATGCCGCGAGCCTTCTCCTCGGGGGCCTTGTCGATCTGATCGAACGCCGTAAAGGCGACGTTCGGATTCTTCTCGTGGAGGACCTTGGTGATCGCCGCGGTGAGGGTCGTCTTACCGTGGTCGATGTGTCCCATCGTTCCGACGTTGACGTGGGGCTTCGTCCGCTCGAACTTCTTCTTGGCCATTGTTGCCGACCGCTCCGTTTGATCTGGGCTGCGCCGTCTGGGCGCCTCCAACTTGGTGGACTGCTTCTCGATTCTGACTCGTACTGTTCCCGTGGGGCCAACGGCCCGGGTCTTCCCGGTCCGACGGCTCCGATCAGTGGAGCACCGGGCGAGTCAACTCGCTTCGGTGTTGACCCCTGGGCCGCTCACTCGCCGGTCACCCGGGCGACGATCTCCCGGGAAACCGACTCCGGAACCTCCTGGTAGGAGTCGAACTGCATCGTGTACGTGGCGCGACCCTGTGTGCGGGAACGCAGGTCGGTAGCGTAGCCGAACATATCGGACAGTGGGACCTGGGCCCGCACGACGTGGCTCGCACCCCTTTGTTCCATGCCCTCGATCCGGCCACGGCGCGAGGACAAGTCGCCGATGACGTCCCCGAGATTGTCCTCCGGCGCCACCACCTCGACCTCCATAATCGGCTCGAGGAGCACCGGGTGGGCGGCTCGCACCGCCTTCTTGAAGGCCATCGAGCCCGCGATCTTGAAGGCCATCTCCGACGAGTCGACGTCGTGGTAAGAGCCGTAGGTCAAAGTGACCCGGACATCGACGATCGGGAACCCTGCGAGCACGCCCGAGTTCATCGCCTCTTGGATCCCGGCGTCGACGGCGGGGATGTACTCCTTCGGGATAACGCCGCCGGTGATCTTGTCGACAAACTCGAATCCGCCCCCTGGCCCGGTCGGTTCCAAGTCGATGACCACGTGGCCGTACTGGCCGCGGCCCCCGGTCTGGCGGATGTAGCGCTCCTCGATCTTGTGCACCGCCTGTCGGATCGTCTCGCGATAGGCGACCTGCGGCTTGCCGACGTTGGCGTCGACCTTGAACTCGCGCAGCATCCGGTCGACGAGGACCTCGAGGTGGAGCTCGCCCATACCCGAGATGACGGTCTGGCCGGTCTCTTGGTCCGAGCGAACCCGGAACGTCGGGTCCTCCTCGCTCAGAGCGAACAGCGCCCGCGACAACTTGTCCTGATCTGCCTTCGTCTTCGGCTCGACAGCCACGTGGATAACCGGCTCGGGGAACTCGAGCGACTCAAGCACTATCGGATGAGTGACATCGCACAGCGTGTCGCCCGTCGTGGTCGACTTGAGCCCGACCACGGCGACGATGTCACCGGTGTAGACCGCGTCGCGGTCCTCCCGGTGGTTGGCATGCATCTGCAGGATCCGTCCGATCCGCTCTTTGCGGTCGCGGCTCGAATTGAGCACGGTCGTGCCCTTCTCCAAGGTCCCCGAGTAGACCCTCAAGTAGGTGAGCTTGCCGACGAACGGGTCGCTCATGATCTTGAAGGCGAGGGAGGAGAACGGCTCGTCGTCACGGTGCTCCCGAGTGATCTCCTTGTCGGTGCGCGGCTCGAGCCCTTCTGTCGGGGGCACGTCGAGCGGGCTCGGGAGGTAGTCGACGACGGCGTCGAGCATGGGCTGGACGGCCTTGTTCTTGAACGCCGATCCGCACAGCACAGGGACGACCTCGCTCGCGATGGTCGCCCTTCGCAGAGCCTTGCGGAGGTCGTCGGCGGTGATCTCCTCGTCCGAGACGTAGCGCTCCATGACGTTGTCGTCGAAGTTGGACACGACGTCTATGAGGGCGTGGCGGGCGTCCTCGGCGCCGGGGAGGAGAGCGGCGGGAATCTCACGGGTCTCCCAGGTCTCGCCCATGCCCTCACCCCACACGAGGGCCTTCATCTTCAACAGGTCGACCACGCCCTCGAAGGTGCCCTCGGCCCCGATCGGCAGCTGCACCACCGCCGGCATCGCCTCGAGCCGGTCACGGATCATGGCAACGGTCCGGTCGAAGTCCGCGCCGACCCGGTCCATCTTGTTCACGAAGCACATGCGTGGGACCCGGTACTTGTTCGCCTGGCGCCACACCGTCTCGGTCTGGGGCTCGACGCCTGCGACGGCGTCAAAGACGGCGACAGCCCCGTCGAGGACGCGAAGGGACCGCTCGACTTCAACGGTGAAGTCGACGTGGCCGGGAGTGTCGATGATGTTGATCCAGGTATCGCGCCAGCGGCACGTCGTCGCGGCCGAGGTGATGGTGATCCCGCGCTCTTGCTCTTGGATCATCCAGTCCATGACGGTGCCGCCCTCGTGGACCTCACCGATCTTGTAGGTGCGCCCCGTGTAGTACAAGATGCGCTCGGTCGTGGTCGTCTTGCCCGCGTCGATGTGGGCCATGATCCCGATGTTGCGGGTCTTGGCGAGGGGGAACTCTCGGATGGTTGATGGATTGGCCATCGCCTTGCTTCGTTTCTCTTAGTCGTAGTCGGTCTATGGTGTGCCGCCGCTTGCGCGGCCTGCCCACGGGCCGAAGGCCTACTGCCGCAGGTACGCCGTGGCTGCACCGGACGCGCGGGCTAAGACCCGACGTCGCCGGACGCTTACCAGCGGTAGTGAGCGAACGCCTTGTTGGACTCTGCCATCTTGTGGAGGTCCTCCTTGCGCTTGACCGTGGCGCCGACGCCGTTTGAGGCGTCGAGGATCTCGTTGGCGAGCCTGAGGGCCATGGTGCGTTCCCGGCGCTGGCGTGAGTAGCCGACAAGCCAGCGAATCGACAACGTCGTCGCCCGCCGTGGCCGAAGCTCGACGGGCACCTGGTAGGTGGCACCGCCGACGCGGCGGCTACGAACCTCGAGCTCGGGCCTCGCGTTGTCGAGCGCTCGCTTCAACAGCTGCAACGGGTCACCGCTCGTCTTCTCGCGCACGACGTCGAGGGCGTCGTACACGATGCGCTCGGCCAGCGAGCGCTTGCCGCGGGAGAGGACCTTGTTGCACAGCTGGGTCACAAGTACCGAGTGGTAGACCGGATCGGGGACGAGCTCACGACGAGGCGGGGGGCCGTTGCGGGGCAACTCAGGACTCCTTCTTGGCGCCGTAGCGGCTACGGGCCTGGGCACGGTCGCGCACGCCAGAAGTGTCCAGGGTGCCGCGTACGATCTTGTAGCGGACTCCTGGCAGGTCCTTCACACGGCCGCCGCGCACGAGCACGATCGAGTGCTCCTGCAAGTTGTGACCCACGCCGGGAATGTACGCGGTGATCTCTGATCCGCTCGTGAGCCGCACACGGGCGACCTTGCGCAGGGCGGAGTTCGGCTTCTTGGGTGTCGTCGTGTAGACGCGCGTGCACACACCGCGACGCTGCGGCGCCCCCTTCAGGGCAGGGGTCTTCGTCTTCGACCGCTTGGACGACCTGCCCTTGCGGACGAGCTGGGCGATAGTGGGCACGCGAACCTCTCTGGGCTTCCTTGGTGAAGAGCCGTGGGCGCAGGTGCACGCCAACACGACGAGACGATGATAGGAGCGGTCAGAGCTCCCGGCAAACAGTGTACGACTTGGTCAAGCGGAGCCTTCCTCGGCAGGCCCGAGGTCGCTCAAGGGGTCTACCTCGACCTCGACGTCGTCGTCGGGCCCGAAGCTGGCGTAAGCACCCCCAGCGGCAGCCACGTACGGGTCCTCGGGCTCATAGGGACTGCCGAAAGCGGAGCGTCCGACGTCACGCAGCCAGGAAGCCAGGTTGTCGGTGCTCGCCTCGCCCACCTCGCCCGTCTCGAGGTCCGAGGACCAAAAAGTCATGCGCTCGGCATCCGGAGTCGACACTTCCACGCTGCGATAGTGCGTCATGCCCGTCCCGGCGGGTATGAGCTTGCCGATGATGATGTTCTCCTTGAGCCCGAACAGCTGGTCGGACTTGGACTCGATCGCGGCCTCGGTCAGTACACGCGTGGTCTCCTGGAAAGAAGCTGCCGAGAGCCACGAATCTGTGGCCAAGGAGGCCTTGGTTATGCCCATCAGTTCGGGGCGGCCCTCTGCGGCCCGCTTGCCAGCTTGGACCAGCTCGCGGTTGACCGCGGCGTAGCGCTGGTTGTCGACACGCTCGCCCGGAAGGAACGGCGCGTCGCCAGGCTCGGCCACGAGCACGCGGCGCAGCATCTGGCGCACGATCAGCTCGATGTGCTTGTCGTGGATCGACACGCCCTGGTCCCGGTAGACCTTCTGCACCTCTTCGACAAGGTACTGCTGGGTCTCGCGGATGCCCTTGATCTCGAGCAGCTCCTTGGGGTCTTTCGGCCCGTCGACGAGGGCGTCGCCCGGACTCACTTCCTGGCCGGCGACGACCTCGAGGTGAGCCCTGGCGGAGACGGCGACAACGTCCTCGCCGCCGTCGTCTGCGACGACGACGACGCGCCGGCCTGTCTCATCCTCGTCGATACGGATGACACCCGGGGAACGGGCGAGCACCGCGGCACCTTTCGGGGTACGGGCTTCGAAGAGCTCGACGACTCGGGGCAGACCGTGGGTGATGTCCTCGCCGACGATGCCGCCGGTGTGGAAGGTGCGCATTGTGAGCTGGGTGCCCGGCTCCCCGATGGACTGGGCGGCTATCACGCCGACAGCCTCGCCGAGCTCGATCTCGCGACCGGTGGCAAGCGACTGGCCGTAGCAGGCAGCACACACGCCGTGGGTGGCCTCACAGGTGAGCACCGAGCGCGTGCGCACTCGGTCGATCGCCGGGTCGGCGGCCAACTGCTGGACCTCGAGGTCCCGCAGGACACGGCCGGCTTCGAAGACGGACCCGTCGGAGAGCTTCACTGGCTCGATGAGAACACGGCCATAGAGCCGGGTCTCGAGGTAGGCGCGCTTGCCCGCCTGGTCCGGCCCAATGCCCTCGATCCAGATGCCCCGCGTGCTCCCGCAGTCGGGCTCACGGATTATGAGCTCCTGAGCGACGTCGACCAGACGGCGCGTGAGGTAACCCGAGTCAGCTGTGCGCAAGGCCGTGTCTGCCAGGCCCTTGCGGGCTCCGTGAGTGGAGATGAAGTACTCGAGCACCGACAGGCCCTCCCGGAAGGAAGACTTGATCGGGCGGGGGATCATCTCGCCCCTCGGGTTGGAGACGAGGCCCTTCATGCCGGCGATCTGGCGAACCTGCTGAGGGTTGCCTCGGGCACCGGAGTCCACCATCATGTCGAGCGGGTTGAAGGCGATCGTCGCGAGCGTCTTCTCCATGGCGCGGCCGACCTCGGAGTTGGCAGAGGTCCAGATCTCGATCTCTTTTTGGCGACGCTCGTCGTCGGTGATGATGCCCCGACGGAACTGGGTCTCGGCCTTCTCGGCTTCCTTCTCGTAGCGGTCGAGGATGGTCTGCTTGTCCGGCGGCGTCTTCACGTCGTCGATCGAGATCGTCAAGCCGGAACGCGTCGCGAAACGGAAGCCCAGGTCCTTAATGCGATCGAGGCTCTCGGCCACGAGGACCTTGGAGTAGTGAGCCGCGATCTGCTCCACGATTGTGGCGAGCGACGTGGCGCGCTTGCCGATGACGTCGTTCACGTAGCCGAAACCGATCGGGAGCGCCTGGTTGAAAAACAGTCGCCCCGGCGTCGTCTCGAGCTCGGCTGGGATCTCGACCTCTGCCGCGTCGCCGTGGCGAAGACCGCGAAGCGGCAGCTCGTAGCCATCTGGACCGGGGCGCAGGCGGATCTTGGCGTGAAGGGCGACGTCGCCGTTCTCCCACGCCTGCTCCACGTCGTAGAGGCGGCGGAAGACGTGGCCCTCGCCCTTGGCCCCTTCCACCATGAGCGTCAGGTAGTAGGCGCCGAAGACCATGTCCTGGCCAGGCACCGTGATCGGGCGACCGGTGGCGGGCGAGAGGATGTTGTTCGCCGAGAGCATCAGCACGCGGGCTTCGGCCTGAGCCTCGGCCGACAGCGGCAGGTGCACGGCCATCTGGTCACCGTCGAAGTCCGCGTTGAAAGCGGTGCACACGAGCGGGTGGATCTGGATCGCCTTACCTTCTACGAGGATCGGCTCGAAGGCTTGGATGCCGAGGCGGTGCAAAGTGGGCGCCCTGTTCAAAAAGACGGGGTGCTCCTTTATGACCTCGTCGAGCACGTCCCAGACCTGGATTCGCCTGCGCTCGACCATGCGCTTGGCGGACTTGATGTTTTGGGCGATCTCGGTGTCGACGAGCCGCTTCATAACAAAGGGCTTGAAAAGCTCGAGCGCCATGAGCTTGGGCAGGCCGCACTGGTGCAGCTTGAGGGTCGGGCCGACGACGATGACCGACCGGCCCGAGTAGTCGACACGCTTGCCGAGCAAGTTCTGACGGAAACGTCCCTGCTTGCCCTTCAACATGTCGGACAGGCTCTTGAGGGGGCGGTTGCCCGGACCGGTGACGGGCCGGCCACGCCGTCCGTTGTCGAACAGCGCGTCCACTGCCTCTTGCAGCATGCGCTTTTCGTTGTTGATGATGATTTCTGGCGCGCCGAGGTCCAAGAGCCGCTTCAGGCGGTTGTTGCGATTGATGACGCGCCGGTACAAGTCGTTGAGGTCCGAGGTGGCGAAGCGGCCACCGTCGAGCTGCACCATCGGGCGCAGGTCCGGTGGGATCACCGGCACGGCGTCGAGGATCATCGCCCGCGGGTCGTTGACACGCCGGCCGGACTCGTCGCGACGGTTGAAAGCGGAGACGATCTTGAGGCGCTTGATGGCCTTCTGCTTGCGCTGAGCCGACAGCGGGCGGCGCCCGTCGGTCGGCTCAATCGCCTCGCGGAGCTTGAGCTCCTCCTCGTCGAGGTCGAGGTGCTCGATCAGCCGGGCGATCGCCTCGGCTCCCATGCCGCCCTCGAAGTAGTCGCCGTAGCGGCTGCGAAGCTCTCTCCACAACAGCTCGTCCTCGATGATCTTGCGGCCGTGTAGCCCCGCGATCTCATCAAAGGCGCGGCGGGCGAGCACGATCTCCTCGTTCGCCCGGTCACGAACGCCGGTGATCTCCTTTTCGACGGCCCGCTGACGGGCTCGGATCTCGGCATCTTTCGCCCCCGAGCTCTCAAGCTCGGCGAGCTCGCGCTCGAGGTCGGCCAAGCGGCGCTCGGCTTCGAGGTCGCGGGCGCGCTCGATCTCGCCGATCTCGGTGTTGAGCTCGGCCTCGAGATTCGGCAGGTCGGCGTGACGGCGCTCCTCGTCGACCTGGGTGACGAGGTAAGCAGCGAAGTAGATGACCTTCTCGAGCTGCTTGGCCTTGAGCTCCTCACGGGCTTCGGTGCCCATGAGCAGATAAGCGAGCCAGGAGCGTGTCCCGCGGAGGTACCAGATGTGCACGACCGAGGCGGCGAGCTCGATGTGGCCCATCCGCTCGCGGCGAACCTTCGAGCGAGTGACCTCGACGCCACAGCGCTCGCAGATGATGCCGCGGAACCGTACCCGCTTGTACTTGCCGCAGTAGCACTCCCAGTCCTTGGTCGGGCCGAAGATCTTCTCGCAGAACAAGCCGTCCTTTTCCGGACGCAGCGTCCGGTAGTTGATCGTCTCGGGCTTGCGAACCTCGCCGTGCGACCACGTCCGGATGTCGTCTGCAGTAGCAAGCCCTATCCGAAGCTGATCGAAATCGTTGACGTCGAGCACCTAGAAACTCCTCTCCGCGGCGCGGCGTGCGTCCTCCTCGTCGGACCCCCGCTCGGGGCGGCTGATGTCGATCCCGAGCTCTTCTGCGGTCCGGTACACGTCCTCGTCCAACTCGCGCATCTCGATCTCCTCGCCCGTGGTCGAGAGCACCTCGACGTCCAGGCAGAGAGATTGCATCTCTTTGATGAGCACCTTGAAGCTCTCGGGGATGCCGGGCTCGGGAATGTTCTCGCCCTTCACAATGGCCTCGTAGACCTTCACGCGGCCGAGCACGTCGTCTGACTTGATGGTGAGCAGTTCTTGCAACGCGTAGGCGGCCCCGTAGGCCTCGAGCGCCCAGACCTCCATCTCGCCGAAGCGCTGGCCACCGAACTGGGCCTTGCCGCCAAGGGGCTGCTGGGTGATCATCGAGTACGGGCCCGTCGAGCGGGCGTGGATCTTGTCGTCGACAAGGTGCGCGAGCTTCAAGATGTAGACGTAGCCCACGCAGACGGTGTTGTCGTAAGGCTCGCCGGTGCGCCCGTTGTACAAGGTGACCTTGCCGTCCGCGCCGATCATCTTCTCCGCTGTCGGGTCAACCGAGTCGGGCAGCAGGTTCGCGAACAGCTCCTGGATCGTCGCGTGGCGACCGGCTTCCTCTTTCTCGTCCCAGTGGGCGCCGTCGAAGACGGGTGTAGAGACCCAGATTGCCGGGTCCGTGCTCGGACGGGTCTTGGTCTCGGTGCCCCGCACGATGTTGGGAGAGAGCACGTTCTTGTTGGCTCCCTGCCAGCCCCACCTCGCCGCATAGCCGAGGTGGGCCTCGAGCACCTGGCCGACGTTCATCCGGCTCGGAACGCCGAGCGGGTTCAAGATGATGTCGACCGGCGTGCCGTCGGCGAGGTGCGGCATGTCTGCAATCGGCAGGATCCGCGAGATGACGCCCTTGTTGCCGTGGCGGCCGGCGAGCTTGTCGCCCTCGGAGATCTTCCGCTTTTGCGCCACGTACACGCGCACGAGCTGGTTGACGCCGGGCGGCAACTCGTGGGAGTCGTCTCGGGAGAACACCCGCACGTCGATGACCTTGCCGGACTCGCCGTGGGGAACCTTGAGGCTCGTGTCACGCACGTCACGCGCCTTCTCACCGAAGATCGCCCGCAACAACCTCTCCTCGGGGGTCAGCTCGGTCTCGCCCTTCGGGGTGACCTTGCCCACGAGAATGTCCCCGGCGTCGACCTCAGCGCCGATGCGGATGATCCCGCGCTCGTCGAGGTCGGCCAGGATGTCGTCGGAGAGGTTCGGGATGTCCCGAGTGATCTCCTCGGCACCGAGCTTGGTGTCGCGGGCGTCGACCTCGTGCTCCTCGATGTGGATCGAGGTCAACACGTCGTCGCGCACCAATCGCTCGGACAAGATGATGGCGTCCTCGTAGTTGTAGCCCTCCCATGGCATGAAGGCGACAAGCAGGTTCTTGCCCAGGGCCAGCTCGCCGTTGTGCGTCGAAGGGCCGTCCGCCAACACGTCGTCGCGGCGCACGTCTTGGCCCTCGGAGACGACAGGCTTCTGGTTCACGCAGGTGTTCTGGTTGGAACGGCGGAACTTCGCCACCGGGTAGATCTTCCGGCCCAGCTCCTGATGCGTTCTGTCTTTTTCTCCGGGCTTGTACTCGACGATGATGTAATCACCGGCCACCTCTACGACCTTGCCGGTTCCCTCCGCCAAGATGACCTCACCCGCGTCGCGAGCGGCCCGGGCCTCGACTCCGGTGCCGATGTAAGGCGCCTCGGGCACGAGCAAGGGGACGGCCTGCTTCTGCATGTTGGCGCCCATGAGGGCGCGGTTCGCGTCGTCGTGCTCGACAAAGGGGATAAGGGCCGTCGAGACCGAGAGGATCTGCTTGGGCGAGACGTCCATGAGGCCAACTTCAGATGGCGGGACGTAGTCGACCTCGCTTGCAGTGCCGTAGGAGGTCGAGGTCGCGCCAACGCGCACTCCCGCCCCTTGCGGACCACGACGCACGAGCACCCTGTCACCGATGAAGTGCCCTGTGGCGTCCAATGCCGCCGACGCCTGGGCGATCACGTACTCCTCCTCCTCGTCGGCGGCGAGATAGACGATCTCGTCGGTGACGCGGCTGTCGACCACCTTGCGGTAAGGCGTCTCGATGAAGCCGTGGGAGTTGACCCGGGCGTAACTGGCCAGGTGGCCGATGAGGCCGATGTTCGGCCCTTCTGGAGTCTCGATGGGGCACATACGGCCGTAGTGGGACGTGTGCACGTCACGGACCTCGAACCCGGCCCGCTCGCGCGAAAGGCCACCGGGGCCGAGCGCGGAGAGGCGGCGCTTGTGGGCCAGACCCGACAACGGGTTGTGCTGGTCCATGAACTGCGACAGCTGGCTCGTGCCGAAGAACTCCTTGATGGCCGCGACGACCGGGCGGATGTTGATGAGGGTCTGGGGGGTGATCGCCTCGACATCCTGGGTCGTCATGCGCTCACGTACGACACGCTCCATACGCGACAGGCCGATCCGGACCTGGTTCTGGATCAGTTCGCCGACCGAACGTATGCGCCGGTTGGCGAAGTGGTCCTGGTCGTCAAGGCGGTAGCCGCGCTCGCCGTTGGCGAGGTGGAGCATGTAGGTGGACGCCGCGAGCACCTCACTCGGGCTGAGTACGCCGGAGTGCTCGTCCGGGTGCTCGAGGGGAATGTCCAAAATCTGCGAGATGCGCTCGATCTCCGGACCGAGCTTGCGGTTCAGCTTGTAGCGGCCGACCCGTGTCAGGTCGTAGCGGCGCGGGTTGAAAAAGGCGTTCTCGAAATAGACGCGAGCGGCGTCGAGCGAAAGCGGCTCGCCGGGACGGGCCCGCTTGTAGATCTCGAGCAGTGCCTCGTCTCGGGTGGGGATGAGCTCGCGCTCGCGTTCCCACTGAGCCTCGAGGAAGTCGAAGTGGCGCACGAAGCGGTTCAAGAACGCCTCGTCCTCGTATCCGAGGGCGCGAAGCACGACAAAGAGCGACAAGCGACGCTTGCGGGCGACCCGGGCACCGGCGGTCACCTCGCGGTTGGTCTTCTGCTTGGCTTCGACGTCGAACTCGATCCACTCACCTCGGTAGGGGTGGATCGTGCCTGTCACGATCGTCTTCTGGTCGCGCCCGGGTTGGAAGATCACGCCCGGCGACCGGACGAGCTGGCTGACCACCACCCGCTCCGTCCCGTTGATGATGAAGGTCCCGCGGCTCGTCATCATGGGGAAGTCGCCCATGAAGACGGTCTGCTCTTTGATCTCACCGGTGGAGCGGTTCATGAACGACGCCCGAACGAATATGGGAGCGGCGTAGGTGATGTCCTTCGCCTTGCACTCGTCGATCGAGAACTTGGGCGGCGGACGCAAGTCCGGGTCCTTGGCGTCGAAGTCGAGCTTCAGGCTCAACTGGTCCGTAAAGTCCGCGATCGGGCTGATGTCGCTGAAGGTCTCGGCGAGTCCGGTCTCGAGGAACCAGTCGAAGGAATCGCGCTGGACGGCAATTAGGTCAGGGAGCGGCAAAACCTCGTCGATGTTGGCAAACGAGTAACGCTCCGGGGTGCGCGAACGTAAAGGCAAGGGTCTACTCCTCGCGGGTGCTGATCGACCGGGAACAGGGCTGAGCGATGCGTGGGCGCGCGTCAAGGAACTAAAGGTGCAGCGGTCACTTGACGGAAGGGCACGGCAACCGTTCATATTACACGCGCGAGGACGCGCGAGCAACAGGCAGCCTGCGTCGCCGCGCGAAGGGTACGGGAACGGTGCCCCCAGGTCAAGATGGTTCAGCCCGTTGTCTCTCGACAACTGCCGATTTGGCCTCGGAGCGAGCGTGCCCCGGGCAGGCGCTACTTGAGCTCGACGGAGGCGCCGGCCTCTTCCAGCTGGCTCTTGGCCTTCTCTGCGTCCTCTTTCGAGACCTTCTCGAGCACAGGCTTCGGGGCGCTGTCCACGAGGTCCTTGGCCTCTTTAAGCCCAAGGCTCGTAAGCGAGCGCACCTCCTTGATGACCTGGATCTTCTTCTCGCCCGCGGCGAGAAGGATGACGTCGAACTCGTCCTGCTCCTCCTCAGCTGGCGCAGCCTCGCCTCCGCCGCTCGGAGCTGCGGCGGCGACGGCCACCGGAGCCGCCGCGGTCACACCGAACTTCTCCTCGAACTCCTTCAACAGCTCGCTCAGCTCGAGCACCGTCATGCTGGCGATGCCGTCGAGGATCTCTTCCTTGGTTGCCATGTCTCCTCCTGTTTTACGAAATAGATGTCGATCTCGCGCCCGTGTGACGGTCGCCCTGATTTGGTCGCCGACGCCTAACCCGCGGTGGGCTCGGCTGGATCTGCGTCGCCTGGCTCTGTTGCTGCGTCGGACTCGGCGGTCGTTGCCACCTTCGCCGGCTCACCGTCCGATGTGGCCTCCCCGCTGGTCTCAGCTGGCTCGACTGTGTCAGAAGGCTCGACTGTGTCAGTAGGTTGGGCCGCCTCAGCTTCGGCCGTCTCGGCAGGCTCGGCCGTCTCGGCAGGCTCGGCCGTGTTGGCAGATTCGGCGTCAGCCGGCTCGGCCGTGTTGGCAGATTCGGCGTCAGCCGGCTCGGCCGTGTTGGCAGGCTCGGCCGTGTTGGCAGATTCGGCGTCAGCCGGCTCGGCCACTGCAACGCCACCTCGCTTGTCGAGCAGCGCCGACAGCCCGTAGGCGAAACTTCGCGGCAGCGCCTGCAACAGACCGGCGAACTGCCGCATCGGAGCGGCCATAGCCCCGGCCAGCTGAGCCAACAGCGCTTCGCGGGTGGGCAGGTCGGCGAGGGCTCCCGCCCCTTGGGCGTCGACGAGCTGGGTACCGAGGAAACCGCCCTTAACGATCAGCTCGGGATGCAGCCGGCTGAAATCCCGGAGCACCTTCGCAACTGCGCCGACATCGTCGCGGACAAAGGCGATTGCCGTCGGCCCCTCGAGGAAGGGGTCTAGCGCGGCCCGGTCCGTCCCCGCCGTCGCGCGGCGCACGAGGGTGTTCTTGAAGATCTTGTAGTCGGCGCCCGCGGTGCGCAGCTGTCTGCGCAAGGCTGCGAGATCAGCAACTTTGAGGCCGCGGTACTCGGTGAGGATGGCCGCGCCGGAGTTGGCGAGATGTTCTCGCACCTCCTCGACGACTGCGACCTTCTCAGGTCTAGGACCTGCCATGAACGCTCCTTTGATCACATCCCCAGCCGAGGCTGGGACAACGGCTCCGAAGGACCGCGACGCGCAAGACGTGAGAAGCGCTCAGCACTTCGCCTCGTCGGGCGGGTCGGAACCCTTTGAGCGCCCTTCGGCGCACCGGAGATCTACGGCGAGATATTCAGTTGTGTGTTTCAGACTAGCCGACCTCGCGGAGGGCCTGGTCGGCGCAGTGGGCTGCGCCCGTGCCTCGGCTCAAGCTGTCGCGGCGAGCGCCTCGTCGGTGATACGAGCGCGGGCAGGATCGATCTTGACCCCTGGGCCCATTGTCGAGCTCAGCGTCACGGATCTCAGGTAGCGGCCCTTGGCCGCGGCCGGCTTGGCCCGCACGAGCTCGTCGATGGCCGCGCGATAGTTGTCCAGAAGCTTCGAACGCTCGAAGGACGCCTTGCCGATCGGGACGTGCACATTGCCGACGCGATCGGTCCTGTACTCCACGCGACCGGCCTTGTACTCGCCGACCGCCTTGGCGATGTCGGTCGTGACAGTCCCTGTCTTGGGGTTTGGCATGAGACCGCGGGGGCCGAGCACGCGCCCCAGTCGGCCGACTTGAGCCATGAGGTCCGGCGTGGCTATGGCGACGTCGAAAGCGAGGAAGCCCTCCTTCTCGATCCGTTGCACGAGGTCGTCCGCTCCGACGACGTCCGCGCCCGCGGCGCGTGCTTCAGCTGCCTGCTCGCCGGCGGCGAAGACAGCCACCCGCACGCTGCGGCCAGTGCCAGCCGGCAACGACAGCGAGCCACGAACGATCTGGTCGGCCCGCCTAGGGTCGACCCCGAGCCGGACGGCAAGCTCGATCGTCTCGTCAAAACGCGCCTTTGCAAGGCTCTTGACCAAGTCCAACGCCTCGACTGGCGAGTACATACGGTCTCGGTCGTAGCCCTTGAGCGCTTCGGCGTACCGCTTTCCCCTGTTCATATGTAGGGCTCCCTTCGATGTGGCGTGGCGCTCGAAAGCGAAACTGTCGTCACTTTGTGACAGTGACGCCCATGGAGCGAGCGGTGCCCGCCACCTGGCGCTTAGCAGCTTCAAGGTCGTTTGCATTGAGGTCGGGCATCTTCTTGGAGGCAATCTCGGCCACTTGGCCGTCGGTGATCGAGCCGGCGGGCTCGCGCCCGGCAAGCTTGCTCCCCTTTTCGAGTCCCGCCGCCTCACGGATGAGGAACGGTGTCGGGGGCGTCTTCAACACGAAGGTGAACGAGCGGTCCTCGTAGATGGTTATCTCGACAGGGACGATCGTGCCCCGTTGGTTCTCCGTGGCGGCGTTGTACTGCCTGCAGAACTCCATCGTCTGCACGCCGTGCGGCCCGAGGGCCGTGCCGACAGGAGGTGCAGGCGTGGCCGCTCCCGCGGGCAACTGGATCTTTACGATGGCGGCGACGCGGCGACGAGCCATGAAGGTTGTTCCTCTTTCTTGTCCGCCAGGCGCTAGAGCTTGGCGACCTGGCTGAATTCGAGCTCGACCGGGGTCTCGCGGCCGAAGATGTTCACGAGCACCTTGAGCTTGAGCTGGTCCTCGTTGATTTCCGCAATCTGACCGGAGAAGTCCGCGAACGGACCCTCCTTCACGCGAACCGTGTCGCCCACCTGGTGCTCGAGGCGCGGCTTGGTGCGGTGCTTTTGACCCTCGGTGCCCTCGGGGCGGACCTGGAGAATGGCCTCGACCTCGGCCCGCGGCAGCGGCGTCGGCTTGGTGCCCGGGCCGACGAAGCCCGTCACCCCGGGCGTCTGGCGGATGACCGACCAGGAATCGTCGTCCAGTTCACAGCGGCAAAGGAGGTAGCCCGGGAAGACCTTGCGCTGCACGAACACACGCTTGCCGGCTTTGATCTCAGCGACTTCTTCCATGGGGATCACGACCTCGAAGATCCTGTCCTCCATGTTCATCGAGGAGATCCGGCTCTCGAGGTTCGACTTGACCTTGTTCTCGTAGCCGGCGTAGGTGTGCACGACGTACCACTGACCAGGCCGGTCATAAGGGCTCGGCTCGGCAACGTGAACCTCGTCGTCGTCTTGCGACGGAAGCTCGTATTCGAGCAGGTCGAAACCGGCCGATCTCGGCTCGGCCTCCAAAGGCTCCTCGGCCGGGGGCTCCTCCGGCAAGGCGGCGTCCGCGCCGTCGGTTTCAGGATGGATCGTGCTCACTTCATCATCTCCGGGATCGTCTTCGTCGCTCAACGGCCGAAGAGGAACAACACGCCCTTGGCGAAGCCAGCGTCGAGGCCAAAGACGAGACTTGTCATGAACACGAGGGTCACGAACACGACGATGGTGTACTTGACGACCTCCTGGCGGTTCGGCCAGGCGACCTTGGCCAGTTCGTTGCGCACCTCGCGGGAGAACTCGACGACGCGACTCGGAAGGCTCGCCTTCTCTCCCCTGCCGGGCCCCGCGGCACCCCCGCCCGTGGGCGGGCGGCGCGTCGGAGGCGGCCGCCTACCGCCACCGGTAGGCGCGCCCTCTTCGTCTATCTGGCCCTGTCGCTGCAGGAGACGTTTTGTCTGTCGGTTCACGAAACAATCCTCGGCTCGAAAGAGCGGTGAGCAGGGCAGGAGGGACTCGAACCCCCAACCGCCGGTTTTGGAGACCGGTGCTCTACCAATTGAGCTACTGCCCTCCGGGCCGGCGTCGTGGCCCGCCACTGAACTGAGCACCGGTCGCCCCGGGTCCGCATCACGATAGCACCACGGGCCGGACCCTCCGCAGGCGGCCACGCCGCCATACGGCGACCGCGACGATCGCCGCCCCGAGGGAAACGATGGCCGCGGCATAGACGAGACGACGTCCCGAGAGCGCAGAGCGGATGACACTGCGCTGAGCCGCCTCCTCGAGAGCGCCGAGCACGTCGGCCACCGCTCCCGGTGGGGTCTCGACTCTCGTAGCGCGCAGCTGGTTGAGCAGGCGCAGTAGCTTGCGGTACTTGGCGAGCTCGGCCTGGCAGCGCAGGCACCGCCCGACGTGCTCTACGACGACCTCGTCGGCCGAGGAGTCACCATCGAGTATGCCCGGCAGGGCGAGAGCGACATCGGCACAGGACACCTCGCCACGAAAAGTCCTGGCACGGCGGGCCTCGAAGGCACCTACACGCGCCAAGACAAGCTGTTCAAACCGCGGCTGCATGTCTATGCGCCTGTTCAGGGAGATGGGAGTCCTCAGTCGCAAAGCCGGCCGTGGAGCGAACCCGGCCGCCTGCTTCGGCTTGGCTCGGGTCAACTGTCGACCTTTGCTTTTGGCGGCTCGGGACGGGCAGGATCCCCGCGGTTGCGAACAGCTGCTCGCGAAGACGGCGCCGTGCCCTGTGCAGGCGAACCTTCGCCGCGGTCTGGCTGATGCCGAGCTCGCGGGCGATCTCCTCGTGCGCCAGGTCGTAGACATCCCTCAGGACAATGACCATGCGCATCTGGTCAGGCAGGTCCGCTAACGCCTCGACGAGGCGCTGGTGATCGTCAGCCGTCCCCGCCGCCGCCTCTGGATCGCTCTCGGAGCGCATCTCAAGCACCTCGAGATCGTCGTCCAGTTCCACATGAGAGCTCCGCCGACGCTTGGCCACGAAGGTCGCCGAGCAGTTCACAGTGATGCGGTGCAACCAGGTCCCGAACGCGGAGTCGCCCCGGAATTTGCGCAGGGAGCGGAAGGCGCGCAAGTACGCGTCCTGTAGCACGTCGCGGGCGTCGTGCTCGTTGCCCACCAGCCGCAGCGCCAGGGCGTAGCACTCGGCCGAGGTGGCACGCACGAGGTGCTCGAAGGCGGCCCTGTCCCCGTCCCTGGCGAGTTCGACGAGAGGGGCGAGGTCGTCAGCCTCGCGCTTCAGCGCGTTTCCTTGTGGAGCGTGTGCTGCCGGTCGAACTGGCAGTACTTCTTCATCTCGATGCGCTCACGGTCGTTCTGCTTGTTCTTCATCGTGATGTAGTTCCGGCGCTTGCACACCTCGCAGGCAAGAGTCACCTTGACCCGCTTCTCGTTCTTGGCCACGCTCTTACTCCTCTGCTCCCACTCCGGTAGCGGCGGCCGGACTCGAACCGGCGACCCCACGATTATGAGCCGTGTGCTCTTACCAACTGAGCTACGCCGCCGCGGAGCCCCCTGTCGGAATCGAACCGACGACACCAGCCTTACCATGGCTGTGCTCTGCCGACTGAGCTAAGGGGGCGGTGCCAGCCATCTTCGCCTGGCTTTGCCGCGCCGCCAGATCATATCCGCGACTGGCCGGGGAACCCAGCGGAGCCCTCGGTACGATTCAGCGGTGGACATCCGCCGAGCTGTCATGGTAGACGCCGAAGCCATCCGGCAGATCTACAACAGCGAGGTTACCGGTTCGACGGCAACCCTCGACCTCGTGCCGCGCTCGCCCGAAGAACAGACGATTTGGATGGTGGAACACTCCGGCGTCTATCCCGTCATCGTCGCCGACGAAGGCGGGGAGGTGGTCGGCTTCGCATCGCTGTCGCCCTACCGGCCCCGCCCCGGCTATGCGACCGCCGTCGAGGACTCCATCTATGTGGCGGCGGACCATCGCGGCAAGGGGATCGGGCGGGAGCTCCTCGGCGAAGCCGTCATGATGGCTAGGACCCACGGCTTCCACTCCATCGTCGCCCGGGTGAGTGCCACCCAGCAGGCCTCTGTTGCGCTCCACCAGGCCTGCGGTTTCGACTTCGTCGGCGTCGAGCGCGAGATCGGTCGAAAGTTCGGCCGCTGGATCGACGTGGCCATTTTGCAGCTTCTCCTTTGACAGCGAGGCCGTCCGCTCCCTAGCCCCCGGGAAGCGCCAGCACGCGATCGGCCTCGGTCATGCGCAGCGCCCTGCGCACCCTCAGCACGATCGGGATGGCGAGAAGGAGGATCATGGCGATCGAGGCAAAGACGATGAGGATCGGATTGGCCTCGCCGAACTGGAGGACGAGCTGTCGCGCTCCGGGCAGGCCGAAGAAACAGGAAACGCACGAAAGCACGATCAACAAGACCCTTAAGCGGTGCTCCGCGACTGTCGCCAGGATCACGACGGACCACGCCAGGTACCAAGGCTGCACGGTCGGCCCAAGGACGACGACCGCGAGCAGTGTCAGACCCATGGCCCGCAGGGTCCCAGAGCCCTTCGCGTGCCACAACAGGTAAGCCCCGATCACCGCCGCTATCGACAACCCGGCACCGCGCGTGCTCTCGAGGATCAGGTTTTGATGATTCCCAAGCCCAATGGCGGCCAACAGCTTGGCCAGCCAAAGGCCGATGGCCGTGGCCGGATCTAGCCACGACCTGACCGTTCCGGGATTGCCGAGCGCCGAGATCCAGCCCCATCCGAGGCCGACCATCTGCGACACCGCCGTCATCACGGCCGCCCCCAGAACCGCCACTGTGATCGTCGGCCTGAGCCGGGAGCGCCAGGGGACCTCGTCTCCGAGCCAGCCCCAGCCGATGTAGACCACGCCCAGGAAGGCCGGGATCTTGATCATCGCCCCGAGGACGCACAACAGCACCCCGAACACAGGTCGACCTTGGCGGGCCAGCGCGAGCCCGGCCACGAGGCAGCCGAGCATCAGCGCGTCGTTGTGCGCGCCGGCGACGAGGTGCAAGAGCACGAGAGGATTCAAGACGGCGAGCACGAAGGCGACCGCGGGATCTCGGCCGTACGAGCGCGCGAGGCGCGGCACGAAGACCGCGATCATGAGGACTCCGACTACAGCGAGCACGCGAAAGCCGACGACGGCGAAAAGCTCATTGTGGTGCACGACGGTCGCGTTCACCCCGGCGATCCATAAGAACACTGGTCCATAGGGCGAGGTCACGTTGGCCCACAGCTTGTCGACCAGGCCCGAGAAGGCGTTCACTCCGATCATGCCCGGTCCGAACAGGTACGGGTTGATGCCCCGGCTCATCATCTCGCCCTGGGCCGCATAGCTGTAGGCATCGCGGCTGAAAAGAGGCGCCACGACGAGAAGGGGCGCTGTCCAGGCGGCGAAGACGGCCGCGAAGGACCTGACCGGCAGGCCCCGGTGACGACGAGCGATGCGGACAAGGGCGATCCAGGCCTGCAACATCAAGACCATGCCGCCATAAACCGCGACGAGCCCGATGAACAGGTCTTTGTCCGCCGGCAAGGGGGCGCCAGCCACTACCGCCGGGGGGGGAATCCCGAAGAACCACGGACGGCAGGCGGTGACCGAGCCGGGGACGATCCCCGTGCAGGTCTTCCAGGTAAACGGCGAGTTCGAAAGCGAGGCGCCCCAAGTGATAGCGACCGAGCTCAAGAACCCGAAGATCGCCGGGGCCGCCAGCAACCTCGCCACGTGCGTCTCACCTCGCACGTAGGGTTGCACCTCGCCGAGCGGCGTCCGCATGCGGGCGAGGAATCCAACCCCGCGGTCGACCCGCTTGCGAGCCTCGTCGATCAGCCGGCTCAACCGGCCGAGAAGAGGCCGGGCACGCTCGGGCACAGAGCTCCCCGCCTCCAACACGCCCTCCAAATTCTCCGACGCCGTCATCGCCCGTTCGCCTGGCGTCCTAATTGGCGTCATCCTACCCAGTCGCCTTTGGAGAGTTTGCGGCGCCAAGGCGACCATGTCACAGAGCTCGAGCCTTTATTGGCTACGGTCGGGTCGTGCTTCAAGTGGCGGCTGAGGTGCCGAGGGGCTCGGCTGGCCCGATCTCACCTGGACCGCCGATGAGCCGAACAGGCCGGCAGCGATGGCTCGAACGCCGGGACGTCGCCGTGATGGGGCTGTTCCTCGGCATCCCTCTCCTGGCTCTTTCGGTCCCCGCCCTTGCCGGCTACCCGCTGCTCACAGGTGACGACGCCACCCAGAACTACCCGCTCTCGGTCTTGTCCGGCGAGATACTCGCCCACGGTCACCTCCCCGTCTACGACCCCTACCTGTGGTCGGGGGTGCCCCTTTTGGCGGGCGCGAACGCCCACGCCCTGCTCCCCACCACCTTCCTCTTCGCCTTCCTTCCCCACCTGGCCGCCTGGGTGCTGGCCGAGGCGATCACGCTCGCGGCCGGCGCGATCGGAGCTTTCGTGCTCTTGCGGCGCAACGGGTGCAGGACGCTTGCCGCTGCCCTCGGGGGCAGCTGGTTCGGGCTCGGCGGTTTCATGTCGTCCCAGATCGTTCACATCGATTTCGTGTCGGCCGCCGCCGCTCTCATCTGGTGCCTAGTCGCGCTAGACGGCATAGCCAGGGACACGGTCCGCGCGCAGGCCGGCTGGGCCTTGGTCCTTCTCGTTGCCGTCGCCTGTGTCGGGCTTTCGGCCAGCCCCGACATCGTGGTTGACGCGTTCGTCGTGACCGCGCTTTACGGCGGCCACTTGTTGATCGGCGCCCGCGGGCGTCGACTTGCCTACCTTGGATGGGCCGCCATCGGTGCTCTGGCGGGACTGGCCGTTAGCGCGGTCCAGTGGCTGCCGACCGCCGAGTTCATAGCCGTCTCCGAGCGCGCCCATCCCGGCTACAGCTTCGCCGCCTCGGGCTCGGTCTCGGCGGCCGAGCTGCTCGTCTCCCTCGTGCCGCACGTGCTCGGTGGCGGCCCCATCGGACTCGAGGCCTACACCGGGCCTTACAGCCTGGCCGAACTGGACGCGTACTGCGGTGTCGTCTCCCTCGTCGCTGTGGGAGCGCTGGCCGTGCGGTGGCGCAGCCGCGACGCTCGGCGCTGGAGGGTCTGGTACCTCGTCGGCGGTGCCGGGTTGCTCTTGGCGCTCGGCTCGCACACCCCGCTCGAACACCTCCTCATCCACGTCCCCTTGGTGGGCGAGCAGCGACTGCCGAGCCGGGCGCTCATCTTGTTGGCGCTCGCGTGCTCGATGCTGCTCGGGTACTGGATCGAGGACGAGCTTGCGTCGGGGCACGGAGCTCCGACGCCGGCCTCCGTGCTGGGCGGCCTCGTCCCGCTCGGGGCCGTGCTCGGTTTGGTCGCCGCCACGGCCTTCACAGCCAGGCCCTACGGGGGCCTGCTCGAGGCTCTTCCCGGCTCGGCCTGGTCGCTTCGGGCTGTAGCTCCCTACCTCGTGGTCGTTACCGTGATAACCCTCGCGGCAGGCGCGGTCGTGATCCTCGGCTCGTCCTGGCCCCGGCGCCGGCTGTCGCGTGCCATCACGGCGATAGTGCTCGCCGACCTGATCGTGTTCACGGCGAACCAGTCCTCGCTGGCTCCCATCTACGCCCGCGCACTCGACACCTCGAATCCGCTGCAGCGTCAAGTCGCCGCCAGGCTCTCCGACGGGGGGCGATTCCTTGTCGTCGATCCGGCCCGCTTGGCCGGAGTCGCCCTCGATCAGGCGGGAGCGTCCGATCTCAACGTGGTCTCCGGGCTGGCGAGCGCCCAAGGCTACGGTTCGCTCATCTGGGGCCCCTATGCCTCGAGCACGGGAACCCACAGCTTGGACGACATCGATCCGGCCGCGTTGGCGACCGGCGTCTTCGATTCGCTGGATGTCCGCGTGCTGCTCACGGTCCCCGACGAGCTCTCGATTGCCAGGGCGAAAGTAGAAGTCGCCCCCGGGGCGGGCCCTGGCACGCCGCCGGGCCTCGACGCGCCACTGATCGCCGGCGTGGGCCCGGTCCGCTCGCCGATCGAGCTCGGCACCGGAGAGGTCGCGCGGCGGTGGTTCGGACGCACGCTTCTCGTGCGATCGGTGACTCTTCAGCTCTCCGCGCCATCGGTCTCACGCAGCGATCTAGCCGCCCTCGGTCGCGATGTCCGCCTGCTCACGAGCACGGGCGGGCTCGAGGCGGCGGCGCAGCTCGGCGCCGTCACCTCCGAGCCGGGGTCCCAGACCGTGGTCGTAACCTTCAAGTTGCGGCGTCGCTTCGTCGGAATCGAAACCGCCAACCCCCTCGGGCTCACGGTCCACATCGGCTCGGTCACTGTCACTACGACCTCGTTGGACTCCTACGACCTGGATGGGGCGCTCTCCTCCGACCTGACACCTCCGCACTGGGTGCCGGCAGGGACGATCGGGCCGTTCGCGGTCTTCACCAACACTCGGGCCTGGGGACCGTTCTCGGCCTCGGGACGAACCAAGGCAAGCGACCTCCGCGTCCGCGTCCTACGGTCGTCACCGTGGACACCGACTGAGACAGTCGAAGTCACATCGGCCCTCCCGGTCACGATCGTGAGGTCGGTCGCAGACATCCCAGGTTGGAAGGCCAGCGGCTACCACGACGGACGGACCCGGGCGATAGCCATTCAGCGCGACGGTCTTGTGCAGTCCTTCTCCGTCGCCAAGGGAACGACCCTCGTGAGCTTCACCTACCAGGCTCCCGGGCTAAAAGCCGGGCTGGCGGCGAGCGCCTCGGGCGTCGTCGTGATGCTCCTGCTCGCCCTTGGCGCTCTCGTGGCCGCAAAGCGCCGCTCGCTGCGCCCGAATCGGTGAACGGCCCCACCCGCTCGGTGTGCTCGTCGACATGGCGGGACGGGGCTCAGCCGGGGGGCGATTCGGCGGGTCGTCTCCCCAACGGCGTGTGGTCGCCTGGCACGGTCTCTTCGGATCGTGGCGGCTCGGGCGGGGTGCCCGTTCCGAACGGCCGTCCACCGAGCTGCTCGCGACCGTGAGGGGCGAGCCAGCCGGTTAGCTCGGGTCCGAGGGGCACGATGCCCGTCGGATTTATATCGCGGTGCACCTGGTAGTAGTGGCGCTTTATGTGGTCGAAGTCGACCGTGTCGCCGAAGCCGGGGGTTTGGAACAGGTCGCGGGCGTAGGCCCACAGCACGGGCATCTCGCTCAACTTGGAGCGGTTGGTCTTGAAGTGTCCGTGGTACACGGCGTCAAAGCGGGCCAGAGTAGTGAACAGCCTGACGTCCGCCTCGGTGATTGTGTCGTCGACGAGGTAGCGCTGGCGCGAAAGGCGCTCTTCTAACCAATCGAGCCGATCGAAAAGACGGTGGTAGGCCCTGTCGTAAGCCTGCTGGGTGCCGGCGAAGCCGCACCGGTAAACGCCGTTGTTGACGTCGACGAACACAACCTTGGCGACCTCGTCGATCTCGTCCCGCAGCTGCAGCGGATAAAGCTCGGGCGCTCCGGGTCGCTCATAGGCACGCCACTCGGTCGAAAGGTCGAGGGTGATCTGGGCGTAGTCGTTGGTGACCACCTGGCCGGTCGGGATGTCGACGATGGCCGGCACGGTGATGCCCCGGTCGTAGCCCGGGAAGCGGGCGAAGTAAGCCTGCTGGAGCCGTTCGATCCCGAGCACGGGGTCGACACCGCCTGGGTCGAGGTCGAAGGTCCAGCTGCGCGCGTCATGGGTGGGTCCAGCTATCCCCATGGAAAGTGCGTCTTCGAGTCCCAGCAGGCGCCGCACGATGATCGACCTGTTCGCCCATGGGCATGCGCGGCTCACGATCAAGCGGTAACGACCCGGCTCGACGGGGTAGCCGTCGCGCCCGTCGGCGGTGATCCGGGTGGCGATGTAGTTCTGGTCACGGGTGAACTCGCCTTTCGAGCTGACATAACTGCCCACGACTGGACCGGCCATCGTTTTCCTCCCATTTGGGCGTCACTCTCGCCCTCGGGCGCAAAGCACGCCTTGGCCTTGGAAGTTAATGGCGCGCCGTACTTTGACCTAGCGTTGGAGCACGATGTCACCTTTGCTCGCAGCCTCGCGCGATCTCTTACGACTGTCGCGGCGGCCCGAGCACAGCCATGGGAAACCCGCAAGAGGATCGTGGCAGCGCGCCTGACGTTCCGCTGCGGAGTTCAAGGTCGCTTTCGGCGCCTGAACTGGCTATGTGACGAGTGGGCCGGGAAGGATTCGAACCTTCGAAGGCTGTGCCAGCAGATTTACAGTCTGCCCCCGTTGTCCACTTGGGTACCGACCCGTCGGCGGACACGATAGTGGCCCGAACGGGAATGCTCCACAAGGCGCACGCTCGACCGGCCCGGCTAGCGTTTCTCGGGTGCCCAGCTTCGATGTCACCTCCGAGGTCGATCTTCAAGAAGTCCGCAATGCCGTCGATCAGGCGAGCCGGGAGGTCGCGACCCGTTTCGACTTCAAGAACACCGGCGCGAGCCTCGAGCTCAAGGGCAACGAGATCGAGCTGAACGCTCCGACCGAGGACCGCCGCCGCGCCCTCGTGCAGGTCCTCGAGGAAAAGCTCGTCCGCCGGCAGGTGTCGCTAAAGGCCGTCTCCTACGGCAAGATCGAGGAGGCCTCCAAAGGCGCCCTGCGCCAGATGGTCACCCTCAACGCCGGCATCTCCTCGGACCATGCCAAGAAGATCAACAAGCTCATCAAGGATCTCGCCCTAAAGGGCGTCCAGTCCCAGACCCAAGGTGACCAGGTCCGCGTCACCGGCAAGAAGCGCGATGACCTCCAGGCCGTGATCGCTGCCCTAAAAGAGCAGGACCTCGAGATTCCCCTGCAGTTCGGGAACTTCCGCGACTGATTCGAGCCGAACCGGCGGGGGTGCCCTGTTCGCCCCGGCGCTTAGTCCTCGGCGGGGCTCGCTGCTGCCCGCCGGCGCAGCTCGGCCACGATGGCTGGGTCGGCCAGGGTGGTCGTGTCGCCGACGTCGCGGCCCTCGGCCACGTCCCTAAGCAGCCTCCGCATGATCTTGCCCGAGCGTGTCTTCGGCAGATCGTCGGTGAAGATGATCACCCGGGGCCGGGCTATGGCACCGATCTTCTCGGCGACGTGAGCCCGCAGCATCTCCCCGTGCTCGCTTCCTCCCTCGAAGCCCTGCCGTAGCGTGACGAAGGCGACGATCGCCTGTCCGGTCGTGGCATCGCTGGCGCCGATGACGGCTGCCTCCGCCACGCTCGGGTGGTCGACGAGGGCGGACTCGACCTCTGTGGTCGAGACGCGGTGGCCCGACACGTTCATGACGTCGTCGACCCGGCCGAGCAGCCACATGTAGCCGTCCTCGTCGAGCTTGGCGCCGTCACCCGCGAAGTAACGGCCCGGGAAACGGCTCCAATAGGTCTGGCGGTACCGCTCCGGGTCACCGTAGATGCCTCGCAGCATCGAGGGCCACGGTCGGGTGAGGGTGAGGTAGCCGCCCCCACGCTCGACGACGAGGCCGGCGTCGTCGACCACCTCTGCGCCGGTACCCGGCAAGGGGAAGGTGGCGCTCCCGGGCTTCAAGGTCGTCACGCCTGGCAGCGGAGAGATCATGATGGCACCGGTCTCTGTCTGCCACCAGGTGTCGACGATCGGACAACGACCGCCCCCGATCTCCTTCCAGTACCAGATCCAGGCTTCCGGGTTGATCGGCTCGCCGACCGAGCCGAGGAGCCGGAGGCTCGTCATGTCGTGGGCGGCGGGGTAGTCGGCGCCCCACTTCATGAAGGTCCGGATGGCCGTCGGCGCCGTGTAAAGAGTCGTCACCTTGTAGCGCTCGATGATCGACCACCAGCGGTCCCGGTCGGGAAAGTCGGGCGTTCCCTCGTACATCACGCTCGTGGCCCCGTTGGCGAGGGGGCCGTAGACGATGTAGCTGTGGCCGGTGACCCAACCGATGTCGGCGGCACACCAATAGACGTCGCTCTCGGGCTTCAGGTCGAACACCGTGCGGTGCGTGAAGGCGACCTGTGTGAGATAGCCCCCGGAGCTATGCATGATCCCCTTCGGGCGCGCAGTCGTGCCAGAGGTGTAGAGCAAGAAAAGGAGGTCCTCGGAGTCCATCGCCTCCGGTGGGCAGTGCGGGAGCTGAGTGGCCACGAGCTCGTGCCACCAGTGGTCCCGCCCCTCTTGCATGACGAGGTTCTTGGCGGCATCGCCGAGCCGGCGGACGACGAGCACGTTCTCGATGGAGCGAGCGCCGCCCGAAAGGGCGTGGTCGGCGCTCCGCTTGAGCTCGACAGCATGGCCACGGCGCCAGCCCCCGTCGGCGGTTATGAGGACTCGGGCGCTCGCGTCCTCGATCCGGTCGCGAAGCGCGTCGGCGGAGAAGCCGCCGAACACGACCGAGTGGGCGGCACCGATCCGCGCGCACGCCAGCATCGCCACCGCCAGCTCGGGGATCATGGGCATGTAGATGGCCACGACGTCGCCGCGCTCGACGCCGAGCGAGTGCAGCGCGTTCGCGCACCGCCCGACCTCGTCGAGCAGCTGCGCATAGGTGATCGTGCGACGGTCGCCGGGCTCGCCCTCGAAATGGAACGCCACCCGGTCGCCGAGGCCGGCTTCGACGTGGCGGTCGAGGCAGTTGAAAGCGACGTTCAAGCGACCCCCGACGAACCAGCTCGCGAAGGGGAGCTTCCAGTCGAGAACCTGCTCCCAAGGCTCGAACCACGACAATGCCTTGGCCTGATCGACCCAGAAACCCTCGGGGTCCGCCGCTGCCCGCGCGTACATCGAGCCGTCGCGCACCACGGCCGAGCTGGCGAAGCCCTCCGGGGGCGGAAAGGTCCGCAGCTCCGCCAGGTAGTCCTCGATCGCGGCGGCGTGCAGTTGGCCCCCGTCTCCGGTCGCGTCGCTCATCGTCCCCTCCGTCCTTGCCCTGCCGAGCCGGTTCTCTTGCAGCCTGGCCCCAAGGCTCGCAGCACCGGTGCCACAAGATAATGGCCTTGCAGCAGCTTCGTGATGGGATGTCTACGGGAGGCGGCCCGGCTGACTGTAACAATTGGGGGTAGATGCCCGAGTACGCCGCTGTCGCCTGCCTAGAGGTCCCCCTCGGCTATCGGGTGATCGTCGTGAGCGACCTCTTCCTCGGCGCCAAGCGCACGGACGCCTCCGGCGCCGCCTCTTTGGCTCTCGCCCATGTGCTGCGCCTGGCTGAAGGGCCCGGCGCCCTTGTCATCGCGGGCAACACCTTCGACCTGCTCGTCCCCGCCGACGGCGACCCGGCCGCCGCCCTCGGAGCGCACGAGGAGCTTCGCCAGGCTCTCGGCGACTACCTGGCGGCAGACTGCTGCCGCCGGGCCATCATGCTGCCCGGCAACCGCGACCGGGCCATCTTGTACGACCAGGCCGCCAACGCCGCCGTCACCGCCGCCGGCTTTGAGGTCGCAATCAGCGCGAAGCTGCAGGTGGCCACGGCCGGCGGCTCGAAGCAGGTGCGCATAGAGGCCGGTTGGCGTTTTGACGAGCGCAACGCTTTCGTCGACCCGGCCGACCAGCGCGACACTCCGCTCGGCCACCACGCCGTGGCCGAGATCCTTCCCGCGCTGGCCGGGGCCACCACCTCGCCGTGGCTCGACGGCATCGACCGCCTCGAAGATCCCTCCGGCCTGCCCCGTTTCGTCGCCTCGCGCCTCACCTACCGCCGCGTGGTCCGCTGGCTGTGGTGGCTCCTCCTGCCGATCGCGGTGGCGCTGTTGGCGAGGCTGCCCGACCCGTGGCTGTTCGGTGTGCCGGGAAGGATCGAGCCTTTCTCCTCGAGATTGCTCGGCTACGGCCTCACTCTTGTGGCCGAGGTCGTCGTCGCCGGGATCGTGCTCGCCGTCGTCAACCACCGGGTCTGGCACTCGGCGGGCCGATCGCTGCTCGGCCCTCCTGCGCATCGGGCCAACGACGCCGCCCGCGAAGCGGCCCGGCCGATCCTGGAAGACGGTGGCGTGGGACTTGTCACCGGCCACACGCTCCAGCCGGAGCTCACCAGGGTGGGCACCGGCTTTTACGCCAACTCGGGCGCCTGCGGCGAGGTCGTCGAAGAACGCGTCTCCCGCCTCGGTCTGCCTCCGGTCTTCGTCCACGTCCAGCAGGTCTCCTGGGTCGAGATCGAGGCGGGCGCGCAGGTGCACGCAAGGCTCCTGCTCGCCCGCAGCTATCTGCGCCCCGTGACCGTCCTCGAGCGCTTCGCCGCCGGACGGCTGCCCCGAAGTGGCAGTGCACCCGCTGTCGTCGCGTCATTCCCCGGTGGCGTCGTCTGGCCGCGGGTCAGCGACCCGGCGCGCAGCCTGCGCAGAGTGCGCCGCCTCGCGGCCGCCGGCATCGCCCTGTTGGGCCTGACCGACCTCGTCTCGGCCGTGGTGCCCCCGCAGGTCCGAGGACGCCTCCACCCGCTGCTCGGCTACATCCCCCTCGGGGTGAGCGAGGCCGCGGGCGCGCTGGTAGCGCTCGCAGGCGTCGGGCTGATCGCGCTCGCCCGCGGGGTGAGGCGGGGCCAGCGCTCGGCCTGGCTCGTGTCGATCATGCTCCTCGCAGGCACGGTCGCGCTGCACCTGATCCGCCACGGCGATGTGGTCCAGTCGATCGCGGCCCTCGCCCTCGTGGCCGTGCTCTGGTGGGCGCGAAAGTCCTTCCGGGCGCGCTTTGACCTGCCTTCGCTGCAAACCGGCCTCACCATGCTCCTCGTCGGTGTGCTCGGCATCACCTGCATTGGTGCAACGGTGCTTTGGAGCGTCGTTCCGACCCACCGCGGCGGACGGCCCATCACCTGGCTCGAAGCCTGGTGGGCCACCGCCGGCCGCCTCGTCGGCATCTCGACGGTGGCCCTCAATTCCCGCGTGGACGCCTTTTTGGACCCGGCCCTTCTCGCCATCGGCTTCGGGCTGGCCTCCGTCGCGCTCGTGTTGGTGTTCCGCCCGGTCGTCGACCGGCGCCGCTCGAGCGGGCGCACCAACACCACCGAGCGCGCCGCCGACATCGTGCGCCGTCGCGGAATGGGCACGCTCGACTACTTCGCCCTGCGCAGTGACAAGCAGGTGTACCTCGAACGCGACGGCGTCGTCGCCTATGCCATATACGGCGGCATCTGTCTCGTCTCGCCCGACCCGATCTGCGCCCCGGAGGAGCGTGACGAGCTCTGGTCCGCCTTCCGTCGCTTCGCGGACGACCATGGCTGGTCGGTCGCTGTGCTCGGTGCGGGCGAGGAATGGCTGGGCGCCTATCGCAGATCTGGCATGCACGAGCGCTACATCGGCGACGAGGGGGTCGTCGACGTGCGGACCTTCTCCCTCGAGGGCGGCACGAGAAAGGGCCTCCGCCAGGCGGTGAACCGGATCGCCAAATACGGTTACACGATCTCCTTCCACGACCCGGCGCGGCATGGACGGCTCTACCCGGGACGCCGTGCGGGCGATCATGGTCAAAAAGCGCCGGGGCGAGGTGGAACGCGGCTTTTCCATGACGCTCGGGCGGATCTTCGACCGCCGCGACGAGGGCCTCCTCCTCGCCGTCGCCCATGGCCCTGACCGCGTCCCGGTGGCCTTCTGCCAGTTCGTGCCCGCCCCCGGCATTCACGGCTACTCGCTCGATTTGATGCGCCGAGACGACGGTGAGCACCCCAACGGCCTGCTCGACTTCATCCTCGTGCGGACGATCGAGCGCATGCGCCAGGCCGGCGACGAACACCTGGGGCTCAACTTCGCCGCCATGCGGGCCGTGCTCGCGGGCGAAGAGGGGGGCGGTATCCAGCGCTGGCTGCTCAGACGGATGTCCGACTCGATGCAGATCGAGTCCCTCTGGCGCTTCAACGCCAAGTTCGGACCGGAATGGCTGCCGCGATATGTCGTGTGGGACGCGGCCGAGAACACCTTGCAGACGGCACTCGCCATCGCCCGGGCCGAGTCGTTCTGGGAGCTGCCCTTGATCGGCAGGTTCTTCCAGCCTCCCGCCACCGACGACGGCCTCGAGGCCGTGGGTGCGGGCTCGTCTCAGATCTCGGAGCCACCCCTACCAGCCGAACACCGCTCAGCCTGAGCCGGGACCCCGGCCGAGAGCCCCTTTCGCAAAGGCCATCACTGGGACTCAGAACAGGAAGCTGGCCGCCTTCGCGAAGTCGACGATGGGTGCCGGCCAGATCCCGAACACGATCGTGACGGCCACGGTGACGAAAATTGCGAGCGCCGTGGCTGCCGGCACGTGCACCGGACCGAGGCTCACGCCGCTCGGCGCGGTCTCGTCGGCCTCTTCCGGCTCGGGTTCCTGAGCGGTCACGGGCAACGACAACGAGCCCGTGTCGTTCCCCGTCCCGGCGGGCAGCCGGACTCCGTACATGAGGTACACGAGGCGCAGGTAGAAGGCGGCGGCTACGGCGGCCGAGAGCATGGCGATGACGCCGAGGGCGTACGAATGTGCCTTTACCGCTGCCGAGATCACATACAGCTTGGCGAAAAAGCCCGTCGTGAAGGGGACCCCCGTCTGGCCTAAAAGGAGCACCGTGAAGGCGAGCGCCAGCAAAGGCTGGCGCCGTCCAAGGCCGCGATAGGCGTCGAGGTCGTGCTCACGGTCTCCCTTGCCTCCGACGACGGTGATGACGGCGAAGCTTCCGAGCACCAAAAAGGCGTAGACGAAGACGTAGTAGATGCTCCCGGAGATGCCGGCGCTGTTTGCCGCGGCCAGGCCGACGAGGATGAATCCGGCGTGGTTGATCGAGGAGTAGGCGAGCATTCTCTTGACGTCACGCTGCACGAGACCGAGGACGGCGCCCAACAAAAGCGTGATGATGGCGATGACCCACAACAAAGGCTGCCAGTCGGTGCGAAGCGTGCCGAAGGTGGAGAAGAAGACCCGCAGCAGGGCGGCGAAGCCACCCGCCTTGGCGATGGCGGTCATGAAACCGGTCACGGGTGTGGGGGCACCCTGGTAAACGTCCGGCGTCCACATGTGGAACGGCACGGCCGAGACCTTGAACCCGAAGCCGACGAGCAACAGGCCGAGCCCGGCGAGAAGGACGCCGTTCGAGGTGACGATGTTGGTGCTCAGGTAGTCCGCGATCTGGGGGAGGTTGGTCGACCCGGTCGCCCCGTAGACGAGAGCTATGCCGTAGACGAAGATCGCCGAGGAGAAGGCCCCGAGGACGAAGTACTTCATGGCCGCCTCGCCCGACTCTCGACGGCGCAGGTCCATGCCGGCGAGGACATAGAGCGGGATCGACATGATCTCGAGGGCGACGAAGATGAGGATGAGGTCGTTCGACGCCGCCATCAACATGGCGCCGGAGGCCGCCAGCAGGGCGAGCACGTGGTACTCGGGACCCTCCATCTCTTCTCGTATCAAAAAGTCGTTGGCGATGGCGGAGCCGACGATCACGATGCAAGACACGAGGACCAGGAACACGATTGCGAAGCCGTCGACGGCGACGGAGTCCGCGATCGTCGTGAAGGGCCCCCGGGCCTGCACGTCGTGCCAGAGCACGAGCGAGGCGACGAGGGCGGCCGTGCCGACGGCGGCCGAGCCCACCGAGTAGAACGCCACCGGCACCTTGGAGAAGGTGAGCTGTCCCGAGACGAGAAGGACGAGTGCTCCGCCGATGAGGATCAGCTCGGGGAGGATCGCCACGTAGTTGATATGCGGGGTGGCAAAACTCGCCGCCGCGAAGAGGCCGGACAGGCTCATGGCTTGGCTCCCGTGTCCGCGCGCAAGGCCACGCCGGGGCCGATTTGGGGCGGGCGCTGGTGGGCCACGGTCTCGACGTGGGTCACGACCTGGCTCACCGAGGGGCCGATGCGGTTAAGCAGCGGTCCGGGGAAGACCCCGAGGAGCACGATCAAGATGACGAGCGGGGCGAGCGCCAAGCCCTCCCGCCAGGTGAGGTCGCGGATCGCGCCCGGCTCGACCGTCGGCTTTCCGTGGAAGGCCTGCTGGTAAGCCCACAACAGGTAGACGGCGGCGAGCACGACGCCCCCGGTCGCCACGACCGCCCACCAGCGGTGGGTGAGGAACGTCCCGGCCAGGATCAAGAACTCTCCGACGAACCCGTTCAGGCCCGGGACCCCGATCGAGGCGAGCATGACGAGGGTGAACACCCCCGCCAGGACAGGCACCCGGCGTTGCAGGCCGCGCATGTCGCGGACCGAGAACGTCCCGAGCCGCTGGTAGATGAGGGCGATGAGGATGAAGAGCGCCGCGGTGTAAAGGCCGTGATTGACCATCTGTAAGACCGCGCCCGTGAGCGCCTCGCGGGTGAGGGCGAAGGCGCCGATCACGATGAAGCCGAGGTGGGCGAGCGAGGAGTAGGCGACGAGGCGTTTGAGGTCGCGCTCCACTGCCGCCACGACGGCGCCGTAGATGACCCCGATCGCCCCGAGCGTCAAGAGCAGCGGCGCGAGCGTGACGACTGCACGCGGGAACAGGGCCAGGTCGAAGCGGATTATCCCGTAGGTGCCGAGCTTGGCCATGACCCCGGCGAGGAGGAGCGATCCGGCGGCGGGCGCCTCACGATAGGCGTCAGGCGACCAGGTGTGGAACGGGAAGATCGGCGTCTTCACCGCAAAGGCCGCCGTGAAGGCCAAAAAGAGCAGGACACCTGCTGTGCCCGACAGGTGGGTGTGAGCGAGCGCCCGCACGTCGAAGGTCGTCACCCCGCTCTGGGAGGCGTGAATGGCGACGATCGCCAGGATGCCGACGAACAAAAAGGCTGACGCGCCGAGGGTGTAGAGGAAGAACTTCCCGGCCGCGTACCCGCGCCTCTCGTGGCCCCACCCGGCTATCAAGAAGTACACGGGCACGAGGGTGAGCTCGAAAAAGACGAAGAAGAGCAGCAGGTCGAGGGCGAGGAAGCTCCCGATGCAACCGGCCTCGAGCACGAGGATCCACGCGACGAAGGATTTGTCGCCGGCGCGGTCGCCCGACACGGCGAGGGCGATCGGGAACAGCAAAGCCGTCATCAGCATCAAGAACAGTGAGATGCCGTCCATACCGAGGCTCCAGGAGATCCCGAAGGCCGAGATCCACTGATGCGTGGAGACGAACTGGTAGCCGCCGTAGCCGGACTTGAAGGCCACCGTCGCCGCCGCGGCGAAGCCGAGCACTGCGAGCGAGGCGGCGAGACCGGCCACCTGCACGACGCGACGCTGAGCGGCCGGCACGAAGGCGACGACGAGCGCCGCCCCGGCGGGGAGCAGGATGAGCGTGGTGAGGTAGGGGAAGGCGCTTGTCATGAGGCCCTCGTCAACACATAGGCGAGTATCAGCACGAGGCCTGCCGCGAGGCCGAGGGCGTAGTTGCGCACGTAACCGCTCTGGACGCTGCGCAGGCGGCGACCCGTCGCCCGTACCACCCAGGCGAACCCGTTCACGGTGCCGTCGATGCCCTTGGCCTCGACGACCGAGGATGTCTCGATGGCGACCTCCGTCGACGGGCGGGCGATGAGGCGGTCATAGGCCCAGTCGATATACCAGGCGCGGCGGAGGAACACCGGCTCGACAGCGGGTCGCTCGTAGGTACGGCCCCACAGCGCCAGGGCGAGGCCGACTCCGGCGAGGGCGAGGGCGGCATCGACAAGGGCGAAGGTCCAAACGCCCCCGAGGCTCCACTGGTGCGAGAAAAGGCGCGTGGCGAACACCGGGTTCAGCCACCGCTCGAGGAAGTCGAAATCGGGATGGATCGGCAAGTTGATGAGCCCGCCGACGGCCGAGAGGGCGCCGAGGACGACGAGCGGGGCCGACATCACCCAGGACGGGTCGTGGGGATGCAGGCCCGCCTTGGCTTTCGGCTTGGCCTCGACCCAGCGCTGCTCGCCCCGGAACACGAGCAGATAGGCGCGGCCCATGTAGTAAGCGGTGAGCACGGCCGTCACGGCACCTACCGCCCACAGCGCCGGGCTGAAGGCGAAGGCGTTCAACAAGACGTCGCCCTTGGACCAAAAGCCCGAGAGCACCGGTACGCCACCTATGGAGAGCCAGCCGATGAGGAAGGTCACCGCCGTGATCGGCATCAACCGGGCGAGAGCCCCCATCGTCTTCACGTCCTGCTCGTCGTTCATGGCGTGGATGACCGATCCGGCGCCGAGGAACAAGAGGGCCTTGTAAAAGGCGTGGGTCAACATGAGGAAGATGGCGGCGTCGTAGGCGCCGATGCCCGCGGCGAGGAACATGTAGCCGAGCTGGGAGATGGTCGAGTAGGCGAGGATCTTCTTGATGTCGTCCTGGGCACACGCGATAGTCGCCCCCAAGAAAGCCGTCGCAGCCCCGACGATGGCGATGACGTGCGCCGCGTCCGGTGCCCGGTAAAGGATCGGATTGATGCGGCACATGAGATAGACGCCCGCGGTCACCATGGTGGCGGCGTGGATGAGCGCCGAGACCGGCGTCGGGCCTTCCATCGCGTCCGCCAGCCACGGGTAGAGCGGTATCTGGGCCGACTTGCCGACGGCGCCGCCGAACAACAAGATCCCGATCGCCACGAGCGAGGGCTCGCCGACAGAGCCGAGGTGGGCGAAGACCCTCTGGTACTCGAGGCTGCCGGTGCGCTCGTAGATGAGGAACAGGGCGACGAGGAAGGCGGCGTCGCCGATGCGGTTGAAGATCATCGCCTTTTTCGCCGCGCTCGAAGCGCTGTCGCGTTCGAACCAGAAGCCGATGAGGAAGTACGAGCAGACCCCTACGCCCTCCCAGCCGAGGAAGAGGAGCAGGAAGTTGTCCGCCAGCACGAGGACCAACATGGCGGCGACGAAAAGGTTCAAGTAGAGGAAGAACTTGGGGAAGTCCTCGTCGTGCTCCATGTAGCCGATCGAGTACAGGTGGATGAGGGCGCTCACTCCTGTCACGAAGGCGGCCATCGTCATCGACAACGGGTCGATCAAAAGGCCCATGTCCACGTGCAGGTGCCCGGCGGAGATCCAAGTGAACCAGCTCTGGGTGTAGGAGCGGGCGCCGACCGGCAAGCGGAACAGGCCTGCGAAGACGATGACCGTGACGACAAAGGACGCCGCCACCAAAAAGGTCGCCACCCAGCCCGAAAGCGGGTTGCCGAGCTTGCGGCCCGAGGCCAAAAGGATCAGGAAGCCCGCGAGCGGGAGCAGCGGGATGAGGAATGCGACGCGGAGCACGGCGCCTCAGCCCTTCAGCCTGTGGATGTCGTCGGCGGTGGCGCCGGGGCGGCGCCGGTAGATCGACACGATGATCCCGAGCCCGACGACCACCTCCGCCGCAGCCACGACGAGCACGAAGAAGACAGCCGTCTGTCCGGCGATGTCGTTCAGCTTGCGGGCAAAGGTGACAAAGGTGAGGTTGGCGGCGTTCAGCATCAACTCGACGCACATGAACATGACGAGCACGTTCCGCCTTACGAGCAGGCCGATGGCGCCGATGGTGAACAGCACGGCGGCGAGGGTCAGGTACCAGGAGGCGTCGATGCTCATGGCCCGGTGACCTCCGATCCCGCGAGCTCGCCCTCTTGACCCCCGCCGTCGACCGCCGTGTCGTCGTCCTCACCGCCAGCAACCGGTGCCTCATCGAGGGCGGGGTCTTCGGCCTGCGGCCCGTCGGTCATCTGCTCGGGTCCGAGGATCGTGGCCGGTTCGCCCCCTTGCCCGCTCGGGCGACGGGGCCGGCGCACGAGCACGACGGCGCCGACGACCGCGACCACGAGCAGGGCCGAGGTGACCTCGAAGGCGAGCAGGTAAGTGGTGAAGATCGACTTGCCGATGACCTGCACGTTGTCGGCCGGGGTGCCGAGCGGAGCGCTCACGGAGTGCGCGCCACCGGGCCACTGGCCCCGGGCCAACAAGAGCACCTCGACGAGACCGAGGATCCCGAGAATGACGGCCAGCGGCCGTTGCGCGGGGAGGGGGTCGCGCTTTATGGCCTCGCTGCGGTCCACGCCGAGCAGCATTATCACGAACAGGAACAGCACGACGATGGCGCCGGCGTAAACGATGACCTGCACGGCGGCGAGGAACTGGGCGTTCTCCTCGATGAAAAGGACCGCGATGCCGAACAGGGTCATCACGAGCATGAGGGCCGAGTGGACCGGGTTGCGCGCCAGCACCACGCCCAGGGCACCGACGACGCAGATCATGGCCGCCACGGCAAAGGTGATGGCGTCAGGGATGGTGGCGGCGGCGAGCAAGTTTGTCATGTGCCGCGCACCTTGCCCCCGAAACGCCTCGAGATCTTGTCCCGTTCGACGGTGCGGATGGAGATGTTCCCCGTGGCGACGTCGTTGCGGCTGTCGCTCTGGCCGCCCTCGGCGGGGCGGACTCCGTAACCGAGCTCGCCCGACCACTGCTGTTCGCCCTCGTACTCGACGGCGCCCGAAGGCGACGTCGCCCGCATCCAGCCCGAGCTGTGCTCGTCCTCACCCGGTCTCCAGTCCTCCCACGGGAGTTGGCGGGGCATGCCGTCGTCGTCGACGACGAGCTCGCGCTTTGTGTAGATGGCGTCGGAGCGGTTCGTGAAGGAGAACTCGAACATCTTCGACTCGGTGATCGCCTCGGTCGGGCAGGCCTCGACGCAAAGGTCGCAGTGGATGCAGCGCAGGTAGTTGATCTCGTAGACAAACCCGTAGCGCTCCCCAGGCGACACTGGGGCGTCGGGCGGGTTGTCGAGGCCGCGGACATAGATGCAGTCGGCGGGGCACACAGCCGCGCACAGCTCGCAGCCGATGCACTTTTCCATCCCGTCCTCGTAGCGGTTAAGGACGTGACGGCCGTGAAAACGGGGCGGTTTGGGAAGCTTCTCCTCCGGATAGGGCGTCGTGACCCGTGGCTCGGCCACCTGCTTCAAGGTCACGGCGAAGCCGCCGAAGAACCCGAGCGACCTCCTCTTTGGGGCTTTGTCGGCCATTACCCGCCTCCGTCCGGCTCGGGGACCGCCCGCAGGTGTGCCTCGGCGGGGTTTTGCTGCCGCCAGCGGGGCGAGCTTTCCTCTTGCACCTGGCGCCGCGCGTTCGCGACCCGGATGGCCTGCCACAGGCCGCTGCCCGCGATGCCACAGCCGACGAAGACGCCGAAGCCCCAGATCGTGCCGACCCTGAAGGCCGCCACGACGAGCAGCCATCCGAGCGAGAAGGGGATGAGGACCTTCCAGCCGAGACCCATGAGCTGGTCGTAGCGCAACCTCGGGAGGGCGGCACGGATCCAGACATAGCCGTACAAGAAGACCACCGTCTTGCCGACGAACCACAAGATCGGCCACAGCCAGCGGACGAAGTGGAAGCCGGGGCCGTCGGGGCCACCGAAGAACAACGTCACCATGACGGCCGACATCGTGATCGTGTTCATGAACTCGGCCAGGTAGAACAGGGCGAAACCCAGCGACGAGTACTCGGTGTTGAACCCGCCCACGAGCTCTTGTTCCCCCTCGGTGAGATCGAAGGGCGGCCGGTTGAGCTCGGCCGTGACCGCCACGAGGAAGAGCGGGAAGGGCAAGATGCCGAGGCGGAAGATGTTCCAGTGGAAAAAGCTCAGCGCCTGGGAGTCCACGATGGCCCGTGTCGAAAGCGAATGGGTGACGACGACAACCGTGGCGATCGTGAGGCCCATGGCGGCTTCGTAGGAGATCATCTGCGCCGAGGCGCGGATCGAGCCCAAGAGCGGGTACTTAGAGCCCGATGCCCAGCCGGCCAGCATCGTGCCGTAGACCGACACCGACGACAGCGCCAAGAGGAGCAGGATGCCCATGGGAGGGTCGGCCACCTGCAGCTCGACGCTGTGATGGGCGATCGTCACGACTCCGCCGATGGGCACGATGGTGAAGATCAAAAGCGCCGGCAGCAAGGCCAGGTACGGGGCCAGCTTGAAGACGAAACGGTCTGCCTGGTCGGGCAACAGGGCTTCTTTGAAGAACAGCTTGACCCCGTCGGCCAGGGTCTGGAAAAGGCCGTAGGGGCCGGCCCGGTTCGGCCCGACCCGGTTCTGCATGTCGGAGATGACCTTGCGCTCGAACCAGATCATCATCATCACCGCGACGAGCAGCACCCCGAACACGACGATGACCTTGACGGCGGCGATGACGACAACGCCGAGATCGACCCCGTTGACGAACAGCGGATCGGGCATCAGCTCACCGTTTCCAGCCGAACCTCGACCCCGCCGCTCGAGCGGCCGATGAGGGCGGAGGCACTGGCCTCGTAGATGGGGGCGGCGTTGAACTGAACGAGGGCCACTCCGCTCGGGACACGGTCATCGGCGCTCGCACAGAGCACGAGCTCGCCCTGGGGCGAGCTCACCCGGACCTGCTCACCGGGGGCGGCGCCGAGCTTGTCCAAAGCCTCGCCTGCGAGGCAGAGCTGCTGAGCTGGTGCAAGCGGCGCCAACGAGCGGGCCGATTGGACAAGGGTGCCCTGGTCGTAAAGGCCACGTCGCACGACGAGTCGGAAGGAGCCCTCGCCGGGCGGAGGCGGCGGCGGCGCCGTCCAGGCGGCGGCGTCGAAGCGCAGCAGGCCGGGCGGTCGACCAGCCTGGGCGGCACTGGGCTTGGCCGTCACAACCGACGGGGCCGTCTCCTCCCTGTCTTGCTCTGTGGCCTCGTGGCCCTCCTCGTCGCCGGCGGGCTGCGGCTCGACACCCGAAGTCATGGCGGCCCCGGCGGCAAGCGGCGCACCCTGCTCCTCGACGGACTCGATGCCTGGGGTGGCGATCGGGTCCAGCCTGCGCGGGCGCCCAATGAGCTCCACAGGCGCGGCCTGCAACGGTATGACGATGCCGTCGGCCGCGGCCGGAGCGGCGAGGGCAGCGGCCGTGCAACCCGAGTACGCCGGCGCCACACGCTCGATCTCGGCCCAGATCCCTTCCAGCGACTCAAAACCTAGGTCGGTCCCGAGACGGTCGGCGAGCTCGGTCGCGATCACCCAGTCGGCCCGGGCGACACCGGGAGGCACGACCTTGGCGGCCAGGCGAGAGACGCGCCCTTCGAGGTTCGTCGTCGTGCCCGCGCGCTCGGAATGCCCGGCTGCAGGCAGCACGACGTCGGCCAGCATCGAAGAGGCGTTGGGGACCGTTTCGACGCTCACGAGGAACTCGACGTGCTCGAGCGCCCGCGTGGCGAGATCGCGGTCGGGAAAGTCCGACAGCGGATCGGCGCCGAGCAGCACAAGGGCGCTCAACTCGCCGCTGGCCGCGGCCTCGAGCATCCCGGCGGTGTCGAGCCCGCGAGACTCGGGCGCCGAGCCCCACAGCGCGGCGAACCAGTCACGCCCCTCGCCGAGCGAGACTCTGCCCGGGAGAAGCCCTGGAGCACAGCCGAGGTCGATGGCCCCGTGCACATTCGCCCGCCGCAGTGCCGGGAGAAAACGGGCCTGCGGCCAGGCGGCGGCGAACACTCCCGCCGCGGCGGCGATCTGGTCGGCCGGCTCGGCGAGCGACGGGCGCCCGAGGATGACGACGACGCCCTCACCGTCAAGTTCGGCCACGAGAGAGCGGGCGAGCTCGACCGGACCACCCGGGCCGTAGGGAAGCCACTGCGCCACCTCGCGCAGCCCAGAGGCAGCGGGCGAGCAGTCGATGATGCGCAGACCGTCGTTGGCCGCGGCCTGGCGCAGCCGCAGGTGCAAGACGGGCAACTCCTCGCGCAGGTCGCCCGCGAGGACGATGACGGTACTCGCCGTCACGGCCTGTTCGATCGTGGCCCGCGGCAGGCTCGCCACGAGCTCGGCGGGCAGCCCGTCGCCAAGCTGAGCGTCAAAATTGTCGGTGCCCATGACACCCTTGGCGAGCCTCACCCAGGCGTAGGCGTCCTCGTTGGCCAATCTGGCCCCGCCGATCACGCCCACGGAGGGAGCACCGGAGCCTGCGAGCGCCTCGGTGAGAGCGTCGACGACCTTGCTCAGCGCCTCGTTCCAGGTGGAGGTGACAAGCTCGCCCTCACGACGCACGAGGGGCTGGCCAAGCCGTTCGGGCACCTCCACCGCCTCGTAGCCGAAACGACCCCGGTCGCACAGCCAGCTCTGGTTCACGGGCTCGGAGTCCACGCCGAGGAACCGGACGAGCGCGCCGGCCGATGACTGGGCGACCATTCGGCAGCCGACGGCACATGTCGTGCATGTTGTCTCGACCTGCTCGAGGTCCCAGGGACGGGACTTGAACCGGTACGGGGTCGAGGTGAGCGCGCCCACCGGGCAGATCTGGATGGTGTTGCCAGCGAAATAGGACGTGAAGGGGTCGCCAGGGAAGATGGCGACCTCGATGCGATCGCCGCGTTCGGCGAAGTCGATGAATGGCTCGCCCGCCACCTCTTCGGCAAAACGGGTGCAGCGGGCGCACTGAATGCAGCGTTCGCGGTCCAACAGCACGAGCGGACCGATCTCGATGGGCTTGGCCCAGTGCCGTTTTTCCTCCTCGAAGCGGCTCTCGCCCGGGCCGTGCGACACCGACTGGTCCTGGAGAGGGCACTCGCCCCCCTTGTCGCAGACCGGGCAGTCAAGCGGGTGATTCAAGAGCAGGTACTCGATCACGCCCTCTTGGGCTTTTTTCGCCGCCGGGGTGTCGGTGAAGACCTCCTGGCCCTCGGACACCTCCACGAAGCAGGCCGGCTGCAGGCTCGGGCCTCTCGGGCCGGAAACCTCCACGAGGCACATGCGGCACATGCCGACCGACTTCATGCGGGGGTGGTAGCAAAACCGGGGGATGAAGACCCCGGCCCGTTCCGCCGCGGCGATGATGAGCTCGCCCTTTTGCGCCGTGACGACGCGTCCGTCGACGGTTATCGAAATGCCGGCGGGGGCTTCGACGAGATCAGCCACGACGCACCGCGTCCGGTGGGAACGGGCAAGCGCCCTCTTTCACGTGCAGCGCCAGCTCGTCAGGGAACATCTTTGCCACCGAGACGATGGCGGAGGGGATGGAAGGTCCGAGGACGCATATCGTGGTCTGCTTCGGCGGCCAGGAAAGGCCCGGCGAGATGTTGTCGCAGGCGTCGAGCACGAGATCGACGTCCTTTTCCTGGCCGAGGCCCTGCTCGAGGCGGAACATGAGCTTCTCGATCCAGCCACTGCCCTCCCGGCACGGTGTGCATTGGCCGCAGGATTCGCGGTGGAAGAACTGGGCGATGCGCCAAGCGGCCCGCACCGGGCAGGTGTCTGAGTCCATGACCACGACCGAGCCGGACCCGAGCATCGAGCCCGCCTTGCCCACCGCGTCCTGGTCCAGTCCGAGGTCGAGCTGGTCGGGACCGAACCAGGGCGCCGAGACGCCTCCTGGGATGAAAGCGCGCAGCTCCCTGCCGCCGGATATGCCGCCACCGAGCGAAGGATCGTAGATGAGGTCCCGGAAAGTCGTCTTCGACATCTCGATCTCGAACCAACCCGGGTGGACGACCCGCCCCGAGAGGGCGAACAACCGGGTGCCCGTAGAGGACCCTGCACCGAGGGCAGTGAAGGCATCGGCCCCGTTAGTGATCACCCAAGGCAGGTTGGCGACCGTCTCGACGTTGTTGACGACGGTCGGCTCCCCGTAAAGGCCGACAGCGGCAGGAAAGTACGGAGGCTTGATCCGCGGGAAGCCGCGCTTTCCCTCGAGGCTCTCGAGAAGCGCCGTCTCCTCACCGCAGATGTAGGCGCCCGCCCCGGGATGGATGACGATGTCGAGGGCATATCCGGTGCCGAGGATGTCTGCGCCGAGGGCCCCGTGCGCGTACGCCTCGTTGCAAGCCTGCTGCAGGCGTTCCAGGCCGAGGGCGAACTCTCCCCGGCAGTAGATGAAGGCCTGCTCGGCCCCGGTGGCGTAGGCCGCGATGGCGGTCCCCTCGATGATCTGGTGCGGGTCGTTCTCTATCAGCATGTGGTCCTTGAACGTCGCCGGCTCGCTCTCGTCACCGTTCACGACGAGATAGCGCGTCGGGGCTTGGCGCAGCATCGACCACTTGCGTCCCGCCGGGAAGCCGGCCCCTCCGCGCCCGAGCAGGCTCGCCTTGTTGACCTCGGCGGCCACGTCCGAAGGGGCCATCGACAGTGCCTTGCGCAACCCCTCGTAGCCTCCGGTGGCCAGGTAGGTCTCGATGGAGAACGAGTCCTCCCGGCCCACTCGAGCAGTGACGATCCGGGGCGCGTCCGTGATCACGCCGGCACCGGTCCCCTGCGTTGCCCCTTGGCGCCGCCCTGGCCTTTGGCGCCCCCCGGAGCCGATCCGGCCGCCGCAGCTTTGGCCGCGAGGGCGGGAAGCGCCACCTTGCGTTCGACGCGGCTCAAGGTCCCGTGCGGCGGCACCGTGTCGGCGAGGCGGCCCGCGCGCAGCTGCTCGACAAGGTCGTCGAATCCCTCGGGGTCGAGCGGCCCGAAGAAGCGATGGTTGACCTGCACGCACGGGGCCCGGTCGCAACCGGCCAGACACTCGGCCTCTTCCAGGGTGAACTCGCCGTCGGCGGTCGTCTGGCCGACCGAGATCCCGAGCGAGGCCTCGGCGTGGTCGAGCACCTCATAGGCGCCGGCGAGCATGCAGGCGATGTTCGTGCAGACGGTCAGGACGTGCCGTCCGACGGGCTCGGTATGCAGCATGTCGTAGAACGTCGCCGTGCCGCGCACCTCGGCCGGGGTGCAGCCGACGAGCTCGCCTATCTCCTCCATCGCCTCGCGGGTGAGCCAGCCGTCCTGGGCCTGCGCGAGATGGCACAGCGGGATGAGGGCCGAACGTGGCCGCGGGTACAAAGCCACGATCGCCTCGGCCCTGGAGCGGTTCTCGGGAGACAGGCGTCCCATCAGCGGTCCACCTCGCCCATGACCGGGTCCACAGAGGAGATGACGGCTATGGCATCCGCGATCAGTCCTCCGCGCAGCAGGGGGGGCAGGCTCTGCAGGTTCACGAAGCTCGGCCCCCTTATGTGCATCCGGTACGGCTTGGCCGAGCCGTCGGCGACGAGATAGCAGCCGAGCTCGCCCCGGGGAGACTCGACGGCCGTGTACACCTCGCCCGCGGGGACTTCGAAACCCCTCGTGAAGATCTTGAAGTGGTGGATGAGAGCCTCCATGGACTCGTCGATGCGCGCCCGCGGAGGCGGGGTCACCTTCTTGTCCTGGGCGCGGTAGTCGCCACGGGGCATCATCTCGACGCACTGGCGGACGATCTTGCACGACTCGCGGATCTCGTTGAGTCGCACCGCGTAACGGTCGTAGGTGTCGCCGACCGTGCCGACGATGACGTCGAAATCGACCTCGTCGTAGGCGAGATAGGGCATGTCGCGGCGAAGGTCCCAGGCGACGCCCGAGGCCCGCAGGATCGGCCCCGTGGCCGACATGGCGATGGCGAGCTCGGGGGAAATGAGCCCGACGCCTTCGGTGCGCTGTTTGAAGATCGGCTGGCCTGTCAGCATGTCGTCGTACTCGTCGACCCGGCCCGGGATGGTGTCGACGATCGCCATGACGTCGTCCTCCCAGCCGTCGGGCAGGTCAGCCGCCACGCCACCGGGACGGATGTAGTCGTGGTTCATGCGAAGGCCGGTCGTCTTCTCGAAGAAGGTGAGGATCATCTCGCGGTCTCGGAACCCGTAGATCATCATCGAGGTCGAAGCGAGGTCCATGCCGTTGGTGGCCATCCACATCACGTGTGACGAGATGCGGTTGAGCTCTGTCATGAGCATCCGGATCCAAGTCGCCCGCGGGGGGATCTCGATGCCCAACAGCGCCTCCACCGCCAGCGCGAAGACGAGCTCGTTGTGCAGCGGCGAGAGGTAGTCCATGCGAGTGACGTTCGTGGCGCCCTGGACGTAGGTGAGCTGCTCGCCCGTCTTCTCCATGCCCGTGTGCAGGTATCCGATGATGGGCTTGGAGCGCAGCACCGTCTCACCCTCTAGCTCCATCATGATACGCAGCACCCCGTGGGTCGAGGGGTGCTGCGGGCCCATGTTGATGATCATCGTCTCGTCCGCGCCGAACTCGACGTCGATGTCGCCCGGGTCGAAGACGAGCCCTTCCGGCAGGCGCACGGCGGTGCCCTGCTCGATGGCCAGCTCCTCGGAGCTGGTCTCGTCCAGGTCCTGCAGCTCCTGGGGGCCTTCGGAGGTCTCCGCTACGAGGTTCTCGTCGCTCACCGCGGGCCTGGCGCTTCCTTGAACTGCACGGGCACGCGGCCCACCGAGTAGTCCTTTCGCAGCGGGTGGCCCTCCCAGTCGTCGGGCATGAGGATCCGGGTGTGGTCGGGATGTCCTTCGAATCGAAGCCCGTAAAGGTCGAAAGCCTCCCGCTCCATGTTCTCGCTGCCGGGGTAGAGATGGAACAGCGTCGGGACGACCGGGTCGTCCTCAGGGACCTGGACTCTCACTCGGACCCTTTGGTGGCGCTCGAGGGAGAGCAGGTTGACGACTATCTCGAAGCGCTCGGGCGTGACGGTGCCGGGAAGGGGCCTGTCGAGGTGTCGTAGGTAGTCGACGGCACACAGGTCGGCGCACATCTCAAAGCCGCTCCCACGAAGCGCCGCGACCACCTCGAGGTACCGCTCGCGGGCGACATGAATCACCTCTTGGCCGAGGGTGCTCGTCGCGGCCAGGACACCGTCTCCCGCCAGCTCGGCGGCACTCGTCGTGGCGTTTGCCATCACCGCGGCGTCCCGAGGCGCACTCCCGTAGGTGGTGCGACCCATCCGGGCGGGGTCGGCTCGGAGGCGAGGTCGATTCCGGCGCCGGTCTCACCCGGGCGCCGCTTGGTGATCTCGCCAAGGCGGATCTTTTCGTGCAAGGTTAAAATCGCGTGAATCAGCGTCTGAGGGTTCGGGGGGCAGCCCGGCGCGTAGACGTCGACCGGGACGATCTGGTCGACGCCTTGCACGATGGCGTAGTTGTTAAACATGCCTCCCGACGAGGCACAAACGCCCATCGATATGACCCATTTCGGCTCGACCATCTGGTCGTAGACCTGCCGGAGCACGGGCGCCATCTTCTGGGACACCCGGCCCGCCACGATCATGAGGTCGGCCTGGCGCGGCGAGCCTCGGAACACTTCCATCCCGAAGCGGGCCAGATCGAAGTCGGCCGCTCCGGCAGCCATCATCTCGATCGCGCAGCACGCGAGGCCGAAGGTCGCCGGCCATACGCTCGAGCGGCGGGCCCACTTCACCAGCTCCTCAAGGGAGCCCGTGAAAAAATTGTGGCTGAGGTCTTCTAGTCCCACGCCGGTGCCGATCCCTACGCGGCTTCGCCGCTCGACGGCCCGATGCGCCGTACGGTCGAAGACGAGTTCCGTTCGGACTGCGGTTCCACGGGCCGCACGCGTTTGACCGGCCCCCAGTCGAGGGCCCCGTTGGCAACTAGGTAGACGAGGGGGACGAAGACGGATAAGGCAAATACCAGGATCTCCACCAGGCCGAAGCGTCCCAGGTTGTCTGAGACCACGGCCCAGGGGAAGATGAAGATGATCTCGATGTCGACCACGACGAAGATCATGGCGATCAGGTAGAAGCGCACGGGGAAGCGCCGCGCCGGCTCGTGGTCGGGCACGATGCCGCACTCGTACGGCGCCTCTTTGGCCGAGGTCGGGCGCTGGGGCGCGAGCAGTCTGGAGGCGGCAAAGGACAAGCCCGCGAAGGCGATCCCGAGCACGATCATGAAAAAGATTGGGAGATAGCTGTCCAGGCTGCCCATATGTCCTCGGCGGTTTTTAGCACGCAGGCTACTGGCGAGCACATCGAGACCGCTCACCGAGCTCCGCTCCTATCATGCTCGCATGACTGCAGCGAAGAGTGGCGCGTCTGCGCTGCAGCCCCCGAGGCCGAGCAACATGCGCTGCGACGTCCTCGTGGTGGGGGGCGGACCGGCCGGTGCCGCGGCCGCCTACTGGCTGGCCTGCTCCGGCGTCGACGTCCTCGTCGTCGAAAAAAAGCACTTTCCCCGGGAGAAGACCTGCGGCGACGGTCTCACGCCGCGATCGGTCCACCAGCTCGACGAGATGGGTCTCGCGGACGAGCTTGCACCACATCACCGCTTCAGGGGCCTGCGCGCCAACGCCTACGGCCGTGCCATCGTCATGGACTGGCCCACCTGCCCGGGCCTGCCGGCGCACGGCTACGTGATCACGAGGGCCGATCTCGACGAGCTCGTCGCCACCCGTGCCGAGAAGGCGGGCGCCGTCGTCTGGCAGGGGGCCGAGGCGGTGGCGCCCTTGTCGCAGGCGTCCTCGTCGCCTGGCGGGGGACCCGGCCCCGGGCGGGCGGGCGGTGCCGTCGTCGCGGACAGGGCACGGGGTACCACGAGCGAGGTCAGCGCCAAGTGCGTGATCGTGGCCGACGGGTCCCTGTCCCGTTTCGGCCGAGCCCTCGGCACGGCGCGCAATCGCGAGTGGCCCCAGGGCATGGCCCTTCGCGGCTACTACCGATCACCGCGCAGCTCGGAGCCTTACATCGACTCGTTTCTCGACATCCGCGACGCCGAGGGAAAGGTCGTGCCCGGCTACGGCTGGATCTTCCCCCTCGGCGACGGCCGCGTGAACGTCGGGGTGGGCCTGCTGTCCACCCAGGGGCGCTGGAGACACGTGAACACCTCCAAGCTCATGGAGGCCTTCGTCGCCCAGGCGCCGGCCTCGTGGTGCCTCGGCCCGGACACCTGCTGTAGCACCCCGACCGGTGGGCGCCTGCCGATGGGCCTCGCCGTAGCTCCGCGCGTCGGCCCCGACTGGATCGCCGCCGGCGACGCCGCCAGCGCCATCAACCCGTTCAACGGTGAGGGCATCGCCTATGCCTACGAGACGGGCAGGCTCGCCGCCGGCGCCGTCTCGGACGCTCTCCAGGCGGGCGACCCCCGCATGCTCGCGGCTTACGAGGAATCCCTCAAAGACATCTACGGCCTTTATTACCGCGTGGCCCGTGCTTTCATCGGCGTGCTGTCACGGCCCGGCCTCATGCGTATCTGCGTGAACACAGGCATGTACAGCCGCTCGATCATGGAGTGGCTGCTGCGCATCATGGGCAACTACCTGCGCCCCGACGAGCTCGGGCCGGCCGAGGCGGTCTACCGGGCCGTCACCGCCCTGGCGCGTCAGGTGTCCGAGGACTGAGCGCCTCGGTTAAAGATCTCGGCCACCTCGGCCGCGAAGTAGGTGAGGATCAGGTCCGCTCCCGCCCGTTTGATCGCCCCCAGGTGCTCGAGCGCCACGGCCTGGCGGTCGATGAAACCCCTCTCGGCGGCCGCCGCGACCATGGCGTACTCGCCGCTCACGTGGTACGCGGCGACAGGGACATCGACGGTGGCTCGTACCGCGGCGATGACGTCGAGGTAGGCGAGGGCGGGCTTCACCATGACCAAGTCCGCCCCTTCGGACACGTCGAGGCGGACCTCCTCGAGCGCCTCGCGCCTGTTCCTCGGGTCCTGCTGATAGCTCTTGCGGTCGCCTCCGCGGGCGATCGTGACGTCCACGGCGTCGCGGAAGGGCCCGTAGAGAGCCGAGGCGTATTTCGCCGCGTAAGCGAGGATCCCGACATCTTGGTGGCCGGAGCCGTCGAGAGCCGCGCGGATGGCTGCGACCTGCCCGTCCATCATCCCGCTCGGAGCCACGAAGTGGGCACCGGCCTCGGCCTGGGCGACAGCGACTTCGCCGTAGCGCACGAGCGTAGCGTCGTTGTCGACCTCGCCACGCTCGTCCAGCAACCCGCAGTGGCCATGGTCGGTGTACTCGTCCAGGCAGAGGTCGGCCAGGAGCACCATCTCGTCGCCGAGACTAGAGCGAAGCTCCTTAAGGGCGATCTGGACGATGCCGTCGGGATCAGACGCGCCCGAGCCAACGGCATCCTTGCGGCTCGGGACGCCGAAGAGCACGAGCGCCCCGATGCCGAGCGACGAGAGCCGCTTTGCCTCGAGCACCAAGGAGGCGACCGTGTTCTGAACGACGCCAGGCATGGACGCGATCGGCACCGGCGCCTCGATCGATTCGCGGACGAAAAGGGGAGCCACCAGGTCGTCGATACCGAGGGCAGACTCGGCCACGAGGCGACGCATGGCGGGCAGCCGCCGTAAGCGCCGCATTCTGCGCGCCGGGAACTCCATTGACTTTGAGACTACTTCGGCCCGCGTGGCGTGGGCCGGCCCCTCGCCCATTCGACGAGCGCCGCCACAAGTCCGGCGGCGGTGTGCACCTTCGCCACGACCTCGACCTCTAGTCCGGCTTCGAGTGCTGTTCGGGCCGTTACAGGTCCGATGCAAGCGACGACCGGCGGCACGCCGTCCAGCCCGGCGAGATCCAGATAGCCCGTCACGGCCGAGGACGAGGTAAAGGTGATGACATCGGCCTCGGCGCCTGTCCTCGCGGCGGCTTTATCGGGTGGCGGCCCTACGGTCCGGTAGGCCTCCACGACCTCGACTCGCCATCCCTTTGCCCTAAGGCCGGTGGCGAGCACCTCGCGGGCCCCCGCCGCGCAAGGCAGGAGAACCGACCCCTCACCGGCCTTTGGTGAGGGGAAGGACTCGACGAGGGACTCTGCGACGTAGTCAGCCGGGACGAGGTCGGCGGCAACGCCGCGGGCCAACAACGCGGCCGCCGTGGCGGCACCGATCGCCGCCACTTTGATCCCGGCGAACGGCGCGGTGGCGTCGAGGCGGCGCCAACACGCCTCGACGGCATTGGCCGAGGTGAACACGATCCACTCGTTGTCGCCAAGACGCCCGAGCGCCTCGGCGAGGGCCAGGCCCTTGTCGGCGGGATCCACGATCTCGATCCCGGGCACCTCCACGGCAAGAGCGCCGGCCTCGGCCAGCAACCGAACGAGTCCCGACGACTGGGCCCGGGCACGGGTCACGATCACGCTCAAGCCCGTGAGCGGGCCGCTCGGCAGCTTTGCGCTCACGTCAGCTTGGCGGCGCCAAAAAGGACCTCGGCTCCCCCGCAGTTATCGAGGATCTCACGGGCGAGCGCCCGGCCCACCTCGACGCCGCCCGAGCCGACGAGGCCCTTGCGGAGCAGGACGAGACCATCAAGGCTGGCGATCAGTCCCTGCAGTTTCACGGCCCCATCGGGACCGGTCACCGCGTGGGCGCCCACGGGCAACTCGCAGCTGCCGCCCAGCTCGGCCAGAAAAGCCCGCTCGGCATCGAGGCAACGGTGGGCGCCGGGTTCGTCGACCGAGCGGGCCACCTCGGTCGTCACCTCGTCGCCCAGACGGCACTGGACGGCGAGGGCGCCTTGGCCCACCTGCGGCAGCATGGTGGAAAGGGGAAGCACCTCGGCGGCGAGCCCGGAAAGCCCGAGCCGCTCGAGAGCGGCGTAGGCCATGACGACCGCACCTTGGGCTGGCACCTTGTCGAGGCGTGTCGCGATGTTGCCCCTCAGCTCCACAAAACGCAGGTCCGGCCTTAACCAGGCCAGCTGTGCCCGCCTTCTCGCGGCACCGGTGGCGACATGAGCACCCGGGCCGAGATCGCCGAGGCGGCGCCCGACGAGCACGTCCCTCGGGTCCGCCCTTTCCGGCACGGCGACTATGGCGAGCCCTTCGGTGCCCACACCGGAGGGAAGGTCCTTGGCCGAGTGGACTGCGAGGTCCGCCCGGCCGTCCAAGACTGCCTGTTCCACCTCTTTTACGAACACGCCCTGGCCGCCGATCTCACCGATGGGTCGATCGCGTTGCAGATCGCCTGCCGTCTCGACGACCACGAGCTCAACCGAGACCGTTCCGATCGCCTCGGCGCCGGCGCGGGCGATGGCTTGAGCGACCGTCTCAGACTGGCGCAGGGCGAGCTCGCTGCCACGCGTCGCGATCCGCAGCCTCAGCATCGTGCGACCTGCCTCACGACCGAGACCCGGTGCAGAGCCATCACGGGGGCGGTTGAGACTCCGCCTCGGAGCCGACGGTGGCTTCAGGGTGCACGATGTAAAAAGCGAGAGCCTGCAACTCGACGGAGAAGTCGACCTGGCGGAGGAGGACCGGCAGAGCGACGGTCAAGATGGCCGGGGAGAAGTTCAGTATCGCCCCGATGCCGGCGCCCACGAGACGGTTGCAGACGTCCTGGGCGGCGCTGGCCGGGCAGGCGATCACTCCGATCGCCCGGCTGGCGTCTGTGATGACCTCCTCCAGCTCCGATATGTGGCGCACGGGCATCTCATCGACAAGCTTGCCGATCTTGGCCGGATCGACGTCGAAGAGGGCGACGGTGCGGAAGTTCTGAGTCGAGAACCTCTGCGAATGGGCGAGGGCATGGCCGAGATTGCCGATGCCGACGATCACGACCTCCCATTCCTGGTCGAGACCGAGTTCGTGCCGAACCTGCCCCAGGAGGTAGTTGACGTCATAGCCTGTGCCAGGCGTGCCGTAGGTGCCGAGGTGCGACAGGTCCTTTCGTACCTTGGCCGCGTTGACCCCGGCGGCGTTGGCGAGTTCGGCCGAAGAGACGGTCGGGATGCCGTCGGCCGAGAGCTCAAGCAGGACGCGCTGATACAAAGGGAGCCGCACGACCGTGGGCTCAGGAATCCGCCGGGCGTAGCGTTCGGCCATCCGGGCCGATCGTAACTACTTTGTGCGATCGCTCACAAGCGCGATCGTTCGGGCGACGGCGCGGTGCGCCTAACCGGCCTCGGTGAACCTCTCGGCGAGGAAGCGGTCCACGTCCTCCTCACGAAGTCGATACGACTTGCCGACACGCACCGCGGGCAGCTGTCCGGACTTGATGAGCCGGTAGACAGTCATGTTCGAGACCCGCAGAGCCTGAGCAACTTCGGCGACCGTGGAGAACCTTGCCTTGGCGTACTCGATGTTTGACAGTTGCATCACCCCTCTCCGCCAGTCACGAATGTACGCCAATGTGGCTGAAGTTCAAAGTGGGAGCGCCACCGGAAGCAGGCGCCGAGGCCGATCGCACGGCGCGGCTGCGGGCCAGTCAGTCCTTTCGGCCGAGTTCGCGGGAGCGGTCGGCGGCTGCGGCGACGGCTTCGAGGATGGCGGAGCGGAAGCCATGGGCCTCAAGAACCCGCAAACCAGCGGCCGTCGTCCCTCCAGGAGAGGTGACCGCGGCGCGCAGCACCTCGGGTGAGTCGCCGGTCTCGGCGAGAAGCCGCGCCGAGCCGAGCAGTGTCTGCACGGCGAAAAGACGACTCACCTCACGCTCGAGGCCCTCGTTCACCCCGGCCTCGACGAGCGCCTCGGCGAGGAGGAAGACATACGCCGGCCCCGATCCGGACAGCCCGGTGACGGCGTCGAGCTGGTACTCGGGAAAGCGCGCCACCACCCCGAGCGAGGAGAGCACCCCTTCGGCCCACATGAGGTCTTCCTCGGCGACAGTCGCTGCCCCGGCCAGCGCCGAGGCGCCTGCGCCGAGCAGTGCGGGTGTGTTCGGCATCGCCCGGAGGACGACGACGTCACGCCCGAGCCAGCCCTCGAGCTGGCCAAGGCCGACGCCAGCGACGATCGAGACCACGCGGTGGCAACCCGAGGCGGAGACTGTCCGGCAGGCGGCCTTTGCGTCGGCCGGTTTGACGGCCAGTACGGCCGCCTCCGCGTCGATGGGGCCGTCGCTCACGACCACTCCCGGGTAACGCCTCGTGAGCTCGTCTCGGGCCGCGGCGACCGGCTCGACCACGGCGAGCTCGCCCGGTTGGGCCCAGCCGGAGCGGAGCAGGCCCCCAAGGAAAGCGTGGCCCATGCGCCCGCCGCCGACGACGAGAAGCCGCGTCACGCGCCGCGGCTCAGCACTCGACGAGGGTCCGTGAGGTGAGGTGGTCGTACAGCAGCCCGAGTTGACCCGCCGTGATGAACCAGGTGTAGCCGGAGGCCATGGAGGCGCCGCCCGCGCCAAGCTCGGCTTGCAGCATCGGGTCGGTGCAAATGTCGGTGGCAAATCGGGCATAGGCCTCGGCGTCGGCATCCTCGACCAAATAACCGGTCCGGCCATGTTGGACAAGGGTCGTCAATCCGCCAACCGCGGCCGCCACCACCGGAGTTCCGCAGGCCGCGGCTTCGAGGGCGACCAGGCCGAAAGACTCCGAACGCGAGGGCACGAGGCAACAGTCCGCCGCCCTGTAGTAAGTCGAGAGCAGTTCGTGGGGTTGCGGCGCCACAAAACGCACCTGAGCGCCGAGGCCGCAGCTGTCGACCATGGCGTGCAGCATCGCAACTTCGGCTGCGCCCCGCGGGCCGCTCGGGCCGCCGACAACGACGAGCTGAGCGTTCGGAATCGAGCGCGCCAGGAGGGAGAAGGCCCTCAAGGCCACGTCGGCTCCTTTGAGGGGCTGGATCCGGCCCACGAACAACAGCAGTGGGCCGTCGCCCCCGATACCAAGAGCCCTTCGCGCATAGCTTCGGTCCCCGGGGGAGAAAAAGGCATGGTCGACCCCAAGCGGGACGACCTCGACCCGGTCGGGGTCGGCGCCGTACAGCTCCACGAGCTGGTCGACCTCCACGGTGCACGAGGCGAGCAGGGCGTCCGAGCAGCCGATGATCTCCGACTCGGCTCGTGCCCGGCGGCCCGGCTCGGCGCTTTGCACCTCCTCCGGGCTCGCCTCCGCCTTCACCCGGTCGAGGGTGTGGAACGTCGACACGAGGGGCAGCCCGAGGCGGTGCTTGATGGCGTGGCCTGCGAGGCCCGAGAGCCAGTAGTTGGCGTGGATGGCATCGGCCGGGGCGTCCCCGACCCCGAGGCCGGCGTGCGGCGTCCTCATCATGCGGTCGATGACCGATTCGGTGAACTCCTCGACGTGGTCCTGCAGCGTCTCCTTGGCGACCGGGAACGGTGGACCGGCGGCGACATGGTGGACCGCGAAGCCGGGCTCGACCGTGACGACCTCCGGCAGCTCAGCTGAGATGCGTCTCGTGTAGACATCACAGATGACGCCTCTGCGGGCGAGAGCCGCCGAGAGCTCACGCACATAGACGTTCATGCCGCCACCGTCCCCCGTCCCGGGCTGGGCCAAAGGTGAAGTGTGCATGGAGAGGATCGCCAACCTGCGCATCGCGGGCCAGCCTACTGAGCCTGCCCCTCGGTCAGGTCCCTGCCGCCTGCGCATCGGGGTGCGGCCTGTCGTGCTCGGCCTCCCACAGGCCGTTTTCCCGGCGGAAGGACAAATAGACCCGCACCAGCGCCTGGCGCTGCTCCTCGACCAAACACGGGTCGGTGAGGATGTGCCGCACGAGGTCGTCGTCACGGCGCTCGTCCTCCAAGATGCCCGCTCGCACATAGAGCGTCTCTGCCGAGATGCGCAACGCCTTGGCGATCTGCTGGAGGATCTCGGCCGACGGCTTGCGCAGGCCCCGCTCGATCTGGCTCAGGTACGGGTTCGAGATGCCGGCGATCTCCGACAGCCGGCGCAGCGATAGCCGGGCGGTGTTCCTCTGCTGGCGGATGAACTCGCCGAGATCCGCCCAGCGGTCCGAGGAGTGGCTCTCGCTCATCCAGTCTTCACTTGAGCAAGCTGTCGGGGTCCGCTGCTCCGACCTTGTAGCGGTGCACGATCGCCGACTGCAGGTGGTCGATCTGGTCGTGCAGCGTCCGGCGCCTGCTCGAGACGCTGGTCTCGGCGGCCAGCAGCGACTCGGCGAGGCTTCGCAACTCTTCGTCTCCGAAAGCGCCCAAGTTGGCTCCTGGCAGTGTCGCATCGCCTTTTGACTCGGCGGAGAGCACCTCGGTGACGAGCTCCTCCAAGTCGAGTTCGCTCTGTTCGGTCCAGCCCTCCGGCCGCGGCTCGTGCGCGTGCAAGGGGGCGGGTGAGCTCGAGGCGGAACCGGCCAGGATCGTCGGCAGTTCCTCCACGAGCCGGCCCGTGTCCCCGCGCACCCCTCGGCCGCGGGCTTCGAGCTCCGCGGCGACGATGTCGAGCTCGCCTTGGAGCACGCGGCGCACATAGGAGAGGGCGACCTCGGCCCGTTCGCAGGCGTCTCGGCGAGCCCGCAGCTCATCGACTGGGACCTCCTCCAGCCCGGTAGTCAGTTCAGGTTCCAAAAGCCGATCTATGTCTTGTTGGCGCAGGCCCATTGCGACCGAGCGTACCGCCGCTCACGCCAAGGTGCCGGAGCGATCCGGCCCGGGCAGGAGGGAAATAACGGTAGACCGCCGTGCCGAGCAGATCCGAAGGCGCCACGGGACCAAAGTGTCGGCTGTCGCGGCTCGCCTCTTGGTTGTCGCCCAGCACCTCGATCCCGCTCGGGAGAAACGCCGTCAGCCTCTTCACGAGCAGGCGCCCGGGCTCGGTCGGGTCGCGAAGAGCCACGATGTCGCCCTCGCGGGGACGGCCCAGGTTGACCACGAGGAGCCGGTCGCCCGGGGCGAGGGCAGGCACCATGCTCACGCCCTCGACCACCACGCGGCGGGGTCGGGCCCAGATCACCGTCGCGGCGACGGCTCCCGAAACCACCACGCACCCAGCCGACAATGCGGCCGGTCGACACCTTGACCGGCCCTTGCAGAGCCGCAGATAAGGTGAGCGCAACCTAGCCATCGATGACGACAAAAGGAGCTGCCGCATGCGACTCACCTCGCGTTTGCTCACAGTGCTCGACCGCTTGAGCGCTCCGGTGAGTGTCCACGCTCACTGCGACTTGCCGTGCGGGGTGTACGACCCGGCCCAGGCACGGATCGAAGCCGAGTCGGTCAAGGCCATCATGGAGAAGTTCAACGCCTCGAACGACGAGGTCTTCAAAGAGCGTGCCGTCTTCATCAAAGAAGAGCGCGCCGACCTCGTCAAGCACCACCTCTGGGTGCTGTGGACCGACTACTTCAAGCCCGAGCATCTCGAGAAGCATCCCGAGCTCCACAGTCTGTTCTGGACTGCGACGAAGACTGCTGGCGAGTCCAAGAAGACGACCGACGTCGCCGTCGGCCAGAAGCTCCTCGACCAGATCGCCGAGATAGACCGGATCTTCTGGGAGACGAAGAAGGCCTGAGGGGCGCCTTTGGCCCCGAGGGGACCCGGGCGCAGTCGAAAGCGGTAGGTGCTCACCCGCCCGAGACCGGTGGAAGCACCGCGACCTCGTCGCTGTCGCCCACAGGTGTGGCGCGCACCGCAGGATCGCCGTTGACCCAGATCGCGCTCACGCCGACCACGGCCGCAAAACGCGGACCGTACCGATCGGCGGCCGCGTCCAGCACCTCACCAACGGTGAGACCATCGATGCCGGCCTCGCTCGTGCCGGCGCACTCGCGTGCCTGAGCGAAAAGACGAAGGCGCGCCAATCCTTCAGATCCCGCCCGGAGCACCCGGTGTCAACGGCGAGGCGTGCTCCGCGCATCGCCGCGTCGCGGGAGCAACGGCGAGCCGCTCGTCACCGATCGCACCGCCGCAAGCCTCACAGGTCGCATAGCTGCTCTCGTCCAAGCGCCGCAGGGCCCGCTCCACGTCCTCGAGCTCGGCCTCGACGCGCTCGAGCACGCCTAGATCTGCTCTCGGTGCTGGCTCGTCCACTGTGGTGATCGTACCGAAAGGCGCCAGGCGAAACCGAAGGCCTCGGGTCCAGACGCCGACAAGCTCTTTTCAGTCCTCCCCGAGCCAGCGACGGGTCGCCCCTACGACTTCGAGTCCTGGGCGGGACCAGATGAAGCGCTCCACCGCGTCGAGGGTCTCTGTGACCACGCGCTCGACCGCCGCCGCAGCGGCCACCTCGACGATGGAGCGCTGGTGCAGGTCCTGGTAGCCGGCCTCGGCCACGGCCACCCCGAAACGCGCCCGGGAGCCGTCGATGACCGGGCGGAGAAGGGAACGTTTGTCTTTGAGGGAGCGACTGGCCGGGAAATGGAGCTCGACGACGAGGGCACCGATCACCGCTCAAGCATGCCCGAGCGGCGAAGCTCCCCGGGCTCCGGCCGCACGATCCTCTTTCACCGAGCCCCCCCGAACTGACCGTTTGTCTCCCTGGCAGGTAAAGTCCTGAGCCTGAGAGGCACCTGCCGCGCCGAGCGCGGTACCGACGAGGAGAGCACGCCGTAATGGCACAAAGTGGCAACCGTCCCCCCCGGCGTAGCCAGTCCACGACAAGTGGAGGCAGGTCGCCGAGCAGCACAGGCCCAGCCGAAGGTAACGGGCACGACGACTCCGCCGCCGAGCGGGCGCGCGAGCGCCTGGCCCAGCGCAGCGCTTCAGGCCAAAAGCGCCAGTCCGCCTCGCAACGGGCGCGCTCAGCGCCGCCGAGCGCTCCGCGCACCAAAGCCCAGGCCGCGGCCGCGCAAAGAGCAAGGGCGGGCGGGCCGTCCTCGCGTCGCGGGTCGACAAAACGGCCCCAGAAGCGTTCCACAGCCATGACGGCGGCCGTCTTCGGCACCGTGCTCGTCGTGGTGGCGGTCCTCGTCATCGTCCTCGTGTCGGTGACCGGAGGCGGCAAGCCGGCTGCCGGGAGCGGCTTCGGCATGAAAGCCGCGCCGACCAGCGTGGTGAGCGCCGTCACCGGAGTGTCCCCGTCCGCCTTCACGATCGCCGGGTCGAGCGTCACCTCGTCCGGCCCGTGGACACAGTTCCTCTCCGTACCGAAAAAGCCGAAGCCGCTCACCGAGGACGGCAAGCCGCTCATCGTCTACGTGGGCTCGAACTACTGCCCGTTCTGCGCCGCCACCCGTTGGCCGCTCGCCGTCGCCCTCGCCCGCTTCGGAACGTTCAAGAACTTGAAGATCACCTCTTCGGGGCTTGGTGACGAATACCCGGGCACGAACACCTTGAGCTTCTACCACACCAGCTACACCAGCCCGTACATCGCCTTTTTGGCGAGCGAGCAGTGCACTGACGTGGAGGCGACCGTCCAAACGGCCGCCACAGAGGCCTGTTTTGGCTACGAGCCGCTCCAGTCGATGAGCGCGACGGCGGGCAAGGTCTTTGCCAAGTACGACGGCACGCCGTACCAGACTTCGACCAACGCCGGGGGCATCCCCTTCATCGATTTCGGCAACCACCTCATCGAGGACGGCGCCTTCATGGACCCGACCATCCTCGGCGGCTACACCCACGCCCAGATCGCCGCCAGCCTCAGCAACCCTTCGGCGGCGCCGGGCCAGACGATCCTCGACGCGGCGAACTACTACTCGGCTGAGATCTGCAAGCTGACCGGTGGCAAGCCGGGCTCGATCTGCAACATGCCTGTCGTCAAACAGGCGGGCGCGGCGCTCGCCAAGCTGTGACCCGCCGCAACACCTCACAGCGGGCCCGGCCGGCCGCACCGCAGGCCCCGCTAAAGCAGGGCCGGCCTGGCGCGAGCGTGCCGGCGGCCGCAATGCCTCGCCCGGGCGCGAATAGCTTGCGGGCCGCTGGCGAGGTTTTCCAGGGCCGCCCCTGGCGACCACTCGCCCTCGGCGCCATCTGCCTTGTTGGCATCGCCATCTCGATCTACCTCCTCATCGTGCACTACGAGCCGGGAGCGCTCATCTGCAACACCTCCGGTGTCGTCAACTGCTCCAAGGTGCTCACGAGCCCGCAGTCGGTCGTCTTCGGCATCCCGGTGCCGATCTTCGGGCTCGTCTACTTCATTGGGATGGGAGGGGTCTGTCTTCCCTTCGCTTGGCGGTCCGATGCCGCCTGGCTCGCCTGGGGAAGGGTGGCGGCGGCCGTGGCCGGGATCGGGATGGTCGTCTACCTCATCTACCAGGAGGCGCTCGTGCTCCACACGATCTGCCTTTGGTGCACGGGCGTCCACGTCCTCACTTTCGCCATGTTCTTGATCATCCTCACCGGCTGGGAGGAAACCGGCTACGCACAGCTGCGCTGGCAACGCTGAGCTGCCCGACGTCCGCCGCGGGCTAAGCCGGGCGCCGCGCGCTGCCGATGGAAGGACATGGCCACTATCGCGCCCCTCGGCGACATAGCAGCCGGCATCGTCCTCGCCGTCGCTTTGTTCTGCTGGGGATGGACCCGGGCGGCACGGTTCCGCTCCGAACGCGGCAAGCCGCCCTGGGCGATCCCTCCCACCGGCTGGGGCGCCGTATACATCCTGCTGGCACCCATCGGCTGGATCCTGTTCTCAGCCGCCTCGCGCACTACCAAGATCGTCGACCCTTCCCTCGCCCACCGCCCCGACGCGGTCATCGCCGACACGGCCGAGGAACGCGCCAAGCTGAGGCGGATCGCCGCCGAGCTTCCCCTGTTGCGTCCCCCGAAACCGGCTTCACGCGGCTGGCACCTCGACCCTTTGGGTCAGCGACGCTTCCGCTTCTACGACGGCCAACGATGGACACGAGAGGTCTCCGACGACCCTGCCCGACGAATCTCGGAGGCGGGCGGCGACGAAAATGGCGATCTCAAGCGACGGCTCCGGTCGCTTCCCCCGCCCCCCGGCTCAGCGGCGTCCTGGCATCTTGACCCGCTCGGCACCTACCACTTCCGCTACTTCGACGGCACCGCATGGACAGAACAGGTCCAAAAAGCGCGCCAGGCCTGAACCTCGGCTTCGACCCGTGCTCTCGGGCGTGAGTGCTCCGGGGGGAGGGCTCGAACCTCCAACATCCGGCTCCAAAGGCCGACGTTCTGCCGATTGAACTACCCCGGAAGGAATCCTCCGCCCGCATTTTTACAGCTGAACCCGGCGCCGGCCCACCGCGTCCGCTTTCGGGTCACGGTTTCTCGACGCGGCGACCCCAAGAGACGGGCGGGCCAGCCTCCGATGGGCAGGTCTTGCCCAAGTTGGGCTAGCGTTCCGCCAGTCATGGGATCACTGATCAAAAAGCGCCGCAAGCGCATGCGCAAGAAGAAGCACAAGAAGATGCTGAAGCGCACACGCTGGCAGCGACGCGCCGCCGGCAAGTAACACCCTCAACCACCGGTCGAACGCGCAGTCCCGTTTCGTCGCCAGGCGCCGGACGCGTCGCGCCCTAAGGGCGCTCGGGCGCGGGAGTACTCGCCGCGGCCACGACTAGGGCCCGGGCGTGCTCGGCCTGCACGGCCTGTTTGAGCTCGGCCACGAGCCGGCCCGCAACCTGCGGGGGGCGCTCGAGGTACCAGGTGCCGCCGCTGCCGGCGAGGTGCGGCCTTGCTCCCGCGACGTCGGAGAACAGGTCGCGCCACCAGGCGAGCCGCGGCTCGAAAACGAGCGCCGCCGGCTCCAGATCGTTCCCGTGCTCGCCCACAGGGCCGCCGAGGGTGTCCCAGGCCTTGTAGACCGCCGGCGTCGCCACGCTGAGCGCCGGTGTCACGAGCACGGCCGTGAATGGCTCGAAAGCGAGCGCCTCGACGCGCTCTCCTATGCCCGTGACGAGCGCCCTGCCTCCGACGACACAAAACGGCACATCTGCTCCAAGGCGCGCCGCCAGGTCGGGGTCGAGGGCGCCCGCCCAGCGCAGCACCGCTGCCGCGTCCGAGGAACCCCCACCCAGCCCCGCACCGGCCGGGATGCGCTTTTTGAGCTTCACCCGGGCACGCCGCCCGACCGCGGCGAGAGCCCGGAGGACGAGGTTGTCCTGGCCTGGGGGAACCGTGCTCACCCCGAGCGCACCCGTCCCATCGCGACCTTGCGCATCGCCGGGAGCCGCACCATCGCCTCCGACGACGAAAGCCAGCTCGTCTACGAGCTCGAAACCATCGGCACCCGCCTCGATCTCGAGCTCGTCCGCGAGCTCGATCGTCGCCATTTCCGCTTCGAGGAGGTGGTACCCGTCGTCTCGGACCCCCACGATGCGAAGCGACCGGGTCAGCTTGGCGGGCGCCCGGAGATGATCGACCGTCGGCATGCAACCAGCTTGCCCCACTTCTCGATGCTCAGCTCCTCCGCCCGGCTGCGACCGTCGACGCCTGCGGCGGCGAAGACCGACTCGTCGACCAGCTTGTCGAGGGAGCGGCGCAGCATCTTGCGACGGCCAGCGAACCCAGCGCGAAGGAGGAGGTCGATCTCCTCGTAGCTCGCCTGGGCGGGATCGACGGCGGGCGAGGCGCGGCGCTGCAACTCCACGAGAACCGACTCCACCTTGGGGCGGGGCAGGAAGACCCCGGGCGGGACGCGCCCGACAAGGACCGCCGTGGCGAAATAGGCCACCCGCACCGACACCGCACCAAAGCTTGCGGTCCCGGGCGAGGCTACGAGCCGGTCACCCGCCTCCCGCTGGACCATCACGAGCATGCGGCCGATGGCCGGCACTCGGCGCAGGAGCTCGATCACGAGCGGCGTCGCCACGTTGTAGGGCAGGTTGGCTACGAGCACCCAGCAGGCAGCCGCCGCGAGCAGGCTTTCCCAGTCGCACGACATGGCGTCGGCCTCGACCACGGTCACCCCGAGCGGTTCGACCATCTCGCGAAGGACCGGGACGAGACCGTGGTCGACCTCGAGCGCCGTCACCTCGGCCCCGGTGGCGGCAAGGGCGACTGTGAGCGAGCCGAGCCCTGCCCCGATCTCGATGACCCGGTCGCCGCCGCCTACGCGAGCGAGACGGGCGATGCGCTCGGTGGTGTTCGGGTCGGTGACAAAGTGCTGGCCGAGAGCCCTCGAAGGATGCAAGCCGTGCTCGGCCAAAAGGCCGGCGACCTCGCCGCGGCCCGGTGGGCGCCGCCCGGGGATCTCAGGCTCCGAGCCCGAATGCCTTGTCGGCGTTCATCCAGCTCAGTGCTGCCAGCACCTCCGGCTCGAAGCCCTTCAGGCGGCCTATCGCTTCCCCGACGAGAGCGATGTTGGCCGGGCTGTTACGCCGGCCGCGATGAGGCACCGGGGTGAGGAAGGGCGAGTCGGTCTCGACGAGCAGGCTGTCGAGCGGGCAGTCCACGACGACCCGGCGCAGCTCCTCGGCGCTGGCGAAGGTGACGATGCCGCTGAAGGAAAGAAAGCCGCCGACGCTAAGGCACTGCTTGGCCTCCTCCTCACCACCTGTGAAGCAGTGAAAGATCGTCCGGCTCGGCACCCCCTCGTGCTCGAGGATCGAGAAGGTGTCGTCCCAGGCCTCCCGAGTGTGGATGACGAGCGTCAGATCGTGCTGGTTCGCCAGGCCGATCTGGGCGGCGAACACGTCACGCTGGACCTCCCGGGGCGAGTTGTCGTAGTGGTAGTCGAGCCCGCACTCGCCGATGGCCACGACGCGGGACCGTCGCAGGCCGCCCAGAGCGACCAGCTCGGAGACGAGCCCGGCCACCGCCTGGAGGCCGATTCTCGCGTCGTGAGGGTGCAGGCCGACAGTGGCGAAGACCTCCGGCCCGCGTCCCGAGGCGGCCGGAGCGGATCCCCCGTGCGCCGGGGGACGGCTCGCCGTGAGCTCGGCCGCCAGGCTCACCGCCCGCCGGGAAGAGGCCTCGTCCGTGCCTACGCACACCATCCGCCCGACCCGGGCGGCACGGGCCAAGGCCACGGTCTCGACAGGATCCGGCTCGTCTTGTAAGTGGCAGTGGCTGTCGGTCCAGATGGCGGTGGGCAGCGGCGGGCCCTGGGGCTGCAGTCGGGCTTGTTCGAGCTCTGCCTCCATGGCAGTCTCGCTCGTCTCCTCGGTCCCAGCGCCACTGCGGCGTCCCGCACCACCGAGGCGTCTCAGCCAGGACCCCTCGCGTCGCTCGCCCCGCCGGTTGCCTTCGCTCGATTCGTCCACGTCTCCCCTTTCCTTCAGCGTTCGGAGCTGCGCCGCGGGAAGAGCGGCGCCCCCTTTGTCACCGGCCGGCCTGCGGGGTAGCCACCCCAGAGCAGGCCTGCGCCGTCGGCGGCCGCCCCGGGCTCGTCCGGCCGTCCCTCAAGGCCGATGCGAGACCAGAGCTCCCCGGCTGCGCTCGGCATCACGGGCGAGACGAGCAGGGCCACGATCCGCAGCGCCTCGAGAGCATCACCGAGCACGGCATCAACGGCCGGACCGGGCGGCAGCTTCCACGGTTCGATGGCCTCGAGCTCGGCGTTCGCCGTGCGGACGAGTCGCCAGGTCGCCTCGAGAGCCTCGTTTGGCGCAAATCGCGCCCAGGCGTCCCGGCACGCTGACACCACCTCGACCGCCACCTCACTCAGCCGGACGCCAGGCCCGGCGGGCCTCGGGGCGGAGCCGCTGCCGCCGCACTTGGACCCGACGACCGTCGCCACGCGGGCGAGCAGATTGCCGAGATTGTTGGCCAGATCAGAGTTGTACCTGGCGATGAGGCCCTCGTAGGTGAAGTCGCCGTCCGCGCCAAGAGCCACCTCGCGCACGAGGTGATAGCGAAGGGCGTCGACGCCGATGTCCCCGGCGAGCTGCACGGGGTCGATCTGGTTCAGCTTGGTCTTGGACATCTTCTCGCCACCGACGAGAAGCCACCCGTGAACCACGAAGCCCGCCGGTGGGTCGATGCCGGCCGCAAGGCACATCGCCGGCCACCAGACGCAGTGGAAGCGGATGATGTCCTTGCCGAGCAGATGGTGGGCAGCCGGCCACCACTTGGCGAAGCGGTCGGGGTCGGCGCCGTACCCGATGGCGGTGATGTAGTTGATGAGCGCGTCGTACCAGACATAGACGACGTGCGCGCTGTCCCAGGGCACCGGTATGCCCCAGTCGATCGAGGTCCTCGTGATCGAGATGTCCTGCAGACCGCCTCTTATGATCCCGAGAGCCTCGTTGCGCCTCGACTCGGGGAAGATCGCCTCGGGATGTCTCTCGTACCACTCGAGCAGGGGCTGCTCGAAACGGGACAGCTCGAAGAACCAGTTCTCTTCTGTGAGCCACTCGACGGGGCGCTCGTGCACCGGGCACAGCTGCCCCGGTGCGAGATCGCCTTCTGGGTAGTAAGCCTCGCACGAGACGCAGTACCACCCCTCGTACAGGCCTTTGTGCATGTAGCCGTTGTCGTATATCGCCTGCATGAACTGCTGCACGCTCGAGGTGTGGCGAGCCTCAGTCGTGCGGATGAAATCGTCGTTGGAGATCTTTAGGGCCGCCCACGACTCGACATAGCGACGGCTCATCGTGTCGACCCAATCCTGGGGCGAGACGCCCTGTTCCTGGGCCGCTCGCGCCATCTTCAAGCCGTGCTCGTCGGTGCCGGTGAGGAACCAGGTGTCGTCGCCTATGAGCCGGTGCCACCGGGCGAGGGCGTCGGCATTGACCGTCGAGTACGCCGTGCCGAGATGGGGGGCGTCGTTGACGTAATAGATGGGTGTCGTGAGAAAGAATCGGCCAGGCACGCCCACAAGCTACCGGTCGCCGTGAGCGAGCGAAGTCTCGTAGGCGAACCGCTTCGAGACACCAAGATCCCCGGCGACCTCATTCGCCGCCTGGCGACGGCTGGCGCCCGCCGCCATCCGGCTCTGCACCGCGCCGCGCACCTCTGCCGCGCTGGCATGCGGCTGGCCGTCGAAAGACGCCCCGGCGACGACGAGCACGTACTCGCCGCGGGCCGGAGTCGTGGCGCTGTGCTCGCGGGCCTCGGTGAGCGTGCCGTGCCAGGTCTCCTCGAACCGCTTGGTGAGCTCCCGGCAGACCGCCACCTTTCGCTCCCCCCCGCAGGCCTGAGCGAGATCCGCCAACGTGGAGGCGACCCGTTGCGGCGCCTCGTAGACGACGCTCGGGTGAGAAGCCGCCGCGATCTCACCGAGACGCGTGGCGCGGGCGGGGCCCCGTCTCGGAAGGAAACCTTCGAAGCGCCAGCGCGCCGTCCCGAGCCCTGCGACCACGAGGGCAGTCAGTGCCGCCGAAGGTCCCGGTACGGCGGTGACCTTGTGGCCAGAGGCGATCGCCGCCGAGATCAGTGCCTCGCCCGGGTCGGAGATGGTGGGCGTGCCGGCGTCGCTCACGAGGGCGACCTGGGCACCCTTGTCGAGTAGCTCGAGCACCTCGGGCACGCGCGCACGCTCGTTGTGGGCGTGCACGGAGAGCAGCCGGGTCGCCCGCAGACCCAGTCGGGCGAGCATCTGGCCTGTGTGACGGGTGTCCTCGCAGCAAACGACGTCGGCCTCTTGGATCCTCGCCGCGGCCCGCGGGGAGAGGTCTTCGACATTGCCGATGGGCGTTGCGATGACGACAAGCTCGCCGTCGCCGGCCGGGGCGACACTGGGCGGGGTGGCAGGTTTCTGTTTCGCCGCCGTCACCCTTTGATCTCCAGCTGGTCACCCGCGACGAGCTGCCACCTCGCGAAGGCGCCCGCTTCGGCCTCGAGCACGCACCGGCCGCCCCTGCGGGGAAGGGCGATCCTGTTGCGCCCGAGGGTCCTGGTGGCGATCACGCGCAGGTCGTCTGTCAAAAAGGCAACGTCGATGGCAAAACGCATCCCGACTGTGTGCACAGAGCGCGTGTGGCCCAACAGCAAGGCCCCTTCCAAGCTCTTTTTGCCCAACAGGCCCCGCGATCTGGCCATGAGCGACGAGGCGACCTCGACGCTCGCGAGCACCTCGCCGTCACGCAACAGCCATGCCATGTGACCAGTCCCTATAGCGCCCCGAACCTTGAACTCAGCCCAACGCTACCGAACGTCCACTCCGGTGTGGCAAAAAAACGCCAGCGTGGGAGCCACTACACTGTCCCGCTTGTGTCCAAGCGAACTGTGAAGCGCAAGCTGCGCAAGAAGAAGAAGGCAAACCACGGCAAGAAGCCGAACTGCGGTCGCGGCTGACCCTCACAGTCTCCAATTCACTTGCAGGCGGTCAAGCTCGGCCGCCAGCACACTCGGCTTGTCAGAGATGATCCCGTCGACGCCGAGGCCGACGAGCTCGTCCATCTCCGAGGTGTCGTCAACTGTCCACACGTGGACGGCCAGCCCGTAGGCGTGGGCGGTCTCGACGAAGCTTTCGTCCACGACCTCGATCTGGCCCCATCGCGCCGGGGGTTGCAGGGCGACGTAGCGCCCGATGTCATCGGGCGGCGGCAGGCCCGCGCGCAGCCTGCGGTAGAACTCTGTCGTGGCAGCCGTACCGGCCGCGAGACCGATCCCCGGCGCCCAGCTGGCAAATGCCGCAGTCGCCGAGTCCGAGAAGGAGGCGACGATGACGTCGTCGCTCCGCTCGTGCTCTTGCAGCTCTCGGGCGAGGAGCTCCTCGTAGCCAAGGACGGCCGGGGCGGTCCGCTTGATGTCGAGGTTGAGCACGACGCCGGGAAAAGCCTCCAGCACCTCCGCCAAGGTGGCGACGCCGAGGTCCCGATCATGGGGCGCCTTGCCCCTCAGCACGTACTCCTCGGCCGGGCGACCTCGGACCGCGTCGCTTCCCGGGCAGAACCAATAGGCGTTGTCGAGCTGGCGCAGGTCCTCCAAGGCGGCGTCGGCGATCTCGCCTGTAGCGTCGGTCGTACGGTCGAGCGTCGGGTCGTGGCAGACGACGAGGTGGCGGTCCCTCGTGGCGTGGACGTCGAGCTCGATCCCGGTGGCGCCGTGCTCGAGGGCTCGCCGGATGGCGTACAAGGTGCTGGAAGGAGCCTCTTTCGCTCCCCCCTGGTGAGCAAAGGCGATCACGCGCCGTTCGAGCCAGGGATTGTCGTGCACGAGAGCTGTCTACCAGCTGAATACTCCTCACGCCCGGCAGGCGGGTAGCCTCGCCTGGCCATGATCGATCACATTCTCCTAGACGTGATCGCGGCCCTCCGCGAGGCGTTCGAGGGCGCCCTGTTGGAACAGCAGGCCGTCGAAGAGCGCTTCCAGATCGACGTCTTCCTCGGGGACGTCGCCTTTGAGACCTCCTACAGCCTGCCGGGAGAGGACAGCCCGCCCCGGGTCAGGGCCGACCTCAGTCTGGACTGGCCGACCTGGAGCCAGAGCGCCTACAGGTCATGGTCGATCGGCGAGCCCCCCGCCGAGCCACCCGAGCTCGTCGTCGAGATCGCCCTTCGCGTGCAGCGTCTCGCTCAGCTGCCCGACCCCGCCGTCGTGCTCTCGGCCCTTGCAGGTGAGGCGCCCGAGTTCGGCTCAGAGCGCCTTGAGCAATCCGGGCCGATGATCGAACAGCTCTACGAACCTTCCTCTGATACGCCCGCCTGCGCCATCGAGATCGCCTACCAGGGAAGCATCAAGCTCGAGGAGCCTGTCTTGGACGATCCGACCAAGCTCGACGGCCAGGTCGCAGGCCTGGCCCGTTGGGTCGCCTCCGCCCTCGTCCGCCTGGCCGATCTCCCTTTGGCCTTCCTGCCCCCTGACGAGGACAGCGACCGGGTCTGACCCGCCTTGCCAAAAGACGAGCCCCGCCCTCAAAGTTTGCCGCCTAGAAGGGACCGCCCAGACCGGCTTCGGCCGCCAGAGCGTGCAGGGAGACCTCAGGCTGCGCGCCGAGATGGGAGACGACCTCGGCGGCGGCAAGAGCTCCGAGACGCCCCGCGACCTCGAGGGGCGCCCCCCGGACGATGCCGTGCAGAACGCCGGCCGCGAACAGGTCACCTGCGCCCGTCGTGTCGTCCACCGGGCCGACGGACCAGGCCTCGACGCTGGCGCGCTCCTTGCCGTTCAAAAGCACGGCACCTTTCGGCCCGAGCGTCACCGCGGCGAGAAGGCCGGTTTGCTCGAGGGCTGCAAGCGCCCCGCACAGGTCGCCTGCCCCCGTGAAGCGGCGTGCCTCCTCCTCGTTGGCGAACAGCACGTCCACTTTTCCTGCGACGAGCTCGTTCAGGGCTTCGGCGTGGCGCTCGACGAGGAACGGGTCCGACAGGCTCAGGGCCACCAGCCCGCCGGCCGCCTTCGCAAGCTCGATCAGGCGTTCCATGGCCGCCAAGGTCCCGGGCGAGTCGAGCAGGTAACCCTCGATGTACACCGCTGCGGCCGTCGCCACCCCGGCACGCTCGACCGCCTCGAGGTCGATGACGACCCCAGCGCCGAGGTTCGTCGCCATCGTGCGTAGCGAGTCCGCCGTGACGAGCACCAGGCACTGACCGGTGGGCAGGCCGGCCTTGCCCCGGCCGAGCACACAGCGCACGCCAACCGCACCGAGGTCGCCCTCATAGCGCGCCCCGAGCGCGTCGGAGCCCACCGAGCCGACAAAAGTCACGCTACTGCCCAAAGAAGCGAGGCCGACAGCGGTATTGGCGGCCGATCCACCGGCTACTTGGACCCAGCCACCGACGAGTTTCACGATCCTTGCTATCTGCTCGCCGTCGACAAGGGTCATCGATTCGGGCTCGACGCCCGAAGCCTCGACTGTGGCCGCCTCGACATGGGCTAGCCGGTCGACGATGGCGTGGCCGATGCACACAACCTCGGTCGTCGTTGTGCCGGGCGGCTCGCCAGGCCGACGCGGCGCGACAGGAAATGATCCTTCATCCGGCACGAACCACGACCGTAGCGGGTACAACGCCCTGGACGACTAATCTCGAGTGTTCGTGACCCCGAACAAGGACGAGACAGACTTCCGGCTCTCCCGCGACGTCGTACCGACTCGCTACCAGCTCACCATCGCGCCCGACCTTTCCACGGCGAGGTTTCTCGGCCATGAGCGGGTCGAGCTCGAGGTGACGGCGCCGACGAGCACGATCGTGTGCAACGCCGCTGAGCTCGAGGTCTCGGCCGCCACGTTGAGCTGGCCGGGTGGATCGCCCCGAACGGTAGAGCTCGCCATATCCTTCGACGAGGAGCTGGAGCGGATCACTTTCACAGCACCCCGCCAGGTTCTGCCCGGCCCTTGCGTGCTGGAGTGCGATTTCGCGGGTGTGCTCAACGACAAGCTCCGTGGCTTTTACCGGAGCACCTTTCGCGACGAGCAGGGCAACGAACACGTCATCGCGACTACCCAGTGCCAATCGACCGATGCCAGGCGCGCCTTTCCCTGCTGGGACGAGCCGGACCGCAAGGCTGTGTTCTCCATCACCCTCGAGGTGGACGCCGCCCTGCTGGCGATCTCGAACGCCGCTGAGGTGTCATCGAGCGAGTTGCCGGGCGGCAAGCGCCGCCTCGTGTTCGCTGACACCATCCCGATGTCGACCTATCTCGTGGCCTTCGTCGTCGGTCCGCTCGAAGCCAGCGAGGCCGTGGAGGTGGACGGGACCTTGCTCCGCGTCGTGCACACACCGGGCAAGGGCCGGCTCACGAACTTCGCCCTCGAGACCGGGGCGCACGCTCTGCGCTACTACACCGAGTACTTCGACCAGCCCTACCCGGGCGACAAGCTCGACCTCGTCGCCATCCCCGACTTCTCCTTCGGCGCCATGGAGAACCTCGGCTGCGTGACCTTTCGCGAGGTGGCGCTCCTCGTCGATCCCGCCAACTCGTCACGCGACGAGCTAGAGAGCATCGCGACGGTCATCGAGCACGAGATCGCCCACATGTGGTTCGGCGACCTCGTGACGATGAGCTGGTGGAACGGCGTGTGGCTGAACGAGGCCTTCGCCACCTACATGTCTCTTTGCTGCCTGGACGACTTCAAGCCCGAGTACCGGTGCTGGGTGAGCTTCGGCCGTGACCGTGAGATGGCTCTCTCCCTCGACGGGCTCCACACGACGCGCTCGATAGAGTTCCCGGCCCGCACCCCGGCAGAGGTCGAGGCAATGTTCGACGCCCTCACCTACGAAAAGGGAGCCAGCCTTCTCCGTATGCTCGAGCAGTACCTCGGAACTGAGCGCTTCCGTGACGGCGTGCGCCGATACCTGGCCGCCCACCGCTACGGCAACACCGAGACGACCGACCTGTGGGACGCCATCGAGGAGGCAGCCGAAGGCAAGCCCATCCGGGAGCTCATGGACTCATGGATCCGCCAAGGCGGCCATCCCCTGGTGACGGCGATGTCGCAGGGCCCCGAGGTCGTGCTCACCCAGGAGCCCTTCTCGTACCTGCCTGAGGAGGACAGGCCCGCCGCCACCGAGCCGAGTGCGATCGGATCCAGCTGGCTCGTGCCGGTTGCCATCGAAAGGCGGCCGGCCGAGGCACAAGCGGGCACCGAGTGCCACTACGAGCTGCTGCGTGAGCAGCCCATCCATGTCCCGGCGGGCCACGGGATGCTCGTTGTCAACGTCGGCGGCAGCGGTGTCTACCGGCTTCGCTACGACGACCCGCTCCTCGATGACATCCTGGCCGGCCTCGGTCGTCTCGTGCCGCTCGAGCGGTTCAAGCTCGTGGCTGACACCTGGGCCTGCGCCCTCGCCGGCTTAACGCCGCTCGAGCAGTTCCTCACCCTCGTGCGTCGTCTCAAAGGCGAGCCCGACCCGAGCGTGTGGGCGATGGTCACTGGAGCGCTCGGCCTTTTGGACTTCGCCGTCGCCGATGACTACCGCGCCGCCCTCGAGTCGTTCGTCCGGTCGTTGCTCGGCCCTGAGCTCGAACGACTCGGTTGGGACGCCCGTGCCGACGACGACAGCGAGGCGCCCCGGCGCCGCGGCATTCTCATCGCCGCCCTGGGCACCCTTGGCGCCGACCCCGGCGTGAGGGCCGAGAGCCGTGAGCGGTTCCTCGCCATGGACAAAGGGGTCCCCCTCGACGTGGACACCGCCTGGGCCGTGCTTCACGTCGTGGCAACGACGGCGGACCGCAACGAGTACGAGACTCTGCTCGACCATTTCCGCACTCCTGCCGACCCGATGGAGGAGCAGCGCTACCTGGACGCCCTGAGCCGCGTCCGCAACCTCGATCTGGCGGCCGAGACCTGTGAGCTGTGCCTTAGCGAGATCAGGACCCAGGACGCCCCCTACCTCTTGCGCAAGCTCCTCATGAACCGCGTCGTCGGTCCCAAGACCTGGGGTTTCGTCACGGCTCACTGGGACAAGCTCTTGGAGATGTACCCCGAGAACTCGATCCCGAGGATGGTCGAGGTCTCGCGTCTTTGCCAGCTGGAGCGCGACGGCACACCTCGGATCTCACGCGAGGTCATGGCCTTTTTGGCGACGCACAGCCTGGGCGGCCAGCAGCGGCCCGTGGACCAGAGCATCGAGCGTCTCGGGGTTAACGTCCGCTTCGTGCTCGAGCAACGACCGCACCTGGGCTCCCTGCTCGCCAAGGCGTGAGCTTCGAGGGCGCCCGTGAACCTCGCCGTGGCGGCGACGACGTTCGCTCTCGTCATACCGGCGGAGCTGCCTGACAAGACCTTCATCTCGTGCCTGGTCCTCTCGTCGCGTCACCGCGCTCTGCCCGTCTGGTCGGGCGCCGTCTCCGCTCTCGTGCTTCAAGCCGGCATCGCTGTGGTGGCCGGAGGGCTCTTGGCCCTTCTCCCCAAGGTGGCGGTGAGATCGGTCGTGGCGGTGTTGTTCCTGGGCGGCGCCGTGTACTTGCTGGCGACAAGTGAGCGGGCTGAAAAGGAGCGGGCCGATCTTCTAGCCGAGAGGGAGGACAAGTCGCTCGAAGGGGCCAGCCCGAGCTTTTGGCGCGTCGCTGCCATCACCTTTGGGGTCGTCGCCGTGGCCGAGTTCGGCGACATCACCCAGGTGCTCATTGCCAATCTGGAGGCGCACTACCGCGACAAGCTGTCCGTGTTCGCCGGCGCGGCGGCCGGCTTCGCGCTTGTGTCAGTTGTCGGGGTCATGGCAGGCCGCACGATCACGCGCTGGGTGCCCCTTGGCGTCGTGCGGCGTCTCTCGGGGCTGGCCCTTATGGGCTTTGGCATCTATTCGCTCGTCTCGCTCGCCACGAGCTGACTGACGAGGCGCGAGGCTTGTGAGCCCTTCTTCGAGGCCGGAGCGGTTGCTGGCCGCCGCCCGGGCGGCGAAGGGCTTCATGCCCGACGAGGAGGGCCTTGCCCTCGCCGAGCTTGCGGAGCGGGCCGTGAGGGCGGGTCTCTCCCCGATCGTCGAGATCGGCGCCTATTGCGGGCGCTCGACGCTCTACCTGGCCTCGGGCATCGCCCGGGCGCTCCGCTCGGGAGCAGCGCCGGCTCTTTTGTTCAGCGTCGACCACCACCGCGGATCGGAGGAGAACCAGCCCGGATGGGAGCACCACGACGAAACCCTCGTCGATGTCGCCACCGGCCGGATCGACACCTTGCCGTTTTGGAGAAGGGCGGTCGAATCCGCCGGGGCGGAGGACCTCGCTGTCGCCGTCGTCGGCGACTCGGCGGCGGTCGCAGCCCAGCTCCACCTCGCCGCAGGACTGGTGTTCATCGACGGTGGCCACGGCGCGGCACCCGCCTGGGCCGACTTCCTCGGCTGGGCACCGCGCGTCATCGAAGGTGGCTGGCTCGCCATACACGATGTGTTCTTTGACCCCCGACAAGGCGGGCGACCGCCATATGAGATCTACCGCCGGGCGCTCACCTCGGGCGAGTTCGCGGAGGAGGCCTCGGCGGGCAAGGGGAGCCTGCGCGTGCTCCGGCGGCTGGCAGGCGTTTGCGGCGAGTCGAGGTCGAAGCCAAAAGGAAGCGGTCCGCCGACGAACAGCTGAGCAGCCGGGCTCAGGTTGTAGAGGGCGTCCTCGGCAAGGACCACGGCGGCGGCCGTGTAGCTCGAGCACTCGTCGGAGGGGTAACTGGCATCGTGTGGGAACACGAGGCCGGTCAAGTACGAGCCGTCCGGGCAGCGGTGCCGACGCGCCCATCTGAGCAGGGCTGACGCCTCTTCATGACGTCCGATGGAGGCGAGCGCCATGGCGCACTCCGCCGTCTCGGCCGCCGTCACCCAAGGCCGGTGCGATACGCAGCGCACCCCGCGCTCTGCGATGACGAACTCTGCCCACCGCCTTGCGATGCGCTCGGAGGCCGGCTCGGGCTCGAGAGCGCCCACGAGCACCGGGTAGTACCAGTCCATGGCGAACTCGTCCTTTCGGGCGAAGCCGCCCGAGCCGAGGGCGACGGCATGGCGCAGGCGGCCGGCGGCGAGCTCCCACCCGGGGCGCTCGAGGCCGAGCTCGAAAGCACAGGCAATTGCGCAACGGAGGCTGAAATAGGCGGAGGAGGATCCCGCCAGCAGCCCGAAGCGCCCAGGGGTCCCGTCCGGGTCGACCGACCAGGAAAGCTCCCCGCCGGGCTGCTGCCACGAAAGAACGAAGCCGATGGCGCGCTCGACCACGGGCCAGAACTCCTCCAAGAAACCTGTTTCCCCCGTCACCAAGAAGTGGTGCCAGACCCCCGTCGCCACGTAGGCAGAGACGTTGGTGTCGAGGCGTGGTTCTTCGACCTCGCCGTTGGCCAGGTAATAGGTGTGCCAGGCGCCGTCACTGCGCTGGGTCGCCCGCAGCCATGCAAAGGCGCGCTCGGCGGGTTCGAGGGCGCCGCCGACACTCATCGCCATCGCCGCCTCGACGTGGTTCCACGGGTCGCCGTGGCCGCCCGCGAACCACGGGATCATGCCGTTTTCCAGTTGCACGGCGCAGATCCACTCGACGGTGCTTGTGATCGAGTCGTCGACGAGGCGGCCCGGGGAAGTGATCATCGCCCGGCGTGCCCCAAATAGGCGACGAGGCTCTTGCCCAGTACCGGGTTCAAGACCTGGTCTGGGACCCGTGTGAAAGGCGTGTGGGCCGTTATGTCCCACACGAGGAGCCGGTGGTAACCGCGCACGGCCGGGCAGCTGTCGTTGTCAACCCCGACCAGGCACCGCAGCCACCAGTACGGGCTGTGCAGGGCGTGAGCGTGATGGCTCGAGACGAGCGTGAGCCCGACATCGGCGAACCGCTCGACGAGCTGGCGGCGGCGGTAGATACGCACGTGGCCGCCCGGCACGCAGTGGTAACGCTCCGAGAGCGCCCAATTGACGAGCTCTGGCCCGTAGCGGGGCACGCTGACCGCGAGCACACCGCCCGGTCGCAGCACCCGGGCGAGCTCAGCCATCGCTGCGGTGTCGTCCGCCAGATGCTCGAGCACCTCTGCACAGATCACCTTGTCGAAAGCCCCGTCGGGAAACGGGAGCCGGAGCGCGTCGGCCCTCAGCGCAAGTCCCGCCCCGGTTTGTGGGACCTCCCCGGCCTCGACCATGGCCGCCATCAGGCCCCTCACGCCCTTGAGCTCGACGGGGTCGTGGTCAAGGGCGACCACAACGCCACCGCGCCGCAGGCACTCAAAGGCGTGCCGGCCCGCGCCACAGCCAAGGTCGAGGACGCGCTCGCCTGGGCGCAGGCCGAGGCGGCCGAAGTCGACGGTCAGCACGCGAGAAGCTCGAAGTACTGCTCTGCTGTGGCCCGGGCCGTTACCGGCCAGGTGAAGCGCTCGGCGACACGCCGGCGCCCGGCGAGAGCGAGACGCGCTCGCAGCGACTCGTCCGAGAACGCCGTCACGATGGCCTGGGCCAGGGCGCCGGGATCGTCCGGTGGCACCAACAATGCCGAGACGCCGCTCGTGCCGGCGACTTCGGGCAGGGCGCCGCCGGTGGTCGCTATGAGCGGGACTCCGCAGGCCATCGCCTCGATCGCCGGCAGGGAGAACCCCTCATACAGCGAGGGCACGACGGCGAGCTCGGCCTCCCCATAAAGCTCCACGATCTCCTCGTCGCTCACCCCGGACACGAATCGCACCGCCGAGCTCAGGCCCAGCCGGTCCAAAGCGGCCGGGATCGTGCTCCCCTCCCGCAACCGGCCGATCACCACGAGATGGGCCTCCTCGCGCTCGGTGCGCACCTTGGCGAGCGCTTCGAGCAGCGGGTGAAGCCCCTTCATGGGGACGTCGGAGCTGGCCGTCGTCATGATCCGGCCGGGCACGTGCCTTACGGCCGGCACGGGCCGGAAAACCGAGCTGTCGACGCCGACAGGCACCACCGCGATGCGTCCCGGCTCGACGCCGAGCTGGTCGGCAATGTCGCGCCGCGACGACTCCGAGACGGTCACGACGCGACGAACCTGACGCGCCACTTGCGCCTGCATGCCGACAAAGCCGTACCAGCGCCTGAGCGTGAGGCGCCGTCGCCAGCCCTCGGCGTGGGCCATGTCGAGCTCGCGGTCCACGGTGATGGGATGGTGGATCGTCGCCAGCACCGGCCAGCCGTCCCTCATCAAGCCGGCGATGCCCCGTCCGAGGCACTGGTTGTCGTGCACGAGGTCGAAATCGCCACGGCGACCGGCGAGCAGACGCCGCGCCCTCAAACTGAAGGTGAGCGGCTCGGGAAAGCCCGCCGAGCACATGAGGGCGAACTCCAGGACGTCGGTCGGCGAGGTGAACTCGCGCAGTTTCGGGACGCGGAACGGGTCCGGTTCCCGGTACAGGTCCAGGCTTGCGACCTTGACGAGTTCAACCGGGTCCTCGAGCTCGGGGTAGGGCGGACCCGAGAAGACCGTCACCAAGTGGCCGAGCGCGGCGAGCTCGCGCGTCAGGTGACGGGTATAGACGCCCTGTCCGCCACAACGCGGATTGCCCCGGTAGAGGAGGAAGGCAATGCGCAGGCAGCGAGGCCCGTTCGGCTCTGGCATAGCCGTCTAGCCTCTCCCGCACAGCTCCGATAAGCAAGCGACCGCGAGGGTCGAGAAGCTGTGCAAGGCCCTTCCAGCCAGGCGGAGTCTTCACTACTATGGAGTCGTGCCGATCGCCGTGTGCCGATCGCGCTGGGCCTTCTCCTGATGGCAGCCGACATAGTTCACCTTTCCGGCATCGTCCGCAGCCCGCTGCTCGGCAGCGATGGAGGACGTATTGGCCGTGTCGAGGACCTGATCGCGCGACCCGGCGAGCAGGCGCATCCCCCCGTAAGCGGCGTCGTCGCCACGATCGGCCGCCGGGAGCTATTCGTGCCCATGTCGCTGATCGGCACCGTTGGTCCGAGTAGCGTCCAGCTACAGGGCGAGACGCTCAATCTGGCCCGATTCGAGAGACGTCCCGGCGAGCTTTTACTCGCCCAGGACCTGTCGGCGAGACACCTGATCAACATCGTCGGGGCACGGCTCATCCGCGCAAACGAGATCGAGCTGGCGTTCGTGGACGGCACTTTGGAGGTCATCGGGGTCGACCCGACGAGCCGCCCCGTGCTGCGCAGGCTCTTACCCCGCAAGCTCGCCCAGCGCATTCCGGCCAAGGCAATTGTCGACTGGGAGAGCATCCAGCCCTTCGTCGCCCACGTGCCCTCCGCCATGCTCCGGATCCCCTACCGCAAGCTCGCCCGTCTTCACCCCGCCCAGATAGCCGATCTCGTCGAGGCCGCCTCGCACGAGGAGGGCGAGGAGATCATCAACGCCGTGGGACAAGACCTCGAGCTCGAGGCGGACGTCTTCGAGGAGCTCGACACCGAACACCAGCTCGAGTTCTTGAGCACTCGTTCGGACAAGGAGGCGGCCCGGCTGCTCGCGACGATGGCCCCTGACGACGCAGCCGACCTGATCGCCGATCTCGACCAAGAGCGGCGCCTCTCGGTCCTCGAGTCGCTCCCCCAGCCGGACCAGGCAAAGGTCCGTGCTCTGCTCAGCTACAACCCGGAGACCGCGGGTGGCCTTATGAGCCCGGAGTTCCTCTCCCTGCCCGCCGACACCCTGGTCTCAGAAGCGCTCGAGGAGATCCGTCGCAGCCCGGTTGCCCCGGAGGCCCTCGGGACCATCTACACGACCGACGAGGAGGGCGTCCTCACCGGCACGGCCTCGGTGGTGCGGCTCCTAAAAAGCCCCTCGGCGGCGCGCATCGGCGAGGTAGCCGACCTCGACCCGGCAGCGGTGAGGGCAGACGCCGACCTGCACGCCATCGTCCGGAAGATGTCGGACTTCAATCTCGCCGCGGCACCGGTGATCGACGAGGAGCACAAGATGATCGGCGTCGTGACCGTGGACGACGTGCTCGAGCTCCTCCTCCCGACGGGATGGCGGCGTGACTTCGGAATGACCGCGGCCGACGAGTAGACGTCGCCTTCCCTCTCTTCGCGCGAAGTGCGCGCCCCGCCCCTAAGTGGACCGGCCCCGAGCTCGAGCGACTAGGATTATGCCCGTAAGCAGCCACGCCTTGTCCGGAGACGGTGAGCGAGGTGCCACCCGGCCCATGCCGGAATGAAGCCGGTTCCCGCCGGCGCCACCCGCTCAAAGGCAGGTTGACAATGGGTCAGGAAACGGAGCACCCCTGAGTACCGACGGTTGGTTACCCGACCAATCCCACGCGCGCGCCGCCGAAGAGGGGCGATTGCTCCGCTGAGGCCTGCCTGACCTCTGGTGTGCGTGCGCAACTAGTCACGCCCACGCACGCTCACTACGCCAATGACGGCGCGAGAGGTCACCATGGTCGAAAACCTGCTCCCAGGCGACGACGAGAACGGGCCCGAGGGCGGTGTTCGCGCCGCCCAGCGCGGCTTTGGACAGCGCCCACCTCGGTGACATCCAAGGTGCCTTCGGCACCATCCGGGAGCACGATCTGGCTGCCCGGCGGTCCTGGGGGAAAAAGCTCCTCACCCTGCTCGCGATCATCGGGCCCGGGCTCATCGTCATGGTGGGCGACAATGACGCAGGCGGGGTCTCCACCTACGCCCAGGCGGGTCAGAACTTCGGTACCACGCTGCTTTGGACCCTGCCCCTGCTCATCCCTGTTCTCATCGTCAACCAGGAGATGGTTGTCCGCCTCGGGGCCGTGACCGGAGTCGGCCATGCCCGCTTGATCAACGAGCGCTTCGGCAAGTTCTGGGGGGCGTTCTCGGTCGGCGACCTCTTCCTCTTGAACTTCCTCACCATCGTCACCGAGTTCATCGGCGTTGGTCTCGCCCTCGGCTATTTCGGCATTTCGCCGTACATCTCAGTGCCCCTCGCCGCCGTCGGGCTCGTGGCGATAACAGCGACTGGGAGCTTCCGCCGCTGGGAACGCTTCATGTTCATCTTCGTCGTGGTGAACTTCCTCGCCATCCCGCTCGTGATCTTGTCCCACCCCCACGGGGGCCCTGTCCTGCACGGGTTCCTCGTCCCGGGCGCAAAGGGCGGGATGACCTCGACGGCTGTCCTGTTGATAATCGCCATCGTCGGGACCACCGTGGCGCCGTGGCAGCTTTTCTTCCAGCAGTCGAACATCGTCGACAAGCGGATCACCCCCCGCTGGATCAACTATGAACGCGCAGACACGGTCATCGGATCGCTCGTGGTCGTGATCGCCGCCACCGCGCTCGTCGTGACACCGGCCTTCGCCTTTAGAAACACCCGATTCGCCGGTCACTTCGTCAACGCCGAGCAGGTTGCCCGCGGGCTCGAGCAGGTCCTCGGGCACGGCACGGGGCCGCTCTTCGCCCTTGTGCTGTTGAACGCCTCGATCATCGGAGCAGCGGCCGTGACGCTCTCGACCTCTTACGCATTCGGCGACGTGTTCGGTATCCGACACTCGCTGCACCGCAGCTTCGCCGACGCAAAGCAGTTCTATGTCCTGTTCACCGGCCAGGTGGTCCTCGCCGCAGGCATCGTCCTCATCCCCCGGGCGCCCTTGGGGCTCATCACGACCTCGGTGCAGGCGCTCGCAGGAGTCCTGCTCCCCTCCGCGACGGTCTTCTTGCTACTGCTCTGCAACGACAAGGAGGTCCTCGGTCCTTGGGTCAACCGCCCGTGGCTCAACGTGCTGGCCGGCTTCATCGTCGCCGTGCTGCTCGCCCTCTCGCTGATTCTCATGGCCACGACCGTCTTCCCTAACTTGAACGTGGACTCGATCGGCCTTGTCCTCGGCGGGCTGATCGTGGTCGGCTTCCTCGCCATGGCCGTGTTCAACCTCCTGCCCAACCAGCGGCGAAAGCGCCTTGACGTCGCCCGGCGTGCCAGGGCGGCGGCGCACGAGCACAAGGTACGGCGCGAGACCTGGCGCATGCCTCAGCTCGCCCTCCTCGAACGGCCCGTGTGGTCGCGCAGCCGCACCATGACGATGTGGACGCTTCGCATCTACCTCGTCGCCGCCGTACTCCTCCTGATCGTCAAAGCCGTGCAGATCGGCACCACGCACTGAGTCGCAACAAGTCCCGTGCTCGCCCGTGCCATGTCATTTCACAAAGCAGGCGGGCTAATCTCGCCCGGATGACTCTCCCCTCGAGCGGGCACGGATCACCGCCTGGGCGGCTTTTCGCGGCAAAAGGGCTGGCGCCGGAGTACCTCGAGAGCATCGACGAGCTCGCCGCGGCCTGCATAGCTGTCGATGGTGGGCGTCTGAAGCTCGAGCGGCGGGTGCTGCAAGAAAGGGCCGCCGACCAGAGCAACGACTTCATGTGGTTCGGGCCCACCGGCCTGGTCGGCTTCCTCGGCATCTACGGATTCCGCCCCGAGCAGGTCGAGCTGTGCGGGATGGTCCATCCCTCGGCGCGGCGCCAGGGCATCTTCTCGCAGCTTTTCGATGCTGCCATCGAGGAGGCCGCCGGGCGGGGCGTGACAGAGGCCCTCTTGGTCGTGGACCGCTTGCACGAGGCCGGGGCCGCTTTCGCCCGTTCGATCGGGGCCACGGTCGAACACTCCGAACACCGCATGGTGCTTCGGCGCGAGCCCGCTCCGTTCGTCTTCGACCCTGCTGTGCGGGTGCGACGGGCCGAGGCGGCCGACGTGCCCTTCGTCATCGCCTGTCTCGCCGAGGCCTTCGCCTTCCCCGCCGCTCAGATCGCGTCCGAAGAGGCCGAGGCGCTGGCGCGCAGGTTTCCCGGCACCCTCGTCATCGAGCGCGGACAAGACCTCGTCGGAACTGTCCGCGTCGATAGCGACGACAAGGAGGCCGACGTCTACGGATTCGCCGTCATGCCCCAGTTCCAAGGCCGCGGGATCGGCCGACAGGTGCTCTCAGGTCTCGCCCGCGATCTGGTTGCCGAAGGCATGCGGCGGGTCGGCCTTGAGGTGTCGTGCACCAACGACAGCGCTCTAAGGCTGTATTTGAGCTGCGGGTTCGACGTCACCGGGACCGAGGACTACTTCGCGGTGTCCTTGGGGTCCTAGCGCCCTAAGTTGGCAGCCATGCGCTATCGGACACTTGGAGGAACTGGCATCGAGGTGAGCGCCTACTGCCTCGGCGCCATGATGCTCGGCGAGTGGGGCAACCCGGATCACGACGATGGGGTGCGCATCGTGCACGCCGCCCTCGATGCCGGGATCAACTTCATCGACACCGCCGACGTGTACTCCGCCGGAGAGTCGGAGGTGATCGTCGGCAAAGCCTTAAAGGGCCGGCGCGATGACGTCGTGCTGGCGACGAAGGTCCATGCCCGCATGGGCCCGGGCGAGAACCGCTCGGGGAATTCTCGCCGCTGGATCCGTTACGAGGTGGAACAGAGCTTGCGGCGGCTCGGGACCGACTGGATCGACCTGTACCAGATCCACCGTCCCGACCCGCGTACCGACATCGAAGAAACCTTGTCGGTGCTGACAGACCTCGTCCGAGAGGGCAAGGTCCGTGCCATTGGGTGCTCGACTTTCCCCGCCGAGCTGATCGTCGAGGCGCACTGGGCGGCACAAAGGCGCTGTTTGGAACGCTTCCGCTGCGAGCAGCCTCCCTACTCCCTGTTCGCCCGGGGGATCGAGGCAGGTGTGCTTCCGGTCTGCGAACGGTATGGGATGGGTGTCATCGTCTGGAGCCCACTCGCCGGCGGCTGGCTGACAGGCAAGTACCGCCACGGCCAGGAGGTCGACATGACCTCCGGACGGGCGTCACGCATCCCGCAACGCTTCGACCCGAGCCTTCCCGCCAACCAGACGAAACTGGACCTCGTGCAAGCTCTAGAGGCCGTGGCGAGCGAGGCGGGGGTTCCGCTCAGGCACCTGGCGCTCGCCTTCGTCGTGGCCCATCCGGCCGTGACCGCCGCCATCATCGGGCCGCGAACGATGGACCAGTTGACGGACCTTCTGGCCGGTGCGACAGTCACGCTCGACGATGCCACCCTTGACCGCCTGGACGAGATCGTCCCGCCCGGAGTAACGCTCAATCCCGCCGACGCAGGTTGGCAAAGCGAGTCCGTCACCGAGGCCTGGCGGCGCAGGCGGCCACGAGAGTGGCGCGCCGCCAGCTGAGCTCTCACCAGCGGGGAATGTACCCCCCGCGACCCATGGCAGCGCTCTCGAAAGGGTCCACCGACTCGTCCACGCCACCTTTGACCTCGGTGATCCACGGCAGGCGCTCTTTCAAGAGGCGCTCCACGCCTCCTTGCAAGGTGACCGCCGAGATGGCGCAGGAGCCACAAGCACCTTGCAGCTGCACCTCCACGACGCCGGCGTCGTAGTCCACCTCTACGACGGCGAGGTCACCCCCGTCCGCCTGCACTGCCGGACGCATGAGCTCGAGGAGATCATCGAGGGCCTCCCTGCGACGATCACGCTCTTGCTCATCGATCGGCTCGCCGGCGGGCCGGTTCGAGATGTCCACGGGGACAGGGCTGGGTGCGCTCGCGGGGAGATTCGCCGCCGCGCTCGACCCTTGGTCCTGCATCAACCGACTCGCCTTTCCGGCGTGCTTGTTACGCCTTTCGGGTACGTCCCACACAGATGTTAGGAGGTCGTAGGCTTCAGCCATGCAGCTCGTCGTGCTCGCAGCAGGTCACGGTCGTCGCTTCGGCGGCTTGAAACAGCTCGTCGCCGTGGGCCCGGGTGGTGAGACGCTCATGGACTACACCGCCCGGGACGCCCTCGCCGCCGGCTTCGACGGTGTCATCCTCATCGTGCGAGAGGAGATCCAAGACGAGCTGATGGAGCACATCGGGGGCGCCTGGCCCGCGGACCTCCCGGTCGTGCCCGTCATTCAGGGAGCCATCGCCGGCACGGCACAAGCCGTGGAGTCGGCGAGACCCTTCATCGACGGGCCCTTCGGTGTCGCCAACGCCGACGACCTCTACGGCGCGCAGGCGGTGGCGACACTTGCAGACCAGCTCCGCAAGGGTAATCCGGGTGAGCACGTCGTGGTCGCCTATCACTTGAAGAACACGGTCATCACCGACGACCCCGTCACCCGGGGGGTCTGCGAGATCGACGAGGAGGGCTATCTGGCCCGTGTCGTCGAGCACAAGCTCCACCGCTTAGAAGACGGGACCTTCGAAGGCGCACCGATCGTCGGGCGGGGTGCGGGCGATCTGGTGCAGCTGAGCGGAGACGAGCAGGTGAGCATGAACCTGTGGGGTTTTTCTGAGTCGATGCTCGACGAGATAGACGACGGCCTAGATGCCTTCGACCCCGAGACGGCCCCGCACGAGGAAGGAAAGCCGCCTGAGCTCCTGCTGCCCGACGTGGTCGGCAAGGCCGTGAGCGAAAGGCGCGCCCGCGTTCGGCTCATGGTGTCGAACAGTCGCTGTATCGGGCTCACCCACCCCGACGACCTGCCTCTAGTCCGCTCTCTCATCGTTCAGGGGCTGACCGGCTGACACTCCGATGACCCGATCGCGCCGGCTCGTGCTGGCTCTCATCGTCGACCTGGTCCTGGTGGTGGCCGAGGCCGTCGGAGGTGTCTTCGCCCACTCGACGAGCCTCCTGGCAACCTCGGGCCACGACCTGGCGGACGCTGCCGCCCTCGGTATTGCCCTCGTCGCCACACGGCTCACCTTGAGGCCTGCCACCGCCATGCGGTCTTTCGGATACCACAGGGCCACCATCCTCGCCGCCCTCGCCAACGCCACGGCCATCGTGGTCGTCGGCCTCGCAGTGGTCGTGCTCGCCGCCTACCGGCTCGCCCACCCGGTTCACGTCCACGGCGGCCTCGTGGTGATCTTCGCTGTTGGCGGCCTCATGGGCAACGCCGCTGCGGCGTTGTTGTTGCGCGACCACTCCCGCGACCTCAACTTCCGGGTCGTCGCACTGCATTTCACCGGCGACGCTGCAGCCGCCCTCGGGGTGATCGCGGCCGGGGCCGTGATCCTCGCCACGGGGCGCTTTGTCGATCTCGACCCTGCCGTGGCGCTGCTCGTCGCCTTGCTCATCGGTGCCGAGGCCGCAAAGCTCGTCCGGGCGAGCCTCGACGTGCTGCTCGAGTCGACCCCTGCCGACCTCGACATCTCCGCTGTCGCCTCGGTGATCTCGGCCACCGAGGGTGTCACTGCGGTGCACGATCTCCACTGCTGGAGCCTTTCGAGCGATGTCCGGGCGCTCTCGGCCCATGTCGTGCTGGACGGGCACCCGACCCTGGAGGAGGCTCAGGTGGTCGGGGAACGTGTCAAGACCTCTGTCGGGGAACGATTCCACGTGGCGCACGCCACTTTGGAGATGGAATGCGAGCCTTGCGCTGAGGATGTGACCGAGGCTTGTGCCGTGGACCCCGTCTATCACGCCATCACCTAAAGACACCGGTACCCGCTGGCATCGGGGGGGCGTCGCTCGGGTAGCCTGCCGCCGATGTGCGGTCGATTCGTCGCCAGCCGTCCGGTCGAGGACATAGCGCGGATGTTGGAGGTGGACGAGGTGGAGGTTCCCTCCGAGCTCTCCGTGCCGCGATGGAACGTGGCCCCACAGGCGACGGTTCTCGCCGTGACGAGGCCACGCCACGAACCCGGGCTCAGACGACTCTCGCCCTTCCGTTGGGGCCTGGTCCCCTGGTGGGCGAAGGATCCTTCCATCGGAGCGCGGGCCTTCAACGCCAAGGCTGAGACCGTGCGGAACAAGCCCATGTTCCGGGGCGCCATCGACAAGCACCGTTGTGTCATTCCTGCCGACGCTTTTTACGAGTGGGCCCCGGCTCGCCGCGGCGAGCTGGCTGGCCGCAAACAGCCCTGGTGCTTCAGGGCCCCGGCTTCGGGCTTGCTTCTCCTCGCAGGTCTATGGGAGAACTGGCGGCCCCGCGACGATCAATCCGCGCCGGCGCTTTACACGTGCACGATCCTCACCACCGAGGCGAACGAGGTCGTCGGCCAGGTCCATGACCGCATGCCGGTGCTGATCGCCGAGGGCGACCTGGACGAGTGGCTGTCTCCTGACCCGCTCGGCGAGCGCGCGCTCGAGCGCCTGCTCAGCCCTGCGCCGCCCGGGGCGCTCGAGGCGTTCCGGGTATCGACTCAGGTGAACGACGCCCGAGAAGAAGGTCCCGAGCTCATCGAGCCGATCGCCACCGAGCCCGACGGGGATGGCTCCGAAGACGAAACCCGGGGAAAGAAAACCCCGGGTGAGACTCAGCTGTTCTGACCGGGCTGATGACCTTGTCCGGCAAGGTCCTGGACTGTCGGGCTTTCCACCCGCTCGAGCTGCTCGGCGCGTTGCGCCCGCTCGATCCGCCGGCGCCTTGCCAGCGCTCGGCGCGTGGAGTCCGCGATCCCACCCGCGTCCAGACCGAGCCGGGCGAGGATGGCATCGGGTTTGGCGTGCTCGAAGTACTCCGTCGGGACTCCGAGCACGACTTGACGAGGTCCCGGTAGCCCGAGGACCTCGGCAACGCGGTCGGCCGCACCCACGAGGTACGAGCCCGCGCCACCGTGGGCGAGCCCATCCTCCGCCGTGACGACCAGCCTGGAGCGGGCGATCGCCTCCAGCAGCTCGCGGTCGGCGGGACGGATGACCCGGGCGTCAAAGACGTCGGTCTCTATGCCGTCGTTGAACAGCTCGGCGGCGGCGCCGAGCACGGCCCGGGTCATCTTGCCGATGCCGACGAGGACGACCTCTCCCGTCCCTGTGCGCAGCCGACGCGCCTTGAGGCCGCTCCCGGGCTTGGCGAGGGGGCCCGGAGAGGGCGTCTTCGGGTAGCGGAGCAAAGACGGTCCGGGAAGCTTCAGCGCCTCGGCCAGCATGGGGGCGATCTCCGCCGTCTCGGCGGGACAAAAGATGGCGCAGTCCGGTATCTGCAGGGCTTGCACGAGGTCGTAGATGCCGTGGTGGCTCGGCCCGTCGTCCCCCGTCACACCTGCCCGGCCGGCGCAGATGACGACCGGCAGGTTGTGGAGGCCGACATCGAGGTTCCACTGGTCCACGGCTCTGGCGAGGAAGGTCGAGTAGATCGCGACGACAGGCCTAAGGCCGCTCATCGCCATGCCGGCCGCCGCCGTGAGGGCGTGCTGCTCGGCGATCCCGACGTCCACGAAGCGCTCCGGGTAGCGGTCCTGGAACGCCAGGAGACCGGTCGGGCCGGGCATGGCGGCGGTGATCGCAACGATGCGGTCGTCCCCGGCGGCGAGCTCGACGAGGGCCGAAGAGAAGACCTCGGCGTAGCTCTCCCCGGCGTCCAGCGGGCCGGGCAGGCCGCCGTCGTCGGTCGAGATGCTCACGACCGAGCCGGGGCGGCCCGTGGTGCGCCCGGCGGAACGGCCCGCCGGTGTCGGCGCAGAAGCCTTCATGTCGTGCAAGCAGGCGACGTCGTCGGCTTCGGCCGGGGCGTAGCCCTTCCCCTTGGTCGTGACGACGTGAAGCACGATCGGGCCGTTCCAGCTCGCAGCCCGGCGCAGCGACTGCTCGAGCGCCCCGATGTCGTGCCCGTCGATGGGTCCGGTGTAGCGGATCCCGAGCGCCTCGAAGAACATGCGCGGCTCGACGACCTCACGCACAGCCGCGCTCAAGCCGTGGAAGGACGTGAAGGCGAGGGACGAGACCCCGCCGGGAAGGTCCTCAACGAGGTGCCGCACTCGCTCGCGGACCTGGAGATAACGCGGATCGAGTCGCAGCTGGGTCAGCGAGACCGACAGGCGCGAGACCGTCGGGGCGTAGCTCCTTCCGTTGTCGTTCAGCACGATCAGCACCCGCGCGCCCGAGTGGCCCAGGTTGTTGAGCGCCTCATAGGCCATCCCGCCCGTGAGAGCGCCGTCGCCGACGACGGCCACGACGAAACGACCCCCGCGGTCGGGGTCGCCCGTGCCGGCGAGGCGAAGGGCCGTGGCGATTCCGTGGGCGTAGCTGAGCCCGGTCGAAGCGTGCGAGTTCTCGACCCAGTCATGGGGCGACTCTGCCCTAGACGGATAGCCCGAAAGGCCGCCTTGCTGCTTGAGCTGGGCGAACCCGTCACGACGGCCCGTCACGAGCTTGTGTATGTAGGCCTGGTGCCCGGTATCGAAAACGAAGATGTCCTCGGGGGAGTCAAAGACGCGGTGCAGGGCGAGCGTGAGCTCGACGACGCCGAGGTTTGAGCCGAGATGGCCGCCGGTGCGCGAGACGGTCTCCACGATGAAATCGCGGATCTCGACCGCAAGCTGGTCACACTCCTCGAGCGTGAGCGCCTTTAGGTCGGAGGGCGAATTTATGGTTTCGAGGATCATCCGGGCACCTCACTTCAGGCTATCTGACGAGCGCGGTGTGACGCTGACCACTCGGTCAATCTGAATATACGCGACGAGTCGGCTCGCCGGGCACTCACCCGGGGCGGCCCGATAAGGCTCATGTGCCCACTCGGCCGGGTCTCTTGAGCGCCTGCGCGACCAGCTTCACAACACGCTCCCGAGTCGCCGACGCGCTCTCTATGACCGGGACCCCGCCCACTAGCTCGGCGGCGACGAGCCCCCGTCTCGCCTCGAGCTTCGGCTTTAGTGCCGCCACGACCTTAAAGCCTCGCCACCGGGGACTCTCGAGCAGGAGCAAGAATGCCAGGAGCGACTCGCGCTGTTCGCCGACGCACTCATAAGGCTTGCGCCCGGCTGCGCACAGGTCCCAAAAACCCTCGATTTGTCCGGGGTCGTCGAGAAGATTCTCCCCGAAGATGGCCGCGAGCTGTCCGGGCTCGAGAAACGGTGCCATCACCAAGAAGACGAAGCGGCACTTAGCGCAGCGACCGCACCAGGCGTCGAAGCGGGCACCGGGACGATACGCCTGATTGCAGCTTCGAAAACCGGCGTGGTAGGCGGGCAGGTCCGCGAACCATCTTGCAATCTCGAGCTCTCCGCATGATCTCAGCCCGGAGCGGTACTCGATCGAGCTGGAAACAGATTCTTGTATGACGGACCGCAACGCCAGCTCGCACTCGGTGCTCTTGCTCCATTGGTGGTTGACAGGGACGCCATCGACAAACGCCGTGGCCTCGTCGGCCGAGCGTTCGAGCGCCATGAGAGTCGTGTCGTAGCCATAGACGTAGCCCGCCGCCACGGCGATGAGCGACACGATGGCCGTGATCGGCACATGGCCGTTGAGCGCCCCGGCTGAGTTGAGCTCCAACAAGTTGGGTGAGATGGTCCGGTTGATCTCCGCCAAGCACAGGCCTGCGACATCGGCCGTACGTTGCATGGCGGGGCGCTTGTTCACAACGACCAGCAAGCTCGGCAGCTCCGGGGGCAGATTCGCCGCCTTGAGCGCCTCCACCAGCACGATCGAGTCCTTCCCGCCGCCAATCGGCACGGCGACCCCGGGCCGCGGGGCCTCCCGGTCGCCCTCGGAGCCGAAGGCGGCCCCCGCGAGCTCTCCGGTCAAAAAGGCGCCGGCCCGAGCCGAAAGCCTGTCCGCCGCTACCTCGAAGCGAAGAGGTACCGGCAGATGGTTGGCGACGGCGAACTCGCGCAGGCCCTTGTCGTAAAGGTCGTGCACGAGCCCAGCCTCGGCCGGGGTCAAAGGACCCGTCTCGACCACGATCCGCCCGGGCGCCGCCGCCTTGAAGTAGCTGACGCCGGCCGCGAGATGCACGAGCCGAAGGGCCCGCTCGATGCCGCCGGCCGCCCGCGAGCCGAGCGGCGGCCCACCGAACTCGACGGTCTCGCGAAAGACGTAGGTGTCATCGAAGCCGTAGTCGAAGTGGGCGGTGTTCCTCCCGGGGTCGAAGTCGAAGTTGACGATGCGGAACGTCTCGACCCTGGCCAGCTCGGGGGCCCTCAAGTCTCCCCCCCTCCGGGCACGGTCGCGCTCGCGACCCCGGCGGCCTGGCGAAAGCGCCGGCCCCGATCGAGATAGCTCCCCTCTTCGTGAGGGGTCGGTGCCGCCGGCGAGAAGAGCACCACCTCGATCCCCGGACACGACGAGGCGGCCTCGACCGCCGCCTCGAGCGACTCCACGCTCAGGAATCGGGCTGTGCTCGAGATGGCCTCGAGGGCGGCGCCGATCGCGGCGCCTGCTCCTCCGAGCAGGAAGACGACAGGTTGCGGCGAAGTCGACTCGATGGCTCGGGCAAGAACTGTGAAGTCGACGCCTCGGTCATGGCCGCCGACGATCAGCGCCACAGACCTGCCCGCAAAGACCTTGAGCGCGGCGAGGGTCCCTTCGGGGTTGCTGGCCAAAGCGTCGTCGATGTAACTGATACCGCCCACGACCCCTATTGGCTCGAGCCTGGAGCAGGGTGCTTTGACCTGGGAAAGCTCGTCCTCGAGGCGCTTTTTTTCGGGGAGCTCACCTGTGAGGAGCAACCCCGCCGTGACCGCACCGCAGGCGTTGAGCAAGTTGTGCTCCCCCAGCAGCTGGAAGCCATCGAGGTCGAGCGGCCCGAGGTCGAAGGCAAAGACCTCTGATTCAACGAGCCTGACCGGGCCGCCTTCGCCGTAAAGGACGCGGCCGGCCAGCGGTGAGCTGCGGGCAACGGCTTCCTCGCAGCGCCCGTTGACGGCGACGGAGACGTCGTCACGACGCGAGAAGAGCCGAAGCTTGTCCGCGTAGTAATTCTCGAGGCCCCGGTGCCAGTCGAGGTGGTCGGGTGCGAGCAGTGTGAGGACGCCGACGGTGGGCGACGTCGTCACCTCCGCGCACTGGAAGCTCGAGAGCTCGAGGACGAACACGTCGTGGCCCTCGTCGTCGTACAGCTCGCTCAAAGGGCGTCCGATGTTGCCGGCCAGGGCGACGTCGAGCCCGTAGGCGCGAAACGCTGCCGCCGTGAGCAAAGCTGTCGTCGTCTTGCCTTTGGAACCCGTCACCGCCACGACGCGCCGGTCCGAGAAGTCCTCCATGAACAGTGCGGTCGGCGTCGTCACGATGGCACCGAGGCGGGCCGCGCTCAAAAGTCGCTCGTCGTAGCGCGACACCCCAGGTGAGTGGACGACGAATTCGAAAGCTCGCTCTTCAAGGACCGATGGCGATACCACGTCGAGTCCGACGAGCTCTTCACCGGTTCGCTCCGATACGGTGCCGTCGCCCGCAAGGTCGTCAAGCACGACAAGCTCGGCACAACTGGGGCCGATCAACCTGGCAAAGCACCGGCCTTCCATACCCGCACCGAACAGCGCCACCTTCTTGCCGGCGAGCGCCGCGACACCTCCGACAAGCGGCACGCCGCGATGGTACACAGGGGTTCGCAGCCTCGGTCAGCTCTGGACCGATTTGCGTGCCACGGTACCCAGGATGACACGGGATCCCCGCAGGCAAAGCGCGGCAAGGCCCCGCAGCTCGACCATCGGGACTCGGGCCAATAAGACGGCTCGGGCGAGTGCCGGGTAGCGTTGCCAGGTGCACGCTGATCGAGCGATTAGCTGAGCCAAAAGGTGGCAGCCATGGTGACTGAAGCAACCAGAGCCGCATCGCGCGAGATCAGGGAGGTCCGGTCATGATCATCGGGGTGCCCGCCGAGGTCAAGGTCGCGGAGTGCCGGGTTGCGCTCACCCCCGACGGCGTCCGCGAGTTAAGGGCGCAGGGGCACCAGGTTCTGGTCGAGACGGGCGCCGGCAAGGGCTCTTCGCTAAGCGACACGGACTTCGCCACGGCAGGGGCGACGCTCGTCGACGCGGCTACGGCGTGGTCAGCGGAGCTCGTCTGCAAGGTGAAGGAGCCACAGGAGTCCGAGCTCTCCTACCTGCGGCCCGACTTGGTGTTGTTCACCTATCTCCACCTGGCGGCTTATCCGGGCGTAGCCAAGGCCCTGCTCGAGTCCGGGACCACAGGGATCGCCTACGAGACCGTGCAGCTCCCCTCCGGCGACCTACCTCTCCTCGCACCCATGAGCGAGGTCGCCGGGCGCATCGCGACCCAGGTTGGAGCTCACTTCCTCGAGGCTTCCCACGGAACCCGAGGCATCCTCCTCGGTGGTGTGACCGGCGTGCGGCCGGCGCGCGTCGTGGTCATCGGCGCTGGCAACGTGGGCTGGAGCGCGGCGTGGATCGCCCAGGGGATGGAGGCCGAGGTCTTGCTGATGGACCGTGACATCGCCCGGCTGCGCTGGGTCGACCAGATCCACCAGGGTCGCATCATGACCCTCGCCTCGAACCGAGGCTCAATCGAGCGTGCCCTCGCCGAGGCCGACCTTGTCATCGGAGCGGTCCTCGTGGCCGGTGGGAGGGCGCCGATCGTCATCACCGAAGAGATGGTCGCGGGCATGAGGCCTGGGGCGGTCATTGTCGACGTTGCGGTCGACCAGGGCGGATGTGTCGAGACGACGCACGAGACGACGCACGAGGACCCCACGTACTTCGTACACGGAGTTCTCCACTACGCGGTCGGCAACATGCCTGCCGCCGTGCCCCACACCTCGACTTACGCCCTCACCAACGCCACGTTCCCCTACCTGCTCGAGCTCGTCGAGCATGGCGTGGAGGCGGCTGTGGCCGCTGACCCTGTGCTTCGCGGTGGACTCAACACGATGCACGGCAACATCACGAACGCGGCCGTGGCAGAGGCCCTCGGCCTCGATTTCGTCAACCCGGGCAAGCTGGTGTCGGCCTGAGCCAAGGCCACATCCTGACGGTCCCAGACCGGCCTTTCCGTCCGGTCCAGTGACCGCAGTCATGCCTGGTAGTCGATTCGTCCCAACAGGGCGTCCACCAGGTCTCGCAGCGACCTCGTCCGATGCACGAGCGGCCTCGCGACCAGCAAGGCCTCCGCCATGTGCGCCGCCGGCCAACCCAGGGTCTTCGAACTGAGAGCGGCGCCGAGAGCGACGTCGCCCGATGCAGAGCGAATCGTGCCGTCGAGTCCTAGCTCCCCGACAACGGCGCAACCGGCGACCAGTGCCGCATCGAGGTCACCGGTCGCTACGAGTAGGCACAGAGCGATCTCCAGGTCAAGACCGGCGTCACTCGGGCGGCCCTCGGCCACAGCGAGGTTCACTGTCACGTTTTGCGACGGCCACGACAGGCCGCTCGAGAGCAAGGCGGGCCGGACCCGCCCCCGGGCCTCGCGGCAGGCGTCATCGGGCAACCCGACCACGCGGAACGAAGGCGGCCCGTTTGCGACGTGCGCTTGTACGACGACGGGACGGCCACGAATACCGAGCAAGGTGGCAGATGAAGCAAAGGCGCTCACAGTCAGGCTCCTCGAACAACGGCGGTCTGTCTTTGGGGCGCCCACTTGATGGCACGCTCGATACCTTCGGGAGCAAGCTAGTGCTGCGGTGTGTCACCCGCACCAGTGGTCGCCACGGTCCCGAGCGTGACGGCGGGACGGGTCGACCGGCTGGATCCGCTCCGGCGGCACGTAGCATCCTCGGGTACATGACGGAGGAGCGAGAGTCCTCCCAGCCGAGAACACCACACAGCAGCGCCTGGTGGAAAGGAGTCGTGGCGGGTGCCGCCATCCTCCTCGGTGGCGGCGCGCTCGTGATCTCGCTTTCTTCGGGTTCTCGACGCCCGTCCAGCAACGGACCGACTCGTCGGTCCGTTGTGGCAGAGCACAAGACACCCCTATCCATCCCACGACATGCGAGCGTCTCGGCTCCGGGCGTGCTCATCATCGACCGCAACCTGCCGGACCCGGCCGTGGTCGAGGTTCGTGGCAGGTTCTACATGTACTCGAGCCAGACCGGTTTCGCCACGCCTCCCGTTTCACTGACGACGAGCAAGGGCACGACCCTTTTTCACTGGAACAAGACAGCCACGGCCCTTTCAACCGTGCCCTCCTGGGCCGAGACGGGATTCACCTGGGCACCGGATGTCCGCTTCATCGACGGACGCTACGTCATGTACTTCGACGCCTGGGCCGAAAAGTCCATGTTCTTCCTGGCCAACGAAACAGGGTTCGCCCAGCGGGCGCAGTGCATCGGAGTCGCCACCGCAAGACAACCCACCGGTCCTTTCAAGGTGGTGGCGGGGCCACCGCTCGTATGCCAGTTCAACCATCACGGTGCCATCGACCCTCGCAGCTTCGTAGCCCCCGACGGCAAGCTCTTCCTCGATTGGAAGTCGGATGACAATGCCAGCCCGGGGTCCCCGCCAACACACTTGTGGGCCCAGGAGTTGTCCGCCGACGGTGAAGCGCTCGTAGGAACCCGTCACCTTCTCATGAGCGGGAGCCGCCACATCTGGAACGGCGGATTGATCGAGGCGCCCGATATGGTCTACGCCGAGAAGGCCTACTGGCTCTTCTACTCGGGCTCGTGGTTCAACACTCCCGGCTACTCGATCGGAGTGGCCAAGTGTGCCGGTCCTGTAGGTCCGTGCCAAGCGATCTCGCCCCGACCGTGGCTCACCACGAACTCCGAGGGCAAAGGGCCCGGGGAGGAGTCCCTCTTCCGTGACACGCAAGGCTGGTGGATGGTCTACTCGCCCTGGTCGCTTTACGCCCATGACTATCGCCCAGTCGAGCTGGCCAAGGTGTATTTCGCCCCATCCGGGCCTTACTTGGCGAAGTTCTCGCCTTGATTGCCCGCTAGGGCCCTGTTGAACAAGGCCCTTTCTCGCCGCCCAAACGGGGCGTAGCGTTGCTTTGGGTCCTCGGGGGTAAGCCCGCACCGAAGAGCCGGGGTAGAGGGTGAGAACCGGTCGCGCTGGTAGGTCTTTGACCGTAGGTGTCGTTCCCTCCTTGGGACGCTCCCGAGGACCTGTTAGGTGCCGGCGAGCACCCAGGCGCCGTCGCTCCTCGTGAGACCGAGCACGACGAGCTTGCGTAAGTTGAGCGCCGCGACGCGTCGGTTGAGCCAAGCTTCGTTGCGCTCGACACCGCGATAGCGAAGTCGTCGGTTCCCCTTCGCGACGAGCCAGGCGATCGAGCGCTCGGCCATCGGGCGGTGTTGGCGATAGCTCGCCCGCAGTTCCTCGTCACGCCAGGCCGCTCTGGCGGCGACGAGCTCGGAGTCGTGCTCAGAAACCGTGAAGCTCCGCGCTTTGGCCTTGGTGCAGCGTGAGCGCAGCAGGCAGGAAAGACACTGCAGGGCGAAGTTGGCGATGCCGCCTAAAGAGAGCCGGGCGACATGTCCGGCCGGGCAGGTGACGCGCCGTTGCTCGTGGTCGACCGAGAAGTCGTCGCGGACGAACCCGCCGGGGATGTGGGGACGGGAGGGAAGAGGTTTGATGACGAGGCGGTGGTTCTTCTCCCTAAGAGCGGAGCGCACCGCTCCGAGCCATAGGCCGAATCGGCGAGCACCTCGAGACCCTCGGGCTCTTGTTCCATGAGATAGACCCCGACCGGGCCGTCCGGGTGGTTGGCGGGGGTGAGCTTTGCGGCGGTGACGATCCCGGTATCGGGCTCGGTGGAAAGATGCGCCTTGAACCCGTCGGTGCGCACCGCAGTCGACTTGTGGCCGTGGCGGGCCTGTGTGTCGACGGTCGAGATGACCCGGTCCTTGGCGACCTTCTTCGCGATGCGCCAGGTGCCTTCTTGCTCACCGGGCTCGACGTCCTGGCCGGCGATGAGAGCGAGCAGGCCGACGTCGTCGTGCGCCTCTTTGCTGAGCGAAACGCTCTCGGCCGCCCCAAGGACAGCCAGAGCGTCGTTCACAAGTCCTGTCACAAGGGCGTTGCGGGCACTCTCGTCGGACCACTCGATGATCGGCTTGCCACCTTCGTCGCTCGCTGTCTTGAGGGGAACGAGGGCTGCTTGGCTCACTGAGCGACGGACCCTTCTCATCGCCGAGATGAGCTGGGTGACGGTGTCCTGGGTGGCGACGGCGTCGTCGAGGATGGACGAGTCGAGGGCTCGGCGGTGCTTTGTCTTCAAAACACCGGTCGCCTTAACGACCGCACGGATGGCGTCGAAGATCCGTTGGGGCCGCTCTGATTGGCGAAGGCGCGTGCGCCAATAGGTAAGCACGGTGAAGTCGAAGCCCGGGTCGTCAAGGGCCAGTCCACAGGCGACCTTCCAGTCGATGCGGGTCCGCAGCTGTCGGATGGCATCGCGGTCCGACAGGCCCTCCAAGGCCTGGAGCACCATCACCGAGCAAACGAGGACGGCTGGGACCGAGGGCCGGCCTTTTCCGGAGGGGAACAGGTCCGAAAAGTCCTCGTCTTTGAAGAGATCGTCTCGGTGATCGGCCAGGAATGAGTAGACCGTGCCCTTTTCAACAAGGCCTCGGCAGAAGGCCGCGGCATCGAGCATCTGGCGGTCTGGGTTGGATTTTCCCTGCACAGACCAATTCTTGTCGGTGGGAGAGGAAATCGCGAGCACCCTCGAACGAGCGCTTAAATCAACACCGCCTTAGGCGGCCTTTCCCTAGGGCCTGCGGCCGTCTTGACCTGCGCTTTAGGTGCTCACCGATCCGCACAAGCCGAGGGAGGAATGACCGGCCTCGCCGTGGGACCAGTTAGGACCTGGCGACGAGCTTGTCGAGGTTCTCCAGGCTGGTCTCGATCTCGGGTCGCCACCGCTCGCCCTCTTTGACCGCCTTGCGGAGCCAATCGGGGGAACGGCTGCAGTCGAAGAACTCAGTGACCCGGGTGCGGCCGACGTCCAAGGGTTCGAGCTGCCATCCCCACTGGTGAAACCCGGCTTCACCGACGCTGGAGCGGAACTCAGGTTTGTCGATCGAACGCATGACCGGCTCCCACACGATGCGCCGATCCGGCTCGAACTCGACCACACGGTTCTCCATGACATAGTCGCCCATGTCGTCGTTGGACATGTTCAAAGCGAAGACGTCGCCGACCTTCGAGATGACGACGTCCTCGACTGCGCTCCGCAACATCCCGCTTCCGTCCACGTCGAGATGTGCGGCTGGCCGAGCCAGAATGGAGAAGATCCGTTCGGCCGGCGCCGAGATGTCACGCGATACCGAGACCGACGGCTCAGCCATTGTTCGCCTGCAGAGCGAACCCGGCCGCGTCGAAGCGGCCGGTGCTCTCCACCTCGGACGTGTTGCGGTCGGCCCAACAGGGCGTTTGCGAGGTCATGGCCGTCATTTGCCTCTCCTTTGGTGATCTTTCATGAGATGAGACGGCACCAGGGGCGGACAATCATCGCCGGCCATTTTTCCTCCCTGAAGGCGCCGTGCCGACAGATGCCGAGCTTCACGAGACCGTCCGCCTCCAGCCTGGAGCCGGTGCTCGGGCTGAAAGCGCGCAAGTCGCCCTACTGGTCGTTTGGGTAGCCTCGTGACACGGCAATGAAGCTCCTAGGAGGTCGTCATGACGCGAGCGCTGATCACAGGCGTCACAGGCCAGGACGGTCGCCATCTTGCTGAGTTCCTCGCTCGGCGCGGCTACGAGGTGTACGGGCTGCTCCGGGGTCAGTCCAACCCGAAAGCTGCCATGGTCCAAGAAGAGGTTCCCGAGCTCGAGCTGCTCGGCGGGGACCTACAGGACCTCTCGTCGCTCATTGCTGCAATCGAACAGGTCCAGCCGGACGAGGTCTACAACCTCGGCGCAATCAGCTTCGTTCCGCTCTCGTTCCGCCAGCCTGAGCTCACTGCAGACATAACTGGCACAGGAGTGCTGCGCATGCTCGAGGCCATCCGCATGGTCGGGGGAAGCGACCATAACCCGATCCGCTTCTACCAGGCCGCCTCCTCGGAGATGTTCGGCAAGGTTCGCGAGACTCCGCAAAGCGAGACAACGCCCTTCCACCCGCGCTCGCCCTACGGGACGGCGAAGGTGTTCGGCTTCTACACGACGCTCAACTACCGCGAGTCCTATGGACTGCACGCCTCGAACGGCATACTTTTCAATCACGGCGGCCCGCGACGCGGCATCGAGTTCGTGGAGCGCAAGGTCACCAACGCCGTCGCCCGGATCAAGCTCGGCCTGCAGGATTCTGTGACCCTCGGCAATCTCGACGCGTCAAGGGACTGGGGTTACGCAGGCGACTACGTCGAAGCCATGTGGCGCATGGTCCAGCAGGACTCGCCTGCCGACTACGTCATTGCCTCAGGTGAGACCCACACGATCCGCGAATTGCTCGATGTCGCCTTCGCGGCCATCGACATCGAAGACTGGGAGCCCTACGTCCACACAGACGAGCGCTTCCTCCGGCCTGCCGAGGTCGACGCGCTGGTAGGCGACGCCAGCAAGGCCCACGAAGTGTTGCAATGGGAACCGAAGGTCGATTTCCGCACCCTTGTGAACATGATGGTCGAGAACGACCTGCGCCTCGAGGAGTCCCGCAGCAACAGTCGATAGCAGGCCGTTGCGGCGCGGCCGTCAGCGAGGTGAGCTTCGGACGACGTGACGGTCACAGCGACAAAGAAATCGGCGGGACCGTCCTCTGAGCAGCTCTAGCTCGTTCAAAAGGCGTTGCTGTTTCGTGTAGGGACCGCCATGCCAACCACCTCTGCTTGACCTGTCCCACCGCACCCGCGGCGTCGCCGAGGACACCGCAGAGGCGAGCGCTCATGGGCTTTCTCGCACAGACCGGATCGGGACGGCGCCTCGTTCTTCTGCCGGTCTAGGAGAAGGTGTAGTTCGGGATCCCCGTGCCGGAGTGGACCGGGTGGACGTTCATCGAAGACTCGTTGGGACAGACCTGCACCGAGAAGGGCTCCACTTCGTCGCCTTCACCTGGCAACGGCCTCTGTCCTGGCGGGACGACCTTCAAACCTGCTGCGGTGACCCCCGGGCTGCCGCACAACGCGCCGGGGTCCACGACCCCGAGGAGTGCGTGTGATGTCGCGCCGGGCTGAAGGGTGACCGTGGTCGGCGAACCGCGGTGCGATGCGGGTCTTCCTATCTCTGTGCCTGACCGGCTGATAGCCCACACATCGGGATAGCCGCGCAATGTGCAAACCGTGCTCCCGACGTTGCTGAACTCGAGCTCGTAGTAGATGGTCCCGGCGGTGCCGTTGCCTTCGACAGCTGCCCATACCTCGGTGCTGGCGGCACTGCAGTTCCTCGAGGTGGCCGGCGCGCCCGAGGCAGACGATGCCGTCAGGGCAACGGTGGGCAGTACGAGGGCGCCGCAGGCCAGCGCAGCACCGACGATCAGCCGTCGGCTGCCACGCAAAGTCAGCTTCATCCTGGTCCCTCCTTGGTGGGCCTTTTTTGGGTGCTGAAATCGAACATGGAGCCGAACGGCACGAAAACAGACAATCCTTCGCCGGCGACTGTGACACTCGCCACCCGATGCACTCCCCTTTCTCGGTGCCGTTCAAGCTCCATGAAGCTCGTCTACTTGTTACAACGCTCAAGACCGCTGTCGCGCTGCACCAAATTCCGTCTGTCCAAGGCCACCAGCACTACGCCGATGACCTTGAGTGGAAGGGTCTGACTCCGCGGGGCCACCAGCCCGGTCAGGTCTTGATCGCGACCCGGTGCCAGGTCGCGCCGCCGTCGTTCGACTCGTAAAGCTGTGTCGTGACCACGGCCGAATTACTGGACTCGAAAAGGCCGTAGGCCCGAGACGGGTTGGTGAAACCGAGCCACAGGACCCGAGTGGCAGAGCCGCTCAGTACGACCGCAAAGCTTCTGCCGCCGTCCGTCGTTCTGACGAGCGCGTCCGGGGTATTTCCGTTGCTCTCAAGAGCCGGCGACACGAGCGCGACCGATGACGACGCGGCGACCAACTGCACCGAGTTCGGGAATCCTCCCTTGAGCCCGATCCAGCTCCTTCCGCCATCGTTCGACAGCCATGTTTTTGCCTCGGTTCCGGTGGGACACACGGCCCAGAGCGACTGATGCCCGTTGGCGGCCGCTGTCAGCCTGCCGCCGAGACCGGGCGTGCAGGGATCGACCCGCTCGGCAAAGCTTGCGCCCTTGTCCTCGGAGCGCAAGAGGAATATTCGCATTCGCTGGCTACCAGTCTTGCCCCCAAGCACGTAGATGTCCGTGCCGCTCACGGTGAGGCTCGAGTCGTCCTCGAGGGGCACTGGCGTCGGCACCCGCTGCCAGTTGAGCGATCCGACCGGCGAGCGCAGCAACTCGCTGGAGCTGCAGTCCGCAGCTGTACAGCCCAGCGCATACGCCTCACCATCGGCCACCTCCAGCTGGGCGACCGGTCCCGCGGTCGCGAGCTTCACCCAGCTCGTCCCGCCACTGGTCGTCTCCCAAAGCTCTGGGTCGAAGGCGTATCCGTCGAGAGCGTTGGCGAAACTCAACTGCGTGACCTCGCTCGCGCTCACGGGCGGGGCCGGGATGCCGACGAAGCTGGAACCACCATCAGTCGTGCGAACGATCTCGCCACAGGTGCCGGCCCCGGCGAGGCATCGAGCAAACCCGAGCAACCACCACTCCTCACGGTTCACAGCTGTGAACGAGCGCGGCTCAAAGCCGGCCGGGACTCTCCCCCCGATAGGGCCTGTTCTCGTCGCAGGCAGCGTTGTCGGCGGCCCGGTGGAGGTGCCCGAACCGCCGGTGCCGAACAGGTGGAGCTGTGGCAATGGCACCAGGAAAACGACGACCAGGGCGAGGACGACGGCTCCTGACAGCGCCATCTTCCTACGGCGGGCAAAGCTGCGTCGTTTCGCACCCCGTTCGATCGCCCTGGTTGGGTCGAGCACACAGGCGATGGCCGCGGCATGCTGTGCGGCACGTTTGAAGATCTGGTCGATGTCGTCCGAGCTCTCGTCCATTGTTCTCACTTCCGGGCCATTTGACCGGCGTCGAATTCGATCTGGGAGGCGAGTGCGGTCCTGGCGCGGTGAATCCAGGAGCGCACGGTGCCGGCGGGTGCTTTCATCTCACGGGCAACGTCGTCGACGGTGAGGTCGAAGACGACGTGAAGGACAAAGGCACGTCGTTGGTTCGCAGGCAGCCGGGCCACGAGTCGCGCGAGATCGAGATCATGGGTGTCCAGCGGTTCATACGCCTCAGAGCGCGACGGCGTGAGCGCGTTCTCGACGGCCAGACGGCGCCAGCGGCTCACCGCTAGGTTGTGGAGCACCAGCCGATTCCACGCGTCACGGTTAGGGTGCCTCGAAACGACCTCCCAGTGCTGCCACGCTCGGGCGTAGGTCTCCTGGGTCAGCTCGAGGGCCACGTCCAAGTTGCCGACGTAAAGGAAGGCGGCGCCGGTGAGGGCGTCGCGTGACGCGAGATACCACTGCTCGAACTCAGCCTGGTCAGTGCCCTCGACCGCCACGAGACCTCCCTATCTATGACAACGCTTGAGCTGGGAGTCGCGCTGCACCTGATGCCGTCGGAATCTCTGTGTCTAAACGGGACGAGAAGCAGTCCCTAAGCACGGTCTTATCACCCCCCAGAGCGCGTACGGTGTCAGCTGTCGCGGTGACCGCGCGGCCCGCTTGAGGCCGTCGCTGCACCTTCCTCCCGACTTCTGTGAGCCCTGATCAACCGACTGAACAGGGCGCTGCGAACCGACCGCTGTGTCGGTCATATCGCGCCAGTCAGGCCGACGATCCAGTTGGCCGCCAGATCTCGGCCGTGGCGTCGATCTCCATGGAGGTCCGTCCGAGGAAGAGCCGCAAGAAGAGGGGGAGACGGGAACCTGGCCACGTGTGGCCGGCTCCTTGCGAGATGAACAAGGAGACAGCCGCCGCCTCGCCGGGGTCGCCGAAGTCCATTCGGGTGAGGTGAGCGGTGAGCTCGTCGCGGGTCGGCTCACTCGCCAGCCCAAGGGCTCCGGCCCAGGCCGAGGCCGCGTCAAGCACGCTCTCGTTCCAGCGCTCGGTGCCGCTGCCGGCAAAGGGGTTTATGCGGTCAGCGGTTCCGTGAAAGGCGACAACCCTGAGTGGGTACTCGAGCCGGGTCTTTGTGGGAGCTCGAAGGCCGGCGACCGCTCCGAGAACGCGCACGGACTCGGGATGGAGCGAGGCGAAGCGGCTGGCCATCCTGGCCCCACCAGACATCCCGGCGAGGCAAACCCGTCGGTCCGTCCCCGGGTATCGGGCGAGGAGCGAGCTGACCAGGACTCGGAGGAACTCGGCGTCCCCCTCGAGGTCCCATTCAAACCCGGACCCGAGGGGCCAGGCCCCCTGGGGGAAGGCCACCACGGCGCCCGACGAGCGGAGCCTCTCCATCGCACTCAGCCGGGCCTGCTGCTCAGGTGAGGAACGGCTCCCGTGGAGGCTGAGCACGATGACCGACGGAGCGCCCGACGGCTCCGCCAGGAGGAATGGACGCACGTGGCTTTCGAGGTTGAGGACTTCTGCCCGCAGCGTCACTCTTCTTCCTTAGTCCAACGTCTAAGGGCGCGTCCACCACCTGAGGGGCGCGGTTGCCAAAGCTGGTGCCCACAGGGCGAAAAGGGCCCGCACCAGTTTCTTGGGGTTCTGTCGCACCTGCGCAGCTCTACCCCCCTTTGTTGCGCATCGCCATCGCTCTCGACAATTCGGCCCGCAGCTGTGACAAGGTCACGCACCGCCGGATCGGTGAGTGGGCCGGGGCCGCCTACCCACGAGGAACGCCTCCCGGCTCGACCGGATCGAGCCCCGGTTCCGGGCGCACGGCTACGTCGGCCCGGATAGCACCGACCATCTCTCCCACGAGAAGTAGATCTCGGCGATCCGTCCCCACATCACCTGAACGCAAACCGCCACGCTCAGACAAGACCCAGCGTGAGCTGGTAAACGCGCAAATGTTGGGCGCGGCAGTGGCCCCTCAGCTCATGGACTGATCTCGACCGGAGATTTTCGGCGCAGACAGCTCCCCGGACCAAGCAGAATCGCGGTCGTGAAGAACGAGAAGAAGTCCGAGCCAGAAGTCCACGTCCCTGTCAAGCACGCCCCCGACCGGATTATCGCCGTCGTCGGCTTCGACGGCTCCGAGCCCGGTTATCGGGCACTCGACGCTGCCAAGCGGCTCATCTCGGGCAGGGTGGGGACCGTCGAGGTCGTCTACGTGGCGCACATGCCCGTCGGAACGGAGCTGTCGGCGGACGCAGGCGTCGAGATGCGCAAAGGGTTCGACGACGCCGAGCAGGAGTTCGCTGCAGCCGTCCAGGCCCGGATGGAGGGCGAACAGCGCTGGCACTTCCAGCGACGCGACGGCGTCGTAGCTCATGAGCTCGGCCTCGCCGCGGACGAGCTGCGCCGGGAGTACGGCGACGAGGTCGACGTCGTCATCATCGTCGGAAGCGCCGTGCAGACGTACCACCACGTGCTCGGCTCCGTGCCTGTCGCCCTCGTCCGCCACGCGAGGTATCCCATCGTGGTCGTGCCCTGAGGAACCAGTCCCTCTTGGTGGCGCCACGAGGTCGGTGCCGTGGCGTTCGCCGGGGCGGACGGGAGGAGAATTTTCCGCCCTTTGAACAGGCGGCTCGCTCCCGCCTGCAACAATCAGTGACGTGCCCAGACGTTCGCCCGATCGCCGGTCGCCCCGGGACAGCCCGGCGCGACCGGGTACGCGCAAGAACCGTGGCGTCACGGCGGGCGGCGCGCTTGGCTGGGCCGGCACGAGCGATGACAAATTCGTGGAAGACCCGACGGGCCTCGGCGTGGCGGAGCTACGCCGCGTGCAGCCGTACCAGGCCGACAAGACCTACATCTGTCCCGGCTGTAACCAGGAGATCAGGCCCGGTACGGGCCATTTCGTCGTCGTGCCGCTGTCGGACGCGACCGGCAGGCGCCACTGGCACTCGCCCTGTTGGGAACATCGCAAGCGACGCCGCCCCACGGGACGCTGAGCGCCCGGTCCGATAACGCGTTGTCCAGCCCGAATCCCAAGAGGCGCCTAGTGTCCTGAGTCGGAGATTCGCGCGCAATATGCCGCCAGCGTGTCGAGTATCTCGTCTGCGCTCTTGTGCCAGACAAAGGGCTTGGGATCCTCGTTCCAGTTGGCGATCCAGGTCGTGATTGCCGCTTCGAGTTCCTTGGTCGAGCGATGAGTGCCGCGTCGTAGCCACTTGGTGGTCAGCTCGGCGAACCAGCGCTCGACGAGGTTCATCCACGAGCTATAGGTGGGCGTGAAGTGAAGGGTGAAGCGGGGGTGGCGCAGCAGCCAGCGATGAATCTCGGGCGTCTTGTGCGTTGAGGAGTTATCGACCACGACATGGACGTCGAGGTCTTTTGGCACACTGTTGTTGATCAGGTTCAAGAATCGCCTGAACTCAAGGGCGCGGTGGTGCTCGGTCATATCAGCAATGACCTGGCCCGAGGCGATGTCGAGGGCTGCGTAGAGGTTGGTGGTGCCGCCTCGCACGTAGTCATGGGTGCGTCGTTCAGGTAGGCCTGGTCGAAGCGGCAGCACTGGTGAGGTCCGGTCCAAGGCTTGGATCTGGGTTTTCTCGTCCACACAGAGCACCAAGGCGCCTTCTGGCGGATTGAGGTAAAGACCCACCACGTCCCGGACTTTTTCGACGAACTGGGGATCGGGCGAGAGCTTGAAGGAGTCGACCAGATGGGGCTTTAGGCCAAAGGCCCGCCAGATGCGGCTCACCGCAGATTGGCTCATGCCGGTGGCTTTGGCCATTGACCTCGTCGACCAATGGGTGGCGTCGGTGGGTGTCTGTTCCAAGGTGGCCACGATCAAAGCCTCGACGTGATCGTCCGTGATCGATCGCGGGACGCCTGGGCGCGCTTCGTCGTGCAGTCCCTCCAAGCGCTTTGTCACAAAGCGCCGCCGCCATTTCGACACGGTCGGTTCGCTCACACCGATCCGGCGCGACACCTCGCGATTGGTGAGACCACTAGCACACTCGAGGACGATGCGACACCGAAGAGCCAAGGCCTGCGCGCTCTTTGGCCGGCGAGCCCAACGTTCCAACGTTTCACGCTCGTTGTCGCTCAGCACTAGCTCTGCTTTGGGGCGGCCTCGTTCTGCCATCGCTACCTCCCATCGTCGTCGATGGAAGGAGCAACGCGCCGGACAGGAGGAAAATTCCTATATCTGAAAGAATCTCCGACTCACGACACTAGGTGGTCCGCGGCATGCTCACCGAGTGGTTTCGGGGCCGAGTCGCAAGAGCCTGGTGCCCCTTAGACCTCGTCTTTCGGCCGTTCCTCCACATTCACGTCTTTGTAGGTGACGACGTGCACCGAGGACACGAAGCGGGCCTGACGGTACATGTCCCAGACCCAGGCGTCTGTCGAGCTCGACCTCGAAGTAGGTGGCACCGGGTCCCGAGCGGGGTGTCACCTTGACGTCGTTGGCCAGGTAGAAACGGCGCTCAGTCTCCACGACGTAACGGAACATCGGGAACACCGCCCGGTACTCGCGGTAAAGCTCGAGCTCCACCTCGGCCTCGAACTGGTCGAGATCCTCTTCGGCGCTCATGGACGGCTCACTATCACGCCACCGGCGGCTTGAAAACGCGCGCCGGTGAGCTCAAGCACGGCCACGTCAACCTCCCCCCGCGTCTCAGCGGACGTCGCGCTTCTCCTTGATCTTCGCAGCCTTGCCCGAGCGATCGCGCAGGTAGTACAGCTTCGCACGGCGGACGTCGCCCTCGGTGATCCGCTCTATCTTGGCGATGATCGGGGAGTGAACCGGGAACGTGCGCTCAACGCCGACGCCGAAGCTCACCTTGCGTACCGTGAACGTCTCGCGGATACCGGAGCCCTGACGGCGGATGGCGGCGCCCTGAAAGACCTGCACACGCTCCCTATTTCCTTCGACGACCCGCACGTGCACCTTCAAGGTGTCGCCGGGGCGGAACTCCGGGATGTCGTCGCGAAGGCTCTCGCGGTCGACCAGGTCGGTGGGGTTCATTACAGGTCACGCTCCTCGAGGCGATCGGAGGGGTCGCCGACAGTCTGCCGCTTGCCGGACGCGGCGTCCGACCGTTCAGCTCTTCCCGTTCCGTGGGCACCTAGAGGATAGCCGTGCTCGAGGAGCAGGCGCACCTCGTCGGGCGAAAGACCGCCCCGGGCCGCAACCAGGTCGGGCCGCAGCTCGAGCGTGCGCCAGAGCGCCGCCGCCCTGCGCCAGCGCTCGACCCGGCCATGATCGCCCCCACGCAGGACTTCTGGGACCTCCCAGCCACGGAACACCGCCGGCCTTGTGTAGTGCGGGTACTCCAACAGCCCGGTCGTGAAGCTCTCGTCGCCGGCTGAGGCCTCATTGCCGAGCACTCCTGGGATGAGCCGGACGGTGGCCTCGACGACGACCATGGCGGCGAGCTCCCCGCCGGCGAGAACGTAGTCGCCTACCGACAGCTCACCGTCCGCGAGATGATCGGCGATGCGCTGGTCCACGCCCTCGTAGCGCCCGCACAAGAGCGAGAAGGCCGGGTCAGAAGACTGCCCCGCTCGCGCGTTCGAGACCCGCCAGCTCCATGGCGACTGCCTGGTCGAAACGACGCCCACCGGGCGCGAGCAGGTACAACGGGCGCGGCGGGTCGACGAGCTCGACCGCCCCGAACACAGGCTCAGGCGCGAGCACCATACCTGCGCCGCCACCGAAGGGTGCATCGTCGACGCTTCGGTGAGGATCGGTCGTCGCCGCCCGAAGGTCGTGAAGGCGCAGGTCCACAAGACCGTCGCGCCGCGCCCGCCCGACGACGCTCGTCATGCAGTACGCGTCGACCACCTCGGGGAAGATCGAGAACACGTCGATGCGCAGGGCGGCTTTGAGCCGGGACACTCGAGGGGGCTGCACTCCGCCTGCCGGGTGCAGCCCCGAAGCGGTGGTCGGCTCGCTCAATCGAACAACCCCGTCGGCGGGTCTACAACGAGGCGACCCACCTCCCGGCCGACTACGAAGCGGAGCGGGACCAGGTTCCCGTCCTCCGTCACGAGAAGATCACTTGCCGGGTTCGCCTGCACCGCGACCACCTTGCCCCGTGGCGTCCCGTTCACCTCAAACAGCTCGGCGCCAACGAGCTCGTGCACGAAGAGGGCGTCAGGATCGTAGAGCGGGGGTGCAAAAAGAAGGGCGTCGCGGAGCTCGTCGGCGGCCTCGCGAGTGTGCACGCCCTCGAACTGGACCAGGTGACGGCCCTGAAAGGGCCGGGAGCTGCACACTTTGAGGACCCGGGTAGACGAGGAGGCCCCGACCAGGACGCCGGTCGGTTCGGAGGGACGGCACGTCAGCTCGGTTCCTGGCGCGAGCCGCTCGGTCCGGTTGGTCACCAGGGCGACCACGACCTCGCCCGCCAGACCGTGCGGGCGGGCGATCCGGCCGACCTCGAGCAGCGGCCGCAGGTTCCCCTCGCCACCGGACCTCGGCGCCATCTCGTGCTCAGTCGACGATGTCGACCGACGCCTCCTGGCTGTCGCGGGCGGCTGCAGCCCGTACGAGGGTACGCAACGCCTGAGCGGTGCGCCCCCGACGGCCGATGATCCGCCCCATGTCGCCCTGGGCGACATGAAGGGCGAGGTGGATGCCACTGCGGGTCTCCGACACCTCGACGGCCACGCCGTCAGGATCGTCGACGATGGAACGGGCCAGGTGCTCGAGCACCGAACGGGCGGTGCCCCCTGCCACGCGGTTGCCCGCATCCTCTTCGACAGCTTGGCGCGTGCCGGCGTGGTCCGGGACGGCAAGTTCGTCCTCCTCGGCGTCCTCGTCGCCTCCGTTGTCGAGATCGTCGTCTTCGTCGAGCTCCTCGTCGTCGAATTCTTCGTCCTCGAGGTCCTCGTCGTCGTTGTAGTCCTCGTCCGTGGCATCTTGGACGCCCGCGTCGCGAAGGGCGCTGAAGTCCGGCTCTGCGAACGGGTTACTTCCGGTGTCAGTCATGTCGTTCCTCAACTCTCGGCTTTGCCGTCACCCGCGCTGTCGCCAGCGGGGATGTCGGCTGTCGCCGCGGCGCTCGCCTTGGCGGCAGCAGACTTGCTCGCCACCGCCTTTTTGGCGGGCGCCTTCTTGGCGGGCGCCTTCTTGGCCGGCGAGGTGGCACGGCCGGGGCGGGCGTAGCGATCCGAGACCGGCCGGGCAGGCCGAGTCGACTCGAACTGCTCCCAGGCGCCCGAGACGACGAGCAACTTGCGCACGGTCTCGGTCGGCTGCGCGCCCTTGGCGAGCCAGCCGAGGACACGTGCGTTGTCGATCTCGATGGTGGACGGTTCCATGCGGGGCTCGTAGGTTCCGACGGCCTCGATGAAGCGCCCGTCGCGAGGCGAGCGGCTGTCGGCCACGACAACGCGGTAGGTGGGCTGCTTCTTCTTGCCCATGCGCATGAGGCGGAGCTTTACGGTCACGGGAATTCTTCCTTCTTTCGTGGTGGAGACAACTATCGGGCCGGGCCAAGGCCCTTTGAGGACGGGGTTATCCGGCCGCCCTTTTGCTTCTTGCGATTGCCCTTGACGGACCTGGCCTTGTTGGCGGGGCGTCCCGTGCCGGCGAGCTTGGCCATCGGCCCGACGCCTCGCATCATCTTCTGCATCTCCTTGAACTGCCGCAGGAGATTGTTGACCTCGGTGGTGGATGTGCCACTTCCGTGCGCGACCCTGAGCCGACGCGAGCCGTCGAGAAGACTCGGGTCGGCGCGCTCGAGGGGAGTCATCGAGCAGATGATCGCCTCTACCTTGCCGACGTCACGCTCGTCGACCTTAGCGTCACGCATCTCTTTCGGAATGCCGGGCATCATCGACAACAGCCCTGTCAGCGGTCCCATCTTCTTGATCTGGCGGAGCTGGTCGAGGAAATCGTCGAGGGTGAACCTCCCCGACTGCAGCCGCTCCATGGCCTGGCCGGCGACTTCCTCGTCGTACTCGCGCTCGGCCTTCTCGATCAGGCTGAGCACGTCGCCCATCCCGAGGATCCGGCTGGCGAGCCGGTCGGGGTGGAAGATCTCGAAGTCGGCGAGGCGTTCTCCCGTCGACAAGAAGGCGATCGGACGACCCACGACCTGTTTGACCGAAAGGGCAGCCCCGCCGCGGGCGTCACCGTCGACCTTGGTCAAGATGATGCCGTCTAGCTGCAGTGCCTTGTGAAAGGCCTCGGCGGTCTGGACAGCGTCCTGGCCGGTCATGGCGTCGACGACGAAGAAGGTGTAGTCCGGACGGACCGTCGCGGAGAGTTGGCTTACCTCGTCCATCAGCTCGCGGTCGATGGCGAGGCGTCCGGCGGTGTCCACGATGACCACGTCACGCCCGAGGCGCTCCGCTTCGCCTAATCCCTTCCTGGCGACGGTGACGGGATCGCTCGGCTCAGAAAAGACGCCGACGCCGATCTCGGAGCCGAGCACGCGCAGCTGCTCGACGGCCGCCGGGCGCTGCAGGTCGGCGCCGATCAGATAGGGGTGCCGTCCCTGCTGGCGGAACCATTGCGCCAACTTTGCCGAGACGGTCGTCTTGCCAGAGCCCTGCAGGCCGGCGAGCAGCACAACGGTCGGGGGCTTGGAGGCGTAAGTGATCTTCATCGCCTCGCCGCCCAAGGTGGCAGTGAGCTCCTCGTTGACGACCTTGATCACCTGCTGAGCAGGGGTCAGGTACTTGGCAAGCTCGGCACCACTGCAGCGAGCACGGATTCGTTCTATGAGGTTCTGGGCGACGGCGAGGTTGACGTCCGCCTCGAGGAGGGCAACCCGGATCTCCCGCAGCACCTCGGAAACTTCGGCGTCGCCAAGCCGACCACGGCCGCGAAGGCGCGTGAGGATTGCGTCGAAACGATCGGTCAGTGTGTCAAACATGGGTCAGTTCAGGTTAGTCGGGCCACGGCGGGGGCACCGAGGGCTCGGAGCGGCGCTCAAGCGAACAGAGCCCCGACGAACTCCGTCGGATCGAAAGGCACCAGGTCCGCCGGGCCCTCCCCGACCCCGACGAGCTTGATCGGCAGTCCGAGCTCGGACCTGATAGCGAGCACGACACCGCCTTTGGCAGTGCCGTCGAGCTTGGTGAGGACGATCCCGGTCACACCGACCGCCTCGGTGAACTGGCGTGCCTGGACGACGCCGTTCTGGCCCGTGGTGGCGTCGAGCACGAGGAGGACCTCGGTCAACTGCCCCGGGGGCCTCTCGGCGACGCGGCGCACCTTGCGGAGCTCGTCCATCAGGTTCACCTTTGTGTGCAGACGTCCGGCGGTGTCGGCAAGGACCAGCTCTGCTCCCCGGGATGCCGCGTGCTGGACGGCGTCGAAGATCACAGAGGACGGGTCCGCCCCGTCCGAGCCCCGGACGATCCGCGCCTCGGCGCGCTCGGCCCAGGACTCGAGCTGCTCTCCGGCAGCTGCCCGAAACGTGTCGCCTGCCGCCAGCACCACTGTCCGGCCCGCCTGCTTCTCCTGGAGGGCGAGCTTGCCGATCGTCGTCGTCTTGCCGACCCCGTTCACTCCGACGAAAAGCCACACCGTCGGTCCGTCGCCCTCGCCAAACGAGAGCGCCCCGATGTCGCCCTCGAACATCGAGATGAGATCAGCCTGCAGCGCTAGTAGCAGGGCTGCAGGATCAGTGGCGGAGAGCGCCCCCGAGCGGAGCTTAGCGCGAAGGTCGTCGAGAATCCTCGTCGTCGTCGTGATGCCCACATCAGCCAGAATCAGCGCTTCCTCTAGCTGCTCGAACGTCGCCTCGTCGATGCCTTTTCGGCCGCGGACCTGGTCCAGGTAGCCCGCTAGCAGACCTCGGGCGCGGCCGAGCCGGTCCCTCAACGCAGGTCGGCCGAGCTCACCTTCGATCTCGCGAACGCCTTCTTTGTCCGAAGGGACGGGTTCAAGCGAAGTCTCGGACTCGACCGCAGCGGTGGCGCTCGGCGACGCCGACGCGCCCGGGGGCGCGCCGAGGGCGGGCGACGCGGGTCGGGCGAGGGGGGGTGAGTGGCGGCGGCGATTCCCCGTGACAATCACGAACCCGCCCGAGGCCACGAGCACGACGGCAACGACAACGATGACGATCAGAAGAGTCATGTCGTGCGCAGACTACCGGCCCCGGACCGAAGGCCGAAGAGGGCTAGTCGAGGTTGGCTGCGCCGGCCGATGGCGTCCCGATCCGCTCGCTGACGACTTTGGAGGCACCGCCCGGCTGCATGCTCACCCCGTAGAGGACGTCGGCTGCTTCCATCGTCCTTTTCTGGTGGCTGACGACGATCAGCTGGGCGTCGTGACGGAACTCGTCGACAAGGTCCAAGAATCGGTGAAGGTTCACATCATCGAGTGCCGCCTCAACCTCGTCCATCACATAGAACGGGGAGGGCCGGCTCCGGAACACGGCGAAGAGGAAAGCCAGCGCCACAAGCGAGCGCTCCCCACCCGAAAGCAGCGAAAGGCGCCGAACGTTGCGGCCGGCCGGGCGCGCCTCGATCTCGATCCCGGTCGAGAGGAGGTCCTCTGGATCGAGAAGGCTGAGCCGACCGGTGCCTCCCGGGAACAGCATCGAGAACAGGCTCTCGAAATGGCGGGCGACGTCGGCGAAGGCCTCGGTGAAAACGCCGACGATCTCCTCGTCGACGGCACGGATGACCCGCCCCAGCTCCCGCCGGGCGGCGCGCACGTCCTCGAGCTGCTCGGCGAGGAAACGGTCCCGTTCCTCGAAGGCGGCGAGCTCCTCGAGCGCCAGCGGGTTCACCGGACCCATGAGGCGGAGCTCGCGATCGAGCTCGCGGACCGCGGCGTGGGCAGGGATACCGGGAGGAAGTTCCGGGCACGGCGCCGCCGTGGCATCTTCCGGCTCGCACTCGAGCTCGCGGCGCAGCGTCTCAACGGCCGTCTCCAGGCGCAACCTCGCCTCGGCGCGCTCCAGCTCGACGCGCTGCAGCAGCTCGCGGCGTCCCACTGAGCGCTCGCTCGGCCGCTGTGCGTTCCTCGCGTAGGTGTCGCAGGCGATCGGTCGTGGCGGTGACGGCGGCCTCGTGCTCGGCGCGTTCTGTCCGCAGGCGGTCCCGGGCCGAGCCGAGCTCGCCTGCGAGGCGGACGAGCTCTCGTGCGAGTCGCTCGAGTGCGCGCCCGGCGATCTCGAGCGACTCCCTGCGGGCGGTCGCGTCCGCGCGGGCCGCTTCGAGCCCGGCGAGGCGCCGCTCCACCTCCGCCCTGCGGCCGGCGAGCAAGGCCAACCGCTCCTCGAGCCCGGCGCTTCGTATCGCGAGCTCGGCTCTGAGCGCCGCCAGAGAACGGGCACGCTCGTCAAGTGCCTTGCGGGCTCGTGCGGCCTCCTCGGCAACGGCGAGAGCCTCGATCTCGGCCCCTTCGGCTTTGGCAAGCTCGCTCTCCCGTAGCGCCAGCTCAGCCTCGGTCGCAGCCACGAGCACGAGAGCAGCCTCGTGAGCGGCCGAGGCGTCGGCCCGCTCGGCGGCCAGTCGCACAAGGCGCTCGGCCGACTCGGTCTGGGCGGCTTTGGCCTGGGCGCGGGCGGCGACTGCATTGTCGAGGCGTCTGGCGGCCTCGCGTGCTCGCGGCGCGAGCGGTGACAAGCGACTCTCGAGCTAGCTCGGCCTTCGGCAACGGCCGTGCGCGCCAGCTCTGCGGCGGACTCGGCGTCGCGCCGGACAGCCTCGAGCGCGGCGCGCGTCGCCCCCGAGCGCGCCGCCCCGATGCGCCATCCCCGGGCCGAGAAACGGTCGCCCTCTGTCGTCACGATCGTGCGGCCGGGCAGCTCCTCGGCGAGGCGGAGCGCCTCCGCGAGCCCGCCCCGGCACAGAACGACACCGGCGAGCAGCTGGTCGAGCACGGCGCTTAGACCGTGCGCCTGCGAGCGGACCCGATCGCGAAGCAGCTCGCCAGCGCCCGCGGGCGGCGCAGACTCAAAAGAAGTCCGCGACCACAGGCCTGCCTGTCGGGAGCACTCCGCCGTGCAAGCCGGCGTCGTGCAGGTGGCGCAAGGCGTCGCGGGCCGCACTCGTGCCGTCGACGACGACCGTGCCGAGAGCGTCTTCGACGGCCGCCTCGAAGCCCCGCTCGCAACCGTCGTCGATGTCGACGAGGTCCGCCAGGGTCCCGAGCACGCCCTGCGAGGCCGGCGAGGCGCTCCACGCCGGCGCGGGCCCGCGTTTCGTCAAGCGCCGCTTGCAGCGCCTCGGCACGGGCCTCGAGCGCGTGCGAGCGGTCGAGGGCTTCGCGTGCGCGCGCCTCGCTCTCGTTGTTCGGCCGCCGCGGCTTCTCGTTCGGCCGCCGCCAGTTGCTCGTGCTCGCCTCGCCACCGCTCGTCGTCGGCGGCGCAGGCGCCGAGCGTCGCCGCCAGCTCCGCCAGGCGCTGCTCGTGCTCGAGGCGGGCACGATCGAAGCTGGCGAGTCGCTCGGCAAGACGTGCGACGGACTCGCGGGCCGTCGACAGACGGGCGAGCACGCCGTCGTGCTCCTGGCGCGCCCTGCGGGCGTCCAAAGGAGCGCCGTCGCCTGACGCCGTCGTCCCGCCGAGTAGTCAAGGCTGTCCGAGCCCCGGCGCGCCGCCTCGAAGGCCGCCTCGTCACGACGCAGCTCGGCCTCGAGCCCCTCGAGCGTCTCGCGTTCGGGCACGAGGGACTCGAGAGCGGCCTCGGCGGCGGTGAGGTCACTGACAAGACGGGACGACTCGGCCTCGAGCGAGGCGACGACGTCCGCCTCGGTGGCGGCCGGTGAACGATCCCGCCACGGCGCGGCGCCTCTCCGAGACGACGTTCGCAAGACCTCGTTGGCGCTCGAGCAGGCGCTCGGCGCGTCCGAGCCGGTCCGCCCCGTCCCAGGCCTGCACCTCACTCAGCGCGGACTCGGTCGCGGCGACCAGCTCGTCGAGGCGGGCGAGCTCGTTTCGCTGGGCGATCTCTTTCTCGGTCGTCTCGCCATGGGAGCGCTCGGCCCCCTCGAGCCGCCGCCCGAGCGAGTCGAGCTCGCGACCGGCAAGGTGCAAGCGCAGCGCCCGCAGCTCGGCGACGAGCCCGTCGTGACGGCGGGCCGCCTCGGCCTGGCGCTCGAGCGGGCGCAGCTGGCGGCGCACCTCCCGCTGCAGGTCCTGCAGCCGGAGCAGGTTCTGCTCGCTCGACTCGAGGCGTCGCTCGGCGCGTTCGCGGCGCCGGCGGAACTTGAGGACTCCCGGCCGCCTCCTCGATCACCATGCGCCGATCCTCCGGCCGCGCCTGGAGCACTGCGTCGAGCTGGCCCTGGCTCACGATCACGTGCTGCTGGCGGCCGACACCGGCGTCGGAAAGGAGCTCCTGGATGTCGAGCAGCCGGCACGGCGCGCCGTTCAGGGCGTACTCGCTCTCACCTGTCCGAAACAGCGTCCTTGTGATCGTGACCTCGGCCACCTCGACCGGCAGGCGTCTCGAGGCGTTGTCGATCGTGAGCGAGACCTCGGCGCGCCCGAGGGCGGGGCGTCTCGAGGTGCCGGCGAAAATGACGTCGTCCATCTTCGTGGACCGGACCACTTTCGGTCCCTGGGCGCCGAGCACCCAGGCCACGGCGTCCACGACGTTCGACTTCCCCGAGCCGTTCGGGCCCACGACGACGGTGATGCCCGGCTCGAGCTCGATCGTCGTCGGATCGGCGAAGGACTTGAAGCCCTTGAGTGTCAGCGTCTTCAGGAACACGTTGCGCTCACGTTATCCGTGGCGCACCGGCTCCCGGGGGTTGGTAGCCACCAACCTACGGCTCGCCCTCAAAGCTGGCAGCCTTCGCAGCAATAGGCGGAGCGGGCGCCGATCTTGAGCCGCGCGACCGGGCACCCACAGCGCGGGCAAGGCTCTCCCGCCCGGTCGTAGACCGCGTGGCGGCCCTGATAGGAGCCGAGGCCACCCGCGAGGTCGCGGTAGCGCTGGTCGCGAAGCGACGACCCCCGCGAGGCCACGGCTTCGCGCAGCACGGCCCGAGCGGCCTTGGCTAGCGCGGCGAGCTCGGCGGGGGTCAGAGAGCCGCCCAGGCGGTCCGGCCGCAGCCTGGCCCTGAAACACGATCTCGTCCGCGTAGATGCTCCCGATGCCGGCGACGATCCGCTGATCGGTGAGAAGGGCCTTGAGCGAGGCGCGCCGGCCGGCGAAGGCGGACGGCGAGATGGGCCGTGGGAAGGCCCTCCAGGAGCGGGTCGCGCCCGAGGTGGGAGAGCTCGACCGGCTGGCCCCGGCCGTCGAGTTCGTGGGCGACGAACCACTCCCCGAAGGTCCGCGGGTCGACGAAGCGAAGCTCGGTCCCGTCGTCGAGAACGACCAGGACGTGGGTGTGATCGGGCAGTGGCGGGCGCTCTTGACCGCCGAGGTGGAGCAGCTGGCCGGTCATGCGCAGGTGGACGACTAGCACCGAGCCGTCGTCGAGCGACAGGAGGAGGAACTTGCCCCGGCGCCCAGCGGCGGTGAAGCGTGCGCCCCACGAGACGGTTCGTCGAGCTCGGCCGGTGACTGGCGCCGCACAGTGCGGCGCCCGAGCACTTTCACCTCGTCGACCCGGCGCCCGACGACTGCCTGCTCGAGTCCTCGCCGGACCGTCTCGACCTCGGGAAGCTCGGGCACCTAAGCGCCGGGCTTGTCGCCCTGCCGGTCCGCCAGGGCTTCGAGTGCGGCGGCGGCCGCCATCCGCTCGGCGAGCTTCTTCGAGGCGCCGGTGCCACGACCGAGCACCTCTCCGCCGACGGATCACCTCGGCGAAGAACACCTTGGCGTGGTCAGGGCCCTTGTCGCGTCACCTTGTAAGACGGGACGTCCAAGCTCGAGCGCGCACGGCGAGCTCCTGCAGCCTGTTCTTCGGGTCCCCGAGCCGGCCCTCAGCGGCGATGCCCGCGATCGGGTCCTCGAGCAGGTCGACGACGAAGCTCGTGGCGGCCGCAAGGCCCGAGGAGAGGTAGACGGCGGCGATTATCGCCTCGAGGCAGTCGGCGAGGATCGACTCCTTGGCACGGCCGCCCGAGGTCTCCTCCCCCTTGCCGAGCAGGACCGCCTCTCCGACGCCGAGCTCGGCGGCGATCGGGGCCAGGGCCTCGGTGCTCACGACCGAGGCCCGCAACCTGGCGAGGTCTCCTTCGGGCAGCTCCGGGAAGGCCCGGTACAGGTGATCGGTGACGACCAGACCCAAGACGGCGTCACCGAGCAGCTCGAGGCGCTCGTTGGAAGGCCGCCCGCCCCATTCGGAGCAGTAGGAACGGTGCGACAGCGCCTGGTGCAGCAGTTCGCCGTCAACGGGGTAATCGCGAAGCGCCCGGCGCAACCTCTCGCTGTTGGGCTCGTGCGCCGGCGGTCGGATTGCTCAGGCGGCTCCGACCTTCCCGCTCACGTAGTCGACCGCGTCACGTACCGTACGCAGGTCCTCGAGGTCCTCGTCATCGATCCGGAAGCCGGGCAACCGGTCGCTCAGCTCCTCTTCGAGCGCCTCGACTAGCTCGATCAGAGCGAGCGAGTCGGCGTTGAGGTCGTCGGCGAACGAAGAGGACTCGCTGATCTCCGACATGTCGATCTCGAGGATCTCCGCCAGCTGGGAGCGGACGAGCTCGAGCACCTCGGCGCGGCTCATGATCGCACCGGTCGTCTCGGTCACCTGGGCTCCTTCGTCTTGCCCTTGTCCAATGTTAAGGCCGTTCGCCAAATGTTAAGGCGTGTCGTGCCGCCTCGCCCGTGCTCTCCCGAGTGGACAGGTCGGCCCGCCTGGAGGGTCACTGCGCCAGTCAAGGCCCGAGACCGCCTTCAACTGACGGCGACGGCGTCTCGCAGCGACCCCACGAGGTCGCCGGTGACCGCCTCGTGGGCCACCCGCACCGCGTTGAGGATCGCCCTCGCGGACGAGCTTCCGTGGCTTATGACACAGACTCCGTCGACGCCGAGCAACATCGCCCCACCGGTCTCCTCCGGGTCGAGCCGCTGCGCGTACACGAGCAGCTCAGGCCCGAGCACGTTGCCGGCGGCGCGGGTCTCGGGCGTGGCGCTGATCACCCGTCCGAGGATGTCGAAAAGAGCACCGCAGTGCCCCTTCGAGCGACTTCAGGGCGACGTTGCCCGTGAAGCCGTCGGTCACGATCACATCGACGTTCGCCGTCGAGAAGGTCCCGTCCCTCCACATTGCCCACGAAGTCGACCCCGACCCCGGCCGCCAGCAGGGCGTGGGCCTCCTTGGTGAGCTGGTTGCCCTTGGAGGACTCCTCGCCGATGGACAACAGGGCGACCTTCGGGTCCGGCGGTGCCGAACCGCAGCGTCATGAACGCAGAGCCCATCTGGGCGAACTGGACCAGCCACTCGGCATGGCAGTCGGCGTTGGCGCCGGCGTCGACGAGAACCGCCGGGCGCCCGCTGACGGCCGGGATGAGCGCCGCGATCGCCGGGCGGGCGACGCCCGGGAGCCGGCCCATCCGCAACAGGGCGCTCGCCATGGCGGCCCCGGTGTTGCCTGCGCTCACCATCGCCGAGGCCCGCCCGTCGCGTACCGCCTCGGCGGCGCGCACGAGGGTCGAGTCCTTCTTGGCCCGAACGCTCTGGGCGGGGTCGTCGTGCATGGCGATGACCTCGCTGGCCGGGAGCACCTCGAGCCCGCCGGTGTCGCCGAGCGAGCCGTCGGTCGGGCCGACGAGCACGACGGGGATCCCGAGCTCCTCGGCCGCACGCCGGGCGCCGGCAACGATCTCGGCCGGGGCATGGTCCCCGCCCATGGCGTCGACGGCGACCGGCAGATGAGTGACTGGCGACGGCACCGCGCCCGCTTCGGTGGTCGGCGCCACGACGGTCAGTCGACCTCGACCGCCTGGCGACCCTTGTACCACCCGCAATGGGGGCAAACGACATGCGGCAGCTTCGCCCGGTTGCACTGGGGGCAGAGGCTGCGCGAGGGCTCGTTCAACGTCCAGGCCGACGCTCGCCGGCTCCGGCTCTTCGACTTCGAGGTCTTCTTCTTCGGGACGGCCATCGTCATTCTCTCCACTCGGGTATGGCTTGAGGGGCACCGAGCCCGGAGAGGGCGGCCCACCGCGGGTCGGCCTTCTCCGTGCAGGTACAGGTCTCGTGATTGCGGTTCACGCCGCACTCGGGGCAGAGCCCGAGGCAATCGGGCCCACAGAGCGGCGCGAGCGGCAGCTCCAAGATACAGGCATCGTGGGCAAGCGGTTCGAGGTCGAGCCAGTCGGCGCGTCATGGAGTAGCTCGAGCTCGGGGTCGGCGTCGTCGCGAGTAGAGCTCGCGGACCCGTGCGCGACGAGGCGGCCCGTCGCCGGCTCGAGGCAGCGCCGGCACTCGCCCTCCCAGTCGGCCGAGACGGTCCCGGTCACGACAACGCCGCCGAGCACGGACTCGAGCACCACGTCGACGCTCGACCTCGCAGCGCTCGGCGGCACCCGGGAGTTGCTCACTTCGAGCTCGGCGATCGGGGCGACTGACCTTCAGCCGTCGCTGCGTGCCCGGGTGCTTGCGCAGCACGGCCACGCCGACGACGAACGGTCCGCGGCGCTCGATCCTGCGTCACTCGAGGTCCTGGTCGAAGAACCCCTCCCCGGCGAGCCAGGCGTCGTCGCCGGGCTCGCCCTGCGGCTCGTCGCCCGGCTGGGGCTGGGGAGCGGGCACCGACGCCAGCCGCTCCCGGCCGGTCCGCACCGTCTTCATGGTCCGGTCGAGCACGATCTCGAAGCCGGCGAGCTTCTGGTCGACGTAGTCCTCGGCCTCGTGGCGCATCTGGCGCGCCGCCGCCTCGGCGTCTTCGACGATCCGCACCGCCCGGTGCTCGGCCTGGCGAACGATCTCGGTCCGCTGCACCATGCGCTCGGCCTGGACCCGGGCGTCGCCGACGATGTCGGCCGCCTCCCGTCGCGCGGCGGCAAGCAGCTCCTCGTGGTCCTTGAGCATCCGCCGGGCCCGGCGCAGCTCCTCGGGCAGCTCGTCGCGGATCGCCTCGAGCAGGTCGAGCACCTCGTCGCGGGTGACGATGGCCGATGACGAGAGCGGCATCGACTTGGCCGAGGTGACGATCTCGATGAGCTCCTCGACGAGGTCCTCGACGCTGCCCGGCTCGGTCATGACCGGCGGGAGTCGGCTCCGTGCTCGGCAGTCTTCGGTGTCGTGGACGTCGGTCACGGTCGCAGCTCCTTCAACCGGCTGGCAACAGGGGGCGGCACGAACTCGCTCACGTCGCCCCCGTAGCGGACGACCTCGCGGATCAGCTTCGAGGCCACGAACGAGTGGGCCGAGCTCGTCGGCAGGAACAGCGTCTCGATGCCCGAAAGGTGCTGGTTCATCTGCGCCATCTGCAGCTCGTTCTCGAAGTCGGACACCGCTCGCAAGCCCTTGATGATGACGTTCGCCCCGACCTCGAGGGCGACCTCGACGACGAGGACCGACATCGACACGATGCGGACCGAGTCCAGGTGGGCGAGCGACTCGGCGATCATCGCCTCGCGCTCGGCGACGTCGAAGAGGGGCTCGCCCTTTTGCGGGTTGCGCGACGACCGCCACCACGAGCGCGTCGAACAGTCTCGAGGCGCGCTCGGCGACCTCGAGGTGCCCGTTGTGGAACGGGTCGAAAGAGCCGGGGAACAAAGCGACGGTCACACGGTGTCCTTCTCGGTGGTTTGGGGATCATCACGGCCGAGCCCGCGGGCTTCGACCAGCGTGACGAGCGTACCGCCGTAGCGGTACTCGCGGCGGACCGCGAAGCTCGCGCGACACAGCGACGGAGCCGGACGTCTCCAGGACGGCGAGGTCCGCCTTCAGCAGTCCGAGCAGCAAGGGCCAGTCGTCGAAGGAGTAAGGAGGGTCGACAAGGGCCAGGTCGTAGTGGGTGGCGGTCTCGCGGGCGAGGAACTCGGAGACGTCCGCCCGCACGACGCGCACGGCCGGGCGACGTGGCGAAGCCGGTCGAGTCGAGATTGGCGTGGATGGCGGCGACCGCCCGGCGGTCGGCCTCGACGAAACAGACCGACGCCGCCCCCCGCGAGAGCGCCTCGATGCCGAGCGCGCCCGAGCCGGCGAAAGCGTCGAGCACCGAGGCGCCCTCGACGGCCCCGCGGCTGGCGAGGATGTCGAAGATCGCCTCGCGCACCCGGTCGCTCGTCGGCCGCAGGCCCGGCAATGTCGGGAACACGCAGCTGGCGGCGCTTTGCCGTGCCGCCGATGACACGCATGCCACAACGCTAGAGCGGCCAGAGAGCTCGCTCAGGGTCGCACGTGATGCTCCATCGTTCAGCCCTTAAGGACGAACTCCTCGGACTCCTCGTCCACGAACAGGTGGACCTCGTCGGCGAGCAGGGGTGCGCCTCGAGCGTCGGGTCCTCGTCGACGATCTCCTCGGCCACCGCGCCGGGCCGCCCGGACCAGCTCCTTGTCCCGGCGCAGCGACGCCAGGCGCAGGTCGCTCCTGCCTTTTTGCCGGGTCCCGTAGCACCGTGCCCTCGCCCCGCAGCTCGAGGTCGACCTCGGCCAGCTCGAAGCCGTCGCTGCGTCGCCTCGAGAGCACGCAGGCGCCTTGCCGCCCCGGGGGTCACGACCTCGGCGAGCAGGTAGCACCAGGACTTGTCCCTCCCGCGGCCGACCCGGCCCCGGAGCTGATGGAGCTGGGCGATCCCGAAGCGGTCGGCGTCCTCGATCACCATCACGGTCGCGTTCGCCACGTCGACGCCGACCTCGATGACCGTCGTGGCGACGAGCACCTGGATCTCGCCGCGGCGAAAAGCGGCCATCGTGGCCTCCTTCTCCTTGGAGGCAAGCTGGCCGTGCAGCAGGCCCACGGCGAGCCCGGCGAGCTCGCCCGAGCAAAGACGGGCGTGCTCCTCGACGACCGACTTGGGCGGCGGCTTGGGCACGCTCGGCTCGTTGTCCGAAGCCCGCCAGAGGCAGCGCGGGAGATGAGGACGCGCCCGGACTTCTTCGTCGGCCAACTCGTCGGAGCTCCTCTGCGCAGGTCGTCCTCGAGGACTTCGGGCTCCTCGTCTTCGGGTTGGCCTCCGCCGACCAGCGGGCAGATGACATAGGCCTGGCGGCCGGCCGCGATCTCCTTGCGCACCCGCTCCCAGGCGGCTGGTGTACTCGCTCGGGCCCGTTCAGCCAGACGGTCGTCACCGGCGTCCGCCCGACCGGCAGCTCGTCGAGGACGGTCTGGTCGAGGTCGCCGTAGACGGTCATCGCGGCCGTGCGCGGGATCGGGGTGGCCGTCATCACGAGCACGTCGGGGTGCCGAGAGCCGCGCTCGGACTCGGAAGCCTCGCTCGAGGTTCACGCCTCGCCGAGGCTCGCGGCCGGGCCCTTCTCGCGAAGCGCCGCCCGCTGCTCGACGCCGAAGCGGTGCTGCTCGTCGATAACCACGACCCCGAGCGAGCGGAAACGGACGTTGTCGGTCAACAAGGCGTGCGTGCCCACGACGAGGTCGAGGCTCCCGTCCAACAGCTCGGCCTGGATCCTTGCCCGCTCGCCGGCGCCGGTCCGGTTCGTCAACAGCGCCACCGCAAGGGGGCGCGACTCCGCCGATGCGGGTGGCGTCGGCGCACCTCGAGCCCGTCGAGGAAGCCACGCGCGGCGAGGAAGTGCTGCTCGGCGAGCACCTCGGTCGGGACCATGAGGGCGCCCTGGTGGCCGCCCTGCACGCCGTAAAGAAGCGTCGCGAGCGCGACCACGGTCTTGCCGGCGCCGACGTCGCCCTGCAGGAGCCGGTGCATCGGGTGCGAAGCGGCGAGGTCGGCCGCCACCTCCCTGATCGCCCGCTCCTGGGCTGCGGTCAGCTCGAAGGGCAGGCGGCCGAGGAACGCCTCGACGAGGCTCGCCGTCGCCCGCAGGCGGCGTGAGAGATGAGCGATCCCGGGCGCCTGCGGTCGCGGCGGCACGTTTCTTCATGACGAGGATGAGCTGGAGCCTCAACAGCTCGTCGAAGGCCAAGCGGCGCCGGGCAAGGTCCTTCTCCTCGAAGCTCTCGGGGGCGTGGATCGCACCGGAATGCCTCGGTACGCCCGGCCAGGCCGAGCTCTTCGAGGAACTGCGCCGGCAGCACCTCTGCCAGCTGCCTCGGTGCGCTCGAGCGCCTCGGCGACATAGGAGGCGATCTCCACCGAGCCGATCTTGGCCTTGCCCGACTGGGGGTAGACGGGCACGATGCGGCCCGGTCTGGTCGCCGACGAGGTCCACGACCGGGTTGGTCATCTGGCGGCCACCCCGGTAGATCTCGGTGCGCCCGAAGACGACGACCTCGGAGCCCTCCGGCAGCTGGCGAGCCCGCCAGGGCTGGTTGAAGAACACGATCGTCAAGCTGCCCGTTCGCGTCCTCGACGACGACCTGCACCATCGTCTTGCCGCCTCTTGTGCGGCGCAGCGGAGACCCGACGCACCGTCGCGGTGACCATCGCCTCCTCGTCCTCGACGAGGGCCCCGATCTCGGACTGGTGCCGACGGTCGATGTAGCGCCGCGGGTAATGCATGAGCAGGTCCAAGCACGGTCTCGATGCCCATCGACTCGAGGCCGGCGGCCTTTCGCGCCTTGACGCGCGCAGCTCGGTCACGCCTTTTGTCCTGGAGGAACCGCAACGTGCGGCCTCCCGCCGCCTCGCTCACTCGACCGAGACGAGGTACGGGTAGAGGGGCTGGCCCCCGTGGTGCAGCTCGAGGGAGATGCCCGGCCAGTTCTCCCGCAGCCACTCCGAGACACGCCGGGTGTCGGCGGTGGTGGCCCCGGCACCCTCGATCAGGGTCACGATCTCGTCGCCGTCGCCGAGCATCTTGGCGAGAAGGCCACAGGTCGCCTCGCGCGAGCGTGGCGCGCGACCGACTCGATCCCGCTCGCGACAGCCCGATCCAGTCCCCGGCTTCGATCGGGCCCGCCTCCGAATCGCTCGCCCGGACCGCCCGGGTCACCTCCCCGGCGCGTACCCGGCTCGCGGCGGCCCGCATGGCGGCTCGCGTTCTCCTCGCCGCTCGCCCCGGGGTCGTACTCGAGCAGAGCGCGCAAAACCCTCCTGGATGCCGGGCGTGGCGACGACGAAAACGTCGGTTTTCGCGAAAGCGCGCGCACCTGCTCGGCGACGGGCACGATGTTCTTGTTGTTGGGCAGGATCACGACCTCGGCGCCCGGAACTGACTCGACGACCTCGAGGATCTGCTCTGTGGACGGGTTCATCGACTGGCCCCCGGCCACGATGTGGTGGACACCGAGCGAGTAGAAGATGCGGCGGATCCCGTCGCCCGTCGCCACAGCGACGACCGAGGTGACCGGCGCAGGCTCCTCGGGGCTCGGCGGCGGGCCGGCAAGCTCGACTCGCACGCCGCACCCACGACTCCTCTTCGACCTGGTCGAGAAGGTCGGTGACGCGGATGTCGCGCGGGCGGCCCACGTCCAGTGCCGCCTCGATGGCGGCGCCGATGTCGTCGGTGTGGATGTGGCAGTTCCACAGCCCGTCGCCACCGACGACCACTATCGAGTCGCCGATGCCGGCCCAGACGGCTTTGAACGCTCCGAGCGTCTCGTCGGGGGCCTCGAGGAAGTACATGACCTCATAGCGCAAGGAGTCGATGCCACCGGCCTCGCCGTTGCCGTTCGCAGGGCGAGCCCTCGAGGCGTCGTTGCCCCTCACCCCGTTTCCGGTCGTCTCGGTCCTCGAGCCTGTCCCAGGGCCCGCGGGCGGGGAGCTGTCGGCGGCCAGAGCCGCCGGCGATCATGTCGGCCACCTGCGGGGGCAGGGGCAGCTCCTCGGCAGGCGGTCGCCCGTCGAGCACGTGCAAGAAGGCGTCGTACAAGAGCACGAGGCCCGCACCGCCGGCGTCGACCACCCCGGCCTGGGCCAGCACGGCCAGCAGCTCAGGCGTGCGCCAGAGCGACGCCACCGCGGCCTGCCTGGCCGCCTCGAAGACCGCCAGCAGGTCCCCGCCCTCGTCCTCGTCGACCTCGCGGGCAGCCCGTGCCGCGTCGGCGGCGACAGTCAGCATCGTGCCCTCGACGGGACGCATGACGCCTGCGCGCGCGGCTGCGCTGCCCTCGGCTAAGGCGATCGCTGCCTCGTGGGCCCCCACGACCGAATAGGGGGCGAAGGTGCCCGAGATGCCACGCAGGATCTGGCAGAGGATGACCCCCGAGTTGCCTCTGGCCCCCATGAGCGATCCGCTCGCGATGGCGCGGCAGGCCACCCCCATGGCGTCGCCGTCGGCAGCCTCGAGGTCGAGGCCGTCGAGTGCCTTCACGACGCTCTCGACCGTGAGCGCCATGTTCGTGCCGGTGTCTCCGTCAGGCACTGGATAGACGTTCAGTCTGTTCACGACGGCGCGGTGGCGCTCCAGGCCTTCGGAGAAGGCGTGCATCACCTCCACGAGGCGCTCGGGAGTCAGGCCGGCGGCGTTATCGGCGTCTGTCGGCTTTGCGCTCACCGGCTCACGATGCCCCACGGCGGTACCGGCGGCATAGTGCTGCCGATGGTCGCGGACTCGGTCATCGCACGGCGCCATTCCAATGGATGCTAACGTCAGACCTCGTCCATTTGTAGGAACTCTCTTGAGGAACGCGCCATCGTGGCAGCTGTATGTGAGATCTGTGGGAAGCACCCCGGTTTCGGTATGAACGTGTCCCACTCCCATCGGCGCACCAAGCGCCGCTGGGACCCGAACATCCAGCGTGTCCGTGCCCTCGTGGGAGGAACCCCGACGCATCTGAACGTCTGCACTTCGTGCATCCGTGCAGGGCGGGTCGTCAAGCCCCCGCGACGCGTCCTTTCGGAACGTCCCAGCTGAGCGACAGGCTCACCTAGATCCTCGCCGCAGCACCCGCGCCGTGTTCAACCGAGGCGGTGCTCCCATCCCGAAGCCTCGAGTGGTCCGTCCTCGACGCGCCGAGTCGCCGGGTCAGAGACGCAGGCACCGATGAGGACGGGAGGGCTGAGCCCAGCGGCGGCAAAGGCCTCTCGGACGGCGTCCGCCTCACGAGCGGCGAACACGAGCTCGTAGTCCTCGCCCCCGCCGAGGGCGTCCTCGCTAGTCGCCCCCTTGGCCACCGGTACCGAGTCGAGCACGATGCCGACTCCCGACGCGGTCGCGAGGCGGTCGAGATCGATCCCGAGCCCGTCAGAGACGTCGATCATCGCTGTCGCCCCTCCCGCTGCAGCTGCCGTCCCCTCGGCCACCCGGGCTTGCGGTCGGCGATATGCGGCGGCGAGCTCCGCCGGGGCGGCCTCGCTGCCCGCCGCCTCGGCGCGAAGGGCCCTGAGACCGGCCGCCGAGCGGCCGAGTGGTCCGGTGACGAACAGCAGGTCGCCCGCCTGGGCGTTGCCGCGCAGGATGGCACGTCCAGCTTGTGCGGTGCCGGTAATGGCAATCGAGACGACAAGGCATGGTCCTGCCGAGAGGTCGCCACCGACGACTGCGCACTCGTAAGCAGCCGAGGCCTCTGCCAGCCCGCGGACAAGCCCGTCGATCATCGACGCACGAGCCCCGACGAGCGTCACAAGGGCGTGCAGGGGCCGTCCGCCCATAGCGGCGATGTCGCTCACGTTCACCGACAGCGCCTTCCAGCCCACGTCCGCCGCGTCGACTAAGGCGAGATCGAAGTGGACGCCCTCGACGATGGCGTCCGAGGCGAGAAGAAGGGATCCATCCGAAGGACCGGCCACGACGGCGGCATCATCGCCGATCCAGATCTCTCCCTCGGGCGGTTCCGGCAAGCCCCGCCGGATAGCCTCGATGGCTGCAAGCTCGCCTCCGGCGCCAGACACAGCCTTGGACGCTACCCGCCTGCACCACGAAAGAGGCGACTTGACGAGCTGACCGGCCGACTTGGGCGCTTGGCTGGGGCTCGCCTACGATCACCCAATGGCAGACACGCGCAACCGCAAGCTCCTCGATTGGGTCGACGGGGTCGCTGCGCTCACGCAACCCGCCCACGTCGAATGGTGCGACGGTTCGGCCGAGGAGTACGACCGGCTGTGCCGACTCCTCGTCGAGCGAGGGACTTTCACGGAGCTTTCGCAGACAAAGCGCCCCAACAGCTACCTCGCCCGCTCGGACCCGGCCGACGTCGCCCGCGTCGAGGACCGAACCTTTGTCTGCCCGAGGAACCCCAAAGACGCCGGGCCGAGCAACAACTGGGTGGACCCCGACGAGATGCGCGCCACGATGACCGGTCTGTTCCGAGGAGCGATGCGTGGCCGGACGATGTACGTCGTGCCGTTTTGTATGGGACCGTTGGGGTCCCCCATCGCGCACGTCGGGGTCGAGATCACCGACTCGCCCTATGTGGTCGTGAACATGCGCATCATGACGAGGATGGGCGCCGGGGTGCTCAAGGTGATCGGTGACGACGGCGACTTCGTCGAGTGCCTGCACTCGGTCGGCGCCCCGCTCGAACAAGGCCGGCGCGACGTGTCGTGGCCCTGCGACCCGGACCACGTCTATGTCACCCACTTCCCCGAGACCCGCGAGATCTGGTCGTTCGGTTCGGGTTACGGAGGCAACGCCCTTTTGGGCAAGAAGTGCTTCGCCTTGCGGATCGCCTCTGTCATCGGACGGGACGAGGGCTGGCTCGCCGAGCACATGTTGATCTTGAAACTCACCTCGCCCGACGGAGAGGTACGCTACGTGACCGGCGCTTTCCCCTCGGCGTGCGGGAAGACAAACCTCGCCATGCTCGTGCCGACGATACCGGGTTGGAGAGTCGAGACGGTCGGGGACGACATCTGCTGGATGAGGATCGGTCCTGACGGCATGCTGCGTGCCTTCAACCCGGAGGCAGGCTTTTTCGGGGTGGCACCGGGCACGAACATGGCCACCAACCCGAATGCCGTGCTGACCCTCTCGGCCAACTGCATCTTCACGAACACGGCGCTCACCGATGACGGCGATGTCTGGTGGGAAGGCCTGACGACAGAGCCGCCCGAGCACTGCACGGACTGGCGGGGCAACGACTGGACCCCTGAGGCCTCGACCCCCGCCGCCCACCCGAATTCGCGCTTCACCGCTCCCGCCGCCCAGGACCCGGCGATCGCCAGCGAATGGGAGGATCCCAACGGCGTCCCGATCTCTGCCATCCTCTTCGGTGGCAGACGAGCATCGGTCGTGCCACTCGTCTACGAGGCCTTCGACTGGGCCCACGGCGTCTTCCTCGGGGCGATCATGGCCTCGGAGACGACAGCGGCCGCCACGGGCGCCGTCGGCATGCTGCGACGTGACCCGTTCGCCATGTTGCCGTTCTGCGGGTACAACATGGCCGACTACTGGGCCCACTGGCTCTCGTTCCGCGACAGGATGGATGAGGCGAAACTGCCCCGGGTCTTCTACGTCAACTGGTTCCGCAAGGATGCAGACGGGCGTTGGCTCTGGCCCGGCTTCGGCGACAATTCCCGGGTGCTCGAATGGATCTTCGAACGCTGCTCCGGCCGCGGCTGAAGCGGTCGAGACGCCCATCGGCTACCTGCCGGCGCCCGGCGTGATCGACCTAGAAGGGCTCGACATCTCCAAAGAGGACATGACCGAGCTGCTCCGAGTCGACCGCGACGAGTGGCGGGCCGAGCTCGCCCCTATCGCCGAGTACTTCGCCGAATTCGAAGACCGGCTCCCCCCCGCCCTGTCGGACCAGTTAGAGGGCCTCAAGAGGCGTCTCAGGTGACACAACAAGTCGCCCTCTAGAGGCGAAAATGCCGTCCGGCTCAGCCCCAGATGGCGGTCGTGACCTTGTTGGCGGGGACGGAAACTACCGCCGTGACCGCGCCGTCAGGCCCGATCACGGCGTAGTCGCCCGTGGGCAAGCTCGGGAACACCGCGGCGTAGACCGTGGTCCCGCCGCCCTCCCGGGGGAGCACCCAAACGTGCGTGCGCTTGGACGGCTCTGAGGTCGGGTGGATCTCGACCTCGAGGCCCTCGCGTTCGGCCGGCGCCGTCAAGACGAGCGCTCCGGTGTGCTCACCGACGTCGACCAGCACGGCCCGGCTCGGCTCGCTCGGCCGGGGCGTGTGCCCGCCCGCCAGGTTCCCGTGTCGGTGCTCGTGGGGTCCCTCGGCGCCGTGGGAGTGCGAGTGAACCTCAGCTAACAGCGCCCGTGGCAGCGAGCTCGAGCTCATCTCGTCAGCCCGCAATCGGGAGGTTCTGCCTGGAGGGGTTGTCGTAGCCGTCCCAGGGGTCTGCGAGGTAGGGGAAGAGTCTCCGGTAGCTGAGGCCGAAGGCTGTCAGGCTGGCGACACTCGTCGGCTCTGTCGCGGGCGGACCGCCGACGTCGTAGAGGGCCCCGGCCGCGGCATCGGGCTTGTACGACTTGACGACGTCACCGAGGAGCGCTCCTGCCACGGCCTTGAGCTCGATGCTGACGACGTCATCGAAGACGCGCCGGCCGTTGGGGAACCCGGCGACGTCTCCGCCGACGACGCCGAGGATGTTCGCCTTGTCGGAGCGCCACCGGCTTGATCGCAACGTTGAGCCGCAGCATGTCCGACTTCGTGGCCCCCGTGTAGTTCTGGAAGCCCGGGAAAAGTCCGGCCGGGACTCCGGTCAACAAGCACGGCGTCGAGGTCCGGGCGGGTGTTCGTGGATTTGGCCGTGTAGGCGGCAATGTTCGGGAAGGCGCCCGGGTACAGGACGTTGAGCAGGGCCGCAAGCGTCGGGTGGTCGTAGTAGGTGGCGAACTGCTCGTCGTCCGCACGGGGCCTGGGTGTTCCAGTAGTCCTTCACGCCCATCGGGATGATGACCTCGTTGACGAGCGGGTTACCGAGGCGGGAGACCTGTGTCCAAGGACCCGACGTGGGCGTCGGGGTAGACGAGCGTCTTCTGGCGGCTCGCCGTCGTCCAGATCCCGATTGCCGCCGTCCGAGGAGGTGTAGGACGACGGTTGTGTCCCGTTTCTCGTCAGGTCTTTGATCGGGACCTGGATGGCGATGCTGTGCACGTTCAGGCCGGCCAGGGTGTTGATGCCCGCCACGGCCGCTCCCTTTAGAAGGAAGTCGGGCTGGAACGGGCGAAGGTCGCCGAGGTCGAAGATCGACCCGAGGTCGACGTAGAAGCCGTCCGCACGTTGGCCGGCGAATGCGTAGGTGCCCGAGCCGATCTCGTGGATGGCCTGCGCGGTGAGCGGGGCGTAGCTCGGGATCGAGTTCTTGCCGACATTGCAGGGCGGGCAAGCCAGGTCCTTGGCCAGAAGGTGTGAGCCGTTGTTGTCGACGCGGGTGACTGAATAGAACTGCTTGCGGTTCCACGTGCTGTCGCTCAGGTGCTTGATCTGGCCCGTGTTGTACAAGAACAGGTCGTGGGCGCCGGTGTCGGTGAGGACGGTGTTGAAGCGGAACTGGTAGGTGATGTCCGCTCGGGCGTCGCCGTCGTTGTCGATGTGGATCTCATAGAGCACGTCGTCGCCGAACTCGTAGAAGTTCGGGCCTCCGGCGGGCTGCTGGAGGGGCACGTAGTTGGCGATGATCGTGACGGTGCTGGGGTTGTCGGGGCTCACGAAGGCATAAAGGTCCGCGCTGTCGGCGACGGGATCCTTTGAGATCTCGGGAGCTTCTCGGTGGGAAGACATAGTTGGGTACACCTCACCTTTCGTCTGGGATCGAAGTTCTGGCAATGTCGTGCGTCGCCTCCCGGCGAGCTAGGGGTACAACCGCCTGGCGGTGACGCGGTCAGCCCGCCTCTCGCACAAGGCGTGCCACTAGGGAGGAGTCGCGTCGGACCACCTCGCGGCGTGCCGACCATCAGGTGAACCTCGCCGGTGCGCGGGTCGGGGATGTGAACCACGAGCGGTCCAGTGGCCGCGCGGCCTGCGGGCACGCCAACGCCGTTCGCGTGAACGGCCGCGGGCTTGCGTGACGCCCACACCCGTCCGGGCAGGGATGGGATGGCGGCAAGGATCCCTGCGGCCGCGACCCCGCTCCCGCTCTGCTTGAGGAACATCCTTCGGGAAATACCTGTCATCTCGTTTGGCCTCCTTGTCCAAACAACGCCAACAGTCGCCCCGCAGGTGCGACTCTTCGCCACACCTGCGGTGCGAGCTGTCGGCCCCGAGCTCGTCCCGGGCTTGTCTCGCGGACTGGACTACGGCGCGAGAGCCGCGGCTGGATGACGCGGGTGTCTGGTCGCGGTGCCTGCTCAGTTGAGCGAGGTGCCAGGCAGGTCGGCTTGACCGGGTCGTGGCTGCGCCGAGCCGCTTTGGAGCACGGCTCTGCGCATCGAGACGTGGAAACCGGCCGCGACGGCGCATGTGACGCCTATCAGGACGTCGCCCGCCTGCAGGGAGAAGCCGACGCCCACCGCCAGCAGAGCCGCATAGCACCCAGACCAGCTGCAGTTGCGTCTCGAACCTGGCGAAGGCGCGCCCGAGCAGTGCCGGAGGTACGTGCTTTTGCGCGATCGAGTCGAAACAGGGCTTGGCGGCCGTCGTCGCGAAGCCGATGGCAAAGGTGAGCAGCGGGCTGGGCCCACAAAGAGCCGTCCGACAGCGACGAGGACGCCAGCCAATGCGCACAGCATCAAGCGAGTAGAGGATCAGCTGCTGCTCGGACAGGTACCTGCGCAGCACCGGCACGAAGAGCGAGCCGAGGAGCGAGCCGATGGCGCTCGTCAAGAGCACAAAGCCGAACCACCACGTGGCGGCGTGCAGATGACGAAGCGCGAACGCCAGGAAGAACGTCAAAAAGCCGACCGCGCCCTCTGATCACAGACATGGCCGCGAGACCGAGCACGACCTCGGGGACATAGAGGGGCAGCCCGAGGCGCTGTCGCTCGCGGGCGACGTCGATCTTGCCGTGACGCTCGCGACTTTCCTGGGCGGGCCGCTCGAGGCGCGGCGCCGCTCGCCAGGACAGCCCCGGCCGGCGCCGGGCTCGGTGCCAGGTGTCGCCGGCCGCAGGCTTTATGACGTGTGCGTCCACGCTCTTCGGAAGGCGCACGGCGGCCACGCCACCGAGGAGGAAGACGACGAAGGCCAGACGCAGCACCCAGGCGGCACCGAGCTGGAGGATCCCCACCGCCACCGGTGAGGTGACAAAGCCTGCCAGCGAGGCGAGCACGGCCAGCTTGGCGTTGGCGCTGGCGAGATCGTCCTCGGTCTCGGTCATCGACGGCACCAGAGCCGCCTTGGCGACGAGGTAGAGCTTGGAGAGCACGAGGACCCCAAAGGCCTCGGGGAAAAGCAGCAGCCCCTTGATGTCACCGGCCATCAAGAGCACGAGCACGGCGCTTCCCACCGACGCCACCGCCATGCTCGTACGCCTGGCGTAGCTGCCCCGGTCCAAGACCGGGCTGAGAGCCGGCGCGACTACGGCGAAGGGCGTGATCGTGAGCAGCAGGTAGAGCACGACCTTGCCCTTGGCGGCCTCCGGACTGATCGTGAAGAACAGGTCCCCGCGAGCGAGATCGTCACAAGTGTCGTGCCCGACCGAGAAGATCGTGTGGATGAGCGCCAGCCTGCCGAAGGGCTGCGACTGGTCGAAAAGGTCGTGGACGGCGCTTCGTACGAGGCGGGTGAGGCGAGCCCAACGCCCGGAGCTGTCCACGTCGTCATGGTACGTGGCGCCGCGTCGCTTCCGGTCCCCCGCTACGATGCGGCAGACCGAGGACGAGGAGGTCACCAGTGGGAGTTCGGGCCTACGTGCTGATCCAGACAGAAGTTGGCAAAGCTGCCACGGTCGCAAAGCAGGTGGCAGAGATCACCGGGGTGGTGCGCGCCGAGGACGTGACCGGGCCTTACGACGTCATGGTCGAGGCCGAGGCCGAGACGGTGGACGACCTAGGCAGGATAATCGTGAGCCGTGTGCAGCTGATCGAGGGCATCACGCGGACCTTGACCTGCCCGGTGCTCAACCTCTAGTCGAAGGCCGCCCAAGCGCCTCCTCGCGTGAGGTGGCATCCTCGCGATAGGCGGCATAGCCGGTACGCTCCAGCTCTTCGGCGAGCTCGGGCCCTCCGCTCGCGACGATGCGACCCTCCGACAGGACGTGGACGCGCTGGGCGGGAAGCTCGGCGAGCAGGCGCCGGTAGTGGGTGATGGCGATGACGCCCAAGGGCGGCTCGCCATCTCGGGTGGCCCGCTCGATGCGACGCGCCACTTGGCCAAGGGCGTCGACGTCGAGACCGGAATCGAGCTCGTCCAAGACGGCGATCCGCGGGCGCAAGATGGCCAGCTGAAGGGTCTCGTTCCTCTTCGCCTCGCCGCCTGACAGGTCGACGTTCACGGCGCGGGCAAGGATCTCGGGCGAGATCCCGAGCCCGCGGCCTCTTCCCTAAGACGTCCTCTAAGGCGCTCCGGCTCGGCTTCGCTGCTGCGACCGGCGGCCACGAGCGCCTCGGCCAGCGCGGATTCGAGCGGCACACCGGGCACCTCGATCGGGTACTGGAAGGTGAGGAACAGGCCTGCTTGGGCACGCTCGATAGGGCGCCAGCCCGAGCAGCTCGACGCCGTCGAGGGTCACGCTCCCGCTCGTCACCTCGTATCCGGGGCGGCCCATCAAGACATGGGCGAGGGTGCTCTTGCCCGAGCCGTTCGGGCCCATGACAGCGTGGATCTCGCCGCTTTTCACCTCGAGGTCGACGCCCCGAAGGATCTCGCGGCGAGTCGACGCCGGCATGAAGAGCAGAGATCTTGAGCACGCTGGAGCTCATGTGATCACCGCGAAGACGTCGTCCCCGTCGACCTCGATAGGCACGACCTTGACGCTCTGGGTGGCGGGCAGGCTCTGCGGCGAGCCGTCCAGGAGCGAGAAGGTGCTGCCGTGACGCAGGCACTCGATCTCGCACACGTCCGCGAGCACCTCTCCCTCAGAGAGCGGGTAGTCCTCATGACTGCAGACATCAACGAGAGCCCGGAAGCCCGACTCGCAGTGGACGAGAGCGATCGGCCCTCCTGCGAGCTCGAAACGTCGCACGTGGCCCACCGCGAGCTCGGTGGCCGAGCAGAGCCGAACCCGCACCTCGTCAGCTCCCACTGGTGACACCGTCCAGGCGTGCCGCGACTGCCTCGACGAGATGGGCGCGGACGCCCGGCGCCTTGATTCGCGCCAGCAGGTCGTCGAAAAAGCCCAGCAATATCAAGCGCTCGGCGACGGCCGTCGGGACGCCGCGTGCCTCGAGGTAAAAGCGTTGCTCGCGGTCGATCGGGCCGACAGCCGAGGCGTGCGAGCAGCGCACATCGTTCTCCTCGATGTCGAGATTCGGGACCGAGTCGGCATGGGCGCCTTGGGAGAGCACGAGGTTCCGGTTCGTCTGGAAGGCATCCGCGCCCTTGGCGCCGTGTCGCATCCTTATGAGTCCCGAGTAGACAGAACGGGCCGTGCCGGAGACGGCTCCTTTGAACACGAGATCGCTCGTGGTACGCGGCGCTCCGTGCTCTTGCAGCGTGCGGAAGTCGTGCACCTGTGAGCCGTCGCCCAAATAGGCCGCCAAGAGCTCGGCGCTTCCTCCCTGCCCCGCTAGGACAGACTCGGTGCGAAAGCGGGCGTATTCACCACCGAGCGAGGCCGTGAACGTGCGGATCGTCGAGTCCCGGCCGGACCGGATTCGCTGGTGGCCGAGCTGCCAGGCCTGTGCCCCGAGCTGCTGGATGCCGTTGTAGGACAAGACCGCAGCGTCGCCCACGGCGATGTCCACGATGGGCACCACCAAGAGCAGGCCCTCCCCGGACACCAACAGCTCGATCACGGTCGCTTCGGCCGCTTCGCCGAGCTCGATGACGGTTCGCGCGAAGACGGCCTGGGCGACCTCGCCGGCCTGACGCGAGCCGAGCAGGTGGACGATGACGATGGGATGCTCGATGCGCGCCCGAGGGGGCACCGAAAGCACGAGGGCATCGCGCAAAAAGGCGTCGTTGAGATGATCGAAGGCGTCGGGCTCGTGCTCCTCCTTGCCGGTCTCGCGGTTCAGCTTGGTCACCTGGTCCAACAGCGCCGGGCCGCGAGCGTCTCCAAGAAGGCTGCCGAGCACGGCCCCGGAGGCGGAAGCGGCAGGAGAAAGCTCGCAAGAAACCGGCACGCCGTCGACGACCACGGCGAGGCCGCAACGCTCGCCGACGTGTTCGAGCAGGGCGGCCGACTGGGGCCAGGCGTCGGTCTCGAGCGCCGGGCGAAGCCTTTCCACCGCAGGCGAATCGCCGGGCACGAACCGGTCGAGATCGAGCTCGGAGATCCTGCTGTATCGCCACAGGTCCTCGTCGAGTGACGGAGGGGGGCTCGCAAGGAAGGCCTCCAGCGCGTCTAGTCGCCGTAGGCACATCCACTCCGGGCCACCGAGGGCCCGCGCGACCTCCGCGGTGAAAGAAACGGGTGATTGCATGTTGACAGGCGGGAGGTTACCGGACGTCCGTCAACGGACGGGCGGCGGAGGGGGCCGGCGCTTGAACCAGCGGAGAGGGCCGGCACCGCCCGACCGCCGCTCCTCTTTGCGCTCGCGCTCGCGCGCTTCGGCGATCGCCTCTGGCGCCACCGCAGAGACGATGTCCTCGGCGTCCTCCAACAAGTCGGCGGCGTCCGCCGCAGGCACCTCGACCGGCTCTGGCTCCAGTGCCGGCTCAGTGACCCTGGCCTGGGTCCAGCCCGCGTCCGCCAGCCGCCGCTCGTAGACGGGGCAGTTCTCCGGACAGCGCCATGGTGCGTCCGGGGCCATGTCGAGCACACAGAACCTGGCCACCTCGCCGCTCGTGTAAGTGCGGCTTTGGTAGTGGCGACAATCCTCTCGCATAGGCATGACGATGGACGCTACCTCGGTGAAGGCCGCGAAGCGTGGGCGGGCCTGCCCGGCCCGCCGCAGAAGTCAAAGCTCACTGACTCAGCCGACCGAACCGTCCATCTGGAGCTCGATGAGACGGCTCCATTCGACGGCGTATTCCATCGGCAGCGTGCGAGTGATCGGCTCGATGAAACCGTTCACGATCATGCCCATGGCCTGTGTCTCACTGAGGCCCCGGCTCATCAGGTAAAAGAGCTGATCGTCGCCGATCTTGGAGACGGTCGCCTCGTGCCCGATCTCGGCGTCACGCTCTGAGACCTCCATGTACGGCTTCGTCTCTGAGATCGAGTGCTCGTCCAGGATGAGGGCATCGCAACGGACGAAGGACTTGGAGCGCCGAGCACCTTCGTCCACGTGCACCTTCCCGCGGTAGGCGGCGAGGCCGCCGTCTTTCGAGATCGACTTCGACACGATGGTCGAGCTGGTCTCGGGAGCGCAGTGGTACATCTTCGCTCCCGTGTCGAGGATCTGACCGGCCCCGGCATAGGCCACCGAGAGAACCTCCCCGGAAGCCTTCGGGCCCATCAGATACACGGACGGGTATTTCATCGTGAGGCGCGAACCGATGTTCCCGTCGATCCATTCGACGTGGGCCTCAGCCTCGGCGCGAGCTCGCTTGGTCACGAGGTTGTAGACGTTGGTGGACCAGTTCTGGATGGTCGTGTACGTGATCCGGCTGCCCGGGAGGGCCACGAGCTCGACGACGGCCGAGTGGAGCGAGTCTGACGAATACACGGGAGCCGAGCACCCCTCGACATAGTGCACCTGGGCACCCTCGTCGGCGATTATCAGGGTCCGCTCGAACTGGCCCATGTTCTCGGCGTTGATCCTGAAGTACGCCTGAAGGGGCATGTCTACGGTCACACCCGGCGGGACATAGATGAAAGACCCGCCTGACCACACTGCCGAGTTGAGAGCCGCGAACTTGTTGTCGCCCGGGGGGATGATCTTGCCGAACCACTTGCGCACGATCTCGGGGTGCTCGCGAACGGCGGTGTCCATGTCAGTGAACAGCACGCCCATGCGCGCGAGGTCCTCGCGATTGCGGTGGTATACGACCTCGGACTCGTACTGGGCGGTCACCCCGGCCAGGTACTTACGCTCGGCCTGGGGGATACCGAGCTTGTCCCAGGTGTTCTTCACCGATTCTGGAAGCTTGTCCCAGTCGTTGACCTGGGCGTCGGTGGGCTTGATGTAATAGAAGATGTCGTCGAAGTCCAAGTCGGGCATCTTCTCGGCGAACCAGCGCATCATCGGCTTGCGCTCGAAACGGCGCAAAGAAGCGAGCCGGAACTCGAGCATCCAGCTCGGTTCGCCTTTCATGGCGGACATCTCCCGGACGATCTCTTCTGAAAGTCCCTTGCGCGGCTTGAAGACGTAGTCCTCGACGTCACTCCAGCCGAGCTGGTACTTGCCGAGATCGAGCTCCGTGATGGCCATCAAATATTCCTCCCGAAGGGAGAGTTTCTCCTACGTACATAGTAACAACTACGGGGCCGCAGGCCCACCCCGGCACCTTCCTCGCTGCTCGCCGAGGGCTTCCAGCCGGCGTCGGAGAAAGCCGCGGCCCAGCTAGAGGCGGTCATAGCGCCAAGTCCGGCCGCGGCTCAGGTCGCGGGCGTGAGGTCGAAGCTATAGGCCTGCGTGACCCCGCTCGGCAGCTGGGCCGTCAGGCCGTCCACCGTGATACCGATGTGGACGGGGGCGCCGAGCCTCACGATGAGGCTGCCCGACCCTTTGTAGGTTGCCGTCTGCCCGGCATCAATGGTCTGGGCGAACAGCCACGGCCCGGCCGCGGTCTGCTCAATGCCAACCCAGCAGGCGCCGCCCGTGGCCTGAAACTCGAGCGTGTACTGGCTCGAGGGCACCGTGAAGGTGACGGGCGAGGTGGAAACTGGCGTCAAGGTCGTCGACAACGACGCCGTCGTGGTGGTCGTGGTGGTGGTCCGGCCGCCACTTGAACTCGAACGGTGAAGGGTCGTGCTCGTCGTCGAGCTGGCGGGATGGCCGCCATTGCCCCCGCTCAGGTAGAGGGCTCCGACGACAACTGCCACGATGGCCACGGCGGCCGTCGCCCCGGTGGCGACCCTACGTGTCATGACCTGCCGGCGCCGATCGAAGGTCGAGCGGTACGGCACCCCGCGGGTACCTGCGCCGGGCATCTGAGGGCGGCCTGGGGTGAGACGCGAGGCTGCGAGCGCCGAGGTCGCACCTGGTCGAGGTTCTCCGTCCTCAACGCCCGAGTCGACGGGCCGACCCGTCGCACCATCTTCCGGTCGCCCGGGCCTGGAAAAGCGCAGCTTGGGCTCGCCGGCCGGAGGCAAGGGCTTGGAGGCTAACGGGCCCTGCCCGCGCAAGCTCGCTTCTTTTCGCCCCTCAACCGCTTCGCCTGCCGGGTCGGTGCGCTTTCCGACGTGTGGTCTGCCGGCCTCCTCGTGGGGCAGGATGCGGAACCCGGTGGACTCGGTGCGTTTCGAAACCTCGCCGAGCACGCCTAGAGCGTGTTCGTACGTCTCGACCGACTTGTGCTCGGACCGGCTCGCACTGACGCGAGCCCAGACGATCGCGGCGATGACGAGCACAGCCAGGACGACAATGACGACGACGATCAAACCCGCAGCTCCTCGGATGACTACTTAGCTCCCATTCAAGCCCAATGCCGAGGCCGCGGCACCGCGGCCACCGAGCGAGATGTTCAGGCTCTCAAGCCGTAACGAGGGCGGAGGTAGTCCGGGATCTCCCCGCGACGTGGATTAGCGCGGTCTCGGGCAGAGACAACCGGGTCGGCAACACCCCAGTCCGCTCCGAGCTCCGGGTCGTCCCATGCCACGCCGAGCTCGTCGGCCGGGTTGTAATAGGAGTCAACAAGGTAGCTGAGCGTGAGGTCCGTGACCGCCGCGAACCCGTGGCCAACGCCAGGAGGGATGAAGACCCCGCGATCGTCGTGCTCGCCGATTTCTAGGACCTCGGTAGCACCGTCAGTCGGTGAACCGACGCGGAGGTCGTGCAGCACGACGCGGGCCCGTCCTCTCGTCACATACCAGTAGTCGGCCTGGTGGAAGTGGTAGTGGAGCCCGACAAGGGCGCCGAGCGCGCGATCCGAGCGGTTCCCCTGCACCATCTCGCGCCCGAGCGGGAACCAGCTGCGCCGGTAGGTCTCGATGAACCGGCCCCGGCTGTCGCCGAAAACGTCAGGGGTGACGATCATGACGTCTGCTATCACCGTCGAGGCTTCCACTTTCGTCAAAGGTCGACCTCCTTGTCTCCGTCGCCGCTCGAGAGGGTGTCCCGCCAAGCCGGCGCAGGACACTCGGGCGTTCTCCTGACGATTCTCCTAGCTGGTCACTGGTCGGGCAATTCGCGCGCTGGCCTGGTCGAAAAGGCGAGCTGCCAGTCGTCGTCGCTTTCTCCGTCGATGGTGAGGCGCCAGGAGAAGCGGGTGTCGTTGGCGAGCGGGAGTGGGCTGAAGTTGACCGCGAGGGCTACGTCGACCGGGCTGCCCTCCGGCACGCCCTCGGGGCGGCCCACCTCGAAGTCACCTCGCACCTCGATCGGTTGCGGGCCCTCGGCGCCTTCGACGACCACGGGACGTCCGTCCTCGTCGACAAGGAAGAGCTCCCAATGATGGGGTCGCCCGGCTTCGTTCCAGGCCACGTCCACCTTCATGGCGATCGCAGACGGCATCGGGTCGGGACCGATGAGGCTCCAGCCTCCGCCGAGGATGAACAGCTTCCCGTCCGCCACCTGCGCCGCGTCACAAAGCATCATCGTCACACGCACGGCGCCCACCGTAGCCCGCGACGGAATCATCGATCACTGGAGCCGGTTACCGTCGTCGCGGTGGCCGAACTCGGGTTGCGCAACGACATCTACCGGCGTCCCCTCGCCACCGCCCTCGAGCGCCTCGGACTCGAGGCCGGCTGGCGCTGCGTCGACGTCGGGGCGGGAGCCGGTGACGTGTCTGTGGCCCTCGCCCAGCTCGTCGGGCGAGAGGGGCGCGTCTACGCCGTAGACAGCGACCCGCAAGGGCGCGACGCCGTCGCCGCGGCGGCTGCTGCCGCCGGGGGTGCCCAGGTCGTGGCCATCACCCAGGCCGGAGAGGACCTCATCCTGCCCGAGAGCGTCGACCTCGCCTACTGCCGTTTCCTGCTCCTGCACGTGCTCGAGCCGCGCGTCGTGCTCGCGCGGATGGCGCTTGCGCTTCGCCCCGGCGGCTACCTGGTTGCCCAAGAGCCCATCACCTCGGCGGGGCGGATCGACGGAGTGGCGATGTCGATGCCCGAGGCCCGCCATCCCGACGTGGGCGCGCTGTTGCCCGGCCTCGTACGCGAGGTCGGCCTCGAGCTCGTCGACGCCTGGGCCGAGGCGCCCGCGGGCGCCGGCCCGGGACCGGTGGCGGACTACCTGGAAGAGCTCACAGAGCTGGATCCCGAGGACGCCTCTGTGGTGTTGCCGCCTCTTGTCACTGTCATAGGCCGCAGTGCCGGCCCGCAACTCGGCGCGGCCGGTCGCCACTAGGCGGTGGCGATATGAGGGTCCTCATCCCTCTTCCCGATCGGGATTTCGACCCGACCGAGGTGGCCGTGCCGTGGGTCCGGGCTGCGCGAGGCGGGTCACGAGGTCGTCTTTGCGACAGAAGGCGGTGGGCGAGCGCCGAGCTGCGACCCGCGCCTGGTCACCGGGGTTCTGTTCGGCCAGCTCGGGGCGGACCCGGAAGCTAAGACGCTCTACCGTCAGATGTCGGCCTCCACGAGTTTTCACGCGTTTGCCCTGGTCCGAGATCGAGCCGAGGGACTTCGACGGTCTCGTGCTAGCCGGTGGCCACGCTCCTGGGATGCGCCAGTACCTGGGCAGTGCCGCCCTGCGGGAGAAGGTCGCCGCTTTCTGGGAGCTTTCGCGGCCGGTGGGCGCCATCTGCCATGGCGTGCTCGTGCTGGCGCGCTCCACGGACCCGGGCACCGGTCAAAGCGTGATCGCCGATCGCTCGACGACCTGCCTGCCGAAGTACATGGAACGCAGCGCCTTTTTTCTGACGGCGTGGCGACTGGGGCGCTACTACCGCACCTATCGCAGCTACGTCGAGGACGAGGTGCGCGCCGCCCTGTCGGACCCGTCGCTATTTGTCCGCGGCCCGCGGACTTTCGCCAAGCGAGGCACGGCGAGAGACAACGGACACGCCTTCACCGTGCGTGACGGCCTCTACCTGTCGGCCCGTTGGCCAGGCGACGCCTACCTGTTCACCTCGAGTTTCTTAGATTTGCTGGGCGGCCCCGCCTGACGACATTGCGGTCGGGCGCCGCCACCGCCTTGTGAGGGCCCTTGTCAGGCGACGAAGGACTCGATCTGTTTGACGAGCTTGTCCTCGATCTCGATGTTCCACGCCGTCTCGGCTACGTCAACGAGCAGGAAAAGGTCGGAAAGCAAAAGCGTCTCGAGGGCCGCCGTGCCCAGGTGCTGGAGCCATTTCCCGATGCCGATGCGTACGACGCAGTCGTCGGCCGACCCGGCCACGAGGATCGTGAGCGCACGGTCGGCGTCGATCACGGCCGCCAGGAACTTGCCTTTCTTGGCCTGAATGACCGTGCCGTGAGCGGAGTCAGCAGAGCTCTGTGTGGTGAAACCGTCGGACTTGAGGTACTCCTCGATCTTGGACTGCAAGTCGTTGAGATCGACGTGCTTGTCCTGAAAATGCAAGACCTTCTCACCTATGGTCACTTTGCTCCTCCCGAGGCGGCGGCGAGCCCTGTGACCCGCCTTTGAGCGCCCCCGCGTCGGGTGGCGCGGCGAGCACGCTAATCGCGCCCGACCGGCACGAGAGGTCGCCCTGCGAGGTGCCCTACTTCAAAAGCCGCGAGAGTCGCCGATCGGCCAGCACGCGGCCTTTTGTCTGACACCGCTTGCAATAGACGACCTCGTGCGACTCGTATGAGACCCTCAGCAGCGCTTCACCACATCTCGGGCAGGGCTCCCCCGCCCGGTTGTGCACGGCGAACACGGTGCCCAGCTTCGCCTCCGAGAGCCCCCCGGGTCGCCCCCTCTCGGACTCGATCGCCCCCGAGATCACCGACCGGACGGCGGACACCAACCGGGTGCGGTCCGTCTGGCTCAACGACTTTAGGGGCGAGAAGGGCGACAACCCGGCAAGGTTCAACGCGTCGTCCGCGTAACCACGGCCGACTCCGGCCACAAAGCGTTGGTCCCGAAGCAGCGTGTGGAGATGCCTCGTGTCTTCGCTCGAAGCGAAGAGACCCGCGAACGCCTCGTCGAAAGGTTCGGGGCCGAGTCCTGCGAGGGGGCCGTCATCGCCGGGGCCGATCACCCACCAACCCGCCTTGCGCTCGTGACCATGCTCGCGGACGAGCACCGCCGTGCCGTTGCTGAACACGAAGCGAACCACCGCACCTTTTGGTCTCGTCTTTTTCGGGGGCGTCTCGATGTCAACTCGTCCCGCCTGGGAGAGGTGAACGAGGACGCGCCGAGCCGAGGCGAGGCTGAACACGAGGTACTTGCCTCTTCGACCCACCCCGATGAGCTCTTCACCCCTGAGGTCCTCGCCCGCCGGCAAGACCGTCTTCAGGCCCGAGAAGCCCAGCATCTCGACCTGCTCGAGCGTCGCTCCTGCGACCGCGGCGTCGAGACGTTCGGCGAGCGCCTGCATCTGGGGAAGCTCGGGCATGGGGAACGACCTGGCCGCCTAGCCCAAAATCCGAGCCCGGTTCAGAACCTGATCGGCGCTCGAGCGCTCGAGGCCGGCCCGCTCTCCTTTGGAGACGAGCCGGAGCGCCATTTGCCTGCTGGCCTCGTCGATCATCTCCTCGCCGAACCTGACTGCCCCCCTACGCTCGAGCGCCGTCGCCTTGTCATAGGTCTCGAGGATCGTGAAGGCACGGTCGAACTGGTCCTGGGTGGGCGAGAAGACCTCGTTCAGAATCGCCACCTGGTCCGGATGCACCGCCCACTTGCCGTCATAACCGAGCATGTGAGCCCGCTGGCAGTAGTCGCGCAGCAGATCCGGCTCGCCAATCTTGAGGAAAGGCCCGTCGATGACCTGGATACCGTTCGCACGTCCGGCTATCAAGATCTTGCTGAACGCGTAGTGGAAATGGTCGCCGGGATACTCCTCGATCTGGACCCCGCCCGTCAGCACGGGCATCTCGATCGAGGCCGCGAAGTCCGCCGGGCCGAAGATGACGGCCTCGAGCCTTCCTGACGCGGCACAGATCTCCTCGACGTTGATGAGACCTCGGGCAGTTTCGATCTGCGCCTCGATGCCGATGTGGCCCACTGCCTGCCCGCTGTTCAGCTCCACCTGGGTGAGCAACAGATCAAGGGCAATCACCTCGGCTGCCGACTGGACCTTGGGCAACATGACCTCGTCGAGCCGACCGCCTGCCTGGCCGACTAACTCGATGGCGTCGAGGTAAGTCCAGCGCGACCGCCATCCGTTGAGCCGCACGCACAGGACGCGGTCATCCCATTCGAGCTCGCGGATGGCCTGCACGACCTTGGCCCTCGCGGCTTGTTTCTCGGGGGCCGCCACGGAGTCCTCGAGGTCGAGGATGATCATGTCCGCGGGGACGCTCGGGGCCTTTTCCAAGAACCGCTGGCTGGATCCGGGCACCGACAGGCAAGAGCGGCGGGGCAGGTTGCGGGAGCGCTCGGACATGGCACCGATGGTAGGGCGAACGGCTAAAGGTCTTTCCGTGTCTCGTCGAGGAGGTCTTGAGGCGTGAGCTGTTCGGTGATTAGCCGGGCAAATCGGCTCGGGTCTTTCGCCACGAAGGCCCGGCACAGGGGCAGGCCCTCGACGTAACACGAGATGTACGCCCTCCAAGTCGGATGCTGGAGGAACTCGACCTGCTTCTCCGCCCTCGCCCGTGAGGTCAGTCCCCAACGAGCCACCTCGTCTATGACGCTGTCCGGATCGGCCAGGTCCTCCCAGAGGCGGAAAGCCGCGTTCGCGCGCACACCGTCGAGGGCCTCCCCGGCTGCTCTCACGACGCCGACCACGTCCGGGTCATAGGAGATCCCGAGCGGCCTCAGATGCTCGACCACGACCGCCTCGGGGCGGGGACCAAAAACTATCTCTTGGCCGAGGTCGGCGAGCCCCTCCGCGATGAGGTTCTCAGGCGTGCCAATGACCACGATCGATTCCTCCCAGCACCTGTGACGCCGCAACAGCCCAACCTCCTTGCGGACGCGTTCGGTGTGATGGCCGGGATAGGCCTCGTGCGACACGAGATGGCCAAGCGAGGTCGACAGCACCGGGAGGTCGGTGTTGATCTCGACTTTGGACCTGAGCCCTCCGAGGTAGTAGTTAAAGCCAGCCCATGGCTTGCCCGTGACCAGGGAGAAGTCGACACGCTCGCCCTCGGGAAGACCGAACAGGGTCCCGGTGCGGGCACAGAGGTCTTCGGCGAGGGAGGCCACGACCGCCTCCAACCGCTCGGGCGGCACGGCTTGGGCCTCGCGCCAGGCGATGTAACGCTCGGACAGGGGACCGTTGCCCGGCACCACCTCCTCGAGGCGGCGGTGGGCCTGTTCGAAGTCGTCCTCGGAAAAGCGTCGCGGGCGTACGCCGTAGCACGCCTCCACCTCGTCGGCATAACTGATGGGTTCTCCGGCGAGCTTGCGGGTGCTGGTCAAGATACCGATCACCTGGGAGCGCAAGTAATGGCGCCGTGAGGCGTCCTTGCCCGCGTCTGGGGGCACCTCGGGCCTCGGGCCCTCACCGCCGTCGAGCTCCGGATCTCCGAGTGGCTCGCCGGCGGCGATGGCACCGAGCAACGACCGGGCCTCGGCAACAAGGTGCTCAGGCGCCATGACCGGCGCCGCGGCCACGCGCTCTGCGATCGCTCTAGGCCCGTAGTAGGCGTCCACGAAGCCGCTTATGTGACGGTCCATGGCCAGGCTGAGCGCCAGGTAGCGCTCGACGACGTTCGGCCTCGTCATCGGGGCTCAGCCGAGGTGGGAGCGGAGGAAGTCGATCGTCCGCTGCCAGGCCAGCGCCGAAGCCTCCGGGTCGTGCACCTCCGGGCGCGTGTCGTTGAAGAACGCATGGTCGGCTTCTGGATAGATGTGGATGTTCACATCACCGTTGCCCGCCTCGCGCAGTGTCCGCACGAGGGCCCTCGCCGCTTCGGGGCTGGCCGACTCGTCCTTGCCCGCGTAGTGGCCGAGGACGGCCCCGCTGAGGGCGGCGTAGTCGGGCTGCGCACCGTGCCAGGGCACTACCCCATAGAACGGGACGACGGCACGCACCTTGTCCGGGCGCTGCGAGGCGAGCATGAGGGCCAGGCCCCCACCCATGCAGAACCCGACGACTCCGACGCCGTTGCCGTGCGACCTCGAGGCCACCTCATCGACCGCGCCGCTCATGTCCTTTCCTGCCCGGTCGAGCTGCAGGGCCATCATCTCTTTGGCGGCCTCGTCCGGCTCGGCGAGCTTCGCTCCGTGGTACAGGTCGGGCGCGAGAGCCACGAAGCCTTCGGCGGCAAAGCGGTCGCACACGTCCTTGATGTGGTCGACCAGGCCCCACCATTCCTGGATCACCACCACCCCTGGTCCCTCGCCACCGGCGGGCTCGGCCAGGTAGCCAATATCGCTCGACCCGTTGCTCGCAAACTCGATCATCGATCCCATGCGGCCGAAGTTACTCCCCGACCGTGACATGGGTTCAAGACGCGGGGGCGGCGGCGCGAAGATGCACCGTGCCCAAGAGTCGCCTTCCCGGGACCTTGCGCGTGCTGCTCACGGCGAGCTTCGTGTCCTCGATCGGCGGTGGGCTGACACTTCCCTTCCTCGTCATCTACCTCCACCAGGTTCGCCATATCTCTCTCGGGATCTCAGGGCTCTTGATCGGTGGCGTCGCGGTCCTCGCTCTGCCCGTCGCTGCCTCCACCGGCGCGCTAGTGGACCGCCTCGGCGCCCGGGCCGTGCTGCTCATCGTCCTCTTCTTCGAAGGGCTCGGCATCGCCTCCCTCGCGACAGTGCACAGCGCCTTGACGGCAATGCCCGCCATGTTCTTGTACGGGCTCGGCCAGGGGGCAGCCTGGCCGACCTGGAACGCTCTTTTGGGAGTGATGTCCGAGGGCGACGCGACCAGCCGACTCGCCTTTGCCCGCAACTTCCAGCTCTTGAACCTCGGGCTCGGAATCGGTGCCGTCATTGGCGGGCTCGTCGTCCACGTCAAAGAGCCGGGAACATTCGTGGCGATATACCTCCTCGACGGGACTTCCAACCTGGCTGTGGTCGCTGCGCTGGCGCTCTTGCCGAAGAGGGCCTTCAGATCCACACGAGCGGCACAAGGCCAAGCCGCGGACGACGGTGGCCAAAGTCCTTCCGACATGGACCCCGGGGCCGTGGGCGGATACCGCGCCGTTCTCGCCGACAAGTTGTTCCGCCGCTATGCAGTGACGATGACCGTTCTCATGGTCGCCGGCTACGCCGCGGTAAACACCGGCTTTGTGGGATTCGCCACCTCGGTCGCCAAGGCCGGCCCTGGCACGATCGCCGTCTCCTTCGCGGCCAACACGTCCTTCATCGTGATCGCACAACCGCTCGCCCTGCGGCTGTGCGGCGAGATGAGGCGCACGACGGCGTTGAAGGTGGTGGCGGGGGCATTCGCCGCCTCATGGGTCGTGCTCGGAGTCGGCGGTCTTATGGCTGGATCCGGAGCCGCGCGGGCGCTCGTGATCGCCACGCCGGTCGTGTTCGCAGTTGGTGAGGTGCTCTTGAGCCCGGTCAGCGGCCCCCTCGTCAACGATCTCGCCCCGGCGGCACTTCGCGGGCGCTACTTCGCCGCCTCCGCTGTTTGCTTCACCGTGGCGAACATCGTGAGCCCGGCCATCTCGGGAGCGGCGCTCGGCGCCGGCTTCGGCATGGGCTTGCTTGCCTTCTTCGTCGTCTGCTGCGGCGCCGCCGCTGTTGGTGCCCACTGGTTGGGCGGTGCCCTTACAGCCGAGCAGGACAACGCGCGTGTGGCTGGGCCGCGTCCTTTGCGAGCAAAGACGAGTGAAGGCCCCTGATTAGCCTGCGGTAACGAGCAGCTCGGGAGCGAAAGGGCAATCGGAGCGGCTGAGACCCGCGGGAGGATCCTCGATGCCGCCTGGGCCGGCAACAACCTCGAGAGAGTCCGTCCCGACCAGCTCGACAGCCCCATCGGCGCGCCGCTGCATCTCTGCGAGCAGCTGAGAGCCAAGGACACGGCCGACTCCGGCGACCGCCCAGAGCGGAACCGAGGCCTCCCGGGCTGCCTGGGCGAGACGGGCAGTGCCCGCCGAGACCACAACCCCACCCGGCCCCGCCGCGAGAGCCTCCAAGAGCACCACCGCCGCACCTTGCACGGCCCCTTCGGTCTCGTCGAGGTCCCAGCCACTGGCCTCGCCCACCAGCGACTCGAGCTTGCGGACCTCGGCGCGCCGGCCGTGCGAGGACGCCCCCACGACTCGGACCACCGCCGAGGGTCGGTACGAGAGCGCCTCGGCAACCGTCTCTGTGGGATAGCTCACCACGATCACGGCGGTGGCGGGAAAACGATCGCCGAGCCCGTCGGCCAAAAGGTCGGCGGTCGGGTCGCCGAGAAACTGGTCCACCGCCCGCTTGGCCTCCAGATCGGCATCTGACGCGACCAGAAGCCTGGCCGCGACCCACCAGATCGGCCCGAGCGTGACATGAGCCTCAACGAGCCGCCGACAAGCCGTCACGACAGCCGCCGGCTCGTCCGCCGCCAGCTCCGAGATGGTCCATGCCGCTTCGACTGCAAGAGCCGAGGGCGCCTCGTCGTGAGCTCGGGCGATCCACCGCAGGCGCTCGATGGGATGCACCCAAACGACGCTACCGCCGCCTTCGCGGGCGGCTCTCGCCCGCCATGTGCCCGCCGCGCCAGCTCAGCCGACGATGCCGCCCTTTGTCATGGCGAGAACGTCGAGGGCCCGGTCGACCTCTTCCTCGCTCAGCAGGCCCATGTCGAGCACCACGGTCCGCAGGTCCTTTCCTTCGGCGAGGGCGGTCTTGACCACCTTGGCGGCTTGCTCGTAGCCGATGTAGGGGTTCAGCGCCGTGGCAAGCGAGGGCGAGGACAGGGCATAGAACCTGCACCGGTCCTCGTCGGCGGCTATCCCGGCAACGCACTTGTCCGCCAGGGCAATGCTCACCGAGGACAGCAGGCGGATGGACTCGAGGAGATTGCTGGCGATCACGGGCAACATGACATTGAGCTCGAAGTTCCCGGCTGCACCGCCGAAGGCAACTGCGGCGTCGTTGCCGATTACCTGGGCGACGACCTGGCAGACTGCCTCGGGGACGACGGGGTTCACCTTTCCCGGCATGATCGAAGAACCGGGCTGGAGATCGGGCAGGTGGATCTCACCGAGCCCGCACCTCGGGCCCGAGGACATCCAACGGAGGTCGTTCGCGAGCTTGTAGAGCGATACCGCGATCGTCCGCAGCACCCCGGACGCCTCGACGAGCGCGTCACGCGAGCCCTGGGCCTCGAAATGGTCCCGCGCCTCTGTGAGGGGCAACCCGGTGCCGGCGGCGAGACGCTCGATCACCTTCGGCGCAAAGCCTGGGCTGGCGTTGAGTCCTGTGCCTACCGCCGTTCCCCCGAGGGGCAGCTCACCCACTCGCGCCAAGGTCGATCCGAGGCGTTCCACGCCGTGTTCGACAGCGGCCGCGTAACCGCCGAACTCCTGGCCGAGCGTGACCGGGGTCGCATCCATGAGGTGAGTGCGGCCTGACTTCACGATGCCGCCGAACTCGTCCTGCTTCGCACGCAAGGCCGATGCCAGGTGGTCAAGAGCGGGGATCAGCTCGCCAACAATCCCGAGCGCGGCTGCCAAATGTATGGCGGAAGGAAACACGTCGTTTGAGGATTGTGAGGCATTCGGCTCGTTGTTGGGCCGGACTTCCCGCCCGAGCCGTTCCCCGGCAAGATTCGCCAGGACTTCGTTCATGTTCATATTGGTTGAGGTGCCCGAACCCGTCTGGAACACGTCGATCGGGAACTGATCGAAATGGCGTCCGTCTGCCACTTCATCAGCAGCCGCGGCGATGGCGCCGGCGACGTCAGCTCCGATCGTGCCCATCTCTGCGTTCACCTCCGCCGCCGCCCGCTTGATCATCGCCAACGCTACGAGCAGAGCCGGATCGACGGGCTGTCCCGAGATCGGGAAATTCTCGACGGCGCGTTGTGTCTGTGCCGCCCAGCGTGCGTTTCCCGGCACACGGACCTCACCCATCGAATCATGCTCGATGCGGTATCCCGCACCCTCGCCGGCACCTTCTGGGGTTCCTGTCAGGGTCATAGACTCAAACTACCTGTCAGTACAACCGCCGTAAACGTTACGAGAGCCTTATCGTAACGACGCTGTAATGTCAACAGTTGGCACAAAAGGGTGCCAAAGCGTTTGCGCTTGCAATGCTTGAGCTAAGCAGGTTAGGTTGCCTTAATTGTGAGACCTGCTGGTGGGAGTCTCGTAGCTGAGGCTACGCGTAGCGTGGTCGCCGTGACCGATATTTCCAAGGGTCGTCGGCGCGCCATCGTTTCCCTGGCGGTCTCGGCGATGTTGCTCATGGGCATCGGCACTCCGATTGTTCTTTCCGGTGCCCCGGCTGGAGCCGACCAGGTCGCCACCTTGCAACAGCGCGCTCAGTACATCGCCGGGGAGATCCAGGCGGCCAACGTCAAGCTCACGATTCTCGATGAGCTCTACCACCAGGCCGAGGGTCGCGTGTCGTGGCTCGCGCAACGGGTCTCCAACGCCACCTCGGCGATCAGGCGCACCGAGCAAGCCCTCAACCAAGACCGCTCCCACCTTCGCGCCATCGCCGTCGAGGCCTATGTGACCGGTGGCGCCTCCGAGAGCTTGTCGGTCGTCTTCAACGGCAGCCAGCAGACCGCAGGTATGCAACAGGCTTACATCCAGGCCGCGTCTGGCAACCTGGACGAGTCCGAGACGACGTTTCTCATCAATCAGCGCTCTTTGTCTCTCGAACGGTCCGCCCTCGACCACACCGAGCAGATAGCCAAAGCCAACGAGGCGGCGATCTCCTCGGACCTTTCCGAGGAAGTGGCTACGACAGCCCAGCTGAACAACGAGGAAGCCCAAGTCAAAGGTCAGCTCGAACAAGCAGTGGAAGCTGTGCAAAGGGCCCAGGCGGCCGCCTATGCGGCCGAGCTGGCCGCAGCGGCGCAAAGGGCGGCCTCCCAGGCTGCCGCCGAACAGCAGTACTCTCCCCCGCCCACGCCAGCACCAGCGGCGACACCAGCGCCGTCACAGGTGTCCTCGCCCACTCCCTCCGCGAGTGACAGCGCGGGCCAAATCGCCGTGAACGCCGCTCAGAGCCAGCTCGGGGTCCCCTACGTATGGGGAGGCGCCACGCCGGGCGCCGGCTTCGACTGCTCCGGACTGACGATGTGGGCCTGGGCACAAGCCGGCGTCGCGCTCGCTCATGGGGCGACGGAGCAGTACTACGAGATCCAACACGTCTCGATGTCGGACCTGCAGCCAGGCGACCTCATCTTCTACGGCGATGCCGGCCTCCTTTACCACGTCGTCATGTACATCGGCGGCGGCATGGTCGTACAGGCCGAAGAGACCGGCACGAACGTGATGGACACCCCGATACCGCCCGGTGCCTACGGCGCCGGGCAGCCCTGACCGCCGGACAGCTACTCGTTTAGAGCCGGCGCGCCTTGTGGCCTGCCCCGCCTACGCTTGCAAGTCGTGCGCGCCGTAGTGATCGAGGAGGGCTCGGTCATCGTGAGGGAACGGCCCGATCCTGCGCCCGGGACCGGCGAGCTGCTAGTCCGGGTGCAGGCGGCGGGTCTGAACGGCGCTGATTTGATGCAGAGGTCTGGCCTGTACCCGGCGCCGCCAGGCTGGCCGGCGGATATCCCAGGCCTGGAGCTTGCCGGCGTGGTCGCCGCCGCCGGCCCTGGGGTGACTCGATTCGCCGTCGGGGACCGGGTCATGGCAGTCGTCGGCGGCGGCGCCCAAGCCGAGCTGGCGGTCCTTCACGAACGAACCGCCATGGCCGTGCCTGACCTGCTCTCGCCCATTGCTGCCGGTGGCTTTCCCGAGGCGTTCTCGGTCGCCCACGATGCCCTTTTCACCCAGTGCGGCCTGCGCCCCGGAGAACGTCTGCTCGTTAATGGTGCCGCCGGCGGTGTCGGGGTGGCCGGCGTCCAGCTCGGTGCCCTCGCAGGCGCGACAGTCGTCGCGAGCGTGCGGGCGGCGAAGCTCCGAGGGGCGCTGGAGACCCTCGGAGCAAGCGCGGTGGACCCGGCCGATGCGCCGGCGGGCGGGCCCTACGACGTGATCTTGGAGCTGATCGGCGCTCCGAACTTCCTCGACGACCTCGACTCTCTCGCCATCGGTGGGCGCCTTGTCGTCATCGGCGTCGGTGCTGGTGCGCATGCCCAGATCGACCTGCTCAGGCTCATGAACCGTCGCGGGCGCATCTTCGGCTCCACGCTGCGAGCCCGTCCGCTCGAGGAAAGAGCCGCGGTGGCCCGCCTAGTCGAAAGACAGGTGCTGCCCCTGGTGGCGACGCAGCGAATCCGCCTCCCGACCGAAGCCGTCTTCCCTTTGGATGACGTGGAGGCGGCATATGCACGTTTTGCCGCCGGGACGAAGCTAGGCAAGATAACCCTCGACGTCGCCGGCTGAGGAGCACTGGCGCTGCACCGCCTCGGGCCAGATACGACTGGTGGGGCCGAAGTCGACGTTTCAAGGCTGGAACAATTTTATCCAGTAGAACTGCTCCCGCTCGATGGGTGGAGCCTTCGGGACCGCCTTGCTCGGCGCCGTCTTGAATGACCGTCTCATCGGCAATCTAACGACCGCCCTGCCGGTCGCGTCACGTCCTCACGTGGCCGACATGGCCCGTCAGATCGTCGGCCGCCCGGCCAAGTTGAAGCTGCTCGCTCCGGCGATCCACAAAGCGGCAACGGTGGCTTACCTGCACGCGATCGACACCGTGTTCCTCATCGCCAGCCCGGTCGTAGCTGTCGCCTTTATCCTGTCGCTCATGCTGCGCGAGATCCGCCTGCGCAAGACCGTCCACACAGAAGCTGCATCCGCCGAGTCGGAGCATCCCTTTGCTTCGGTTCCGGTCGCGCCCGCAGGGCGATCGCGCACTAGGCCGACCGGTACCTAACCTTGGCCAAGTGAATCAGTCTTTGCGACCCCGCCCGGGCGATCGGCGTACGGCACGCTTACTGGCCCGAGTTCGTGACACTCCCGGCGGCCCGCAGATCATCCTCAGGGCTTTTTTAGGCGTCACTTTCACTTACGCCGGCTTGCAGAAGTTGGCCAATCGCTTCTTCTTCAACGCCGCCAACCCGGGATCGATCCAGGCTCAGCTCCATGCATCGATCGCGACGAGCCCGATCGGGGCACTGCTGCGCCCGGCGGCCCACGTTGCAGTGCTCATGGGGCTCCTGATCGCCATCGGCGAGCTAGCCGTCGGTCTCGGGACCCTATTCGGGCTCTTCGGGAGGATTGCCGCCACCGGCGGCATGGCCTTGTCCTTGATCTTGTTCCTCACCGTGAGTTTCAACACGACGCCGTACTTCTACGGCTCGGACATCGTCTTTTTCTTCGCCTGGACCCCGCTCGTCCTCGGAGGCTCTGGAGCATGGTCCCTCGATGCCGTCATCGCCCGGCGCGACGCCGAGGAACGTGCGGCCGCCGGAACGAGACCGGGAGTGGTGACGCCGGCGCTGGACCGACGGACCGCCCTTCGCAAGCTGGGCCTCACCACTGCCCTTGCAAGCTTCGCGGTCGTGGTCGGCGGGATCACGGCCGCCGTCGGGAGGATGTTCGCCGGCAACTCGACGGGGACGGCCACGGCCCCGACGCTCCCCCCACCGAAGACCGGATCGGCGAGCACGACCACCCAGCCGGGGCCAAGCGCGACGGGAAAAGGCACCTCCATCGGGCTCGCGAGCGACGTGCCTGTCGGTGGGGCGCGGGAATTCACGGACCCCGCCCAGGGAGTGCCCGCCTATGTTGTTCGGCCTTCGGAGAACTCCTTTGTCGCCTTCAGCGCGGTTTGCACCCATATGGGCTGCACCGTTGGCTTCTTCCAGCCGACGCTCCAGTTCCGCTGCCCTTGCCACGGTTCGATGTTCTCGGCCACGACAGGGGCAGTCATCCAAGGCCCCGCAGTGCTACCCCTCCCCAGAATTGCCATCGAGGAATCGGACGGCAGTCTCCTCGCGGACGGTTGAGAACCGCCCACCGGCAACTGGCAGGCGCGCTGACGGGTCCCCGCGCAGTTTTTTTGAGTAGCATGCTTAGCGTGAATCCTTTGTCACCTGGATGTCAGCGATGGTGACCCGAGCGACTCCGACAGCGCGCTCTCGCCGCACGCCTGGCGCAGCAGCCGCCCGCACTCGGGCCACGAGTACTTCCACGCGAAAGACGGTCCGCCAACCGGCGCCCGCTGTCGCCGCCCGCGCTCCCTCGCTTGCCCGCGCAAGCACTATTCGCGTCTCTGAGCGACTGGGGCGCCGCGTGCCGTCGAAAGCGGTGCGCTCTCGCTCCGCGGCTTCGAGCGAGAAGGAGGACGACGGCCGGCGACTACGCGCGGCCCGCAACTACGAGTCCGTCGTCAGCGCCGTCCTCGAGATCGTAAGAGAGTCCGAACCGCCGGAGATCTACCTGCCGAGCGCCGCCGAGGTCGCGGCTCGCGCCGGAGTGTCGGAGCGCACTGTGTTCCGTCACTTCGCAGACCTGAACGCCCTTTTCGTGGCGGCTGCTTCGCGGATCCGTCCTGTCCAGATCGCCTACTTGGGCCCGCGACCAGATGCGGCCCGCGTGGCCGACAGGATCACCGAGCTCGTTCGGTTGCGCTCGAAGCTCTACGAAGAGATCGCTCCTGTGAGAAGGGTGGCCATCCACCTAAGCCACACCCATCCGCTCGTGGTCGAACAGCTGGCCGATGCCTATGCCCTGGCCCGAGCCCAGGTTGCCGATATCTTTGCTCCGGAGCTGTCCCGTCTTGACGGCAAGCGCCGTGCCCTCATGCTCGACGCCCTCGATCTCGCCGCCAGCTGGGCGTCGTGGGACAACCTGCGCACGATCCAAGGCTGCTCGGTGCCGCGCACACGTCAGGTCATGACCGAAGTGTTGACTGACCTGATCGCAACCGTACCTAAGACCAAGCGACGCTAGGGCGCCGGACGTCGGGGCGTCTCCGACCAAGCCCGTCGTCTTTTGACCTATGTTCGGGTCGGTGTCTTCGAGTCGAATGATCCGCGCCAGGGGCGGGATCCAATGAGGAGCTGACCTTCATGTCAATGCCCTACCGCCGCCTTGGCAGGTCCGGTCTCAAGGTGAGTCTTTTGTCCTTTGGCTCGTGGGTGAGTTTCGGCAACCAGCTGAACGACGAGCTGGCGGTCCGTTGCCTGGATGCGGCCCGCGAAGGGGGAGTCAACTTCTTCGACAACGCCGAGTCGTATGCGGGCGGTGAGTCCGAGGCAATCATGGGTCGCGCCATCAAGACCCTCGGCTGGCAGCGCCACGAGTACGTGGTCTCGAGCAAGTTCTTCTGGGGCATCCATGACGCTCCGAACATGCGCAACACCTTGAACCGCAAATATCTCATGCAGGCAGTGGACAGCTCGCTTGAGCGTTTCGGTCTCGACTTCCTCGATCTCATCTTCTGCCACCGTTCCGATCCGCACACCCCGATCGAAGAAACCGTCTGGGCCATGTCGGACATCGTCAGCTCTGGCAAGGCGCTCTATTGGGGCACCTCGGAGTGGGCGGCAGACGAGATCGTCGCCGCCATAGAGGTGGCGGAGCGCCACCACCTGCACAAACCGGTCACCGAGCAATCTCAGTACAACCTGCTCGAACGCAGGCGTGTCGAGCATGAGTACGCCCGCGTCTTCGCCGACTACGGCATCGGCCTCACGACGTTCAGCCCGCTCGCCTCGGGCATGCTCACGGGCAAGTACCTGGACGGGATCCCGCAGGGTTCTCGCGGTGCCCTGGCCGGCTACGAGTGGCTCCGTCCCCACTTCGAGAACCCGCGCCGCCAAGAGGCGGTCCGGGCACTCAAGGCCATCGCCGACGATCTTGGTTGCCCCCTCACGCAACTGGCCATCGCTTGGTGCGCTTCAAACCCGAAGGTCTCAACCGTCATCACGGGCGCCAGCCGGCCCGAGCAGTTGGAGGAGAATCTGCGCTCGCTAGAAGTGTTGGAGCGCCTCGACGAGGAAGTAATGCGGAGGATCAACGAGGTGGTTCCGGTCCTCTGATCTAACCGGCCAGACCGGGTTTCGCCCGCTCAAGCCGTCCGCATCGCCCGGCGTAGCAGGGGCGGTTCGTGCAATGCGGCCGCGACCCGCACCCGTGCATCGAGCGCCATGGCGCCCGCCGGGCCTGCGACAACCGGGTTGAGGCTCAGCTCCGCGATCTCGGGAATGTCCTCGGCAAGACAGGCGACCCGGCAGAGCACCTCTGCGAGCGCCTCGAGGTCGACCGGGGCCGAGCCGCGATAGCCGGTGAGAAGCGGCGAGGACCGCAGCCCGGTCACAAGATCGCCGGCGTCCTGTGTCGTCATGGGCACGAGCGACCAGATCTGATCACGGAACAGCTCAGCTTCCTTGCCGCCGAGCCCGAAGACTACGAGCGGCCCGAAAGACGGGTCCTCCACGACTCCGACCACCGTCTCGACGCCGGCAGGGCCCATTGGTTGCACGATGAGACGAACCGCCGGACCGAAGTTTTGAAACAACGCCTCCGACGCTGAGGCCACTTCGCCGGGAGAGGCGAGGTTCAGCCTGACACCACCGACATCGCTCTTGTGCACGAGCGCGGGAGCGTCGAGCTTCAGCGCAACTGGGTACCCGAGCGCATTGGCCCCCTCGACCGCCTCGGTGGAGTTGGAGGCCCCCAGGCAGGCAATGATCGGTATCCCATAGGCCTTGAGCAGCTCGAAGGCAGACACGGTGTCTAACCAGAGCGCGGGCGCGAGGGCCGCACCGAACTCGGTGCCGGTGCCTGCCTCGAGCGCTTTTGCCACGATCTCGCGTGCAAGGGCCTGTTCGAGGTCGGCGAAGCGTGCCACGGTCCCCTCCGGGCGGCTCACCCACTCGGCGTAGGGGGCGACTCTCGCCAGGGCCAGCGCGGCGGACTCGGGGTGGGCGAAACAAGGCACGCGCCTTTGGCCCGAGCCCAACGCTGAGAGCGTCTCCTCAGTCACGATGAAGTTCGCCAGCACAGGTTTGGCGACCTCGACCTCGGCCGCGGCTACGGCCTGGGCGACTTGGGTGGCGGTGATGGGAGCGGGCGGTGTGAAGGTGACCACGACCGCATCAATGTCATCGTCGCTTAGGACGATCTCGACCACGCGGCGGTACTCCTCAGCTGAGGCGGAGGCGGCGAGATCGACCGGGTTGCCCACCGATGCGCCGTCGGAGACGACGGCGAGGAGCCGGTCCTGTGTCTTAGACGACAGCTCCGGAACCGCGAGCCCGTAGCTCTCACAAGCATCGGCGGCGAGTACGGCGCAACCTCCGAGGTTCCCTACGATCGCCACGCCTCGCCCAGCGGGAAGGGGCTGGCTCTCCAACATGTCGGTGACGTCGAGCAGCTCCTCAAGCGTTGCGACCCGGATGACGCCGGCCTGGCGAAAAAGGGCGTCGATAGCCTGGTCGGGTACCTCGACGGCGCCTTTGGCACGAGCGCCGCGACGTCCCGAGGCGGTGCGGGCGCTCTTCACAGCGACGATGGGCTTCTTACGGGCTACGCGGCGCGCAATGCGGCTGAACTTGCGGGGATTGCCGAATGACTCGAGGTAAAGGAGGATGACATCGGTGTTTTGATCCTCCTCCCAAAACCGCAAGAGGTCGTTGCCGCTGACGTCGGCCTTGTTGCCTAAAGACACGAAGCTCGATACGCCGAGTCCGCGGCCGGCGAGCTCGCTCAAAAGGGCGATCCCGAGTCCGCCAGATTGGGACGAGAAGGCCACTCGGCCAACCGGGGGCGGGTAGTCGGCAACGCTGGCGTTCATGCGGATCTCCGCGCAGGTGTTCACGACCCCCATGCAGTCCGGACCGACGAGGCGCATGCCGAAGTTCCGCGCCAGCTCGACGAGGTCGCGATCGGAAAGCGCGCCTGGAGCCGCCTGGCCCGGATCGCCGGAGGCGACGATGACGAGGCCACCGACCCCCTTTTCCCCGCATTCGCGCACGACGTCGCCCAACAACGCCCGGCCGACCGTCACGACCGCCAGGTCGATGGAGCCGGGGATCTCGCCGAGACTCCGGTGCGCTTTCAAGCCGCCTACCGGGTCGCCCCTCCCCTCAACCGGGTGGACGGCCCCGGTGAAGCCGCCGGCGAGGAGATTATGGACGATGAGCTCGCCGGCCGAATCACCTTCGCCCGCGGCCATGACTGCGATCGAACTCGGGCGGAGGATGTGCTCGATCGAACGCACGGCGGCGGTCCACTCGCGTTCTTCGACCCTTTTCAGGTACTCCGGGCGGGAGGCGAGATCCATCGTCACCCGGATCACCCCCGAGTCCAACAAAGCGTGCTCTTCGAATCCGGCTGAGCGAAAGACGTTGAGCATCCTATAGTTCTCCGGCAGGGTGTCTGCGACGAACCGCCCGATCCCACGCTGCACCGCAGCCGAGGCGAGGTGTTCGAGCAGCACCGTGCCGAGACCACGACCCTGGTGGTCGTCACGCACGACGAACGCGACCTCGGCCTCGTCCGTTTCTGCCGCGACCGGCCCGACAGCGCCCTGCGGCCCGGCCGCCGAAAGGACCTCTGCTGGGGCTGGCGAAGGTGCCTTGGGACAACGGTCGTAGCGGGCGACCGCAACGAGCTCGCCCTCGACGAGGGCCACGAGCGCCAGCCGGTCTTGGTAGTCAACGGTCACAAAATGCGCTATCTCCTCATCGCCGATATCCCGGCGCGGCGAAAAGAAGCGGAAGTACACCGTCTCGGTCGACAGCTTTCGCCCGAATGCTCGCAGGGCCGGGCCATCGGCCGGCCGGATGGGGCGCAACCGGGCGGCACGGCCGTCGAGGAGGAGGACGTCACATTCGAGCTCGGACGGATAAGGCCCGGGAACGGCTGGGCCATCGCCCGGGGTGGGACCGACTGCGTCGTCGGGGCTCATGGCCGCTGACCGGGAGGAGATGGGTCCATTTTCAGCTCGCCGCCTGAAATTATCCGCGCGCTCGTGAGGACGCTCAGTTCGCGAGCGATTTCACTTCGGACACCGAAATCGAGCTCTTCGGCGCGCTCACGTGCAGCGCCTCGCCCCATTTGCTGAACCTGGCCGAGATGGAGCGTGCTGAACTACCGCTCGCTTTCGTCGTCCCTTCAATGAGAATCGGGAGGGCGGCTCCTTTGGTCGACACGTACAGCGTGAGAGCCAGGCTGCCCGTGGAGGTGGTCTGGACCACCTTGACGGGCACGGCCGGACGCCCGAGCGTGTCGGAGACAGTGCCCCGTGTCAACGTACCGTCCAGGCCGACGAGCCGTGGGGCAGCCGTCTTTACCGCAAGCGAGCCGGCAAGGGAGGAAAAGCCGGCATTGGAAGAGGGCACCGAGATCCATTTTCCTGCCAGTTCCGCCGCCAGCTTGGCGGAAACGCCGGCGAACCCCTCGAGACCTACGACGTCACCTGTGAAGTAGGCAGTCTTCTTGGCGAGAAGAACAGTGACATAGCTGGACTCGGTTCCCTCCGTGACGGTGATCTTCTGTTCGCCGCCGCTTGAACCTACGTCGGCGACGATCCGTTCGGTGCTCGAGCCGGCAGCGGAGGTCTCCACGAAATGGAACGAACTCTGACGGCTGGCTGCGGCTACAGCGGCCGCCACGATCTGCTTGGCCGACTTCGAGTCCATGCCGTTTGAGCCGGTCGAGCTTCTCCCGCCCGCAGAGACGCTCGCGCAACCGCCGGCGAGCGCGATCGCGACAGTCGAGATGACGAGCAAGAGACGAGGGCGCATCTCGCGACGCTACCAGCGGGCACCCCTGAGCCAACCTCGGGCCGACCTGGAGGGCCGGAGGCCCGTTCTCAGCTCGCGGCTCGAACAACCGAGATGTCACCGCTCACGGTCTTGACCTTTACGGAGAGCTCCCGGGCGTCACTTGGGCCTCCCGCGGCATCCCGGGAAGCCTCGAGGTCGATCTCGCTCCTCACTTCGCCCGAGACCGATGCGGCCTCGATGCGCACGAGCGATCCGGGAGCTATGGCCACGGTGATGTCGCCGCTCACAGCACGCAACACGTAGTCGCCGCCCGATGCGAGCTCGATGTGCTGGTCGCCCGACACCGTCTCGACGCTGGCGCCTTTGAGCGCCTCTTTGATGCGGACGTCGCCCGACGCGGAGCGTAGAGAGGTCACGTCCTCGGCGCGGCCGAGCTCGATATCACCCGAAGCGGTCGAGATCTTTCCCCCTGCGGTGGCAACGGCGATCGTGACGTCCCCCGAGGCGGAATTGACGTTTGCCTCACTCACGTTGCCGAGCTCCACGGATCCGCCCGCGGTTCGGACCTTTGCCGGACCGACCGTCTTCTCTATGGCGATGTCGCCGGAGGCGCTGTTGACATCGGCCGCGCGGTAACCACCTTGAGCGGTTACCGAAGCCGAAGCCGTGAAGATCTCGAGGGCGGTGTCGTTGGGCACCCTCACCTCAACTGCCACCCCGGCGCCGCTCGAAAACAACGCCCGCTTGGTCCAGCTCTTCTGGACTTCAACGGTTATCTCGTGACCACTCGCCGCGAGGCGCTCGCCTATGCGCGCCGTTTTGACGAGCCCGTCGGCGCTCGGATGCAGCGACACGAGCCTGATCTCGGTCCTCGCAACCTCGTGAGTACTTATCGCGACCGATCCTGCGGCGTTCTCGACGTGCAGTGACACCGGCCCGGGGGTCTCAAAGCTGCGTTCCGCCGTCTCGCGCAGGGTGCTCGGGCCGGCGTTGATGCTCTCGAACTGGCTCATTGCTGTTCTCCCTTCAAGCCCAGCCGTAGCCGGTAAGACGTTTTCTCGATGGTGCGGTTTTTCCGGTCCAAGCGCCGCGGGCAAGGACGCGGACGATCCAGGCGTTCGTCGAGACGCCCTCTTGTGCTGCCGCCTCCTCTACACGGGCCTTCAACTGCTCAGGCAGCCTCAGGCTGATCCGGGCCGATTGGTCTTCGCCGAGGTCGCCCCCCGGCGGCGCCCCGGCATCCTCCACGTAAACGAGTTCGGCTTCGCGACCCGATATGCGAAGCTCGACCGCTCCCCCGGCCAGCTGCCCGCTGAGCTCGACTGCAGCCTGGCCCAAAAGCTCGAGGAGCCTCATCGTTACCGAACCACCCATGGCCGACGAGATGAGGGAAGCAGCCTCGCCCACGGCGTCTCCCCCGAGTCCGGCTAGGGCGCCCAGGTCCTCCTGGAGTCCTTCGACGACGTTTGACAGCTGCATGATGTCATCATGACATCACTAAGACGTCAAGTCAATGTCCCCCACGCAGCGGTTCACACAACTGCCGATGCCCTCGATGGAACTCACAAGGACCTGGCCGGGCGCCAGGAACACCTGGGGGTCACGACCGGCGCCGACTCCGGAAGGGGTCCCGGTCGAGACAAGATCGCCGGGAACAAGAGTGGCGAACTGGCTGATGTAGCTCACGACGGCGGCTGGTCCGAAAATCATGTCCGAGGTGCGCCCTCGCTGCATCACCACTCCGTCGAGCTCGCAACGGACCTCAAGGTCGACCCCGTCGCCAATCTCGTCCCCGGTGACGAGAACCGGGCCGAACGGAGTCGAGCGGTCGAAGGCCTTTCCCTGGAGGTACTGCGTCGTGCGGTTCTGCCAATCGCGCATCGAGACGTCGTTGACGACGCTGAACCCGGCGATCGCCTCGGCCGCCTCTGCGAGTGACGCCCGCCTCGTCGGGCGGCCGATGATGACGCCGAGCTCAGCCTCCCAGTCGACCGAGTCGCTGACCGAGGGGAGGACGAGGTCGTCATAGGGACCGAGCAGGCTCGAGGCGAACTTGGCGAACAGGGTCGGGTAGGCCGGTAGTTCGCGAGACATCTCTGCGATGTGGGCCCGGTAGTTCATCCCTACGCAGAAGACCTTCTCGGGATGGGGCACGAGCGGGGCGAAACTTGCCTGCGAGAGCTCGAGCTCGCTCGTCGGCTCAAGGGCGGCCACCTCGACCATGCCCGCCGCCCCCGGGTGCGCGGCGAGCAAGGCACCCACGTCTCTTTCCCGCAGGAGAAGGACGCGGTCAGCTTCGATCCGCGCCGCGCAGGTGCCTTCCATGGTCCGAATCGTGGCGAGCCTCACGCGGCCCGAGCCTAGAGGCCCGCTGCGTTGGGCATCGCCCGCGAGCGCTGTTGAGACCTTGAGATGAGCGCAACTACCGGCGAAGCCGCAAGCCCTCGACGACGAGCTGGGGCTCGGGCTTGGTGGCCGCCTCCCTGGCAAGGCCGCAGCCCGGCAGCTGGATCGTCCCGGCCACACGCACGACCGCCTCCCAGACCACCCGCCCGGCTGTCGGGTCCTCGACGACGAGCTCGGTCCGGTCGTCGCCGAGCTCGGAACCTTGGCGGGCCATTTCGAAAAGGGGCCACCCGACTACCGCGAGCACGGCGCGCTCGAGCGCCTGGACCGCGGGGGACACCAAACCGGCGCAACCCCGGTAGCGGGGTAGCAGGTCGTCCATCAAGCCGTCACCTCGAACGATCCTTGCGAGCGTGGCCGCGTCGCAAAAAGCCCAAGCCGTGCCCTGGGGCAGTACGACCGCGGTTGGCGCAAAACGATGGCCTCCCGTGTGGCTGGTCCTCCACACCCTCACGTCTTGGCCAAGCGGTCGGGCATCGCCCAGGAGCTCTTGGGCGAGCGCGGTGCCGAGCGAACCGCAGCAGCGGTCCCGACGGCCGTGAGTGCAGACGAGGACGTCGGTGCCCCCCGACTCCGCCGCCGGCACGTCGAGGACCGCGAGGCAGGCTGCAGCTAGCTCACCAGGCTCGACGGCAAGCTCTGTCCGCCAAAAGCGCGCCCCACCTGACGCCGGCCAACGGTAGGCGACGACGTGACGTGGCCCGCTCTCAGATGTCGGCACGAGTGCCTGAAAGCGCATACCGTGGCTCCGCGCGGACTCCACGACGGGAGCCAGCACCTCGTCCTCGCCCAGGTCTCGTGGCCATGGCAGCGCCCATTCGACAAGCAGGTAACCCCGGTAGCAACCGGCCGTACCGATGGGATCGAGACCCAGCTCACGTGCCCACGTCGAACAAGGCTGTCCAGCCTCGAACGGCGCGGGACTCTCCGGTGCGGTGCTCATGGTCATCGGCGGCACCCTACCGGCACTTGGGCCGGGCCGGAGACGCAGGCGACCCGGCGCGCCATGCCTCGATGAACACGGCCGGTGTGCGAGGATTCTTGGCCATGACGGTCGTCCCTCGCCGCCGCGTGCTGCAGTTTGCAGGACTGGGCGGCCTCGCCGTGTGCGTCTCTTCGGAACTGCTCGCCGCATGCAGCACGCCTTCGTCGAACACGAAGGGCGAGTCCTTCCGGGTCTTCGACGCCCATGAGGCCGCGGTTGTCGAGGAGGCGACCGCCCGGCTCATCCCTGGCCCGAAAGAGGACCCCTCCGAAGCGGGGCACCCCGGCGCACGCGAGGCGAACGTCACTCGCTACATCGACACGATGCTCGGGGCACTCAGTTTGGAGCCACCCGAGGTTTACGCGGGGGGCCCGTTCAGCAACCGTGCCGGATGGCCCGTCGACGACATGGCGAGATTCCTCCGCCTGACGCCCGCTCAGGCGAACGGCTGGGCCCGGCGTCTCGTGGGTTTGCGCAGCCAGTACCGCCAAGGCGTCCAAGTGCTTGACAAGATGGCCGGAGGTGACTACACGAGCCTGAGCGGCGAGAAAATGGACGACATCCTCGCCCAGGATCCCGATGGTTTCATGACCCTCATGTTCTCTCACGCCATCGAAGGCATGTACAGCGTGCCCGAGTACGGGGGAAATGCGAACCTGGTCGGCTGGCACGAGATCTCCTGGGTGGGTGACCGCCAACCGCGCGGCTTCACAGACGCTCAGGTCAGCCTTTCCGACGGTCCCGACGTCTATGTGCCCACGGGTATTGGCAAGCAGTTGCTCCAGCTGCTCAGCGCGACGTCTCTATGAGCAAGCGAGCCCTCGTGGTCGGCAGCGGGCCCGGCGGGTCTGTCGCCGCCATGGTGCTCGCACGGCTCGGCTGGGATGTCACCATCTTCGAGAAAGGTGCCAATTACTTCACCGATCTCAGTTCCGACAGGCCCGGCACAGTGTTCTCGAACGATGAGCTGAAGATGAACCGCGGGTTCTCCCTGCCCGACCAGACAGCCGAGCCGAGAGTCTTTCGCTCCTCGCCCCAGGCTGCGCCGATCACCGGTGCGGTCGAGGCCCTTCCCCAGACCGTCGGGGGAGGAACCGTGCACTGGGACGCGAAAACTCCGAGGTTCTGGGACATCGACTTCAAAAAGCTCTCGCTGCTGGGGCCGGTCCCAGGAGCGGAGGTGTCCGACTGGCCCTTCGAATACGCCGAGATCGCCCCCTACTACGAGCAGATCGAGGACCTCATCGGCGTGGCAGGCGACATCCATCTCTTCCCAAAGGACCCGACTCTCGCTCACGCACCACGCTCGGCGGAGCTGCCGATGCCGCCGGGACCGCCCGAGTACTCGTCCTTGCTTGTCTCCGAAGGCTGCCGCCGCGTCGGCCTTCACCCTTTCTTGGCCCCCATGGCAATCAACAGCCGCCCTTACGACGGACGTCCCCGGTGCAACAACTGCGGGTTCTGCTCCGGCTACGGTTGCCCGATCCTCGCCCGCGTGGGCGCGCTCGCACCCTTGCGCGAAGCGCTGCGGTCCGGCGCCGAGCTGCGGGCCGAGTCGATGGTCGTAAGAGTCGAGACGAATGGTCGCAAGGTGACCGGTCTCACCTGGCTCGACGCGCAGAACAAGCGCCACACCGAGAGCGGCGACCTTTTCGTGCTGGCGGCCAACTCCATAGAGACAGCCAGGCTGGCACTGCTCTCCGGGCTGCCCGACCCCTACGACCTCGCCGGACGTCGGGTGATGTTCCACTGGTTCTCGGAGGGATCGGGCATCTTCTTGTCGGAGCGCCTGCACAACTACCGCGGCCGCGACCATACCCATGACATCGACGATTTCGCGGACCCGGACTTCCCCGGTGCGCGAAGTGCCGCCAAAAAGGCGGGCCTGCCCTATTTCCGTGCCGGCAAGGTCGAACTCGGTGGGACCCAGCTGCCCCTCGACGAAGCGAGCAGCTACCAAGAGGTGCTCCGCCTGCTCGCGCCTTAGAAGCCGTTCGGCAAGGACTTCAAAGAGCTGATGCGCTCGAGCCTGCTGAGGGACCGCCTCTGTGGGGTCGAGCTCATCGGCGAGGACCTCCCGTACACGACAAACCGAGTGGACCTCGACCCGAACGTGCGCGACTGGCGCGGGCTTCCCGGTGGCGCGCATCACCTACGGACCGGGCCCGTCCGAGCTCGCCGCGCAGGCCTTCTACATGCCTTGGCTTGTCAAGCTGCTGAAGGCGGCGGGGGCCGACGGTGGCCATCGCCATTCCACAGCTTGCCTCTTCACGCTTTCCGATAGCCCAAGACCAGGTGCCGGCAACCGAGCACGTGATGGGGGGCATGCCGATGGGGACAAGCCCGCGCGAACAGCGTCACCGACGAGCAGGGGCGTCACCACCACTTGGACAATCTCTTCGTCGCGGACGGCGCCGTCTTCCCAGGTTCGGGTGGGCACAACCCGACCCTCACGATCATGGCGACCGCACTGCGCTTGGCGACGGGCTGGGTCGGTCCGAACTGAGCCGCACCTATAACCAAGGGGCGCGATGCTTTGCCATGGCTGATGACGGGTTCTCTCTGAGCGAGACGTACGTCCACCTCGGCTTGGGTGCCACAGCAGTCCCGCTGACCGACTTCACTTGGGACGAGAGTACCTGGAGCAGTACTCGCACCGCTTCGCGAGCGACGGTGCCGAAGGCCGACTCGTGTGCATTACCCCACAGCAGGAGACCTGGACATTCTGGGAACGGCATCCCGGGGGCGATGAGCTTGTCCTCCTCCTCTCGGGGCGAGTCGAGGTCTTCCAGGAGCTTTCGGCAGGGACCGAGGTGGTGGAGCTGCGCACCGGCCGGGCCATGATCAACCCGAAGGGCGTCTGGCACACAAGCGACGTGCACGAACCGGGCCTGGCCCTGTTCATCACCCCAGGTGCCGGGACCGAGCACAAGGCTCGCTGAAAGCCGCGCGCGGCCTTGGGGACGGGCTGACCCACGGTTCGCCTCAGAACGCCTCGGCCTAGACTGGGGCGGCGACTATGAACGCCCTCAGCCAGGACCTCCCGGGGCCCGATGCGGCCGACCTCGCTGCAGCCTCGCTCGCGATGGCGCGCCGGTTCGCAACAGGTGCGACCATGTGGTGCGCCGCGCCGTCGTGGCCCGGACGGTCGCGCCAGTTGGCCGCCGAGCTTGCCCGGAGCGTCGCCGGTGGGGGCCGATCCTTTGCCACCGCCGTCCTTCCCGACGAAGACATGCCCGACGAAGACATGATTGCCAGCTTGCGGACCCACGCGCGGGCCGGTGACGTGCTCCTCCTCGCCGCGAACGGCGGCGAACCGTCCCTCGCAGGCCTCCGGCAGCGGGCGGCGGCTTGGGGGCTACTCACCGTGTGGATCGGCGCAGGCAAAAGGCCGGTGCCCGGGGCGGCAGACTACGTCTTGTGGCTGGGGGGCAATGATGCGGTCCGAGCGGGCGAGGGAGGCTTCGGCCATGTTGGCCAAGAGCTCGGCGAGATGATCCGGGCCCGGCTCGCCCGCGACGAGCTCGTCGAGGACCATCAGGCGGGATGCCACGACGAGGTCTGCATCACCTGCTCGGACGAGGGTCGCCTCGGCGAGATCGTCTCGCTGCAGCCTGATGGACTGGCACAAGTCCGCACACCCTCCGGAATCAAGACCGTGGACACGAGCCTCGTCGATGCCCGTGCGGGTGACCTCGTGCTCATCCACGCCGGCACCGCGTTGAGCCTTGTCGTACCGCAAGGTTGTGAACCCGAGGAGGCACCTTGACCGAACTCGAGCCGCCAGGCGAGAGCCCGAGCGGTCGCGAGGCGGCGGTGCTCGAGCGCATCGAGGCCTTCCGGCGTCGCCGTCCCCGCTTCCGGGACGATTTCGTCACCTTGGCGCACGGCGCCGGGGGCAAGGCGTCTGCTGCGCTGATAGACGCCGTCTTCTTGGACGCTTTCGGCGGCCTGGAAAGGCCGCCGCTCACCGATGCGGCACTCCTCGCTTCTCCGCTGGGCGAGACGCTGGCGTTCACCACCGATTCGTTCGTGGTCAAACCGCTCCGTTTCCCCGGCGGATCGATCGGTCAACTCGCCGTCCACGGCACGGTCAACGATCTCGCCGTCATGGGGGCCCGGCCTCAGTGGCTCTCGGCCGCATTCGTCATCGAGGAGGGCTTCGCCGATAAGCGAGCTCCGCGAGGTGGTCGCCGACATGTCCGCAGGCCGCCCTCGCGTCCGGGGTGACGATCGTCACCGGCGACACCAAGGTCGTCGGCGAGGGCGCAGCCGACGGGCTCTACGTGACAACCGCCGGGATCGGTTTCGTGCCTGCCGGCCGTCGCCTGGGCGCCGACCTCGTCCAACGCGGCGATCGCATCCTCATCTCGGGCACCATCGCCGATCACGGGATGGCCGTGATGTTGGCGAGAGGCGACCTTGCCCTGGAGGCCGACATCGAGTCCGACACCGCCCCTGTGACCGAGCTCGTCGAGGCGCTCTTCGCGGCAGCACCGTCGACCCGCTGGTTGCGGGACCCGACCCGTGGCGGAGTCGGGACCGTGTGCAACGAGCTTGCCCACGACACCGGCCTCGCCGTCGTGCTTGGACGAATCCGCCCTGCCCGTAAAGCCAGCTGTAGCAGGGGCGTGCGACCTGCTCGGCATCGATCCTCTCTATGTCGCCAACGAGGGCAAGCTCCTCGCCGTCGTGGCCGCCAATGAGGCCGACGCCGCCGCTCAGGGCGCTGCGCAGCCATCGCCTCGGCTCCGAGGCCGTGATCATCGGGGACATCCGCGAGGAACCACAGGGCATCGTCGTACTGCGCACTTCTTTCGGGGGGACCCGAATCGTGGACATGCTGGTCGGCGATCCGCTGCCACGGATCTGCTAGCGCATGTGCCAATCGCCTCCACCCACCGAGCGTCGGCGGGTGAGAGTCACCGGGACGGTGCAAGGTGTTGGCTTTCGCCCCTTCGTGTTCCGCCAGGCCGTCGCCCTCGGGCTCGCCGGCTTCGTGCTCAACGACTCTGACGGAGTGCTCATCGAGGTAGAGGGCGACCGGACGAAGGTGTCAGAGCTATGCCGTTTGGTCGGCGAAGCTCCCCCACCGCTCGCCCGTGTGACTTCTGTGGACTGGGACACCCTGCCCGGTGACGGCGGCCTTGTGGGCTTTCCGCATCATCGAGAGCACTAAAGGCCGGGTCCCGAACGTCGCCGTGAGTGCCGACAGCGCCACCTGTGAGGACTGCCTGGCGGAGGTGGACGACCCGCAGGACCGGCGCTACGGCTACCCGTTCACCAACTGCACGAACTGTGGCCCGCGCTACACGATCGTCCTGTCTGTCCCCTACGACCGTCCCGCCACGACCATGGCCGGCTTCAAGATGTGCGCAACAGTGCCAGGCTGAGTACGACGACCCGGCCGACAGGCGCTTTCACGCCCAGCCGAACGCCTGTGCCCGTGTGCGGCCCTCAGATCGCCTTTTACGACCCGAAAGGACAGCTGGTCGCCGGGCCCGAAACCGCCCTGGACCTCGTCGCGCAGGCGCTGATGCGCGGGCCAGATCGTCGCCATAAAGGGCATCGGCGGCTACCACTTGGCGGCGGACGCGACCGACCACGGCGCCGTGGCCGAGTTGCGCCGGCGCAAGGCGAGAGACGACAAGCCTTTTGCGCTCATGGTGGCCGACCTCGACATGGCGCGGTCGCTGTGCGTGCTCGGCGCCGACGCCGAGGCCGCCCTCGTCTCTGTCGCGCGACCCATCGTGCTCGCCGCGGCGAAGGACGCAGGACGCCGTCGCCGACGGCGTCGCCCCAGGAGTAGGCGACCTCGGCCTCATGCTTGCCTACACGCCCTTGCACCACATCCTCATGGCCAAGGTGGCGCGGCCGCTCGTGATGAGCAGCGGCAACCGCTCCGACGACCCGATAGCCCACGACGACGGCGACGCCTTCGCCCGGCTCGGGCCCATGGTCGACGGCGTTTTGGCTCACGACCGCCGCATTCACATCCGCTGCGACGATTCGGTCGTGCGAGCCTCGGGCCGACGCCTGCAGATGGTTCGCAGGTCCAGGGGCTACGCCCCGCAGGCCATGCCGCTGCCGGCGGCGGCGTGGCGTCAGGTGCTCGCCGTCGGTGCCGAGCTCAAGAACACCGTCTCGGTGACCAAGGAGTCCTCGCTCGTGTGCAGTCACCACATCGGCGACCTCGAGCATCTCGCCGCCTACGAGGCATTCGTACAGGCGACGGGGCACCTGTGTCGGCTCTTCGGGATCGAACCAGAGGTTGTCGCCTATGACCTGCACCCCGAGTACCTCTCGAGCAAGTACGCCCTAGAACTCGACCTCGAACCTTGGCCCGTGCAGCATCACCACGCCCACATCGCCTCGTGCTTGGTCGAACACGGGCACACCGGCACCGTGCTCGGCATCGCCTTCGACGGTCTCGGCTACGGCACCGACGGCACGATGTGGGGTGGTGAGTTCCTCGTCGCCGATTTCGACGGTTTCGAACGGGTGGGCCACCTGCGTCCTATCGGCTTACCTGGTGGGGCGGTGGCCGTCCGCGAGCCTTGGCGGATGGCGCTTTGCTGGACGGCGCTCGCACTTGGCCCAGATGCGGCCGCCCGGGTTGGCGAGAAGCTCGACCCGCGTTGGCGCCAGGTGCTCGCCCTCAGCCTTGCTGGCAATGGGAGAACCCGACCCGTACTTACCACCAGCGTCGGCCGGCTCTTCGATGCCGTCGCCGCCATGGTCGGCCTGCGGTCCCATGTCACCTACGAGGGCCAGGCAGCCATCGAGCTCGAGATGCTGGCGCGGTCCGTCCCCCGGGGGGCGGCTGCGAGGTACCCGGTCGATCTCGTCGAGGGCGCACCTGGCTCGCCTGACGTGCTCGATCCGGTGCCGCTCGTCGCCACAGTGCTGCGGGAGGTCGAACTCGGCAGGGAACCTTCGACCATCGCGGCGGGGTTCCACGAGGGCCTCGGCCTCGCCACAGCCGCCCTCGGGGCGAGACTGGCCCGTAAGAACGGCCTCGACACCGTCGCTCTCAGCGGGGGCGTGTTCCAGAACGTGCGCTTCAGCGACATCGTCGAGGATGCCCTCGCTGCGGAGGGGCTCGCCGTGCTCGTGCACCGCCAGGTGCCGCCGAACGACGGCGGGATCAGCATCGGCCAGGCGGCCATTGCCGCCCTTGGGAAGCGGCCGGGCTAGCCGCCCATCGTGACGGCCACCTCTCGGTGCAGGCGCCCGAAGTTGTAGTAGGCGGCGCAAGCGCCTTCGGCTGAGACCATGCAGGTGCCGATCGGTGTCTCCGGGGCGCAGGCGGTGCCGAAAACCTTGCACTCCCACGGCTTTAAGGCACCTCTCAGCACTTCGCCACACTGGCAGGCTTTTGGGTCCTCCACGCGAACGCCGGGCACGGCAAAGCGCAGCTCGGCATCAAAGGGCGCGAAGCCTGCCTTGAGCTTGAGGGCACTTTCCGGGATGAAGCCGAGTCCGCGCCACTCGAAGGTCGGCCGGAGCTCGAAGACCTCGTCCAACATGGCCAACGCACGCGGGTTGCCGCCCTCGCTCACACAACGCGTGTACTGGTTCTCGACGCAACACCTGCCCTCGCTGATCTGGGCCACCAACATCGCGATCGCCTGCAGAATGTCGAGCGGCTCGAAACCGGCTGTGACGAGGGGCTTGCCGTAGTCCTCGGCAACGAAGCGGTAAGGGAGCTGTCCGATCACCGTCGAGACGTGGCCCGGCCCGATGAACCCGTCAAGGCTCAAGTCGGGGGACTCGAGGATGGCCCTCAAAGGGGGGCCGATTATCACGTGGTTCGAGAAGACGCTGAAGTTCATCACATTGTCGTGGCGCGCCCTCAGCAGGGTTGCCGCCGTGGAGGGGGCGGTTGTCTCGAAGCCGACGGCGAAGAAGACGACCGGCCGGTCTGGGTTCTCAACGGCTATTCGCAGTGCGTCGAGGGGCGAGTAGACGATGCGGATGTCGGCTCCTTGCGCCTTGGCGCCGAGCAGGCTGCCGCTCGAGCCTGGTACGCGCATCATGTCGCCGAATGAGGTGAAGATGACACCCGGAGCCCTGGCAACGGCAATGGCGTCGTCGATGCGCCCCATGGGGATCACGCACACCGGGCAACCCGGTCCGTGCACCAGTTCAACCGAGGTCGGGAGAAGATGTTCGATCCCGTGCCGATAGATCGTGTGGGTGTGACCACCACAGATCTCCATGAACTTGAGGTGCCTGTCGGCGGCCAGCTCGGTGATACGGGCCACGAGAGCCCGTGCCGCTGCCGGGTCTCGGTACTCGTCGACGAATCGCACGCTGTCACTCCCTCCGGTGCCCGCGGCACCCGAACCCGCGCCCCGGGGCTGTGGCCGAGGGCACTGGCCTGTTCGCCCTAGACGATCTGCGATCCGATCACCGCTTGGACCTCGTCAGCGTAAGCCTGACCCATCTCTTGCAGCGTCGCGAGGGCAAACCTGGCTTCGTCCTGGTCGATCTTGGCCATGGCGAATCCGACATGGATCAACACCCAGTCTCCGGGCGCCACGTCCTCGTCTTCGAGCAGGCCGACGTTGATGTTGCGACGCACGCCGGCCACGTCGACCTTGGCCAAGTGCCGGTCCGAGTCGAGGAGCTCGACCACTTCACCCGGAATCCCGAGACACATGGCTCTTCCTCCTCTTGGGGGCCAAGACGCGGCGCGCCATCGCCATGTCTTCGAGACGAGACTACCGGTCGCGGCGACGCCCGAGGGCGCCGAGACTCCGAGGGCCGTCTCCCCTGCTCACGCTGAGAAGCTGGCCGGCCACTATACGTGTCGACTCCTCCTCGGAAGCAGGCTAACATTGAGGGGCTAGAGAGCCGTTTGAACAGCGGGGGAATCATGAGCGTCGACAGCAGCGTTCGCACAGGACGAGTCGTGGGCGCAGGACGTAGGCCGACCGCCCCGTTGGCGAGTCTCATAATCGTCGCTGGGGCGGGGCTCCTCATGGCATCGGCCATAATCCACCTGCACCTTTGGGCGGGTGGCTACCGCAACATCTCCACAATCGGTCCGCTTTTCTTCGTCCAGGGCGTGTTCGGGATCATGCTCGCGCTGGCGATCGCGATTATCAGGCGCATCTCGGTGGCAATGCTCGGGGCGTTGTACGCGGCCGGCACGATCGCCGCGCTCTACGCCGCTGTCCACATCGGACTGTTCGGTTACAGGACGACGATGAACGCCGACTGGGCGACCACCTCGGTCATCATCGAGCTGATCGCCGTTGTGCTCCTTGCAGCTGGCGGCGGCCTGGCCGTGTGGGCGGAAAGAGCGCACGTCCGCCGATGGCGGAGAACCAAGACACCGGAGCTTTGAACCTCAGCCGTTGCCGCTGATCCGCTCGGGCTTGATGAACACCGCCGTTCGTCCCTCGGCCTCCATGACCCGGTCGAACTCGTCCCAATCCTGGTGAGTTCCACCGGCGGCGACGAAAACGCTCCGTAGCAGCCTCGCCAAGGGCGCGGCGCCGAATCCCTCGAGCCCGTCCTTTGGACCCACGAGACGAGCCGGGCCTTCCACGGCCGCCCAGTCCCCTCCGTGGTGGAACACGATTGTGGCTCGGCCGCTCGAACGCAGAAGCGGAAGTTTGCGAGCAGACCCGAGAGCGACGAAGCCGACGCTGGCCTCCCCGCTGATCGGGTCCTCGACGACGCCCGCCATTACGAGCGACGAGTGGATAGACCCGTCAGAGCGCACCGTGCTCACCACGGCAAGCGAGTCTTTCTTGGCAAGGCTCCGCACGTGGTCGAGATCTTTCGGCATCTCTCCTCCTGTTTGCTCAGTCATGATGCCGCGACGGAACCTGTTTGGGCGAGTCGGGGCCGCGGCCGGCCTTGTCGGACGAGGCGCCGGCCGCGCCCGACCGGGAACGCTAGGGTCCGCGAGTATGACGAACGAGTGGACCGCACCAGAACTTGAGCGCAAACAACCCGCTCTGATCGCCGGCGAACGGGAGTCGCTCGAGCAATGGCTCGACTTTCATCGCGAGACGTTGCTGAAAAAGTGCACCGGCTTGAGCGCCGAGCAACTGAAGACCCGCTCGGTGCCGCCGTCAAACTTGTCCTTGCTCGGACTAGTCCGCCACATGACCGAGGTCGAAAGGTGGTGGTTCCGTATGCACGCCGCCAACGAGCAAATCGGCTTCGAGTACTGCGGTGACGGCGAAGACACTGGGGACTTCGACGACGTCGACACTGCCGAGGCGGAGGCCAACATAGGAACCTTTTGGCGTGAGGTCGAAGCGGCAAAGGCGGCGGTGAGGGACAAGGGGCTGGACGACGTCGTGCCCAGCAGGGGTGACCACCCGGAGCGCAGGCGTGATATCCGCTGGATCTACGTGCACATGATCGAGGAGTATGCCCGCCACAACGGGCACGCCGACTTGATTCGCGAATGTATCGACGGCGCCGTTGGCGACTGAAGGACAATGCCCTAAGAAGAACGTGAGATCACAGCTGGAAGGTCGTGGAGAATGACTTGCCGTGGCGCGTGCGGGCCCAGCGGGCTCTTCGTCTTTATCGCGACGGTTGTCTTGACACTTGTGACCAGTGCCGCAGCGGTGTTGGCGGAGTCGCCCAGCCATAACGGGCCCCATAGTTCAACCGGGCTAGATGAGGTGATCGTCGAGCCTTCCAGGCTCGGTTCCGCCGCCGGCATGCAGACCATATATGCCTTCGTCCTGTCAGCAAAAAGGTCAGTGGACATGACCATGTACGAGCTCAGCGACCCGACGATGGAAGCAGATCTCATCGCAGATCGGCGGCGCGGGGTAGAAGTACGTGTGATCCTCGACACCAACCGAGAGCGAAGCCGCAACATGGCCGCCTTCGAGACCTTGAGTTCAGGGGGCGTGAAAGTCGTTTGGGCGGATGCCGCCTACGAGGCGACGCACCAAAAGACCATCACGGTCGACGACTCCAGGTCGCTCATCCTCACGGGCAATCTCACCGCCGAGTACTACACCACCACACGCGACTTCGGCGTCGTCGACACCGACAGGGCCGACGTGGCGGCCATCGAAGCCGTCTTCAACGCGGACTTTGCGCACAGACAGATCACACCCTCGGACGGCGCCGACCTCGTCTGGAGCCCCGGGTCCGAAGACCAGATGCTGGCGGTGATCGAAGGAGCGCGGCACACCTTGTCGATCGAGAACGAGGAGATGGGCGATGCGGCGGTCACCGGCGCCGTCGTGGCGGCAGCCCGGCGCGGCGTGAGGGTCGAGGTCACGATGACCTCAGACAGCGCCTACGACGCCAACCTGGACGCCATCGTGAGGGCGGGCGGTCACGTGCACCTCTACGCGGATGACTCATGGGACCTCTACATCCATGCCAAGACGACGATCGCGGATGCCGGTCTTGCCACACAGAGGGTCTACGTAGGCAGCATCAACTTCTCGAGCGCATCGATGGACTACAACCGGGAGCTAGGCATCATCACCACAGACCCGACGATCGTCGCCGAGATCAATGACGTCGTGGCGGGCGACTACTCCGACTGCACGGCTGCCAGCGACTGCAGGGCTTACTCGTGAGCTCATGATGGGTCGCAACGAGTGAGGAGTCCTGTTCCGAGGGAACGTCACCGCCGGAAACCCGCGACGCGGTCCATCGGGGTGCCTGCCGAGCAAGGGGCCACGATCGTGGCTGCTTTGGCGGCAAATGGCCAACGCTGGCCGGACCGCCCGGCGATGCGATATCGCCCTGTCGGGGCCTGGTACCGAAGAGAACTGGAAGGTCGTCACCTGGGCCGAGTACCTCGCCGCCGCCCGCCAGGTCGCCGCCGGCTTGGAGGCGTTCGGCGTCGGATCGGGCGAGCGAGTGGCGATCTTGTCGGCAAACCGCGTGGAATGGCACCTGGCAGATCTCGGGAGCCTTCTCAACGGGTGCGTGACGGTTCCCGTCTACCCGACGAGCTCGGCGTCCCAGGTCGCCTACATCCTCGCTCACGCTGAGGTCGCCGTCTGTTTCGTGGACACCCATGCCCAGCTAGGCAAGCTCATCGAGGCGCGCGACGAGCTGCCGGCCCTCAAAGCCGTCATCCTCACAGAGGGGCCACGCCGCGGCGCCGACTCGTTCATTGTCGGCTTCGACGCCCTGCGCGATTGTGGCGCCAGCCAGCTGAGCCGCTCGCTTGAGGCGGGGGCGCAGCGCACCCGCGGCGTTCGCCCCGAGGATGTCGCCACGATCGTCTACACGAGCGGTGCTTCCGGCCCTCCGAAGGGGGCGGTGCTCACCCATGCGAACATCATGTTCGCCTTGAGCAGCGTCACTCCGGTCTACGACGTCGGCGAGGGTGAGCGCCTCCTGTCGTTCCTGCCCCTCAGCCATATCGCCGAGCGGATGATGAGCGAGCTCATGCCGATCGCGGTCGGCGGCGAGACCTGGTTCGCCCGCAGCTTGGCTACGGTCGCGCGAAGACCTTCCCACTTGCCGGCCCACGGTGTTCCTGGCGGTGCCCCGGGTCTGGGAGAAGCTCCGGGAAGCAGTGGAAAGGCACGTTCGCGCCCAGCCCCTCCCGTTTCGGCTCGCCCTCGAGCGCTATGTCGCTCTCGGCCTGGCCAAGGTCGCCGACGAGCAACGAGCGCGGCCCATGACCAGCTCGGCGCTGCGTCTCTACCGTGGCTTGGACGTGACCGTCGGTCGGACGATGCGCCAAGTGATCGGCTTGGACCGGGCACACGTTCTCGCCTCAGCGGCTGCGCCCGCCCACCCCGAGCTCATCAGGTGGTTCCACGCCATCGGGCTTCCCTTGCTGCAGATCTACGGCCAGACGGAGGGCTGCGGCCCGACGGCCGCCAATCGAATCGGCCACGTCCGGATCGGCACCGTCGGCACGCCCTTTCCCGGGATGAGCGTCAAGATCGCCGAAGACGGTGAGATCCTCCTACGAGGGGGCAACGTCTGTCGCGGCTACCTAAAGGAGCCCCAAGCCACGGCCGAACTGATCGACAGCGACGGTTGGATGCACACGGGCGATACGGGCGCCTTCGACCTTGACGGTTCTCTGCGTATCTTGGGCCGGAAGAAGGACATCATCATCACGGCGGCAGGCGAGAACATCGCCCCCGAGGGCATCGAGGCGGACCTTACCAACCACGCTCTCATCTCTGAGGCTCTCGTGGTCGGCGAAGGACGTAGATACCTCGTTGCCTTGATCACCCTCGACCCCGAGGCGCTCGTTGACTGGGCGCGACAGCACCACAAGCTCGGCGACCCGGAGGCTCTCACATCAGAGCCTGACCTCCGCGCCGAGATCCAGGCGGCCATCGACCAGGTCAACGCCAAGCGTTCCCACGTCGAGAACATCCGCAGGTTTCGCGTCCTTGCTCGGCCTCTCACCACTGAGGACGGCGAGCTCACTCCGACGATGAAGCTCAGGAGAAGCGTCGTGTGTGCGCACAACGCTCAGGTGATCAGCGAGCTGTACTCGCAGGACTGAACGCTTGCCTGCGAGCCGGGTGGCTATCGTCTCGGACGATGCGGGAGCCCCGAAGAGCATTTGAGACCAGCCCGCTTCGGACCGGCCTTTTCACTTTGGCCGCCGTGACCGCTCTGCTCGTCGGCCCAGCGGCGTGCACGAGCGCGCAGCCGTCAGGAAAGGCCCCGGGGCAACCGGTCAGCACAACCACGGCGCCGGTCACGAACTCTCCGCCGCCGGTGCCGGTGCACGTCGGGCAAAGCGTCAAGGACGTCGCGGGGCAACCCATCCCCTTCGGCTCGGCGCGTTATTTCGGAGGAGTCCGTCCATCTGAGCTCGGCTCCGGCGTCATCGGCATCGCCGCCAGCCCGGACGGACGCGGTTACTGGCTGGCAACCGCGAATGGCGCAGTCTTCCGCTATGGCGACGCCAAGGCATACGTCTCCCACGAGTTGCCGAAAGGCCACATCGTGGCGATCGTTGCCAGCAGAGCCGGCGGGTACTGGCTCGCCTCCGGTACCGGGCAGGTCTTCCCCTTCGGTGACGCGCCCTCCTACGCATCGACTCGCAGCGTCGAGCTGAGCACTCCCATCGTTGCCATGGCCGCGACACCGGACGGACGCGGCTACTGGCTCGCCGCCTCCGGCGGGGAAGTGTTCCACTACGGCGACGCCCGGTTTTACGGGTCGTCCACGCCCGATCTCTCGCACGACCACGTCGTGGCGATGGCGGCCGCGCCGGACGGGCGAGGCTACTGGCTCGCCGGATCGGACGGTCGCGTGTTCAGCTTCGGAGACGCCCGTTTTCACGGCTCAGCCGCCCGCGAGATCGGCAAGGCCCGCATCGTGGCCATGGTGGCCACCCGGAACGCTCGGGGCTACTGGCTGGCCGCTTCCGACGGCAAAGTGTTCTCCTATGGCAGTGCCCGCTTCTACGGCTCTGCTGCGCAGGCGGTAAGGAAGAACCCGGTTGTCGCCATGGCCGCGGCGCCAGACGGCCGCGGCTATTGGCTCATTCCGACGAGCCCTCCGCGTCCGGTAGGCCTTCCGGCCCCAGGACCGGGCTTCATCGCGGGCCACGTAACGGCGATCGGCGACTCGGTGATGCTCGACGCGGCGCCCGACCTCGAGGCCGACATCCCAGGTATAGACGTCGAGGCGGCGGTCAGCCGGCAGTGGTACGAAGGCATCCTGCTGGCCCAACAACTGAAGGCAGAAGGCCGGCTCGGGGCAATCGTCGTCATAGACCTCGGCACGAATGGGCCAGTGAGTCCGCAGCAGTTCACCGCCATGATGGACGTGCTCGCCGGTGCGTCAAGGGTGGTATTCGTGACGGTGCACCTTCCCTCTTATTACTCGTGGTCCCAATCGGTGAACACGACTCTTAGAGAGGGCGTCCCCCGCTACCCGCGGGACCGCCTTGCCGACTTCAACAAGCTGGCGGACAAGAACCCGCAGTGGTTCTACGGCGATGGCGTGCACATGCCGATCGGCGGCACGGGCGCCCGGGCGATGGCGCTTCTCATCAAGTCCCAGATTTGAACAGCCCCACGATAAGGCGCCAGCCGAGCATTGCCGCCCCGAGAAAACCCAACGCGACAAAGACGAAGGCGAGGGCGATCCCCTGGCCCGCGACGACACGCAAGACCATCCCGAACGCCACAGTCGAGATCCAGACCATAAGACCTCCGAGGAAGGACGGCCCGGTCCGTCGCCAGACAGCTAGCGCCAGCCAGCCGCAGGCGAGGCCGACGACAAAGGGCCATGCCGTCGAGGCGACCCCGCCAAGACTGAGGCCGTGGTCGTGGACGCTCCGGCCGATGCCCACGAAACAAACAACCGCGGCCAAGTCTGCGATCGCCCACGCCCTGCGCATGCGCCGCCAACCTAATACCACCTGTCCTGACCCCGGACCACCCGCGCGCCCCTGGTGGCCGTGGGAGACATAGGCCAGCGCCCGGCAAGGCGCCATGCCGTTTCGACGCGATCGCAGTGACACTCCACATGGGGTACCTCTGGAGAGTGCAAGGTCGATGTCACCCACGCTCGGCGAGACGCCCGGCGCACAGATTTGCCCCACACCGTCCCTGTTGAAGACTGCCTCCCTCTCCAAGGCGACGCGTCGGGCGGTGTCGGGCTAGAACGTGAGCACCGATGACCGAATTCGTCTCCCGCCCGGCCGAGGGCCGTCGATACACCCACCGTCGGCAGGTGAGGCTCAGCGACGCCGGACTCGACGGCGTCTTGCGCCTCGACGGCTTGGCTCGTTACCTGCAGGACGCGGCCAGCGACGACTGGGCCGACTCAGGCCTCGACCAGAGCGAGACCTGGGTGGTGCGCCGCACGGCGTTACGGCTGGCGGGAGGGGGTCGGTGGCCGGAACTGGGAGAACAGGTCGCCCTGACAACCTGGTGTGCGGGCACCGGTGCGGCTTGGGCTGAGCGCCGCACCGACATCGAGGTCGACTCAGCTGTCGTGATCGAAGCGGTCGCGCTGTGGGTGTCCTTGGACGCCGTCGGGCGCCCCTTGCGTCTCAGACAGGCCTTCTTCGACGTCTATGGCGAGGCCGCTACGGGTCGGCGCGTGTCGGGACGGGTGCCACCGGCGCCAGAGCCATCGAGCTCGACGGCGCGGCCGTGGGCGATCCGCCGCCGCGGACCTGGACGTCATCGGCCACGTCAACAACGCCGCTGTGTGGGCGGCTGTGGCCGAGGTCGTCTTCGGCAAGGTGGTCTCGGCCGCACTTACGCACCACGGGCCTGTGGAGACAGGTCAGGCAGTCGACCTGGCGACCGCGCCGGGTCGCATATGGCTCATCTCCGGCACGGAGGTCAGGGCTTCGGCCGAGTTCGTAACCGAGTGAAAGTGGCGTCCTTGCCGGCTCCTGGGCTTGCCTTACGGTACGCCGACTCGCCCACGCTCGTTCCTGGCCCTGTCCCTGGACGGTCTCTGTCAGGGCGCTGCCACATACCATCAAGCGCCGAGCACCCGATACGCGTCAGACTTGGCGGTGGTGCACGGCTCCCAGCTTCCCTCGCAAGGCATCAGGGGGTCGTGCACCAAATTGTCGGCGCGAGTAAGACTCCCCTTTAGCGTCAGTCTCGAGGCGGCGAGGAGCGGCTAGGCCCCTTCCGCGGACAACTCCCGCGTGATACAAACTCACCGGGCATTCCGGCTCAGGCATGGTCCCGAGCAGTCCACGAACAAGGGGGATGAAGGTGGGAACGCTTCTCCTGCGACGGGTGTTGGTTGTCGCAGCCGCACTAGCCATGCTGACGGCCGTGCTGGCTGCCATGTCACAAGCTTCGACGGCTTCCACACGCTCGGGGGGCAGTTCGCTCGTTCTCCGCGGGCCGAAGACGAACAAGTACGGAAGCGATTTCGACTACACCATCTCCGGCACCGCCAGCGGCGCGGCTGACTACTTGGTCGCCTGGGAGCAGTACTATCCGCAGTCGGGGTGCGCCAGCACGTACGCGGCCGAGAGCACCCGCACCTTCCTGCCCGACACCTACGGCCTGACGCTGTGGCTGAACCGGTCCGTCTCGGGCAGCTACTCGGCCCTGGCCGAATTCGGAGCGAGCCATCTCGGCAAGCACGGGATGTGCGCCTACTTGATCAACCTTTCGACCGGTGACACCTACGCGCACGGCGGCGCTTTCTGGACGAACGTCAAGTAGGCCCAAGCGCCGGAACCTCCACTTGAGCAGGCCGGTATAGAACCGGCGAGCCGGGAGGTTCTCTCAGGTCGCGTATCCCAGATACCTAGGGAACCGGACACCATGTGTCGGCGCGCTGGTTTTGGTCCGAGTTCGGCTAAAGAGCCGTTTCGCGCGTGCCGCAAACCACTCGGGCCTTCCTTCGTGGTCGAAACGGACTCGACGAGGGGTCTAATCGTGATCGGTCGAAACTGGGCTGCCGAAGGCGGATGCGCGCGCGGTGACAGCTGCGATGACATCATGTGCGTGGGGTACTTCCTGTTTCTGACTGCCTTCCAGCTGCCTTAACCAACCCAGACAAAGGAGCAGAGATGACGAGCGCCTCTGATGCCCGCTTCGGACCTACCACGACGCCAGATCCACGCAGGTCCGGGGCCTGGACACGTCGGCTGGCGGGCGCGCTACTCGCGGCAGGCTGTTGTGCCGGATCTCTGGCTGTTCTGCCGGCCGCCGCGCACGCACGGCAAGGCGCGACGCTCCGCCCGGCTGTCGCGTCTGCACCGAGCATGTCAGTCGCCGCTTTTTGCGCCCACTTCCCAGCAACGAAGATCTCGTCGATCATCGGTGCAAAGGTTGCGCTATTCGAGGCCGTCATCGAGAAGGGCTCATGGGAGTGCATCCTCGAAGGCACGAGGGAAGTCGTGATCTCGCGTGACCCCGACATTCCGCCGTCTGAGCTCTCGACCCTGAAAAAGGCCGAAGCGAGATTCAAGGCCGAATCTCCGAAGGGTGTCGACATCTCCTTCACTGCCCTGCCGTCACTCGGTCCGACAGCGTTCAGTTGGTCTTACACCGACAACGGAGGGCTGCTCGTCGGAGTCGGGAACAACAAGGGCAGCACCGCCTGGGGCGCCGTGCTCGGCGCCAATGTGAAGATCATGGGTGCTGCTGCACCGCATGTGCCGGTGGTCGAGCATCTGGTCGAGCTCGACATGGCCGTACCGCTCTAGAAGGCCCGGGCTCGCCCGGGCATGTCTCAGAGGTCGAGACCCACCGTCGCGGGCTCGCTCGACGCGGCACTGATGCCCCTTTGCAGCTCGGCCGCGACGGCCTCGGCTTCGGTCGCGTCGACCCGATCGATGGCATAACCGCTGTGGACAACGAGCCACTCGCCGGGGAGGGGCTCGGGGCCGTCAAGGGCGAGCAGCGAGACGCGGCGAAGGCCGCCTTGCACGTCTTCGACCTCGACCACACCGGGACCTGGCGAGCCGACAACGCGGTGCAGGCGGCTTATGCACATCCCCGGGCCTCCCGGATGAGTTCGACGACCTTGTGCACGGCGGCTGGGACAGCGGCGCTGACAGCGGGGCTGAGACCGGGCCCCTTGCCGAAATCGTCCCCTTCGATGCCTACCACGACGACACGGCCTGGCGCTTGACCCACGGCCCGGGCGAGGCGCAGGACGCCGGCCAGGCTGATCCCGTGCGTACTGGTCGCGCCCGGGCTCTCGCCTCCCGTCGTAAGCTCCACCACCCGGACAGTACCGGGCATCCCGTGCGCAGAAGTGGCGTCGATCACGATGGCCAAGTCGGCCCCGTCCCATCGTCCCAGCAGGTCGAGCGGATCGACCTGGGGTCCGACGTGGCGCACTCCGGAGACACGCCCAACGACGGCGTTGGCGACCACCTGGCCCGCGCCGTCGTCACGGCGGTATTCATTTCCCAGGCTGGCCACCACGACCCGGGGGAGCTCGGAGGCCGCCGGCAAGGTGCCCAGCGGCTCGGCTCCTCCCCCGGTCATGACGACTCAATAGTGACGTCTAGAAAATGAGCAGCACACGAGATGCACGGATCGTGATTACGCACTGCCTGCTCACAGCGCCACTGCAGCTCGTCGTCTCCTAGATCGAGGGCGTCCTGGGCCACCTGGCGCAGGTCGGACTCGATGGTGAGCTGGTTCTGAGAAGTGGGAGGCACGATGCGGGCCTTGAGGATTGTTCCCGACTCGTCGAGCTCATATGTGTGGAAGAGCAGACCCCGCGGAGCCTCGGTGGCACCCGCACCCGATCGTGCCCGCGGCACCACTGTGGCAGCGGGCGGGTCAGGCGGGACGTAGTTCTCTACCAAAGACAGCGCCTCGTCGCACGCGAAGACCAGCTCGACTGCCCGCACGACGATGCTGCGGAACGGGTTGTTGCAGACCGGGCCAAGGCCAGCTCCGGCCGCAGCCTCGGCCGCCAAGGGCGGCAGCATTGCCGAGTTGAGCGAGTAACGCGCGAGCGGGCCGGTCAGGTACTGATCACGGCCGCCGAGACGGGCATGGAGAGCAGTGGAGCGCTCGACGTGCTCTTCGACAACCAGCTCGGCGAGCTCGGCGGGGCTCAGGTCCAGTCCATCCGAGGAGACCGCCCGACCAGACTCGATGGCGTAGCGGTCGGGTTCGCGCAGAGCCACGAAGCGGTAGTCCACCTCGACATCCGGGAAGTCGAAACCGGCCACCCATTCGACTGTCGTAAGTGCCTGATCGCGCGCCCTGAACAAGGGCTCCGCCAGGGCCGCCACCGCCTCGGGGGACGGGGCGCGGTAAAAACCTCCCACCCGGACGTTGACGGGGTGCACGGCCCGGCCTCCCACGGTCTCCATGACCAGGTTGCCGGTTCGCTTCAGATCTAGGCCCCGTTCCACAGCTTGCTTGTCCCGCTCGGCCAGTTCCACGGCGTCGGCGCATCCAAGAAAGTCGGGGGCGTGCAGGAGGTAAACGTGCAGGGCGTGGCTTTGGATCCACTCGCCGCAGTAAAGAAGCCGACGCAGGACACGGATCCGCTCGTCGATGACGGTCCCGCAGGCGTCTTCCATGGCGGCACAAGCGCTCATCTGGTAGGCAACCGGGCAAATGCCACAAATGCGGGAGGTGATGTCGGGAGCCTCCGTGAAGTTGCGGCCCACGAGCATGGCTTCGAAGTAGCGGGGCGGCTCGAAGATCTCCAGCGCGACCTCCCCGACTATGCCGTCGTGCACCTCGACGCGAAGGGAACCTTCGCCTTCTACGCGTGCTAATCCTTCGACGCTGATGGTGCGCTCACCTGAACCGTGAGTCATCAGTCCCCCTCTGCTGGGTCTCGGCCGGGGCCATTAACAGCCACCGGCGGGGCACCGCCTTGCGCCACTGATTCCGCCAGGAAAGCCGGGGCGGTGGCATTGAAGGTCCGGAACAGGCGGGAAGTATCGACGGGCGTAAGCCCCTGCCCACGGAGCTCGCCCGCGAGTGACGCCGTGTTGGCGGTGTCGGTCGGACCGAAGCATCCGAAGCATCCTCGGTCGACAGCCGGGCAAAGGGCACCGCAACCGGCCCGGGTCACGGGGCCAAGGCACGGCGTGCCGCGAGATACCAGCAGGCATACGGTGCCGCGCCCTTTGCACTCCTCGCACACGCTGTGGCCGGGGACCCTCGGTCGACGTCCGGCAAGGATGGCCGTCAGTACGCTGAGCAGTTGCGTGCGATCGATCGGGCAGCCGTAAAGCTCGAGATCTACCGGTACATGCGCTGAGACTGGTGTCGAGGTGTCGAGAGCGTTGATGTACTCAGGATGCGCGTAAACGACAGAGGCGTACTGACCCGAAGCGGCAAAGTTGCGCAATCCCTGGATGCCTCCCGCGGTGGCACAGGCACCGATGGTGATCAACTTCCGAGACTGGCTGCGCACCTGCTTTATGCGCTCGACATCGCCGGCAGTCGTTATCGAGCCCTCAACCAAGGAAAGGTCGTAGGGCCCCTTTATGCTCGCCCGGGACATTTCGAGGAAGTAGGCAATGCGGACAGTGCCCGCCAGTTTGAGTAGCTCCTCCTCGCAGTCGAGGATGCTGAGCTGGCATCCGTCGCACGAGGCGAATTTCCAAACGGCGACGGTGGGACGAGCTGTTGGGGTCATAGTTCAGGCACCGAGAGTAGATGGGGCACGACATTGGAATAGGTGAGGACACGCCCTGCCTGGCAGAGCAGCAGCGGGCCGAGCTGGCAGTGACCGCAGAGCCCGATCCCGCATTGCATGTTGCGTTCCAGCGAGATCCGGATGTTCTCGGGTTGCAGACCCTTGTCCAAAAGCGCACGGGCACTGAAGCGCATCATGATCTCCGGTCCGCAAACCAAAGCTGAGGTGCCCGGCTCGAATTCCAGATTCGTGAGCAGGGTCGTCACGACGCCGACGGGACCCGTCCAACTCTGGTCGGCAAGGTCGACGGTTACGTGGACCTCGGCGCCTTGTTCTCGCCAGCGCCATATGTCTCGCGTGAAGATGATCTGGTCCGGCGATCTCGCTCCGATGAGGACGACAACGCGCCCCACCGGTCCGCTCACGCCCCTGCGCGCCCTAGCGGCCCGTTTCGCCGTCATAGCGTCGAGCAGGGCGAACACGGCACCGCGAAGCGGAGCAAGCCCGATCCCGCCTGCGATGATGACCACGTCCTGGCCTGCGAGGTCCTCGATGCCCCAGTCCGTGCCGAAAGGCCCGCGGACGCCGATCACAGAGCCCAACGGCGAGCTGCACAAGGCGTGGGTGACGGTCCCGACGTCCCGCACCGTGTGCTCGACGCGACCGGGCGTTCCCGGGGCGCTGCTCACCGAGATGGCGGCTTCACCCACGCCGAAGGCGGTGAGCATGTTGAATTGCCCGACACGAAAGGCGCGGGTTTGTTGTCCGGCCGGCTCCAAAGAGATCGTGTAGACGTCTTCAGCTTCCTCGTGTTTGGCTACCACGCGGTAAGGCTCGGGGACAAAGGCCGAGGTCGGTGCTGCCTCTGGCTCGACCACGGGCTCGATGGTGCGGAGCCGGTCGAGCTGGCGCCTAGCCTCGCTAACCCTGCCCATCCTGCCGCCACGATGGAGGACCGACAGGCGCAGCCGCGCGGCCTGCAAGCGGCTCAGCATTACTGCGGCGAACTTCTTCGTCAGCTCGTAGCCCAACGCCGGGTCTGCATCGACCTTGCCGCGAAGGCAAATGGCATCCACGGCGATGGCCTCGACCGGCTCAGTCGCACGAGCGTCGAACTGCCAACGGTAGGGCGGGAAGAGCCACGACCACCCGATCTCGGTGCCGGGACCGAGCGTCTCGATCACGAGTGGCGGCCGCCCCGGGGCACGGGTCTCCAGGGACACCTGGCCCCGTCGGATCAGATAGAAGACGTCCGCGGCGTCGCCTTCGAGGAGAAGGTACTCTCCGGTCCTGACGGTGACGCTGCGGGCGCATCCGCGCACCAGAGCAGCCATGTCGTCAGGCAATTCGGCGAGAAACGGATGGTCGCCCACGAGAGCGGCGGTGTTCTTAGGCATCTGCAGACCTCTTCGAAGTGGTCACCTTGACTTTTGCCGGGGGGCCGGGCGGCGCGGTGCCCTCCTCACTCGCAACCGGTGCCGAGCGGTCGGCGCCTTCGCTGGCGCGGATGGCCGCGGCTTCTTCGGTGATATCGATGCCCACTGGGCACCAGGCGATGCAGCGGCCGCAGCCGACACAGCCCGAGGTGCCGAACTGGTCCCACCACGTCGAGAGCTTGTGGGTCATCCACTGGCGGTACAACGACCGCCTGGAGACACGCACGGGGCCGGAGTAAAGATAGGAGTGCGCCAACTCGAAACAAGACGCCCAGGACCGCTGGCGCATGACGCTTCCATCCAAGTCGGTGACGTCATAGACCGTCGAACAAAAACACGTCGGGCATACAAGGGTGCAGTTGCCACAAGCCAGGCAGCGCTCGGCCACGTCGTCCCAGCGGGGATGCTCGAGATTGCGGGACAGCAGGCCCGGCAGGCCCTCGGTGTCGAGATGCCTTTCCATCGCCCCCGCGGAACGCGCAAGCATCTGGCTGCGGTCATCGAGATCCTTGGCCGTCGCCGACGAAGTGGCGAGCAAGGAAACAACCTCCGCTCCCCTGTCTGTGCCGACACGGACGACGAAGTGGCGTCTATCGCCGTCGCCCACTTCGCTCAGTGCTAGGTCGAAGCCTTTCTCAACGCCGGGGCCGGTTCCCATCGAGGTGCAAAAGCAGGTGGCAGCCGGAACGCCACATTCTGCGACCACGACAAAGGCCCCATCTCGGCGGGCCGCGTACCGTGGGTCGGACACCTCATTGTTCCTCATCACCCTGTCAAGCACCGCCAGTCCGGCCAACTCGCACGGGCGGGCACCGATGACCGCCATGGGTGCCGTCGGCCTCTCCGGCTCGGTGAAGGTCACCTCGTCGCCGTCCACTGTGGCCCGCCAGAGCTCTTGGGTAGGCGGGAACAGCTCAGCCTTCCATGAGCCCGGCCCGACAGCCCAGGAGAAAACAGCCTCGTCGTCCATCCGATTGAGTCGGTAGTGACCCGGCGCCTGTTCGTCGCGGTAGCCGACAGGGAAGTCGGTCACCCCGGCGACCGGCCCGGGCACGATCGCTCCGTCTCGTACGACGGGACCCATGGTGTCGTAGCCAAGCGCGCCCAAAATCCTGATCAGGGCGTCAAGACCGCGGGAATCGATCACCGCCGCGTCACCAATGCGCATGTTTATAGGCTTAGAGCCGTTCCTATTGCTGCAATAGGGCCAGAAGTCACTTCGTGCCTTGCAACGAGCTCGACTCCCGGACAGCAGTCGCCCCGGGGGCTAGGTCGACCGAAATCGTGAGCTCCTTGCACCGAGCTGGCCGGCAAATTCGCTGCCAACGTCACAGCTAAGCTAGTGGACTCGCCCTGGAGCAAGAGCCCTCAGACTCACGGAACGATTGGACCGCGTCTTACTACCCGTGGTAACGCGAAAAGGACGATTGTGGAGTCCGGGTATTTATCGCGCCCCGTGGCCGGGCTGGCACTGCACACGAGCGGCCAAGGCGACCCGTCAAGCTGGATGAGCGACGAACCTCGAGGCGGTGCCAATGTGGCCTCAGAGGCGGGTTCCCATCAGTTCTCGTGGCCAGGGCCGAAGTCTCTTTGCGGCTGCTGACTTCGCCGAGGGACTCCATGGCCGATCTGCGATCGTCCGGTGCCGCGTCGTTACGCTGATCAGTCGAGAGGGTTCGGAGCGGTTCGATCAGCACACAGGGGTGCTGTTTCCACTGTACGGAGGAGGGAACGCTGTGGCCCGAGGAGTGGAGGCCGAGAAACGAGTTGCCGCCGAGGCGGCGGCGGAGCTGATCGAGGATGGCATGACGGTTGGACTCGGCACGGGCTCGACAGTCGCCTATCTCCTCCCCGCCCTCGCCCGCCGGAATTTGTCTTTGCGATGCGTTGCCACCTCTCCCCACACCGAAGCCGCGGCCCGCTCGCTCGGGATTCATATCGAGGCGTTCGCCGGAGTTGACCACCTGGACATCGCCATCGACGGCGCCGACCAGATAGATCCCGACGGGTGGCTGGTAAAAGGCGGAGGAGGTGCTCACACACGCGAGAAATTGGTCGCGGTGACGGCCGAACGCTTCGTGGTTATCGCCGACTCGAGCAAACCTGTTGAGCACCTTCATTCGCCGATTCCGCTGGAGCTGCTCTCCTTCGGGCTGACCTCCACTTTGCGGCGACTGGGGCCTTGCAAACTGCGGGACGCCCCCGCCAGCCCCGATGGCGGGATCATCGCGGACTTTGAAGGCGAGGTAGGTGACCCTGCTGCACTGGCCACCTGGTTCGGGGCCACTCCCGGAGTGGTCGAGCATGGCCTCTTTCCCTTCAATCTGGTCGACAGCGTCCTAATTGGCCGCGGGTCCGAGGTAGAGATGAGGGTCATCAGTCACACATGAGGGCGCGCGCAACAGGGCGTTGTCCTTCGCCATGAGGCTGCGTAGGAAGCTGGTCACATCATTTGACGCGTGCCACGGGCAACGCCTCGGGGGGTGTTCGGCAGCTCGGATGATCTGACAGATTCAAAGGCGTCTCCTTCCCAAGGTGGCCCGCGGAAATCGTCGCTCCAACCGAGATGGTCAAGTGGCGAGGCTTCCCCGAAGGTAGCCGGCGCGAACCGCTTAACGCCCGTAGGCGTACGTCGATTGCGCGGCACCGGATCCGACCGAAACAAGCACGATGCCATCTCCGATCGCCGCGACCGCCGGCGGGGTAGGAGTCCCGCCAGGGTCGGGGGGCACCTTTGGCAGATGGGTGGAACTGCCGATTCGTGTTCCGGACGCAGTGTTCAACGACTCGAGGAGCCATGCACGTCCGGTCACCGACGAGCCCTTACCGGCACCGGGTGTTATGGCGTAGGTGACGCTACCGGATGTCTCGATCGGGTCCGGAGGCGCCAGCGCGAAGCTTCCCGGTGACACGTAGGGCGTGGCCAAAGACCATCTGAGCCGCCCAGTGATGGCGGAGCGGCACTCGACACCAGCAAAGCCCTGGACGCAAACCGACCCGCCGCCGCCGAAGACGACGGGTCCTTGGGCTGCATCGGTGAGCGTCCAACGGCTGCGTCCTGTCGTGGCGCTCAATATGACGACCGATGTCATGTCCCATGACGAGTCCTGTTGCGCAAAGGTGCTCTTCATGCTCGGGGCACCTACTGGAAAAGAGCCGAATCCGAGCTCGACAGCGACTACGCCCGATGATTCGCCATTCGCCACCTCGACGGCACCACCCTCGGATCCCGAAGCGCTTTTGGCCGCTGCAATCCAAATAATGTGGCCTGTGGCGGGGTCAAACGCCTCCACCTGGCCAGAACAGCCGACGAGCACGACGTCGGGAACCGCGCCAGCCGGTGGCTGGGGGTCACAGTACGAAGCGAGCCTGCCCGAGCGCCACAACACCCGGCCACTTCGAAGGCCCACTCCGAGCGCCACGCCGTCTGTGAGCTGCACGACGGCGACCTCACCGGCTATCACCGTGGGAAGCCACTGGACCGGCTGGCTTGTCTTACCGGGACTGATCGGCAGGGTCCATACAAGGCGCCCGCTCGCCTCGTCGAGCGCGTCGATGCGGTAGACCTGAGAATACTGAAGACACGGGCCGCACGAGTTTGGGCGAAGGTGGCCCGCGGCCACGAGTACGACTCCATCGGCGGCCGCGATCCCCCAGATGTCAGAGTTCTCGTGGTCGACAAAGGTCCAAAGTCTGGCCCCAGAGGTGACATGGTCGGCCGCAACACAGCCGGTTCCGCACCGGGAGAGCACGACTCCATCGGAAACGGCGATCGGCTCAGTCAGTTTGCGCGACCAGCGCAGCACCAGGTGCCCCGTCGGCGACGATTGCATACTCTTCGAGCCGACGGCGCGGCTCAGCGAGGCCATAGGGCAGGCCTTTGTGGCACAGCTAGTGCGCGACACCGTCTTGCCGTCGTCGTTGATTGCGAGCCGTGCCGCCTCGGAACCCAGCCGGTGGACGTCGTCGTTAGAAGCGGCCCGGAGCACCAAGGTTGTCGCAACAAGGCGAGCCGGACTTTGGTTCGGGGCCGTCGAAGAGGTGCGGGCACCGAGGGCAAGTGCCAAGCCCACCATCACGACTGCGCCGAGCTTGCCCATTGTCGTCATCGTCCCATGAAGCCTCATCGAAAGCGTTTCGCGTATCGCGCCGAAGAACGCGACCGGGCTGATCGATCATGAGAGTCGTCATGACACGGTCGATGTTCGCGGGGCTCGGTTGGTGAAGACCCCGCAGCCAACACCTGACCAGTCGATCGATGGCTGCTGCGCGGGCCCCACCTTGACACGCCCTTTGATGCGATCGCGGTCGGTGTCGCATTCGCCTTGCGGGGAACACCGCGAGAACCCCGGGAACACTTTGGGAACAGGCCCTCGCTACCTTGCCTTTGGAAGGTACCAACAAACCCAAGTAGGAGAGATGATTCCGACCCACATGCTCCACGAGTTAGAGCGCACAAGGACCCGGGCCGAGCAACGGGAAGCTGCCATCCGGACGGGCGAGCTCGCCTCGGCGTTCGCACAGCTGGGTTGTTCGCTCACCAGACCGCTCCGCGCCTTTCACCGCCTCGCCCGGCACGGCCTCAACAGGTCGGCGATTGAGCGGACCTTACCGGCCGCCAGCGGTGACGAGCTGCTCGAGTGCCCCGGCTTGGCGGCTGCCGACTAGAGCCCGTAGTCATCTCCCGGCTGGTGGACCTCCGACGGGTTTCGTCCTTTGGCCACTCACTGCGAGCTAATCGAAAGATCGTCCCGGCATCAAGAAGACCGTCGCTGACGCTCAACGCCGCGGCCGACGACGACTTCGTCGCGCAGAGCTCAGCGAGACCACGCTCCGACTCGACGCCTATGTGCGCCTGGCACGCCGAGGGCCTGGCTGCGGGGTCTAGGACGTGCAGAGGTCCCGTGGCAAGCAGCGACCGGGTGACCGAGAACGCTTCCATTTCGACGATGAGGGTGCTCCCGTCCAGGTCGCACCGCACCGCCTGCAAGGCCTCCGCCGGCAGACGCGAGAGGTTGGTGAGCGTCTCGTTTTTTGACCTTGCCGGCCTCTGGGAAGGTTCGGCGTAAGAGGGGTATCTCGTGGACCCGGTCCTTGTGGCGACGACTGGGACCTCGGCGCGAGAAGGCCTCGACCTCTGAGCGGCCCGAGTTGCACACTCGATGGCGCCGTCTCCGGCGGCCTTTCCGGGGCGTCCAGTGGGGAGCCGGCCAACGCGGGCAGGAAGGCGTTCGGCTCGTCCGACCGCACGCGAGGCGACTTGCTCGCAGAGAAACAACTATTCTGATGGAAAAGGTCGTATTCAGGGCGGGTACAGGCGAGGACCGGTGACCGTGGCATGAATGCGCGACAGGGGAGGTAGCTATGAACAGTCCTGACCCCCGCCGGTTCTCCCGGCGTGAGGTTCTCAAGTATGGCATCGGGGGAGCGGCAGGGCTAGCCGTTCCGCTCGTAGCCAATGGCCTGCCAGCCGTGGCGACCTCGAGGTTGCGCGCCGCGGCGTCGGCGCGCCCGTCAGTGAGCCCGCGCCAGAGTGCCGCGGTCAAAAGGGGCGGAACGCTCAAGTTCGCCCGTAGCATCGCCCCGACGACACTGGACCCCGCCAACACAATCATTGCGGGTAACGTCTACACCCTCGACAAGATCATCGAGCCGCTGTACGTGACAAGCCCCGCCGGCGATCTCACCCCGTGGCTGGCCACCGGATACACGGTGAGCGGCGACCTCAAGACCTATACCTTTAAGCTGCGGCAGGGGGTCAAGTTCTCCGACGGCAAGCCGCTCGTGGCCGAAGACGTCGTGTTCTCGATCAATCGTGCCCGTCTCGACTCGGCCGGGCCGCTCAGCTTCCTTGACTACGCAATCACCTCTCTTGAGGCGTCGGGCACCGACAAGGTTGTCGCTCACCTCTCCTCGCCCTGGGCGCCGTTCATCTCGGATATCTCGGTGTTTGCTAACGGCATTATTCCGGCGAACTTCGGCGGAAAGAGCGAGGCGGACTATCTCGCCGCCCCCATCGGCACGGGGCCGTTCACGATCAGCTCTTTCACCCCCGACGCACCGTCGCTCACCTTGCAGGCCAACCCCCACTATTGGCAGGCAGGCAAGCCGTACCTGGACGCGGTCGAATTCGTCTATGTCGACAACGACACCCAGCGGGTGCTCCAGCTGCAAGGTGGCGAGGTGGACATCATCGACCTCGTCCCCCCGTCGAGCGTGGCTTCGCTCAAGGCAAACTCCGCCCTTCAGGTCGACGAGTTCCCTGCCTGGCAGGTCGACCTGCTCGTGATGAACGAGAAGCTGCCGCAATTCGCCGATCCACACGTGCGCCGGGCCATCACCTACGCCATCAACCGGCCAGCGCTCGTCGCCGCGTCGAGCTTCGGCACGGCCAAGCCCGGGGGGTCGTTCTTCCCACCAAGCCTGCAGTATTACTCTTCCAGCACGCCCGTGCTTTCCTACAGCCTCGCCAATGCCAAGGCCGAGCTCGCCAAGTCCGGGTTCCCGAAGGGTTTCTCGACCAAGCTGCTCATCGACGGCGGCGTGCAAAAGTGGGTCACATTCGCCGCCATCATCAAGAGCCAGCTGGCAGCGATCAACATTGACGTCACCGTCACCCCGCTCGCCCACTCGGCCTTTGAAGCGACATTCCAGAAGTACGACTACGACATGTTCATCGACTACGCGATCAACGACATCAGCGACCCGGACGAGATGGCGTCGTTCGAGCTCAACTACAAGGACGGCGGCTCAGAATCGTACTGGTCGAGTTTCAACAACCCGGCGGTAACGGCGCTCGTCAACCAAGCAGAGGGCGAGTTCAACCCCGTCAAGCGGGCAGCGCTCTATGCCAAGATCCAGGCGATGGTTGCCGAGGACGCCCCCTTCGTCCCACTCGACTACCCCCCGTACATCTTCGCCACCTCCAAGTCGGTGAACGGCTTCGCGGCCAACCCGGGCGGCGCCTACCGCCTGGAGAACGTCTGGTTAGCCTGATGGGATGCTGCGCTACACCCTCCGACGCCTGACGTCGGCGGTGCTCGTCGTCCTCGGTGTCGTCGTGGCGACGTTCCTTATGATGCACCTCGAGCCGGGGGATCCGGCGCGTGCAGTCCTCGGGCTGCACGCGTCGCCCCGCGCCATTGCGACGCTCGACGCCCAGTGGGGGCTGAACAACTCGATCCCGGTGCAGCTGTGGCACTTCCTTGACCAGCTTGCCCACGGCAATCTCGGCAAGTCGTACATCGAAGGAGTCTCGGCCACCTCGCTGATTGACGCCCGCATCGGGGTCACGGCGGCGCTTGTCGGGATGGCCGCGCTGTTCGCCGTGTTGATCACCATCCCCCTTGCCGCGCTCGCGGCCGCGCACAAAGACCGCGTCGAGGACCACGCCGTGCGCACCATGACCTCGGTCGGGCTCGGGATGCCGGCGTTCTGGTTCGGCATCGTGCTTATCGAGATCTTCGCTCTACATCTGCACGTCTTCCCGGTTGGCGGCCTGAGCGGCGGCTTCTTCGGCGACGTGGAGTCGCTCGTGCTGCCCGCGCTGACGGCGTCCTTTGCCATCGTCCCGCTGCTCGTGCGCAGCTTGCGCGTCGGAATGGTCGAGGTGCTCGACGCCGAATTCATAGCCGCTGCGCGGGCTAAGGGGCTCGGCGGGCTGCGCGTGCTGTTCTTTCACGCCGCCCGCAATGCCCTCGTGCCGACGGTTGCCCTGCTTGGGCTGAACATCGCCTACCTCATCGGTACGACGGTGATCGTTGAGCAGGTCTTCGCCCTCGACGGCCTCGGATCGCTGCTGCTCAACTCGATACTCAACAATGACTTCCCGATGGTGCAGGCGATCACGCTTGTCTTCGGGGCCAGCGTGGTTTTCGTCAACCTCGTCGCCGACCTTGTCGTCGCACGGCTCGACCCCCGTATCGCGCTGCGGTGAGCACGGCCCCGCGTACCGACGAGGCCGTCGTGAACGCCCCCTCAGCGAGCGGGTTCGGGTTTCTGCGCCGCGCCCGGCGCAGCCCGAGCTTTGTCGCTGGGTCGATCCTCGTCTCGCTGATTGTGCTTTCGGCCGTCCTCGCCCCTTGGATCAGCCCCTACTCGCCGAACCAACAGAACCTGTACCACATCCTGAGCGGCTTCAGCTCGGCCCACCTGCTCGGCACCGACGAGCTTGGCCGCGACGAGTTATCGCGGCTGTTGTGGGCGGGGCGCACGGACCTGCGTGTCGGCGTGCTTGCGGTGCTCTTCCCGAGTGTGTTCGGCACGCTCATGGGGACGGTAAGTGGCTACTACGGCGGCTTGGTCGACTCGATCGTGATGCGTATTGTCGACGTGCTGATCGCTTTCCCATTCTACGTGCTCGTGATCGGCCTGATCTTTATCGTCGGGACTGGGACGACGGGAATCTACGTCGCCTTCGCCGTGGTCGACTGGGTCGTCTACGCCCGAACTATCCGCGCCGCGACCCTCATCGTGCGCGAGTCCGACTACGTGGCCGCGGCCAAGGTCGGCGGGCTACCGGACTCGAAGATTCTCTGGCGCCACATCCTGCCGAACACGGTCGCTCAGTCCGTGGTCTACGTGATGAGCGACATCATTCTCGTCATCGTCGCCATCGTCACCCTCGGCTACCTTGGTCTCGGCGTGCAACCACCGACCCCAGACTGGGGATCGATGATCTCTGAGGGACAACAATTCATTACGACGCGCTGGGCGCTGGCTACATTGCCCGGCCTGGCGGTGGTGATCACCGGGCTCGGCCTCTCCATGCTCGGCGATGGACTTGCCGACATCCTCCGCCCGCAATGAGCCGTACCGGCACTGTGCGTCGCGGTGAAACGGGTAAGGGTGCGCTCGTTGTGTCGGAACTGTCGATCAGCGTCGAGCGTGGCGGGCGACGCTTCAGGGTCGTCGACAAGGTGAGCTTCGAGGTCGTCAGCGGCGGATCGTTCGGCATCGTCGGCGAGTCGGGCTCGGGCAAGAGCCTGACGTTGCGGGCCGTGATGGGGTTGGTGCCGCCGAGGGTGCGCGTCGAGTCTGGACGTGCTGCGCTCGGTGGCGTCGCGCTGCCCTTCAGCGGCCGCGGCATCCACCGCTCCCGGCGCCGTCGGGTTTCGATGATCTTCCAGGACCCGCTAAGCGCCCTCGACCCAGTGCACACCGTCGGCTCGCAGGTCGCCGAGGTGCCGCGCCGCGTCCTTGGTCTTTCCCGCCGGGCAAGTCGCGAGCGTGCCATCGAGCTGATGGCCCTCGTCGGCCTGCCCGAGCCCGCGCGGCGCGCAGAGGCCTATCCGCACCAACTGTCGGGAGGGATGCGCCAGCGCGTGCTGATCGCCATGGCGCTCGCCTCCGAGCCGGCCGTGCTGCTATGTGACGAGCCGACGACGGCGATCGACGTCACCGTGCAGGCGCAGGTTCTCGAGCTGCTTGACGACCTGCGGCAGCGCCTGGGCCTGACCATCGTCTTTGTCAGCCACGACCTCGCCGTCGTGCGCCAGGTTTGCGATCAGGTCGCCGTCATGTACACGGGCCGCCTGCTCGAGGCTGGCGCGACCACTGAAATCCTCGACGCCCCGGCGCACCCATACACCTCGGCTCTGCTCGATGCGGTTGTCGACCTGGACGATCCACTCGGCGCACCTCGCCCAATCCCCGGCAGCCTTCCCGACCCGGCCGACCTACCACCCGGGTGTCCGTTTCTCCCGCGCTGTGCCGTCGGTAGCGAGGACTGCAGGGGCGCCCCTGTCGTGTTGCGCCCGCTCGCAGACCTGCTTGGCGAGCCAGGCGACGATGGCGAGCGCGATGCTCCGGTCGTGTCGTCGCCTCCCTGGACGGACTGGGAAGTATTCGCGCCACCCGTGGCCTGGGGTCGTCGTGTCACCGCTTGCATCCACCCCGAGCGGCTGGCTTCGTCCCGCGCAGGGCAATGAGCGAGTTCCTCGCGGGAATACCGGTGCCGGCGTCGCAGCCCGGCGCGTCAGGCGGCCAGGTCGTCTTTGACGCCGAACAGCTCCGCGTCTCGTTCCCGACGGACCACGGCGACCGGCTGGTCGCCGTCGACGGAATCTCCCTGTCGGTGAGGGCGGCGCAGATGCTCGGCGTGGTCGGAGAGTCCGGCTCGGGCAAGACGACCGTCGCCCGCTGCCTCGTCGGCCTGCAGACCCCCGATTCCGGAACGATCACCCTGTGTGGCTCGGTCGTGCACGGCCGGCGCACGCCTGAACAGCGACGGGCGGTGCAGCTCGTCTTCCAGGATCCGTACGGCTCGCTCAACCCGCGCCTTCGGATCGGAACCGTGTTGCGCGAGCTGCTGGCGACCCACCGACTTGCCCGCGGCGAGGCAGCGGAGGCGCGCTGCCGGGAGCTGATGGCTCTCGTCGGACTGCCCGCCGACGCGCTCGCCAGCTACCCCTCCGCGTTCTCGGGGGGCCAGAGACAGCGGATCGCCATCGCCAGGGCGCTTGCTATCGAGCCATCGGTCCTTGTTGCCGACGAGCCGATCTCCGCCCTTGACGTCTCGGTGCAGGCGACGATCCTCGCTCTCTTCGCCGACCTGCGCGACCGGCTCGGGATCGGGGTCGTGATGATCTCGCACAACCTCGCCGCCGTACGCCACGTCTGCGACGAGGTAGCCGTGATGTACCTCGGCAAGGTCGTCGAGCAGGGGACCAGGGACGAGGTGTTCGGCGATCCGCGCCATCCCTACACCGCCGCCCTGCTCGCCGCCGCCCCGCGTGTGCGGCCGGGGTCGGCCCGGGTGGCGGCCAGGCTCGTCGGCGAGCCTCCGAGCCCGACCGCACGGCCGAGCGGCTGCTCGTTCCACCCGCGCTGTCCCCGCGCCGAGGCTCGTTGCGCCAAAGAGTTGCCCGAGCTGCTGGCGGTCTTTCCTACAAGCCCGCACGTCGCCGCCTGCCACTTCCGAAACGAGCGGCGATGAGGCGATTGGGCACTCAAACCCGGCTGCTCGACTGGCCGCCGGTGAGGACGGCGGAGTCTGCCGCGAACGAGAAGTCAACCGGGGTCAAAGCCGTTCGCACCCACCAGTCGCCTCGACTGAGGCTGTCGCGAAGGCCGCCTATGGCTAGCCCGTACACGCACGGGGTCTGGCGTGAGATTCAGCAAAGCGCGTCGAACACCATCGAAACACCAACTGCGTTGGCGAGATTGTTGGCAAAGCGGCTGCCTGCCGATCATCGGGTCTCGAAGTCACAGCCGACCTGCTCGTTCGTGGCAGCCCCAACGGGATTCGAACCCGTGTCTCCACCTTGAGAGGGTGGTGTCCTAGGCCTCTAGACGATGGGGCCATGCGTGGCGCGAGGTTCTCGAAGGGTGCCTCGCGTCGCAGGGCTCCGGCTGGCGCGCCAGGCCAGCGAAGCGTGTTTATGATAGTCGCGAGCTGCCATCCGAGCGCCCTGGGCTGCCGACGGCCAAGCTGACGGAATGGACCGCTCTATCACCTTGGATGCCGTCGACTTGGAGTCCAGCCGTTTCCTCGTGGCCGTCTCCGGCGGCACCGCGTCACTCGACGCACCGGTGGCCACGGGCCCGGGCTGGGACGTGGCGCGACTGGTCGGTCATCTCGGGGCCATCTACAGCAGAGTGGCTCTAGTCGTCGCTCGCCGCAAAAGCGACGTCGCAATCGCGGTCGATGACCGCTCCGGGCCGGTGCGCGCAACGAGCGGCCTTCCGGCCGCTCGAAAGCTCGGGGGGGAGGACTCGAACCCCCAATTACAGGGCCAGAACCTGCCGTGTTGCCGATTACACCACCCCCGAATAGGGCGGCGTCATCGTAACAGGCGCGCCGTTTGACCCGCCCATTTCGCGCCTGAAATGGCACCTCAGCGAGCAGAAAGGCGGCCCCTAACCTCTTGGGCGCGATTCACCTTGCCCTTCAGCTCGAACGGCGGCAATCCGGGCGATCGCAGCATCGAGACGTTCGAGCGTGCGGGCGCGGCCCAGCACCTCGAGCGACTCGAACAACGGCAGGCCGACGCTGCGCCCGAGCACGGCCACTCGGACGGGAGCCTGCACCTTTGCCAGCTTGCGGCCCCGCTTGTCACCGAGCTCGGAGATCTCGAGCGCGGAGCGAATCTGCGTCGAAGACACAGCCTTCGAGCCGGTCGCGGGCCTCGGCGAGGATCGGGCCCGCTTCGGCGTCCTTCAGGATCGCCTTTTCGAACGACGCTGCCTCGATCTCAAACTCGGGCATGAACAGGAATTCGACGAGGGAAGCCGCCTCTGACAAGGTGGCCGCCCGTTCCTGCACGAGCGGGGCGAGCCGGGCGAATTCCGGGGACGAAAAGTCGGCGGACACTGGCGCCGGGGCGTCCTCCGCCGCCCATCGGCGGCAGCGATCGACGAACTCGGCGAGCTCCAGGGCGCGCAGGTACACGCCGTTGAAGTGCAAGAGCTTCTGCTGATCGAAAAAAGCCGGTGAATGGTTGACATTGCCGAGGTCGAACTCAACTACCAGCTCCTCCAAGGTGAAGAACTCGCGCCCGTCACCTGGACTCCAGCCCAACAAGGCAAGGTAGTTGTCCATCGCCTCAGGGAGAAAGCCCTGCGCGCGATAGTCCTCGATGGCGACACGGTCGCGCCTTTTGGAGATCTTCTGTCGCTTCTCGTTCACGAGCACCGGTAGGTGGGCGTAGGCGGGCAGCGGGAGCTCTGCGGTCCCGAGCGCCTCCCACAACAGCACCGCCTTGGGCGTGGTCGGGAGGTGCTCCTCCGCCCGTATGACATGGCTGATGCGCATTTCCCGGTCGTCGACGACGCCAGCGAGGACGAAGAGCGGGTCCCCGTTCGACTTCGCCACGACGAAGTCGTCGATCGTCACATTCGCAAAACGAACCTCTCCCCGGACCAGGTCCTCTACTACCGTGACGCCCTCGCGGGGGACCTTGAAACGCAGGGCGCGCCCGAGCTGACGCTCGAGTCCCCGGTCGCGGCAAAAGCCGTCGTAGCCCGGGATGGCGTTGTCCTTCGTTCGCTCCTGCACCGTCTCGCGGGTGCAGTCGCAGGCATATAGGTAACCGTTCGACCAGAGATAGTCGAGCGCCACCTCGTAGTGCCCCTTGCGCTCTGACTGACGGTAGGGACCCTCGTCCCAGTCGATCCCGAGCCAGGCGAGAGCTGAACCGATGCCATCGACCCACTCCTCTTTGTTGCGCTCAGAGTCGGTGTCCTCGATCCGAAGTATGAAGGCCCCGCCATAGCGCCGCGCGAAGCACCAGTTGTAGAGCGCCGTTCGGGCACCTCCGACGTGGAAGTATCCGGTCGGCGAGGGGGCGATGCGGACGCGGACCGGACGCGGCATGCCGTGTTGTGCTGCGGGGTCGCTCGTCATCACGAGAGGCTATCTGGTGCGTGGGCCACGGCGTTCAGTCCTCGACGACCGAGATTGCCCGTCTCGGGCACGATGCCACGGCTTCCATAACCTTGTCGCGGCAGGTCCTCCGTTGGGTGCTCGTTCACCAGGTACAGAAAGTTGTCGGATCGGACCTCGAAGACCTCGGGGAGAATGTCCGCGCACACGGCGTTGGACTCGCAAAGCTCAAAGTCGACTACGACACGCATCGTCAGCACCTCCTCCGGCGGGCACAAGTTGCGGGCCGCACCCGGCTCACCGTAGCCCGGCAGACACAGCTTGCCTCGGCCCACTCAGACGCGGGGGACCTCCTGCCATCGGCCGAAGACTGAGGCTAGTGCACCCATGATCTCCCCCACCGTTGCATAGGCACGTACTGCCTCACCGATCGGCTCCATAAGGTTGCGGGTCGGATCACGAGCGACTTCTCGCACCAAGGCCAGGCCAGCCTCGACGGCATCGACCGAGCGGGACTGGCGCACCTCGCGAAGTCGCTTGAGTTGGATTTGCTCGACATCGTCGCCGATGCGAAGGGTGGGCGGCGGATCTTCCTCGTTTCCCTCCTCGTAGGCGTTGACCCCGACCGTAGTGCGCCTGCCCGTGCTCAGCTCGCGCTCGAAGACGTAGGCGGACTCCGCGATCGCGTCCTGGAAGAACCCCTGGTCGATGCCCAGATAGACCCCTTCGAGAATCGAACCCGCGCCAAGTTCGTCGAGGTGGCTGAATACGGCCTCGGCCTGGCGCTCGAGTTCGTCGGTGAGCTCTTCCAAGAACCAAGATCCGCCGAGGGGGTCCGCCACGTTGGCGACGCCCGTCTCGTGCGCGATGACCTGCTGAGTGCGCAAGGCGATCCGCGCCGCCCGCCGTGTCGGAAGGGCCAGCACCTCGTCCATCGAATTGGTGTGCAGGCTCTGAGTGCCTCCGAGCACCGCGGCGAGTGCCTCGATGGCGGTGCGGACGATGTTGACCTCCGGCTGCTGTGCCGTGAGCGAGACGCCGGCGGTCTGGGTGTGAAAACGTAGCTGGGTGGAGCGCGGCGACTTGGCGCCGTAACGCTCGCGCAACCACCGGGCCCAAATACGCCGGGCGGCGCGGTACTTCGCGATCTCCTCGAAAAAATCGATGTGTGCGTCGAAGAAGAAGCTCAAGCCGGCTGCGAAATCGTCGACCTTCTGTCCGGCCTGAAGCGCAGCCTCTATGTAGGCAAAGCCGTTCGCGAGCGTGAAGGCGAGCTCCTGGGCCGCGGTGGAACCCGCCTCGCGGATGTGGTAGCCGGACACCGAGACAGGGTGAAATCGCGGCATCTCCGAGGAGCAGTAGCGGATCATGTCGGTGACGACCCGCATGGAAGGGCGGGGGGGAAGACGTATTCCTTCTGGGCTTGGTACTCCTTCAAGATGTCGTTCTGGATCGTCCCCCCGAGTCGCCGGCGCGCTATGCCGCCTTCAGCTGCTACGGCCACGTACATGGCGAGCAGGATCGCCGCCGGCGAGTTGATCGTGGTCGAGGTCGTGACGGCCGCGAGATCTATCTCGCGAAAGAGGTCCCTTGCGTCGCACAAGGTGTCGATCGCCACGCCGCAGCGGCCGACCTCGCCTTCGGCGAGTGGGTCGTCGGAATCACGGCCCATGAGCGTAGGCAGGTCGAAGGCGACCGAGAGCCCGTCTCCGCCCGAACCGAGCAGCTCGCGAAAGCGCATGTTCGTGTCCACCGCCGTGCCGAACCCGGCGAACATGCGCATCGTCCAGAGCTTCGACCGGTACATAGAGGCGTAGGGGCCGCGGGTGTAGGGGTACAAGCCAGGGAGGGGCGAGCCAGACGGCCCGTAGACGGGCTCGAGTGGCAACCCTGACATGGTCGCGAACTCGACGTCGCGCAACGGCGCCGTTGCATACAACTCCCTCCAGGCGGCGGAGTCGTCGCTCTCGTTCACGACGGCCGATTCTACGGGCGGGGCTGCCTCGGCCGTTAGCCGGATACCTTCTCGTGTGCCAAGCTCAGGCGCTCAGGGCGCAAGAGGTTCGGCTCGACGTTCGAACCACCGACGTAGCCCCTCGGCGTTGGAGTGGACGCCCCCCAGCGTGTCGATGGCTCGCCGTCTTTCCGCCGAGAAGCCGTCGGTGTTTTGAGCAAAGCGCGCCTCCAGGGCCGCGGCTATGTCCTCGCCGGCGCGCCAGGCTCGTTCGGCTTCCCCGGCCCAGGCTCTCAAAGTCGACTCGGCGTCTGCGAGGAGCTCTTGGGGGTCTCCGGGCACAAGGCCGTAGTGGGCCAGCGCGATCGCGCTCGGAGCCGCTCGCGCGAACCTGCGCAGTGAAGCGAGGGCCGCTTCGAGATCGAAATCGGGCGGCGGCGTGGCCGGTCGGAGCACCCCTCCCTCGGGGAGCCGTACGCCTACGGCGTCCCCCGCAAAGAGCAAGCCAGTCGCCGAGTCCATGAGCCCGAGGTGATGCTTGGCATGCCCGGGCGAGTCAATCGCACGCAAGAGCCTTCCGCCGCCGAGGTCGATCTCCTCGCCGTCTCCGAGGACGTGCACCCGCTCGGCCGGCGTCGCGTCCAAACGACCGAAGAGCGTATCGAGGAGCGGCCCGTAAACGAGGGCCGCCGACCGGACGAGGCGGCTCGGGTCGACAAGGTGCCTGGCCCCGTTCGCGTGCACGTACACCTTCGCCTCGGGAAAGGCACGGGCGATGTCGCCGACGCCACCGGCGTGGTCGAGGTGAATGTGGGTGACAACCACGCTCGCCAGGTCTTTGGCACCGACGCCGAGCTCCGCTAGCGAGGCCAGCACCACCTTGATCGAGCTCTGGCTGCCCGTCTCGACGAGCACCGGCCGCTGAGCTTGGAGCAGATAGCCCGCAGTGATCTTCTGCCACCCTCCGAGCAGGGTGTCAATCTCGATGACGCCAGGAGCAAGGTCAGTGGTGGGCATGGGAAGGAGGAGGCTTTCGGGTGGCTACCGCCAGCAACAGCCGATTTTAGGCGCGCTCGGTCCAGGTGCTAGACCGAATATTCATGCGACTGGGAATACCGAGCGAGACAACGCCCGGCGAGCGCCGGGTTGCGCTCGTCCCGAGCGTGGTGCCGAGAATCACTGCACTTGGGGCGGAAGTGGCCATGCAAGCGGGCGCTGGCGCTGCCTCATTGTTCGCTGACGAGGCCTACACCGCCGCGGGGGTGACCCTGTTGGACGCGACAACGCTGTTGAGCTCCTCGGGCTTCATCTGCAAGGTGCAGCCGCCGACGCTCGAGGAAGTGGCCCTCATGAGCGAAGGCTGCGGCGTCGTCAGCTATCTCCAGCCGACGGCTGACCTGGACCTCATCCGGGCGCTCGTGCAACGTCGGATCACCGCCTTCAGCCTCGATCTGTTGCCTCGCATCACGAGGTCCCAGTCGATGGATGTCTTGTCGTCCCAGGCGCTCGTCTCCGGGTACCGCGCCGTGCTCCTGGCGGCCGAACAGCTCCCGAAGTTCTTCCCCCTCTACATGACCGCCGCCGGTACCGTGCCGCCCGCGAAGGTGCTGGTCCTCGGCGCGGGCGTCGCCGGACTGCAGGCGATCGCCACCGCTCGCCGGCTTGGGGCGACAGTACGTGCCTACGACGTACGTACAGCGGCTCGCACGGAGGTGAAAAGCCTCGGGGCCGCCTTCGTCGAGCTCGAGCTCGAGGCTCAAGAGGGCGAAGGGGGTTACGCCCGTGAGCAGTCCGAGGACTTCTTGCGCCGCCAGCGTGAGCTGATAGGCAAGGAGGTAGCGGCAGCAGACGTCGTCATCACGACTGCCGCGATCCCCGGGCGCAAAGCTCCGGTGCTCGTGACCGAGGAAATGGTGGCCAAGATGACTCTCGGCAGCGTGATTGTGGACCTCGCGGCTGAGTCTGGCGGCAACTGCGAGCTCAGTCGCCCCGGAGAGACTGTCGAGGTCGGCGGTGTCGCCATCATCGGGGTAAAGAATCTTCCGAGCTCGATGCCCTTACACGCAAGCTTCCTCTATTCGAGGAACATCGCCGAGTTCGTTGGACTAGTCATCAAAGAGGGCAAATTCACCCCGAACTTCGACGACGAGATCATCGTCGGCACGTGCGTCACCCATCAAGGTGAGGTCCGCCACGGACCCACCCGCGAACTGCTCGAAGGAGGGACGCAATGAACGGCGGAGACATCCTCTCGCTCATCACCGTGTTCGTACTCGCGGCGTTCGTGGGCTTTGAGATCATCGCCAAGGTACCAAGTACGCTGCACACGCCGTTGATGTCGGGCACCAACGCCATCCATGGCGTGGTGGTCGTCGGCGCCATGCTCGTCCTCGGCACGGCACAAGGCGCCACACAGATGACCCTCGGCTTCATCGCCGTGGTCCTCGCCACCTTGAACGTCGTCGGTGGCTTCGTCGTCACCGACCGCATGCTCGAGATGTTCAAGGTGCGAAAGCCGCCCAAGGCCCCGGCGGACTCAGCCGCCGCGGTCGCGTCCAGCACTGAAGTAGTCCCGAAGTGAGCCTCGGGACAGGCATCCGCCTGGCTGACCTCATCGCGGCAATCTGTTTCATCCTCGCCCTCAAAGGCCTCACATCTCCGAAGACAGCCCGCTACGGCAACCTCCTCGGCGCCGGCGGCATGACGCTCGCAATCGCCATCACCTTCGCCACCAACGGATTGACACATTTTCTGCTCATCGCAGCCGCGATGGTCATCGGGGCCGTCGTCGCCGTCCCGGCGGCACGTCTTGTCAAAATGACGGCGATGCCGCAGATGGTGGCGGCATTCAACGGAGTCGGTGGCGGTGCCGCAGCCCTGATCGCCCTCGCCACCTTCCTAAGGGCCCCATCTGGCTCGCTTGCCGTCTACCAGGTCGTAGAGGTTCTGCTCGGAATCGTCATCGGTTGCGTCTCGTTCTCCGGGAGCTGCATAGCCTTCGCCAAGCTTCAAGAGCTTATGACCGGCCGGCCCGTCACCTATCCGGGTCAACAGGTATGGAACGGCCTCGTGGCGGCCGCCATCCTCGGGCTCGGGATAGCGGAATGCGTCACCTCGGCTCACTGGATAGTCGCAATCGTGCTCGCGCTCGCACTGGTCTTCGGCGTCGCCTTCGTCCTGCCTGTCGGTGGCGCGGACGTCCCGGTCCTCATCTCGCTCTTGAACTCGTTCACCGGCCTTGCCGTGGCGGCGAGCGGTTTCGTACTTCACTCGGTCGTGCTGGTGGTCGCAGGCACCCTCGTCGGCGCATCCGGTACCCTCCTCACCCAGATGATGAGCCGGGCGATGGGGCGCTCGCTCCCCAACATCTTGTTCAGCGCCTTCGGCGCGGTCATCACGGCCACCGGGGGTGCGGAGGGCGACACGACCCGCAGCGTCCGGTCCGCCAGCGCCGAGGACGTCGCCATCCTGCTCGCCTATGCCAACAAGGTGATCGTGGTCCCCGGCTATGGGCTCGCCGTCGCGCAGGCTCAACACACGATCCGGGAGCTTGCCGACCTGCTCGAGGCGCGCGGGGTCGAGGTCATCTACGCCATCCACCCCGTCGCCGGCCGAATGCCGGGACACATGAACGTCCTCCTCGCGGAGGCCAACGTCCCCTACGAGCAGCTGAAGGAGATGGACGAGGCGAACCCCGAGTTCCAGTCCGCTGACGTCGCGCTCGTGGTGGGCGCCAACGACGTCGTCAACCCGGCCGCCAAGAACAACCCGGACAGCCCGATCTACGGCATGCCCATACTCGCCGTCGACGAGGCCCGCAACATTGTGTTCATGAAGCGCTCAATGCGCCCTGGCTTCGCCGGGATCGACAACGAGCTCCTCTTCGACCCGAAGACCACGCTGCTGTTCGGTGATGCCAAGGACTCTTTGACAAAGGTTGTCGCCGCAGTAAAGGCAATGTAAGACCGCGGCAGCCCGACCGATAGTGTCGGCTTTGTCATGCCAACCCTGACAGTCATCATCGCGTCCACACGCCGCGGCCGGCTCGGCCTGCCTGTTGCGCACTGGTTCATCGAGCAGGCACGCGCCCACGGCGCCTTCGAGGTCAAAGTCGTCGATCTCGCCGAGCTGGACCTGCCGCTGCTCGACGAGCCCAACCACCCACGCCTTCGCCAGTACACCCAGCCGCACACCCTCGAGTGGAGCGCCATCGTCGACGCGTCCGATGCCTTCATATTCGTGACGCCCGAGTACAACTACGGGTACCCCGCCTCGTTGAAGAACGCCATCGATTACCTGCACCAAGAGTGGCTCCACAAGCCCGTCGGGTTCGTCTCCTACGGCGGGGTCGCCGCCGGGACGCGCTCGGTGCAGCAACTGAAACAGGTCGTGACGGCGCTCAGCATGATGCCGGTGAACGAGGCCGTTGCGCTCCCCTTTTTCACCCAGTTCATCAAGGACGGGAAGATGCAACCCAACGAGACCATGGTTCAAGCGGCCGGAGCCATGCTCGATCAGCTGGTCCGCGTAGAAGAGGCGATGCGCCCGCTGCGGTCCCCTCCCGCTTAGTCCCGCCGGGAGGATCGTCTCGCCGAAAAGCCTGGCGCAGCCTCCGCAACGGGCGAAAGGCCCGACTTCCTGGTGAAATAAGGCTGTGGGCGCAAACGGGGACCACGACGACAACCGCGGGGTGCGGGAACGTACGACAGAGCGCGCAAGGGCAGAGGCGCTCGTTCGCGCGGCGCGGAGCCAGGGCGTGACCGATCTGCGAGTTCTCGAGGCCTTGGGCGCCGTCCCGCGGGCTTCGTTCGTGCCCGAGGAAATGCAAAACGAGGCCGGTTACGACTGCGCCATCCCGATCGGTCTCGCCCAGACGACCTCGCAGCCATCTTTGATAGCTCTCATGCTCGAGGCACTTGACCTAAAGCCCGGCGACACCGTCCTCGAGATCGGCACTGGGTACGGTTATGGGGCTGCCCTGCTCGCCCGGCTCGTCCGCCAAGTCTTCAGCGTCGAGCGCCTCCCCGAGCTGGCACAGGCCGCCCGAAGCAATCTTGGCGCTCAGGGCGTCTTGAACGCCGAGGTCGTCACCGGTGACGGCACCTTGGGGCTTGCCGAGTTCGCCCCGTATGACGCTGTCGTGGTCGCGGCCGCGTTCCTCGCCGTCCCGGCACCGCTCTGCTCCCAGCTGAGCGGCGGAGGCAAGCTCGTCATGCCGATCGGGAACGGGGACGGCGATCTCGTGACGGTGTTTGAGAACCGTGGGGGCAAATTGGTGAACCTACGCGTGCTCTGTGGGGCCCGCTTTGTGCCCTTGCTTGGCGAGAACGGATTCGGGCTGCCCTAGCCCTAATGCTCCGCCGACCGGGCCTCGTCCGCGATGCGGGCGAAGACGAGGAGGCCCTGGTTGGTGGGCCTCGTGGAGAGGACAACGATCTCCACGTCGCTTTGACCGACAAGTTCCTCGGCGTCGTTGACCACGACCATGTCGCCAGCGGGCAGGAAGCCGATCGCCTGCTGGGGCTGGCGGCCGGGCCGCACGAGGTCGACTCTGAGGTGCTCGCCGGGAACGTGGTCTGGGGAGAGATCGCTCGCCAGGCGACGAAGATCGAGCACACGGGCACCGGACTCCTCCCGCCGGCGCGCCAAGTCGGCTGAACACGTCACGATCCGGGCGTTGAGCCGGTCGGCCAAGACGGCCACCTTCTCCTCTATGCCAGCAGAGCCGGGGAGATCGCCCTGCACGAAAGTCATCTTCACCCCGAGGTTTCGCAGTTCGTCGATCGCCTCGAGCCCGCGCCGGGCACGACGCGACGCGACCGGATCGGGCCCTTCGGCCAGGGTCGCAAGCTCGTCGGCGACCGGTTCAGGGATCAACAGCTCGGGTCCGAGAAGTCCAAGGCGACCCATGACGAGAAACGACCTGTCCATCAAGGCCGAGGTGTCGACGAGGTCCGCCCCCTCGGGGAGGTCTTGGTGCATCGGTACGAGACGTCGCGTGACCCCGAGGGCGTCGGCGAGCTGGCGTCCTTTGGCCATGCCCAAACGCAAGCCCAAAGTGCCGAGCACCCAGGCCACCGCCGCCGCTATGAAGTAATCAAAGTCCTGGTGGACAAAGACGAACAACGGAATACAAACGACTACGCCGACGAGGAAGCTGATGCTGCCGAGAAGCATTCCGGCGAGCAGCTCGGGAGCGGGCACGTCGCGAAGCGAGCGGGTCGCCTTGCCCATGCCCCCGGTCAGGAAACGGCCGATGACCCCGCCGAGAACGTAGCCGACCAGGACGCCGATCGCGGCCCCGAGCGGGCGCGCCACCGCCGAGCGGTCGTAGTGGTTTCCGACCGCCAAGCCGACGAGAGCGCCGCCCACTGCGACGAACAAGCGGAAGACCTCAACGAAAACCATCGCGAAGAGCGTAGGAGCATTCACCGTCTGAGACACACCGAGCCGCTCCGAGCCCTCTCAAGGTCCATCCGTGGCGTCGCCGCGTGACGACGGCAGACAGATACGCTCGGCGTGTCATGGCCCTAACGCGGCACACGGTCGCCGCTCGCCTCGCCGCTTCAGTGCTCGTGGTCGCGCTCGGCGTGCTCGGCTGTAGCGCCTGCACCGGCTCCGGCCCGGAACCGAGCGCGGCGCCGAGCCCAGCCCAACTTCTCGTGCCCGGAGAGCAGGCGGCGGTTAAAAGAGCCGAGGCGGCAGTGGCGGTTCGCCTGCCGAAGGTCCCGGACCAGCCGGCGCCGACACTTCCCGCAGGAGCCTTTCCCCGACCGCTGACGGCACACGAGGTCGTCGGTTTCTTGCCCTACTGGGAGGTCGGCGACTTCACGCCGGACTACGCGGACCTGACCACGCTCGCCTACTGGTCGGTGTCGCTTGCCACCGGGGGCTCGATATCAAGAAGCGGGCAGGGCTGGTCCACGCTCGCGAGCGCCGATCTCGCCTTCGACGTCAACGCGGCTCACGCCGCGGGCGACCGGGTGCTGCTCACGGTCTTCTCCGAAAGCACCTCTGTCATCCACTCGGTCTCCGCCCATTCCGTCTCGGCCGGGCGCCGGTTGGCCGAGACGGTGGCACCACTTCTTTCCGCGGGCGATTTCGACGGGATCGACCTCGACATCGAAGGCGACAGCACCCAAGACAGAGCAGGGTTCGTCCGTTTCGTGGCGTCGTTCTCGCGCGCCCTACGGTCACTCGACCCCGACTGGTCGATCATGCTGGACACCTATCCGACCTCGGCCTTCGACCCCCTCGGCTTTTTCGACGTGAAGGCCCTCGCCCCCTTAGTCGACGAGCTTTTCGTCATGGCCTACGACATGCAGGACCCAGGTATCGCCTCGGCTACGGCCCCGTTGTTCAACGCTGACCTGAATGACGCCATGACGCTGGCGGAGTACGCGAGCGTCGTGCCAGCACGCCAAATAGTGCTCGGCATCCCTCTTTACGGCTACGACTTCCCGTCCGCGAACCGCTTCGACGGAGCCGAGGCGACGGGAAATCCGGTCGCGGTGACGTACGCGGAGATCGTGGCGGCTGGTCACCATCCTCAATGGGACCCCGTCACCGAGACCCCTTTCACCGTGTTCCGCCGCAAGGGCAAGTGGCACCAGACCTGGTTCGACGATCCCGTCTCGATCGCCCTCAAGTCTGCGCTCGCAGCCCAGTATCACTGCGCGGGCGTCGGGGTCTGGGATCTCGGGATGTCGAACGGCGACCCAGCCCTGAGCGCCGCTTTGCTCGGAGGAAGTCCACCGGTGAAGTTGCCCCTCGCCGACGCCCGAGCCGTCGCCCCTCGCTGAGGTTCACCGCCCCGGTCTGTGGCGGCAAAGGGCTAGCTCTCCTCGACGGCCTCGGAGGTGATGGCGGCGACGCCGCGTACGAGACGGGACTTGCGCCGAGAAGCCTGGTTGGCGTGGATCACGCCCTTGGCCGCAGCCTTGTCGATCCGCTTCACCGCCTGGCGCAGCCGCTCAGCCGAGTCCTCGGCTCCTGTCTCAGCAGCGAGAAGGGCGTTCTTTGTGCGCGTCTTGAGCTCGGAGCGCACCGCCTTGTTGGAAAGTCGGCGCCGCTCATTTTGACGGTTCCGCTTGATCTGACTCTTGATATTGGCCATTCGTCCCTCGACGCGTACGGACCGAGGCTCGAAGCCTCCGGGATCAACGAGAGTACCAGCAACCCGGTGGGGCCGGCACACCGTCGCCGAGATGGCACGATGGACGCTGTGGTCGCTCCCGAGGTCATTCGCAATTTCTCGATCATCAGCCATGTCGATCATGGCAAGTCGACCTTGTCGGACCGCATCTTGGAGCTGACCTACGCGGTCGACCCCCGCGACATGCGGGCGCAGTACCTCGACTCGATGGACCTCGAGCGAGAGCGCGGCATCACCATCAAGGCGCAGAACGTCCGCGTCTACTGGCGCGACTACGTGCTCCAGCTGATCGACACTCCGGGCCACGTGGACTTCGGCTACGAGGTCTCGCGTAGCCTTGCCGCCTGCGAGGGAGTCGTGCTGCTCGTCGACGCTTCGCAGGGCATCGAGGCACAGACGCTCGCGAATTGCTACCTCGCTCTCGAGCACGACCTCGAGATCGTCGCCGCTCTCAACAAGATCGACCTGCCGGCGGCTGACCCGGACCGCTACGCCGAGGAGATCGAGCGCGTCCTCGGCCTTCCCGGGGACCAGATCCTGCGGATCTCCGCCAAGACGGGCGCCGGCGTCCCCGAACTGCTCGACGAGGTCGTCCGACGCATCCCGGCGCCGAAGGGCGAGCCGGACGACCGGCTGCGGGCACTGTTGTTCGACTCCTACTACGACCAGTACCGGGGGGTCGTGAGCGCCGTACGCGTGGTGGACGGCACTATGCGCTCGGGCGCCCGGCTGCGGTTCTTGCAGACCGGGGCCACCCACGAAGTCGAAGAGGTGGGGATCCGCACGCCGGTGCAAGTGCCGGTCGACGAGCTCGGTCCCGGCGAGGTGGGCTACCTCATCGCCGGCATCAAAGATGTCGGCGAAGCCCGTGTAGGCGAGACCGTCACTGAGGCGTCACGCCCAGCTTCCCAGGCGCTCGAGGGCTACCAGAACCCCAAGCCGATGGTGTTTTGCGGCATCTACCCGATCGACGGGGACGAGTTTCCGGACCTTCGCGACGCCCTCGAGAAACTCAAGCTGAACGACGCCAGCGTGACCTATGAGCCCGAGACGAGCGCCGCCCTAGGTTTCGGCTTCCGCTGCGGCTTCCTCGGCTTGTTGCACATGGACATCGTCCGCGAGCGTCTCGAGCGCGAATTCGGGCTCTCGCTCATCGCCACGGCCCCATCGGTCGAGTACATCGCGCATCTCACAAACGGCGAGGCCCTGCCGGTCGACAACCCCTCCGACATGCCAGAACCCCAGTTCATCGACCACATCGACGAGCCGTTGCTGAAGCTAACGATCATCACCCCGGCCGAGTACACCGGGACGATCATGGACCTGTGCCAGACACGCCGGGGGCGGATGGAAGAGATGCAATACCTATCCCCGGACCGGGTCGAGCTCATCTACGAACTGCCGCTGGCCGAAGTCGTGCTCGACTTTTTCGACGTAATGAAGAGCCGGACCAAGGGCTACGCCAGCCTCGACTACGAGCCGGCCGGGATGCAGACGGACAATCTGGTCAAGGTCGACGTCCTGCTCGCCGGCCAGCCCGTCGACGCCTTTTCCACGATCGTGCACCGCTCCAAGGCGGACGACTACGGACGGAAGATGACCGCCAAGCTGCGTGAGCTCATCCCACGGCAGCTTTTCGACGTCCCCATCCAGGCCGCGATCGGGGGCCGTATCGTCGCCCGCGAGACTGTCAAGGCGAAACGAAAGGACGTTCTCGCCAAGTGCTACGGCGGCGACATCACTCGAAAGCGCAAGCTGTTGGAAAAGCAGAAAGAAGGCAAAAAGCGCATGAAGTCGATCGGGCGCGTCGAGATCCCCCAGGAGGCCTTCATCAGCGCCCTGACCCTGGAGGAATGACCCGACCCCCGCTCGCGCCGCCGGCGCCCCCGGTTGAACGCCGGCTTTTCGCTGATGGCAGGTGTGGCGTTGCCGTCGCTTGAGAGCGCCCCAAGTAGAATCTCGCGAGAGGAACTGTGAGATGCCCGTTCGCAATGACAACGACCAGCTCGACGATCGCAAGGCCGCGATCTTGAGGTCTGTTGTGACCGGCTACGTCGAGACGGCGCAGCCGGTCGGGTCCTCACAAGTCGCCCGCGACGCTCTCATCGAGGTCTCGCCGGCCACGATCCGCGCCGACATGGCAGCCCTCGAACGTGAGGGTTACCTGACCCACCCGCACACGAGCGCGGGTCGGATACCGACCGACAAGGGCTATCGGTTCTTCGTCGACCACCTCGGCAACCCCCACCCGCTCGCACAAGCCGAGCACGAGAAGGTGCAGGTCTTCTTCTCCAAGGCACATGGCGAGCTGGAACGGGTGCTCCAGGACACTTCGAGACTGCTCGCCCAGCTCACCGACTGCGCCGCCGTGGTGGTGAGTCCTGCTCATGAGGCGCTCGTGGTGCGCACCGCCCTTTTGACACGGCTCTCGGCGCACGCGGCGATGGCGGTGGCGATCCTTTCAAATGGAGTCGTGGAAAAGCGCACCATCACCATCCGCGAAGATGTGCCTGACGCCGTGGTTTCCTTGGCGAGCACGGCTTTGCAACGGCGCCTGTCGGGCAGCTCGCTCTGGCTGGTCGCGCCCGAGTTGCCAACTGGTGACGAGGCGGTCGACGACCTCGTTCAACTATGTGTGAGCGCCCTAGAAGACGGCAAGACAGCCGGCACCACCGATCAGGTCTTCGTCGGCGGCGCCGCCTTCATGGCGGAGCGTTTCGACGCTATCGAACAAGTGCGAGCAGTACTCGGGATACTCGAGCAGTCCTACGTCGTGGTCACGCTCTTGCGCGACGTTCTCGCCCAGGGAGAGTCGGTCTCGATCGGCTCGGAGCACTCCGCCATCGAGTCCCTGGCCGAGTGCTCGCTCGTCGTCGCCCCATATGAGTCCGAAGGCATAGCCCTCGGGACCATCGGAGTGCTCGGGCCGACCCGGATGGACTACGAGCACGCCCTTGCCGCCGTGGCTGTCGTGGGCCAGCGGCTCTCACGGGAACTACGCGGGGATTAGCCGTGCCGATGACGCAGGATTTCTACGAGTTGCTTGGTGTCCCCCGTTCGGCCTCCGAGGACGAGCTCAAGCGGGCTTACCGACGCCTCGCCCGTGAGCTTCACCCCGACGCCAACCCGGGCGACGCCGAGTCCGAAGCCCGTTTCAAGCAGGTCACGGTCGCCTATGAGACCTTGCGCGATCCCGAACGACGACGGCGCTATGACATGTTTGGGCGTGACGCCGTGAGGGGGACAGGCGCCGGTGCCGGTGCCGGGGGAGATGCATTCGGGTTCGCAGGTGGCCTCGGAGATCTGTTCGACGTCTTCTTCAACCAGGGCTTTTCGACAAATGGGCCTCGGGGAGGGCAACGTCAGGGCGCCGACGCCGAGATCGTGCTGCAGATCGGGCTATCTGAAGCCGTCTTCGGCACACGCCGTGACGTGAGCTTGAAAGCACCCGTTACCTGCGTGACCTGCGGGGGTAGCGGCGCCCGCGAAGGTACCAGCCCCACCACGTGCCCGGAATGCCGTGGCTCCGGCCAGATCCAGCGGGTTCGCCAGTCCATCCTCGGCCAGATGATGACGGCCACTCAGTGCGGGCGCTGCGGTGGCCACGGCAAGATCGTCACCTCGCCCTGCCCCGATTGCCGGGGCGAGGGTCGTCGGCTGGAGGATCGGAGCCTTACTGTCGAGATACCCCCCGGTGTCGACGATGGGGCCACCTTGCGCATCGTCGGCGCGGGAGCCGCGGCGCTCAGGGGCGGGACGCCAGGAGACTTGTACGTGCACTTGCGGGTGGAGGCGGACAGCCGTTTCGAGCGATCGGGCACGGACCTCGTCACCACATTGCACCTTTCGGTAGCCCAGGCGGCCCTCGGCACAGAGGTCGAGCTGGACACCCTCGATGGTCCCTATCTGTTGTCCGTCCCGGCCGGCGTACAGACAGGCCGCGTGTTAAAGATCGCCGGCCATGGGGTGCCCCGCCTTCGCGGAGGCAGACGCGGTGACCTGCTCGTAAACGTGTTCGTCGACACTCCCGTCAAGTTGTCGAAGGAGGAGGACGAGCTGCTGCGCCGGCTCGCGGCGCTGCGTGGTGAGCAGGTACAGCCGCCTGAACCAGGCCTCTTGTCCCGCCTCCGCTCCGCCTTCGGCTGAGCGTGACAGCCTCCGCCCCGGACCCCGAGCTCCGAGCGGCCGCGGCACTCGTCTTCGTCGAGGATCTGGGCTCACCCTGGCTTTGCGCGCAAGACGGCCATCACCTCGGTGAAGTTCTTCGCCTGCAGGCGGGTGAAGCGGTCGCGGCCGCCGACGGAGCGGGCTCGTGGAGGATGTGCACCTTCACCGTCGCGAGCGCTATGCGACGCAGCTCGGGACGCGCTAGCAAGGAGACCGGCTTCGGGCTCGAGGGCGCCGGCCCTGTGAGGCATCTGGAACGCGCCTTGCCTGAACTTGAGATCGGCTTTTCCTGGGCCAAGGCAGAGCGGACCGAGTGGGCGGTGGCCAAGCTCGTCGAACTTGGAGTGGACACCCTGACGCCTCTTGTGGCCGACCGCACGGTCGTGCGTCCGGACCGGGAAGGCACGGCCCGCCGCGAGGCGCGCCTGCGCAGGATCGTCCGGGAAGCGGCGATGCAGGCCCGGCGTCCCCTCCTCCCCAGCCTAGGCTCGAGTGTCAGCCTCGACGCCGTCCTCGAGCGCTTGCCCGGGCCGGAAGTGGCGCTCGCAGAGCCCGGCGGTGGCCCCGTCTCGCTCGCCTCCCCGGTCGTGCTCGTCGGCCCTGAAGGCGGCTGGACACCGCGCGAGCTCGCCCTTGTCGAAACCAAGGTGTCGCTCGGAAATGGCGTCCTGCGGGTCGAAACGGCCGCAGTCGCCGCCGGAGTGATCCTGAGCGCCCTTCGGAACATGGCCGTCGCGCCGGTATCTTGAGGGGCCCCGAGGGGTCAGGGCGCCGGCCCTGGAGGGGGCCGACCTTGCAGGATGCGGCAATTCCGAGCAAGACTTGTGGCGCGGGTCCTGGTCCGGCGACTGCCGACGAAGGTCCCGGTGTTCAGGCACGGCCGAAGCGGTAACCCAAATCGGGTCGGTGGTGTCGGGGCGCAACAGCGCGTTGCCACCGAGCAGAGAGTGACTCGAATGTCCCCAAGCCAAGCTCCTGAAGGCGACGACCCGGAGTACGCGGTCGCCGTGGGTGCTCGGCTACGCGCGGTGAGACGCCAGAAGAGGCTGTCGCTACAGGCCGTCGAAAAGGCGTCCAGGCTGGAATTCAAAGCCTCGGTCCTCGGCGCCTACGAACGGGGCGAGCGCACCATCTCCGTGCCGCGCCTGCAGCGACTGGCCAGGCTCTACCGCGTGCCCGTCGACCAGTTGCTCCCCCCGGATGGGAGCGAGCCCCCCGCTCCGAGGGCGGGCCAGGCGTTCCACACCAACGGCGAGCGACCCGACCCGGAGGGCAAGCCTTTCAAGGTAGTGGTCGATCTGGTGCGTCTCTCGGAGGTGCAAGGCCCCGAGCGCGAACTGCTCCGGCGCTTCCTCGCCTCGGTGCAAGTTCAGCGTCAGGACTTCAACGGCGAAGTCCTGACGATCCGTTCCGAGGACTTGCGGGTGATGGCCTCCATGCTCGGCCAGAGCCTCGCCACCCTCCTAAAGCGCCTGGAGGAGCTCGGCGTCCTTCGTGGGTGAACGGCCCGACGCGGGCGCCAGGGCAGGACAAGGCCTCGGCATATATGTCCACGTGCCGTTCTGCGCGCGTCGCTGCGACTACTGCGCCTTTGCCACCTGGTCGGGTATCGACCACCTTTCCTCGGCCTACGTCGACAGCTGCCTGAAAGAGCTCCGGGGTGCCTACCTCGACGGTCTCGGGCCAGCCACAACGGTATTTGTCGGTGGCGGGACCCCTTCCCGGCTCCCAGGAGGCGAGCTCGCCCGCCTCCTGGGCGGCATATCTCGCAACGAAGCAGCCGAGGTGACCGTCGAGTGCAACCCGGAGGACGTCACAGTCGAGCTTCTGCGCATCTACGCCGAGGCCGGCGTGAACCGCATCTCGCTCGGGGTGCAGTCGCTCGCCACCCACGTGCTCAAGAGCCTCGGTCGCCACCACGGACCCGAGGCTGTGCCGCGGGCGGCGGCCGCCATCGGCGAGGTCGGCTTCGCTTCATACAGCGTCGATCTCATCTACGGCGCCAGAGGGGAATCCGACGAGGACTGGGCAGCCAGCTTGCACGGCGTGCTCGGCCTCGACCCCTCTCCGGCTCATGTGAGCGCTTACGCCCTCCACGCCGAGCCGGGCACGGCGCTTTGGCGAGACGTCGAGCGGCACCCCGACGACGACGTACAGGCGAGACGCTACGAGATCGCCGACGAGGTGCTCGAGGCGGCAGGATTGTCCTGGTACGAGATCTCTAACTGGTCACGGCCGGGCCGGGAGTGCCGCCACAACCAGAACTACTGGCGCCAAGGTGAGTACCTCGGCGTGGGCTGTGCGGCCCACAGCCACATCGGCGGTCGCCGGTTCTGGAACATCCGCACCCCGGAGCGCTATATGGCCTCGATCGAGTCCAAGGGTTCGGCGGTCGCCGGTGAAGAGTGCCTTGACCTCGATCATCGACTTCTCGAATTCTTGGAGCTGGCCATCCGCACCCGCGAAGGTGTCGAAGCCGGCGCCCTGCCCGACGAAGAGGCACTGGCGGGTCTCGTCGAACGCGCTAACGGGCGCGCGGTGCTCACTCTTCGTGGGCGCCTCTTGGCGAACGAGGTGGCGTGCCGTTTGCGCCTGCCGCTGGCGACTCTTTAGCCAGCTGAGTTTGACCACCCGGCCGCTACCATCTCGCCCGTGCCCGACTGCATCTTCTGCGCCATCGCCGCGGGCGAGTCGCCTTCGCGCGAGGTTCTCTCCACTGGGCGCGTCTACGCCTTTTATGACCTGCGCCCTGTCGCTCCCACCCATGTGCTCGTCATTCCCCGCCAGCACATCGTCGATGCCGCGGACATAACCGCTGAGCACGGGGAGGTGCTCGCCGAGATGTTCGACGTCGCCCGCCGCGTCGCCGAGGCGGAGGGCCTTTCCGAGCGCGGCTACCGCCTGGTTTTGAACGTCGGGCCGGACTCGGGCAATAGCGTGGCCCACCTGCACCTGCACGTTCTCGGAGGCCGTCGCCTCGGCTGGCCGCCAGGTTGAGGGGCGCCTCAGCCCCGCCCCGGCCTGCGGGCCGTTGGCCGGTGTCGAGCGACGCGGGCAGGCGAACGGCCGGTCAGTACCGGGGTGCCTGGTACCCTTCCAGCGAGAGCCAAGTGTCGTCCACCCAGGTCAAGATCCTCGTTCCCGGGAACCACCTCATGGTGGGACTGCTGGGCCAACGTGACGAGTTGCTGCGCACCGTCGAGGCGGCCTTCGATGACACACGCATCCACGTCCGCGGCAACGAGATCACGGTCGAAGGCCCCGAGGCCGAACGCGTCGGCCACCTGTTTGAGGAGCTCGTCTCTCTTCTCGAACAAGGCCACTGGTTGGACCCGACGAACGTCGGGCACACCATCGAGATGGTCAAGGACGACGTGCGGCCCTCGGAGGTGCTCAACGCGGAAGCTGGCCGCTCCGCCCGGGGTCGCAAGGTGCACCCGAAAACTGCGGGGCAAAAACGCTATGTCGATGCCATCGCCGCCAACACGATCACCTTCGGCATCGGCCCCGCCGGCACGGGAAAGTCCTACCTCGCCGTCGCTCTCGCCGTGCAGGCACTGCAGACAAAACAAGTGGCGCGCATCATCTTGACGCGACCCGCCGTCGAGGCCGGGGAAAGGCTGGGTTTCTTGCCGGGTGACCTCATGGCCAAGGTCGACCCCTACTTGCGGCCCCTCTACGACGCCCTCTACGACATGCTCGAGCCGGAGGGCACGCAAAGGCTCCTAGAACGGGGGGCCATCGAGGTGGCCCCACTCGCCTTCATGCGGGGCCGTACCTTGAACGGCAGCTTCGTGATCCTCGACGAGGCTCAGAACACGACCCCGGAACAGATGAAGATGTTCCTGACCCGCATCGGCTTTGGGACCAAGGTTGTTGTGACGGGCGATGTGACCCAGATAGACATCGCCGGTGGCCGTTCCGGTCTGTTGGACCTCGAGGAGCTGCTCGGGGAGATTGAGGGGATCTGTTTCGTCAAGCTCGGCCAGGCTGATGTCGTCCGCCACCGCATCGTGCGCGAGATCGTCACCGCCTACGAACGCTCGGTCGAGGGCCGCAGCATCGGTGCCGGCATGGGCCGCTCCGGCCCTAGCGGGCTGGGAGCCGGGGACAACCAGCGCCCTGAGGGCAACGGGAGCCATGACACCGCTCCGGCGGCCAGTCAACAACTCCCGCCTGCGCGGCCTTTGCGGTGAGCGCCCAGGTCTTTGCTGCCGACGAGCAGTCCGACCATCCTGTCGACCTCGCCCGCTGGGTTGCCCTCGCCGAACGCATCCTCGACGACCGCGGCATTGGCGCCGGAGCCGAGTTGTCGCTCATGTTCGTCGACGAGACGGCCATAGCCGGACTGAACGAACGGTTCCTCGGGCGCAAGGGGCCGACCGACGTGCTGTCGTTCCCGATCGAGGACGAGCTCATCGGACCAGGCCATGTGCCCGAGCAGGAGGTGAGCGGGCCAGGCCGCGGGCCGCTGGAGATAGAAGAGATGCCCCTCCTCATCGGCGACGTCGTCATATGCCCACAGGTCGCCTTCCGCCAAGCGCCCGAGCACGCGGGAAGCTACGACGACGAGGTGGCCCTCCTCCTCGTGCACGGGATCTTGCACCTGCTCGGCATGGACCACCAAGAAGAGGCAGAAGCCGCGACGATGGAGGCCCTCGAGCAGCAGCTGCTCGCAGCGCATCACCGTCAAGTAGGCACGGAGCTGTGATCGCGGGCATCGAGCCCATGATCCTGGCGACGACGCGGAGCTTCACCGGCGCCGATGGCGCCCTTCTCGCGGCGGTGTTCGTTCTCATCGCAGGCTCGGCCGTTCTCTCACTGGCCGAGACCGGCCTCACCCGTACCTCTCGCGCCCGCGCCAAATCGCTGGAAGACGCGGGACAGCGCGGGGCCCGGTCGCTGCGCCGGCTCGTGGAGGACCCCGAAGCGTTCCTGGCCCCGATCCTGCTGCTCGTCCTATTCTGCCAGCTCGTCGCCGCCACGCTTGTCGGCGTCGTGGCGGCCCAGATCTTCGGCCCCATCGGCGTCGCCGTCGCCACCGCCTTCGAGGTCATCGTGATCTTCGTGTTCTCCGAGGCCGTGCCCAAGCAGTGGGCCGTGCGCCATTCGGACAGGGCCGCCCTTCTCGCCGCCCCGCTCGTGACGACGCTCGTGCGGTTCCCACCCACCCGCGTCGTCTCCGGTGCCCTCATCGGCCTCGCCCGCCTCATAACCCCCGGCAGCCGCGGCACGAAGGTCGAGGCGGACGTGACAGAGTCCGAACTGCTCGCCTTCGCCGACGTGGCCGCCTTGGACGAGGCCATCGAAAGCGACGAGAGGGTCCTCATCCACTCGATCATCGAGTTCGGTGACACGGTCGTGAGAGAGGTCATGGTGCCGAGGCCCGACGTCGTCGCGGTGGAGGACTCGGTCGAAACCGGCGTCGTGCTGGAGCGCGCCATCGAGGCCGGCTTCAGTCGGATCCCGGTGTTCAACGAGAGCCTCGACGATGTCGTCGGCGTCGCTTTCACCAAGGACCTGATCCGCGCCGTCCGCAGCGGCAAGGAGAAGGCTCCTGTGCGCGAGGTGTCGCGGCCGGCGAACTATGTCCCCGAGACCAAGCGTGTCGCGCCCCTCATGCGTGAGATGCAAGCAGGCCAGTTCCACCTCGCCGTCGTCATCGACGAGTACGGGGGTACCGCCGGAGTAGTGACCCTCGAGGACCTCATCGAGGAGCTCGTCGGTGAGATCGTGGACGAGTTCGACGTCGACGAGCCCCTTATCGTGCCCCTCGGCGGGGGCCAGTTCCGGGTCTCGAGCAAACTGGCCGTGGACGAGGTGAACGAGCTCCTCGGTGCGGAGCTTCCCTCCGGGGACTGGGACAGCATCGGCGGCCTCGTGCTCGCGGTCATCGGGCACGTGCCCGCTGAGGGCGAGTCGGTAGAGGTGAACGGGCATCTCCTTGTCGCCGAGAGGATGCAAGGTAGGCGCATCGGAAGTGTCCGCATACAGCGCCTCGAGGGCACGCCACTACACGCCGGACCGCGTAAGCCGGACGAGGAGTGGTTGGCCGAGCGAGCCCAGCGCGCGGCCGATCGCGAGGAACGTGGCGGGTCCCGCAGCGAGCGTCACGGCGCGGAGCGAACCGAGCGCAACGACACAGACTCGCGGGTCGAAGGCGAGAGCCGTCGATGAGAAGCCTGTGGCCATGAGCGCACCGGGCACACCCTTGCACCCCGGTCGCGACGAGGAGAGCGGCCTCACACCCGCTTTCAGGTCAGGTTTCGTCGCGCTCGTCGGGCGGCCCAACGTGGGCAAGTCGACCCTGCTCAACCAGATCCTCGGCCGGAAGATCGCCATCACCTCGGCGACGCCGAACACGACGCGCACCCGCATCCGTGGTGTCCTCGACCGGTCCGACGGCCAGATCGTCTTCACGGACACCCCCGGGCTGCACCGGCCCCGCACCGCCCTCGGGAACCGCCTCAACGAGACGGCTGCGTCGACTTTCGAGGACGTCGACTGCTGCGTACTGCTGCTCGAGGCCGACGCGCCCATCGGTCCCGGTGATCGCTACATCGCCGAGCGCCTGCGCCCGGACACCGTGATCGCCCTCAACAAGATCGACCGTGTCGATGACGCCAAGGTCCTCCAACACCTGGCCTTTGCCGCCGCCGAGCTCGGCCTCTCGGCGGCCGAGTACTTCCCCGTCTCGGCCAAGACCGGTGAGGGGGTTCCGGCCCTCGTCGACCACCTGGCCGCCCGCATGCCCGAAGGCCCGCGCTATTTCCCCGCCGGCATGGTGAGCGATGTCCCGGAAGCCTTTTACGTGGCTGAACTGGTACGCGAGCAGCTACTCAAGCACGCCGAAGAGGAGCTGCCGCACTCGATCGCCTGCCGCGTGACCGAATGGGAATGGCCGCGGATCCGTTGCGAGATCCTCGTGGAGCGGGAGTCGCAAAAGGGCATCGTCATCGGCAAGCGCGGGCGGGTGCTAAAGGCCGCCGGTACAGCCGTGCGCCAGCAGCTCGCGCCGGGCGCCTACCTGGAGCTGTTCGTCAAGGTGGAAAAGGGCTGGCAGCGACACCGGGAGATGATCGAGCGCCTCGGCTACTGAGGCCCGCTCCCTGCTAGCGGCGAGCCCCTGTGAAAAGCACGGCTGCGCGCTCGCCCTGGCCGACGTCGCCCCGCCGGCAGAGCCTCGCCAGGCCGGCGAGACCGGCCGATCCGGTCGGGTCCACCCCGATACCGGTGGCCTCGGCTCCGAGCACGTTGGCTTCGGCGATCTCGTCCTCGTCCACGATGAGCGCCTGGCCTCCCGTGGCGAGCATCGCCTCGACGAGCGCGACCCAGTCGTAGGTCTCGTCGTCGAGGATGCCGTGGGCCAGGCTGTGGGGCACGGTCTCCCAGGGCCACATGAAATCGGCTCGGTGCGACGCCGCGTACTGCACCGCCTCACGGACCTCCGTTGGCCCGGCATTGGCGGGCAGGCGAGCCGCCACCTTCTCGAGCGCCCGGGCGAGCGGCCAAGCTCCGGCCGTCTGCACCGTGTGCACCCGCGGCATGCTTGCGAGCACCCCGAAAGCCACCGCCTCGGACAACCCCTGTGCCACGGCGCTTGCCAACGCCCCTCCGCCGACCTGGATCACGACGTGGTCAAGACCCCTTTGATCCGCCAAGGCGGCGGCCATCTCGTAGCCGAGCGTCTCGCCACCTTCTATGGCGAGACCGTTCTCGTTGCCCTGGCAGGTGAAAGGAAGGGCGCCATTGGCTATCGCCGCCTGGAGACGGTGGTAGGTCGGGTCTCCGGCGACACCCTGCTCGCGGGGGCAGACAGTGATCTCTGCGCCGAGAGACCGCAACCGGTCGACGACGGCCGGCTCGGCGTCGGTCGGTACGAACACGAGCAGGCGCCTGCGTCCGGCGGCCGCGACGACGGCCGCCGCGAGGGCCGCGTTCCCGCAGCTGGCGATCGCAAGCGGCTCTGTGCCCTGAGCCATGCCGAGGCGGCGGACCACCTCGAGGTGGACGAGAAGCCCGAACAGGTGCCTTGCCTTGTGCGATCCGGACACGTTGCCCGTCTCGTCTTTCACCCAGATCGAAGCTCCGGTCCCGAGACGGCCGGCCAGCTCGGGGGAGCAGGCGAAGGGCGTTACGGAAAAACCGTGCCCGTCGAGCTTTGCCACCTCGTCGTCAAGCCCGCGAACGACTTCGACAAAGGCCTGATCGCTCATGCCGTGGGCGGCGCCAAGGTGATAGGAGTGAAAAAGGCCGCGCCAGCGGACGAACGGGTTCGGCTCGGAGTCATCGAGGGCGAAGTGCAGCCTGGAAATGTCGAGCACACGACGAAGGACGTGATCGCCACCGTCGCCGGCACGAGGGCAGCGAAAGGGATAGGGCTCGGAAGCGTCGACGATCGTCCCGCAGCCGCCGCAGACAATCGAGCTGGCCAAGCCCGAAAAGGCAGCGGCCGAAGCTTCGGGCCCTTGTTGAGCGCCGGGGCGCGGATCGTGGCTTGAGGCTTGATGTGGCTCGTTTGAAGGCTCCATACTCGCCCGCAGTCTAGGTCCCGGTCGGGTCGCCGCCGAAGGGGGCGCGGCCGAGGCCATCTCCGCTCTTGGCCGGCTGACCGAATCCGGGCGCTCAGGGCCGCGGAGAGGAGGAGGACAGTGCCGCTTCGGCCTCGGTGTGTATCTGGCGGAGGAAAGCCTCTGCTTCGGCCCGGTCCCTCGTCCGTCTCATGGGCGGAAGTGCCCGGACAAGCGCAGGGCCGTAGGGAGCCGTCGCGAGACGCGGGTCTAGCACGGCGACCACCCCCCTGTCGGAAGCGGTGCGTATGAGGCGGCCGGCTCCTTGAGCGAGCAAGGTCGCGGCCCGCGGGAGGTCTACGGTCTGGAAGCCGGCCCGCCCAGCCGCTTCCCGGCGGGCCGCCATCAAGGGATCATCCGGGCGGGGGAACGGGATCCGGTCGATCACCACAAGGCTGAGCGCCGGACCCGGGACGTCGACTCCCTGCCAAAAGCTCATCGTCGCGAACAGGCAAGCAGCTGACTGCGAGCTGAGTGCCTCCAAGAGCGCCGCCTTCGGGAGCTCGCCTTGCATGAGCACAGGCCATGGCAGCCTTGCCGCCAAGACCTCGGCGGCCGTGGTCATAGCCTTGCGGCTGGTGAAAAGAGCGAGCGTCCGCCCTCCAGCCGCGAGCACGAGCGCTTCGATCTCGTCGTGGATCGCCGCCTCCGCTTCAAAGTGGCGACGGTCGGGAAGCGACACCGCACAATAGAGGAGCCCGTGGTCTTGGTAGGCGAAAGGGCTGCCGACATCGAGCTCTCTCGTGTTCTCGGCGGGCGCGCCGATCCGAGCCGCCAGTCCGCGCGGCAGCGTGGCGCTCGTCATCACGACCGGCATCGCCGAGAACACTTGCGCGGACATGGCCTCGCGCACGTCGAGGGGTGCCGAGCGCATGGCGGGCCGCGCTCCGCCGCTGACCCAGACCACCTCGTCGCTACCAGCCGTGAGGCAGCCGGCCAGCTCCTCGCGGCACCGGTCGACCCCGAGCAACGCCCGTAAGCAGCGCTGGGCGCCATCGGTGCCACTCGGCCCTCGGCTTTCGGCGCCCCCTGCACCACCGACATCCCCGCTGCCTTGGAGCTCTGCCACGCGTCGCAGCTCGACGCCGAGGCGCTCCAGGCGCTCGAGCAGGAGTGTCACCTGTTCGGCGATCTCCGGCCCAAGACCAGGAGGCAAGCGGCGGTCCTCAAAGCCGCCGAGTAGCTCCTCGAACGCGCCTGCCCCGGCCATGAGCGACTCGACGCTTCGAGCAGGTCCGGTGTCCTCGCCACGCTGCGCCCGTTGGCCCGACGCCGCGAGCGCAGCGCGTGCGGTCGCGCCAAGGGCCCGCAGACGCCCCGGACTAACCTCCACGCCGAGCGAGGCGGCAAGAACGTCTTCGAGCTCGTGGGCCTCGTCTATGACGAGCGCGTCGTGCTGAGGAAGAACCTCCCCGCCGCAGCGCAGATCAGCGCCGAGGAGGTGAAGGTTCACGATGACGATGTCGGCTACGGCGGCCCTCGCGCGAGCAGCCTCGGCGAAACACTCCCCGCCCGCCGGACAACGGCGCGACCCGGGACACTCATCGGAGGTGACGCTGACACTGGACCACGCGGCGGCCGAAGGCTCGAAGTCAAGCTCGGCCCGGTCGCCGCTCGGGGTCGACTCGGCCCAAGCAACAAGGCGGCGCACCTCTTGCCCGACACGGCGCGCTGTGACAGCTCGCGCGGAGACGCCAGGTTGCTCGCCCCGTACTGCTTCGGCCGGCCCTGGGTCGCCCTGGCCGCGGCCAGCGGTCCCGGAACCGGACCGAACAGAGTCGAACGGATCAGGATCAACCGGCGCGTCCAGGCGCTGCTGGTCGCCGAGGCGCTCCAACTCGTAGAGGCGCTGGCGGCATAGGTAGTTCGAGCGACCCTTTAGGACCGCCCATTTCACGGGGCGCCCCAGGCCCCTGGCGACGAGAGGAAGGTCCTTGTTGGCAAGCTGGTCCTGCAAAGCCTTGGTGGCGGTGGCGACTACGACGTGCTTGGACGAGACGGCTGCGGGCACGAGGTAGGCGAGCGACTTCCCCGTACCGGTCCCCGCCGCCACGGCGATGTTGCCGCCATCAGCGAAGGCCCTTCCGACTGCCTCTGCCATCTCGAGCTGGCCGGTGCGCACCTCGCCCGCCGGAAGCGTGGCCACGACCCGTGCCAAGAGCTCGGCGAGTTTCGGTTCGGCCACGTTCGGACGCTACCGGAAGCCAGCGCGCTCACCTTTTCCGAAAGCTCAGGACCTTGCCCGACCGCGCAGGACGCTGCCGGAGAGGAACACGATGACGACGAGCGGCAAGACGAAGACCGCCACGTCGCCGCGGTGGCGAAGCCCGAGGGCGGCACCGACGAAGACGACCGTGCCGACGAACAGTTCAGGCGCGTCGCCGATGAGGAAGTCCCCCCAGAACTTCCCGATCGCTCGCAGGGCCCGGACGACCGAGGTCACGCAAGGACCGCCGCGGTCATGCGGACTCGCCGTTTCCCGCCACGCTGGGCCGCGAAGGGCCGATCGCCCGCATCGCGACACTCAGCAGGCCGGCGGTCAAGGCGAACAGTGCGATGAGGCCGAGGATCATGAGGTCGCTCCCGGGCCAGTGGACTCCGGCTCCCTCGCCGACCCAAAAGACACCGAAGCTCGTGAGCATGACCCCGACCGCCAGCTTCATCCAGTTCTCGGGCACCTCCGAAAGCTGACGCGCCACGAGGTAGCCGATGATCGAGACGATGATCGCAGCCACCGCGGCCGAACACGCCGCCAGCGCCAGGTGTCCCGAGCTCGCCCCGAGAGTTATGACGATGAGCACAACCTCCATGCCTTCGAGAAAAACCCCTTTGAAGGCAACGGTGAAACCTGTCGCATCGCGGGGCCCGTGCCGCCATGGGCTGCCCGTTTGTCTATCTGGTCGCCGCGCGGAGGCGGAGGGATTTGCGCCAGAGGCGGTGCCCGGCGCATCGCCGGAATGGGACGAGAGGTCTGCCACCGTCTTTGTGTAGATGGCGTCCTCGTCATGGAGTGGCTTGTGCCCGCTCGCCCGGAGTACGGCTTTGCGCAGCCAGTCAAGGCCGAGCACCAACAAGAGGGCGCCGATGACCACGCGCAGAAAGTCGATGGGGACGAGCCGGGCGAGGGGGATGCCGATGGCGACGACGAGCGCCGCGAGGACGAGAGCGGCAGCTCCCGCACCCTCGAGCGCCGAGCGCCATCCTCGGGTCACTCCCGCCGCCGTCACGATCGTCAGCGCCTCGACCATCTCGACGGCGCTCGCCCCGAACACGGCGAGGGCGAGCACCGCCGTCGAGCTCGTCACCAGTGCCTCGGTTGCACACCAATAGGCGCCGGGGATTCCTCTGGAGGTGGCAGCACCCCCTGGCGCAGGGCCTCGATGGCGGCGATCACCTTGGCGCGGGGCCCGCAGACGGCGAGGCGTTCGACGTTTCGTAGGTGGGAGACGTGGCCCACTTTGCGCCCGGAAAGGTCGTGGATGCCGATCTGTGCACCCACGTAGCGTTTCGAATCGAACTCGAGCAACTCGACGTGCCCGCGGGCGGCGCAGATCTTTTCGAGATCCTCGCGACCGAGCCAGGACTCGTCGTTGCAAGACACGACGACGATGTTCGCCTCGAGGTTACGGACGATCTCGCCTAGCGCCACAGGCATGGTCAGCTTCGAATTGAACTCGCTCCGGGTGGTCGCCGACCTGGAGTCGGTGCGCTTGCAGGCGACGCCATAGTGGTCCGGTGCGTCCCACCTGATCAATGTCTCCCAGACGTGGTAGTTGGTGAAGTAGCGGTGCTGGTTGTAAGGAGGGTCGAGGTAGGCGAAGTCGACCGGTCCGATAGACCGCACCGCTTTACGGGCATCGGAGCGTATGGCGCGCCCGCCGCCGGCCAACAACTCGGGAACCTTGAGCGAGAGGGGCTGAAAAGCCCTCGGTGCCCACTTTTTCAGGTAGGCCATCTGCAGCCCTGTCGTCGAGTCCACCCGATCAGCTGCCTCGAGCAGGCTCGTCAGCAGTATCGGGTAGAGCGGGCTCGTCCGGTGACGCTGCTCGATGGCGTCGCGGATCGCGTCGACGCGCTCACCGTTCTCAGGCCGCAAATAGCGCGACTGTTCACAGAAGACCTCGGTGAAATAACCTCGCCTGCCCGAAAGCGAGTTGAGCTCTTCGATGGCCCGGGTCAGCTCGACCTTGTCCACATCTGTCACGTCGGTGCTTATGTAGCACTGCGCAAGCACCTCGGAGTAGGTGGCCGTGTCGACAGCGGTGACGAAGATCCCCTGCCGCTTGAGCTGCTGGGCCACCCGAGTCGTCCCGGTGAACAAGTCGACAGCCGAGGCGGCGCCGCAGCCGTCGGCGAGCGCCCCGATGGCTTGCACCAAGCGCCGTTTCGAGCCGAGGTACTTGATCACGGGCCAAAAGCCGCCGTAGCCGTCGTCACAGCTCAAAGGTAGCTTTGCGGTTCCCCAATAACTGTCACAGGGTCTAGGTAGTGTTCGCGCGTGCTTCACTTGTCGAGTGCCAGCCGGGTGAAGCCTCTCGCTGAGGCCCTGAGCGAGGTGCTGGCACAACCGCCCGCGGACGCGATTACACCGGAGTGGGTCGCGGTGCCCACGGTGGCCATGCGCCGCTGGCTCGCCCTCGAGCTGGCGAGGTCCCTCGGCGCTTCAGGTCCGGACGCCGGCGATGGCGTGGCGGCGAACATTGAGTTCACCTTCCCCGGCGCCTTGCTAAAGGTCGTGCTCGGGGCCGGTCGGGCCGGAGAGACCGATCCTTGGCAGGTCGACTCCCTCGTGTGGGTCGTGCTTGAGGTGCTGCGCGAGAGGACCGACGACGAGCGTCTAGGACCCCTCACCAAACTCGCCCCGGGAGCCACATGGTTCGGGCGTGCCCGGCGGCTTGCCGACCTGTTCGACCGTTACGCCGTGCGCCGTCCCGAGCTCGTGCTGCAGTGGAACGCCGGCCACGACCTCGACGCGACGGGTCATGCCCTTGCGCCCCATGACCGCTGGCAGCCGCATCTGTGGCGCCTCGTGCGCGCCTTGACGGGCGTACCCAGTCCCCCCGAACGGCTGCCCGGCCTTCTGAACGAGGTGCACAAGGGGGTCATCGCTCTCGAGCTGCCGCCCCGCCTTGCCATCTTCGGACTTACGACGCTTCCGAGCGGAGGGCCTTTCATCGAGCTGCTCGAAGCGGTCGCCGCTCGGCACGAGTTGCACGTTTTGCTGCTCGACCCTTCACCGGCGACGACGAATCGAGTGCGCGAGGCGGTACTGGCCGGGTCTCGGCCGCTCGAAGTTTCGCGGCTGCGTTCCGAGGACCGCTCGGACGCCGAGGTAGGCCAGGTGTTCCACCCGCTGCTCAGCTCCTGGGGGCGACCCTACCGCGAGCGCGCCGTCTTGCTCGCCTCCGCCGAGGCGCGTGGCCTGAGCGCGCCCACGCCCGTCGAGCCGCCCCTTGAGCACGAGCAAAGCGCGCCGTTGACATTGCTCGCCCGCCTGCAACACGACCTGCGGGCCGGCTCTGCCCCGGCGGGCGACTTCGAGCTCGCGCCCGGCGACCGTTCCATCCAGGTGCACACTTGCCCCGGCCAGGCCCGCCAGGTGCAAGTGCTGCGCGACGCGATCTTGCACCTTCTAAAGGACGATCCGACGCTTCGCGAAGAGGACATCGTCGTGCTCTGCCCGGCCATCGACCAGTTCGCTCCCCTTGTAGAAGCAGGATTCGGGGCTTCGGTCGAAGAAGGAGCGACCCGAGGCGCCCACGGTACGCCGCGCCTTATGTACCGCATCAGCGACCGTTCCCTTCTCGAGTCCGACGCCGTAGTTGGGGCGCTTGACTCCTTGCTCGAGCTCGTCTCGGGCCGGTTCACTGCCTCAGAGGTGCTGGAGTTCGTCTCGCTGCCCGTCGTGCGCAAGCGCTTCGCGCTCGACGCGGACGACCTGCGCACGGTCACGGACTGGGTGGCTCGTGCCAACGTACGTTGGGGCCTCGACGGACACCATCGCGTGCGCTGGGGTCTTCCGGCCGAGTTCACGGCCAACTCGTGGCGCGAGGCCGTCGACCGCATCCTCATGGGAGTTGCGGTGAGCGACGACGGCATCGGTCTCGGGCCGAGCGCCATCGCGCCGATCAGCGTCGAAAGCGGCGAGATAGTCGTTGCCGGGCGTTTTGCCGATCTCGTGGCTCGTCTCGCCGCCATGGCTGCCGACATGGAGCAATCCCGCTCCGCCACCGCATGGTGCGAAGCCCTGTGCGACGCGATCGAACAGTTCTTCGATGTCGAGGACTCCCAGCACTGGCAGCTCGAACAGCTGAGACGGACCGTTTCGGAGATCGGTGACCAGGCGATGGTGGCCGGCGAGCCTGCCACGGTCGAACTCTCCCTCGCCGAGGTGCGCCGGCTGCTCGCCGACCACCTCGGAGGCTTGCCCCGCCGCTCCGGCTTTTTCAGGGGCGGCATCACGGTCAGCTCCTTGACCCCGCTGCGCTGGCTGCCCTTCCGCGTCATCTGCCTGCTCGGGCTCGACGAGGCCGGCACGAGTGGTTCCGGTGCCACCGACGGCGACGACCTCGCCGCCGCCGCACCCCTCATCGGAGACCGAGACCCGCGGGCGGAGGTCCGCCAAGCGCTCCTGGAGGCGGTGCTCGCCGCCGGCGACCACCTCGTCATCACCAGGATGGGCCGCAACGTGCGCACCAATCGCGAGGTGCCGGCTGCAACCGTGCTCGCCGAGCTTCGCGACATCATCAGCGCGACCTTGCGCCCGCCGAGCCGGGACACCTACGAGGACCAGATCGAGATCGTCCACCCTTTCCAGCCCTTCGACGAGCGTTGCTTCACACCGGGGGCCTTGAAGCGGCCAGGGCCGTGGAGCTTCGATGCAGGGGCTTTCGCCGGGGCCCTAGCCCGCAAGCACCGAAGTGCCAAACAGCCCGTGTTCTTGGACGGCCCGCTTCCGCCCGTCCTCGACAAGGAATCTGTGATCGGACTCAGCGATCTCAAGAGCTTCTTCAACCATCCAGTAAAGGCCTTCTTGCGACAGCGACTGCAACTTCACCTCTTGAGCGAGGACCGCGACCTGTCCGACGACTTCGTGACGGCGCTCGACTCGCTGGACCGCTGGGGTGTCGCTGACCGCCTCCTCACCGCCCGCCTCGCCGGGCACGCCACCGCCGAGTGGGAGCGTCACGTACGCGCGCTCGGCATCCTCCCCCCGGGCGGGCTAGGTGAGGCTGCGCTGGGCGAGATCGAGGAGTCGGCGGAGATTCTTCTCCAAGGGGCGAGCGAGCTCGGCATCGACCCGTTGCGCGAAGAGCGTCTACCGGTCGAGGCCGTCCTCTTGGACGGCACCCGCCTCGTAGGCACGATCCTGGGGCGCTGCACAGGTCCGCGGCCCGGTCCCGCGCTCGTCACGTGCAGCAAGATAGGCCCGAAACGCCTTGTCCCCGCCTGGCTCGACCTCGTCGCCCTCTTGGCGACCGAGCCCGCCACCGACTGGCGCAGCGTCGTCGTGGGGAGTCCCGAGAAGGGCACGGGCCGCAGTACGATCGAGCTGAGCGGACGTGGTGACACAGTGGCGGAGCGCCGGCGCCTCGCTCTCGACGCGCTAGGGACCGCCGTCGACTGCTACCGCCGGGGCATGCTCGAGCCAATCCCCCTCTTCGCCTCGATTTCGTTCAAGCTTCACATGAAGACGGCCAAACAGGACGACTGGCAGACCTACGGCGGGGGCGGCGAGGGACGGGACGAGGCGAATCGCCTCGTGTTCGGCGATCTCTCGTTGCGAGAACTGACTGCTCTACCGGCCCGCGAGGATGATCCTCCCGGAACCGCTCCCGGACGAGCCGCCCGCTTCGCCGACTACCTGTGGGGCGCGATCGAGGCGAGCAGCGAGGAGACCCCATGAGCGCACCGGCGGTCTTCTCCCTCGTCGGGACTCTTCCGGAAGGCCGCATGGCCATCGAGGCGAGCGCCGGGACCGGCAAGACGTTCACGCTTGCCGGTCTCGTCGTGCGCTACGTGGCGGAGGCGGACATCGCGCTCGACAAGCTCCTCATCGTCACCTTCACCCGAGCCGCGGCGGCAGAGCTGCGCGACCGCGTGCGCACCCGCCTCGCCGAGGCCGTGGTCGCACTGGCCGGACCCGGCGAGCTCGCAGACGCCGAGGAGCTCTTTGGGTTCTTGGCGAAGACCGACCGTGAGCGCCGCCTCGAGCGCCTGCGGCGCGCCGTCGTCGACTTCGATGCCGCCACGATCACGACGATCCACGGCTTTGCCCAACAAGTTCTCTGCACCCTCGGCTCGGCCGCTCCCGGCGATCTGGAGGCGAGACTGCTCGAGGACACGAACGAGCTCCTCTATTCGGTCTGCGCCGACGTGCTGGCGGCGGAGTCCGTCCTAGGGCCTGCGATCAAAGACGCTCTACCCGCTCTCGGCGATCTGCGCAAGATCGCAGCCAAGGTGCTGACGAACCCGGGTATCAACCTTCTCCCCGACGCCGCCGACGGCGGGACGGCGCCAGCCGCCGTCCGCTTGCGCCGCCTCGTGGACCGCACCGTGGACGAGGTCCGTCGCCGCCGGCGCGCCAAAGGCACGCTCTCGTTCGACGACCTTTTGACCCAGCTGCGTGACGCGCTCGACAGTGCGGCCGCGACCGCCACGTTGCGGCGACGTTTCCAAGTCGCCCTCATCGACGAGTTCCAGGACACCGACCCTGTGCAGTGGGCCATCTTCTCCAAACTGTTCGGGATCCGAGGAGACAGCTCGACGCTCGTGCTCGTCGGCGACCCAAAGCAGGCGATCTACGCCTTCCGGGGGGCAAACGTCCATACCTACCTCGAGGCGGCGCACAGGAGCGACACCGAGCGCTCCACGCTAGGAAAGAACTGGCGCTCGGACGGTGCTCTGCTCCAGGCCCTCGAACGGCTCTTTTCCGGTGCCAGCTTCGGAGACCGAAGGATCGAGTTCGTGCCGGTCGAGGCCTCGCCCGAGCATCGCCTGCTTCGCCTGGAGGACGACGGCGGTGCCCCGCTGCCCGCCTTGAAGCTGCGCCTGGCTCTCGGCGACGACCTGGCCCGCACCGCCCCCGGACCGATACAGGTCGATTCCGCCCAGTCAGCGATCGCCCGTGACCTGGCCCAACAGGCCCAGGAGCTGTTGGAGACCGCTTGGCTACCGGCCCGAGGCGATGACGGCCAAAAGCGCCGTGTCCGGCCTGGCGACATCGCCGTGCTCGTCGGCCAGCACAGCGAGTCAGAGGTGATGCAGGCTGCGCTGCGCCAAAGGGGCATCCCGGCCGTGACGACTCGGGGCGACAGCGTCCTCAAGTCGCCCGCGGCCACCCAGTGGCGGTGGCTCCTCAGCGCCCTCGCCCGGCCGAACGACCCGACCCGGGCACGTACCACAGCGCTCAGCTGGTTCTTCGGGTGGCCGGTCACCAAGCTCGATGCCGCCGACGACACTCAGCTTGCCCAGGTGCAAAACCGGCTCGCCGAGTGGTCCGATGCACTTACGTCGCGGGGCACCGTCGAGCTGTGCGCCCGCATCTGGTCCGACAACGACGTCACCGCCGTCGTGCTCGCCACGAGCGACGGTGATCGCAACCTCACCGATCTCGACCACATCGCCGGCCTGCTGCAGGCGGCCACCGCCGGTCGGCGGCCGACAGCCGCCGGGCTGCTGACGCTGTTGGACGAACTCGAAGCCGATGTCCCAGAAGATCCAGAAAACGACCTGACGATCCGCCAGGTCGAGTCGGAGGCCGAGGCGGTGCAGATCATGACCGTCTATGTTGCAAAGGGCCTCGAATTCCCTGTCGTATTCGTGCCGACCATGTGGCGTCAAAACCACGCTGTCGCCCACGAGGTCGTCTACCAGGACCCGGTCACAAAGGCGCGCACTTTCGACATCGCCAACGGACCAGGATGGCCGCCAAGCGCTGAGACAAGAGCCCGCAAGGCTCTCGCCGACGCCGAGGCTCTCGGGGAGAACCTGCGCCTGCTCTATGTGGCGGTCACGCGCGCCGAGCACGAGACCGTTGTTTGGTGGACGCGGGCGCAAAAGAGCGAGGTCACGGGGCTCGCCCGGGTTCTCTTCGCCAGAACCGACGGGGAGATCGACCCGGAGCTTTTCGCGGGCGAGGTACGCCTGCCGCCCGACGATGAGGCCGCGGCCTTCCTCGAGCCGGCTTTCGCCTCGGCCGGCGACACGATAAACGTGACCGTCACGGGCCTGGCCGAAGACGCTGGCTCGCCTTGGGTGGACCGGGACGCTCCGCCTTTCGCAGGCGATCTCAAGCTTGCGAGGCTCGACCGGACCCTGGAAAGGCCCCACCGGCGCTGGTCGTTCAGCGCCATAACGAGCCGGGGTGCTGCAGTTTGGCTCGAACCGGTGGATGAGTCTTTGGGCGACTTCGGAGCCGGGGACGAGGCGGAGGAGGCCGAGACAACAGACACCGTCTTTGACGCCAGCGCGGCCGGCTCCGACCTGCCGCTCGGTACGGTATTCGGAGGTACCCAGTTCGGCACACTCGTGCACGAGGTGCTCGAACGCGTCGACTTCGCAACGGCCGATCTAGACGCTGAATTGCGCACTCAGGTGGACGACCGGCTGCGCTTCAACCCGTGGCCCGTGACCTCCAAGACTCTTGTGACAGGCTTGCGGGCCACGATCGAGTCCCCGCTGGGCCCGCTTTTTCATGGGCGATCGCTTCGCGACTTTCCCCGCCGCGACCGCCTCGACGAAGTGAGTTTCGAGCTCCACCTGGCCGACAAGGGCCGGGCAGCGACCGACCGCGACCTGGGCAATCTCATCTTGGAGCACCTGCCTGGCGACGACCCCCTCCGGCCGTGGGCACGACGGCTTGCCTCCGGGCTTTTCACAGTCGAGCTCGCCGGGCACCTGACGGGCTCGATCGACCTCGTCCTTCGCGTCCCCATACCGGATGCGCCGGCGCGCTTTGTCGTCGTCGACTACAAGACGAATGTCCTAGCCGAGCCGGGCCGCTTGCCACAAAGCTCCGACTACAACCCTGATCGCCTTCCCGCCGCCATGGCGGAGCACCACTACCCTTTGCAGGCCCTCCTCTACTCGGTCGCGTTGCATCGCTACCTTCGCTGGCGTGTCCCCGACTACGAACCGGCGCGGCACCTCGGTGGTGCCGCCTACCTGTTCGTGCGGGGAATGACCGGCCGGACAACGCCAGTGTCAGACGGGAACCCGCATGGCGTATTCAGCTGGCAGGTCCCGAGCCCGCTCGTGTCGGCGCTCAGCGATCTCCTCGACGGCGCTCAGGTGGGTCCGTGAGGAGCCTGACCCCGCTCCTCGGTCACGACGTCGAGTCGCTGGCGCCTTTCGTCGAAGCCGGGCTGCTCGACTCGTCCTCGGTGCACGTCGCGGGCCTGGTCGCGCGAACCGTCGGGGGCGTTGAAACCGAGGTTCTCCTCGGCGCAGCCCTCGCGGCGCGTGCCCCGCGCTTTGGGCACGTGTGCGTCGTGCTCGAGACCGTGGCCGAAACGGTCGTCGTCGACGACACGGGTGGAGCTCCGGTGGGCTCGCTGCCCTGGCCGGACCCTCAACATTGGGCGCGCTCTAATTGCCGAGAGTGCTGCGGTACGCAATGTGGCCCACGAGCCCAGTGCGGGCGAGGTGGTGCGCCCCCTCGTGTGGGACGGGGACCGCTTGTACCTCGAGCGCTACTGGCGCTTTGAAGAACGCGTGGCCGAAGAGCTCCTGGGACGTTGCCGGAGCGAGGGCGCCCTCGCCGCCCCGCCAGAGGAGATAGGGGGCGTCCTCGAGCGCGCTTTTCGGCCCCGAGGAGGCCGCCGAAACAGGCGAGCTCGACCCCCGTCAGCGCGACGCCGTCGTGAGGGCGCTTTCAAGGCGGCTCGCCGTGATCGCAGGTGGCCCGGGCACGGGCAAGACCCTGACCGTCTCTCGCTTGCTCGCCACGGCCTATGCCCTTGCCCTTGCCCATGGCAAGCAGCTCGAGGTTGCTCTCGCTGCGCCCACCGGCAAGGCGGCCACACGCATGGAAGCGGCGGTGCACGAAGCGGCCACGGCACTAGGCCTGCGCGCCGGTGTGGGCGAGGCGTTGGGCAAGACCGAGGCGAAGACATTGCACCGCCTCTTGGGGATCGGCACGGCGGGCACCCCCCGCTACGACCGCCGCAACCGGCTGCCCCATGACCTGGTCGTGGTCGACGAGACCTCGATGGTGTCGCTGCCTCTCATGGCCCGTCTTCTCGAGGCGGTGCGACCCGAGGCGACCCTCGTGCTCGTCGGCGACCCGTTCCAACTGGCGAGCGTCGAGGCCGGGGCCGTGCTGGGCGAGATCGTCGGTCCGGCGGCCTTCGGGCGGGCAGACGGACCCCTCGCGGACGGCATGGTGATGCTCGAGCACAACCACCGCTTCGGCCCCCGCTCCGAGATAGCCGCGTTCGCCGAGGCGGTCCGAAACGGTGAGGTCGAAGGCGCGTTCGACGTCTTGGGCGGGCGTCGCTCGGGAGAGCTGGACTGGGTCGAGGTCGGCGGTGCCAACACTGGCGAGGCCGGTCTCGGTCATTTGCGGGACGAGGCAGCGGCCAACGCCGTAGAGGTGGTCCGTGCGGCGCAGGCCGGCGACAGCGAAGGAGCCCTTCGACACGCGTTTGAGCTGAAAGTCCTCTGCGCCACGCGCTTCGGGCCGCTCGGCGTCTCCGGCTGGACCAACGCCATCGAGGTGGGGGCCAAAAAGGCGCTGCCGGACGCGAGCTTCGGTGGGCGTCGCTATGTGGGAAGGCCGATCATGGTCACCCACAACGACTACTTCAACAATGTCTTCAACGGTGACGTCGGCCTCGTCATGGAAGCTGCTTCCGGACAGAACGCAGTCTTCCTTGACCCGAGCGGTGGCCAGCGCAAGCTCGCCTTGTCCCAGCTCGGCGAAATCGACACCTGGTGGGCAACGACGATCCACAAGAGCCAGGGCTCCGAGTTCGACAAGGTGATCGTCTCGCTGCCTCCGGCTCCCTCTCCGATACTCACCCGCGAACTGCTCTATACGGCGGTCACCAGAGCCAAGAGCCAAGTCACCTTGGTGGCCTCCGCGGACGCGCTGCGGGCGGCGATCGGGAACCGTGTGGCGAGAGCCTCGGGCTTGCGGGCGAAGCTGTGGCCGGAGATAGACGACCTGGCCCGGGAAAACAGCAGAGCTCATCGGCCCAGGGCGGAACAAGCCCAACAGCTCCGATTCGAGCTGTGACCGGCCTCCGATCGCAACTAGAGGCTCCTCCGAGCAGTTGTAACCTTGGCGTAATGGGCAGGTTTTCGGCACCTTGACCGACGGCCAACTACCCAAACCAGCCGAGCCGGGGCGCCGGCGGTTCCAACGGCTGCGGCTCGGCCTACTTTTGAACGCCCTGCGCTTCAGAGCCGGCTCCTCGGCGGTGTTCTTCATCGTCGCCCTCTTGGCAGTAGCGGCTGCCACGGCCGGCCCGATCTACCTGGCGGCAGCCGACCAGTCGGTCCTGGCGCACGTCGTCATCCCCCCTCCGCCCGCCGCCACCGGCCTCGTGGTGAACGAGCAGCCCGGCCAGTCGATTCTCGAGACTGCCTTCCGGCAGGCCCTCGCGGGCCTGCCTCGTTCACCGACGGCCCGGGCTTTTTTTGCCGCCCCGATCTACAGCGAGATCGCCGGGGCACAGGTGCTGTCCCCTGCCGGACAGGTGCTCGCGACCGCTGACGTTGTGGCCCGCACGGGGGACTGCCTTCACCTCAGCTTTGTCAGCGGCGAGTGCCCGAGCGGGCCTGGCTCGCTCTCGATCAGCACTCGCTCGGCCGCCTTGCTTCACGTCGAGTTGGGCGCAACCGTGACGTTGTCGATCGGCGGCTCAAAACGGGCCTACCGGGTGAGCGGGCTCTACTCGCCCGCCTCGGCCCCGGGCAAGTACTGGTGGGGACAGGACTTCTTCGCCTTCGGAACTTCCCTCACTCCGCCACCGCGCGTCGACGCCCTCTTCGCGGACCCGTCCGCCTTCGATGCCCTGGCGCCGCACCTGGTGGCGTTGAACGCGGATGTTCCCGTCAACACGAGAGGGCTTTTGAGCTCGCAGCTGCCGGCCTTCCGCCGCGGCCTGTCCGCCGAAGAGCTGCGGCTCGGCAGGCTCGGCCTGCTCGCGGGCAGCGGTATCGGGGCCTATCTCGCCGATGTCGCAAGCCAGCAACAAGCGATGACGACGACGATCGCCGTGATCGACCTGCAGCTGCTGCTGCTCGTGCTCATGGTGCTGTTCGGTGTCGCCGGACGCATCGCCGCCGGACGCGATCAGGACCTCGCCTTGGCGAACCTGCGTGGTCTTTCGCCGGGCGCCCTATGGGCGGTGGCGCTCAGGGAGCCTCTCGTCCTCATGGTGGTGGCGGCCCCGCTAGGGGCCGCGCTGGGCTGGCTCGTCGCCCTGGCTACTGCCAGGGCAGAGCTGCTGGCGGGGACTCCGGTCCCGTTCGACTCCCTGGCGCTCGCCGCGGCACTCGTCGCCTCGTTGGCCGCCATAGCTGCCACCGCAGCAGGCTCTCGCCGCGCCCTGCTCTATTCGACCGACCGCTCACCAGCTGGCCGCTCACGTCTCGGTGTCGCTCTCGGGCTTGCCGGTGAAGCCTTCGTCATCGCACTGGCCCTCGCCGCCGTCGTACAGCTGTCTGCCTCGGGAGTGGGGCCGCAGGCGAGATCACAACCGCTCGCCGCCCTTGCCCCGGGGCTGATCGCGCTGGCTGCCGGAGTGATCGCAGCCCGGGCGGTCCCCTTGGGCTGCCGCTTGTTCGCGGCGGCGATTCGGTTCTCTGCAAAACTCGCCCTTTGTCTCGGTCTTCAACGCGTCGCCCATAAGTCGGGGATCATCCGCCAGGCGGTGATCATCGCGATCGCGGTGAGCCTCGTCTGCTTTTCCGTCGCCGGGTTCTTCGTCGACCGGTCCAACCGGTCGATGCAAGCCGCCTTCCTCACAGGATCCGACCGGGTCCTCACCGTTTCGGTGCCGCCGACGGTCGACTTCGTCCGAGCGGTCCGGCAGGCGGATCCATCGGGACGAGAAGCGATGGCCGCCGAAGTGACGTCCAACTCCCAGGGGACCCTGCTCGCCGTTGACGCTGCTCGTTTTGCTCGAGTCGCCGCATGGCCCAATCAGCCGGGCGCCGCCTCGCCCGCCGCGGTCGCCCGATACCTCGACCCCCTCGTGGCCAGTGACGTCCTCGTCCAGGGCGGCACCTTGGAGATGACAATCGACCTGCGCGCAGCTGTCAGCCCGAGACCGTCTCTCGTTGTGGGCGTCTACAACGAGCAGTACGGCGCCTCCCAGTCGGTCACCGTCGGACCGCTGTCTCCCGGGAGGCATGACTACCTCACCTGGCTCGAAGGTGACTGCCTGAGCGTATGCCAGCTGAAGTCCATCACCGCCTCGTGGCCGGGGCCTTCCACCGACGCCCAGCCTCAGTCCGCCCAGATCCCGATCGAGATCGAAAGGATCGCCGTCAGCAACGGTGCGCGCTTCGAAGATGTCGCCGCCGGGCTCTCCCGGCGAGGAACCTGGCGTGTCACACAGGACCCTCCAGGGCAGGCCTCGTCGATCTCTAGCTCAACCTCCGGGCTCGACGCTTTGTTCAGCTACGTAGCCGGCCAGGCCCCACCCGTGATCGCACCGGCCGACGTGCCGGAACTGCTTCCCGCCGTCGTGACCGACGTCGTCGCCTCGTTGTCGGCGAACGGGCCGACAGGCTCCGCGCAGTACTCGGTCTCCGACCTCGACGGCACCCCCCTGACGGTCAATGGCGCCATGCGCGTGGCTGCGCTACCCGCCGTCGGGACGAACGCCGTCATGGTGGACCTCAACGACGCCTTGAGAGACGAAACACTGCCCGACATATATTCGGTCAAGCAGGTCTGGCTGTCGCCCGCAGCCGGCTCCGGCGCGGCTGTCATCGGGCGTCTTTTGAAACAAGGCATTCGTGTCACCTCCATCCGCACCGCAAGCACGCTGGAGCTGGCGTTCCAAAAGGACGGCCCGACCCTCGCCTTCGAGCTTTTCCTCGTCGTGGGAGTCGAGAGCGCCCTGCTCGCGACCGGGTCGATGCTCTTTGCCATCGCTGCCACCACCCGCCGGCGCGCCGTCGAGGCAGTGGCGCTGCGAGCTGTCGGCCTGCCCCGGCGCACCCTGGTCAAGGCGATGGCTTGTGAGCTCGGCATCGTCTGCGCCACCGGCCTCGTTGCCGGCGCGGTGGCCGGCATAGCCGCAGCACGGTTCTGCCTGCCCTCGGTACCTGAGTTCACCGGGCTCTCCGGTGGCGCGCCGCTGCGCTTCGACATGCCCGTGGGTTGGCTCCTCGTCGTGGTGGCCGGTGCCGCGGCCCTTCTGGGTGCGGTGAGCGCAATCTCGGTCGCCTTGGTGGGAGCCGCCTCCACTCCCGACAAGCTCAGGATCTCCCAACGATGAGCGGGGCAGTCGGCCGACTTCGCCGGCGATCGCCGGCGAGAACTGCACCCGTGAACACGGCGCGGCGCCACATCGGACTCGATGCTCACCTACGCGCCCTTGTGCACCTTTACACGAGCGAGGGGTTCCAGGTCGTGGCGCTGCGCGGGGTCGACCTCGATATCGACCCGGGAGAGATGCTGGCTCTGTTGGGGCCCTCCGGAACAGGAAAGTCCACGCTCTTGAAGCTGCTCGGCGGACTGATGCAGCCCACCGCAGGACGGATCGTGGTGGGCGGCCGGGAGCTGAGGGAGCTCTCGTCAGGTGAATTGCGCATGCTGCGGGCGACCGAGGTCGGCATAGTGCTCCAAGACGCCGGCACCAATCTGCTCCCTTATGCCACGAGCGAGCAGAACATCTGGTTCGCCCAACTTGGCGCACGCCGTTTGAACCATCTCGTGAAAGAGCCGGCGGACGTACTCGGGCAGTTGAACCTTGGCCCTCTCGCCGCCCAACAGGTAAGCCGCCTTTCGGGTGGTGAACAGCAGCTCGTAGCCCTTGCCGTCGGGGTAGCTGCCAGCCCGAGCCTACTTCTCGTCGACGAGCCCACAAGCCAGCTCGACGCTGAGGAACGAGACAGCGCTATCGCCCTTCTGCGTGCGATAAACGAGCAGCTCGGGTCCACAATCGTCGTGGTCACCCACGACCCGGCCGTCGCGGCCGCGATGCCGAGGACGGTCACGATCCGCGACGGGCGCGTGGGAGCTGAAGGCCGCCACGGCGAGGAGTTCGCTGTTGTAGGTGCCGACGGCTCGGTGCAGCTCCCCCCGACGTGCTCGAGGTTCTCCCACCCAACGCTCTCGTACGCATCCGTCGTCAGCCTGACGGCGTCGACTTGCGCCTCGCCGATCTTGAGGGTGCCGAGTCGCCCGGCGAGGGTTTCGCGCCATGACGCGGGACCGGGGCAGGGGGAGGCCCGTGCCTAGCCTCGCTCGAAGCGACCAGGCGCCGATCCTCCTGCGGGCGAGCAACATCAAAGTGCGGATCGGATCGAGGACAGTGCTGAGCGGGGTCGACCTTAAGGCCGAGACAGGCCGGGTGCTGGGCGTGACCGGCCCTGCCGGGTCCGGCAAGACAACCCTGCTCCACGTCCTGGCCGGCATCATCGGCCCGAGCGAGGGCGAGGTGACGGTCAATGGTGTGAGCCTGGCCGGCCGCGGCCGTGGAGCGCTCACGAGCCTCGGCTTCGTTCCCCAGACATTCGGCCTGGCCGACGCGCTCAGCGCGGCCGAGAACGTCGCCCTGCCTCTCCAGTTGATGCGCCTTCCCCGCCACGAGGTGGCCGTCCGCGTCGAGAGCGCTCTTGCGACCCTCGGACTGGACAACGCCGGTGGACAGCTGGCAAGAGATCTGTCGGGAGGTCAGCAGCAAAGAACTGCCGTCGCCCGGGCCATCGTGTCCGAGCCACGGCTGATCATTGCCGACGAGCCCACCTCCGAGCTCGACGCCGCCAGTCGGGACCTCGTCTTCGCCCTGTTGCGGAACGCGGCCGAAGATGGGGCCACTGTCATCCTGTCGACTCACGACCCCGATCTCGTCGACGGCTGTGACGACGTTCTTTCCCTTCAGAGGGGCCGCGCCGTCGAGTGAGGCCGCCCGAGCCTCGACCATCGTCCAGCGCTTTGCGCCCACGACAGCTCGGCAAGCGGCACCAGCTTGCCGGCAGGCGCGACATGGCCTTCGCGCGCTGCAATACTCGGCTCGTGACCGAGCTCGCACCAGTCGAACTTGGGGGGTCGCTGCGGATCGAGGACGTAGCCGAGATCGCCCGAGGTGCCCCCGCCAAGCTGAACGAGGACGTGCTGGCGAAGGTCGACGCCTCCAGGCAGGTCGTCGTGGCAGCCCTCGAGAAAGGCCTAGTCGTCTACGGAGTGACGACCGGGTTCGGCAGCCTGGCCGACGTGCACCTCACGCCGGATCACTCCACGGCCCTCCAACACGGCCTTCTCCGATCACATGCGGTGGCGGTCGGAAGCGAGCTGGCGGCCGAGGAGGTCCGCGCCATGCTGGCCTTGCGCGCCCACGTCCTCGCCCTCGGCCACTCGGGAGTACGGCGCGAAGTGGTGCTGCGCTTTGTCGAGATGCTCCAAAACGGCATCCTGCCCGTCGTGCCCGAGCAGGGCTCGCTCGGGGCCTCGGGGGACCTCGCGCCACTCGCACATCTCGCCCTCCCTGTTATCGGCGAAGGCGAGGTCCGTTTCGAGGGCGAGCGGCTCCCCGCCATGGCCGCCCTTCGCAGATGCGGCCTCGAACCGCTCGTGCTCGCGGCCAAGGAGGGACTGTCGCTCATCAACGGCACGCAGGGCATGACCGCCATCGGCGTTCTGGCTGCTTGGCGAGCCGTCCAGCTCGCCAAGATCGCCGACATCTCGGCCGCACTTACCATCGAGGCGATCCTCGGGACCGACCGCGCCTTCGATGCCCGCGTCGTGGGGCTGCGCCCTCACCCGGGCCAGCTCGCCTCGGCTCGCAACCTCATGCGACTCCTGGCCGGCAGCGAGATCCTTTCGTCGCACCGCAAGAGCGACCACATAGTCCAAGACGCCTATTCGATACGTTGTGCTCCCCAGGTCCACGGCGCTTTTCGCGATGTGGTCCGCAAGAGCACCGAGACCCTCGAGATCGAGCTGTCCTCCGTCTCCGACAACCCTGTCGTATTGACAGAGACCGGTGAGATCCTCTCCGGCGGCAATTTCCACGGTCAGCCTGTAGCCCTCGCCTGCGATTCCCTGGCCGCTGCGACAGTCGGGCTGGCGTCTATCTCCGAGCGAAGGCTGTACCGGCTCCTCGACCCGAAGACCTCGAACGGTCTTCCTCCGTTCCTCGTCGGCGAAGCCGGCGTCAACTCCGGGTTCATGGTGTGCCAGTACACCGCCGCCTCGCTCGTGTCGGAGATGAAGACCCTGGCTCACCCGGCGTCCGTCGACTCCATAACGTCCTCGGCAGGCCAGGAGGACCACGTCTCCATGGGCATGATCGCTGCTCGCCATGCCCGCGACTGCCTGCGCAATGCCGAGGCGGTCATCGCCATGGAAGTGCTTGCGGCCGCCCAGGCGTGCGAGCTTCGCGCCCCGTTGCTGGCCGGCCCGGCCACCCAGGCGGCGATCGCGTCGCTGCGCAAGGTCGTGCCCACGCTCGTGCACGACCGGGCGCTCAAGCCCGATGTCGACGCCACGATCGGGCTCGTCAGCTCAGGAGACCTCGTGGCGGCGGTGGAGGCCGAGATTGGGCCGCTCGAGTAGGACAGCTGGAAACGACAGCTAGGGTGCCCGGGAAGTGACGATCGGCGCCCAGGAACGCGTTTCCAGCGAGCTGGGCCGCCTTCTGGCAAGAAACCAGGAGTAACTTCGGCACGATGGCTGTCGCGAACATCGATCCGAACCGGGTCCCAAAGCACGTCGCGTGCGTTATGGACGGTAATGGGCGCTGGGCGCGTCAGCGCGGGCTGCCCCGTACCGAAGGGCATGCCGCGGGTGAAGAGGCCATGTTCGACACAGTCGAGGGAGCGCTCGACCTAGGACTCGGCTGGCTGACGATGTTCGCCTTCTCGACAGAGAATTGGCGCCGCCCGCCCGATGAGGTGCGTTATCTCATGAACTTCAACGAGGGCATCCTCACCCGCCACCGCGACGACCTCAACGCGAAGGGAGTACGTATCCGCTTCGCCGGTCGCCGCGACTGGCGCGTCCCGCGCCGGTTGATCCGTCACATGGACGAGTCGATGGGCCTCACCGCCTCGAACCGGAGATTGACGCTCACGATCTGTTTCAACTACGGCGGGCGGGCCGAGATCGTCGACGCCGTGCGCCAGCTCGTGGCCGACGGGGTGCCAGCCGAGAAGATCGACGAGAAGGCCATCCACTCCCGGCTCTACTGGCCTGACATGCCGGACCCCGATGTCGTGATCCGCACCTCGGGCGAGTTCCGCATCTCGAACTTCCTGCTCTGGGAGCTCCCCTATTCCGAGCTCGTCTTCACCGACGTCCTCTGGCCGGACTTCCGTCGCCAGAACCTCTTCGACGCCGTCGGGGAATACCAGCGCCGCGATCGCCGCTACGGAGGGGTGCAGCGTTGAATGACCAAGCACGCGAGCCGTTCCGGATCCGCGACCACATCGGGGTCATCTCGGGACTGTTCCTAGGCTTCATCGCCTTCGCTTTCGTCGTGGCCATCGCCATCATGGGCGACGAGCCGGCGGTCACCTTGCTTGTCGCCTTCGTCGTCGTCGTCGCCCTGATCTCCGTCGGAGCGCGGATGAGGAACTGACTGCGCGATGGCCACCTACAGCGACGAAGGCGTGGTGCTGCGGACGATCCGGCTCGGCGAAGCCGACCGGATCGTCACCTTTGCAACCCCCGAGCACGGCAAGGTCCGCGCCGTGGCCAAGGGGATCCGCAAGACCAAGAGCCGCCTCGCCGGACGGCTCGAGCCCTTGACCCACGTGAAGATGATGTGCTGGCGGGGACGCGAGTTAGATGTCGTGAACCAGGTCGAGGCGATCCAGCATTTCAAGGCAATTCGCGCGGACCTCGACAGGGTCCCGGTCGCGCTGACGATGCTCGAGGTCGTGGACCACATAGCCCTCGAGAGACAGCCCATGGAGCAATTGTTCCGCATGCTCTTGGGGGCGCTGCGGACCCTGGAGGAACGGATTTCCCCGGCACTTCTCGGCGCGTTCCTCTGGAAGCTCCTCGCTCTCGAGGGAGTCGGACCGTCGCTCGAGTGCTGCGCCGGGTGCGGAAACGAGGTCGAGCTGGTCGCCTTCGACGCCGGTGAAGGTGGCTTTTTGTGCCGCTCGTGCCGGCGGGGACAGGCCGTCTCGCCCGAAACGGTGCGCCTCATTCGCCAGGTCCTCACAGGTGGTCTCCGCCAGGCGCTCGAGATGCCGCCGAGCCGGATCACTGCTGAAGCCGAGCGCCTAGCCATGCTCGCCACGGAGCACCACTTGGACCGAAGGGTGCGCTCAGCCCATCGGGGAGCCGAGATCACAACGGCCGGGTGGCGGGACGACCGTCCGGCTAGGCAAGACGACGCCTCAAGTCTCGAGGAGGCGGCTGGGGACCCATCCGCTCACGACGCGACCGGCCAAGGAACAGAACCCGATCAAGACCCGACAACGGAGGCCGCTTTGGAGGCGGAGAGCGCCATCAGGCCAGAACCGCTTCTCGACGACGCCGGCTGGCCGCCACTCGCGTCTTAGCCTATTAAGCCCTATAGCGTCGGGAACTCTTGTGCCGGGCCGATACGGCCGGCTCGCCGCCGGCCAAGCACAGGGGTCCCGCCGCCTGCAGGTAGTCTGCCGCCATGCCGACCCCTTCTGAGCCCACGCCCGACCTCGGGTTGTTCGACGCCGTCGTCAATTTGTGCAAGCGGCGCGGTTTTGTCTTTCCTTCGGCCGAGATCTACGGCGGTATCCGCTCGACCTACGACTACGGGCCACTCGGAGCCCTCATGCTCCGCAACATACGTGAGGCTTGGTGGCGGGCGATGATCCAAGAGCGGGACGACGTCCTGCCGATCGACGCCGCCATCTTGACCAACCCCAAGGTCTGGGAGGCGTCCGGCCACCTGGCGACGTTCACCGACCCGCTCGTCGACTGCCGCAAGTGCAAAGAGCGGTGGCGGGCCGATCAGATCGAGGCAACATGCCCGAACTGCGGCTCCTCGGACCTGACCGAGGCCCGCCCGTTCAACCTCATGTTCAAGACCTTCGTGGGCCCGGTCGAAGAAGACTCCTCGGTCGCCTATTTGAGGCCTGAGACCGCTCAGGGCATGTTCGTGAACTACCTCAACGTCGAAACGACGATGCGGCGCCGACCACCTTTCGGGATCGCCCAGATCGGCCGGGCCTTTAGGAACGAGATCACGCCCGGCAACTTCGTGTTCCGCACCCGCGAGTTCGAGCTCATGGAACTGGAGTACTTCGTGCCTCCGGCGGACAGCCCGCGCTGGCAGCAGTACTGGTGCGAGGAAAGGCTCTCTTGGTACACGCGATACGGGATCGCCCGTGAGAAGTTGCGCCTGCGCCCGCACGACCCCGAGGAGCTCTCGCACTATTCCTCGGGGACCACAGACGTCGAGTTCCTCTTCCCTTGGGGCTGGGGGGAGCTCGAAGGGATCGCCAACCGGACCGACTTCGACCTGCGCGCCCACCAAGAGCACTCGGGCACCTCGCTCGAGCATTTCGACCAGGCGAGCGGCGAGCGCTACATCCCCCACGTCGTCGAGCCGGCAGCGGGCGCCACCAGGGCCATGATGGCCTTCCTCCTCGCCGCCTACGAGGAGGACGAGATCGCCGGGGAACGGCGCGTCGTGCTTCGCCTGCACCCCCGCATCGCCCCCTACCACGTGGCCGTGCTGCCGCTGTCGAAAAAGGACACCCTCTCCCCGCTGGCACGCGAGGTGCTGCACCGCCTCCAGCGCAATTTCATGTGCGAGTACGACGAGACACAGTCGATCGGTCGGCGCTACCGGCGACAGGACGAGATCGGGACGCCCTATTGCGTCACGGTCGACTTCGAAAGCCTCGACGATCAGCAGGTGACGGTGCGCGAACGCGACTCGACCGAACAGACGAGACTCCCGATCGACGAGCTCGTGAGCCACCTTCGCGGCCGGCTCGACATCTGAGCCAAGGCGAGGGCAAGGACCCCATCTCGGCCGGGCAGTCCCCCATCGCGGGCCGGCGAGGTGCCAGAGCGGGGCATGGAAGCGGTGGGGACCGCGTGGTCGCGACCCCCCGTCTTGCGAGTACCACCCAGGTCGCGTTTAGGCTCCATGTACCGACAATTCCAGGAGGCCTTCATGGGCTACGTCTTCGACTTCGACCACGAGCACCCTCGTGCTCCTATGGAGCTCAAGGATCTTCTCGGTGGAAAGGGGGCCAACCTGGCCGAGATGACCTCCGTGCTCGGTCTGCCGGTCCCCCACGGCTTCACAATCTCGACCGACGCCTGCCGAGCGTACATGGGTGCCGGGTGGCCCGAAGGGCTCGACGCTGAGATAACAGAACACCTGGCAAAGCTGGAAGGGCGCATGGGACGGCACCTCGGCGACGCCGACGACCCGCTGCTCGTCTCGGTCCGCTCGGGAGCGAAGTTCTCGATGCCGGGCATGATGGACACCGTCTTGAACCTCGGTCTCAACGACCGCTCGGTCGAGGGTCTCGCCAAGCAGACCAGTGACGAGCGGTTCGCCTTCGACTCCTACCGCCGTTTCGTGCAGATGTACGGCCGTATCGTCCTCGGCGTCTCCGGCGAGCTGCTGGACGGGCCCCTCGAGGCGCTGAAGGAGCGTACGGGCGCCTCCGACGCCGAGCTGGCTGCCGCCGATCTCCAAGCTCTTGTGGAGGAGCTGAAGGCCGTCGTCGAGAAGGAAACGGGCCATCCCTTCCCCCAGGCACCGATCGACCAGCTCCGTGGCGCCATCGAGGCCGTTTTCGCCTCGTGGAACGGCGCCCGGGCGGTCGCCTACCGCCAGCGCGAGCACATCCCGAACGACCTCGGCACGGCGGTCAACGTGCAAGCCATGGTCTTCGGCAACCGGGACGACAAGTCAGGTACCGGCGTCGGGTTCACGCGTGACCCGGCCACTGGAGCCAAAGGCGCTTACGGCGACTTCCTCGTCAACGCCCAGGGCGAGGACGTCGTTGCCGGCATCCGCAACACTCAGCCGCTTTCTGCCCTCGAGACCGAGTTCCCCCCCATCTACAACGAGCTGATGGACATCTTCGCCCGACTCGAGGCGCACTACCGCGACATGTGCGACACGGAGTTCACCATCGAGCAGGGCAAGCTCTGGATGCTGCAGACCCGTGTCGGCAAGCGCACCGGGCGCGCCTCGCTGCGCATGGCCGTCGACATGGTCGACGACCCGGCCATCCACCTCACCCACGCGGAGGCGCTGCAAAGGATCACCCCCGACCACATCGAGGCGGTGCTCCACCCACAGTTCGCCGACCACTCAGCTCCGATCATCGCGAAAGGACTGGCTGCCTCGCCCGGCGCGGCTGTCGGCACCGCCTGCTTCACCGCCGACGACGCCGCCGCGGCGGCAGCCAAGGGCGAGCATGTGATCCTCGTCCGCAACGAGACCTCGCCCGAAGACGTGCACGGCATGCTCGCCGCCGAGGGCATCCTCACCGCCAGGGGCGGACTCGTGAGCCACGCCGCAGTCGTCGCCCGCGGTTGGGGCAAGCCCGCCGTCGTCGGCGCCGAAGCCCTACGGATAAGCGCTGCCGACAAGCTTTTCCGGGTCGGTGACACCGTCGTGCGCGAGGGCGAGATCATCTCGATCGACGGCTCGGAAGGTACCGTCGTCGTCGGTGCCGTGCCCCTCATCGCCGCCGAGGCCCCCCCGGAGCTGACCAAGCTCTTGAGCTGGGCCGACGACGTGCGTGCCGGCCGCCTCGGGGTGCGTGCCAACGCCGACACGGGCGACGACGCCGCCAAGGCCCGCGACCTCGGGGCCGAAGGCATCGGGCTGTGCCGTACCGAGCACATGTTCTTCGGCGACGACCGCCTGCCGATCATGCGCCGCATGATCCTCGCTTCGACCGATGACGAGGCGGCGGCGGCCCTCGAGGAGCTGAGAGCGGCGCAAAAAGCCGACTTCCTCGGGATCCTGGAAGCCATGGACGGCCTGCCTGTCATCGTCCGCGGGCTCGACCCGCCCTTGCACGAGTTCCTCCCCGACGTCGAGTCACTCCTCGTCAAGCAGGCCAAGGAAGGCTTGAGCGCCGAAGAGGACAAGCTCCTCGAGGCAGCCAAGGCCTGGCGCGAGGCCAACCCGATGATCGGGGTCCGTGGCGTGCGCCTCGGGGTGCTCAAGCCGGGCCTGTACGCCATGCAGGTGCGGGCCCTCATGGAGGCCGCCTACGAACGTGCCGCGGCAGGCGGGCACCCGGTCGTGGAGATAATGATCCCGCTCACGGTCTCGCGCGAGGAGATGGCGCTTGCCCGTTCCTGGGTCGTGCAGGCCCTGCAGGATGCCGCGCAAGCGGAGGCCAAGGCGGGCTCCGAGGTCGCCGAGCGGATCGAGGTCGCCATCGGGACGATGATCGAGACTCCGAGGGCCGCCTTGCTCGCCGACCAGATCGCCGAGGAGGCCGACTTCTTCTCCTTCGGGACGAACGATCTGACCCAGATGACCTTCGGCTTCAGCCGCGACGACGTCGAGGGCAGGATGATGGCCGCATATCTGAGCCAAGGCCTGCTCAAGGCGAACCCGTTCGAGAACGTCGACACCGAGGGCGTCGGCGAGCTCGTTCGCATCGCCGTCGAGCGCGGCCGGGCCGCCCGGCCGGGCCTAAAGATCGGCGTCTGCGGCGAGCACGGCGGTGACCCGGCCTCGATCGACTTCTTCGCGCGGGCCGGCCTCGACTACGTCAGCTGCTCACCGTTCCGGGTGCCGATCGCACGGCTCGCGGCGGCCCACGCTGTGCTCGCCATCGACGCCGAGAAGGCCAAGCAGGCCTCCGCCTAGCACGAGTCCCCCAACACGGGTACCGCGGGCGCACGACGCGACCGTCAGCGCGCCGCGGTACCGTCCAGGCGATGGCAATACCCGATGAGGACGTGGCTGCGGTCCGCTCCGCAACCGACATCCTCGCCCTCATCGGGGAGTACACGCCGCTCAAGAGGGTCGGACGACGCTATGTGGGTTTGTGCCCGTTTCACGCCGAGAAGACGGCGTCGTTCTCCGTCAACGCCGAGGAGGGCCTCTATTACTGCTTCGGTTGCCAGGCATCGGGCGACGCCATCACCTTCCTGCGCAGCATCGAAGGCTGCGATTTCGTCGAGGCCGTGGAGCGACTGGCGGCGCGCAGCGGGATCGCCGTGCGTCACGACACCGCCGGCAAGGACCAGCCCGACCGCGAGGGGCGCCAGGCACTGCACGGCGTCATGGAACAGGCGGTCGCCTTCTACCACGAGGAGCTCTTGAGCCGACCGGACGCGAAACGCGCCCGGCAGTACCTGCGCTCGCGGGGCTACGAGGGCGAGACCGTGCGCCAGTTCCGCCTCGGCTGGGCGCCGGAAACGGGCCGGGCGCTCGTTGCCGCGGTCCGGGCGCCCAGAGACCTGCTCGTCAAGGCGGGTCTCGCCCACGAGGGCCAGCACGGCCTGCGGGACGCCTTCCGGGGCCGGGTCATCTTCCCCATCTTCGACCCTTCCAACAAAGCGATCGGGCTCGGCGGACGTATCCTGCCGGGCGCCGAGGAGGGGGCGGGTCCGAAGTATCGCAACTCACCCGAGACACCGATCTATTCGAAACGGCGCACCCTCTACGGCCTCAACTGGGCCAAGCAGGCCGTCGTGCAGGCCGGCGAGGTGATCATCTGCGAGGGCTACACCGACGTGATCGGTTTCTTCACCGCCGGGATGCCCAGAGCTGTCGCCACCTGCGGGACCTCGCTCACCGAGGAGCATTTCCGCCTGCTCGGGCGATTCGCGAAGCGCGTCGTGCTCGCCTTTGACGCCGATGCCGCCGGTCAGTCAGCGGCGGCGCGCTTTTACGAGTGGGAGAAACGCCATGAGGTAGAAGTAGCCGTCGCCGCCCTGCCTCTTGGAAGCGACCCGGCTGACCTCGCCATGCGGGAGCCTCAAGCTCTGCAACAGGCGGTGGAGAACGCGCGGACGTTTCTCTCCTTCAGGGTGGAACAGACGCTCGCCTCAAGCGAGCTCAAGACCGGGGAGGGGCGAGCCCACGCGGCCGAAGCCGCTCTCGCCATGGTCGCCGAGCACCCGAACGAGCTCGTGCGGGACCAGTTCCTAGTCACGGTCTCGGACCGCACGAGGCTCGACCCCGAACGGCTACGGCCACGCTTGGAGGCTCTTGTGCGGGCTTTCGAGGCCTCGGGGCGCAAGACGGCCGAGCCGGTCAGGGCCGGCGCAGGGCCGTCGCGTGCTTCTGACGGGGAGCCGCCGTGGAAGCCGGACGAGGAGGGAGGTTTCGACGAGCTGCCAGACGGCGCGAGAAGTTCGCTCGGCCCTAGAGCCCGGCGCTCGGGAGCGGCTGCGCCGGGGGCACGCGCTGGTCTGGACGCCCTTGTGCTTGCCGTCCGTGAGCCGCAGGCCATGTCCGGTCGCCTGCACGAGGCGTTATTCGCCGACCCGCTCCAGCGGGGCGCCTTCAGGGCGCTCTTGGCTTCGGCGAGCCTTCACGAAGCGATCGAAACTGCTGATGACGAAGTCGCGGACCTGCTGCGGCGCCTCGCGGTGGCAGAGCCCGACGCCGACCCCGACCAGACCGTGATCGCCCTGGCACGGGCTGCGGCCCAGGTCGCTCTCGGTGAGATCGAGGCCGACGCCCGGCAAGCCGAAGCCGAAGGCGACGCCACCCGCCTGTCCGGCGCCGGCGACGCCATCGCCTGGTTGAAGTCCGAGTTCGAGGTCATGCAGGACCCTGGTGCGGCCGAGCGGACCTCACCGGCCGTCATCGAGGCGGCGAATCGATTGGTACTGTGGCTGGTGCAGCGCGATCTGGAGGCGAGATGACCGGCACGACAGACCAGGCGCCCATGTCCAGCGTCACAGGGCTACCTGCTGATCGCGTCGCGACCGACAAAGCCGCCGACCCCCACGAGCCCGGACTCGTCGAACCGCTCCTCGCCGACCTCGAGGGCGTCGCCGTCGAGGCACCTCGACACGAGGATCGGAACCAGCTCGACGGCACCATCCTCCGCTCCCGACCGCGTCTTGTGCCCGTGTCGACGTCCTTCAGCAGCGGGAGCGGAGACGCGCAAGCGACTGATCCGGTCCGCGCCTACTTGAAAGAGATCGGGCGAGTTTCCTTGCTTTCCCCCGAGCTCGAGGTCCTTTGCGCTCGCAAGATCGAAGCTGGCCAGGAAGCCACCGTGGAGCTGGAAGCCTGGAGGGCGGCAGCCACCTTGGACAAGGTGCCCTTCGAGCAGCGGCGGGCCGCGGAACGGGCGATTCGCGAGGGTCTCGAAGCCAAGGACCTGCTCATCGAGGCGAACCTGCGACTCGTGGTCTCGATCGCGAAGCGTTACCGCAACCGCGGCATGGCCTTTTTGGACCTCATCCAAGAAGGCAATCTCGGATTGATGCGCGCCGTCGAGAAATTCGACTACCGGCGTGGCTTCAAGTTCTCGACATATGCCACTTGGTGGATCCGCCAGGCCATCACCCGGGCGGTGGCGGACCAGGCCCGGACGATCCGGATCCCGGTTCACATGGTCGAAACGATCAACAAGATCGTCCGCACCCAACACCAGCTGTCCCTCGAGCTCGGTCGCGAGCCGACGGTCGAGGAGGTCTCTGCCCGTACCCAGTTCCCGGTCGAACGCGTACGGGAGCTGCAAAGGATCAGCCAGGACACCATCTCGCTCGAGCAACCGATCAGCGAGGAGGAAGACTTCAGCCTCTCGGATCTCATCGAAGACCACACGGCCGAGGTGCCGGTCGACGCGGCCACGCGAATGCTGCTCAACGAAGCTGTGAAGCGGGCCCTCAGTGAGCTGACCGAACGCGAGCAGGAGGTTGTAAGGCTCCGATTCGGCCTTGACGACGGACGCATCCGTACCCTCGAGGAGGTCGGGCAGATTTTCGGGGTCACCCGTGAGCGCATCCGTCAGATCGAGATGAAAACGCTCGCCAAGTTGCGCCAGCCAATGGTGTCACGCCCACTTCGCGACTACGTAGAAGGCGACTGAGCGACAGGGCAAGCCGACCGACCCCAGGAGGCGGGGGGCCTCTGGTCGGTCGCTAAAGAGACCCCCTCAGGCCCGTCTGGCCGACTCGGCGCGTTGTGCGGAGACGGCCTCCTCGAACAGCGAGATGGCCCGCTCGCGAGCCAGATTGCCGACCGAGCCGCGTAGCAGGTCCCTTGCCCTTTCCCTGGCAAGATCGCCGAGCGCGAGGACCTTGTCCGCCTTGAGGTCGCCCGACAGAATGCTCGGACTGTTCTGGCGGAGCCATTGCGAGCCGGATGCCGAGACCGGCCCACGCCCGGCAAGGGGGCCTTGGAATTGGCGAACCTTGTGCGTCAAGTAGAGGCCCGTTGCGCACCCAACGACGAAGCCGGTCTTGAATCGCATCCGTCTTTCTTACATCGCACGTCCACCGATTGCCAGCGCGACTCTCAGCCCGACTAGTCTGCGCTTTATTCCGGGGTAGCTCAATCGGCAGAGCACGCGACTGTTAATCGTGTGGTTGAGAGTTCGAGTCTCTCCCCCGGAGCTGGGACTCAGAAAGCCTGTGCCAGAGAGTGAGGCACCGCTAGCCAGCTCTTTTGTGCTGCGCCCACGGCTGGGGGGCGAAATCACCGTTGGGCAGAATCGTCAGGTCACGTGCCCAGGTCAGCACGCGGTACATGCCGACGACAGCCACATGCTGCGGAGGCCCGAACGACGCCAGGGCCGAAGAAGCGTCGACGTCATCCCAGGGAGCGGCGGCGTTAAAGACCATGAACTCGAAGCCTCCGCCGTACCACGTCGAGCTCGACTGCCTCAAATAGCGGCCGATCTGCTCGCCGCCGAGGAGGGTTGCAACCGGGCGAACCACGACCGCGTCGGAAGAGACGACGGTCACGATCGACGCACTCCAGTAGTCACCGATACCCCTCGTGAGATGGTGCTGCTCGAGGTAGCTGGCCAGCTTCGAGGCCGGCTGGACCGGGGCGGGAAGCGTGAGGCTGTTGGCAAAGGTCGTGGCGTTGCCGATGAGCATGAGCGCAGCCACCGCGGCAAGGGCGGCCCGCGGCAGTGGGTCGCCGGTGCGTTCCGCAATCTTGCCGACGAGGCGTCCGGCAAGGATCGCCCCAAAGATCACTGCGGCGTTCAGGTAACGGGCAAAGGCAATCGAAGCCGTGAGGGACAAATAAATGTAGGTGCCGCAACCAGCGAAGAAGCCGAAGACGAGCACGTCCTCGAGCCACAGCGTCTCCCGGCGGTCCGGTCCCCGCTTATCGCGGGGTACCGTTCGCTCGTCACCAGCCACGAGCGACCAGACGATCGAGACCACCCCAAAGATGACGGCAAGCACGCCAAGGGCCAACCCCACCCCGTGCGCTATCTGGAGTACCGGAGACACCGCCGGCGGGCCAAAGATGTCTGACCCCACGCCTTCCAACGCTGCCCCGTAAGTCACGACGTGATGGACGTTCTGGATCATCTGCTGGAATGGCGCCCGCGGGTTGGCCGCGCCGATAGTGAAGGTGCCGACCAAGCTGGCGATCCGCCGCACGACCTCGGCGAGCACGACGCTGGCAAGCGCCGCCACCACCGCCGGAGCGGCCGTCATCGACCGCCTGGCCCGCCGGGCGGCAACGATCCCTCCGAGGCCGACCGGCACGATTCCGAGCACCAAGGTCTGGAAGTCTCCGAGCAGGCCGGCCGCGAGCAGCACCACCGCTGCCAACCAACCCCAGCCGAAACGACCCCGCCGCAGCGCCACGAAGGCGAGCAGACACCACAGTGTCGTCGTCACATGAAGTGGGCCCAACAGGAAGTAGCCGGCTAGGGCGTGCGTAGGTAAGCCGAGAATCGCCACAACGGTCCCCGCCGCGATCACGCCGGCCCAGCGAGTGTGGCCGCGGTAGGCGATCCACGCCCCGACAGCGACGACAACGGCAGCGACTATTGCCGGGACGAGGTTCATCAGCTGGTGATGAACTCCACCGACCAGCACGGCGACGGCGTAGACAGGGACATCGACCAGCCAGAACGAGTCCAGGGACAGGGCCCAATGATTGAGGGTGAAGTTCCCTCCGATCAGGGCCTTCCCCTCGAGAACGACGGTGGCGCTGTCGGAGCTCGGGGGAAGCGAATGCACCGAAGAGAGGTACAAGAGCCAAATCAGACCGAAGAACCCGAGTGTGCACAGGCTCCAGACGGCGATTCGCCAGGCAGACCGGCCCGCTCTCGGGCCACTACTGCCTCGATGTCGCACGGCCGGATGTTAACCAAACCTTGCGGGCGGCCTAAATCGATTTAAGCCATTCATTAGGTCGTGAACCTGATGCTGGGCCAACCCGAGCTATCGCCCCGCATCCTCCGCGCCTCCAAGATCGCCTGTCCTGGTTTTGGCGCGTAGCATCCGAGGGCAGGTTCCACGCAAGCGTCGAATAATCCAGGTAATCCAGGGCCCGTAGCTCAGCGGTCAGAGCAGGGGACTCATAATCCCTTGGTCGCAGGTTCGATCCCTGCCGGGCCCACAGATGAAAAAATCGCAGTTCGGACCGTAATTCTTGGGCGGTATTAGCGATGCCAGCAACCCAACATTCGCCCAACAAAGCCCCGGAATCTCCGGAAGGCATGTGTGTAGCTCCGGTTCACGCTTGACACTGTGGCTCCGGTAGCTGCACGACACTCCTCGGCGCGGTTCCCGTACCTGGGCGACACTGGCTCCGGTACCTGCACGACACCTCCGCCCGCCTGAGCATCCACCAGTTCGCCGGCTCCACCTCCGTGCTCGTGGAGCTTGGCGTCGTGGAATGCCTTGGCCCTTTCCGACGGTTGGACGCCAGCAGACGCTGCGGGACGCTCCGGCACACACAGGAGCCAACTCATAAACCCTTGGTTGCAGGTTCGATCCCTGCCGGGCCCACTAAAGGCGTGTATTGCCACGCCTGATCTGGATCATTTCGATAATGCCTGATCTGGAACACAGCAACGGCTGATCCGTGACGCTGTAACGGCTGACGCTTTGACACCTCAGCCCAACCGTCCTCCCCTTGCCAAGTGGGAGGAGGTGGCCTGAGTGCTCAAGGAGCTCAGCAAAGTGGAACAACGCTATGACGCCGTCGTCGCGGTCATCCGAGATGGTCTGACTGTGAGCGAAGCGGCAGAGAAGTACGGGGTCAGCCGCGAGAGCCTGTACCGGTGGATGTCGCGCTACGGGGCCGGTGGCCTCGAGGCGCTCGCCGACCGGTCGCACCGTCCGAAACACGTCCCACACCAGATGGCGGCGGGGCTCGAGGCCCGCGTCCTGGAGCTTCGTCGCCAACACCCCGGCTGGGGCCCCATCACGCTCCAGCACCGCCTCGCCAGAGGGCGCCGAGCCGCCCCCGTCCCACATGGCGATCTACAGGGCGCTCGTGCGCCACGGACTGATCGAACCGGGGGCTCGCCGCGAGCGCCTGCCCAACTACAAGCGATGGGAGAGAGGGCGAGCGATGGAGCTGTGGCAAATGGACATCGTCGGGGGCGTGCTGATCGCCGACGGGACCGAGTGCAAGGTGCTGACTGGAATCGACGACCATTCCCGTTACTGCGTGTGCTCGGGGATCATGGTGCGGGCCACAGCCCGTCCGGTCTGCGGGTTCTTCGCTCAAGCGCTCGAGCGGTACGGAATCCCCGAGGAGGTCCTCACTGACAACGGCAAGGTCTTCACCAGCCGCTTCGGGCGCAACGACGCCGAAGTGCTCTTCGACAAGATCTGCCGCGAGAACGGCATTAGCCACCGGCTCACCGCACCTCGGTCGCCGACCACAACGGGCAAGATCGAGCGCTTCCACCGGACACTTCGCACCGAGTTCCTCACCGGCCGGCTCTTTACGTCCCTCCAGTCCGCCCAGGCGGAGCTCGACGCCTGGGTCCTCGAGTACAACACCGAGCGCCCACACCAGGCCTTAAAGATGGCGACGCCCCTCGAGCGCTTCCAAAGACAGGCCGAGGTGTATCCACCCGGGCTCGCCCTCGACCTTCGGGCACTTCATCAGGACCGTTCAGGCGACGATTGGATCAGCCGGACCGTCTCTGTCAACGGGACCACCTGTGTGTCCAACCAGGTGGTCTCCGTTGGCAAACACCGCGGGGGCTCCACCATCGACATCCACGTCACCGAGCAGCTGCTAGAAGCCTGGGACGGGATGGAACTATTGAAGACCGTTCTAAGGACCTCAAAGGGGGTGGTGCGCAAGAAGCGAGCGGAGGTTCACCAATCGCAGTAGAACATTCAAAAGAGGTGTCACTGATCAGGCGTTACTGATCTGTCACGTCTCAGCCGTTGCTGCACAGGCGCACCGATTGATCCGCACTACGCCGGATTCAGTTTGGTCGCGCACGAGCAACGCTCACGCCGGAACGGCCCGGACGCGTACAGACATGAGCCCCGTGGCAAAGCCTCCTAAGGCGTGGAACGACGAGCCGGTCACTTAATCTGCCTCACCAAGGTCTCGGACGAGGGCGTTGGAGAAGAGGAGCGGCTTCGATTTGCCGTACGGCTCGCTTCGGTCGAAAAGCTTCTCGTCGACTCCCTATCGCCCTCGCGTCCTCCGGTTCGCCCGAGTTGTCGCCCGCAAGCGCAACCGGGTTAACTGGGCAGAGGTCGTCCGGCTCGCGGACCACGCGTCCCACGGTCGGACAAGCCTTGGGCGCTTCGTGGCTCTACTGCATCTGTTCAGTCACGATGTCACCGAACACGTCGCAAAGCAGTCAATGGCGAGGCCAAGTGAAGCAGCGTTGTCCCTCGGAGACCGAAAGTCACGTGGCGCCTGCGGTGAGCGGATGCCGGAATGGAACCTTGGCGAGAACCTGGATCCTGCCGCGATCGCGGAAGAGGTTCTCCGCTGACAGTCCCCGCCGTCTACGTCCGCCAGTACGCAGCCATCCAGAGCATTGGCCTGGGCGTTGCAGACCAGGAGATCGTGTTCCACCAGGCGCTCGAACTACTGAATCAGAGCGGATTAGTTGGAACCCAGCCCCGAGCGCGACCTTCGGTCCTTTGCTCTTCAACGGCAGCACCACCAGCGTGAAGGAAATCTTCGTCTTGAACGTGAGCGGCAGCGATCCGCTGCATGATCAACCTGAGGTGCGACAGACAATCCTGCAGCTCACCCGGTCAATCATTTACGGGAGGTAGTGTGGCACCTCAAGAAGCCATGACAGGCGAGACGTATTTAGAATCCCGCCGCGCAACAAAGATGCGCCGAGACTTGAGCTGGGTAGGTGCTTTTTTCCTGGCGGCGGGCGTTCCCGCCCTGGTCTTGTTTTCGATGGGGGGCATCTCAGCCCTAACCGGTCCAGTCGCTGTTCTCGTATGGACGATCTCGGTGCTCATTGGCTTTATCGATGCCTTTGTCTACGCGGAGATGGCCGGCCTTCACCCCAAGAAGGCGGGCGGCGTCGCAGTGCATGGAGCGACCGCCTGGATCAGGTACTCGGAGTTAGTGGCACCGGTTTCGTTGTGGTGCAACTTCCTGGCCTGGACACCAGTGCTAGCCATCGGCGGCGGACTCGGAGCCGGTTACCTGCTCTCGATCTTCTATGGCCCTAGGGCACGCATCAACACGTGGCAGATAACGTTAGTGAGACTAGGCTTTCTTAAGTCGGGCTTGTCGCTACGAATCGACGCGACGTTTATCATTGGTGCTGCGATCGTCTTATTAGTGTGGATCGTTCAGCATCATGGGATCTTGGGCACCGCGCGTGTTCAAACCATCCTGACAGTTGCAACCCTCACGCCACTGCTGGTCGTGACGCTGATCCCGCTCATCAGCGGCGATGTGATGGCCAAGAACTTCTCACCCTTCGTACCCATTAACGGTCACTGGGATGTGACTGGCTGGACCCTCTTTCTGGGAGCACTTTTCATTGCCGGCTGGTCAACCTATGGATTCGAGACGACCGTCTGCTACATGAGTGAGTTCAAGGATCCCGGCCGAGATATGGTGCGGGCCATCTTGTGGTCTGGTGGATTCTGCATCTTGGCTTATTTCCTCGTGCCCTTCGTTTTTCAGGGAGTGCTGGGTACGAAGACGATGCTTGGCCCCGGCATTAACTCGGGGGCCGGAGTTGGCAGTGCACTGGCGGGCATGCTCCACGGCGGCGCCTTCGTGACCAAGCTTTTCGTGGTCTTACTCGTTTTCACCCTCATTCTCGCCATCATGACGGCCATGTCAGGTTCGTCTCGTACTCTGTTTCAAGGCGCCCAAGACGGTTGGCTGCCCAAGTACCTTTCGCATCTCAACAAGAACAAGGTGCCGACTTACGCGATGTGGACGAACCTCATCGTCAACCTGATCCTGCTGCTCATGTCGAACTACATTTTTGTGCTCGCGGTCGCCAATTGTAACTACATGATCTTCAACTTCCTAAACCTGAACGCCGGCTGGATCCATCGTGTCGATAACGCCGAGGTTCCGCGGCCGTATAAGGCCCCCAAGCCCATATTCATTGCGGGCGTATGCATGGCTTACGTGAACGTGTTCCTGCTGGGAGCAGGAGCCAACGTCTGGGGTAAGGGCACGCTTTACGCAGGTTGGATTTCAGCACTCATTGCAGTGCCAGTGTTCCTGTACCGGCACCACGTCACTGATAAGGGGCAGTTCCCGCAAGACATGTTCTCCGACCTGATCCCCGAAGGCAAGACTGAGTTGGGGCCAACCAAGGCCGGTGTGCTCCCCTTTGTCGCTCTCGCTGGGGGCCTGGTCTCGATGTCGCTCGGATACCTCATATTTTGGGTCTGGAAGTAGCGGTTCGTGACACGAGCGACCGTGTGCTGGGCAATGTGAGTCAGGCGAACGCTCACATGTTCCATCCTTTGCAGGATGGCAAATCATGCGGCTCACGCACCGAGAAGTACGGTCTCGACGCGAGCGATCGTCTCTGATGGGCATTCTCGCTCCTGACCTACAGCTTCGGCACCTCCCCGTACAACTCCACGACCAGCCACAGCACCGCCGTCGCCTGGCGTGTTCTGCTCATGGAGCACGAGAGCGCGTTGCTGGACCCGCGACAGGCCTGTCGCGCCTCGACGATGTCGAGGTGGCCCACTTCGGGAACGCGGATCACTTGGGACTCGGCCGTGAGCTGGACGAGGCGTCTTCCCCGCTTACGGCGCCAGTGGTCGGTCGAGAGATTGTGAGGTGCGCGGCACGCCCAGCCCTGAGGATCCTCGTAGCGACTGATCCGATCCCATTCCCGGCAGGCTCGAAAGAGCACCTCTTGGAGGTGGTCGCGAGCATCTTCGACATGGCCAGTGAACAGGAGGGCCTGGCTCACCAACGAGCGTTTAGCGACATCGAAGAACTCCTCATAGCCGCCTACACCGCTCGAATCGGCCAAAGCGCCCTCCCCCCTCACGGCACTTCACACCTATCAACACCTATGAGCCGCCCGACGCGCTGCACGGCGACGGAAAACTTCTTAGGAGAAGGTCTTGATCGTCCCCTCCGCGATGCCCGACAGAAAAAGAGCGTGGACAGCGTTTGCTCGCCGCCACCGTCTGAGAGCGGTGTCTGGTCGGCTATCAGGTCACCTCGAAGCCAAGGTGCATCCGCAACCGGTTCTTGCCGTAAACCGCGTCACGAGGCGGTAGCGACCGCGGCAGAATGTCCGCCCTGATCTTCACTGCGTAAAAACGAGGTCCCGAGGCAGCCTCTCGGATCGAGAAGGCCATCTCTTCCACCTGCGCTTGGTCCACGATCGTCCGGACATCAGCAAAGCCGACGGCGCGGGCCACCGAGGCGATGTCAAGACCGAAGCCGGTGTGGCTGCGCTGCATGCCGGTTTCGCCGTAATGCCCATTGTCGAGCACGACGATCACGAGATTTGGGGGTGCGGCAATTGCCACGGTCGCTAGACCGCCCAGGCCCATCAATTGTTCGCCGTCGCCTGTGACGACTACAACAGTTCGATCAACCTGGGCCTGCGCCAAGCCGAGGCCGACGAGCGAAGCTGCACCCATCGCTCCCCAGAGGTAGTAGTTGCCCTCATGGTCGCCAGCCGCATACACGTCGTAGCTGGGCGACCCTAGGCCGGAAACTACGAGCATTCCTCCGTCGCGGTCTTGCAGTAGCCGGGCAACGACAGACCGGCGATCCAGGGCCCGGCGTGCTCGATCACCATTCCTTTGCCCCCAAAAGGCGCTGGGAAATGATGACCGCAACCTGTTGGTCGGCGTCGAAAGCGAGCCTGACCGCCGAAGCGACCGTCGCGAGCAACTCCTGTGGCGTATTCGACCTCATGGTCGTAACGCCAATGGCAGCCAGTGCGGGTTCGGTCGCGAGTCCCATCGGGACCTGCCACGAATTGAACTCCGCCCACTCGCCGCGCATCGTGACAAGCATTAGCAAAGGAAAATGCCCGACTTTCGCGAGTGACAGCATGTTGATGCAGTTTCCGACACCACTCGATTGCATCAAGAGCACGCTGCGTTGGCCACCCAGCCAGGCGCCGGCTGCGATGGCGACGCCCTCCTCCTCCGTCGTCAGCACGTTGGCGACAACCGCCGGATCCTGGAGAAACAGCTCGATCAGCCTCGCGTGGCCGGCGTCGGGAACGTAGGACACTTGAGCAACCTTCTGCTTTTTGAGCAGAAGGTACAAGTCATATGGCCAATCAAGAGCTCCCGTCTTGTCCCTTAGGCTGTCGATGTCGGCTCCAATTCCTCCGCACCCGTCTCCGTCGGTGTCCCGCGCAGAAGACTACCCAACCGGGATACAGCGGAATGACCTTCACTTGGAAGCCCGCGTCTCAAAGTGGCGCCCGCTCTCTCCGCCTCCCAGCGACCACGCCTGTCCGCAAGAGCTCTTGACATTCGGCCGATTAGTGGCTGACACCGCGCCGGACCCGTTAGCCCGACTGCATCAGGAGGAGCGGGGAGCCTCCCCACGACCTCGGGTCCCGGTTGCCGGCGAACGCGGCCGCAGCTGACTCGTTACGCTAACGGTCGGGCTCCAGCGTCGCCGAAAGCGTCGCGCGGCAAGGGTCGTCAACAGTTTGCGGCCGATCTGCGGCGACTGTCGAGAAGCGAGCGGAAACTCGCGACGCTCGAAGACGGTGATGGTCATGCCGGTGAAGGCCGTCGCGCTGGCTCTGCGCGGAGCGTTGACGAGCAGCGGCGTCTCCCCAAAAGAGCCACCTGAAGCGAGGTCGCCACCTCTTTGCCGTGGCACACACACACCGCGCCGTACCGGCGCGGATCAGAAAGAACTCCGATCCCTTCTCGCCTTCGACTGTCAAGGCTCAGCCGGACTTGACCTCGAACTGGATTCCGAGCGTCGACATCGCGCTCAAGTCGCGGCGTGAGCAAACAAGGAAAATCGCAACCTTCGACAGGTGGTTCAGCACCACAGCTCGAACGCCACGGGCCGTCGCTGCCACCTTATCCCGCTCGACGTTGGGTCGGGTTGGGCATCAGCCATCGGCCTCGATCGTCTCGTAGAACCGATTGCGCCTCTCGTTCTTTGAATGCGCGGTGGCAGACAAGTTCCGGGTGACCCGCCAGGGCAGGTGCGTCTGCGGGTTCGATGCCTGCCGGGCCGACCCGGGTGTGTCTGCGGGACTGGCAAAGGCTAAACGGGGCGAAGTAGTAGGGCACGACCAATCCACGCCCCTGGCCTGTCACCCCGGTCAAGATCCTGAACTGCGAGCTCGACATTTGATAGACAGACGTCGTTGTCCCTAGACGATCCGTCCCTTTTCGCGCCGACGCCTTAGTCGCCCACATGACCTACCAGGTCAGGGCCGTTTTTGCACACGGGTGCATCGACGAGGTTCTAAGTGAGGCCGCATGGCGCGCTATGCAGTCCAGACCAACTGGGGGATAATCCATGTGGGGGGCACGGCTCCCAGCTTTCCCCTCGCAAGGCGCAAGGGGTCGTGCGCCCTCGCTCAATGCTTCACAGGCGAGCTGGGCACAGTCAGTCTTGGCTGGGCGTCCTGGAAGCAACAGCGGGGGTGACGGCGCGCTTGGCCTCGGCCATCTGCGCCCTAGCAGCACGGCCATTCCGGCGCTCTCAGCCTTGTCATAGGCGGCACCTCATGGCCGCCAGTCGCGACGGCGTGCAACAGTTCTTGCTTCGACGCGAACTGCCGCTTCGAATGAAGGCGACCTCATGTCGTTGCATGCCTACTCGAAATGGCGGGCCAAGTCAGGTCCGGAGCAGAACGACTTCCAAAGGATCATCCTCGAGAAGGAGCCCCTGTCCCGTCGTCCCCTCGGGGGCCATCGGCTGGGTCTTCTTGCCCCCCTTGCAACAAGGCGACGTCGTTCGCAATCCGCGGCCTGCAGGGTGGACACAGGACTCAGGTGGGGACCGAGCCGACTCGCTTGATCCAATTCGGCTATTTGCCGACGACCTCCAAGCCCTTCAAAGCTGCCCGGGCGACAAGAGCTGTTGCAGAGCGGTGGTTGAAGGCGACCAGACGGTACCTGGGAGCGACTTCCATTCCCCAGCGATCGTGCCAGCTTGCCCATTGCCCGCAGTCGATCCTGTTTATGGTCGGATCCTCGCATGACTTGGAGATAAGGTCCGCCAGGAGAATGTTCCCGGCACTCAAATGCCGCAGCTCCTCGTCGTATGCGATCTTCATCAGGAACAAGGTGTCCTGCACTTGGACTGAGAGCTGGCAGGCTGCAAGGCAATCGTCGATCAATAAGGATCGGACCTTCACGCGGCCTGCCCGAGCTGCGCTCACAAAAAAGCGCCTCATGAATTCAGCCGTTTCCGGCCGATTCACAAAGGCTCCGACATCGCGCTTCCATCCCTTGCCCTCGAGCGCCACGAACTGTTGGAATGCGAAAGCGACCTCGCTCGGTGTCCGTGCTTCCACGACAACGCTTCGGCGTCTTTCCCGTTCCATGCGTTTTCGGCTCGCGGTCAACCCGTGCTTCAGGTTTTTCGAGGCCTCGGCCCAGAACTGGACGCTTGGCTTCGCGGTCTCGAGGAAGGGACTCCCACCGTCGGGTGCGAGGATTCCGAAGTTCGGGGCCGCCACCCACAGCGAGCTCTCACGCAGCTCTCGCAGCAAGAGGACGTCCCACTTTGAGCCGCTCCGGCGGTAGCCGCGGAGCAGTGAGTCGACTATGGCTCGGGCATCGGCCTTCGGGTTCGCAATGGCGAGTGCTCCCGCACCTAGGTCGCGACCGTGAACTCCATCCAAGGTCTGTCGCACGCCGCTCAGGATTCGTATGCCCTTGCCCAAGACGTTCATTCTCCTGGGGAGGAGAGCAGCTGCCGCTACGGGTCCATCGTCGTCTGTGACGACCAACCAGCAGATCCCTTCTGGGTCCAGGTTCTCAACCCACTCCGGTAACTGCGTGTAGAGATGCGCGTGAGGCGCGAGCGCCTCCCAATGCTCACGGACGGACTCGAACCCGCCGCTGCCGTGAAAGACGGCGGTCTCGTACCTGCCGCGAGGTCTCACAGCTTCGTCGGCCAACGCTTTGGCGCTCGACCGGTCAACTCTTGGCGGTGCTGCGATCCCGCCTGAGTGATTCTCGTGCGCCTGGTTCTTATGGACGCCCTCGTGGGAGATCACGATCCGGTCACTGTCTCGAGCGGTCGGACAGGACCGGAGTCCCGACAAACTTCTCTCATCGGACACTTATCGGCAGATGTCCTATCGCTCTTGACCCCAGGCACAGAGCCGGTCGCCATTGGCGAAGGTTGCAGAGGTTCCCGCTACGGTCCGAGTCTTTGCTGCAAGCCATCCGATAGTTGCGGAGTTCCTGCACAGGGCAAGAAACAACGCCCCAAAATGCGGCGGGTCAAAGGCGACCCCAGCGCCAAGCTCTCTACCAAGGGGTCGTGGTCACGAGCTAGGCGAACACGAGTCGAAGACCTGCGGGTCACTGGGACTGGGCCGAGGCAAGGTGCTGAATGCCTTTCGGTCTCGTCCCCGGTGCCAACTCCGCGAAACCGTCGCCTCCCGGACTCGTCCGACGTCTCTTCTGGACCGTCCGTAAGAGGGTGACCTTATGGGTCGGGGAGCAAATGCTCCGCGCAGCGCGTAACGCCGCCTCGCGCTGTCTCGTACCCGGCACAGCGAGCGTGACCTCACCGGTCGCTCCTCGGCATTTGGCGAGAAAGCTCCCGCGTCGCCGGAACCTCCAAGTTGCACACCGCTGGGACCCCGCCTCGTGCCAGCTGCGATACTCCTCACGTGACCCGCAAGGTTCGAAGGATCGAGCGAATGGAGTTCGGCATCGACGAGGTCACCCAGGTCGTCGCATACATGGCGCGCCTTGCCAGCGCCAAAGATGGGTGGATCAACCTCATACCCGGGATCACCAACGACGACGAGATGACCACCTCGCTCGGGTTCCTCACCTTGGTCGGCGGCGGCGGCATCGGCTTCACCATGTGCACCTGGGTCCCCGGAAGCCTCAACCGCCGAGGGCTCGTTCAGCCGAGGCTCGGCATCACGCACGTCACGAGACGTCGCGCCGTCGCCGAGCTCTATTCGCTGGGCGTTCCGGTTCCCGAGAGCTGGCTCGTCGAACAGGACCACCCCCGTCGAGGATTGGTCTTGCGTATGCCTTCCGAGGAATCTCATGAGCATGTGCTGGCGTGGGCATTGCGGGCAGTGGGTGCTCTAAGCACTCCCAGCCCCGCCAGGCGATGGCGGGCCGACATCTATCTCCCGGTCACGTCGTGACGCTCGACCAACAGTCGATATCGGCTGTTAGCGATCACCGCAACCGCTGAGCAGCGGTCTGGTCCCCCCAATGCGCACTGACCACCCGCCGAACAGCCAACCTACCCCTCTTGCCCGTTGCGAAGGAGCTCTCAGTCTCTTCCCACACCGGGTCGAATCGGCTTTTCAGCAATGATCTCTTGAGCGGTCGCAACGAGCTCGCGCGACAGTGGTACTGGTCATAGCGATCGAAGGCCCTCGGCACGAACCACGCGCGGGTCGTTCCGCATCGACGCGATCGGTTTGACTGCCACTGAGCAGCGCCGGTTCAACTCCTCCAGTTGTCTGTCACCGGACTCGTCGTGATGCTCGCAAAACCGTCGGCGACGGTGACGCCCTTCAGCGCCGGCATCGAAAAGTACGAGCCTTCGCACGCCGCAGGTGCCGAAGGCGTCATGGTGGCTGCGTCGATGAACACCACCGTCAGCGGGTCCTCTGCGTGCCCTTTCGGTGCCACGGTAAGCGGCTTCGTAAGGGTATGCGTCCTGCTCGTCCCCGAGGAATAGCTCCAGATGACGTCGCTCGGAGTTGCAGCCCCGCAACCGGGCCGAAGTGTCGTGAAGGCGCTAGTCGTGTACCCGCTCGCATAAGTCGTGTCGCTCGGCAAGCTCACGGCCGTGATGGTCACGGCGAAAGGGTTCGGGTTGGAGATGGTGACGCGAACGTTGACGTCGGCGCCCGGATACAACAACTTGGCGGCCTGCGGGAAAGCAACGGAGGTGATCGTCAGATCCGACGGACGTGTCCGCTGGACAGCTGCTCCCGAGCTGTCGGCGAGCTCGACGACCCGCGCGGTGGCGGCGTAGGCGCCCGAACCTGTCAGCAGGGCTTCAACGGCCAGTACGACCGCGGCGGCGGTGCCGGCCACGATTCCGAACGCCCTAGCCGCCATCCGACCCTCCTCGCAGAAGGGATCCTGCCGTGTGCTTTTATCGGCTCACCTGGACCCTCGGCGCATAGACGATCCGTCACTTATCGCTGGACGATGCGTCCATTGCTCCCCGCCCGACGCGCTAGGGACCGAAGGCATCTGTAGCTTCCTGATGACAGCGAAACGGGACGGGGCTGGGTTGCTGCGCCTCGTGGAACGGAGAGCGCATGACTTTGGTCGGCGATACATTGGCTCTAAAAGGGGGGGAGTTGGGGTGAGCTCGAAAGAGTTCTCAGCGTCAGCGCTACCCGCGGGTGTGCTGGACGTCCTCGCGCACAACCCTCTGCCGGCCCTTATCGTGGAGGTCGCCACCGAGACGATCGTGGTGGCGAGTCCGCCCGCGGAGGAGCTGTTCTCCCCCGAGGGCACCGAGCTCGTCGGTCGCAAACTTGAGTCGCTTTTCTCTGACTTGCCGCCTAGCAACCTTGACTTGCTCGTAACGGGCAGGCTCACCGGCTATGAGACCGTCCGGGTGGTTCGCACGCGCGACGGATCGTATGTCCCGTTCGAGACTTGGGTGAGGACGCTCGAAGAGGAGGTCCCACCTCGGCACGCCCTTTTCGTCTTCACGACAGACGTCAGGCCGGCCCAAAGTCTCGGTGCCGCGCTGTCAGAGGAGTTCAACGCCCTCATTGGCACGACCGACGCCAGCCTGAGGATCGACCGCGTACGCAGCAACCTCGACGCGATCTCGGGCGGCGAGCCGGAGGGGCTCGTCGGCCGGACCATCTTTGAGATCATCCACCCCGACGACCTGGCCGGACTCATGTGGGCGCTCGCACAGTCGACTGCCACCGGCAAGGGCGTGGCTCTGCACGTTCACATAAGTCGGGAGACTGAAAAGGCACAGCTGTGTCAAATGCTGCTCCTGCCGACCGCTCCCCCGCCCAGCTTCGCCTTCGCACTCGTGGCGTCTGAGCGGTCCGAGGCCTCGTCGGACACCCATGTGGAGATGTTCCTGGCCGAAGCTCGAGCGACCGACGTCTTCGGAGCTTCGCGCCGCCTTGCCGGCCTCAGCGAGGCCGAGCTGCCCGGCCTTTCCGAGTTGTCGTCACGCGAGCTCGAGGTGCTCACAAGGCTGCTGGCCGGACACCGGGTGCCGGCCATCGCAGGGGCGCTTTTCATCTCCCAGAGCACAGTTCGCAACCATCTCTCGTCGGTATTCAAAAAGCTTGGTGTCGAGTCTCAACAAGAGCTCATCGACCTGCTCTTGGCGCGTATGGACACAACGTCTAGCGATAAATGACGGTCCGTCTATCGGTTGACGGACGGGACGTGCCGATAATCGCTTAACTGGCTTTTCGAGGTTCGCTGGAAGGGCGCTCGCGTGATTGACCGAACCGGGCTCGAGGAGGCGATTAGGCGGGCGGGTGATCCCCTAGTACTCATGCAACGCGTTGCCGATGAGGCTGTTGCCCTCATCGAGGGTGCCGATGGCGTTCTTGTATGGTTCGCTCGCGAGCCGTCGTGGCTCACCATCGAGTGTGCAGCGGGTTCCGTCGCCGGACTGGTCGGCAGCCGAATTCCCTTGCAGGGAAGTCTCGCCGGCCTGGCCTTCCAGACGGGGGAGACGCTCCACTGCGAACAGGCGTCCGCCGACCCTCGTGTCGAGTCTGTATTCCGTAGCGCCGCAGGGGTCGAGTCATTGGTTTGCGTGCCACTTTGGCGCCGCACACAGACCGTCGGGGTTCTCTGCGTTTCCTCCTCCCGTCCGCGAATCTTCAACGACCGTGATGTCGAGACACTTACCAGTCTTGCTGAGTTCATAAGTGTCGCGATTGCGGTCGCCTTCGACCTTTCGGAAGCCGTCAATGCGTTGCTGGAGCGCGTCTCTCGGGACTCGCCCGGCGCAGCCATGTGCCACGGGGATGGGCCTGCCGCCGAGGAGCGGTTCGTGGCCAATGTCTTGAACCCGGGAGCGGCAATGAGGATGGAGAGCCGAAGCCGAATCGAAACCCTGCTCGAAGGGCGCGGACTTTGGCACGTCTTCCAGCCGGTGTTCGACATCACAAACGGAGACTGCTTCGCGGTCGAGGCGCTGGCGCGTTTCCCTTCGCCTCCCAAGCGCGCCCCAGACGTCTGGTTCGCCGAAGCCCACGCCATGGGCGTCGGCATCGAGCTCGAGGTCGCCTCGGTGAAAAAGGCCCTGAGCTCGCTGCCACTTCTGGCTGACGACATCACCCTGTGCGTGAACGCGGGCCCTGAGGCGATGATCTGTGACGAGGTGCGCCAGCTTCTCGCCAGCTGCGACTCGAGGCGTGTCGTGATGGAGTTGACCGAGGAGGCCAAGGTCGACGATTACGCCCGGCTCTCGAACGCGCTCGACCAGCTCTGCTTGCTCGGCGTACGCCTGGCCATCGACGACACGGGTGCCGGTTTCGCCAGTTTCGCCCACATCCTCAAGCTCGCCCCGGACATCATCAAGCTCGACCGCGAACTCACCTCCGGCATAGACCACGACCCGGTGCGCGCCGCGCTTGCGACGGCACTCGTGAGTTTCGCCTCCCAGCTCGGCGCCGAGATCATCGCCGAGGGCATCGAATCAGCGGCGGAGTTGGAAGTCCTCCGCAACCTGGGAATTCGATTTGGGCAGGGATACTTCCTCTGCCGGCCGACCTCGATCGACTCGATTCCGAGCAGCATTCCGAGACAAGTTTGGTCGACCGTCGCCGAACGGGCATCGTGATGCTTGTCACCCCGGCAGGCCAGTCAGCTCGTCCGGACGACGTCTGGGCCCAGGACCTGCATGTCTCGGTGCTCAACGAACGCCGGACGACCAGGACAGCGGGTCAGTCGCCCTCAGACGACCGTCGTAGCCTGCCTGCTGGTGGCGGCTGGCGGCATCGCCACATTCGATCTCTATCTGCTCGCCACGTCGGGATTGCACTGACAAGCCCGGATCTGCGGGCCGGACGATCAGCTCATCAAGGCGACGACCGCTTCGGGCAGCAGAGGGCGGGCGAACAAGAAGCCCTGGCCCTGGTCGCAGTCCAGCTCGGCAAGCGTGTCGAGCTGGTTGCTCGTCTCGATCCCTTCACCGACGACGCGCATGCCGAGAGCGTGTGACATCGCCGTCACCGCGGCCACGATCTCGCGGTCGCGAGGACTCCGGCTGATCTGAGCCACGAAGCTGCGATCGATCTTCAAGATGTCGACCTTCAGCCGCTGCAGGTGGGCAAGGGTCGAGTAGCCAGTTCCAAAGTCGTCGAGGGCGAGACGGACACCGAGGTTGGTCAGAGCCGACAGGGTGTCTTGCACGTCACCGAACTCGCCGACGAGTGCAGTCTCAGTTATCTCCAGGCACAGCTGTCCCGGCCGCATGCCTCGTCGAGCAATGACCTCGGCGACCCGGTGGGCGAATTCGGGGTTCGACAGCTCGCCGCCGGACACGTTGACCGCCATGGTGAAGTCGCCGGGCCAGTCCGGAAGCGACGTCCACTCGGCCAACTGGCGGCAGGCCTCGTCCAAGACGAAGGAGTCGATGCGGGCGATGAGCCCGTGCTGTTCGGCGAAGGGGATGAAGTCGTCAGGTGGCACGACCCCGCGTTCAGGATGGCGCCAGCGCACCAGCGCCTCGACACCCATCAGTGTTCGGTCCTCCAGAGCAAACAGGGGCTGGTAGAGCAGGAAGAGCTCCCTGTGTTCGATGGCACGGCTGAGCTCCGCCAGAAGGAAGTCCTTGCCGGTGCGCAAGTGCTGACCGGAGTCGTAGACCCGATAGCGGTTCCGCCCCGACTCTTTGGCTTCGTACATCATCTCGTCGGCTTCGTGAATGACTTGCTCGGGCTCGGCGAGAGGATCGCGGACGACGACGACGCCGATGCTGCAGGTGACGGTGAGATCGAGTCCCTCCTCGAGGTACGGGGCGCGGATCCCGCGCACGATCCTGTCGGCAATGAGACTCACGTTGTCGTCTTCGCGCAGCGACCCACAGAGCACCACGAACTCGTCGCCCCCGAGACGGGCAACCGTGTCGACGTGCCGGGCGAGGCGGGTGAGCCGGCGGCCGACCTCTGTGAGAACCTGATCACCGGCTGCGTGCCCGAAAGAGTCGTTGATCGCTTTGAAGTGGTCGACATCAACGTAAAGGACAGCGAGCCGTCCCGGGTGCCGTTCCATGGCGACGAGGGCCTGCGACAAACGGTCCATCAAGGCGACCCGGTTGGCGAGTCCAGTCACGGGGTCATGCAGGACTTGGTAAGCCAGGGCACTCTCCGCCTTGATCTGAGCCGTGACATCGCGAGAGATCCCAAAAGTGCCTATTACGCTGCCCTTTTCGTCGCGAAGGGGCATCTTGCTGGTCGATACCCAGTTGGGCGGTCCGTCGCGAAACGTCTCCCGTTCCAACTTGCCCACGATCGGCTCACCGGTCCTCATGATCTCCTGTTCGTCCGCAAAGGCGGCATCGGCGTGCTCCTTGCTGAAGAAGTCAAAGTCCGTCCTACCGATCACCTCCTCCACACGACGGCCGGGAGCGATGGCGGCGAGCCACCCCGCGCTGACCAGGAGGAACCGGCTGTCACGGTCCTTGAAGTACACGCGCTCCTCGGTGCTTGCCAGAAGGTTGCGCATGCAAGTCTGCTCGATTTCGCGCAGCGACCCTTGGGGTGGCGACTGGGGATCTAGCTCGATTTGGACCATCGCAACTCCTGATCGGGTTCGGATGAGTGAGTATCGACCGATTTCTGGAAAATGCTTAGCGACTAACACCGCCGCACCCACCCGAGGGTGCTGGCCGAGCGTGTCGCGAGCGCCTGGCCTGGGGAGACAGACCGCTCTCCGGGGCGACATAGGCTCCGTGGCGATGGCTGAGGTCCTGTTCGTGGGCGTCACGACTGGCTCCTCGCTGATCCACCGGGTCATGCCACTTTGGCAGGCGGCCCTTGGTTCGCCCTGTACGGTTCGCGGTGTCGATATCCCTCCTGACGCTGACGAGGGCGTCTATGTCAGATTCTTCGCCGGAGTGTCTGAGAACAAGTGCGCCGCCGGGGTCATCATCACCTCCCACAAGGTGAGGATGTTCCGAGCCTGCCAGACTCTTTTCAAAGACCTCGACCCGCTCGCGCTCGCCTGCCAAGAGGTAAACGCCATCCGGCGCACCGAGGAAGGGCTCCTCGGCTGGACTCGCGATCCAGTTTCGGTGGGACGCGTTACCGACCGGATCTGGCCGGAGTCTGAGGGACAGGTCATCTGCCTTGGGGCCGGCGGCACAGCACTGGCACTGGCCCATCACTTGTTCGCCACCCGCGCACCTGTGCCCTTCATCTGCGCAGATGTGCATCACGAGGCGGTCCAACAGCTGGTCCATTTGACGCCGTACCCGGTCGTCGGCCATGTCGGTGAAGGTCCCTGGGACGAGCTCGTCAATTCTGCCCCGGCCGGGTCACTGATCGTGAATGCGACCGGGATGGGAAAGGACCGTCCCGGCTCGCCAATCACAAACGGAGCGACCTTCCCGGCGCGCGCCGTTGTCTGGGAGCTCAATTACCGAGGTGACCTCCAGTTCCTTGTCCAGGCTCACCTCCAGGCTGGCCAATCGCAGCTCCAAGTCCACGACGGCTGGCAATTGTTCTGTCACGGGTGGGCGGCCGGTCTCACCGTGGTGCTCGACCTGCCCGACGATGACGACCTTGGTGACAGATTCGGGGCGGTGACGCGGTCTCTAAGACCCACTCGTGCCGGCACGACGTAGCCGGTCCAGGCCGCGCCGTCAAAACTCCGTAGCCTGCCAAGTGCGCCCGGGCCGGGCTACCAACCTGCAGAGGTACCCGAGCCGGACATGGAGCCACCTTTGTGACCACAGGCGGGCACCGCCACCCGGTTCCACGGACCGATCAGAACGACACCAATGCGAGCGAGGCCCGAGGATCTTTCGTCGAGACGACCTCTTTGCCGAGCGGCGCAATGGCCACTTTGGCGAGCTTGAAGTTCCCGAGCCCGAGCGGGATCCCGATGATAGTTAGGCAAAGAACGACCCCAAGAAGCATATGGGCAATGGCCATCCACACTCCGACGAGGAGGAACCAGAGAACATTGCCGAGAGTCAACGCAGCTCCGGCGTCTGGTCGTCGGACCATCGTTCTGCCAAAGGGCCACAGCACGTAAGCGGCGAGACGAAATGACGCCACCCCGAAAGGAATGGTGACGATGAGCAGAAACATGACCAGACCTGCTACTGCGTAGCCCACTGCCAGCCAGAAACCCGAGAGCACGAGCCAAACCATGTTGAGGAGGACGCGCACTCGCTCAGTCTGCCAAAGCCGTGGCAATTCGGTCTCACCCCCAGGTGCCGAGTTCATGAAGAGGCAAGCAACGGGCCAGGACGGCATCGGGCATGCTGATGAGGTGGAACCCCCCAGCACCGCACGACCGGTAGTCGAAACTCGAAGCGTCACCTCCCTCCCATTTCTCGAGGATGTCCGCGCTCATGCCCGGCCACGAGTGGAGCGCCGACGGACCCGGATCGTCGCCACCATCGGGCCTGCCTCGAGCAGCCCGGAGGTCCTCGAGGCGCTTGTCGCGGCCGGCATGGATGTCGCCCGGGTGTCGTTTGCCCACAGCACGATCTCCCAGGCGATCGACCTCGTGCGACAGATACGCAAGATCGCCCCGCACCTCGGGATCTTGCCGGACCTCCCGGGCCCGAAGATCCGCAGCTCTGCGTTTCCAAAACGCGGGGTCGTGCTCGAAACCGGCGCCGAGGTCGTGCTTGCCCCGGGTTCGACGACACCGACGAGCTCTGCGACACGGATTGGAGTCGCCCTCGATGACGCGGTCGCAAGTCTTGAGGAGGGGGACCTCGTTTCTCTCGGGGACGGCGGCATCTCGCTTCAGGTACTGGGGCGCCGGGACGGTGAAGTCGTCGCCCGCGTCCGTTCCGGGGGCAAGGTCATAGGTCGGCCCGGGGTCAGCGTCCCCACGAACAAGCTCCAGCTCGCCACGCCCACCCCCGAGGACCTGGACCGGGTCGCCGCCCTCGTCGCTGAACAGGTCGAGGCCATCGCCGTGTCGTTCGTCCGGCGAGCCGAAGACATCGAGGCGGTCCGCGAGGCCGTTGGCCACTCAGGCACGATGCTGGTCGCGAAGATCGAGACGGCCGAGGCGATCGAGAATCTCAACGCCATCGTGCGCAGCTCTGACGCCGTGATGGTCGCCCGCGGCGACCTCGGCATCCGGCTGCCGCTGGAAGATGTCCCGTTCCACCAGAAAGAGATCATCCGCTGCGGTGTGCGTTTTGCCCGCCCTGTCATCACGGCAACCCAGATGCTCGAGTCGATGATCTCTTCGCCTGTGCCGACCCGCGCCGAGGTCAGCGACGTCGCGAATGCCATCTTGGACGGCACGAGCGCCGTCATGCTCTCCGGGGAAACCGCCATCGGCGCTGACCCGGTCAATTGCGTCTCGACGATGTCGCGCATAGTGGAGCGAGCCGAATGTGATTTCGACTATGTAAACTGGGGTGGCGGGCTTGGTGTGCAGGAGGTGTCGGCCGACGCCCCCCTGCGCCGGATCACGGCGGCGATCACCGGCGCTGCCTGGCGTGCCGCGATCGAAGAGGACGTTGCCGCCATAGTCGCATGCACGCAATCAGGCGCTACTGCCCGTGCGATCTCACGGTTCCGACCGTGCATGCCCATCGTCGCGGTTACCCCGCACGAGCGCACGGTCCGACAGCTCTCCATGAGCTGGGGGGTCGAGACGCTGCTCTCCGAGCACGCGGGCAACACCGACGACGGCATCTGGCGGGCCGTGCGTCAGGTGGTCGAAGCGGGTTTCGCCTCGCCGGGGGACGTCGTCGTGGTCATTGCGGGATCGCCCTACGAAAAGGACCCGGTGGCGGACACCCTGCGCCTAGTGAGGATCGCCTGACAAACCCGCCGCCCGCTTGTCGCCGAGACGAGCGGTGTTGAATCTGGTTCGGCCAACAGGGAGAATCCTTCGATGACAAGCGACGTTGCTCCTGTCCTTCCCCTCGTTACCCACTGGATCGACAGCAAGTCCTTCCTCGGGACCGGTGAGCGCCTCGGCGAGGTCTACGACCCCGCGAGCGGCAAGCTCACCAAGCACGTCTCGTTCGCATCCTCGGCGGATGTCGACGAAGCGGTGGCCGCAGCCTCGGGCGCTTTTTCGACCTGGCGCAATAGCTCACTCTCACAGCGCTCGAAGCTGCTTTTCGCCTTCCGCCAGGTCTTGGCCGAGCGCTCACGCGAGCTGGCCGGGATCGTCACCTCGGAGCACGGCAAGGTCTTCGACGACGCGTTGGGCGAGGTCAACCGGGGGCTCGAGGTCGTCGAGTTCGCTTGCGGCATCCCGCAGCTTTTGAAGGGCAGCTATTCCGAGAATGTCTCTACCAACCTGGACGTTTACTCGATTCGTCAGCCGCTCGGCCCGGTCGCCGTCATCAGCCCGTTCAACTTCCCCGCCATGGTGCCGGCTTGGTTCTTCCCGATCGCCATCGCCTGCGGGAACACCGTCGTACTCAAGCCGAGCGAAAAGGACCCATCGGCGTCCCTCTGGCTCGCCGAGCGGTGGGCAGAGGTCGGTCTGCCGCCTGGTGTCTTCAACGTCGTCCAAGGCGACAAGGTGGCGGTCGACCGCTTGTTGGAGCATCCGGACATAAAGGCTGTCTCGTTCGTTGGCTCGACCCCAATTGCCAGATACGTCTACGAGAACGGGACCCGCCATGGCAAGCGCGTGCAGGCACTCGGTGGCGCGAAGAACCATATGGTCGTTCTCCCCGACGCGGACTTGGACCTCGCCGCCGACTCGGCGGTCAATGCCGGCTTCGGCTCCGCCGGTGAGCGCTGCATGGCAATCTCCGTGCTCGTCGCCGTCGAGCCGGTCGCCGACGAGCTCATCGGAAGGATCTGCGAGCGGATGTCGACTCTCAAGGTCGGGCACGGCCTTTCCGGCTCCGACATGGGCCCGCTCGTGACACGGGCGCACCGCGACAAGGTGGCGTCCTACCTCGACGCCGGCGTCGCCGAGGGAGCGGATCTGCTCATCGACGGACGCCAGACGAGCCCGGACGGAGAGGCGGACGGCTTCTGGCTCGGGCCGACGCTGTTCGACAAGGTGACGCCCGGGATGTCCCTCTACAAAGACGAGATCTTCGGTCCGGTGCTATCGGTCGTGAGGGTTCCCACCTATGACGCCGCCCTGGAGCTCGTCAACTCGAACCCTTGGGGGAACGGCACCGCCATCTTCACCAGTGACGGGGGTGCCGCTCGTCGCTTCCAGAACGAGGTCGAGGTCGGCATGGTCGGGGTGAACGTCCCGATCCCCGTGCCCGTTTCGTATTACTCCTTTGGCGGCTGGAGGACCTCCCTGTTCGGCGACACCCACGTGCACGGTACCGAGGGCGTCCATTTCTTCACCCGGGGCAAGGTCGTGACCAGCCGGTGGCTCGATCCGAGCCACGGCGGCGTCAACCTCGGGTTCCCGCAAAACACCTGAACACACCCCTTCCTCTCCCAAAAAGTGGGGGCGTCGGCGATGAAGCCAACGAAACCGAACCGACTTATAGACCCTGGCCGACGAGCCCGGGCCGAGATCGCAACCTGGCCGCAATACGCCGCCGTGGCCCAGCAGTTGGCCGTATGCTGGTAATGCAGGACGAGGCGACGGTCGGAGGTGGGAGTCAGGACCCATTTCCCCTTGGCAGGACGAGGTGATCGACATCAACGAACCTCACGGGCCCACCGAAGCTCTGCAGGAAAGTGAGGCGCGCCTTCAAGCGCTCGTTTCCTCCCTCGATGACCTTGTTTTCGAGCTAGACGAGAACGGCACCTATCTCGGGATCTGGACCGCCAACGACGCCTTGCTCGTAGCCCCCCGGGACCAGCTGCTCGGCCGGACGCACGCCGAGGTGATCGGCGAGGACATGGGGCTCCGGTTGAAAGAGGTCACGAGCAACGTCTTTAGGACTGGCCGGCCCGAGTTCTGGGAGTACACCCTCGAGGTCCCCGCCGGTCTCAGATGGTTCCAGGGGCGAGTCGCTCCAATTGCCGGACCCGAAGGCGCGACGAAGAGGATCTGCCTGCTCGTACGCGACATTACGGCGCAAAAAGAGGCCGAGGCGGAGATATCGAGGCTCCTTTCTCGCGAGCAACTGTTGAGCAGGTTGTCCGAGTCAGTTCCGGTCGGTCTGTTCGAGGTCGACATGGCTGGGCATGTCGCGTTCACCAATGACCGCATGCAGACCATCGTGGGCGTCTTGTCGACGAACACGGTGGAGGCTTTGATGAGGTCTGTCGTCGCCGCGGACAGGCCCGTTTTTGAGGCGGCGCTGGCCGTTGTGCTCGGCGGGCAACCGGTCGATGACGTGGAGATCCGCTTCTATGTCTCCGCTTCGGAGGGGTTGCTCGCCCCCGGTGCCGAGCGGGTGTGTGACCTGAGCTTGCGCGCGCTCACGGACTCCTCCGGCGTGGTCGCCGGTGCCGCGGGCTGCCTCAGCGATGTGACCGACCGTGTTCAGCTCCGTCGCGAGCTCGAGGTGAGGGCTTCGGTCGACAAGCTCACCTCGTGTTTGAACCGAGACGCCTCGTTGCAGTTCCTGGAACGTACGACGGCCTCGTCCAAGGCGCCCGGCGAGGGAAACGCCCTCATCTACATCGACCTTGACAATTTCAAGTCCGTGAACGACCAGTACGGTCACGCAGTTGGCGACCGTCTCTTGGCGGAGGCCGCCGAACGCCTTCGAGACGCCGCGCGCAAGGGCGACACCGTGGGTCGTGTCGGTGGGGACGAGTTCATCGTGATCTGCCCACGCGTGCGGAGCTCGGCCCAAGCCATCAAGGTCGCTGAGCGCGTGGCGGCCGCGACCACCGCCGTGATAGACGTCGGGACCGCAGTGGTCGAGCTGCGCACGAGCGTCGGAGTGGCCTGGACCGCAGAAGCGCTCGACGCGGACGCCTTCTTGGCCCAGGCCGATTCGGCTATGTACCAGTCGAAAAGGACCGCACGTAAGGGCGTGACCCTGTTCACGACGAGCGGCTGCAGCATCGCCCCGCTGCGAGACGACTCAGGTTCGCCGGTCTAGGCGCCGGCGGCGACGTCAGTCCAGCTCAGGCGTTGCTCGGCGCGGTCCCGGTCGGATCCGGGCGACGAACCGGCGCCCTTCAGGCCGTAACACCAAGAACGTCGCCACGAAAGCAACGACAAGGAGCATGTAGGGCACCGTGTCTGAGCTCGCCTGGGCGATCGCCCCACTGGAGCTCGCCGCTACCGCCTGGCCACTTGCCCAAGCGAGATTGGCCAGGCCGAAACCAAGACCCTGGTGAAGACTCAAGCGGTCGGCGGCATCGCTGATCATCGCCGAGGAAGGCACGAACAAGGTGCCATAGGCCGGTAGGCCTATGACCACAAGGGCGACAAGGACCCCGGCGGGACGCAGCAAGGGAAGGAGCACGCTGACTGCGATCGCGGCCGCCAACGACACCTTGACCGGCGCCAGCCGCCCCCTTTTGTCGGCAAGACGTCCCACCAAAGGAGCGAGCACCGCTTCCAGCCCAGCCGCACCGAGAAACGCCCCAGCGATCACCGCGGCGCTGGCACCGAGTGCATTGAGGCGCAGCGGGGTGAGGACGTCTATGACGCCGAACGCCAGCCCGGCGAGGCAGGTCAGCCACATCCCGGCGAAGACGCCCTGGTCGCTAAGGGCGTGCATGGCTCGCCGGAGGCTCTGAGATTCGCTGCCAACTGGCGTGGCCACCCGGAAGCTCGCCACCATCAAGCACACCGCGGCGAACGTCGCGGCCGCGAACGCCGGCCGGGTCCCGACGCCGCTCGCGAAAGCGCCGATGACGGGGCCGAGCAGCGCTCCCGCGACAGATGACCCGAGCGCCACCCCGAGTGCCCTGCCGCGCCGGTCGACGGCGGTACCACCAGCGAGCCAGGCCATCCCCCCCGACCAAGTGCACGCCCCCCCGATTCCCTGGGCGAGGCGTGCCGTGTCGAGCACGACGATCGAGGTCCCGAAGCCGAAGACCAATGTCGCCCCGCTCATGAGGCAAAGCCCGAGGACCACAGCCGCCCGGACGCCGAGACGGCTGGCGAGGACCCCGCTCGGGATGGAACCGGCCAAGGTACCGAGGGGATAGGCCGCGACCAGGACGCCCGCCTCGGTCTTGGACAGCCTGAGGCTGTGCACGTAGTGGGGCAACAAGGGTGTGAGGGCCGTGAAGAAAACCGTGTCGACGAGCACGAGAACGCTCACGAACACCAACAGAGCCCGGGCATTCACCCTTGGCGGGCCGTGCTCCTCCTCGTTATTACGCACCGGCCCAGTATTGCCGGACCGAACCGTTCGCCATCATGGCCAAGGCGCGGACCAGGGGCGCCACTACTCAGTGCTCGGCGCCGGGCTCGGGACTTCCGAACGCCCGGGCGTGGTGGCAGTCCTGCCGTCACTTTCCTCGGCCGAAACCGGATCCCGTGCCAGAACCATGTCCATCTCGGTCAGCTTGCCCGGCCACCAGTTCCAACGGCCAAGCAACGAAACCGTCGAGGGCACGAGCAAGCTCCGCACGAGAAAGGTGTCCATCAAGATACCGAGCGCCAAGCCGATCCCGATGTCGCGGATCTGGCTCCCTCCCGGTTGGCCCGCGGCGGTGACGGCCAGCACCATGAACGTTCCCGCCAGGACGAGCCCGGCCGAGGTGATCGTCGGCCCCGAGGCCCCGACGGCGGTCACCACGGCGTCGCGCAGGCGTCGTTCGTGAGCCTCCTCTCGGATCCGCGTCATGACGAGGATGTTGTAGTCCTCGCCGAGGGCTAAGAGGAAGATGAACATCAAGAAAGGTAAGAGGAAGGTGAGTCCACCACTGTTCGCCAGCTTGATGAAGATGATCGAGGAGAGACCGAGCGCAGCGAGGTAGGACAACATCACGCTCGCGATCAGATACAACGGGGCGACCAGGCTCCGCAGGACGAGCGCCAGCAAGAGCCCGATGGCGATGATCGCGATCGGGACGATGTGGATCAGGTCGGAGTCGGAGATCGAGCTCACGTCGTAAAGCGCCGGCGCCTCGCCGGCGACCCCGCTCGCCGTGGCGCCGATCTGGTGCTGCACCCTCGTGAGGGCCGCCCGGATGGCGGGGACGGCGTTCAGCGCCGGCGTCGAGCTGGCGTCGCCGGCGGTGAGACCCGCCTCGAACTGGATAGTGTGCCCGTCCGGGCTCACAAAACGCGCCGTTGCGCGGTAGAAGTCGTACAGCGCGATCGGTACCTTGGCACCGGGCGAACCGGCGATGGGCAAGGGTGGGAGCAGCTTGGGATTGCCGAGCGCAGCGTGCAGGCTCACGTAGGTCGCGGGCGGGATCGGCGTGCCCGTCGGGTCGAGCGGGCCGGGCAGGGCGCTGAACAGGCCGGTCGCCTGTAGCTGGTTCGCAGCCTCCACGAGGACCGCGGGGTCTTTCCACGCCGGGCGGGCAAGCTGCAAGATGAGGTTGGTCGGGTTCGAGCTCGCCTCGGGGAAGTACTTCATCAAGGCGGCATTGCCGGCCGCCGCGTCACTCCCGCTCGGCGCATCGGTGGCCCCGCCGAAGCCCGCCGGCGAGTACAAAAGCGCCCCGAAAGCGAGCGCCCCGAAGACGACGATGCCTGTCACGAGCGTATGTGCCGGGCGCTGGATGACGCGCTGGGCGACCTTGCCCCACCAGCTCTCGTTCGCTTCCCCGGGCACGATCTTCGCCGGCCAGAACACCGCCCGCCCGAGGATCGCCAAAAGCGCCGGCAACAGCGTCACGCCCGCGACGAGCATGACCGCGATCCCGATCGCGAGAGGCACGCCGAGGTCGTGGTATATCCCGAAGCTCGCGAACAGCAAGGTCAAAAGAGCGAGGATGACGGTGCCGGCCGATGCACTTATCGACTCACCCACCCGGGCCACGGCACGGGACACCGCCTCATGGGCCGGCAGGCCCGACCGCAGCCCCTCTCGGACCCGGAACACCAAGAAAAGCCCGTAATCGGTGCCGGCACCCAAGATCAACACGATGAGGAGCAATTGGGTGATCTGGGAGATCTTGAGCCCGTGGGACCCGAGCTCGCCGATGAGCGAGCCCGACAGCTGCAAGACGATGGCGGCGGGGAGCAAGGTGATGAAGGGCGCGAGGATCGACCGGAACACGAACAGCAGCAGCACGATGATGAACAGGATCGAAAGCAGCTGGGTCTTGTTGCCGGTCGTGCTCGATGACTTTTGCTGGGCGACGTTGGTGGCGACGACACCGGCGAGGTGGAATTGCAGGCCTGGAGGCGCCCCCACCTTGCCGAAGGCGGCCGTCAGCCCATTGACGACGTCCTCCGACGGCCCGGGGCTGAATCCGGCGACGTTCGCCTCTGCCACGAGCTGAACGGCGTGCCCGTCCGGAGAAGTGCCCACGTACTGCACGGCGACGACATTGGGCACCTTCTTCGCCGCGGTCGCCAGGCGGCTGATGGCCTCGGTGTCGGCCGCGTTGATCTGGCTTTGTCGGTCGAGCCCGATGATTATGACCGGCTCGAGGCTGGCCTTGCCGACGAGCGGCTCAGCGAGGTTGCCGGCGATCGTGCTCGGCGCGCTGTTGGGCAGGAAGGCCGAGTTGTCGTTGTTCACCTGGCTCGCCAGCGAGGGAAGGAAATGGACCGAGGCGGCGGTCCCGATGATCCATACGACGACGATGAGCCAGCGAAACCGGACTGAGAAGCGTCCGAGGCCATTGAAAAAAGCGTTCATCCGTCAGCGGTCTCCGTCTCGAGCTAGGCAGGGGGTCGGTCTGCCGTCCGTCTTGGGTCACACGCCCGAGGCGGAAAACGCAGCGGGCTTTTTGCAACAAAGGTGCCGGTTAGGTGGTGATCGCTGAGAAACCTAGCCTCTCGCCGAGAGGTGTCGCGCTCGCCTGGTGCGCCCGAGAGCAAGCCTGCGGCGGTGCTCACGCCGTTCTGGGACCTCTTTCGCGGCGCGGTCAGTGGAAATCCCTGGAGGGGCCGACCGCCATGGCGAAGTCGATCTCCTCTAAGTACTCGGCCACCACGTTCGAGGACGAAGCTGCCCCCGGATCTGCTCCCTCTCCACGCTCGAGCCGTCCACGGACGAGCAGCACCACCGCCGAACGCGCCGCCTTGCGATAGCGGGTCCAGCATCCTGGCGAGCAGATGACGTTCACGAGCCCTGTCTCGTCCTCCAGATTGAAAAACGTCGTCCCCCCTGCCGTGGCGGGCCGTTGCCGATGGGTCACCACGCCTGCGACGGTGACCTTCGCCCCGTCGGGCACCCCCACGAGCTCGGCGTTCGGGACCACACCCCTGCTGGCAAGCTTCGTCCGGGCGAAAACCATGGGGGACGCACCCGGTGACAGCCCGAGTGTCTGCAGATCGGCGGACATCTCCTCGATCTCGTCCATCTCGGGAAGAGGTGGGGCATCGGTCCCGACAACGGTGCCGGGAAGGCGGTCCGGGCGGGCCTCGGCCGCCGCACCCGCCGCCCAGAGCGCTTCGCGACGCGTGAGAGGACGTCTGGTCGCCCCGGCGGCTCCGTTGCGCGAAGGACGGGCGTCTTTGCCGAGGTCGCCGAGTGCTCCCGAAGTGGCGAGAAACTCAAGGCCGGGACGGCCAATACCACTTCGACGCACCAGATCCTCCATGTCCGCATAGGGCCGGCCGCCCGCGATCTTCTCGGCGAGGTCAAAGCCGATCCCTTTCACCGAGGCGAGACCGAGCCTCACCGACGGGCCGGAGTCCGCCCCGGGCTTGGACGGATCGAGGCCGCGGGCGGACCCGGGCTCGAGCGAGGCCGACGCCGCGCTCTTGTTCACGTCCGGGCCACAGATGACGACCCCGTGGCGCCGGGCATCGGCAACAAGGGTGTGTGGTGCCCAAAAGCCCATTGGCTGGGAGTTGAGCAAGGCTGCGAGAAACGCTGCCGGATAGTGCAGCTTCAACCATGCGCTCACATAGACGAGGTAAGCAAAGGACACTGAGTGGCTCTCGGGGAAACCGAAGTTGGCGAAGGCGGCCAGCTGTTCCCAGACGGTGTCGGCGATCTGGCCGGTGATGTGGCGCGCGGCCATCCCCGCATAAAGGCGGGCGCGGAGCCGTTCCATGCGCGAGGTGGAGCGTTTTGAGCCCATGGCTTGGCGGAGCTGGTCGGCCTCGGCCGCGCTGAACCCGGCTGCGTCGATCGCCATCTGCATGAGCTGCTCTTGGAACAGCGGCACCCCGAGGGTTTTCGCAAGGCTGCGCTCAAAACACGGGTGCAGGTACGTCACCGCCTCCGTCCCGTTGCGCCGGCGCAGGTAGGGATGAACCGACCCTCCTTGAATCGGCCCAGGGCGGATGAGGGCGACCTCTACGACAAGGTCGTAGAAACACCGCGGCCGCAAGCGGGGCAACGTGGCCATCTGGGCCCGGCTCTCGACCTGGAAGATCCCCACCGAGTCCCCTCGGCACAACATGTCGTAGACCGCCTCTTCCTGGGGGATAAGAGCGAGGTCGATCTTGTCGTGGTGGTAGGCGCCGACCGTGTCGACCGCCCGGTGGATCGCCTCGAGCATCCCGAGACCGAGAAGGTCGAACTTCACCAGCCCGACGGCGGCGCAGTCGTCCTTGTCCCACTGGAGCACGGTCCGGTTCTCCATGCGGGCCCATTCGACCGGGCAGACCTCTGAGACAGGTCGATCGCAGATGACCATGCCCCCAGGGTGGATGCCGAGGTGGCGGGGAAAGCCCTCGAGCTCGGTCGCGACCGCCAGCACACGTGCTGGGATCCCGAGCTCGCTCGCCGCCTCTTCCGGGCCGGGCTCTGCGGCCACGTCGTCACGACCGGGACGACCCTCACCCGCCACCCCCGACGAGGCGGCGCGCCGTGCCGCCTCGTCCTCGGCGGCCGCGCTCCACCAAGTCCAACGGTCCTTGCGATGCGGCGCTGTCGGATGACGACCGTCGCCGAGTGAGCCCCAGCGCTCGATGCGTCGTGCCCAGGCGTCGACCTGACCGGGTGAGTGGCCGAGCGCCTTGGCCGCGTCCCGTACCGCGGAGCGGGCCCGGTAGCTCACAACGACGGCCACGAGGGCGGCACGCTCGCGGCCGTAGCGCCCATAGACGTACTGGATGACTTCCTCTCGCCGTCCGCTCTCAATGTCAACGTCGATGTCGGGCGGCCCGTCGCGCTCCGGTGACAAGAACCTCTCAAACAAAAGACCGAGGGCGACGGCGTCCGCGTTGGTGATCCCCAGCACGTAACAAACAGCCGAGCTCGCCGCCGAACCCCGGCCCTGGCAGTAGATTCCCGAGCGCCGGCAAAACTCGACGATGTCCCAGACGACGAGGAAGTAGCCGGCAAAACCTAGCTCTTCGATCATCGCCAGTTCGTGCTCCAGCTGCCGCCAGGCGCCGGGCACACGTTCTGACCCGACCGGGCCGTAGCGCCGGGTCGCCCCCTCTTCGACGAGCCGGCGCAAGAAGGTCATCTCGCTCTGGCCCGCAGGCACGGGAAAATCGGGAAGCTTGGGAGCGACGAGGTGAAGGTCAAAGGCGCAGGAAGTCCCGAGCTCGCCGGCAAGCTCGACGGCTCCCGGGTAGCGAGCAAAACGCCTGGCCTGCTCAGGCCCCGAGCGCAGGTAGGCAGACCCTGCAGCGGGCAGCCAGCCGTCGAGGTCGTCGAGTGGACGCCCGGCCCGGACCGAGGCGAGCACCGAGGCGAGGCGGCGGCCGGCAGGTAGGGCGTGGTGGACAACGTTCGTGGCGACGATCCCGAGGTCTTTCTGCACGGCGAGGGCAGCGAGGGCATCGTTGCGCGCCGAGTCGAGAGGGTCGTCATGGTCGAACAGCTCGGCGACGACGTTCTCGCGGCCGAACCGTTCGATGAGCCGGTCAAGCTCTTTCGCCGCCGCCACAGGACCGGCCTCGACGAGCGCCCTCGGTACCGCTCCTTTGCGACAACCCGTCAGGATAAGGAAGTGGCCGCGTGAGAGCTCGGCCAGCCTGTCGATGTCGTGGCGGGGCCGGCCCTTTTCGCCCCCGGCGAGATGGCCCTCGCTGATGGCGCGGGCAAGGCGCGAGTAGCCCTCGGGATCGCGGGCGACGACGACCAGGTGGGAGCCGGGTGGGTCAGGAGTCCCGGTACGCGGGGGCGCCGGGGCGGCCGCCGTCCCGGCGAAGCCGGGACTACCGGCGGCGAGGGTGAGCTCGGCACCGAACACGGTGGGCACTCCCGCTTCTTTTGCCGCCTCGGCAAAGCGCACCACGCCGTAGAGCCCGTCGTGATCGGTCAGCGCCAAAGCGGCGAGCTCGAGCCGGGCGGCCTCCCTGACGAGCTCTTCTGGATAAGAGGCCCCGTCGAGGAAACTGAAATTCGAATGGCAATGGAGCTCTGCGTACCCGCCCACTCGAACAGGATAGTGATCTTATCGAACGTATGTTCGTGGCAATGCGGCCCCGGCGCGACCGGCTCCGTCCCCTCACTGGACATTCAGCAAACTCCCAGCTTCATCCGCCACAATGACTAGGTGGTAGGAGGAGAAGCCGGACCTCGTGTACTCGTCGTCGACGACGAGGAGTCCATCACCGAACTGGTCTCGATGGCCCTGCGCTACGAGGGCTTCGATGTAGAGACTGCCTCCAGCGGCTACGGGGCGCTCGAGCAGATCGACGCCTTCCGCCCCGACCTCATACTGCTGGACGTGATGTTGCCGGACATCGACGGCTTCAACATCGCTGAGCGCCTCCGGCGCGACCGGCGCGACATCCCGGTGCTCTTCCTCACGGCTCGTGACGCCACCGAGGACAAGATCCGGGGTCTCACGATCGGCGGAGACGACTACGTGACCAAGCCTTTCAGCGTGGCCGAGCTCGTGGCTCGCACCCAGGCCATCCTCCGGCGCGCCGGCAAGGGCGGCCCAGCCCGGGAGCTGCTCCAGTTCGCCGACCTCGAAATGGATGACGACGCGCACGAGGTGCGCCGGGCGGGCCAGCTCATCGACCTGACGGCGACCGAGTACCGGCTCTTGCGCTACCTGCTCTCGAACCCGCGACGGGTGCTCACCCGATCGCAGCTGTTAGATCACGTCTGGAACTACGACTTCGGCGGCGACGCCGGCGTGCTCGAGACCTACGTCAGCTACCTGAGAAAGAAGATCGACTTCACCGAGCCGCATCTCATCCACACGGTGCGCGGGGTCGGCTACGTGCTCCGCCCACCGCGCGATTGACAGGTGACTCGCTGATGCGAGTTCGCGCGCTCAGCATCGCTGCTCGGGACGGCTCATGTCGCTGAAGGTGCGGCTCATCGCCGTCTTGTGCATCTTTGTCATCCTCGCCCTGGCGGTGACCGGCACGATCACCTACACCTCGTTCCGCAGCTACGCCGTGGGGCAGCTCGACCAGCAGCTGTTCAGATCGGCGAACCTTGTCGCGCGCAACCTCGGCTTTTCCAATCCGTTCGGCGCGCAGCCATCCGACTACCAAGCCGTGACACCCGGCACGATGGCCACGGAACTGAGCCCGGGCGGCCAACAGCTCCTGGGCTGGACCTCGTTCAGCACTACGACCCAGTCGTCCCCCATCCTCCCGGCGTCGCTCGCCACCTTGGCGGCCAACGCCCCGAATGGTTCACCTGTCTACGAGACGGTGCGAGGCAGCGGAGCCGTCCGTTCCTACCGCGTGCTAGAGGCCAACTTGAACAATGGCAACGTACTCGCTGAGGCGATACCCCTCACCGGCACCGACGCGGCACTGCACCGCCTGCTCGCTTTGGAACTGCTGGTCAGCGCCGCTGTCTTGATCGCCCTCGCCGCGGCGGCCTGGTTCATCATCCGCTTAAGCCTGCTCCCGCTCCAAAAGATGGCCGATACCGCTGGCGACATCGCAGCCGGCGACTTGAGCCGGCGCGTGGAGGAGACGGACGACCGCACAGAGGTTGGCCGGCTCGGGAGCGCCCTCAACCTCATGCTGGGCCGTATCGAAACGGCGTTTCGCGAGCGCGAGGCGTCCGAGGCGCGGCTGCGTCGTTTCGTGGCGGACGCCTCGCACGAGCTGAGGACCCCGCTCACCTCGATCCGAGGCTACGCGGAGCTGTTCCAGCATGGACTGGCCGATAGACCGGCAGATCTCGACACGGCCATGCGCCGCATCGACAGTGAGTCCACCCGGATGGCCGGCCTGGTAGACGACCTGTTGCTGCTGGCCCGGCTTGACCAGGGTCGCCCTCTCGAACGCGAGCCTGTCGACTTGACGATCCTTGTCTCCGACGCCGCCCAAGACGCCCGTGCGGTCGACCCGTCCCGCCTGGTGAGCTGTGACGCGCCGGCTTCGTGCCCGGTCATCGGAGATGAAGCGCGCCTTCGCCAACTGATCGGGAATCTCGTTTCGAACGCACTCGCCTACACGCCCGAGGGCAGCCCTCTCGAGATCATCGCCGCCTTCGAGCCCCAGCAGGCTCACGTGCCCGCCAGGGCGAAGATCGCCGTGGTCGACCACGGTCCCGGGATCGCCCCGAGTGCAGCAGCCCACGTGTTCGAACGTTTCTGGCGCTCCGACCCGGCCAGGGTCAGGGCACAAGGGGGCGCCGGGTTGGGGCTCTCGATCGTGGCGGCCGTGGCGGATGCCCATGGGGGAGGAGTCGTGCTCACCGAGACCCCCGGAGGAGGCGCCACCTTCAGCGTCGAACTGCCGACCGAGCCCGGGTCAGGACCGAGCGCCTGGGGCGTGAAGGACTCAGCCGCGCAAAGCGCGACCGCCAACGGCACCGCCGTGAGCGAGGCCAGGTCGTTCTCCGACGGCGCCGCCTCGCGGACCCTGCTTTCCTAACAGCCTCGGTTTGTTCTAGGGGCCCAGCGTTTGAGCGCTCGAGCGCCAAGGCGCCTGTTGTGAAGCGGCGCTCGGTTTTTCGGCCTGCGAACGGGCCACAGTTCCGGGGTGTCTCGGCGGCGAGGTGATCGTCTCGGCTCAAGCTGGCGGTGCGGCCGCCAGTATGACCGTGACGGTCTGAGTGCTACCGCTGAAGCTTGCAAATGTGACCTGGGCCCGGTCGCCGGGACGCAACTTGTGAATCAGGCTGGCCAGTTCGTCCAAGCTCGAGGTGGCGTGACCGTCAAAAGCGACGATGATGTCGCCCGCTTCGAGGCCCGCCAGGTAGGCGGGGCTTCCCGGGTCAACGTACTCGAGGCCGACGCCGGTCGTCGCTCCCGTGCTGATCGAGACCGCCTCGCCCTCGACGCCCAAAAAGGCCACGGAGCCGATGACGATTCCCTGCCCAGCCTTTCCATGCTCGATCTCGTCGGCGATCTGCTCGACCCGGTTGATCGGCAGCGCAAAACCTATTGGGGTCGCGCCGTCGGCACTGGCGGCGGCCGTGTCCATGCCAACGACCTCGCCTGACGAATCGACCAAGGGCCCACCGGAGTTCCCGGGCTCGATGAGGGCATCCATTTGGATCATTCCCGTCAAGGTCTCGCTGCCCCCGCTGTCATTGCTCGCCACGATCGTCCGGCCGAGCGAGGTCACCGCTCCTGCAGTGACCGTGGAGGGGAAGCCCTGGCCACCCGCATTACCGATCGCCACGACCGAGCTCCCGATGCTTATCTGCGACGAATTGGCGAACTTCACGGTAGGAAGACCGCTCACGCCCTTGATCTGTAGGACCGCCACATCGGCGGTCGCATCGGTCCCGACGACAGTCGCTGTGTAGGTGCCCCCGTTGTCGATCGAGACCTTGATGGTGCTCGCGCCGTCGATGACGTGGTTGTTCGTGATGATCTCCCCGTTCGAGGTCGCGATCATGCCCGTCCCCTCGCCGAGGTTCGTGACGATGTCGACCACGGCAGGATCGACCGCAGCGGCGATCTCGGCCGTGGTGAGCGAGTGACCGGCGGGCGAGGCGGCGAGGCCGGCCGCCGAGCCTTGACCAGGACGGGAAAGGTAGGCGATCCCGGCTCCGCTCGCGGCACCGACGAGCATGAGGACGATGGCAACAAGGGCTACGAGTTGCCGGCTTCGCTTGGGAGGTGTCGTGCTTGTCCGGCTGCCGGCCGGGTCGTAGCCGCCGGAGCCAGATCCGTAAGCACCGGGGGCGTACGTGCCGGACGAGTAGGGGTCGAAGCCCAAGCCGGGGCCCCCGACGAAAACGTCGCGAGCCTCGTGGCTCTCAGGTCCCCGGTCGCCTAATGCGCCGGAGGCGCCGGGCGTCTCGCCCCCGGCATCGTGGCCACTTCGAGGCTCGTCCTGGGGCCAATATCTGCTGGCCGGAGCGCGGTCGGCGTCAAGAGCACCGGGCGGGTTCACCCCGGTCGCTCCCGGGTCGGTCACCTCGGGCCTCGGGCCAAGATCAGTTGCAGGATCGAGGGCTCTTTGTGGGGTTTCGGGTGAAAAGGCTCCTGTGGTCTCGGGTTTCCCCGAAAAGGACCAGGACTCGGAGCCCTTGAGCCGCTCTGGCTGCTCGTCGTTGCGTTCGTCCATCACACTCACCTTTGGTCAAGCGCTCGCTAGAGCGTCAGGGGCGTATCCCCCCTCGACTCCCAGCTCGCCTTGGGCGGCTTGAATATCGATACCCAGATACTGCCGTCGGCTACTCAGCCCTCACTCCACGCACGCTGTGAAGCCACTGAGAGTCTGGGTTTGCGGCAGGTCCCCCGCGCCTGCAGAAACGGAAATCTCAATCGTAGGTGGCTTCGAGGTGCCACTGTCCCCGCTCGAGAACAAGCAGGTGCGCGGTCCCGTCGTCAAGCAGCACTTGCAAACGGGCCCGCCGCCTGGCCGCCGCGGGATCCCACCAGCGCTCGTCGGCTGGCCACGGCCCCGCCCAGCCCGTGATCGCGACTGAGCAAGCGTCGGTGATCTGCAGCATCAAGTGGGAAGGGGGCGCCGTGCACCGCCCACGCCCTGTCACCCCGACTGGAGCCCCGTCGGGACCGAGAACCTCGACAGGAACCGGCACTTGATGGACAAGAGCCGGTGAAGGGGGCGGCAGGCGTCCGGGCCAAGGTGGCGCGTCTCGGACACCGACTGAGACAACTGCGGCCCGGCGTGCCGGGCGCCTTGAAGCCCGCTCTCCGGCTCTCAACCGGGCCCGCTTGGAGCCGGTGGCTCCGCCATGGCCTTCGTGGTCGTCCCCGAGCCCCTCGCCCCAAGCTACGAGGTGGATCTGTTCGCCCGGACCTCGCCCGCCCGTCCGGCGCGCTGTCAGGACCGCCTCGTGGCCGAGAAGACCCTGGACTCGCGCCAAACCCCGTTCGACCTGGCGGCTTGCTTGGGCGAGACCACCTTCGAAGTCCATCTGGCGTCCTTCGTCGGGCACGGCCTCGCCGACCGTGAGCCGCAGCATGGTTACCCCTGCGGTGGGGACCGTGATAACCGGTCCCTGCAACCATCCCTCGAGTTGCCACCGAACCCGGTCCACCATGGCCCGGGCGGAGAAAGGTCGGTCCCCTCTCCAGCAACGCTGCAGAGACTCGCCATGTTCAGTCTCCGCCTCGACGAGCAACTGGGTGGCCGCGAGCCCGTGCGGGGAGAGACGGCCGACAAGTTCCTCGGCAAGTCCTACCGCGACAAAGGCCAAGGAGTCCGCCCGGTCGGCGGGCGGGTCGAGAGCCCGGCAAACCGTGAGGTCTGCGGGCGGGTCCCCGAGAGCGAGTGGCCGCTCGTCGAGACCCTGGGCGAGGCGGTGGGCAAAACCCCCTTCGCTACCGAAGCGGGCCAGTACCGCGCCCTTGTCCAACCCGGCGAACTCGCCCAGCGTGCGGATCCCGAGTCGTCGGAGCACATCGGCAAGCTCGGGCCGGCCGAGGACTTCCACCGGGAAGCGACCGAGCCAGTCCGGCGTCGCAGATCGAGGCACGATCACCCCTTCGCGCGCCGCCAGCCGTGCCGCGAAGGGGCCGTCCGCTACCCCCACCTTGCACGGCGGTACAGGCGCTGCAGTGCCAGTCGCGCCGGCGACGGCGACTACTGCCGCACCAGCGGCTTCACAGACCTTTTCCGCGAGCGAGGCCTCCCCGCCGAAGTAACGGGCGGCAGCCCGGGCAGGTATGGCACAGGCCCCGGGCCTGGTGATCTCCACACGGGGGGTGAAACCCGCAACCGCTAAGACGACGGGTTCGAAACTGCGCGCGTCCCGCGCCGGTTCCTCGCCCACGACGACGAGCTCGGGACAGCACGCCTGGGCCTCCCTGCGGCGCTGGCCGAGACGCACCCCTTCGGCTCGGGCAGGGGCCGAAGCGGCGACCACCCGGTTGGCGGAGACGACCACAGCCGGCCGGTCTGCGAGCCCGGCGGCGACAAGAGGCCAATCGGGGCACCAGACGACGAGAGTGCGGACAGGTGCCACTACAGCCTCCGTGCCGGGATCCACACCTGGCCCCGTCTCGGCCGGCTGGCCGCACCCCGACCGCCGACCTCGGCCTCGAGCTGGTGGAAGCGAAGCAGTCCGTGGCCCCGCTCGAGACCCGACCAGCTCGAGTCCCTCACTGCGCACCTGAGCTCAGATGGACCGGGCCAACGTGGCACGGCTCGCCGCGCTCGCACCAGGTCGCCACAGGAAAGTCCTCTCGCGACCTTGGTGCCGCTCGCCGGGTCGAGCACGACCAAGGTGGTAGAGCGCTCTCGTGCACGAGCGGAGAGCCGCCTCGCGTCGACGGGTCGCACGGGGGTGTCCGGGACGAGGCAGACGAGGTCAACGGTCTCGAGCAATGTCGTGACGACGCTTTGCCAGCGACCTTCCGGGCCGGGACGAGGAACCAGCACAAGATGATCCAGATCTGCTCCCAGCTCCGCCGCTGCTGCTAAGCCGAGCTCCGGCAAGCCGACCACCGCGCACCAGTAACCGCGAGACGAGGTGCCTGCGAGCAACAAGAGCAGCAGGCTCGTCAATCCCGGAGCCCGCCTTGGCTGGGCTGAGCTTGGGGCCGATGAACCAAGACTGTCCGGTGCCAAAGGCGATCCGAGCAGGACCGTGCCACCTCTAGGGAGCCCGCCGCCCGGGAACAGCCCGGCCAGCTCTCGAGGGACCGGCAGGACCCGTTCGGCCGGCAACGGGCCCGGAGCGGGACGAGGACCCGGGCGAGCGTTGCCGTCAGCCGGGTGGGCATGGGACAGCGAAGCTGCCCCGGCAAGAGAGTACGTCGCCATTGCCGAAGTATACGAACGTATGTTCGAAACACCAAGAGGGTCCGGGTCCAGAGGGCTGCCTGCAAGGCTTCGCAGCAATGCCAGAATCAGTCATTACTCCTGTTGTCCGCCAAGCCGAAGTAGCCGACTCCGCTGAGATCGCCTCCGCCCACATACGCTCCTGGCAGGCCGGCTACGCCGATGTGATCTCGAGTGAGTTCCTGGGAGGTCTTGACGCCCGTCTTACTGAGCGAACCCTGCGCTGGCAGACGATCATCCTCGGTGCCGAGGCGGAGGGCGGCTTCGTGCTCGTCGGCGAGCTCGACGGTGAGCTGGCCGGTTTCCTTTCCGGCGGCCGCTGCCGTGAGCCGGCGAAAAACGAGCCGATCGGCGAGGTGCACGGCTGCTATGTCGATCCCGCCTGTTGGGGCCGAGGCGTCGGGAGCGCCCTCATGGCAGCCGGGATCGAGAGGCTCGCACGGGCCGGGTACCCCGAAGCGGTCCTCTGGGTGCTGGCGGACAATCCACGTGCCCGAAGCTTCTACGAGCGTCACGGCTGGCTAGCTGACGGGGCGCGGGCGATGTTCGAGGTGGGCGGCGGGCACTACCCCGAAGTGCGTTACCGACGAAATCTGCCTTGAAAAAGACCTTGGCCCCGAGCTCTTGTCAAGAAAGCGGGGGCGGCGGGTTTGGCGGACCAGACGGGGGCGTCCCCGGTGGAAGGCCGCGGTTGAAGCCTGGCGGCATGCCGCCCGGCTGGCCAGGAAAGCCCCCTGCGGGTCCCCCGCCGCCCGGGCGCGGTCCCATCGGTCCCATGAAAAGGCGCCCGCTGCGCAAGAAGGCAGCCGCCCCGGCGCCCAAATACTTGACGGCGAGACGCGTCGCAACGTAACCGGTCACCAACAGCCCGGTGATGCCGACAAGGACCAGGACCACCGCCAGGAGGTACGAGTGGTGCGCGCAGGCCGCGGACGAGATCGGGCTACCTGCACGGCAAACGGCGGGCATGTGCGTGTTCTTCCATGCCGTTCTCACCATGAGCACACCGCCCGCCAGAAAGCAGAGGAACCACCCCATCTGCGCCAGCATGACCCGCTTGAGCATCCTGGTCGCCTTGGCCATGACATCGGCCGGCGTCTGCACTATTTCGCTACCGATAGCCGGCGTTTCACCTGTGGCGCCTTTCATAAAACTGCGCAGGTGGCGGTCGAGCCGCATTCAGATCAGTCCCATCAGATCAGCCTTCGACCGTTCAGGCCAGGGCGACGAGGTCGCCCAAATCGTCGCTCCAGGTGTCCTCCACACCGTCTGGCATGAGGACGACGCGTTCGGGAGCGAGTGCCTGCACGGCACCGGGGTCATGGGTCACAAGCACGATCGCCCCAGCGTAGGTGTGCAGCGCCTTTAGCACCTCGCTCCGGCTAGCGGGATCGAGGTTGTTGGTCGGCTCGTCCAACAAGAGCACGTTCGCCGCCGAGACGACAAGCGTCGCGAGGGCGAGCCGGGTCTTCTCGCCACCCGACAAGGTGCCGGCCAGCTGATCGATACGGCTGCCCCCGAAGAGAAACGAACCCAGGATGCGCCTCAGCTCGGCGTCGCTCACCGTCGGTGGCGCGTTCTGCCGTACGTTCTCGTAAACAGAGCGCGAAGGGTCCAACGTCTCGTGCTCCTGGGCGTAGTAGCCCATCTGCAAGCCGTGGCCGGGCACGACCTCTCCGGCATCGGGCCGCTCGATCCCCGACAGCACGCGCAAAAGTGTCGTCTTGCCGGCGCCGTTCAGCCCGAGGATGACCACGCGGCTCCCCCGGTCGATGGCGAGGTCGATGCCCGAGAACACCTCGAGGGATCCGTAGGACTTGGTCAATCCCGTCGCGCTGAGCGGCGTCTTGCCGCACGGTGAGGGAGCCGGGAAACGCAACTTGGCAACCTTGTCCGCCCGGCGCACCTCCTCGAGGCCCTCGGTGAGGCGGGTCGCCCGACGGTCGAGGTTGTGAGCCATGCGGGCCTTGGTCGCCTTGGCGCGCATGCGGTCGGCCTGGGCCCGCAGCTCGACGACCTTGCGCTCGGCGTTGGCCCGCTCCCGCCTTCGCCTGCGCTCGTCGGTGGCCAGCTGGTCCAGGTACGCCTTCCAGCCGAGGCGGTAGACGTCGAGCTGAGTCCGGGTGGCGTCGAGATGGAACACCTTGTTCACGACCGAGTCGAGAAGCTCGCCGTCGTGGCTGATGACCATGAGGCCGCCGTCATGGGCACGCAGGAAGTTGCGCAGCCACGCGATTGAATCGGCGTCGAGATGGTTCGTCGGCTCGTCCAAGATGAGCGTAGGCGCGCCCGAGAAGAGCACGCGTGCCAGCTCCACGCGCCGGCGCTGGCCGCCAGAGAGCGTACCGAGAGATTGCGTGAGCACCCTGTCGGGCAGCCCAAGACTGGAGGCGATCGATCCCGCTTCGGCTTCGGCGGCCCATCCGCCGAGGATGTGGAACTGCTCTTCCAGCCGGGAATAGCGCTTGAGAATACGGTCCTGGTATTCGCTGTCGCCACGGCCCATCTCGGTGCGGGCCGTCTGCAGCTCGTGGACGATGCGGTCGAGACCTCTCGCCCCGAGTATCCGGTCTCGGGCGACGACGCTGAGGTCACCGGTACGGGGATCCTGGGGAAGGTAAGCCACGGGCTGCGAACGCCGGACCGTGCCCGAGGCAGGGAGCGACTCGCCGGCCAGCACCCTGGCGAGGGTGGTCTTGCCCGCACCGTTGCGCCCGACGAGCCCGATCCGGTCCCCGGGCGCGACCTGGAAGGTCACCGGCTCGAGGAGCTGGCGACCCCCGGCGGTGAGCTCGAGGTCTGTCGCAGTGATCATGAAAGAGCGGTTCCTGTAAGGGCGGGGCTGTGCGGTAGCGACGCTGAAGGACACGCCACACGCGACTCGCTTCAGGTCTGCGCGAACTACCGGACCACTAGCGTAAACCGGACGGGCGCAACCTCGGTGCACTGAGCAGCCTGAGCGCTTTCACCCAGGACCCGGGGGGCTTCGCCGACACGGCACAAAGCCGGCTCGACGAGCTGTCGGCATGGCCGTGGCGACCCACCACTAGGGTGATCCGGATGTTCAACCCGTCCGGCCCGTGCTCGTGAGCCAGAGGCCAGCTCCAGGGCAGGTGGCCTTGGTGGGAAGTGGTGAGTTTCTCGAGGTGATGGTCCCTCTCGACGCCGAACTTCTCGCTGGGCGACCGCAGCGAGCGGTCTTTCTCCCGACGGCGTCCGCGGAAGAAGGTCCCGCCCGGGTGAAGCACTGGATGGATCTGGGCACGGCCCACTACGCCGCCATGGGAGTCGAGCCCGTGCCGCTGGCCGTGCTCGACCGCAACGACGCGGAGAACCCCGAACTAGCCGCCAAGGTGGCCGGGGCCGGCCTCGTGTACCTCTCGGGCGGCAACCCGGGCTATCTCGCCCACACTCTCGCCGACACGGCTGTGTGGCGCGCCATCCTCGATGCTTGGCGCTCGGGCGCCGCCCTTGCGGGTTGCTCGGCCGGAGCCTGTGCCCTGAGCCGGATCGCCTACGACTTCAAGCAACCGGATCGCTTCAGCGGCGAGGGCCTTGGCGTCGTGCCGAGACTGGTAGTCCTTCCCCATTTCGACCGCTTCGAGCACTGGATGCCCGGGCTGGCTGAACAGGTGCTGGCCCGCACGCCGCCTGATGCGATTCTCGTCGGCATCGACGAGGAGACAGCTCTCGTCAGCCAGGGTGACAGTTTCGCCGTCCGGGGGAAGAAGTCGGTCTGGCGGATCGAGCGCGACGGGACTCGTTCGCAGTTCAAGCCGGGCGAACAGATGGAGCTTGGGGAGAGGGCTAAGGGGTAGGCGGGACTGAGCCGTCGCGGGCGTGGAGGGCTGCCGCCTCGTCACCACGAAAGATGTGCCAAAGGCATCTGAGAAGAGGCGATGTCACAGCCAGAGCGACGATGACCAAGCCCCACCACGGCAGCGTGACGGCCTCTTTCAAACTCAACAACCCGTGCGCGTGAAGAGGCCCGCTCACCTGTCCGATGCCAGTCGAGCTCACCTCGACGGCGCGTCCGCCCGCGGCACGGAAGGAGACGGGCAGGATCCCCGTGTTCACGACCGAATCGGTCACCCAAGACTTGTGAAGAGGCGCCCGAGCCGTGCTCGCTATGACGCTCGCTTGTACGAGCGGGTGGAGCAACCACAAGGGAAGGACGACAAGGACGGTCATCCATCCCCTGTCCCAGGACCGTCGCGAACGCGCGGCGATCCAGGGCCGGACCAACTCGGAGCCAGCGAGACCATGTACGACGAGAGGGCGCTGGCGGTCGTCTCGTGGTAGAGGGTGTAGATCTGGGTGCCCGAACCGGTACCGGTGAGCAGCGCGGGGACGACGGCGACCTCGGACAATGAGCCGTTCAGGTAGCCGCTCGTCGGCAGGTCCGGCCATCCCACCTCATAGCCCCAACCGAGGTGCCAGTAGCCGGTGTAGTTCTGCCCCGCGGTATAGGCGGCGTTGCTGACCACGAGGACGTCGTTCACGTAGATCTTGGCTCCGGTCGTGCCTTCCTCCACGACGACCTGGAACCAGGCGCCCGTGTTGTAAGCCGCTGTCGTGGTGATCTCGTCGGTGGCGGAATTGTCGTACAAGCCCCACACGAGGTGCCCGCTGTTGTCCATCCACAAGAGGCGGTCGGAGTAGTTCGGGTTGCCGCTCTCGTTGTTCTGCGAGCTGTCGAACCCGATGATCGTGCCTCCCGAGGTCGTGGTCGTCTTGAACCAGGCGACGAGGGAGAACCCGCTCGGGTCGGCATAAGAGTTGGCCGTCTCCACATAGCCGGTCGAGCCGTCGAGGCCAATCGCGGCGGACGTCCCGAGGGTCGTGGGGCCGCTCGCGCCGAAACTCACACCGCCCGAGGCCGTGCCGGTGTTGGCGTTGCCCGAGGAGTCTGCCAGGGTCTCGGTTCCCAGGACAGTGCCCGGATAGGGAACCGAACCGCTGTCAGTCAAGGGCCAGTAGCTCACCGGGCTGAAGGTGTTGATCTCGGTGGCATAGGCAGATGGGGTGGCTTCGCCGTCGATCGTCGCTCTGTTGGCGGCGCTCAGCTGGGAGGGGATGACCGCCACCTGGGCGAGCGAGCCCGTGAAGAAGTTGTAGGTAGGCACGTCGGACCATCCCGAGGTGTAGGCCCAACCGAGAGTCCACCAGCCGAGGAAGTCGTCGGCGGCGGTGTAGGCGGAGTTGCTCGCCACCTGCGATCCGTTCAGGTACATGGTGACTCCTGCCGCGCCCACCGTCACGGCCGCGAACACCCAGTTGCCGGTATCGACCGGAGCGGGGCTCGTGACCTCGTCGTCGGCCCCGTCGTAGACCCCCCAGACGAGCTTGCCGGTCGAGTCCACCCACAAGAGGCGATCGGAGAAGTAAGGAGTATAGGGTTCCTGCACGCTGGAAAAGCCGAGCAAGGCCCCTGAATAAGAGGTCTTCAGCCAGACGAGCACGGTAAAGCTCTCGGGGTTGTTGTACTCCGTCGTCGTCTCAGCCCATCCGGTCGATCCGTCCAGGGTGATCGCCTGGGAACCGAGCGGCCCGGCGGCCTGGTAGGTGATGCCGCCGAAGGCGAGGGCGTTGTTGGGACCGGTCCCGCCCCAGTCGGTGGCCGATTCAGAATCGGCGAGCTCCGCCACCCCGCACGAAGAGGAGCTCACCGTCGAGGAAGTCGCGTTCAGCCTGCCGACCGATGTCAAGGTCGTGGTGGCACTCGACGAGGCAGTGCTGGAGAGCTGGCCCGTCGGTATCGGCGAGCCGGGCGTACACGCTTGCGTGTTTCGACGCCGTGACCGAGCCGCCCGCGCCGCTGCCCGTTGAGTAGCAGTTGTCAGGGCCCGCCGTCGTTCCCTCGAGCTGCAGCGTGCTCGTCGAGAAGCTCCCGTTTGAGGACACGACCGCCTTGAAAGCCGAGGCCCCGGCGGCGCTCGTGAGAACGAGCAGCAAAGCGCAGAGCAGCCCGAGCGATCCGAGCGCCCTGTGCGCCCAAGGTCGAGCTGGGAACCGAGCCACGCTCAGGCCTCCTCCGGAGCTTGAGGGCCGGCGGCTCCCAGGTGGATGGCCCCTAGGAGCCGCCGTGCCCGGTGGAGCTATTGGCTGATGCTCCAGGTGAAAGGAACGGTGGCTGTCAAGCCCTGATCGATGTTCGTGGCGACGCCCGAATCGAGCTGGACGGTCACGACATAGGTCGCGCTAGCCGCGGGCGCAAGAACAGACAGCGGGCCGGGACCGGCGGCAGTGAAGGTCTGGGCGGCCAAGGTGGACAGGTTGTCGGCGTTGGCAAGTGCCGGGCACGCGGCCACCTGGGTCGGATAGACGCACTTGTCGATGGCGCCCGTAGTCGTGTTGGCGATCGTGACGTCGACCTTGTTGCAAAAAGACGTGTCCGAGCCGACGTAAAGGTTGGCATCAGAGGCGGTCGCCTGGGTGCAGGCGCCCATCACGAGTGATGCGACCGTGACCGCGTGGTTGCCCACATTGGTGAAAGTCAGCGTGGTCGTGAGCGCAGTGCCTCCAGGAACCTGGTCGAGCGTGCCGACGAGACCGTTGATGGTGCAGGTGGTGTTCGTGTTAGTCGCTGTCACCGGCCCCCCCGTACCACCGCTTCCGGTCGAGTAACAGGTGATAGTGCCGTTGGACTCCTCGAGCTGGATCGTGGCCGAACTGAAGGTGCTCGCGCTGTTGCTGATCCCGGCACTGAACCCACCAAGTGTCGACGAAGCTGTCATCCCGAGTGCCGCGACTGCTGCCAGCGAGGCGACAAGAGCTCGCTTGTGCCCGCCGATGCGGCGCAAGGCGTTCCTTCCTCTGAGGATTGGCTTGATCACCGGTTCCGCTCCGTTCGCTCGCATACCGGCACCTGCAACATCCGTTGCGTGATCCCGTCACGGGTCGCTGAAATAGTCAATCGACGTGACAACAAGGATCATTGACCTAGATCACCCTTGGCCTCACCTTCTCGGCACCTGGGCGGGCACCGGCAAATAGCTGCGCGTCGGCGACATGGCTGAGCTTGCAAGAGCCCGAGAGGCGCGGCAACGGCCGCATGGCACCTAGGCTCGGAGCGTGGAATTGCGCGTCGAACAGGTCCCGACCCCGGCAAGCTACGCCTTGCGCCAGGCCGTCCTCCGCCCGCACCAGGGCATCGTCGAGATGGCCTGGGAGGGTGACGACCAGCCCGGCACCGCCACCTTCGCCGCTGTAGACAGTGCCGGCAGCGTCCTCGGCGTGGCGACGGTGCTCCCCCAGCCGGCTCCTTTTGACCCACTTGAGGCCGGGGTTCGCTCCGGCGCCGGCAGCAAAGAGGCGACCTGGCGCTTGCGTGGGATGGCTACCCGGCGCGACCTGCAGGGCCAGGGGATCGGGTCGAAGGTGATAGCCGCCGTTGTCGACCACGTGGCAGGACAAGGTGGCGACCTCATCTGGTGCAACGCCCGGGTGGGCGCCATCGCCTTTTACAACAAGGCGGGCTTTGAGAACTGGGGCGACGAATTCGTCCTGCCAAACGTCGGACCTCATGTGGTGATGTGGCGCCTTGTGGAGCCACGAAGGGCACCGTGAATCAAAGATCCAAGGTCCGCGACCCTGAGGTGGTCGAGCTTTTGCAACAGCTGATCCGCAACGCCTGTGTCAACGAAGGCACCGACGAATCCGGACACGAGTCCAAGAACGCCGATGTGCTGCGTGCCGGCCTCGAAGGCTCCGGCTGTGACCTCGAGAGTTACGAGCCGCTCCCGGGCCGCGTCTCGCTCATCGCCCGTCTCGAGGGCGGCGACGCGGCCGCGCCGGCACTTTGCTACCTGGCTCACACCGACGTCGTGCCGGTGAACCCGGATACCTGGAGCCGCGACCCGTTCGGCGGCGAGCTCGTCGATGGTGAGATTTGGGGCAGGGGCGCTGTCGACATGTTGAACATCACCGCCTCGATGGCCGTCGCCTTCGGGCGTCTTGCCCGGAGCGGCTTTCGCCCCCGCGGCAGCCTGATCCTCGCCGCCGTCGCCGACGAGGAGGCGCTCGGCGCCCACGGCGCCGGCTGGCTGAGCAAGCACGCCGCCTCAGCGGTGGCGGCAGACTACGTCATCACCGAAGAAGGTGGTGTCCCCATCGAGACTCCAAGAGGGCGCCGGCTCCCGATCACAGTCGGTGAGAAGGGCAGTTGCTGGTGCCGCCTTAGGGTCCATGGGATGGCGGGCCATGCCTCGGCGCCGCTTCGCACCGACAACGCCCTCGTCACGGCGGCGGAGGTCGTGAGGCGCCTTGATGGGTACCGGCCGACGGCGACCATCCACGACGCGTGGCGCCGTTTCGTGGCCGGCATGGCCTTTCCCGACGACATCGGCGCCATGCTCGTCGACCCGGACGCCGTCGAGGCTCTTTGCGATTCCCTCCCTGAAGTCGGCCTCGCCCGTCAGGCACACGCTCTCACGCACATGACGGTCGCCCCGACGATCATCAACGGGGGCACCAAGCTCAACGTGATCCCTGACAAGGTCGATCTCGACCTGGATGTGCGCACGCTGCCCGGTCAGGGCGAGGCCGAGGTGAGAGCTGTGATCAAGCAGGCCATCGGCGACCTCTCCGACAAGGTGGAGATCCTCTGGGCCCATGACGACCCCGCCAGCGAGTCGCCGATCGGCACGCCGCTTTGGGCCGAGCTCGACGCCATGGTGAAACGGTTCCACCCGGGCGCCGAGAGCGTGCCTTTTTTCAGCGCAGGAGCCACCGACGGGCGCTTCTTCCGCCGTCGCGGAGCCGTCGCCTACGGCTTTGGGATGTTCTCGGACAGGATGAACTTCCAGCAGTTCCTGTCCATGTTCCACGGTGATGACGAGAGAGTCGACGTCGAGTCTCTCGCCCTGTCGGCAGAGATGTTCGAGTCCCTGCCCCGTAGCTTCCTCGCCTGAGCCGAGCCGCTCAAGGCTCGAAATCCTCGTCGTCGGCGTCGCGGCCGTTGTCGCTGTCCACGTCGAGCCAAGTGGCAAAGCGGCTCACGACCTGCTGCACACCCCCGCCGGCACGTTCCACGATCTTGGCGAAACGTTGCCTGTAGTGCTTGAGAGCAGCGTCGAACTCGGCCGAGGGCGGCGGCTCTTGCCCACGGCGCAGATATCCCCCCGAGCGCTGGCGGTCGTAGTCACCGGAGGCCACCCAGGCGATCACCTCGCGGACGCGCCGCACGGGGAAGGGGTGCGTGGTGCCGATCTCGGACCAGAACCGGGAGTAGCGCGGCGAACGGGTCGCCCTCGCCCTCGTACTCGGTGGCCTGGCGGATGAAGGCGTCGAGGTCTAGGCCCGGCACGGGGCCGCCCGCCATGCGCATCAGGGTCCGGCACGTCAAAAGAGGGTCACCCGTCCCAAGCGCACTGGCGCGGTCGGCCGTCAGCTCAGCCGCCCTCGACCATTCGAGCAGGGCGTAGTAGAGGGCCTTCAAGGGCAGTCCGGCAAAGGGCGCTCCTCGAAGCACCCCGTTCATCACGAGCTGCACGAGCTCGAAGGTCGTCATGAAGACCACGTGGTCGGCGAGCACGTGCCCCATCTCGTGGGCGAGGACGGCGTCGAGCTCGTCGGAGTCGAACGACCGGGCGAGGCCCGAGGAGACGAGCGTCACCGGGTCGCTCGCGCCGATCGTGAGAGCGTTGCCGACGGGGAACTGGGTCACGTACAGCTGGGGGCACCTGGCGATGTCGAAGGTGTTGGCGTAGCGCCGCTGTTTTGCCCACACCTCGGGGAGCTGGTCCTCTCCGAGCCGGACGGCGGTGCCGAGCATCAGCTGGCGGAGCTTGCGCTCATAACCGACCTCGGTGAGCTTTTTGATCACCCGGTCGAGCATCGGGATGCTGTGAAGCGCCGCCGCAGCCGCACGATCGGCGGGGTGGGCGAATCCCTGGGCACTGATGTCCGGATAGCTGAGCGCTGTTTCGATTGGCATGGCGGTCGCCCTCCCGTTCGTGAGAAGTCTCTCACTCGTGAGCCGTTCGCAGCCTCCGGGCAGATTGAGATCGCGACGGTCTCAAACTCAGACGGACAGGTTCCCCCGGACCAGGACCGGCGTCGTTGGCGTCGGGGTTCCGCCGAGCGGCTCGGCGGTGATCATGAGCGCGGTCATCGGAGCTTCGACCCTTATCGGCGCGGCCGAGGGGTGCGAGCCCAGCACGCCGAGGGACACGACCTTGCCCCGCGAGAGCGCCCAGAGCTGGAAGGTCTGCGAGGGGCCGAGCCGGGGCATGGACGGGTTGATCAGATAACCCGCTCCGTGCACGAGGATCACCGTCGCCTGCCAGGCCGGGTGGGTGGCCGAAGTGAGCTCCACCGTCTCGTGCGACGGGTTGGAGAGCACACTTGAGACACTGGCTTGCACACCCAGGTTGTGCACGCGTTGGTCAAGGTTGCCCACCTTGGCTGCCAGCAGCCCGACGACCACTATGAGGGCGGCGGCGAGCGCACCGAGCGGCACGAGCAAGGCCAGCCTGCGCCTTAGCGGCCGGTGAAAGGAAGAAAGCGCCGGTGGCTCGTCCTGCAAGGAGGCGGAGATGCGGTCCCACAGCTCGTCTGGCGCGGGAACCGGAGCGTCGCTGACACTGTTTCCCAACAGTGCGGCCACCTCGCGGTGCGCGGCGAGCTCCGCCCGGCACCGCGGGCAGGTGAGCAGGTGGTCGTCGACCTCCCGTCGCTCGTCGTCGTCAATGGCGTCGAGCGCGTAGGCACCGAGCAGCTCCTCGATCTCGTCGTGTGTCACGGCTGCTCACCTTTGTGGCCGAGGCCGGTCAGGGCGAGCTGGCCGTGCATGCGCTTGAGCCCGCTGCGGATCCTGCTTTTCACCGTGCCCTCCGGCTCGCCGAGGATGCTCGCCACCTCCCGGTAGGTATGACCCCGAAAGTACGCCAGCTCGATCGGCCTCCGCTCGGTGTCAGGGAGGCTGCCGAGTATCTCCCGCACCTGGTCGGCGATCAGTATGTCCCCTACTTCTCGCTCGAGGTCGTAGCCACCTTGAGCAGTTTCTCTCGCCTGGCGCTCCTCACGACGGCGACGGGACCCTTCTGACCGCATCTGGTCGACGGCTCGGCCGTGCGCTTGGGCAAGCAGGTACGAGCGCAGGGAGCCCCTCTCCGGGTCGAAGCGGTCCGGTGCGTTCCACAGGCGCACGAAAACCTCTTGCACGATCTCTTCTGCCGCGGCCTTCTCGTGCAGCAACCGGCGCGCTAGGCCGAAAACGGCCCCGGCATGGCGCCGGTAGGCCTCCGCGAGCGCGTCCTCCCTGTAAGGGGCTATCGCAAGGGCAAGGTTGGCATCACTCGCGTTGGACAGTTCAGGTCGCACCTCACCTGGACTACGGAGCCGACGAGCCTCCGGATCACCCGCGCGCACGGGCACAAGCTAACTGGCCCAGAGCATCGAACGGTGCGTAGCACCGTTCGGATGGTGCCGTTGTGGGCGGTCTTTCCGCCCCCTTTACCGGCGGTCGAGACCAAATAGCGTGGCGGCGGACTTTTTTAGGAGGACTCTCCGCTTGGCGAGCTCTCCTCGGTCGCCTCCGTGTCAGATGAGTAGCTGCCGGTCGGGATACCTCCGCTGAACTGGGGCATCCCACCGCCGCCGGGCACGGTGGTGGCGGCCGGGGCCGAAGGAGGCGGAGTGTCGCCGGCCCCGGTGGGCGTCGGGACGAACGACCCGTCGGGAGCAGTCGGCGCCGGCGCAGTGGCGGAAGTCACCGTCACCTGCCCGTGCTCCGACTCGAATTGGCGCAGCTCAGCTACGAGTTCGCTGGACCTTTTGTCCGCGTCGGCCGAGGCGCGCCCCACCTGTTGGGTGTACACGATGCCGCCGAGCTCGAGCAAGAGTGCGTCCGCGTGCTTCTTGGCCTGGATCTCCGAGAGCTTCGCCTGCCCGGCTTTGGCTCCCTCCTGGGCCTTTTCGGCCAGCACTGTCGCCTGCGCCTTTACCTTGTCCATGAAACCCATGGCCCTGCCCTCCGTTGAGATATTGGCCGCTCTCGGCCTCAGCTCCCCTGTTGGCACGCGACGCTACCGCGCTGGCGACCGCCGCCACCACGCCTCGATGATCGGCCACGATGTAGCCGTGGACCGATGTGAGGAATGCCAGTTCGATTACGAGGCGCTCGGGGCCGGCGCGGTGCCGAGCGCCTTGCGTTCGCTCGGGGGCCGGTTCGGGATGCGGATCGCCAACGAACGGGGCGATCCGACGCTGGGACTGACGATTCGCACCCGCCCGGCTCCGAGGGTTTGGTCCGCTCTCGAGTATGCCTGCCACATGCGCGACGTCTTTTTGATTCAGCGCGAGCGCCTTTACCTCGCCCTCGTGGAGGAGTGTCCGAGCTTTGCCAAGATGTACCGCGACGAGCGGGCGGTCCTCGCCCGCTACGGCGCCGAGGACCCCGACGACGTCATCCGTGAGCTCAAGGTGGCGGCCGAGATGCTTGCCTGGGCTTTCGAGGGGCTCGACGAGACCCAGCTGCAGAGGCGGTGCATCTACAACTTCCCCGAGCCGACAGAGCGCAACGTGCTCTTTCTCGGGCGCCAAGCGGTCCACGAAGGCGAGCACCACCTGCGCGACATCGACGCCGGGTTGCGCTCAGCGGCCGCGACGGTACGAACGGCCTCGCTTGCCCAAGACCCGCGTTCGCACCCTCTCCCGTAACGACCACAGAGCAGCCGCACTCGGCCGCTTGAGCGTGGCTCAGGCGCCGGCGAGCTCCCGCCAGCGGTCCGGCTCGGCCTCGAGGCGCTCTGTCACACTCGATGGGCTGAGCCGCAGCGTCGCCTCTGGCACAGCGTCGGCTAGCGCCCTGCGAGCCCAGTAGTCGTGGGCGGCTCCCCTGAGATGCTCACGGCGCCAGGCGACGAGCTCGCCGGGGACGGCGGCCCCTCGGTCACCGACGAGGCAGCCGAACAGCCTGAGGGCGAGCTCGATGTCGGCCGAAATCGGTGCCCGTCCGAAGATCGCCGCCCGGCGCAGGGCGATGGCGACTGCGCCTGACAACACGTCCTCGGCGTGCTCGCCCGGCTCGAGCGCGAGACGGTCCTTGAACCTGGTGGCGAGCTCGAGGGCGTAGCCCTGGTCCGGCCCCGGCACTCCGAGGCCGGGAAGGTTCTCCCGACGGGGCCTGGGCCGGCTCTCGCCCGGGCGGTGGGGCTCCCACGGCGCCGGTGTGCCGAGCTGGTAGCCCTCACGCACCTCGTTCTCCTCGAGTATGGGGGCGAACTTGGGCTGGGTCATGGCACCGCCTCCACGCTCGTCGCGCCCGGCTGCATCTCGTCAGCGAACGCCTCACCGGCCAGCTCCGTCCCGGCCTGGCTGTTTTTCACCTGGGCGGCCCGGACGAGGCCGAAGACGACGGCGTCCACGAGAGCCTCCCAGGAGGCCTCGATGATGTTCTCCGATACACCTATGGTCGACCAGCTGCCCTCGGCGTCAGCGGTGTCCAAGAACACCCGTGTGATGGCTCCGGTCCCCTTGGCCGTGTCCAGGACGCGCACCCGGTAGTCGGTCAGATGAACGTTGCGCAGCTCTTGGAAGTGCGGCTCGATGGCAAGGCGGAGGGCGGCGTCCAGGGCGTTGACAGGGCCGTTGCCCTCAGCGGTCGCCACCACTCGTTCGTCGCCCACGTGGACCTTGACGGTCGCCTCGGTCGTCAGCTCTCCTGGCTGAGGACCAGGGGTGCACGAGCACAGCCTCGCCGGCACCGTCGAGGGCGGCGGCGCCTGCTCCCCGGGCCCGCCAGTCGGTGATGACTCGGAACGACTCGATCGAGAACAGGTCTCCGAGTCGCCCGCCGAGAGCACCGGCCGCGGCCCGCATCAACAGCTCGAGCGATCCGTCGGCCGCCTCGAAGTGGTAGCCGTTGTGCTCGAGGTGCTTCAAGGCCTCGAGGACCCGGCCGAGCGCCGGCGAGTCGAGCTCGAGACCCAGCTCGGCGGCCTTCAACTGCAGGGTCGAGCGCCCAGCAAGCTCGCTGACGACGACACGGGTGCCGTTGCCCACGACATCTGGGGAAACATGCTCGTAGGCGTCCGAGCGTCGGACCAGGGCGCTCGTGTGCAGGCCCGCCTTGTGCGTGAACGCCGCCACGCCGACATAGGGCCGTTGCGGGTCGAGGGTCAGGTTGACGAGCTCGGAGACGTGGTGGGCCACCGAGGTGAGGCGCTCGAGCCGGTCGGCGGGGATCGTCCGTACACCCATCTTGAGGGTGAGGTTGGCGATGATCGCCGAGAGATCGGCGTTACCTGTGCGCTCGCCGTAACCGTTGATGCAGCCCTGGATGTGGGTCGCGCCCTCGCGCACGGCGGCAAGCGAGTTGGCCACGGCACAACCGCCGTCGTTGTGGAAGTGCCCGCCGATCACCACCGACGAGTGGGCCCTCACCTCAGCGACGATGCGCTCGACCTCGTCGGGCATGGTGCCGCCGTTGGTGTCACACAGCACGAGCACCTCAGCTCCTGCCTGTTCGGCCGCGGCGAGGACGGCGAGGGCGAACTTGGCGTCACGCCGGTAGCCGTCGAAGAAGTGCTCGGCGTCGAAGAACACCCGCAGGCCGGCCTGGCGCAGATGCGCCACCGAATCGGCCGCCATGGCGATCGCCTCGTCGAGCGTGGTCCGCAAAGCCTCCGTGACATGCAGGTCGGAGGCCTTGGCGACGATGCAGACGACCGCGGTCCCCGCTTCGACGAGGTGGCGGAGAGTCTCGTCGTCATCTGCGCGGGCTCCGGCGCGCCTCGTCGAACCGAAGGCGACGAGGGTCGCCGTCTTAAGAGCGAGGTCGGTCGCGGCGCGGGCGAAGAACTCCTCGTCTTTCGGGTTCGCGCCCGGCCAGCCTCCTTCGATGTAGGCGACTCCCAGGTGGTCGAGCTGCTCGGCGACGTGCAGCTTGTCGTCGACCGTGAGCGAGATGCCCTCCTGCTGGGAGCCGTCGCGAAGCGTCGTGTCGTAGATGTCGACCGCCGCCGGGAGGCGGTGCTCACTCGACATATTCGAGCCAGTCTTTGTAGCGGTCCACCTTGCCCCGCACCGTGGCGAAATAGGTCTCCTGGATCTCACGCGTGATGGGCCCGGGCTTGCCCGTGCCGAGCGGGCGGTCGTCCACCGAGCCGATCGGGACGACCTCTGCCGCCGTGCCGGTGAGGAACGCCTCGTCTGCCATGTACAGGTCCGTCCGCCGCATCTCGCGCTCGGTCACGCTGTAACCGAGATCATGGGCCATCGTGGCGACCGAGTCCGCCGTGATGCCCTCGAGAGCGCCGGCCGCCGAGGGAGGAGGCGTGAACAGGCGACCGTCACGGACGACGAACACGTTCTCGCCCGTTCCTTCTGAGATCAGTCCGCTCGTGGTGCACATGAGAGCCTCGTCGTAGCCGGCGCGCATCGCCTCCACCTTGGCGAGCGAGGAGTTGACGTACATCCCGGTGCCCTTCGCCGCTGTCGGTATGGCTCGCGGGTCGTGACGTGCCCAGGAGCTGATCTTGAGGCGAATGCCGTTGGCTATGCCCTCATCGCCGAGGTAGGCCCCCCAGGGCCAGACCGCCACCGCGACCTGCACCTTGCACAGGATCGGGTTCAGGCCCATCTCGCCGTAGCCGAGATAGGCGATCGGGCGGATGTAGCAGCTGGCGAGCCCGTTCTCGCGCACAGTGAGCTTGATGGCCTCGAAGATCTCGTCTTCAGTAAAGGGCATGTCCATCTGCAGTATGCGGGCGCCCCTGAACAGCCTCCTCGTGTGGTCGCGCAGGCGGAAGATCGCCGGCCCGCTGGCTGTCTCGTAGGCGCGAATGCCCTCGAAGACGCCCATGCCGTAGTGGAGGCTGTGAGTGAGGACATGCACTGTGGCCTTGTCCCAGTCGACGAGCTCGCCGTCCATCCAGATCTTCGTTGTCGGGGTGATAGGCACCGTCACAACCTCCTTAGGACTTCGTCGCCGACGCCGGAGGTGCTCCAAGACGCGGAGGATCCGGCCATTTCAGTCTGCAATGCCAGAACTGCCTTCGTCACGCGCCCGGCCGCTTCGGCCTCGCCCAGGTGCTCGAGCATCATCGCCGCGGAACGGATCGCCGCCAGTGGGTTCGCCTTCCCCGTTCCGACGATGTCGTGGGCGGAGCCGTGCACCGGCTCGAAAAGCGAGGGTCCCGTGCGGGCGGGGTTGAGGTTGGCCGAGGCCGCGAGCCCGATGCCGCCGGTTACCGCACCGGCGAGGTCGGCGAGGATGTCGCCGAAGAGGTTGTCGGTCACCACCACGTCATAGCGAAGCTGCGTCCTCGACGAAAAAGATGCAGGCGGCGTCGACGTGGTTGTAGGCCGTGGCGAGCTGCGGGTACTCCGTTGCGACCGAGTCGAAGACCCTGCGCCACAGGTCTCCTGCATAGGTGAGGACGTTGGTCTTGTGCACCAGGGTGACGTGGTGTCGAGCCCGGCGCTCGGCGAGCTCGAAGGCGTAGCGCACGCAGCGCTCGACCCCGTGACGGGTGTTGACCGAGCCTTGCGTGGCGACTTCGAATGGCGTGCCGCGCCGGAGCGTCCCGCCTTCTCCCACGTAGGGACCTTCGGTGTTCTCGCGCACGACGACGAAGTCGGCCCCGGGGGCGATCAGAGCCCGGTACCCCGTTGAAGGGGCGCAGATTGATGTACAAGTCGAGCTCGAAGCGCAGTTTCAGCAACAAGCCGCGCTCGATCACTCCCGGGGGCACCGCCGTTGAGCCGATCGGCGGCCCGACGGCGCCGAGAAGGATGGCGTCGGTAGCCCTCAGCTCATCGAGGACCGAGTCGGGCAGCACCTCACCGGTGCGCTCGTAGCGGGCGGCACCGAGGTCGAATTCGACCGTATCGAGGCCGACGCCGGTGCCGGCGACGACCTTCAGCGCTTCCGCGATCACCTCAGGGCCGATCCCGTCGCCCCTGATCACGCCAACTTTGTGCACACCTTCTCCTGTCGCCGCCGCTCAGCGGGTGACAGCCGACGAGACACGCGACGAGACGCGGCCCGGCCTGGGATTCCCTGCGGTCACCTTAGTCCGGGTGCCTGTCTCCCGGTCGCTGCGCTAGATGCCGACGGCGGCCTCTGCTTCGGCCCAGGTGTAGACGGCCCCGGCCGGTGCCGGCCCGCAAGCGGCGACGAAGATCTCGGCGAACGAGGTGGCGATCTTGGCCGAGCTCGTAAAGCCCGCCCCCATCACCAGCCGCTCGTCGGCCGAAGCGCAGCCGGCAAGGTCGCTTGACCAGGGCCGCAGGATGTTGTCGCGGTGGCCCCAGCATCCTGCGGCGTTCGGGGAACGACAGTCGTAATTGGAGCTGCCGTACCCGTCGTCGTACATCCAGCCGTCGTCGGCACCGAGCGCGCTCTCGCCGCCTTCGGCCCAGTTCGATCCCCAGGCCCGCACCTGCGCCCCGCCCGCGAGCGCCGCCTCCGAGGCCACGGGGTCCCTCGCCGCCTCCGCCCCGGCGGCGGCGGCGGCGTCCAGCTGGGCCGTGAGGGCAACCATGGGCGGCTCACCGCGCGAGACGCGCTCGAGGTCGGCGATGACAAAGAGCTGGTCGGGCACGCTCAAGCGGAGGAACTTCTGCAGGCTAAAATGCAGCGGGCCCAACGGCTCGCTGGCCCGGGCGTCGTCGATGGCCTGCAGCGCCTTCAGGTTGCAGGCGACCTTGTCGTCAAGGGCGTTGGGCGCGCAAAAGGCGAAGAAGTCCGGGCTCGGGGCCAGGTTCTTCGGCGGGTTCCTCGGGGGCACGATCCCGGCGAGGGGCGTGGTCCAAAGGCGGGGGACGGCTCCGGCGAGCGGCGCCATCGTGGGCGAGGAAGCGGTGAGCAGGCCGACGAGCACGGCGGTCGTGCCAATGACCACGGCTCGTCTCGCCCGCCTGGCGAGTGCCTGAGGCATCGCCAAACAGTACCGGTCGTAAACGGGGGCAAAGTGCACCCGCGCTAGGGCGAATCCGCCTCGCCGAGCCGGTAGCCTCGCGTCGGTGATCGAAACTACGCATCTCACTGCCGAGACCCACGCTCGGCTCGTCGCCGAGCTCGAGGACCTGACCACGCGCGGCCGCGTCGAGATCGCTCGGCAGATCGAGGCCGCAAGGGCGCTCGGAGACCTTTCGGAGAACGGGGACTACCACGCCGCCAAGGACGCCCAGGGCAAGATGGAGTCGCGGATACGCCAGCTGCAGCGCATGCTCGAAGACGCCGTGATCGTCGACAACTCGACACACGAAGCGGGCGTGGTTACGACCGGAGTCGTGGTGGAGCTGCGCTATGAAGGCGACGACGGCACCGAGAGGTTCCTGGTCGGATCGATCGAGGAAAAGGGCGAAGGCGTATCGGTCGTTTCGCCCGCCTCGCCGCTCGGCCAGGCGCTCCTCGGCCACCTCGCGGGCGAGACGGTCGAGTACGAGGCCCCGAACGGCCGGCTCACCGTCGAGATCGTCTCTGTCGGCAGCTGAGGAGCGATGTCGAAGACGCTCGCCGAAAAGGTCTGGGACCGCCACGTCGTACGCCACGGCGACGGCGCGGCCGAGCCTGACCTGCTCTACATCGACCTGCACCTCGTCCACGAGGTCACCTCTCCCCAGGCCTTCGAAGGCCTGCGCCTTGCGGGAAGACGCGTGAGGCGGCCCGAGCTCACGATCGCCACGGCAGACCACAACGTGCCGACGACGACCGCGAGCGGGCCTGTCGAGGACCCGGTCTCGCGACGCCAACTCGAAGCCCTCGACGCCAACTGTGCCGAGTTCGGCGTGACCTGCTACCCGATGGGTGACGAGCGCCAGGGCATCGTGCACGTGATCGGTCCCGAACAGGGCCTCACCCAGCCCGGCATGACGATCGTCTGCGGGGACAGCCACACCTCGACCCATGGCGCCTTCGGGGCGCTGGCGTTCGGCATCGGCACCTCGGAGGTCGAGCACGTGCTCGCCACCCAGACCCTGCCCCAACGCCGGCCCCAGGACGATGGCGGTCACGGTCGAGGGCGAGCTGGCTCCCGGCGTCGAGCGCGAAGGACCTCGTGCTCGCGATCATCGGCCGACTCGGCACCACCGGCGGCGTCGGCCACGTGATCGAGTACAGGGGCTCCGCCATCGCGCTCGCTGTCGATGGAGGGCCGCATGACGGTCTGCAACATGTCCATCGAGGCGGGTGCCCGCGCCGGCATGATCGCTCCGGACGAGGTCACCTTCGCCTACCTAGAAGGGCGACCCCATGCACCGAAGGGTGCCGAGTTCGGACCGGGCCGTCGCCGACTGGCGCACTCTTTCGAGCGACGAGGGGGCCAGCTTCGACGCCGAGGTGGCCCTCGACGCCGCCTCGATCCGGCCCCACGTCTCCTGGGGCACAAACCCGGCCCAGGTCGTCGCCATCGACGGTGAGGTGCCCGAGCCCCGACGAGCTGGCGACGCCGGCCGAGCGGGAGGCGGCCGCCCGGGCGCTCGCCTACATGGGCCTCGTGGCCCGGTACCCCGATCCGCTCCATCGAGGTCGACACCGTGTTCATAGGCTCGTGCACCAACTCGAGGATCGAGGACCTGCGCTCGGCCGCCGCGGTGCTCGAGGGGCGGCGAGTCCATCCCGGCCTGCGGGCGCTCGTCGTCCCGGGTTCGCGCCACGTAAAGCACCAGGCCGAGGCAGAGGGCCTCGACCGGGTCTTCACCGACGCAGGCTTCGAGTGGCGCGAGAGCGGTTGCTCGATGTGCCTCGGCATGAACCCCGATCAGCTCTCGTCCGGCGAGCGCTGCGCCTCCACCTCGAACCGCAACTTCGAAGGCCGCCAGGGCCGGGGGGGCCGCACCCATCTCGTTTCCCCGGCGGTGGCGGCGGCCACCTCGGTCGCAGGCCGGTTCGCGACCCCGGCCGACCTGGGGTCTTGAGCATGGAGCCCGTGCGGATCGTGACGGGGCGGGCGGTCCCCCTCGACCGCTCCGACGTCGACACCGACCAGATCATCCCGAGCGAGTGGCTGAAGCGCATCGAGCGGACCGGGTTCGGGGCCGGGCTCTTCGCCGAATGGCGCGACGACCCGCGCTTCGTGCTCAACGATCCAGACCACGCCGGCGCGACGATCCTCGTCGCCGGCCCGAACTTCGGCACCGGCTCGTCTCGCGAGCACGCCGTCTGGGCGCTCGTCGACTTCGGCTTTCGCGCCGTCGTCAGCCCGCGTTTCGGAGACATCTTCCGCAACAACTCGACCCGTTCCGGCCTCGTGCCTGCCGAGGTGTCCGAATCCGACGGGCGGGCGATCCTTGACGCCGTCGCCGCCGATCGCACTCTCGAGCTCGTCGTCGACGTCGAGCGCCGGCTCGTCGAGGCGCCCGCGGTCGGCATCTCGGTGCCGTTCCGCCTGGACGACGACGCCCGCGACCGGCTGCTTGAAGGGCCTCGACGACATCGGCGTCACCTCGCAGTACACCTCGGACATCGACGCCTTCGAGGCCCGCCGACCGGCCTGGCTGCCGAAGACCACCGTCTGAGTACACCTCTGTAACGGCTCGCCCCGCCGTCAGCCGACGAACACCTCGTGCGGGCCGGTTAGGGGATCGCCTCGGCCTGGCGAACGGCGTCTACGCCGCCAGGCGCGGTCCTGGCCTTGGCTCGCACGACGCGGTTGGTCGCCGCCACATAGGCACGAGCGGCCGCTTCCACGACGTCGGTCGACAGCCCACGGCCCGAGGCCCGTACCCCGTCGGCCTCGAGCTGGATGACGACGTCGCCGAGGGCGTCGATGCCGCCGGTGACCGATGAGACGTTGAAGTCCATGAGCTTGGCCTCGATGCCGGTCGCCTGCTTGATCGCCTTGCAAGTGGCGTCGATCATGCCGTCGCCCTCGGCCGTCGCCTCGGACTTGTGACCGTCGCGGCTCACCACGACCCTGGCCCGCGGCATGCCCGATCGTGCCGCCCTGGACGTCGAGCACGTCGAGCACGAAGCCCTCTTCGAGCGCCGTCCCGAGCTCCTCGGCGACGATCGCCTCGAGGTCGGCGTCGGTCAGCTGCACCTTGCGGTCCGCCAGCTCCTTGAAGCGGGCGAAGGCGGCGTTCAGGGCGTCGCCCTGGACGATGATGCCGAGCTTTGCCAGGGTGTCCGCGAAGGCGTGGCGCCCGGTGTGCTTGCCGAGGATGATCTGGCCGCCCTCTTGGCCGACGGAGGCCGCGTCGATGATCTCGTAGGTCGAGCGCTCCTTGAGCACGCCGTGCTGGTGGATGCCCGACTCGTGGGCGAAGGCGTTCTTGCCCACGACCGCCTTGTTCCACTGCACCTGGTAGCCCGTGAGACGGGCCACCATCCGGCTCGTCCGGGCCAGCTCCTTGGTCCTCACGTTCGTCTCGAGGCCGGGGAACTGGTCGCCTCGGATCTTGAGCGCCATGACCACCTCCTCGAGGGCGGCGTTGCCGGCGCGCTCGCCCAGCCCGTTGACGCAGACCTCGACCTGGCGGGCGCCCGGCACGCACCCCGGACAGGCTGTTCGCCACGGCGAGGCCGAGGTCGTTGTGGCAGTGGGTCGAGATCACGTAGTCGCCGGCTACCTGGCTGCGCACGTGAGTGAGGAGATCGCCGTAGTCCCAGGGGATGCCGTAGCCGACCGTGTCGGGGATGTTCAAGGTGGTGGCGCCGGCCTCGACCGCGGTCGCCAGCACCTCGAGCATGAAGTCGAGCGGCGTCCGCGTGGCGTCCTGGGGTGAGAACTCGACGTCGCGAAGTGTGCTCTTTTGCCCTCGAGACGCCCATGTGCACCGCCTCGAGCACCTGGTCCTCGTTCATCTTCAACATGTGCTCCATGTGGCTCGGGCTCGTCGAGATGAAGACGTGGATCCGGTTGCGCTCCGCGTCACGCAGCGCCTCGTAGCAGCGGTCCACATCGGCCAGCTGGGTCCGCGAGAGCCCGGCGATGGCTGGCCCCTGCACGCTTCGCGGCAATGGCCTGGACGGCTTCGAAGTCGCCCTGGCTCGAGACCGGGAAGCCGGCCTCGATGTAGTCGACGCCGAGGCGCGCGAGCTGCTCGGCGATCTCGAGCTTCTCGCCCGGGTCGAGGGAGATTCCCGGCGACTGCTCGCCGTCTCGCAGTGTCGTGTCGAAGATGACTACTTTGTCGCTCATCGCTCGCTCCATGGCTTGAGGCGAACCCGAGCCCTTCTCCCGCCTTTTTGCAGCTTCCCCGTGGCTGCACCCGGCCAACAAAAAACCTCCTGGCCTAAGGCGCAGGAGGCGTTGGCGAGCGCGAAGGGGCGCTCGCCGTCAGGTAAGAAGGAGGACCAGGAACAGCCGCTCGTTCGTCATGTCAACCCTGATTGTGCTGGACGGGCACCGAACCGTCAAGCTTGCTCTCCCGACCGCCCCGCGCTCGGGTCCCGCTTAAGGCCTCGTCGCCACCTTGCGGTAGCCGCTGCGGTGGTGCAGCAGGGGGGTCTGGCCCGTCTCGACCCCCATGTCGAGCACACGGCCAAGCACGAGCATGTGGTCGCCTGTCTCGACGACGCGGTCGATGTCGCAGTCGACGAAGGCGACCGCTCCCACGAGCACCGGGTTCCCCGAAGGAGCCGGGCGCCACTCGACCCCTTCGAACTTGTCGGCCTCGCTCACCGCAAAGCGCGACGAGAGCTCTGCCTGGTCATGGCCGAGCACGCTCACGCAGAACGAACCGGAGCTCTCTGATCGGCGGCCAGCTCTTCGAGGTACTGGCCACGAAGAAGCCGACGAGCGGGGGGTCGAGCGAGACCGGGACGAAGGTTCCCACCGACAGGCCCTTCGGGCGGCCGGCGACCACCCCGGCGACGACGGCGACGCTCGTCGGCACATGTGCCATCACCTGGCGGAAGTGCTCCGCGCTGAGGTCGGGCACCGCAGATCCGCGCTAGGCGTCGGCGACGCTGTGGAGATCGAGGATCCCGGCAGCGCTGCGGAGCCGCTCGAGCACCTCGCTTGGGACCGGGCGATCCGTCGAGAGCAGCATCAGGGCCGTGCCGCCGCCCACCGTCTGGCCGACGGCCATGTTCGTGATGCTGACGCCGACGTCGCCGAGGGCCGAGCCGACGAGACCGATCATCCCGGGGCGGTCGTCGTTGCGCACGATGAGCAGGTTCGCGGCGAAGGGCAGCTCGACGGCATGGTCGTCGACCATGACGATGCGCTCTGTGCCTGCCGAGCCGAGAGTCCCCGAGGCGGCGTGGCCACCTCCCCGCAGCGTCACCTGGCTCAGGTAGTCGCCGGCGACGGTCGTCGAGGACTCACGCACCTCCAGACCATGGTCCTTGGCGAAGCGGGGGACGTTCACGTAGGAGACCGGCTCGTCGGTCGCGGCCGCGAAGATGCCCTTCAGCGCGCAAAGCGTGAGGATGCGGGTGTCCTCGGCTGCGAGCTCTCCCTGGTACTCGATGTCGAGATGGCTCGGCACGCCTTCGCACAAGGCGGCCAGCAGGCTGCCCAGCCGCTCCGGCCACCCCGCGAAAAGCCCGCACGCCGTCAGACGAGCCGGCGGCGGCGACGTTGACGGCGTAGGGCACGAGCTCGTCCCGCGAGGGCGAGGACTATCTGCTCGGCGATCTGCTCCCCCGCCTTGTCCTGGGCCTCGGCCGTGCTGGCGCCGAGATGAGGTGTGACGACGACCCGGTCGAGCTCGAACAGGGGCGAGGAGGTGCACGGCTCGGTGGCAAACACGTCCAGGGCGGCGCCGGCGACGTGCCCTGAGGAGATGGCGTCGGCGAGAGCCTCCTCGTCGAGGATCCCGCCGCGGGCGGCATTGACGATCCGGATACCCGGCTTGGCCTTCGCGAGCAGCTCTTTGCCGATAAGTCCGCGGGTCTCGGGCGTCTTCGGGAGATGGATGGTGACGAAGTCGGCACTTGCGAAGACCTCCTCGAGGTCCAGCAGCTCGGCCCCGATCTGGCGCGCCCTTTCCGGGGTCACGTACGGGTCGTAGGCGACGCAGCCGCATCCCAAAGCCGGCGGCGCGTTGGGCCACCAGGGAACCGATGCGGCCGAGGCCGATGATCCCGAGCGTCTTGCCGTGCAGCTCGACGCCCTCCCACTTCGAGCGCTCCCAGCGCCCGTTCACGAGGGCCGCATGCGCTTGGGGGATGTTGCGGGCCTGCGCCAGCATCAGCGCGACGGCGTGCTCGGCCGCGGACAAGATGTTCGACTCCGGGGCGTTGACGACCATCACGCCCCGCCGGGTGGCCGCCTCGACGTCCACGTTGTCGAGCCCGATGCCGGCCCGTCCGACCGCGACGAGGTCACGGCCGGCCTCGAGCACCTCGGCCGTCACACGGGTGGCCGAGCGGATGACGAGGGCGGCCGCGCCGGGGACGGCCTCGACGAGCTCGTCGGGCGTGAGCGACAGCTCGCACGTCGAGCTCGTGACCAGCCTTCGCCATCAGCTCGAGGCCGCGACGGGGAAAGCTGTCTCGGTGACGAGGATCCGCGCCATGATCAGTCGCTCACCTCCGAGAAGAGCTCGCCGAGCCGCTCGATCCCCCGGACGAGGTCCTCGTCCGACAAGGCGTAGGAGAACCGGCCATAACCGGGCGCGCCGAAGGCCTCGCCCGGAACGAAGGCGACGCGGGACTCCTCCAGCACGAGCTCGGCCAGCTCGAGCGTGGTCCCGGGCTTGCGCCCCTTGATCTCGCGGCCGAGCACCGCCTCGAAGCGACGGGAAGGCGTAAAAGGCGCCCTCGGGCTCGACGCAGGTGACACCTTCGATCGCCGAGAGCATCTTGAAGATGGTCCGGCGGCGGCGGTCGAAGGCCGCCCTCATCTCCGCCACGGCCGACAGGTCCCCCGTCAGGGCCGCGATCGCGGCGCGCTGGGCGACGTTGTTGACATTCGAGGTCTCGTGCGACTGCAGGTTCGTGGCGGCTTCGACGACGTCGGCCGGGCCGATCAGCCACCCGACGCGCCAGCCCGTCATGGCGTAGGTCTTGGCCACGCCGTTGGCGACCACGCAGCGGTCCGCCAGCTCGGGCACGACGACCGGCATCGAGTGCTGGGTGTGGCCGCCGTAGACGAGGTGCTCGTAGATCTCGTCGGTGAGCACCCACCAGCCCCGCTCGAGCGGCGAGACGGCCGATCTCGGCGATCTGCGTCCCGGCTGTAGACGGCGCCCGTCGGGTTGGACGGCGAGACGAACACGAGCAGCTTGGTCCGCTCCGTGGCGGCCTGCCTCGAGCTGTTCGGCGCGTCACCTTGAATCCGCTCGCGGTGCCCGTCGGCACCTCGACGGGCGACACCGCCGGCGAGGCGGATCGCCTCGGGATAGGTCGTCCAGTACGGGGCCGGGAGGAGCACCTCGTCGCCGGGGTCGAGCAGGGTGGCGAAGGCGTTGGAGACGGCATGCTTTCCGCCGTTGGTGACGAGCACCTGCTTCGGGCGTGATCTCGTAGCCCGAGTCGCGGGCCGTCTTGGCGACGATCGCCTCCTTCAGCTCCGGCAGGCCTCCCGTCGGGGTGTAGCGGTGGTTGCGGGGGTCGCGGCACGCCGCTACCGCCGCCTCGACGATGGCCGCCGGGGTCGGGAAGTCGGGCTCGCCGGCTCCGAAGCCGACGACGTCGACGCCCTGGGCCTGCAGCTGTTTGGCCTTGGCGTCGATGGCCAGGGTGGCTGAGGGAGCCACGCCTGCCACACGGCTCGAGACGCGCCGCGGGCGCCGACGGCCGGTCGTAGGAGGGTGATATCGCCATCTGCCTATGCTGGCACAGGTTCTGGCGCCGCTGTCTCAAGGCGCCTCGCCCGGCGGCGCGGCACTGCCGGTGCCGTGCCGAGTCCGATCCGCTGCCGCGTCCGCCCAGGAGGTTCACCTTGGCCGAAGCTCGTGATCCCCGAGCACCTGCTGCCGACGCGACGGCCGTTTCGGGTCCGGGCCCTCCAAGGTCCGGGCCGAGGCGGTCTGCGTCCTCGCGGCCGAAGCACCCGACCTACCTCGGCACGAGCCATCGCCAGCGCCCGTGTCCGCGAGGTCGTCGCCCGGGTGCGCTCCGGGCTGGCGGAGCTGTTCGGCCTGCCCGAGGGCTACGAGGTCGTGCTCGGCAACGGCGGCACGACGGCGTTCTGGGACGCCGCCACGCTTCTGCCTCGTGGAGCGAAAGAGCCAGCACCTGTCCTTCGGCGAGTTCTCCTCCAAGTTCGCCGAGTGCACCCGGTCGGCACCGTTCCTCGAGGAGCCCGAGGTGCTCGTCTCCGAACCCGGCACATGCCCGCAACCGGTCGCCAGACGCGGCCGTGGACGCCTACTGCCTCACCCACAACGAGACCTCGACCGGGGTGCAGGCACCCGTGCGACGGCCCCGCGGACTTGACGGGGCCGTGGCAGACGGCCTCGTCCTCGTCGACGGCACCTCGGCCGCGGGTGGGCTCCGCGTCGATCCGAGCGAGTTCGACGCCTACTACTTCGCCCCGCAGAAGTGCTTCGGGTCCGAGGGCGGCCTCTGGCTGGCGCTCTTGTCCCCGGCCGCGATCGAGCGGGTGGACCGGCTCTCGGCCAAGGGCCGGTTCGTGCCCGCCTTTTTGGACCTGAAGATCGCCCTTGCGAACTCCCGCCTCCAGCAGACCTACAACACCCCCGCCCTCGCCACCTTGTTCCTTCTGGCCGAGCAGGTGGACTGGTTCCTCGAAAACGGCGGCCTCGAGTGGGCCGCCTCGCGCTCGGACCGCTCCGCCGAGATCGTCTACGGCTGGGCCGAGCGGTCCGCCTACGCCCAGGCCTTCGTCGCCGAGCCCGCCGAGCGCAGCCACGTCACGGCCACCATCGACCTCGACGATTCCGTCGACGCCCTCGAGGTGGCGGCGAGACTTCGCCAAAACGGCGTCGTCGACACCGAGCCCTACCGCAAGCTCGGGCGCAACCAGCTGCGCATCGCCCTTTTTCCTGCCATCGAACCCGACGACGTCGAGGCGCTGACCGCCTGTGTCGACTGGGTCGTGGAAAGACTGGCGACCTAGCCGGCTTCGGCGGAGCCGCGGGGCACCGCGCGGGCGTTCGCGGGCGAGCGTCGCCCCGGCACCTTGCCTGGCGCCCCGCTGCGGTCGTAGCGGCGGGCGACGCGCAGCCGCCAGGTGAGGCGCACGGTGTCGACGAGCATGGCGAACACGGCCCGCGGCGAGATGGTGCTGGAGAAGCGCTCCCGGATCTCGACGGGCAGCTCGACGACCTTTGTGTAGCCGCGGCGCCGGGCGACGGCGAGCAGCTCGAGGTCGAAGGTGAATCCGTCCTCCTCGAGGATCGGCAAGCAGCTCGGTCACGATCTCGCGCCGGGCCAGTTTGATCCCGCTCTGGGTGTCGGTGATGTCGAGACCGAACAGCACTCGGGTGAGTTCTTGGTATCCCCAGGAGTAGAGCCGACGCAGCCAGGGGTAGACGACCACGGACTCTGGGATGGCGCTTGCTGCCGATGGCGAAGTCCGGATCGCCATGCTCGATGCAGTCGACGAACTCGCCGAGCACGGGCGCAGGGATGTCACCGTCGCCGTCGATGAAGCCGAGGTAGCGGCCCCGGCCAAGGCCGAGCCCGACTCGCAGGGCGTGGCCCTTGCCCTGGTTGACGGGCAGGTGGACCACCTGGACCTCGGCACCGAGCTTTTCCAGGCCGGCATCGTTGCCGTCTGTCGAGCCGTCGGAGACGGCGATCACCTCGAAAGAGACCCGGCGCTGTCGCAAGACCGCGATCACCTGCGCGATGTGACCGACCAGGCTCGGCCCCGGGTTGTAGTACGGGCACGACCACCGTCAGGTCGAGCTGCCCCTCGCTTTGCACAACTTCAATGCTCCCACGCCCGCGGCGAGCTCCCGACGCGAGAGGCCGGCCCGGGGGGCTCAGCCGACGTGGCCGGTCACGTAGAGCTTCGTGCGCTCGTCACGGGGCGAGTCGAAGATCTCGACTGTCGGGCCGACCTCGACGAGCTCGCCGACGCGGTCGTCGCCGAGGAGGAACACGGCCGCGTTATGCGACACCCGGGCCGCCTGGAACATGTTGTGGGTCACAAGGACGATGGTGACCTCAGAGGCGAGACGGGCGATCAGGTCCTCGATCTTGGCCGTGGCGACGGGGTCGAGAGCGGAGCAGGGTTCGTCCATCAGCATGACGTCGGGCTCGATGGCGAGCGCCCTTGCGATGCACAGGCGCTGCTGTTGACCGCCGGAGAGCCGCAGCGCACTTTGGTGCAACCGGTCCTTCACGATGTCCCAAAGGGCGGCGTGGCGCAGCGCCGACTCGGCCGCCTCGCGCATGAGGGACCTGTTGCGGATCCCGTTGAAACGAAGCCCCGAAGTGACGTTGTCAAGAATGCTCATGGTCGGAAACGGGTTCGGTCTTTGGAAGACCATCCCGATCCGGGCGCGGACGAGCTCGGGGTCGGTGTCGGGGCCATAGACGTCGATATCTCCGAGCCGGATCGTCCCCTCGACCCTTCCTCCTGTGTGGTCATGGAGCCGGTTGATGGCTCGCAACACGGTCGTCTTGCCACAGCCCGAAGGGCCGACCAGGGCAGTCACCTGGTGGGCGGGCAAGGACGAGCGTCACGTTGCGCACCGCCACGTGCTCGCCGAAACTGACCGAGACGTTCTCGAGGCTGACGGCGGGCTCGCCTTGTGCTTCGGCCCGCCCACTTGACCGCCCGGCCGCCTCGATGGCAACCGAGGCGGGTGTGCGCCTGCTCAAGTGTTGCGATGCTTGCTCGGTGCCCGCCGACTCGCCCGCGCTCGAATTAATGGCCCGACCGTCGTCGATCACAGGAGCCATCCGCCTGTCGCCCTCACCTTGTCAGCGGGCCTTTCGTGTGAGGTGCCAAGCCACTAGGCGGGCCACGCCGCTCAGCACGAGCACGAAGGCAAGGAGAACAAACGCGGTCGCCCAGGCCATCTGTTGGGCTGTTGGGAACGGCTGGGTCCCTTCTGTGTAGATGAACAGCGTCATGGCAAAGCTCGGGGCGGCGACGGTGAAAAGCAAGGGAGCAGTCTCTCCCACACCGCGTGAGACCGCCAGCAAGTTGCCGGAGACCAGGCCCGGAAGGGCGCCCCGCAACACGACGGACCGGGCCACACGAGATCGCCGGGCGCCCAGTGCCATGCCGGCCTCCCACAGGTCCACGGCCACGGTGCGCATGGCCTCCTCGTCCGCCCGGATCATGATGGGCAGCATCAAAACGCCAAGAGCGAAGGCAGCCGCCAGGTTCGAGAAGTGGTGCAGGGGTCGTACGAGCAGGGCGTAGGCGAAGATGCCGATGACGATGGAGGGGACTCCGGTGAGCAGGTCGGCGCCGAAACGGATGGCGCCCGCCAATCTTCCCCGCCGCTCGTGGAGGAAAAGGGCCGTGAACAACCCGACGGGGATCGCCATCAAAAGGGCGAGACCGACGATCTCGGCGCTGCCGACGATGGCCGTCGAGATCCCGCCGCCGGGGATCCCTTCGGGGACCGGAGCGTGGATGAGAAAGCCGAAGGACAGACCCGGCAGGCCGCGCTCGGCGGTGTAATAGACGAGGGCGACGAGCGGCGCGAGAGCGATCGCCGCGCACAGCACGCACAGAGCCCGGAAGAGCCGACCGGCCAGCCGACGGCGCTTCAAGGTGCGACGGGCGGCCGCCTGGATTATCGGACGTCGGTGCTCGCGGGCCTTCCAGCTCGCTTCGGAGTCGTCGCCGGCGCCGTCTTCGTATCTTCGAGCACGCCCGGGGTCTACAACGCCGTTCATGCCGGAACCTCGCGACGAGCTGCGCGGCCCGGGCGGGCGGGTCGCTCGGCACGCTCTGAGCGCAGGAGGCGCCCGGGGCCGAGGCGCCGCAAGAGCGCCTGCCCGCCGGCGTTGACGGCCAGTGTCAGCATCAACAGCACGGCGGCGAGGGCGATGACCGAGCTCGTGCCGATACCAGGTGCAGCCTCGGCGAACTCGTTGACTATGGCGGAGCCCAACGTGGCGCCGGGTGCCAGGAGGGAATGAGGGACCGACGGGTTGTTGCCGATGACCATGGCCACGGCGATGCTCTCGCCGAGCGCCCGTCCTACTGCCAAGGTGAGGGCGGCGGCGATCCCAGAGCGCGCCCCTGGGAAGACCACCTCGCGAACCACCTGCCAATGCGTGGCGCCGAGCGCCATGGCGGCCTCACGATCCGCTAAGGCGACCCCGGACAACGCCGTGCGGCTCAGCGCCACCACGGTTGGCAGTGTCATCACGGCCAGCACCACCGAGGCCAGCATGATGCTCGGGCCGTAAGCCGGCCCGTGGAAGAACCACTGGAGCAAGGGGACCGACTTTAAGAACGGCTCGACGTGGTCGGCGAAGACGGGGGAAAGCACCAACAGCGCCCACAGCCCGACGACGATGCTCGGCACGGCCGCGAGAAGGTCGATCGCCGTCGACAGCGGGCCGGCCAGCCAGCGGGGAGCCAGCTCAGAAAGGAAAGCCGCGGTGCCGAGACCGACCGGGACGACGATGACCATGGCCACGAACGTCGTCACGATCGTCCCGACCACGAGGATGCCGGCACCGAACTGGTTGGCGGCCGGGTTCCAGGTGCCCGACCAGATAAAGCCAATGCCGGTGTGCGCCAGCGCCTGGCTCGAGTCGACGGCGATGCTCGCCACCAGGCCGCACAAAAGGGCGACAAAAACCGCGGCCGCCGCCCACCGGACGACGACATAGGCACGCCCGCCCCGCCGGCCGTGCCGGCGCCGGATCGCGTCTTTGACAGACGCGACGCCGGCCAGGCCGGGAAGGGCGGTCACTTCGTGAACAACGGCCCGCCTTGAGGCGTCTGCAGCTCCTCGAGCGTGTGGGTGGCGAGGCTCACCACATCGGCGGGCAGGGGAGCGTAGCCGAGCGAGCTCGCGTACTGCTGGCCAGTGGTCACGACCCAGTCGAAGAGCTTGCCGAGGGCGATGCCCTTAGCCTTGTTGGCGTCCTTTTGGTAGAGCAGGGTCCAGCTGAAGTTGGCCAGTGGGTAGGTGCCGGCGCCGGGCTCGTCGATTATCGAGAACTTGCTCGAGCTGAGCCCGCGCGCAAACGATCCCGCGTCGGCGATGGACTGGAGGGACGGGGCCACGAACGCTCCCGCGGCGTTCTTGAGCGCGGCATTGGTGAACTTGGCCTCGAGGGCGTAGCCGTACTCAACGTACCCGATGGCCCCGCTGGTCTGGCTTATGTAGGTGGCGACGCCGCTGTTCAGCTGCTCGCCCACGCCGACGGTCGGGATCGGCCAGGTCTTGGAGGCCGTAGTGCCGACCCTGGTCGCCCACGCTGGCGAGGTGTCGATGAGGTACCTGTCAAGGTCCCAGCCCGGGCCCGAGGAGTCCGCGCGGTGGACCGGGACGATGGCGAGGTTCGGCAAATCGGAGAGGCCGGAGACCTTGGCGATCTGCGGGCTGTCCCAGTTGGTGATCGTCCCGTTGAAGATGCCAGCGAGCGTAGGCCCGTCGAGCTTGAGCTCCCCCGTCACACCGGGGAGGTTATAGCTAATCGCCACCCCGCCCAGGTCCACGGGCACCTGCAAGACGGCACTCGACGCCTTGGCCAGGTCCTTTGCCGACATCGGGATCTCGGTGTCACCGAAGTCGACGGTGTCCTGCTGGATGTCGCTGATGCCGACACTGCTCCCTGCCGGGGAGTAGGTGATGGTCGTCTTGGAGTTCTTCAGGTGGTACTCGTAGAAGACCTTCTCGAAGAACGGGTTGATCGAGTTGGCCCCGGCACCGGAAAGCGAGACCGAGGAGCTCGTCTTGGTGTCGTAGGCAGGACCGAGGGGACCACCCGGGGCTGACGGCGTGCTCGCACGGGCCGCCGAGCTCGAGCTTGACGCGGCTGCGATTGACGCGCTCGTGCCGAAGGCGGTGCCGAGGAGCCCTAGGCCCACGGCTAGGGCGAGGACGGCAGGACGACGGGACATGTTTTCTCCTGGTTCGATCGACGGGACAAGCCTACATCAAATTTTGTAAAATCTACTAAATCGCTAGATTAGCGCATAGACGTCAAGCGGTGGGTTCACCCGGCAGTTGGTCGCCCGAGGTCAAGCGGCGACGCGACGGCGCCGCTCAGGACTTGGACACCGGCGAGGGCACCGCCGTCAAGGTGACGACGTTCGAGTAGCCGTAAAGGACGTAGCCGGGCTCGTCGACGGCGACCGCCCGGTAGCTGTATGTCCTGCCTGGCACTGTGAAGGAGAACTTCCCCGCGCCGGACTCGTGGACGGCGGAGATGACGCTCCAGTGCCCGACCGAGAGCCGCCTTTCTAATATCACCTCTCGACCAGGTCGCTTCGGGCGCACCTGGCCGGTCAAAGTCGTGCGCTTGCCGGCGGGCGCCCGCAGCCGGGCCAGCTTGATGGCAACGGACTGGTAATCGAGGATCGGCTGAGCCCAAAGCGGTGGGGCGGAAACGTCGGCCTCAAAGAGCAGGCCCGAACCTTGCGGGCCGAGGACGGGCACGAGGCCGCCCGCGTTGGCCGCCGCAGGGTAAACGGTGAGCGAGGACCACTGGGTTCCGTTCGCAGTCGTCTCGCAGTACACGGCCGACCCTCGGTTCGCGCTCGAGGAAGAACACGTGCACGATGCCGCCTACTTCCTCCGCGCTCCAATAAGCCCCATCGCCGCCGGCCGGCTCCGGCACCGCGTAGCGGGGGCCGAAGGACTTGCCGTTGAAAAAACGCAGGAACGCCCCGGGCGTCGACGTGCTCGAGTAGGTGAGCAGGGCGTTGCCCGAGACCCCAGCCAGGTCCTCACCTTTGAAGACTCCGACGGGCGCGCCGTAGGAGCGGGAGGCGTCGAGGTCGGCGCCCTTCGGCGCGTACTCGACGAGGGTGTTGCCGCTCGCGTCGTCACTTGCCACGAGGACCCCGCCCTTGTAGGTGCTGAGCGACGTGTCTCCGTCGTAACTGGCGTCAGGGTTCGCCGGCTTTGATATCGCCACATAAGGCGGCGACAGCAACGCCTGCACGTTCAGGCTCGTGGTCTCCGAGGAGGCGACGACGATCTGCCCGTCGGCGAAGGTGGCCGCGTTGACCCCGAGGATCGTCCCCGCCGGGATCTCGCCGGCAAAGCTCCTCCCGTCGTTGGTGCTCTCGAACACGACGGCCCCGCCGACACCGGAGAAGACCGGGATGTCACAGCAGTCTTCGAGCACGACCGACACGTCGCTTCCTCCTGTGGCGAGCACCTCAGGCACGCCGGTGAAGCTGTCTTGTTCCCCACCGGCCGCATAGGCGCTCAAGGTGGCCGTCGAGGCGCACTGGTTCTCCGCCGGCTGCAGAGTACAGACCACGGCCGTCGTAGCCGTCTTGGACAGCCAGACCAGCACCATCGTCCCATCGGCAAGCACTGTTCCGGAGCCATTGCCGCCCTCCACGGGCGCGACGGCGAAAGGGGCCAGCTCCGGCTGGGGGTCGCCTACGGTGATGGTTGAGGCCATCGCCTCGGTGCCGACTAGGGACGCGCCGACGAAGAGGGCCAATGCGGCCGACAGAACCCGCCCGGCGGTCATCGACGTGCTGGGGGCGAGTCGGGTTGTCGCGACAGCCTGGGCACAAGGGCCGACATTAGACAGGCGAGTTTGGGTTGTCGATGCGCCCGGTTCGGCCGGCCAGGCGGGTTCGTTTCTCAAGGCCCGAGCGGAATCTCGACGGCAACGTCCATGGCCAGCCAGAACAGTGCTTCACGGGCGTCATGGGCAAGCACCCAGTCCCGGTGGTCCCAAGCCTCGCCGGCGAGACTGTCGCCCGCGTAGAGGAGCTGGCCGAGCGCCACGGCCCTAAAGCTCGCCACCGCCGCCAGCGCCGCCGCCTCCATCTCTACGGTGATGCAGCCTTCGGCGCGCCGCAACGACACCTTTTCCCTCGTCTCGCGATAAACGGCGTCGGTCGACCACGTGGTCCCGGTCGTGAAGGGGGTACCGGATCGAGTGAGCAGGGCCTCCATCACCGACACGAGAGCCGGATCCGCCTCGATGACCCGAGAAGGAGCGAGATAGTGGTACGAGGTCCCCTCGTCACGCACGGCCGCCGACACCACGACCGGGTGGCCGAGGGCAAGCTCGGCGTCGAGTGCCCCGGCACCTCCGCAGGCGACAAAGGCCCGGCAGCCGTAGTCGATCGCCTCTTCCAAAAACAGTGCCGCCAAGGGCGCGCCGACACCTGGTTGGAAAAAGGCCACACGCTCGCCGCGGTGCTCGAGCTCGAAGATCGGATGGACGCCGTGCTCGGAGTACAGCTGCGCCACGCGCCGCGCCGCCTGTTTCACGCGCCATGAGGGCCACGACGTCGCCAAAAAAGCACAACACTGCCCGGGCGGGCACGTCCACGTCCTCGCGCGAGGGGGCGCAGAGATGGGCCGACGGCTCGATTAACGCATGGCGGTGCGGGTCGAATTCGAGGATCGGGTAGGCGGCGGGCACGAGCCCGCCAAAGAGCGATCCCGGCGCCGACCCTTGGGTCTGCTCGGGCGGGCTTGCCGGCGAGGCGTGCAGGTCGCGACCGGGGACGGCTAACCCCCGGAGATGTCTTCGAGACGCTGACGCCCGGCACTGACAAAAGGCATCATGGCCCGCAGTTCAACACCCACGGACTCGACCGGGTGCGCCCTTCCTGCGGCACGCAGCTCGTTGAAACGTGGCCTGCCGGCGCGGTCCTCCACCACCCACTCCGTCGCGAAGCTGCCGTCTTTGATCTCGCCGAGTATCTTCCGCATCTCGGCTCGTACCCGCTCGTCGATAATCCGGGGACCCCGGGTGAGATCGCCGTACTCGGCGGTGTCGGACACCGAGAACCGCATACCGGAGATGCCCTGTTCGTACATGAGGTCGACGATCAGCTTCAGCTCGTGCAGGCATTCGAAGTAGGCCGACTCAGGCTGGTAACCGGCCTCTACCAGGGTCTCGAAGCCGGCCATGACGAGCGCGGTCAGCCCGCCGCAGAGCACGACCTGCTCTCCGAACAAGTCGGTCTCGGTCTCCTCGGCAAAGGTCGTCTCGAGCACGCCGGCCCGAGTGGCACCGAGGGCGTCCGCGTACGAGAGGGCCAGTTCCATCGCCTTGCCCGAGGCGTCGGCCGACACAGCGATGAGCGAGGGCACGCCACCGCCTTCTGTGTAGGTGCGGCGCACGAGGTGCCCGGGCCCCTTCGGGGCGACCATGGCGACATCGACACCCGCCGGCGGCGCGATGAGGCCAAAGCGGATGTTGAACCCGTGGGCGAAGAAGACCGCGTCGCCGTCGAGGAGCTGGGGGGCGATCTCCGCCTCGTAGACGCTCGCCTGCTCGGTATCGGGAAGGAGGATCATGACCAGGTCCGCCTCCGCCGCGGCCTCGGCCACACCGCACACACGTAGGCCGGCTGCCTGCGCCTTCGCCCGAGACGACGACCCGGGCCGCAGCCCGACTCGTACGTCGACTCCGGAGTCGTGCAGGTTCAGCGCATGGGCGTGACCCTGTGATCCGTAACCGATGATCGCTACTTTGCGTGAGCGGACCAGGGAAGGGTTCGCGTCGGTCTCGTAGTAGAGCTTGGCCATCACGCTCCTGTCGTTGGGCTGTGGGGAAGAGAACTAGTTATCGGGACTGGTGTCTTGTACTAAGGGATGGCGCTCGGCTGCTCCTAGGCAATGGCGGCGGTCGTGGCCGCCCCGGAGGCCGAGCTTCTCTCCAGCTTAGGAAGCGCGATCCGGCCGGAGCGTTGTAGACCGGCGATCCCATAGGGCCTCATGAGGCTCTCGAAGTCGTCCAACAGCTCGGGCGTGCCGGCGACCATGACCGTGATGGCGTCGTGGCCGACGTCGACGATGCGCCCGGCGAACACTCCGACGAGCTGGATGACCTGTGAGCGCTGCGAGGCGTCGGCCGAGACGCTCACGAGCAGCAGCTCGGCCTCACGAGCCTCGTCAGGGTGCAGCTCACCGATCTCGACGACGTTTATGAGCTTGTCCAGCTGGGCCACGACCTGCTCGAGCGGGGAGGACTCGACGTCCACCACGATGGAGATCCGCGAGAATCGCTCGTCGTCGGTCGGCGCCACAGCTAAAGAGAAGATGTTGTAACCACGTCGCGAGAACAGCCCCGCTACACGCGCCAGCACACCGGCCTTGTTCTCCACGAGGACCGAGAGCAGGCGATGGTGGGGAGCCTTTGCCTTGTAGTCCTGAGTCATCGCGACACCTCGGAGCTGGCTCGTTGCGACGGGTGGACGACGATGTCGTCGTTGGACGCCCCGGCCGGCACCATCGGGAAGACCTGCTCCATCGAATCGGTGCGAAAGTCGATGACGACCGGCCGGTCGTCGACGTCGTTCGCCTTCTCGATCGCCGGCGTCACCTCTTCTGGGCTCTCCACACGCAAGCCGACGCAGCCCATCGCTTCAGCCCAGCCGACATAGTCGGGCAGGTCGGGTGAGAGGTAGACCTCTGAGTAGCGCTCCTCGTAGAACATGTGCTGCCACTGGCGCACCATGCCCGAGGTAGGCGTTGTTCAAGATGGCGATCTTGACCGGGATTCGCTCGGCGGTGGCCGTGGCGAGCTCCTGGGCCGTCATCTGGAAACATCCATCTCCGTCGACGGCCCACACCATGCGGTCAGGGCGTCCGACCTTGGCCCCGATGGCGGCGGGCACTGCGAAACCCATGGTCCCGAGGCCCCCGGAGTTGACCCAGGTATTCGGGTACTCGAAGGCCCAGTGCTGGGAGGCCCACATCTGATGCTGGCCCACCCCGGAGACGAGGATGGTGTCCGGCGGTGTCAGCGCCCGCAAGCGCTCGATGACGAATTGGGGCTTGAGCGTCGGGCGCCGGCTTGCTCCAACCGTCGCGAGCCCGGCGCGCGGGCTCCGAGCGGTCGTAGGTGTAGGGGTACTGCGCCTGCCATTGTTCGAGCGTCGCGATCCAAGGAACCAGCGGCCCCCGATCGACCGGGCCGGAGACGGTGAGCGCCTCGACCAGCGCCTCGATGGCAAGCCGGCAGTCGGCGAGGATGCCAACCTCAGGCCGGCGGACCTTGCCGATCTCGGCCTTGTCGATGTCGACGTGAACCACCTTGGCCCTCGGAGCGAAGGCCGAGACCTTGCCGGTGACACGGTCGTCGAAGCGGCTGCCGAGGGCGAGCAACAGGTCCGCCTTCTGCATGGCCGTCACGGCGGTGTAGTTGCCGTGCATGCCGGGCATCCCGAGGCACAAGCGGATGGCTGTCAGGAAAAGAACCGCGAGCCATGAGGGTCGTAACGACGGGAATGCCCGTCAGATCGACCAGCTCACGGAGGGCCTTGGAGGCGCCTGACTTCAAGATGCCACCACCGGCGTAGATCACCGGTCGCTCGGCAGCGAGCACAAGCGCGACCGCGGCCTGGATTGCCGTCGGGTCGGGCTGCGAAGCCGGGTGGTAGCCGGGCAGGTCGACGCCGTCGGGCCAGTACCACTCCATCGTAGACATGGCGACATCTTTCGGGACGTCAATGAGCACCGGTCCCGGCCGGCCCGTCGTGGCGATGTGGAAGGCCTCGCGCACGACCTGGGGGATGTCGGCGGCGTCGGTGACGAGCCAGTTGTGCTTGGTGACGCCAAGTGTGATACCGGTCGTGTCGCTCTCTTGGAAGGCGTCGGTTCCGATTGCACTCGTCGCCACCTGCCCGGTGATGCACACGAAGGGGATCGAGTCCATGTAGGCGTCGGCAAGAGCGGTTACGACGTTGGTCGCGCCCGGACCGCTCGTGACCATCGCCACCCCGGGGCGCCCGGTCGCGTGGGCGTACCCCTCGGCCATGTGGCCGGCGCCCTGCTCGTGACGGACCAGGATGTGGCGGATCGGCGAGTCGATGATGGGGTCGTATACGGGAAGGATCGCCCCACCGGGGAGACCGAAGATGACTTCGACTCCTTGCATCTCGAGGCTCTTCACAAGCGCTTGGGCTCCGGTGAGCTCCATCGGGGCTTCCTCTCACTCTCTCGTCGGGTCGGTGTGGTTGTCTGGATCGTGCAACTGGGCGCCTCGTCCGATCGCCGCTACTGCGGTGCCCGGAAAACGAAACGACCTCCCCTTCGGGGAGGTCGCAGGCGCAGCAACGCTAGAGGCGTTGTGCGCTAGGTGATAAGTACGAGGCGTCCGGTTGAGGTCATCACCGACAAGTGTTGCAGAGCAGGCTCCCGACCGCAAACACCTTGCCGGGCATCGACGACCGGCGCACGCCGAGCGGGGATCGGCTGGCGACACAGGCGCTAGAGCCGGGCCGCCAAGTTGGGACGAGGAGTTGTTCTCTAGCTGAGGACCCGCTCCCCAAACATGCCTCGGTCGTTAGTGCTTCGCCACGAGGGCGTCCCCTATGGCTCGGTGACTGCGCCACGCTCGGCTCCGACCACGAGCCGGGCGTACTTGGCCAGCACCCCGCTCGGATAACGCGGAACGGGCGGTTTCCACTCGGCGCCGCGCCGCTCGAGCTCGGCCGGCGCGACCAGCACGTCCAGCCGTCCGGCGTGGGCGTCGAGCACCACCTCGTCTCCGTCCTTCGACGAGCCCGATCGGTCCACCGACGGCGGCCTCGGGAGCCACGTGTCCGACGCAGAAGCCTTGCGTGCCGCCGGAGAATCGCCCGTCGGTAACAAGAGCACAGTCGCCTCCTCGTCCAGCACCGGTCATGGCGCCTGTGACGGCGAGCATCTCGCGCATACCCGGGCCGCCCTTCGGTCCCTCGTAGCGGATCACGACGACCGTACCCGGCGTGATCGTCCCGGCCAAGATGGCGTCCATGGCGGCGCTCTCACCGTCGAAAACCCGCGCCCGGCCCGAGAAGGAGAGGTCGCCGTCGATGCCGGCGACCTTCACGACGGCCCCTTTCGGAGCGAGCGAGCCGTGCAAGATGGCGATCCCGCCGTCGGCGTGAATCGGCTCTGCGAAGGAGTGGACGACCGAACCGTCGGGAGCGGGAGGGTCGAGGTCGGCAAGGTTCTCGGCCATTGTCTTGCCGGTGACGGTCAGGCAGTCTCCGTGTATCAAGCCCTCCTCCAAAAGTGCCCTCAGTACGACCGCCACGCCGCCGATGCGATCGAGGTCGGTCATGTGGTACTTGCCGTGCGGCTTCATATCTGCAAGGTGCGGTACTTTCCTGCCCGATTCGGGCGAAGTCGTCTAGGTCGAGCTCGACGCGTGCCTCGTTGGCGATGGCGAGCAGGTGGAGAACGGCATTCGTCGAGCCTCCGAGCGCCATGACCGTGGCTATGGCGTTCTCAAAAGCGTCTCTGGTCATGATCTGACGCGGCCGGATGCCCTTTTCCAAAAGCGTCATCACTGCCTGGCCGCTCGCGTAGGCGAGATCGTCCCGCCGGCGGTCGACAGCCGGCGCGGACGCCCCTGCCGGCAACGCCATGCCGAGCGCTTCGGCCACGGAGGCCATCGTGTTGGCGGTGAACATGCCCGCGCAGGAGCCTTCGGTCGGGCACGCATTGCGTTCGATCGCCATCAACTCCTCGTCGTCGATCGTACCCGGCTGAGCGCGCCCCAACCGCCTCGAACACTGAGACGACGTCCAGGGCTCGGCCACCGAGGTGGCCGGGCAGGATCGTGCCTCCGTAAACGAAGACCATCGGGAGGTCGAGCCGGCCGGCGGCCATGAGCATCCCGGGCAGGGATTTGTCACAGCCGGCGAGGCCGACGAAGGCGTCGAATCTCTCGGCGTGCATCATCGCCTCCACCGAGTCAGCGATGATCTCACGGCTCACGAGCGAGGCGTGCATGCCTTCGTGGCCCATGGCGATGCCGTCGGAGACGGCGATAGTGACGAACTCGAAGGGGAAGCCGCCCGCCTCGCGCACGCCTTGCTTCGCCCGCTGCGCGAGCCTGGCCAACGGCAGGTTGCACGGCGTCACCTCGTTCCAGGTGGAGGCAACGCCGACTTGAGGCTTGTCGAAGTCACCGTCTGTCATGCCGACGGCACGCAGCATCGCCCTCGACGGCGCGCGGCGAAAGCCTTCGGTCACGTCCTGGCTGTGGATCTTGAGCGAACGGATCTTGTCGGTCATCGGCCCTCAAACTACTTGGCGATACCGGGACCGGCCGTGTCGGCGAAAGCTTGGAAGGAAGGGTGTAGCGATGCAACCATCGCTTCGATCTCCAGCGCCGCCCCGCGGCGTGCCCCGGCCCACTCGTCAACCGGTGCCACGGGATCTCCTCCGGTGTGCCGGGCCAGCGCGCCAGTACGTGGACGTGGAGATGCTCGATTCTGTGCCCGACGTTCGCGACATAGACGCGTTCGGCCCCAACCGCCTTGAGCGCCGCCGCGCAAGTTGCGATGGCGACCCCGACCGCCGCGGTGCCGGAGCGGTCGAGCTCCGCGAAATCGGGGCAGTGCCTGCGTGGCGTCACGAGCAGGTGACCGAGATAGACCGTCTCTTCGGACAGGGGCGGGACGTGAAAAACAATCACCTGCTCCTCATCGAGCAGGTTGCCGCCCGGTACCTCCACGTCGCCCGCCAGCTCCTGACAGACGAGACAGGGCTTGGGTGCGGCGTTGTCCGGCCCTGTCATCGCAACAAAGGCTCCCTTGCCAAAGGCCGCAGAGGCCTTCTAAGTGTCCGCGTCGCGCGGCGAAGGCCTCCGCCACGAGCTTGCCGTTCGCCCGTCCCTTCGAGGCCTTCATGACCTGGCCGAGGAGGAACTGCGCCACCTTTTCGTCACCCTCGCGGTAGCGCTCCCACTCCTGCGGGTTGGCGGCGATCACCTCGTCGACCATCGACGTCGAGCACGGAGGCGTCCATCTGCTCGTAGCCGAGGCGGCTGGCGATCTGGGCCGGGTCCCCGCCCTTTTCTATGAGCTCGGCAAGGACCTCTTTGGACTGGGTGGCCGACAGCCGACCGGCGGACTCCATCTTGAGCAAAGCGGCGAAGGCCACCGGGTCGAGCAGCCTCGCCCGCCTCCGGGTTGGCAGCCGCCTCGTTGGCGGCCCGGGCGAGCGCCAGGCGGGCATCGGCCCCAGCAGCGACGGCGCCGTGGACGAGATCGTCAAGGCCGAGGTCGACGACCGTCACCACCTGGTCGGTGGAACCGTCCCGGCGAGTGGCCAGCTCCGAGTCGGCGGCGAGCAGCTCGGCGAGCCGGCGACGGCGCTCGGCCGGCATGGGGCCGACACCCTCGCCCGCCGCCGCGAGCAGCTCGGCGTACCGGCACGAGCGGGGTGAGGTCGGGCTCGGGGAAGTAGCGGTAGTCGTTCGCCTCCTCCTTGGAGCGCATCGAATGGGTGCTGCCGTCACCCTCGTCGAAGTGGCGGGTCTCCTGGGCGACTCGCTCCGCCGGACTCGACCACCTCGATCTGGCGCCGCGACCTCGTAGTCGATGGCCCGCTCAAGGGACCGCAGCGAATTCAGGTTCTTCACCTCGCAACGGGTCCCGAGGTCGGTCGCGCCCACGGGGCGCACCGAGACGTTGGCGTCGACCCGGAGCGAACCCTCCTCCATGCGGCCGTCGGATGAGCCCCGTGGCGACGAGGATCGAGCGCAGCTCGTCGACATAGGCCCGGGCCTGCGCCGCCAGAGCGGATGTCGGGGCGCGAGACGATCTCGACGAGCGGGACCCCGGCCCGGTTGTAGTCGACGAGCGAGTAGCCGGCCTCGTGGATGCGGCCCCCGCCGCCGATATGGGTCGTCTTGCCGGTGTCCTCCTCCATGTGCGCCCGCTCGATACCGACCCGCGACCCGTCGGGCAGCTCCAGCCACCCGTCGACGTTGATGGGCTCGTCGTACTGGCTGATCTGGTAGTCCTTGGGCATGTCGGGATAGAAGTAGTTCTTGCGGTGGAAGATCGAGCGCTGCGGGCGTGCAATTGAGCGCGGCCCCGATCCTCAAGGCGAGCTCGACCGCCCTCTGTTGATAACGGGAAGCGAGCCGGGCAGGCCGAGGCAGACCGGGCAGATGTTCGTGTTGGGCTCATCGCCAAAGGCGTTGCGGCAGCCGCAAAACAGCTTCGTCGCGGTGGCGAGCTCACAGTGGACCTCGAGTCCGACGACAGTCTCGTAGTCGGTCACGGCGTCACCGGTCCTCGTGCCTCGCGCGGCGCTGCCAGCCTCCAGGCTCGCCGCCACGCGCATCATGACCGCCTCCCCGAGAGCCGGGGCGAGGACCTGGACGCCGACGGGCAGGCCTTCGCTGCTCAGAGCGAAAGGCACGCTCGCGGCCGGATGGCCCGCCAGGCTGGAAGGGATGCTGCACAGGTCGCACATGTACATCTCGATCGGGTCGTCCACCTTGGACCCGAAGGGGAACGCCACCGACGGCGTCGTCGGCGTCAAGAGAACGTCGAAGTTCCTGTAGGCGGCCTCGAAGGCCCTGATGACGAGGGTACGGGCCTTTTGCGCCTGGCCGTAGTAAGCGTCGTAGTAGCCGGCCGACAAGGCGTAGGTGCCCATCATGATGCGGCGCTTGACCTCCGGGCCGAAACCTTCGCCCCGCGTCCTGGCGTTCATCGTCTCGGCGTCCGGCCCATCGACGCGAAGGCCGTAGCGGACGCCGTCATAACGCGAGAGGTTCGAGGAAGCCTCGGCGGGCGCGATCACGTAGTAAGCGGGCAGCCCCAACAAGCAGCTCTGGGATCGTGACCATGTCCACCTTTGCCCCGGCCGCGGCGAGTGCCTCTCCGGCGGCGACGACGGCGTCGACACATTCCGAGCCGTCCACGAGGAAGTCCTCTACGATGCCGATACGCAAGCCCGAGACGCCCTCGGCGAGGGAGGCGAGCAAGCTCGGCGCCGGCCGGTCGAGCGAGGTCGAGTCCATCGGGTCGTGACCGGCGACCACCTCAAGACCGAGGGCGGCGTCCGCGACCGTGGTCGCGAAGGGCCCGATCTGGTCCAGCGAGCTCGCGAAGGCGATCAACCCGTAGCGCGAGACCACGCCGTAGGTCGGCTTCACCCCGACGATCCCGCACAAAGCCGCGGGCTGGCGGATCGAGCCGCCCGTGTCGCTGCCGAAGGAAAGTGGCACGATCCCGGCCGCCACGGCGGCGGCACTGCCACCTGAGGAACCTCCGGGGACGCGGCCGGTGTCCCAGGGGTTCCTCGTCGGGCCGAAGGCGGAGTTCTCCGTCGAGGAGCCCATGGCGAACTCGTCGAGGTTGGTCTTGCCGACGAGCACCGCGCCGGCGTCGCGCAGTCGGCTCACGACCGTCGCGTCATAGGGGGGCAACCATCCCTCGAGGATCTTCGACGAGCAGGTCGTCGGGATGCCCGCGGTGCAGAGATTGTCCTTGAGCGCCACGGGCACGCCCGCGAGCGGCCCGGGGTCGAGCCCGGAACGCACCATGCGGTCGACCGCATCGGCGTCTGCCATGGCCTTGTCGGTCGTGACCTCGTTAAAGCAGTGCAGGTCGCCTTCGAGCTCACGAATCGCTCCGAGCGACTGGGCGAGGAACGCCCGCGCGCTGAGCTGACCGGAACGGACGCTGGCGGCGATCTCGGCGAGGGAGGCGAATTCGGGAGCTGGGCTCGCCGTCACGGTGCCTCGCCCATGATGCGCGGGACCCGGAAGCGGTCGCTCTCGACCGCGGGGGCCTGTGAGAGGACGGACTCGCGGTCAAGACACGGGCACCTCTGTGTCGGCGCGCAGCACGTTCTCGACAGGGAAGGGATGTGCTGTCGGCGGCACGTCGGCGGTGTCGAGCCGGCGCACGGCGTCGACGTGCTCGAGGATGGCCGACAGCTGCAGCGCCGTATCGCCCGACCTCGTCGTCGTCGAGGGCGAGCCTGGCCAGGCGTGCCACGTGGCGCACCTCCTCGGGCGAGATGAGCCGATCCGGCTCGCTCACTTGAGCGCCCCAGCTTGTTCACGAACTCGACGGCCCGGGCTTCGATCTCGGGGGCGTCGTGGTCGAGCGTGGCCACGTGGAAGCTGCGCTCCAGCCAGATCCGCTCGACGGGGCCGCCGGCACTGAGGCGGCGAGCAGGTCGCCCGACTCGGTCGGCACGACGTGGTCGGTCCGGCTCGAGAAAAGCAGCACCGGGCAGCGCAGCTCGCCCGAGTCCGTGCCGCGACTTCGTCGACGCCTTCGAACATCGAGAGCATCGGTTCGATCGGCGTGGCGTCGTAGGCGGACTCGGGTGCGCCTTGCCGGGCGATGTCGGAGCCGATGGCGGGGACCGAGACGGCGCCTTCTTCGAGCATGCCCGAGAGCATGTCCCGGAAGGCCTGTAGCCGGGGGCTCGACGAGCGGGTTTACGACGATGACACCGGCGATGTCGTGGTGTGCCTCGGCGAGGCAGATGGCGAGCGAGCCACCCATGGACAGACCCGCCACGAACACCTGATCGCAGCGATGAGAAAGCTCGCCGTAGGCCGCTTCGGCCGTCGCGGACCAGTCGGACCAGCGTGTCTGGACCATGTCCTCGACGCTCGTGCCGTGGCCGGGCAACAAGGGGCAGCTCGACCGAGAACCCGGCCGCGGCGAGAGCCGTCGCGAGCGGGCGCATCGACTGAGGGCTCCCGGTGAAACCGTGGAGGACAAGGACGCCGATCGGACCGCCCTTTGCGGAGAACGGCTCGCAGCCGGGAAGGGTCAAGGTGGACACACGAGCATCGTAACCCGGCCGTCCTCGGCCGTTCTCGGGCGGCAGTAGTGTCCGTCCACGGGCCGACTGGACCGGAAGAGGAGCTGCAGTGGAGAAGTTTGCCTTTCTCAGTGACGAATGGACCGCCGAGGTGCGGCGGCTGCACGACGAGATCGTGGCCGAGCCCGCCGCCCCTGCACAGAACGTGCGCATGAACCTCGTCCTCACCGAGTCACCTCTCGGGGAGGGCACGATCGACGCCCACCTCGACACGAGCTCAGGCGAGATCGTCATAGACACCGGCCACATCGAGTCCGCCGACCTGACTGTCACCGTGGACTACGAGACCGCAAAGGCGATCCTCGTCGACGGCGACGCTCAGGCAGCCATGCAGGCGTTCATGTCGGGGCGGATCAAGATCGACGGCGACATCGCCCAGCTCCTCGCCATGCAGAACACCCCTGTCGATCCTGCCCACCAGGAGCTGGCGCGGCGCATCCGCGAGATCACCGAGTAGCGGCGGCCCCTCCCCGCTTCCTAGCGGTGGGGTACCTGGCTCGTCGCCGCGACGGCGCCGACGATCTTGGGCATCTCGACGGCGAGCTCGTCAATGGTCCAACGCCCGGCCTTGTCTATCTGCGGACCCAAGGTCCACGGTTGGAAGTACTGCACCGTGCCGCCCTGGATGAAAAAGACCTTGCCCGTGAACGGGCAGGGTTCGCTGGCCAAATAGGCGACGAGCGGAGACACGTTTGCCGGGTCCCAGGAATCGAACACGTCCGCGTCGGCGGGCGGCTGCACGATGTCGCTCAGCCCTGGTGTCGACTCGGTGATGCGTGAGCGGGCGGCCGGCACGATGGCGTTGACGCGCACGCCGTAGCGGGACAGCTCTTGCGCGGCGATCACCGTGAAGGCTGCGATCCCGGCCTTGGCCGTGCCGTAGTTCGACTGACCCGGGATTACCTAACAGGCCCGAGGTCGAAGAGGTGTTGATGATGGCGGCGCTTGGCTTGGCGCCCGCCTTGGCCTGCTCGCGCCAGTACGTCGCAGCCCAGCGGGTGGGGACGAAATGGCCGTTCACGTTCGCGTGCACGACGAGATCCCATTCCTCCTCGGTCATGTTCACGAGCACACGGTCCCCGATGATGCCGGCGTTGTTCACAAGGATGTGAAGGTCCCCGAAGGCCTCCAAAGCGGCGTTCACGACCTCGGTGGCCGCCCTCCCAGTCCGAGACGTCGTCGCTGTTCGCGACCGCCTCGCCGCCCGAGTTGCTTGATCTCGTCCACGACCTTTTGCGCCGCAGCGTGGTCGTCGCCCGACCCGTCAACGGCGCATCCAAGGTCGTTGACAACGACCTTGGCGCCTTGGCTCGCGAACAAGAGCGCGTGCTCCCGGCCGAGCCCGCGTCCCGCACCGGTGATGATCGCAACCCTGCCGTCGAGTGCACCCATGACCGTGCCCTTCCTTCGTTGCTTAGGAGACCACCCCGCCGCCCGGGATGGGTGAGACCAGGCCGGCGTTTGGCTCACAGCACCGGCGCACCGCCACGTTGGCAGCACGCACCGTCCCTGGTCAAGCGGAGGGCTCCCGCTCCCGCCAAGCGGCTAAAGCGGCCTCGCGGACGAGAGCTCAGGGGCGTGCAGTCGCCGGCCCGGGACCGGGACAGCGACTCGGCTCAGTACAGATAGACGTCGACCGTCGAGCCGACCTGCACCAAGTGGCCGGACCCGGGGAGCTCTGTCAGCACGAAGCCCGCTCCGGGTGGCCCGACGAGGTACCACTTGAGACCGAGGGAGGAAAGCGCCTGTTCGGCCGCGCTCACCGAGTCACCGAACAGCCCGGGCACCTTCACATAAGGCGGGCCTAGCGACACATAGACCAGCACGGTCGAAAAGCCGGGCACCGTGAGACCCGGCAAAGGCTTGGTGGTGACGACATAGCCGGCAGGAATCGTGCTCGAGTACTGCGATTCCTCCACCGGTTTCAGGTGCTGATCCGTCAGAGCCGCTTGCGCCTGGGTCCAGTTGAGCACACCCCCCGAGAGATCGGACGGGATCATCTCGGGCCTCGGGCCCTTGGAGACGACCAGGTCGACGACGTCGCCGTAAAAGACCCTCCTGCCGGACACGGAGTTCCACCCCGTCACCCCTCCGGCCGCGACCGTCTCGCTGTAGTGCACGAAGATGTGGGCCACGAGGTGCGCCTTGGCCAGCGCGGCGATGGCCGCTGGCTCGCTCAGCCCGGATAGGACGGAAAGCACGGTCGGGTGCCGCCCTTGTGAGATCACCATCTTCACGATGGAGCCCGCCTTCTCGCGCGCACCTTTTCGTGGGACCTGGGAGATGACCGCGCCCGCCACGACGCTCCCGCTGTAGCGCTCGCCGGAGACCTCCGGGTAAAGACCGCTGCGCGAGATGGCCGCGTTGGCGGCGGTCACCTGCAAGCCGACGACGGGCGGGACCGTGTCGTGATGCACGACTCGGCCTGCGGCGAAAAGCCCCCCGGCGGCAACGAGCTCGAGCACGACCACGACGATCAGCCACGGCAGCCACCGGTGCCTGCGCCTTTTCGGGGCTGGCTTGGCGGCGACGGGGACGCCGGCCGTCGCGATCCGGCGCACACCTGGCAGCACCGTCGCCGGGATCGGCGACGGGTGTGGCGCCGAGACCTGGCTCTCGGCCGGTGACGGCGTCCCGACTCGTGCTGCCTGGGCTTCGACGCTCGAAGGTGCGCTCGTCGTCGCCGGCGCCGTAGGCCGGGCAAGAGCAAAGCGCTCGGTCGGGTCCCGCTCGAGGCCACGAGGCAAGCTGGGCAGGTTGGCGTCTGTCCTCACGAGCGGGAGCGGCTCGGGCGCTTCAAGCTCGGCGCTAAGCAGCTCGAGCTCGGAGGCGAGCGCAGCCGCGTCCAGCCGGGCCAAGGGCTCCGAGATGGCAGCCTGGGCAAGCACCGGGGCGAGCGGTCCGAGCTCGCGGGCGGGAGGGAGCACGGCTCCGACTCTCGCCATCAAGGTCGCCACGGTCGTGTCCCCGACGAAGGGAACCCGCCCCGTGACCGCCTCGTACAAAGTGAGCGCGAGCGAATACACGTCGGTACGGTCGTCCACCGGCCGCCCCTCGACCTGCTCGGGGGAGGCGTAGCGGGCCGTCCCCATGACGGTGCCGAGGGGCTCGGTTATCGCCGCCTCGGCAAGCGCGCGGGCAAGGCCGAAATCGGTCACGAGCAGACGCCCGTCGTCGTCGAACAAAAGGTTGGCAGGCTTGATGTCCCGATGGACGAGGCCACGTCGATGGGCATAGGCAAGCCCGTTGGCAGCTTCGGCTCCGACCGCCGCCGCCTGTTGCGGGCTAAGGAGAAACCCCGTGTCGAGCAAGGAACGCAAGCTCCCCCCACCGAGGTACTCGAGCACGAGATAAGGAATTCCTTCCTCGTCGCCCCAGTCGTAGACGTGCAGGACGTTGCGGTGGTTGAGCGAGGCGGCGAGCCGCGCCTCCGCCTGGAACTTGCGGAGGAAGGTCGCGTCGCCCGCCAGACCGGGATGAAGGAGCTTGACTGCGACGCGCCTCGAAAGCCGCGTGTCGTCCGCGGCAAAGACCTGGGCCGAAGCACCGGCACCGACCACGGCCAGCAGTCGGTAACGGCCGCCGATGACTCGGCCGACCTGTTCCACAATGCTTGACATGGGGATCAGACAAAGGCTAACGGCTGAGGACCCAAGACCGGTGGAGGGCTGGCCGGGCCCCGCGCCACGAACGCGCCGAGGCCGGAGTGACCCGCCCTCGAAAAGGCGGCCGTCGCTTCGCTAGCGGGTGGCGGCGAGCTTTGGGTGGCGGCCCCGCCAGGGGGCGGCCGCCTCGAGCTGGGAGGCGAGGCGCACCAAGAGGTCCTCACGCCCGTAAGCGGCCACAAGCTGTACCCCCATGGGCAGGCCGTCGGCGCTCCACTGCAGGGGCAAGGACACGGCCGGTTGGCCTGTCACGTTGAACTGGGCCGTGTACTGGAGCATGGCGATGGTGCGAAAGAGGCCCTGGGTAGGGTCGCTCAGGTAGCCGAGAGGAGGCGGAGGGCCGTTCACGACCGGGGTGAGCAACATGTCGAAACGCTCGTCGCTCCACCAATGAGACATGCGGCGGATGTAGCCGTACATCCACTCCATGGAGGCGAGATAGTCCGCCGCGCTCAGCGCCCGGCCGGCGGCACCGAGGCCGGCGCTCACGGGCTCAATCTCGTCCTCGGAGGCGCTCCGACCGAGCTTCTCGGCCCAAAAGGCCAGGTCCCGGGCCGTGCCAGCGGCCACGACGTTCAAGAAATGACCCGGGAAAGCCTCCTCCTCGAGGGCTTTTGGGTGAGCCTCCTCAACGCTGTGGCCAAGGGCTGCGAGAAGCCCCGCCGTGGCCGCAATGGCGCGTCCGGCCTCAGGATCGGCGTTCAGACCGCCGAGGAGGGGACGGTCGAGGAAGCCGACCCGCATCCGGCCCGGATCAGCTCCGACCTCGGCGGCGAGGGGGCGGCGCAACGGCGGAGCGACGTAGGGATCGCCCGGTACGGGCCCGGCGATGCAATCGAGGACGGCGGCGGTGTCCCGGACGGTTCGCGTGAGGACTCCCTGGACGGTCGCCCCCATCCAGGCCTCGCCCATGTCCGGGGCCTGGCTCACCCTCGCCCGGGTGGGTTTGAGGCCGACGAGTCCGCAGGCACCGGCGGGGATGCGAATCGAGCCTCCCCCGTCGTTGCCGTGCGCCACCGGAACGAGTCCTGCAGACACCGCGGCCGCCGATCCACCCGAGGACCCGCCCGAGGACCGTTGCGTGTCCCAGGGGTTACGGGTCGGCCCGTAGGCGATGGGCTCGGTAGTGATCGTCAAGCCGAACTCCGGCACGTTCGTGCGCCCGACGATGACGAAGCCGGCCTCGCGAAAGCGCCCCACGAAGCCGGTGTCGTGGTCCGCCCGCCAGCGGGCGTTCTTCAAGAAAACTGATCCGCAGTGGTACGGATCGCCCTCGGACTGGCAGGCGAGGTCCTTTAGCAAAAGCGGGACGCCTCGAAACGGTCCGTCGCCCAGTGGCTCAGCCGCTTCGCGGCGGGCGCGCTCGAAACGGGGGTGGATGACGGCGTTGAGCCGAGGGTTCTCCTCCTCGATGCGCGCTATCGCCGCCTCGACGAGCTCAGCCGGGGCGACTTGACCGGAGCGTACGAGCTCGGCCTGCTCGTGGGCGTCCATCCAAGAAAGGTCGTCCATCTCTCCCCCATTTTTCTTGGCGGGAGGCAACCGTAGCGTGCCGGGCTTGCTCGCGCTTGGCCCGGCGCCTCGCGCCTTTCCTAAGGCAGCTCGCCGGTGTCCAAGAGCTTGACGAACCCCTCCTCGTCGAGGATCGGGATGCCGAGTGACTCGGCCTTGGTCAGCTTGGCCGCACCAGGACCCTCCCCGACGACGAGTGCCATCGTCTTGGCCGACACCGAGCCCGGAGCTTTGCCGCCACGACCGGTGATGGCCGCTTCTGCTTGTTCGCGGCTGAAACCGCTCAGGGTTCCCGTGACGACGACCGCCTTGCCGGCAAGGCTCTGGGCCAGTGCCGGGGTCTCCTCGGCGGTAAAGCGGACCCCGCCTGCGCGGACCCGCTCGATCATCGCCCGGTTGTCCTCCGAGGCGAAATAGCGGGCCAAGCTGGCGGCGATGACGGCGCCGATGCCTTCTACGAGGGCGAGCCCCTCCTCGGAGGCCGCCATGAGACGGTCCAAGTCGCCGAAGCGCGCCGCCAGCGCTGCCGCAACCGTACCGCCGATGTGACGGATGCCGAGCCCCGTGAGCAGGTTGGCGAGGGGCCGGTTTCTCGAGTCGTCGACCGCCGCCACGAGCTTTGTCGCCGAGAGCTCGCCGAAGCCCTCGAGGGCGAGGAGGTCGGCGGCTTCGAGCCGGTAAAGGTCGGCCGCGTCGGACAAAAGGCCGGCCTCGACGAGCTGGGCGACACGTTGCTCGCCGAGACCTTCGATGTCCATGGCCCCTCGTGAGGCGAAGTGGACGATGCGCTGCACCCGCTGGGCCGGGCATTCGCTGTTGATGCAATAGGTGTCACTCTCACCCTCGAGCCGCACGAGCGGGCTCCCGCAGCTCGGGCAGGTCTTCGGGAAGCTCCACGGCGCCGTCCCGGGCGGGCGGGCGCTCAGCACCGGGCCTACGACCTCGGGTATCACGTCGCCCGCCTTGCGCACGACGACCAAGTCGCCCGGCCGCACGTCTTTCAGGCGGACCTGGTCCTCATTGTGCAAGGTGGCGAGCTCCACCTCCGAGCCGGCGACGCGGACCGGCGCCAGCATGGCAAAAGGGGTGGCCCTCCCCGTGCGGCCGATCGAGACGAGGATGTCATTGAGACGCGTGGTCTGTTCCTCGGGGGGGAACTTGTAGGCAACCGCCCAGCGAGGGGCGTGCGAGGTGGCGCCGAGACGGGGGTGCAGGGCCAAGTCGTCCACCTTCACGACCACCCCGTCGATCTCGTAGCCGAGCCCGTGACGACGTGCTTGGAGGTCGCGGCAATAGTCGAATACTGCCTCCAGGTCGGAAACGAGTCTCGTTTCGGGATTAACCGGCAGGCCCGCGCGTCGTAGAAGCTGCAAGGACTCCGACTGGGTGGCAAGCCCAAAGATGCCCGCCACCTGGTAGAAAAACGCCCCGAGGGCCCGTCCGGCAGTGATGGCGGGGTCCTTTTGACGTAAAGAGCCCGCCGCCGCGTTGCGCGGGTTGGAGAAGACCCGCAGGCCCGCCTCGGCCTGACGCCTGTTCAGCTTGTCAAAGGCCGAGACGGGGAAATAGACCTCCCCACGGATCTCCAGGAACTCCGGGATCTCGCTTCTTTTGAGGGCGAGCTCGGCCGGTATGGCAGCCACGCTGCGCACGTTCGGCGTCACGTCCTCGCCCACACGTCCGTCGCCACGCGTGGCACCTCGCACGAGGCGGCCCCGCTCGTAGGTGAGCGAGATCGACAGGCCGTCGATCTTCGGCTCACAGACAAAGGGCGAGCCGTTTTCCGGTGCCAACAGCTTTTGCAAACGGGCGCCCCAGGCGAGGATCTCCTCCAAGGTCGTGACCTTGTCGAGGCTCATCATGGGTGTGCGGTGCGTCACGGGCGCGAAGAGCACCGAAGGCGCTATGCCGACGGTCCGGGTCGGTGAGTCCGCCGTGACGAGCTCGGGGTACTGCTCCTCTAGCCCCAAAAGCTCGTCTTTTAAGACATCGTAGGCGGCATCGGAGATCTCTGAAGCGTCCTCGATGTAGTACTGGGCGTCGTAGCCCCTGATGAGCGCGCGCAGCTCAGCGACCCGGTCCGCTGCCGCCGGCGGCACGTCCTCTCGCTCGCTCGTCACCGCACCGATGGTAGGACTGTGCTTGGGTCTGCGGGGCCGATCGCCCCGGCTCGCCAGCACGGGCGAGCCGGGGCGCTCTCGCGTCCTTCGGCTCGCGCGTGCTGTCTGTCAGCTGCCCAGATGTCGGTGGGAGACCAGCTCTATCCAGGTGACACTCGAGGGCGGTCCCGTTATCCCGCCTTTTTGGAGCGCTTCGCCCAGCCGCTCGTCCATGAACCTCTGCTGGTGCTGAGGCGTGTCCCACACCTCGAAGACGACGAAGTTCCCATCCTCGTCCAACCCGGCGGCGTGCGAGACCATGCCCTCGGGCCAGTCGCCCTCCCCGGTCGCGGCATCGATGCCAAGGGCCTTGTTCACTGCCTCGTACTCCTTGGCGGTCACGCCTTCGAACTCCAGTATCAATCCAGCGGCCATTGCAGTCCCCCCTTATCTTGCGTGCCGAGTAGCACGGCTCGGTAGCCTCCCACAGCGGACCCGGTCGAGTGGGAGAAAAACGCCGCAGTCGACAAGAATTAAGCCGCTGTTCCCGAACCTACGACCTCGTCGCCGACATAGAGGGCGACGGTCTGGCCGGGCGCTATACGGCGGTCCGGTCCTTGTGTGTAGCTCACCCCGGTCTCGGTGAGCATGACCGGCCGGGTACGGCCGTGCGCGCTCGCTTGGGCGAGAACGAGGGCACCGAGGGGGAGCGGGTCTTTCACCCAGGTCCGCGCGGTGAGCTCGACGCTCTCGATGAGCAGGTCCGCCTCCGGCCCGACCACCACCGTCGCCGAAGCGGGATCGACCGCCAGCGCGTAACGACGCCCCGGCGAGAAGAACCCGAGGCCCCGGCGCTGGCCGACGGTGACAAGCTCGACGGCAGGCACGGTGCCGACGACGGCCCCGGTGGCGCGCTCGACGAGACTTCCTTGGTGCAGCTCGATCCGCTCGGCGAGAAATTGCCGGCGGGGTCCCTGCCCCGAGCCCGAGGCGACAAAGCACACCTCTTGGCTGTCGGGCTTTTCGGCGGTGGGAAGCTTGAGCGAGGCGGCGCGGGCACGGACCTCGATCTTTGTCAGCTCCCCCACCGGGAACAGCACGCGGTCGAGCTCGCGCACGGTAAGCATCGACAGCACGTAGGACTGGTCCTTTTGGACGTCGCGACCGCGCAGCAGCCGCGGCGAGCCGAAGGTGTCCTTGGCGACGCGGGCGTGGTGCCCGGTCGCAACCGCATCAAAACCGAGGCGGAGGGCACGGTCGAGGAAGCGGCGGAACTTGAGATGCCGGTTGCACTCGATGCACGGGTTCGGCGTCCGGCCAAGGGCGTGGGCCTCGGCATAAGGGGTGACGACTGCTTTTTCGAATTCCTCGGAGAAATTGAAGACGTGATGATCGATCCCGAGCCGTGTGGCGACACGTCGGGCGTCCTCGACGTCACCGACCGAGCAGCACCCCGAGTCGCCGCTACCGCCCCACAACTTCATGGTGGCTCCCACGACCTCGTGGCCCTGCTCGAGGAGGAGGGCGGCCGCCACCGACGAGTCCACGCCACCGGAGAGCCCCACCATCACCCGCACCACGCGATTGTCGCAGAGCGCGCCGCGCCTAGGGCAGCGCCACGGGCCGCGTTAGAGCTGTCAGGGCCGGGAGGGCGCGGCTCAGGCGCGCAGGCGCTCCACCGCTTCGGGGAAGGCGACGAGAGCGGCCTCGATGTCGGCGGAGGTGGTGGCGTGGCCGAGTGAGAGCCGCACATGGCGTTTTGCCTCGGCCGGCGATAGGCCCATTGCCAAGAGCACATGGCTCGGCTCGATGGCTCCGCTCGCGCAGGCCGAGCCCGCCGAGGCGCAGACCCCGAGCTCGTCGAGGACCACGAGCAGCTCCTCGGCTTCGACGTCTTCGACGCCGAGATTGCAGATGGCCTCGATGCGCTCGGGTGGCGCCACGGCTTGGTGAACGCCCGGGACGGATCCGAGGATGCCTGCGACGAGGCGCCCGGAAAGCTCGGCGACCTTGCTCCCGGCCGTCTCCCGCTCGCGCACGGTGATGTCCGCCGCCGCCGCCATGGCCACTATGCCGGCCAAATTCTGGGTCCCGGCGCGGCGCTCGCGCTCCTGCGGCCCGCCGTGCACGATCGGACTGAGCAGGCTCGCCCGGTCCCGCACCACGAGCGCTCCCACGCCCTTCGGGCCGCCGAACTTGTGCGCGCTCACGCTCAACAGGTCCACCCCGCCCGTCAGGGCGGCGACATCCAACCAGGCGAAGCCTTGCACGGCGTCGCAGTGCACGAGGGCGTCGGGGGCACGCTCGTGCACGAGGGCCGCGACGGACTCGATCGGTTGGAGCACTCCCGTCTCGTTGTTGACAAGCATCACCGAGACGAGGCGCACCTTGTCGTCGAGCAGCTCATAGAGCGCCTCGAGATCGATCACGCCACGGCGATCGACGCCGACGGTACGGCCCCCGGCCGCCCGGCAGGCCTCGAGCACGGCCGGGTGCTCCACGGCGCTGCAGAGCACGCTCCCGGCGCCCGCCGCCACGCCGAAGACGGCGAGATTGTCGGCCTCTGTGCCCCCGCTCGTGAACACGAGCTCAAAAGGCTGCGCCCCGAGCAGGTCGGCGAGGTGCTCTCGGGCGTCGTCCAGAGCCCGTTGGGCCGACCTGGCCACGGCGTGGCTCCCCGAGGGGTTGCCGTAGCGGTCAGAGAGGAACGGGAGCATCGCCGCCACGGCTTCGGCGCGCATTGGCGTCGTGGCGGCATGGTCGAGATAGGCGAGCTTTGTCGGGGGGCGGCCGGTCAATCTGTCGGGACCCCCGTCGGCGGGGCGCAGGCGTCGGGCTCCCATGCCGGAGTCGGGTAGAGCGGGACGCTCGCCGCGCTCGTTATGGTGCTGATCCCGCTCTTGTCACCGTCGCGCTCGAGCATCGCCGGCGTCGTCTTCGCCTGCCCCGTGGCGAGGTCGAAGAAATCGACCGTCACCTTCTCGACTGTCGGGGCCGCCGCGCCCAGCCCGACGTAGGGCCCGAGATGGGTGGCGTTGTCGAGGGCGAGGAACCATTTCGGGGCCGAGACCATGTTGTAAAGACGCGAGCTGTCGACGGGGTAGTTGCAGGCGTCGGTCAGGCTCTGGACCACGAGCACGGGCGGGCCTGGCGTGCTCGGAGCCGAGTAGACGTCCTCGGACCTGGTCCATTCGGCTCCAGAGAGCAGCGCCACAGCGACCGGCCTCAACGGCAGCAAAGCGCGGGTCGAGGCGTAGGCACGGTCGTACATGAGCGCCGCCACGGTATCGCCGCCGTCTGACTGGCCGGCGAGGACGAGCCTGTCGGTGTTCATCATTCCGGCCAGGTAGCCGACGCGGGTGAGCGGTGAGTCCTTCTCGGCCTTTACCACCTGGGACACCACGAAAGCGACGTCGGCGGGCTGGTTGAACATGTCGAGCTCGGTGTCAGCCCCGTGCTGAGCCTCGATCGCGGGCGAGCTCGTGTCGGGGAAGAACGGGGCCACGACCACGTAGCCCGCCTCGACCCAGGACACGAGCAGGGCACGGTAGGTATTGGGGTCGACGGCGAAGCCGTGGGCGAAGACGATCACCGGGTAGGGGCCGAAACGATACGCCGGCGCCGCCAAGGCAACCGGGACCGACGGCTTGGCACTGAGGCTCGGGTAGAAGATCTCCACCTGCAAGACGCGTCCCGGCTGTGTCGTCCCCTCGTAGAAGTTCTCCGTGTAGCCCTCTTTGTCGGTCCAGGTCACGATGCCGTAACCGACGCCGAAGACCGCGGGCCGTTTCGCGAGCGTGCGACGGGGCCGAACGCTGGTTCGCGCGACCCCGGAGTGGGTGCCGCCGGCGGCGGGCGAACAGGCGACGAGGGCGACGCTCGCCAACGCTAAGACGGCGATGACGGCCAGCCTCGGCGCCCGCCGCCCGGGCGCGAGCTCTCCAGGTTTTCGAGTCGCCTGGAGCTCCACGGGTGAAGAATCTACCGGCGGTGCGCCAAGCTCACGAAGGCGTATCGCCCGCGGGCGAGAAAGAGCCGAGGTCAACGCCCCCTGGACGAGCATCGGGGCCCTGACGAGCATCGGGGCCCTTGACAGTCATTGCCGTTGCTGCTCAGCGGGGTTGGCCGATCATGACCACGACGGCAGCGAGAAAGCAGACCGAGATGGCAAAGGCCCCCCGTTGCAGCACGCGGCAAAGGTCCCGGAAGTTTGCGAGGGCGTCCGGCGCTTGCTCGGCGGTCTCGGCCAAAAAGCTCTGGATCCTCCGCTCGGCCGGCCAGCACCAAGCGGTGGCGATCGCCGCCGCGAGGGCCCAGCAGCCGAGGCCGACCCAGGGCCAGGCCAGTGAGGCCGCCGCCCGGTCGCCCGACAACAAGACGACCGTGCCCAGCAGCGGCGTGAGGAGCAGTGTCCGCTCCGCCCAGTTGGTGCCTGGGTGGAAGTACCGCCGCAGCTGGGCTTGCTTGCGCGGATCGGGGGCTGATCTGGCACGGGCCGCATAGGTGCCGGTGACTCCCACCGCACCGAAGCCGACCACCGCGCTCAGCACGTGAAGCACCACTAAAACGTCGTAACCTAGGCCCGTCATCGCGCCCGTCCGCTTCCCGGGCCGTATATGGCGATATTGTGAAGAGAAATGACAATGACCTGTCGACACCTGAAGGAGGTCGTGGGCCCGGCGTGAACCAGCTTCGTCTTGATCCTCTTTCGGGACGGTGGGTGACCGTGGCGACTGACCGAGCCCATCGCCAGACCCTCTTTGTCCCGCGCCAGCTCACGCTCGACTCGCTCGAAGGAATCCCGTGTCCGTTCTGCCCGGAGATGGAGGCCTTCGCGCCGCCTGCGCTCGAGGTCTACGGGGAGTCGGGGGACTGGCTCGTGAGGGTCCTGCCGAACCGGTACCCGGCTTTCGAAGGAGACAAGCCCTTTGTAGTCGAGAACCGTGGGCCGGTGTTCACCGAGGCACCGGCGAGCGGGATCCACGAGGTCCTCGTCATCTCTGCTGACCACGAAAAGACCATGGCCTCGCTCGCCGACGAGCAGCTCGGACTCGTCATGCTCGCCATCCGCGACCGGGTGCGCGAGCACGAGAACACCCCTGGGCTGCGCTACAGCCAGGTGATCATCAACCACGGGCGCCAGGCCGGTGCCTCCATAGCCCACCCGCACGGCCAGCTGCTCGGAATCCCCTTCGTGCCGAGGGAGCTCGCCGAGGAACAGGCCGGCTTCGACCGATTTGCGGGCGGTTGTCTCGTCTGCGCCGCCGCAGCCTCCGAGGAGAGGGTCGACTACCGGGTCATCCGCGCAAGCGAAGCGACCGTGACCTTCTGCCCGTACTGGAGCGGGACCCCCTACGAGATCCTCGTCGTGCCCCGCGACCACGGGGCCCACCTCCACCGCTCGTCCACCGGGACGATCCTGGGTGTCGGACGTGCCGTGCGCAGCGCCCTCCGGGCCCTGAACGAGTGCCTCGGGGACGTGGCTTACAACGTCGTGTTCCACTCCGCTCCCTACCGCGCGACCAGCGTCGTACCACTGGCACGTCCACATCCTGCCTTCGTTGACCACCCGGGCGGGTTTCGAGCTCGGCACCGGGGTCATGATCAACGTCGTCGGTCCGGAGAAGGCTGCCGACGGACCTGCGCGAGGCCCTCGCCCGCGTCGAGCCCGATGAGACCGACGGGCGCGTGACCGCCGCCTCTTGAGCCCGGCGCAGAGCCGGTGGCCCAGCCGCCTCAGGTGGCGACTGCCGTGCGTTCGGCGACGAGAGATTTGAGCTCTTCGATCACCCCGGCACGGTCGAGAGAGACGAGTTCGGCGATACCCCCGACGCCGAGGTAGCCGCTCAAGAACGCACCCCGGTTGCGCCGTTCCCAAGCCTTGGCGAGCCGCTCGGCCTGAGCCCAGGTGACGGCGGGCTGGGCCGCCACGGCCTCTGCCGCGATCTGGCGAAGGGAGTAGGAGAGGTCGGCCAGGTCCTCGAGCGGCGAGGCAAAACGCGGCTCGCGCCGCTCCAAGTGGTCCGCCGACTTGCCGATGAGCGGGTCGTCGCCGAAGCCGCCCACGATCCAGCCCGCGTCGGTGCGAAAGACCCGGCGCAGGTGGTAGTCGCCGTGCACCCTTATGGCGACGCCGGGTGTCGCCTCCCCGGCCGGCAAGGGACGGCCGCCGAAGGCCTCGGCCAGGGCCAGGTGGAGGTTGGCGGTGATCTCGCCCAGGCGCCGCATCTCCGAGGACAGGTCACCGCCGGCACCGCCCACCTCCTCGCGCCGCAGCTTGTCCTCGTCGGTGTTGCGGCCGAAAAGATCACGCAGGGAGGTCAGGGCCAGCAAGCGTCCCTCGACGGCACCGGGGATGTACTCGCGGACAAGTGCCAGGTCCCAGCCCTTGCGCCCCCAGTGGGCGACCGGCTTGAGCATCTGTCGGAAGCCGACCTCGTCCAACCTTGCCAAGAGTTCGATCTCGGGCCGAGGGGCCGGTTCGAGAACGCGGTAGGACTTCATGAACAAGCGCTCGTCATAAACGAGCGAGGCATGGCTCACGAGCGACTGCACGAGACGGGCCCGTTTGGCGCTCTGTGAGCCTGCGGTTGCCACCACGAGCAGCCCCGTGGCCAGCTCCTCGTCGGCCAGCGCGTCGTAGCACAGCACGTCGCCCGAGCCGTCGTCGCACAAGCCGAGCACTGCGCCCTGGTGGTCCCCGATCGCGGCCGGCGCCTGGGCAGGGTCGCGCCATCCGACAAGGACGTGGAAGGGGCGGTCCCCGACCTTTACGACCACGCTTGCCATGCCCGGGCGGCCGTCGCGCAAGATCTCGAGGTCGGCCAGCTTGAAGCTGGCCCACACGCCGCGGTCATAGCGGGCCATGTCGACGAGGAACCAGGGCTGGCGCTCCAGGTAGGGGACGACGAGGCCTTCCAGCGCGGACGGGGAGGGGGGCACCTTCAGCGCTCCACGAGCTCGAACCAGTAGATGCCGTAGGGCGCGAGCGTGACCGAGTACGGCTTGGCGGTGATCTTCGGGAAGGGCACCCTTCCCAAAAGCTCGATCGGCGTGCAGCCCTCCCAGCGCCCGAGGCTGAGTTCGGCCGGCTGGGCGAAACGGCTCAGGTTGGACACGCACAGCACGGCGGCGGGCGCTCCGTCGAGGTCCGGTGGCTCGGACAAGTTGGCCTGGTCGTAAGCATCGGCGGACTCGCCCGCAGGCCGCGTGGCGGGATCGGTCGCCTCGGCGCCCTCGGCCCCGACCGGGGTCGGCTCTTCGCCCGGGACCTCGGCGAACAGCTTCTCGCCGTCGCGGGCCTGGCGCACATAGGCGAGCACGGATGGGTTGTCGGCCGGGAGGACCTCGAAAGAGCCGGTGGCGAACTGGGGGTACTGGTGCCGACCGCCAGCATGTGGCGCAGCCAGTGGAGGAAGGACGAAGGGTCCCGTTGCTCCGCCTCGACGTTGACGGCCTGGTAGCCGTGCACCGGGTCCATGAGCGGAGGCAGGTAGAGCTGTGCGAAGTCGGCCCGCGAGAAACCGGCGTTGCGGTCTGGCGACCACTGCATCGGCGTCCGGACGCCGTCGCGGTCGCCGAGGTAGATGTTGTCGCCCATGAGCAGCTCATCGCCGTAATAGAGAACGGGGCTGCCGGGCAGCGACAAGAGCAGGCCGTGGAGCAGCTCGGCGACACGCCGGTCGTTGTCGACGAGGGGGGCGAGGCGTCGCCGGATGCCGAGGTTCCTGCGCATCCTCGGGTCGCGGGCGTACTCGGCGTACATGTAGTCGCGCTCCTCGTCGGTCACCATCTCCAAGGTGAGCTCGTCGTGGTTGCGCAGGAAGATGCCCCACTGGCAGCCGTCCGGGATCGCAGGCGTCTGGGCAAGGATCTCGGTGATCGGGAAGCGCTGCTCGCGCCGGATCGCCATGAACATGCGCGGCATGAGGGGGAAGTTGAAGCACATGTGGCACTCGTCTCCGTGCCCGAAGTACCCGATCACGTCATTGGGCCACTGGTTCACCTCCGCCAGGAGCATCTTGTTGCGGTAAGAGGCGTCGATCTCGGCCCGGATGCGGCGAAGGAACTTGTGCGTCGCGGGCAGGTTCTCGCACGAGGTCCCTTCCACCTTGTACAAGTAGGGCACGGCGTCGAGGCGGAAACCGTCCAGGCCGATGTCCAGCCAGTAGCGGACGACTCCGAGCATCGCCTCGGCGACCTCGGGGTTCTCGTAGTTCAGGTCCGGCTGCTGGTGGTAGAAGCGGTGGTAGTAGTACTGCCCCCGGACGGGGTCGAAGGTCCAGTTCGACGGCTCGACGTCGAAGAAGATCACCCGTACCCCGGCGTAGCGGTGGTCGTCGTCAGCCCACATGTACCACTCGGCCTTGTCGTTGTCGCGCGACGAGCGGGACTCGATGAACCAGGGGTGCTCGTCGCTCGTGTGGTTCATGACGAGGTCGGCGATGATGCGGATCCCCCGGCGATGCGCCTCCTCGATCACCCCGGCAAGGTCTTCGACGCTGCCGAGCTCTGGGGCGACGCTGAGAAAGTCGCTGATGTCATAGCCGCCGTCGTGCAGCGGTGAGGGGTAAAACGGCAGCAGCCAGACGCAGTCGACGCCGAGCCACTGCAGGTAGTCGAGCTTGTCGCGCAGACCTTTGAAATCGCCGATCCCGTCCCTGTTGGAGTCGAAGAAACCCCGGGGGAGCAGCTCGTAGAACACGGCCTTTTCGTACCACCGAGGATCGTCCCAGCCTGGACGCGAGCCCGGTGACACTATCGGTCAGCCGAACTCGATGGCCGAGAACCTGCGCAGCTTCGAGAGCTGATGGCGCGCCTCGACGAGGCGAACGGTGCCCGACTTCGAACGCATGACGAGCGACTCGGTGATGGCACCGCGATGGTCGTAACGCACGCCCCGCAAAAGGTCACCGCCGGTGATCCCGGTGGCCGCGAAGAAGCAGTTGTTGCCCTGCACGAGCTCGTCGCAGGTGAGCACCCGGTCGAAGTCGTAGCCGGCCTTCAGCGCCGCCGCCCGCTCGGCCTCGTCGCGCGCCCAGAGCCGGCCCTGGATGCAGCCGCCCATGCACTTGAGGGCGACGGCGGAGATGACGCCCTCGGGCGTTCCCCCGATGCCCATCAGCACGTCGACACCGGACTCGGGACGTGCGGTCGCGATGGCGCCTGCGACGTCGCCGTCGCTGATGAGGATGATGCGGGCACCCGTGGCGCGCACCTTCTCGATGAGCTCGCGGTGACGGGGCCGGTCGAGCACGACCACGGTGAGGTCGTTCACCGCCACGTCCTTGGCACGGGCGATGGCTTTGAGGTTGTCCGCCGGGCTCGCCGTGATGTCGATGACGTCCGCGGCCTCGGGACCGACCACGATCTTTTCCATGTAGACGAACGGGCCCGGGTCGAACATGCTCCCGCGCTCGGAGACGGCTATCACGGCCAGCGCCCCACCCCGGCCCGAGGCGGTGAGCGACGTGCCGTCGATCGGATCGACGGCGACGTCGGTCAGAGGTGGGGTGCCGTCGCCGATGCGTTCGCCGTTGAACAGCATGGGCGCCTTGTCCTTCTCACCCTCGCCGATCACGACGATGCCGTCCATCGGCACGCGCTGGAGGACGATGCGCATGGCGTCGACGGCCGCCTGGTCCGCTCCTTCCTTGTCGCCGCGCCCCATCCAACGGCCCGCGGCGAGCGCGGCGGCTTCGGTAACGCGGACAAGCTCCATGGCCAGGTTCCGGTCGGGAGGCTGACGCTCGTCGGTCACGGCGCCGACGATAGCGGGCGGGCAGGCGAGTCGGTCGCACCAGGGTGTGCCCGTACCGGTCGCGCCCGTGAGCTCGCGGCGGTACTGTCTCGCCGTGGATCGCTTCGTCCTGCGCCCGTCCGGCCCGCTTTTCGGCACGGTGGAGGTGAACGGGGCGAAGAACTCAGTGCTCAAGCTCATGGCGGCGTGCCTGCTCGCCCCGGGCGTGCACCATCTCGAGAACGTCCCGGTCATAAGCGACGTCGCCCTCATGTCAGACGTGCTGCGCGCCATGGGAGCCGAGGTCGTCCACGAGGGCCGGGGCCAGCAGGGCCGGCTCGAGATCACCATCCCGAGCGAGGTGACCCCCGTCGCCCCTTATGAGCTCGTAGAGAAGATGCGTGCCTCGATAGTCGTGCTCGGCCCCCTTCTCGCCCGTTACGGGACCGCCCGGGTCTCGATGCCCGGCGGCGACGACTTCGGCTACCGTCCGATCGACTTCCACCTGAGCGCCTTCGAGGACCTCGGGGCGAGCTTTGTAACAGAGCACGGCTATGTCGAGGGCTACTGCGACCGCCTCGTCGGCACCCGCATCGTGCTCCAGTTCCCGAGCCACACCGCAACGGACAACATCTTGATGGCCGCCGTGCTCGCCAAGGGCACGACCGTGATCGAGAACACCGCCCGCGAGCCGGAGATCTCCGACCTCGCCTCCATGCTCATCGAGATGGGGGCGCACATAAGCGGCGCTGGCACCTCCCGCATCGAAGTCGAGGGGGTCGACGAGCTGCGCCCGGCCAACCACCGGGCCATCCCCGACCGGGTGGAGGCGGCCACCTTCGTCGCCGCTGTCGGCCTCGCCGGCGGGGAGGTGCTCGTGAAGGGGGCGCGTCCGGCCAACATGGACATGCTCCTGGAAAAGCTGCGCCAGATGGGCATGGTGCTCACGCCGAGCGAAGAGGGCATCGTCGCCGCCGCCGAAGGCCGCCTGCGCTCGGTCGACGTCTCCACGCTTCCCTACCCGGGCGTGGCGACGGACTACAAGCCGCTTGCTCGTGACGCTGCTCTCGGTGGCAGACGGGGTGGCCATCGTGAGCGAGAACCTGTTCGCCGGGCGCTTTCGCTACATCGACGAGCTCAGGCGGATGGGAGCCCGGATCAAGACCGAAGGGCACCACGCCATCGTCCGTGGCGTGCCCAGCCTGTCGGGCGCAAGAGTCCGGGCGCCGGACATACGCGCCGGGGCGGCACTCGTGCTCGCCGGCCTCGTGGCCGAGGGTGTCACCGAGGTGAGCGGCGCCGAGCACATCGACCGCGGCTACGAGGACTTCGACGGGCGCCTGCGCTCGCTCGGGGCGAACATCGAGCGCGTCCTCTCACCGTGAGACGCGCCCGTCGAGCCATGAGTACCACCGAGCTCTTCGCCGCCGCCTGTTCAGGTGACCGGGGCGCACTCGCCCGCCTGGTCTCGATCGTCGAGCGGGGCGGGCCACAAAGCCGAGAGCTTTCCCGACTGAGCTTCAAGCGGGCTGGCAGCGCCTATGCCGTCGGCTTCACCGGCGCCCCGGGCTCGGGCAAGTCCACCCTGACGAGCGCCCTTTTGGCCGACATCCGCCAGCGGCTCGGCACCCCGGTCGCCGTGCTGGCGGTCGACCCCTCCTCACCTGTGACGGGGGGCGCCATCCTCGGCGACAGGGTGCGCATGCAAGACCACGCCCTCGACGACGCCGTCTTCATCCGCTCGATGGCGACGCGTGGCCACCTCGGCGGCCTCGCCGCCGCCGTGCCCGAAGCGGTGCGCCTGCTCGACGCGACCGGCTGGCCGATCGTGATCGTCGAGACCGTGGGCGTCGGCCAGGTGGAGATCGAGGTCGCGGCAACCTGCGACACCGTCGTCGTCGTCGTGACCCCGGGCTGGGGGGACTCCGTGCAGGCGAACAAGGCGGGGCTGTTGGAGATCGGCGGACGTGTTCGTCATCAACAAGGCGGACCGCCCGGGCGTGACCGAGACGGCGCGCGACCTGAGGCTCATGCTGCAGCTGTCCACCAGCCTCGAATGGACGCCCCCCATCGTCGAGACAGTGGCCTTGACCGGCAAGGGGGTTGCGGAGCTTTGGGAAGCCGTCGCCTCGCACCGCGACTACCTCGAGCGGCAAGGCAAACTTGTGCCGAGGCGCGCCGACCGGGCGAGGGACGAGACCGTGAGGATCGCCCAGGGACGCTTCCAAGCCGCCCTCGCCGCCACCCTCGACGACGCCTCGAACGCCGAGTTGCTCGAAGCCCTCAAATCGAGGCGCATCGATCCCGCCGAGGCCGCAACGCGCCTCATCGAGGCGGCGGTCCTCGAGCTCACGAACGACCCGGGTCGGCCTCCGCTTTGAGGGGGCGTTCCATGAAGACGAAGTCGCGCTCCTCGTTCCAGCGCGGCAAGGTGGCGCTGACGAAAAAGCCCCGCTCGGCGTAGAACTGCTGCGCCGCCCCCCCAAGAAGCGTGGCGAGGCGGACCTGGGCACATCCCCGCTCCAGGGCGAGGTGCTCCACGGCCCGCAGCAGGTGGGAGCCGACGCCCTGGTGTCGCCATTCGGGACTGACGATCAACCGCCCGAGCCGGAGGACCGCATTCTGAACCTCGCCCTCGGCGAAGCCGACCACTCGACCGGCCTTGCGGGCGACGATGGCGTAGGGCTGCGAGGGCGACAGCGTCTTGCCGTATCTCTCCAAGGTGTAGCCGGCCCACTGCTCGATCGACCCAGGCCCTGACGACGGGGTCAGGACGCTCGAGGACCGAAAGCTCCAGATCGAGACTGCCACGCCCGGCCACTTGGGCGTTGCCGAGGGTCGCGTCGGCCATCGGCCACCAGCGATGCTCGGCGTCCTGCTCGAGGATCGAGACACGCTCGAAGCAGTACTCCGCCCGGTAGTCGGCTAGTGCCCTTAGGGCATGGGGGAGTCTGCTCGGCTCGATCCGCTGGTCCAAGGTGAGATGCGGCACGAAGTCACGTTCCTTGCGCTCCGCCGGCGGGGCGAGCGGGCCCGCGACAAGGCGGTCGCGCAGCTTTGCCATGACCTCGACATCACCGCCGACCTCGAGGTAGAGCACGGGCGTACGGGGCCAGAAGGTGGCCGGCGGCCCGAGGTCGACGGCGATAGGAGGGCTCTTCGAAGCGGCCACCCGGACGTGGTCCAGTACCGGCTCGAGAAGCTCTTCTCGGACGTTCAACGGAGGGACGAGTGTGCAGTGCGGGGCGATGCGCTGCAGGGACTTGGCCCCAAGCGCCCGTCGCAAGCCGTCGATCTCGTTGGCGAGAGGCCCGGTGACCACAAGCGCCACGGTCAGGCGGCGTCTCGGGGGCATGCTCAGACGATCTCGGCCAGGGCCTCCGCCAGCGGCTCGAGCACCGCTGGGCTGTGGGGCGGTGGCAGCGTGACGATGGCGAGATCGAGTCCGGCTTCGCCGAGGCTGGCGGCACTCGCAGCCGTCGCACGGGGTCCGCCCTCGAAGCGCACGTGGCTCGAGATCAGGATCTCGCCCGGGTCCCGCCCGAGGTCGGCGCAGTGGCCGCGGAGCACCTCGCGCTTGTGGCGAACTCCTCGACGGTGCCGCCGAGGAAGTTCCAGTGCTGGGCGAAGCGCGCCGCGGTACGAAGCGTGCGCTGCTCGCCGTTGCCACCGATGCAGATCGGGGGATGGGGACGCTGTAAAGCCTTGGGGTTGCAGCGGGCCTCAGTCAGCTCGTAGAAGTTCCCCCGGAACGAGGTCGTGTCGTGGGAGAGCAGACCGACGAGGACCTCGCAGGCCTCCTCGAAGCGGTCACTGCGCTCCTTCGGCGTCCCGAGGGCGATGCCGTAGGCGCCCGACTCCTCCTCGTTCCAACCGGCTCCGATCCCGAGCTCGAGACGACCGCCGGAGACGATGTCGAGCGTGGCGGCCATGTTGGCGAGCACCGCCGGGTGCCGGTAGTGGATCCCGGTCACGAGCGTGCCGAGGCGAAGGCGCCTCGTCGCCTGGGCGAGCGCCGTGAGGGTGATCCAGCCCTCCAGGCAGGGCCCGGTCGAGTCCGAGAAGATCGGGTAGAAGTGGTCGAACAGCCAGCCGGACTCGAACAGCTCGATGTCGTCGGCGGCGCGCCAGACCTCGAGCATGTCGTCCCAGTTCGTGTTCTGCGGAGCGGTCTTGAAGGCAAATCGCATGCCCGAGAACTTACGGCGCGCGAACAACTCCCTGCCGTGGACTCAAAGGTGGCTCAGGTCGCCCTCGAGCTCGCCGGCCGCCGCCAGCCTTACTCGGGCGCGGCTCACAGCCGCCAGCGCGGCCGCGTCAACAGATGCCGCTTCGGCGAGTTGGGCCGGGTCATCTGTGCCGGCGAGGGCTTCGCCGCCCGGCCCGCCAGGCCCGCGTGCGGTGCCACCGGCCTCGGCCGCCTCGAGGGCACGCTTGGCGCGCGACGACGTCGATCTCTTCGGCGAGCTCGGCGACCCCGGAGATGACCGTGACCTTGTTGTCGGCCACCTTCACGAAACCACCGTGCACCGCCGCCAGCACCTCGCCCGAGCCGGCCGGCTCGGACGCGGCCTCGCCCCTCGACTCGGCCTCGCGTGGCGTCACCCCCTCGGTGAGCGAGCCGCCGCTTTGCACGCCCTCGATGCGAACGACGCAGATGTCGACAGCGGCGATGTAGTCCATGTGGTTCGCCAAGAAGGTGATGTCGCCCCCGTCGGTGCGCATGACGACCGCCTCGGCCTCGCCCGAGAACAGGACACGTTCGGGCGTGATGAGCTCGACGTAGGTGAGATTCGCCATCCGCTCAGCCGCGCTCGATCGTCTTGGCCTTCACCATCACGTCGTCGACGCCGCCGACATTCAAGAAGGCCTGCTCTGGCACGTCGTCGAGGTCACCGCCGACGAGTGCCTCGAAGCTGCGCACAGTCTCGTCGATCGGGACGTAGATGCCCGGCAGGCTCGTGAAGACCTCGGCCACGAAAAGGGGCTGGGACAAGAACCGCTGGATCTTGCGCGCCCTGGTCACGCTCAGGCGGTCCTCTTCGGAGAGCTCGTCGAGACCGAGGATGGCGATGATGTCCTGCAGCTCGCGGGCACGCTGCAGCACCTCTTGGACCCGACGCGCGCACTGGTAGTGGCGATCACCCACCACCTCAGGGGCGAGGATGTTGCTCGTCGAGGCGAGCGGGTCGACGGCCGGGTAGATGCCGAGCGCAGCCGTCTGGCGGGAGAGCTCTGTCGTGGCGTCGAGGTGCGTGAAGGTCGTGAACGGCGCCGGGTCGGTGTAGTCGTCGGCGGGGACATAGACAGCCTGCATGGAGGTGATGGAGTGGCCACGGGTGGAGGTGATCCGCTCTTGCAGCTCACCCATCTCGTCAGCGAGCGTCGGCTGGTAACCGACGGCCGAGGGCATGCGGCCGAGCAGGGTCGAGACCTCCGAACCCGCCTGCACGAAACGGAAGATGTTGTCGATGAACAAGAGCACGTCCTGGTTCTTCACGTCCCGGAAGTACTCCGCCATCGTCAGCGCCGACAGCGCCACGCGAAGACGCACCCCTGGCGGCTCGTCCATCTGTCCGTAGACGAGGGCCGCCTTGGAGATGACGCCGGACTCTTGCATCTCGAGCCAGAGGTCGGTGCCCTCACGGGTGCGCTCCCCGACGCCTGCGAACACCGAGACGCCGCCGTGCTCCTGGGCGACGCGGTGGATCATCTCTTGGATGAGCACGGTCTTGCCCACGCCGGCTCCGCCGAACAGACCGATCTTGCCGCCCTGCACGTAGGGCTCGAGCAGGTCGATGACCTTGATGCCGGTCTCGAACATCTGTCGGCGCGGCTCGAGGGTGTCGAAGTCCGGCGCCGGGCGGTGGATCTCCCACCACGCGTCGGGCTCGCCCATGTCGCCGGCATCGAGCCTCTGGCCGATCACGTTGAAGACGTGGCCGAGCACCGCGTCGCCGACGGGCACGGTGATGCCGCGCCCGGTGTTGGAGACGACGGCGCCCCGCGGGCCAGCCCGTCGGTCGGCTTCAGGCAGATGCAGCGCACCCGGCCCTCGCCGATCTGCTGGGCGACCTCGGCGGTGATGAGCACCTCCTCACCGTCGACGACGAGGCTGACCTGCAGGGCGGTGTTTATCTCGGGCAGAGCATGGGGCGGGAACTCGACGTCGATGACCGGGCCGGCGATCGCGACGATGCGGCCGTTCTCGAGGCGCTTGGCCTCGGGAACCTCGGTGGCAACGGTGGTCATACGGTCTGCTCCTCGGTTGCTTGCGGATAAGTGAGGTCATGGGTAGCGCCGCCCGACGAGCGCAGCGCCTCGGAACCGCCGACGATCTCCATGATCTCGGTCGTGATGGTGTCCTGGCGAGCACGGTTCATCACTCGTCTGAGGGTCTTGAGCAGCTCTTCGGCGTTCTCGGTGGCAGCCGACATCGCCCGTTGGCGAGCAGCGTGCTCCGAAGCGGAAGCCTCGAGGAGCGCTGCGTAGATGGACGCTTCGCAGTACTGCGGAATGAGGACGGCGAGCAGGTGCTCGACGTCGGGCTCGAACTCGAAGAAGCCGAACTGGCGAGAAGACGCGTCTAGGTCCAAAGGTTCGGGCTCGGCGCTGGCGGGCTTCGAGCCAGGTTGCTGGTCGTGGTGCAATTCCGAGCTCGGCCGCAGGACCGGGCCTTCGCTCGGGAGCACAGGTAGCAGCTGGCGGGTCTCGACGACCTGGCTGCTGGCAGAGCGCACCCGCGTGGAGACGACCTGCACGAGGTCGACCTCGCCGTCGAGGAACGGGGGCACGATGCTCGCGGCCAGGCGGCGGGCGTCCTCGAAGCTCGGGCGGTCCGACATGCCGACGAACTGACGCTCGACCGGCTGGTGGCGAAAGCGGAAGTAGGCCTGGGCCTTCTTGCCGACGGCCATGACGCGGTAGTGCTCGGACCGCTCCGATCCGGAGCGGATCAGCCGCTCGGCGGCGCGCAGCACGCTCGAGTTGTAGGCACCCGCCAAGCCGCGGTCCGCCACGATCACCAGCACGAGGACATTCTGCGGCGACTCGGGGACCCCCAAAAGCCGCGTGGCGCTGCCGCTTTCTCGGGCCGTCTCGGCCAAGATGTCCGAGATCGCCTTGACATAGGGCCGCGACCCGGCGATGCGCCCCTGGGCGCGGGCGATCTGCGACGCCGCGATGAGCTCGAACGACCTGGTGATCTTCTTCGTCGCCTGGATGCTGCGGATGCGCCGGCGAAGGACCCGCTCCTGACCGCCCGCCATGTGACTACTCGGCCCCGGTCTCGGGCGCGCCCGACGCGGCCTGAGTGGGCTCGGCGCCGGCCCCGGCGGGCTCAGGGCTCTCGGTCACCTCGGCGTGACCAGGGCCGCTCGTCGCGCCCGCGCTCGCAACGTCCGAGGTGCCGAAGCCCTGCTTGAACTAGGCGATGGCAGCCTCGAGGTCGCTCTCTTTGGGAAGCGCCCCCGTGGAGGCGATCTGGTCGAGCAGGTCGGCGTGGCTCGCCCGCATGTACGCCCGGAGCTCGGACTCGAAGCGCTGCACGTCATCGACGGGAATGTCGTCGATGTGGCCGCGGACACCGGCAAAGATGACGACGACCTGCTCTTGCACAGGCATGGGGACGTTGAGGCCCTGCTTCAAAAGCTCGGTGAGGCGATAGCCGCGGTCGAGCTGTGCTTGAGACGCCTTGTCGAGCTCGGACCCGAAGGTGGCGAACGCCTCCAGCTCGCGGAACTGTGCCAGGTCGATCTTCAAGGTGCCGACGACGGCCTTCATCGCCTTGATCTGCGCTGCGCCTCCCACCCGTGAGACCGAGTTGCCGACGTTGAAGGCTGGGCGCACGCCCGAGTAGAACAGCTCGCTCTCGAGGAAGATCTGGCCGTCGGTGATCGAGATGACGTTCGTCGGGATGTAGGCGGAGATGTCACCCGCCTTGGTCTCGATGATCGGAAGGGCCGTCGAGCGACCCGCCGCCCATCTTGTCGGAGAGCTTCGCAGCCCGCTCCAACAGGCGGCTGTGAAGGTAGAAGACGTCGCCCGGATAGGCCTCCCGTCCCGGAGGACGGCGCAGAAGCAGAGAGATCTGGCGGTAGGCCTCGGCTTGTTTGGAAAGGTCGTCGTAGACGACGAGGGCGTGCTCGCCGTTCTCCATCCAGTGCTGGCCCATGGCGCACCCGGCGTACGGGGCGAGGTACTTGAACGGCGCCGGCTCGGAGGCGGGCGCGGCCACGACGACGGTGTAGTCCAAAGCACCGTGCTCCGCGAGCGTGGCCACGGTCTGGGAGATGGTCGAGCCCTTCTGGCCGATAGCGACGTAGATGCATTTCACACCCGCACCGCGCTGGTTGATGATCGTGTCGGTGGCGATCGTCGTCTTGCCCGTCTTGCGGTCGCCGATGATGAGCTCGCGCTGGCCGCGCCCGATCGGGGTCATGGCGTCGATGACCTTGATGCCGGTCTGCAAGGGCTGGGACACGGGCTGGCGCGAGACGATGCCTGGAGCCTGGATCTCGAGGCGCCGGTCGACGGTGTCGCCAAGCGGGCCCTTCCCGTCGATCGGCTCACCGAGCGGGTTCACGACGCGACCCAACAAGGCGTCGCCCACCGGAACCGACAAGATCCTGCCCGTCGAGCGCACGACCTGGCCTTCGTCGAGGCCGTCCATGTTGCCGAGCACGACGGCACCGATCGACTCCTCGTCGAGGTTGAGGGCGAGGCCGACAGAGCCGTTCTCGAACTCGAGCAGCTCGTTGACGGTCGCGCCGGGCAGCCCGGTGACGCGGGCGATGCCGTCACCCACCTCGGCGATGCGGCCGACCTGCTCGACCTCGGTCCCGGCGGTGAAGTCGCTGACGTTACGCGCCAGCGCCGCGGCGATGTCGTCGGCATTGATCTTGAGCTCAGGCATCGGTGGGGGTCCTTTGTCCTCTTCGTCGTCTCGGGAAAACGGTCATCGTCGGGTCTCGAGGCCCTGGAAAGCGCGTCGAGGGGACAAGGATCTCGCGGAGCTGGTCGAGGCGGTGTCGCACGGACCCGTCGATGACGGTGTCGCCGATCTCGACCGCCATCCCGCCCAAGCAGGGAGGGATCGATCTGCACACGTAGCTCGACGGGGCGTCCCACGTTCGCCTCGAGCGCCTCGGCGAGTCGTCGGTACTCGTCCGGGTCGAGCTCCACGGCCGAGCGCACCTCGGCGACGCGGCGCCCGCGCTCTTCGGCGGCGAGCCCGGCGACCCATTCGAGCGTGCCGACGAGATCGCGGACGTGGCCGGCTTCGAGCACGTAGCAGACAAGGCGAGCCGTGCGGCGGGTGCACCTTGCCCCGGAGCAGGTCGGCCACGAGGGCCCGGCGTTGTGCCACCGGGCGGTTCGGGTCGACGAGCGCCTGGCGCAACTCGCGGCTCGACTCGACGATCCGCGAGAAACGGACCACCTCGTTCTCGAGTTCGTCGATGACCTCGCGCCGGTCGACCTCTTGGAACAAGCGGTCGGCGTAGCCGCGGATCCGCTCGCGGACGGCGCTCGGCCACCGAGGAGCTCCTCGTCCCCGACGGCGGGCGGAAGGCCTGCCTGCACGGCCTGGGCGCGCTCGTTGGGCGAGCTCGACCAGTTCAAAGATCGCGGCCGGGACGTCGGCGGCGGGTTCCACGAGCACGGCCCAGGACACGAGCTCGTCGGTCTCGCGGGCAGCCTTTGCCTTCGAGCAGGTCGTGCACGACGCCGCGACGCGCCCGGGGCGGGATGGCCATGTCCGTGAGGACGTTGTGGAGCGGCTCTGACTCGATGAGGACCCGCGAGAACGCCTCGAGGTCGTCGCCGACCTGGCGGGCGTGACCGGCCTCCGCGGCCGACTCGAAGGTCGCGGCCGCATAGCCGCGCAGCAGGTCCCTCATGCCATCGCCTCGGCGACGTCGATCGTCTCGGAGATGAACGCCCGCTGCAAGGAGGCGTCGATCTCGGCGGCCACGACGGGCTCGGTGGCCGCCATCACGATGGCACCGATCTCGTGGGTGACCTCTTCGCGGGCGCGCTGGCGCTCGAACTCGGCCTCGGCCGCGGCGCTCGCCACGAGCCTGTCGTACTCCTCGCGCCCGCGGCGCTCGCCCTCGAGGCGGAGCTGGGCCGAGGTCTCGTGCGCCCGCTCGATAATCGCCGTCGCCTCCGAATGTGCCTGCCTCGAGGGCTGCGCGTGCCTCGGCGAGCATGCGCTGGCCGCTGTCCGGGCCGGCGTCCGCAGAGGAGAGGGACGGACCGTATCGACTCGGCTTGATGGTCCATCAGCGTCTTGAGCCAGGGCCAGGACATAGCGGTAGGATGAAGACGACCAACAGCAGGAAGCCGACGACCTCGGCCAGATACGACGCCACGGCTAGACCGCTCCTCCGCCCACAGGTGAGGCCGTAGCCGCGATCACGGCCTCGTCGATCAGGCGGCGGTGCTGCTCGACATCCACGCGGCTGCCGAGCACGCCGCTCGGCCGCGGCCGCTACGAGAGTGTCGAGGCGCCCGAGGAGCTCCTCGCGGGCCCGGCGGCACTCGCCCGCGATCTCGTGCCCGGGACATTTCGACCAAGCGGTCGTATTCCTCCTGGCCCCGGGCGCGCCCTTGTTCGAGGGCCACGTCGGCGCCCTGGTTGGCGTGGTCGATGATGCCCCGGGCCTCGGCGCGCGCCTCGGCGAGCACCCGCTCGCGCTCGGCGAGCACTGCTCGGGCCTGCGGCGCGGGCTTCTTCGGCCTGCTGCAGGGCGGCGCGGATCCGGGCTTGGCGCGTCTCGGCCACTTGCTTGCAGCGGAGGCAGGATCCATTTCGCGATGACCCCGAGCACGACGAGGAAGATGACGAGCTCGACGACAAATGTGCCGTTCGGGATGAGGAAGTTCCCACCGTTGCCGGAGCTTCCCCCCGCTGCGCTCGCAAACAGCATCCAGCAATACCTCCGTCGCTACTTCTTGGCGAGGACGAAGACGAACAGGACCATGAACACGAGGTTGATGAAGTACATGGCCTCGACGAGGCCCGACGATGATGAACATGATCGTGAACAACCGGCCCTGGGCTTCTGGCTGGCGGGCGACGCCGGCGATCGTCTGGCTGCCGGCCAAGCCGTCGCCGATGGCGGCGCCGATGGCGCCGCCGCCGAGGGCGAGCCCGCCGCCGACCATGGCGCCGGCAAGCTCGATCGCCTGGTTGAGGTCATTTGCCATTGGGTTTACCTACTCCCTTTCTGAACGTTGGAGATCTGTGAGGCTCCATGAGCCTTCGTGTCGCGCACTGCCGCGTTGTCGTGCTCAATGGTCTCCTGACATGGCGGTCTCGAAATAGAGGATCGTGAGCAGCGAGAAGATGAACGCCTGCACGGGTGCGACGAACAGGCCGTCGAAGATCTTCCAGATGAGGTCCGGGATCGGGACGATGAACCAAGGGAAGAGGGCCCAGATCAAAAGCAGCATGATCCCGCCGGAGAAGATGTTGCCGAAAAGACGGAGCGCCAGCGTGAGGGGCTTGGCGATCTCCTCGATCAGGTTGATCGGGAAGAGCAGCTTGTAGGGCCGGAAGTAGTGGCCGATGTAGTCGGCCGAGGCCCTGGGTCCGGATCCAGGTCGCGTGCACGAGGATGATCACCGTCAGCGCCATGGCGTAGGTCAGGTTCACGTCGCCGGTCGGAGCGGGCAGGTACTGGGGGGAGTGACCCGTCGGGATCATCTCGAGCCAGTTGCAGAACAGGATGTAGAGGAACAAGCGTCATGGCGAGCGGCACTATCCGCCGGCCCTTGGAGCCGATGGACGACTCGACCTGGTGGGAGATCCCGTTCGACGATCGTCTCGAAGGCGAGCTGCAGCCTTGCCGGGCACGCCGGCGGTGATGTGCACCCGCACGGCCAACCCGATCCCGATCACGAGCACGCCCGCCACGAGAGAGGAGATGACGTCGTACTTGTTGACCGTCAGGCCGAGCAGCTTGATCGGTCTGGGCGTTGCCGACCGAGATGGCTCCGGCCCCGGGCGTGGCCAGCAGTCCGAGGCCGATCATGTGACGGCCCCCTGGTGGAGCAAGGTGACCACGAGGCTCACGACGAAGAGGAAGTAGAACACCGCCACGCCGCCGAGCACGCCCATGCCGAGGGGCAGGTTGACCACGACGAGGCCGATCGCGATCACGGTCGTGAGGCGCGAGGCGGGATAAGGGTGTTCATCGCCATGGGGCGCTTGATCTTGGTCGTCCCGGAGGCGTTGAGCCGCGACGCCGTCGACATCACGAGGCGGATGTTCACGATCCCGAGGGCGAGCCCGATGCAGGCACCCGAGCCCGGCGAGCGGGTAGCCGACGAGCGACAGCACGACGAGCGCGACGAAGCCGACGCCGAGCGCGGCGAACACCGTTCGCCGGAGCATCCGCGAGATCTCCGGCAGGTCAAGCTGTCCCAGTACCGCTGCGAGTCGCTCCATGCCTTCTTCTTGATCGTCTCTGGGACAGCGGCCGGTGACCGTCTGGGGCCGGCCACGCTGCTGGCTCTCAGAGAAACATCTTGACGTTGGAGTAGATCACCACAACCGCGGCAACCACCCCGAGCGCCAAACCAACAAATGTGAGCAGCACACCGGTGTGGAACGTCCTGTCCAGCCAGTACCCGCCGCCAACTCCGACGGCGATGCACAGGGCTGTTGCGACGCCCATGCCGATCAACGTGCTGAAGCTCGGTGACGGCTTGTTGCTCACACGGTCGCCAATCCTGGCATTGCCACCACCGATCCGGCAAGACAATAACCTGGTCCGCCCCCATCTCGGTGCCTGTTGGCAGACTCTGTGGGGAAAATATGGGCTCCGGCTTCACCCGGCCGAGGCGACGCCGTCCGGGTAGGGGTCGAACCGGCGGCACAGCTCGCGCACCTCGCCACGGACAGCGGCCAGCTTGTCCTCGTCCTCGCGCCCTTTGAGCGCCCGGGCGATGAGCGAGGCGACCTCGACCATCTCGGCTTCGCCGAGGCCGGCGGTCGTCTCGGCAGCCGACCCGAGCCGCAGGCCGCTCGACACGAAGGGAGGCCTCGGGTCGTTGGGGATGGCGTTGCGGTTGCAGGTGATCCCGGTGCGGTCGAGCACCTCCTGGGCGATCTTGCCGGTGAGGTCCTCTTCGAAGGTCCTCAGGTCGACGAGCACGAGATGGTTGTCAGTGCCACCGGCGACGAGGCGGAAGCCCAGAGCCGTGAGCGCCTCGGCCAGCGCCGCCGCGTTGCGCACGACCTTGGCCGCGTAGTCGTGGAACTCGGGCCTGAGGGCCTCGCCGAAGGCCACGGCCTTGGCGGCGATGACGTGTTCGAGGGGCCCGCCCTGCAAGCCGGGGAAGACGGCCGAGTCGACCGACTTGGCGAGGTCGGCACCGCACAAGATGGCGCCCCCGCGGGGGCCGCGCAGCGTCTTGTGGGTCGTGAAGGTCACGACGTCGGCCACGCCCACGGGGTTGGGGTGCACCTTGCCGGCGATGAGGCCGGCTGGGTGGGCGGCATCGAACATGAACCGGGCGCCGACCTCGTCTGCGATCTCCCGGAACGGCTGGGGGTCGATGGCGCGCGAATAGGCGGTCGCCCCCGCCACGATCAACCGGGGCCGCTCACGTTTGGCGAGGTCGCGGACCATGTCGAGGTCGATCCGCTCGCCCGAACCGTCGGCGGCGGCGGGTGTCACCCCATAGGCGACAAAGCGGTACAGCTTGCCCGTGATGCTTACCGGCGAGCCGTGGGTGAGATGCCCGCCCTGGTCGAGGCGCATGGCGAGGATGGTGTCGCCCGGGTCGACAAGAGCGAGGTAAGCCGCCAGGTTGGCGTTCGCGCCGGCGTGCGGCTGGACGTTGGCGTGTTCGGCGCCGAACAGCTCCATCGCCCGTGCCCGTGCTAGGTCTTCGACCTGGTCGGCGACGACGTTGCCGCCGTAGTAGCGCCGGCCGGGGTAGCCCTCGGAGTACTTGTTCGTGAGCACCGAAGCCGAGGCGGCGAGCACCGCTGGAGAGGTGAAGTTCTCCGACGCGATCAGCTGGAGGTTGGTCCGCTGCCGCTCGATCTCGCGCTCGAGCAAGGCGTGCAGTTCGGGATCCCCGGCGAGCGCGCCGGGCAAGAACGCGCTGCGCTGCGACGGCTCGACCGTTGGCGTGGTCATTTGCTGGCTCCTTCCAGGAGGTCTGATGGTCGGGCTCCCGCCGTGCCGGTTGGCGACCCAGTCTCGAGAGCGGTGATTTTCTCGATTCTGCGGAGATGCCGACCTCCTCCGAACTCGCTCCGCAGGAACATCTCCAGCGAGTCGGTCGCTACCTCGGGGCCCGTCAAGCGTTCGCCGAAGCAGATCACGTTGGCGTCGTTGTGCTCCCGGGCCAGCCGGGCGGAGGTGACATCATGCACGACTGCGGCCCGCACCCCGGCGATCTTGTTCGCCGCGATGGCGATGCCGATACCCGTGCCGCACACGCAGACCCCCAAATCTGCGCCTCCCGACACGACCTTGCGCCCGACGGCGGCACCGAAGTCCGGGTAGTCCACCGGCTCGGGCGAGAAGGTGCCGAGGTCCGCCACTTCGTGACCCAAAAGGGCGAGGCGCTCGGCGAGGTGCTCTTTCAGATCCAAGCCGGCGTGGTCGGATCCCACCGCGACGCGCATTCACGGGAGTCTACCGGCCCGGTCCTCAAGCCTCGGAGAGACCATGCCTCCTCGCCGCAAACGCCCCCGAGTTGTGCAGCGCAGCGCGTCTTTGTACGCCGCCTGGCTCGGCACCTCGCCATCTGGTGCAAGGTGGGACCTGTTCGTCGTTCGCCATTTCACCTCGTCGCCGTGGAGCTGTTCATGAGACGGCCACCAAGGCGCGCGATCGCTTGGCGTGAGCTCACCTCACCGACCGGTTGCCGCCACGGCCACGATCTCGCCGAGATCGAGTGCCCCTTCGCGCAAGCACTCGGGCTCGGGACCGATGAGGGAAATCACCGTTGAGGACACTCCGTCGCAACGCCCACCGTCCAAGACGGCGGCGACGCCGGTCCCAAAGCGTTCCCGGACCTCTTTGGCGCTGTGCAATGGCGCCTCACCGTGCCGGTTGGCGCTCGTGACGGCAAGGGGGCCGCTCAGGCGCAGCAGCCCTCGCACGAGCGGATCCGCCGGGCAGCGCAGCCCGATCGTCGTCGGGTCGCCGCCGAGCTTGGGTCCACTACCCGGCCGCCTCGGAAGCACCAAGGTGAGCGGTCCAGGCCAATAGCGTTCTATGAGCCGTCCGGCCGCGGGTCCGAGTTCCGCCAGGTCCTCGGCCTCGCGCGGGTCTCCTAGCAACACCGGCAGGGCGAAATGTTCGGGTCGCTGCTTGAGAGCGAACACGCGCTCCACCGCGCCATGACGGCTGGGGTCCACGGCCAGCCCGTAAACGGTGTCGGTGGGCACGCCGACGACGCTGCCGGCTGCAAGCGCCTCGAGGAGAGCTACAAGCTGAGTACGGCTCACCGCCCCGCCACCAGGACTCGTTCTCGTCCGGCCAGGTCGTCTTCGACCTTCGCCCAGGCAAAACCGGCGTTCCTCGCCAGCTCGAGCGCCGCGCCCGCCTGATGTGGCGCGATCTCGACCACGACCGCGCCGTCCTCGCCGAGCCACATCGGCGCTCCGGCCACGACGGCGGTGACGGCCTCGAGCCCGCTCGGTCCCGCCACGAGCGCACCATAGGGGTCGAAGCCGCTCACCACCGGGTCGAGGCCCGGCCATTCGTGCTCGGCAAGATAGGGCGGGTTGGCGACGATCAAGTCGATGGCGCCGGCGAGATCCACCGGCAGCGCCCCGTACCAGTCACCAAGAACGAGCCTCACGCGCGAGGCCGCCCGGGCCTCTGTCCGGGCAAGATTGGCCGCGGCGAGCTCCAACGCGCCCGGATCGCTGTCGGTGGCGATGACGCCTACGGCGGATCGCTCGGCCACGATCGAGAGGGCGATCACCCCAGAGCCCGTGCCGAGATCGACCGCGAGGAGTTCCGTGGCGCCTCGAAGCTCGCCTATACGGTCGAGCTGCGACAGGGCGACCTCGACGACAAGCTCGGTCTCGGGACGGGGGACGAGCACGCGGCCGTCAACTCGGACGTCGAGGGTGCGAAAGCTCCAGTGTCCCAAAACGTGCTGGAGCGGCTCACCGCTGACACGTCGCGCTACGAGCGAATCGAGCCGGGCCACGGCCTGCGGTGGTGCCTCGCCGTCGAGATCGCCCAGCAACCTGGCAGCGTCGAGTCCGCTTACGTCTTCGAGCAACCACCGGGTCTCGACCGGCTCAGCGAGGCGGTCGGAGGTCTCGCGCCACAATTGGCGCCAAGTCACCCCGGCCACTGCGGCCCTCGTGTCATCCTTCGACGAGTTGGCGGCCCCGCTCGTCGCCCAGGAGCGCGTCAACCAGCTCGTCGAGGTCACCCATCAAGATGCGGTCGAGCTTTTTCAAGGTGAGACCGATCCTGTGGTCGGTGACCCGGTTGTCCTTGAAGTTGTAGGTCCGGACCTTCTCCGATCGGCCACCCCCACCTACCTGGGCGCGGCGCTCTTTGGCGAGGGCGGCGGCGTTCTTCTTCTGTTCGAGGTCGTAAAGCCGCGCCCGCAACACCTTGAGCGCGGCGGCCCGGTTTTGGATCTGGCTCTTCTCGTCCTGCATCGCCACGACGAGACCGGTCGGCAGATGGGTGATGCGCACGGCCGAGTCCGTCGTGTTGACAGACTGGCCCCCGGGTCCAGTGGAGCGGTAGACGTCGATGCGCAGGTCCCCCGGCTCTATCTCGACCTCGATCTCGTCGGCTTCAGGAAGCACGTTCACCGTCGCCGAGGAGGTGTGGACACGGCCCTGGGACTCGGTAACGGGGATCCGCTGCACCCGGTGCGTGCCCGCCTCCTGGTGGAGGCGCTGCCAGGCATCGTCTCCTTTGACAAGGAAGGTGACCCCGTCGACTCCACCGAGCTCAGACTCGCGAAGGTCCAAGACATCGACGCGCCATCCCCTGTGATCGGAATAACGCTGGTACATGTCGAATAGGTCCTTGGCGAACAGGTTCGCCTCCTCGCCCCCTTCGGCGCCACGGATCTCGACGATGACATTGCGCCCGTCGTTGGGGTCCTTCGCCACGAGCAGGTCGCGCAGCTCGGTCTCGAGGCTCGTGACACGCGCCTCCGACGCGCAGAGCTCGTCGCGCCCGAGCTCGCGCTCGGCGCCCGTGGCATCGGCGGCCAGCTCACGGGCGACGGCGACATCTTCTTGCGCCGACTTGAGCTCGTGCATCTTGCGCACGACAGCCTCTAGCTCTTTGTGACGGCGCGACAGGACGCGCAGCTCATTAGGGTCCTGCGAAACAGTCGGGTCAGAGAGGCGGGTGAGGACCTGTGAGTACTCGGCCTCAAGCGCCTCAAGGCGATCGAGCACGCCGCTAAGGCTACTGCCGGCCGGCTCCGGCCACGTCGAGCGGGTAGGCGATGGTAAAAACTGGTGTGATCTTCCCGGTCGCGATCGTGGTCGGCCTCCTCTTCGGCGCCGGTGACCAGTATCTGGGCAGAATCATGGTGAGTGGCCTTTGGACCGTGTCGGCGAGCTTGATGTCCGCCCCGTGGCTGTTGCTGCCTTTCGCCTTCGGCTGCACGCAGCGGCGCGCACGCCGGGCGGCAGAAATCGGCCTCGTCGTCACCTTGGCTGCGCTGGCAGGATATTTCCTCATGGTCATGGGGCCGCTCGAGGGCGGCCGGTGGACCATGACGGCGGCCGAGGCCCGCGGCCTGGTGCTGTCCAACCGGGAGAACATCCTCGGGGGGTTCCTCACGGCCCCCCTCTACGGGCTGCTCGGGCAGCGTTGGCGCGAACGCCGGGCCTGGCTCAGCGCCGCCGCCGTGGCGGGGGCGCTCTGTCTAGAGCCGCTGGCCCTCACGGTCGCTCACAGGAGCTATGCGGGCGAATCGGTCATCTGGCCCTTCGAGGTCGGGGCCGGGATCGTCCTCGCGGTCTACTTCGCCTTCAAAGGCACGGCCTTCCGCCGCCGCGTGCGTGAAGGGCTGTCGGGGCCAACAGGGCTCTAGGCGGACGAGGCGCGGCGACTACGCCTCGCCGGGGAGCCGCTCAGCGCTTGGTCTTGCGCTGGCCGTAGCGGCGCTCGAAGCGCTCGACGCGCCCACCAGTGTCCACCAGCTTCTGCTTGCCGGTGTAAAAGGGGTGGCACTCGTTGCAAAGCTCGACGTGCAGGTCGGATTTGGTAGATCTCGTGGTGAAGGTGTTCCCGCACGAGCACCGCACCGACGCGGTGTTGTAGGCGGGATGGATGTCTGTCTTCATGATGCCTCCATTGTAGGCCTGCTCAGGCGGCGCTCATCCGGCCCGCCGGGGGTCTGGTCAGCCTCCCGGGACCGGAGCTTTGGCGATCTCGGCGAGAAACTCGTCGTTGGAGCGAGTGGTGCGGATCTTGTCCATGAGCAGCTCGAGGCCGGCCCCGGGTCCACCGTCTCCGCCAAGGGCGTTCAGCACACGGCGCAGCTTCCAGACCTGCTGGAGCTGGGAGCGGTCAAAGAGCAGCTCCTCGTGCCTGGTCGAGCTGGCGTTGACGTCGATGGCAGGATAGATCCGCCGCTCGGCCAGCTTGCGGTCGAGACGGAGCTCCATGTTGCCCGTGCCCTTGAACTCCTCGAAGATCACCTCGTCCATCTTCGAGCCCGTCTCGACGAGGGCCGTGGCGAGGATGGTCAACGAGCCGCCCTCTTCGATGTTGCGGGCAGCCCCGAAGAACTTCTTCGGCGGGTAAAGGGCGCCTGAGTCGACGCCGCCAGACATGATGCGCCCGGTCGCCGGCTGGGCCAGGTTGTAGGCCCGGGCGAGCCTCGTGATCCCGTCGAGGATGATCACCACATCACGGCCGAGCTCGACTAGGCGCTTGGCCCGTTCGATGGCCAGCTCGGCGACGGTCGTGTGCTCGTCGGCGGGACGGTCGAAGGTCGAGGCGATGACCTCGCCCTTCACCGAGCGGCGCCAGTCGGTGGCCTCCTCCGGACGCTCGTCCACGAGCAGGACCATGAGGTGGACGCTCGGGTCGTTCTGCTCGATCGAATGGGCGATCTGCTTGAGGATGGTCGTCTTTCCTGCCTTGGGCGGCGAGACGATCATGCTGCGCTGGCCTTTGCCGATGGGAGAGATCAGGTCCACGATCCTCGCCGTGGTGTTGAGCGGGTCCTCCTTCAGCTCGAGGCGCATCCGCTGGTCGGGGAACAAAGGCGTCAGGTCCTCGAAACGCGGCCGTTCCCGGGCCTCGTCGGGCGTCATCCCGCAGACCGAGTCGATGCGCAACAGGGCCGGGTACTTCTCGCTCGGGCCGGCCGGGCGGCAGGCTCCCTCGATGGCGTCACCACGGCGTAGGGAGAACCGCCTCGCCTGGGAAACCGAGATGTACACGTCCTTCGAGCTCGGCAAGTAGCCGCTGGTTCTCAAGAAGCCGTAACCCTCGTCCCTAAGGTCGAGCAGGCCACGAACGGGCACTAGCTCGCCCTGCCAGGCCACTTCCTGGCCACCACCTTGTGGCTCTTGGCCTCCACGCTCGCGGTCGCGCCCTCGGCGACGTCGCCCGCGACGGTTGCCGGGCTCGACTTGGCCGACCTGGCCTCCTTGACCGCCGCCCTGGCCGCCGCGAGAAGGCTGGGAGTGCTGTTGGCGCGCGGGACGGTAGTTCGTCGACACCTCCCCGTTCCCGCGATCGGCCGTCTCGCCGGCCACGGTCGCGGCCTGCCCGGCCTCGGCCGGGGCGGTGCCGGTGCTCGAGCTGAGCTCGGCATCTGAGCTCGCCAGGATGGCGGCTGCGGCCTCAGCGACCGGGTTGTCGAGCTCGTCGGAAGCCGGACCGGTTCCATTGACGAGGGCCGAACGAGCAGGCGACGAGCCGTCATGGCCCTCGCCGAGATCGTGTGCTGCGCCGGCTGTGTGGCCGTTCGAGCCCGCTCGACTAGCCGGGGTGTCCGTCGGGGCCGATTTGGCCGCGGACTTTGCCCGGGAGGTGCGTCCCCGCGCCGGCTTTGTGGCGGGCGTTTCGGTGGCTGCCTCTGGCGAGGTGCCGGCACCGGCGCCGTTGGCAGCCGGTGCCTGAGCAGGCCCCGGGGCAGCGGAGTGCACGCCCGAGGCGTCCTCCACCTCGACGCCGGCGGCGCGTAAGATCTGGTTCACGAGGTCCGCCTTGCGCGAACGCGCTACGGGTTCGAGGGACATGGCGGTCGCGATAGCTCGAAGCTCGTCGCTCGCTTTGCGCTCAAGGATCGAACGCTCGAGCTGTTCTTCGCTCATCAGCTTCCTCTCTGGATATACCTGTTGATGAAGGTGGTTCTCTTCTGGGGGTGGTACCCGGGTCCTCCCGGGATTCGGTGGTGTCGGTGCTCCCCCAGGTGCGCTCACGACAAACCCTCCCGGTCCGCCATGGACCGATCGGACAAGCTATGGACCTGCGAGCCGCCATCGGGAGTTTCAGCAGGCAACTGACCTCGTCGGATCGCACAGCCCAATCAGTGGGTGCCCACGACGGCTAAGCGTCTGCACGGAAGGAAGCGCCGGTGTAGGTGATAACAGGGAAAGGACCTCTGCGATTCCCACCGCCCCATTCGGGTCGCCCGCCCCAGGGGGGCAAGGTCGCGTCCGCAATGACGAACGAAGGCAAACGTCATACTAGCGGCACATTCAGGCCGCGGCAAACACCCCGGTGCTCTATCCGACCGCCGGGCGTTCGATCTCGGGCACGTCGTCCTGTTCGTTCTCAGTGACAAACGCGCCTTGCTCTATCCCGATCGGCGAAGGTGCCGAGTCGGTGACGGCCTCGAGACGGCTCTTGCGGAGGCGCTCCCAAGGGTGAACGACATAGCAGTAGCGGACGAGATTGTCTCGTGAGAGGTCGTCTATGCCGAGAACGGACAGGCCAAGGCGCCACCCTGCGGGGTTCTCCTCGGTCCCCGAGGCGTACCGGGCCGATCTCACGGCGGCCGTGAGATCGACGGGCAGGCTACGGCCGTCGAGTCCCTGCAGGGCGAAGGCGACCTCGAGGTGCGTCCCCACCTCGATTTCCTTTCCGATCAGCAAGCCGACCCCCGCTATCGAGACGTCGACGACCCGCCCGTAGGAGCGCTCATGTTCGTCACTTGTGACCGTGGCCGGGGCGAGGCAGGCGAAACGGAACTGCTCGCGGCGCTGTCGCCTGCGGAAGACGATCTGCAACGAGCGGACGACCCGGTACAGCTCCCAAGATCCGAGGATCATGGCGAAGCTCGCAGCCCAGGCAGGTAGCGGGCGCACAGGCACCTCTCCGAGAAGCCCGAGTCCGCGCCAGACGAGGCCGCCGGCGAGAGCGAGCCCGAGAGCGCTCACGAGCCGGACCTGGCTGAGGGAATGAAGACCCCCGACGTCAACACCCTCCTTCGGCGTGACCTTGAACTTGGTGCGGGAGGGAAAGATGACACAGCGCAGCGCCCGGGTGAACACAGCGGCGGTGACCAAGGTGTAGTGGGACGACTCACCCATGCGCAGGTGGCCCCGGCAAAGGGCGCTGGCAGATGCCACCGCAAGCAGCGTCCAGGGCGCCCAGAAGACCGCCAGGCTGAGCATGCTCATGCGGGCCGGAAGCACGCCCGCCGCCAGCACCACGACCAGCAGCCCGATCATGGCCAGGCGAGCCGCACCTGCACCGTAGGCGAACAGGCTGCCGAAATAGGACAGCCGCTGGCGCAAGCTCAGGCCCGAGAAAGCACGCAGTGGCGACTCGGGAAGGCGCAACACGGCGAGGTTGCCACGAGCCCAGCGGTCTCTTTGCAACAAGTACCCGTCGAGGTCCATCGGCGCGAGCCCCTGCACCAGCACCTCGTCGTGGTAGCAGGTCTTCCATCCTGCCTGGAGCATCTTGATCGTCGTATGGAAGTCCTCGGCGATCGTCTCCGTGCGGACGCCACCGACTTCGACCAGGGCCTTGCGACGTAAGAGGGTGGCCGAGCCGCACCAATAGACGCCGTTGTGCCGGTCCTTGCCGGGGAGCACGACCTCGAAGAACAAGCTCTGCTCGTGGCGGCCAACCTCGTAGTGCTGCACCGAATCGTGGTTGTAGAAGTCGGCGGGGTCTGTACGAGGGCCACCTTCTCGTCGTCGAAGTACCCCACGATGCAGTCAAGGGCGTCCGGAAGGGGAACGTGATCGGCGTCGAGGCAAAAGATCAGGTCTCCGCTCGTGTATCGCAGAGCGTGGTTGATGTTTCCGGCCTTGGCGTGTGAGTTTGTCCCCTCGCGTGATCCAGTGGGCGTCCCACTCCGATGCAAGAGCCGCCATCTCCCAGCGCCGGCCGTCGTCGAGGAGATAGGTCTCGTGTGGGTACCTGAGAGAGGCGCATCCGGCCAGTGTCGCCTCGACGACCTCGAGCGACTCGTTGTAGGTGGCCACGAAGACGTCAACACTGTGGCCGGGCGTCACAAGGGGCCGCACGGGCTCCGACCAACGCCAGCCGAAAAAAGCGAGCAGCCCCAGCGACAAGAAGTTGTACAGCTCCACCAGCCAAAGGGCGTAGAAGGCCTCGGGGTTGACGGCCCTGCCTGTATCGAGGAGGCGCCAGGCGAGGTAGACCGTTCCCCAGCCGAGTGCGCCAAGCGCCACGGCCCGCAACAAGACCGGATGACGCTCCCACCAGCGTCCCCAGCGGCTTTGCGGTGCCCTCGTCGCCCGCCAGTCTCCGGGCCCTTCGAGAGCGAGGAGGGGCCGGTCCTGGGTGTCTTCCGAACAATCTGTGCTGGTCACCACCAGGAGTAATCGGCCGCGGGCGGCGCCGTTCTAACGCTACGAGTGGTAAATCACCTTCAATACCACCCTTTGTGACCACTCTGTCTGGTCATCGGAGTATGCCTCAGAGCCCGAGCGCGCCCAGCACGGCACCTAGGTCGGCGTCCACGACAGGAGGCACCGACGCCTGGCTGATGGCGAGATCCGGGTCTTTGAGCCCGTGGCCGGTCAGCACGCACACGGCGGTCGAAGAGCTCTCGACGGGCGTCTTCAAAAGGCCGGCGACCGAGGCGGCCGAGGCGGCCTCGCAAAAGACCGACTCCTCGGTGGCGAGGAACCGGTAGGCCTCGAGGATCTCTTCGTCGGTCACCGCGAAGATGCCCCCGCCGGACTCCGAAGCCGCCGCAGTCGCCCCGTACCACGAGGCGGGGTTGCCTATGCGGATCGCCGTGGCAATCGTCTCGGGCTCGGCGATCGGGTGCCCGGCGACGATCGGGGCTGCACCTGCGGCCTGGAAGCCCAACATCCTCGGGAGCTTCGTCGCGCGACCGGCGTTTCGATATTCGCAGTAGCCACGCCAGTAGGCCGTGATGTTGCCGGCGTTGCCAACGGGAATGCAGTGGATCTCCGGAGCATCCCCGAGGGTGTCGACGATCTCAAAGGCGCCCGTCTTCTGGCCCTCGATGCGAAACGGATTGATCGAGTTGACGACCACCACCGGCGCCCGGCGGGGCAGCTCGCGGACAATCTCGAGGGCTATGTCGAAGTTGCCCCGCACCTGTAGGACGCGCGCCCCGTGCACGAGTGCCTGGGCCAGCTTGCCAAGGGCGATGTGGCCGTCTGGGATGAGAACTACGCAACTCATGCCCGCCCGTGCCGCGTAGGCGGCAGCCGAGGCGGAGGTGTTCCCGGTCGAGGCGCACACGACCGCTTTCACGCCCTCTTCGGCGGCCTTGGAGATCGCCATGGTCATCCCGCGGTCTTTGAACGAGCCGGTCGGGTTGGCGCCTTCGAGCTTCAACAAGACATTGCAACCGACGCGGGCAGATAGCCGCGGCGCGGGCAGCAAGGGCGTTCCGCCCTCGAGCAGTGTCACTACGGGTGTCGTCTTTGAGACAGGGAGGAAGTCCCGGTACTCCTCGAGCACCCCTCGCCAGGCGCTCAAGTTTCGCCCTTCAACGTTCTGGCCCGATGAGCCGCAGCAGCGCGCCGACCCGCGCGACGACGTCCAAGCCGGCGAGTGCCGTCAGCGTCGCCTGCAAGTCGGCCTCGCGGGCGGTGTGGGTTATGAACACCAGCCGGGCGCCGTCTCCGAGCCCGATCTGCTCCATGGAACGGATCGAGACATGGTGCTCGCCGAACACACGCGCCACCGACGCCAGCACGCCGGGCTGGTCGGTCACGTCCAGGGCCAGGTAGTACTGGGTCAACAGCGTCGAGATGGGGCTGATCTCGACCCTTTCTCGGCGCACAGCGCGGCCCCTTGTGTCCTCGCGGCGGTGGTGGGCGGCTGCCACCACGTCTCCGAGCACGGCGCTTGCCGTAGCCATCCCGCCCGCTCCTCGGCCGTAGACCATGAGCTCCCCGGCAGTGTCGCCCTCGACGAACACGGCGTTGAACGCCCCCCGAACGCTCGCAAGAGGGTGCTCACGAGGGACCATGGCAGGGTGGACGCGCACGGCAATCCCGGCCGTCGGCCCGTCACCTACGCGCTCGGCAACCGCCAGCAGCTTGACCTCGTAGCCGAGCTTGCGGGCAAAGGCGATGTCGGAGGCACCGATGGACGTGATGCCCTCGGTGTAGACGTCGCCAGGCACGACGTCAGCGTCGAAGGCTATTCCGGCCAGGATGGCGGCTTTCGCCCGGGCATCGAACCCCTCGACGTCTGCGGTCGGATCGGCTTCGGCGTAGCCGAGCGCCTGTGCTTCCGCAAGGGCGGTCGAGTACTCGCTCCCCTCCTCGGACATGGAGGTGAGCATGTAGTTCGTCGTGCCGTTCACTATCCCCATCACGCGGACGATCCGCTCACCGGCGAGTGAGTCGTTGAGCAGACGCACGAGCGGGATGGCGCCCGCCACCGAGGCCTCATAGAACAGGTCGACTCCCCCCTTTTCCGCCGCGGCGAGAAGCTCGGCTCCGAAGGTGGAAAGGAGCTCCTTGTTGGCCGTGACGACAGGCTTGCCAGCGGCCAGGGCCGACAGCACCAAGCTCCGCGCCGGTTCGATGCCGCCCACGAGCTCGACGATGACATCGACGGAGGGGTCGGCGACAACGGAGGCGGCGTCGCTAGCAAAGACGCCCGCCGGCATCTCTGCCGGACGAGCCGGGCCTAGGCTTGCCCAGGTCCCTGACCGCGATGCGCGTCACGCGCAGCTCCAGCCCTGTTCGGAGCGCGATCGCCTCGGCCTGAGAGTCGATGAGCCGCGTGAAGGCGACGCCGACGTTGCCGTAGCCGAGCAGCCCGACGCGCACGACGTCGGTGCCGCTCGTATCGCTCGATGGAGACTCGCCCACCGTCCACAACCTACAAGACGGGTGGCATCAGGCTTCGAGGGCGAGCAGGTCGGCGATGGTTTCGCGTCGCACGACGACCCGCCATCGTCCCTCGGAGACGAACACGACGGGCGGGCGCAGCACCCGGTTGTAGTTGGAAGCCATGGAGAAGCCGTAGGCACCGGTGACCGGCGTAGCGACCACGTCCCCGACGGCGAGGTCGCCAGGAAGCCGGGCGTCGTCGACGATGACGTCGCCGGACTCGCAGTGCTTGCCCACGAGCCGGGCCGCCAGGGGTCGAAGCGCCAACGGGTCGCGGGGCAAGAAGGCCTCGTATCCGCTTCCGTAGAGCACCGGCCGGGGGTTGTCGGACATGCCGCCGTCGACCGCGACATAAGTAGCGCAAACCCGCGAGACGCTTTATCGTGCCGACCCGGTAGAGCGTCACAGCGGCGCTTGCGACAATGGCGCGACCGGGCTCGGCCGTGAGTCGCACCGTCGGGGGAAGCCCGGCCAGGCTTGCCGCCGAGTGCACGGCCCGCGCCCACGCCGGAGATGGAAGGTGCCACCTCCCCCTCGACGTAGGCCACGCCGAGACCGCCGCCGATGCAGCAGCTCCGAGAAGCGGTTCGCGACGACGAAGGGGGCGAGCGCGGCGACCTCCTCGACGAAGGCGGAGACCTCGAAGATCTGGCTGCCGATGTGGGCGTGCACGCCGACGAGCTCGAAGCTCTCCAGGCGCCTCGAGCAGCTCAACCGCTTCGGCCGCCGCCCCCGAGGCCAGGGAGAAACCGAATTTCGTGTCCTCCTGCCCCGTTCTCACGTACTCGTGGGTGTGCGCCTCGATGCCCGGGGTCACGCGGACTAACAGGCGCGTGCGACGGGCGGCGGGGCCGAACCTCTCCCCCGCAGCACAAAGGGCGCGCAAGCGGCTGATCTCGTCGAACGAGTCGACGACGATGCGACCGACCCCGGCGTCTAAAGCGCGGCCGCCAACTCCTCGGACGACTTGTTGTTGCCGTGGCAGACGAGGCTCTCGCCGCTCGCCCCGCCGGCGAGGGCCACGGCCAGCTCCCCACCGGTCGAGACGTCGAGCGCCATGCCCTCCTCGAGGGCCAGGGCCGCCATCGCCTTGCACAAGAAGGCCTTCGTGGCATATGCGACGCCCGTCCCGAAACCTGCCACCGCCTCGCGGCACCGGGTGCGCAGATGGTCCTCGTCATAGACGAACACCGGCGTGCCGAGCTCCTCGGCAAGCTCGAGCAGATCGACACCGCCGACGCTCAGGTGACCGTCGGCGGTCACCGTGCTCGTATCGGGAAGAAGGTCCCAATCGATCGGGCCGTCGGGCGGCGTTGTTCTCGAGGGCTCGGGCTCCGCGGCCGGTAGGGCCCCCGGTAGGGCCTGGTCGCCGGTCACATCTCGTCGGGCGCCCGGACCCCGAGGAGTCCGAGAGCGATGGCAAGGCCGATCCTCACTCCTTCGACCAGCCAGAGCCGCGCCTGGGTGAGCTCGGGCGGGATCTCTTCGGAAAGGACGCGGCAGTCGTGGTAGAAGCCGTGGAACTCGCCCGCGAGCAGGCGTACCCAGTTCGTGACCTTGTGGGGGGCCCGGTCTTTGGCCGCCTCGGCGACGACGTGGGGCAGGTCGACCAGGCAGCGGATCAGCTCGAGCTCGCGGTCGTGCACGAGCAGGCTGAGGTCGGCCTCCGAGATCGGGACGCGCTCGATGCCCCGCTCGGCGCGCCTGCGGTCGATCGAGGCGATGCGGGCATGGGCGTACTGAACGTAGAAGACGGGGTTCTCCATCGACTGGCGTTTCATGAGGTCGAGGTCGAGCGTCGTCGCCTGGTCGATCGAGTTGAGGAGCGACAAGCAGCCGCGTCGCGTCGGGCCCCATCTCCTCGATGACCGAGTCGAGCTGGATGACGTTGCCGGCGCGCTTGGACATCCGGCGCCCGACGATGTTGACGAGCTGGCCGAGGCGGATCTCGAGCCTGTCCGGCTCGATGCCGAGAGCCGCCACGCCAGCTTTCAGGCTGGCGACCTGGCCGTGGTGGTCCGCCCCGAAGACGTCGATCACCCGGTCGAACCTTGCGGACGAGGAACTTGTCTCGGTGGTAGGCGAGGTCGCCGGCGAGATAGGTGGCATCCCCGTTCGAGCGGATCAGAACGCGGTCGCGGCTGTCGCCGAACTCGGTCGACCGCAGCCAGATCGCCCCGTCCTGCCTCGAAGACGAGGCCCTCGTTCCCGAAAAAGCTCGATCGTCTCGGCGACCTGGCCGCTCTCTTCGATCGAGGCTTGCGAGTACCACTCGTCGAAATGGATGTCGAGGCGCTCTAGCGTCGCCCGGATGTTCTCGAGGATCTTCTCCGCCGCGAAACGGCCCGCCTCGACCACGTCGTCGGGCCCGTCGTACCGGCTTGCGAGCTGGGTGACGTACTCGCCCTGGTAGCCCTCCTCCGGCACGACGTCGCCGCGGCGCCGGGCGAGCAGGCTCTCGCCGAGAAGCCGGATCTGGCCGCCGGTGTCGTTGACGTAGTACTCCCGGCTCACCTCCCAGCCGCAACGGCTCATGACCCGCCCGAGGGCATCGCCGTACGAGCCGAGCCAGCCGTTGCCGACGTGCAACGGGCCTGTCGGGTTGGCGGACACGAACTCGATCTGGACCCGCTCCCCGGCTCCAACCTCGGGCGTGGCGTAGCCTTCCTCGCCCTCGGCGACAACCTCGCGCAGGGCGTTGTGCAGCCACGACGGCGCGAGCTTGAAGTTGATGAACCCCGGGCCGGCCACCTCGACTTCGAGCACCTCTTCGAGCGCGGCCGCCTCAAGACCAGCAGCCAGGTCAGCGGCAAGCTCTCGCGGCGGCTGTCTGAGCAAGCTTGGCCGCGACGAGGGCGATATTGGTCGACCAGTCGCCGTGCTCTTGTCGTGCCGGGCGGACGAGCTGGACCAGCTGGGCGTCGATGGGGACCTCGAGGGTCCCGAGGGCCGCGACGATGGCGTCTGCCAGTTGCTGCTCTTTGGTCATTGGAGTCTGAGGATGGCCGAAGTCCCGCTAGCATGCAACATGCGTTCCATCGAGCCCTCGTAGCTCAGGGGATAGAGCATCGGCCTCCGGAGCCGGGTGCGCAGGTTCGAATCCTGCCGAGGGCGCCAGATATGGTCCCTGGTAGCGACGCTTTGTCGGCGAGGCCGGCGGACGATTAACCGACCGACACCTGTCTCGCGCCGGGCGCGCTCAGCTGGTTTCGAGGCCCCAAGGCGCCAAGCTGCGGTGCGCTTTGCACTCAGCCCTCGAAGCCGCAGCTGACGGCTCGTCGATGTGTGTCTGCCTCGGTGCCATGGCCGCAGCTATTGGCCCAAGTGAAGCATCGGTCGTGCCCGTAAGGGTAAGTCGCTGGATGGCGGCAGCCATTGCTGTCCGCGGGCTCATCGAAGTCGATCCGATGGCGGATCTGCCGTTCCTCATCGGTGCGCACCGGCGAATGCGGTGGTCCCCAATGAGAAGGGACCGAGGCTAGGCGCGACCGCGCCTCCAAGGCCTCACCCCAGTCCACGCCGCCGCCTGATCCGGTCGCGGATGAAAAGACCGCACCTCGGGGCAGGTTTCTTAAAGGCGAGGATCGATCGGCTCGCTCTCGAGAGCTAGGACGCCGAACACGCACTCGTGTACCCGATAGAGCGGCTCACGGGCGACGAAACGCTCGAGGGCCTCTATGCCAAGCCCGAACTCACGCACGGCGAGCGAGCGCTTAAGACCGCGCCGCGCGTTCTCAGTCGGGACAAGTGCCGCTCAGCGGTGTATTCCGGGCCGTAGAGGATGCGTAGATACTCACATCCTCGACACTTGATGCCAGGCCGAGCCAAGCCCTTTGGACTCCTGGCTGTGCCGTCTTTTTGGTGACCAACGCGGCGGGACGGCTGTTCAGAAGGCGCATGGCGCGTGCGGGACCGAGGAGCGAGTTGCACAGCTGCGCGAACGTTGCCGCCAGTTCGCTCGTGCGGCGGTCGGCCTCCCGCTGTTCTGCCCTGTTTATGGGGCGTTCTGCCTGGTGGATCATGTGGCTGGGGATCATCCCCGCTCCTTAGGTCGCTGTTGGCTTCCAGGAGCAAGCTAAGGGAGCTTTGTTCCGAACTCTTCCCGGATTCGCGTTGTGATCCCGCGAGACCGCCTCACTGGTTGGCTGTGGCGGAAAGGCCGCGGAGTGGACCCCTGGATCCGTCACGCTCCGGCGGCGGCAGCCAAGTGCCAAGACGCGCCGTGCGCCAAGATGTCACTGCGCAACAAAGCTGTGTACGGCGCCGACGGTTCTATACCCGGTTCACATCAGGGACGGGATGCTCGCAGCGGAACGGTTCTCCTCTGCGCCGGCTGCACGGCGTGGCGCACCTCGTCCCAGTTCATCCACATCGAGCCCGACGAGACCGACACCCTCGCTCGGGTACCCGCGCGGCTGCCCGGCCGAACTACAAGAAGGTCACTGATCGGCCGGACAGTGCTCACGCAGTACCGGGCCGTCCAGATAGCTGGCTCTAGGACTCGGAGGGAACGCCGTCGCCCGTGGCAGGCGCGCTAGGGGGTCCCACGCCGGCCTGCGAGGGAGTGGACCCGACGCCCGCCATCATCATGCCGATGTCTTCTCGCGAGTTAACACGCGGGTCGGCCGACCCGATAATTCTGCCCTCGTACATGACAAGGACCCGGTCACAGATAGTCATTATCTCGTCGAGATCCTCAGAGACGATCAGGCACGCCGTCCCGTTGTCGCGTTGGGCGATCAGGCGCTCGTGGATGTAGTGAGTAGCTCCCACGTCGATGCCCCGAGTGGGTTGGGCGACAAGCAGCACGCGCGGGCTGCCAGAGAGCTCTCGGGCCATGATCAGCTTCTGGATGTTGCCACCGGACAGGTTGCGGGCCGGCGTGTCCAGCGAGGGAGTCCTGACGTCGAACTGGGAGATCAAGTCCTCGCAGTGACGGCGGATCTCATGAGTGCGCAAGAATCCGAGACGGGAGTACCTCCGGTCCCGGTTCTCCACGAGCAGGAGGTTCTGCGCCACGGTGAACTGCGGGACAACCCCGTCGCGCATGCGTTCCTCGGGTACATAAGCAAGCCCGGCTGCCCGGGCCTCTGCCGGCTTCGCGTCCGCCAGTTCAGTCCCGTCCAGCCGGATCGAGCCGCTCATCGTCGCGCGTATTCCGGCAATCGCCTCGGCAAGCTCGCGCTGGCCGTTGCCAGAGACCCCGGCAATGCCGACGATCTCGCCGGCGGAGACATCGAGCGAAAGGCCCCGGACGGCTTCGGTCCCTCGGTCACCTTTGACTCGCAGGTCTTTGACCGAAAGGCGAAGCTCGCCGCCGGTGCCTTTTGTGGTCTGGCTCTCCAAGGCGACGCTGCGGCCGACCATCAGCTCGACCAGCCGCTCACGGGACGCTTCGGCGGCATCGATCGTGCCGACGTTATGGCCGGCCCGCAAGACGGTGATACGCGCCGATATGTCGAGCACCTCGTGGATCTTGTGCGAGATGAAAACGAGACCCCTGCCGCTCTCTGTCATCTGTCGCAGCACGACGAACAACTCATCCACCTCGCGCGGTGTGAGCACGGCCGTAGGCTCGTCAAGGACCAACAGCGAGACATTTCGGTACAGGGCCTTGATGATCTCTACTCTTTGGCGCTCGCCCACCGAGAGCTGCCAGATGATCGCCTGCGGGTCAACGTTCAGCCCGTAGGTGTCGGCAAGCTCGCGGATCTTGGCCGAGACGCGGCCCGAGGTCGGTCAGCGGGCCGCGGGTGGACTTCTCCCCCAAGGCGACGTTCTCGGCCACCGTCAAGGTGTCCACCAGCATGAAGTGCTGGTGGATCATCCCTATGTGCTGGCGGATAGCGTCGGCTGGCGAGGCGATGGTGATGCGCTCGCCGTTCAGTTTGATCTCACCCTCGTCAGGGCGGTACAGGCCGTAGAGAATCCGCATCAGGGTGCTCTTGCCTGCGCCGTTCTCCCCGAAGAGGGTGTGGATCTCTCCCCGGCGAAGCTCGAAGTCGACTCGATCGTTGGCGACCACCCCGGGGAAGCGCTTTGTTATGCCCGTCATCTGAAGGAGCGGAAGGCCCTCCAACGACGGGTCGGCTGCCGGGGTTTCCAGGGTGGTCGCCACGATCGTCCTTACCTTGCTTGTCTTCCGACTACTGCGGGACCGTGATGTCGCCGGCGGTGATCTCGGCGATCAGCTTCTCGGCCTCCGTCTTGACCGCTGGGGCAAGGTTGTAGCCCTTGTTGAAGTTGATCTTCTCGCCGCCGTTGCCGAGTCCGATCACGTAGGTGGCGTCACCGAGCGTGCCGCCCCGGATCGCCGTGAACATCTGCGTCAAGATCGGGCGCCCAGTTGTAGACCTGCGAGGCGACGACGTTGTGCGGCGCGAGCGAGGACTGGTTCCACTGGGTACCGAACCACAGCTTGTTGTCCGACTTGGCGACGCCGATGGCCCCAACTACGGACTGGGAACTACCGGTGAGGACGTCGGCGCCATCGGACACGAAGGACTTCGCGCAGGTGGCCATGAGGCTGTCGTCGCTGAACGAGCCGGTGTAGGCGGCGTGTGCCGTCACCTTGAACTTGCTCGGCCGCGGCAGCAGCCTTCGCTCCGGCGGTGAAGCCGTCGACGTACAGCTTGGCGTCACCGGTCGCGATCGGCCCGCAGATACCGAGCACCTTGGACTTGCTCAACAGAGCAGCCATGTAGCCCTGCACGTAGCCACCCTCGTTCGAGTTGGCCTCGTAGGCGAAGACGTTCTTCAAGCCGAACGTCGAGCCTGCGGTCCCCCAAGCGAAGGAGACCTTCGGGAACTTGGGGGCCAGCTGCCTCGATGATGGACCCGTACTGGGAGCCGTGGGCAATGATCAGGTTGTAGCCCTCGTGGGCGTACTCCTCGATGATGTCGGCAGCCTGGCTCACCACGTACTCGTTCGCCGAGACGGAGATCGTAAGGTTCTCAGTCCCCTTAAGGACCTCGAGGGCGTTGTACATGGACTGGGTGAAGGCGAGGTCGTTCGTCGCGCTCGGGGCCACGAGGGCCACCTTCAACGGGCTCAGCGCCCGTCCGCGCCGTAGTCGAGCGCGTTGCCGCCGAGGCACCGCTGGCATAAGCGGCGGTACCGAGGGCGATGCCAGCCGCAGCCAGCACCAACGCACCCCTTTTCACTAGGTTCATATGCATTTGCTTTCTCTCCCTTGCTTACTTGCTATTGACTTCGTTCTTCCGGGTTTCCAACTGCGAGACTTGAAGTTTCCGCCGATGCGTCCCGCTGCATCACCCTCCTCTCTCGTAGGGCTTCCCAAGGGCCGCCGGCTGCCGGAAGCGGCGGGCGACGGTGAGGAGGGCCAGGAACGTGATCACTGCCGGCGCGGTGGCAGCAAGGTCTGAGGCGCTGAGCGGGATGATCCCGAGCGACTTCCACTCGAGCACGACCGCGATCGCCAAGCCGTACAGAACCGACCCACCCATGACGCCGGTCGGCCGCCAAGCGCCGAAGTAGACGAGAGCGACGGCGATGAAACCCTCGCTCTGGGTGAGGTTCTCCTGGAAGATGCCGTCGAAGAGGAGAAGCGACGCTCCGGCGAGACCTGCCAGTGTGCAGCCGATGAGCACGGCCTGCCAGCGGATGCGGGCGACGTTCACGCCCACGCTGTCCGCCGCGGCCGGGTTCTCCCCCGAAGCGCGGATCTTCATTCCGAAATGTCGTCCGGTTGAGCATGAAGGTCACGACCGGCACGAGGAGGAAAGCCAAGTAGACGAGGATCGTCTGCTTGAAGAACATGTCGCCGACCGCGGGTATGCGGTCGAGCAAAGGGATGTTTATCGGGTTGAGCGAGCTGATCGGCAAAGGTGTGCCGACAAGCTTTATGAACAACAGGTCGCTGAAGCCGAGTCCGAACAGATAGATGCCGATCCCGCTTATGCCTTGCTCGGCCTTCAAGGTGACGCTGATGAAAGCCGTTACGACTCCCATCACCACCCCGACGCCCATCCCGACGAGGATGGCGAAGAAGAGGTTGTCCGGTCTTGAAGGGCCGTGTAGTAGGTGGCGAAAGCGGACAGGAGCATGATTCCGTCGACACCGAGGTTGATCACGCCGCTGCGCTGCCCGATGGTCTCGCCGAGCGCCGCCAAGAGGAACGGGGTGGCAAGTCCGAGCGCCGTCGCCACAGTCGCCGTGAGGATGGCGTAGGTGAAAAAGTGGCTCATGGATCGCTCCGCTCTCCGGCTGCGACCAGTGGCGGCACCGGCTCTGCGACCTGCGGGGGCCGGCCCCTCGAGCGTCAGGAGGACCGAGCGAGGTGGCACGGCTGCGCCGTCGCATGTACTCGAGCGAGACGACGAAGACAACGACGAGACCCTCGAGAGCCGTCACCATGTCGGCGGGCACGCCCGTGGCGACCTGCAAGGCGTCACCGCCCACGATGAGGCCGCCGAACAGGAAGGCGGAGATGATCGACCAGAGCGGGTTGAGGGCGCCGAAGAGCGCCACCACGATCCCGTTGAACCCGTCGGAGCCGGTGAAACCGGTGAGGCTCCCGTCGGTGACCATCCGGTGGGAGATGCTGCCGAAGACGAGCAGCGCCCCGCCGAGGCCGCACATCGCCCCGCTTATGGTCATGGCGAGCGTCATCGTCCGCTTCACCGGCATGCCGGCGTACTTCGAGGCGTCGCGCGAGAGCCCAACCGCCTGGACGCGAAAGCCGAAGCTCGTGCGGTAGAGGAGGACCCACACTCCGACTGCTACGACCACCGCGATCAGGACGCCGAGGTGGAGCTGGGTGTTCGGGATGAGGATGGGCAGCCACGACGCCTTCGGGAGCAGCCTCGTCTCGGGGATGAGGCCGTAGGTCGAGTTCTGCGTCTTGTCGACCATCGGACCGGCCAGAAGCCAGTTCATGACCTGGACGGCGACCAGATTGAGCATGATCGTGCTCAAGATCTCATTGACGTTGAAGTAGGCCTTGAAAGCACCAGGGATCGCGCCCCAGAGGGCTCCGCCGGCGGCGCCGGCCAGAAGTACGAGCGGGATGAGCGCGATGCTCGGCAGATGCGGCAACGCGAGCGCGGTGGCCGAGCTTGCCAAGCCGCCCATGGCGAGCTGGCCCTCGCCTCCGATATTGAAGACGTTGGCGCGGAAGGCGACGCAGATCCCGACGGCGACGAGCAGGAGCGGGGCGGCCTCCACGGCCGTGGAGCCAAGCGCGTAGCTCCCGTCGAAGGCTCCTACGATGAGGGCGTTGTACCCGGTGATCGGGTTGGCCCCGAGTGCCAGCATCATCACCGCACCGAGGAGGAGGGCCGCGACGAGCGAGAAGGGAAGCGCGAACCAGCTCAGCAAGAAACGGCGCCGGTCCTTCCAAGTGTCCGCGACCAAGCTGGAGGCTCGGCTCATCGACGACTCTTGGGGACCGCTGACACCGGCGTGCCACCAAATGGGCGGCAGACGCTCCGGAGCTCCATTCCTTTAGGGTAAGGAATGGTCACTTAAGCAGCTTAGGCCGAAAGTCACTTCTTACGAGAATATTCCGGCCCGATGACGGACTGGAAATACGTCCCGGAGGGACGTTTCCCGCGGTTACCGACGGGTTAGGACCCTGGCTATCTCGGCACTGGAGCGAGCCGCCAGCAGCTCCGCCCGGCGGCCTTGGCCTCGTAGAGTGCCTCGTCAGCCCGGGCAAGGAGCGCGTCCGCGGCCGTCCCGGGCGGGAAGTCGAGCACGATCCCGATACTCGCACCGAGCTTCAGCGCCGGAGCATCGCCGATCGAGATCGGTTCCGCGAGGCGGTCGACCACGCGTGCCGCAATGGCGATTACCTGAGGCTCGGTGACGTCGCTCGAACACAAGATGGCGAACTCATCCCCTCCGATGCGAGCGAGTTCGTCGGTGGGGCGCACGACCGACGACAGCCGCCGGGCGATGACGCGCAACGCCGAATCTCCCGCGAGGCGGCCCAGTCGGTCGTTGACCTCCTTAAAGCCGTCTATGTCGATGTAGAGAACTGCCGGGCTTTCCCCAGCCTCGATTCGTGTGTTGAGCGCCTGGAAATAGCTCCTGCGGTTGCCGAGGCCCGTGAGCACATCTTGGAACGGCTCTTCCAAAGAACGCTCCCCGGCGACGCTGCGCGACATCAAAAGCGATCCGAGGATCACGGCGCGGTCGACCGCGTGTCCGCTCGTTTGTGCCCAGCGGGCCGACGTCGCGGCTCCACACGACGAGGCAGGCCGACGGTGTGCTCTCACCTCGCGCGAGGACAGGGAAGCAGGAAACGGAACGAAAGCCGCCCGCCCCGGCCCTGACTTGCTCGGGGAGTCCCGCCAGTTCGGTATAGGTGACGCCAGAGTCAGGCCCGATAGCCTGATCCCAAGGACCGTCGGCCGGCGGCCCAGGAACTGAGGCCTGTATCGGGTAGCGGCTGATAGTGCGGCCATCGGGCGAGACGACGACAAAGAAGGACTCACCGAGCACGGGCGGGAGCCGAAGGGCAAGGGCAAGCGCTGACAAGGTCTCCTCGAGCGGGGCGCCTGCCTGGGCCGAGGCTAAGGACCTGATCGAAGTGGTCGTAGGCACTCTCGAGCAAAAGCAGCACGACGAAACCGGCGAGAGCGGGGTCGGCGAGGCGGTTGAGCGCCCAGGCTTCGGCGAGACGCGGCCTTCCGTCGCGGTGAAGATAAGGCAGGCGAACAGGGCCGGTCAGCTGCTCGGGCGACTTCGCCGCGGAGGCCGCTAGGAGCCAGCTCAAAAGCGGCCGGTCCTTCGGATCGAGGTGGCTGCTCAGCTCGGAGCCGACAGCACGTCCACCGGTTGACCACCGAGGCTCTCGACCTGACCGGACGCGAAGCGCACGACCCCGTGAGCGTCGAGAAGCACGAGCACGCCCGGAATCGACGCCAGGAGGTGGGCGTGGATCCCGAGGACGTCCGGCCCGGTCTCGATCGAAGTGCTCACGACCTGCAATCTAATCCGAAAGCACCTTCGGCTAGCGAAGAGCAGCTGAGAGGGGAAGCTCCCCGGGGAGGAGAAGGCGTCCCTCCTGCCGGTCCGGGGGACCGGCGTGAGGGACGCCAACGCCGGTTAAGCCTGGCGAACTGCCTCGGCCTCGATCTCGAGCTTGATCTTCGGGGATACGACGAAGCCACCGGTCTCGAGGGCCGCATTGAAGCTCACTCCGAAGTCGTTGCGGTCGATCTCACCCGAGGCCGCAAAGCCGAGGCGCTGGTTGCCCCAGGGGTCCTGGATGACGCCTTCGAACTGGACATCGAGTACGACGGGGCGCGTGACACCGCGAACGGTCAGATCGCCGGTCACCTTCCAGGACTCAGCCGAGCCGAGCTCCACCTTGGTGCTACGAAAGGTCATCGTCGGGAACTCTTCGACTGCGAGGAAATCGTTGGTGCGGACGTGGTTGTCACGGTTCTCGTCGTTGGTGTTGATACTCGCCGTTTGGATGGTGACCTCTACCGATGACTTCGCCGGGTCATCGTCCACGACGATCGCGCCCTCGTAATCGGTGAAGCGGCCGCGAACCTTGGAAACCATGAGGTGTCGGGCGACGAAACCGATCTGGGTGTGGGACTTGTCGAGCACGAAGGTGCCCGGCGTCGGCAGGGTGGTGCCGTTGAACTCCCTCGTGGCGGTTGTTGTGGTGGTGGTGTTGGTCATGATCGAGACTCCTTGGTCCTGTCGATTTATCTTGCTTGTGCAAGTAACTATACACACAACTATTTGCCCGTGCAACTAATTCCCCGGCTATGATGGGGGCGTGAATGCTGTGTCGCCAGATCCGTCTTTGGGCGAGATCGACCGGATAACTCTCGTTGGTCTCGTTTTCGAAACCGCCACGGGGCTGCACCGGGCCGTCGGACCTTTGCTCGAGCGCCAATGCGAGCTTGCCGGCCAGGAGTTCGACATCTTGATCCGGCTCGCCCGGACTCCGGGCGGACGGCTCAGGATGAGCGATCTCGCCGCCCAGACCGTGCTCACTCCGAGTGGCCTCACCCGAGCTGTCGACCGGCTCTCTGAAGCCGGGCTCGTCTGCAGGCAAAGCTGTCCGGAGGACCGCCGAGGGGCGTTTGCCGCCCTCACCGAGGCAGGCGAGGCGCGGCATGCGAGAAGCGCTCGAGCTCCACAGTGCCCATCTCGCCGAGCTGCTAGGAGGGGCCCTCGCCCCGGAAGAGGAACGCGCCCTTGTGTCCGCGCTGCGCAAGCTCCGCGACCGGGTCAACCCCGGCGCGGCCGTGATCAGCGGAATGGATACACGCGTGGAGGCAACGACGTGACGGACGGACACGACAGCTTCGGCGCCAAGAGCACCTTGCAGGTCGGAGACGTTTGCTACCGCATTCGCCGCCTCTCGGCCCTTGACGGCGTCGCGGATCTCGGACGCGTCCCGTACTCGATCAAGCTCCTGCTCGAGAACCTGTTGCGCCACGAGGACGGCGTGAGCGTGAACTCACACGACGTGGAGGCGTTGGCCCGCTACGCCACGGGGGGAGCCGACGGCCTCGAGATCGCCTACTCGCCGGCGCGCATCCTCCTCCAGGACTTCACCGGAGTTCCCTGCGTCGTCGATCTCGCGGCCATGCGCGACGCCGTGGAGGATCTCGGTGGCACCGCCAGCCGGATAAACCCCGTGGTGCCGGTCGACCTCGTGATCGACCATTCCGTCGTCGCCGATGTCTACGGGCGTCGAGACGCCCTGGAGCTGAACACGGCCCTCGAGTTCGAACGCAACCTCGAGCGCTACAGGTTCTTGCGTTGGGGCCAGCAGGCCTTCTCGAACATGCGCGTCGTTCCGCCGGGCACGGGCATCTGCCACCAGTTCAACCTGGAATACCTGAGCAGCGTCGTGTTCACCGGCGCCGATGGCACCGCCTATCCCGACACCGTCGTCGGCACGGACTCGCACACCCCAATGGTGAACGGGCTCGGCGTGCTCGCCTGGGGGGTGGGCGGAATCGAGGCCGAGGCGGCCATGCTTGGTCAGCCGATATCCATGCTCGTACCTGCCGTCGTTGGCCTTCGCCTCTCCGGTGAGCTCCCGGAGGGAACCACTGCCACCGACCTCGTGCTCACCGTGGCCGAGTTGTTGAGGCGCCACGGGGTCGTCGGAAAGTTCGTCGAGTGCTACGGCCCCGGTGTGGCCAAGGTGCCGCTGGAGAACCGGGCGACGATCGGCAACATGTCGCCGGAGTACGGCTCGACAGTCACGATCTTTCCGATCGATAAGGAGACCCTCCGCTACCTGCGCCTGACGGGTCGCCGAGAAGAGCACTGCGCGCTCGTGGAGGCTTACGCGAAAGAACAGGGCCTGTGGCACGACGAGGCCGCCGAGCCCAGCTACTCCGAACGCCTCGAGCTCGACCTTTCCTCGATCGAGCCGAGCCTGGCAGGCCCTTCGCGTCCACAAGACCGCGTGCCCTTGCGCCGCTCCAAAGCGATGTTCTCCGAAGCGCTCGCCCGCTCGCTGCCCGATCCGGTCCCGAGCACCGCCCCCGGCACGCCGCTTTCCGGTGCCGCCCGAGTGCGCCTCGGGGATGGAACCGAATTCACCCTCGAGAACGGCCACGTAGTCATCGCGGCGATTACCAGTTGCACCAACACCTCGAACCCACAGGTGATGATCGGTGCTGGACTGGTGGCAAAAAAGGCCGTGGAGCTCGGCCTTAGCTCAATGCCGTGGGTGAAGACAACCCTCGCTCCGGGCTCGCGCGTCGTGATGGACTACTTGGGGCAGGCGGGCCTAGTGCCTTACCTTGAAAAGCTCGGGTTCGATCTCGTCGGCTTCGGCTGCACTACGTGCATTGGCAACTCGGGCCCGCTGCTGGCGGAGATCTCGGCCGCCATCAACACCCACAACCTGGCCTGTGCGGCCGTGCTTTCGGGCAATCGCAACTTCGAAGGCAGAATCCATCCCGACGTACGGATGAACTACCTCGCCTCCCCGCCCCTTGTGGTGGCCTACGCGCTCGCCGGCACCATGAACATCGACCTGACCGCCGAGCCGCTCGGGGTGAGCGACGAGGGCCGTCCGGTCTTCCTCGCCGAGCTGTGGCCTTCCTCGCACGAGGTGGCCCAGGTGCTAGAGCAGGCCGTAGGGGCCGAGATGTTCCGGCGCGAGTACGCCAAAGCCACGAACGGCGACGAGGCCTGGCGCTCGCTCGAGATCCCGGCCGGGGAGCGCTATTTGTGGGACGAGCACTCGACCTATGTGCGCAAACCGCCGTTTTTGGAAGGCATGAAGCCCGAGCCGGAGCCGATCGGTGACATCACCGGCGCGAGGGTGCTGGCTGTCCTCGGCGACAGCGTCACGACCGACCACATCTCGCCCGCGGGCTCGATCCGGCCGACGAGCCCCGCCGGAATCTGGTTGCAGAGCCAAGGGGTGGCCGTGGCCGATTTCAGCTCCTACGGGGCCCGGAGGGGAAACCACGAGGTGATGATCCGGGGGACCTTCGCCAATCCCCGCATCCGCAATCGCTTGGCTGCAAGCGAAGGTGGCCTGACGGCCCATCTTCCAGACGGCGAGCAGATGACCATCTTCGACGCCGCCGTCCGTTACCAGGCCGAAGGCGTGCCCCTCGTGGTCGTGGCCGGCAAGGAGTACGGTTCAGGCTCCTCGCGCGACTGGGCGGCGAAAGGCCCGGCGCTGCTTGGCGTGCGCGCCGTTGCTGCGGAGAGCTTCGAGCGCATCCACCGTTCAAACCTGATTGGCATGGGCGTGCTGCCGCTGCAGTTCTCCCCCGGCGAGAGCGCCGAGTCGCTCGGGCTCACAGGACGCGAGTCAATCGAGGTGACCGGTCTGGCCGGCTGCTCACGAGACGAGCTCGTCGGGCGTGAACTCGCGCTGCGAGCCGACGGGCGTTTGATCCGGGTGGTACTGCGCGTCGACACGCCCGGCGAGGCGGAGTACCTCTGGCACGGCGGCATCCTGCCCTATGTCGTGCGGGCGATGGCCACCTGACGACGACTCCGCGTCTCAGCCGAGCTTTACGAGCCGGCCGAGGCCGATGGCGCGCATCAGCGTCTCCAGCTCGCTCGTCACCTCAGTCAGCTTGTCGGTGAACAAGAGAACCCCGAAGCCACCCATCACGAACACCGAGAGGATCGTGATGAGCTGTGAATGCCTTCGGACGAAGCTGAGCACACCCGACAGCCGTCCGAGGGCCAGGCCCACGATGAGAAACGGGATCCCGAGTCCCAAGGAGTACACGGCCAATAGAGCCGCTCCTTGGCCGGCAGACCCCGAGCTCGCCGCGACGGCGCTCACCGCGGCGAGGATGGGCCCGAGGCACGGCTGCCACCCGAAGCCGAAGGCGGCACCTGCCACGGGCGCCGCCAAGGGCCCGAAACGCTCCAGTTTGGGGTGGAAACGGGCCTCTCGATAAAGACCTGGCAGGTTCAACACCAGCGAGCCGGCGAGGAACAGCGCCATGGCGATGACAAGGGCTCCTGAAATTCGCAACAACAGCTCTTTGTCGCGGAACACGGCGCTGCCGACCGTTGTCGCCGTGATACCGAGGAGCACGAAAACGACCGTGAAGCCGGCCACGAACAAGGCCGTGTCCCGGGCAATTCTCAGCAGATGGTGGCGGGAGCCTTGCTGCGCGTTGCTCAAGTCGAGCCCGGTCAGCACAGAGAGGTAGCCAGGAACGATGGGCAGGACGCAAGGAGACACAAAGGACGCGACTCCTCCACCGAAGGCGGCCACATAGCTAACCGTGTTGGTCATCTCGGCCTTGAAGTCTGCCCGAAAGGGGGCCGCGAAGGCATCTGCGTCGAGGGTCCTTGCTTCGCGAGGCGCAGGTTGGCATTGTCGGGTGGGATGACGCTTACCGATCGGGAACGAAATGTGCTCGATTTAGAACGCGACTGGTGGTTGTCTTCGCCATCCAAGCGCCAGGCCATCCACGAGAGGCTCGGCTTGAGCCCCGCCGCTTATTACGGCGTCCTACGACGACTTGCCTCCTCGCCCGAGGCTTTCGCCTATGACCCGCTGGTCGTCCACCGGGTGCGACGCCGGATCGTCCGCCGGCGCAAGGACCGCTACGAGGGTCCGGCCTTCGAACGCAGACGACGTTGACCCGCCGGCGCCGAAGGTTCCGGTGGTGAGACCAGGCCCGGCTTTACTGGCGGTAAGGTCCCCAGACTGACCATCGACGAATCCTCCGCCCTGGGACTTCTGGCTACAGCTCCCCGACGCTCGGGGCTTTGCTGCGACTTCGACGGGACCATCGCCCCCATCGTTGTCGACCCAGAAGCCGCCCGTCCGCTGCCCGGGACGCTTCGGGCTCTTCACGACCTCGCGCGCCACATGGCGGTCGTGGCGGCTGTCTCGGCGCGATCCGCAGTTTTTCTCGCCAGCCGCCTCGAGCTCGGCGCCAACAGCTCGCCGTTACGAGCCATCGGGTTGAGCGGGCTGGAGGAGTCGTTCCCGGACGGGACGGTCAAGCTCCGCCCAGGCGTCTCGGCCTGGCGGCCTGTGGTCGAGGCCGTCAGTGACCAGCTCCTCGCCGCGGTGCCAAGCGGCGTCCGCGTGGAGGACAAGGGCTACGGGCTGACTGTCCATTGGCGCTCTCTCAGCGCCTCGGGCACCGAGCTCGCGGCGATCGCGGCCAGGACGACAGAGGTGGTGGAGGCGATCGGCGCCGAGCACGGCTTGTTGCCATGGCCGGGCAAGTCGAGCGTGGAGCTCGCCCTCCCCCTCGGGATCGACAAAGGCTCGGTCGTGACTGAGCTCTGTGGGGGACTCGAGGCAGTTGCCTACCTCGGCGACGACATCGGCGACCTGGTCGCCTTCCATGCCCTGGACCGACTCAGAGAAACCTCTGGCCGTAGCACCGTGAAAATCGCCGTCACGGGCGCCGAAGTGCCCCCCGAGTTGCTCGAAGAGGCTGATCTGGTCCTTGACGGCCCGAGCGCCGCCTCCGCCTTCTTGGAGGCATTGGCGCAAAGGACAGTGCCGAAAAGCTCGCCTTGAGCTGCCTCGGCCTTATGGCCGGTCGACCACGAGCTCGCCCCTGGGCTGACCAGCGAAGTGTCGTCCGGGTCGTCCTAGGGCCGGGCCAGCTGCTTGGAATGCCCGACCCGCTGCTCCAGCAAGAGGCGCCGACCGTGCGCCTCCGCCCGAGCTTGAGGATCAAGGGCGAGGTGTGCGCCGAGACCGACAAGAGACCAGCCGAGCCAATCACGCAGCCTCGGAAGTGAGGAACCGACCCGACGAGCGTGCATTGCCGTCGCGGCGAGTTCGATTTGACGCTGCTTGGTGAGCTGCTGCCATACCCCCGAATTGGTCATGGTCGGACCTTACGCAGCATTGCGGTCAGATTCGGTCCGCAATGTGTCAGAATTATCCCATGCCCGATCCCGCCGGCCGCCTCCTACGGCTCCTCGGGCTCTTGCAGCAGCGCTCCGCCTGGAGCGGGACCGACTTGGCGGAACGTCTCGGGGTGGACCCTCGGACCTTACGGCGGGACGTGGACCGGCTCCGCCTCCTCGGCTATCAGATAAGAGGCACTCCTGGCGCGGGGGGCGGTTACCGCCTCGGGGGTGGGAGCGACGTTCCGCCGTTGCTTTTCGACGACGAGGAGGCGATGGCGGTCGCGGTCGTGCTCGGTGTCACGGCGACCACTGCCGTGCCGGGCGTCGAGGTAGGGGCGCTCGCGGCCTTGGCCAAGCTCGACCGCCTGCTCCCTCCTCGCCTACGGACCCAGCTGACCGCCTTGCGGGCCGCCACCGTGCCCCTCGTGTCCCCGACCGAGGTGGTCTCGACCGAATGCCTCGTCCAGCTGGCCCAGGCCTGCGCGAGCTGCCAGCGTGCGAGGTTCTCCTACTCGGCCCAAGGCGGCCTGCGAAGCGAGCGTCGTGTCGAGCCCCACCGGCTCGTGGCAACCGACCGGCGGTGGTATCTGGTCGCGTACGACCTCGAGCGGAACGACTGGCGAACCTTCCGGGTGGACCGGATCTCCGAGCTCGAGGTGCTGGGACACATCTTCGTGCCCCGCCCCCTCGACGATCCGGCACGGATGGTGGCAGAAGGCATCTCGACGGCTGGATACAGACACCGGGCCGTCGTAGTAGTGAGGGCAGCGCCCGAAGACGTTGCCCGCCTGGTCACGCCATACGTAGGCGTTCTCGAGCGCGAGGGCAACCACACCAGGGTAGAGATCGGCTTTGACGACCTCGACTGGGCTGCTGGCTATCTGGTCGGCCTCGGTCTCGAGTTCGAGGTGGTCGGACCTCCGGCGCTGCGCAATCACCTCTTGGCCCTAGCTGAGCGTCTGAACCGCTCCCACGGTGGGCTCGTGTAGAGGAAAGGCCCGTCCCCTCTCGCCTGCGCCGGGTGTGCTGGCGGATGTGGTCCGTACAGCTTTGTCAGCGCTCAGCTTTGCGGACGCCGATCGCGATCCCCCGGGAGCTGGGCAGAGCGGCGCACCTCTGTCAGCCACTGTGCCGGAGTGCGGGACCGTACTCGCCGGCGCAGCTCGGTCGCCCGGGCCCGGCGCTCTTCGTCGGTCAACGAGAGGCCGTTTGCCAGCGCCGCGGCCGTCCCGGTCACGTCGAAGGGATTGACCCCGACCGAGACGTCGGCCAGCTCGTCGTAGGCCCCCGCCTCTCGTGAGAGCACGAGCACTCCGTCCCGTTCGTTTACGACCGGGCCTTCCATGGCGACAAGGTTCAGCCCGTCCCGGATCGGATTGACAAGGAGCATGTCGTAACGCCGCAGGGCGGCGACAGTGGCGACAAAGTCGTCCTCGAGATCGAGCACGACCGGCGTATAAGAAGGCGTGGCCCAACGTTCGTTCAACGTGGCTACCACGTGCTCAACCTCGGTTCTGTAGGCGAGGTACTCCGGCAACGACTCGCGTGAGGCGTAGACACGGGCGAGGAAGACCACCCGCCCCCGCCAGCTCGGCAATGCCTCCAGTAGCTCATCGAAGGCGAGAAAGCCGCGGATCAGGTTCTTCGAGAGCTCTACCCGGTCGCTGCGCAGCAACAAGGTGCGACCGTCGAGGGTGTCCTCGAGTCGCTCGAGGCGTGATCTGCAGGCCGCAGTGCCCGCCACCTCGTCGAGCCGGGTCGGGTCGGCACCGAGCGGGGCGACAAAGGTTGCGGGCGGCGCCACGCCAACCGACGCGGCACAGCGCAGGTAGGCGTCGCGCCAGCGCGCCACGTGGAACCCGCAAGCACCGAAACAGCCCATGGACTCCATCAGCTGAAGGCGGGCCCGGTCTGGGAGCATGGCGAGGTCCTCGGGAGGGCAGAACGACGTGTGGGAGAAAAATGCCGTAGCGAGGTCCGGGCGCAGTCTCATGAGGTAACGGCCGACGAGGGCCAGGTGATAGTCGTTCACAACTACCGTCGCGCCATTCGCCGCCTCCTCGGCGATCGTGGCTGCAAAAGCCTCGTTGAACTGGCAGTACGCGTCCCAGGCTTCCCGCCAGACGCGGTCAAAACGCGGGCGGCGGGCGTGGTCGAAAAGCCCGTGATAGAGGAACCACAGCGTGCCGTTGGCGATCACGTCGTAGGCCGCTCGTCCGATCTCGGGGGCGACGTAGACCGTGCGCAGCTTCAAGGACTCCTGGCCCGTCGCCACGGCGCCGGCGGAAGCATGGAGCCGGTCGGCTTCGGTGAGGGCCGCCGCCACCCAGAGCGCCTCGCCAGCCGAGCTGAGCGACTCTCCTGCGAGCGCGCCGCTCAGGCTCGGCGCCATTCCTCCCGCCGCAGGCACGACCTCGACGGCACCGCTCGGCGCGCTGCGAAGCGTGAACGGGCCGCGGTTCGACACGACGACGAGATCGAACCCGCTCACCGACGCCGCACTCCTGCACGACCAAGGACGACCTCAAGCACGTCACGGGCCTGCGGGGCCAGCTCTGAAAGAGGCCGGTTGCGGTGCGTGCGGACATCGAGGTCGACCTGAGCGATAGCCCCTATTCCGTAGCGGCGCGAGATGTCGATCAGCATGCCGACCTCGACGCCGTAGCCGTCGGCAAGCTCGATGTGCTCGAGCGCCTCACGGCGAACTGCCACCTCCCCTGCGAGAGGCTGCACGACACCGCGGAGCTCGGGAAACAGCAGCGCCAAAGCGGGCCGCGCCACGAGCTCGGTCACTCGACCGCCCCCCGTCGGGCTGTCTCCGATCGGGCGCCGGTAGCACGCCTTCACCAGCATGGTCTCCGGGTTCGAAAAAACGGGGCCAAGCAGGCCGGTTACGAAGTGGATCCCGAAGTTCTCGACGTCGCCGTCGAGGAAGACGATTATGTCTCCCGTGCTCGCCGCCAGCCCGAGACGCATCGCCTCGCCCTTGCCGGCCCGCACCCCGGCGACGTCCGGCACCGACACGACGCGAGCGCCCGCCCCGTAAGCGACGAGGGCGGTGGTGTCGCTCGAGCGGTCGTCCACTACGAGCAGCTCGTCGACGAGCCCTGCGCCTTCGACGAGCCCGCGGCGCAAGCTTTCGACGATCGGAACGACTGTGGCCTCCTCGTCGCGCGCCGGGATGCAGACTGAGACCCGACGGTCCCTCTTCATCGCCTGCAGCTCGACAACCGGGAAGTCCCCGTGGTGGTAGGAGGCGATCGGCGTCGTGACGTCGGAGAGAGCGGCCATAATCGCTCGCCACGTTAGGGCCTGTGGCGGCGCCGGCGCCCTCGTGTAGAGACCGATGGCCGGCGCTCGCACCCGAGGGAGCGCCCTGTGACGGACTCGGGGCACGGGGGGGCTTTGACGCGAGGCGAGCCGTAGTCCAAACTTGGGGTCAATCATCCAGAGCGGCCGAGGGATCGGGCCTGACGAAAGCCGCGACAACCAGCACCAGTCCCTTGGGCGGTGCCAGGTGCCAATGCCCGCACGATGAGGAGGGACCAGTGGGTCACGTAGTGGGTCTTCGCTGCCGGGAGTGCGGACGCGCATATCCGGCTGAGGCGCTTCACGTCTGTGAGTTCTGTTTCGGGCCCCTCGAGGTCGCTTATGACCGCGAGGGCATCCGGGCGAGTGTGACGCGCGAGACAATCGCTGCCGGGCCGGCGAGTATGTGGAGGTACGCGGACCTCCTCCCGGTCTCGGCGAAATCGCCCGTCGACCTCGGCACGGGCATGACGCCGCTCATCCTCGCCGACCGTCTCGCCGCCGAGCTCGGCCTGCGCCAGGTGTGGGTGAAAGACGACACCCGTAACCCGACGGGCTCGTTCAAGGACCGGGTCGTCGGCGTCGCCTTAACCAAGGCCCGCGAGCTCGGGTTCAAGACTGCCGCCTGCGCCTCGACCGGCAACTTGGCGAACTCTGTCGCCGCCCACGCCGCCCGCGCGGGCATGGAGTCGTTCGTGTTCGTCCCCCACGACCTCGAGGCGGTCAAGCTCATAACGACCGCCGTCTTCGGCGGGAACCTCGTCGCCGTCGACGGCAGCTACGACGACGTGAACCGCCTGTGCGCGGAGCTGGCCAGCGAGTTCCCGTCCTGGGCCTTCGTCAATGTCAACATCCGGCCTTATTACGCCGAAGGCTCGAAGACACTCGCCTTCGAAGTCGCCGAACAACTCGGCTGGCAGCTCCCCGACCATGTCGTCGTCCCCATCGCCTCGGGAAGCCAGCTGACCAAGATCGACAAGGGGTTTCGTGAGCTCGTCGACTTCGGCCTCGTCGAGGCCCGTGACGGCGTGCGCATCTCCGGCGCCCAGGCCGAGGGTTGCTCGCCTGTGGCGACGGCTTTCGCCGAGGGAAGCGACCATGTGCGGCCCGTCAAGCCCTCCGGCATCGCCAAGTCGCTAGCCATCGGCAACCCGGCGGACGGCTGGTACGCCCTCGAGGCGGTCCGGCGCAGCGGGGGGGCCATCGCGGCGGTCACCGACGCGGAGATCATCGAGGGCATCCGCCTGCTGGCCCGTACCGAGGGGGTCTTCGCCGAGACCGCCGGCGGGGTCACCGTGGCGACGCTAGCCAAGCTCGCCAGCGCCGGTGTGATCCGGCCGGACGAGCGTGTCGTCGTCTATGTGACGGGCAACGGACTAAAGACCGTCGAGGCGCTCGCCGATTCGGTGGGACCCTCGGCGACGATCCCACCCACACTCCAAGCCGTCGCCGGCCTGATCGACGCTGAGGGGCACATGAAAGCGGTGAAGCGATGAGTGTCATGGTCCGCATCCCGACCCAGCTCCGAGCTATGACCGGGGGTGTGGGCGAGGTCGAGGTGGAAGCCTCCACGGTGCGCGAGGCGATCGACGCCCTCGAGCGCGAGCACCCCGGGCTCAAGTCGCGCCTGCTCGACGAGAATGGGGCGCTGCGGCGGTTCGTCAACCTGTTCGTCGCGGACGAGGACATCCGTTTCCTGCAAGGACTCGACACCCCCCTTCCCTTCGGCTCCACCTTGTCCATCATCCCGGCTGTCGCCGGAGGCTGACCCGGTCTTCTAGGGGGCGGCGCTGGTGCGCCTAATCGAAGCGAAGGCCTCCCGGGGACTGACCACCCAGGTGCCACCAGGCGCTCCCGGCTTGTCCTTGGTGGGGCGCGTAGGCGACCAGATGTCCTCCTACCAGGGTGTTCCCGGGTGCAGTTGCGCGCTGCCCTCCGGCGTGGTTTGCTATTAGCACTCGAACCATGAGAGTGCTAACGGTTACGGATCCGTGCAGCCCAAGGAGGACATCCCCAAAATGCCGAAGTTGATCGCCTTCGACGAGCAGGCCCGCCGGGCCCTCGAGAGTGGCATGAACCAGCTCGTAGACGCCGTGAAGGTCACGCTTGGCCCGAAGGGTCGCAACGTCGTGCTGGAGAAGAAGTGGGGCGCTCCGACTATCACGAACGACGGCGTCTCCATCGCGAAAGAGATCGAGCTAGAAGACCCGTGGGAGAAGGTCGGAGCCGACCTCGTAAAGGAAGTGGCGAAGAAGACCGACGACGTCGCGGGCGACGGAACGACGACTGCGACCGTGCTCGCGGGCGCCATGGTCCGAGAAGGCCTGCGCAACGTCGCCGCCGGGGCAAATCCGATGTCGCTAAAGCGCGGCATCGAGATCGGCGTCGAGACAGCCGTCGCCCGTCTTAAGGAGGTCTCCAAGGAGATCGACGCCAAGGACCAGATCGCCCAGGTGGCGTCAATATCCTCAGCCGACGACGAGATCGGCTCGATGATCGCCGAGGCCATCGACAAGGTCGGCAAGGACGGTGTCATCACTGTCGAGGAGTCGCAGACCTTCGGCATGGAGATGGAGCTGGTCGAGGGCATGCGCTTCGACAAGGGCTACATCTCGCCCGTACTTCGTCACCGACCCGGACCGGATGGAGGCCGTCCTCGAGGACCCGTACATCCTGCTCGTGGGCTCGAAGATCTCGGCCGTCCGCGACCTGCTCCCGGTGCTCGAGAAGGTCATGCAGACCGGCAAGCCTCTCATGATCGTGGCCGAGGACGTCGAAGGTGAGGCGCTCGCCACTCTGGTCGTCAACAAGATCCGCGGCACGTTCCGCAGCACGGCCGTGAAGGCGCCCGGCTTCGGCGAGCGCCGCAAGGCCATGCTGCAGGACATCGCGATCTTGACCGGTGCCCAGGTCATCACCGAAGAGGTGGGCCTCAAGCTCGAGAACGTCGCCTTGGACCTGCTCGGGCGGGCCCGCAAGGTCGTCGTGACCAAGGACGAGACGACCGTTGTCGAAGGTGCCGGTGACGATGCCGACATCAAGGGCCGCATCAGCCAGATCAAGTCCGAGATCGAGAACACCGACTCGGACTACGACCGGGAGAAGCTGCAGGAGCGCCTGGCGAAACTCTCAGGCGGCGTCGCTGTCATCAAGGTCGGAGCGGCGACGGAGGTCGAGCTCAAGGAGAAGAAGCACCGCATCGAGGACGCCGTCTCGACCACCAAGGCTGCCATCGAAGAGGGCGTCGTCCCCGGCGGTGGCGTGGCCCTGCTGCGGTCCCAACAGGGCATCTTGGACGCGGCCGAGAAGCTGGACGACGACGAGGCGACCGGAGCCAGGATCGTGGCCCGCGCGGTCGAAGAGCCCCTTAAGCAGATTGCCGTCAATGCCGGTCTCGAGGGTGGCGTTGTCGTCGAGAAGGTCAAGGGCCTCAAGGGCGCCCACGGCCTGAACGCCGCCACTGGCGAGTACGAGGACCTGTTCAAGGCTGGTGTCATCGACGCCGCCAAGGTGACCCGGTCCGCCCTGCAGAACGCCGCCTCGATCGCTGCGTTGTTCCTCACCACTGAGGCGGTCGTCGTGGACAAGCCCGAAGAGAAGGCACCGGCGATGCCTCCGGGCGGTGGGATGGACGACTATTGATCCAAGGTTGAGACGTCTTGAGCGCCGGATCGTACAAAGGCGCGAGGGCGTTGCAGCACTTAAGTGAGCACCGGGGGCGCCACGCGGCACCCCCGGTGTCGCGTTCGCACGGCGCGCAGCCGCGAACCGTGGCCGTTGGCCGCAGCCCGACCTCGCCCGCTGCCCTCGGCCCGGGCCGTCCGTAGACTCCCTCTTCATGACTGGCGGGACCCATGACGAGGAAGCGCCTCTGAGCCCGGCGACGGGCTGGGGCGTGCTGCACCTATTCTGCAAGCCCCGGGCCGGCTCGGACAGGCGGGCGCTCCTGGACGCGATCGACGAGGCGCGAAAGCACGAGTGCCAGGTCGTGACCGCGGCCATGCTGGGTCACAAGGCAGATGTCTGCGTTCTCGCCCTCAGCGTGGACTGGCGGCGGCTCCGAGCCCTGCAGACCGGGTTGCAGGCGGCTGGCTTGGACGTCGTCGACTCGTACGTTTCGTTGACCGAGGTGTCCGAGTACGCAGCAGGAGTGCCTGAGGAGATGAAACAAGCTCGCCTTTACCCGCGTCTGCCGCCGGAGGGCATGAGCGCCCTGTGCTTCTACCCGATGTCCAAGCGGCGCTCGCCGGGAGCAGAGAACTGGTATGGGCTGAGCTTCGAGGATCGGATGGAACTGATGAGGGGCCACGGCAGCGCCGGTCGCGCGTTCCGGGGCCGCGTGCTGCAGCTCGTGACCGGCTCGGCAGGACTGGACGACTGGGAGTGGGGAGTCACCCTTTTCGCGGTTCATCCCGACGACCTCAAAGACTGCGTCTATTCGATGCGCTTCGACCCGGCGTCGACCCTCTACGGTGAGTTCGGTACCTTTTACACGGGAATCGTCGGAGATGCCGAAGACGTCTTGAGTGGCGTCGGCATACGCTGAGCCAGTGCCTCGAGCTGACACACCAGCGCCGCCGAGTCGGGAGGCCCTCGGCCGCTTGGAGGCCGTCCTCGCCGATCTCGGGCCCGCCGTCGTCGCCTTCTCCGGTGGGGCTGACTCTGCCTTGCTCGCCGCTGTCGCGACCAGAGTGCTCGGAGCTGGGCAGGTGCTGTGCGCGACGGCCGTCTCGGCCTCACTTGCGCCCGAGGACGAGAACCACTGCGCCGCTCTGGCGGCCGAATGGGGCCTGCGCTGGGTGGCAGTTGCCACGCACGAGCTCGATGATCCTGCCTATGTTCGCAATGATCTCGACCGTTGCTATCACTGCAAGCGTGAGCTGATGGACGTGCTGGCACCGCTGGCCGCCTCCGAGCGGGCGACGGTGGCGCTCGGGGTCAACCTCGACGACCTCACTGAGCACCGCCCGGGCCAGAAGGCCGCCGCCGAGCGGGGGGCGGTCTTCCCGCTCGTCGAGGCGGGGCTGGACAAGGCTGCCGTGCGTTCGGTCTCGCGCTCGCTCGGGCTGCGCACCTGGGACCGGCCTGCGGCCGCCTGCCTGGCCTCCCGGGTACCCCACGGGACGCCGGTCACCTTCGCCATCTTGGACCGGGTTGCAACGGCGGAATCGGCACTGCGTCGCCTCGGCTTCACCGCCTTGCGCGTGCGCCACTACGGAGACGTCGCCCGGGTCGAGCTTCCCCTCGCGGACCTCGATCGTGCCATAGTTGCCCGGGAGGAGGTCGTAAGAGCGGTGCGGGAGGCTGGATACGCCTATGTGACCCTCGATCTCGAGGGGCTGCGCTCGGGCAACTTGTCGCGGAGCCGCGGCGGGCGAGGACAGGCGATGAGCACCCGGGTTCGGCTCACCTTCCCCGAGGAGCTGGTCCGCGAACCGGTCGTGGCTCAGCTCGTCCGCCGCTTCGACGTCGAGCCGAACATCCGCCGGGCAAGCGTGGAAGCCCACCAGGGCTGGATCATCTGCGAGCTCGACGGCGAGCCCGCGGCTGTCGAAGGTGCAATGGCCTGGCTCGAAGAGGTCGGCGTGAGCGTCGATCGTCTGGGCGACGTCGTAGAGGGCTGAGGACCCGACGGCGCCATGGAAGCGCCGAGAGACTCAACCGTCACAAGCCAGGCTCACCGGGTCCATGGCAAGGATGGGGCCGCCTATTTGGGCCTGGTCGCCGCTGGTCCCTCGTCCCCCCGGGCGCGCACCTGCCAGCCGCTCGTTGCCGTCTTGCGGGCCTCGTAGAACAGACAATCCTCCGGGCAGGCGAACGGTACCGTCTCAGCGACACCGAGCCTGCAGCGCTCGGTACGCTCACCGGCGCGCACTGTCTGCATGACATAGTGGCGGCAATCCGCCTTGACGCTCACGCAGGCCATGATCGCGCACCGACGGCCCCGTTACCCCCACATAGCCGCCTAGCGTTAGGGTCAGGCGCGTGGATGAAGTGCCGGCGTCGACGCGAGACCTCGTGCGGTGGGGCGAGGCCCTCGCTGCCATTGCGAGAACTGGTCTCGCCTTCACGAGAACCTCTTCGATTCAGAGCGCTACGAGGAGGTCCTGAACGTCGCCGGCGACATCCGGGCGGCCGCCGCCTTGTCTCTCGCCCGTTCGGGCCAACCGGTGGCGGAGCCGGCCGACGCGGAGGACTTCGTCATCGAGTGGATGAGGGACATCCGCCAAGGCGTCCCGGGGCTACGTGACACCGAAGGTCGCCGTCGGGTGCCATCGTCGGCAACGACAAAGCCGAGATCCTGCTCGTCAAGCGGGCGGACTCCGGGGTCTGGCTCTACCCGACCGGTTGGGCGGACGTGGGCTACTCGGCCGTCGAGGTCGCGGTGAAAGAGGTCCGCGAGGAGACGGGCATCGAAGCCGAGCCTGTGCGACTGGTCATGGTCCTCGACGGCCTCCGTCTCGGTTTCACCCAGGTGCCGCTGTACTCGGTCGTCTTCCATCTCCGCCACCTGGGCGGGGTATTGAAGGCCCATCCGCTCGAGTGTGCCGACGTCGGATGGTTCGCCGAGGACTCCCTGCCTGTCCCGCTGGCGAATGCAGGCATCTGGAGCGCGCACGCCTTCGCCGCCGTCCGCGGAGAGCCGGTCGAGGTCCTTTTCGACTGGCCCCGCGACCCGATCTGGCGGCGCGACGACTCGCCCGAGCCGGCCGAGTGAGTTCTTCGCCCAAAAGCGATGGCGAGGTGCTGGGTACACTCGCCCTATGAAGGCCAATGGCGTCCTTGTGGAACGTGTCTCGGAGGTCACAGACGAGCTCGTGGAGGTCATGGCAGCGCTTCTGCCGCAACTGTCCTCCGACCGCGGTGGCGCCTGACAGCTCCGCCTTGCAAGAGATCGTCTCATCACCGACTAGCTCACTGTTGGTTGCACGCCTCGCCTCGCACCCAGATGTCATCGTCGGCGCCATCACCGTCTTGGTCTACCGGATACCGACCGGACTGCACGCCGTTATCGAAGACGTCGTCGTGGACGAGTCCGCCCGGGGCCACGGCGTCGGGGCGTGCCCTTGTCCAAGCAGCTGTCGAGCTCGCCCGTGGCCGGGGCGCCCGTCACGTCAACTTGACGTCGCGCGCCTCGAGAGAGGCCGCGAACCGTCTCTACCAAAGGGCTGGTTTCGTGATACGAGAGACGAACGTCTACCGGCTGAACTTGAGCTGACCTGATCCGTCGTCTGACACGACGGCCACACTCGCCACCGCCGTGTCCGTGGTCGCGCTGTCGTTCTTCTCGCCCGCGACCGCCAGCGTCACGAGGCCGAGCACCACACCGGCGAAACCCGCGATGCGAAGACTGAGAGGCCCGGGCGAGGTCGGCAGGTGTTCGTTGAACAGCACAGTCCCGACCGCGATGACATAAGTCGTGGACGTCACGATGTTCACCGGTGACACGACTGCGGCCGAGCACCGCTGCAGACCAGTTTGGAACAGCACGAGGCCGGTGGCCATGGAGACGGCGAGCAGGTAGAGCTCGGGCGAGACCAGCAGGTGCGGCACCGAGCCGATGAGGCCCCAGCGCTGCACGAAGGTCGCCGCCGATTTGAGGCCGAGGCCGGCGACGCCGTAGAGCAGGCCTGCTGATATGCCGAATAGCGGGCCGCGCAGCTGCCTGAGCCGTCGTGTCGAGCCATGCGCCCTGTCGGCCACCACGAAGACCGCCAGGCCGACCGCGGCAGTCGGGATAGCAGCAAACAGGAAGTACAACAACGGAGCAGGCCCGCCTGCGTGGTCGACACGCGTGTCGACCGACAGGCCGAGCAGGACCAAGGCGAGCACGATGACGGCCAGGGCGCACCACTCCACGCGGCAGCAGGCGGATCGCGGAGCACGAAATGCGACAGCACGAGCAGCAAGACGATGCCGGACGCGAAGATCGGCTGGACGACCGAAATCGGTGCCAGCGACAGGGCCAGACCCTGGCAGACCAGTCCGCCCAGCAAGCAGCCCACATCCCCAAAGCCACTGCGCCGAGCTGCACAGAGTGCGGATCATCTCCCAAAAGCGCCTGGCGTGGATCTCGGGCAGCCGTTGCAGGGCGATCTTCTCGACGACCGTGCCCGTGCCGGTGAGCAAGCGCCGACATCGCCGCGATGGCGATGCCGGCCGAGGTGTGGGCGTCTCCGGTCATAGCGGCCGCCGGGCCGAGGCGAGAAGGATCGAGGACAGCCCGGGCGTGCGGCAAAGAGCCCGGTCGATGCGGGCGCAACGGGCGGGGTACGTCGTGATAAGGCGCCCCCGTGATGTCGATCTCGACGAATCCAGCCGACGCGAGGAGCTGTTCGAGAGCGCGACGGGTGAAGATGCGCAGGTGGCCGGCCACCTGGCGACCCGGGCGGCCGTAGATGCCGCGCAGGCTCACCTCGGTGAACACGGGCTGGATACCGAGGACGAGGAGCACCCGGTTGTACCAGGCCGCCAGATTGGGCGTCGACAACAGCAGTCTCCCGCCAGGCACGAGGACCCGTCGCGGCTTCGTCGAGGGCGGCGTCGGTATCGACGAGATGTTCGATCAGCTCGCTCATGATGACCACATCCACACTGCCAGAAGCAAGCGGAAGGCCTGGGCCGTCTATGGCGGCCCGTGCCACAGAGATGCCGCGCCGGCGGGCGAGGGCGAGGGCGGCGCACGACCAGTCGAGGCCGATAACGCTGACCTCGGCCCCCGGGGTCAGTTTGCAGCGGGCCATGGCGACAGCTGTCGCCGTGCCGTCACCGCAACCGACATCGACTGCGACGAGGGGCCGCCGTGACGATGCCGCCGCCGCGGCGAGCATGGCGGCTTGCATCTCGGCCCGCTCCACTCCGGAGCTAAGGGGCGTCTCGGGGTCCTCGTAAAGCTCCTTGAGGGCGGGCTCGATCATCGCTTTTGGCCCATCCGACAATGCTCCTCGACACGCTCGGCGACTTCCGCGACGCGCCAAGGTCGTTTTGAGGCCTGGCGTTCGCGTCTGCAATCGAAGGACTCCTCCACCGGAGAGGGGCTTGGGACATCGCCCCGGGAGGGGCACTTAATGCTACTCGCCCGGCACCAAAGCCGACCGGCGCCATCGCCCAAGCGCTGGGCGAGGCAATCGCGCTCCTGGCGGCAGGGGGGCTCGCCTCCCCGGGGTTCGCCAGGGGCGGTCACGGCCATAGGATGGGGCGACGACGGCAATGAAGCTCGTCAACCGCAGGCCTGGGTGCCGACGACGTCAGCCTGGCAGAAGCCGACAGGAGGTGGAGTCGTGGTGGACAGCGTGACGATCACGGACAACCGCAACGGTCAGACAATCGAGATCCCGATCGTCGACGGCGGAGTCTCGGCAGAGGAGTGGAGCAAGCTCCTTCCCGGCGTCTGGTTTTACGATCCGGCGTTCATGACCACGGCCGCAGCCGAAAGCGCGATCACTTTCGTCGACGGCGACAACGGGATCCTCGAGTACCGCGGCTATCCGATCGAGCAGTTGACAAAGCAGTCGACCTACCTCGAGGTCGCCTATCTCCTGCTGCACGGCGAGCTGCCTACGGCACCCCAGCTCGAAGCGTGGGTCACGGAGATCACCTACCACACGTTCATACACGAGAACATGCGCAAGAGGTTCCTCGAAGGCTTCCATTACGACGCCCACCCGATGGGGATCCTCGTCTCGGCGATCGCGGCGCTTTCGACCTACTACCCCGACGCGAAGAACATCTTCGACCCGGAGGTGCGCCACAAGCAGATCATCCGGCTGATCGCGAAGATGCCCACGCTGGCAGCGGCGGCGCACCGCTATAGCGTCGGAATGCCGTTCGTCTACCCCGACAACTCGCACGACTTCCCGTCCAACTTCTTGTCGATGGTGCTCGAAGACCCCGGAGTCCGCGTTTTGACGCCGACCCGAAGCTCGTGCGGGCGATGGACGCTCTCTTCATCCTGCACGCCGACCACGAGCAGAACTGCTCGACGGCCGCGCTGCGCGTCGTCGCCTCGTCCCAAGTCGACCCCTACTCGGCTTGTGCCGCGGCTTGCGCCGCCCTCTACGGACCCCTCCATGGGGGCGCGAACGAGGCTGTCATCCGCATGCTCACCGAGATCGGGTCCCTCGAGAACGTTCCGGACTTCATCCGCTCGGTGAAAGAGGGCCACGGCCGCCTGCAGGGCTTCGGGCACCGCGTCTACAAGAACTACGACCCCCGGGCCAAGATCATCCGAGACATCGCCTACGAGGTCTTCGAGGTCACGGGCAAGAACCCGCTCCTCGACATCGCGCTCGGCCTCGAAGAGGTTGCCCTCGGCGACGAGTACTTCATCTCGCGCAAGCTTTACCCGAACGTCGACTTCTACTCAGGTCTGATCTACCAGGCCATGGGATTCCCGCGTCGAGATGTTCCCAGTGCTGTTCGCGGTCCCGCGCGTGGCGGGGTGGGTGGCGCACTGGGTCGAGATGCTCGAGCACAACACGAAGATCGCCCGGCCGAGGCAGCTCTTCGTGGGAAGCCCCCGCCGCGACTACGTGCCGATGTCGGCCCGCTAGCTACCGAGACCTGAAAAAGTCCGGCGGACATACTTCTGCCGACCCGAGCACGACTGTGGGCGAGAGCCTGGACGCAGTCGGGGCCTGGAACGCCCGCAACGGGCCTCACGCGATCATTTAACGTGGGCTCTGGCTCGCAGAGCTGCGGCGCGATGGTGATGTATCAGTCCGACAATTCGGACAACGAGCTCGGGCAAGATTCAAGGGGCGGCGCCGGCTACCGGTCCCCTCAGGCAGCACGTCGGTCAGAAGCACGCACCGTAGGTCTTTTCGAACGACGACCGCAACGGTGCGGTCAATCGCCCTGTGCGGAACGCTGGCGCGCCACCTCGAACATCGCCACGGCGCCCGCCGCCGACACGTTGAGGGAATCGATGGACCCGTGCAGGGGAATGCGTGCGAGCACATCGCACCGTTGGCGCGCCAGCGGCGCGAGGCCTTGCCCCTCGGCACCGATCACGAGCGCCAACGGCCGGTCCCCGAGGCGGAGGCTGAACAACGGCTCGGGCCCCCGCTCGTCGAGGCCGACCGTGAAGACCCCGAGACGCTCCAGCTCCTGAAGCGCCCCCGGCACACCGGGGACGACGGCGATCTGGACGTGCTCGACGGCACCCGCGGCGACCTTTGTGACCGTCGGGGTCACATGTGCGCTGCGGTGGCGGGGCAACACGACGCCCGGTCGCACCCGCGCACTCGGCGCTGCGCAGCAGGGCGCCCAGGTTCTGCGGGTCGGTGACGCCGTCGACGACGACGAGAAAGGCCATCTTGTCCTGCCCAATGCGCCGGACCACCTCGGCCTGACCGGTTCTCGCCGGCCCGGGGTCGGCCGCGTCAACCAAAGCGGTGCCCGCGGCGCCCGCAGGCAGCTCCGCCGTGGCCTCCGCCTCCTCTAGCGAAGAAGGGACTGGCTTCGTTGCTTGCTCAAAGTCGAGACCGACCAGGTCGGACAGGTCAGCCTCGCTCAACGGCTCTGCGAAGGCGATCACGCCCTGGGGAGCCTCGGAGCCCTGGGCCTGTTGGATCTGGCGCTGGGTCACGAGCCGCACCGGGACGTGGCTCGCGCGGGCGAGAGACTGGATCTCGCGCAAGATCGCGGCGGAGTCCGAGCCCTCCATCATCCAGACCTCGTGCACCGCTCGCCGTCGGGCGGCCAGAAGCTCCCGGACCGCCTGGCGACCCTCGACCTGGTCTCCGCCCGAGCTCACGTCGGCCCTGGGCAGAGCTGCGCTCAGCCGAGGACTTCGCGAGGCGGCCGCCACGAACAACTGGCTTGCTCGGTCCGCCGAGGCTGCGCCGAAGCGGCGACGGCTTCTCATAGCCTCCAACGGAAGACGTCCTGCGACTGGTGCTTGGCCGGGGCGCGCCGGAAGAGCGCGTCGCAGCGCGACTCGTCCCGCCAAAGTCACCTCGCGAGGCCCGCGAGGGCTCCGAGCGTGGCGGGCGCGCAGTCCCGGGCCAAAGCTTGCGACCCGTCGTAGCCGCCCGCCCTATCGAGCTCGGCAACGGCCCCGAGTCGGAAAGAGCTTCACCGCGTTGCTCCCAATGGTCTGCTGGCCCGTCGCGTCGGGAGGCGGCCGGACGGTCCCGGCGCGGTCCGGGACGGTCCCAGCCGCCGTTCGGCAGCTCGCGCCGGCTATCGCGTTGTGGGGCAGACTTGAACGACTGCGCCTTGCGGCTTGGAGCCCCACTGCGCGTGGCAGAAGAACCTGCCGCCCTGGCCCCGGCAGGTCGCGGGCTCCTCGGCGCGCCCGTGCCCGTAGAAGCGCCGCGATAGGTCGCTCCCGTACCCGCACCACCTGGGCCGCGGAAAGCACCCGGGCGGCCCTCTCCTGATCCCGAGCTGCGATAACCCGCCCCCGAGGAGCGGTAGCTGGGCCTAGATCCACTCGTGTCTTGTTCGGGGCGGTTCCGGCCTCTGGCCTCGGACGATCCCCGCGCCGAAGCCCGGTCGCCGCTCCAGTCCCGGGCGCTGCGAGAGCCGCCGGGAGAAAAACCAGGCCGGCCCTCCGTAGAGCGGGGCCGATCCGACCGCGACCCGGCCGCCCCTCGAAGCCCCGGGCGGCCCGTGGGGCGGCCTGCGGCCGCCCCCGGCCGCGGCACACGGGAGCCGCGGGACGCACTGTTTCCTTTGTCACTTGTGGCATTGCTAACCGATCTCCTCAACGAGCGCGACGGCGAGACAGGCGATCCCCTCGACGCGCCCGAGGCTTCCGAGCCCTTCTGGCCGGGTCGCCTTCACGTGCACGGGGCCTGCTGCCGCCGCGCTGAGCCGCTCCATCATGATCTCACGACTAGCCGACGACCCGAGGCGCCTCACAGACGACGGTGCAATCCGCGTTCACAAGCCGCAGGCCGGCCTTGCGTGACGAAGGGCCGCGACATGGCGCCAGGATGACAAGGCTGTCCGCGCCAGCCCACCGCTCGTCGCTGTCTGGGAAATGGGCGCCGAGATCGCCCAGGCCCGCCGCCCCCAACATGGCGTCAGCCACTGCGTGCGCCACGACGTCGGCGTCGCTGTGACCCCTAAGAGCCGGCTCTGTCTCAAAGCGGACGCCACCTAGGACCAAGGACCGGGCTCGTTCGGCTCCGGTGGCAAAGGGATGCTCGTCAAAACCGATCCCCACTCGCAACCCGTTCATCGAGTGCTCCACCTCTCAGCGATCGCGAGGTCCTCGGGCGATGTCAGCTTCAGATTGTGGTACTCGCCCGGCACCACTGCCACGCTCAAGCCGAGAGCCTCGAGGAGTCCGGCGTCGTCGGTCGCCTCCGGCGATGCGGCGTGGGCACGCCGCAACGCCTCGGCCCGAAAGGCTTGCGGCGTCTGCACTGCCACGAGCTCGCTCCTGTCAAGGGTCTCGACGACCCGACCGTTGCGAACGCGCTTGACGGTGTCAGCAACGGCGATGCCGGGGATGGCACCGTCCGCCCCGGCGACGACGGCCTCGACCACGGCGCGGAACAGCTCGCGTGAGGCAAGGGGCCGGGCGGCGTCGTGGACCACGACGACGTCCGCGTTCTCAGGCACCGCCGCCAGGCCCCGGCGAACCGACGAGGCCCGGGTCGGTCCCCCGGCCATGACGCGGTCGGCTCCCTTGCCGACGCCCGGGCTGCCGACAAATGACTCGGGCACGACCGCGACGACTCCACGAGCGACCGAGCGGGAGGCCTCAAGGCTCCACTCGATCACGGGCCGCCCACCGAGAACGGCGAACTGCTTGGGCTGTCCGAAACGCCGCCCTTCACCGGCGGCGACGACGATCGCCCAGATCTCGACGCTCACGCGCCGATCGCGCGCCCTGCGCTAGGGCAGAGCGGCGTTGAGGCGCTCCTCCGCCTCGGCCTCGCTGACGCCGATCGCGAACGTCAGCTCGGAAACGAGGATCTGTCGTGCTCGCGTGAGCATCCGCTTCTCACCTGCGGACAGCCCGCGGTCCTTGTCACGGATGGAGAGGTTACGCACCACTTCGGCGACTTGATAGATGTCACCCGACTTCAGCTTCTCGACATGGTTCTTGTAGCGGCGAGACCAGTTCGTCGGCATCCGCGCCTCCTTCTTGCCAAGGACCGCGAAGACCTCCTCCACCTCCTCGTCGTTTATCACTTCGCGCAGACCGACCTCAGCGGTGTTGTCGGACGGCACCATGAGAGTGAGATCGCCGTAAGCGAGCCGGAGTACGAGGTACTCACGCTTCTCGCCGAAGGCCTCGCGTATTTCACGCCGCTCTACGACAGCGGCACCATGATGGGGATAGACAACCTTGTCCCCGACGTCAAACAATGGAGCTCCTCACGAAACAAGGGAAGGTGGGGTCCTCACCAGGGTACGGACGTCGCGCCCATCGCTCAACTCGGAGCCACCGCCCGACTCGGTCCTCGGACCAGATCTGGCGGCAGGGACCACGCCGAGCAACAGCCGGACTGCCTCAAGAAGGGTACCTGCTCGGAGGAGGTCTAATTCCATCGGGCCGTCCGGGGACGACTGCGGCACCACGGCACGGCGGAATCCGAGCCTGGCCGCCTCGGCCAGGCGGCGCTCGGTCACCGTGCACCTGGCGCAGTTCGCCGGCCAGGCCTACCTCCCCGCAGGCAACGACATCTTCCTCGATCGGGATGCCCGTCACGGCCGATACCAGGGCCAAGGCGATACCGAGGTCGGCTGCGGGCTCGTTGACCCGCAGACCACCCACCGTCGAGACGAACACGTCCGAAGCCGCAACCGCCAGATGGCACCTCCGCTCGAGCACGGCGAGGAGAAGGGCGAGGCGGCCGCCGACGACACCTTGCGCGACCCGTCTCGGCGCTCCCGACATGGGCGGACCGACCAGGCCCTGGATCTCGATCACGAGAGGCCTTCGGCCTTCGAGAACGGGCACGGCGATGCTGCCCGGCACACCGCGGCGACGGTCCCCGAGCAGAAGCGCACTCGGGTCGACGAGGCCTTTCAGCCCGGCCTCGGTCATCTCGAAGAGCCCGATCTCGCCCGTCGGCCCGTAGCGGTGCTTCGAAGCCGATAGCACGCGCAGGCAATGGTGGCGGTCGCCGTCGAAGGACAGGACAGTGTCGACGAGGTGCTCGAGAGTGCGCGGCCCGGCGAGCCCGCCGTCTTTGGTGACATGACCGACCAGCATCGTCGCCACGCCGAGTGTCTTGGCGTAGCGCACCAGCCGGGCCGCACACTCGCGCACCTGGCTCGGCGAGCCAGCCTGGGAGGTGCACACCGGGTCGGACACCGCCTGGATCGAGTCGACGACGAGGATGGAAGGCTCGAGCTGCCCAGCGGCGCCGATGACAGCATCGAGGTCGGTCGTCGCCAGCACGTAGCAGCCCTCGACAGCGGCCTCGAGCCGCTCGGCCCGGCGCCGGACCTGCTCGCCCGACTCCTCGGCCGCGATGAGAAGCGACGTCTTGCCCTGTGCCGCCGCGCTCGGCGAGCGTCTGAAGCACGAGCGTCGACTTGCCGACGCCGGGCTCGCCGCCGAGCACCGTCACCGAACCGGCGACGAGCCCGCCTCCGAGAACCCGGTCGAGCTCGCCGATCCCGGTCGGTGCCGCGAGGGCGCTGTCGGGGCTGATCGTCTGCAACGCCAAGGGCGTCGCGCTCGCACCTGCGCCGAGGTCGCGCGACGAGCCCGTGAGCCGGCTCGAGAAGCCTCCTACCTGGCTCGTGGGCACGATCTCCTCGACAAGGCTGTTCCATTCCCCACAGCCCGGGCAGCGACCCGACCAACGAGAAGCTCCCTGCCCGCAGGCCTGGCAACGATGCAGTGTCTTGGGACGCGACATGCCCGGACGCTAGGCGACGGGTGTCGCACTGACCGATGGGGGCACTCAGCGGGGCGGCACGCACCGCTCCGGGGCCAGAGCGCTCAAGAGTCGGCGCCGGCCCCCGCGAACTCGACCGTCGGAGGCTCGAAGCCCTCGACGGCACGGAAGACGAGCGCACCGTTCTCCTCGTCGACGATGACCGTCTCGCCGACACGGAATTCCTTCCAGAGGATCTTCTCCGAAAGCGGGTCCTCCACGAGCTGCTGGATGGCCCGACGCAACGGCCGCGCACCCAGCTCGGGCTCGTAGCCCTTCGCGGCGACGAACCTCTTGGCGGCGAGCGTGAGCTCCAGGCCGATGCCCTGGCCTTCGAGCTGGTCGCGCACCCGGCGGATGAGCAGCTCGACGATCTCGACGACCTCGTCCATGGTCAGCTCGTGGAACACGATGACCTCGTCGATCCGGTTCAAGAACTCAGGCCGGAAATGGTTCTTCAGCGCCTCCTGCACGCGCTGCTTCATGCGCTCGTAGGTGACCGACTCGCTCGACTTCTGGAAACCGAGCGACAGCTTGCGCAGGTCGGACGTCCCGAGGTTCGAGGTCATGATCAGCACGGTGTTCTTGAAGTCGACCGTGCGTCCCTGGGCGTCGGTGAGGCGCCCGTCCTCGAGGATCTGGAGGAGCGTGTTGAAGATGTCGGGGTGCGCCTTTTCGATCTCGTCGAAAAGCACGACGGCGAACGGCTTGCGCCGCACGGCCTCGGTGAGCTGGCCGCCCTCCTCGTAGCCCACGTAGCCGGGCGGAGATCCGACGAGGCGGCTCACGGTGTGCTTTTCCATGTACTCGCTCATGTCGAGCTGGATCAGCGAGCCCTCGTCACCGAAGAGCAGCTCGGCGAGTGTCTTGGCGAGCTCGGTCTTGCCCACGCCGGTCGGGCCGAGGAAGATGAACGAGCCGCTCGGCCGCTTCGGGTCCTTGAGGCCGGCACGGGTACGACGGATCGCCCGCGAGAGCGCGTTGATGGCGTCCTCCTGGCCGACGACTCGCTTGTGAAGCTCCTCCTCGAGACGCAACAGGCGGGCCGTCTCCTCCTCGGTGAGCTTGTAGACCGGAATACCGGTCCAGTTGGCGAGCACCTCGGCGATGACGTCCTCGTCGACGACATCGAAAAGCTCCTCGCCCGCGCTGACGCCACGAGACGCTGAGAGCCGCCTTGCGCTCGAGGGCGTCGCTCTCCTTGTCGGCGAGCTTCTTGGCCTCCTCGAAGTTCGCCGCCTGATGGCGGCGTCCTTCTCGTGGCGGATCTTCGAGAGCTCAGCGTCGATCTTGCGGTGCTCGGGCGGGGTCGACATGCGACGGATCCGCAGGCGTGAGCCCGCCTCGTCGATGAGGTCGATCGCCTTGTCGGGAAGGAAGCGGTCCGAGATGTAGCGGTCGGCGAGGTTGGCGGCGGCGACCAGGGCCTGGTCGGTGATGGTCACCTGGTGGTGCTTCTCGTAACGGTCGCGCAGACCTCTCAGGATCTCGATCGTGTGGGCCAGCGAAGGCTCCTCGACCTTGATCGGCTGGAAGCGGCGCTCGAGGGCGGCGTCCTTCTCGAGGTGCTTGCGGTACTCGTCGAGCGTCGTGGCACCAATCGTCTGGAGCTCGCCCCGAGCGAGCATCGGCTTGAGGATCGAGGCGGCGTCGATGGCCCCTTCGGCCGCGCCCGCACCTACGAGGGTGTGGAGCTCGTCGATGAACAAGATGATGTCGCCACGGGTCCGGATCTCTTTCAGGACCTTCTTGAGCCGCTCCTCGAAGTCACCCCGGTAGCGGCTGCCGGCGACGAGCGCCCCGAGGTCGAGGGTGTAGAGCTGCTTGCCCTTCAGTGTCTCGGGGACGTCGTCCTCGACGATCTGCTGGGACAGCCCTTCGACGATGGCGGTCTTGCCGACACCCGGCTCGCCGATGAGGACCGGGTTGTTCTTCGTGCGCCGCGAGAGGACCTGCATCACCCGTTCGATCTCCCGGTCACGACCGATGACAGGATCGAGCTTGTGCTCACGGGCCAGCTGGGTCAGGTTCCGGCCGAACTGGTCGAGCAGGGGCGAGCCCGGCGGGGCTGTCGGAGCTCGACGCCCCGGGCGCGGCGGCCGCGCCTTCGCGGCCCTGGTAGCCCGAGAGCAGCTGGATGACCTGCTGGCGCACCCGGGGCAGGTCGGCGCCGAGGCTGACGAGCACCTGGGCGGCGACGCCCTCGCCCTCGCGGACGAGACCGAGCAGCATGTGCTCGGTACCGATGTAGTTGTGACCGAGCTGGAGCGCCTCGCGGAAGGACAGCTCGAGGACCTTCTTCGCCCGGGGCGTGAAAGGCGGCGACCCTGTCGGGGCCGACCCGGCGGGCCCGATCGTCTCCTCGACTTTCTCGCGTACGGCCTCAAGCGAGATGCCGAGCGACTCGAGCGCTTTGGCCGCGAGCCCCTCGCCCTCGTGAATGAGGCCCAGCAGGATGTGCTCGGTCCCGATGAAGCTGTGGTTCAGAAGGCGTGCTTCCTCCTGAGCCAGGACCAGTACCCTGCGTGCCCGATCGGTGAATCGCTCGAACAACTCAGACTCCCTTGTGGTCTTCCCTTTGGGGGGAAGTCTACCGGTCCGGTGCGCGAAAACCCGCCGCCACGGAAGCGAACTCTCCCTCTTAGCATCGGACTGCGGCCCACCAACCCTTAGCAGATCGCTCTGCGCCAGGTCTGAGCCACCGCGACGAGCGGGATTGGCGGACCGGGGCGACCGGACCGCTCGGGCGACCGGGCCGAATTGAGCAGCTGGGAAGGGAAGACTAGAGTGCGCGCGATCGATGGGGTGGGCGTCAGGCTGTCGGCTCGGTGCCCCTTGGCGTAAGGTGGCGGACTTGGTGAGCAGCCCGGACCCCTTCGACCTCCCGATCCGCGAGGACGATCTCGCTCGGCTCGAAGTGTGCCTGCGGGAGTCTGTGATCGGCGACGACTCGTTCTTGAACGAGGTGGCGAGCCACCTCATCCAAGCAGGCGGCAAGCGGCTGCGACCCTCGCCTCACTCTTGCCGCCTCCTACCTGCAAAGCGGCGAGGTCACGCACAGAGACCCTGCTCGGAGGGGTGTCGGTCGAGCTCGTGCACCTGGCCTCGCTCTACCACGACGACGTCATGGACGAGGCGACCCGGCGGCGAAGCGTCGAGAGCGTGAACGCCCGCTGGGGCAACCTCGTCGCGATCGTGGCCGGTGACTTCCTGCTCGCCCGGGCGGCCGAGATCGCCGCCGGGCTCGGTACCGAAGTCGCAGCGCTGCTGGCGGCGACACTCGCCCGGCTGTGCCAGGGACAGGTGGCCGAGGTGCGAGCCGCCTTCCAGATCGAGCGCGACGAGAGCGACTACCTGCGCGGCATCTCGGACAAGACCGCCGCGCTGATGTCGACGGCGTGCCGCATCGGCGGGCTCACCGCCGGCCTCGACCGGACCCAGATCGACGATCTGTCCGCCTTCGGCGAGGCTTTCGGCATGGTCTTCCAGATCCGCGACGACGTCCTCGACGTCGTCGCCACCGAGAGCGAGCTGGGCAAGCCGCCCGGCCAGGACCTGGCCGAAGGCATCTACACCCTCCCGGTGCAGCGCGCCCTGCTCGACCCTGCCGTCGGGCCGAGGCTGCGCGACCTTCTCGGCCACCCGCTCGACCAAACCGAGCGCGAGGAGGCGAGGGCGCTCGTCGCCGCCTCTCCGGGCATCGCAGCAGCCCACGAGATCGCCCGGGACTATGCCAAGACGGCGGCGGCGGCGGCCGCCCGCCTCGGCGAGGGCCTCATCCCCAAGGCGCTCGTCGAGTTCGGCCACAACGTCGTCGACGACCTCGAGCGCTCAGCGGCCACGGTTCTCGCCCCAAGCTGAGCAGACCGGTGTGACGCCCGGCTCGCTGGCTCAGGGCTCCGTCGCGCCGTCGTCGGTCGTTGCCAGCGGAGCTTCTGGCGACTTGTCCTCGGGGCGCAGCGCTGGGAAGAGCACGACCTCCCGGATGTTCGCCACGTCGGCATAGAGCATCACGAGCCGGTCGATCCCGAGCCCGAGACCACCGGTCGGCGGCAGACCGAGCTCGAGCGCCCGCAGGTAGTCCCAGTCGATGGTCATCGCCTCGTCGTCGCCAAGGGCCCTCTCGCGCTCCTGGTCCTCGAAACGCGCCCGCTGTTCGTCGGGGTCGGTGAGCTCGCTGAAGGCGTTGCCGAGCTCGCGCCCCGCGATGATCGGTTCGAAACGCTCGACCCAGCCAGGCTTGGAGCGGTGCGCCCGGGCGAGCGGCGAGACCTCCTGGGGGTAGTCGCAGACGAACACCGGACCCCACAGCTCGGACTCGGTGGTCTTCTCGTAGATCTCCAGTATGAGCTTGCCCGGCCCGTACCAGGGCTCGAAGGGCACATCGAGCCTCGAGGCCACGCGCCGCAGGTCCTCCACTCCCATCGACAGGTCGAGCTCGACCCCGGCGTGCTCGGCTATGAGCTCCACGAGGGTCGCCCGCCGCCACGGCGGCGTCAGATCGACCTCACGACCTTGGTAGGGGATCAGCGTCGTGCCGAAGAGCTCCTCGGCGGTACCGGCGACGATGTCCTCGAAGATCAGCATCATGTCGGTGTAGTCGGCGTAGGCCTGGTAGAGCTCGAGCATCGTGAACTCGGGGTTGTGACGCGGCGAAAGACCCTCGTTGCGGAAAGTGCGCCCGATCTCGAAGACGCGCTCGATCCCGCCCACGACACAGCGCTTCAGGTAGAGCTCGGTGGCGATGCGGAGGTACACGTCGGTGTGGAGCGCGTTGTAGTGGGTGACGAAAGGCCGCGCCGTCGCACCGCCGGCGATCGGGTGCAGCACCGGCGTCTCGACCTCCACGAAGCCGGCGGCACCGAGCCGGCGCCGGATCGAGGCGATGACCTTGGAGCGCAGCAGGAAGATGTCGCGGACGCCGTCGTTGGCCCACAGGTCGAGCTCGCGCTGGCGGTAGCGGATGTCGGGGTCGCTCACGCCGTGCCACTTGTCGCCGAAGCCGCGCCGCGCCCGCGCCAGCAGCTCCCAGGAGGCCACCTTGACCGACAGCTCGCCCCGCCGCGTTCTGACGACCTCACCCCTCACCCCGATCCAGTCGCCGAGCGAGAGGCGGCAGAACTCCTCGAAATCTGGGCGTGAGCTCCGCCAGGGCGAACAGCTGGATGCTCCCCGTCCAGTCCCAGCAGCTCGGCGAAGGCAAGCTTGCCCTGGGGCCGGGACCGCATGAGGCGACCGGCAGTCGCCACACGTGACGCCGGACTCCTCGCCCGGTCTCGAGGTGGGCGAAGCTACGGGCCACGTCGCCCGCGCCCGACGTCGTCTCGAAACGGTACGGCGATCTCGCTCACGGCTCTCTCCCAGTCTCGTCACGTGCCACGTTGCGGTCGAACACGAGGCGGAGCCCGTGCAAGGTGAGCCAAGGCTCATGGTGCTGGATCATCTCCGACAAGGGCGTGATGAGCCCGGCGAGCCCACCCGTGGCGATGATCGTCGATGGCCCCAGCTCCGCCGAGATGCGCCGGCACATGGCGTCGACGAGACCCGTGTAGCCGTAGATGACGCCGGACTGGATCGACTCGACGGTCGACTTGCCGATCACGTTGCGGGGCTCGACCAGCTCGACACGGCGCAGCGCGGCGGCATGCTCGAAGAGGGCGTCCATGCTGATCTCGATCCCGGGCGAAATGGCGCCCCCGGCGTACTCGCCCGCGGCGGAGATGGCGTCAAAGGTCGTGGCCGTGCCCATGTCGACGACGATCGCCGGGCTTCCGTACAGGTCGATGGCACCAACGGCGTTGGCGACCCGGTCCGCGCCGACGTCTTTCGGGTTGTCGTAGAGGATGGGCATGCCAGTGCGAATGCCCGGCTCGATGACGACGAGCGGGACGTCGAACCAGGCATGGGCCATATCCCGCACCGCGGAGGTCACGTCCGGCACCGAGGAGGACACGACGATCCCGTCGACACCGTCGCCGGCCGAAGAACCGGTGAAATCGAGCCCGACAAGGCTGAGCAGTTCGGTCACAAGCAGGGCGTACTCGTCGGCCGTGCGTTCCGCGACGGTGGCAAGACGCCAGTGGTGGACCAGGTCCGCCAGCTCGCCGGGCTTTCGCTGTCGGTCAACGCGTCGACTTGCGACCGTCTCGCTCGTCAGCTCGCGGGTCTCGCGCGGACGATTCGCGCTCGGGCGCGGCGACACGAACAGCCCGATCACCGTCTGGGTGTTTCCCACGTCGAGAGCAAGCAGCATGAGGTCCCTGTCTACCTCACCACGGGGCCGGCCATCTCAACGACCATGTCACGACCGGCCGGCAGCCGGACGCCGTATGGTTGCATGGGAGTGGGGACCATGACCCGTGCCGAGCCGCCGCCGGCATCTCAGGCTAGACAACGACCGTGCGATCGAGACTCCCACGGGGCGACATCCGCCTGTTGGCCGGTGGCGCGGCCCTGACGGCTGCGACGGCGGTCACCCACTACGTGCATGCCGGACGTGTCGTCCCCTTCGTTGTCGTCCGCGGTGGCTCTCGGCGTCCTCGCCGCCATCGTCGGACGCGAGCGTCGACCGGCTCGGGGATCGACTCGGCTCGGGGATGACCGGCGTCGTGCAGTCCGCTCTCGGCAACCTACCGGAGCTCTTCTTCGGGATCTTCGCGCTGCGTGCGGGCCTCGTCGGAGTCTTGCAAGCGGCTCTGATCGGCTCGATCCTCGCCAACGTGCTGCTCGTTCTCGGCTTGGCCTTCATGATCGGGGGCCTGAAGCACGGCACCCAACGGTTCTCAGCCGACAGCGCCGGCCTCATCGTGGTGCTGCTCGTGCTCGCCGTCTCCGTCCTCATGATCCCTACGCTCGGCGTTCACCTGGATCCTGCCGTCAGGCATCACAAGGTCGCTCTCTCCGACGTCGCGGCCGTCGTGCTCCTGGTGGTCTTCGTGCTGTCCGCCCCGAGATCGGTCCGCCGGGAAGGCGACCGATGAGGGGGACGCCCACCCTCGGCGTCTTGGCAACGCCCGCCGCGGGCGAGCCCGAGCCGAGTGATCCGAACGCGCGCGGGCCGACGACCGATCCCCATTGGTCGATCACGCTCGTGGTCGCGACGCTGCTCGTCTCCAGCGTCGCCGCGGCGTTCGTCTCGGACTGGTTCGTCGCGGCCTTGACCCCGGCGCTCTCGGCGCTGCACATGTCCGAGGCCTTCGCGGGTCTGGTGGTCGTGGCAATCGCCGGCAACGCTGTCGAGAACGTCGTCGGCTTGCAGCTCGCCGCGCGCAACCGCAGTGATTACGCCCTGTCGGTCATCTTGCAGAGCCCGGTGCAGATCGCTCTCGTGCTCATGCCTGTCCTCGTGCTCTTCTCCAGAGTCATAGGCGGTGCCCAGTTCACCTTGGTGCTCTCGCCCCTGCTCGCCGTCGTCTTAGCGCTGACGGCGCTTATCGCGGCAGTGGTGGTGCTCGACGGAGAGTCCACCTGGCTGGAAGGCGCCTGTCTCGTGGGCCTTTATGTGGTGATCGCAACTTGTTTTTGGTGGGGCTGAGCGCCGCTACAGGCGAAGGCGCGCCACGTTTGGCTCGCGTCGCCGCTCGGGTACCAAAGACGAAGACGCGTGGGCATCGAGCAGGGAGGACTGATGGTCAACGCCGAGCACTCCTGGTCGCAAGGCGGGCCATCGTCTCCCGGTTTCGTCCAGCAACCGGCACCCGGCACTGAACCGGACCGGCGCCATGAATCCCCGCAGCTTGACGAGCTCGTCGACAGCGCCGATGAATACGCGAGCGGCGGCGGTCTCGACGTCCTCGATGCAAGACCAGGGCCGTGGCGCGCCTATCTGCGCGCACTCGGGCCGGGACTCGTCACGGGTGCCTCTGACGACGATCCCTCGGGAATCGCCACCTACGCCCAGACCGGAGCTCAATTCGGCTTCGGCATGCTCTGGGTGGCGCTCATCACCTTGCCGCTCATGGCCGGGGTGCAAGAGATATGCGACCGGACTGCTCTCGCCACCGGCAAGGGCCTAGGCGAGCTCAGCGCAGCTTGCTTCGGCCGGGCCTGGCGAGGTGTCATCGGGACGCTCATCGCCGCCCTCATCGTCGCCAACACCCTCAACATTGCGGCAGACCTCGTCGCCGTCGGAGCTGGCATGCACCTGCTCCACGCCGGTCCGGGCGCCGTCTGGGCTGTTGTCGTGGGGTCGGTCATCATCGTGTTGTTGGTGAACGGCTCGTTTGTAACCATCGCCCGTGTCTTCAAGGTGCTGTGCGTCGCTCTGGTCGCTTATGTCGTCGTCCTATTCGCCGTCAAGGTGCCCTGGGGAACTGTGGGCCTGGACACCGTTGCTCCCCACATCGAATGGACGCGGAGCTACATCGCCCTCATCATCGCAGTGCTCGGCACGACCATCTCCCCCTATCTCTTCTTCTGGCAGAGCATGCACCGCATAGAGGACATGCGGGAGGAACCGGCGGGTGGGAAGAGGCCGCTGCCTTTGCCTCGCCGCTCACCTAAAGAGGCGGCAGGCAAGTTGTCGACGAGCCGTTTCGACGTCTTCTTGGGCATGACGTTCTCCAATCTCGTCATGTTCGCCATCATCGTGGCCACGGCGACGACGCTGTCGGATCACGGACGTCACCTCGAGCTCACCTCGGCCGCTCAAGCGGCGTCGGCTTTGCGCCCGGTTGCGGGCCGCTTCGCGACGACGGTCTTCGCGTGCGGGTTCATAGGCTCAGGTTTCCTCGCAATCCCCGTCCTCGCCGGCGCGGGATCGGCCGGCATGGCCGGCCTGCTCGGAAAGCCGACCGGCTTTTCCAGGTCCCCACGCCGGGCACCTGTCTTCTACTGCCTGTGCGCAGTGGGAACCCTCGGCGGGATGGCACTCAGCCTGCTATCGGTAAACCCGGTCCAGCTCTTGGTTTTCGTTGCCGTCGTCAATGGGCTTGCCGCCGCCCCGTTCATCGTGGTCGTCATGGTCGTCTCCTCGACCAGATCCCTCATGGGTGAATACTCCAACGGCAAGCTCGCCTTGTTCCTCGGTTGGGCGACGGCCGCTCTGATGGCGGGAACGACTGTCGCGTTGCTCGCGACGGGAGGCGTCTGAGTCCTCTCGGCTCGACCGTCTTCGTGCGCGGACGAGCGACCGGCCAGGTGTCGACACTCGCCAGGACGGGTATGGGCTCTCGGGCAACCGGTAAGGCGAGTGTCCGTCCGGGTAAAGGAGATGACCATGAACGACGACCAGTTTCACGAACTGCTGTACCAGGCGCTAGAGACCGAGCTCGGCGGAGTGGAGGTGTACGCGACAGCTCTTCGCTGTGTGAAGAACGACGACCTGCGCGAGGAATGGGAGAAGTACCACGGACAGACCACTCACCATGTGGAGCTCGTCGAGGGCGTCCTCACAGCCTTCGGGCTCGACCCAGCGCAGGAGACTCCGGGCCGGCGCGTGGTCCGCCACATCGGGACCTCGCTCGTAAAGGCGATGGAAATGGCCCTGACTGAAGGCTCACCTGAAGCGGCCGAGCTCGTGGCGGCCGAGTGCGTGACCCTGGTAGAGACCAAAGACCATCTCAATTGGGAGCTCATCGGCGAGGCCGCTAAGCGCGTCAAGGGTGAGGGGACCACGGTCTTGAAGGCGGCTTTCGAGGAGGTCGAAGAGCAAGAGGACGAGCACCTCTACCACACGACAGGCTGGGGTCGTGAACTGTGGATCCAGTCGCTCGGCCTTCCCGCGGTGCTGCCGCCCCCTGAGGAGCAAAAAGATGTCAAGACGGCCATCGGCGCCGCTCGCGCCAAGCAGGTCCGCTCCGAAATGACCTGAAAACCGCTGCAAAAAGGCCGCCGCCTGCACATAACAGCCCCGCCAGCGCGGCTATGTTGGCTGCGCCATGCGGGTCCCCCAGGCCTGCACGACGAGACAAGCACTGCAGTGGAGGAAGGAAGTCGAGCCATGCGTCGGGCCCTAATTCTTGTCTTCATAGCCGGAGCGATCGCCAATGCCTTTTTGTTGCCAGCGAGCAGCGCCCAAGCCGGACGGCCGGCGGCGGTGGCAGTGTCACTGCCCCGAGTCCTTACCTGCACGGGCACCGCGCAGCTCAAGCCGGCCAGTTATCTCATGAGCTGTGCGGACGCCAATGCCTCCTGGAAAAAGGTCGTCTGGACGAGCTGGGGTTCTAAATCGGCCCGAGGCAAAGGAGATCTCTACCAGAACGACTGCACGCCCAACTGCGCCGCGGGCGTCTTCCGCACTTACGCCGCCGCGATCGTCCTTTCGGGCGTCATGAAGACGAACAAGTACGGGCCTCTTTACTCAAAGGCGAGCTTCTCGTATTCGGTCGCGGGCAAGCACGAGAGCGAGACGTTCGGTCTGGCTACCTGAGCGCCACCTTGCGGCCCATTGCTCCGCGCGTTGTCTCCGAGCCACCATGGTTGCCCTATGACTGGTGCGGGTCGGGAGGTCGAACTAACCGAGCCGACCGCTGGTGTCGTCATCCGGGCCGAAACCTTGGCCGACCACAAGACGGTGTCGAAGTTGTTGACGGCTGCCTTCGGGAGCGAAGAGGTGGCGAGACTGGTAGAGGCGATCCGTGTCTCGCCGTATTTCGTGCCGGAGTTGTCCTTGGTCGCCGAGATCGGCGAAAGCATCGCCGGGCACGTGATGATCAGTTACGCCGCCATCCGCGCCGGCGAGGTTCAGAACCGGATCGCCATCTTGTCTCCATTGGGCGTCGCGCCGGAGTTTCAACGCCAGGGCATCGGGTCCGCGCTAGTCAGGCGGGTGACGGCCCTCGCCGACGAACGGGGCGAGCCGGTCGTCGTGCTCGAGGGCAGCCCGAGCTTCTACACAAAGCTGGGCTTCGAGTACTCGGTTCCCTATGGCATTCACATCACGCTTCCCGCCTGGGCGCCGCCCGAGGCGTCCCAGGTCCTGCGCTTGCGCACCTACGCCGCGTCGATTTGGGGACAGGTGATCTATCCACCGGCCTTTGACGAGGTGACCGGGCACTGCGCCAGGATCGGTAACTTGACGCCATGAGCTCTCCCTCCTGGTCTGACCTCGCAGAATCGCTTACGGCAACGCTCGGGCTGACCACGGCGCCGATCGCGATCAGTTTTGCCGCCAGCCTCCCCGAAGGTGTCGAGGCGTACCAGGGTTCCAAGCCTCCACCGGCACCCGACGGGAGAACCGGGCCTGTGCCAGCAGGGTGCGTGTTCTGGACAAAGGCGCTGGACCGCACCTTCTCGACAGTCGCGAGCGACCACGCCAACTGCAGTGTCGGCACGCTCGTGCACGGCTTTGCCGGCCTCGATGACGTGGCGGGCAACGCGGACGTCGCTGCCCTCTTGGACTCGGGCTGGGTGACGATGGAGCAGGTCCCCGAGATCCCGACGGTGCACGAGCGGCCGGGCTCGGTCACCTACGGCCCACTGGCCGACACCAAGCTTGCACCGGACGTGGTCCTCATCCGCATCACAGCCGGCCAGCTCATGGTTATGGCCGACGCCGTTGCGGACCTCAAGATCGGCGGCAAGCCGCAATGTCGCGTCGTCGCCCTCGCCAAGGAGCAGGGCGTAGTGGCAGCCAGCCTCGGCTGCGCCCTCAGCCGGGCCCGCACCGGACAACCGGACGACGAGATGACCTGCGCCATCCCCGGGCGCCGCTTGCACGAGGTCGTACAAGCCGTGACGCTGACGGCCGGGATCGACGCCGTCGCCGAGTCCTACGCCGCGGCGGACATGGCCCGCTTCGAGACGATCTGAGGCAGCGGCACCGCCCCCAGAGGGGCCGACGGGATTATTTCTTGGCGGCCTCGTAGTACGGATTGGTGCCCGAGGCGTGGTCGGTCACGTCAACGACGTTGACTATCTCGGGCACGCTCTCGCGGATCGCCACCTCGATGCCCTGACTGAGCGTCACTGCCGCCAAACCGCAGCCGGCACAGCCACCCGACAGGCGCAGGTAGGCGGTGTCCTCCTCGACCGCCACCAGGTCTGCACGACCGCCGTGGGCGGCGATGGCGGGATTTATCTGCTCCTCCAGCACCTGCAAGAGGCGCTGGGCAATATCGCCGCTCAAGTCGGGAGGCGGGCCGGTCATGGCAGGGCTTCGCCGGGCGGCGGGCGGCCGGTTCGGGTTCCTTATGACCATCCCACCCCCGTCCTCGGCTGGGCTCAGGTCGAGCACGGAACCGCGTAGCCGGTCGACGCTCTGTCCCGGCACTATGACGGTGAGGCCGTCGAGATGGTCGGTCCAGTCGCCGGGCGCAGCGTCTGCGACGGCCTCGAAGTACATGTCGTAGGTGTAGACGTCCTCGTTGACGCCACCTATCTCGACGCATAAGGCGAGTGACTCCGGGGCCGCCTCTGCTGCTCTCAGCTGGATTATCTCGGCCAGGGCGGGCGCCGTCAGGCGAAGGACCGGGAGGTCGTCGGTACCGGTGTTGCCGTTGTCGCTCATGGAAGTCCTCAGGGAAGCTCGGAAGCCCCCATGTTAGGGTCGCCACCCGCCAGAGCTGACCCGTACGGCCGCTTGGAAGCCCGTTGTAGCGTGCATGGGTGCGCATCCTGCTGGTTTCCAGCTACGAGCTCGGGCACCAGCCCGTTCATGTCGCCTCCCCCGCCGCGGCGCTGCGAGCAAGAGGCCACGAGGTGCGTGCCCTCGATGTCTCGGTCGAGCCGTGGGATTGGGAGGTGGTGGGCTGGGCCGACCGCGTGGGGTTCTCCGTACCGATGCACACGGCGATGCGGATGGCCGTCACCCTCGCCTTGTCGGTGCGGGCGAAGCACCCCAAGCTGCCCATCTGCTTTTACGGGCTTTACGCCGCCATGGGTGGCGACCCGGGCACCGCCGCCGTCGCCGATCGCGTAATAGCCGGTGAGTACGAGCCGGCCTTGCTCGAATGGGCGGACGAGCCGATCCGCCCGGCTACGGGCGCGCTGCCGCGCCGGCGCCGTCGTGGTGCACCTCGGACGCAGCAGCTTGCTCACCCCGGCGCGAGATCTCCTGCCCCCCCTCGAGAGCTACGCCCGGCTCGTGGTCGGAGACGACGAGCGGCTCGCTGCAGCGGTGGAGGCGAGTCACGGCTGCTCGCACCGCTGTCGACACTGCCCGCTGCCGGTCGTCTACGACGGGCGCCTGCGCGTCGTGCCGGAAGACGTCGTCCTCGCCGACGTCTCCCAGCTCGTTTCCATGGGCGCGAGGCACCTGAGCTTCGCCGACCCGGACTTTCTGAACGGCCCTCGCCACGCCCTGCGGGTCGCCCAGGCCGTTCACGCCTCCTTCCCGGAGCTGAGTTTCGACTGCACGACAAAGGTCGAGCACATCTTGGCCCACGAGGACCTGTGGGCCGCCTTGGCGGGCGCGGGCTGCCTGTTCGTGGTGTCGGCGTTTGAGTCGGTCGACGACACGACGCTGCAGATATTGGACAAGGGGCACACCTGTGTCGAAGAGAGCGCCGCGGTGGGACTCTTGCGGCGACACGGCATCGAGCTAAGGCCGTCCTGGCTTCCTTTCACACCTTGGACCAAAGCCTCCGAGCTCATCGCCATGCTCGATTTCGTCATTGCTCATGACCTTTTGCAGAACGTGGACCCGGTGCAGTTCACGATCCGGCTGCTCCTCCCCGAGGGCTCGTTGCTCCTCTCGGCGCCCGAGGTCAAAGCGCGGCTACGCCATTACGACGCCTCCCGGCTCAGCTGGCTCTGGTCGGCCGAGGATCCCCGGATCGACGAGCTGCAGGCGGAGCTGGCGGCACTTGTCGAGGAGTCGGGGGCGGGTGTCAACGCGCTCGGACCCGAGGCGGTTTTTGCCGAGGTGGAACGAACTGTGCGCTCTCGTGCTCAGGCGATTGGCGCGCCCAGCACCGAGCGACGGCCACGGCTTGGGAGTGCATCGATGGGGCCAATCGGGCCGAGACCACGGCTGAGCGAACCTTGGTTCTGCTGCAGCGAGCCCACCTCGACCCAACGCGAGGCGGTGGGCGCCGGCGCCGATGCGGGCGAGGCTTTGCCGCTAGGCAATTGACTGCACGCGCCATGAATAGGACCGCCTCTCAGTAGATTCGTGGGCGAAGGGGGGATCTGTGAGCCCAAGCGATTACATAGTGGACGTTCTCTTGGTCCTGCTCGTCTTGCGGCAGATCAGGCCGAGGGCACTCACCCCCCGGTCGGTGCTGCTCCCGGCGGTGTTGCTTGCCTTCGCGGCAAGCCAGTACCTAAAGGCCTTCCCGACCGCAGGCAACGACGTCTTGATGGACGTCATCCTGATCATCGCCGGGGCGGTGTTCGGTGTGGTGAGCGGCCTTTGGACCCAGGTTTGGAACGACCCTTCGCGAGGCATCCTCTGTCGGGCGGGAGCCGTGGCCGCGACGGCCTGGGTGCTCGGCATGGGGATCCGCTTGGCATTCGACATCTGGGCGCACACGAGCTCGGGCGGGGCCACCCTGTTTCGCTTCTCCGTGCGGCACTCCATCACCTCAGGTGACGCCTACGCGACGGCGTTCGTCCTCATGGCCTTCGCCCAGGTCCTAATTCGTGTTGGGATCCTCCAGTACCGGCGCATCCGCCTCAGCGCGGTCGCGTCGCCGCCCGTCGGAGAGCTCGCCTAGCCCAACTGGGACGGAGACGACCTCGGCAGCCGGGGTCTCTTACTTAGACGGGCGCTATCCAAAGCCGCGCGGCAAGGCCAAGACCCGTCAGGGCAACGAGAAAGCGCAGCGCCCCGGCGGGGACGTGGCGCGCCACGACAGGTCCGACCGTACCGCCGAGGAACCCGCCGAGTGCCAGGGGCGCGGCCGCCATCCAATCGACATGGCCAAGGACCACGAGGCTCAGCGCCGACACGACCGTGGCGACGCCGACGAGCATGTTCTTCAAGGCGTTCGCCCTGGCGAGGTGGCGCTCGGCGGTCAACATCACAAGCACGAGGACCATGACGCCCGACCCGGCTCCGAAATAGCCGTTGTGGGCCGACGCGCAAAGCAGCCCGGCGGGCCACAAGAGCTTGCTCCCGCTTAAGCGGTGGCGCTCCTGCCACCTTGACAGCCGCGGCTGGACGAGCAAGCTCAAGGAGGCGAAGACGACCAGGTACGGCACGACGTCGCTAAAGGCGCCGGCCGAGGTCCAAAGCAGCAGTCCGGAACCGACAAGTGCTCCCGCCACTGCCACGACGGCCCAGCGCCTGAGCCACGGCCCTTTCCCGGAAAGCTCGGGTCGCGACGTGATCGCCGACCCGGGCCAGCAGGCGACGAGCGCCACGATGTTGGTCACGCTCGCCGCTCGGGCGCCAAGGCCGACCGCCAGCAGCGCCGGGTATGAGACCAGGGACGTGATCCCGCCCGCGGTGCCGACGACTCCGGCGAGCAGTCCCGCACCGAGCAGGAGTGCCGCGTCAAGAGCCGAGATCACCGTCTCACCCGGGCGGGAGGGACACCGTCACGGCGAAGCCAGCAAGACGACAGCGACCGGAAAGCCGGGTTTCACTCGGGTCGGGTCACGGCTTGGATATCGAGCCCGATGTCCAGTGCTACGGCCGAGTGAGTGAGGGCTCCGACGGAGATGACGTCCGCCCCCGCCCGGGCGTAGGCGGCGACGTTGTCGAGGTTGACGCCCCCCGAGACCTCGACGAGCAGAGACCGGGCAACGCCGCGGGGATGGGCGCGAACAAGTTGCACGCAGGCCCGCACCTGGTCAGGGGTCATGTTGTCGCACATGACAAGGGTCGCCCCGGCGTCAACGGCCTCCGCCACCTGGTCGATGCGGTCGCACTCGACCTCGACCATGCGGCCCGGCCAACGTTCGAGAGCCGTGCGGACCGCCTCTTCGATGGACAACCCACCGAGGTGGTTGTCCTTGATGAGGACTCCCTCGGAGAGGTTGCCGCGATGATTGGCGCCTCCCCCGGCTCTCACAGCCGCCTTCTCGAGGGCCCGAAGACCCGGGGTGGTCTTGCGCGTGTCCCAGATCCTCGCGGAAGGGTTCGCCGCGCCTGCCGCCTCGACGTAGCGGCGGGTGGCCGTCGCAACGCCCGAGAGATGGCAAAGGAAGTTGAGCGCCGTCCTCTCGGCTGTGAGCACCGACCGCAATCTGCCCTCGACCCGCCCGATCACGCCTCCCGTGCCGACATGACCACCCTCGCTCAGCAGCCAGGTCACCTCGAGGTCGGGGTCGACTTGGACACAGGCCTGCTCGGCGCAGCGCGTGCCTGCGACGACCCCCGGTGCCCGCGCCACGAAGGCGGCCCGGCCGCGGGCTATATCTGGCACAAGACCAGCGGAAAGGTCTCCGAGAGGGAGTAGGTCTTCGGCGAGGGCGATCTCGACGACCTTGCGGACCGCCGCCAGCGGAGGCTGGACATCCCCGCGAGGACTTGCGCTCGTCACGTTTCGAGAACCGCCGTGCTCGCGTGTGAGCTGGAAGAAGGCGGCTTCTCGCCCCGTCGCGTCCCGTGTGACAGCCGGCAGCGCAAGGCTGGCGAGGTCTTTGGGAAGTCCGCTCGTGCATGCGATCCACGCGTCTCTTCGCGGACCGTGGCCGCCTCGAGCACTGCCTTGGCCACGTCGGTGAGGTTGCGAACCTCGGCTGTCGCCCGGTCCACGTTGGAGCCGAGCTCCCTCACGATCCCGGCCAGGGCCTCGGAGGCCCGCGCGAGCGAGGCAGCGTCCCGCAAGACCCCGGCCCAGGTCGTCATCGCGCCCTGCAGGGTGCGGCGCTGTGCCTCGGCCTTGGCGTCGTCGCCAGACCCGGCGCCGATCCGCCATGGCGAGAGGTGGTCCGGCCCGCACCGGCAGCCCGCCACGGACCGCACGGGGATCGGCGCAGGCTCGTCACCGTTCGCCACCTGTCCGGCCGCCTCGTCCTCCAGACCCGCAAGAGCGCCGGTGCGCTCTGGGCCGTCACGGCCCGACAAGATCGCCTCCACGCAACGGGCCCCGTAAACCATGCCCTCCAAGAGCGAGTTCGAGGCGAGCCGGTTGGCTCCGTGCACCCCGGTACAGGCGACCTCGCCTGCCGCCCAGAGCCCGGGCAGCGCTGTCGCGCCGTCGAGGTCGACGAGCACGCCGCCGGACAGGTAGTGGGCCGCCGGGGCGACCGGCAACCAGTCCCGGGCCGGGTCAAGGCCGGCTTCTGCCAAGGAGGCGGCGATGGTCGGGAACCTGCGCCCGAAGTCTTCCAGACCCGGTCGCGTCCAATCGGACGTGGTCGGTGCCCTCCTCGGCCATCTTCAAGGCGATCGCCCGGCTCACGAGGTCGCGGGGCAAGAGCTCGTCCACGAAACGCTCGCCTCGGCCGTCGCGCAAGCACCGCACCGTGGCCCCGCAGCGCTTCGGAGATCGAGCGGGCGCGGCATGGCCGCGTGGTGGAGCGCTGTCGGGTGGAACTGCACGAACTCCACGTCGGTGACGGGAACTGCCGGCGCGAAGCGCCATGGCTATCCCGTCGCCGGTTGCCTCGGTGGGATTGGTCGTGACCGAGTACATCTGGCCGGCGCCACCGCAGGCGAGAAGGACGTGGGTGGCCTCGATCCGCAGCAGATCGCCCGAGGGGTCGAGCGCGACGACGCCCGTGCAGCGCCCGCCGTCGCGGACGAGATCGAGGGCGAACCAGTTCTCGAAGATCGGCCGCGGCGCTGTCGCGCACCGCTTCGACAAGGGCCCGCTCCACCTCGGCGCCCGTGGCGGTGCCGCCTGCGTGAAGCACGCGCGCCGTGGAGTGCCCGCCTTCCCTGCGCTCGCGACAGCCTGCCTCCTGGCACCCGGTCGAAGACGGCGCCGAGAGCGATGAGCTCGTGCACCCGCTCGGAGCCCTCGTCGACGAGCACGCGAACCGCCGCCTCGTCGCAAAGACCTGCTCCGGCGCGTAGAGTGTCGGCAAGGTGGAGGTCGGTCGAGTCCTCGTCGCCCGGCAGCACCGCCGCGATACCGCCCTGGGCCCAGCGCGTCGTCGACTGCTCGAGCTCGCCCTTGGTGATGACACCGACCCGGGTCCCGCCGCGCTCGGCGAGTCGGACCGCAGCAGAGAGGCCTGCCACCCCGCTTCCGACGACGAGGACGTCGAGACGCTGAAGCTGGCTCACGTCGTGACGCGCCGGACGCGGCGGGAGCACAGAGGGGCCGAGCGGGCCGTCATGCCTGCACTCCCAGGTTGTCGATCAGGCGGACCGCTCCCACATCCGCCGCGATGAGGAGGCGTAGCTCGCCGGCGAGCACAGGCGGGGACTGCGAATGTGACCGGGTCCACCACTACTGCATAGTCCAACTTGGCCCGCGGCTCTGCCGCAACCACGGCGGCCATGGTCTTTTCCACCTGAGCGCCCTCCCGTTCGCCGCTCGCTACACGTGCCCGCCCCGCCTCGAGAGCCTTGAAGAGCACAGTCGCCGCCCGCCGGTCGTCGGGCCCGAGGCGCCGGTTGCGGCTGGAACAGGCAAGGCCGTCGGGCTCGCGAACCGTCGGGCAGGCGACGATCTCGGCGTCGAGGTCGAGGTCGTGGACAAGGTTGCGCACGACTGCCAGCTGCTGGAAGTCCTTCTCGCCGAAATAGGCCCGGCAGTGCCCGCAAAGCGAGAGCAGCTTGGTGACAACGGTCGCGACACCCGCGAAATGCCCGGGACGCGAGGCGCCCTCTAGGCGGTCGGCGAGCGGGCCGGGCACGACTCTGGTCTCCGGCGCCCCGCCCGGGTACATCTCGCCCACCGAGGGTGCGAACACGATCCCGACACCGGCAGGACCTGGCCAGCTCAAGGTCGCGCTCGAGGTCGGAGGGGTAACGGGCCAGGTCCTCAGGCGGAGGAGAACTGGAGCGGGTTCACAAACACGCTCATGGCGACGATGTCACAGTCCGACAGCCGCCGCCCGCAACAAGCGAGAGGTGCCCGTCGTGCAGGGAGCCCATGGTAGGAACCAGCCCGAGCCGGGCGCCTTCGCCCCGGGCGGTGGCGCTCAGCTTGCGCAAAGCGTCCCTCGTGGTGACTAGCTCCACGCGGCGCTCCGGCCCGAGCCCACCAGCTCGCCTGGTGGGGCTGCGCCGGCCAGGCGACGGGCCAGAGCCACCCCGGCGTCGTAGCCGGCGAGCTCGGATGCTTCGAGTGCCTGGCGGTGGCGCTCGATGGTGGCGAGGTCGCCGCGGGCGGCAGGACCTGTCAGGGCGGCTGCCGGCCCGAGAAGCAAGACGTCGTCGAGGGCACCTTGTGCAAGGGGCATGAAGACGTCCGAGGGCGAGCCCGGCGGTCGCGGCCACGCGCTCGCACCTGGCCGAGAAGGGCGACGAGGTGGTTCGAGGCGATGCAGGCGGCGGCGTGGTAGGCGGCCCGCGCCTTCGGCGGGACCTCGAGAGCGCGGCCGCCGAGGGCCTGGACGAGGTCTGCCAGCGACTGGTCGCCGGCCACGGCGAAACAGCTCCCGGAGCCAAGCCGTGCGGCCCCGATCACTGGGTCGGGCAAGGTCACGAGAGGGTGCAGCGAGCCGACATGCTCGTGGCCTGCCAGGACATCAAGTCCGAGCGCCCCCGAGCAGTGGGCCACGACGGTCGAGCTGCACCGGGCGGATCGCCGCGGCGACCTCGGCGATGGCCGTGTCGGGCACGGCCAGCAACAGCACGTCGACGCCGTCAGCGGCCGAGGGACGCGTCGTCGTCCCGGCCGAGGATGCCGATCACCTCCACGCCGACGGCGGCCAAGGCAAAAGCAAAGGACCGGCCGGCACGGCCGGGCCCGATGATGCGAACCGTCGTCATTTTGAGCTCTCTTCGTTCCGGCCCTGTCGCCAGGTGCCGTTCGTGTCTCAGTGTCCCTCGAGCCTACCAACCAGGCGCAGGTCCAAAGACTCCGGGTCCGTCTCGGCGAGACGCGTCCGCCAGTTGCCGGGCACACGTGATGGCGTCGAGATCCTCGAGCGGTGCGAGTACGAAACCGCGCTCTTCCATCCGCGGGTGGGGCACCACGAGGTCCGGCTCAGAGATCTGCAGGTCATCCACGAGGAGGATGTCGACATCGAGCGTGCGCGGCCCGTTCGAGACGGTGCGGACCCGTCCCGCCGCGTGCTTCGAGACCGTGGGCGACCTCGAGGAGCTGGCGCGGCTCGAGGTCGGTCTCGAGCCGGACGACGCAGTTCAGGAACCGTTCCTGGCCCGCGGGGCCACCGAGGGGGGCCGTCTCGTACACGGGCGAGACCTCCAGGGCGCAAGTCGACGGCCCGCAGGCCCTGCACAGCCGCCTCGAGGTAGCCCATGCGGTCGCCCATGTTCGAGCCGAGAGCCAACGAAGACCTCCGTGCTCAAGACGACCCGCTGGCGCGCTCGCGTCGCAATCGCACCCCGGCCGAGGCCATGTCTGCGGCGACAGGAGGTCGGAGCTTGCGAACCGACACCGTCACCGCCTCGACGGCGGGGATGCTCGAGGATTCCCGCCGCGATCGCTTCGGCGAGAGCCTCGAGCAGGCGGTAACGGTGCTGGCCCACGATCGCCATGGCCGTGTCCACGACGAGGGAGTAGTCGACGGTCTCGGCCAGGTCGTCTTCGCGAGCGGCCTTCTCGAGATCAGCTTCGACCTCCAGATCGACTTCGAAGGGCTGCGCAGTGTCCTGCTCGCCCTCGAGCGCACCATGGCGACCGAGCACGCGGATTCCTCGTAGCTCGATCCTGTCGGTCATCTATGACGAGCCCGCGGCGAGCCCCTCGCCCTCGATGACACGGAAGGAGGCCGTCTTGCCGGGACCCTCGCTCTCGGCATCAGCCGCCGTCTGTCCCCCTTCGGGCCAAGAGCTCCTTCGCGCCCGTCGGCCTTGGCGTGCTCACGGGCCGTCGGCGTCGCCGACGCGGCCTCGGGCCCATCAAGCGTAGAGCCTCGTGCCTGGTCAGGCTCAGCTCCCGCCTCGGCTTTTTCCTCTGGCTCTTGTGGCGTCTCGGGCTCCGGCCCGGCCGCGCCTTGTTGTTCCGGGGTCTCCTCGACGATGACGGGCTCCCCGTGGGCGGTGGATTCGACCGGGGGCACCTCGTCAACCGCGGCGACGATCATGCGCCCCACAGTGCCCATCTGTCGGCGCAAGAGCTGCTCCATGGCCGTGATGGCGCGTGGCCCGTCGGGGAGGATCTCGCTCCAGAGCAGATAGCCGGCCACGACCCCCATGACGCAGTCGCCGAGCTCTTCTTGATGGAGCAGCAGCCGTTCACCGTTGCGCAGCCATCTATGCATGGAAGGGTAGAGCGCGGCGAGGACGTTGGGGGTCTCCGAAGCCGCCGGCATGGGGAACCGGGACCATTCGAGACCGAGCTCTTCGTAGGCGTGCAGGTTGTGAGTCGAGCCGAGCAGCGACACCACTCTCGTGAAGCCCTGCGCCCGCAGCCACAACAGCTCTTCTTGCCGGCGAACCTTGCGGTGGTTGGGTGCGTAGCCCCCTGGTCGCTCGCTGACCGCGAGGTGGTCCTTGATGATCCAGCAGAAGTTCCTCGGGACTATCCCCGCTGCCCAACGCCCCCTCATGCCGCAGTCTCGCGGAAAAAGACGGGCCGCCTGCACGGTGGCCGCGACATCGTGGACCCGGACGAGAGCCACCCCGCAGGCCATCGCCCACACGGCCGAGGCGAGCGAGCCTTCGAGACGGTCGTCTGGGTCCGCAGCGGCGCGACGTCGCCTACCCGACCGTCGCAGGATCCGCCGGCGCCGAGATGACCGATGAAACTCTTGCGGCTCGTCCCGACGAGCACGGGGACCCCGGTCGCGACAAGCTCGGGGAGGGCAGCTAGGAGCTGGAGATTGTGACGGACCGTCTTGCCGAAGCCGATCCCGGGGTCGATGTACAGCTCTGCAACGCCGAGCGGCACGGGCCTCGGCAGCGCGCTGGCAGAGGAACTCGTCGCACCTCCTTGACGACGTCGTCGTAGCGAGGGTCCAGCTGCATGTCGGCCGGGGTCCCCTTGCGGTGCATGGCCACAAAGCCGGCACCGTGCTCGGCAGCGACAGCGGCGAGGCTCGAGGAGACGTCGTTCAGCAAGCGTCGCCCCGGCGCAAAGGGCGGCGTGCGCCACAGACGCCTTGGTGGTGTCGACCGAGACCCGGACCTCGCCGGCGAGGGCCTCGACGACGGGCACGACACGGCGCAGCTCCTCTTCGGCCGCGACGGCGCCCGCCCCGGGACGGGTCGACTCGCCCCCGACGTCGACGACGTCCGCGCCCTCGGCAACCATCTCGCGCCCCCGGCGCACGGCCGCCTCGAAATCCAGGTAGAGACCGCCGTCGGAGAACGAGTCGGATGTGACGTTCAGCACGCCCATCACAAGGGGGAACACATCTCAAGAGTAGAGGTTCAGATGCCTCTGCCTCGCACGTGCTCCATGGCTTCTGCCCGGGTCCTCGGGTCGGTGCGGAACAGTCCTCGCACCGCCGAGGTGACCGTGACGGTCCCGGGCTTGCGCACGCCCCGCATCGACATGCACAGGTGCTCGGCCTCGATCACCACGAGCACGCCCCGGGGAGTGAGGGCCTTTTCGATCGCCTCGGCGATCTGGGTCGTCATGCGCTCTTGGACCTGGAGGCGCCCGGCGACGGCATCGACGACGCGGGCCAGCTTCGACAGTCCCGTGATCCGTCCGTCCTTGCTCGGGATGTAGGCGACGTGAGCCCTGCCGAGGAACGGCACGAGGTGGTGCTCGCACAGCGACGCGAACGGGATGTCGCGGACCATGACCATCTCGTCGTGCTCGGCGGCAAAGGTGACCGTCAGGAACCTCGCCGGGTCCTCGCCGGCCTCGTCGAACAGCTCTGCGTACATCGCCGCCATCCGGGCGGGCGTGCGGACGAGGCCCTCACGGTCGGGGTCCTCACCGATGGCGAACAAGAGCTCGCGCACCGCCGCGCGAACCCGTTCCCGATCGACAGGTCCCCGCGTGGGAGCGTCAGGCACAGAACTGAGGTCGCTCTCACTCATGAACGGCTGGGCAGAGCGGAGAACTCGCCAGGCGCCGACGAGCTCACGCGGGCTCTCCGGCGTTGTAGACGCGAATGTCGGGAAGGTTGCGGTAGCGCTCGGCGACGTCGAGGCCGTAGCCGACGACGAACTCGGGCTCGATGTGGAACCCGACATAGGCGAGCTCGAGGTCCGGACGCGGCTCAGTGCTGCGCTTTACGAGCAGCGAGCAGACCGCCAGGCTCTCCGGCCCACGGGCGAGAAGGCTGTTGCGCAGGTAAGAGAGCGTGAGCCCACTGTCGAGGATGTCCTCGACGATGAGGACATGACGACCGGTGAGATCGATGTCGAGGTCCTTCAGGATCCGCACCACTCCACTCGTCTTGGTCGCCGTGCCGTAGGAGGACACGGCCATGAAGTCGAGCTCGAGGGGCAGCTCGATCTTGCGGGCGAGGTCGGCCAGGAAGATGAACGCGCCCTTCAAGCACTCCGACCAGCAAAGGCGGCCGGTCCGGCGTAGTCCGCCGTGATCGCCTCGCCGAGCTCGGCGACCCGGTTGGCGATCTGGTCGACGGAGAGCACGACCCTTCCGAGGGCCGGGTCGGCGTCCCAAAAGCTCAAGTCGACGCGGCGAGCCGGCCGCCGAGGCCCGAGCCCGCCCTGCCAGCCCGTTCACCGACAAGGTCGCCCATTGCGCCCGACACTAGCTCGGGCGAGGCCAAGGTGTCGGATTGCCCGCCGGGATCCTTTTCCCCAAAGGCCCGGCCTTGCAACGGCGAGGCCACCCCGCCCGCAAGAGGCGACTCCAGGCGCAGCCTTCCCTGGGAGCGTCGCACGGCTCCGCCCCGAGCCGACGTCGGCGGCAAGCGTCGTCCCGGCGGCGACCGACAGCACCCGCTCGATGGTGGCGAGGTCGGGTGGGTGACCGTCTCGCAACCACTCACGCAGCGCCCGGCGCCCGAGAGGGGCAGGCGCGGCAGCGACGGCCTTGGCGTCGGTCGGGTCGAGCGCGGCGGCGAGCTCGCCCAGCAGAGCCGACGTCGTCGGCCATCAGTCTCGCTTGGCGGGCGAGGAGCGGGACGACGTCGCGGCCGGCGAGCTCGCAAAGCACGGGGAGCAGCTCGTGGCGGATCCGGTTGCGCAGGTGGGCCGGGTCGGTGTTCGTCGGGTCCTCCACCGGGCGAAGGCCGAGCTGTGAGCACAGAGTGTGCGTCTCGGCCCGACGCAGGCCGAGAATCGGGTGACGGGGTCCGCTTCGCATGCGCCGAGAGCCCGTCGGTGGCCGCGCCGCGGAGCAGGTTGAGGAGGACGGTCTCGGCCTGGTCGTCCGCGGTGTGGCCGGTGGCGACGCTCGCCGGCAAGGCACCGAGGCGGGCTGAGCGGGCCCGCGCCTCTAGGTTGGGACCCGGGGCGAGCGTCGACGCGGTGGACCACGACGTCGACACCGAGGGCGTCGGCAAGCTCGTTCACCACCTTGACATCCAGCTCGGAGCCCTCGCGCAGTCCGTGGTCGACGTGATGGGCGACTACCACGCAGTCAGCGGCGACGGCGAGGACCAACAGGGCGAGCGAGTCGGCGCCCCCGGACACGGCGCAGGCGAGCTCGGACCCCGGTTCAGGGAACGAGCACCGCCCGATGAGCCCAGCCGCAGCCCGGCACGCCCGTTCTCGTAGCGGGTTCATCACCCTGGTTCGAGCGCCAGACCTCGTACGCGTGACACCCAGGCGTCGGGCGACTTGATCTCTGCCGCGGTCGGCAGGTTCTCGGGTCGTTCCCAGGCACAGCGCGAGCAGCTCGGGGCCTCCGGTGCGCTCGATCTCCCGCACGAATCTCTCCCCGTCGGCGTACTGGCGGAGCTTGGCCTCGAGACCGATCAGCTGCTGGAAAAACCTCGTCAGCCCGCTGGCCGACTCGCGCCTCGAACGAAGGACCTGGGAGAAGTGCGCCGCGCTCGGGATCAGGTCTGCGGCGGCACGGTCCATCGTGACGTCGCCGTGACCTTCGAGCAGGCTCATCATCCCCTGGATGGACCGCAGCGTCTCGAGCTGCTCGGGCGAGGCGAGCGCCCCTACGAGCCCGGACTCGGCAAGCGGGTTGCGGCCCGAGCGGATGTCGACGGCCATGCGCCCGAGCGCGTCGAACACCTGGCGCGGGTCGGGCGAGGCGATGGCGACGCTTTGCTCGCACGAGCTCGAGGAAGTACCCCCGAAGCCAGGACACGCCTGTGAACTGGGCACGGTGTGTCAGCTCGTGCAGGGCGATCCAGAGCCGGAACTCACGAGGGTCAAAGCCGTGGCGGCGTTCCAGCGAGACGATGTTCGGCCCCACGAAGTACACGGCGTCCTGAGGCGAATCGCCCTCGGCAGCAGCAGGTCGTACTGGCCCGAGCACGCGCCCGGACATCCACCCGAGCACGACGCCCATCTCGGCTCCGGCGGCCACCCTGCCCACTGGGCCGAGCAGCCCGGGAAGGCCCGCCAGCCTTGCCGGCGCGCTCGAGCACAGGGCCGAGCAGACGGCGGAACGAGGAGATGTTGGCGTGGATCCACTCCTCGCGGGTCGAGACCTGGGCCCGGGCCGGCCCGACCAGCGACCGCAGGCCTGTCGAGCGCTCGACGAGCGTCCTCTGCCTGGGCCGTGACCTCCTGGAAGTCGGTCACGAGGCTCCGCAGCGTCGCCCAGTCGATCTCGGCATCGCCCCGCCCGGCGACCCGCCCGGCGACCTGCTCGGCCACGTCCCACGCGACGGGTCCGGGTGACGCAGTCATCTCAGCATCGTAGGGCGGCTCAGCCCCAATGAAAGGCGGCTCAGCCCCAATGAAAGGAGCGTCAGAGCTCCGCGCCCCCAGCCAAGCCACCGGCCTTAAGGCGCTGCTTGTGCTCGTGGTCGATCGCGACGGCGATACGCGTGCGCAGCTCGTCGGGTACCTCGTCCCGGCACCCGTTCGCGATGAGCCTTCGCAACTCGGTCTCGAAGCCGAAAGCCCGCAGGCACGGGGCGCAGCGGTCCAGGTGCCGAGCGATCTGGTCACGACGTTCCGGCGTCATCTCGCCGTCGAGGAAGTGGTAGACCCGGTGCAGCGCTTCCCGGCAATCGATGCTCGTATCGTACTGCTCGCCGTTCATCCCAGCTCCATCCGATATGCCAGCCCTACCGAGCCGCGACGAGACCTCGCGCCACTCCGAAGTCGTGCAACGCCTTTTCGAGCGCCCTTCTTCCGCGATGCAGCCGACTCATGACCGTACCGATGGGAACGTCCATGATGTCGGCGATCTCCTTGTAGGAAAAACCCTCCACATCGGCGAGGAGGACGGTCATGCGGAAGTTCTCCGGCAAGGACTCGAGCGCTTCTTTGATCTCATCGTCGGTGATCCAAGAAAGGGCCTCGTCCTCGGCGCTGCGCCCGATGCCCTCGTCTCTGCCGCCCATGCGCCGGAACAAGTAGAGCTCCTCGACGTCATCGAGCTCGGTCTCCTCCGGCCGGCGCGCCCGCGAGCGGTAGGTGTTGATGAACGTGTTCGTCAAGATGCGGTAGAGCCACGCCTTTAAATTCGTGCCCGCCTCGAAGCCACCGTAGCCACGGTAGGCCTTCAGGTAGGTCTCCTGCACCAGGTCCTGGGCGTCCGACGGGTTGCGAGTCATCCGGAGGGCGGCGGTGTAGAGCGAGCCCATGAAACCAGAGGTGTCGTCCGCGAACGTCTCCTGATCGGCCACGAAGGCACCCTAGCTCCCTGGTGTCTCAACCTGGAAGCGGCCTCAAACGCGAAGGCCTCTCGGGTCGAGCGCGGCGGCCAGGCGTTGCCAGTGCGCCAATCTGCCCCGGACAGCTCGCACGACCGTCCTCGCGTCCTCGCGCGCCCGGCCGGCACCGTCGTGCCCGAGAGGGTCTGCGCCGTAGCAGGCGGTCGTCATGAGCGAGGCAAGGTCATAAAGAGCGAGCGCGCCTGCGCCGGACAACAACCCTGATGCGGCGCTCCGCCTCGCGAACTCGATGTAGGTCTCCGCCCGGCGCCGTTGCATGCCGGCGAGCTCGAGGGCCCTCGAGGTTTCGCCCCAGGCCGCCAGCACCTCCGCCCGTGGATGGCCCGCCACACGCCGCGAGCGCGCCCGTCGCCACAAGGGCACGCCGCCTGCCCAGGCAATCATGGCCAACGGCAGGACGAGGAGAAAGGCCGCCGACGCCACGCCCGAGCGATGACGCCGGCTGTGCCCGGGCGCCTTTGGGCGCGTCCCCCGCCGGCCGGTCCGCCCGAGGTGGTCGGAGTCACGGTCGCCAGGGTCGTCGTGGTCGAGCCGGCGCGGCCCGGGGCGGGCGACCTCCCTCCGGGCGTCCCCGGGGTGGGCTCGAAGTCGATCCAGCCGTAGTCCTTGAACAGCACCTGGGGCCAGGCGTGGGTGTCGTCACCGTCGACCTGCCACTCGTCGTGGCCGACCGGCGTCCCGGGAAGGAACCCGACGGCGATGCGCGTGGGGAGCCCTTCGATACGGGCAAGTACGGCGAACGCAGTCGCGAATTGCTGGCAGTAGCCCGTCCGAGACGCGAACAGAAAGCTCGACAGCTCTGCATAAGCAGCCGAGGGCAGCGCCCCGCTCGATCTGGTCCGGGCGGGGAGCTGGTAGTGGAAGCTCGAAGAGGTCAGGTAGGCCTCGATGTCGAGCGCCTTTTCATAAGGCGTCGACGCGTCCGCGACGACCCTTGCGGCAAGACGAGCAATCCGAGCTGGCACAGGCCCGGGCAGTTGCAGGTAGAGGGGCTCACTGGCCTTTGTGGCGGCCAGGTTGAGCTGAGTAGACGAGGGATCGGCCACAACCGAGCTCACGCCGTACACAGTTCCGTACTGGAGCGGGGAATCCGAGACTATCGAGCCGCCGGGCCCGTTCCTCGTGACTTGGCCGGCGCCGGCCATGGCGCTCGGGTAACCCCATGTGGGGATGTCGTATCCCCTGGGCCCGGCCACCTCTCCACCAAGACCGGACACTTCGAAGACCTGGACCAAAACGGCGTGGCCGGCGCCGTCCGGGACGACCGCAGGCGGCTGGCGCTCGTCGGCGCCGAGCGAGGCCAAAAGCGGTCCCGGTGCGCTCGAGGGGCCGGACGGCGACGCGCTCCAACTGCTGCCGTTGAACTCGTCAAGCGTGGCAATCAGCTCCCGGGTGGGCATGGCCGAGTGCACTGTGAACAAGACGAGAGAGGGATTGTCCACTTCCTCCTGGCCAACCTGCACGAGTGTGCTGAGCTGGACCGGCTTCGAAGAGCCCGCCCCCTCCCCGATGGTTGTCGCCGTCGTGCCGGCGGCGCCACCGCTACGCCAGGCCACGAGCGCTGATGACCGAGCACCGGGGAGGTTCAGCCCTAGGACCGCTGCGGCAAGGGCCGCGAGCACCGCCATGGGAAAGATCACGGCGCCGCTGTGGCGTGATACGGCGTCTCGGCCAGCCTCAGGCCCCGCGTCCAGTGACGCCACCAGGACATCTCGTTCGGTGTCGTGCACGGGGACGACGGCGACGAGGTACCAGCAAGCCGACCCCGCCATGGCACCCAGGCCGAGCATCCTCCAGCTCGCCGTGCCAAGAGCCGAGGCGAAGAGATAGACCGCGACCCCGGGTGCCAGCGCGAAAACAGCGGGGACCCGGCGCCGGGACGAGATCAGCTCGCAGGCCAAGGCGACGAGCCCAGATGCCCATGCCGCCGCCAGCACGAGACCCGGCAGCTCGGGCACTGGAGCCACCTCGAGACGAAAGGCCGTCCACGCCGTGCGCAGGTCGCCTCCAAGGCGGTCCCAGCTACCGAGGCCGGAAAGGAGGGAAAAGAAGGACGACCCGAGCACGATGATCACCGGCACCAGCAGCGCTGCCGCCACACAAGCGGCCCAGATGAGGCGTCGACGCCCGTGCACGGCATGGCGCACCGCGAGCCCTAGGAGATGGACGATGAGGAGGGTCGACAGCGCGGCCGTGAGTTCTCCCGGTCCGCTGAAACAGCGGGCGAGACTCGAGACGGCAACGGCGTCGGTCACCACCAGCGCCAGCCAGGCATTCACCGCGCCGACCCCCGGGCAGCCCTGGCCAGGCGTGCGGGCGCATCGTAGAAGACGTCCGGCTCGTCTCCCCCGCGGCTCCAGGCGGCGGCGAGGGCCCTCTCGAGAGGAAGTGGCACCGTCACCACGCCCCCTCCGGACGGTCTCGCGCGCCCCCGACCGCGTAGGCGTTCTCGGCGGTGGGTTCGAGACCCACCTGGGTAGGCGAGGCGCCACAAGCGGCCACGAGGACGAGTACTACGGCCCGGTAACGACGGGCGAGTTCGCCGAGGAGACTGGAGTCCGGCGGGGACTCCCCGAAGGCGCCGACGATGACGAGCACCTCGTCGCGCCCTGGTCGTCCCAGGCGGTCGAGAGCCTCCCCGAAGCGCCTGGCCGCCGGCATGGGAGCCGCGCCGACACCGGCCAGAGCGACGAGCGTCTCCAAAAGAGCCTCGTAACCTCGCTGTGCACCCGAATCGAGGCCGCTCGTTGCCACGACGCGGTAATCGCCGGAGACACCGAAGCGGGAAGCGTCGGCGGCGGCCGTCAAGACGCTTGCGGCGACCTCGATCGCTCGGTCGGTCTCCTCCGGTGGGGTCGAGTCCCCGCCGGCCTCGAGCAGAACCGTCGTCGCGACCCGGTCCGGCTCTTCTATGTCTCCGCCGTCACGCACCATGAGCTCGCCCACCCGTGCCGTCGTACGCCAGTGGACCCGGCGAAGGTCGTCACCAGGCGCGTAAGGCCGCAACGACGCGTTGCCGGTCATGAGCCTCTCGGCAAGAGAGTGGTTGATCTCGTCGTCAACGCTAAATGTCCCTCTCGGCAGCACCGTCTCGAGATGCTCGATGCGCGGCAGGACAACGCAGGTGACCGGGCGGCTGGCGGCCAAGGGCCTCCGGACCAGTCCGAGAGGGTCAAAGAGGGCTGCTTGGTAGGCCCCGGCCTCGATCACACCGCGACGCCGGGTGGGAAGTTCGAAGCTCGCCCGCGCCCGCCCGCCCCGGCCAAGACGCGGCACGATGATCCTCGCCGGCTGCTCGACGCCGCCGACTTGCGAGTCGTCTCGGACGAGCACGACGGGGATCGAGAGCGCGCCTCCGTCGCCCGACTCCTCGATCGTCAGCTCGAGGAAGGCCGGCTCACTCACATTCACGACAGTCGGCACGGCACGTGCACCCACCGTCACGGCTCCGTTGGCCGAGCGGACCCGGACAAGTGCCGCCATCACGATGATGAGGGCGGCGACGGCCAGCCCGAACAGCTCCGGGACACCGAGGATCCGCCCCGCCAGGCCCGCGACAAGTCCCAGCGCGATGGTCCGGCGACCGCGGACTGTGAGCACAGCGGCCGCTATCGGCACCCGGCCTGGTCACCGGGCACGGGCACCTGACCGAGAATCTCGTCCAGCAACGGCGTCGACAGAACTCCTGGCGGCGTCCGGCGGCCGTGCGCAGCTCGAGGCGGTGACCGATGACCGAAGGTGCCATGACCTTGACGTCGTCGGGCGAGACGAACTCCCTGCCCTCGAGCACGGCCCGCGCCCTCGCGGCGCGCTGCAGGGCCAAGGCGGCCCGGGGCGACATCCCGAGCGCAGACCGCCGGGTGCACGCGGGTGGCATTGGCGATCTGCACGATGTAACCGCTGGATCAAGGCCGGAGGTGTGAACATCGCGGGCCCGAGCGGCGAGCGCGATCACGTCGTCGGGGGTGGCAACCGGCTGCAGGGTCTCGAGCGGCTCGCTCACGCCGTGGGTCTCGAGCAGGGCGATCTCGGACTCGACGTCCGGATAGCCGATCTGGATCCTGAGCAGGAAACGGTCGAGCTGGCTGACCGGGAGAGGGATAGGTCCCCTCGTGCTCGAGCGGGTTCTGGGTGGCGATGACCATGAACGGATCCGGGAGCCGGTAGGTGATCCCGTCGACGGTGACCTGGCGCTCCTCCATCGACTCGAGCAAGGCGGACTGAGTCTTCGGAGGGGTCCGGTTGATCTCGTCGCCGAGGACGATGTTGGCGAAGATCGGCCCTGGGCGGAACTCGAAGCTCGCTTTTGGGACGTCGAACACGCTCACGCCGGTCACGTCCGAGGGCAGCAGGTCGGAGGTGAACTGGATCCGGCGGTGCCGGCACGAGACCGAGGCCGACAGCGCCTTGCCGAGGCTCGTCTTGCCGACGCCGGGCACGTCCTCGACAAGCAGGTGGCCACCGGCGACGAGGCACGTGACCGAAAGGCGGATGGCCTCGTCGTTGCCCTGCACGACACGGGCGATGTTCGCCGACGAGACGCTCGAACAAGCTGGCGGCCTCGGACGCGTCCTCAAGGACCGGGTGCTCGCCGGCCATCACCTCACCGTCCGATGTCGGACCCGATGCGGGTACGAGGTCCATCGCTCGCCACCTCCGAGCTCGAAAGACGCCGCCGAGCAGATCATTCCAGCACATGGGCCTGCCTGCGTGCGCGGGCGGTCGCTTGCGTGTCCTCCGGCCCCTTGCTCAGCTCAGCCGGCGCCCAGACAGACAAAGGCACCTGCGGCCAGCGCCTCTCGGGCCGATGCCTCGTCGGAGGCGAGGTCCGAGAAGGAGAGCGAGGACGGGAGCGCGCCTGCCTGGGCACTAGCGAGGGCACGCGCCAGGCCCGTGGCCTTTGGAAAGCTCGCCGTGCAAGGTCGATCATGACCGGGGTCACCCCGTCGTCGGGAACTGGTGCGACGCTCGACACGATCGCCTGTGTCCCAAGCGACAACAAAGCCGCGCTCGTGCCCATGAGCTCGTCGCCGGGGTGCACAGCAGAGCGCCCGGCGTCGCAGGCCGACAGCACCATCCATTGAGGCGGTCGGGCGATGCGCTCGAGGTCGTAGACGGTGAGCGGCCCGTCGGCCAGCTCCAGCGAGGAGAACTGGGGGTTGTCGGCCCGAAAGCTCCCGTGAGCCGCCACGTGGGCAAGGCGTCTCCCCTCCAAAGCGCCCGACTACCTCGCGTGCCGTGGCGGCCGGGCCTTGCAACATTCGTGCCCTGGGGTAGAACGCGGCACGGATCCGCTCGATCTCCTCGGCTGCTCTAGGGAGACTTCGGACCGGCGACGAGAACCGCACCGGCCCCCGCCGTCAGGCGCTTCGCCGGAGGCGTCTCGCCATGACGGGCGTGCCACAGCGACGCCGAGGGCGGGACCGTCAAGGTCGAGCCCCGCAGCGGCGGCAACAAAGCCCAGGCAAGGGCATGCAGAGGGCCGGTCGGCACCACGACGAGGTCGCGGCCGTCGATCTCACGGGCCAACGGCTCGATGAGAAGGTCGCCGAGACGCCTGCAGGACCGTTCGAGAAGGGCGGCCGCTGCCTCGAGGCTCGGCTTGGAGGACCTGCGCAGCGCCAGGCGACCGAGGGCGAATTGCAAGCTGAGCCGCTCGCTCTCGGCCTCAGCGGCGGTCCCCAGATGCAGCAGGCGGAACCCTTTCCGGTCGCCTAGCACAGCGTGGAGCCGGCCATCGTGCTCGACGTACTCGACAAGGAGCGCGTTCGCCGATCGCTTCGCGTAGCTCGCTCGGCCGGGGAAGTCGCGCCGGGGTGGCGAAGTCGCCTTTGGCACCGCGGCTGCGCTGTCGGATCGCCACCTCGAGCTTTCGCTGCTGGCTCGAGAGCGCCTCCGCCGTCGGTGCCTTCGAGCGAAGCGCGCTCGAGGCGCGCGACGGTGTCGCGAAGCGCAGCGAGCAGCCACGCCAGCTTGTCGTCGCCCGGCGGAGTCGCTCGCGGGCTTCCGAGAGCGCCCGCACGCCACTTCTCGGACCAGCGCAGCACCTGCAAAGCCGATTTCGACTCGAAGGCGAGATCCAAGCCAAGCTCGGCGAGCTCCGGAGACAGTCGTCGCGGTACGGACGCGCAGCTCGGTCGCCCCGAGCGTCGCGCGGTGATCGTCGGCGACAGTGAGACCGGCCCGGAGCGCCGACAGGGCGCCCGACCGGTTCCCCGCGGCGAGACGGCCCAGAGCCTCACCGTACCAGGCGCGCACGCGTTGTGCCGCAGGACCCGAGCGCACGCGGGCATCGATGCCCGCTACGAGGGCGCGCGCCGTGGCCGACGTCACCCGCCCGGAGCGCGGCACGTGCACCCAGCAAGCGGCACTCGAGGCTCGGCAGCACCCATCCCTCCTCGTTGAGGACCTGCGCCAGCCTGCCAGCCTCGGCCGCCACCAAGCTCGGCGCCGTGCCGGCGGCCCAGCGGGACTGGGCCTCGACGAACCGGGCCAGTGCCGCCCATCGGTCCCGGCCCTGTCGCGTCGAGCTGGCGACGCGCTTCACGGGCCGCGAGAGCCGACGCGACGAGATCTTTTTGGGCGAGGGCAATTTGGCTCAGCAGCAATCGGGCTTCGGCGAGGTCGAGCCGGTTCCCGGCCGCTTGGAGAGCGGCGACTCCGGTCTCGATCTGCTCGCGTGCCTCGGGGAGCAACCTCGCAGACAAGAGCAGCTCGGCCCGGTCGATCGAGAGTGCGGGAGGGCAAAGGCCCCGTTCGCCGAAGAAGCGTGCCGCCTGGTCGTAACGGCGCAGGGCGGCGGGCACGTCTCCTCTGAGCGCCGACACGTAGCCGAGGTTGTGCAGCACCTGGGCGGCGGCGATCTCGCTGTCAAGCGCGTGGTAAAGGCGAAGAGCCTTGTTGAGGTCGGTCTCCGCAAGGCCGAGCTCGTTGCGATAAGCGTGAAGGATCCCGCGATTGGAAAGCAGTCGCGCCTCATTCAGGCGGTCTCTTGCCCGCCGCAACAGGGGAAGGGCGCGCCGGCTTTCCTCCAGAGCCTCGTCGAAGCGCCCAGTGCGGATGTGAACGAGGGCATGCTGCATAAGAACCTGCCCGCGCAGCTCTCGAGGGGCTTGCGCGCTCGCGCGCTCCAGCTCCGCGAGCGCGGCCTGAGCTTGCCCACCTTGCAACAGCACGAGGACCAAGCTCAGACGCGCCTCGACTGCGCGGGCGTCGAGACCCCCCGACTCGGCGATGGCGATCGAGCGGCGCAGGTGGCGCCCGGCCGTGCGCAAACGCCCCGTCTCCCGAGCGACGAGGCCGACCGTACGCTCGGCGATCGCGGCGGCCTCGGGCTCGACGCTGTGATCGGAGAGGACTTCGAGCGCGGCCGCCTCTGCCTGCAAGGGGTAGTCGGCGACCGCGGCAAGGGCGCGTTCGGCGGCCTCGAGTGAGTCTTTTGGAGATGGCGCGCTCATCTCGTCGCGCCTTAGGCGGCGCCCCGGGCGAATCTCAGAGCGTGATCCAGCTCGTGGCGACAGAGTTGGCGGTGCGCCCGACGGGGCGGCAGCGGAAGCTCACTGGTCCCGGCGGGAGGGCGCCGAGGTGAAAAAAGCCGAGTTCATCGGTCTCGAGGCCGATGGTGCCACCCCGGTGGCGCACCTCGACTTCGGCCGCCTGCGGTGGCACGACCTGGCCCACCAGCCGCCCGGCCCCGGAGAGCTCCATCTCGAGCTCAAGATCGCCGCGCTTTGAACGTCAACTGCCGCGCGCTCGTGGTCGAGGCGCGGACGGCGGCGAACATGTCCGCATCGAGGTCCGAGTCGTAGACGAGGGCGGCTGGCTCGTCGTCGACAGATCGCGGCTCGGAACCCGAGCGCCTCGCGGCAGGATCACCCACCGGGCCACGATCGCCCTCGCGTCCCAAAGACCCGAGCCGTTTGAAGGCGGCTTCGCGAACAACCTGCGCCGCCTCGGGCCAGTCGGCCGTTGCCGGCGAGGCACCTATGCGGGGAGCTCCGACCGGCTCGTCATCTTGCTTCATAGGAGTTCCCCTCGGTGGTGCCCGTCTTCGCCACAGCACGAGGCGTCAGGTCCGACGTCACCGCACCCCAACTGTAACCACGTCGCGGCCCGAGCTTGAGCGCCCGCCGGGAAAGACCGAGACTGGGGCACATGAGACGCGTGGCCGTCGTCGGCGCCGGCATCGTCGGCTTGGCCGTGGCCCGGCAGCTGCTCTTTTCCCAGCCCGGCTCGAGCGTCGTGCTCATCGAGCGCGAGGCGGCTGTCGGAACACACCAGACCGGCCACAACAGCGGTGTCATCCACTCGGGGCTCTACTACAAGCCCAAAACGCTGAAGGCGGAGCTTTGCGTTTCGGGGGGCAAGCTCTTGAGGAGCTACTGCGCCGCCCACTCCATTCCGATCGAGTCCTGCGGCAAGGTAGTCGTGGCTGTGGACGACTCTGAGCTGTCGAGGCTGGAGGCGCTCTTCGAACGCGGCCTCGAGAACGGTGTCCCGGACCTGCGGCTTCTTGACGGCTCGTCGTTGCGCGAGATCGAGCCACATGTGTCGGGGCTTCGTGCCATCCACTCCCCCAGCACCTCGGTGGTCGACTTCACCGCCGTGGCGGGCGCCTTTGCCACCGAAATCGCCGACGCGGGCGAGATCTGGCTCGGGACGGAGGTGACCTCAGTCGTTTCCCGCGGCACCGGGACCGTCCGCCTTTACCTGGAGGGAAACCGCCCGGGACATCTCGACTGCGACTTCGCGATTGTCTGTGTCGGGCTCCAGTCCGACCGCCTCGCCGTGCGTTCTGGAGGCAACGCCGAGCCGCGCATCGTCCCGTTCCGCGGTTCGTACTACCGCCTGCGGGACCAGTCCCGCCATCTCGTGCGGGGACTCGTCTATCCGGTGCCTGATCCCAGGTACCCCTTTCTCGGGATCCATCTCACCAAGACGGTGAACGATGACGTGCTCGTCGGGCCGAATGCATTTCTCGGCTTCTCGCGCGACGACTACTCGCGCTGGGCCTTCAACCTCCACGACGTACGCGAGACACTTACCTGGCCGGGATTCGCCCGGTTCGCAGGCTCGAACTGGCGCGCGGGTGCCAGGGAGCTCTCCCACGCCATGAGCAGGAGGGGCTTTGCCTCCGCCGTCCGCCGGTACGTCCCAGAGCTCACAGCCCACGACCTGGTGCCGGCCGTTGCCGGCATCCGGGCCCAGGCGATGCGTCGCGACGGGTCGTTGGTCGACGACTTTTGGCTCGAGGCCAGGGACGGCATATTGGATGTCCGCAACGCACCCTCTCCCGCCGCAACAGCCTCGCTCGCCATCGCCGAACACATCTGCCGGCGCGCAGGGCTCAGCTGAGGCGGCCCGCCGCATTTGATACAGCGCAAGGTTGGCGACCGGCGCCGGCTTGACCGCAAGGGATCCCGCTCATCCCCGGTTGTAGCCTCTCATCGTGCGCAAGTTGTTCTTCGCCCTCGGTGCGATCGCCGTCGGCGTCGGGACATCGGCTATCAGCCTGGCCTCGACCGTGAGCACGTCAAGTATCAGCAAACTGGCCTCGAGCACCATGGCCTCATATGCGGGGCGCGCCACGACGTTCACGAAGATGCTCTCGTCACCACCTGGTTCCGCCGCCAGCTTGGACATGAGAGCCGCTCTTCGCCACGGGGCGTCGAAGTCCTCCCTGCACTATGTCAGCACCTCAGTCGGGAGCGGACTTACGACGACGATCACCGGAGATGTCAAGCAGACCTTCGGTACCCAGACGATCGTCGTGTCGTACCAGGGAGCCAAGGTTTCGATGGTGGTCGAGCTCATAGGCCACGAGGCGTATTTCCGAGGGGGCGCCTTGGCTATCGAGGCGCTCATCAATTTCGAATCCTGACCAGGCCGCTGCCGCCGCCGGACAGTGGGTCTCGGTCGTGCCGGCCGACACGGCCTACTACGAGAGCACCGCGGCCGCTCTCACTGTCGGCTCGGTGATCTCAGAAATAGCCCTCTCGCCACCCATCACCGGGGCGCGCAACGTCGTCAAGGGAGGACGGGCCGTCCTCGAGATCTCCGGCGCATGGACAGGTGACGGCATCACGGCGAAAGAGCACGCCACGGCCAGCCTCGAGGTGACCAAGGGCAGCAAGTCTCTCCCCGTCGAGTTCGCCGGCGTAGTGCCTGCCAGCTCCAAGACGTCGAGATTCGTCGACAACATGGTGGTGAGCAGATGGGGGGAGGCCGTACACGTGGTCGCTCCGCCGGCGTCGGTGCCCCTTTCGGTGATCCTCAAGAGCACTACGACCACGACCCAGCCGGTCGTGGTCTGAGACAAGGGTCTCGCCGTGCCACCGATCGGTGACTATGCCCTCGTCGGCGGGATCGCCGCTGTTTGCAGCTATTTGCTGACCTTTCCGCTGCGACGACTCGCCACCCGTTTTTCGTTCATCGCCGCGCCGGACGAGCGCAGGGTGCACCAGCTGCCCATCCCCTACGGCGGCGGCCTGGCGATGTTCGTCGCCTTCCTCATAGCGATCATCTTCGCCGACCATGTGACGGACCTTCGCGGTATCTTCCAGGGGTCTTCTGAGCCTTTGGGCGTGGTGCTGGGGGCGGTGGTCATCCTCGGCGTCGGACTGCTCGACGACGCCCGTGAGATCTCCGCCCCCGCCAAGGTGGCAGGCCAGGTACTGGCGGCGATGTGCCTGGTGATCCTTGGGGCCACCATGTTCTGGTTGAAGATCCCCCTCGCCGGCACCGTGGTGCTGTCTTCCGATCTCACTCCGCTCATCACGGCCCTATGGGTGATCGGCATAACCAACGCCATAAACCTCATCGACGGCCTCGACGGTCTGGCGGCCGGCATCGTTGCCATCGCATCGGGCACCCTCGCCGTCTACGGCCTGCGGCTCGTCGAGCTCGGCGCGCTGCAGGCAACAAATCTCGGCCCTCTCATCGCCGTCATCACCTGCGGCATCTGCCTCGGTTTCCTCCCCCACAACTTCAATCCGGCCAGAGTTTTCATGGGAGACGCCGGGGCGCTGTTCCTCGGGCTGATGATGGCCGCCGCCACCATGGAGATCGGAGGGCGCACCGAGGGAGTGAGCGGGCAGACGTACTTTTTCTACGCCCCCTTGTTCCTCCCACTGTTCATCTTGGGGGTGCCGATCGCGGACATGGCCTTTGCCTACGTCCGCCGCGTCGCCAAGGGCACCGGTATCGACACGCCGGACAACGACCACGTGCACCACCGTCTGGTGCGGCTCGGCCACGGTCCCCGCCGTACCGTGGTGATCTTGTGGACCTGGACCGCGGTCCTGTCAGGTTTCGTGCTGTACCCCCTTTTCGCACCCGAGTCCAACGCCATCATCCCCTTCGTCGTACTCGTGCTTGGCCTGTTGCTCTTCACTCTGTTCCGCCCAGGCCTGCACAACGGGCGACACAAGGAGCTGCGGGCCCTCAAAAAGCCGGGGCGCGCAGCGTCACGCGCCGAAAAGAGGGCCGAGACGCGGGCGTTCGTGAGCGCTGCCCCGAGCGTCGCGGCTGTGCCCCGGACGGCGAGCAACGGCGCCGCCCCGGGCGTCGAAACCGAGGCTCGGACCGGGACCGTGCTGGGTAACGGCGCTCCAGCGGCAAACCGCGGCGTACCAAGGATCGTGACCGATCCCGACGAGAGCGGGCCGAGGCCGGAGACCGCCCTCAGCTGAGTCGGTCAGGAATCAAAAATCGAGGTCAGACAGCTCGGGAACCGTCCGTAGGGCCCGCTCGCGAGCCTCGAGCCAGCGTTGCCGATTCACGCGCCGTGCCGGCTCCACGATCTCTCGGGGCTTTAGATCAGCCGATGCCTCTTCGAGGGTCCTCCAGGTGCCGACCCCGACACCTGCCAAATACGCCGCACCGAGCGTTGTCGCCTCGGTCACAGCGGAGACCTCGACCGGACGGGCGATGGCGTTGGCGAGAGCCTGCACGAAAGTCCGGTTCGCACTCATGCCGCCGTCAATGCGAAGGGCGTCAATGGCAAGGCCCGAGTCAGTCTCAGCCGCTTCCAAGAGGTCGGCGCCGCGATGTGCGACCCCCTCAAGCACGGCACGCACGACCTCGGGCCTGCCCGAGCCCCGCGTGAGCCCGAGCAGAGTCCCCCGCGCCCCGTAGTCCCATAAAGGTGTGCCGAGGCCGAGCAGAGCCGGAACGAACCACACACCTCCCGAGTCGGCACACAAAGCCGCCACCTCTTCGGACTCGGCCACTGAAGAGATGACGCCGAGGTCGTCGCGCAGCCACTCGACGCAACTGCCGGCGGACATCATGATCGCCTCAATTCCCCAGGTGTACTTTCCACCTTTGCTCCAGGCGACGATCGGGAAGGTCCCGCCCGGTCCGCGGCGGGGAAAGGCCGGCCGGTGCTCGCCGACGCAAAGGTCGAGCATCCCGCCCGTGCCGAAGGTCGCCTTGGCTAGCCCAGGCCGGACACAGCCCTGGCCGACGAGCGAGGCCTGCTGGTCGCCGGCGAGCCCCGCGATGGGCGGGGCGCCCGGCAGCGCAGTGGCCGGTCCGAGAATCCCGATGGAATCCACCGGCTCGGGAAGGACGCCGTGAGGGATTCTCAACGCCTCAAGCACCGACTCGTCCCACTCGGCGGCGTTGCCGTCAAGAAGGCCCGTAACGGCGAGGTTGCCCCGGTCCGACACGTGCACACCACCTCGCGAGAGCGTCCAGGCTACCCAGGAGTCCACGGTCCCGGCACACAGGTCACGCGAGCGGTCAGGATCGACGATGTCAAGCAGCACCGCCAGCTTCGTGGCGCTCTGATTAGGGGCGAGGCGTATCCCCTGTGTCTGCAGAGCCAGGCAGAAACCAACGGTGCGGAGGTCCTGCCAGCCGATCCCGGGCGCGACCGGCTCGCCGGTGGTCCGGTCCCAAAGCACCGTGGAGGCCCGCTGGCAGCTGATACCCACCGCGTCGACACCGCGGCGCCCCGCCAGCGCAGCAGTAGAGACATCGAGCACCGCCTTTGCGATCTCAGCGGCATCGAACTCCACGAAACCTTGCATCGGCGAAGTCGGCAGCACGTGGCGCTGGTAGACGTCCCCGACCGAGGAGTCGGGCTGCACGACCGCGGCACGCACGCCGCTCGTACCGACATCGACAGCCAAAACGCTCACCGCTCATCTCCTCTCGCCACCGGCTGAGGCCGCCGATTCTCAAGGGCGGCAACGCCACAATATGAGGCTGCGGGGAACAGTTCCTGAACGCCGCCCACCCCCCGGGCGCCGAAGTACCATGCGCCGATGCGCCTGCGGACTCAGCCCGGCGGTGAGCTGCCAAGCGATAACGGCACGGGGGAAGCGTCAACGAATGCACAAGGCGATCTCCTCGCCCGCCGCCGCAGGCTGGTCACCGTCGCCGGACTCATCACATTGGTGCTGTTCGGCGCAGGATTCGTCGCCTACGCGGTGAGCGTCTCAGAGACCGTCCCGAGCTCGAAATATGCCAACCTCGTCGTCTACGCGTCTCCGGCCAAGGCGCCTTCGTTCGATCTTGCCCGCCTAGGCGGCCCGGGCCGCGTGACCTCCGCAGTGATAAGAGGCGGTCCGGCGGTCGTGAACTGGTTCCAATCGACCTGCGTGGCCTGCCAGGCCGAACTCGGGACCTTCGCCGGAGTTGCCGATGAGGAGCGGACGAAGATCCGTTTCCTCGGGATCGACATCAATGATCCTTCGGTCTCGGCAGCCTTGGCCATGGTGCGGCGAGCAAAGGCGGAGTATCCCGTGGCGGAGGCACCCGGCGTAGCGAGCATCGCTCTCGCCACCCGATTCGGCGTCGGTGACCTACCGGACACGGTCTTTGTCAGCCCCGAGGGCAGGATCCTCGGGGAAGTTCTCGGGAAGATCCCCCGCCGCGAGCTCATAGGACTGCTGGACAACCTGGCCGCCGGCCGGTCGCTCAACTCCTGAGGCGGCCGCGCATTTCGCGCGGTACGACCAGGTCAGTGACGGCCCCCATTGTGGTGAAACTCGCTTGCCTTCGCCTGGAGCCTGCGGGCGGTCTGCTCGAGCTTCTCCAGGGCCTCGGCCTTGGCCTGGGCTTTCAGGGCCGCCTTGAGGCTCGCCCTGCCGTCAGAGGCACGTTGACCCGTCCCGACCTGGGCGCAGAGAACGGGTACCTGCGCCTCGTAGAGCTTGGCGCCTTCGCGCAAGAACGTGATGATGCTCTGAAGGTCCGAGACCGAAAAGCGCTGAGCTGACTCCCGCCAGGCGGCGGCAAGGCCGCCGTGCAGCTCGAATATGCGGTCCCTCGCGAGGGGCACGAGCTCGACGAGCACCCGGCGGCGGTCCTCGGCGTCGCGGACCCGGCGGACGAAGCCACCACGCTCGAGACGGTCGAGCAAGAACGTGACCGCGCCGCTGCTCAACCCGGCAACCTCGGCCAGAGCACCCGCGGTCATGGTGCCGTACTGGTCGAGCAGGTCGACGCAACGTACGTCGGTAGGGTTGAGGCCGAGGACGTTCCCGAGGGCCTCGTCGAAGGCGTCCGAGGCCGAGAGAAAGGCCCGCAGCGCCTGGGGCAGCTCCTCCAAAATTCGCTTGCGATCCTCTTTGCCCATGATCTACCTTAGCAGCTAAGATATCCTGCAGCTAAATAATACAGCTTCTTAGCTTTCACTCGCGAACTGTCGGACAGGCACTGCAAGGAGACCCGGATGACCCCAGCCATCCAACTTGAGGACCTGCGTAAGAGCTTCGGCAGCACGGTGCGGGCCCTGGACGGAGTCAGCTTCGAGGTCGAGGCCGGCACGATCTTCGGGCTCCTCGGTCCCAACGGAGCCGGCAAGACCACGGTCATCCGGATCCTCACGACCGTTCTCGGTGCCGACAGCGGCCGGGCACTCGTCCTCGGGCACGACGTCAGGACCGAGCCCGAGAAAGTGCGCACGCTCATAGGACTGGCCGGTCAGTTCGCCGCGGTCGACGAGAACCTCACCGGTGCGGAGAACATTTGGATGATCGGAAGGCTCAACCACATGTCCAAAGCACCTCTGAAAGAGCGCGCCTCGTCCCTTCTCGAGCAGTTCGGCCTAACCGAGGCGGCGAACCGTCCGACAAAGACGTACTCCGGGGGAATGCGCAGGCGACTGGACGTCGCGGCCTCACTCGTGGCCCATCCGCGAGTGCTCTTCTTGGACGAGCCGACAACGGGACTCGACCCGGCGAGCCGCGCCGACGTCTGGGCCATGATCGAGGGCTTCGCTGCCGAGGGAACGACCGTGCTCCTCACCACTCAGTACCTCGAGGAGGCAGACAGGCTCGCCGAGCAGCTCGTCGTGATCGACCACGGCCATGTGATCGCCGAGGGAACGCCAGCAACCTTGAAAGCAAGTATGGGCGCGACTGTCCTCGACCTCGGCCTCGCTGACGAGAACGCCGCGATACGGGCGGGAGAGCTGTTGAAGACGGTGAACGAGAAGCCCCCCGTCGTTCTCGGCCGGACGGTGGAGGTTAACGTCAACGACGGCCCTCGCGTAGTCACCGAGGCGCTCAGGATCCTCGAGACCGAGGGCATAGCTCCGACCACCCTCGCGCTCCGCGAACCGAGCCTCGACGATGTTTTCCTTGCGATCACGGGGCACCGCGCCGAAGACGAACCGGGCAAGCAATCAGGGAGCTCCACGAGCCCCGAGGGACGGCAAGACCGTAGGAAGGGGCGGAGCTGATGACTACTACCACTTTCCCCGTGCAGCCACCTTCGCTCGAGTCGTCACCGGCTCGCGGGCGGCTTCGCTGGGCGGTCGCCGACGCCTTGACGATGACCAAGCGCAACCTCATTGGTTACACGCGCGTGCCCGAAGCGATCTTTTTCTCGAGCGTGCAGCCGATCATGTTCGTACTGTTGTTCAGGTACGTCTTTGGTGGCGCCATCCCAACTCCCGGCTATCACTACGTCCAGTTCCTCATGCCCGGTATCTTCGTCCAGACAGTTGCCTTCGGATCTATCGGCACCTCCATCGGCCTGGCCGAAGACTTGCAAAAGGGGCTGATAGAACGCTTTCGCGCACTCCCGATGTCACGCTGGGCTGTGCTCGCAGGCCGGACAACAGCCGACTTGTGCCGCAATTTGTTCGTGATGGTTCTCATGACCGCTGTCGGATACGCCGTGGGCTACCGCATCGGCACAAACGTGGGTGAATACCTCGCCGGGATCCTGCTTCTCTTGCTGTTCGCCTACGCGCTCAGCTGGGGCTTCGCCTACATCGGGCTGGCTGCGCCCAACAGCGAAACTGCACAGCTCATGTCTTTCCCGCTGCTGTTCCCGCTCACCTTCGCCTCTTCGGCGTTCGTCCCCTTGCAGTCGATGCCCGGGTGGTTGCAGGGTTTTGCCCAGCATCAACCGGTTTCGATCGTCGTGAACGCGGCGCGCGACCTTATGTCAGGAGTACCTAGGCCAGATCTGGTTTTCCCGCCCTTCACGGCCATCCCGCACACTGGCCGCACGAGCTCCACCGTGTTCTGGGCGATCATTTGGTCAATCGGGATCCTCGCCGTGCTGGCGCCTGTCTCCGTCCGTCGATACCGGCGCCGCGCCTTTTGAGAACCGGCGAAGCCACGACACCTGTCCGAAGCCTCATGGGAGCGGGTCTGGCGAGAGGTCACCGGGTCATCGTCGGCCACCATTGGCTACCGAACGAGACCGGGTCCCCGCCTCGGCTCATCTCCTGCCGCTAAACAGGTCGCCCTTTCGGAGCAACGCCACGCCCTTTAACGACAAGGACTCACAGCCTTCCTGGCCGAGCGTCTGAGTCACTCCGTCCCGCAGCGCTCGCTTCAAGACACGACGGCTCAGCGTCTGCTGTCGGCATGCAAGAATCGTAGGAGGAACGACGCCCGGAGCGGCCAAGCTGACTTGGCCAGGACCGGAACAGCGACGCCCGGGTAGCTCAGTGGTAGAGCAGCGCACTCGTAATGCGCAGGTCATGGGTTCGAATCCCATCTCGGGCTCCGAATAAGTCCTGGTAGTGGCGTTGCGAGACTAGCGAACTCCCTTCGGCTACGCTCTGTCCCAACAGTTGTCCCAACAATTGTTGGGACAAGATTTGGGAGGCAGCCGAATGTCGGGCAGCATGAGGGCCCGCGCAAACAGAGGTCCGGACGCGTGGGAGCTGCGCGTCTTCGTGGGCCGCGATGCCACCGGGCGCGTTCGTCACCGGAGCCGGCTGTTCCGCGGGACACGACGAGCCGCCGAAAAAGAACTCGCGAAGATGATCGCGAAGCAGGACGCCGTCCCGGAGCGAGTTCCCGACGAGGTCTCGCGGGCCTGGGGCCCTACAACAACCTTCAACGACGCGATCGCAGGCTGGCGCGACAACGGCTGGGAGGACCTCAGCCCGCTTACTGCCCAGCGCTACGAGAGCGTCTGGCGCGTCCACATCCGTGACACGCTCGGGCGCCGCCGGATCGAGTCGGTCGGGCCCTATGACATCGAGCGTTTCTTCCGTAAGCTGAAAGCGGACGGGGTTGGACGCGAGACCATCAGATACTCGCGCTCGGTTCTCCACAGGGCGTGCCGCCTGGCGCGCAAGTGGAGCGGGAACACCCTCCCGAACCCTGTGGCCGACACCGAGCTTCCGAACTTCACCCGAGCCGAACTGCCGGAGCCCGTTCGCGCCCCGACGCTGGGCGAGGTGCGCTCCATCCTGGCTGCAGCCGAGTCGCTCGACATCCGGTACAGAGCCGCCCTGGTTGTCGTCGCCGCCACCGGTATGAGGCGCGGTGAGGCGTGCGCGTTGCGGTGGTCGAACCTCGACGTGTCGGAAGCGACGATTTCGATTGACGAATCCGTGATCGCGGCTCCCGAAGGCGCTGCGTCGAAGGTACCGAAGACGCGTGCCAGCGTCCGTCGGGTCGCTATCGACGCCGGGACCTTGGAACTGCTCGAAGAGCTCCACATTGCGCAAGCCGAGCTCGCGCGGATCGCCGAGGTCCCACTCGGCGAGACGGGCTTCATCTTTTCGACAGAGCCGGGCGGAACAGAGCCGCTGCACCCCGACACGCTTTCCCATGCTTTCGCAAAAGCGCGAAGGGCAGCTGGAGCGGCCTCCGACCTGCATCTTCACTCTTTGAGACACTTCCAGGCGACTGCCATCGACGCCGTGATCTCCGAACGCCAGAAGCAGTCCCGCCTTGGCTGGTCAACCGCCCACATGGCGCGGCATTACACCGCTTCCGTCGGCGAGGAGGATCGGCGCGCGGCGGAGCACATCGGTCAGCTGCTCGCCGGCAGGGCCGACCCGCAGACGGAACAGTAGGAGGCCGGCTCAATACGACTGGCGAGGGTCGCCAGGGCGGGGGGTCGCAAAGACTCGCGGTTCGTCGGGTCGCTACTCAGCATTCGCTCTACGGCGGCACGAGGGACTCGCATCGTGGCGCCAATGCGAACGACCGGCAGCGGCAGGCCGGCGCGCCCGATCGTCCGATAGAGGGTCGAGCGGTGCACACCAATGAGGTCAGCCACTTCGGAGATGGTGAGCAAAGGGCTGGTCGAGGGAGAGCGACGTTGAACAGCGCTCCCTCTCCCAGTTCGGGACACTCCCCTCGCGACGCTGACCGGGGCGCGAGCCCTCGTACCTTGGCGGGAGTCACCCGCGTGCTCCACGTTGAGATCCATTTCTCCGCCTTCCTTCCGGAGGCGGAACGCGTTGCACGCCTCTACAAAGGAGGCACTGGGAGATCCAGGCTATTCGAACGGGTGGTGCTGCACCGCGTCGCACCTGCGGCTTTGCCGTGCCTTCGGCGAAGATCGGCTGGCGGATAACGCCATCCCTTGGACCGTGGCTTGAGTTACAGATGACGGCAAGGAGTTGCCCATCAGCCACGCGACGGTTGGCCAGGGCCCTAGGTCAAAAGAGTGTCTGCTCGCAGAGGGGTGACCCACGTCACCGTGAGCGGATAAGCGCGTCCTGTCAGCCACTCGATCGTGATCGCGCCGTCTTGTTACGACCTGGCATGCCAGTAGCCCCCGCTATTCGTGATGGTCGTAGTCCAGGTCCACGGCCGGAGTGGAAAACGCCCGGTGTAGGCCTGATCGCTCCCCCTCGTCACCATCAAAGCCGGCGCCGCCAAGTCGTTCAGCAATCCGTGTTCAGTTGCCGCGGCGCCGCGCTGTCCAAAGATGATCAACGAACGCGTCGCTCAACACCCCTCCGCCAAACTCCGCCATCACCAAACTACGCCATCACCAACCTCCGCCATCACCAACCTCCGCCATCACCAACCTCCGCCATCACCAACCTCCGCCATCACCAACCTCCGCCATCACCAACCTCCGCCATCACCAACCTCCGCCATCACCAACCTCCGCCATCACCAACCTCCGCCATCACCAACCTCCGCCATCACCAACCCAGCCTCCTTCCAAGCTCCACTCCGGACTCCACACGTTCGGCATTCAGGGATCAACCTCGTTTGGGGCATAGCCCCAGGTAGGAGCCGGATCGGGCAATAGCCTGGATTCGCCAGTGCGTCCTTAGTAAAGGCGGTCGTTGCGATCGCCCCCGACGAAGGGACGCGCGAGGTGATCTCGATCCGGCCGGTGAAGCTTGGCGGTGGCTTCCGCTACCTGATGAGCTCGGTCGCGGCCGGCGACGGCAACCCGGAACCGTCGAAGGGACTGGCGCACTACTACGCCTCGACGGGCACGCCGCCCGGAGTCTTTCTGGGCAAGGGACTCGCCGATCTGGACGGCGGTCGCGGGGTCGCTCCCGGTACCGAAGTGACCGAGGAGAACCTCTCCAACATGCTCGGCGCGTGCTGCGATCCGGTGAGCGGCGAGCCCGTCGGATCGAGGCCAAGAGCTCCGGCCGGGGGTGCCCCTGTGGCCGGTTTCGACCTCACGTTTTCGATCTCCAAGTCGATTTCTGTCATGTGGGCTCTCGGTGACGACGAGACCAGAAGTGTCATCGAGAAGTGCCACCGCCAGGCGATCGAGTTCGTCATCTCCTACGCGGAACGCGAGGTGTTCTGCTCGCGTTCAGGGACGAACGGGATCGTCTCAGAGGACGTCACCGGTGTCGTCGCCGCGGCCTTCACCCACTTCACGAGCAGGGCTGACGATTGTCAGCTGCACGACCATCTGGTGGTTTGGAACAGGGCCCGTTCTGTGTCCGACGGCAAGTGGAGGACCCTTGACTCAAAGGCCATCTTCAGGGCGACGACCACACTCTCCGAGCTTCACCAAGGGGTCCTCTCCGACCTTCTGACCGCGGAGCTCGGCGTCGGCTGGCAAGCGCGCGGGCGGAGACATTCGACCAAGCCCCGTTACGAGGTCACCGGTGTTTGCGAGGCCCTCATGGCCGAGTTCTCACAACGCTCGGAGCAGATCGCGGCCCGCGGAGAGGAGCTCAACTCGAGCTTTGTCGCCGCTCATGGACGCCAGCCAACCGTCGTCGAGACGATGCGTCTCCGGCAAGTCGCCACCATCGCCACCCGGTCCGAGAAGACCCACCGGAGTCTCGCCGAGCTGACGGCCACCTGGCGAGAGCGGGCAGCCGCACACGTCCCCGAGGACGAGCAACTGGCGTGGGTCTCGAGCCTCGCCGGCCGCAACGACCTGCCGCTCCTGCGCACCTGCGACCTGGTCGAGCCCATCCTCGACGATGCCGCTCAGGCAGTGGTCACGACGGTCGCCGAGCATCATTCCACCTACGGTCGCCAGAACCTTCTGGCCGAGGCTCACCGCCTGTTGCACGGAGTCCGCTTCGCCTCTCCCGACGACCGCGTGGCCGTCGCCGAGCACATCACCGACCTCGCCCTCGCCCGCTCGGTCGTGCTCACCCCGCCGGCGATGCACCACACCCCGGAGCGTTACGTTCGCCCTGACGGGTCCTCGCGCCTGCAGCCAAGGGATCACCTCGTCTACACCACAGAGGTCCTCCTCGACGCGGAAGATCGCCTCCTCGAAGCCGGGAGAGGGCACGGAGCGCCTCAGGTGAGCACGGCGACAGTCGCGCACATTGCCGAGGCAAACCTGCCCGCACGCGACTACGGACTGAGTGTCGACCAGGCCCTCGTCGTGGAGAAGATCTCCACATCCGGGCGCGTCCTTGACGTTCTCGTGGGTCCGGCCGGCAGCGGGAAGTCAACCACCATGGCGGGCCTCAGGGCCGTCTGGGAGGAAGAGCACGGACCCGGGTCGGTGATCGGTCTCGCCCCCTCTGCTGTTGCGGCCCAGGTGCTAGCAGACGAGCTCGGTATCGAGACGGAGAACACCGCCAAGTGGCTACACGAGTGGCGGCGGATTCCAGAACTGACCGAGCGCCGGGACCGGCTCGCATTGAACCTCGCCCGCAACGCGTACCCGCACTCTTCCGCCGCGGCCAAGCTCCGCGCCCGGGTCGCGGCGATGGACCAGGTCATTGCCGAGAGGCGCCTCAAGGCCGGACAGTTAGTCATCGTCGACGAAGCGAGCCTGGCCGGGACCTTCGCCCTCGACGAGCTCGTGGGTGCCGCGAGGCAGGCCGGTTCGAAGATCCTGCTCGTAGGAGACGGGGCACAGCTCGGCTCGGTGGAAGCGGGCGGGGCCTTCTCGCTGCTTGTCAAAGACCGCGGTGATCTCGTTGCCGAGCTGACCGACGTACGGCGCTTCACCTCGGAGTGGGAGAAGGCGGCGAGCATCGAGCTGCGCCTCGGCAACAAGACCGCCATCGATGACTACGAGGCTCACGGCCGCATCACAGAAGGTCCCCGCGAGATCCTGCTCGATGCCATCTACACCGCCTGGAAGAACGACGTCGATGCCGGCAAGTCGAGCCTGATGATCGCCGGAGACTCCGCCACTGTGACGGAGCTCAACACCCGGGCGAGAGCCGATCGGATGCTGGAGGGGACCGTCTCACTAGAGGGGCTACTGATAGCTGACGGCCAGACAGCAGGAGTAGGTGACCAGGTCGTCACCCGTCAGAACAACCGCCTCGTCACGACCGGCAGGACCTGGGTCAAGAACGGCGACCGCTGGTTGGTGACCGCCACCAACCCCGACGGGAGCATGGCGTTGCGCCGTGGCAACGGCGGCGGCGAGGTCTCGCTCCCCGCCGACTACGTCGGCCGGCACGTCGAGCTCGCTTACGCCACGACCGCCTATCGGAGCCAAGGCCGTACGACGGACACCTCTCACGCCCTGGTCTCACCGGCTACAACGCGAGAGGTGCTGTACGTCTCCGCGACAAGAGGCCGTGAGTCCAACAGCCTCTATGTCGACACCTTGTTCGACCCCGACCCGGCCACCGGTCACGAACCTGCTATCTCACAACGGACCGCTCGAGACGTGCTCGCCGGCGTGTTGGCGAACGACGGCGCGGACCTCTCCGCGCACGAGAGCCTCGAGAGGGCACAACTCCAGGCGAAGGACTTCAGGGTTCTGGCCGCCGAGTACGAGACTCTTGTCCAAGCGGCTCATCAGCATCGCCTCGACGAGTTGCTGGCTCACTCAGGACTCGGACCAGAACGCCTCGCGGAGATCCGCCAGAGCCCTGCCTACGGCCCACTGCTAGCAGCTGTCCGGGACGCCGAGGTGCACGGCCTCGACGTGGAAGAGTCCTTGCCCAGGCTCGTGGCAACGCGTTCGCTCGATGACGCCGACGATCTTGCGGCGGTGATCCGCGACCGAGTCGACCGATGGGCACAGGACGGCGGATCCAGACGGCAGGCAGGCTCGGGCCTCATCGCAGGTCTGATCCCACGCGCGGTTGGCGTCTCGGACACCGACATGGCCCGGGGTCTCCATGAGCGGGCCGAGGCGTTGCAACGCCGGGCACGCGAGCTCGCCGCACGTGCCATTGATCAGAACCCGCTCTGGCTGCGACAGCTCGGTGCCCGACCTTCCGATCCGCTCTCCAGAGAGCGTTGGCTCGAGGCCGTGAAGACGATCGCCGCGTACCGGGAACGGTGGAACATTGACGGCGATCCCCGGCCCCTCGGCTCGAAAGCTACGGCGAGGAGCATCGAAGCGCTCAACCAGCGCCGCCTTGCCCAGGCTGCTTTCAACATGGCGATGAGGCTCACAAATGCGACGCGTACGCAACGCCCTGAGGTGATACCTGTCTCTGTCGGCCTCACGACGGACCGAGGGCCGGAACTGTAAGGACGGGCAGCCGCGAGATGCTCGGGTCAGTTGCAAGAAGCTCTAGATGGTGCACCGGGATTCGCTCCGTCAGCACCTCGATCGTTGGGTCGTAGTAGGCCGCTACTACGACCCGATACTGGCCGTTCCTGGGCGTGGACCCGGCAGTGCAGCAGACGCAGCAAGCCTTCATCTATGTTGCGGACGATCCTGTGCACAGGACAGACCCCAATGGGCAGGACTTTGTCGGAGTGGAAGGGGGAAGCGCTGGATTTAACTGTCAACCTAACCCGGCGACTGGTCCGTGCTATGCCACTTACAACGGCGGTATACCTTCTTGGGTTGACGACGTCCTGGGCTGGGTGGGTCACAACATTGGCACGATTGCTCAGGTCAGTGGTTCCGGAGCGTGTGTCCTTCTTACCGCAGGATGGTGCATGGTAGGGATTGGTTTGTCCACGCTCACTGAGCTCGGGGATCGGTGGGTCACTGGCCGGCTAACAGTGGCAAATGCAACGGAAACAGTCTTGCTTGGGGTGACTTCACTTGCCGCTGCCGGTACCTCGATGCTCATGGAGAAAATCGCCGACGAAGCAGCTATAAGCTTAAGTCCCGCTCTCAAGACCGTTGTACTCAAAACGATCAACGTTGTTGCTGCTATGCCATACGTGACCGTTGCACTGAACAAAGACTGACTCTCGCCGATCGGAAGCCATCGTGTCCAGCAACCAATATCCGACCACCATGACCTTCCGCAGCAACGTGACACGAAGAGCAGCTGCATACATCGCTACGCTATTCCTTATATTGATCGGAATGGGGATTGCGGATTTTGCAGGCGCCTATTCGCTCTCTCATACGTTTCAAGGAAATGTGGCCGGCACACTATTCATAGCGGTAGGATTGCTTGGCTTTGGTTGGTCGACGCTCAGATTAGCCCGGATGGGTGTTTTCGTCACCAAGGATGGCGTCCTAATAAGAAACTGGCTGCGAAGCACCAGACTGCGCTGGCCAGACATTGCGTCTTTCCAGTTCGGCGACGAAATCAAAGACCTTTCGCTGCGGGAGTCGCTCAATACCCCGTCTCTGCAACCGTACGCCGTGATGCGAACTGGGAAACATATCGCGCTCGTGGGCCTATCGTCGACTCGAGTGAAATCTAAAGAGAGCCGGAACCAGGTACAGAGATTGCTTGACTCCCTCAATGGGGAACTTGGCAAGCATACGGTTTGAGCTCCGCAGCGGTCACTTGGTTCGTCGGGGAGATCGGTGCAGTTCGCTTCAGTTACCGCTCGTGTTGCCCTGACCAGCGAGTGGGCCAGATCAGAGGTATCATTACCCTCATCGGCTTGGGCCTTCTCTTAGCGCTCTGATCATGACTGACAACGCTGCAACTGGTGGCGAGCCATCCTCCGCCTACCCTGATGTGGATCTTTGGGTCAGGGTCCGTGATGCAGGGAAGGTCTACGTGATCGGAAACGCCCACACGTCCTTCGGACGCATCGCGGGCTATGCAGAAGCTTTCCAGTGCGGATATGTGTTTTCCTTTGACGAAGTTGAGGACATGTCGGCGGGCGCCAGCGCTTGGCTGGCTGGATTCCTGGCCGGCAACGAGCCTGATCTGGACGAATATATGGGTTTCCGAGAGGTTTGGGATCTCGGCGACCGCGATCCTGACGTCCTTCGATGGATTGAGGCTTGTAGGAGGTTTCGCCAGACAGGATATATGCCGCCTCTGCCACGGCGCCCTGCCAAACTCGTACCTGCTAATCCTTTGCTCCCGAGGGGTCGGCTCTGGCATCCAGCAGGTGAACAGGTGTGGATTTGGGATGGTGAGGGCTGGTCACTTGAAATACCGCAGCCAGAACTTGCGGACAATAGCTTCTTGATGGCGTCAGTGTGTCACGACCGAGGCAACCACGCCGAGTGGATCCCGATACCTCCGTCCCACGAGGTTTGCTGCGACTGCGGTCGCATAACTGAGCACTGAGGCTCGCACTACTCGCCGCATTCACCTTTGAATAGCCGAGGAGAAAAAGCAGCGGGCGGCCGATCCGATCCCGGTACATGAGGACGGCTACCAGGAGGGTCGTGGTAGCGCCCGACTACGACAGGCTCCGAAGGGCCCCCACCATGGCGTCGCGGGCACCGGCGGGCGCGCCGGGGAACATGGTGGGGACCCGAAGCGGATGTGTCGTCGGCCTCTACGGCACGTCGTCCCGAAAGACATCGCGACCATCATGACTCGTCGGCGACGACGGCGGCGTCTTGCGAGTGGCGATGGCGATGCGGGCACTCGGCAGGGCCGTGCAGAGCTCCGAGGCCATGGCGACGTTGAGGCCCGCAGCCGGGTGGCAGGAGGCGTGCACGGTCCGGAGCCGCTCGATGCTCACCCGCGTGTAGCGCTGGGTCGTGTCGAGATTCGCATGGCCGAGCATCTCGGCGACGTATCGGATGTCGGCCCCGCCTTCGAGCATGAGCGTGGCCACGGTGTGTCGAAGCAGGTGGCAACTGCCGTGCTTGTCGATGCCGGCGGTGGCCAGGTACCTACGTACCTTGCGGCACAGCCAGTCAGCGCAGAGCGGAGTACCCGCCGAGGAAAGGAAGAGGTGATCAGGGAACCGATCGGTCACAAAGCCAGGCGCGGACGATCTCGACATAAAGGCGCAACCAGAAGAGCGCCCTCTCCCCGATGGGGACGTAGCGGTCCTTTCCACCTTTGCCACAGCGCACGAACACGGTGCCTCGCTCGAAGTCGACGTCTCTCAGCCAAAGAGAGATGAGCTCGGCCCGGCGAAGCCCACAGGAGTAGAAGACCTCCAGTACGGCACGGTCTCGTAGTCCGAGGGGCTTGGAGATGTCGGGCGTGCGCGAGCAGGACCGCCATCTCCTCGGCGCTCAAGCGTGGCTTCCGGGAGTCGCCGATCGGGCCGGGGCATGAGCAGGTCGGCGGCCGGGTTCACCTCGATGCGGTGCTGGCGTCGCAACCAGGAGAACAACTGGGCCACGGGCACGAGACGCTGCGCCTGGGTACCGAACGACAGTGGGTCACCGTCCCGCTTGCGGTGGGCGAAAAGGCTCTGCTGGTACGAGACCAGCAGCTCCAGGGTCACATCTTCTGACCGATCGACCCCCTGCGCGCCAGCGAACTCGACGAAGTAGCCGAGGTAGCGGCACCGGCAGGTGATCGTCGTCCTGGCGTAGTTGTGGATCGCCATCCACTTGAGGTACTCGCGTGCATCTGTCTCGATGGAGGTCATGGCCGCCTTCTTTCGAGACGGCCGACGAGGAGGCCATGGCGGGACCGGACTCCGCCGCCGGTTTCGTCCACCGTGGATGCTGCTCTCCCTGCTGTGAGCATCGGCCGCCAATGAGCCGCGGATGAATCCCTCGGGCGAGGAGCGCGACGAGGGCGGTCACGCTCCTGCTCACATGGACACCCGGCTGAACCCCTCAGGTCAGGTCCCCTCGTGTCCGTCACCCGGAGCGTCGCCCACGACTCCCAGGCCGATCACGGAACTTGACCGGCTGACCGGCCGACGGAGTTGGCCGCAACTGCGACCCGATAACGCCAGGCCGACGCTGTCTCGACCCTGCCGAAGGTAGGCGGTCGACGCGCAGGATACTCTTCCCCGGATGCCAGGCGCCGCGCCGCCCTGGAGGCTCCCGCAGGGAAACACTCAGCAAAACAAACCTTTGATCGCACCACTATCGTTCAAGTCTCCCCGAGCTCACTTAGCCTCACTCGAAGAGTTCCTCGCGAGATACTCGTCGAATGTCGAACGTCTGATCGGCGAGCAGAATCTCGGCGGGCTGACGCTCGCAGGCAGCGAGCGCGACATCTGTGTCGAGCACGCAAACGACAAGCCAGGCTCGGTCCTTCGGCCAGAATAGAGTCGGCGCCACAGAGAACTCCTCGATTTGCATCAAATCGCCTGCCACGCCGAGGCACTCCATGCCATCGAATCTAATGTGAGTGGGATCCTCAAGATCAGGAAGTAAGCTTCCCCAGCTACAAGAAAAGAGGAAGACACAATCTTTTGCCGTCGTCGTGTAGTCTTGCAGAGATCGTGCCAACCACTCGTGAACCTGTATCAGTGCGATCTTCGGCCGCGGCATGGTAGTTGACGCTCTCAGATACTCCGCGAAGCCAGCGGGAAGAAAAGATCCAAAGCGAATTGCATGACCGTTGTGAAGCCCCTGGGTCACCCAACTCACTTCCTCCTGTTGAACCCTACGCATACACCACCTCTTAGCCATCCGTGAAGTATTGTCGGAAGCTACTTGCCAGTCCAGAAGTCGTCAGCAGTCCAGTTCGCCGCAGACCGGATGGGTCTCTCGACGTCTGAGGTGTCATATTTGATGCCGCCCTCGACCACCGCTGCGTAGACAACTTGGCCGAAGAATGTGCTGCTAACGCCATCAACTCTTCTACCCTTAATCAAGGTCTTCTGATTCGACATCTGCCACCCTCCAGCGCTGGGTTTCTGGTAATGGAACGCGCTCTCCGTGCTGGTTACCGTGGTCATTTCCTCATTGTGGTTGTCTTCGTCGAGAAACCCAACCTTCCAGAGGATAACTGTGATTATCCCCCATTCAGGCTCTTCTCTACAGTTGAGGATCGATGCATTCACTTTGACGGTATTAGTCGCACGTTGCCCATTCTGCCAGTGAGCATTTCCCACGTACACACCACAGCCATACGGGTTAATGAACCTAGCAGCTTGGCCCGTCGGGTCCGAATCACTGACTGGATTGTCGTCCGCATATGCATAGCCCACACCGGAGTCCCTCACATCGGGGTCCACGC
>CAVZYD010000005.1:0-3524 GCA_963779425.1 uncultured Acidimicrobiaceae bacterium
GATCGGCTTCATCATGGCGTTGAAGCTGTGCTCGAACATCCTGTAGCTCGCAGTCTTGAGCCCGTCGCGGCCAGGTCTCGCCACGCCGAGGCGGACCTGGTCGATGACGCTCAGGTCGCAAAGGCAGCGATAGGCGGCCGAGAGATGGGCGACCTTGGAGTTCGAGATCGACAACAAGATGCCCAAGAGCACCGTGCGGAATGTGAGCTGGCGGGCCGGTCCCGAAGACGAGACGGCCTCCTCCAACATCTCGGTCACCCCCGAGCGGTCCAGCACCTCTTCGAAGCGCCTAAGGCGCGAGCTCGTGCTCAGCTCGAGCCCCCGAGCAACAAGACGAGCTCGGCCTCGTCTAATTGAGGAAGCGACAAGGCGAGGTCGAACAGTCTCTGGGAGTACTTAAGCCCGGCTGCCCGCAGCAGTGCGGGCACACCGAGATGTTCCAGTTGTTCTGAGATCCAGGTCGAGCGCATCTTAGAGACCGAGAGCCGCTTAAGGTCGACCCCGCCGCTCAGGCGGGCAAGAACCGGGGTGGTGACGTTCTTCCTCGTCGGGGCGATGCCCCCGGTCATGTTGTTCGCACCGGAGAAGGTGGCGCACACAACCAGCATCGCCTGGTAGCGCTTGAGCACGGGCACGACCCGGGCCCGGGCTCCTTCGACGACGACGACGAGGCCCCCGGAGCGTTCCAGTACGTGGTGTCCGGTGACATATCTCATGTCCAGCCCGTCGAGCCCGGCACCAAGGCCCAAACAGAGCATCGACTCCATTGCCCTTCGTCGTCGGAGCACCTGGCGTCGGGCAAGGGCGAAGTAGGCCTCGATCTCCTCGAAGCTGTAAGGAGCCGCCGGGCCGTCGCGGGCGATCGGGGCAGGCTCGGCCCTAAGCGCCAGGCCAAGGCCGCGGGCGACAAAGCGCAAGTTGGCACGTCTTGTGCGCCTCGAGGCCGGGGTCGCTTTGTCCATGGCCGTGGCGATGTGGCGCTCGATCACGGCCTCGTGGAAAAGTGAGCGCTCAGTTGCCTCAAGGCCGATCCGAAGGCCCCACTCACAAAGTGCAGAGCCGGCCAACAAGAGGGCTCTCGCCCGGGGCGGCCCGGCCGGAGCCAGCTTTGTGACGACGGCTCTCGCGAACTCGGCGGACTCAAAACAGCCATGCCGCGGGGTCCAGCTGGCGACGACCTCGAGGGCGAGAGCCTGTCCCGACTTGATCATAAGGTATATATACAGGAGGATATGACGAAGATGGTGAATCCTCCCTGTCAGGCTTCAGACGTGGACCCAGAACAGCGCGCCGAGCTGTCCGAGATCGCCAAACAGCTGGCCGAGATCGCCCGCAGCGGACGCGTCCTGCCGGGCACGATCTCAGAGCGGCGTACTCGATGCGGGAGGCCCAACTGCGCCTGTCATGGCGATCCACCGAGGCTGCACGGTCCTTACTGGCACTGGACGCGAAAGGTCGCCGCGAAGACCGTCGGGAAGTACCTGAGCGAGGACGAAGCGGGCGACTACGAAAGCTGGATCGACAACGACAGACGCCTAAGAGAGCTCGTCTCAAGACTCGAGGCCCTCGGCGTGGCCGCCCTCGAAGCCGACGAAAGAACCTCCCACCGTTCTTGAGCCAAGACCTGTGGACCAAGTGTGGTTGCCACAGCGCTAAAGCGTGTCACCATCTCCAAGTCGCCAAGTTCGGCCAGTTCACAGGCACATGTGAAGACCACACCGAATGGCCTGTATAGGCGCCGCTCCATCATGTCGCACTGTGCGATCTGGAAGTGAAAGTCAGTCCCGACTTCGGCGGCTCAACTTTGAATGTCCTGCTCACGAGGTCGCGGTAAGGCAGTTTTTGCCCTACAAGCCGTGATCGGGCTTGATCAGGTCATTCCTGAAGGAGGGCTTGTTGTCAAGTAGCGCTCCTCGAAGAGGAGCACGATTATTGCAGTTCGCATAGCTCTCTCGACCTGATCGCGGCCGCGCGCCATCGCCAAGGCAGGGTCAAGGCTGGCGGAGCCGCCAAAGGGAAGCCTTGATGCGCATGCTGGCGTCGGTCGAGGAGAGATTCAGGCCGTTGTCACTACCTCTTGTTCGGGGAAGCGGACACCAGGTGTCGTCTCCAGATCCGAAGCGTGCTTCGGGACGGCAAGGCGCGAACGCGGTTGCCTGTCATTCCTGCGCCGTTTATCGGCATGGAGTCTTGCGGCACCACCAAGACGGGGTCAATCAGGCGTCGCGGCCACGCCGGTTGACCGGGGGCCATGACCTGAGGCGACCACGCGCCTTGGGGTGTCGTTCCCGCGTCACGCCGCCTCCGAGATGGCCTTGGAGCGGATGGTGCCGTCCCGAAGACCGTAGTAGACGAGGGTGACGATCTTTCTCGCCACGGCGACGCGGGCGATCTTGCGAGCACCGGCGTTGTCGCCGTGATGAGCGGTGATGCGGACAAAGTCGGCTCGCAGCTTGGTCCCATTCGCCTGGCGTTGGGCTGCTTCGACCGCGGCCCAGCGAACGAGGCGTGATCCCTGTTTGGTGATCGGGCCGCGGCGCACCGTCAGGTCCGACTCATGGTGCTTCGGCGTGAGTCCCGCCCAGCTCGCGAGTTGTGCCGGTGACCGGAATCTAGTGACGTCTCCGATCTCGGCCACGAACACCGATGCGAACAGCGGGCCGATACCTGGGATCTGCTGGATCGCCTGGTAGCCGGCGTGGCCGCGAAGCTTCTGGCGAAGATCACCCTCGAGCTTTGTGATCTCACGGTCGAAGACCTCGATCAGCTCACGCAGCGACTCGACACGGGTGCGATAGGCGATGGCGAGGTGGCAGGTCTCCAAAAGCTCGGTTCCTAAGACGCCGAACAGGTCCGTCATCGGGACGCTAACGCCTTCTTTGGCGAGGACGGCGTAGACCTGCAGCTTGCAGTTGGTGCGCAAGGAGACGAGCTTGGCGCGGTATCTAACCAGCTCGCGGAGCTCTCGGACCTCCGGTGGGGCGATCCAGGCTTCGGCGAGACGGCCGAGTCGCAGGAGATCGGCCAGGTCCTCGGCGTCGCGGGTGTCGTTCTTCACTCTGCGGTTGCCCCAGTTGTTGCCGAGAGGATGAGCCAGGTGGACCTTGCAACCGAGCTCTTCTAACAGGTCGGTCGCCCAGTACCACCCATACGACGCTTCCAAGACGACCTCGGGGTGCTCGCCGGCGGCGGTCACCGCCCGCTCGAAAGCGAGAAGGTCGTCGTTGTCGAGTTTGGTCACCTCGAGCGTCTCGCCTTCGGCGCTACGCCGGACGATCACGCTCCGGCGTCTGTGCAGGTCGATGCCGACGTACTCTTGGGGTTGCATCTTGGTCCTCCTTCGTCGTGGAGTGATTGGTTTGGCGACCGCGAGTTTTTCACTCGGCTCTCCATGACGAGGGTGGACCTTGTTGCTTTCGACGCGACGGTTCGGAGGCACGCTGCGCCCTCCTACTGTTTGGCATGCCGGCTGGAGTATTCACCGATCCGGTCACGCGGGAGCGGTCAAACGCTCCTTCATCACA
>CAVZYD010000006.1:0-714091 GCA_963779425.1 uncultured Acidimicrobiaceae bacterium
GAAGAAAGTCCTGGTAGAGATGTTTATTTGAACGCCGGGCGCACCGCCGATTGGGCAACGTGCGCGCTACGTGCGCGAAGGCTTCCCTGCGACAGTTTCCCTGCGACGCCCCCTGAGCGAGTTCAGTCGGGGGAGAATCGAACGCGTACCGCTGTTGGCCGAATCCGACGCAGGCGGTAACCGTATTAGCGCTCTCTCCCACGCGATGAACCTGAAGTGCGGGCACACCGAGATGTTCCAGTTGTTCTGAGATCCAGGTCGAGCGCATCTTAGAGACCGAGAGCCGCTTAAGGTCGACCCCGCCGCTTAGGCGGGCAAGAACCGGGGTGGTGACGTTCTTCCTCGTCGGGGCGATGCCCCCGGTCATGTTGTTCGCACCGGAGAAGGTGGCGCACACAACCAGCATCGCCTGGTAGCGCTTGAGCACGGGCACGACCCGGGCCCGGGCTCCTTCGACGACGACGACGAGGCCCCCGGAGCGTTCCAGTACGTGGTGTCCGGTGACATATCTCATGTCCAGCCCGTCGAGCCCGGCACCAAGGCCCAAACAGAGCATCGACTCCATTGCCCTTCGTCGTCGGAGCACCTGGCGTCGGGCAAGGGCGAAGTAGGCCTCGATCTCCTCGAAGCTGTAAGGAGCCGCCGGGCCGTCGCGGGCGATCGGGGCAGGCTCGGCCCTAAGCGCCAGGCCAAGGCCGCGGGCGACAAAGCGCAAGTTGGCACGTCTTGTGCGCCTCGAGGCCGGGGTCGCTTTGTCCATGGCCGTGGCGATGTGGCGCTCGATCACGGCCTCGTGGAAAAGTGAGCGCTCAGTTGCCTCAAGGCCGATCCGAAGGCCCCACTCACAAAGTGCAGAGCAGGCCAACAAGAGGGCTCTCGCCCGGGGTGGCCCGGCCGGAGCCAGCTTTGTGACGACGGCTCTCGCGAACTCGGCGGACTCAAAACAGCCATGCCGCGGGGTCCAGCTGGCGACGACCTCGAGGGCGAGAGCCTGTCCCGACTTGATCATAAGGTATATATACAGGAGGATATGACGAAGATGGTGAATCCTCCCTGTCAGGCTTCAGACGTGGACCCAGAACAGCGCGCCGAGCTGTCCGAGATCGCCAAACAGCTGGCCGAGATCGCCCGCAGCGGACGCGTCCTGCCGGGCACGATCTCAGAGCGGCGTACTCGATGCGGGAGGCCCAACTGCGCCTGTCATGGCGATCCACCGAGGCTGCACGGTCCTTACTGGCACTGGACGCGAAAGGTCGCCGCGAAGACCGTCGGGAAGTACCTGAGCGAGGACGAAGCGGGCGACTACGAAAGCTGGATCGACAACGACAGACGCCTAAGAGAGCTCGTCTCAAGACTCGAGGCCCTCGGCGTGGCCGCCCTCGAAGCCGACGAAAGAACCTCCCACCGTTCTTGAGCCAAGACCTGTGGACCAAGTGTGGTTGCCACAGCGCTAAAGCGTGTCACCATCTCCAAGTCGCCAAGTTCGGCCAGTTCACAGGCACATGTGAAGACCACACCCGAAAGTCCTGGTAGCCCTCCTCGGACCTCGGCACCTCGGCACCTCTGCTCAGCGACGATGGCCGCCCGCCTGGCAGCGCACACAGCGAAGTGCCCACATGATCGCCTCCAGGCGCTCTTCGCCGATCGGCTGGCCACACTCGTCACAGACTCCGTAGGTGTCCTCCTCAAGTTTCTCGAGAACACGGTCGATGTCGGCTGCAACCTGTTGCAACTGGCCGGCGGTCATGGTTCTCTGCATCTGCAAGACGGCATCAGCGGTGTGGTCGCCGGCGCGCTTTCCGAACTGCATCTGGACTCCGGGGGCGCGCACAGGCTCGGCCAGCTCGCGAAGCTGGGCCGCGAGTTCGTCACGGTGCGCCCTCAACAGCGCTGTCAGCTCGTCTCGTTCCAAGGTCAGTGCTCAATGGTACGGCTCGACGTCTCGAGCTCTGCTGCTGGCAGTGAACGACCCGATTCGGCCAGACCATAGGCGCTCCCCTTGGGGATCTCTCAAGAGGGCCGCACCGGCTCGGCAGCCCTGGTAGAGGTATCGGAAGCCCTGGTTGCGAGTAGTGACCGCTTCCAGAAAGGTGAGCGTTCGAATGGCACTATTGCAGCGGGCGGCGGGAACAGGATCCAACCGGCACTCCGATCCGACGACGGCTCCTGCCTCCGCTCCGCGCGAGATGACCCCGATGTCCTCGCGACAGCGGAGGGATCGGTGAATCGGTCCCCGGCGTCCGTCACGCCCACGGGCAAAATGGATGGGACGCACCCTTCTCATTGAGGTTGAGGGTTTCGTCGATGCGGAACCACGATCGAGGTTGCCGAGACCGTTGGTCGAGACGTCGAAGCGGCGGTCTGTTCCGACGTGCCCGAGGCACGGGCGGTCACATGGGCGCCACGCCCGTGGCTGGAAAGGGCATGAGTCCCCGGTCGACAATCGATGCCTGACGTCGGGGATCCTGCTCTTCTCGATCTCAGAGTGATACCGGCAAACGCCACTTAGGGTGGCGCTTACGATCTACGGCGAAGCCGCCGTCACCTTGATGATGATGTACGCCATGGAGTCCCGCGGTCGCCACTTCGTCGCCGCGTTCGACTTCGGATGTGCCCTGTCGAGTATCTACAGGTTCCTAGCGGGAACGTGGCTCTTCGGAGTCGTCGAGGCCGTCTGGTCGCTCGTCGCACGATCACCGTCGACGTAACCCAATGGACGACACCGCTAGCCTCTTCAACAAACTCCGCGAGTCCACCATCGAGTTCTTCGAGGACGGTGATGGCCGGAGTCCAGTCGAAGAGTGGATGGACTCCGATCTAACGGACATTGAGCTGGCCGCGCTCCGGCCGAAGGCGACCGCCAAGATCGCCGACGACCGCGAGGAGCCTCCCACTTTCTACGACCTTCCGCTCGAACACTGGATCCACTTGAGACATTCACCCGATGGAGTCGAGCATCCGCGGCTGTCCGGCGGCGGACACGGGTCACAAAGGGCCCGGGATTTCGAGCGGCCTTTCTCGCCATGGCCTTCAGCATCATGGAAGCGGCCGAAGAGCGCTGACCGCTGTGCCTTTTCACCTTCTCAGGCCTAGATCCGGCCTAATGCAAGCAAAGGGCATTTGCCTGCCGCGCTTTGGTGCTGCTCGCTTCACGGGGGCAGGAGAATCCTGGTCGCGTGTTACTTGACCGACCTGTCTTCTCCGGGCGGCAACGTTGGAAAAGATTCGGCAAAGATCAGGCAAAGAAGGCCCACAATCGCCGTTCAGCCGGCCCATTTATACGGCATGCTCGAGGCCGTGACGGCCGCGTTGACGACTTCTGAGTCACAGCACCAGCTGGCGAAGACGAAGCGGGGAAGTGCCCACCTCGAGACGGCGGCGGTTCGTGAGCCTCGTTCCCGGCTCCCCGGCGCACGGGTCGCCGTCCCCCGCCCGGGGAGCGCGCAGGAAGGCGTTACGAAGCCTCTTCATTGGCCGTCCTGGCGGAGCCATCGTGCTTACGTCGTGGCGCGAAGGAGACGCCGCCGGTTGCGGCGCGCCTCACGTCGGACCTGGCCCGGTCGCCACCCGGTAGCGGCCATCAGCGTGGCCGTGCTGGCGTTGCTCACCCCTGTGAGCGTTTCTCTCGACGGGGCGCTCGCAAACCCGGCGCTGGGTCTCTCGGTCCCTACGCGATTTGCTGAGTGGCTGCGCGACAACGGTGGAGGCTCGGTCGTCAACACGGTGGAGAACTGGTGGTACTCCCACCACCCACCGCCCGTCGGCGGGCGACCATTGGCAGCCGCGCTGCCAGTGCGACAGCACATCCACCTCGCCACGACCGGGGCGCACGGCGAGGTGCCTGCACACCTGCCGACGCCGGCACCGCTCGCCAGCTTCGCCCGGCCCTCCCTGCCGGGAGAGGGCGACTGGAAACCGGTCGGCCGTTTCGTGCGAGGCATCCCGGCCGTCTACGAGACGTTCCTTCGTCCCGATGCCGTTCACACGAGCGTCGTCGACGGCATCGCCTGGATGGACATGAAGCTCTTGTCGACGACGCTCTACTCGGGGAGCTACATCCCAGGAGGCGGGCCGTACAAGTACACCGCTCCGATCGAACCGACCGCAGCGCGCTTCCTCGTGGCGGCATTCAACGCCGGGTTCCGCATGCAGGACGCCAACGGTGGCTACTACACCCAGGGAAAGACGGTCATTCCGCTGCGCAGCGGCGCCGCTTCGTTCGTGATCTACCGCAACGGCGCGGCCACAGTCGGCGCCTGGGGGAGCGACGTCACTATGACCCCGCAAGTCGTCGCCGTCCGGCAGAACCTGAAGCTCCTCGTCGACAACGGCCAGCCCGTGCCGGGGCTCAATGCCTACGACACGAGCACGTGGGGCAACACGCTCGGCAATCAGGTCTACGTCTCACGTTCGGGCATCGGCGTGACCCGCGACGGCGCCCTCGTCTATGTAGGGGGGCCCTTCCTCAACATCACCGACCTCGCCAATCTCCTCGTGCGTGCCGGAGCCGTGCGGGCAATGGAGCTCGACATCAACACCGACTGGGTGAACTTCGCCACCTTCGCCCCGACGACGCCGAGCGGTCTCGCCTCTCCGGCAAACGGCACGGACCTCCTCCCCCTCGCCGACATGGCGGGACCGCCTGCGCGCTACTTCGTCACCTGGTGGGCACGCGACTTCATCACGATGTCGGCCCGCTGAGGCGCCAGCCCTAGAGTCGGCCACGCCTCAGAGCGTGTATGCCCCGCTAGCCGCAGCTAGCCGGGGATCTTGCGCCAGAGTGCTCGGGGGAAAAGGCGCACCAGTGCGAAGACCGCTCGGAACACCGGAGGCACCCAGATCACTGGGGCCCGGGTCTCTAGGCCCTCCACGATGGCCTCGGCCACGGCGGAGCTCTCAACCGTGAACGGGGCAGGCTTGAGCCCGGAGGTCATCTTCGTGCGGACGAAGCCTGGGCGCACCACCGTCACCTCGACGCCGGTGCCCACCAAGGCGTCGGCGAGGCCGAGGGCGAAGCCGTCGATCCCCGCCTTGGCGGCGCCGTAGACGAAGTTGGCCTTGCGCACACGAACGCCCGCGACAGAGGAGAGGATGACGATGCGGCCCGCACCCTGGGCGCGCAGCGTGCCGAGGAAGGCCGCAATGGCGGCGGCCGGCCCGGCGAAGTTCGTCACGACCGTCCGGCTCACCGTCTTGGCGTCGAGGGCGTCGATCTCGGACGTGCCGAGATCCCCGGCGGCGACTAGGAGGAGGTCGATCGTGTCGAGCTCGCAAGTGGTCGCCTTCGCGAAGGCGTCCAGGCGATCCGTGTCGGTCACGTCCAGGTACCGCGTCATCACCTCCTCGACCCCGCGGGCGCGCAGCTCGACGGCGGTCGCCTCGAGCGCCGCCCCGCCCCGGCCGGCTAGCACCACCGAGCGCAGGCGCCGATCCGCAAGCAGCAGCAAGGTGTCGCGGGCGATCTGCGAAGAGCCCCCGATGACAACGGCGGTCTGGGGCATGCCCGTGGCGTCGATCACGCTTGGACATTCGCGGCGGCAAAGCGCCTGAGCCCGTCGAGACCGAGCCGGCGCGCGAGGTCGGAGCTCAGGACACCCTCGGGATCTAGCCTCGTCCGGACCTCCAGCCAGTCGACGAGACGCGGGTACATCGCCGCCATCATCTCGGGCCGCAAGCGCCCGTCCTTGGAGAGGTACACGCGGCCTCCTGCGGAGACGACGAGCTCGTCGAGGCCGTCGAGCAGTGCGGCGGTGCCGCCAGATCCGAGAGGCACGTCTAGGGCGAGCGTCCAACCCATCCTCGGGAAGGAGAGATGGCCCGAGCCCTGAGCCCCGAAGCGCTTAAGGACGGCGAGGAAGGAGGCGGTTCGCGCCCTGCTGAGTCGTTCGAGGACGAGCCGCACGGTCGCCTCCTCGCCGAGCGGCACGACGAACTGGTACTGGGTGAAGCCGCGCGGCCCGTAGAGGAGGTTCCAGCCCGCGACGCCGTCGAGCGGGTAGAAAAAACGCGCCAGGGGGACGAGTTCGCCGGCCCGGTGCCGCGGTGCGCGCCGGTACCACAACTCGTTGAAGGCGGCGACCGTTGCCGGCCCGAGGAGCGAGATGGGAGGAGCGGCGGGGACTCCCAGGGGCTTGCGCAGCTCGAGGCGCAACGGGTCGTGCCTCGCTTTCGCGGGAAGCTCCGCCAAAAAGGCGTGGTTCGCCCGCGTGAGCACGGAGCGCCCCAAGTGGCGTCCCCCGGAAAGGCCGTCGACCCAGGCCACCGAGTAGCGGTAGCGGCCCTCGTCCTCAGAGAGGCGGGCCATACAGGCGTCGAGGTCGGCTGCCCGCTCGGTGTCGACGAGCATGCTCGAGGTCTCGATCCGCAGCAGCCGCAGGACGGCCTCGGTGACGATGCCGGTGAGACCCATGCCGCCACACGTGGCCGAAAACACCTCGCTCCGCTGCCCCGGGCCGCATTCCACGGGCCCGCCCGGGGTGGCGACCCGGAGGTAGTCCAGGTGGCGGCCGATCGTGCCGTCGAGGTGGTGGTTCTTGCCGTGGATGTCACTTGCGATCGCCCCTCCTAGAGTTACGAACCTCGTCCCAGGGGTGACGGGCGGGAAGAGACCTTTCGGAACGAGGACCCGCAGGAGCTCGTCGAGGGAGACACCGGCCTCGGCGCGCACCTGTGGCTTTGTGACGTCGAGCTCGAGGATCTTGTTCAGCCCGCTGCAGTCGAGGGCGACCCCACCGGCACACTGGGCGGCGTCGCCGTAGGAACGTCCGAGGCCGCGGGCGATGACCGGGCGCGAGCCGTCTCGGTGGGTGAGGAGATCCTCGAGCTCGGCCACCGAGCCGGGCCGCAGCACGCGGGAGGCTGATGCCGGCACTCGGCCCCAACCGGCGAGCAGCTCGGTCCGGGCGGGCGCCCTCACGCGTAGATGCCGCAGATCAGCAAGGCCAGCCAGGCCACGCCGAGCACCTGAAGGCCGCGGTCGCGCAGGGCGAGCTCCTCGGGCTCGCCCCCGCGGTTTTGCTCGATGGCGAGCTCGACGACGAGGACGGCGAGTACGAAGGGGATGATGGACAGCTCGAACCAGATGATGTCCTCGGCGCGCTCAACCGGCCCGAGGCGTCCGGCACGCTCGAAGGCCCAAAGGCAGTAGGTCGTTACGGTCACCGACATGGCCAACATCCGGACGCTTCGGAGGAACGCTGCCGGGTAGGCGGCGAGGGCCGACCGGTGGAGCCCCCCCTCGTCTTTCATCACGGACTGCTCGACGCTGCGCTTCCCGGCGACGACGAGCAGGGAGCCGAAGGAGGCCACCATGAGGAACCATGGGGAGATCGGCACGTGCGCCACGGCCCCTCCCGCCACCGCCCGCAGGGCGAACCCGGACGCCACGCAGGCAAGTTCCACTAGGGGCACCCGCTTCAAGGCGAGCGAGTAGGAGACGCTCACGACCAGGTAGGCGGTGACGACCAGGACGAGGGCGGCTCCGAACGCCAAGGCCGCGGCGCTAAGTGCGGCCGTAGCCAGGAGCACCGCGGCCGAAAGAGCCAGGCTTATAGGCAGCTCTCCCGAGGCCACGGGTCGGCTTCTTTTGACTGGGTGGAGGCGGTCCTTGCGTCTGTCGACGACATCGTTCAAGAGGTAGGTCGAGGCTGAGGCGGCAACGAAGATGAAGAAGGCTTCGACGCTGTGGCCGATCACGAGTGGTTGGTCGATGGAGCCGGCAGCCGTCGGAGCCGCCAGGACGAGGAGGTTCTTCGTCCATTGGCGTGGCCGCATGGCACGTAAGAGCGCCGCCGTACTGCGTACTCCGTTGCGGGCTGGGCGTGCGGTCGCCAGCGCGTCCGGCCCATAGGACGGTCGCGCCGAGGTGCGAAGCTGGGTCTGGGTCACCGCACACTCTCGGTCGCGAACATGATCCCTGTGCTGGCGTGCTCGGTTCCGTCGCTTCGAATGAGGTAAGCGTCGTAGTCCGCCAGGGTGCGGGCGAGCTCAGGCCCTTCCTCGTCGGCGACGACGAGGGCCGTGGCGAGGGCGTCACAGATGGCCAGATCCGCGCCGACGACGCTCGCCGAGGCTGTCTCGAACCTCATCTTTCCGTCCTTCGGGTTTATGAGGTGGGGCCCCCGCTCGTAACAGCCCGAGGTGGCCACGGCGCCGTCGATCTCGAGCACACAGGCGAGCGCCTCAGCTCTCCATGGGTGGCGGATACCGATCCTCCAGGCTTGCGTCTCCTCGGGCGACCCGAGGACGGCGATGTCTCCGCCACCGTTGACCATCGCCGCCTTGACGCCGGCGAGTCGCAGGATCTCGAGCGCCTCCGCCACCGCCCAGCCCTTGACGAGGCCCGTCGGGTCAAAGCCGCCGGGCATGGCCCAAGGATCGAACCAGCCTTTCGAACGCGCCCTCGCCTCCTCGCACAGCGCGATCACCCGGGCCATCTCGCCCGGAGCCTCGTCGGGGCGCAGCAACCCGGCTCGAAACTTGCTCATCGGGCTTTCCGGCTCCCAGGTGCTGAAGATGTCGTCCAGGTCGTGCAGCCTCGTGCAGGCCGAGGCGATGGCCGCCGACACCTCGCGGTCGGGGCGCTCGCCCGGTTCCACGTGGAAGGAGAACATCGTGCCCATGACGGCTTCGACGTGGACGATCACCTCGGCAGCGTCACTTGGTTGCGAGCGTGTCGAGCGCTGACTGGACGGATGCGGCGTAGGCCTGGCTCGTGTAGGTGGCCCCCGAGATGGCGTTTATCTGGGCGCTCTGGGCCGAGAGGATCTCGCTGCGGAGCATCGGTATGACCTGCTGGGCCAGGTTCTGGGAGTACTGCTCGGCCGTCTGCAGGCTCGCCACCGAGACGTCGGTGATCTGGCCGGACTGCTCGGTGACCTTCACGGAGAGCACCCCGTAGCCGTACTGTTCGCTGGTCCCGACTGCTGTCCCCGTCACCGGCACGGCCGTGGTCGTGGGAACTGTCGTGGCGCCCGGCGTCGTCGTGCCCGGCGTCGTCGTGCCCGGCGTCGTCGTGCCCGGAGCGGAGGCGACTGGCGCCGGGGGAGCGGTGGCGCCCGGGAGCGAGGGCGCGCCGCCCGCGTGCAGGGCGACGATCCCTGCAAAGCCGGCGACGCTGGCGGCGACTGTGCCCACGCGTCTCAAAGCGAGAGCCTCCTCTTCTCGTGGTCAGGGAGGTACCGGTCAGGGTCGTTCACAGGGAGTACACCTCGAAGTGAACGGCGTCGTCGGGGACGCCACGGCGCGACAGCGTCGCCACGACCCGGTTGACGAAGCCCTCCGCGCCCGCAACGTAGATGTCCCGGTCCCACATATCGGGCACGAGCTCGAAGAGGAGATCGAGGCGCACCTCGGAGCGAGAGCCGATGAGCTGGTGAACGCGGCCCTTGCGGTGACGGACGAGCTCGACCACCTCCGATTCCAGGACGATGTCGTCAGCGTGGGAAGCCCGGAGGATCACGACCGGATCGCAATTGCGGGGAAGGTCCTCGAGTAGGGAGCGGACCGCCGTCACACCGACGCCGCCGGCGATGAGCGCCACCTTCGCCCGACGGCGATGGTGAGCCGTGAAGGCTCCGTAGGGGCCTTCGATCGCCACGCGCGTGCCCGCCCGCAGCTGGGCTACGGCCGAGGAGTAGTCACCGATGCCTTTCACCGTGAGGCGGAGAAAAGGCGGGCGCGGCCGGGCCGAGAGCGAGAACGGGTGCGCCTGCCACCACATCCCTTTTGTGAGGAAGCGCCACTCGAAGAACTGCCCGCCCGCCACGGCGAGGCGGTCCAGGTGCCGGCCGCGGCAGACGACCGAGACGGTGTCCGGCCCCTCCTGGTGGACCTCCACGACCTCGAGGCGGTGACGCAAGCTCCGCCACGCGGGCAGTCCGAAGCGGTAGACGAGCACGACGCCCGCGGTGGACGCCCAGGCCAGGGACCAGACGAGGCGCGTCAACGGGTGGCCCACGAACGACGGCCCGAGGGCGATCTCGTGGGCGAAGGCGAGAGCCAGGGCCAGGTACATGAACAGGTGGACCGCCCACCACCTCTCCCGGCGCATGCGGCGGCGGATCGAGTAGACAGACGTGCCCGCGATGGCGACCATCAGAGCCAGAGCGACGGTCGCTGTGACCATGTCGGGGTAGGAGGCGAGGAACGTGGCGAACTGGTGCCACACGCCGGCCCGGGCCGCCTCGGCGTAGGCAAGTGTCAGCAGCACGGCATGGGCAAGGATGAGCGAGATGGGCCAGGGCGCCAGGCGGCGGTGCAAGGCGAGCAGCCTGTCCTGTCCAAGCACACGTTCGACCGCGGGGACCCGGCTGACGAGGAGCACCATGACAAGTGCCAAGTAGCTCCCGGCGAGCCCTGTCAGGTTGCCGAGGAACATGGCGACGCCCCCGGCCGCCCTGAGCTGGCTCCAGGTCTCGGCCGTCACCGCGAGGGCGATGCAGGCCCCGAAGCCGAGCCAGACCACGACGGTCGCCACCTCGGCGAGCGCTGGGCGCGGAGCCGGCCCGGGTCGGGAGACGGAGGGGCGGCGACGCGAGGCGTCGTGTTTGGAGGAGTGCGTCGGGTCGAAGGTGAGCGAGGCCATGTGGCGTTGACGATACGTAGGCGGAATGCAAGACGAGCCCAGCAACAGGTAAAGATTCAGCCAGGACGGCGGCAGCAACAGACGTCGGCGGCAAGACTCGAGCCCTCGTGGCGCCACCGCTGTCACGACTCGATGACGGGACCCTGATCGCCTGTGGAAAGCTAACGGAGCAGTGCAAGTTCTCGTGGTCGAAGACGACATTGCCATCGGCGAGCCACTCGCGACCGGGCTTCGCCGAGAGGGCTTCGTGGTCACCTTGGTGCAGAGCGCCGCGGCGGCGCTTTCGGCGCCCCCGGCCGACATCGTGCTCCTCGATCTCGGTCTGCCCGACGCCCACGGTTTCGAGGTCTGCCGGCAACTACGCGCCCGCTCCACGGTCCCGATCATCATCGTCACCGCCCGCGACGACGAGACCGACCGCGTCGTCGGCCTCGAACTCGGCGCCGACGACTATGTGGTGAAGCCTTTCGGCTTTCGTGAGCTCGTCGCCCGCATACGCGCCGTCCTCCGTCGGAGCACGACGCAGCCCTCCGCCGCCCCAGGCCCGCAGGTGATCGGCGAGCTCGAGATCGACCGGCGCACCCACCGCGTGCTACTGGCGGGCGAGGAAGTGCAGCTGACTCCGAAGGAGTACGACCTTTTGGCCCTGCTCGCTCTCGATCCCGGCGCCATGGTCACCCGGCGGGAGATCCTCGCCGAGGTCTGGGATCCCCACTGGTACGGCACCTCGAAGACGGTCGACGTCCACATCGCCTCTATTCGCAAGAAGCTCGGCGACCCCAAGTGGATCGAGACGAGCCGAGGCGTCGGTTTCAGACTCGCCGTTCCTCAATGAGGAGGCGGCTGCTCGCGGGTTTCCTTTTGTTCGCGCTTGCCCTTGTCGTCGTCCTCGAGGTCCCCCTCGGGCTGAGCCTGGCCCGGAACGACCGCACCACCTCGATATCGGAGGTGCAGCGCGATGCTTCCTCGCTCGCCGTGCTCGTCGCCGCCGGGCTGGACCACGGCGGCGGATCAAGCCTTCGGCTCACTGTCAGCCAGTTCGCCCGGGCCGACGCCGCCGTCGTGGCGGTCGTTTCGGCCAACCACGTCCTGGCGGCGGCCGGTAAGGGCGCCCTCGAGGAGCTGAGCGATGTCCGCACGAGGGTGATTGTCGCCTCGGCGGCCGCCGGCCACATCTCGGGAGAGGAGGGCTCGGACGATCCCGACGACGATTTCCTCTACGTGGCACTGCCCGTCGCGGTCTCGGCGTCTCCGGCGAGCGGCCGCTCGTCTCCGGCGCACGGGAGCGACGTGGTCCTCCTCGTCGCCGAGTCGGCGGCGCCCATGCACGCCCGCATCCGCAACAACTGGATCGCGCTCGGGCTCTTCGGGCTTGGCGTGCTCGTCTTGGCCAGCGCCCTCGGGGCCCTCCTGGCGCGCTCGCTCACCCGCCCGTTGGAGGGTATCGAGGCCGCCGTCGCCGCCGTCGGGGCGGGCCGCCTCTCCGAGCGGGCACCCGTCGAGCGCGGCCCGGCTGAGCTGATGGCCCTAGGCGAGACCGTGAACGAGATGGCGGACCGCCTCGAGGAGCTCGTCCACACCCAGCGGGCGTTCCTTGCCGACGCCTCCCATCAGCTCCGCACCCCGCTCACAGCGCTGCGTCTGCGCCTCGAGAACCTGGAGGACACTCTCGGGCCCGGGCAAGGGGCCGAGCTCGCCCCCGCCCTCGCCGAGGCCGACAGACTTTCGCGGATCGTCGACGGGCTGCTGACGCTCGCCCGCAGCGAGGGAGGCGTGCGCCCGACGCGAGAGGTGGTCGATGTCGAAGCCGCCCTGCGCGACCGGGCGGAGGCCTGGGGCGCCCTAGCCGAGGAGCGCCAGGTGACGCTCACCTGCGAGTTGCCGGCCGCCGGACCGCACGAATCGGCGCTTAGAGCCCTTGCCTGTCCGGGTCATCTCGAGCAGGTCCTCGACAACCTGCTCGCCAACGCCCTCGAGGCGACCCCGCCCGGCGGGAAGGTGTCCCTTGCGCGCGCTCCGCCTGGCTGAGCGCGTCGAGATCCATGTCACCGATGATGGGCCGGGAATGAGCGCGGCCGACAAGACGCGGGCTTTCGACAGGTTCTGGAGGCGGGAGGGGGTTGCCTACGGCGGGACCGGGCTCGGGCTGGCGATTGTCTCCCAACTCGCCCGCATCTCGGGCGGGACGGCCTGGCTCGACGCCGCCCCGAGCGGAGGGGTCGACGCTGTCGTGCGGCTCGAGGCCGCAGATGGCTGAGGGCGCGACAGCCCCGCGTCGTAAGTGGAGACGACGACTCGTCCGGGCCAGCCTCGCCCTGCTGGGGATCGTTCTCGCCCTCGCCCTCGCCGGTCTCGGTTACGAGCTGAGCCTGCCGAGCGTCGCCGACGCCCCGGCACAGGTCGCGGCGATCGTGCGAGCACATGGAGGCGAGCTGGGTCACCTGCCACTCCCGACGAAGCTGGCGGAGGCCGAGGTCGCCGTCGAGGACGAGCACTTCTACTCGAACGTGCTGCTGGACGTCTTCGACGGCGCCGCTAGGGCCGCGCTCACGGCGCTCCACACCAGTGGCGATCCCGGTGGCAGCACCATCGCCCAGCAGCTGGCCAAGCAGCTCTACCCATCGAGCTCTTCTTTCGCCGGCACTTTGGAGCAGGTCGGGCTTGGCCTCAAGCTCTCACTCAGCTACTCGAAACCGCGGATCCTCGAGATGTACCTGAACGCCATCTACTACGGAAACGGCTACTGGGGCTACCTGAACGCGGCCCGGGGCTACTTCGGTGTCGCTCCCGACGAGCTGAACTGGGCAGAAGCCTCCCTGCTAGCCGGGCTTCCCCAGGCCCCGTCCGACTACGACCCGGTCCTCCACTTCGCCCTCGCCAAACAGCGCCAGCTCCAGGTGCTCGACCAGCTGGTCGCCAATCACATCCTCACCACCGTGCAGGCACGAGCCGCCTACAAGGCTCCATTGCCCCTGCGCCGTTGAGGATCGGGGCGTCGCGCCATTCCGGTCCAGGTCGTCACCTGCGGGCCGGAGGGAGCGCTCCGAGCTCCTCGACGGGAAGGGCCGCGTCCTTGGCGTCAGCCTCGCGGGCTTTAGAGGGCGGTGCCTCTTGGCCGTTACGACGCCTGCGCACATGGCGCCAGACGAGGAACCCCGCCACGGCGAGGGCCACAAGGGCGACGATCGACGTCGATGCCGTGCCCGCGGCCGATATGACGCGTTCGTAGGAGCGTCCGGCGCCGTAGCCGGCGAGGGTGAAGGCGACACCCCAGCACAATCCCCCCAGCGCGTTCCAGAAAAGGAACGTCCGGTAACGCATGGCGCTCAGCCCGGCTGCTGCGGGGATAACGGCCCGAAACACCGCGGTGAAGCGACCGAGGAACACCGCCGGGCCGCCCTGACGCTCGAGGAAATTGCGACCTTCCTCTGCGCCCCGGCGGGCCCTTGCGGGCAGGCGGCGGACAAGCGCCGGGCCGAAACGGCGCCCCACCTCGTAGCCGACCGAGTCGCCCACGATGGCGCAGGCGACCACCAGCGCCAGCATCCGCAGGAGGCTGACGTGGTGGAACGAGGCGAGCACGCCTCCGAGCACGACGGCGGTCTCGCCCGGCAGCACGAAGCCGACGAAGACACTGGCCTCCCCGAAACAGAGGGCGCCGACGATCAGGTAGGCCATGGTCCCGTGAAGAGTGACAATGCCGTGCAGTAACGAGCTCATGAGCTCGTTCCGCTTCGCGGCGCTGCCGGGTGAGCGGTCGCCATCCTGGTGCAGCGGTTCGGGCGAGTGGCCATCGTTCTCCTCACGGCGGGCTCGTGAGCGAACCTACGACCATAGACAGTCAGCTCGTCACCAGTGTTTGGTAAAGACTCGGCAAAGATCGCTCAGAGGCTGGCGATTCTGCCGTTATCACCTCGCGGGACACTTAAGATCAGCGAGTGTCAATTCCAACGAAACCCTCGTGGCCGCGTCGCGACTCGGCCCTTAGCTCCGTACTAGCAGTTTTCCGGGTTGATTTCGCCCCGGAACACAAGCAGCCCACGGCCGCATGCGTTCTCCTCGCGACGATCGTCTCCATCGCCGGGTCCTTGTCAGTCGATGCCGTCCTAGTGGCGATCGGGACGAAGATCTTCCCATCCACCAACGGCTACGTACACTTCCGTTTCTCCGACTATGCCAGGCTGACCGTCATCGGCGTGCTGATCGCCTGCGTCGCATGGCCCGTGATGACGCGGATCTCCTCGGCTCCCCGCTGGGTCTTCTTCCGGATGGCCATCCTTGTGACGGCAGTGCTGTGGCTGCCCGACCTGTACATCCTCGCCAAGGGTCAGCCACCGAAGGCCGTCCTCGTGCTGATGGTCATGCACCTGGCGATCGCCCTTGTGACCTATAACGCCCTCGTGCACCTCGCCCCGGCAAGGCGGAGTTCGCCTGACAGGCGCACCCTCCGGCAGGATCGCCACTAGAGAGGTCGCAGCCCCGACTGCGCACTTGAGCTTGACGGCTTTAGTTCAGGGCCCCGGGCGGACCCTTTTTACAGTAAGACCTCATCCCGCGAATATCCCGCGGACGCTGCCGTTCATGGTTATTCGCAAGCGTGTGGATAACTGTCTGACCTGCCGTAAGACACCGCTGTGGTTCGCCAGCGTTCGGCTGACCGCCCTTTTTTTTCCCAAGCCTGCGCCACGATGACATCCGCTCCGCTTCCGACCGCCCGCCGTGCCTCTTCGGCGCTTCCGACCGTACACAGAACGAGTCCGCCCGCTTCGTGGACCAGCTCGGTGTATCCGGCGGGATCTCCCAGGAACAAGGACACGATCCGCAAACCGGCCTCGAGGGCTTCATCGAGACGACGGTGCTGATCTGAGGTAAGAACCAGGTTGCCGCAGAAGGGACGATCGGTGAGCGCCGCCGTCTCGCGAACCACGTCTCCTGCCGGATCAGACCACGTCAGCGTCACCGTGCCGAGCGCACCGGCATTCGACACCGCTGCCGCTAGTTCGGGCACCGCCACCATCGCCGCCAAGGCGATCGGTTGTTCAATCCCGAGCAGTTCGCAGACCGGCGTTCGCACTAATGCCACCTGCCCCTACAATCCAGGCCGTCCTGCACCCAACAGGGACAGACCCGTATTCTTCTAGGACTCATACGATGTGGGCATCGACTTGTCGGCCCGTTTGTTCCAACCGTGAAAGCTCGAGTAGTCGCCTGCACCCCAGGCCTCGCGCAGCCCCGGTTTGCTCAGGTCCCAGTCGGGGCGGATCTCGCTCGCCGCAGCGCACAAGTCGGACCACAGGTCATAGAACGACGGGCGTCCCCAGAACCAGTAGCCGTTGTAGATACTGTGAATGAGGAGTCCAGGTTTGAGCACCAGCGTGTGGGGGATCATCGGATCGTGCTCGGGGTCGGTGTATTCCTGGATGTCGAGGTCCTTTTGGATCGTCCGTGCTGGGTCCGAGAGGAAGGTCCATTGAGCGCCGACTGAAGCCCGAAACTCCTGCAGAGTATGGTGGTCGTCCGTGGCGATGGTGACGACCCGGGTATAGGCGACGGCGATTTTAGGGTAGTTCGCTGCGAGCTCCAGGTGCTGCTGGTGTTCCTTCGGACAGTAATTGCCTCGCGCCAACGTGAGGATCATCGGATCGTCACCTTGGAGCTCACTGAGTGTGCGAACGATGTTGGTGTGATCCGGCAACGAGTAGTCGGGGAACACGCCGCCTGGTCTGATGTCGGATCGCATGGGCTGACTACCTTTCACTCGACGATGCCTGCGGGATCTCAATGTCGGTCGGACTGGGCGTCGCACAGCGGCCGGATTTCGCCGGCTCGGAGGCCGCCCATCTCTTGGTGGAAAAGTCGATCAGCGACCGCGCTCGTCAGTCCGAGGGCCGCGGGATCGAAGGGAGCGCAGACGGCGACGGATCGACGAGCAGCGTGTTCATCTGATCGAGGTAGGGCAAAGCACCGACCCAGTGGGGGACTGGTCATTTTGGCTGCCATCCTACCGAATTCATGAACTGGTCAGGGCCTGATCGTGTTGGCGGGTGACGGTCATGGTCGCGGGATGTTTCGGAGATTCAGGCGAGCCATGTTCAGCGCTTCGCCGATGCCACCGTCGAGTACGACCTTGCCCAGCGAGAAAGCGAAACCTTTCGCCTCCTCGACGGTGATGTGCGTCGGCACCTCGAGAGCGTCCGGCGTGGTCACCACGTCGAGCAGAGCAGGCCCGTCGTGGGCGAATACTTCAGCCGCGGCCGCGTCAAGATCGCCTGGTTCGATCACTCGGCGGGTAAAGAAGCCGGCCGCGGCGGCGATGGCGGCGTAGTCGACAGGGTCGTGGTCGGTCTCGAACGGAGGATCACCGGCAACCAGCATCTCGAGGCGGACCATGCCAAGGCTGGAGTTGTTGAACACCACCACCTTGATCGGCAGCTGGTGGGTCTTCACGGTGAGTAGTTCCCCGAGCAGCATGGCCAGGCCGCCATCACCGGACCACGAGACGACCTGGCGTCCGGGGTGGGACACCTGGGCACCGATGGCCATCGGCAGGGCGTTGGCCATCGCGCCGTGGTTGAACGATCCGAGGAGCCGACGTTGCCCGTTCGGAGTGAGATAGCGGGCGATCCAGGTGCAGCACATACCGGTGTCCGCGGTGAAGATCGCGTCCGACGCGGCATGTCGGTCGATGGTGGCGGCGAGGTGTTCGGGATGGATAGGCCGATGCTTCGGATGATGGACGTTGTAGGTCTCGACGCTATGAGAGAGCTTGCGTTCGTGGCTTTTGAGCATGTCGTCGAGGAACGTCCGGCTGGCGCGTTGCGACAGGTGTGGCAACAACGCCCGCACGGTCTCGCCGATGTCGGCGGCGACACCTTGGGCCAGGGGGGCGCGGCGGCCGAGGTGGGCGGGGTCGATGTCGACCTGGATGTTGTTGGTCCTGGGCAGGAAATCGTCGTAGGGGAAGTCGGTTCCCAACAGCAGCACGAGATCGGCCTCGTGCAGCGCCTCGTAGCAGGCGCCGTAGCCGAGCAACCCGGTCATGCCAACATCGAACGGGTTCTCGTACTGCATGAGGTCCTTGCCCCGCAGGGTGTGCCCTGTGGGAGCGTTCAGCCGAGCCGCCAGTTCGAGGACTTCGCGGCGCGCCCCGGCACAGCCGATGCCGGCGAAGATCGCGATCTTCTCCGCATCGCCGATCCGCCGGGCCAGCTCAACGATGGCCGCTTCCGACGGGGCCGGGCGGGGCCGGTCGGTTACCACGACGCTGATCGGCACGGCGCCGTCGGAGTGCAGGGTGAGGATGTCACCGGGGAGCACCAGCACGGCCGCGCCCTTCTTGCCGACGGCGTTTTGGATGGCGGCGCGGGTGAGACGCACGACCTGGTCGGGATGAGCGACGGTCTCGGCGTAGTGGCTGGCCTGCCCGAAGAGGGCTTCGGGCTTGGTCTCTTGGAAATAGCCGGTGCCGATTTGACGGCTGGGAATCTGGGTAGCCAGGGCGAGCACTGGGGCGCCGGCGCGGTGGGCGTCCATGACGCCTTGGATCAGGTGGGTATTGCCGGGGCCGCAGCTCCCGGCGCACACCGCCAACCGACCGGTGAGCTGAGCGTCAGCCGAGGCGGCGAAGGCGGCGCCTTCCTCGTTGTGCACGTGTACCCAATCGACGCCGCCTTTGGCGGCGCCGCCGCTGCGGCGGACCGCGTCGCTGAAGGCGTTGAGGCTGTCGCCGACCAACCCGTAGATGCGAGAGACACCGGCCTCGACGAGAACCTCCAGTAGGTCGTCTGCCACGGTGGTCACAGGTTTGTCCTCTCTGCTTGATGCGTCGTCACCGTTGCTCCACCCCTGGTGGCATTAGACGAGCCCGGCGACCAGGCGCAGCCTGGTGTCGCACCCGGAGCAGGTTTCGCGGCGACGGCGAGTACGGTGCCGATCGTCATTCCGTAGACGAGATGGGCGGTAAGGTCGTCGGCGAGCGTTTTGGCGTCGTAGTCCCAAATTGGTTTGTAGATCTTGGCGAAGGGCAGGACGACATAGCTGGTGATCCAGGCGATTGGGCCGATCGCCACTCCGCATCTCCAGGCAAAGCGCTTCCCCTGCGGTACAACGAGAGCAAGCGGAAGACTCCAGCCCACGCCGGTGGCCCAATGCACGGTGTTCTGAAGCGACCTGGCCCACTCTGGGGGCGGCTCTTCGCCCTGGAGTCGCTGCAGTACATATTTGCCGACGAGCCCGGGGGCCGATACGTCCTCCCAAGTTTTCACTCCGGCCGAGAATTCCCAGTTGAGCGGCTGCTCGCTTCCGCCGCCGCGGCGATACCTGCGGTACAGCAAGGCGTCCATGGCGGACGTTCCCACCGCACCGGCAAGCATGGCGATGAGTAGTCGCGAGCCAAGCTTTGACTCGACTTCCTTGCATGTCCAAGTGACCCGAGGTGGCTTTCGCCGCGTGCGGCGATGATGACCTGGCTGCACTTCTGGGCTCCTCGCCGTGAGATATCTCAAGCAACAATCATTAAGCGGTGAAGATGTCCTCGGGCAGGAAAGCGGAGACGAGCATGTTGGGCACGTCGACGACCTGGCTGATTTTGAGGTCGACCGCGACGCTGCAGATGGCGTAGGCCTGCTGCTGCGTCCAACCCCGTTCGCCCAGGTGGTCGATCATGTTCAACAGCGCATTGCGGGCGGCGAGCGAGACATCCTCGGAGTGGTCGACGCCGTCCTTGGTGACCGAGACGCCGACGGTGGCGTAGAACCGGCGAGGTGCGGCGAACTCGGGCGGCAGGTAGTAGTCGTCCCGGGTGAACCGAGGGAAACGGATCTTCTTCTGGGCCGCCTCGCCTTTGCGGACCTGGAACCGCACGCGCAGGGTCGCGCTCATTTCGATGGCGGTCCCGCAGGTCTCGCAATCTCCCTGGGCGAAATGGGCATCGCCGGCGGAGAACAATGCACCGGGGGTGTCGACCGGGATGAGCAGGTGGGCGCCTTTGCAGGTCTGTTTGATGTCCATGTTGCCGCCCTGCTCTCGGGGAGGGATCGTCCGCAAGGCACGGGTGGCGATCTGTGGGTCGTTCGGGACAGCGGACGCGGCCGACGGCGGGAGCACGAAGCCGCCCCGCTCGAGTAGCGCCTGTTCGCGGGCGATGGTCGCAGCGAGCAGCTCGTGGCCGGGCGGGAGCCCTATCGTGCCCATGAACGGCGCGCCGGGGATACGTACGCCGGGGAGGTCGGCAGAGGTGGCCCAGCCGGCCGCGATGTCCCAGTTGACCTTGAAGGGATCGGGGAACACGTCACGAAGGAATCCGAACCCGGGGACCTGGGTGGTGTAGCCATAGCGGTCCGCTTCGATGTCGAGGATCTCGACCTCGAGCAGGTCGCCCGGCTCGGCCCCTTCGATGTACACCGGCCCGGTCAGTGGATGAAGCCGATCCAGATTCGGCGCGGCGACCACATCGAGCGAAGCGTCGGGCCCAAACTGCCCATCGAAGGCATCGCGAGTTTCGAGGATCACCTCCTCACCAGGATCGCATCGGATCACCGGCGGGATGTCAGGATGCCACCGGTTGTGTCCGGTAGCGGGTTCCTCGGCCAGCGACTTTGTCCGGTCGATGCGGACCTCCGTCACAGTCTTCATCTCGATGCTCCCCCGCTATCTGTGGCCAAGACCTGCTGACCCCGGCGATACCACTAGCTTGCGCCGATCACTCCTCCCCATGAGGATCGCGCCTTTGGTGACCCCATCGGACCCGTGTAATGGCCTGGTCCCTGGCTGGTCGCTGGTTGGCATCGGTCCCTTGTGTTCGTCCGGCCGCGTGGTTGCGCGGCCGGTCGGTTGGTCCCCGTGGGTCACCGGTGCCCCAACCTGCAGGTGAGGGCCCGTGGTCGGGACAGGCCAGGCAGGCGACCAGGGTTTCCCACGGGTGCGACAGGCCACGCCGGGGCAAGACACTCAATCCCAAGAGCGCCGGTCGGTCCGTTACCGAGTCCGGGAGGTCCACGACAATGAGTCCCCATCAGCCGGACCAGGCCGTCTTCAGGTCGGCCCTGCCCGAGGACATCGCCTGGGAGCCGTTTCCGTCATTCCCGCCGTCGGCCCGTCTCGCCGTGGTTGTGGGTCATATATCGGAACCCGCTCCGTACGTGGTCCGAGTCAAGGTCCCGGCCGGCGTCAAGCTGATGCCCCACCGGCACCATGAGGATCGCGTCTACACGGTCATGTCCGGCGTGTTCTACATCGGGGTCGGCGAACAGTTCGATAGCGGAAAACTCGAGGCGTACCCGCCGGGTGCCATTGTGGTCCTGCCGGGAGGTACCCCTCATTTCCACTGGGCCAAATCCGGTGAGTACGTAACCCAGGTGACGGCGACCGGGCCGATCACCCTCGACTACGTGGACCCGGAAAATGACCCACGGAACAAGTGAGCTATTTCCAGTGCGACCGCCGGGCTGGGAACGACTGACCCGATGAGAGCCCCGGCGCCTGCGATCGCCCGCGAGCCGCACTCCGAGCGAGTTGAATCAACCGGTCCCGCCGCCCAGCCCGTTGGGACATTGTTGTCGGTCAACGTCGGCCTGCCGAAGGACGTGTCCTGGCAAGGGCGGACTGTCTTTACCGGCGTCTTCAAGGACTCCGTCGCCGGTTCGCGCAGGGTCGGCAGGCTCAACGTCGACGGCGATGGACAGGGCGACCTCGCGGGTCACGGCGGCGAGCAGCGTGCGGTGTTCGTATACCAGATCGACTCGTATCGGTACTGGGAGCGCGAGCTTGGACGACAAGACTTCGTGTACGGACAGTTCGGCGAGAACTTCACCGTGGAGGGACTAGGAGACGACGAGGTGTGCATCGGCGATCGCTACCAGATTGGCAGCGCGATCTTCGAGGTGACGCAACCTCGCGTCACCTGCTATCGCGTCGGGATCCGCATGCAAGATCCGCGGATTCCCGCCTTGCTCGTCTCCCGCCACCGTCCAGGCTTCTACTTCCGGGTGCTCGAAGAAGGCGAGGTACAGGCGGGAGACAAAATCATCAAGCTCTCCTCGGGACCCGAGCAGATGACCGTCGCGGATGTCGACGCGCTGCTCTACCTCCCCGGGCACACCCGCCAAGGGCTCCTGCGGGCGCTGCGGGTCCCCGCCCTCAGCCCTGGCTGGCAGGGCTCGTTTCGAGCTCTGCTGGACGCGGAGCCCGGCAGCGGCAACGCCGGCCTGGTGGCAACGAGCCCGCCTCCCGCCTGGCCCGGCTTTCGTCCGCTCACCGTCACAGCCATCACGCCCGAAAGCGACTCGACGGTCTCGATACGCCTCGAGGACCCCGCCGGCGCGCCCCTACCGGCGGCCCGCCCCGGTCAGTACCTCACTTTGCGAGTCCAGCCCGACAAGCGCCAGCGGGCGCTGTTGCGTAACTACTCGCTCTCCGGACCACCTGGGGCGGGCTACTACCGGGTCACCGTCAAGCGCGAAGCTGGGGGCGCTGTCAGCGGCTTTCTGTGCACCCGTCTCGCCGTCGGCGAGCAACTCGACATCGCCGCCCCCCGGGGCACTTTCATCCTCGACCAGACCCACGACCCGGTGCTGCTGATCAGCGCCGGGATCGGTGCCACCCCCGTTCTCGCCATGCTCCAGGCACTGGCGCAGGAGCGTTCCGACCGAGAGATCTGGTGGCTGCAAGGCGCCCGCAACGGTCGCGAGCACCCGTTCGCCGCCGAGGCCCGCGCCCTGCTCGCCTCGTTGCCGAACGCAAAGGCCCACGTGTACTTCAGTCGCCCCGGCCCCGATGACCTCCAGGGCCGCGACTTCGACAATGCGGGACGTCTCACCGCCTCATCGCTCGCCAAAGTGAAGCCACCCTCCGACGCCGAGGCATACCTGTGTGGACCGACCGCCTTCATGGACGAAATCAGCGGGGGTCTGGCCGCGTTGGGGTTCGATGCCTCCCGGATCCACACCGAACCCTTCGGGCCGGCGGCGGGCCAGACGCCCGGGATCGCCGCCACGCCGGCGCGGGCGCCCCACCCACCCGCCGGTCAGCCCGGAACCGGCCCGACGATCGCGTTCGCTCGCAGCGACCTCACGGTCCCATGGAGCAGCGACTACAGGACCCTGCTCGAACTGGCCGAGTCCTGTGACGTACCCGTCCGCTGGTCGTGTCGCACCGGCGTATGCCAAACCTGCGAAACAACGCTCATCGCCGGGAACGTCGACTACAACCCCGACCCAGTTGAACCTCCCACCGAAGGAAGCGTGTTCATCTGCTGCTCACAACCCCGCGACGACGTAGTCCTCGATCTATGACACGCGACACCACTGGGGTCTGGGGCAACCGGCGTGGCGTTCAGCGATGCGGCGGTTGCTCGCTCGCAGGCCAACGGGCGCCCGCGCCGAACCGCTGGGTGCTCGAGCGCACGCTCCACACGATCTCACCGGCCGATGCGGCCGAGACGATGGGCACCGTGATCGTTTCGGCCGCGGCCGGCTGGAAGTCGCCGACCGTATGGCTATCGCTGCCTGTGGCGGTCCCCGCTCGGTCACTTGCCGCGCTCGCGGTCACGCCCGCTGTGGGTAGGCGTGTTGGTTGACGGTGGCCGTTCGTGCCGTTCTCAGCGAGGCGCGGCGGGACTGCTCGGCCGGAGCTCCGGGCAGCCATTGTTAATACCACGAGGGTGAGGAGATTTCGGTCATGACCACCGCCATTATCGGTACGGGAGGGATCGGATCGGTTATCGCCCGCCAGCTCGCCTTAGGCGGCGAAGCCCTGCGACTCTCGAGCGCCAACAAGGAGTCGGCACGAACGTTGGCCGCACAGATCGGTCAAGCTGCGGTCGTGGCCGCCGACAACCGCGACGCGTTGCAGGACGCCGACGCTGTCGTCCTCGCGCTGCGGTTTGTCGTGCTGAAGGGCGTCATAGACGAGATCGCCGACCAGCTAGCCGACAAGCTCGTGGTCGTTCCGAGCAACCCGCTCACCACCGATGCAGAAGGTCACGTGACCCGCCTCTTGCCGCAAGGGCAATCCTCTGGCCAGGTTTTAGCTGAGTGGTTACCGGCGGGGGCGCGCCTGGCCATGGCGTTTGGCACCCTGTCGGGCGATCTCTTCGAGTCCTCTGGCAACCGGTCACCGGAGCCGGCGGTCTTGTTCTACGCGACCGACGACGACCGCGCTGGCGAGCAAGTCGAGCGGTTAATCCGAACGGCCGGCTTCGAGCCGGTGAAGATCGGCGGGATCGAACACTCGGGCCGACTCGAGGCGGGCGGCGACCTTCACGATCTCGTAGTCGGCCCCGCACAGGCGCGTTCATTGATCGGCCGGGTCTGACCGCTTCGCGGGTCCGCGGCCTCCGTCGCCCCCCTTCGGGAACTTGTGTTGTGGTGGCAACGTACGGCTAGCCCGTGCGCCTACCCAGGCTCTGTGATTGTCACTGTCCCGACGGAGAGAACCGTTTCTCAGGATCAGCCCCGCGACCTTCATCGTGTTGTTGGTCGCCGCCGTTCACTCGGCCCGGGAGCGCGTTGTAGTTGGAGGTTTTTCTCCGGGAGCGGAGGTACCCACCGTGAGCCCTGCTGCCTGGGTGAGCGCTGCGACGTAGGCATGAACCTCGTCAAGTCGCGCCACCATGTCGTGCACCTGTCGGGTCAAGTCGGTGTTCTCCTTGACCAGCGCGTCGATTTCGTCGGTTTCCGTCTGGATTTTGGTAAGGAGGACTGTCAGTGCCAATTGGGCCCGGTTAGCTGCGGTGGCGACCAGAAAGCCGATGAAGAGCTCAGCCACGGTGGTTATGAGGTTCAGCGGGAAGTTGAATCCTTGGCTCGTGAACCAGGCTGGCAGCCATGTACCGCCGGCGAGGTGGGGGCCACCGAACGCGAAGATGCATGTCCAGACCGTGATGAGGACTGCCCAGAAGGCAATGTTGGTCGGGCGTCCCATGGCGTCGCTAACCCAATCGGCAAACCGCTGGAACGCCGACTCCCTCGGGGCCAGGGCTGTCTGGTGTGCTTTGGACTGCCTGGTCATCACGTGGGCTCCATCTTGGTGTCGAGTGACCCAGTGTCAACCTGGGTTGAACTCCTGTGTCTCGCTAGCTCACGGAGGTTTCACCTGGCGTCCGCAACCATGGCGACCAGTCCCCCTCAGGGTCGGTGGTTTGCCCGACCTCGATGATGTAACCGTCGGGATCTCGGATGTAGCAACGGATCTCGTACTTGTGCTGTTTCGGCGGCGTCAGGAACTGCGCCCCCCGGGCGCTCCATTCGGCGTACACGGCATGGATGTCCGCGACCCGGATATTGAGGAAGCTGCTGACCCGGTCGGGGTCGCTCGGCGTCTCAAGAGTGACCGTGGGCTTGTCGTCGGTGGGGCCTCCGCCGACATTGATGATGATGAAGCTGTTGGCGAGCGCGACATAGGTCGGCTCTGGGCTGAAGGCCACTGTGCCGCCCAGTACCTCGGTATAGAAGCGTCGGGAGCGCTCGACGTCGTCGGAGACGATGAAGTGGGCCAGCATAATTCCTTCTGCGGGCGCTATGGGCTCGGCCATCTGGCACCTCCACTGGTTGGGACTCACACACCCCGCTTGCGATGGGGTCTGTAGCCAATGTTGCGATGATCGTGGGTCGGCACTCGCGCACTGTCGCCGCAGCGTTGAATGAGCGACTTGGCGTCGGCTCCCCACACTTCGTTTTCCCACTCCTTCCACTCGCCTCGCTTTACCCTCACGGTCGCATGACCAGAGGCCTCCTCGCACCCGTGAGACTCCCCGGTCGGTGAGCTGACTGCCGGCCGGGCTGGTAGGGCAGGTCCAGCGCTTGGTAGTTCCGCTACTTGGGCACCGCGGGCATCAGCAGGTTCCCGGCCGGGGGTTCGTCTGTCACATCGGTACCGGGCGGCTCAGCGAAGGGCTCCCGGGCCGCGATCGGGCCGATCAGCCTCGAATACGTAGATCCGAAAGACGAACCGTCGCGGTCTCCGATCGGGCAGTGAGGCGGGCAACTAGGGATAGCTACGGGCGCCACCAGATGCTCTGGGTGTCACACTCCGAGCTGGGGACGAGGAGGCTCTCATGAGCAGTAGCGGTAGTGGCAACGATTACGACGTCATCGTGCTTGGGGGCGGTGCTCCGGGCGAGCACTGCGCAGGAGCGCTGGCGGAAGGTGGTCTTCGCGTGGCCGTGGTGGAGCGAGAGCGGGTCGGAGGTGAGTGTTCCTACTGGGCGTGCATTCCGTCGAAGTCCCTTCTCCGCCCGGGCGAAGCGGTGCAGGGAGCACGCAACGCCGCTGCTTACGCAGAAGTTGACGTGACCGGGGCACTTGCGTGGCGCGACTTCGTAGTGTCGAACTACTCCGACGAGGGGCAGGTCCGTTGGCTCGGTGAGAGGAACATCGAGCTGTTGCGCGGCACTGGGCGGTTGGCCGGCGTTGGTGCGGTAGAGGTGGACGGTGTGCGACACACTGCTGGTCATGTTGTGATCGCAACCGGATCGGACGCAATCACACCGCCGATCCCGGGCCTGGCCGGACTCGGGGGGGTGTGGGGCACGCGCGAGGCAACCAGCATGAAGGTGGTACCCGGTCACCTCCTCATCATCGGTGGGGGACCGGCTGGTACCGAGCTGGCGCAAGTCGTTCGTCGCTTTCGTGGCGAGGTGACATTGATCGAATCAGCTCCGCACGTGCTCTCTCGAGAGCCAGCTCCGCTCGGTGAGGGCCTTGGTGAAGCCCTGCGACTTGACGGCATCGAGTTGGTCCTCGGCGTGGCGGTCACCCAAGCGCGGAGGCAGGGCACGGACTATGTCCTCCGAACAGGCGATGACCGCGAGTTTCGTGGCGATCGCCTGCTCGTCGCAACGGGTCGACGTCCTCGAGTGGTCGACATAGGACTGGAAACCGTTGACGCCAGGGCGGACAGTCACGGCATCCAAGTCGATCCCTACTTGAGTGCAGGCGAACGGCTTTGGGCGATCGGCGACGTCACTGGCATCTGGCCGCTGACCCACGTTGGCGAGTACCAGGGCGAAGTGGTTGCTGCGAACATTCTGGGCGAGCGCCGTGTCGCCAATTACGAGTCCGTGCCTCGCGTCGTGTACACGGACCCTCAGGCAGCCGCCGTCGGCGCTGGCCAAGGACGCTTCACTGCTACGGCGGCGATGTCTGGGCTCTCCAAGATGGCTACCTACACGCATGCGTATGCGGATTCGAACGGATTCCTGACACTGCTCAGCGATGGTGAGCGCTTGACGGGTGGCTACGCACTTGGACCCGAAGCAGGGGAATGGATGCAACAGGTCACGTTGGCCATCCGGGCCATGGTTCCGCTCGGCGTCCTACGTGACACGATTCAGCCCTTCCCCAGCTTCTCGGAGGTGTTTGCCGCCGCCTTGAAGGTGCTTGACCGGAAGATCAAGGCCGGGACCGAGTCGACCGTCGCCAAGAGCGTGCCCGCGGGGAGCGTGTCGAAATAGGGGCCGTGCGATTGACACCCGTAGCTCAACTTGGTCGAGCGCTGACCTGTTCCCTTGGTCGCACCATCGTCGAGGCGAAGCGGGCCAAGGTCATGAGTGCCGGGCCTGAATGTCCCATGCGAATGCGTCAGGCGGATCGCCGTTGCGCTCGCGAGGGGAGTCCCCTTATGGGTCTGTGCGGCGCGGGGTCCCCGTATACTCGCGCTCGCCATGGGAGGGGCCTGGTCACGCAGGGTGGTTGCCCACTTCGATCCTTGAGTGGGATCGCCGTCGACAGGCGCTGGCCGCTGGTCGGAAGACGGTCTGAACTGTCCGCGTTCTCGAGTGCCATCGAGGAACCCACACGCAACGCCTTTGTCATCTTTGGCCTGCCCGGAGTCGGAAAGAGCCGTCTCGCTGAGGAGTGCGCCCAGATGGCGGAGCGGGCGGGCCGGGTATGCGGGCGGGCAACCGCCAGCGCTGAGATGGCGACCGTGCCTTTGGCGGCGTTGGCTCACCTGCTGCCCGCTGATTTCGTCTCGCACAAGATCCGACCAGGCGAGCGCGTCGATCCGGTGCTCGTGTTCGCGCGGGCCAGGAACGCCTTTGAGGGGAGTGGGGCCGGCCGTTTCGTACTAATGGTGGACGACATGAACCTGCTCGATCTTGCCTCGGTGCTTCTCCTGCGCCAGCTACTCGCGAACGGGGTCGTCTTTCTCATCGGAACGGTCCTCACCGAGTGGCGGGCGCAGGCGCCAGCGACCTCGCTTTGTCGCGACGACTGGTGTCAGCGCGTTGACCTGGACCCTCTCTCTCGTGACAGCGTAGAAACACTTCTGTACCACGCGCTCGGGGCACCCGTCGACGGGGCGACAGCCCACTCGCTGTGGTCGACAAGTGGCGGGAACGTGCAGGTTCTTCGCGAGCTGGTGCTCGGTGCCCAACGGTCCGGAGTGCTCGCAGATGAGGGTGGTGTCTGGCGGCTGGCCGGCTCCCTCACCAGTACACCACGACTGAACGAGCTGGCGGCCGTACGGGTGGCGGGCGCAGGAGAAGACGGTCGGCGGGTGCTTGAGACGCTGGCGTTGTGTGCGCCCATCGGCACAGACAGCGGGGAAGGCACCGTCAGTGCTGGCGCTGTCGAAAGACTCGAGGAAGCGGGACTAGTACGGGTGACCGTCGACGGCCGCCGGCGCCAGCTGGACCTCGCCCACCCGGTGCACCGGGTCGTTCTGCGTGACCGGATGTCTGAGTCGCATCGCCATGCCATCCTGCTCGAGCGGGCGAGCTGCACCGAGGCGTGGGGTGCCCGGCGCCGGGAGGACGTGCTCCGCGTCGCCACGTGGCAACTCGAGGCGACGGGTGAGGCAGAAGCCGAGCTGCTGGTTCAGGCTGCCCGCCTTGCCCGCTCCGCGCACGACTATCCCCTTGTCGTGAAGCTGGCGAGGGCGGCCCTCGTGCAGTCGTCCGACCCGGCGACAGGACTTCTCCTGGGCGAGGCTCTTTACCAGCTCGGCGGCTTTCGCGAGGCAGACGTCGTGCTTTCTCGTGCCGAGCAGCTGGCGGTAGGAGATGACGTCGGGGTTGACGTGGCCGCGGCGCGCTCGGCGAACTTGCTTTGGGGCTTGCTCCGGTCCGACGATGCCTTCGCCGTAAACCGGGCAGCGTGCGAGGCCGCCTCGGGCCAGTCGGCCCGTGACGAGTTGATCGCGCAGGAGGCCTGGATCCTTGTGTACTCGGGCTCGCCAGCAAAGGCCCGCGGGGCGATCGAGCTGCTGCCCGAAGCCATGACGCCGCGGGCTCAGGTGGTGCGAGCGCTCGCCGAATCCTGCGTGTTGTCGGTGGCAGGACTTCCAGGTGCCGGCCTGGAGATCGCCCGACGGGGCTACGAAGACCATCTCCTACTCGGTGACCAGCTCTGGATCGACCAGCCAGCAGGGCACGTCCTGGCGCAGGTCCTCGCCCTCAGCAACGCCGGACGTCTCGATGCTGCGGGCGAGATTGCGACCGCCGGCTACCGAGAGGCGTCGCTTCAGCAAGCTCCATTTCTTCAGATCAGGTTTGCTTTCCACTGCGGGCGGGTCGGGCTGCTTTCCGGCAAGGCCAGGACAGCGGGACGGTGGTTCCGAGAGGTCGTCGCCCGCAGCGAGGCGACCGGGTTCGAGGGTCCTAGGGCTTTGGCACTCTCGGGGTTAGCCGTGTCGAACAGCCTTCTCGGAGACGCCGTCTCCGCGGCACAGGCAGTGACGGCGATGGACGCCGTTCGAGAGTTCGGCATTCTCGGGCCGGAGCGAGAGCTGGGGCGGGCCTGGTCCTTGGTTGCCGCGGGCGACCCATCCGCCGCCTGTCGCGTCCTGTCTGACGCCGCGCGAGATGCCGTCGCGTCCGGGCACCTTACGGCCGCTAGCTGGTTGCTCCATGACATTGCCAGGCTGGGACGAGCCGAGGTCGTGGCCGAACAGCTTGGCGAGCTCGCAGCTGGATCCGACAGCGAGATGATGGCAGTGCGGGCGGCACATGCCTTTGCGCTCGCCACCTCAGACGTCGAGGCGCTGGCGCAGTGTACCGACCGGTTCGAAACCATGGGCGCTCTCCTTCTCGCCGCCGAGGCGGCGGCTGCCACATCGCAGGCCGCTGGACGGGCCGGCCTCGGACGTCGCTCGAGAAGTTTTGCCGCCCGCGCGGTAGCCCTGGCCGAACGTTGCGAAGGTGCACGGACGCCAGGACTGGTCGGGACAGGAGCCGTCGTAGCCCTGACGCCTCGCGAACGAGAGGTGGCCACGATGGCCGCCGCGGGCGTGGCCAGCCGGGAGATCGCGACCCGCCTCTTCTTGTCAGTGCGCACTGTGAACAACCACCTGCAGCGTGTGTACGGCAAGCTGGGCATCGCCAGACGCCAGGAACTTGTCGCCAGCTTCGCCCTCGGCGACCGGCAGGAGCAACTGTGACGCCGGAGCAGGTCGAGATGCTCCAGCTGTCCCTGGCAGAGCTGGGTCCGCGCACCTCAGAGCTCGCCGAGTGCTTCTACGCGCGCCTGTACGAGTCCGTTCCTTCGTGCCGATCGATGTTCTCGCAAGACCCCGCGGACCAAGAAGCGCTGTTTGCGTCGGAACTCACGATGATCGTCGCCTCCATCTCCCAGTTCGACGCATTCGTCCCCCGGACCCAGCGCCTCGGGGCCCGTCACGCCAAATACGGCGTCACTTATGAGCACTACCGGATGGCAGGCTTAGCGCTCCTCGCGGCACTGGCCGACACGCTCGGTCCGGCCTACAGTGTCGAGCTGCGAGACGCTTGGCGGTTCGCGTTTGACCTTATGGCGGAGACGATGATGCAGGGAGCAGCGGATCCGCCTCCAGATCCCCTAGGAGCCTGAGCAGCTCTTGCAAATTGAGCATCCATTGCTCATGCCACGACGACGGTGCGGCGCGAACGTAAACGCTGCAGGTGAGGTTCGGAACTCGAGTCCCGGTTCTCATGGCAACCGGGTACTGGAGGAGGGGGGGTAATGTGGCACCTCGTTACGTCCGTTTTTTTTGTCGGGCCGCGAACAAAACCGGGTCCTGCGGGCATGACCCGGCTGGAGTTGAACAAGCGGCACGGGTTGGCCATCGGCCGACCTTCTGGCTTCAACTCTCCACGCGAGCAGCCACGCAGCCTCCTCCCTTGTGGGACGGCATGGGCGTCGTCGATCCCGGCACAACCACGGCCCAGCTCGTAGGCGCCGGCACGGTGACGGCGGCCGCCGCCGAGGCCGAAGCGCCAACCGGGGTGCTGCCCGATTACCGACGCGAAGGCGGCTTGTTGGGGCCGGAGGTGATAGTTCATGTCTCATGGAACTCGGTTCCCGGCGAGATACGAGCACTCCTGGCATCGTCGCAGGAGTCCCCGCCCCGACAGACAGGTTCGGTTATCAGGGGCCAAATCCCCAATGTCCTTCCCTCGGGCGACCCGAAGCCCGCCTGCGAGGAGACCGTGAGGTCGGCCAGGTCCGACCTCACCGCTTGGCCGAGCGGTGGGATGTGGATACTTGCCCCTACAAGCCAGGAGCGAGGTTGGTGGGCACGGCCGTCCGCTCTCCACGCGCTGCGCGACTACTCGGCAGCAGTGCAACTCAACGGCCTCGGTCGCTACCAGGACGCATTGGACGCAGCGCAGAGGGCTTGCGACCACGGTGATCGGACGCTGATTGCTTGGGCCCTCGTCGAGCTGATAGAGGCGGCCAGAAGGAGCGACCGGCCTGAAGCCGCCCGGGCAGCCCTCGAGCGCCTCGACGAATGTACGCCCGCCTCCGGAAATGACTGGAACATCGGACTCGTGGCCCGTTCCAAGGCGCTCTTGGCCGAAGGCGAGGAGGCTGAGGCCCTCTTCCGGGAGGCCATTGACGGGCTCGATCGAACACGCATCGTCGACCACCTAGGTCGCGCCCATCTCGTCTACGGGGAGTGGCTGCGACGAGCGAATCGCCGGATCGATGCACGCGAGCAGCTCCGCAGGGCGTACCAGATACTGAGCGAAGTCGGGGCCACAGCCTTCGCGGCGCGAGCTCAGGGCGAACTCCTCGCAACCTGCGAGACCGTACGAAAGCGAAGCGTCGAGACCTTCGACCAGCTCACCGCGCAGGAGACGCAGATCGCCTGCCTGGCCCGTAACGGCTACACAAATCCGGAGATCGCCGCCCGCCTCTTCATCAGCCCACGCACGGTCGAGTGGCACCTTCGCAAGGTCTTCACCAAGCTCGGGATCAGCTCACGCCGGGCCCTCCGCGACGCTTTCCCTCCCGGTGATCAGGACGTTGTTTCCGCTAGCAGGCAGGTCATCTGATTGCACCTCCCCGGGAACGACGTCGCCCCGAAAGCGCAGGCTCGCACCCAGGCAAACATTGCCCGCCGGAAAGCCATCGGGCCGTTACGCGACAAGAGCCTGCTCACCGGGCCAGGCAAGGTCGAGGTAAGCGGCATAACGGACAATCTGGAGGGCGTGTTGGCCCCTCGAGCACCTGAAGCAGTCTCAGGAAAGCTTGCCCATATGGATCCATTCCTCGAATGTGTCAGTCTAATGAGTTGGCCAGGCGCCATCACAAGGCATTGAGCCGGCGCGCAGTTGGCTGAGAATGGCATCAGCGTGCTCAGCGACCTCGGGTACGACCAAAGGTCAAAAGCGGCGGCCATCGCCTCTCTGTCCTTGGATCTGAATAGCGGCCTGATGTTCTTCTCGAATCTCAAAGGTCCGCCATCCTCTGATGACATGATCCGCTCCTTTCTGACCTCCGCCCACGGTGCGCAATCTTGGATCTGTGTGCAGCTACACGAGTTCGATCCAGCTCACGACGGCAGTTCGCCGCCGGCTTGCTCGCGCACGATGTAGTCGGAGTACCAGTCAGGCCAGTTCGGATCCGCCTTTCCGATTCGCTTCTCGTGCTCGCCGTGGGCAGCCGCCGCCCGCCTGAGCGCGCCGGCCAGATCACTCGACGACGCGAAGGACGTGATGTTCTCGTCGACTCGCCCGGGCAGCCGCGTAGTGACTTCCTGGAGTAGCCAGCCGTTGCCGTCGGGATCGTTGAACGCCGCGAACGAGCTGTAGCTGCTGGAACCTGTCGCCGGGCCGACGACGCGGCCGGCGGCATGGAATCGAGCGCCTGGCGCGCCCTCGTGGAACACCGCACTCACCTCCACACCGCGCGCCACAAGGTCTTCACGCGCGGCCTCTATGTCGGAGACAACCAGGTACATGCCCTGGAACGCACCGGGCGCTGCAGACGTCAGGTTCAGACCGAATTGGACCGAGCATCCAGAGCCCGGAGGTGTGAATTGGATCAGACGGAGGTCGTCACCGGCAGCGACGTCGGCGTCGAGCCTCCAGCCGAGGCGTCCGTAGAACTCCTTCGCGTGGGAGACGTCTGAGACCGGCATTACGACCACCTCGAGGTTCGTTGCCACAGCAGTAGCTCTGAGGGTCATGCTTGAGGTCTCGCTGCTCATGTCGAGGCTGTTCACGGTTTACCTCCGTCGATACTCGCCCTCATCCTCACGTCTTAAGCGGCTTGTCGCGCCCGTGGGAGTCCCTGGTCCGCCGTCCCGACTGGGCCAAGCTGGAGTGACTGTCTCATTCAACCGGCGACTTTCCTCCCAGCTCGGCTCGATCGGCTGCGGCGACCAGGGGTACCTACCTCGGAAGGACTCAGCTCCAGTCGCGTCCTTATTCGTAGGGGACCCGGCTCGTCATCGACAAAGGAAGAGGCTTGTTCGCCGAGGGTTAGGAGGGTGCTCGAGCGCTGTTGACACAGATCCGGCCTTTGCGCGGGCGGTCCGGAGCGTTGTGACCCAGAGGGATTTGAAAGGCTGAGTCGCAGGTCCGCTCCGACTTGTCACTTGCCAGGCAGACCAGCCACGCGCCGTTAGCTCGGGCAGAGTGGTCCGAAAAGGAGCGATTTCGACCCTTCGACGACATTGGCGAGGTGACGGTGACGCCGCCGACCGGCGCATCTCGTCACGACGGAGACGTGCCAATGCAACAGGGGACGGTCGACAAGCGCTGGCATGACATGCAGCCGCAGGCGAAGAGGGGCACCGCACTTCCCGCAGGTCGACTCGGTGGCGATGGCCTCGTAGATGCACTCGATGAGCCAAAGGTCCAGCGAGGTTGGCTGCCCCTCTTCTCCGGTGCCGGCGCCCAGGCCGCGGGCACCGGCACCGAGATTACGGTCGGCCGGCGGCTCAAGTGGATACCTGAACCCGCAGACTTCCAGGAGTTGGATTATCCATTCCATTCTTTTCCCCGATGCTGCAAGCGACACCCCGATCGATCTCACGATCGCGGCTTCGGGTCTCCGTGGCGCCAGTGGGAGGCACTGGTCGGTTCCCTGGGGCGTCGCCGCTGAGAGCGCATTGTGGTCACGTTGGGCAGAAGCGGTGTACCGATCAGGGATTCCCGCAGGTGCGACCGACCGCAGTCGGCATCACGATTATCGGAATGTCATGACGGGCCTCCGCATCGTCTGTCCCGCAACGGAGACCCTGAGTGACGATTTGTTCCAATGGGATGAGTTCGAGATCGAAAGTGGAATGTCGGATAGCACCGGTATGCGGATCAGTGCTCTCCGTCGGTGACGCCGATCCTCACCGCGCACGTCCCAGGCCACGGGTCCTTGCTTGGGGCCTAGGTGATTCGCTCCTTCAGCGTTCCTGACATCTTTCTTTGCCTGGCAGATGCTTCGGTGCGGCGTTCACCCTTGGGCGCGTGCGCCTTAAGCGCGGCGACGGTGGCGTGGGCGAGGCGGCGCAGGTAGTCATCGTCGACGGGCGCGCGGGAGATGAGGAACCGGAAGCCCAGCGGGGCCACCAGCAGGTCGAGGGCCAGCTCGTGATCGAGGTCGGCGGGCAGCTCGCCGCGGCGGATTGCCCGGGACAGTAGGGCGCCGGCGATCTCGCGTCGCGGCGTGGCGATGACCTCGCGCAGCGCCGCGGCGACGGCGGGGTTGCGGGATGACTCGCCGAGGAAATCGGGGGCTATGCGGGAGACGAGCGGATCGCTGAGCTGGGTGGCGGTGGCCCTGATATAGGCCTCGACATCGCCGCGGAGGGTGCCGGTGTCCGGCTGGATGAGCGTGTGGTCCCGGACGGCGCTGGCTACGAGGTCGATCACCATCGCGTCCTTGGAGTCCCAGCGACGGTACAGGGCCGCCTTGCCGACGCCGGCCCGGCGGGCCACCGCCTCCATCGACATCCGCGCGTAGCCGGACTTCGCGAGTTCAGCGAAGGCGGCGGCCGCGATCGCGTTGGTGACGTTCTCCTGGAGCACCGCTGCCCCGGTCGGCGGCCTTCTCATCGATTCTCCCATGCCTCAATCATACAGTGCAACGGAACGGTTGCGTTCCATCCGGAACGGACCCGTTCCGTCACGAGGGAAAGGATCAGCCATGAAGTTCCTATTCGACGACGAGTCGTTCTCCTTCGAGGCGCTGCGGGCGGCCGGTTATGCGAGCCGGGGCGGTGCCGACCTCGGCGAGGTGCTCGCGGCCTGCGCCGGCATCCCCGACGGTGACGAGGAGGCGTGGTGCCGCGAGTGTGGCGCTCTCGCGCACCGGATTTACGAGGCCGGTCTGGCGGCGCTTACGGCAGGGCACCGGGTCAGCGCGCGGGACGCGCTGTTGCGCGCCTCGAACTACTACCGCACGGCGGAGTTCTACCGGCGCGGAGGTCCGGACCACGACGCCGAGTCGCAGCGCCTCGCCGGGCTGTCCAGGGAGTCCTTCGCCGCGGCCGCGGAACTACTCGACGTGCCCGCGCGCCGCGTCTCGATCCCGTACGAGGGCACGACCCTGCCCGGCTACCTGTTCCGCGTCGACGACTCCGGCACCGCGCGCCCGACCGTGGTCTACCACGGCGGCTTCGACTCCACGCTGGAGGAGGGCTACTTCGCGGCGGCGCGGGGGCGGTTGAGCGCGGCTACAACGTGCTGGCATTCGACGGTCCCGGACAGGCGACGACCCGCCGGCTGCAGGGCCTGGTGTTCCGCCCGGACTGGGAGAAGGTCCTCTCCCCGGTCATCGACTACGCCGTCACTATGCCTGAAGTCGATGAGCACCGAATGGTGCTAACCGGGACCAGCTTCGGCGCCTACCTCGCCGCGCGGGCGGCTGCCTTCGAGCACCGCATCGCGGCTCTCGTACTCAACGACGGGCTATTTGACTGGGGCGGGGCGGTTATTAACGGACTGCCTCCGGCACTCACCGACTTGTTCGCCATGGGGCGCGAAGCGGAAGCCGAGGCCATCATGGCGGGGGCCGCCGCGCACAATACCTATCTGCGCTGGGCTGTGGGTAACACGAAGTGGACGTTCGGCGAGGCCAGCAGTTCGGAGCCGTTCCGGGCTTTGTGTGCGTACACAATGGAGGGGGTGGCCGACTTGATTGCCTGCCCAACGCTGGTGCTTGACGCCGAGAATGACATGTTCTCGGGTGAGGCGCGACGGATGTTCGAGGCGCTGCGCTGCCGGAAGGAACTGGTCTCGTTCAGCGCCGCCGAAGGTGCCGGTGAGCACTGCCAGGAGGGCGCGATCCTCCTGTTCGAGCAACGCGTCTTCGACCGCCTCGCCGCGCTCTTGAACTGACGGTGACTCGGTTGAGCGCCGGCTGCCCACGCGGCGATGCGGAGCGGGAGCACGAAGGGCACGACAACGGTGCTCACGACGGTCGACGCATCGCGGCGGTCAATCCGGATCTACGAGGTCCAGCAGGGTTGGCGGGTTCGCCTAATGCCAGACGGACGGCGGCGTTCCTCCTCCGCCCCGCCGGTCGCGGTCATCAGAAAAGGCGGCACGCGCTAGCCAAAATCAGCCGCCAATGCTTGATAGACGGGGACGAGCTCGTCCCATCGCGGCTGATCGAGTCGTCGCCCCAAGCCCCCCAAACGCAACCGCTCCTGACCCAAGGAGAACACGAGCACGGCGCCGCTGTCGTCGACCATTTGGGCACCGTTCTAGATGACGTGATCTACTGAGTGCCCGGCCTCGCACCAATTTCGACCAGGCAAGCTGAGGGGGCCCGCGGAAGCAGGACGCTCAACTGACCGCTAGCGGCATCCCAGCGCAACTGTGCTCCTGCTGCAGGGTAAAGGACTCGGGGGATCGCTTCGGTACCAGGCGGTGCAACCCGTAGCGCGATCTCGGCCGGCTTCGCTTGAGCCCCGCTCAGCTCGCGGCGCCAGACGACTAGGTAAGTGGCAGCCTGCGCGCGCATGCCGAGAGCGACCCACGGGTCAGCCCAGTCCGGGATGCCGAGGGGCCAAAAAGGGGACGGAATCGGGCAGGTTCGCCCGGATCTGCTTGTACACATCGATTGCTTGGGCCACGAGGCCATGTTGCGCAGTTGTCATCCGGTCGAGGAACCCAGAGAGGTGGACACGGCCGAGCACGGCACTGCAAAGAGTGAAGGCGATCTGGTCGTCGTCCCATTCGGGTTGGGGGTAGGCCCATACGGCCGCTTGTTCGGGTGCTATTGCTACTGGTGCAGCGGCCGCGATCGGAGGGTAGAGCAGGAGGTCCTGCTGGTCGCTGGTCGACTGGATCTGCAAGCGCGAGAGCAGCGCGTAATCGGTACGCATACCGCCGGAGGCGCAGTTCTCAATTGTGAGGTGTGGGTATCGGTCGAGAAGCTCGTCCACCCAGGTGAGGAACGCCCGGTTGTGTGCCAGCATGCCTACTCCCGCGGCAACATGGCCGGTCTCGGTGCCGGGGGCGACGTTGATGTTGTAGTCCATCTTGAGGTAGCCGACGCCCAGGTCCTGGACCAGAAAGTCGACCACCCGGTCGAGGTGCTCCCTGGCGCGTGGATGGGTCAGGTTGAGCTGGTACCTACCCTGCTCGACGACCCTGTTTCCGTCGCGGGTGAAGAACGCATCTAGAGGGAGCTCGTCAGACACCGGGCTGCGCACCCCGACAACTTCTGGTTCGAGCCAGAGCCCTGGGACCATCCCTTCTGCCCTGATGAGCTCGAGCACCTCGGTGATGCCATTAGGGAACCTATCCTTGGACGGCACCCATGCGCCTACGGTTTCCCACCACGTCTCGCTCATCTCCGCGTACCAGCCGGAGTCGATGCAGAAATACTCGGCGCCGGCGCGGGCGGCCGCCTTGATGAGCGGGACCAAGCGCTCAGTGGTGGGCTCGCCCATGATCGTGTTCATGAAGTCGTTGAAAATGACCGGGAGACGTCGGTGGTCTTCGTGGGGCCGCCGGATCGCCCTGCGGTACCTTGTCAGCCGCGCGACGGCGCCCTCAAAGCCTTCGTAGCTCACGGCGACCGCGACGGGCACCGTTTCAAAGGAATCCCCCGGGTTTAGAACGAGGCGCCAGTGGTGCTCAGCATCAGTGGGGCCGAGGAGGGCCATGTACGACGACCCCACACCCCTCCCCGTGTGCTCTCCCAGCTGCCAGTGCCACCCGCCGTTGTGCTCGATCTGCCATAACAACGTGTGGCCGGTCTTCCGGTTCACAACCGCTCCCATGGGCAAGTAGGTGCCCGACGACCAGCTCCCCTCGCTCGTCAAGGCGAACCTTGCCCTCGAACGAGCGCCGTGCATCGCGCGGTTGAGGTCAGGGAGCGCGTCCCTGAAGCCCCGGGAGTGCCAGCGCGCCTCGGAGAGCCAGTCGTTCTCGGCCCAGTACAGCGTGGCGTCCTCCAGCGCGCCTCCCGGGCCCGCCAACCCTCCGCCGAGGAAGGATGTAACTGACTCGACGGTCAGCGGTGAAGCTCCGCCGTTCGTGAGAATCGCCCGGCTGCGCAGGACGCCGCCTCCCCTGAGGATGTTGTAAACAACGGTCGCGGCGAGGCCGGTGTCCGGGTCGATCTGCGCCACTCGCACCTCATGCCAAACGCCGTCGTCTTCCTCCGTGCAGTCGACGTAGCGCATCCGGCCACCGACCACGGACTCCGAATACCGCCTACCGGACCAATTCCGGCCGCTCCCCGCTACGACCACGTCCAACAAGGGCAGGCCCATCGTCCGGCCTCCGTCTCCCCGGGCGTGCCCCTCTTGCGGGCCTGTCACAGTCCGGCGGCTCTCTGGCGGCGCCAGATAGGAAAGGCGTGCCACGCCGTCTTCGTCCACCTCGACCCGCACCTCGAGCGCGTCGTCAGACCAGACGCTGCCCGGCCTGACTGAGGTCCCTCCGGTGATCATCTCGTCCCTCCTCGCAGTAATCAAAATGCCTGGCGGCGCGAGGCGCTTGACACCCTTACCGTGATCGATCACGATAACGGAGTGTGATCGATCACACCACCCCAGCGCCCGTCGGTCTGCCACGGAGGCATTGACCGGGACCCGTGAGTGAAGTCGGTGTGAAGGGAGGCGCGATGGCTAGGACGATGGGGGTGCCAGGGGCGGGACCACGCGACGTCGGCCTCGTTGCGGGATTAGCTGATCGTGAGCCGCCTTTCAATTACGCGAGATCTCTGAACGCGCTCGTCCCGAACTCTGTCATAAAGTCCGGAAGTTCAGCGTCACCGCGTACCAATCGCTCGCAGAACGCGTCCTTGTGCCGCTCATGCCGTGGCCTCTGACGGCGTCCACATGAGCACCGAGCTGCGTGGCGGGTTCACCGGGGCGATGCGGATCGCCCATCTCGCCGACGCTTTCCGGCTCCGCGCGGAACCCCATGGGAACACCGTTTACGCGAGGCACCTTGCATGGCGATCCCGAATTGCACCTACTACGAGTCCCTCGTCACCACCAACCGGGTCAGCGCGAGTTCGGGATCGACGAGCACGGCATGGTCAAGGCACCAACGGCTCCGGGAGTTGGCCTTCCCGTGGGCCCCGAGTACCCAAAAGAACTCGAGAGCTACGTCGTGGATCAGGCCGGGAATCCGCTCTCGCGTGACACCAGTATCCGGCTCAGCACAGCGTCATAGGTCCCTCAAACACAAGGGAGCAGTTGCAGTTTTAACCGAAAGCAAGCATCACAAAGACGGAAGGAGTTGAGCCTAAAATCATGAAGTCATTCTTCAACCGCGAATCGTGGCGAGGTCGCTCGCTACGGAGTCGCGTCGCGCTCGCCACGGTTGTGGTCGCGGGCCTTGCGCTCGCCATGCCGGGGGCTTCGACAGCAGCCACGAAGTCTTCCTCCAAGCCGCTAATCGTCTGGATCGACACGTCGCGCATTCCCTACGAGCAGGCGTACATGAAGGCCCATCCTGGTGCCAACATCAAGTGGGTTATCTACAACGGCAACGAGAATGGCACCGGCGTTTTGCAGTCGAAGTTCGCGCTGTGGAACCGCATCGGCTGGCCCTCGGACGCCCCGGACGTGATGTTCGACTCGCAGAACTACGACGCCGTCCAGCTCGGCACGGCCCCTTACAACGACCTGCTCAATCTGAAGTCGTACGTCTCGGCAAGCGTGCTCAAGGGCTATGCGGGCGACAGCATGAGCGCCTGTACGACCCCCTCGGGCGAGATCATCTGCCTGCGCAATGACACCGCCGCCGATGTGTTATGGGTCAACCAGGGTCTCTACACGAAGTTCTTCGGCACGGCGGCCGTCCCGAAGACCTGGGGCGGCATCGTCGCCGACGGACAGATGCTGAAAAAGAACCACCCCGGCTACTTGGTGGGCGACATCGGCGACGAGTTCGATGACGACTTCATCTACTGGGGCAACGGGTGTCCCCTCGACAAGGTCGTCGGCCCGAACACGGTCGAGATCGACCCGAGCAATGTTGCCTGCACGAAGATCAACAGCCTGCTCGACAACTCCGGGCTCGAGGGCAACGCCATCACGACCACCTACGTCTTTGCCGCCGGAGGCTTCCCCGCCGCCAAGGTCGTCATGATGGTCGGGCCGCTTTGGTACGGGACCGCCGTGTTCGAAAACGGCAACAAGGCACCGCACGGCGTGCCGGACGGCACCATGGCCGCCTACCCGCCGCCGTCGTCCGTCCTCGGCCAACCGATCACCGGCGCTTTGGGCGGTGGTTTGTGGCTCGTGTCGAAGCACTCCAGCCAGCCGGCTGCTGCGGCCGCCCTCGCCCTGTACATGTCGACTAGCCCGAACATCCAAAAAGTCGGCGTCGACGCCGGTCTGCCCGACTACGCCCCGGACCAGGACTCCTATGTCGGAGCCTTCGGCTCGGTGTTTGCCAACCCGGTCGCCACCGGCAAAGCCTGGGAGAAGGCCGCCGCCGAGGTCTGGAACGGTTGGGGCCCGACTCCGTGGAGCACCGACGCCGCCTGGGCATCGACGGTGGTGCCGGGCGTGACCTCCACCCCGCCGAGCACCCTTGGGAAGGAAATGAACTCGTTCGCCTTGGCGCTCGCGAACGACGCCCGGCTGGCCGGCTGGACGGTGCAGAGCACCAGCAAGTGCATCAACTCCTTCGGTGGCTCGGGCTGCTAACAGGAGTTTGCAAAACGCATGACTAACCAGCAAACACATGACTAACCATCTGGTCACGGTTGCCTCCGGCGAGCACCCAAGCGCTCGCCGGGGGCGCCGGCCCCGGTGGCGCCGAGACCGCCCCCCGGCGGGCGCCTCACGCTCGGCGGGCTACTTCTTCGTCGCCCTCTATGTCGCCATGCTCGCCTGTCTCGGCGTCGCTCCCACGGTCTATGCGATCTCCCTGGCCCTCAGGACCTCGCACGGCCTCGGCTTTGGGAACTTCGTCGACAGCTACCAACTGCCTGAGTTCATCCCCGCCTTCAAACACGTGCTGTTGTTCGAGGCCATCTGGCTCGTCAGCCAGTCGGTGCTCGTCGTCGGCCTGGCCCTCTTGGTCCACAACCAGGCGCGGCGGGTCAGCGCGACGTTTCGTTTCATCTTCTATCTCCCCGGCGCCATGGCGGGGGCGGCGAGCGTGGTCATCTGGTTGTTCATGTTCACCCCGACGACGAGTCCTTTTGCCTTCATCGAGCACGCCCTGCACTACACCCTTTTGGCCAACACGGTCACGCCGAACAACCTCCCCGTGCTCTTCGCCATCATGGCGTTTTGGACCGGAGCGGGGGGATGGATCGTCGTCATGCACGGGGCGCTCAACAACATTCCCACCGAGCTGATCGAGGCGGCCGAGATAGATGGTTCGAACGTGTTCCAGACCGCCTTGCGGATCAAGCTCCCCCTCATCCGCAAATGGGTCGTCTACATGCTCGTGCTCTCCTTCGCGGCCGGCACGCAGCTGTTCGTGGAGCCGCAGATCCTCGGCATCGCCACCGGGGGCGAAGTCCCCCCGCAGTGGTCGCCCAACCAGCTTGCCTACTACCTCGCCTTCCAGCTCGACCGCTTCAACGAAGCCGCCGCCATCTCGGTCGACCTGCTCCTGCTCGGCTTGGTCGTCGCCGTGCTCATCGTCTGGCGGGGCAGGCTCTTCGAGGTGCAGTGATGCGACGCTATGGTTACCGCCTCATCGCCATCCTCGTCCTGCTCTTGTTCGCCGTCTTCTTCTTCGGGCCCATCATCTGGCTGCTGTTAGCGCCCACCAAGACCGACAGCCAGATCATCGACCAGTCCCCGCTCGCCTTCGGCAGCTTGGCGACCTTTGGCCACACCTTCCACGATCTCATCTCCTATGAGGGCGACCTCGTTCTGACCTGGCTCAAGAACTCCGCCATCTACTCCTTTGGGGGCACCGCCCTCGCCGTGCTGAGTGCCATCCCGGCCGGCTACGGCCTGGCCCTGACGCACTTTTTCGGGCGCCGGGCCCTGCTCGCGATCACCCTCGTCGTCATGATCGTGCCGGCGACCGCCCTCGTGCTGCCGCTTTTCCTCGAGGCCAATACCGTGCACCTCGTCGGGACGGTCTGGTCGCTCATCTTGCCCTTCGGGTTCTTCCCCTTCGGGGTCTATCTGGCTTACATCTACTTCTCGACGACGATCCCGAAGGACCTGATCGGGGCGGCGCGCATCGACGGCGCCGGGGAATGGGGCGTCTTCCGGCGTATTGCCCTGCCCCTTGCCATGCCGATCGTCGGGCTCGTCGGGTTCTTCTCCTTCGTGGCGAACTGGAACAACTACTACCTGCCCTTTGTGATGACCTATGACAACTCTCAGTACCCCCTGCAGGTGGGCCTACCGATCCTTTTGGGGAGCTCGCCCTCGATCAACCCGGTGGCGGCGACGGGCGGACAAGCCGTCATCTACCGGCCCGAGCTGGCCATGGCGACGATCATCGCCATCGCCCCGGTGCTGATCGTCTTCCTGTTCGCGCAGCGGACCCTTGTCGCCGGCATGCTCGCCGGATCGACCAAGGAATAGCCATGTCAGAGGCGACACTTGGTTCCACTGGACCAATTTCTTCCTCTCCGACGTGATGTTCAACAACGTCAGGCAGTACCCGCTTCCGCTCGAGCTGCCTTACCTCCTGGAAAGCCCAGCCGCCTTCAACCCGTCGTCCGATGCAGGGCCAAACCCGGTGCTCCGGGCGGAGTTGAGGGCCACGCTCGCGGCGAGGGGCGTCGGTCTTCATCGTTTTCCTCTTTGCCCAAGGCCCGTCCGTCACCGGGATGCTGGCCGGCGCTACGAAGGGTTAACTCTGTGACAACTGCGCGACCACCCGGACGTGGCTTAGCGCTAAATACGCTGACAGGCACATGGGGCGCTCGATAAGGTGGGAAGGGTGACTAGAAGGCCCGAACGCCCTGTGACCATCTACGATGTAGCCAAGGTTGCCGGAGTCTCCTACCAGACTGTGTCCCGTGTCATAAATGGAAGCCCGGACGTAAGGAAATCGACCCGGGATGCCATCCTCGACACCATCGCCGGTCTCGGCTTCCGCCCAAACAGCGCAGCCCGGGCGCTCCGCGGCGGACCTGTGCAGTCAATAAGTGTGTTGACTTCCAACACGACGCTTTACGGTTTCACAGCGGCACTAGAAGGCATTGAGGAAGCGACGCGCGAAGTCGGCTTCCGTATGGCCGTGCGCTTGATCGAGTCGGTCGACCCCGCCGACGTGCGGGACGCCGTTGAGTGGGCACGCGAACCAGCAGGCGCGGTGATCGTGATCGCTACCGACCATCCGGGTCAGGCTGCACTGGACGGCATGTCCCAGGACGTGCCAGCAGCCGCGATAGTCCCCTTTCGGCCTAAGGACCAGGTCCCAGGCAGACCCTCAGTATGGATCGACGAATATACGGGTGCCAGGGAAGCGACGAGTTACCTTCTAAATCTGGGTCACAAGACGGTGCACCACTTGTCGATACCCGCCTGGACCGGGAACCAGCGAATGTTGGGGTGGCGCTCGGCCCTCCAGGATGCGGGGGCGCCCGTGCCAACGCCTCGCCACGGAGGCTGGAGCGCCGACTGGGGTTACGACGCAGGACGGAGGCTGGCGCGGAATCCCGAGGTCACAGCCGTGCTGTGTGGCAACGACGAGATCGCCCTAGGTGCCATGCACGCGATGCTGGAGGCTGGGCACGATGTCCCGGGACAAGTCAGCATCGTCGGCTTCGACGACACGCCCCTCGCGCGCTTCTATACCCCTGCGTTGACGACAGTCCGCCAGGACTTCAAGGCTTTGGGCAAGCTCTGTGTCGCCAAGCTCCTCCCCCTCGTGGGCCGGGGCCTTCCAGGCGAACATCCTGAACACCTAGAGGCGCACCTAGTGATCCGCGACAGCGCTGGTCCCCTCGGGGGTTCCGGGACTTGCCGCGAAAGTGTTTCCTCAGGCCAACGGGCACCGAGGCTTAGGAAGTCTTGAAGTTGTCGCGGGAGGTTGCGGAATGGCTGTGCCTACCATCAAGCAATTAGGCACCTGACTTGCGGTTAACCAGCGACAAGTGCTGGAAAGCCTGGCAGTTCGCGTTGGGTGATATCCCAAGCGAACATTCGAGCCTTGGTTTGAATGGGGTGCACCAAGCACTCGGCAGAGACAGCGAGCAAAGGTCGCGCGGCGGTGCCGGTGAGATGGCGTTGGCAAGAGCGGTCGTAGTCGGAGCGTCATTCGTGCTACTGCGACACCGGGCGCGAGCGCCCAAGTCGCCGTCGACGAACCACGTAGCGCCGCCTACGACCGGCTGCAAGAGTCTTCATATGACCTCTGCTGACCAAATGGGTGACCAGGGCAGGTCGACTTGCAGGCTCTGGCGTGAAAGCTAGGTCACCTGCGCGACCGCGCAAGTCGGGCTGCCTCTTCGTCCTTCCCTATGTCGTGCTGCTCGGGGCCATCGGGATTTATCCGGCGGGCTACGTCGTCTATATGGCGCTGACGTCGCTGAGTGCCCACTTCACTGGGCTCAGCAACTTCATAGACGCCACCCACAACGCCGAGTTCGTGCCGGCGTTCGAGAACATCATCAAGTTCTTGGGGATCTGGCTCACCACCCTCGTCGTCTTCGTCGTCGGCCTGTCGCTGATGCTGCATTCCTTGCATGGACGCGTGGGGGCCGCTTTTCGCTTCGTGCTCTACCTTCCTGCCGCCCTCGCGGGCTCGGCCAGCGTCATGCTCTGGCTGTTCATGCTGCAGCCGGGCAAGAGCCCGTGGGGCTTCGTGTTGAGCTGGCTCGGCTACCACAGCCTCGGCGACTCGCTCGCGCCGGCCCACCTCCCGGTGATCTTCGCGCTGATCGCCTTTTGGAGCGGGGCGGGGAGCTGGATCGTCGTCATGCACGGCGCCCTCGCGACGATTCCCGATGAGGTATTAGAGAGCGCCCGGCTCGACGGCGCCGGAGCTTGGCGCACCGCGGTCCACATCAAGCTGCCTTTGATCAAGAAATGGATCGCCTACATGGTGATCGGCGCCTTCGCCGCCGGCTCGCAGCTGTTCGCCGAACCGCAGCTCATCAGTGAGGCGACGGGCGGGCTCGCAAATCAGGCCTGGTCGCCCAACCAGCTCGCCATCTTCCTTGCCTTCCATTACGACTACTTCAACTACGCGGCGGCGATCTCTGTCGACCTGCTCGTGGTTGCCGTGATCTGCGCCGCCGTCATTTTGTTGCGCACCGGCTTGTTTGACGTCGGCCACTGATGCTCTCTTTTGCCGCGCGACGGACTTGGACGGGCCAGGTCGTCATGTACGTGCTACTCGCCGTGTTTGCGGCCTTTTTCGCCCTGCCCATCATCTGGCTCGTCTTCGAGGCGATCGGCGTCCACCTGGCACCGATCGCCCACAACCTCGGACTGTGGCTGTTCAACTCCACGCTCTACTCTGCGGCGGGGGCGGCGATCGCCCTCGCCACCGGCATTCCCGCTGGTTATGCGATCGCGACGCACGAGTTTCCTGGTCGACGTGTGCTCTTGATCCTCACGATGCTCGTCATGCTTATCCCGACCAGCGCTCTCGTGCTGCCGCTCTTTTTGGAGGCCAACGAGGTGCATCAGCTGACGAGCCCGTTCGCGCTCATCGTGCCTTACGGCCTTTACCCCTTCGGCGTCTATCTGTCCTACCTGTATTTCCACACCGAGCGCTTCCATGTCCTTTTGCAAACGGCGCGCACGGACGGTTGCAACGAATGGCAGGTGTTCCGGCACATTGCCCTTCCTCTTGCCAAGCCCGTCGCCGCCCTGATCGTGTTTCTCAACATCGTCGCGAGCTGGACAAACTTCTTCCTGCCGTGGGTCATGTACTGGTCGACCGACACGACCAACCGCTACCCCTTGCCGCTTGGCATCGCCCTTCAGCTGTTCGGTGGCGAGACGTCCGGGGAGTACCTCGGCGTGGTCCAGCTGCACACGACCTCGCCCCCGAGCGCCATCGCCTTCTTGCTCTTGGCGACGCTCGCCCCCGTTGTCGTCGTCTTGGTCCTCGCGCGACGGTGGATCGGCTCTGGTCAGTTCCAGAGCGTGTTCCGCTAATGCGGCGGTGGTTCCTGTGAATGGTCGTGGACGCGGGTGAGGCATCGCGGTTGACCATCTGAGTGGGAGTGGGTATCGTTCTCATTCCAGGGAGCCGAGGTGCGGCCCCTACGGTCCATGAGGGGAATGGCTCTGAGATGGTCACGAAAGTTCGTCCCAAATCACTGCTGACCGGAGCAATGGCGCTGCTCGCGCTGGGCGCGGTGTCGATGATCGGGCTCGTGCCGGCTGGGGCGACGAGTCGTGCGCCAAAGAAGATCATCGCAGTCGGCGCTGAGAACGAGTACGCAAACGTGATCAGTCAGATCGGCGGCAACTACGTCTCGGTCTCCGCGATCATGAGTAACCCGAACACCGACCCGCACACCTTCGAGGCAAGTCCAAGCGTCGCGAGGATCGTGAGCGCTGCGCAGCTCGTTATCCAGAACGGCGTCGGCTACGACACCTTCATGAACACTATCGAGGCCGCCTCTCCGAACCCGAAGCGCAAGGTCATCGACGTCCAGAATCTTCGGCACCTGCCGAACTCCACGCCGAACCCGCACCTTTGGTACAGCCCACTGACGATGCCGGCGGTGGCAAAGGCCGTAGCGAGCGATCTCAGCTCCCTTGATCCCTCCGAGGCGAAGTACTTCTCGGCCAACGTGACGAAGTTCGACAACTCCCTCAAGCCCTGGCTCGCCGCGATCGCCAAGGTGAAGAAGGACTACCCGAACGCCCCGGTGGCGGACACCGAGCCGGTCGGCGACTACATGCTCCAGGCCGCCGGCACCGACATCATGACCCCCTGGATCCTCCAGGCCGACATCATGAACGGCGTCGACCCGTCTCCCCAGGCAGTCACGGTGGAAGAGAACCTCTTCAGCCAGCACAAGGTGAAGGTCTTTCTCTACAACCAGCAGGTCACCGACTCTCTCACGGCGACCTTCCTTTCTGACGCCCAAAAGGCAGGGATCCCAGTTGTCGGTGTCTACGAGACGATGCCGGTGCCGGGCTACGACTACCAATCCTGGATGCTCGCAGAGGTGGACGCGTTGTTGAAGGCGCTCTCTTCCAAGCAGTCGACCGAGAAGCTCTGACGCCGACACCATGAGTCTTCGCGAGCGGCCTTTGGCGGACCCCGCCGAGGCAGTCCTCGACGTCGAGGGGATCAGTGTCTGGCTGTCGGGCAGAGAGGTCCTCCACGACGTCTCGTTCTCGATCCGACCTGGGGAGTTCACCGGACTAATCGGCTCGAACGGCGCCGGCAAGACGACGATCCTCCGGGTAATCCTCGGTCTGCAGGCGACGAGCACCGGTCGCGTGCTCGTCGCCGGCGGTCGGCGATCGAGGCGCAATCCGCTCATCGGCTACGTGCCCCAGAAGGTTCTCTTCGACCCGGACGTGCCGGTCAGGGCTCGTGACGTCGTGGCGCTCGGCCTCGACGGACATCGGCTAGGCGTCCCTGTGTTCGCCCGCCGTCGCCGGGCGGTGCTCGTCGAGGAGATGCTTGACGCGGTGGACGCGACTCGCTTTGCCGACCAGCGCGTCGGCAACCTCTCCGGTGGCGAGCAGCAGCGGGTACTAATCGCCCACGCCCTCATCAGCCGACCAAAGTTGCTCCTCTTGGACGAGCCGCTCGCCAACCTCGACATAAGAAGCGAGCAGGAGGTGGTCACGCTCCTCGCGCGGATCGCCACCGAGCAGCGCATCGCCGTTCTGCTCTCCGCCCACGACATGAATCCGCTCTTGGCAGCGATGGACCGCATCGTCTACATCGCGGCTGGGCGCGCCGCGAGCGGGACGACCGAAGAGGTCGTCCGTCCTGAGGTACTGTCCCGCCTCTACGGTCACCACGTCGACGTGCTCCACGTCCACGATCGAGTCATCGTCGTTGCAGGGGCGGAGGCGGCGGGGCCGGAGGTCCCTGTCCTGCTGCACGGGTCGGTGGTGTCGCTTACGGACCCCTCCTCCGCCGTCAGCAATGTGACGTCATGAGCGGCGTCTGGTCCTGGCTCGTCGAGCCTGGCTTCTTCTCGACCCCGACCGTCCAAGTCGCCGCGCTCGCCGGAGGAGTCGTGGCGTTCACGTCCGGCGTGGTCGGGCTCTTCACCGTCATGCGCCGCCAGTCCTTCGCTGGCGAGGCACTCGGTGACGTCGGCGCGACGGGAGGTTCGGGGGCCTTCCTCGTTTCTATCAACCCGCTCTGGGGCTTCCTCGGAGCGGCACTTGTCGCGGCCGGATTCATCGAGGCGACCGGGACGCGCCGCGCGAAGAGCCAGGACCTCGCGACGGGCATCGTGCTCGGCACGGCGCTCGGGATCGCGGCGCTCTTTTTGTACTTCGACACGACTCACTCGAGCACGACCGGTGCCTCGATCACTGTGCTGTTCGGCTCGCTCTTTGTGATAGACACCTCGATCGTCCCAGCGATCGTGGGGTTGAGCGCGGCGGTGCTCGGTGCTGTGCTCCTTCTTTACCGGCCTCTGCTTCTCGCGACACTCAGTCCCGACCTTGCCCAGGCCCGCGGCATACGCGTCCGTCTCGTCGGCGCCGCATACCTCGTCGCGATGGCGGTCTCCGTCTCCCTCGCCGCACTCACGATTGGCGCGGTGCTCGCTACCGCGTTGCTCATCGGCCCACCGGCCACCGCACTCCAGTTCGTGAAACGACCCGGGCTCGCCGCGCTCGTAGCCGGGGGGATTGGGGTCCTGGCGACCTGGCTCGGCATCCTCCTTGCCTACGACAGCTACTACTGGCCGCCTGTCGAGCATGGCTGGCCGGTCAGCTTCCTCATCGTCGCGCTCGTCTTCGTCTTCTACCTCCTTGCGTCAGGTCTCACCGTTGCGCGCCGTCGCAGGGGCGTAGCACGCCACGACGGTCCGGCACTCCAGGTCACGGGCGAGCAGGCATAGCGATGTTCACAGGACTGTGGCTGAACACCTGGATCGCGGCGAGTGTCGTCGCGGTGGTAGCAGGCACGATCGGCTTTTTCGTCGTGCTGCGCGGCTCCGCCTTCGTCGCGCACGCCATCCCCAACGGCGCGTTTGCCGGAGCGGCCGGAGCCTCGCTCATCGGCGTGAACACGATCGCCGGGTTGGGCGTCTTTTCCCTTCTTGGCGCGCTAGCCATCAGCTGGCTCGGGCGGCGGGGGCGCCACGACGTCGTCACCGCGCTCTCGCTCGTCCTCATGCTCGGTCTCGGGTCACTGTTCTTGTCCTTCAGCGTCGAGTACGCGCCGGAGATCTACTCGCTCCTCTTCGGCGAGGTGCTCGGGATCGCGCGGAGCGAGCTCTGGCCGATCGCCGGGCTCGGTGTCGTGTGCCTCCTCGCGATGGCGATCGTCTTCCGACCACTGTTGTTCGCGTCTGTCCTCCCAGACGTTGCCGAGGCGCGGGGCGTTAGCCAATATCGGATGGAGCTTTGCTTCCTACTGCTTGTCGCGCTGACGACGACAGTCACCGTCCCGATCGTCGGCACGTTCTTGATGTTCAGCCTGATGGTCGCTCCCGCGGCCGCGGCTCGTTCGTTCACCAACCGGCCCGCTGTTGCGCTGTTGCTGTCCGTCGCGATCGCGCTCGTCACAGTGTGGGGGGCGATCGCTGTCTCATTCCAGACCAACTGGCCGATCGGCTTCTTTGTCGGCGCCTTCGGCGTTCTGTCCTACGGCTCTGGCCGTCTATTCGCCGTGTGGCGCGGAAGGCGTGTTGTCCGCCATGACGTTGAGCCCGCCGTTGTCGCTGTGTAGCGACCCGAGCGTGATCCCGGACGGTCTGACCAAGGTGAGCACCGGCTTTGCGGTCACCGCTACCATGTTAGGAATGGCTCTCGGAGGCTCTGTGCATGATGCGGTTGCTCTCCGTCTCGCGGGCGCCGATCAGCGTTACACCGCGCAACGTCGGGTACTCGTAGAGATCCTCGGCCGAACAGGTAGGCCGATCATGATCTCCGAGATCCTCGAGGCGGCTGGCGGCCTGACCCAGAGCAGCGTCTATCGCAACATCGCCGTGTTGATCGATGTCGGTGTGGTCGAGCGCATCGCCGGCACAGACGACTACGGTCGCTTTGAGCTTGCCGAGGCCTTTGCTGGACACCATCACCACCTCGTCTGCGAGCGGTGCGGGACGATCGAGGACTTCCACGCGTCCACAAAGCTCGAGCGCGCCCTCGGAGAAACAGCGCGGTTGGCCGCAGCTGAGCAAGGCTATGTGGTCAACGAGCACCGTCTCGATTTACGGGGCCTCTGCTTAAACTGCGCCGCGAGCTGAGGCTGATCCAACGAGCTGATGACGGACCAGACGGCTTAATGACTCATCTCGGCGGATTAACGAGGAAGCCGATCAGAACTCAATGAGTGTTGGTGACCACCGGAGTAAATGCCAGCTGCACATCTAACCGGACGCGGTCGAACTGGTTTCGGCTGCTCACGCAGGTTTGAGTAATGAGGCGGCCGCTGCTTGAGGCGATCGACCAGGCTTATGGGATCGCCCACCAGGTGATTGAGCTACGAGAGAACCACCCAGGACCTCGGGCTCGGCTCCCCCGACATCGCCTACACACGAACATCGCCACGGGGCCACGAAGGTGACAGGCGGTCGAGGTCTCACGAGGTCGGCGGTCCAGTAGCCGATCAGCCGAGACGCCCGCGCATCGCGTGCCGCGGGACCGAGACGGCCGAGGCGACCCAGCACGCGTGCGGGCGATCCTGCGCCCGTGGGAAGGTTCTGGGAAGAGCGCCCCTTCAAGCTGTCAATGTCGGCGATCAAGCCGACTTGATCAAAACGGAGGGGGAACCGCAATGAAAAAGTGGACCATTGGCGCGCTGGCTGCAGCAACAGTCGCTGTGCTCGTTCCGTTGGCCGCGGTGCAGGTGGCCTCGGCCGGCGTCTCCAGCGCCAAGCAACAGCAGAAATCCGCCGCCATCACGATCCAGTCCTGGCTGGACGCGTCTCCGAGCGAGAACGTGCTCTCGGGCACCGTGTGGGACTGCTTCAAGATCACCGGGGCGCTCACCGACCAAGGCGGAGGGCCCATGTGGAACAACGACACCGAGTACCACGCCCCGAACTCGATGACAACCGGCGGCCTAGCCGCCGCCGCCAAAGAATGCAGTGACGAGGTGCCGGCCGGCGGGTTCATCCTCGTGCCGCCGCCCGAGCCGGGCCAGTACCAGTTTGCTCAGTACACCTCGCCCGCCGGGCTCAGCACGGTCTACGCCACGCACACGATCGCCGCCGAGAGGGGGGACATCTTCATCAGCTTCTCCGGCACCTACAACATGACGAACAGCGCCATCGCGGTGAAACTCTCGGACGGCTCGACCGTCGATGTCCAGCCGTTGACGACCGGCCCGCAGTGCACCTGGGTGATCACGGGCGGCACCGGCGCCTACAGCGGCCTGCAGGGCAACGGGTCGTGCTTCGCCAATGCCGAGGACACGTTCCCCTACATCAACCACACCGAGAACGGCAAGATCTGGTGGTCGAACTGATAGCGGACCAGTCGACCAGATCAGGCCCTTCAGGCCTGGTGGCTTCCTGAGCAGGGGACCGAAGTAGGGCTCGTCGTCGCGGCGGGCCCTACCTTGGTTCCCGGCTATTAGTAGGAACATACGTCGATCACGGTGAGCTACGGTTCGGCCGGGTCACGCCCGTGGCCCGAGAAAGGGGGACAAGAATGGCTGTTCTCGAAGTGCTTGATGACGAGGTCGCACAGGAGCTGCTGGCCTCCCGGGAACTGGCAAGGCTGGCCTACACCTGGCGCGACGGAACCCCGCGGGTGGTTCCCGTCTGGTTCCACTGGACGGGAACTGAGGTCGTGGTCGGCTCCCCGTCCAACGCCCCCAAGGTGAAGGTGCTCGCTTCTCGGCCCGCGGTGGCGGTGACCATCGACGGTTCGACCTGGCCGTACCACACGCTGCTGTTGCGCGGCACGGCACGTATCGACGATGCCGAGGGGGTCGTGCCGGAGTACGCGGCTGCCGCCAAGCGCTACTTCGGCCCGGAGCAAGGCTCCGCCTGGGTGGCCCAGCTCGAGGAGATGGGTCTGGCTTGGACGAGGATCGGTATCACCCCCACTCACGCCACCATCCTCGACTTCGTGACCCGTTTCCCGAGCGCCCTCGCCGGCTAAGAGGGGGCGCCGATCCGCTGCCGCTTGCCCTTAGCTCGTGACAGGTGAGCGGGCTCGCCGCAGCCCGTCAGCCGCCGGCTTGTCGTGACATCGGCGCTCACATGTAACCGAGCTTCACCGCCAGCTGCAAAGCCTGGGCCAGTTTCTCACCTGCGACCTGAGGCTTGTTCTCGTCCCAGGCGGAGCCGGCTGCTTCCAGCAGCAATTCGAGCTCCACGGGGAGACGCTGCTGGGGCGGCACCAGGATCTGGCGGCTGGCATCGACAGCCCTGGCGATCTGCCCGGAACGAAGCTGCACGGCCATCATCGGCCACAAGCACAACCAGTACCAGGAATAAGAGACGATAGTGGTCTCCCACAACTCGAGCGCCTCCTCGCCGAGCGAGATCACGTCCTCGAAGCGCTCCTCCTGCCAGGCCAGCCAGGCCAAGGTGGCCTTGGCGACGGCGATGTACTCCGGATAATCAGCCGCCACCCCCGCCGCCATGGCTTCGGGTGCGAGACGTCGCACCGTGTCGGCGTCGTGACCCCGAAGGGCGGCCACGTTCAGGTAGCAGAGCGCCCGCGCCCGAAGCACGACGTCACCGGTCCGCTCCGCGACGGCGAGCGACCTCTCCAGCTTCTCCCGAGCCTCGGCGAGCTCGCCGCGCCAGAGCAGGCAGAATCCCACCATGAAGATCGCCCAGGCGAGGTCGTGATCGCCGCAGACCTCTTCTGCCGCCGCCAGCGCCGATCGTCCGTTGGCGAGGATCTCGTCATCGATCCGGTAGCGGGTCTCGCGGCACCGCTGCAACACGAACGAGACGTAGAAGGTCTCCTTCTGGGCGACACTTCCCCTTGTCTCGACGACCGGGCGAACCGCCTCGAGGACCGCCATGCCCAGTGCCGGCTCGTTGCGCCAGTAATAGAGCGGCGCCCGGCCCTCCAGCTGCATCTCCAGCCAAGGATCCACCCACGCCGGTTCCTTGCCGCCAGGGTCCTCGCCGAGCAGCGCCTCGGCGGCATCGAAGGCGGCGAGGGCGGCGTCATAACGATGGTCGGCCATCTCCACCCGCCCAAGGCGTACCTGGAGGCGAGCGGCGAGCAGCGAGTCTTCGGGCCTTACGAGTCGCAGGGCTTCGCCGAACATCTCCCGAGCCTCGTTGTGGCGAGCGGTGTGCCAGAGCACCTCCGCCAGCTGGGCGCGCAGCCCGACCGATGCCTCCGAGCCGGAGGCGTTGCCCGAAGGATCCTCCGCCAGAATCGACAAGGCCTCCCGATAGGAGGCGACCGCCTCTTCGTTGGCAAAGGCCCGGGCAGCGTGGTCACCCGCCACCTCGAAGTAGTGCACGGCGCGGTGGCGTTCCCCGGCGGCGGCGTAGTGGTGGCCGAGGAGGGCCGCCACCTCCTCCAGGCGGTCGGGCGAGGACGCCTCGAGGCTCCAGGCCACCCGGGCATGGAGCTGGCGGCGCTGTGCCCGCAGGAGGCCCTTGTAGGTGGCCTCCTGCATGAGGGCGTGGCGGAAGCGGTAGGCGCGCTCGGCCTGGCGCGGTACCTCGGCGAGAAGGCCGGCGGCGCACAGCTCGGCCACGACCTCTTCCAAGCGGCCGCCGAGATCCGTCACCGCCTCTAAGGCCGAGAAGGCGAACTCGACCCCGAGCACCGAGGCGGCGACGACGGCGTCATGCGCCAGGGCCCCGAGCCGGTCCACGCGGGAGCGGATGAGGCGCTCGAGAGCCTCGGGCAGCTCGGCGCGCACGGCCGGGTCGAGCCCCCAGAGCTGTCGGTCCTGGAAGACCGCCCCCGTCTCGATAAGAGACGAGAGCCGCTCCTCCAGGAACAAAGGGTTGCCCTCCACGCCCTTTCGCACCGCCTCGACGACCTCGGCGGGGACCTCGGCGCCGAGAAACGATCGGACGAGGTCGCGCTCGTCGCCCTCCGAAAGGGGGACGAGTTCGACCCGGCGCAGGCGCAAGCTGGCGCCGCGGGCGAGGGCCTCCTCCAAGGCGGCCACGCCCGGGTCGGGCTCGGGGCGATGGGTGAGGACCACGAGCAGCGGTGATTCGCGCACGAGCCCGGCGATCTGTTCTGTGAGCCTGATCGAGGTGGGGTCGGCCCAATGCAGGTCCTCGAGCACGAGCACCGTCGGGCCGTGGGCGCCGAGGCGGGAGATGAGCGCCCGAAGCGCCGCGAAGGTCGCCCGCTGCAGCTCCTCGGGGCCAAGGCGCGAGAGGCGGAGCGTCTCGCCGATCTCGCCGAGGCCCATCATCTTCGCGAGCGGGCCGACGGGCGCCTCCTCGCCGGGAAAGACCACCTGCATCGCCCGCAAGAGGGCTGTCCGGCGCACCTCTTCCCCCTCCTCGGGCGCCACCCCGATCCAGGCCGAGAGGAGCTGCTGGTAAAGCCCGTAGGGGCTGGAGGACGTATACGAGGCTCCCGCCCCTTCCAGCCACAGCGGCAGGCGACCCGAGCCCGCCCCTACCCAGGCCATAAAGCGCTTGCGGCACTCTGAGACAAGGCGCGTCTTCCCGAGTCCCGGCTCGCTCGTGACGACGAGAATCCCCCCCTCGCCCGAGATCAGCTCGCGGAGCGACGCCGAGATGAGCGCCAGCTCGCCCTCGCGCCCGACGAGGGGAGCCTGGCCGGCCCGGCGCCGCCCGGTGAGATGTCCGCGGGCGCCGGCCTTGGGCCGCTCGAGGTAGTGGACGACGAGGGGCTTTGCGCCCGGGCGAGCCAGCTCGTCGGTAGGCCCCCAGACGAACTGGTCCTCGGTGGCCGCCCGCGTGGCGGGCCCGACGAGCACCGAGCCGGGCCGGGCCAGCGACTGCAGGCCGGCGGCAAGGGCGACGACCTCGCCCACCGCCCCGTACTCCACCCGGCCCCCGCCCCCGATCGGGCCCACCACCGCCGGCCCGGACTCGACCCCGATGCGCACCGTTAGCCCGGCCTGGGAGCTCTTGAGGGCCGCGGCGATGCGGTAGCCGGCCCGCACGGCCCGCTCCGGGTCGTCCTCGTGGGCGTCGGGGGCGCCGAACAGCGCCGCCAGGCCGCTGCCCGAGACCGCGCTCACCGTCCCTCCGAGCGACTCGACCTGGGAGATCGCCTCGATAAGGGCGTCGCCGATGATCTCGCGCAGGTCCTCGGGGTCGAGCCTCGATGTCGGCGCCGGGCTCGCCAGCTCTACAAAGAGCATGCTCACCAACTTGCGCTCCTCGCGCGAGGTCAGCGGAGTCCCCGGCGCCTCGGTCCTGGCCCGCCGGCCGGGCGCAGGCGGCTCGCGGAGGGCGGCGGCGTGGATCTCGTAGAGGGCGGGCGAGGGCGCCAGGCCCAGTTCCTCTAAGGCCCGCCGGCAGCGCTCGTAGGTGTCGGCGACCTGGGCGCGGTGCTGCTGGGCGGCATAGATCCCCATCAGGGCCGCCGCCGCCTCCTCGCAGGTGGTGTCGGCCCGAAGGCAGGCCTCGTAAGAGGCGATGACCGCTTCAGGCTGCGAGCGGCCGAAGCCGCGCGAGCGGTCTCGGGCCAGAGCGAGGCGCGCCTGTTGACGGGCGCCCTCGAGGCGGTCCCGGGGGAGCTGGGCCCAGTCCTCGTAAAGCTCGTCTTCCAGCAAGAGACCCGGGAAGGAGAGCGCCCGGGTCAAGGTGTCGTCGCGCGCCGTCCCGGGCTCGAGCTCGAGACCGGTGGCGAGCAGCTCCGAGACGATGTCCAAGTCGACCTCGAGTTCTAGGCGCGGGTCGATGAAGACGTGGCTGCGATCGGCCCGGAGCAGCTCGCGGGCGCTCTCGCCGAGCACGCCCAAGGCAGCGCGCGCCATCGAGAGCGCCTTGGAGAGGGCGTTGGCGGCCCGCTCGGGGCCGAGATTCGCGAACAGCGCCTCGCAGGCCGCCTCCCGGGAAAGACGCCGCCCCCGGCTCACGAGGACCAGCTCCAAGAGGCGCCTGGCGCTCGGGCGAGCGAAGGGGCCCGCGCTCTTCTTCCCGCGGGTTACCGAGAAGGGGCCGAGCAGGTTGGCCCGCAGCACGGCCGCACCAGGATCTGGAGCCTCCCCGGCTCGCGCGGGCACTTGGGCATTATCGCACTGGTGGCTTACCCTCGTCGCCGATTTAGCGCGAATGCGGTGTTGTTCCGGAGCCCAGGCGACCTGTGGCGCGGGAGAACGTTGCTGATGGCGGCACTGGATTGGACGCTGCGCCCAGGTGTCGGAGCTGGATCCTCGGCTTGTCGACGTGGCATTCGGTAAGGCGCGCACAGGCGTGTGCAAGTAGATTCGGTGCCCGACTGACAAAAGTGACTAAGGGGGGCAGGTATGCCAGGACTTGAGCGTAAGCGCTTCGACGACGCCGACGAGACGCGCGCGTTCGTAGACAAGGGCCAGGTGGAACTAGTCAGGATCGGGGATGGCGTCGTGGGTCGTGCAACGTTCCATCCAGGCTGGAGATGGTCAGACCACGTAAAGCCGATAGTCGGCACTCCCAGCTGCCAGGCGGCGCACGTGGGGTACGTGCTCTCTGGTCGCCAGAGGATTCAGATGGACGATGGCAGTGAGCTAGAGATCAGCGCGGGAGACGTTGTTTCCATACCGGCAGGACACGACGGGTGGACCATTGGCGACGAGCCCTGCGTCGTACTCGACTTCGCCGGGATGGCCGACTACGCGAAGCCAATCTGAGCGTGTGCCTGGGCGGTAACTAGCTCGGTCAGGCAGCCAGCGCGATCCGCGGTCGTGACGGACTCATACCTAGCCGTTGATAGGACCTGGGACTAAACGCCTCCGGCACGGCTGACCAAGAGACAGATGGGTCGGAGCGAAGCGGACGAGGCTGTTGAACGCACCGACGAATCGGCGCAGTTCGAGCGGCTCGAGCTCGAGAGAGACGTCGCTTGGCAAACCTGGATGACCTTGCTCGTCTCTTGCTTACGCGGTGGAAGCGAAGAAGGAGGTGACCGACTTGGATAGCCCGCGGAGTAGGGCGGACGCTGCCTGTCCGCGGCCAGACCATGACTTCGACTCAATGTACGCTGGCACGCCTCCCTGGGACATCGGCCGACCCCAACCAGCGTTCCTCGGCCTGGCCAAAGCGGGTGCTTTGGTGAACACCGTCCTCGACGTCGGCTGCGGGACCGGGGAACATGTCCTGATGGCGGCGGCCCTCGGACTCGAGGCGACCGGGGTCGACACCTCGCCGACGGCGATCGCGAAAGCCGAGGGCAAGGCATCCGAACGCGGGCTTACGGCGAGGTTCCGCGTGCAGGACGCTCTCGAGCTCGGTTCTCTCAGCGAAGAGTTCGGCACCGTCCTCGACTGCGGTTTGTTCCACATCTTCAGTGACGACGACCGCCCACGCTTCGTCGAGAGTCTGGGTGCGGCCACACGGACAGGAGCTCGCTATCACATGCTCTGCTTCAGCGATCGCGAGCCGGGCGACTGGGGGCCGAGGAGGGTGTCGCGCGACGAGATTCGCGCCAGCTTCACAAGCGGGTGGTGGGTGGAGTCGATCGAGCCAGCCAGAATCGCGGTGAATATAAGCCCCGACGGCGCAGAAGCCTGGCTGGCCACGATCCGGCGGACGTGATGGTCGACTGTATGGTCTCTGGGACCCGTCGGGATCAGGTGCCAGAGCCGGGCGCCAGCCGTCGACCTGGTCTGTAGCTGGTCTGAACGTCCTCTTCCGATCAAATCCCGGTTCGGGATCTCTCTGTGACCGAGCAGACTCGCCTGGGCTGTGCCGGTTGCATGGCGTTCAAGCGGTCATAAGAACGAGAGAGGCGAGCAGAGCTAGCGTGCTAGGCGTAAGACCGCTTCAAAGGGTCGGCGAGCGCAGGAGGTGTGACCATGCGCGCGGTCGTCGTCTACGAGTCGATATTTGGTAACACGCACACGATCGCCGATGCGATTGGCAAGGGGCTTGCCCAGGGCTTTGAGTCGGCGGACAACGTGATCGTGGTCTCGGTGGCCGAGGCAGGCCGCGCACGGTTGGCCAACGCCGACCTGCTCGTGGTGGGCGGACCCACCCATTTTCATGGCATGAGTCGAACCCGCACCCGAAAGTGGGCGGCGGCCACCGCGCAAAAACCCAAGAACGATCTGGTGCTCGAGCGCGACGCCCAAGGCCCAGGTGTGCGTGACTGGCTCAGGTCGCTCGGCCAAGGACACACGAAGTTTGCTGCCTTCGACACCCGCTTCGGTGGTCCGGCATTTCTCAGAGGGCGGGCGTCGAAACTAATCTGCCGGGAACTTCGTAGGTACAGGTTCGAGATGGTGGCCAAGCCCGAGAGCTTCTTCGTCACTTTGCAGAATCACCTCGAACCGGGCGAGGAGGCCCGAGCCCAAGAATGGGCCAAACGGCTTGCGGCAAGAGTTGTATCGAACGGCGTCACCGATGCGGACCGTCCGGGACGACCGCCTACCTCCGAGGAGACGTGATGGCCGAGGTGATGATCCCCAATCCTGGCGAGCTGCCCTCCTACCTGGCGACGCCTTCGGGCGAGGGGCCCTTTCCAGGCGTCGTCGTCATACACGACGCAATGGGGATGAGCCAGGACCTACGGAACCAGGCTGACTGGCTTGCGGGCGAAGGGTACCTCGCAGTGGCGCCGGACCTCTTTTCAGAGAGAGAGGGAATCTGGCCTGCATGATCTCGGCCATGCGCGACGTGCGCGCTGGACGAGGACGGTCCTTCGACGACATCGAGGCAGCGCGTGTCTGGCTGGGGGCCCGAGATGACTGCACGGGCGGGATCGGCGTGATCGGCTACTGCATGGGAGGGGGGTTTGCCTTGATGCTTGCAGCCGATCGGAGGTTCACGGTGTCGAGCGTCAACTACGGCACCGCTCCGAAGGACGCCTATACGGCCAACTTCTTGAGACGGGCCTGTCCGATTGTCGCAAGCTACGGCGGCAAGGATCGCTCACTGCGAGGGGCCGCCGATCGACTCGAGCGGGCATTGACGGCCGTCGGGGTCGAACATGATGTCAAGGAGTACCCGGACGCCGGGCACTCCTTTCTCAACGACCACGAAGGAGCTGGAGACAAGAATCCGTTCCCGTTCTCCGTCTTGGAGCCGGTTTTCGGAATGCTCTCGCCAGGATCGGGCTACGACGAGGTATCTGCGCGAGATGCGCGTTGTCGTTTGCCAGCGAGAAGGGACCACCTAGCCACTGGTTTTGCCAGTGGCATGGGACCACCCCTGTTGCCAGTCATGGGACCACCCTGAGCATCCACCAACACCGGCCGAAGACAGATTCGGCTGGGCCTGCGAAGCCATCGCGGAGGAGGCCCCATGGTGTTCAGGGAGGTAACGGTGGTCCAGATCAAAGAGGCGCTCAGACGCTGGCTTTTAGGTGAAGGCGAACGCCCCATCGCCCACGGGGTCGGCATCGACCGCAAGACGGCGAGGCGCTACATCGCCGCTGCTTTAGAGCTCGGGCTCGACCGCTCCGCTGGCGAGGGCCAGCTCACTGACGAGCTGATCGGCCAAGTGGCCGAGAAGGTGCGCCCGCACCGTCCAGATGGCCACGGCGAGACCTGGGGGAAGCTTCTCGGAGAGGAAGAGCAAATCAAGGCCTGGGTGAAACAGGACCTCACCGTGGTCAAGATCGGGATTCTCCTTGCTCGCCGTGGTGTCGTCGTCCCGCACCGGACTCTGGCACGCTTTGCCACAGAGCGCTGCGGGGCGGGGCGGAAGAGAACAACGGTCCGTGTCGACGACCCACCCCCGGGCATAGAGCTGCAGGTGGACTTCGGGCGTCTTGGTCTCGTGCCAGACGGCGAGCGGCGCCGGGTCTGTCACGGGCTCATCTTCACGGCGGTGTTCAGCCGCCATCAGTTCGTCTGGCCGACTTTCACCCAGACCACAGACGACGTCATCTCTGGCTTCGAGGCCGCCTGGCGGTTCTTCGGCGGGGTGTTCCCGGTCGTAATTCCCGACAACATGTCCTCGATCGTCGCCAAAGCCGAGAACACCGCCCCCCGTTTCAACGACACCTTCTTCGAGTACGCCCAGTCGAGGGGCTTTGTCATCGACGCGGCCCGCGTCGCCACCCCGACCGACAAGCCGCGGGTGGAACGCGTCGTCTCTTATGTGCAGAAGAACTTCTTTGCCGGAGAGAGCTTCGTCGACCTTGCCGACTGTCGGGAGCGGGCCGAGATCTGGTGTAAGAAGACCGCCGGCCTGCGCATCCACGGCACGACCCAGTGCCGCCCGGCGGAGATGTTCCGTCTCGAGGAGCTTCCTCGTCTCGGCCAGCTCCCCGGTCAGCCCTTCGACATCCCCCACTGGTCAGAGCCGAAGCTGCACCGTGACTTCCATGTGGAGGTGGACAAGGCCCTCTACTCGGCCCCCCACCAGCTCGTCGGCAGGCACCTAAAGGCAAGGCGCGACTCAAAGACCGTGAAGCTGTACTTCCGCGGAGAGCTCGTGAAGTTGCATCCGAGAAAGCCGCCTGGAGGGCGCTCGACCGATCCGGCCGACATGCCGAGCGGGAAGGAGATCTACGCGACAAGAGACCTCGACCGCCTCGCCCAGATGGCCAAAGGCCACGGGGAGGCGATCGGCATCTATGCCAAGGCGATCCTGGACACTCCGCTTCCTTGGACCAAGATGCGCCAGGTCTATCGCCTCTTGGGACTGGTGAAAAAGTGGGGCCCGGCCCGCGTCGAGTCGGCCTGTCGGCGTGCCCTCGAGGCAGAGGCGATCGACGTGAACCTCATAAGTCGCATGCTGGAACGCGCCAAGGAAGCGGCCGAGCCCGACGCCCGACCCGAGCTGGTCGTGGTGCAGGGACGCTTTGCCCGTGATCCTTCTGAGTTCGCGGCCGCAAAGCAGCAGAACAGATGACCGCCCTGTCACCCACCGTCTCGCCCGAGCTCAAGGTGCTCATGCGCCGGCTCCGCCTCGGACGCTTGTTGGACACCTTGCCCGAGCGCCTCGCGCTCGCCCGCAGTCACGAGCTCAGCCACGTCGAGTTCCTGGAGCAGTTGTTCTCAGACGAGGTGCAGCGCCGCGACGCCGACTCGGCAGGACTGCGGGCCCGGGCAGCCCATCTCGACCCGCACATGTACCTCGAGGCTTGGGACGAGACAGCCGCGGTCAGCTATGACCGGGCGGTGTGGTCAGAGCTCGTGTCGCTGCGTTTTGTCGACCAGGGCCGGAACGCTTTGATTCTCGGACCAGTCGGGGTGGGGAAGACATTTCTCGCCACTGCGCTCGGACACATCGCCTGTCGCCGACGGATCAGTGTCCATTTCGAACGGGCCGACCGTCTCCACAGGCGCCTTCGAGCGGCCCGCCTCGACGCGAGCTACGACGCTGAGATGCGAAAGCTCATCGGCTTTGAGCTTTTGATCCTTGATGATTTCGCCCTCCAAGCCCTGGATCCCACCGAGACGGCCGATCTTTACGAGCTCGTCGTGGAACGCCACCACAAAGCGGCCACGGTGCTCACCTCGAACAGGGACCCGGTTGAGTGGCTGGCGGTCATGGCCGACCCGCTCCTCGCCCAGTCCGCCGTCGACCGTCTGAAAAGCGCCGCGTGGGAGCTCGTCATCGAAGGAGAGTCCTACCGCGGACGCGAGAAGCCGATCATCGCTCCCGGTCAAGACAAGGTTCCTTCGAGGCGGCGACGCCGTTCCACTTGACACCTGTCTTGGCTGCCGAGATCATCGCGTCAGCCGGTCGATGTGGACGCGACGTGGTCCCATGCTTCTGGCAACGGCCTGGTCCCTTAAGACTGGCAAGCGACACGCGTAGGCGTATCCTCACGTTCTTCGATGCGCACTTGAAGTTCCAGAGCGCCCGGTAAGGCTCCCGCTACCGGGTGCCATGGGCAGTCCAGGCGAGCCCAAGTTGGCTGACCTCGCGCCTGGCGAATCGCTGAGCTGATCAACTCCCGCGAACCACCCGCAATCGGCCGGTTTGTGCTAAGCGCCGATCCGGTCACACCCAAAGGGTGCGGCGCCGACAAGTCGTGCTATGGCTCGGAGGTCATGTCGGAACGCGCCACGTTCGGCTCCGGTGAACGTGATGCTCCCCGACGTGGGCTTCAGCCGGCCGATGGCCTGCTTGACGAGCGTGGTTTTGCCGGCTCCGTTTGGCTGACCGGAATTCGGCGCTCAGGCCGCCACGATGACGTTTGCTCGTTCGAGCTAGCTGGAGGCCGATTCGTTCCTCACCCAGTCGGAGATGTTCCCCGGGGTGAGGGCCCCATGCGTGCCCAAGATGGTCGCACCGAGAACGGCTGAGCGGTGCCCGAAGGCGGACGTCTCGATTGTCAGGCGACGGGTCGCGAGAGGAAGGGCTCGCTCGTAGACCACGGCGCGGATCCCGGCCAGGAGGTTGTCATGTAGGCCCGCCAGGGCGCCACCAAGAATGATGCGGCTCGGGTTGTAGAAGTTGACGAGTGACGCCAGCACTTCGCCGATTCGTTGGCCGGCGACGCGTACCAAGCGCAACGCTTTGGCATCGCCAGCTTGACTCAGTCGCACGACGTCCATGGCGTTCTTCGCCTCGAGGCCCTCGGAGGCGAGCTGTCGGGCAAGGGCCGAACCTGAGGCCAGCGACTCGAGGCAGTTCAGATTTCCGCACGAGCAAAGAACATCTGTTTCCACCGTCACGCGAACGTGGCCGATGTCCCCTGCCGCGCCATCGGCCCCGTGGTGGACCTGGCCGTTGGTCACGATTCCGCACCCGATCCCGGTCCCGACCTTTACGAACAGGACCTGTTCGTCGCGCAGGCCCCGGGACCAGTACTCGCCGAGGCCCATGATGTTCACGTCATTGTCCACAAGAACCGGGACGTCGAACTGCTTGCAGAGCACGTCGGGAATGATGACCCCGTCCCAGCCCGGCATGATCGGCGGCTGTACCACCGTGCCCGTGAGGAATTCGACGGGCCCGGGCACGCCCATCCCGATGGCTCTCACGTCTCGTGGCGAGCGGCCGTTCTCATCCAGCATCTCTGCGAAGCGGTCCATGAGCCACGGCAGCACCACGTCAGGACCCTCCGCGATGTCGATGTCCATTCCATGCTCGGCTTCGATCTGCCCGCTCAGCGTCGCCATGGCCAGGCGGGCGTGGGTGGCACCGAGATCGGCCGCCAAGACGATCCCGGCAGCAGGGTTGAGAGTCAGAAGCGTGGGGCGCCGCCCACCGGAGGAGGGACCGGCGCCGGCCCCGACCAGAACCTCGAGGTTGAGCAGCTGATCGACTCGTTGGGAGATGGTGGAGCGGGCCAGGCCGGTGAGCCGTGCGAGATCGGCACGCGTCGTCGTCTTCTCCTGCACGATCAAGGCCACCAGCTGGCCAAGCTCGAGGTAACCATCGTTCGTGTCGCTCATCAGACTCAACATAGCTCACTTTTGTCTGATCAACAACAAACTTTTTTGGTTGACAGGCCTAAACCACCCGAGTAAGTTCACCGGCGGTGGCTAAGCGACCCCCTGTCGGCTTGCATCACGCGCTCAGTGGCTGACCGTCTGCGTCGTCGCTTCGATGACGGACGAACACTCGATCTAGCGGGCTGACGAAGTGAGACGTCGTCACCTTGTGTCTGCTCTGCCAGGAACACACCTCGTCGAGTACATGGCGGACTCGGCCTACGTCGATGGCATCGTCACCCAAACCTTCGAGCTCGATGCTGACGGGAAGCTCACCAGCGGCCATGGCGAGCCCCGGCACCGAGCTGAATTCCGGGATGCTCGCCCGTCATGGCGACGTCGAAGCACCGGAAGGCAAGAAGTCATGATTCGCGCCCACGCTGGCGGCCGTTCCGGCGGACACCCACGGCGCTTTCGCAGAAAGGAAGAAGGCAAGGCAGGGCCTGTTGTGGACAGCAGTTTTCGAGAGGAGAGGAAGCAATGAAGATACGTTGTAGACCGGTCTACGTCGTTGGCGCCGCGCTCGTGTGCGCCGCCTTGATGCTGGTGATTCCCACGGTGAGCGGCGCGAGTCAACCCCGAGCCAAGCACGCCGCCGCCAGCACCCCGTACGCGAACATCAACCTCACCATCAGCACGAACGCCTTCGGACCCCAGGCGGACAACCTCAACCCGTTCCTTCCGACGAGCACCGACAATGCCTCGGACGCGAACACCGACATGATCTACGAGCCCCTTTGGCAGTACGACGTCGTCAAGCCCACCGTGACCTATCCCTGGCTTGCGACCGCGTACACGCTCACCAATAACGACGAGGTTCTCACGCTCAGCCTGCGAAAGGGCGTGACATGGTCCGACGGGAAACCCTTCACGAGCGCCGACGTCGTCGAGACTTTCAGCCTGCTCAAGAAGTACCCGGCGCTTAACACGAACGGGATCACCTTCTCCCAGATCGTGGCGGAGGGCGACTACACGGTGAAGATGACCTTCAGTCGGCCGAGCTACGCCGAGCTCTACTACATCTTGAACCAGACGCCGATCGTTCCGGCCCACATCTGGTCCGCGTTGAAGAACCCGACCAGCTTCGCCGACACCGACCCCATCGGAACAGGTCCCTTCACCCTCAAGTCCTTCACGCCCGAGTACATGGTGCTCCAGCGCAATCCTCACTACTGGCAGAAGGGATTGCCGGAGATCAACACCATCACGTACCCGGCAGTCGGCAGCGCAGGGGCCCAGAACGCGGCCTTCAACGCCGGCGACTACACCTGGGCCTCGGCGACCGAACCTGACATGCAGCGCCTGTACGTTGCAAGAAGCCCGTACAACAAGTACTGGTACCCGCCCGTCGGGATCACGGCCCTCCTCCCCAACGATGCGGTCTACCCGCTCAACATAGAAGCGGTCCGCCGTGCCATCAGCCTCGTCGTCAGCCGCAAGACGGTTTCGACGCTCGGCGAGTGGGGCTACGAGCCGCCCATCAGCACGGCCACCGGGCTCATCCTCCCGAACTACCAGTCGTTCCTGGCGCCGCAGTACAAGAACGCCACCTACACGACCGACGTCTCAGAAGCGCGGTCGCTGCTCAAGGGAGCCGGCTTCAAGTTCGGGTCGAACGGCGACCTCATTGGCAAGAACGGGAAGGCAATCTCGCTCAGCCTGATCGACCCGTCCTCGTGGGTCGACTACATGGCCGACTGTTCTGTGGTCGCGGCGGCGCTCAAGACAATCGGCATCGGCTCCAGCGTGCAGGGACTCTCGGTCGGAACATGGACCTCAGACCTCGCCACCGGGGAATTCGACCTTGCCCTCTACTACTCGAACACGGGCCCGCAGCCGTACTACATCTACAACGCCTGGCTCAATGACACACTGACTGCGCCCGTCGGCTCCATAGCCGGTGGTGACCAGGGCCGCTGGAAGGATCCGGCGACGCAGAAGTACCTGAACGCCTACCTGAACGCCACCACCGACGCCCAGAGAGATGCCGCCATGTACGGCATCGAGGGGATCATGGTCAACCAGCTGCCCGTCATCCCGATGGTGTACTCGATCGACTGGGGCGCCTACCGGACGAACGTTGTCACGGGATGGCCAACCCCGCAGGACCCCTACAGCTCAGCGGGACCGATCGAGCCGGCGAATCAGGAATTCGTCGTCTTGCACCTGCGCCCCGTGGGCAGCAAGTGATCGAGGGCAACCCTTCAATCCCGTAGCCAGCGCACCTGACCAGTGGGCGCCGCAAGGCGTCCGCTGGTCAGTACGTACGGCTCTTCGTCGTTTTGGTCACAGCGCCATTGCCGTTCCTGGTGACTCGACTTCTTCGAAATGCCTCAAACCTAAGAGGGGTTTGCTTTGAGAGGGAACCCAGCCTTTAGAAGGCCTCCTTTGCAAGCAGTTTCTCGCTCAAGGAAAAGTGAAACAGGCCTCATGAAAGACGTGGCAGCTATTATCTGCGACCCACACCCGGCGGCGACTGAAGGACGTGCGGAGGTCCGATGAGGTACCTGATGCGCCGGCTGGGGTTCTATATGGTCACGGCCTGGGCGGCGATCACGCTGAACTTCCTGATACCGCGCCTCATGCCGGGCAACCCCGTCGAACTGCTCATCAGCCACTTCAAGGGCCGTATCTCGCCCGCAGCAATGAAGTCCCTCAATATCCTGTTCGGTCTGAACCACCAGAGCATGTTGTCCCAATACTGGAGCTACTGGCACGGCCTGTTCCACGGCAACCTAGGCGTCTCTTTCACTTACTTCCCGACTCCGGTGATAAACGTGATTATGGGTGCCTTGCCGTGGACGGCCGTCCTTGTGGGCGTGTCGACGATCCTGAGCTTTGTCATCGGTACCGTCGCCGGGGTGATCGTCGGGACGAGGCGCGGCTCGTGGCTCGAGGCGAGCCTTCCCCTCAGCACATTCTTCTCGGCGATCCCGTACTTCTGGTTCGCCCTGGTCATCCTCTACCTCTTCGCGGTCATCGTCACGTGGCTCCCCCTCTCAGGGGGCTACTCATCCACCGACACGATCGGGTGGAACGTGCCGTTCCTTCTTTCCGCGGCGGACCATGCAATACTTCCCGCCTTCACGATCGTCGCCTCTTCCATCGCCGGCTGGCTGCTCGGCATGCGCAACATGATGATCGTGACCCTCAACGAGGACTACATCATCCTGGCTGAGGCCAAGGGCCTGTCGAAGGCTCGGATCAGCTTCGTGTATGCCGCCAGGAACGCCATCTTGCCGTCATTGGCGAGCTTCGCCCTCTCGCTCGGCTTCGTCGTGAGCGGCGCCATCCTTGTCGAGATCGTCTTTTCCTACCCGGGCATCGGCTATGTCCTGTTTGCCGCCGTCAACAACAGCGACTACCCGCTGATGCAGGGCATCTTCTTGGTGATCACGCTAGCTGTGCTGCTCGCCAACATCCTCGCCGACGTCTTCTACGTGCTCCTCGATCCGAGGACGAGGCAGGACGGCTGAGATGGCCATGATCGCCGGGAGCGAGGAGACCCGTCTGGTCGACGGAGGAGAGAGCGCCCCTTCGTCGCGAGCCGGCCGCAAGCGTCGGCGGTTCGACGCCTTCAGGTCCTGGAAGGTGATCTCCGGTTTCGTCATCGTCGGGTTCTTCGTGCTGATGGCGATCGTGGGTCCTTACCTTGTGAGGGCGAACCCGTCGACGATGTCCTTGGCGATGCTGCAAGGGCCGTCGTCGGCGCACTGGCTGGGCACGACCGAAGAGGGCCAGGACGTGCTCGCCCAGCTCGTCGACGGCAGTCGCTCCACTCTCCTCGTCGCCTTCCTGGCCGCCACGATCGCCACCATCGTGTCGATCGTGGTGGGTCTTGCCGGCGGCTACCTCGGGGGAGTGAGCGACGAGCTGCTGTCGGTGCTGTCGAACATCTTCCTTGTTATCCCGGCGCTGCCGCTTGTCATCGTGCTCGCCGGCTACCTCCCGAACAAAGGCGACCTGTCGGTCACACTCGTCATCGCCCTCACGGGCTGGGCCTGGGGTGCGCGCGTCATGCGAGCCCAGACGTTGTCCATACGAAAACGGGACTATATAGAGGCCGCCCGCGCCGTCGGGGAGGGGACCACGCGCATCTTGTTCTGGGAGATCCTTCCTAACGAGCTTGCCATCGTGACGGCGAGCTTCTTGTTCACCGCCGTCTTCGCGATTCTCACTGCGGCCGGGTTGGCCTTTCTCGGCTTGGCGAACGTGTCGGAGTGGTCATGGGGCACGATGCTCTACTGGGCGCAGAACGACTCGGCTCTGCAGGCCGGTGCCTGGTGGTGGTTCGTCCCGCCCGGCCTTTGCATCGCCCTCGTGGGCGCCGGGCTTTCCCTGCTGAATTTCGGCTTCGACGAGATGACCAACCCGCGTCTGCGCGCGGCCAAGCCGGTGAGAAAGCGGCCCCGACGCGGCGAGCTACCGGCTGCCCCCCTGCAAGCCGATCGGGCGGCTGTCACCGACGGAACCGGATTCACGCCGGTGAGGCGCTCCGGCTCGATGGAGGAAGCCTAAGTGGACGCGAATCATCCGGGCCAGGCCCCGGCGTTGTCGGCGGCCCCCGTTGTTCTCGACATCCAGGATCTCGACGTCGACTACGAGCTGAGCACGGGTCCTTTGCCCGCCGTCAGGGGGGTCAACCTCGCCTTGCGACGCGGTCAGGTCCTCGGTATCGCCGGTGAGTCGGGCTCGGGCAAGTCGACGCTCGCATACGCCGTCACCCGACTGCTGCGGCCGCCCGGGGTCATCGCCGGTGGCCGCGTGCTGTATCAGCCCCGTTCGGGGCCGGCGGTCGACGTGCTCGCGATGTCCGACGACGAGCTGAGGAACTTCCGCTGGGCGGAGCTCGCCATCGTGTTCCAGTCCGCCATGAACGCCCTCAATCCCGTGCTGAGCCTGCGGGTGCAGATTCTCGACGTTCTCGCTGCCCATCGGCCGGAGATGAGTCGTCAGGACAGGGTCAACCGGATGAACGATCTCCTGAGGCTCGTCGGAATCTCCGTCGACAGGGCGAAAGCCTTTCCGCACGAGCTTTCCGGGGGAATGCGCCAGAGGGCGATGATCGCCATCGCCCTCGCCCTCGACCCGGAGATCATCATCCTCGACGAGCCAACGACGGCTTTGGACGTCGTCATGCAGCGGCAGATTCTCTCGGAGATCATGGGCCTACGCAGTCGGCTTGGTTTCTCGGTCATCTTCATCACCCATGACCTGTCTCTTTTGGTAGAGGTAGCCGATGTCATCGCGGTGATGTATGCCGGGAGGATCGTAGAGCTCTCCGAGTCGGACGAGATCTACCGGACGCCCCGGCACCCTTACAGCCACGGGCTTTTGCACTCGTTCCCGTTGCTCCACGGGCCCCGTCAAGCACTGACGGGCATCGTGGGCTTTCCCCCTGATATGCGGTCGCTCCCTCCCGGGTGCCCGTTCAACCCGCGTTGTGGGTACGTCCACGACGGCTGCGACCGCCTGCTCCCGCCTCTCAGGGTCTCCCCCGTGCCGGGGGATTCGCCGCGGCACCTGGTGGCCTGTTCGCTTTATGACGGTGGCCCCTTGCCGGAGCTGCTCGTCAAGTCCCGGGCACAAGTGGCCGAGAGCCAAGACATCCCCTCACCGGATCTGCAAGCGCCTGCTGCCCCCGTGCTTGCCGTCAAGGCGCTGCAGAAGTTCTTCCCCGTGCATCAAGGCCCGCGGCGTTCTCAACGGGTGAGGAGAGTCGTCCGCGCCGTCGATGGCATCTCGCTCGATCTGTTCGCGGGAAAGGTGACCGCGCTGGTCGGGGAGTCCGGCTCGGGCAAATCGACCATCGGCCGCGTGCTGTCGCAGCTCTACAAGGCTTCAGGGGGCACGATCCTTCTGGACGGCCGCCCGGTCAAGACGAAGCGGGGGCGGCGCCATCGAGAATACGTGCGCCAGGTCCAGATCGTTCTGCAGGACCCCTTCAGCTCGCTGAACCCGTTGCACACGGTCGGTTACCACCTCGCCCGGCCGCTGCGCATCCACGGCTTCGCCCGTTCCGCCAAGGAAATCGCCCAAGGCATAGAGAAGCTGTTGGCCGACGTGCAGCTGACTCCGGCGGACCAATTCGTGCCGAAGTACCCTCACGAGCTCTCCGGTGGGCAGCGCCAGCGCATCGCGGTTGCCCGTGCCCTGGCGGCGAGGCCAACTGTGATCTTGGCCGACGAGCCGGTCTCGATGCTGGACGTCTCGACGCGGCTCGGCGTCTTGAACCTGCTGCGTGGTCTTGCGACCGACCGAAATCTCGCCTTGCTCTACATAACCCATGACATCGCCTCGGCTCGTTACTTCGCCGACACGACACTTGTGATGTACGCCGGCCAGCTGATCGAAGGCGGCCCGTCGGAGCTTGTGGCTCTGAGCCCGGCCCACCCCTACACGCAACTCTTGCGGGACTCAGCGCCTAACCCGGAAAAAGAGTCGATGAGCGGTGTCGTCTCGAGCGGAGAGCCACCAAGCCTGATCGACCCGCCCACAGGCTGTCGTTTCCACCCCCGTTGCTCCCAGGTGATGCCCATCTGCTCTCAAGAGAGCCCACCCCAGCTGGAGCTGGACGAGCAACGCTGGGCACGGTGCTGGCTGTACTCAGATCGGGTAGCCATGACCACAAAGACGGCCCAGCAGTGAACACGCCCTCGGTGTGTCCGGTCTTTGTCGCACTCTGTCATCGGCAAGTCGCTGCGGTCCTAAACACTGATAGAGGCCTTTGCCAAAATGCCGCCGTCGCACACGAGATGCGAGCCTGTGACGTAGCGAGACTGGTCCGACAACAGCCAGAGCACGGCCTCCGCCGGTTCGTCGGGATCCGCAAGTCGACCGAGCGGGATCTCGTCCGACAGCTGTGCCCGGCGCGCAGACATCTGGTCCTGGGAAAGGCCGGCCCACATGAGGGGCGTATCGGTGGCGCCGGGCACGACGGCGTTCACCCTGATGCCGTACTTTGCGTAGTCAACAGCGAGGCTACGTACCATCGATGACACACCACCCTTCGAAGCGCTGTAGCACGTCGCCGCACCGGCGGAAAAGCCGACAAAGCCCGCTGGCGATGAGCAAAGAACAAGTGACCCGCGGCATCCAGAGGCGAGCATGCTGCGCAGAGCCTGCTGGCATACCAGGAACGTTCCGGTCAGGTTCGTGGCTATGACCGCGTCCCAGACCTCCAACGACACCTCATGGGCAAAGCCGCTGAGCTCGATGCCAGCGTTGGCGAACAGGCCGGTGAGCGGCCCGAGTTGTGTTTCAACTTTCGCGAAAGCCGATGCCACCGATGGTGGCGACGTCACGTCGCAGGTGAGTCCGATCGCCTCCGCAGCGCCCAGTTGGCGCGCCTCATCGGCCACGGCGCGAACCGATTCGGGTGTGCGGGCAAGCACGGCGACGCCGAAGCCGCGCCGGGCCGCCAGGAGGGCGACAGAACGACCGATGCCCGAACCGCCGCCCGTGATAACGAGCACATCCTTGGACACATTGCCTCCTCATTTGGCTCGATCTCTGACGGACAAACCCGAAGTGGTGAGGACCTTACCAGTGAGAGAAGTGTTGCTTGTCTCGACAGTAAGACCACTGTCACAAGTCTCCTCTCGTCGGGTCCCTTGGCCTTCGTATGTCAAGACGTTCCGATCACCCAGAGAGTGCTCCGCTTCGCCTATCCGCCAGCGCACTTGTGCCGAAACAAGGCATGACCGTTCGCTCACCATCAATTCGAGCTCATTAGGGCTCTGGGAGGCATCATGCAGAAGCCGATTGGCGTAGGGATCGTTGGAGCCGGCTTCATCGGCCGCGTGCACGCCAGGGCGGCGCGGGTTGCCGGTGGCCATCTGGCGGGCGTCGCAGACTCCAGGTTGGCTTCCGCGCAGGCACTGGGCGAAGACCTTGAATTCGACCGGGTGTTCGAACGAGCGGGCGACCTCATTGCCGATCCAGACGTGCGGGTCGTGCACATCTGCGTGCCCAACTACCTGCACGCCTCTCTCGTGGAGGAGGTCGTCGCAGCTGGCAAGCATGTCATCTGCGAGAAGCCGCTCGCCATGTCGGTCCTCGAGGCGAAGAGACTCGAGGCGATCGCGGCGTCGGCGGGTGTCGTGGCCACGATTCCCTTTGTTTACCGCTATTACCCAATGGTCCGCGAGATCCGCGCCCGGGTGCAAAATGGGGAGGGCGGCAAGCTGAACGTGCTCCATGGTTCCTACCTGCAGGACTGGCTGGCGCGTGAGACCGACAGCGACTGGCGCGTGGACCGATCTCTCGGTGGTGTGTCGCGGACCTTTGGGGACATAGGCGTGCACTGGGCCGATCTGGTGGAGTTCACGTCAGGTCAGCACATCACTCGTCTTTGCTCACAGCTGCTCACGGTCTTTCCCACCCGGGGCGCCCCGGGGGCCCCGATCGACGTGCAGACCGAAGATGCTGTCACGGTGAACTTCGAGACCGACGGTGGCGCGATCGGCTCGCTTGTCCTCAGCCAGGTCGCCCTTGGCCGCAAGAATCGGCTCTGGTTCTCTCTTGACGGCACCGAGGCATCCTTCGTCTTCGACCACGAGACGCCCGACTCGGTGTGGATAGGAGGCCAAGCGAGCAGTCAGTTGCTTTCCCGCTCGCCGGATGGCCTCCGACCAGCAGCAGCCAGGTACGTCACCGTGCCCGCGGGGCACCCGCAAGGCTTTCAGGACAGCTTCAACGCCTTCGTCGGCGATTGCTATGCCGCTATCGAAGGCGACAAACCCGACGGGCTTCCCATCTTTTCCGATGGTCGGCGCGCCGCCGAGATCACCGAGGCGGTGGTCGCGTCTTCAGCCGCGCGGGCCTGGGTGGAAGTGCCAAGTGGGTAAGCGGGCACGGCTTGTGCAGTCGGCTTCACGGCGGTTCTTAGACGGCGTGACTTGCAGTCGTGACAGAGGCGTCTAGGGGCGTTTCAGGTGAACAGTGCACCACGAAGTGCTTCGAGCGCCAAACAAATGAAAACCAAAGCTACATAGAAGGAGCAGACTGATCGTGGACGAGCTAGCAGCAAAAGGTGGCACCCCGGTACGGACTAGTGAGTTCCCGGCGTGGCCGCAGTATGACGACGCCGAGCGGGCCGCAGTGCTGCGCGTACTGGACTCGCGGAACTGGTGGGCGACCGAGGGAGTCGAGGTGCGCGCTTTCGAGTCCGAGTGGTCCGCCTTCACGGGCGCGGGCGGCGCCGTCGCTGTGACAAATGGGACCCATGCGCTGGAAGTCGCCCTCGCCGCGCTGGAGATCGGCCAGGGCGACGAGGTGATCGTGCCCGCCTGGTCGTTCATGGCCACGGTCGGGGCTGTCCTATGCGCAAATGCCATTCCGGTGATGGTCGACGTCGACTCCCACACGGGCACGATCGACGTCGCCGCCGTCAAAGATGCCATCACTCCCCGGACCAGAGCCCTGTTGCCGGTCCATCTCGGCGGCAACATGGCTGACCTCGATGGCCTCCGTGCCCTTGCTGCCGAACACGATCTGGTGATCCTCGAGGACGCGGCACAAGCTCACGGATCGACCTGGCGGGGACAACACGCCGGCACACTCGGAGACGCCGGGACGTTTTCCTTCCAAGCCTCGAAGAACATGACGGCCGGCGAAGGCGGCGTGGTCGTCTGCCAGAGTCCCCATGTCCTGGAACGGCTGTTCTCGCTGTCCAACTGCGGCCGCCGCCCCGGGAACTGGTTCTACAAGCACTTCGAGCTGGCGGGCAATTTCCGCATGACCGAGTGGCAGGGCGCCGTACTGCGCGCCCAGCTGAAGCGGTTTCCTTCCCAGCAGGCTGTTCGCTCGGCGAACGCCGAGTTCCTCAACGCCGCCTTGGCCGAGCTGCCCGGGATCACGCCGCAGGGTCGCCACGACGGGTGCACCTCGCAGGGCAACTACGACTACATCGTCAGGTTCGACCCCGAGCTGTTCCCGGATAGGGACCGAGTCCGTACCGCACTTATCGCCGAGGGAATGCCTCTCACCACCGGTTACCCTCCGATGCACAAGCTGGATATGTTCAGCACCGAGGGCGCCCTCGGTCCGCGCCTTCGGGACACGAAGGCGTTTCCCCCTTATTCGAGTCAGAGCTTCCCGGTGACGGAGGACCTGGCCGAGACGACGATCTGGTTCAAGACCGCGGCGCTGACGGGAACGAAGGAGGACACCCAGAGCGTTCTGGACGCCATTGCCAAGGTGCACCGGCACGCGACCGAGCTCGCCGACCTCGAGCCAGAGGAATACTGAGCCCGAGCAGCGGGCCGAGAGGGGTGGCGGATTGAGCGAGGCGTACGGCGCTTAAGAGCTCACCTTCGCTCTCGTGTTGGACCGAATCCGGCACGACCAACTTCTGACTGCGGGGCAGGATCGCCTCGTTGGAATCGCCGCGGACTCCCATGGCTCGGCCGTGATTTCGATCGCGGGGTCGCGCCGTGTTGACTGCGACTAATGGCCAAGAAGCAAAGACGTGACTATTAGTGGGCGCGTGACGTCTTGACCGCCGCAACACGCCGTTCGGCGAGGGCGTCGACGCTCAGTCGACCAGCGCCGAACACCGCTACAACCAGAGCCAACACGCAGAGCGCCACGTTCAGTTCGTAACCTGGGTGCAGCGACTCCGAATTGATCCCGTTCACCCAGGTGACGGTGATCATCGCCATCACCATGTCGCCGAAGAGGGCAAGCCCCGCCAGGCGAGCGCCGAGCCCAAGAATGAGCGAGATACCTCCGCCGAACTCGATCACACCGCCCAGTACGGCGAACAAACCTCCGGGATGGAGATGAGCGGTGTTCGAGAAGAAGAGTGCCGTTTGGTGTAGTCCCGGTCCGTTGAAGGCACCGAAGAGCTTTCCGGCCCCGTACCAGATGAAGATCCAGGCGAGAGCGGTCCGTACCGCGACGAGGGCGAGGTCAGCGGGCAGAGTCGCGACACGCGTGCTGAGCACGACCGCCAACAGTGCGCGCAGCCCATGTTGTGGCACCGGCGCTGTCGCCGTCACCATCGGGTCACCCCTCGCTCTTTCGTGGCACCTCGCGGTCTCGAATTCCCCTCCGGTCGCTTGCTCGACTGTCGGGCGTTTCGCGACGCTGCCCAATGGGCGAAACGGCGCCACGAGTTGAGTCATCAGAACGGCTAAATGGCGCGGTCGCGCACCGGCCTGCTCGACGACGAGCGGCCGACCCGGCAAGCCAGTGTCGGTCCTGATCGTCTCTGGCGTCGGGAATATCGCTCGGTGGGAAAGCTGATCCCAAACGGTGAGGGCGAAGGCGAGGTTGACGTCCTGGCGCCCGTCGAGTCGGTGGTGAATCCGGTGGTAATTGGGGCTGACGAAGATCCGTTCCAACGGCCCGAGTCCCAAGTTGATGTTCGAGTGCTCGAAGGCCAAGATTCCGCCGTAGGCGACCAGGAGGATAGTTGGCACCGCGCCGTTGGCAAGGAGCACGATCGCCGGGATCAGGGCCAAGAGGTAGGAGACGTGAACGAGGGGATGTGTGCGAAATACCGTGAGCACACTCATGTCCTCTTGTGAATGGTGCACCTCGTGGAAGCGCCAGAGCACCCCAACGCGGTGGTTCGCGAGGTGCGCCAGCCAGTTGCACCCGTCCATCGCCACAAGGATCATGGCAATCACCACCCAACGAGGAAGCAAGCTGATCCTCGGCACGACAATCCAGGGGATGGATCTGCGGGCAGCCTCGGCAAACGAGAGGCTGAGGGCCGTGACGAGAGGCACGACGAGCGTCGCGTTCAACACCGTGTAGAGGAGGTCCTGGCGGTAACCGCGAGCAAAGATCGGTCGTCGTTGCGCGGGGTGGACTCGCTCAGCAATGAGAAACGCCCCGATCACCATGAGCGTGATCGGGCCGACGACTACCACCCGAAGGCCGGTCATCGAGGTGGCGAAGCTTGCACCTCCCCAACGACTCGCCCAACCGATCCCGATCAGGGCGGCGGCGACCGCGACAACCGAGAACGCCGGCAGGTAGACGCGCGATGAAACTGAGACCCGCGACCAGCTCGCTCCCCGTGTCCTGCGCATCCCTCGCAAGGACACACGGGAGCGGACAGGTGAGGCTACGAAGGACGACATGAAGACTCCTTTACCTACAAAGGGACGCTAGAAGCCACCTCCGCCACCACTTGGGCTCGTCGTGGTTGTTGTCCCGCTGGAGCCAGAACTCGGTTGCTTCAACACAACAACGGACCATTTTCCCCAGGTATCGGTGCCGACTCCCTTCACCTGACCGGCCGCGGTGTCTTTGAAGAAGAAGTAGAGCTCCTTCCCGGAGTAGGTGACCTGCAGCAGACCGCCGGCCCGCTTCACGGTACCGAGCTTCGCGGCGCTCACTCCGGTTCCTGCTTTCGCCTTCGTCACGCCCTTGGGCAGCAGCACCTCGGGCCAGATCTTCAAGCAACTGGCGGTACAGGGAACGCTGCTCGGCTTCAGTGTGTAGACGGTGTTGCCGCTCACGAGGATCGTCCCGTACTTGGCATTGTTCACCGTCGAGATGACGACGCTCTTGGTCGCTCGGCCGGAAGCATGTGCAGCGTCGGGAGCCAAGACGAAGGCGAACAAGCCGAGAAGAGCTATAGCGGCGACTGCGATGCGTCTAACGGTGACTCGGGGAGTTGTCGGACCGTGTTGTTTCGTGAGTTCCATGTCGTTTGTCTCCTCATGGGTCTTGGATGTCGGGACTACGGCCTAGGTCGCCTAGCGGACAGCTACTCGGCGGGAATGTTCGCCAGTTGTTCGTCTTCCGGTGTTCGTCTTCCGGCTGCACAGGTCTACGTAAGAACTCCGACAAGAGATTGCTCCAGAGAGCTCCTCTTGCTTTCACCTGGGCGAACCACGCGTTCGGGATGGTTCGGACCCCTTCCGGCAGTCCGTCGTCACCCAATCGCAATATGGTCGCGCATGTTCCGCGCAGCGAGCGTCACCGGGTTGTGCGAAGCGGCATAGCGCAATAGGTGGGAGCCCCGGCTTGCGGCTCTTGACAGACGTAGCGACAGGCACCTGGAAGCTTGAGCTGAGGTAATGTAATCCGCGCGGCTAATGGACCCGCGGGGAAAGACGCTGGCTGCTTGGTCTCCCGAATCCAAGAGGAGTGGCGAGCGCAACACCGCGCTGGCGATACTCAGGTGACGTTTCTGAACGACCGACCAGGCCGGCGCAACCATAAGGCCATCGTCATCGACCAGGCCAAGAGCGGCCGGGCCACATCGGCGTGGCCATGATCATGGTCCTAGGTCTTGGATCCTTCCTTCTGACCGCGTAGCGCACCCCCCGGGAATTCGGTTTTGCCTCGGCTTCGCCGTGCTAGTTGACGCCTTGGTAATCGGCAGCATGCTCGTCCCGGCTATCATTAGGTGACTGAGTGATGACGCGACCGGTGCTCTCGAGCACCTTGACCCCGTTGCAGCGTGAGCCTCCATCCTTGAGGTTTCTCACCGATTCAGCGAACCAATTCGTCTGATCCCGGCCTGGTTGTGAGCTCCCGTTTATCGCCGACAGGCACAAGCTCCACACGCTCTTTCGGATTCTACGGGACAAACAATTGCGAGAGGCGCGAGCAACCTACGCTAGATCGGCGAGTCTGTGAGCTGGTTCGCAACGCCGAGCGAGCCGAAGGCGCTCACTCTGGAAGTGCTTTCCTGATGTGATGAAGGAGCGTTCGGCGCGTGTCAACCCTTGTGAGACACATTGATCACGGAATCACTGTCTCGGGCGACACCTCCTTCGGTTCGTTGATCCATGCGATGCTCGGCAGCGCCGGTGGCACAGGTGGGTGGCGGACGAAGCGCTCGGGGTGCAGCGCGTAGGCGGACTCGAGGACGATGCCACGACGTGCCCGGACGAGCTCGGCCCGGTCGTAGTGGACGTCGGCGGGCGTGTGGAAGCCGATGCCGGAGTGGCGGTGCTCGTCGTTGTACCAAGTGAAAAAACGCCGGCAAAAGGCGTGCGCGTCCTCGAAGGAGCCGAAGCGCTCGGGGAAGTCCGGACGGTACTTGAGCGTGCGGAACTGGGACTCGGAATACGGGTTGTCGTTGCTCACGTGCGGCCGGGAGTGGCTCTTGGTCACACCGAGGTCCGCGAGCAAGAAGGCAACCGGCTTGGAGGCCATCGAGGTGCCGCGATCGGCGTGGATGGTGAGCTGGTCGCGCGCGACGCCCTGTTGGGCGATCGCCTCGGCGAGCAGCGCCTCGGCAAGTCGTGCCCGTTCTGCACGCGCGAGCATCCAGCCGACGACGTAGCGGCTGAAGATGTCGAGCACGACGTAGAGGTAGAAGTAGTTCCACTTCTCAGGGCCGAGCAGCTTGGTGATGTCCCAGCTCCAACAGCGGTTCGGCTGAGTCGCGACGAGCTCGGGCTTCACTGCTGCGGGATGGGTGGCCTGGCGACGACGCTCGCGCACCTCGTGCTCGGCTCGGAGCAGTCGGTACATGGTGGAGACCGAGGCGAGATAGGTGCCCTCGTCGAGGAGCTTCGCGTAGACGCTCGCCGGTGCCGCATCTATATGGTCGTCGTCGTGGAGGACGGTGAGCACCTCCTTGCGCTCCACCTCCGACAGCGCCCGTGGTTGGGGTCGCGGCACAGCTTCGGGGCGAGGCGGCAGCGGGCTCACCCGGTGGCGGCGGTAGTGCCGCGCCCTGGGCTCGCCGACTGCTCGGCAGGCGGCTCTCACGCCGACGATCGGCGTGAGCTCGTCGATGGCGGCGTCGATCACCTCGTCTCGCCCCTGTCTTGAGGCGCGCTGTCGGTGGCGAGCTGCTCCAACAGCGCCGAGAGTTTCCCCTGGACTTCGATCACGCGTCGCGCCTTGTCGAGCTCGCGGCCGAGGTGCTCGTTCTCGCGCTTTAGCCGTTCGACCTCGCGGTCGCGCGGGTCCGCCGGGGGGCGCCCCGACGGCCGGGCGAGCGCCTCGAGCGCGCCGCGGTCGCGCATCTTCCGCCACTCGGTGATATGCGAGGTGTAGAGCCCCTCGCGGCGAAGGAAGGCCCCGCGCTGCTCGCGGGGCAGTTGGTCGTAGATAGCGAGGACCTCAGCCTTGTAGCGCGCGGAGAACTGCCGGCGCTTGGCCTTCTCGGGGACCTCGGGATCGGGGTCGTGAGCCTGCTCGTTCATCCGAACAGCTTCGGTTTCCGCGCTGTCGAAGTGGGTGATGCTCGTCGTCATTCGGGGATCTCCTCCCCGCCCTCTCAGCTCAATGAATCGCTTGCGCGAGTTGTCTCAGCTGAGGTTGACACGGAGGGTTTGACCGCTCCCGCGTGACCGGATCGGTGAATACTCCAGCCGGCATGCCAAACAGTAGGAGGGCGCAGCGTGCCTCCGAACCGTCGCGTCGAAAGCAACAAGGTCCACCCTCGTCATGGAGAGCCGAGTGAAAAACTCGCGGTCGCCAAACCAATCACTCCACGACGAAGGAGGACCAAGATGCAACCCCAAGAGTACGTCGGCATCGACCTGCACAGACGCCGGAGCGTGATCGTCCGGCGTAGCGCCGAAGGCGAGACGCTCGAGGTGACCAAACTCGACAACGACGACCTTCTCGCTTTCGAGCGGGCGGTGACCGCCGCCGGCGAGCACCCCGAGGTCGTCTTGGAAGCGTCGTATGGGTGGTACTGGGCGACCGACCTGTTAGAAGAGCTCGGTTGCAAGGTCCACCTGGCTCATCCTCTCGGCAACAACTGGGGCAACCGCAGAGTGAAGAACGACACCCGCGACGCCGAGGACCTGGCCGATCTCCTGCGACTCGGCCGTCTCGCCGAAGCCTGGATCGCCCCACCGGAGGTCCGAGAGCTCCGCGAGCTCGTTAGATACCGCGCCAAGCTCGTCTCCTTGCGCACCAACTGCAAGCTGCAGGTCTACGCCGTCCTCGCCAAAGAAGGCGTTAGCGTCCCGATGACGGACCTGTTCGGCGTCTTAGGAACCGAGCTTTTGGAGACCTGCCACCTCGCCATCGCCTATCGCACCCGTGTCGAGTCGCTGCGTGAGCTGATCGAGGTCTTCGACCGTGAGATCACAAAGCTCGAGGGTGATCTTCGCCAGAAGCTTCGCGGCCACGCCGGCTACCAGGCGATCCAGCAGATCCCAGGTATCGGCCCGCTGTTCGCATCGGTGTTCGTGGCCGAGATCGGAGACGTCACTAGATTCCGGTCACCGGCACAACTCGCGAGCTGGGCGGGACTCACGCCGAAGCACCATGAGTCGGACCTGACGGTGCGCCGCGGCCCGATCACCAAACAGGGATCACGCCTCGTTCGCTGGGCCGCGGTCGAAGCAGCCCAACGCCAGGCGAATGGGACCAAGCTGCGAGCCGACTTTGTCCGCATCACCGCTCATCACGGCGACAACGCCGGTGCTCGCAAGATCGCCCGCGTCGCCGTGGCGAGAAAGATCGTCACCCTCGTCTACTACGGTCTTCGGGACGGCACCATCCGCTCCAAGGCCATCTCGGAGGCGGCGTGACGCGGGAACGACACCCCAAGGCGCGTGGTCGCCTCAGGTCATGGCCCCCGGTCAACCGGCGTGGCCGCGACGCCTGATTGACCCCGTCTTGGTGGTGCCGCAAGACTCCATGCCGATAAACGGCGCAGGAATGACAGGCAACCGCGTTCGCGCCTTGCCGTCCCGAAGCACGCTTCGGATCTGGAGACGACACCTGGTGTCCGCTTCCCCGAACAAGAGGTAGTGACAACGGCCTGAATCTCTCCTCGACCGACGCCAGCATGCGCATCAAGGCTTCCCTTTGGCGGCTCCGCCAGCCTTGACCCTGCCTTGGCGATGGCGCGCGGCCGCGATCAGGTCGAGAGAGCTATGCGAACTGCAATAATCGTGCTCCTCTTCGAGGAGCGCTACTTGACAACAAGCCCTCCTTCAGGAATGACCTGAGTGGATTGCTGCTCCGAATAGGGTTGAGTTACTTCGCCAGGCTAGGAGCTTTGCCGACACGCGCAGTTCAGATCAGAATGGCGCGTGAATCATCGAAGTTACGGGTTAATCAGCTGTGCGGTGTGCTGCCTGAAACGCGCCGGGGGACGTGCCCATGACCTTCTTGAATACCTTGAGGAAGTAGTAATAATCATTGAAACCAGCCTCCTTCGCAGCGTGCTTGAGCGGCTTGCCCATTTGTAAGGCATGCGCGGCACTTTGGACTCGCAGCCTCCGCAGCTCCTGGTGGATACTGCAGCCGAAGCTGGCACGAAAAATTCTCTCGAGATATGAGTAGCTGTACCCGAGCCCGGCCGCTATCGTCGAGCTACCTACTTCCTGGGAGTAGTTCGCGCGGAGGAACTCCAGTACCTCACTCGCGAGAACCCGTTTAGGGTCAGCCCGCAATAACACCTTCTGGCGTTGCACCACGGCAAGTTGTCCCAGCACTGCCCAGAGTTGAGCACCGAGCTCGTCGCCAGAGACCAGCCCGCTCCGAAAGCTAGCCTCAAGAAAGCGAAGCAGCTCAACGTAATTGAGGGCCGGCGAGCACTCCCCGGTGATAGGTAGCTCCCAGACCCCGTTGTCTCCTTGTTCGCCCGGCAGGAAATGGAAGAACGCCGCGTCGAAGGGCGCGTTGTCCAGACCGCCGTGCACCACCCGTCTCGGCAACAGGTAATAGTCACCAGGTCCGACATTCACCCGGGCATCGCCGACCTCAAGTCCGATGTGCCCTGCGGTCACAATGCCCAATACCCAGAAATCGAGCAGCCTCCTGGGATGACCAAGCACGTTGCGAACTAACCCAATGTCTAAGACGCGCGGGCTCCCCGGTACGGCGACAGTATGCCTACCCAGCCGCTGGTCACTCACTGGTACCGAGCGAGCGGACATAGCATCGCCTCCTCCGGCAAAATAGTTTTGCACATCACCCGTCACATGACAACCCTGGTGAAGGCTGCGATCCCTTCGGAGTGCCGCACATTTCCGCCATGTCAAATCCACACTTCAGGTAGCGCTCTAATTACATCGTCAGTCGCTGATACCCCATGTACGTCGCCTCCGCCTCCTCTTACGCTCGGCAGGGTGGCTCGAGAACTGCTCGACGAGAACCTTGTCACGTGGACGACACCCCAGACAGGTGCAGTCCGCGAGCTCGGCTACTCCGGTGCGGTGGAGGTGCTTCCTGGCCAGTTGGCTGCCCATATCGCCAACGCGGCGGAGATATTTGGCCAACTGCCTATCGACAGCGTTCTGAAAGGCTTCCGAGTCGCGGCAGGCGTTCCCGCTCCAGGTCCAGGCCTGTCCGGTTGGTCAAAGGACACCGCAGAGCCCACCTTTGGCCAATGGGTCAGCGGACTGGCTCGCCTCTCCAAAGCCCTGAGGGACCCCAGCCTGGCGGCACGTGCCGTCGATCTTGTCGATGGCTACGCGGCGACTCTCCCCAGGTCGGGCAAGACGGGAATGGCCATTTATGGCTGGGAGAAGTTGATCTGTGGTTTGGTTGACACCTTCGTGTACGCGAAATACGACCCCGCGTCGGAACTGCTGTCGAAGCTCGTGCGCGCAGCGTCATTCGACGAAACCCGTCCGCTCCCAGTCCCAAGTGACCCCGCGGGAGCAGGCACCCACCTCACAAGAGAGTGGTACACCCTTCCCGAGAACCTTTATCGCGGCTTTGCAGCGTCAGGTGACGAGGCGCTCGCGGATTACGCGCAACTCTGGCACTATGACAGATACTGGAACAAGTTTCTGGACCCGTCTGGACCCAAATCGTCGTGGAACGTGCCCATTTGGCTTCACGCATATAGCCATGTAAATACCTTTGCGAGCGCCGCGGCAGCGTTCGAGACATCCAAGAATCCCCGCTACCTTCCTATCCTACGTAACGGGCACGATTGGTTGCTGGAAACCCAGTGTTACGCTACGGGTGGTTACGGGCCGGCTGAACTTACCGTCCCAGGTGACGGGAGCCTGGGTAAGGCCCTTGAGTGGCGGACCGACACAGCCGAAATTATTTGCGGCACATGGGCGGTCTTTAAACTCTGCAGCGCGCTATTTCGGCACACCTCCGAGGTGCGTTACCTTGAGTGGCCCGAAAGGCTTCTGTACAACGGACTTCTGGCGGCGCTACCCGTACGACCTGATGGTCTTTCTCCTTACTACGCCGACTACAGGTTGGGTTGCGCGACCAAGAGCTACTACTGGGAGCAGTGGCCCTGCTGTTCCGGGACTTATGTACAGGCGTTTTCGTTTGTGCCCAATCTCATCTATCAGGCCATTGACGACGACGGCATTGCCGTCTCGTTGTACGTGCCATCCCGGCTGTGCCTTGACATCGACGGCCAGCCCCTCGTGATCGAGCAGCAGACGCGGTTTCCGGACGAAGACGAGTCCGTAATTCAAGTCATCCAAGCGCCGGCAAGAGCGGTGACCATCTGGATCCGCTTGCCATTGTGGGCGGATCAGGTTGATGTTCGGCTCAACCGCTCCATTGTAAGTGATCCCGCGCAAGGTACTGGTAAGTGGCTTGCCGTGCGGCGAGTTTGGGCTCCAGGTGACACCATCACGATCAATTTCCACTTGCATCTGAAGGTTTCACCTGTTGACGGACTCCACCCGAATCGCGTCGCGCTGCAATTCGGACCCGTGGTACTTGCTCAGGACGCGGTCTCCACCACTCCGTTTAGTGGGCCAGTGCCCTGGCAGACGACCGATTGGAATTCACTTTTCGCTCGCGAGGGGCAAGACAACCTCAGCTTTTGTCCGCTGGCAATCGGCGCGCCCCCGTTGACGGCGGGGACGTTCCGACCCCTCTACGACTTCCCCGAGCGATACCCGCACAGGGTCTACCTGGACCTCGACGCTCCAAGGGTCCTCTGATGCCCGGGATTCGGAGTGACGCTCCTCACGTCGGCCGGCCTTTGAAGGTCGACGGCCCGACCTCGGCCACAAACCACCTGGACAACGATGCAACTGTGACAACAAGCAGAGAGCCCAATGATTCTTCTCTTGCTTTGAGTTGCAGTGATTCGACCGTTTCACTGCGCGAAGCCGAACGTGCTTTCCAGCTATGCCGTAATCGCACACTAAGAGGAGGTTGATGTGACAGACAGCAACAAGTCCGAGTACACCCGCAGGTCCTTCCTTGGCCTCACTGCCAAAGCCGGCACTGCCGCAGCAACCGCAAGCCTGCTCGAGCCCTTCTTGCGCACAACAGGGGCCTATGCGGCTACCACCAGGGCCAGCGTGCTGCAAAACACTAAGCCCAGCCTCACCGTCTTGAACAACCTGACTGACCCAGGCGAAATTAAGGCACTCCAGGAAACGGTCACCGACTACGACGCGGCTGCCACCAGCACCGGCGTCGCTTCTTTGAACACGGTTGCCGCTGCGGTGTTTGTTCCCCAGTTACCGACTTACCTCACCGAAGCGAACCCTCCAAGCGCCATTCTCTACTGGGGTGGCCACACGACGAGTCAGTTCGGAGACAAGGGTTACCTGTTGGATCTCAGCAGCATATGGGACACCCAGCTGGCCCACTACTCACAGGCGATGAAAACCCTAGCCACTGACGACCGGGGCAGGCAGGTGTTCGTCCCACAGAGCTACTACTGGTGGGGCATGTTCTATCGCAAGTCTGTGTTCAAGAAGCTCGGCGTCACGCCACCGACTACTTGGTCTCAGCTCATCGATGTCTGCGAGAAGATCCAGAAGCAGAACGTACATCCCTTTGTTACGGCCGCTGCTCCCCCAGAGCCGTGGCCCTTTGTCGGCTGGTTCGACTACCTCGACCTACGCCTCAACGGAGCGAAGTTCCACCTGGACCTCCTCCACGGTAAACACTCCTTCGACAGCCCGCAGGTCAAAAAGGTGTTTGTCTACCTGGCACAGATCCTTCGCTACTTCGACCCCAACAGCGGCTCGTACGCCTATCAAGATGCAGCCACGCCACTTGTTCAGGGGACTTCGGCCATGTACCTGATGGGCGCTCTCGTAACGGGTCTAGTGCCGAGCAACATCTTGGACGATCTCGACTTCTTCCGGTTCCCGACCATTGACAGTTCGATCCCCGACGCCGAGGAGGCGCCGACCAACGGTTACATTGCCCCTGCTCGAGTCGCGTACCCGTCGCAGGCCAAGAACCTCCTGGCGTTCCTGGTAAGCGACAAGGCGCAAGAGATCTATACGGGGGTCTCGGGAAGTTCAGCCTTCCCAGTGTCACCGACTGCGCGAGTGAGCCTGACGCCGCTTGAGAAGAAGGGACTTGCGATGTTGCAGCAGGCAAAGGCGATCACGCAATTCTTTAACCGTGACAGCAGCGATGCCCTTCAGACCACAAACTACAACGCAATGGAAGCATTCTGGGAGAGCCCTGGCAACATTGACTCGATGCTTGCCACTTGGCAAGCGGCTGCGATAAAGGTCTTCCAAGAGGGAGTCTAGAAAGAAGCCACTGCCGGGCGGGCGCCCGTCTGAGTGCGAACGTGCCTGCCCGGCTCAGCCCTTGTTTGAGCTCGGAACGCCGATCTGCTGCAATGAGGCATCAAGCCGGAACATATTGGCACAAGGAGGGATGTCGTGGCTGCAGTAGCTGGAGAAGTCACTGCGCCACTGCACCGGCGCCGGCTTCGCCAGGGGAGAAGCCGCCTGACGAGGATTCCTCCTATCATTTGGGTCTTTTTAGGTCTTGGCACGGTCATGGAGGCTTTCTGGGTCGCTTGGCCGACCCTGAACACTTTCTACTACTCGTTCACCCAGTGGGACGGGATCGGCAAGAAGGTCTGGGTTGGGCTCGGCAACTACCGAGGGTTGCTTCATGATCCCGTGTTTGGCAAGGCTCTGCTCGATAACTGTATTTGGCTTGTCGGTTTCGGGGGCCTGTCATTGTCCTTTGGGCTGATTTTCGCTCTGGCCTTGGACAAGCCACGGCGGGGAGTGGGGGTGTACCGCGCACTCATATATCTGCCGTTGGTCTTTTCGCTCGTGGTGACGGGACTGTTCTGGCAGACGCTCTACAAGCCGTCGGGACCGCTGGACAGCGTCTTGAACGCGATTGGGCTCCGAGGAGTGGAGCAGCAGTGGCTAACGCAACCGCACCTGGTTCTTTATTCTCTGCTCGTCGCGGCGATCTGGCACGAGGTCGGCTATGTCATGGTCCTGTACCTGGCTGGGCTGAAGGCAACGGACCCGGAGCTCGCGCAGGCATCACAGGTCGACGGAGCCAACGGGTTGCAGAGGCTGGCGTTCGTGACGCTTCCGCAACTGCGAGAGGTGAACCTGATCGTTCTTGCCATTGTCGTGATCGACTCTCTGCGGACCTTTGACATCGTTTGGGTCATGACTGGTGGCGGCCCGAACAACGCCTCCCAGCTGTTGAGCGTCGACATGTACACGGAAGCCTTTACTGACCTACAACTCGGCTACGCCTCCGCCATAGCTGTCGTGATATTCCTACTGACGATCGGATTCGTAATGTTCTTAGTCTCCCGCATGGTGAGAGCGGATCGCTAGGATGCCCCGAAGATCCTGGCTCCCGGCACTACGACGGTCGCGGTTTCACCTCATCATGACGCCGGTCTGCTTCATTTGGTGTCTTCCGATCATCTTTACAGTTATGGTCTCGTTCAGGTCGTTCACTGACATCATCGAGCACGGCCTTGGAGGCCTACCGCGGTCCTTTACGACGGCTGGCTATTCCGCGGCCATGAGCGGTGTTGGCACAGGGGGCGAAGGGCGAGCATTGCTCAATAGCACTATTATTACAGTGCCAACAGTAATCGGTGTGCTGCTGCTTTCTAGTATGGCCGCTTTTGCATTGAGCCGCTACAGGATCCCAGGGCGTCGGGCAATAGTTGCAATCATGCTCATTGGCAACTTGCTTCCTCCGCAGGTGGTGCTAGTCCCAGTTGTGAGGATGGTGCAATCGCTTGGAATCTTCAACCATTTGATCGCGCCAATTCTTGTTCAAGTTGGCTTCGGAATGGGCTTCTATACTTTTGTGCTCTACGGGTTTATGCGCACCCTGCCCGAGGCGTTGACAGAGGCGGCGCACATCGATGGTGCCTCGCCTATCAGCATCTACTGGCACATCATCATGCCCCTCGTCCGGCCGGCGCTGGCCGGGCTGGCCGCGTTGGCTGCCACCTGGACCTTTGGCGATTTTATCTTCGCTATCTCGACGCTCCAGTCGAGCAGCACGTTTCCCGTCACGGTGTTCTTGTTCAACTTTCAAACACTTTACGCGAGCTCTTGGAACGTGATCGCCGCGGGTGCGGTATTGGCTGCGCTACCGACGGCCGCGATCTTTCTCGTATTTCAACGCCAGATGATCTCTGGCCTCATGTTGGGAGCCATCAAGTGAGGACGGAGCAGTGAAGCGTGGGGTGGATCCCCGCGGAGAGGAGGGTCGAGTGACCAGGAGCGGTGCGGTTTGGGAGAGCATGCTCGACCAGTCGGAGCAGCGGGCAGTGACTAGGCGGGTGCGGTACGGGGCTGACTACAACCCCGAGCAGTGGCCTCGGGCTGTGTGGGAGGAGGACGTGCGGCTCATGGGGGAGGCCGGCGTTGACCTTGTTACGGTCGGTGTCTTTTCATGGGCCCTTCTTGAACCAAAAGAGGGCTTGTACTCGTTCGACTGGTTGCGGGACGTGCTTGACTTGCTGGCTGGTGCGGGCATCGGGGTGGACCTGGCCACTCCGACGGCGGCGCCTCCCGCTTGGCTCTCCGCCCGCTACCTCGATGTGCTTCCGGTCGATCGGACGGGTGTCCGCTACAGCTACGGCAGCCGGCAGAGCATTTGTATCTGCAGCCCCACCTATCGGGAGAAAGTGGGCGCGATTGTGACTCGGCTGGTGGCCGAGGTCGGTGACCACGAGGCAATCGAGATGTGGCACGTCCACAACGAGTACGCGTGCCACGTCCCTTACTGCTACTGCGACCATCATGGGCGGGCATTCCGGCAGTGGCTTGTCCGGCGCTACGGATCGCTGGACGCGATCAATCAGGCGTGGGGCACAACGTTTTGGAGCCAGTCCTACACAGATCTCGACCAAGTCGTGCCGCCGCGCATGACTGCCGCGGTCGCCAATCCGGCTCTGGAGCTCGACTACAAACGTTTCTGCAGTGACGCGTTCCTGGAGGAGTTTCTGGAGGAGCGGGCGATACTAAAGGCGGCTCGACCGGAGTTGCTTCTGACGACGAACTTCATGGGTCTATACAAGCCTCTCGACTATTTCCGGTGGGCTGCTCAGGTGGACATTGTCTCCACGGACAACTACACAGACCCGGCCACTGCAGAATGGCAAATGCGCAGCGCCATGGACTACGACGTTGTGCGGGGACTCAACAAGAAGGTCCCCTGGATGGTAATGGAGCAGGCACCCACTCGCGTGAACTGGCGGCCACATAACGTGCCCAAGGGTCCCGGTCACATGCGGACCATGAGTTATCAAGCGATCGCCCGAGGCGCAACGGGTGTCCTGTTCTTTCAGTGGCGCGCCTCACGAAAAGGGGCGGAGATGTTCCACTCTGCCATGGTCTCCCACGCCGGCACAGCCTCGCCGGTCTGGAGTGAGGTAGTTGCGCTGGGCAAGGAGCTCGCCGGGCTCGAGGACCTCATGAGCGCCCCGGTCGAGGCCAAGGTTGCGATCGTGCACTCTTGGCCCAACTGGTGGGCAGTCGAGTCGCCCGTCCAGCCGGCCGGCGATCTGTCCGTGGCCGACCAGCTGTTCTGGGTTTACCGGCCACTGTACGAGGCCGGCGTGACGGTCGACTTCTGCAGTCCTGACGAGTGCCTCGACCGCTATGAAGCGGTGCTGGTGCCAAGTTTGTACCTGCTGAGCGAGCCGCAAGCTGCCAACTTGGTTTCGTACGTCGAGGCTGGAGGTACTGTCGTAGTCTCGTTCTGGTCGGGGATCGTTGACGAGCACGACGCGGTCTACCTCGGCCCCTACGGCGGCCCGCTCCGGCCGCTAATGGGTTGCGACGTCCTTGACGTGGCACCGATCCCTGTTGGCGAGACGTTGGAGTTCCAATGGGATAGCGGTGAGAACGGCGTGGGTGACTTTTGGGCGGACGTGTTGGCTGAACGCGACGGGCAGGTGGTCGCACGCATCACACGTGGTGCGTTGTCAGGACGGCCCGTTGTTGTCGAGACCACCTATGGCAGAGGACGTACCTACTACGTGGGGTGCCGCCTCGGCCCTAATGCCCTTGCTCACCTGTTCGCACGTGTACCTGCTCTCCGAGGAAAGACCTCCGTGCAGCCGGGTTCCGGGGTCGAGCGGGTGGTCCGGGTGGGGGATGACGCGGCGCTATGAATTCCTTATCAACCACTCAGCCGAAGAGCGCAAGATCGATGTGGCTGCTCACGGTCTTGAGTTATTGACCGGAATGGAACTCGGATCTTTCGTCGCTTTGAAACCAGCAGGGGTTGCCATTATTCGTCACGCTGGAATTGCCCCGCTTCGACGGACAGGTTGATTATGCCGCTTGAGTTCTCGTAAGGGCCTGGCCCGTCTTCCTTCTCTCGTATTCGACTGGCGACAGGCTGCCGAGTGAGCTGTGGCGGCGCACGCGGTTGTAGAAGACCTCGATGAACTCGAAGATGGCTCGCTTGGCCATCGCACGCGTTGGCCACGGGTGGCAGTAGATGAGCTCTTCTTTCAATGTCGCGAACCAGCTCTCCGCGACGGCGTTGTCCCAGCACTGGCGAGGTCGGGAAAGCGACTGAACGATGCCGTTTTGCTCGAGAAGCTGGCGGAAGGCGCCAGAGGTATATTGCGAGCCTCGGTCGGAATGAAAAATGAGGCCGGGTGCTGGCCGGCGCAGATCGATGGCCATTTGCAAGGCATCTGTGACGAGATCGGCCCGCATGTGATCAGCCATGGCAAAGCCGACGACACGGCGGCTCTCGAAGTCGATCACCGTCGCTAGGTACAGCCAGCCCTCCCAGGTGCGCAGGTAGGTGATGTCACCGCACCAGGCGGTGTCGATCTCACGCACGCCGACTCCGAAGTTGCGACAAATGAGGTCGATGGCTTTTACCTCGGCGTCCGGATCGGCGATCGTGGTCTTCTTGAAGCGGCGCTTGCAGCGTCCCACGAGCCCGTTGAGGGCCATGAGGCGAGCGACGCGCTTTTTGCCGACGCAGACGCCGTCGTCTCGCAGCTCGTCGGTGATCCGGGGTGCCCCATACCTGCCCTGGGACTTGTGGTGGATCTGTTTGATCTGTTCGGTGAGCTCGTGATCTGAGATCTCGCGGGCAGAGGGGACCTTCGTGGACCACTCGTAGTAGGCGGCACGGGAGACCTCGAGCAGACGGCACGCCATTGAGACGTTGCCGTCCTGCTCAGCCTTCTCCGCCTCGATGAACGGGTAGATGTTCACCGGGTCTCCTTGGCGAAGAAAACTGTCGCTCGCTTCAAGATGTCCCGCTCTTCTCGAAGCACCCTGATCTCCTTGCGCAGCGCCACCAGCTCGGCGTGCTCGTCGGTCGTGAGCCCAGGACGCCTGCCGGCGTCTACCTTGGCCTGAGCGATCCAGCGGCGCACCGCCGTTTCACTTATACCGAGGTCACGGCAGACCTGGGCGATCGGCTTGCCGCCCGTGCGGCAGAGCTCGACCACCTCGGCTTTGTACTCGGCGGAGAACGATCGTCGCGCTCGTCTCCCGTTTTCCATGGTCTCCATGATGGACATCCTTTCCGGGCGGTGTCGCCCGATCGTGGATGTCCGTCAAAACGGGTCAAGCCCACGCGATGACGTGAGCGAGGTCGGATGCGTAGCAGTTAGTTGGCAGGTTCCCGATCAGTCGTCGAAGACGTGCCAGCAGATAGCACTCCGGCGTTGTTGATGGTCGAGAACGAGTTCACGGAGGGCGGCAGGGAGATGCTCCCGCTGCCACTCCCGTTTCTTGGCCCGAGCTTGCGGGGCATCGTCGGCTGGGACGCACGCGCCGGCCGCCCTGACCTGATGGCGTATGCCACAACACCCAGGTCATGGGCGACGACCTCGACATCATTGTGCCCTCGTGCAGGCACGCGATCCCGACCCGGCGCCGTTAAATCGTCGACGTCGTCACGCTCTCAGCCAGCTCGGCGCTCTCTTCGTACGTGGGAAAGCGGTCAGTGCGGCGGGCCACGTAGAACGAGGCCGCGGCCGCGCCCAGGGACATACTCGAGAGGACGTCATCACCACGCAGGAAGCCGGCGATCACGCCGGCATCGTAGACATCGCCAGCGCCGACGGCGTTGTCTGCCTTGGTCGGCAGCGACTCGACCACCACGACCTGGCCGTCAACAGCCAGGTAACTGCCTGTCTCGCCGCCCTTCATCACGACTATGCCGGGGCAAACGTCAGAGAGGGCGCCGAGCACTCTTCCGACGTCCAACTGGCCTGTTAGCGCTCGCGCTTCGTCGAGATTGGGCAAGAAAAGATCCGTCTCGGCAAGAATTGCCCGGATTCCCTCGACCGTGTCGCGCGCCCAGTCACCGGGATCCCAGCCGGGATCGAAGACGGTAAGCGCCCCGGCCCGCCTGAGCTGCCCGAGCAGCTCGGCGGCACTGCGAAGGTCCAAATCGGGAAGGTTGAAAGTGCCCACGAGGGCGACGACGGAAGACGCGAACTGCCGGGGCCACCGTTGCACCATCGATCCGGTGTCAATGGGTCGCAGATGTCCCAAGTCCGAGAGAAAGGCGCGCTCGCCGTCAGGACGCACAAGAGCCACCGTTGTGGGAGTGGTGCCGCCGGGGACTGTGGTCACGGCCTCGACACCCACCGCGGCTCCGAGCTCGCGGCGGATTCGTTCGCCCGCGGCGTCCTCGCCAACCTCGGCGACGACTTCCGTCCTCACACCCAACTTGGCACAGGCAAAGGCCATCCCCCCGGCCTGGCCCGCCACGGCCTCGGTTCTGTTGTCGCAGATGACCTCCTGGCCCCACTCAGGCATCTGCGTGATTCCCCGGAAGATCACGTCGATCGTGAGATTGCCGACAATGCACAGATCGACGTCCCCTCGTGGGCGGGGAGGCGTCTTGGCGAAGTGGACAGCCATCTCGTTTTAGTAGCTCACCTGGCGATAGTAACGACGCGTCGTAAGCGGGTGGTTTCGGATTACCTCTAAATGAGCGCTCACTCTCTCCAGCACAGTCGCCAAGAGGATGGGCGAAATCATCGATCGCACTCGCTCGGACATTCCCGGCGCGAGCTGGGCCGTATCGAGGATGGTCGGCTTGTCACCGTAGGCTTCGATGAACTGTTCGACACGGTCGACCAAGGGCGCCGAGCCGTCCTCGCCCTTGAAGAGCAAACAACTCACCCCCGGTTCGACAAGCTCCAGCGGCCCATGGAAGAAGTCCGCCGCATGCAGCGGCCGCGTTCGGATCCACTGCATCTCTTCGAGTATGCACATGCCGTAGTAGAAGGCTTCCGGCCAGGTCGAGCCGGCGCCGACGATCACGTGATACGGGGCGGCGGCGATCACGGCCGCGACCTCGGGCGCACGTTGCTCGAAGGACTTCTTCGCGTCCAGGAGACGGTGCGGAAGACCCTGAAGCTCCGCCAGCAACTCGCGATAGCCCGTTTGCTCGGCGCGCACGTCCATGACCGCAAGGGCGATCAGAAGTGACTGCAGGTAAAAGGACTCCGAAGAGTTGTCGTCGGCGACGGGATTTGTGAAGTTGATGTCGGCTCGCTCGGCCAGAAGTGAGCCCGGCGTACCAGTGAGGGCGATCACCTTCGCGCCAACACGTTGGCAGTACTCGAGGATCTGCAGCGACTCAGGCGTGTCGCCCGATCGAGAGGGCAGGACGACGAGCGAGCGTGAGGTGAGGCGGGCCGAGCCCAGTGCCATCAGTTCGGCCGGAGCTTCGACGAAGGTCGCGAAGGTCGAGCCTCGTGACAAAAGAGAGGCTGCCGGCCACATGAGTATCCCCGCGCCGCCCGCACCCAGGAAGAAGAGGCTGTCGCCGCCACCGGCCACGTGCTCGGCCACAACGTCATAGAGGCCAGGCCCGTGGGCAAGCGCGCCCTTTTGGCTGGCCAGGAAACGTTCTTCGTCGAAGTTCAGCATTCTCAATAACCTTTCGTCAGGGTGAACAGCACCTCACCACCAACCCACTGTGTTTCTGATCGCTCGTCGAGCGCGATCTACGGCGAGTACCTCTCGCGCGACCATCAGGCATCCTCGTAGTGGCCCGAACCGCTCGCGGACACGGGTGCTGATCCCGCCGTCGGCCGGCCCATGATCTCGGGCACGGCGTCGACCAATCGGCGGGTATAGGCGTGCTGAGGCCGAGAAAGAACGTCGTCGACGCTACCGGACTCGACCATCTCTCCCTTGCACATCACGATCACGTCGTCGGCCAACTGCCTCACAAGGGCGAGGTCATGCGAGATCGTGAGCAGGCTGAGGCCCAGTCGCGCCTTTAGGTCAGCCAACAGGTTGAGTATCTGTGCCTGGGTCGAGACGTCGAGCGCCGAGACCGGCTCGTCGAGCACCAAGAGCTCCGGTTCGGCCGCCAGCGCCCTCGCAATGGCGGCGCGCTGGCACTGGCCCCCGGAGAGGTTCTGAGGTCGGCTCGCGGTGAGCCTCAAGTCCATGCCCACTGCGTTCAGCAGCTCGCGAACCCTCGCGTCACATTCCGACGGCGGGCGAAGGGAATGGAAGGAGACCACCTCGCGGATGGCCGCCCCGATCGACTGGTGCGGGTCGAGCGACATGACAGGGTTCTGGAAGACCATCTGTATCATCCGAGCCCGGTGTCGTCGCTCGTCGGGTCCGGGTTTCGGACTCAGGGTGATGCCATCTGCCTCAACCACGCCACTCGTCGCCGTCTCCAGCCCCACGACGATGCGCGCCACAGTCGTCTTGCCAGAACCGGTCTCGCCGACGATGGCGAGGGAACCGGACGCCGGGACAACGAAACTGACGTCCTTTACCGCCTGAAGTCGCGACGATCGACCCAGTAAGCCCGAGCGAAGCCGGAAGTCCTTGTAGAGGCTCTCAGCTTTCAAGAGCATTGTTTTCCTCACTTGACAGCGCCACGTCGCTGGTCTCGGGGGACAAGGCCTTGAGATCCTCGTGCGCCCGAAAACACCGAGCGAAGCCTCCCCGTACCGGCACCAGCGCCGGCGTAGCTCTGCGGCACTCGTCCAAGGCGAAGCGGCACCGCGGGTGGAAGGGGCATCCGGAGGGCGCGTCCATGGCGCTCGTGGGAACACCTTTGATGACCGGGAGACGCCCGACGCGGTGCAGGATGGTCGGTCGCGCGGCGAGCAGGTCGATCGTGTAGGGGTGGATGGGGTTCTCGAAGATCTGACGTCCTTCGCGTACCTCCACAATCCTCCCCGCGTACATCACGCAGACCCGGGTGCAGACAATGTCGGCCAAGGCCAAGTCGTGGGTGATGAAGAGCACCGAGAGACCGCGTTGGGAGCTGAGTTCTCCGAGCAGCTTGACGATCTCGGCCTGGGTCGTGACGTCCAGGGCGGTCGTGGCCTCATCGGCCAGCAGGACCGAGGGTCCCATGGCGAGAGCCCCGGCGATCATCACTCTTTGCAGCATCCCTCCCGAGAGCTCGTCGGGGAACTGTCGCATCCGACGTTCGGGCTGGTCGATGCCCACGGAATCGAGCAGCTCAATCGCTCGGCCCCGGGCCTCGGATCTCGACAGGCCGAGATGCACCCGCATCGCCTCGGTCAGGTGGACCTCGACGCGCCACAGCGGATCGATGTAGGCCCGGGGATCCTGGAAGATGAACCCAATCTCTTTCGCCTGCACCTCGCGACGTCTCCGGTGAGGCATCTCCAAGAGGTTCTCTCCGCCGAGGAGCAGCCTCCCCTCGGTGACCGCGCCGTGCGGGAGGACTCCGGCAATCGTGCGGGCCGTCATCGACTTACCGCTCCCCGACTCGCCCACCAGCCCGACGATCTCGGCGGGCTCGATGCGCAGGTCGACGCGGAGGATCACCGACTTAAGCTCACGTCCGAATCGCAGGTAAGTGGTTATGTCCTCCAGGCTCAAGGACATGCCCCCGCGTCCGAGCGCGTCGCGCGGGTCGGCTTCGGCCGGTTTCATCTCTGCTCAGACTTTCGACTGCGAAAGTCGAGCGCCCAGTCGGCGATGAAGTTCAGCGAAACGACCAAGAGCACGATCGCGACGGCGGGGAAGACTACACCGGTCGAGGACTGGAAGACCCCCTGGTTGGCGTTCTCCAGCATCCCGCCCCAATCGATCTGAGGAGGCTGAGCGCCGAGACCCAGGAACGAGAGTGCCGAAAGGTCAAGAAGTCCATAGGCGAAATACAGTGTGGTCTGGCTGATGATTATCCGGCCGATATTGGGCATCATGTGTACGAAGAGCACCCGCCAGGCGCCGTAACCCTGCAGTCGGCACTCCTCCACATAGGGCTTCGACCGCTCCACCAGCGCGGCGGACCTCACCAACCGGCCCATGAGCGGGATGTAGGTGACGGCGACGGCAAAAACCGCCGTCATGAAACTGGCCCCGAAAGTGGCCACGATGACAACGGCCAAGAGGAGGGGAGGGAAGGCAAAGATGACGTCGAAGAGCCGTGACACGATCCCGTCGGTGAAGCCGCCACGGTAGGCCGCCAAAAAGCCCAACGGCACGCCGGCGACAAAGGCGATAGCCACGACGATGGTCGGACCGAGCAGCGACAGACGTGAGCCGTAGATGAGCCGCGAAAGGATGTCCCGCCCGGCACTGTCCTGACCGAAGGGGAAGCTCCGGCTCGGGCCCGTATAGGGGTCGAGCAAGTGAATCGCGTTCGGATTGTGAGGAACCAGCCAAGGGGCGAACAGCGCACAGCAAACGATGCCGATGAGGATCACTGCGCTGATGACGACGACCACGTTCTGGAAGAGCCCCTCCCAGCGCCCGCCGGCGGCGCGCGGCATGGTCTCATGCTCGAAGACCAGCATCTCGCTGGCGACGGCACTCATGCTGTCCTCCCGACGAGACGCACCCGCGGGTCGATGACGCCGTAGAGCAGGTCGACGACGAGGCTGATAATCAAGAACTCGGCGGTGATGAACAGGGCGATCGCCTGTACCACGGCATAGTCTTTGCCCTCCACCGATGATACGAGAAGCGTGCCCAGACCGTTGAGTCCGAACGCGTACTCGATCACGACCGCTCCGCCAAGGAGATAACCGATCTGGGCGCCCACGATGGTGACCACCGGGACCATGGCGCCGCGCACGGCGTGCTTGGCCACCACCCGTGGCTCGGAGAACCCTCGGGCCCGCGCGCCAATGACGTGGGGCCGCTCCAGCTCACCGATCACCGCCGACCGGGTGATGCGGCTCGCCAGGGCCATCGACGACAGGCCCAGGGCGATCGCTGGCAGGGTCAGGTGGTCGAGACGGGTGAGGAAGGACCCCGTGTCACCACCGCCAAGGGCCGGGAACCAGTTCAGTATGACGCCGAACACCACCGCCAAGACCACGCCGGTCACGTATGTGGGGATCGCCGTCAAGGTGAGGGAGAGCATGCTGGCGAAGAAGTCAGTCGGTCCGCTGCGAAATACGGCGCTGACAATCCCGAGGGGTACGCCGATCACGACCATGATCGCCACCGCGTAGATCGTGAGGAAGAGGGTGAGCCCGATGCGCGGGATGATGACCGAGGACACCGATGTGCGGGTGGCGATGGACTCGCCCAGATTGCCCTCCAGCACGTGGTGCAACCAGATCAAATACTGGATCGGCAGTGGTCGGTTGAACCCGTAGAGATGGTTGAAGTACTTGATCGTGGCCGGCGACGGCGGGTGGCCACCATTGAGAAGCGTGGCCGGGTTCCCGGGCGCCAGATGCAGCAGGATGAAAATGATGATGGTCGAGGCGATAAGGACGGCGAACTGCATCCCGACGCGCCGGGCGACATACCTAACCATCGACTGGCTCCCGGCTCTTGCTCATGGCGATCCGGTCAGCTCGCCTGAAGGTCGATTGCGATCTTGCCGGGACTGGCAAAGTTGTCGAGGTCCATGGCGAGGGCGAGGTCGTCGAGCCGAAGTCGATCGCTGACCACGCCATCGGTTCTCACCCGGCCGGAGGCCATGAGATCGATGGCTCGCGAGTGAGTGCTCGGATTGTTCAGCGAGGCCACGACGCGCAACTCGTCTTCGTTGATCTGAAACGCGCTGATCGGAATCGTCTGAGCCTGCGGGTAAACACCGAAGAGCAGCACCGTGCCGCCTCGACGGACGAGGCCGAAGCAATCCACCGCAGCTTCCAGTCGTCCTGACGCCTCGATCACCACGTCCGCGCCCACCGAGCCGCGTAGTCCCTTCAGCACCTTCGCCGCTTCGAGCGGGTGGCACACCAGGTCCGCACCGGCTCGCGAAGCGAACTCGTGGCGCGACGCAGCGGGCTCGACCGAGATAACGACCGCCGCCCCGCTCATCCGGGCCAGCTGGATCAAAAAACAGCCAATCGGACCCGCGCCGAGGATGAGCACGACGTCGCCCGCCGAGACCTGCGCCTGGTCAATCCCCCGGATGCAGCAGGCCAGCGGCTCGATCAACGCCGCCTCGGAGAGCGACACCCCGTCGGGGATCTTGTACAGGTATCTCGCCGGTACGGCGGACAGTTCGGCGAAGCCCCCGGGACGAACGACACCGAGCGGCGACAGGCCCGAGCAGAGGTGGGACTGACCTCGCCTGCAGAAAAAGCAGGTGTCGTCAACGACGTTGGGATCGACGACGACGCGGTCGCCCACATCGAAGCCGGCTACGTCCTTGCCGGTCTCGACGATGGTCCCTGAGTACTCGTGGCCGAGCACGATGGGAGCCGTCACGGCGTACTCGCCACGAAAGATCGAGCGGTCAGTTCCGCACACGCCGCACTGGGCGACGGCGATTACGGCGTCACGCTCGCCGCAGCGCGGATCGTCCATCTCCAGGACACCGATTGTCCCGGGTCGCTGGAATACTCCTGCTCGCACCGCGGCGCCGTTTCCGCTCAGCCCTGGCTTGATTGGCCGGGATCTTCTTCGCGACGGCGAACCACGCTGAAACTGAACATGCTGCCAAGGTGGTAGTCCCGAGAGATCAGCACGCAGCGCCCGAGCCGCGTCACGCACTGTTCGTTGACCACGAGCCAAGGACCTGGAAGAGGCCCGAGCTCGGGAAGAGCGTCCTGCTCCAGGGGTTCAGTGACGACGGAGATGTGGGCCGACGACGCCACGATCTCGTGACCCATCCCCTCGAGAATCACCACCACCGAGCCGCTCCAGTCGATGTCGCCGACGGGGGTGTCCAAGGTCCGCGGGTCCAGCACGTTGACCGAATAGACACAGGGACGACCTTCATGTTCGCGTAGACGCCTGGTCTCGACTACCTGGGCATGGGGCTTCAGGTCGAAGGCCAGCTGCTCGCTCGGCGTCGCGGCCCGCTCAGTGACGCCGACGACTTTTGTGGAGACCTCATAACCGAGCTCGGTCATCATCTTGGTGATGCTCTCGAACTTGGTCATCGGTCGTTCGGGGCGTAGCCCGGACAAGGCGGTGGCGAAGCGCCCCGTGCCTCGGCGGGTCTCGACGAGTCCTTCTTGTTCCAAGAGTTTCATGGCTTCTCGAACGGTCGACCGACTCACCATCAGCCGCTCGGCGACGGCAATCTCGCTGGGCAGCGGGTCGCCCGGGCGCATGTCCTCGGCGACAAGGGCGGCGATGCTGTCGCGTACCTGGCGAGGGAGCGCTTTTCGTCTCGCGGCCGGGGCTCCCAGCTGAGCCAAGGCCGTGCTCCTGTCGCGGACTACGGCGTCAGAGTCTTCCGGGAGAGACTTGGCGGCCATGATTAGTCCATGTAGCTGCCGCCGTTGATGGCGACGCTCTCCCCGGTGATAGAGGCGGCCGAATCGCTGGCGAGGAACAGGGCCAACGACGCCACCTCTTCGGAACTCTGCAACCGATGCAGTGGCGTATCGGCGAGGTAAAACTCGACCACCTCATCTTTCGAGATGCCCTTGAGCTCTGCCTCCCAGGCGATCTCCCTCTCCTGCATTCCTGTGCGGACGTAACCCGGGCAGACGCTGTTCACTCGGATGTGGAACGGCGCCAATTCAGCGGCCATCGCCTGGGTGAGTCCGACAACGGCGAACTTGGATGCGACGTAGTGGGCGAGATAGGGGACCCCACCTCGCTTGCCGGCCATGGACGCCACGTTGATGATGCAGCCACCCCCTCCCTGCTCGATGAGACGCCGAGCAGCGACTTGACCGCAGACCAGGGCCCCCCTGATGTTCACGTCCAGGTTCAGGTCAATCTCTTCGTCGGTGAGATCAATGAAGCGACCCATGCTGGACACCCCGGCACACGACACCCAGACCTCAAGTGGTCCCAACGAGTCGACCGCGTTGGCGCAGGCCGTCTCGATTGACTTTCGCTCGCGCACGTCCAGTTCGAAGGCTAAGGCTCCATCGATCGTGGACGCTGTCTTCTGGGCGGCATCAATGTCCAGGTCGGTCACCGCAACCCGGCGTCCGGCACCGGCGAAGGCCCGCGCCGTGGCGGCACCGATACCTGTCGCGGCACCGGTGATCACTACTGTCATCTGAGAGCCACCTTTCGCTTAGCCCCGCGCGGTCGGTCCGTTGCCGACCGCGCGTAGGAAATCAACGTGGCGCTTACGAGCTGAACTGCACCTGATCCGGCATGTCCTGGTAGACGAACACCTGCGTCTGGGTGTAGCCCGTGAGGTTCGAGGGCGAGATCATGACCAGCGGGTCCGAGTAAAGCGGCATGTAGACATCGTCGTCGGTCAGCAGCTTCATCATGGCGATGGTGGCGTTGGCCTGCGCCACGCTTCCATTGGCTGTCGCCGCCCACTTCGCGCGAAGCGCGTTGAAGGTCTTCGAGAAGTAGCACGAGACGTCTGAGTAGTTGCTTGCGAGCGGGGGCACGATCTCCGCCGACGGTGCCGGGAAGTCCGGGTTCCACCAGTTGAGAAGAGCGTCATAGGGACGCGGGCACGTCGCGCTGTAGCTGACGTTGCCAAAGGCCGCCGGGGTCAGCTTGACGATCTTGATGTTGAGGCCGATCGACTGACCGATCTGCTGCAGGACCGCGGAAACGGTGTCCGACGTCAGCGAGTTTTCCACGCCGATGGACACGGTCTCGCCCTTGGCGTGAGCCTGCGCGATGAGTTTTTTCGCCGCGGGAAGGTTCGGACTGTCCGGGTTGGGCAGCGCGTTGTAAGCCGCCGTGTACGCCGCCGCCTGTTGGGTGAACAGCGCTGGCGTCTCGATGCCCTTGAGCGGCCGACCGTTGGCGCCGTCCACCGCGTCTGCCAGGGCACTTCGCGGCACGGCCAGGTTGAAGGCCCTACGGACGAGGGCGTTGGCGAAGGGGCCTTTCATCACGTTGGGGCTCAGGTAGTTCGTGTCACCACCGTAGGGAACCATTTTGACCTTGAGGTTGCTGTCGGACAGCAGCGTTTCGGCGTCACGGGCCGGCAGGTCGTAGGTCCCGTTGATGGCACCGCTGCGCAGCCCGGCGATCAGTGCCTCGGCGTCGTTCACCTCTACGAAGGTGATGCTCTTGATCTTCGGCCGAGCGGACACGTCCCAGTAATTCGGCACTGCGTCAAGGACGGTCTGCGAACCCTGCAGGTACGCCACGGGACGGAACGGGCCGCTGCACATCACCTTGCTCGGCGTGGACCCGAAGGCTGATCCCCACTTGGCCACCGCGCTCTGTTCGACCACCTGGCCGATCGGGGTGGCAGGAAGGTCTTGGGCGATCGGGTTGGGCGAGGTCAGTTCAATCGTCACCTGCCATTTGCCGGAGACCACCGCTTTTTTGATGTTCCCCGTCTGCAACAGCGACAGGAGCGGGCTGGCCAACTTTGGGCTGGCGATCCGGTTCACCGAGAAAGCGACGTCGGCCGGCGTTACGGGGTTTCCATCCCAAAATCGCGCGTTGTGTACCAGGTTGTACACGTAGGTGGTCGGGCTGGTCTGCTTCCACGACGAAGCCAGTTCCGGCTCCAGTTGACCGTTGGGCCCGAACTGGAGAAGGGAGTTGCACATCGCCGCCGTGATGATGTTGGGGTCAATGGCGTAGACCAGCCCTGGGTCGAGGGAAGGGTCGATCGACGTGATCCCCCAGGTGAGGGTGCCCGACGTCGACGCCCCAGCGGGATTTGACCCCGTCGTCGCCACCAGTATCGACGAGGCGGCTACGAGGAAACTGCTGATAACCATGCCAAAGATGCGCCGAGAACGGTGTGACACCGATTACCCCCTTTACATGGAGCGGTGCGATCCCATCGCACCTGTCTGATGTCGGACAAGATAGGAGAGGTGTCGGACCGTGTCAACCGCTCTCGTGCGGTGAGGCTGGCGAGCTCTTGATGGGCGCGGTCACCAGGCGGTGCCGTACAAGAACCTCGTCCTCCTGAGGTTTCCCCAGCAGCGGTCACGTCGAGCCGGCAGGCCAGAAGGTCAGCCGTGTCGAGGGCGAGTTAGAGTTATGGCCACCGCGAGCGCGAAAGGAGACTCCGCCCTGGCGGCCCTAGACCAGACAACTCCGGCCGCGCCTAGGTTGCGCGTGGGCGGCGAGATCATCAGGACCTCGCAGCTCACCAAGGTCTACCCAGGGACAGACTTCGCAGCCGTGGACCGGCTGGACCTCACGGTGCACCCCGGCGAGATCTTTGGCCTGCTAGGGCCGAACGGTGCCGGTAAGACGACCACTGCCGGCATGTTGACGACCCGGGTAATCCCCAGCTCCGGTGAAGCACACGTCGGCGGCATAGACGTCATCGCCCACCCGGCGCGGGCCAAGCAGCTGATCGGCGTGGTCTCCCAGCAGAACACCTTGGACCGCTCACTCACGGTCTGGGAGAACCTCTACTTCCACGGCCTGCTGTTCGGAGTTCCCAAGCGGCAGGCACGCCGTATCGCCGACGACCTCCTCGACCAGTTCGTGCTGTCCAAGTGGGCCAAGGCGAGCGTTCACGCGCTGTCCGGGGGGATGGCACAGCGGCTCATGGTCGCACGGGCGATCCTCCATCGCCCGGCCGTGCTTTTCATGGACGAGCCTACGGCTGGGCTCGACCCGCAGGGTCGCCTCGCGTTGTGGGAGATCCTCGGACAGCTCAACGAGCAGGGCCAGACGATCATGCTGACAACCCACTACATGGAAGAGGCGGACCAGCTCTGTGACCGCGTCGCGATCATGGACCACGGCAAGATCCTCGCTCTCGACACCCCGGCGGCGCTCAAGCGGAGCATCGATGCGGACACGATCGTGACCGTGCGGACTGCGGGTGACCGCGGCACTCTCGCGGAGCTGCTCGAGAAGAACGTCGAAGGGGCGGTGCGGACGCGCCTCGTGAGCGGTGGTGTCGAGCTTTACGTGCGCAACCCGGGCCATGGCCTGTTGCCGCGGGTTGTGAACGTGGCCGAAGACGCCGGGATAGTCGTCAGCGACCTCTCGATCTTCGAACCGACACTCGAGACGGTTTTCATAGCCCTCACGGGCAACGAGTTGCGGGACTGATCGCGACGACGGAAACCTCCTCCGACGGCACCGCGACGCCTGAGCCCACAGCCCAGGAGATCGCGGCGGCCGACGCCGCCACCACAGCAGGGCTCGTCGCCTACCGCCAGGAGATCGGACTCGGTGCGGTCCGCTCGACGCTCACGGCCAGCCGGAGCGCGCTCGGGGCGCTCATGCGCCGCGACCTCGTGGTACTTCGCAAGGACATCGTCATCTTCTGCCTGCGGACTGTCATCCAGCCCTTCCTGCTCGTGTTCGTGTTCCTCTACGTCTTCCCGACGATCGGCCAGGGTGTCGGAAGCTCCGGCCACGGGCATGCCGCCGCCATCGCCGAGTCCGCCTTCGCGACCGTGCTCGTGCCGGGCGTGGTCGCGATATCGATCATGTTCCAGGGCGTCCAGGCCGTGGCGCTGACGATGTCGCAGGAATTCGGCTTCACCCGTGAGATCGAGGACCGCGTGCAGGCGCCTTGCCCGATCTGGCTAGTGGCCGTCGCCAAGATCCTGTCAGCCTCGGCGCAGGGCCTTCTGTCGGCCTTGCTCGTCTTTCCGATCGCGGCCGTTGTGCACGCCCCCGGCGTCGAGGCACACCTGAGCTTCCATTGGTGGATCCTCGTGACCTTGATACCGCTTGCCTGCCTGGCGATGTCGTCGCTCGGTCTGCTCCTCGGCACGGCGTTCCAGCCCCGCAACATCGGGCTCATGTTCGGCTTCATCGTGCTTCCCATAACCTTTCTCGGGGGAACGTACTACCAGTGGACCAAGCTGGCGCCGGTGCACATCGGCAGCTTCCACTGGCTACAGGTCCTCGTGCTCGTCAACCCGCTCATCTATGTAACCGAGGGCATGCGAGCCGCGCTGACAGCCTCCTCGCACATGCACCTCTACGTCGTCTACCCCATGCTCTCGGCCTTCTTCGTCGTGTTCTTGACCCTTGGCCTGCGCAACTTCCGTCGCCGCGTCCTTGCCTGAGATAAGCCCGGTGGGACTGCCAAGTTCTCTCGGCCGCCGAGACTTGTTGCAACGAAATCCTGATCAAACCAGTGACACTCGCAATAGCTGCTCAAAATGAAAGAAACCGATATCGCCTTTATTCATAAGGCCAAACTACGAGCGCCTTTTGGCCGGGGCGCAGATCCAGAGATAACGCCAACAAAGGAGAATGGACTATGAGCTCAGACGAATCCTGGTTGGTAACAGGCATCCACGGTTGCATCGGCGCCTGGGTTGGTCTCATCCTTGCAAAGGAGGATAAGCGCGTTGTCGGACTTGACCGTAGCGACAGGGACCACCGCCTGCGTCTGATCTGTACGCCGGAGCAACTCGCACGGATAGGGGTAGTGAACGGCGACGTCGCCGACTTGGACCTGCTTGAGCGGACGCTCGACGAACACGCGATCACGCACGTCGTCCATCTCGCCGCGCTCCAGCTTCCCTTCTGCCGGGCAGATCCGGTGGGGGGCGCCCATGTGAACGTCGTAGGAACAGCCGCCGTCTTCGAGGCCGCCCGGCGACACGGACTTTCGACCTCACTCAGCTACGCGAGTTCGGCGGCTGTGTACGACGCCGACGGCCTGATTGACGGCGCATCACTGTACGGCGTCTACAAGATCGCGACCGAGGGCATCGCCCGGATCTTCTGGCAGGACAACAAAGTCGCGAGCTTGGGCCTTCGCCCCTTTGTCGTCTACGGACCCGGGCGTGACCAGGGTATGACCGCAGGCCCCACCCAGGCGATCGCCGCCGCGGTCGCGGGGGGGCCTTACAACATCGCATTCGGAGGCCGCACACAGCTCCAGTACACCGCAGATGTCGCGGCGAGCCTTCATCGCGGCCGCGCGGACACCCGCCGACGGTGCCACGGTCTTCAACCTGGGGGGCCCGGCCATCGCGATGTCCGAAGTCGTCTCCACGATCGGACAGCTCGTGCCCGGCGCAAAGATCACTTTCGACGACGTGCCTCTTCCCTTCCCGCCGCAGCTCCCCGCGCCCGTCTTCCCGATGGGCGTAACCCCGTTCGCGACCGGGGTGAGCGAGAGCGTCGAGATTTTCCGGCGCAATCTAGGGGGATGACTGCTGTGCGTTTGCTCGGCGAGTTGAGGCGCGCTGGTTAAGTCGGCTCCCGCCTCTTGGCCGAGCAGAGGTGTTCGCAGTCCAACCACTACTGCGAGGAACTGACAGGCCAAGGCAACATGGCATCCGAGCTCCGAACTAGCGCTCAGCCCCGACATTCGCATTGTCCCGGCTGGATCCTGTAGTCAGTTTTGCGATCGGAGGGACAGGCCCGTAGCCTGGCTGCAGGGCTGGTGACAGAGGAGGCTGGCGTGACCGAGTTGGTGGCGGCCAGGACGATTGAGGAACTCCGAGAGCTAGCCCCGACAGGTGACCTGCTCGCTGGCGGCACGGACCTGCTTGTTCGGATCCAAGAGGGACGAAAGGTTGCTCGCCTCATAGACGTGTCCAGGTTGCTCGACGGGCCACCGGTCGTGCGCCGCGCCGATGATCTTGTGTACATCTCGGCACTCGCTCCTCTGACGCGAGTCATGGCGGAGTTGGACGGTGTGCTCCCGGGGTTGGACGCATCGGCCTCGGTATTCGCCTCGGTGCGGATCCGCAACCGGGCCACGATCGGGGGCAATCTGGGAAACGCTTCTCCGGCGGGGGACATGATCCCACCGCTCGTTGCTGCCGGTGCCGTCGCCGTCTTGGAGGGTGCGAACGGGAGCCGCCGCGTGGCGGTTGCCGATATCGCGACCGGGCCGGGAAGGACCGTCGTTGATCCAGATGAATGGATAGACAGGATTGAGGTCCCGTTGCCTGCAGGCGAGGAGGGCTTCCGCAAGTTCGGCACTCGGCAGGCCGACGCGATATCCATTGTCACCTTGGCGTGGCGCTGGGAGAAGGACGCGGACGGGACCTTGGCAAACGTCTCCTTGGCCTTGGGGGCAGTCGCGCCGACGGTCGTTCGGGCCAGAACGGCTGAGGCCGAGCTCGAGGGGAGACGGCCGGATCCGCGGGTCATCCAAGCAGCGGTGGCAGGTCTCGTGTCGGATATCTCGCCGATCGACGACGCGCGGGCGGGTGCGAGGTTTCGAAGAGAGGTCGCAGGGGTGCTGCTAAGAGAGGAGCTCGGAGCTCGAAGACGCGCCGTCTCGGGACGGGCGATGGTGAGGACACCTACAAGGAGAACTGCCTGAGTGCGAACGACAAGGAGCTGTTCAGTCAGGACACTGCATTGGGTGCGCGGCTCGGTGGGATGGCGCGAGCCCGCTACTCAGGTCGACAAGGCGGCAGAGAGGTAGGAAGTGGGCGTGATGATGGCCATGTTCGAGCCTGCGGTTGACACGACGACGCCTATGGCCGCCGCGCCAGGCGCACTTGAAAACGCCCACGCCCGAGTGGTGCTCGATGACTGGGAGCGCCGTTGGTACGGGGAGCCCCGGTTCAACTACGAGCTCGTCCGCAGCTACGAGGAGGCCGTTTTCGCGCTGCGAGAGCACGGCGAGGGCGCCAAGGCTCTTGCCGGCGGCCAGAGCCTTGTGCCGCTCATGAACCTGCGGCTGCTGCGCCCGTCGGCACTCATAGATCTCAACGGCATCGGCGCCAGTGCGCCACAGCTCGACGGCGGTCGGCTGTGGCTCTCGGCCATGACGCGTTACTCCCAGGTGCTCGTCTCGGAACTGGCCCGATTCCAGACTCCGTTGCTGACCACGGCGATTGCCTACGTCGGGAACGTGCGGGTTCGCAATCGGGGCACGATCGGTGGTGCTCTCGCACATGGCCAGGCGACATCCGAGCTCGCCGCGGTCGCATTGGCGCTCGGAGGGGAAATTCTGGCGTACGGTCCGACCGGAACCCGGGTGATCGACGCGGAGGAGTTCTTCGTCGGGCACTTGAAGACGGACCTTCGACCAGAAGAGGTAGTGACCGGTCTTCGTTTGGAGGCGGCCCAGCCTCGCCAGGGATCGAGCTTCAAGGAGCTGGCACGACGCAGTGGCGCAGAAGCGATCGCGGGAGTTGCCGCGAACATCACGCTCTCGCCCGAGCGCGACGTGATCGGTGGCGTCCGCCTGGGTCTCATCGGTGTCGACGAACATCCTGTCGCCGGCGACAGGACCGTCCTCTCGGCCCTGGTTGGCCGGATCCCGACGCCCGCGGAGATCGACGAGGTGGCTTCACAGGTGACTGCGCGAACGGCTCCGGTGACAGATTCGCAGTCGACGGCCTCCTATCGCCGTCGACTGGTGAGGGTGCTGATACGGCGCGCCTTGACCGAGGCGCTAGAGCGCGCCGAGGAGAGGGCGTCGGCCGAATGAGCGCGCGGCAGGTGACACTTCAGGTCAACGGTGTCGCGCACGAGATCTCTGTGACACCCGATGCGCTCTTGCTGGATGTGCTCCGCGACCAGCTCGGGATGAATGACGTGCGCTACGGCTGCGGTGAGGGCGTGTGCGGAACCTGCACGGTGTTGCTCGACGGGGAGGCTGTGAGCGGCTGCCTCGTCTATGCCGTCCAGGTCGAGTTTCGCGAGATCACGACCCTTGCCGGTCTCCTCGGGGAGGACGAGTCTTTGCATCCCCTGCAAGAGGCGTTCTTGCGTCTCGGGGGAACGCAGTGTGGGTTCTGCACCCCGGGCGTGATCCTGACGGCGTACAGCCTTGCCCAGAGGATGCCTCGCCCCACGCGAGAAGAGATCCGTTACGAATTGGGCGGGAGCCTTTGCCGCTGCACTGGCTACGCCAAGATCATCGACGCGGTCGAGTCCTATCTCGACGACCGGGTCTTGGCGAGTGAGGAGACGCGAAGTTGAGCGACGCATCCCTGGCCGCGGCGAGGCCCGGTGAGCAGATCGTTGTCTCCGAGGCACCGCCCGTGTCCGTCCCCCCGCCGGGGGTTGCACAACCCCATTCACTGGGTCTCGAGACCTGCGAACCCCAGGGTACAGAAACGCGCCCGAACGCCGTGGCGCCGATGCGCGTGGTCGGCCAGCCGGTCGCACACCATGACTTCATCGAAAAGGTCAAGGGCTCGATCCTCTACGCGGCCGACTGGAAACTGCCCGGCATGCTGTACGGACGCGTCGTCCGGGCCACGGTGTCCTCCGCCCGGATCGTCTCGATCCACACCGACAAGGCGCGGGCCCTTCGCGGTGTCGCGGCGGTCCTCACCGGCGAGGACGTTCCCTCGAACCAGCTCCTCGAGAAACCGAGCGGAGGCCCCGGGGAGCTGCGAGTCGCCATGCCCGTCCTCGCTCGCGACCGCGTGCGCTTTGCGGGTGAGCCGATCGCCCTCGTCGCTGCCGAGACCCAGCAGATCGCCGACGACGCAGCCGAGCTCGTCCAGGTCGACTACGAGGAGATGCCCGGCGTTTTCGATCCCGAGGCAGCGCTGCTGCCTGGTGCGCCGCGCGTGCACGATGACGGCAACGTCTTGGTCAGTTGGCACATTCAACGCGGCGATGTCCAGGCCGCCCTGGCAGCCGCCGATGTCGTGGTCGAGGGTGAGTACCGAACACAGCATGTGGAACATGCCGCCCTCGAGACCGAGTCCGGGGTGGGCTGGATCGAGAACGACGTGGTCACATTGCGCGTCTCGACTCAGATCGTCGAGCACGCAACAGAGATCGCCGAGATCCTCAAGCTTCCGGCGAACAAGGTCCGACTGATCGCCGCGTACATGGGGGGCAGCTTCGGCAGCAAAGAGGGCATGACCGTCGAGACCTATCTCGCTTTATTGGTGTGGAAGACGAGGCGACCGGTCCGGATGATCTGGAGCCGCCAGGAGTCCATTCTCGCCTCGACCAAGGGGCACCCGTTTGTCATGCGCTACCGGACCGGCGCGACCAACGACGGCCGGATCGTCGCCCAGGACATCGATCTCATCGGCGACGCCGGCGCTTATCCGAACAAGAGCGCACGCGTCCTGTTCTACGGAGCTGCGCTCTCGTGCGGCCCGTACCTTACGCCGAACCTCTCCGTGCGCTCGCGCGCCGTTTTCACCAACAACGTCCCCACGAGCGCCTTCCGGGGCTTCGGCGCAAGGCAGGTAACCCTCGGCTACGAGTCGCAGATGGACCGGCTCGCCGAGACCCTCGGCATGGACAAGGCAGAGGTGCGCCGGCGCAACTTCCTTCACAAAGGTGACGTGATCCCGACCGGCGAGACGCTCGACACCGCAGTGGCGGTCGGTGAGACACTCGAGCGAGCTTTGGCCCGGCTAGAGGAACCGAGCGCGCCGAGCGGGCCCTCGAAGCGGGTTGGTCGCGGGTTCGCCTGCAACATGCATCCCTACGGGCGCACAGTCTGGTTCAAAGACAGTGCCTCGGCATGGCTCAGCATCCAGGCGGACGGCACCTTGCTCATCAGATGCGGGGTAACCGACGTCGGCGGGGGGCAGGCGGCAAGCCTGTGCCAGATCGCATCTGAGATCCTCGGGGTGCCGCTCGAGCGGATCAGCGTCTACATCGGCGACACCGCACTCACGCCGCCGGCGGGAGGGACCTTCGCTACCCGACAGCTGTTCATGTCGGGGAACGCAGTCATGCAGGCGGCTTTGAAGCTGCGCGAACTGGTCGCTCCCGTGGCTGCCGAGGCACTTGGTTGCCCCGTCGCCGGAGTCGTGTTCGAAAACGGTCGGGTCAAGGCTGCGGGCAGATCGCCCAGCGCGGGCGCGTCCGCCAAAGGGATCAGCCTCGGCGAGCTCGTCAGTCTGTGCGAGGCCCGCTCGGTAGATCCCACCACGCTGTACCTCTTTCACCCAGATGCGGACCGTCGCGGGTCCGACGCCGAGCCGGGCCAATTGATCAGCTTTCCCGACTACACCTACGGCACGCATGCGGCGGAGGTCGAGGTTGACCTAGAGACAGGTGAGGTCGAGGTGCTCAAGTACGCCTCCTGCCACGATGCGGGTCGGGCGATCAACCCGCTCCGGGTCGAAGGACAGATGCAGGGAGGGGCGATGCAGGGCCTCGGCTACGCCCTCATGGAGGAGATCATCCTCGACGAGGGCAAGATCGCCTCGTCGTTGTTGGCCAACTACCTCGTTCCCACCTCCGACGACATGCCGGACGTGATGGTGGACATTGTCGAGAGCGGCGAGGGCAAGGGACTCATGAACGCACGTGGCCTGGGCGAGGCGGTGATCGGCAACGTCGCGCCGACGATCGCCAATGCCGTCGCCGATGCCATCGGATTCCGCCCTACGCAGCTGCCGATCACCCCCGAGCGGGTACTTGCCCTGCTCGAGGGGGCCGACGGCACATCGGCATCGGGCTCGGTGTCACCTGTCCCGAGCGCATCATCGCAGTAGACCTCGGGGGGGACTGCGACGTGAGCGTGAAGGCAGCCGAGGTGACACGACTCATCTATTAGGCCTATTGCGGGCAAAATCCTCGTTATGAGTCAACGGAAACTTTATGAGCCCTGCTGAACTGCCACGACGAGGTTAGTGCCATCCCTGGCGAACAACGGTATGAGACAGGCTTGGAGGGCATGATAAAGGTCCGGCTTGCCGTTCCACACCCCGGTGCAAGGCGCACCCGCAGCGTCTAGCACGTGATACCAGCTTCCATATGTGGCGTCGATCAGGCGAAGCTGTATGTAATCCCACACCTGACGGTACTTCTCTTCGTACTGCTCAGTGCCAAAGTGATGGCCGAGAAGAGTGATGGCACCTATAGCTTCAGCGTGAGTCCACCAAATAACGGTCATGATTGCGGGGAGTACCGTCTGGGTCGACGGTATAAAGCATTCCCGGCTCGCCGTCACGTTCCCAGGCATCCTCGAAGGCGCGTTCGACGAGCGCGGCTGCGGCCTGGGGCATCCAGGCCGAGCCCTGGGAGTTAATATGGTGAAGTTGAAGAAGTAAACGGGACCACTCACATGCATGCCCTGGGATGGTCCCGAAGGTTCTATATACATTGTCCGGGTCCGCCCGGTTATATTCCTCGTCGATCTCCCAATGCTCGTCAAAGTGCTCGGGAATGCGCCAGGATCGGCTCCTGGCGATCTTGTTGACGATGCCATCGGCAATCCGGTTGGCCTTCACCGCGAAGGAGGAATCGCCGGTCACTGCAGCCGTGGCCGAAAGGGCTTCGACCAGGTGCATATTGCTGTTCTGTCCCCGATAAGGGTCCATTACGGACCAGTCCGCGTTGTATTGCTCGACATGGCGACCCTGCTCCTCCGACCAGAACCTGTCGTGTAGGACACCGGCGGCGTCTTCCATCAGAGCCGCTGCGTCTGGTCGTCCGGCGGCGGTGGCAGCGGCAGCAGCCAGCAGCACGAACGCGTGCCCGTAGGCCATCTTGCGATCGTCACTCGGAGCCCCGTCCTGCCACTCCCAGACATAGCCGTCGTGCGCGTCGTCGCGGAGCTGGTGGACGAGAAAGCGTATGCCGTGGTCGGCGATGGCACCTGCACCTGGTCGGCCGAGCAAGCATCCGAGTGAGAAACAGAGGACCATGCGACCCGTTCCGACTAGATCCCGGACTGTCGTTGCTTGTGGTCGTCCGTCAATGCCCAAGGCAAAGTAGCCCCCGTTCGGATCCACACAGGTCCGCTCGTAAAAGCGAAACAGGCGGTCGGCCTGATCTTCGAGCCAGTGGCGGTGCGAACGTCTGTCTAGCCACCATGGGGCAAGCGAGTTCACTCCGGTCCTCAACGGAGTTTCACCACCGTGAATGAACGTGTTGGCGGATGCTCCGGTCGTAGATGTCCTTCAACTGATCTTGTAATTCGGAATTCAGCGGAGGCAACGAGCCGGCCTTGGCGTTAGCGACCGCCTGCTCGGCGTTACGGGCTCCCGGAATAACTGTCGTCACGCCAGGCTGGTCGATGACCCAGCGAAGGGCGAGTTGTGCTGTCGTTGCACCTGCAGGGGTCAGGGCCGCGACCTCTCGAGCCGCTCGCACTCCCACGTCGTAAGGGACACCCGCGAAGGTCTCACCTACGTCGAAGACTTCGCCATGGAGGTTGTAGTTACGGTGATCACTAGGGTCGAACGTGGTGGTCTCGTCATACTTGCCCGAAAGCATTCCACTCGCCAGGGGAACGCGTGCGATGATGGCGACGCCTGCTGCTGCGGCGGCGGGAAGAACCTGTTCTAAGGGCTTCTGTCGGAAGACGTTCAGGACGAGCTGAACGCTCGTTACGCCTGGATGTGCGATTGCCGTCAACGCCTCATCGCAAGTCTCGACAGACACGCCGTATGCCTTAATAGACCCTTCTTCCACTAACAGGTCGAGGGCATCGTAGACCCGATCATTAGAGAAGACTGCCGTGGGTGGACAATGCAGCTGCGTTAGGTCAATAACCTCGACGCCGAGGTTCTTCTTGCTCTGGTCGATCCAGTTCCTGAAGTTGTTCAGTGTGTAGGCCTCGGCGACGTGCGGATCGGCACGTTGCCCCATCTTCGTGGCCACCATGACCCCTGCGTCATTCTCCGTGGCGAGAAACCGGCCGATGAGAGTCTCGCTGATGCCATCGCCGTAGTTATCGGCAGTGTCGATAAAAGTCACCCCGGCGTCAACAGCAGCGTGAAGGGTTGCCATCGCGTCTTGTTCGCTGACTGACCCCCAATCAGATCCGAGTTGCCAAGTACCAAGCCCAACGACCGATACTTCGTGGCCGGTGCGTCCTAGCGTTCGGGTCTCCATTTTCCTCCGCTCCTTCTGCCTTGGTAACTGCCGACACAATCGTACGGTCAAGGGCGCGAGCGAGCGGTCCCCTCAGCCTTCGCGCCGACGCCGGCTTCTGCCAGGCCAGAAAGGCCTGCTGGGACCACAAGGTCACCCATTCGATCACGGCACGGTGCAAGGAAGCGGACGAGAAGGCGAGCGAGGCAGTCGAGGAGAAGACCTGGGTCCCGATCGCGCCAGGGGCACGGGAAAACGACACGCCTGCATCGCGGGCGCGAGCTTCGGGCAAGGCCGATGCCGCCAAGTCACGACCCGACACTCGCATCACCGGGCTCTGGCGGTGGATCGAGCTAGTCAGGGCAGTTCGATGAGGCCGTTGTGGCCCGGGCCTCGAGGAAAGACGGGCCACACGTCGACTACCTGTCCCTCGGCCATGACGTAATAGTTGTCGTACATGTTCACCGTCGCTGGGGCGTAGCCAGGGACGAGCCGAACCCAGGCCCCCACGGGCAGTTTCGGCTCCGGGTCGGAGGCGGCGGAAGGGGCGACGACGAAGATGCCGTGTTCCTCGTCGAAGCGGAACACCTCGAGGTCAGCTCCCACGAGCGAGGGGCCGCCACCGATCCCGATCGACTTGTTGCCGGCGTCGACGATCAAACGGTTCGGCGGTCGGCTGATCACCGTGGTGGCGATCGTCAAAGCATGCTCGAAGCCACCAGGCACCCTGGTGCCGTGAAAGTTGTCCATAAGGACATAGCTACCGGCCTGGATCTCGGTGACCCCGGGCCGCTCGGCGGTCAGCTTCCAGCTGACCGTGCCTCCAGCCGAGCGGATCGGACAAGGTATGCCGATCGACTCCATATGCTCGGCGATCTGCAAGAACATGTCCATCGCGGCGCGTTGCTTCACGATCAAGCGCTCTGCGTCGAATTCGAGCGAGCAATGGCCTTCGTAGCCGGTGATTCCTTCCAGCTTCAAGTTGTCGAGGGCAGTCACCTCTTTGGCGAGCGCGATGGCATCGCTTTCGGAGTCGACGCCGGCACGGTCCATGCCGGTGTCCACTTCGATCATCACACCGAGCTGCGAGCCCTCGGCTGCTGCAGCTGCCGACAGCACGGCGGCGTTGGCTACCTGGTCGACCGCTACGAGCACATTGTGGTCGCGGGCGAGTTTCGCTAGCACACGGATCTTCTCCGGGTGCGCCACGGTGTTGACGACAAAGAGATTGTCGAGCCCGGCCCACGCCAAGGCGACCGCCTCCCAAACCGTGGCCACCGACAGGCCGACGGCCCCAGCGCTTACCTGTCTTGTAGCCAGCTCGGCTGACTTGTGGACCTTGATATGGGGACGGATCTCGGCCGGCATTTCCTCGAGAGCGAGGGCCATACGGGCGATGTTGCGCTCCGCCGCTGCCAGGTCCACCAACATGGCGGGAGTGGGCACGTCTTCGATACGTCGGCCGATCATGTCGCCGTACATCTCTCGTATCAAACTGCGCCGGCGCTCGAGCGGGTTCGGTCTTTCGTGAGAACCGATCGTCATTTGCTCTCCAGTTTTGGGTTCTGTTGGGGATGGGGCGGTTCAGAGCTCGGCGTTGACGATGAAGCCGGCGTCTGCCAGCAAAGTGGCGCTCGTGACGTAGCTCGCGTCCTCGCTCAAGAGGAAGGCGATGACGCCGGCCATCTCTGAAGGGTCGCCGATGCGGTGAAGGGCGATCCTGTCGACGTAGTACTTCAAGATGTCTGGCTCGTCCATCATGGGAGCGCTCATGTTCGTGAAGACGGCTCCCGGCTCGACGCAGTTGACCCGTATCCCGTGCTCGCCCATCACGCTCCCGAGTGCCTTGGCGAGCATCGAAATGCCGGCCTTGGTGGCGCAGTAGGCGGTTTGGAAGGGTGAGCCGACGTGGGCCGAGATGGAGCTCACACATACGACGGCCCCGCCGTGGCCCTCAGCGATCATCTGTTTGCAGGTCTCGGTCGTGACGACCCAGGTGCCGCGCAGGTTGGTATTGCAGATGAGGTCAAACTGCTCGAGAGTCGTCTCGTTCCAAGGCACCAAGGGGTTGACAGCGGCGTTGGAGACGAGGTAGTCGATATGTCCTCCCCGTTGCGCGACCTCGTGGACCATGTCGATGATCTGCTGCGGCTCGCTCATGTCCGCGATCACCGGGAAGGCCTCGCCCCCAGCGTCTTTGATCTCGCGCAGCGTCGTGGACGGGTCACCGGTCGGCCGTTGGTTCACGGCGACCAGGGCACCCTCGGCTGCGAGACGGACGGCGGTCGCCTGCCCGATCCCGTTTGTGGCCCCGGTGACAAGGGCAACCTTGCCCTCGAATCGCTTCACGCCCGCTCCTTTCTTACGACGCTTTTCATGACACAACCTTGGCTGAATGTTTGCGGACGGCGTCGAGCATGAAGCGGGCGTTGTCCAACGGGGCGACGCCGTCGTAGATGGCGCTCCCGCTGACGACAAGGTCCGCCCCGAGGGTGGCGACGTGGTCGATGTTCGCTTTGGTGACGCCACCGTCGACCTCGAGGAGAATCTCGCGGTCGCCGATCATGGCCCGTGCTGCGGCGAGGCGCCTTTCGGTGCTGGGCAGAAACTTCTGGCCTCCCCAACCCGGGTTGATCGCGAGCAGGAAGACGAGCTCGAGCTCGTCCAAGAGCGGCTCAAGGACCTCGAGGGGAGTGCCAGGGTTGAGGGCGACGCCACGAATGACACCACTGCCGGCAAGCGACTGGAGCACCCGGTGGGGATGCCTAGTCGACTCGACGTGACAGGTGATGATGCTGGCGCCGGCGTCGACGAACGACTGCACCTTGGAGAGGGGATCGTCGATCATCAAGTGGCAGTCCTTGATGAAACTGTCGGGGATCGCCTTCACGATCGGGGGGCCGATAGTGAACTGGGGGCAGAACACGCCGTCCATGACGTCGACGTGCACCACGTTGGCGCCGGCCTGTTCGAGGACCGCCAGCTCGTCGCCGAGCCGCAAAAGGTCCGCCGTCAGCATCCCGACGCTGATCGTGGGTCCACCGTCCAGCAGCTGCCGGACGGTGGCCTTCACTGCTCGGCCCGGGAAAGCTCGAGGGCGAGCTGGTTGTAAGCCTCGAAGGCGTCCTCGGGCTTCATGGCCTCGTGGACGACCTTGCCGACCGCCTGGATCATGGCGACGGGGGAGGCCGACTGAAAAATGTTGCGCCCCATGTCGACACCCGCCGCGCCTTCTTGGATCGCGCGGTAGGCCATGGTGAGGGCGTCGAGCTCGGGGAGCTTCTTGCCGCCCGCCATGACGACCGGCACCGGGCAGCCGGCAGTTACGTGTTCGAAGCCCGTCTCGCAGTAATAGGTTTTGACGATCTGGGCCCCGAGCTCGGCACATATCCGTGTCGCGAGGCCGAGGTAGCGCTCGTCGCGCACGAGCTCTTTGCCGACCGCGGTCACACCGAGGACCGGGATCCCGACGCGGTAGCCGGCGTCGACGAGCTTGGTCAGGTTGGCGATCGACTGCGTCTCGAATTCGCCCCCGACGAAGACCTGGACGGCGACTGCGTGCACGTTCATACGCGCGGCGTCGTCGAGATCGACGGCGGTGTTCTCGTTGGAGAGCTCCTTCAATATGCTCGGGCCGCCGCTCGCGCGGATGACGACGCCGCCCCGATGTGTCGCGGGGATCGTCGAACGCAATATGCCACGCGTGCACATGAGCGCGTCCGCGTAGGGGGCCAGCGGCAGGATCGTCACGTCAACGCGCTCGAGTCCGGTGGTCGGGCCCTGGAAATAACCGTGGTCGATGGCCAGCATCACGGTATGAGCGGTGTCGGGGCGGAAGATCCGCGAAAGGCGGTTCTTCATGCCCCAGTCGTAGCTGGCTGAGCCCTTCAAGAAGAAGCCCTGGTCGGGCGCGGGTATGTGTTCAAAGAAGTTCTTGTCTGTCCTTGCGTCGGTCTCGGGCATGATGCCTCCTGTTCGCTTTCGGTCAGGTTCCGGCGGCGCGCCACAAAGGGCGCACGAGCCCGGACTCCGCGAGCTCCATAGAACCGCGGTAGATCTTGAGCCAGTCGTCGGCGAGTCCGCTGTAGGCGGCGCTCGTCTCTGGATCGGGCTCCACGGTCCGCTCGAAGGCGGCCACTGCGCCGGCTGCCTCGTCGGTGCTCTTCCACAGCCCTGCGCCCACACCAGCACAGATCGCCGCGCCGAGGGCGGTGGACTCCTTTACGACCGGGATGTGCACGGGCATTCCGAGGATGTCCGCGACGATCTGCGGCCAGAGGTGGCCCTTGGCGGCACCGCCGGTGAAGATCGCCTCTTCAGCCCTTAAGCCGCCCACCTCCTCGAGGATGCGCAGATGCGCGAGGGCTACGTATACGGCGGCCTCCTCGATGGAGCGGAAGCACTCGACACGACCGGCGCGTTGCGGGTTGGCGACGTCGAAGCCGATGAAGCCCGGCGTCGTGTGCACCCAGCGGCTGGCCTGCATCACATTGGAGAACAGGCCGATGACTCCGTGCGAGCCCGGCGCCAGGGCGGAGGCCTTGTCCTCGAGAATCGAGTAGACGTCCACGCCCTGTGCAGCCGCCTGGGCAAGCTCGAGCTCACAGAACGCGTCTCGGAACCATCGCATGACGAGGCCGCAGTAAAAGCCGATTCCCTCCATCATCCAAAGGCCCGCAGACACATGGCACAAGGTGCGCAGGCGCGCCAACGGGTCGATCAGGGCATGGTCGAAGAGCATCGTGGTCTGCCAGAAGCTGCCGCCGAGAACCGTCAGGCGGCCGGGGGTGTTGACGCCGATGCCGAGGAGGCCGAGCTGGGTGTCGGCACCGCCGACGACGACCGGGGTCCCCTCTTTGAGGCCGGTCTCCTCGGCCGCCTTCGCCGTCATCTTGCCGATCACGGTCCCCGACTCGGCGATGGGTGGGAAGATCTCGCGGGAAAGCCCGCAGATCGCAAGTACCCGGTCCGACCAGTCGCGCTTTGCCAGGTCGAATAGACCCGAGCTCGAGCCCAGGCTGGCGTCGGTGACGAACTCACCCGTGAGCCTCGTCAGCACCCAGTCGCCGAGCATGTTGACATGGGCGATCTGTGAGAACAGCTCCGGCTCCTTGTTGGCGATCCACAAGAACCGAGCCGGGGAGGTAATGGACACCCAGTCCCCGGCGATGTCGTAGATCTCCTGCGCCCCTCCGGAGACGACGAGCTCGGTGGCCTCTTCGACCCCGCGCGAGTCCGCGTTCGGGCAAGCCCAGATCTCCTGGCCCTTGGCGTCGTAGAGCACCATGCCTTCACGCATGCTCGTCGCGCTGACACCGCGGACCTGAGACGGGTGGATCTCGGCCGAGACGAGGGCATCGCCAATGCACTGGGTGATGAGCGACCAGTTCGCCGCCGTGTCGAACACCTGGGAACCAGGGGCACCCGGAGCCTCGCGGTGGCTGTACTCGCGCTGGCCCAGGCCGCACTGACGCCCGTCTTCTCCGAAAACAACCGCACGGGCACTTCCCGTGCCGACATCTATGGCGAGTAGGTAGCCGTCGCTCACAATTCCAGTGCCTCGGGGTTGACGAGGTGGCGGGGCGGCTTTCCTGCCGCGAAGCGGCGCAGCTCGTCCGCGATCATCTCGGCGCCTTGAAGAAGGGTCTCGTGGGTGGCACCGCCAACGTGCGGGGTCATGACGACATTGCTGTGCCGCAACAGCCGGTGCCGGCCGCCCTCGGTGCCCTGCCTGACGACGTCGAGGGCGGCCCCACCCAGATGACCGGACTCGAGGGCGGCGTCGAGGGCATCTTCGTCGACGAGGGTCTCGCGGGCGGTGTTGACGAAGTAGGCCCCGGGCTTCATCTTTGCGAAGGTCGCGGCATCGAACATGTCGGCGTTGTCCTTGGTGGCACGCGCGTGCAACGAGACGAAGTCCGACTCGCGCAAAAGCTGGTCGAGGCTCTCCACCTGTCGGACCCCGTCGGCGGGATCGATGTCCATGTAGGGGTCGTAGGCGACTATCTCCATCCCGAATGGGAGCGCCCGCCGGGCGACCTCGTGCCCGATCAGGCCGAAGCCGACCACCCCGAGAGTGTGGCGCCTCAGGTCGCTCCCGATGAACTTGGCGCCTTCCCAGTTGTCCTTCAGCTGATGTCCCTCGTCCAAGAACCTTTGTCCCCTTGGGAAACCCCGCGCCAACATGATCAAGAAAGCGATCGTCTGATCTGCGACCGCCTGGGCATTTTTGCCGGGCGTGTTCACGAGGGGCAGCTTCGCGCGCGTTGACTGCCTCCAGGTCGACGTTGACCGGTCCGCCCCGCGCGCAACCGACGATGCGCAGCTGCGGGCCGGCCTGTAGCACGGCGTCGGTGACGGGGGCGCCTTGCACCACGAGCGCCTCCACGCCGGCCATGTGCTCGCTCAGCTCGCGCGGCACTCCCTGGTACTCCTTGATCCGCAGCTCCGACGGAGTGTTGGGGGTAAAGGACTTGTCCTCGACCTGGAAGTACTCCACCTCGTGGTCGAGCTCCAGAGAGGCGAAAGCTTCTTGGAAGTAACGGGGCGGCATGTACGAGTCGCCTACAGCCAGAATTCTCATTCCGCTTCCCCTTCGGGCCGCTGAACTGGCCCCGGCTCGGAGTTTGTACCCGGTAGGCGAGAGCCACCTCCGGAGGTGACTATAACAGCGTCCTGTACGTACAGCAATGAGGTTGAACTGGACGCGGGACTACTAAGCCCAAGCCGAAGGTGTCGGACACGAGGTGGGTGAGCGGGCTGCTTTGCAGGCGGCAGCCCGCCGCCGCTTCCGACAGGCGCGCCCGCGACGCGCTGGCGGTCTCTTGCAACTGTGCGGGCCCGTCCTATGCCAGCGCCGCGGCTCAGCCTTGGGGCGGGTAGACGCGCACCGGGGTCATGTCGACGGCGTGGCCGCTGCCGGACTCCAAGATGACCTTCAGCGTCGGCTGGGCGTCCACGTAGAAGAACCTGATGGAGTCGCCGATCCGGCCTTCCATTATCACCGGGGCGCCGAGCTGGTCGAGATACTGCTCGGTCTCCTCGGCGTCTTGCATCGTGGCGCGCATGACCGCGATGTGGTGCACTCCTTCGCCGTGCTCGTCGAGCCACTCTTTGTAGATGCTCGGTCCGTCCACGGGCTGGATCAGCTCGACGTCTACCGGACCGACGTGGGCCTCCGCCCCGATCATGGTGTACGGAGTCGGCTCACCGCGAAGGTAGGTGTCGTGGAGGGCGGGAGGCTTGTGCTCGTAGATGTTCCACGGTCCCCAGCCGAGGGTGCGGTGGAAGTCCTCGAGTGCCCTGTCGATGTCGCGCACGACGAATGCGATCTGCGTGATGGGCAACGGGCCGCTGGGGCGCCCACCTTCGAAGGTGACACGTTCCATTGCATGCTCCATTTTGCAACCCCTTCCGAGCCAACTGGGAGTACTGCAACTGTCCTTGCAGCGCCAGTGCCACTTTCCTGGCCAGAGGCACCAGTGGTCGCCTAGCAGGCACTGCCACCTGGTGGCTCGACAGTAATTGTGGCCGTGGGGATCGTCAAGGGCTAGGGTAAACGCCAGAATTGTCCTGCTTGAACGGGGAGATGGATGACTGACCCCTCTGGGGTGATCGACCGGGCCTCCTCCGTGCCTTTCCATTATCAGCTGCGAAAGCTCTTGGAGCAGCAGATTGAGACGGGTCGATGGCCCCAAGGAGACCGGTTGCCCTCCGAGCCGTCCCTGAGCGAGTACTACAGGGTCTCCCGGGCGACAGTCCGCCAAGCTCTGCACGCCCTCGAGCAGGAGGGCCTGATTCGTAAGGAGAAGGGTCGGGGAGCCTTCGTCAATCGAACATCGTCTGGCTCCTGGCTGCTGCAGTGGGCCGGCGGCCTGTTCGATGACGAGCTCACCCGCCGCGGCATCACAGTGGAGTCGACCGTGCTGCGCTCGGGCATAGAGGTGCTGCCGGGATGGGCAAGCGAAGCGCTTCAGCTCACCGCAGGTACGGAGGGGGTGGCCCTCGAGCGACTTCGCCGTGTCGATGGCCAGGTGGCCCTGTACGTCGTCAACCACCTCCCTCACGAGTACGCGGCCATCTTGCCGGAGATACGGCGGACCTCCACGGCCTCGCTCTATTGGACCTTGCGCGAGCAATGCGGTGTCGAGGTGGCTGGCAGCTCTCGCACGCTCGAAGCCGTCGCGGCGACATCTTCGCTCGCCCGCAACCTGGGCGTGGCGAGCCGGTCGCCTGTCGTCTACATCCAGTCGGTCACAAGGGACGCCACCGGCAAGCCCATCGACTGCTACCGCGCTTGGCTGCGCACGGACCGTCTCCGCATCGCCGTGGAGACCGACACCTGGGCATCCCTCGGCGGCCGCGTCGTCAGCCACTCTTTTGTCGGGGTGCCCAACGACGGCGCGGTGCTCGGCTCTTGAGCCGAGTCCGCAGATGTTGGCATCGCTGAGCCTTGCTCCTGTCTAGACAACTTGCTAGCTTCCCGCGGCAGGCAGGGTGAGCCTTAAGCCCTCGGGCGTGAATGGAGTCGGCGATGGCCCAAGTCGTGGGCGAGGTCCGCAAATGGTCGATCGCCGAGTTCGACCGGCTCTTCGACTCGCTCAAGAACTGGGGGCTCTGGGGACCCGACGACACAAGAGGGACCCTCAACTACATCTCACCAGAGCACGTTCGCAGGGCGGCCTCGCTCGTGCGCACAGGTCGCTCCATATCGTTGTCACTTCCGGTCAACAAGGTCGCCGGACCCGACAATCCCCACCCGGCCATCCACTACATGGCGACCGGCCACGACAACGACATCGGCTCAGGCAGCTTGCGGTTCGCCACCGACTTTCTCGGCATGCAGTTCCACGGCGACTGTCACACCCACATCGACGCGCTCTGCCACATCGCCTACCGGGGCCAGCTCTACAACGGCCGGCCGGCAGGGCTGGTGAGCACCTCCGGAGCCGATGCGCTCGACATAACCGAGTACGCACAAGGCGTGATCTCTAGAGGCGTGCTGCTGGACATCCCGAGCTTTCGGGGCGTGAGCTGGCTCGAGCCGGGAACAGCCGTCAGTCGCGCGGAGCTCGAAGCCGCCGAGGAGGCACAAGGTGTCCGCCTCGGCGAAGGCGACCTTTTCGTGTTCCGGACCGGCCACAACCGCCGCCGCCGCGAGCTCGGTGCATGGGACAACGGCTACAGCGGGGAGGGCAAGGCCGGCCTGCATGTCGATACCATGTCGCTGCTGCACGAACGGCACGTGGCGGGTTTCTTGCCCGATGGCGACGGCGAGACTGTACCGAGCACCGTCGAGGGGATCGATTATCCGGTCCACCCGCTCCAGATCACTGCCATGGGGATGCTGGCCTCGGACAGCCTCGATCTAGAGGACCTCGCGGCTGCTTGTGAGGCCGAGCAACGCTGGGAGTTCATGGTCGTCCTGGCACCGCTGAGAATCCCTGGCGCCACTGGATCTCCTTTCAACCCGATAGCTGTCATGTGAACGACAGCTATCGCGCCGCGGCCAGGGGAGCGCCGGAACAAGCACGTTTGTGCAGGCTATTGTCACAAATCGGAGTCGCTGAGAATTTTGCGAAACCTTGACAGGGCCAGGTGCCCTTGCTAAAGTGCCTGTACTTACAGGCGGACAGGGGTTGGGTGCCGTGTCCCGTGCAAGGCGGGTGGACTTCTAGAAACTTGAACTTCTAGAAACTAAGGAGCATTGCTATGTCTGATGACGGCATTCCTTCCGCTGACGGCCATGAGGACCGCAACCTCGGGCACGTGACGAGCCGACGTGATGTTTTAAGGGGAGCTGCCGCCCTCGGCGCAGCCGCAGCCGGGCTGCCGGCGGTGAAGCATCTCGGGGTCACCTCGACCCGGCCGGCGACGAGCACACGTCCCGACCCGTCCCCCACGCTTTGGAACGGGCAGCAGGTCACCCAGCCGATAGGACTGTCCTCGGTTGGGACGCCGCGTCGGGGCGGTGACCTCACCTGGGCCTGGATATTCACTCCCATCGCCCAGATGGACCCGCAGATGCCGACTACGGGCGACAACGGTGACCTCGGCACTCTGCTTTGGATCTACGACCAGCTGACGAACATCAAGCCGGGGACCTTGACCAACGAGGCGGGCCTCGCCGAGTCCTGGGACGTTGAACAAGGCGGTCTCGTGTACACGTTCCATCTTCGTGACGCCGAGTTCTCCAACGGCGACAAGGTGCTCGCGAGCGACGTCCAGTTCACCTTGGAGCGCTTCGCCAACCCGAAGATCAACTCTCAGTACGCCTTCTTGAACGCCATCGACAAGGTCGAAGCGCTCAACTCCAACACCGTCCGGGTCACGCTCCAGTACGTGCAGGGAATGTTCCCCCAAGTCGTCGGTCACGCCACGAGCGGTATCGTGCCGCAGCGGGTGGTCGAGAAGCTTGGCAAGGACTTCGCCCAGCACCCGATCGGCTCTGGTCCGTTCATGTTCGAGTCGAAGACACCGGGCCAGCAGATCACGCTCAAGCGCAACCCGAACTACTGGAAGAGCCCGAAGCCCTACATCGACAGCGCCACTTTCACCTATGTGACTGACGACGACGCCCGCATGCTCCAGGTGACACGCGGGCTTGCCGACATCGGGTTCAACGTTCCTTATGCCCTGCTGGAGGCCTACCGCGACGTACCGGGCACACGCTTGCAGCTCGAGCCCTACACCAACGTGATCCTGGCCGTGCCCAACATAAAGCGGCCCCCGTTGGACGAGAAGAACGTTCGCCTGGCCTTGAACTGGGCGACCCCGCGGCCGGCGATCAACTCGGCCGTGTTCAAGAACGCCCCGCGGATCGCCAACAGCGCCATCGGACAGCTGCGCTACTGGGACCCGACGGTCCCCGACATCGGCTACGACCTGTCCAAGGCGAAGTCCTACCTTGCCCAGTCCTCGGTGCCGAAGGGCTTCGACACGAGCTTGCTCATCGTCGGCAGTGACTCCGACTCGGTCTCGGTGGCCACGATCCTCCAATCCGCCTGGGCCGAGATCGGTATCTCGCTCAAGATCGAGGACGTCGACCTGGACACCATGTTCGCACGGTTCTACTCGACGACTAACCCGGACTACGACATCAACTTCTTCCCACCCACCTACAGCTCGACCGACGTGGGCGACGACGACGAGATGGCGCTGTTCTTCTACGAGCCGCTGTCGGTCAACTTCGGTGGGTACTTCTACGACGACCCGGACGCCAACAAGCTCGTGAACCAGGCGACTCATAGCATTGACGTCCCTTTGCGGAAGAAGGACTTCGCCGCCTTGCAGCGGTACTGCCTGTTCGACGACCCGCCGATCATCCCGTTCGGGTTCGGTCCCAACGCCATGCTGGTCAACTCGAGAGTGCAAGGGCTCAGAACCTTGTTGAACCAGTCATGGCGCCTTGAGGATGTCTGGCTGAACCCCTGATCCGTCGGCTTCGCCTTTTCCCAGGCGGCCTGAACAGGTGATGGTCATTTGCACGCGTCCGTACGGAGGCGTTACATCTAGATGGTGAAACGGGCGTAACGGATGGGCTTTTACTTGATCCGGCGCGTGCTGCAGTCGCTGATGGCCCTCATCGGCATATCAGTCGTGGTCTTTCTCCTGATCCAACTGGTGCCAGGAGACCCGGCGCGGGCGATCCTCGGCCCTAAGGCCAGTCTCAGCGCCGTGGCGGCGCTCCGCAAAGCCATGGGGCTGGACCGATCAATTGCAGCCCAGTACTGGAGCTTTCTCACCAATGCGCTGCGTTTGAACTTCGGGTTCTCGACGCTTCAGCAGTCACCCGTGGCAAGCTTGATCTGGCCCCGGCTCGGTTCCACCCTCCTGCTCACGGCGTACGCCACGGTCGTGTCGGTAGTCTTGGCCGTCCCGCTCGCAATGCTCTCGGCCTTACGAAGGAATCGACCCCTCGACCACGGCATCCGCCTGGCGACTATGGTGACCTTCGCCATGCCCGCCTTCTGGCTGGGCCTTTTGCTGATCCTGCTCCTCTCCATCAAGCTGACGGTGTTCCCGCCCTCCGGCTATGGAGTCGGCTTTTTCGGCCATCTCTACAGCTTGACCCTTCCCGCTCTCACGCTCGGCCTTGGCCTGGCTCCGCTCATCGTTCGGACGCTGCGGGGCAGCATCGTCGAGACACTCGGGAGCGAGTTCGTCGAGGCGGCCAGGGCTCGCGGGTTCAAAGAAGCGAGAGTCCTGAGACGCTACGTGCTGCGCAATTCCCTTGTTGCCTCGGTAACTGTCGTCGGCGTGAACGTCGGCTACATACTCAGCATTGTCGTCGTGATCGAGAACGTCTTCGCCTTGCCAGGGCTGGGATCGTTGCTGGTCACTTCGGTGCAAAACCGGGATTTCCCCGTCGTGCAAGGCATCGCTCTGGTTCTTGGTGCCATCGTCATCATCGTCAATCTATTCACCGACCTGGGCTATTCGCTTCTCGACCCGAGGATTCGACTCAGTGGCCATCGCTAGTCCGTCGGCACAACCGCCGAGCTTTGTCGGCCTGACGGCTCAGTCCACCTATCGCATCGACCGGCTCCGCAAACGGGCGACGGCCGAGCACCGTTTTTCGACCCTGGCCATCTGGGCGGGAGTCTTCCTCGTCGTGATCGTCCCGGTCGTAAGCCTGCTTGGGCCGGTCATTGGTTTCGGGCACCCGAACCAGCCGAACTTCAGCGCCATCCTTGAAGCCCCGTCGCTGGCCCATCCCTTCGGTACGGACAGCATCGGTCGCGACGTGCTCGCCCGTGTGTTCGCGGCCACCCCACTTGACTACGAGGTAGGCCTGCTTACGACACTCATGGCGGCGATCATTGGCATCTTGTTAGGGGGCATCGCCGGGTACTTCGGGGGATGGCTGGACGCGTTGATCATGCGGGTCGTCGACGTCCTCATTGCCTTTCCCTTCATGATTTTCGTCATGGCGTTCGTCGCCGTCTTCGGACCCGGCCTGACAGGGATCTACGTGGGCTTGACCACATTCGGTTGGGCCTTTTTTGCTCGCGTCACTCGAGCGGAGATGCTCGTGATCCGCGAGCGGCAGTACGTCCTCGCCGCCCAGACCGCTGGTCTGCGAACGTCGCGCATACTTAGGGTTCACGCCCTTCCGAACGTTCTCCGCCCTAACTTCGTGATCGCCATGGCCACTGTCGTCTGGAACATCTTGACGCTCGCCGCGCTGTCCTATCTCGGTCTCGGTGTGCAGCCGCCGACGGCCGAGTGGGGCTCAATCGTTGCGAGCGGCCAGACGATCCTTATAACCGGTCAGTGGTGGGTGTCGACGCTTCCCGGTTTGGTGATAGTGCTCGTGGGCGTGGGGTTCAGCTTGATCGGGGATGGCGTCGCAGATCGGTTCGGGTATGACTTCCGCCTCACTGTCTGAGCTCGAGGGCGCGGGCGCCTCGAGCTCTGAAAATCTGCTGGAGATCCGCCAGCTGACGGTCGGATTTCCCTCACGCCGGGGCGTCGTGCTCGCCGCCAACCACGTCAACTTGTCGCTGTCCGCATCACGGACCCTTGGACTGGTGGGGGAATCAGGTTGTGGCAAAAGCGTGACACTGCGGTCGGTCATCGACATGATCCCCAAGCCGGGCGAGGTCCTCGAAGGAGAGGTCCTTTGGCACGGCAGGAATCTCATAGGCAGGAGCGCCCGAGAGATACGAGCCGTACGTGGCCGGCAGGTCACGATGATCTTCCAGGACCCCGGCGCGAGCCTGAATCCCGTCTACTCGATTGGAGACCAGATCGCCGAGGTGTTCCGGATAAAGCTCGGTATTAACAACAAGGAGTCTGCCGAGCGGACGACGGATCTCTTGAAGTCCGTCGGGATACCTTCTCCAGAAAAGCGCGCCCGGGACTATCCCCACCAGCTGAGCGGCGGAATGCGCCAACGCGTGATGATCGCCATGGCCGTCGCGCCGGGACCTGAGCTTCTCCTCGCCGACGAGCCGACGACTGCCGTCGACGTCACGGTACAAGAGCAGATCCTGTCCCTTCTCGTCGACCTCCAGCAATCGTCGCGGATGGCAGTCATCCTCGTCTCGCACGATCTCGCCGTCATCGGCCAGACCTGTGACGAGATCGCCGTCATGTACGCCGGCTACGTTGTGGAGCGGGGCTCACGCGACGACGTCATCAACTCGCCGCGGCATCCCTACACCCAGGCACTGCTCGCCGCGGAGCTCGTGTTCGAACCTGGCCAGCGACGCTCGCACCTGGACACGATCGGGGGCCAGCCCCCGGATCTCGCAGACCTGCCGCCCGGATGCCCTTTCCAGCCACGCTGCCGCTACGCCACTACGGAGTGCGCAGGGGTGCCCATGGTCATCGACAGACCGCCGCCGGAGCACGGATCGGCCTGCCCGTTCGTGGAGGCACCGGGATGATCGGATCGGACGGCACCTCGCCGCTTCTCCTCGCCGAGAACATCTCAAAGAGCTTCCCCGTCCGTCGTAGCCTGACCCAGGTCTTGCAACGGGCACCTCGCCAGCGGCTCACCGCGGTTGACGACGTGAGCCTGAGTCTTCACCGGGGTCAGGTTCTCGGCATCGTCGGGGAGAGCGGGAGTGGAAAGAGCACCATCGCCTACTGCCTGGTGCGACTCCTTGCCCTCGACAGCGGCCGGGTACTTATCGGAACGGAGGACATACACTCGGTTCGCGGTGATGGGCTTCGAGAGCTCCGACGCCACATCCAGCTGATCTTCCAGGACCCCTACTCGTCTTTGAACCCTCGTCTCACGGTGGGTCGGGCTGTGGCCGAACCTGCCCGTGTGCACAACTTGGTTGATCGAGCCGGTGAGAAGGCCCTCGTGGCCGGCTTGCTGGAGCGGTGCGGGCTGCGTCCCCAAGATGCCGCCCGCTACCCGAGGCAGCTTTCGGGCGGACAGCGTCAAAGGGTCGCCATCGCTCGGGCCTTGTCGACGAGCCCGGAGATATTGATCGCCGACGAGGCTGTCAGCGCTCTCGATGTGTCGGTGCAGGCGCAGATACTCAACCTCCTTGCCGAGCTGCAGTCCGACCTCGGGGTCGGGATCATCTTCATCACCCACCAGCTGGCTGTCATCTCGCATCTGGCAACGGACGTTGTCGTGCTCTACCTCGGCCGCGTGATGGAGTCCGGCCCGGTCGCGTCCGTGCTCGGCGCGTCCCGTCACCCTTATACACGCGGGCTGCTCCAAGCACAGCCGGCCCTGCGCGGGCCGAGGACCAGGCAGCGTCCGGCGCTTACGGGCGAGCTGCCCTCGGCCCTCTCGATTCCTTCCGGGTGCCGGTTCCACACACGCTGCCCGCTGGCCGAGCCGATCTGCCGGGAGGTGGATCCTGTGCCTGTCGAGGTGTCGCCGGGTCACGTCTCGCGCTGCCATGTGCTCGCGCCGGTCGGTGGTCACGCGCTGTCGGGTTAGGGTGGCACGGGTGACGGGTCTCGTCGCAGACCAGAAGCCTGTTCGCGCTCGGAAGAGGTCGGCTGTGCTCTGAGCAGGCACGTAGGCGGAAGACGCACCCGGTAACGGCCAGCCGCCTTCACAGCGCCAATCCGGATCCGCGTTGGCTGCTCAAGCGGCGACGCCGAGAGGCCGATTAAGTACTAGTCGCCCAGGAGCCCGGGTGAGAGGGGGTGACCGATGGCGAAAACGACGCGTCTCGATCCAGTCTTCTCGCGCTTCTTGATCGAAGTGCTCCCTGATGGAGTTGCCTACATCGACGAGGACGGAGTTATCTGTCATGCGAACGAGCGCCTCCAAGACCTGACGGGGTACAGCCGCGACGAGCTAGTCGGTCATGACATCGAGATGCTGGTACCGCCCCTGCACCGCAACGCTGGCAAGCTCGCTCGCGAGAACATCGCGCGCGCCATTACGAGCGCCTCTCACCTCAAGATCTTGCGTCGAGACGGACGCGAGCTCGCGATCGATGCGGCTGCCGCGCCGCTCGAGCTTGACGGCAAGGCCTGGACAGTCTTGGCAATCCGAGACGAGAGTGCCCGAAAAGAGGCCGAGGACGTGCGTGCTGCGGTCGAGCTGCGCACGATTGCGGCCGAGCTCGCTGCCGCCGAGGCTCTCGCGAGTAGCGAGCAGCGCTTCCGTCTGGCCTTCGAGAACAACATGGGCGGGATGATCTTCGTGGATCTCGAAGACAGGGTGCTCGCGGCCAACGACTCGTTTTGCGAGATGATCGGACTCCGCCCAGAGGAGATAATCGGCACGGGCGTGACGTCGTTCACTCACCCCGAGGACCGGGGCATCACCGAGGAGACCCATCGCCGCTTGATCTCGGGTGAAGCCGAGCAGGTGAGCTACGTGAAGCGTTACGTGCACAAAGACGGCCGGATCGTCCATGTCGAGGTCTCGAAGTCTCTCGCGCGCAGTAGTGCGGGGGAGATCTCCTATCTCGTCACCTCAGTCCGGGACATATCCGAAGAACGGGCTCTCAGTGCCGAACTGACTCACCAGGCACTGCACGACCGCCTCACGGGTCTCGCCAATCGGGCGCTTTTCGAGGATCGGCTCTCCCAAGCGCACGCACGTCGGTCCGATTCCCAAGGCGAGCTGGGAGCTGTGCTCCTCCTCGACCTCGATGACTTCAAGGGCGTGAACGACACTCTCGGTCACCCGATGGGCGACCAGCTCATTATGCGCGTGGCACGCCGTCTCGAAAAGGTGACGCGCGCGTCGGACACTCTGTGTCGCTTCGGCGGCGATGAGTTCCTCTATTTGGCCGTAGGACTGAGCTCGCCCGGCGCGGCCGAATCGGTCGCCAAGCGGCTTCTTGAGGTCCTCGCGGAGCCCTTCGCTCTCGCCGGAGAGCACCTCTTACAACGGGCCAGCATCGGGGTCGTGGTCTGGGACAGGTCGCGCAAGGACGCGTCGGAGCTGATCCAGGACGCCGACACTGCCCTCTACGAGGCGAAGCGGGCGGGCAAGGGTCGTTACGTTGTCTTCGCCCCCTCTATGCACCAACAGGCCGTAAGAAGCTATGCGCTTGCGCAAGAGCTCGGGAACGCTCTCCAATCCAACGAGATCTCGATGTGCTACCAGCCAATCGTCAATCTCGCGAACAACAAGACCGTCGGCTTCGAGGCCCTGATGCGCTGGCAGCACCCGGATAGAGGACAGATACCCCCGGACGTGTTCATCCCGCTTGCCGAGAGGAGCGATCTCATAATCGATCTCGGCTCCTTCGCACTCCGCGAGGCCGTTTCCGCGGCGAGGCTCTGGGGGCGGCCGTCAGATCCGGCAAGCAGGCCCTATGTCACTGTGAATCTTTCTGCCCGGCAGTTCCACGACCCGAACTTGCTGGCGATGATCAAGGAGACACTCACGGTGGGAGAACTCAAACCCGATCGCCTCCTCCTCGAGATCACCGAGAGCGTGGCTCTCGCCGACTTCGTCGGGACGACGAGCATCATCGAGCACCTCGATCACCTGGGGATCGGGATCGCACTGGATGACTTCGGGACGGGGTATTCGTCGCTGTCCTACTTGGCCTTTCTTCGTCCGCGGGTCATCAAGATCGACAGGTCCTTTGTGAGCCCGGTGCGTGAGAGTCCTTACAGCGACAAGTTGCTCGAGGCAATCGTCTCGCTGGGTCAGAAGCTGAACCTGACTGTGCTCGCCGAAGGTATAGAGACCCAGGCACAGCTAGAGCGCCTGCTCAGCCTCGGCTGTGATCTTGGGCAGGGTTATTTCTTCTCGCCTGCCGTCCCGGCCGGCGACGTCGAGCCCCTTCTCGGCCAGAAGACAAGTCATTGCTCAATTGCACCGACACTTACGATTGCGACGCAACCGCGTCTGGTTTCCGTCCCAGCAACACTGCATCGCTCAAAGCGGCGCTGATCCCGAGAGCCAAGTCCGCCGTCCGCGCGGCTGGCTGGGGACGACCAGTGCCCGAATGTGATTCAGTGAAGAACCGATATCACCCGCCACCCGAAGAGCTTGGTCAACGTGCAACCGGCACAGGCTAGGTGCCGTTTGCAGATGGCTTTGTCGCCTTGATGATCGCAGAGTGGATTCCGGGTAGATACTCGAAGGTCGATGTGAGGCTGACCTCGCCGAAACCGGCGGCCCGAAGCCCTGCTTCATATTCCTCGAACGACAGCGCGCCGGCGACACAGCCTATGTAGCTGCCGCGCTCAGCTCGCTGTGTCGCGGTGACGTCGTTTTCAGCGACGACGTCGCTGATGCCGACGCGACCACCAGGACGGAGCACCCGGTGAATCTCTGCGAACACCCGACTCTTGTCTGTCGACAAGTTGATGACACAATTGGATATGACGACGTCGACGGTGCTCGCTGGCAATGGGATCTCTTCGATGTAGCCCTTCAGGAGTTCGACGTTGGTGGCGCCGGCCTCGTCACGATTCTTGATGGCGAGAGCGAGCATTTCCTCGGTCATGTCGAGCCCGTACACCTTGCCGGTTGGACCGACGCGCTTGGCCGACAAAAGCACATCGATGCCGCCCCCTGAGCCGAGATCGAGCACGGTCTCACCAGGATGCAGGTCCGCAACAGACGTCGGATTGCCACAACCCAGGCTCGCCAGCACAGCAGCCTCGGGGAGGTCTTTAGTGGCTTGCCCGTAGAAGTCGCGTCCAGCGGCGTGCCCAGCCTCTGCGCAGGTCTCCTCGGGATGACAACAGTCATTCGCTGCCCCCGCTCCGGCGGTCACGGTGCTCGCGGCTTTCGCATACCGGCTCCGGACCTCTTCGCGAAGATCGGCGTCACTCGCCATTTCTCAACCTCCTGAGTAGGGACATGGTGGTCACCGTCAGAGCTGAAGTGCCGATTGCAGGGCTTCAAGGCGTGATCGCACAAGGGAGTACCAGACCCATTTGCCCCGCCTGTCGCCGACGACGAGCCCCGCATCGCCGAGCACCTTCAGGTGATGGCTCACCGTCGGTTGAGCCTTGCCGAGTGGCTCGACGAGGTTGCACACACACACCTCGCCCCCTTCTGCTGCGGCGAGGATCGAGATGACCCGGAGCCGGGCTGGGTCGGCCAAAGCGGCAAAGCCTGCCGCCAGTTCGGCCGCAGTTGCCTCGTCGAGTAGGCCCGCAAAGACAGAAGGACAGCATGTCTCGACTGCGGTGTCGATCAGAACACTTCGCTTGGCCATGGCTCTCTCTCCCATTGACATCTGTAGATGCATCGGCCATTATAAACGCATCGATGGATACGAATGCAAGCGGAGGTTGATCATGTCCCGAATCCAGCTCGCCCTCAACGTCGCTGACATTGATAGCGCTGTGGAGTTCTACTCCAAGCTGTTCGGGACCGAGCCCGCGAAACGGCGCCGCCACTACGCCAACTTCGCCATCGCCGAGCCGCCGCTCAAGCTCGTCTTTATCGAGGACGCCCAGCAGACCCCGGGGACGCTCAATCATCTCGACGTCGAGGTGGAAACCAGCGACGAGGTAACCGCGGCTCGGGATCGCCTTGGCCGTGAAGGTCTGGCGACGGCTACGGAGGAGCAGACCACGTGCTGCTACGCGCTTCAGGACAAGGTTTGGGTGCACGGACCTAGCGACGAGCCATGGGAGATCTACACCGTCCTCGCCGATGCGGAGATGTTTGGGGACCTGCTTCGCTCGACCGGCCCGGGGGGAGCGGTTTGTTGCGACACCCACCCGGAGCTTGGCGCTATCGCAACCGGAGCCAAGTCTTGCTGCTGACCAGTCGACATTGGGTGGCGGACTCTGTTGAGGACGAGCAGTGAGCGACGTAGTGTCCGATCGTCCGGGGGCAAGCATGGCCGCGGCGGCGCCAGTCGTCGCCCGGCTGTCATTCCTCGATCGCTTCCTGCCCCTGTGGATCATCTTGGCGATGGGTGCTGGCATCGGCCTTGGCCGGGTCATCCCGAGTCTGAACAAGCACCTCAACGCCATCCAGGTGACCTCCGGCACCTCGCTGCCGATCTTCATCGGGCTGCTGGTCATGATGTACCCGGTGCTGGCCAAGGTCCGCTACGACCAGCTCGGCTCTGTCACCCGTGATCGGCGAATGCTTGTCGCGTCCCTCGTGCTCAACTGGGTCGTGGGCCCTGCAGTCATGTTCTCGCTCGCCTGGCTGCTATTGGCCGACCTTCCCACCTACCGGACTGGTCTGATCATCGTCGGCCTGGCCCGTTGCATAGCCATGGTCCTCGTCTGGAACGACCTGTCCGGCGGAGACCGGGAGGCGGCAGCGGTGCTGGTGGCTCTGAACTCGTTGTTCCAGGTGGTTGCCTTCGCGTTTCTCGGATACTTCTATCTCAAAGTGTTGCCCGCTTGGCTGGGTCTCAGCACCGTCGGCTTGCGCTTGTCGGTCGGACGGATCGCGGAGACGGTCGCAATCTTCTTAGGCGTTCCCCTCGTGGCAGGGTTCCTCACCCGCACCTTCGGTGAACGTGCGCGGGGGCGGCAATGGTATGAGACCAAGCTGCTGCGTCGCCTCGGCCCCTTCGCCCTCTACGGCCTGCTCTACACGATCGTCATCCTCTTCGCCCTCCAAGGCCACACGATCACGTCGCGGCCCGCCGATGTTGCCCGAATCGCCCTGCCATTGCTCGGGTACTTCGCCGTCATGTGGTTCGGCTCCTTCGCGCTCGGTAAGGCGCTCGGGCTCGGTTACGAACGGACCGCCACTTTGGCGTTCACGGCAGCGGGCAACAACTTCGAGCTGGCGATCGCGGTCGCCATCGGCGTGTTCGGGGTCACGAGCGGTGAGGCTCTCGCAGGCGTCGTCGGTCCTCTCATCGAGGTCCCGGTCCTCGTCTCTTTGGTGTATGTCTCGCTATGGGCGAGAAGGCATTACTCGGGCGGCCGAGCCGGGTCGGTTGGCGGCTAGGTGCCTTTTCTGCCATGGACACCTCGAAACTGTTGCGCCCAACCGAGATGAGATCGAACGCGACGCAACGCAGATTGCAAATGACCTCCTTAGCTCACAGGAGACAAAAGGAGAAGAACAATGGCTCCTCGACAGCTGACCGACCTTGACTACGACCAGCAGCAGCTCGTCCACGAGGTTTCAGGAAGGCTCGCTTCCAGGTTTGCAGGCATGCTCGGACCTGAGACGGTCGAACGGTTTGTCGTCGACTCGATGGACCAAGTTCTGGCGACGGCCGAGACCACGGCGTTCCTGCCGCTTTTGACCGAGCGTTTCGCACGCGAGCGGCTGCAAGCCCTAGCGAAGGTGGAAGGGTCCTTGCATTGTGTGATTCCTGGCGTCCTCTTCCTGTGTGTCCACAACGCGGGGCGCTCACAGATGGCAGCCGGATGGATGCGCCGTCTCGCTGGCGATCGTGTAGTTGTCTACTCGGGAGGCTCCGCGCCTGCCTCGGAGATCAACGCGGCCGTCGTTGAGGCTATGGACGAGGTCGGGATCGACATCCGCGCAGAGTTCCCAAAGCCATGGACGGAAGAGGTCGTTCGCGCCGTGGATGTCGTGATCTCCATGGGATGCGGCGACGCCTGTCCTTTCTATCCTGGTAAGCGCTACGAGGACTGGGAACTCACCGATCCTGCAGGACGAGACATTGAGTCAGTCCGACCGATCCGAGATGAGATCAAACTGCGCGTCGAATCGCTCCTATCGTCGCTCGGGGTCTCCGCCGGGTGACGAACCTCCTCGTAGGCATCTTCTGGGGAGGAAAGCCGAGCGGTCGCGTCCGAGGCCCCACCGGCACACTGGGCGGAATCGGCTTCGTTGTAAGCGGAACGGGTCTGGTTTGAGCAAAGCGTTCAAACTGCCGCGGCATCACGGTCGCGCAGGCCCAATGAATGAACAGATCGCGAACAGAGTCGCCGTCCCATATATCGGCGAGCTGGTCGCCCGGGTACAGGCGCGCCTGCGTGCTGCTGAACGCCGGGGTCGAGCACAGTCCTCGCCTGTAGGCGTCTGAAGCTCGATCTTCTGCGTCGCGAGGCCGACACGGGTACCGGCTCCGTTGCGCTCACCGCCGCGAGCTCGAGCTGGTTTGCCACCTGCTCCGCAAGCCCGGGGAGTGGTTCGTTCCATGGATGACCTGCTCCTTGGGCGTGTGTGGCGCGACTCCGCAATTCTTCTCCAACGTTTCGATGGGTAAGTTTGTCGGTTGCGGATCAGGTTCGGTACCGATGTGATCGCGACGCTTCGCGATGAGGGTTGCTTTCGTTGGACCTGATCACTCGGGACGTCGCCGCCGCTCTTGGAATCTCGATCGAAGCACCGAGGCGTTGCGCGCGGCCAAACTCGACCAGGTCAACTACTACGTGCCCGACTTCGCCGCCCTGACGGAAAGGGCGGACCGTCCTGGGCGGCGCAGCGTCGTCTCGACGCGAACGTCGATACGACAAGCGCAACGGGAGAGCTGGCTGATGGCGACGGTCGTCGTCGCCTTCTCCGAGTGCGGTGCCGCCTGATCGGTCATAGCACCAAGGATGCCCTGGTCGCCAAGAAGGCCGCAGGCGTCGCCTGGGCCGTCCCCCGCACCTCGACTGATCCCTCCGGCAGCGGATAATCGCAGAGCGGGCTGGCGGTCATAGTGAGCGAGATCGCCGAGAAGCTGACCCAAGGGGCAGCGGCGGCACGCCAGCATGGTGCGGCATGTGGCTCTTGAGGCTGCGACGGCTGCATCTGCGACCGCGTAGTGGCCTCGCGTCCCATTCGGGAGAAGGCCGGTCGACAGGGCCTTTCGCCTCTATCAAGCGACTCCTACCTGCCGCACCATTCTTGTGGCAGGAGAGGATTTGCGTCCCTGCGACAGTCGACTCGGGATCTTCGTAACGGAGGTTGCCAAATGTCAGCCCAATCTGATCCTTCACAGTCTGATCCTTCAGTCCGCTCCGGGCGGCAAGCGGTACGGCAACTCGACGAGCTTCTCGGCAGGAAGATCGATCGCCGTCAGTTCTTCGCCCGGGCGGCGGCGTTAGGCCTGACGGCCTCGAGCGCCGGCGCGCTTTGGGCGGCAATGGGCTCGCCCTCAGCGGCGATGGCCTCAACCGCGTCCGGCTCGAGCAGAAAAGCCCAGCCACCTACCACGACGCTCAGTTGGCGGCCGACTGCCGACGTGCAAAACGTCGACCCGGCCCTGCTGCCCGGGCTTGAGGATCCCACCTACTCCCCGTGCTTCTTCGAGGGCCTCATCGCCTACCGACCGGGCACGAGCGACGTCGTCCACTGCTTGGCGGAGACCTTCGAGCAATCGTCCGACGGTCTGCAGTTCCATTTCACCTTGAAACAGGGCATCCCGTTCCACAGGGGCTACGGAGAAGTGCAGGCGAGCGACGTCAAGTACTCCTTCGAGAGGATCGCGGGCCTGACCAAGCCCAACCTGAACTCGCCTTACCAGGGCGACTGGGCAGCGCTCGAGACCGTGCGCGTCGAAGGCAAGTACTCGGGGACGATCGTGATGAAGGAGATCTTCGCCCCCACCACGACCAACACCCTTTGTGTGGGCGGGGGGAGCGGCAGCGTCCTGTCGCAAAAGGCGGTCGAGAAGCTGGGCAAGAGCTTCGGCACGAACCCGGTCGGCACCGGCCCGTACGAGTGGACGTCGTGGGTGCCCGGCCAGAAGCTCGTCATGACGAAGTTCGCCGACTACGGGGGAGCCAACAAGGCTTACGCCAACAAGTTCCTCTTCGAGGAGATCGAGGCGCTACCGATCCAAAGCGACGACAGCGCTTATGCCGCTTTGGAGAGCGACGAGATCAACTACTGCGAGTTGGGCACCTCCACAGTCAGCCAGGCGCGTCAGAACTCCTCGATGAAGGTCTACGACACCCCGTCGGGTCTGTACTACTGGCTGGCTATGAACGTGACCGAGCCGCCCCTCGACAACATCTGGCTCCGGCGGGCCATCCGACAGGCGGTCGACGTGCCGGGCATCATCAAGGACGCCTACAACGGCCTGTACACGCGGGCCAACGCCATCGTCTCCAAGCAGATGTCGATCGGTTACTGGGCCGACGCTCCCCAGTACAACCAGAACATCGCTCTTGCCAAGTCCTACCTGCGAAAGGGCGGCCTCAAAGACATTGAGCTGAAGCTGAACGTCGACAACTCCCAAGACGACGTGTCCGCGTCAGAGATCATCGCCGCCAACCTTGCCGAGATCGGCATCAAGGTCAACATCGAGCCGGTCGACCCGGCCGTGTTCTCCGACCTTCCCGGTCCCGGTGGCGGCGGGGCCCATCCTCAGCTCCTCTACTACTACTACGGGGCCCAAGCGACGGACCCGAACGAGTTCTTCGAGTGGTGGACCTGCAATCAAGTCGGCTTGTGGAACTGGGACCACTGGTGTAACCCGGAGTTCACGAAGCTCACGAACGAGGCGCTTAGCACCTACGACAGCGCGGAGCGGACCAAGCTCTACATCGAGGCGCAGAAGTTGTGGGATTCCGCCGCCGGCATGGTCTGGATCTGCGACTCCCTGAACTTCATCGGTGTCCAGCCCTACGTAAAGCCGTCTTTCCTGGCCTATGGAGGACCGATCATCTGGAACACAACCGCGGTCTGAGTCTCACCGTGCGGACCCACGACTGGACCTTAGGAAACAGAGGTCAGCCAGGGCGAGCGCAGGTTTCGGTGATCGCGGCTAGCGCGAGCCGCTGCCGAGGACGAGGTGCTCCGTGATCGGTTACTTCGTCCGGCGGCTCGTGGCTGCGGTGCTCGTCATCGTGATCGTGATGGCCTTTTTGGCCGTCATGGACCGCCTCATCCCGGGCAATCCCGTCACCTACATCTTCGGTCCGCGGGCGAATCCCGCCTTGATCGCCCAGGTCCGCAAACAGATGGGGCTCGACGTGTCGGTCCCTGTGCAGATTTACCAATACATATTCGGCGCCCTGCACGGCAATCTCGGAGTCGATTTCGTGACCGACCAGCCGGTATCGAGCCTCGTGATGGAAAACCTGCCCTACACCGTGGTACTCGCCTTTAGCGGTCTGGCTCTGGCCGTGGTCGTCGGAGTGCCCCTCGGCATTCTCGCCTCGACGAGGCCCGGAGGCTTCATCGACAGGGTGATCGGGATCGCCTCTGTGTCGGCCATAACCATGCCCTCGTTCGTCCTCGGCCTGTTGTTGATCCTCGTGTTCGCCGTGCACCTGCATTTGCTCCCGGTCATTGGGGCGGGTGCGCCAGGGGACCCTGTCGACGACGTGAAGCATCTGGTGCTGCCCGCCACCGCCCTCGCCATCGGCTGGATCGGCTACTTGGCTCGGCTCGTGCGCTCCAACATGCTCGAGGTGCTGACGGCGAATTATGTGCGGACCGCACATGCCTTCGGCGTGCGCCGGAGCAAGGTGTTCTACAAGTACGCCCTGAAGAACGCCGCCGCACCTGTCGTGGCTGTCCTCGGGGTCGGCCTCGGCAGCTTGTTGGGAGGAGCCATCTTCATCGAAGTGATTTTTGACCGCCCGGGACTGGGCACGCTCGCCTACAACGCCATCTCGTCGAGGAACTTCCCCATTATCCAGGGTACGGCGCTCGTCATCGCCGTCATGGTCATATTTGCCAACCTGCTTGCCGACTTTTCCTACCGACTGTTGGACAGCCGCATCCATCTCGGCCAGTCGGCCGGCGGCTAGAAGGTTTCTCGAAGTGTCACTCGTCGGGGCGCCGGTTCCGCCAATACGGGCTGGCGTGAGTGACCCTTCATCTCCTGGCCCGGTGGCCAAGACGAGCCGCTCTACCAAAGCGCGCAACGGCGTCGCATTGCTCCTCAGGACCCCTGGCGGGCTGATCGGCACCGTCATCGTGGTCGGACTCATCGTGCTGGCAATCTTCGGCCCGGAGCTGGCGCCCTATTCCTTCAGCCAGATCGACGTGAACAACCCGCTTCAGGGACCGACGCTGCACCACCTCCTCGGGACTGACCAGCTTGGCCGGGACCTGCTCTCGCGGCTCATCTACGGAACGCGGATCGAGCTTGAAGTTGCCGTTCCCGCAGTAGCGACAGCTCTCGGCGTCGGCCTGGTGCTCGGCCTGCTCGGCGGGTATCTGGGAGGACTCGTCGACAACGTGGTCGTTCTTTTCACCGACACCTGTCAGTCGTTCCCGGCCATTGTGCTGGCGCTGGCCCTTTTGACCGTGCTCGGGCCATCACTTCCCAACCTGATCATCGTGATCGCAGTGACGTTCAGCCCCAACTACGCCCGTACGAGCCGTGCCCTCGTGCTGAGTGTCAAACAAAACCAGTACATCCTCGCCGAACGGGCCCTTGGCGCGCGACGGCTACGAATCATGGTCCGACACGTGCTCCCCAACATCGTCGCCCCGCTCTTCATCCTCCTCGCCATGGACATCCCGAGCGCCATCACTGCCGAAGCAGGCCTCTCTTTCCTCGGACTAGGGGTTCCCCCACCCGACCCCTCGTGGGGATCGATCCTCTCCGACGGCTTCAACTCGATCTTCCAGGCCCCCTGGGCCGTGCTCTTCGCATCAATGGCGCTAGGCATAGCCACCATCGGTTTCCTCCTCTTCGGTGAGGCGCTTCGCGACGTGCTCGACCCTCGTCTTCGCGGCGTCACGGGATGGCGCGCATGACGCCCGGGGATGAGGTCGTACTGGCGCTTGAGAATGTCGGCGTCGAGTACGAAAGCCGCGGCACCACGATGCGAGTCCTTCCCGGGGTCTCTTTGGAGCTGCGTCGGGGAGAGGTCGTCGGTCTGGTCGGCGAGTCCGGCTCCGGCAAGAGCACCCTTGCCCTTGCCATCTTGCGCCTCCTGCCTGCCAACGGCCGTATCGTCGGTGGCCAGATCCTTCTTGACGGCTCGATTGACCTCACAGGGCTCGGAGAGGAAGCTCTGAGAGAAATGCGCGGACCCAAGATCGCCATGGTCTTCCAGGACCCGCTTACCTCGCTCAACCCGACGTTCAAGATCGGGGGGCAGATGGTCGACGTCCAAGCCGCTCACGCCCCGCGACGAGCCCGGAGAGTCGATCGCAAGGCGTTCTTGGAAAAGGCGGTCTCGCTCTTGGGAAAGGTCGGACTTCCCGATCCCGACCAGATCGTCCGCTCCTATCCCCACCAGCTGTCGGGCGGGATGCGCCAGCGGGTCATGATCGCCATGGCGCTTTCTCTCGAACCGGAGCTACTGATCGCAGACGAGCCGACCTCGGCCCTCGATGTGACCCTCGAGGCGCAGATCCTCGCCCTGTTACGGTCGATCCAGGCGAGCAGGAACCTCACGATCTTGTTCGTCACCCACGACCTAAATGTCGTGGCCCAGATCTGTGACCGTGTCGTGGTCATGTACGCAGGCGAGATCGTCGAGCAGGGAGGGGTGCTCGACGTATTCGAGCATCCCCAGCACCCCTACAGTGAGGCCCTACTGCAGGCAGTTCCCACGAGGCGCAACCGGGGCCGGACGCTCGCCACCATTCCAGGCCAAGTGCCGTCGCTGCTGCGCGAGGTGCGGGGCTGTCGGTTCGCTGACAGATGCGGCTACACCAAGCAATGCTGCAGGACCGAGTCGCCTCCCGTCGTCGCTTCGGGTGCCAGCCAAGCAGTGCGCTGTCACATGCGAGGCCCTGCGACTCTCTGGGAGAGTCAAGAGGAAAAGGCGCAAACATGAGCGCCTCGATCTCCACAATCGGGTCCGGTGGCTCGCTCCTTGCGGTCTCGGACCTGCGGGTCGTTTTCTCGGGCGGCGGCCCCGTCTCGAGGCTGTTCAGCAAGGACAAGGGCGTACGGGCCGTCGACGGCGTCAGCCTCGAGGTAGCTCCGTCCGAGATCGTCGGGATCGTAGGTGAGTCGGGCTCTGGCAAGACGACTCTTGCCCTTGCCGCCCTTGGGCTCACGCACGTGACCGGGGGCCACGTGCTCCACGGGGGCGAGGACATCACCCGGCTCGGCGCAGCGAGGATCCGCCGGGTACGGCGTAACGCCGTCATGATCTTCCAGGACCCGCATTCGAGCTTGAGCCCACGTATGCGCGTCTCGTCGCTTCTCCTGGAGCCCTACTTCATTCACAAGGTCCCCGAGTCCGAGCGCTACGGGGTCGCCGAGCTCTTGGAGATGGTGGAGCTTCCGAGCCGCTTAGCGGGCCTCTACCCGCACGAACTCTCTGGCGGGCAGGCCCGCCGTGTTGGCATCGCTCGTGCCCTCTCCTTGCGGCCCAGGCTTATCGTCGCAGACGAGCCGACGACGGGCCTCGACGTGTCCGCCGCCAGTTCGATCCTCAACCTGTTGCAGTCTCTCCGCGTGAGCTACGGGACGGCGTACCTCATCATCACCCACGCCCTCAACGTCGTCGGATATCTGGCGGACCGGATAGCGGTCATGTACCTCGGCAGGATCGTCGAGTCCGGCCCCGCCGAGCAGATTTACGATGCTCCACTTCACCCCTACACGCGGGCGTTGATCGCTGCCATCCCGGAGATGGACTCCCGTAGCGGGAAGAAGGAGCCATTCGCCTCCGGGGAGATCCCGAGCCCTCGGGACCCACCGCCCGGGTGTCACTTTCATCCCCGCTGCCCGTTCGCTGAGCAAACCTGCCGGTCCGTGGCGCCTCTGCTCGAAGAGGCGCGCCCGAACCAATCGGTGGCCTGCCACCGATGGCAAGAAGTCGCGTCGCGCGAAGCTCCTTGAGCGAGCGGTGCAGCCGACGGCCCAAGGAACCCGTCTGAGTTGATCGGAGAAGAGCGCTTGACCTCGGAGCATTTGACGGATCAGCCCAAGAGGGCACAAGCGATAGTTGCGGGCCTGCATGGTGTCGGCCTGCGCTGAGGAGGATCGACCCAGCAACATTGGGTGGCGGCTCGCCTGGGGTCAATCGGTGGGCAAGGTCAGCTTGCTAAAGGACATCAGTAACTGGATTGAACATTGAAAGGACGACCCCGTCCCTATGTGTGGGTGAAGACGGCTGATTAAATTCTCACGTCACTCGCCAGATGTTGTGAGCGAGTTTCGGCCTCATTACTAGAGAAAGTCTCTCAAAATGTCGAAAGACCACGAGCGGTCGAAGAAGCATTCGTCCCCGTCAAAGGCTAGTAATTGCGAGTTGAGGTACAGATGGGTTAGGTCACAGGTGAGCTCGTTCTCGGCGACGAGTCGTGTTGACCAGTCGCCTCGCTTGAACTTCACCGTCCTTCGCGTCCGGTAGCGGGCAGAAAGCGGGTCGCCTTCGGCTACCGAGTGGGAGAAGGAACCTGCCTCGGCCATCTCGAGACCGTCGGGAAGCATGACTCGTCCGTCACTGCTGTGGCGCTGGACCTCGACAATCCCTGTGATCGGGTGCTTGGTCAAAACCTGCTCGAACGACGGGCCCTCGAGCAGTTCTGTGGCGATCTTGGGTGCAGTCTCCGGCCGCTCGAATGGCCGCAGTGTCTCATCGAGCGCGAGCGGTTCACGGAGCGGCAAGTCGAGAAAGCTCGCCCCGCAGAAGACAGTAAGGGTGACCGCTTCCGGAGAAGGCCACGCCCAGGGGAAGTAGGTGGGCGAGATCGCCACCCGCAAGCGATGACCGGCGGGCACGACTTGGCCGATGGCCTGGAGCACTACCGAGACAGAGGTGGGCTCGCCTGAGACGAGGGCCTCTGGATGCTCATGGCTCTCGCGGTGAGAGATGTTTAAGAGTCCTCTTGTGATGAGGGAGGACTCTCCGTTTTCGAACACGTCGCACAGGCGGACGGCGACGAGAGCTTGTGGGCGGTCGGAGGAGACGACAAGATGGGCCACGGGCTGGCCGAGTATCTCGAGGGCGTCGGCGAGCGGCTCCGAGGTAAAGCACAAGGACATCCCGTCCTCGACGCGCTGGTCAGGCGGGGCCTCGAGCGGCGCCCCGAAAGCGCACCAGGCACCCGCGTCCTGACCGGCCACCTGGGATCCCCGCCACGAGAGGGCCCGTGTCCCGCCGGCGTCGTCAGAGAGCGATCCGTCGTTCAGGTACTTACGCCGTTGCGAGATGTTCGGGGAGGGCCATGAGGCCTCAGCGACCCACCTGCCCGGGCGAAGAGCGTGGTGGGTGGCGGGCGGCAAAGCGTCTTGTATCCAGGCGCGCACCACCGGCTCGTCCATGATCCCTGTCGGTTCGCCCTTCAGCCAGTACGCGAAGAAGCGGATGCACTCTTGAAGAAAGCCGATGTAGGGTCCAGGCTCGAATGCGTCCATGGGGAACTGGTGTGACCAGGGCCCAATGAGGGCCTTTTTCGGGGCGGAGAGACCTTCCATGAGCCGGAGCACCGGGTCCCGGTAGCCGTCGCACCAGCCGCCGATGGCGTAGACGGCGCAGGTGATCGACCCGTAATCCTCATTGACAGAGCCGTGCTTCCAGTATTCGTCGCGCCGCTGGTGCTCGAGCCAGGTATGCATCTGGGGGTGGAAGCCTTCTAGGCGCTCTCGCCACATCGCTTTCCAGGCCTCGCCGACCGACCTCGGGTCCGGCGGCAAGGTGGCCACGGTGTGCATCGTCGTACCCCACTCGAGCATCTCGGGGGTGAGAAGACAGCCGCCCATGTAGTGCGCATCGTCGGCATAACGGTCGTCAGTCGAGTAGGCCGTAACGATCGCCTTCAAGGCAGGGGGCTGTCGAGCGGCGATCTGTAGGCCGTTGAAGCCACCCCATGATTTCCCGATCATCCCGACTGCGCCGCTGCACCAAGGCTGGCGGGCAATCCAGGCGATCGCCTCGAGGGCGTCGTCTTGTTCTTGGAGTACGTACTCGTCGGTGAGCAGACCCTCCGAGTCTCCGCTGCCGCGGATGTCGAGGCGTACGCCGGCATAGCCGTGAGCGGCGAAGTACCCGAAGCGTCCTTCGTCGTTGACGGCGAACAGGTCGTTCTTGCGGTAGGGGAGGTACTCGAGGATCGCTGGCACAGGACGCTCTTGCGCATCGTCTGGCAACCAGATCCGAGCAGCCAGTCGCGTACCATCCGCGAGGGGAATGGGCACATGGTCCAGGCGACCGAACGCGCCTGGCCCCTCGACGACCGTCATCGGCTGTAGTCCGAGGACTGTCGTATCGAAAACTCGTGGAGGGTAAGCGGCACGGGCACGATTACGTCAACGACACCGAGAGAGCATGCATAAGTCGCAGTTCCCCCGAGGTCTACTGCCATGATGCACCCGCAACGAGTGACACCGAGCGAGATGCGGATAGGCCCTCGCTCAGAAGAGTAAGCGCCGAGATGCACACGTGATCATTGGCGCGGCTCACTATTCTGCCCGCCACCAACTCGGTCACACGAGCCTCCTTTGTCACCAGCCCCGCACCAAGGCTAAGAGTCTGTCCCTTCGATCGCAAAACTGGCCACAGGCGCGGCGTGACACGAACACGGCCAAGCAGCCCATCATGAACCGACGCTACGCAACGCAGCTTAAGGCTGTCGAAGAACTGCTCTAAGAGATCAGGCAAAAGACTGATATCGAAATCAGATATCGGTTAACGTTTTCTCGTGCGAGAGTTTCTCAGAGGTGCCGTACGGCTGCATATCCTTCATCACGGCGCACAGGGCTCTGTTCACGGGGCGTGGCTGGCCGATGAGCTCGGCCGCCACGGCTATCGGATCAGTCCTGGCTCGCTCTATCCGACGCTCCACAAGATGGAGGCCGAGGGTCTGCTCCGTTCCCAGTCCGAGATCGTCGAGGGACGGGCGCGCCGGTCCTATGTGGCGACCGCCAAGGGCCGTCAGGTTCTGGGCGAGACCATCGTCCAGCTGCGCGAGCTGGCGACCGAGGTGCTTGGACAAGACGCACGGTGAGGACCGAGGACCATTCGCCGCGGCCAAGTACCGATGCGAGGGTGTCGCTTTGGACGATCGCCCGGGAGTGGACGCGTCTTGGCTGCATCGGTTTCGGCGGACCACCCACCCACATTGCCCTCCTGCGCCGGATGTGCGTGGAGCAACGAGGTTGGATCGAGGCGAAGGAGTTCGAAGACGGCATCGCCGCGACGAACCTCCTACCGGGTCCGGCGTCAACCCAGCTCGCGATCTTCTGCGCTTGGCGTCTGCGTGGAACGGCCGGCGCCGTCATCGGGGGCGTCTGTTTCATTGTTCCCGGTTTTGTACTCATCCTCTGTCTCGCCGCAGTCTTCCTGGCACGCCACCCGGCCGCTTGGATACTCGGCGCAGCGGCCGGGGCAGGTGCGGCAGTGCCCGCAGTGGCGATCAAAGCTGCAAGCGGTTTCGTTCCCGCGAGTCTGGAGCGCATCGGCAGCAAACGCCTGCAGCGGGTCCGTTGGGCGACGTACGCGCTCCTCGGTGGTGCTGCCAGCGCGACGATCGGCCCCTACCTCGTGCTCGTGTTGCTGGCCTGCGGGATCGCCGAGATCGTCATCCGGCACGCGGCAACACCCTCACGCCCTGATTCGGGCCGCCTTGTCCTCGCCGCCATAGCGGGGCACGCGGCGCCACTTGGAGGCTTGTTGGCGCTTGCCTGGGTGGCGCTCAAGGTCGGTGCGCTCTCTTACGGCGGCGGGTTCGTCATCGTCCCGCTCATGCAGCACGACGCCGTCACGACCTACCACTGGATGACGGGGCCACAGTTCCTGAACGCAGTGGCGCTCGGTCAGGTCACCCCTGGTCCCGTCGTCCAGACCGTCGCCGTAGTCGGCTACGCGGCCCACCGTATCGTTGGAGGGCTTTTTGCTGCTCTCATCGCCTTCGCACCGTCGTTCCTGTTTGTAATCTTTGGTGCGAAGCGGTTCGATCAGATTCGGGCGAACACGACCGTCCGTTCGTTCCTCATCGGGGCAGGCCCAGCCGTCATCGGCGCAATCGCCGGGTCGGCGATACCGCTAGGACTCTCCTTCCAGCGGTGGTGGCAGGTACCCGTCCTCGCCGGTGCTTTCCTCTGGCTCTTCGTCGCCCGTCGCGACGTGGTGAGCGGACTGTTGATCTCCGGAGTAATTGGCGTGCTTTTGGCGCTGAGCGGCGTTCTCGTCTAAGCGGTGGCTACGAGCGCCAGCCCTGTGCTGTGTGTTTTGTGGCATCCCGGCGAGCCTCCGAGTTTTCGCGCCGTGATGGCGCGAGCAGCTCGCACCCGTTCTCCGCGCAATCTCGCGGGTCGCCGGGTTGCGCGGCGTCGTGGTCGTCGGGAGCCAGTCGGAGCTCGGGACCTTCGCCGCAGCCACGCCGGCAACTCGGCCCCGACCGGATCTTGGGTGCGCCAGTACGCGAAACGCTGGTCGTCCTGCTTCTTGACGATGATGGCGTGCAGTTGGCGCGCTTTCGTTTCGTCATTGGAGGAGGTGTCATGAAGAGAACCCTGTTGTCGGCCCTCGTTGTTTCCTGTGTGCTCGTGATTTGTGCGAGCGCAGCCATTGCCGCACCTTCACACCGGTCGTCGGCAGCTCTCCGGGAGTCCCTTCCCGGCGGCTGGGTAGAGGTCGCCTACAAGGACGCGGAGGTTGCGGTACCGAAAACGTTCTCCGTCGTCTACCCGAACGAGCAGTACTGCGGGGTTTTCGCCAGCACAGGCACCATCTTTCTCGGTACGGTTGCTGTGTCCCAGACGTGCTTGGAGAACAAGTCTCCCGGTGCCCAAGTGACACTCGTGTATATGAGACCGCAGTACTTCCCTCCGGATTCGCTGCAGGGATACAAGTCGATTCGCCAAGACGGACTGCGCTTGTATCTGGTCACCGTCAATGGCGCACCCGGCTACTACTCACCTGCCCTCGGAATGGAGGTAGCAGCCAACGGACCGGACTCTGTCGGGGTCCTTGGTAGCTTTGCTCCGTCGCCGCGGCGGGTTGTGCTCGCAGCGGGACCAGCGCCGCAGGTGCCTTCGTCCTGGGTCTCGGTCAGTTTCGACGGCCTTTCCTTCTCCGTGCCATCCGACTGGACCGTCAAGCGAACCAACTACGCGATGGGAATCGGGCAGATCTGCTCCGTGTCCGGTGTGGCACTCGGACTCGCGGACTCAGTTCTGCTGAGCACTGACAAGAAGTTCTATGCAGTCTTCTGTCCTCTCCTCGCCCAGTGGCCGCAACTTCCCGTTGACGGCGTCCAGATCGATAGTGGTCCCTACGCCCCGAGCGTCACGGCGTCGTCTAATTGTCTGGATCTCAATGCGCTGCACGCATGTCTCGCCGCTGGCGCGAGCTACGCCTACTCGATTCTCGTACTCAAGGTGACAGTGCCGGGGCGAGAGAAGCCCGTCGTCGTGTCCATCGGCCTAGCGGGCAGCGGCATGGTAGCCAGGACGATCCTCTACTCGCTACGAGCCTCCTCGGCTAGCGCGCACCCTCTCCAAGCTGCCGGGACAATTGCCGGAAGCCTCGTCCGAGTAGGGGGTCCGGCTCCTGGTGCCGCCGTCGCTTTGCCGGGGCAAGTGACAGCGAGAAGCTCGGCTGGCCGAAACTTCACCGCCACCGTTGCCAAGAGCGGGAGGTTCGTGCTCTCGGTGCCACCGGGGGCGTACAAACTGACCGGCCACAGCCCCCTTGTCAGCCAGGAGACCTGTACCGCGGCCCAGCCCGTACGCGTCAAGGCAGGCCAGGAAATAAGGGGTGCCGAGGTCGTCTGCTCGATCAGATGAGTCGTTCGGACTCCCCGTATGAGGGTGCCAACTCGGACGGCCGCGATGAAGAGCGAAGCGGCTGGGCGTAGCCTCAAATAAGCCGACCCGGTCGCCAGCCGCAGAGCGCCATTACATTAAGGCTGTCCTAGACGCGGCTAGCTCTTCGTTGAAGGTGCCAAATGTACACGTTTGCCCGTGCTCACATGAGCCCCAGCTGATGAAGCCGGGCTTCGCAGGGTTGCAACAATTCCAGAGTGATCCCGTCTGGGTCGCGGAAATAGCAAGCAAAGCCGCCCACGTTGACACCCTAGGTTATCTCAACCGGTGAATTTCGAAACTCGACGCCTTGCTCGCACATTCTTTCATAGCGCGCATGAATATCGGTCACTAAGAGCGCCAGATGTGGGCAACCAACGTCATTGGTCGGAAGCCCATGAAACTGCTGGCCACGCGGTGTCACGTACTCGACCAATTCTAAGACGTGTGTCGATCGAGCAGGTGGCACCCCGGGAACGACGAACTGAGCAACCTCAAGCACCGCTCCGGGAATACCCACCAAGATTGGCGTGTATTCATTCTCCTGTCGCTGCCGATGCACAAGCTCGAGGCCCAGCACACCTATGTACCACTCGACGGAGCGATCGATATCGCTCACAGTAAATGAAAAATCTAAAACGTCTGCGATCACAAGTTCACCTTCCTTCGGCGTGCCGCCAAATGACAGTCACGTGGCCCTGCGCCAGCCAACCGGAAAAGGGGACGCACCGATTGGGGCCCGCAGTCCCTATGATTGCACAAGGATTGGCAGGACCAACGGACAGAGCGGTTGTTTGCGGTAGCACGACGTGCGGTAGGGTCAGATATCGCCGCGAGGCCCTTGTATCGTTTTGTTGAATCTCTGGAATGAGGAGTTAGTTGGCCCATGTTTGTGTGGCCGGCTCTGGGCCGGCTTGCGGGTTGAGATTTACCTAGCCCGAGTCGAGAGAGGTCGTGGTGCATGCGTAAGATAATGAACAACCCTAAGAACTTCGTCGATGACTTCCTAGACGGCTTGCTGAAGGCGTACCCGAAGGACTTCCGCGCCGTCCCCGGGTTTCCGAGAGCTCTTACGCGCGTCGAGCCGTCAGGAGCCGGTCCGAAGGTTGCCATAGTCACCGGTGGGGGTTCAGGACATCTTCCTCTCTTTCTGGGCTACGTCGGTCAAGGCCTGTGCAGCGGGGTAGCGGTCGGGAATACGTTCTCGTCTCCCTCGGCTGAGGCGATTCTGGCCGCGACAAAGGCTTCTGAATCGGGCAGGGGCGTCCTCTTCCTTTACGGGAATTACAGCGGCGACGGCATCAACTTCGACGATGCTGCGGACATGGCTAGCGACTCGGGTATCGAGACGGAGACGGTGCGTGCGGCAGACGACGTCGCCTCCGCCCCGCCTTCTGCGAGCGGCAGCCGCCGGGGCGTCGCGGGCTTGACGTTGGCGTACAAGTGCGCGGGCGCTGCCGCGGAGGCCAGCTACACGCTGTCCGACACAGCGAAGGTCGCTGCACGGTCACTGGCGAACACTCGGACCATGGGGGTTGGCTTGTCTCCCACGATCATCCCTGAGGCTGGCCATCCGACATTCCAGCTACTGGAGGGCGAGATGGAGCTCGGTATCGGGATTCATGGTGAGCCAGGCATCCGACGGGAGGAGATGGGCGACGCGAACCACATCGCCGATTTGCTCCTCGATGGGATCCGTGTCGAGCTCGGGCTGTCCGCGTCGAGTCGTGTCGCGGTCCTCCTCAACAGCCTCGGCGCGACTCCGGAGGAAGAGCTGTACATCGTCTACGGGCGTGTCGCGGACCGGCTCGCTGCGATGGGAGTCACTGTTTACCGCACCTTTGTCGGCAGGTATGCGACAAGTCTCGAGATGGCAGGTTGCTCGATATCGGTAATGACGCTCGATGACGAGCTCACCTCGCTCCTCGATGCCCACTCGTACTCTCCCTTGTTGAGGCTCTTCTGATGGACCAGTCCTCCCCCAACAGTTCCCTCGAGCGGTTGCTGAAGTCCCTTATCGACCACGAAGAGGAATTTCGGGAACTCGATGCCGCGGCAGGCGACGGCGACCTTGGCATTACAGTCCGCGCGGCTGCTGCTGCCGTTCTCGAATGGCTCCCTCAAGACGGGACCGTTGCATCAACGAAGGATTTGCTCGCCGGAATGGCGCAGGTCTGCGCCAGCACGAGCCCGTCGACGTTTGGCTCGCTCGTCTCCCGGGGGCTCGCCGCAGCGGCGCAAGCTCTCGGAGACGAGCCCCGAGACGACCTCTCTTCCCTTGTTGTGGCCCTCGAGGCCGGCATCGCGATGGTGCAGCGACGGGGGCGGGCTGAGTCCGGCGAGAAGACCTTTCTCGACGCCCTAATCCCCGCCCTCCATGCGGCACGAAGCGCGACGTCGGTCCCAGAGGCCCTGCCGCTTATGCGCGTCGCAGCAGTCGCCGGCACCGAGCAGATGGCGTCCGCGGTGCCCAAACACGGTCGCGCCGCCTGGGTGGGCGAAAGGGCCAGTGGGATTCCCGACGCTGGGAGCGTTGTCGTGATCCGTGCCCTCGAGGCCCTAGAGGGACCAACAACTCAGCCTTGGGACGTGGGCATGGCCTCGAAGCGATGACTCAGCTCAGCTGTGCGTGTGTGCACCGCCGAGCCGAGACTCTTGGGTAAGACCGTTCTGTTCTGCCGGCTTCAACTGTTGAGAAACGCCGACTCCTGACCCACGATCAGCTCCACCAGCCGCTGTTGCGTGGTCTCCTCCCTGCCAAGCACGCCTACGACCCGGCCGTGTCTCATAACGACCACCTGGTCCGCCAAGTCGATCACGTGGGGGAGAATGTGGCTGATAATAAGAACCGCCAGACCACGGTCCCGTGCGTGGTTGACCAACCGTAGAACTGCTGCGGACTCCGCGACGCCCAGAGCAGCGGTGGGCTCGTCCATGATCAACACCTTCGAGGCAAAAGCAAGAGCGCGACCGATCGCAACAGACTGGCGCTGGCCGCCGGAGAGACTGCCTACAGGTTGGCGCAACGACGAGATCTTGATATCGAGGTCTGCGAGAAGCACCCGCGCCTGCTCCAGCATCGCTCGTCGATTCACCATGCGAAGGAAACGACCTGCTCCACGCCTATAGATCTCTCTACCAATGTAGAGATTCGTTATGACATCTAGATTCGGAAGTACGGCCAGATCCTGATAGACGGTCTCTATCCCGAAATGGCGAGCCGAAATTGGATCAGGAATCCGCACCGGAGTATCGCCAATAACTATCTCCCCGGAATCCGGCACCAATGCTCCGGCGATCATCTTGACAACCGTGCTCTTACCAGCACCGTTATCGCCCACGAGGGCAGTGACCTGACCGCTCCGCAGCGCGAACGATACGGATTCGACCGCTTTCAGCTTGCCGTAGGACTTCGACAGATTTCGGACTTCGAGCACCGGTACCAGAGAACCTTGGTCATCTGTTGTTTGCATAACCGACCCCTATGTGATGGAGAAAGGTCTTCTCATGGCGATATCGTCTACTTGGTTTTTTTCCGGATCCGCGCACCGGACCGCCTGTTCCGTGGTTATGGGCGGCATTCCTGCTAGCCCCGAACTCCCAGTGGTTGTGCCCAGCCGGTCTTCATTCCGTAACCCAATTCCGCCCCGCCACTGACAACGATGTCAGCCCCTGTCACGAACGTGGCGCCCTCCCCGGAAAGGAACAGACAGACTCGTCCGACCTCTTCTGCGTGACCGATTCTTCCCAGCCATTGCCATTGATCAATCTCATGCTCTGCTGCGGCTGGGTCAGCTTGCCTGCTGAGGTAGGTCAGGTGACTCGGTGTCTCGATCACGCCAGGCAGAACCGCATTAACACGGACTCCGTATCGCGCTTCGTCAATCGCCAGTGCTTTGGTGAGCCCGGAAATCGCGCTTTTTGTCGCCGTGTAGGCGCAAGCGCCTTCCTGGCCAATAGTTCCTACCAAACTCCCGACGTTGATGATGCTGCCCCGCGTCGCTCTTAGCGCCGGCAAGGCAAGCTTGCAGAGCTCGAAGTAACTTGTGACGTTGAGTCGCATCAGCGCCTCGAATTCGGAGACTGACACCTCGTCAATAGGGCGGTGAGGCGGATGCCAGCCAGCATTGTTCACTAGGCAGTCCAGACGCCCCTCGCGAGCAAGTGTCACTTCGATCAGCCGTTCGTTGTCCTTGCTATTCGAAACGTCGCATTGAACAAACTGGCAGTGGCCCGGGCCGTTGTGGTCCATCTCCCTAGCGGTCGCCTCACCAACGACGCTGTCGCGGCCGCAGACGATCACGGTTGCCCCGGCGGCCACAAACACTTGTGCGATCCCGGCACCTATGCCCCGCGACCCTCCAGTGACCAGTATCACGGACTGCCTCTCATCAGCCATGGCGCCTACATTGCCGATAGGAAACCCAGTCCCAGCAAGCCGCCCTCACTCCTCGACCATGCGAAAGCTCGTACCCCACTGTTCCAACCTGGCGTCATAGACTGGATTGGCGCCTGGCACCGGCTGCGCGGGCATCACCGTGATGACTTCGAGATCTGCTTCCTCACTGCACCTCAGAGCATGAGCCGTGTCACAGGGGATGAAAACAACCGTCCCGGGCGTCACCTCGTGAGCCGTCGCCGGAGATCCGAGGTCCACCCACCCGGTCCCGCTCACGACGTAGTACAGCTCGTCGAATGGTGGGGGATGGCTTCCCGGGTCAGTGTGCTTGCCTGCTTTCAGCGTGAAGTGGTTGACGGTCAGTCGTTCCGATCCCACGCTGGTCTTATCCACCAGCATTCGCGACACGAAGGTACCCTCCGCGCCCTTCGGTGAGAATCCCTCTACTTGTTGCTGATTGAACACTTGCCTTGTCGGCATAACTCTCTCCTCGTCTCTTTTACGTTGGGGTTTGTGTTCACTGAGACGTGAACACTGACACTCTCAAGTTAGCGACCTATCGCACTTCTCCCCCTTTTAGGGTCAGCGCCAGTTTCGCCCCAGAAGACTCGCAACGCGGTACCGCCGAACACCCGCTGCCGGCTCGCCGAGTCAAGAAAGGCCAAACGCTCCGCGACGACGTCATGCAACTGCTGATACGTGGCACCCGGCAGGGTCGCGGGTATGTCGCTGCCCCACATGATCCGATCCGAGCCTATTGCCTCAACCGCCCACCGCAGGCAGTCCGCCAGTCCCCGGTAGGATGGCTCCCGAGCGAAATATGCTGGCAGCGACGCAGTATCGAACCAGACATTCTCGAGCAAGCCAAGCGACACCTGATCAAGCCAGGCGTTGCGCGTCTTTCGGTCCCTAACAACGGCTGGACTCGGCTGAGCAAGATGCGCAATCACTATCCTCAGATTGGGATGGCGTGCCGCGACGGCTCTGACTGCCTCCGTCTGGTAGCCCAGCCCACCGATGTGACCCAGATCGATCACCAGCACCATCTGGCGCGCGTCGAGCTCTTCCCAAAGCCAAGCTAGCTCGGCTGTGCCTAGGAGCGCGCCCCTGTACAGCCCCGAAAGGCCAGTCCGCTCGGAGAATTCAAGTTTAAACGCCCGTGCGGCCGCGGCAACTTTGCATGCCTTCTCAAATCCCCGTCTACCGTCCTTCCAGGGATCGCTGGCGATCGCGGCGGCAAACCGGTCGCGATACTCCGTGGCGGCCGCATTCACATAGGTGTTGCAGTACCCGTAAAACGGACCCTGTAGCAGGACCGCCCGGTCGACGCCGACCAGGTCCATCGCCGCTATCAACATTAATGGGTTGTGGACGACATGAGCGTTCAAGGGCGGCAAGATTTGCACTGACCCATCCCCCACCGCAGCCCGGCCATATTGCAGCCCAACAACCGGGCCATCGCCTATCCGTCCGCGGATCCGAGGAAATACATGGGCATGAGCATCGATCGTCGTCATCCTACGGCCTCCTCCGCATCTGCAACACCGTTCTCACCGATAGACAACTTTCCTCAATCCGGCTGTGGTCGACCTGTTGACCAGAAAGCTCAAAGAGATGCGTCTTCGAACCACGTCAAGGGTGATGGCAAAAAGAATCACGGCTCCGTCGACGAAGGTGTTCCAGAACGCAGACACATTTAGGAATACGAGAGCATCTGTAACCTCCGCAAGGAAGACCGCACCAAGCACGGTGCCGACAACTGACACGCGCCCGCCGGAAAGCGCGGTCCCACCTATGATTGGGGCAGCGAAGGACGGCAGCAGCCAATCTGTTCCCAGCGTCGGCTCTGCCGCACCGAATTGAGCCGTGTAAAAGATGGCGGCGATTCCCGCCAGGCAACCCGACACGATGAACGTCACCACGAGCACGCGCCGAATCCGGATGCCGCACAGTCTTGCGGCGTTCGGATTGCCGCCAAGAGCGAGGTTTTGGGTTCCGATGCTCGTCATCGCGTACACAAACCACAAGGCGGCCGCAATAAGCAGCATGACAAAGAACATCCACGGCACGCCCCCGACAGCATTGTCAGACAGCGCGTCAAAGTGCCTGGGCAGGTTGTAATACGGGATCGCGCCGGTCAGGCCCAAGGTGACTCCAGCATAGAAAGTGCCAGTTGCAAGCGTCACGAGAAAAGCGGTCGCGCCACTGAATTCCAGCCGTCCGATAAGCCAGCCATTTATGAATCCGCAAGTTGCGCCGATCACCACGGCCAGAGCCACCGCGGCCGCAACGGGGAAGTCGGAAACCACCAGCGCCCAACCTGCCATCACGCCAACCAGTCCTCCAACGCCCCCGACCGACAGGTCCATCGCTCCGCTCCCGAGCACCACCATTTGCCCCATAGCTATCATCGCCAAGGTGCTGACTTCGTAGCTAAGGACGCTGAAGTTTTGGCGCGAGAGGAAGTTTCTGTGAACAATCGCGATGCCGGCACCGAGAACCACGATCAATACGATGATTCCAACGACTTGAGCACCGGTGCCAGTATCACCAGCTTTGGCAAGCTGTTCCGCTGCGCGCGCCCGCACCCCTCGCATCTCCGTCATGCTCGTCCTGTTCTAATCGCACGGCGCCGTCGCGCCCTGTCGAACGCGTACGCGGCCACGACTACGACCCCGTAGACGGCCGAGATCCAGTAGGGGCTGACACCAATGACAACTAAGCCGTTCTGTAGCACCGTCAAGAAAGCGCCGCCGATCACCGCACCGACGATCGAAATTTTGCCTCCACTGAGGACGGTGCCCCCCAAAACGGGACCGGCGAAGGAGAGCAGCATCCAGTCGCCGCCGATTGAAATTTGTGCAGAGTCGAGCTGTGCGGCCAGGAGGATTCCTGCTCCCGCTCCCAAGAGCCCACTAAGCGTGTGGGCTGTTACGGTCAACGGCCTTACCTGAACGCCGGCGTGGTAGGCCGCTGCGCGGTCACCACCGGTCGCCAGAAGCCGCGGCCCAAGGGAGGTCAACCGCAAAAGCGCCCAAGCGAGGGCCGCCACGCCTAATGCAACCCACCACTGAACCGACACACCGCCCCAGACGGCGGACCCTATATTGTCGAAACCCGCAGGCAGATTGTCTAATGAAGCTGCCCCCGTCAGTCCGGTGGCTACACCAAGATAGACACTGGCGAGGGCGAGAGTAACGACGAAAGGGTTTAGTGGGGTGTAGGCAATCAATATCCCTTGAATCGCCCCCGCGATGACTCCAACGGCAAGGCCGACCAGAATGGCAGCTACGACCGACACACCTGCATTTTGCATCAAGGCAGCAGTTGTAACGCCTCCGCACGCTCCCATAGAACCGATGGCAAGATTGAACTGCCCGATACTCAAGACAAACATTTGACCCAAGGACACAATGACCGCGATGGCGCCGAACAGGGCCAAGGTATCCAGGTTGAATGTCGACAGGAAGCCGGGACTGACCAGGTCGAAGACTAAAACAGCCACGGCAAGGGCGACCGTCACGGCGGTGAAGTCGCCCTCCAGAAGAGCCCTTCCTATCGGCCGACGCCCCGGAGGGCTACTGGCCCCGCTCGACTTCACCTGCAGTTCTCCAGCGCCTGGCCGATCGGTGACTCTCACGACTGAGTTCGCTCCGCATCGTGTATCACCTGTCGCAGGTGGTCTTGCATGGCCTGATAGGCGTCGGCCGGGCGTCTTTGCGCAACGAGGTCGAGAATCTTCCGGTGGTTTCTCTCGGTGTTTTTCGTGCCGCCAGAGGCAACGTAGTAACGAATTCTCTGGTTGCGAAGCAGATCTCCGATGGAGTCCAGCAGAGCACCGACGAGCGGATTATGGCTGGCTTCTGCCAACAGTCGGTGGAACCGGAGGTCGGCATCTATGAACTCCTCGGGCTGGGTCCGCGTACGATGGGCTGCGTCGAGCGCCAAGTTCATTTCGGAGATCTGTTCCTCTGTGGCTCTTTCCGCAGCCAGCGCACACACCCCGGGTTCCAGGAGCTGTCTCAACTCTGCTAGATAGCTGTCCCCGGCTTCGCCTTGGACTCGGGCTAACCAGCTCAGTGTTCTCTGCAGTGGGCGTCCGTCGGCGCGGCTGACATACGTCCCACTGCCTGGCCGGACGACAACGATCCCTTGCTCCACGAGAGACCCAATCGCCTCTCGGATTGCGGTGCGGCTCACTCCGAAGTTTCGCGCCAAGTCCAGTTCAGAGGGTAGACGATCCCCGACCTTGAGTTGGCCGTCAATGACTAAGTCTTGCAGGCGCTCGACGACGATTTCGTAGAGCCGTATGGGCTCGATTTGCTCGTACACGGCACTCAGCCTAACTCCTGGTACGTGTCAAAGACTGTTGGTGAGTTCGTGCTCCGGCGCCCAGTGGTTACTGGGCTCACCTTCATTCCGTTGGTCGTCTCGGGTCAGCAGGAAGAGGGACACCGCTGATCCCGCCAACCCGCGACGACCTCTTGCGTCTTTACGTCTTAGGCTTTAAGGCTTGTTGAAGTAGTTGAGCCAGCTAGCCTCCAGCGTCGAGGTCAGCTGAGCCTGAAGGCTTTGCCAGTGGGCCACGTTGGACTTGTCGACAAACGCGGTACCGGAGTCAATGAAGAAGGGCGAGCTCTTCTTCCACGTGTACCCCTCGGAGAGAAGCTTAAGAGAATAAATCGAGAGGTAGCACATTCCGTACGGATTTTGGATCACTGTTCCGGCGAGGAAGCCGGTTTTTATAGCGTCAATCGTGTCCGTAGCTGTGTCGATACCTACACACTTTATAGTGTGGTTGCTCGCCTTCTGGAGCTGCTCGGCCACTGCGGCGGCTGGATTGTATGCGGTGCAGACGATCCCGTTTATTGCAATTCCATGCGCCGCAAACACGTCGGCCACAGCGGTCGTGGCTGAACTGGGGCTGTCGTCGTTCGTGATGGTCTCCAGTAGCTTCACTCGGCCGTGAGTTGCCGCAACTGCCTTGTTGACGCCCCTGATTCGAGGCGCCGTGTTGGCATCGGACACATCACCCGAGAAGTGAACAATATTTCCCTTACCACCGATGATCTTGATGGTCTGGACAGCGGCAAAGTAGGCGGCGTTCTCGACGTCGGTGGCGAGTGCAAAGACGGCTTCGGACGGCTGCGCGGGCGGAGCACCGAAGCACACGACCTTTATGCCGGCGGCCACGAGGCGCTTGATCGTCGCGTCACCGGCGACGGGGTCTGCGGGCTGTATGGCCATCAGGTTATAGCCTTTTGCCGCGAGGCCGTCTACGACAATGTTCTCGGCGTCTTGTGTAAAGGCGCTGGGAAACTCGTAAGCAATAGGGCCGGTCGCAAACTTTGCCTCTGCGGCCTTTATCGCTCCAGGAAATGGAAGGTAAAATGGGTTGACGACCGGGGGTACGACTGCGTATTTCCACGAACCCGAGGCGGCCAGGTGTGTGGTGCTGGTCCGGCTTTCCGTAAGTATTCGGGACATCCCTTTCGTAGCGAACAAACCGGCTCCGACCGCGATTCCGGCTCCCAGTACCTCCCGGCGGCCGTACCTGCGGTCCTCGAAGCCTTCTCCCTGCGTGTTCATCTCGCTCTCCCTTCCCCCAACTTGGGCCTGCGGCCCGGCTTGCCCCTGCGCCGCGCCGGCGATTGGCCAGCGGTCAGCTGGTAGAATGGTATGACTGATTCGCGGTCCTGTCAACGAAGTTGATTAGGCGAGACGACTCGTCGCGCAGCCGACTGCGAACGACTTGATGAGGGCGTTTTGCCAAGGCGACCTCGGGTTGAGGAAGAGGGTGTCGGAACTGCTTGGCGACGCCGTTACAAAGGCGAAGTCGAGGAACGCCGGCGCTGGTCTAAGCGCACGTGTCCGGAGGGCGGGGAGCGCTTCGAGGGGCTCGAGGTATGTACCTACACCGGCGGCGGCGGTGGAGCGCTCCCTCACGCAAGGGCCGCTGCGGTTCAATCAGGAGAAGTCCCTGAGTTCGTGGGAGCTGCCCAAGCCCTCGCACAACTCAGATCTGACGTGCAGCCTCCTGGCCTGGGGCTTCGAGGAGCCGAGGATGCGCCCGCCCGGCGTAGCCCTAGGGTGGAACTTGAGGATGGGGGGAGGCCTCCATGGCCACTTACAAATCACGCGGTCGCCGCTCGCCGGTCGTTGCTGTCACGACAATCGTTCTCGTCTTTTTGGCCGGAGGTGTGACCGGCGCCGTGGTCAGCCGCGTTCTCAGCCGCGCCACGCCGGCAACGACGAGTGGTGGAAGCACCCCCCCGGCCGTATCGACATCCACCACGACCCTTCCTCCGCCCGCGCTCAGCGTGGTGTCTGTGACTCCGCCCAACGGCGCCACAGGGGTCGCGGCCGACGCGCCGATCACCGTCAGCTTCTCGGCCCCGCTCGCGGCGGACTCTCCGTCGCCCATCCTCGAACCGGCGCCGAGCGGGACCTGGCACGCCAGCGGACCTAGGTTCGTATTCACCCCCAGCACTGATTTCTCTCCCCTCAGCGACGTGACTCTCACACTCCCTGGTGGATCCACCGGGATCCTCGGCACAGCTGGCGGTCGCCTTCCTCAGTCCGAGACGGTCCAGTTCGAGGTCGCCAACGGGTCGGTTGTCCGCATTCAACAGCTCCTCTCCCTGCTCGACTATTCGCCCCTCGCCTTTGTGCCCAAGGGCCCGGCGGTTTCCCCGAACGACTCGGCAGCCCAGCTCGCTGCAGCCTACGAACCGCCCGCGGGAACCTATAGGTGGCGAAACCCGGGCTGGCCGGCTCAGCTGCGAGCCATGTGGCAGCCCGGGATGGACAACGTGTTCACCCGGGGACTCATCATGTCGTTCCAGGCCGACCATTCGCTCACACCCAATGGCGAGGTCGGAGCAGACCTGTGGACGGCATTGATCGGCGCGCTGGCGACGAACACGGTAAACACCGGCGGTTACAACTATGCGCTGGCGAACAAGGCCGCGCCGGAGTCGCTCGCCGTCTACCACGACGGAGCCATCGTCTTGCAGACCCCTGCGAATACCGGCATCACGGCCTCTCCGACGGCGGACGGGACCTTTCCCGTCTATACGCGTCTTCGTCGCCAGGTCATGCGTGGCACCAATCCCGATGGGCAGCACTATGCCGATCTTGTGCAGTACATCGCCTATTTTCACGGCAACGACGCCGTGCACTACATGGACCGCGCGGACTACGGCATTCCGCAGAGTCTCGGCTGCGTCGAGCTCCCGCTCGCCGCCGCCATGCGGGCCTGGCCGTATCTTGCCTACGGGACGCTCGTGACGATCATCAACTGATATGGCGAGCAGACGGCTGCGGTCAATGGGCACAACGCTCCGCGGCCCGCGACCGCCTGGGGCCGATGCGTTGCTAGGTTCGCAAGGCTGTCGGCCGAGCGCTGTGGCATGCTCGCCTGGACGGTCCTGCTCCCTGCGACCGTCGTGCTCCTCGGGCGCTGGAACTGGTGGCCGTGGCCGAGCCGTGGGCCGGTGTCGGCTCAGGACTTGGCGAGCACCGCCTGAAAGGCGCGCGCGATGACGCCGTAGCCGGTCGTGTTGGCGTGAATGTCTGGTGAGTACTTCGCCGGGGCTACCGGACACATCCAGGTCCAAAGGCACACCAAGGCGACGTTGCGGGGGAGAACCTTGGAACCGTACTTGGTGAGTGGGGTCGTGCTGGCCGATGCGAAGGCCGAGGCCACGTTCGCCACCGGTGCCTTGGCCTGCTCGTAGAGCGTGCCGAGCTCCTTGTTGTAGGCCTCCAGTACGACAAGGGAAAGGAACGCCTCGGCGGTGGGCTTCGCACCGCCCGGCCGGAAGTCGAGCCCGAGGATCGGGTCGTAGTAGTTCATTCCCACGAGCAAGGTGCCAGGATCGTCCAGGCTGAGGGCGTGCTTCAGCTTGCTCAAGATCACCGGCAGCTCGCGGCTTACCGTCGCAGCACCGGTGCTCAGACAGCTCGGATCGGGAGCCCCGTCGCTCACGCAGCTCTCGAGGTCGTTCGCCCCGATATCGATCGTGACGAGATCGACCTGGTGCTTGTGTGACGAGAGGAAGGCGAGGGCTGCCCCTAGTTGCGAGGAAGCTGCGAACTCAGAACGGTAATCAGCAGCGCATGGGACTCTGGCGGGTTTGCCGGCCATCGAGATCGTCGTCTCGCCCGGGCACGCCAGGTCAATGAGGGTCAAGTGACGCAGGGAAGCCAGGTCGGAGGCGTAGCCGTCCGGGTAGCCCTGATCGGGATAGCCCGTGGCAGCATCGATGGGCGGAGACGAGGTCCCGTACACAGGCTGATAGCCGGCGGCGAGGGAGTCTCCGAGGGCGAGCAGGTAACTCGACGAGGTGGCCTGCAACTTCCCGACGAGCGTGAAGCTGGCCGGCGTGCCCGCTTTTGGAGGAGACGAAGCCCGGCCGGACCGGCCGTAATTGCTGAGGCACCCCACGAGAGCGAGCACGGCAAGGGCAGTTGTCCCTAGGCGCGGTCTTGCCGGGCTCGAGCGGCCCGGGGGGCTCGTGGCCGCAAATGGGCCACGGTTGGCCGCCTCGGTGCCGTTGGCGGCGAGGGCCGCGCCGCCGAAGGCAAGCCCGGCGGCGCGAGCCAACGCACCCCCAGGAAACTCCCTCAGGATCGTCCTCACCCCGGCCACCTCTGTCAAGCTACCCGGGAGCTGAGCGAATTCGGCTGCGGTCCCGGGAGCTGGGGTAGTGAGGCGCGTGAGGTCCGCGTTCAGCTCGAACGACGACGCCCAACGCACACTGCCGAACTCGGTTACTTGGAACCTGGAGGCTTGACTGAGGTCCGAATTTGGTCGCTGGATCGGACGCCCCTCGGCACTCGCGTTGACGGACGCCGTTGGCCCAGCTGCTCAGTCGCCGAGCTTTCGCATGAGGTCACGCAGCTGCGCCGCCTCGGTGTTGGTGAGAGCGTCGAAGTTAGGGGGAGGCTCCGCAAGCTCTGCCCTAGCCCGCTTGGCCAAAAGGGCGCCTTCCTCGGTCAAGGAGATGACCTTGATTCGCCTGTCGCTCGGGTGGGCCCGCCTTTCTACAAGGCCCTTCTCCTCCAGGACGTCGATCACCGAGGTGACGTAGGAGTTGTCGCAGTGGAGTGCCGAGGCGAGCTCACGCATGGGGACCGAGTGGTCCACCGGAAGTTGAACCAGGGCCTTGCCCACGCCGGGAGTGATGCCCGCCTCGTCATAGAGCTTATGGAGCTTGGCGAGATGCGCAGGAAGATGCGACAGTTCGCGCATACGGCGCCACGCCTCACGTCGCGGGCTCTCAGACATGCAGCGATGCTACAGCCATCTCGACGAGTAAGTCAATGTTTGACTAACTCAGTGACTCTGTGTACCATAAACGCGTGCCGAGGCGAGATCTCAATCAGAAGGTGGCCGTGGCGGTCGTCTATGTGGCCGCCATGTTCATGGCGATCCTGGACACCACGATCGTCAACGTCGCCTTGCCCACTCTGGGCCGGGACTTTCACGTGACGACTACTGCGCTCGCCACTGTGGTGATCGGGTTCCTTGTCAGCCTGGCGGTCTTCATACCGGCATCGGGCTGGTTGGGCGACCGCTTCGGCCCGCGACGCGTGCTGCTCACGGCCATCTTCATCTTCACCGCGGCATCCGCGCTCTGCGGGATGGCGACGAGCCTGAGCGAGCTGACCGCCTTCCGCGTCCTGCAAGGCGTCGGGGGCGGTCTCATGACCCCTGTCGGCATGACGATGCTCTGGCGGGCGTTTCCGCCTGCCGAGCGCATCAGGGCCTCGGCCATCCTTGTCGTGCCGACCGCGCTCGCTCCGGCCCTTGGTCCGGTTCTCGGTGGCCTTTTCGTCACGGACCTGAGCTGGCGGTGGGTGTTCTTCGTCAACGTGCCGATCGGCCTGCTCGCCATAGCCTTCGGGACGGTCTTCCTCCGTGAGCAGCCCCGCCATCCCGCCGGCAGGTTCGACCTTCCCGGATTCGTGATGGCAGGTGTCGGGCTGGGTTCCTTGATGTACGGGCTCTCTGAAGGTCCCGTCAAAGGCTGGGCGAGCTCAGACGTCGTCACGACGACCATCGTCGGAGCGGTGCTGCTCGCCGGGCTGGTGGCGGTCGAGCTCAGGCGGTCGGATCCCATCATCGCCTTACGTCTGCTCCGCGACCGCCTCTTCCGCTCGGCCAACATCGTGATGTTCTGTGGTGCAGCTGCCTTCTTGGGCATGCTCTACCTGGCGGCGCTCTTCTTTCAAGACGGGCTCGGGCTGTCCGCCCTCGGGGCAGGTCTGACCACCTTCCCCGAGGCGCTCGGCGTCATGGGGGGCGCCCAGCTTGTTACCCGGATCTTCTACCCGCGTCTTGGTCCCCGGCGGATCATGATGGGTGGCCTGGTGGGAGTGGCTATCGGCATGGCGGGGATGTCGCTTGTCGGTGATCACACCAATCTCTGGCTCGTCCGGCTCCTCATGTTGGAGATGGGCATGTCCATGTCAGGGGTGTTCGTGCCGACCCAGGCCGCGGCCTTTGCCACCATCAGCCCCGCCGACACCGGCCGTGCGTCCACGTTCTTCAACGCGGAGCGCCAGCTCGGCGGTGCGGTCGGAGTGGCTCTCCTCACTACAGTGCTGTCGGCCGTCGGGGTCACAAGCTCCGTCGCCGGCCGGGCGACTGCGCATCTGGCGGCTTACCACATGGCCTTCCTAACCACAGCGGTCCTCGCCCTGGTCGGCGTGGCTGCGGCTGCGACCATCAAGGACGCGGATGCCGCCAACACGATCACCCGCCGGCACAGCGCGCCGGTGCCCGCCCGGGAAACGGGCGAGGAGCTGGCCGCGAAGGCGACGGTCTGACTCCGCGCCGAGAGGTGAGTCAGCCGCGGTGAGTTGGCCCCGTTAGAAGTCGTGGAGGGCTACGAACTTCTCTGGCGACGACTACCCTGATCCACCGATTCGGTTCTCAGGTGGCTTTGGACGCGAGGGACGCGGCAGCGATGTTCGGCGTCGCATGCGTTCTACCGTCCAATTCCCCGTCGCCGAGGACCGCAACTTCTCGTCAGTTATGCAGTTGCGGGTCGCCGACGAACATCTGCGATCGCCTCGACCAGCCACTGGCTAGCTGCGCGACCACTCACCACGGGGTTGACCAGAGAGCCAACGCCGGGGATTTCTATCTCGACGAGGTCGCCGACCGCGAGACTGAAGGGAAGCGCCGGTACGAGGCTCGTTCCGGTCGAGAGCACGACACCGTCGGGGAAGCGGTTGGCGAACAGCAAGTACCCGACAAGTTCGTCGAGGTCCCTGTGGAGCCCGTCTGTGTTCGCCGCTCCCTCCCAGGCGGTGGCACCGTCTCTTCTTATCTTCAAGGAGATCTGCAGCGAGCGCGGATCGGGGACCTCCCACAGCGGGCGGATCCCGAAACCGACTGCGCAGCTGGCGAGGTAAACCTTCGCCTGGGGCAGGTAGAGAGGATTCTCCCCTTCGATGGAGCGTGAGCTCACGTCGTTGCAGACGCTGTAACCGACGATTTCCCCGTGGGCATTCACGACGAGGGCAAGCTCGGGTTCAGGGACGTTGATCGCCGAGTCCTCACGGATGGCGATCGGCTCGCCGTCGCCGACCACTCGCCAGGCGGAAGACTTCACGAACAGCTCGGGCCGTTCGGCCGTGTAGACGCGGTCGTACACGCTGGCCGACTCCCGGCTCTCACGCATGCGCTCGAGCTGCGACGACTTATAGGTGACCCCTGCCGCCCAGACTTCCATCAGGCCGTCGACGGGCGGGAGCAGCCGTACCATACCGAGGTCGTGCCGGCGACCCTCTACTGATTCGCAGCGTGCGCGCAGCTCGTCCAAGGGGAGATGCATCAGCTCCGAGATCGACTCGATACCGAACTCGATGACCTGCTGGTCGACCAGTATCCCGACCTTTATTTGCTGGCCGCCGTTCACCACGAACCGCACTATGTGCATAGGGGCCTCCTTCTTTTGCCGCGGGTCATCCTGCGAATAGCGAGGCGGGCATTCCTGTTGCCCCGGGTGAGCAAACGAATGTCGCCCCAGCGAGCGGCTCTTTGTCGAGTTGCTCGGAGCTGAGGCCGTAGAGGCCGGAAGTCACGTAGAGATCGCGAAGCCCGGGGCCACCAAAGGTGCAGCTCGACACTTGGCTCACGGGGAACAGGACCTCGCCGAGCTGGACCCCTGTCGGCGAGAAGCATCGGACCGCGCCGCCTCCCCAGCATGCCACCCAGATGTTCTCCTCGTCGTCGATCGTCATGCCGTCGGGCATGCCGAGCGCCTTGTCGATCGCGGACAATTCTCCTCCGGTTGCTGACAGCTCCACTCGAGAGGTCGTAATCGAAAAGGTCGACGCCCTGGGCCGCCGAGTCGATGAAGTACATCCGACTGCCGTCGCGGCTCCACGCGAGACCGTTCGAAATCGTGAGGCCTCCGAGTACCTGCTCGCACGACCAGTCCGGCTCGACCCGGTAAAGGGCGGCGGCACCGGGCGAGAAGTCGAAGGCCATGGTCCCCGCGTAGAGGCGTCCGACGGGATCGCATTTCGCGTCGTTCATCCGGTTCGCCGGGATATCGCGCTCGACCGGCGCCGTGAGCTCGAAGCCTTCGCCAGTGCCGGAGACCGTTGCGATCCCGTCCCGCACGGCGAGCACAAGGCCACCCCCGCGCCGGGCGACGACGGCGCCAACCTCCTGGCCCACGGAAAACGAGCTGGTGGTTCGAAGTATTGGGTCGTGGCGGAAGACGGCCCCCGCGCTCACGTCCACGAACAACAGCGTCTTGGTTTGCTCGTCCCAGAACGGGCCCTCGCCTACGTCGGCATGCACATCGGCTGCGACCTCGACCTCGACGCGGGCAAAGCCGGCCACGTGCTACCCCTTTCCGTTTGACCTGCGACGAAGGGTCACCATTGGATCGTCAGCCCATTGCCGGACGGCCGGTCCCTGTCTCGGACCGGGCGAGCGGACGGTACCAGCGCGTTCGCGGGGCATCAAGTGACAGGAGCCACCGCCAACAAGGGGGACCGGTGTGCCAGATCCTCACCGGTCGGAGCCGACCGCGGGGCCGGGCAGGCCATCTGGCGCGGGCTTGACACGCGAACCCGATTGCGAGAACGATGGTCTTACCGGTCCTGCCTGTGGGGGGCCGGCGGGCGGAGGTGTCGATGAGCTTGGATTTGGCTGATGAGCCCGGTGCACTCTTCGGGGACCTCTGCCAAGTTGGTGCTGGTGTTTCCTCGTCTGGTGCCGAGTCGACCGTGACCAGGCGGGACATTGCCTGGTTCGCCGTGCAGGCCTCGGAGGTCTCGTGGCGAAGCCGGTGATGGTGGCGCCTCGCCACGTCGCCCGAGACGGCTCTTCGCGCTCGACTGGCAAGACCGCGAGAGCAGTGTCCGGCTCCGTGCTCGCCCAGCACATCGAGGACACCTTTAGCAAACTCGAGCCCGGACAACGCCTGCCCTCCGAGCGGGAACTCGCGCGGCGCTTCTACGTAGGACGCCCCTTGGTGCGAGAGGCTCTGCGGACCCTCGTCGAACGCGGGGTCGTGGAGGTGCAGGTAGGAAGAGGAACCTTCGTCCGTCAGGTGACGCCGAACGATGCCGCACGACCGGTCGACAATTTGCTGCGACGCCAGGCCATCACCGCTCGCCAGTTGATCGAGGCGCGTTCGATGTTGGAATCCGAAGCGTCTCAGCTGGCCTGCCATCGGGCGACTCCAGCCGAGATCGAGCACATGCGTGACCTAATAGCTGCCGCCAAGGACATCGACTTGGTACCGAGACTCCGCAACGACCTCGAATTCCATCTGAGCGTCGTGCGCGCGGCCCACAATCCCGTGATCGAGACCATGTTCGCGGCCATCCTGCTGCCCACGGCGGAGATGATGTTCCGCAGCTTGAGCGACCCTCACGTCTCCCGTGAAGGGCTTCCCTACCACGAGCAGATGTTCCTGGCGATCGAGGACCGTGACGAAGCGGCTGCCGCGAGTGCTGCTCGAGGCCACCTGCTCGTGAGCCAGAGAAGGTACGGGGACGACTTGGACATCGATCTCGACGTGCTCGTGCGGCGCCAGAGCAACGGGGTCAGACCAAAGCTCGAAGACGAGGGCTTCAGCGCCGACGACGTTCTGTCGAGCGTTCTCAGCGGCCTCCCTTTGGCAGAAGGCCTTTGATCGTGCTCGGGCTCTTGTCGCTGGCTGGGGCGGGGTGCCGGGCGTGAGCGGCTTGGACCTTGCCCGTGAGCTGGTCGTCATCTCCGGGGGTGCAGGAGCCCTCGGGCAGGAGATATGCGCCCGCTTGATGGCGAGCGGAGCGAGTGTGGTCTCGGTCGACCTGGGCGAGCCGGCCGAGGTCGCGGGCTCTCCCGGTGCCCGGCTCACCCATCTGCAGGCTGACGTCACCGACCTTGCAGAGGTCGAACGGGTCTTTGACGAGGTTGAGGGGCGCTACGGACGCCAGGCCTCCACCGTGTGCTGCCACGCAGGCATAGTCGCCAGTCACCCCATCCTCGACTACCCACCCGACGAATTCGACGACCTCTTCAGGGTGAACGTCAAGGGTGCCTTCCTTTTCGCCCAGGTGGCAGGCAAGCGTTGGAGGCAGACTGGGGCTCGCGGACACCTCATCTTCACCAGCTCTTGGGTGCAGGACCACCCCTGGCCCCACATCGCCCCCTACAGCGCGAGCAAGGCGGCCGTGTCGTCTCTGATGCGAAGCTTCGCGTGCGAGCTGGCACCTTATGGGATACGGGCGAACGCCGTGTTGCCGGGAATCGTCTCGACCGGCATGGCGCGACGCCAGTGGGACGAGGATCCCGATTACCGGCACCGGGCCGAGGAGACGATCGCCCTCGGGGAGCTGCAAGACCCGAGCAGCGTCGCCGACTTGTTCCTTTTCCTGTGCAGCGACATGGCCTCGTACATGACCGGTTCCGCCCTCCTCGTCGACGGCGGCTGCTCGATAGGCAAACCGTGACTGACCCGGAGGCGGTCTCGTGAAGATCACCAAGTTGGAGACGATAAAGGTCGGCGCGTACCCGAACCTGTTGTATGTCCGGATCCACACCGACGAAGGCGTTGTCGGCCTCGGCGAGACCTTCTTCGGGGCGGCGGCGGTGGAGGCCTATCTCCACGAGACGGCTGCCGGGCGCCTCTTGGGAGCCGACCCGTTGGCGCTCGAAGCGATCGGCCAAAGTCTCAAGCCTTACGTGGGTTCGACGAGCAGCGGGGCAGAGGTACGGGGAAATTCGGCCGTCGACATCGCCCTCTGGGACATCTTCGGCAAGGTGACAGGCCAGCCCATCTTCCAGCTTCTCGGGGGTGCCAGCCGGGAGGACATTCCGATATACAACACCTGTGCTGGGTACACCTACATACGTGATCCTGCGGGCCAGGCGGTGTCCAATTGGGGGCTGGCGAAAAGCGCCGCTTCGAGGCCATATGAGGATCTCGACGCCTTTTTGCATCGTGCCGACGAGCTCGCTGTGGACCTCCTCGACAGCGGCGTCAGCACCATGAAGATCTGGCCGTTCGACCCGTATGCAGAGCGCTGGAACGGCCAGTATCTCGAGCAGGCGGAGCTCAAAAAAGGGCTCGAACCGTTCCGAAAGATCCGGGACGCCGTCGGCGACAAGATGAACATCATGGTGGAGTTGCACGGTCTTTGGAATTCCCCTGCCGCCAGGCGCATTGTGCGCGCCCTCGAGGAGTTCGAGCCGTTCTGGATAGAAGACCCCCTCAAGCCTCCAATCGTGCCCGCGACCTTGCGGGAGATCTCCTCGGCCACCTCTTCCATCTTCGCTTTGAGCGAGACACTCGTCGGACGAGCGAGTTATATCCCCCTTCTGGAACAGGCGCTGGTCGGGGTCGCGCTATTGGACGTCTGCTGGTGCGGCGGGCTCACCGAGGCGAAGAAGATCGCCTCCCTCGCCGACGCTTACCTGATCCCGGTCGCTCCCCACGACTGCACGGGGCCCGTAGCTCTGACGGCGTCGACTCACCTGTCGATCAACATGTCGAACGCCTTTGTCCAAGAGACCGTCCGGGCCCACTACTACGGGTGGTACGGAGAGCTCCTCACCGAGCTGCCGCCGATCACGGTCGGTCGTATACGGGTGCCTCCGGGTCCCGGGCTCGGGACAGAACTACGCCCAGATGTAATGCTTAGGGATGACGTCGCCGTGCGGGAGTCCGTCCGAGAGTGAGAGCGGGGCGAATGGACCCAGGTGTGAGCTGGCCATCAAGGGCCGAAAGGCTCTGGTGTCACAGCCTTTCGGCAGCGACACTGACACCGCGGACTTTGGCTCTCGAAGACACCGTGTCTTCAACAGCTAGCCGGTGTCGTGCTCCCGTTTCACGGTGTTTTTAGTTGTACGAGGAGCCTGGGTATTGTTCTCGATCTTCTGTCCATATCTAGTAGCGGTAAAGGCCGGTGAGGAGGGCCGGCATGTTGCAGGTGCGTCACTTGCGGTCAAGTCAAAGGCATGCAATAGGAGCTGACGTGACATCGTCAGAGGGAGATAAGAGACATGACATCAGAATCTTCCGGACAGAGCCGGATCAGCCGTCGACAGTTGCTCGGCTCGGCCGCCCTCGCCGGCGGCGGGCTCGCAGTGGGATCGGCCCTAGGTGGGATCAGCCCTGCCTTCGCTGCCGCGCCTAGGGCCGTATCCAACCCGTACCCGTCCCACCCGACGTGGACCTTCACGTTGGTGAACCACGTGACGACGAGCGAGTTCTTCGTCCCGACCCGCTACGGGGCACAGGACGCCTGTGACTTGTTCGGTTGCCAGTACCAGTGGGTTGGATCGGTGAACTCGATCGTGTCCGAGATGGTCGACGCCTTCAACGTCGCCATCGACGCCAAGGTGGACGGCATCGGCGTTCCCGTCATCGACCCGAACGCCTTCATCGCCCCGACCAACAGGGCCCTCGCGGCCGGTATCCCGGTCATCGCCTACAACACAGCGGCTCCGACGACCACAGCTGACAAGAACCTGCAGATGTGCTACATCGGCCAGAGCCTGTTCCAGGCCGGAGAGCTGATGGGCCAGCAGATCCTCGACAAGCTGGACAAGGGCAGAATCGTCGTGTTCAACCCGACACCAGGCTCGCTCAACCTGCAGGCGAGAACCAACGGCATAAACGACGTGATCAAGGCGTCCGGCAAGCCGATCACGATCGACAACATCGCCAGCGCCGCGACGTTGGCGGAGGCCGTGGCCGCCGTCAAGGCGTACTACGCCGGTCACCCGGACGTGGTCGGCATGTTCTGCGTCGACACCTTGACGATGGTCGGGATCATCGAGGTCATGCAGGCGCACAACCTCAAGGGCAAGATCGTCACCGGCTGCTTCGACACGATCCCCCAGGTCGTGTCCGGCATCACCTCGGGCTACGTCGACTTCACGATCTACCAGCAGCCCTATCTGCAGGGATTCCTGCCGATCCTGGAGCTCTTCCTCTTCAAGCTGTCCGGCGGCCTGAACATCCCGTCGAGCGTGGAGACTGGGCTGTCGCTCATCACCAAGGCCAACATCGGCCAGTTCGCCAAGTACACGGACCGTTACGAGGGTTCGAGCGCCGCGGAGAAGATCATCCCGATGTCCGGCCCGATCTCGGTCTCTGCCGGCGACTACCCACCGACCCAGCTTTCATAGTTCAGCGAGGCCTGTACCAAGATGTCCACTGATGTGAGCGCCCCGCAAGGACGCTCGCGGCTCGACGTGACGCCGCCGACACGTGTCGGCGGCGTCGCCAGAGTCTCGGCGCTCTACTCGCGGCACCGGGAGATCGCAGCGATCCTCATCTCGGTCCTGCTGTTCATCTACTTCCTGGCTCGCAGCGGAAGCCTATTCCTCGGCAGCAACGTTGCCACCTTGGGCCAGTACGTAGCCCCCATCGCCATCCTCGCCGTCGGGGAAGCAATGCTGCTGATCTGCGGCGAGATCGACCTCTCGTCGGGCAACGTCTACGCCCTGTCGCCCTTCATCGTCATGTACCTGAACCAGGACCACCTGCCGGTCATCCTGGCGACCGTGCTCGCGATCCTCATCAGCGCCTTCATCGGCCTCGTGAACGGGCTGATAACGGTCTATCTGCATGTGCCGTCGTTCGTCACCACCCTCGGGATGTCCTTCCTGCTGCTAGGGATCGTCCTCGTCCTGACAAATGGCGCCACCGGCACACCTCCGGGGGGAAGCCTCTACGCCGACATAATGGGGGGAGGCAACTGGTCCGAGCTCATATGGGCGGGCTGCATCGTTGTCGTGTTTGCCTACCTCCTCAAGTGGACCCGCTTTGGGACCTATACCTTCGCCGTCGGCGGCAACTTGAACGCAGCGCGCGAAGCCAGCATCAACGTCGCCCGGATCAAGATCTGGAACTTCGTCCTCATGGGCGCTCTGGCGGGCCTCACCGGCATCCTCGACGGTGTGCGGATCGCCGCTCTCGACCCGACCTCGGGCGGGACGGCGATCATGTTCAGTGCCGTCGCCGCCGCAGTCATCGGTGGCACTTCGCTCGTCGGCGGCTCGGGATCTGTCATCGGCGCCTTCTTCGGAGCCTGCTTTCTCGAGACCCTCTACGACGGCTTCACCCTTGAGGGAGTCAGCCAGTTCGACTTCGACATCATCATTGGGGCCGCCATCTTGATTGCCATGATCGTGAACATCCGCTTCCAGAGGCTTCGCGTAGGACGGAGCTTTGAGGAGCTCGAGCCCGAAGGAGACGAGGCGTGACGGCGGAGGACATGACGGGCCGGACCGACGTCCTCAGCGTCGAGCACGTCTCGAAGCGCTATGGCGCCGTGCTGGCACTTCGCGACGTGAACCTTCACCTCCAAGACGGCGAGATCCTCGGGCTCATAGGAGACAACGGATCAGGCAAGACGACCCTTTTGAAGATCCTCTCCGGTTTCCACCAGGCGACAACGGGTCGGGTGATGATGCACGGCGACGAGATCGTCTTCCGCAACGTCTCGGCTGCACGCCACGCCGGCATTGAGATCGTCTACCAGGACCTGGCGCTAGTGAACGGGCTCTCCATCGCTGAGAACGTCTTTTTAGGGCGCGAGCGTTACCGGGGCCCGTTGCGGACACTCGTCCACCGTCGCATGCGGAAAGAGGCGGACGAGTTCCTCGCCCGGCTCGGGCTCGCCAACCTTCCTGGCATGACCGAGGACGTCGCCAACCTGTCCGGTGGTCAGCGCCAGGCGATCGCCCTGGCCCGGGCGCTTTACTCACAGCCCCGCATTCTCCTCCTCGATGAGCCGACCGCCGCCATGGGCCCGAGAGAGACGGCTGGGATCCTCGACCTCGTGCGCCGGCTGCGTGATGAACAGCACGTCTCGATCCTCTTCGTCAACCACAACTACGCCCAGCTGCTCGAGGTGGCCGATCGCGTCAACCTGCTTCGTAACGGCCGGATCCGTTTCGACAAAGAGGTCAAGGACACTTCGCTTGAGGAGATAACCGAGCTCGTGATCTCAGAGGTCCGCCGCGCCCTGGCCCGCCAGACGGGCCTTCCCGCCGAGGGCCCCTCGTGACGCCCCGGCCATGGTCACCCCAGATAGGCAAGGAGGTCGAGCCATGATGAGCTCGCGCGAACGTGTCGAGGCCGCCCTCAGTCATCGTGAAGGCGACCGAGTGCCCCTGGACCTCGGTGCGACGAGCTGCAGCGGGATCCACGTCAGCTCGCTCTATGCCCTTCGACAGGCGCTCGGCCTCGATGAGCCCGGCACGCCCGTAAGGGTTTGCGAGCCGTTCCAGATGCTCGGCGAGGTGACGCCTGACCTGCTTGACCGCCTCGGCATCGACGCCGTCCGCGTGGGCCTTCCCAACAACATCTACGGTTTTGCGAACGATGACTGGAAGCCATGGACGACCTCCGACGGCACACCGGTGCTCGTCCCGGGTCAGTTTCCCACCGAGCCGGAGCTGAACGGGGACCTCTACATGTACCCTAAGGGCGACCGTTCCGCTCCTCCGTGCGCGCGTATGCCGGCGAGCGGCTTCTACTTCGACTCGATCACGCGCCAGGAGCCCATTGACGAAGACCACCTCGATCCGGCCGACAACCTCGAGGAGTTCGCGCCCGTCGATGACGAGGCGCTCGAGCACGTGCGCCGCGAAGCCACGCGCCTCGGTGCCACAGGCCGCGCCCTTATAGGGGAGTTCGGGGGCACCAGCTTTGGTGACGCAGCCTTCGTTCCTGGGCCGACACTGGCTCATCCGCGTGGCATCCGGGATCTCGAGCAGTGGTACATGAGCCTGGCCAACCGGCCGGAGTACGTCAAAGAAGTCTTCGAGCGCCAGTGCGAGATCGGGCTCTCGAACCTGCAAAGGATCCATGCCGTGGTCGGCGATTCCCTTTCCGCCGTCTTCATCACCGGCACCGACTTCGGCACCCAGGGCGGTCCCATGATCGGCCCGAAGACCTACCGGGCGCTGTTCCAACCAGTGCACGCCGCGGATCAACGACTGGATCCACGCCCATACCTCGTGGAAGACCTTCATCCACTCCTGCGGTTCGATCTGGCGCCTGCTCGACGACATTGCCGATGCCGGTTTCGACGTGCTGAACCCCGTGCAGACTTCGGCCGCCGACATGACGCCCCAGGGCCTGAAGGACCGATACGGGGACCGGATCACCTTCTGGGGCGGTGGCATCGACACCCAGCGCGTGCTTCCGTTCGGGACGCCGGAAGACGTGCGCGCCATGGTCAAAGAGCGCCTGCAGATCTTCGGCGCCGGAGGAGGTTTCGTGTTCAACACGATCCACAACGTTCAGGCGCGTGTCCCGGTCGCGAACGTGGTCGCTTTGTACGAGGCCGTGGACGAATTCCGCGCCTACCCGTTCGCGGATACGGCGGCGCGCTCTTTAGCTACAGGGAGGTCATGAGGATGGGACAGTTGGAGGAGCTTCGTGCGGCGGTCGTCGACGGCCAGAAGACGACAGCAGTAGCCAAGGTAACCGAAGCTCTGGCAGCCGGGTTGGCCCCCGAGAAGATCCTGCAGGAAGGCTTGATTGCCGCCATGGGTGAGACGGGTGCCCTGTACCAGGCAGGAGAGATCTTCGTGCCTGAGATGCTCGTGGCCGCCCGAGCGATGAGCGCCGCCCTCGCGGTGCTGAAGCCCCACCTCGTGGCCGAAGGAGTCCCCTCCCGGGGCAAGGTCGTGATCGGGACCGTGCAAGGCGACCTACACGACATCGGAAAGAACCTCGTGGCGATGTTCCTCGAGGGCAACGGGTTCGAGGTAGTCGATCTCGGGGTCGACGTGCCCCCGGAACGCTTCGTCGCTGAGGTGGTCAACGGTGCCAAGGCGGTCGCCCTTTCGGCGCTTTTGACCACGACCATGGTGAACATGTGCGACGTCATCAGCGCCCTCGTCGACGCCAACTTGCGCGAGCAGGTCCGTGTTCTCGTCGGCGGTGCCCCGATCACGACCGAGTACGCCAATGAGATCGGGGCGGACGGCTACGCCCGGGACGCCTCAAGTGCGGTCGAGCTGTTGTGCCAACTGCTGGAGGTGTGAAGCCCGCCGCTTCGGCCGGCTTATCTCGACGGGAGCAGACGACCGTCAGGGCTGACTGGCGTCTCGTCGTCGACCTCGACGATGTCTTGCAGGCCGAAGGCGGGGACCCCGGGCGCATCCGGGCCCGCAATTCCTCTGCTTTGGCGGTAGCCGAGCGGGCGCTAGAGCTGAGCGGGCAGCTCTTGCATGCAGCCGTTGCCTGGCGATTCGTACCCGTGGTCGGCCAGCGCCACGAGAGCCTTCTGCTCGAACAGGCCTGCCGTCTCACCGGCCCCGTCGTGGTCGAGCACCTCCAGGCCGCAAAGCAGGTGGGTGCCTTCGTGTGCACCATCGGGCCCGAGCTAGAGGACCAGGCCTCGGCTCTGTTCGCCGAGGACCCTGCCCTCGCCGTGGCGCTCGATGCCGTCGGTTCTGTCGCCCTCCAGCGCCTTGCCCATTCGGTTCGCGAGGCGACAGCTCTTGAGATGGGCCGCACCGGCTGGCAGGTTGGCGTGGCGATTAGCCCGGGCGCCAGCTGGGGCCTCGAGATCGGCCAGCGCCAGCTTTTTGCCCTCGTCGAAGCGGGACTAATCGGAGTGAGCCTTAACAACAGCTCATTGATGCAGCCGAAGAAGTCGACGTCTTTCGTCCTCGGCGTCGGCCCCGACATGACCTCGACGGGTAGCCCGTGTGATCTTTGCGATTTAAGGGAGAACTGCCGGTACCGCAAGCTCTACGAAAGTGAAAATGACTGTGACGTTGTTGCGCAGTAGGCGGTATGCGGCTCGGGACCGGTGTTGGTCACCTTCGCCTTGATGCGCCCTTTTGGATGTGGCCGTCGGTCGATGTTGTGGGGCTGTGGCTAGGCGACGCCGATCCACGTGAAGTAGGCGCCGAGCCGTTGCAGCGCGACGTCCGATGACGGACGCTCCAAGAGGTCGGGTCGGCGAGATCGCTGTCGGGGATCGTCTAGGGGGCGACGGAGGATGATCGCCTGTGTTTCAGGCTGAGCTGAGACATTTGCGGGACCGCGCTCCGAGCTTGTCGCGGAAGCGGAGTAGTGACCTACTATTCCTCAAACTCGGTGTCCGCCGTTGTCAGGGGGTTTGTCGATGTCACCGTCTGAGGTCAGAGTCGGAAACGCCGTCTACCGGTGGGAGGAGATTGCCTTCCCGGGCGAACCAAGCGCCGGTTGGGCGCACCACGGGGTTGGAGTCCTTGAAGATGGCACGGTGTTGTTCGCGAGGGCTGATCGGGCAAGCCTCGCCCTGTTCGACAATGACGGTGGATTGCGGTCCGAGCTCGAGACCGGTCTTACTGAGATGCACAACATGACCGTCGTTCAGAATGGGGAACAGGAAGCCGTCTGGGTTGCGGACAATGGTCACAAGTTCACACCGCACCAGCCCCGATACAGCGACTACGTCCGGCCAGGACGGGCTGTGCTTGTTAGCCTCGACGACGGAACAATCCAGGGCGAAATTTCGACTCCGGAGCACGAAGCATACGAGCGGGACGCTTGGTGCCCCACCGCCGTTGCGGTTGATGAGCCGCGCCTTGGCGGCTCCGGAGAGATCTGGGTCGCTGACGGGTACGGCAAGAGTCTCCTTCATCGCTTCACCCGTGACGGCAAGCTTCTCGCGACCCTGGACGGCTCGGAGAGTGGGAGGGTCTTCAACACACCACATGACGTTGTCATCGATCGGAGACGGGCGACGCCGGAACTCTACGTGGCTGATCGGACCAATGGACGAATCGCCGTGTTCGGGCTAGGAGGCGATTACCTTCGAGACGTAGGAGCCGGCATCTTGACGAGTCCTTCGGGTATAGCCACCTCTGGGGATCTGCTCTTCGTTACGGAGTTGCATGGGCGTGTCGCTGTCTTCGACGGCGACGACGAGTTCATCGGACAACTCGGTGAGACTGACCGACCTGAATCGGAAGTCTGGCCGAACGCGCTCGACAATGTCGGCAACACGGTGCGACCGCCGAACCTTCTCCCCGGGCAGTTCAACAGCCCCCATGGGGTGGCAACGGACGCAAGAGGGACCGTGTACGTAACCGAGTGGCTGATCGGAGGCCGGCTGGTACGCCTCGTGCCGAACTAGTTGGAACTTGGGAACTCTCGAAACGATTTCAAGGCCGTAGCCCGGAAACTCCTAGGCGTCAGTGAGCAGCTTCCGCAAAAGCGCAGTTGCCCTCGCCACACATTCCTCCGCGGGCAGCTCCCACAGAGAATCGGGGAAGTGGTTGCCGAAGGCGCCGTCGTCGGAGAAGAGTTCGACGTCATAACTCCCTTGGAACCCGCCGCCATCGAGCACTCGCACGAACTCCTCTATCGGAAGCACACCCTCGCCGGGAAACTTCCGGTCGACCCAGCTGCGAGCAGGAGCGACCACGTCGGCGATGTGCACTGCGACGATCAACTCCAAGACGGCCTTCAGCTCGTCGACGGCATCGGGCCCCTGGCCCGCGTGCCACGTATCGAAGAGGATCCCGACGGCGGGATGGTCGATGTCGGCAACCATGTCAGCGGCCGCGCGAAGGCTGGTGATGAAGCTGAAGTCTTCCTCGCACGACGGGTGCATCGGTTCGAAACCCACCGTCAGGCCAAGCTCGCCCGCCTGTTCCGCGACCCGGCGCAGTTCGCTGACACAGCGCCGGCGCAGCTCGGCTGAGTCGCGCCCGGGCACGTTGCCGGTGACGATCACGATCGATTCCGGGTGCAGAACGGCGAAGGCGGGCAGCTTGGCGCAAAGAGCGTCCGCGCGTTCTCCTGGGTCCGCCGGTTGCGGGTAGAGCGCGTTCGGGAACACCGAGTTCCCATCCGGTACGAGGTTGCTAACTCGTAGCCCGGCCGCACTAATCACGTCGGCGACTTCGTTCGGGTCGCGCCCAGCGATCTTGGACTCCCACACCCCGATGCCACCGAGCCCGGCCGCGCTGTAAGTCGCCACGTCGGACTCGAAGGAGGAGTGCAGTGTGGTCACCTCGCTTATCGACAGCCTGTCTACGCGTTCCATCGTGTCCTCCTCATTCCTGTCCGGGCCGGATTCGCCGCGCGCTGCCTACGGGTAGTCCGTTACTAACGAGATGTGTGTGATTTGTAGTGTCGTCAATGTCGTCGCTGGCCACTGCGGTCACCTGCGGTTCGATGTCGAATGCCTGAAGAGGATCCATCTGAGCTCCTGTGCAATCTGCAAGCTGGGCCGATGCGTGACGTTTCGCCGAGCGTCTCCGCCGGTCGGTCGTCTGCCGACGGTCATCGCGGAGATCGGTTCGCTGCGGCGTCGTCGTGGTTGCGATTGCCCAAGGGGTTCGTCCGCATTCAGTGCCTACAAACAGCCAGCGGCTCGGCCACGTCATTCGCTTCAGGCGGGCGGCCTTAGGATCAACGATCTGGCGTTCTACGTTGGCTCGAGGCCCGCACCACCAGTTCTGGGGTGAAGCGGATGCGCTCGTGACGGTGATAGGGATCGTAGGTCTCTCCCAGCAGAAGTGAGGTGGCCGTGTGGCCCAGCTGGTACATAGGCTGCCGGACAGACGTGAGGGGGGTGGCAAGACCGGGAGCGAACCCAACGTCGTCGTAGCCGACGACCGCGACGTCATCCGGTACGGAAAGCCCCTGTGCCCGGAGCGCTATCAGCACGCCCAGAGCCACCTGGTCGTTGATGCAGAAGATGGCTGGGGGCAGCCCAAACTCCGTTTTCGCCAGCATCTCCACACCTTGCTCTCCATACAGGGTCAGCCCTGAGGGGAGAATCACCTCCACCAAGGTCTTTTTGGGGTCAAGCCCGGCATTGCGAATCGCTTGCACGGCTCCCCGCCGCCTCTCAGCGTGCTGACGGATGGCGTGGGGGCCGTTGATGAACCCCACCCGGTCATAACCCTGAGATAGGAGGTGGGCAACGGCCAGTTCCCCGCCGCGGACGTCATCGACTGCCACCGAGCAAAAGTGGCCTGGCGGCGCTTCCCGGTCGAGCAGGACAACCCGCGTCCCTCTACGGTGGACCGCCTCGATCTTGTCCATGTCCCGGCTCAATGGCGTGATGAGCAGGCCGAGCACCCGTTGCTCCTCTAACACCTGGAGCTGACGCAGTTCTGTCTCCACAGAGTTATGCGAACTGCAGAGCAGCAGCACGAGGCCGTCGTCAGCCAGCCTGTCTTCGATTCCCCTGGTTATCTCGCTGAAGAAGGCGTTGGACAGGTCTTGGACGATGGCCCCCACGGCCCTACTGTCGCCCGCACGCAGCTGTCGGGCAGACGCATTCCGGACAAAGCCAAGTTCCTCGATGGCCCGATTGACCCGCTCGGTCGTGGCGGGGGCTACAAGATCTGGTCGGTTCAGCACGTTGGACACAGTCCCCGTCGACACGCGCGCAAGAGCGGCGACATCTCGCACGCTCCACCGGCGCCGGGCGGACTGGCCGAGACTGGTTTGTGACCCGGGGTCGCCAGCTGAGCTATCGGTGGCCACGGTGCCTGGGAGGGGACGCTGCCGGACCGATTTTTGGGAAGGACTCATACCGAAGTTCCCAGCGTGGCCTCGGCGTCCGCGGCGGCCCGCAGGGGTTCGATCTCGGACGTCTGCTCCAAATGTGCCTTGCGCGGCTGGCCTTCCAAGAGCAAGGCCAAGATCGCCAGTTGGGCCTTGGACTGGGTCTGCGCTGTTTCCAGGGCCTGGCGCTGACCGGTCACGATCGCGGCAAGTCCCCCGTTGTCATCAACGGTGTCATACCGGATGTCTAAGGCCACTTCGTCAATCATACCTCTGAAACCGTTCATTTGCCGAAGGGGCGCGATCTTCTAGCTACAAGGGCCAGTGCGGCTGGCCGAAAAACCTTAGCCGGAACTTAGGATGCTCGAATGCCGTAGGCGACAGATTCGGCATGCAACGCCTGGTGAGCCTTCGTTCGAGGCGTTCAGAAGCGACCGCCGGTGGTCCTTGGCTAACTCGTATCGAGAGCCGTGCACCAGCTAGACAAGGCCATCTGACTCGTCGGTTAGCGAGCGGTCGTCTGATTTGACTTGATACGATTCAAAACCTAGCATGCCGTCTGTGAGGGCAACTGCGACCGGCTGTATTGGTCGGTGGTCGCAGCCGATCGCTCACAGGTTGCCGACGGTCCGGTCACTGTCAAACCCCGGAGGCAAGAGCAGCGCAGTGACAGCTCGAGACCCGCTCCGTCACCGCGGGAGCGGTTGGCTGACGACTCTGCAAAATGTTGGCGAACCCTAAGAGGCTCTGAAAGCTCGGTGCTCGGTGCCGCCGGCCCCAGTAGTCAGCGCGGACTGCCATTGAAGAGGAGTTTGTATGCGTAGTTGCCCGGTTCCCCCCACTACGATCCAGACTGCTAAGGAAGCCATCCAGCGGACCTGCGAACGCATGGTCACAGAGCACCTTGTGATCGGCTCGGCAGGCAACGTGAGCATCCGTCTAGGCGACCGCATCGTGGTCAGCGCTGGTGGTGTCCCCTACGAATATCTCGAGCCTGGGGACCACCCGGTCGTGACGCTCGCGGACGGACGGGCCGAAGGCCCGCTTAAGCCGACCTCGGAGATGCCACTGCACCTTGGGATCATGCGCGAAATGGACGATGTGAGCGCGATCGTGCACACGCACTCACGCTACGCTGCAGCCTTCGCCGCGGCTCGCCAGGACGTCCCGTTCGTCTGCAACGAGAATCTCGGGGTCCGGGCCGACAGAATCCTCGTGACAAAGCCTTATGCGGCGCCAGCAAGCGCGGAGTTGGCAGAAGTCGCTATCAAGGCGTTCCTTCGCCAGCCCGGCAGCCGAGCCGTGCTGCTGGCGAACCACGGAGTCGTCGCCATCGGGGAAACCGTCGAAGACGCTTGTTTGGTGGCCGCCCAGGCAGAGTGGGCCGCCGAGGTCGCTTACCTGGCTCGCACGCTAGGTGGCGAAATTGCGCTCAGCGCCGACGAACTGGCTTGGTTTGGCCGCAACTACGGGGTCACCATAGCTCGGGAGATTGCCTGATGGCTCCACCGGTGCTTTCGGGTCGGGTGGCCCGCAAATACCTCAGCCTTTGTCGGTTGGCGCGGCCTGTGGCCGATACAGCGTCCCGCGTGTCATCGCTCGAGTCTCAGCGCCGAAAGGGACTGGCGAGTTGTCCAGTCGCCGCGACGCCGCAGGCTCCAGACGCCAGGTGATTGCAGTGAAAGGTCAGGGCAGGTTCGTCGCCGTTGACTTGGGGGCCTCCAACGGCCGGGTGGTGAGCGGCACCGTCAACGCTGGACTGCTCACCTTGAGCGAGCACGCTCGCTTCGCCAACGGCGGCGTCGCGGTCCGAGGGCGGCTGTATTGGGACGTGTTGGCGCTCTGGCAAGGCATGTTGGCCGGGATCCGGGCCGCAAGCCGCGAGGGTCCGGTAGATTCTGTCGGCGTCGACTCGTGGGGTGCGGACTACGGCTTGATCGACGAGTCCGGTGAACTGCTTCGGCAGCCGGTGCACTACCGGGATCCTCGGCATGTGGCGGCGTTGAGGCGGCTCGTGAGCTTGACCGACCCCGCCGACCTTTACCGGCGTAACGGGACCGCCCTGCAGCCCTTTGTCACCGCGGCGCAACTGCTCGCCGAGGACGCCGGGCGGTTGCAGGGTGCTTATCGCCTGCTATTGCTGCCGGACCTGTTCGGCTACTGGTTGACAGGTGTAGCTGGGGCCGAGGTCACCGACGCCTCCACGACTGGGCTACTGACGGCGGACGGGACGACCTGGGACAGAGAACTAATGGACAGGCTAGGGATCCCCGCAGGTCTGTTCCCTCCGTTGCGCCGCCCTGGAGACGAGGGCGGCCGGGTCGACCCAGTGCTGCAAGACGAGCTGGGACTGGGACAACGGGCTTCACTGCGAGTGGTCGCTTCGCACGACACCGCCTCCGCCGTGGTCGCGGTACCGGCGGAGGACACCGCCTTTGCGTTCTTGTCGGCTGGTACGTGGTCGCTCGTCGGCGTGGAGCTGGAACGACCGGTGCTCGACGAGAGGGCAAGGAATGCAGGGTTTACCAACGAGCAAGGCGTGGACGGCACGGTCCGGTTCTTACGCAATGTGATGGGCCTATGGCTCTTACAGGAGTCGCTGCGCACCTGGGAGCGCCAGGGTCTCTCGGTGAAGTTGGCCGCGTTGCTGGAGGCCGCGGCCGATCTGCCGCCGGCACATTGGCTGTTCGACCCTGACAGCGGTTCCCTGATGGAGCCGGGGGACATGCCCACGCGGATCCAAGCCGCATGCCGCGCCTGTGACCAGCCAGTGCCGACTTCGCCGGCAGAGGTGGGGCGGTCCGTAGTGGACAGTTTGGCACTTGCACACCGACGAGCAATACGCCAGGCCGCGGAGCTATCGGGCCGGAAGGTGGAGGTGGTGTACCTGGTTGGCGGCGGCGCACGGAACCGGCTGTTGTGCCAGGCGACAGCGGACGCGTCGGGCCTACCCGTGGTGAGCGGGCCGGTCGAAGCTACGGCGATCGGCAACCTGCTTGTCCAAGCCCGTGGCCTGGGCCTGTTGGGGACTGACCTGGGTTCCCTACGGGCTTGCGTTCGGCGGTCCTTCGCCTTCGAGCGCTATGAGCCCGGAGACATCACCTGCTGGGATCGAGCCGACAAGGGCCTCGAGTCCCCGAAAAATCAGATCCATGAGTCCGCAAGTCGAGGCGAATCTCCCCGGACATCCGCAAGCAGATGAAAACAATCCAGAAAAGCTGAAAGGACATGAGATGACCTTTACCCTCGATAAGGGCACAATGCAGCTCGCCAACCTCAGTCACGTGGGTATCGCGGTCAAAAGCGCTGAGAAAACAACGCAGTGGTTGTCATCGGTGTGGAACATAGGCACACCCGAGGTTTTTGAGTACTGGCCGAAAGCGGAGGACATGATTGTCGGTGAGCCGTTTGGAGCACGGCTCGTCTGGATCAAGTTTGGCCCGCTCACGTTGGAATTGCTTGAACCGCTCGACGACAAGTCGATCTGGGCGAAGTTCATAGCTGAAAAGGGTGAGGGTATCCACCACATGGCTTTCGGCGTCTCCAATTATGACGAGATGCTTGCGAGCCTGGAGGCTCAGGGTCATCCCCTACTGGTTCACGCAGTCTTCGAAGGCTGCCGCTGGTGTTATTTCGAGACGTCCCCTGGCGGCAGCGTCCTCGAGTTCCGGGAGGAGTACGCACGGCAATAGGTCCTGAACATCAGGTTCGAGAGGAGCTTTGACGGTGCAGAAGATCATCAATGAACCGGCTGGGTTTGTGGACGAGATGCTCGAAGGTGTGTTACTGGCACATTCAGACTCCCTTTGCGCTGGGGACATCCCGAAGGTCGTAATCCGCGTCGGTGCCCCCAAGCAGGGCAAGGTTGGGATTGTGACCGGCGGGGGTTCCGGGCACCTGCCCCTGTTCATGGGGTACGTAGGGGTTGGCCTGGCTGACGCGGCCGCGGTAGGTGAGGTGTTTGCATCGCCGAGCTCTGAGCAAATCCTGACGGCCACGAGAGCGGCCAACGGAGGAGCCGGGATCTTGTACCTCCACGGTAACTACACAGGCGACGTGATGAACTTCGAGCTCGCCGCCGAGCAGGCAAGGGCCGAGGGCATCGAAGTCGCCACAGTACTGGCTGCCGACGATGTGGCGTCTGCCCCGCGAGGCTTCGAGTCACGCCGCCGGGGGATCGCCGGCATCGCCTTTCTCTACAAGATTGCGGGAGCACGTGCAGAACAAGGAGGGTCTCTCGCTGAAGTCACAGAGGCGGCGGCAGGCGCGGCCGCCGGGCTGCGCACAATGGGCGTGGCATTGTCGCCTTGCGTGGTGCCGGCCGCGGGTGTGCCCACCTTCAGCCTGCCCGCCGGGGAAATGGAGATCGGCATGGGCATCCATGGTGAGCCTGGGGTCCACCGCGGCACCTTGGAGACAGCCGATCAGATCGCCCACCAGCTCGTCGACCGCATTCTGGAGGACCTTCCCTACGAGCGAGGCGATGAGGTGGCGGTGCTGGTGAACGGGCTTGGGGCCACCCCCAAGGAAGAGCTCTACATCCTTTACCGGTCGGTCCACCATTCGCTTGCCTCGGCCGGCGTCAACGTGCGCCGCGTCTGGGTGGGCGAGTACGCCACGTCGCTCGAGATGGCCGGCGCCTCGGTCTCGCTCTTACGACTGAATGACGGCCTGCTCAAGCTCTTCGATGAGCCGTGCCACTCGCCGTTCGTCGTCCACTACTGAATGCATGGACTTCTGGAGCCAGAAAGCAGGCTATGAGGAAGATGACCTTTCGAGCCACTGAGTTGGCTTCTATTCTCGGGAGCGCGGCCGACGCAGTGGCGGCCGCATCTGCCGAGCTGAACCGCCTGGACGGATTTGCCGGAGATGGTGATTTGGGAATTACCATGTCTGCGGCGGCTAGGGCACTAAATGAAGTGCTGGTCTCCCACCCTGATGCCAACGTGCCAGACCTCCTGGCCGCCTGCGGCACAGCAATCGCGAAGCAGGCTCCCTCGACAGCCGGAACGCTGGTTGCTACGGGTTTCTTACAGGCCGGTCGTGCCGTGGCAGAGCTATCCGGGGGTGGCGTAGAGGTGCTGGCAAGAGCTTTCAACGCCGCTCTAGCCGGCATCCAGAAGACTGGCAAGGCAGCCGTCGGCGACCGCACAATGGTGGACGCCCTGCACGCGGCGTGTACCAGTCTTTCCGAGTCAGCCTTGGCGGACGCTCGAGTTAGGAGCGCAGTCCGTGCCGCAGCTGAGGCCGCAGCTGCGGCGACCAACGCCACCGTTGACATGGAACCCAGGATAGGGAGGGCGAGCTGGGCGCCCCAGCGCGCCCTGGGTCATCCTGACGCGGGCTGCGCGATGCTTACCATCGCCTTACAGACAGCCGCCGAAGTCCTTGAAGGTGTCTGAGGAAGGCAGCACTTCTTCGTCCCTATGGCTATCACCTCTCCCATCGCCGCACAGCCCGAGAAGCGCTCTTCGCACCCAATACGATGAGCGTCGGTTTTCGCGCAGGGTAGGAGTACGGAGAGCCGAGGCGACGGAAATGAAACGCCGAGGATCGACACGTTCCAACGCGTCTCGCTGTCCAGCCGGTCCTACAGCGGCCCCTGCGCGTTCCTCCTTGCCATGTTGCGACCCTTCGCTCTGGACTTACGCCTCGGCAGCCAGGCCGGAGCTGGGTGTTGACATCACAAGTCTCACGGCAGCGCCCGTCCCAGCCAGGACGCTTGACAATCCACCACGACCAATTATAACATTGAATCGATTCAGACCCGCCCTACCAAATGGCGAGGTGGGCCTGAACAAAAAGGGTCACCGATCAGGGCGGAGGCGAAATCGTATTCGCGGCTGGATCGCAACGGGCGAGTAGTGGAGGAGCGGCTCGATTGCTGACTCTCGCTACGCCGTTTCGGTCGCGGACCATTCATGTTCAAACTGGCGCTGTCCTCCACGATTTTCCAGGTCGCGCTCCAGTTCGTTCGGGAAGAGTTCACTACCCGCAGGGTCAGTTGCGCGGATCGGCTTGCCCGTAGAGGACTCAGGGAGGTTAAGGGGTAGTGCACCTTCTAGTCACAGTGGCACCCTCTCGTAATGCTCAAGCATGAATGCCAACCGCGCGGATCTTTTGGGAAAGCCGTCATACCGGGACTGTCCGCTTGGACGTCCGGAATCGTGTAGCCGTCATAACTAGCGTCGAGGTAGCTGGCCCAGCGTGATATCGCTGATCGGGCGGAGGAGGGAGAGGCTAAACACAGTGTAGGTGTGATGTCAGAGAGGTGAGGCAGAAGAAGATGAGGAAAGAGTCTGCATGAGACCATCAAGGACTAAGACGAGTACAAGATTCATAGTGGCGGGCGTCGCGGCGGTTAGTCTGCTCGGATTGGCGGGACTCGGCACTGCCGGGGCCGCAACGCAGGGCCGACGCGCGCCGGCACACGTCTCAACAAAGTCAAGCATTGTCATTGGCTATAGCCAATCCTGGACAGGCAACGCCTTCCGCAAGGAGCAAGACGCGGACTTCGTCGCCGTAGCGAGCGCTTGGGTAAAGTCCGGCAAAATAGCTGGCTATGACCTTCTCGACGCGAATAACAGCGTGAGCACGCAGGTGACGCAGATCGTCGATCTGATCTTGAAGCGCGTGAGCTTGATCATCATTGACCCTTCGTCGCCCACCGGTCTCAACGGTGCAATCGCCCGCGCCAAGCAGGCGGGGATACCTGTGCTAGTCGTCAGCGACGGCCCGGTAACCAGCACCATTCCATATGAGATATATGGTCATGACAACGTGATCACCGAGGACGAGGTCCAATACATAGCCAAAGAACTTCATGGCAAAGGCAACGTTCTCGAGGTTCAGGGAATCGCTGGCTACGCTGCTGAAGCGGCGTTTCAAAGCGGCATGAGCTTCAAGGCTTATCCTGGCATCAAGGTCGTAGGTAGCGTATACGGTGACTGGTCGGAGTCGGCCACGGAATCGGCCGTCGCTTCCATCCTGCCGAGCCTGCCAACCGTGAACGCTGTCATCACGGCGACGGGCGAGTCGTACGGCGCTGCCGAGGCGTTCCAGGCAGCTGGCCGGACGGTGCCCCTAATCCCCGGTGGCGGCGATGCAGCCTTCATTCAATGGGTGTTGAAGCACCCTGGCTATCACACCGTGAGTTACAGCCCAGACCCCGGAATCGGCTACGGCGCGGCATACGTGGGGCTTGACATCCTCAACCACGTCAAGGTTCCGAAGACCATGATCTTCCCGTCACTGACCGTCACCCAGAGCCAGTTCGCTCCGTACGCGACTTTCCCTGCGACCTGGCAACTTCAAGGTACCTGGGGCAACGCTTGGGTAACAAAGAATCTGTTGGGCTAATAGTGCACGCAGTCGGCACTATGGAAGTTGTTGTCGACTGGGCGACAGGGAGAACGTGAACGGAACGTTCACGACATAGAGTATCCAGTGGGCAAAGGGCCTCCCCGGTCTTGCGGCTGACGGCAGTCGCACGGCGGGCGGAGGCCCTTGCTGGCTGCGGACAGCCAACCGGTGAAGCGACGCCATAGCGGAATCCCACAATGCTCCATCCGCGAGGTGCCTCCAAATGGAGGACCCGACAAGCACGCTGCGCCATCTCGCAAAATGCCTCCGCGAAACATCGTGGAACGGGCAATCAGACCTTCCCTCCGTCACACGAAAGAGAGGTGCTTCTGAAACTTTTGCCAAGCTTGTCAAGCGGGCCACGAAAAGGGAAAAAGGGAAGTAAAGTGGTTTCGTCCAGAGGAGGCAGCCACCAATGAATACGCGGGAACGCGAATATGCCACTCTCTCTTTCGGAGAACCGAAAGACCGCGGCGCGGTCGAGGAAACCTTTTTTCCTTGGGACCTCACTGCCGAAAGGCTTGCGGAGGAAGGAATGCCGAAAGAGGTCGTCAGGCCAGTCCTCGACGCTTGGGCAGGTGAGTTAGGCATCGACGGATTCATGCCGACCTGCCCACCCGAGAAATACCTTATGTCAGCCGCCTATCGGTCGGTGCTCGATTATGAGAAGTGGCTTGGGTTCGATGCCGTCAGGAGAGTATCTTTCGCCCTCCCATTGCGGGGCCTTGAAAAGCAGGTCCTAGAGGACACCCCGGAACGCACTCTGTACCGCGCTGAAAACGGTCGGGTCATCGACCATCACAAGCGAAGCGACGTGGCGATCAATCAGACCTACTCCGTGACGCGACCGGAGGACTGGTCGGAGTTGGAGGAGTTGGCGCGGAGGGAGGAGGCAACGCACTACGCTCCGGAGGCTTTCGAGCGGGTGTACGGGCCACTTCAAACCGGCCAGATGCAAGGCAACTATTCGGTACGGATGAACATCGAGGGCTTTTTTTGGACCCCCAGAGAATTGCTGGGCACCGAGGGATTGTCGTATGCGTTCTATGATGCGCCCGAGCTCATCCATCGGATCAACCGGTTTGCGTTGAGTGTGTTTGAGGTGCATCTACCGAAGGTGCTGGCGGTGCTCCCCGCGGACGTGCTGTACGTCATGGAGGACCTCAGCGGCGTGAACGGCCCCTTAATCTCCCCGCGAATGTTTGACGAATTCGTTGCGCCGTATTATTTGGAGTTGGTCCCGATGATTCGCGAGCTTGGGGTGCGCCACGTCTTCGTAGACACCGACGGAGACTTCCGGCGTTTGATACCGAATTTCATGAGGGTTGGCGTGGATGGGTTCTTACCGGTGGACGTGAACGCCGGCGTGGATATTGTGTCGGTCCGGGAGGACTACCCCCAGGTGAAGTTCATCGGTGGATTCAATAAGCTCTGCATCGCCGAAGGGCCGGAAGCGATCGACCAGGAGTTTGCGAGACTTCTTCCGGTTGTCCGGCAAGGAGGCTATCTTCCGGGGGCTGACCACCAGGTTGCACCCAGCACCTCTCTGGAAAACTACAGGTACTACATCACTCAATTGGAACGGGTCATGAAACAAGCGGGGGTCGGCGACCCGAAAGAGACCTAGTGTCCTCATGTGGAGGTGACGAATCCAGAGGGCTCCGACGGGTCAAGGGTACGTTTGCCGAGGCCTTGGGTTTTCCAAAACGCCACCGTCGTATAGCCGTACCTGACTGCTTGAGGTAAAGCCTGCGAAGCGGGCCGCCGAAATCGGAAAGATGGGGATCGAACTTCGTGCCAGTGCGAGCGCGAAAGCGAGAACAGCGATTGGATCGAGTCGTTGCACGGCGTCAGGGTCTGAGAGGGCTGTTGTTTGATCTCCGTTACAGCGTCGGAGCGAGTAACCTGGCGCCCTGGCAAGAAGAAACATGTCGCAGAATGTTGACTTTCAGAACTGGGACTAATAGGCTAATAACTTATGTAGAGGTATGCGGGTAAAGTGGCCTCAGCAATATTGGAGAAGTGAGCAGTGCCGCCGATCGTTTCAGGCGAGCCGTTTTCGCTGGTCCGATCGGTGTCAGTGGGTCTGATGCCACCAAGGTCCCCGCGCGAAGAGCTTCCAAGTCCGGAGAACGGTGCGTCGCCAGTTTCAGCCCGTGTTCCGCTGGCAAAAGACCAGGCAGGGTTCGATCCTATCTAAAGAGAACAGTTTGAGTTGAAGGAGGACCATATCGTGCCAAACAAAGTGAGACTTGGAGTTGCTGGGTGTGGGTTGGCCGCCGGACAGCTGCATGGGTCAGCCTACAAGGTGCTCGATGAGATCGAGGTCGTAGGCTTCGCCGATCGTGAGACTGCCTTTGAGGGCAAGACCGTGCCTATGGCAAAGACGTTCGGAGTAACGGCTTTTCTCAATGTGGATGAGATGCTGTTGGATGATTCCATCGACGCCATAGATGTCTGCGTGAATGAGCCGTTTCATTACGAAATAGCCAAGAAGGCGTTGCTGGCAGGAAAGCACGTGTTCTGTGAGAAGGCTGTGACAGACGATTTGGCGAAAGCCAAAGAGTTGCAGCAGCTTGCGACCGAGAAGCAAGTCAAATTTATGGTGGACTATAATTACCGTTACATGGGAACCGTCATTGAACTTAAGAAGCAAATTGACGGAGGCGTGTTTGGTGACCTTGCCTTCATAAACATCTCGGGGCATGGCTACACGTTCCATCACAGTATAGATCTGCTGCGGTATCTGTGTGGGGAGATCACCAGCGTTGCCGGGCGGTATATCCTTGATGGGAAGCCGTTTGCCTATCCTCTAGGCGATTTCGTTTACACGGCTCCTTACGCGAAGGCTGCAATCTTCATGTTCGAAAGTGGCGGCCTGGGCACGATCACAGGCACCGATAAGATTGCAAATGACTTTCCGCTCATGTCCCTTACGTATGCCGGAACGGCAGCGCAGATCCACTACGCCGATCTTGTTGGCGATATGAACCACATAGGAGACGAAGGTTCTCTTTTCAACAGAACCTTTCCGTTGTCGCTGAAAGACTTCGCTCAGTCGGTTCTTAAAGACGAAGAGCCGCCCGTGACTTTGCAGGACGCAATTCGAGTACTAGAACTTGAGGACGCGATCTTGAAGTCGAACAACTACAGCACATTTGTGGTGCCCTACCTGAACATAAAAGGCGCCGCGCGGACTGAGCGGGCCCTCTAAGAGATAGTTCAACTTCAACCATGCGGCCACGGAGACCGTAACTAAACGAGGAGAAGAGGTTATGAAGGTTGAGCCAAAAGTCTACATGGGCAGTTGGTGCTTCACGTTCGGCTTCGAACACCCGGCGTCTTTGGAAGCTGTGGTGGACGTGCTGTCAGCATTCGGCTTTGACGGTGTAGCCATTGGCGCCGGCTTCACCGGGCATGCTCCGGTGGAGAAGTATCCGGACAAGAAGTCCCGCAAAGAACTTGTGAACATGGTGCAAAGCCACGGACTGGAGATCGCTGGCTATACTCCTGACCCGTATTGCATGCCATGGGCGACTGGCGATGCGGACGTTCTTGCGGCGTACAAGGCGTACTTCTCGAGCTGCCTAGAGATGGCCGCTGACATCGGTGCCCCCGGTGTGAGAGTTGATCCCGGCTCATTCGGTCCTTTGGCGCGTGACGCGGATTATGCGGCCGTCTGGGAGAGGGTGGTCAGCACCTTCAAGCAGCAGGCGAAGATGGCTGCAGACGTGGGCATCCAGCTGAACTGGGAGCCAGAGACTGGTCAGGTATTCGTAAAACCGTCAGAAATTGTCAAGCTGGTGGATGACGTGGGCGAGAACAACTTCAAGGTTAGCTACGACTTCGGCCACGCCCAAGCGATAAGTGTGCTAGCGCATAATCAGGTTCAGCCCGTCGAGAGGCTCGAGAATGGGCAGGTTGACTTCATACGGATGCTAAGTGGCAAAATTGGTGACGTCGGGTTTAACGACTGCGACAACAACACGTATGAAAACCTGTTCGGCACTCATTTGGGCCTAGGCAAGGGTGTGCTGGACTTTGATGTTCTGGTGCCGGCCATTATCGAATCAGGATTTGTAGGTCCTTGGTGGGCGGTTGACACCATTCCGATGTCGCCGGTGGTGTGGACGGATGCCTTCAATGGGATCACAACAGTGAGGGCACTACTGGCAAAGTACTTGTAGACGCCGTGGGCAATTCGCCCCGCTGGCATCGGCCGGAAAGGACGTTCGACTCGGCGGAAGCTCACCTGTGAGGTTGCAAGGCTTCTCGGCCTCGCAAGGACGACCCTAGAGGCGTCGTACCGGCTGCAGCGGGGCGGACCCGCGTCTTTAGACGTGCACAGCTTTTCGAAGGCAAGAGAATTTGCCTTCGGGAAAGCATGCAGACGGGGCCGCAGGCAGCGCGAAGTCCTCGGGCCCCCGCTGCGGAGGTCGAAGAGAGGGAGGAGGTCGCCGAGCTGTCGGTATTCTTCCTCTGCGGATTGGTACCGGTGTCGGGACCGAGGACCGCGAGCGGGGACACGTCGCGCTTTGCTACCGGTGGCCACCACCATCGAGGCAATCATGGCCAAGGATTTCGTGAACGCCAAGATCACAGTCCCTGATCTAAGAATCGAGGCGCTGGCACCGGGCTGGGCATTGTCATTGGTGAAAGAAGTCCGCCTCGATCTCGTCTCGGTCGGATATCACCACGTCGCGTTTGTCATCCGGCGAAGCACGCTTCAGGCCAAATTGCTCCAGGCCCTCAGTCGACACCTCGACCTGGGGGACAAGGCAGTGATCGCCGGAGCAGGGTATCTACCTCACGCGAAGTGAAGCAGTTCTCCGGCGCGTTGCCATCTACCTAGGATGATGCGAAAGTTGCCACCGAGGCCCGGTTCGGGCCGGCGAGAATTTTCGGCCGGCTGCCGCCGTGGTCGCGGCTGTTATCGGACCCGACTTCGGCGGCTCAACTTTGAATGTCCTGCTCACGAGGTCGCGGTAAGGCAGTTTTTGCCCTACAAGCCGTGATCGGGCTTGATCAGGTCAAGCGACGCGCGAGCGCCAGGCGGAGGTGTCGACGGCGAAGGCGGAGAGGCGTTGCAGGGCCATGATCGGGGAGTTGAGCCGCCGAAGTCGGGTCAGAAGGCCCTTGGGTACAGCGGCATTCAGGCTTCTTCGTCACGCAGCCCGCGAACCGCCCATCATGCTACCAGTACCCAAAGGGATAGGGGACAAATCAGTGGCGGTAGCGCCTAGCCACGACTGCGACTATATACGAGCGGGTTTTGCGCTTCGTTGTTGAGCACATCACCCACCTTGAGCGTCGCGAGGTATTCATCAGGCAAAACGTTACGCTGCCCATTAAACGTGGCTCCATCAGGCATGTACGCGCAGGTGATCGCACGACGACGGCCGGGAGTCATGTTGGCTCCTGCACCGTGGAAAGTCAGCCCGTTGTGAAGAACCGCGCCTCCCGCTGGAACAGGGCAGGGCACAGCCTTGACGTCGCGCCACTCCGGGTACACATCGAAGAGCGCACCAATGGCGTGCCCTATTGCGACATTGTCGAACTTCTTCGCCTTATGACTACCAGGTACGTAGCACAAGCAGCCGTTTTCAACCGTGGCATCATCAAGCGCTATCCAGATGGTGATGGCATCGGCTGACGTAAATGACCAGTACGGGACATCCAGGTGAAATGAAGTAGGACTACCGTAGGGCTCCTTGATCAGTGCCTGATCATGCCATACACGGAGGCCATCGACTCCGGCGAGCTTACCGACGAATGAGCCGAGGGGCTCTTGAAAGAGCAGGTCCCTAAACGCTTTGTCAGTTTGCCAAAGGTTGACTCTCTGGGTAAAGACGCTGTCGTAGTAGTCCTGCTCCTCTTTACTTGTCGCCTGGCTCGCAATATTCATGGCATCTTCGCTTGCAAACGACAACCGTTGATCGCGTCGATTCGTCACCGCTGTATCTACCTTCGCTCTCCAGTCCGCAAGTTCGTCGGGCTGAAGGAACTCCGACACTGAAAGAAAGCCGTGTTCGTCGTAAAATGCCTTTTCAGAGGTGGTTGGTTCCTCTCGCATTGGGTGCCCTCCTTTTGAGCCTCGGCCTAGCCGACGCTATGGGTGCGGAGCTTAGTCGCACTGCGTTAATTTGCAACAGTGGTTCCCAGGCTGTCCAGCAGTTATGATGAGTTGACGGCTTTGCGCTTACAGGGCCACTTGGGACCGTGCCAAGACAGGCAAATGAGCCGTGGGAGGCGGAATGCGACGTGGCGGTAGCAAACTTACTCTCGTGACACATGGGGTTCCTCATGACATCCCTGCAGTGCAGAAAAGACAGGCTCTGAAATGTCGGTCGAAGACAAGCTCAGGATGCTAGGTCAACCGTGGGGGCGGCGGGCAAGACGTTTGTTCAACTGGCAAGCAGATCTCTCACGACGCGCACCGCACTGGAGGCGTCCTGGGCGTACCCGTCGGCGCCGATCTCGTCCGCGTATTGCTTGGTTATCGGTGCCCCACCGATGATGATGTGCACCTTGTCTCTAAGGCCCGCTTCTGTGATGGCCTGGATGGCGACTTGCATGTTGGTCATCGTCGTGGTCAAGAGCGCGGACATAGCAATCACGGCTGCACCGTCCTTGATGGCCTCGACGAACTTTTCTTCTGGGACGTCCACGCCGAGGTCGACTACCTCATAACCCGAGCCCTCCAGCATCACCACCACCAGGTTTTTCCCTATGTCGTGTAGGTCACCGAAGACCGTGCCGATCGCCACCTTGCCGCTCGAAGCAACTTCTTGTTCGACAAGGTAAGGCTTGAGGATGCTGAGGGCAGCTGTCATGGCCCGGGCGGCCACCAGCATCTCTGGTACGAAGATCTCGCCTTGCTCATAGAGCTTGCCAACTTGGGCCATGGCCGCGATGAGACCCTCATTCAGGAGGACGCCCGCTTCGGTACCGTCTGCGAGCGCCTCGTTCATCTTGGCAACAGCAACCTTTGCCTGTCCATCTACTACCGCCTCCCGAAGCTCCTCGAGTAACGCCATCGCGTCTCTCCTCCATTCTCCTGCGACCCTTGACAAGCCACGTGCGCCAATTATAACATTGAATCGATTCAGACCCACTGGGTGAGGGAGCCGTTCGGTGGGCTTGAGAAGATGGGTCACCGATCAGGGCGGAGGCAATATCGTATTCGCGGCTGAATCGCAACGGGCAACAGCGGAGGAACGCTTGACTGCCATTTTCGTTGCGCCGTTCGGTCGCAAACCCATTCGTGTTCAAACTGGCGTGGTCCTCCAGGACTCTAAGGGGCGTATACCAGTTCGTTCGGGACGAGTCCGCTGCCGGCCGGGTCAGTTGCTCTTACCGGATCGCTAGTAGGAGTGAGGGAAACCGCTTGCAACATCGACAGCGCCTGTCATGGTCACGAAGGGGAAGACTACCCGCGGTTTCGCTCCAGCAAACTCGTAAGGTGACACGATCCTGCTCCTCGGACGGTTCGGATACTTGCTCGGGAGCGCGGAGGGTGTGGGGAGTCTGACGTGCAAGCTCCGCTTCTTCGGGTTACTGAGATGTCAAAGAGTTATGGTGCCTCTCCGGTCCTGAGTGGAGTCACCCTAGGGGTCGACGGTGCGGAGATCGTCGGTCTGCTAGGTCCCAATGGTGCGGGCAAAACAACCTTGATCAAGGTAATTGGAGGGGCTCTTCCACCCGACCACGGAAATATGCAACTAGATGGCCAGGCCATCGACCTGGCGAACTATTCGCCCCGTATGGCCCAAGCACTTGGCGTGTCGAGCGTGCAGCAGGAGTTATCCCTCTGCACAAACCTGTCGGTTGCAGAGAACTTCTTTCTCACCCAGCCCGTTCGGTCACGAAAGTGGCGTCGGGCATGTGAAGTGACCGCAAAGAGAGCCCTTGAGGACGTGTTCCCGAATTCGGGCATCTCGGTGAGCGCGAAGGTGAGCACATTGACTTTGGCGCAGCGACAGATGGTTGAGATAGCGCGCGGCGCGGCTGCTCCCCACCTGAAGCTACTCGTGCTGGATGAGCCGACTTCTGCCTTAAGCCAGGACCGGATTGGCGACTTGCACAACTATCTCCGGCTCGTGCGGCAACGGGGCATTGGAATAATTTACGTGTCTCACAAACTGGATGAAGTTCTTGCGATCGTGGACCGCGTGACCATTTTGCGTGGCGGCGAGAATCATTGGGCAGGACAGGTCGAGGGTCTGGCGCACGACGATCTTCTCAGCCTTTTGGGTGGCAAGGCCACGGTGCGATCCAACGTCGCGCTTACGTCCGACCAAGTGGATCGTCAGCCGGTTCTGAAGTGTGAACACATGAAGACGCCGCGGCTGAACGACATCGATCTCGTTGTTCACCGAGGTGAAATTGTCGGTCTAGCCGGTCTAGCGGGGGCCGGCCAGCGTGCCTTGCTCCATGAGATCTTCAGGCCCTCTCGTACGACGAGACGCGCCTTGAGCTCTCGGGGCACCATCGCGTACGTGACCGGAGATCGCCAGGCGGAGGGGTTGTTCTACCTGTGGGGTATCTCCCGCAACATCATCGTGACCGCACTGAGTCGCCTTAGCCCTCGCGGACTGGTCATCCGCAGCAAGGCGGACGACCTCGCTCAGCGTTGGATGACGCAGTTGAAACTAAAGAGCGGATCTTCCATCGCCAGCTTGAGTGGTGGTAACCAGCAGAGGGTGCTGCTCGCGAGAGGCTTAGCGGCTGAGGCCGACCTTCTCCTCTTCGATGACCCGATGCGAGGCGTGGATGCGGGGACAAAGTCGGAGTTCTATTCGCTCTTGGACGGATTGCGGGGCTCAGAGTCCTCTGTCATGTGGTACAGCACCGAAGATGCGGAATTTCAATGCTGCGATCGTGTCTATGTGATGCGCGGCGGCACCATCAGCAAGGAGCTCATTGGCGACAGCATCTCCACCGACAACATAGTTCACTGGTCATTTCCAGAGGAGAAGCTTCTGATGGAAGCAAGGGAGATCTAGCTGTGGGCGTCCGTGCTTACGACTGAGGAGTCGCAAACGCCTAGAAGGTTTGGCGAGCCTGCTAACGGCGCTCGAAGAGGCCAGGCGCTGTTTGAGGTGTCGGCACTCCCGGCGTTCTTATTCTGTGCCGTCGTGGTCGTCTTGATCGCGATCACGGAACCAGACACCATGAGTGCCTTTGGTATCGAGCTCCTGTTGACCGCAGCAATCCCTGCTGTATTCGCAGCACTTGCCCAATGCTTTATCATCCTGGCCGGCGATATCGACCTGGGACTAGGGTCAGCTATGGGGCTGGCCAACGTAGTGGCCGCTACCCTCCTCGTGTCCCATTTAGCGGAGGGCGTAGCGGCGTTAGTCGGACTGATAGCCGCTTACGCTGCGATCGGCTGGTTGGTCGAAACCTTTCACGTGCCCGCTGTCATCGTCACCTTGGGCGCTTCTTTTGTCTGGCTGGGCATTGCCCTGATAATGCAACCCGAGCCAGGTGGGACAGCACCAAACTGGCTTTCACGAATCTACGGCCTTGTACTGCCGGTGGTCCCCGAACCGGTGTACATCGTGATAGCAGCAACGGGGGTGGCGTACTGGATCATTAGCCGTACTGGCTACGGCGTTGTCATGCGTGCGTTCGGCAATAGGCCTAGCGCCTTGACTCAGGTGGGCCGCTCACGTCTTCGCGCAAGGATGGGCCTTTATTCACTTGCGGGGATCTGCGTGGTACTCGGAGGTCTTGCGGTCACGGCGGTCAGCTTCGGCTCCGACGCCAATGCATCTGCGACATATACGCTTTCGAGCATTGCGGCTGCCGTGATAGGTGGAGCAGAGTTCTCTGGTGGAGTTGCGTCACCGACCGGGGCCGTTCTCGGTGGCCTGGCGCTCGCGTTCATGTCGTCGCTGCTGAGTTTCCTGAATGTCAGCACGAACTATCAGTCGGCGGTACTCGGTCTCTGCTTAGTTGCCGTCTTCGGACTGCGACGCGTTCTCAAAAGAGGAGGCGGCGACTCGTGAGGCGGCCCGGGGTATGGCTGGCGACCAACCAGTGGTCCTGGGCGGCCGCGGGATCGCTGATTCTCTGGTTGATAGCGAGTCTGTTGTCCCATCATATTTCGACGGGACTCCTGCTCATCAACATGACTTTGGCGAGCTTCCTGGTGCTGGTGGGTCTCGGGCAGATGGTCGTGGTCACCAGTGGTGACGGCTCTTTCGATCTGTCGTTGCCCTACGTCGTCACGCTGAGTGCTTTCGTATCTGGTGTCGTGATGTCCGGCAGCAATGGGAAGTTGTTCGTCGCAATTTTGGCTGGAATCGGGGCCGCTATCGTGGTCGGGCTCTGTAACGGCATGATAATAGGGGCGTTAAAGGTTCCGCCGGTGATCGCCACACTTGCGACGGGCTACATAGCGTACAGCATAATTCTGGAGTTATCCGGGACGTCGGAAGGTCTGCCGGCCCGCGGCTTTAGAAGTTTCGCTCTTGCCCAGTTTCATGGAATATCGCCCGTGACGATCATTGCTATTGGGTTTTGTCTTTTGATGTTTGTTGTGTTGGCTCGAAGTCGCTTTGGCTACTATCTGGCCGCCATGGGGCAAGGACGGCGCGCTGCCGCGGCTGGCCGGCATACCGGTGACTCGCATGGTGCTCCTCAGCTTCGCATTGAGTGCGCTGATGGGCGGTGTGGCCGGCGTTCTGCTAGACGGCTTTGACGGCGGCGCGTTCTTCTCCATGGGCGATCCATACCTTCTTGGCCCACTTGGAGCGGTTGTGATAGGTGGCACGTTGATCAGTGGTGGGCGATGGAGCGTGGCTGGGACGATGGCCGGTGGCCTTTTTCTCACCTTGTTGGTCACGGTCATGGAGATTTCGAAACTGCCCATTGGATACGAGGACTTAGCAGAGGGGCTGGTCGTAATTGGGTTCGTCATCGCTGCGAGCGTCGTGAGGGTGTCCCCCTGAGATGAACGAGCACCTCGCTGACGGCACGGTGAGCTATCGGTGTACTGGTGGTCGCCCGGCCTCGGCTACCTCGCTGGGTAATTGGGCGCTGAGCCTCTCCTGCCATCGCGGGCCGGATAGGCCTGAGCTTTGCCGTCGGCATTCGACAAGTGGGCGGACGGCGATGACCAAACCGTCGTTTTCGGCAAGCCGCTCGTGTTCGACAAGGCGGGCATCAACCGGTTCATTTTTCGGCGCTTGCGTGCCGAACCCTCATTTCGGGGCACGGCCCCGTGGCAACAGAGACTAGGAGTCTGTCGCATCATGCAAAGGATCTGTTTTCGTCTCCAGGTGCGGGCTGATCGGGTGGAGGAGTACAAGCAACGCCACCGTGCGGTCTGGCCCGAGATGCTCCTCGCTCTCCGGGAGACCGGCTGGGCGAACTACTCGCTGTTTTTGAGTGACGACGGCTTGCTGACGGGCTACCTCGAGTGCGACGACTTCGAAAGTGCGCGCAGCGCCATGGCCGAACATTCGGTGAATGACAGGTGGCAGGCCGAGATGACCGAGTTCTTCGAGGGCGCCGGGAACCCCGACGAACAAATGATTCCTATTCCCGAGATCTTCCATTTGGCTTGATCGACGGACTGAGGAACGAGAGCAGAGGAGTATGACGTGCCCGAAATCAACGCAGTGAAGCAGGACCTTCGCCAACAATGGATCGAGACACCCTCCTGGGCCTACGGCAACACAGGCACCCGGTTCAAGGTGTTCGCTAACCCGGCCGCCGCCCGGAACCCGTACGAGAAGATCGAGGATGCCGCCTTTGTCAACCGTCTCACCGGCGTCGCGCCGTCGGTGGCGCTCCACATTCCCTGGGACCGGGTGGACGACTACGCCACCCTGGCAAAGCACGCGGAGTCCCTCGAGATGAGCATCGGCGCGATCAACCCCAACGTCTTCCAAGACAACGAGTACCGTCTCGGCAGCGTCTGCAACCCCGACCCCAAGGTGCGCAGGAAGGCGACCGACCATCTTTTGGAGTGCGTGGAGATCGCAGCCGCGGTCGGCTCGCCCGCTGTCAGTCTGTGGTTCGCCGACGGCACGAACTACCCCGGCCAAGACGACATCCGGGCCCGGCAGGATCGCCTCGGCGCGGCACTGCGCGAGACCTATGACGCTCTTCCCGATGAGGTCGGGATGCTGCTGGAGTACAAGCTGTTCGAGCCGAGCTTCTACACGATGGACGTGCCGGACTGGGGGACGTCGCTCTCCCACTGCCTCGCGCTCGGGCCGAAGGCCAACGTGCTCGTGGACACCGGCCACCACGCCCCGGGTACCAATATCGAGTTCATCGTCGCCTCGCTCTTGCGCCTCGGCCGACTTGGTGGTTTCCACTTCAACAGCCGCTTTTATGCCGACGACGACCTTCTCGTCGGGGCGGCCGATCCTTACCAGCTTTTCCGCATTCTCTCCGAGATCGTTGCCGTCGGCGCCCATCGCCAGGGCTCGGGCGTGGCGTTCATGCTCGACCAGTGCCACAACATCGAGGACAAGGTTTTGGCCGAGATCCGCTCTGTCATGAACGTGCAGGAGGCCACGGCGAAGGCCCTGTTGGTCGACCGGGTAGCGCTGAGCGCCGCCCAGACGGAGGGCGACGTGCTCGCGGCGAACGGCGTGCTCATCGACGCCTTCAACACCGATGTCCGCCCGCTCTTGGCAGGCTTACGCGAAGAGATGGGCATCGAAGCGGACCCCATCGCCGCCTATGCACGTTCGGGATACCACGAGAGTGTGCTGGCCCAGCGCCAAGGGGGTACGGCCTCGGGATGGGGGTCCCTGATCTTGTAAGGACTAGGCCGTCGCGGGCGGCGCAGTCATCGTCCGCTAAAGGCGGCTCTCGGCAGACCCAGGACGCAACATCTAGACAGGAGACAACCAAGTGACGGTGTCAGAGATAGAGATAAGCCGGCAGATTGTGGCAGCCACGAGGCGGGCAGATGCTCTCGGTTTGGTGATGAACGCACAGGGAAACTTCAGCGTCCGGATTCCGGGGAGTGACTGTTTCATCATCACCCCGCACGGCGTTCCCTACGCCCGGATCACGCCCGAGGACCTGGTGACTTGCGATCTCGCTGGCGCCAGGTTGCATGGGGAGTACGACCCATCGTCAGAAGCTGACGTGCACGCCCTCGCTTATCGCCGCTACCACGAGGTCGGAGCCTGCGTCCACGTCGAGCCGACCTACATCAATGTCCTGTACGCGATGAACCTGTCCGTCCCCAACATCCTCGGCAACTTCGTGTACCTGTTCGGCGGTCGCGGGCTCGCGCCCGGGCCGTCGCTGCGGAGCGGAACGAGCGGGTTCGCTGCCGCCTCTCTTGACGCGATGGGTGACCACTTTGGGGTCGTCTGGAAGAACCACGGGATCTTTTGCGTCGGTGCCGATATCGAGGTCGCACTCGATCGCTGCATCGCAGCCGAACAGGCGGCGCGGGTTTACTACCTGGCTCTTGCGCTCAAGGCCGGGGAACCGGACTTCGTTCCCGAAGACGTCCAGTCCGAGATGGTGGAGGTGGCGCGGGCAAGCGGTTGGAGTCAAGCTGTTTAGTTGAGGGCGAAAGCCTGGTGGCGGGGGCATGCCAGACGAAGTGAGGCGACATGAAAGGAGCCCAGGTGCGCAACTATCAGATGTTCATCGATGGCGAATTTGTAGGCGCCAGCAAGCAAATCGCGGTGGTGAACCCTTCCACGGCCGAGGTCATCGCCGAAGTTCCGAGCGGGACTGAAGCAGATGCCGACGCCGCCGTCTTGGCAGCCGAAAGGTCCCAACGCGAGTGGCGCGAATTGCCCGCCATCAACCGGGCCGGCCACCTGCGCGAGATCGCCCAGGGAATCCGCCAGAACCGCAAGAACCTGGCCGACATAATTGCCGAAGAGCAGGGCAAGATTCTCTCGCTCGCCCAGGTGGAGGTCGACTTTTCGGCTGATTACATCGATTACATGGCCGAGTTCGCCCGCCGCTACGAAGGCGAGATCATCCAAAGCGACCGTCCCGGCGAGAACATCCTTTTGTTCAAGATGCCGATCGGCGTTGTCGCCGGCGTCCTTCCGTGGAACTTTCCCTTCTTCCTGATCGTGCGGAAGATGGCCCCTGCCCTTGTCACAGGCAACACGATCGTCATCAAGCCCAGCAGCGAAACTCCGGTCAATGCGTGTACCTTCGCCCAGATCGTTGCCGAGACCTCGTTGCCCAAAGGAGTCTTCAACCTCGTCACGGGGCCCGGTTCGGTCGTCGGCAATGCGCTCGCGAAACACCCGGCTGTCGGCATGGTGAGCCTGACGGGCAGCGTCGAAGGTGGCGTAGCGATCATGCACGCCGCCGCGGACAACGTGACGAAGGTCTCCCTGGAGCTCGGCGGCAAAGCGCCGGCCATCGTCATGAAGGACGCAGACTTGGAGCTGGCCGTGACAGCGATCCGGGCCTCGCGCATCATCAACACCGGTCAGGTGTGCAACTGCGCCGAGCGGGTCTATGTGCACGAGTCGATCGCAGCGGAGTTCATCGACCGCATGACCATCGCCATGGAGAAGACCGTGGTGGCCGACCCCTTCGACGCAGATGTCGAGATGGGGCCCCTCGTAAGTGAGACTCAGCTCGAGAACGTCGATGCCGCCGTGCAGAGGGCGATTGCAGACGGCAGCCAGCTGACGACCGGCGGAAAGCGCTACGAGGGCCGCACGGGCTGGTACTACCCGCCTACGGTGCTGACCAACTGTGGACAGAAGACCGACATCATGCAGAAGGAAGTGTTCGGCCCCGTGCTCCCGATCGCCACTTTCAGCGATCTGGACGAGGCGATCGAGCTCGCCAACGACTGCGAGTACGGTTTGACCTCTTCGATCTACACCCACGATGTGGACGTCGTGATGCGGGCCTGCAACGAGATCCGCTTTGGTGAGACCTACGTGAACCGGGAGAACTTCGAGGCGATGCAGGGCTTCCATGCAGGTTGGCGCAAGTCCGGCATCGGTGGAGCGGACGGCAAGCACGGGCTGGAGGAGTACCTGCAGACTCACGTCGTCTACATGACCTACGACACGAAGAAGAGGTAGGGGCTGCTCGCCGAGGGTTGGCTCGTCCCCGCAACGGTGGTTCGGCCCGTTTCGGTGAGGGGCGCGTCCGCACTTAGCTCAGACTTAGCTCAGAGGAGGTTTCCGGAATGGTCGATTTCGATGATGTCGTGATCCTCGGCGCGACAGGAACTCATCGCGGTAAGACCTTGGACGAACTCAAGGACATGCTCAAAGGGTCAAAAGGCTCTGGTGTCGCGGCCTGCCGACAGCGAAACTGGCGTTGCTTTTCGAAGACATCGTGTCTTCGACCAGTAGGAGCCCAGTGTGTTCCAGTCTCGAGGCGTCCGTGCTCGCAAGACGACTCTTGTTCGTCGATCCTTGTCCATACCTGGTTACAGCGAGGTCATGATAATGGGGCAGTTGGAAGAGATTCGTGCAGCCGTCGTCGCTCCACATGAAGCGCACACGAAGGCGCAGCAGCGCGACGGGGGCGGGTGACGACTGTGTTGTCCCCCTCCGGTGACACGACGTCAAGCCTCGGGCATCCGAGCCTTCGCCATCTGCTCGAAGAAAGCGACCGGTTCATAACCGCTGTCGAGCTCGTCACAAGCCGCGGTCTGCTCAGCGACCAAGAAGGCCAGCGCGTCCTTGCCCGTGCCCGCGTGCTCGCCGAGAGCCCACGCATCGACGTCCTCTCCATCACCGACAATCCGGCGGGCAACGCCATGCTCGCTGCCGACACGCTCGGCACCGACCTCATGTCGCACGGCCAAGAGGTGATCATTCACCTTGCCTGCAAGGACTGCAACCGTAATTCTCTGCAGAGCCGGGGTTGGAACCTCGCCTCGGAGGGCTTCGACAACATCCTCGCCCTCTCGGGCGACTACCCGAGCCCCGGCTATGCGGGGATGGCCCGGCCTAGCTTCGACATCGACTCGGTTGGGCTCCTCTCCATGTACTCGGAGATGAACCGGGGGCTCTTCGACGAGCGGACGAAGCGGCCGATGGCGCCCACAAACTTCTTCCTCGGCGCCGTTGTGACCAACCACAAGCGTTACGAGCGCGAGGTCGTACCGCAGTACTTGAAGCTGCAAAGGAAGATCGACAGTGGGGCCCGGTTCATCATCAACCAGGTTGGCTACAACGCCCGAAAGGACGACGAGCTCCTGCGGTGGCTCGCGCTGGGTGGGCTGGGCGTACCGGTGATCTCGAACGTCTACGTCCTTTCACGCGGAGCCGCCCGCGCCTTCAACGCCGGGCGCATCCCGGGCGTCGTCGTGACAGACGAGCTGGTGGACCTCTGCGAACGACAGGCGGCATCATCGGACAAGGGACGCTCATTCTTCTTGGAGATGGCTTCCAAGCAGGTGGCGATCGCCCGGGGGCTCGGGTTCCGCGGCGCTTACCTGGGCGGAAAGCTTGAGCCGTCGGACTGCGAGGAGATCCTAGACAGAGCCGAGAAGTTCGCGCCTTCGGACTGGAAGGAGTTCGCGCGAGACATCCAGTTCGACTGTCCGGACGAGTTCTATTACTTCGAACGCGACCCGGGCACGGGCCTGTGCTCGAATGAGGTCAACCGCACCTTTGTGGCCTCTCGCAGCGGGGCCGCTCGACGGCACGCCCGCGCTACGGTTCCGGTCGGCTACCGCACGAGCCGTCTCGCCCATTCGGTCGTTTTCGACCCCGACGCGCCGCTGTTCGGCCTCGCCCGCAGGTTCTACGCCGCCGTCGAGCGACGCCCGCTTGCAGTGCGTAACGCGCTTCACCTGGCCGAGCACACAGCGAAGAAGCCGCTGTTCGACTGCCAGGACTGCGGCGACTGCTCGCTGGCCGAGATCGCTTATCTGTGCCCCGAGTCCCAGTGCGCGAAGAACCAGCGCAACGGCCCCTGCGGCGGAACACGCGAGGGTCTTTGTGAGGTCGCCGAGAAAGAGTGCATCTGGGCACGCGCCTACGAAAGGCTCAAGCCCTATGGAGAAGAGGACGCGATGCTGCAACGTCCGGTCGTGTTCGCCGACAACGTTCTTCGTGGCACGAGCGCCTGGGCGAACACTTTTCTCGGAAGAGACCACATAGCCCGCCTTCGGGCCGGAGAGGAGAACTTGAAGTGAGCAGGGCCGAGCGAGATTTTGTAGTCATCGGGGAGAACATCCATGCCACGCGTGTCCTGCTCAAGAAGAACGAGCGATTCAACGCAAACGATGAGGGTGAGGAGGGCATCGCTTTCGTCGACGAGCACGGTGCAAAGCGCCATCTGCGCATCCCCGAAGAAGAGAAGGGCACGCAGCCGTACCTGGAAGGCCGTATCAAGCACGTGAAGGTCGCCGTGCAGGTGGCGATGACCGGGCAGGAGCCGGACCAGTCGACAGCCCTCTCCTACCTGGACATGCTCACCCGACGCCAGGTCGAAGCGGGAGCCCACTTTCTGGACGTGAACCTCGACGAGTTCTCCAGAAAGCTGGAGGAGCAGGTAGAAGCGATGCGCTTTCTCGTCAGCCATCTCGCACCGCAGGTCGCGCTACCGCTCTCCATCGACTCGTCCAACCTCGAGATCATCCGGACCGGGTTGAACACGGCCCTCGCACTGGCCGGCGACCGCGTCGGGCCGCCCATGCTCAACTCGGCGTCACTCGAGCGGATCGAGGCGTTGGGGCTGGCGGCGGAGCTGCAAAGTCCTGTGGTGGTGACCGCCGCGGGCGAATCGGGCGTGCCCAACGACGCCGAGGGGCGAGTAGCCAACGCCAGCCGGATCATCGAGGCCTCCCTTGCGACGGGTATCAAACCTGAGCAGATCTTCGTCGACCCCCTCGTGTTCCCGATCGCCGTCGACTGCGAGTCCGGCCGGCACTGTCTCGAGGCCATCGCCGAGATTCGACGGCGCTATGGCTACGAGATCCACATCACAGGTGGTATGAGCAACGTCAGCTTCGGGCTCCCGAGCAGACGGCTCTTGAACGACGCCTTCTTGGTGCTGGCCGTCGAGGCGGGAGCTGACAGCGGCATCGTCGATCCGACCGCGGTGAACCTCGAGATGGCTCTCGCCGCCGATCGCTCCGCGCGCCCGTTCCAGCTTGCCATCGACGTCCTCACCGGCGTCGATGACACATGCAGGGAGTACATGAAGGCCTACCGGGCGGGCGAGTTCGCTAAAGCGGTGTCCTGAGGCTGACGTCGGGACACTGCCTTAGGACTTTGCACAAGGCCCTTTTCCGCCGGCCAAGTCCGGCGTAGCGTTGTCCTTGGGTCCTCGGGGGTAAGCCCCCACCGAAGAGCCGGGTTAGAGGGTGAGAGCCGGTCGCGCTGGCAGGTCTTAGACCGCAGGTGTCGTTCCCTCCTTGGGACGCTCCCGAGGGCCCGTTGCACACCGGCGGCCACAGAGGCGTCCTCGTTCTGCGTGAGACCGAGCATGGCCTCCTACCTAAGTCGAACTTCGGGACGCCTCCTGCTCGGTTGTGTCAGACGTCGGGCTCGACCCGCGACGGCCGAGCCGTCGGTTCCTATTCGCGACGACAAGACGCCGCAGGCATGTAGGCCGGTAACCTGGGCGTGTGGCCCGTATCCGTCTCCGCTCGGTTGTCCTCGACTGTCCCGACCCGGTCGCTCTGGCCGGTTTCTACGGCCAACTCCTCGACGGTCGCGTCGTGACAACGGACCCGGCATGGTCCGAGGTGCATCTTGACGAAGTGGGCATAAAGCTGGCGTTTCAGCGCGTCGATGCCTACCGGCCCCCGCAGTGGCCTGCTGGTACACCCCAGCAGCTGCACTGGGACCTCACCGTCGATGAGCTGGTGCAATCCTCTGCCCGTGCTGTCGAGCTGGGCGCCAGCGTTCTAGGTGAGCCTGTGCAGGAAGACAACTGCACCTTTGTCGTGCACGCCGACCCCGCCGGTCACCCCTTCTGCCTGTGCGTGAGCGACGACTGACCGGATTTGCGGGCGGCTTTCTCGCTTAAGGTCCGGCCTTGTTAGCAACCTTAAACCGGGATGTCGCCGCAGACCGGAGATGACGCCACGTCATCGAAGGTGCACCAGAGCGCGAGCTGCCAGGCGGTCGGGATTTGGCCCCGCGTCGATCTTGGCATCGGGGTGACCAAGCTTTTGCTCACTGGGTTACGAACTCCGACGGCGGCCCGCTTGGTTGACAATGGTCGTCACCCGATTGCGACCCCGGACCGTTGGAGCAGGCCAGGGGTACTGGCACGACCGGCGAGCTGCTAGCTGGCCCCCTTGAACCGGAGATCTGGGATGGGAGACTGAATCGGGTGGGGGCACGATGGGACTTGTAGGCCTCGTAACCCGCGCGACGGCGCGCCATCGCTGGCGCTCTTGGCTCGCATTGTGCCTGCTCGTGAGCCTGGGCGGCGGCCTAGTGCTCGCCGCCGCCGACGCCGGCGACCGCACTGCGACGGCATTGCCCCGATTCGTCGCAGCGCACGGTTTCGATGCGTTCTTGTACGACTCCAGCAAGCTCACCCAGCTGGCGAAGTTACCGGAGGTGGCATCGGTTGCAACGCTTGCCAGCCCGGCGACAGGGCCACCGGTTTGTGCTTGCGCGCGTTCGCTCAGTACGAACGAGAACTTCGCTCTGACGGATTTGTCTCCAACCCAGCTGACTCGTTACCTCAAGGTCGTGTCGGGCCGCATGCCAACTCGCCCCGACGAGGTACTGGCCTCTTACACCTTGCAGAGGGATTACGGAGTACATCTGGGCACCGTCTTCCGGATGCGTCTGTTCGCGCCTTCTCAGCGCGCTGCGGTGTTCGCCAATGACAACGTCGAACCCTCGGGTCAGACGCTTGCTTTGAGGGTTGTGGGAATATCCGTCATCGAGTTCGAGCTCCCCGGGACGGGCCCGACTTCCTATGACCTGTACGGCACCCAGGCACTGGCGGAAAGCTTGCGCAACAGGTCGGTCCCGTACTACTGGTACCTGGTCACGCTGCGCCACGGATCCGCCGGCCTTCCGCAGTTCGAGGCCCAGGCACGCGCTTTGGGTGCGCTCGGGGTTACCGACGAGGACAGCTTTGCCAGCACCGTGAGTTCGTCGATTCGCCCTCAGGCGGTGGGCTGGTTGGCTCTTGCGATCTTGTTGGCCTTGATCGCCCTCATAGCCATCGGCCAGGCGCTGAGCCGGCAAGCCATAATCGAGGCCGACTCATACGGGGCTCTGCGTGCGCTCGGGGCAACACCGCGCCAACTGTTGTTCGTGGGACTTGCCCGAGCCATCGTTGTCGCGCTCGTCGGTGCGGTCGGAAGCGTCCTGCTCGCATTCTTGCTGTCGCCCCTCAGCCCGGTGGGCGAGGCCCGGCTGGTCGATCCCAGCAGCGGTTTCAGTTTCGATGCACAGGTGCTGCTTCTCGGGGGTCTTGCCGCGACCGTTGCCGTGCTTGCGCTAGGCGTTTGGCCCTCGTCAAGGACGGCTCGTATATCGCGCCCGAGACCGACGTCGACGACCGCCCTTTCTTCTCGGCTCGTGTCGCAGCTGAGCGGCGCCGGTGTTCCTCCCACTGTGGTGATCGGCGTTCGCCATGCCCTGGAGAGAGGCAGGGGTCGCAACTCGGTGCCGGTCGGGCCGGCCTTGCTCGGCGCTGTGCTGGCGGTAACGGCACTGAGCGCCACGGCGGTGTTCAGCTCCAGTCTTACGCACCTGACAGCCACACCGGCGCTCTACGGTCAGCCTTTTAATGCCTGGTTCAGTGCCGAATCCAGCGTGGGGCTGAACCGCGCCATGCTGTCCAATATCGAACGGGGTCGCGCCATCTCTGGCATCACGGTGGGCTTTTCCGGCGACGTCAGCATCAACGGTACGGTCGTCAACGCTCTGGTGGGCAGCAGCATCCGTGGTCCGGTCCTCGTGACGGCGATCAGCGGCAGGGACCCCGCGGCGGCTGATGAGGTGGCGCTCGGGGTCAGCACACTTCGCGAGGTGGGTGCCCATATCGGGTCATTGGTCACAGTGACCCTTCCGACCCCGACGGGGAGCACTCGCAAAGCCAGTTTTCGGGTGGTCGGTTCTGCTGTCTTCCCGCCGGACTTCGGGACGGGTCGCTTGGGCGCAGGTGCGGTGTTCAGCCTACAAGGCGTCCTCGGCAGCGCGTGCCCGACCGGGAGGGCGCAAACGGACTGCTATTCGCGTTTGTTGCAAACCACGGACGGAAGCGTGCTTGTGCGCGCCGCGGATACGCCCGGCGCCGAGGCCTACCTCGCTCGACTCGAACGGATCTACTCGTCACAGCTGAATCTCCCGGTGCCGCCTACCGATTTGGTCAACTTCGGGGAAGCTGTCAACTTCCCCCTCCTATTCGGTGTCGCCCTGGTTCTCTTCGGTGTCGCGACGCTGGTCCACCTCCTTGTAGCCAGTGTCTCCCGGCGTCGTCGGGAGACAGGCTTGCTGAAGGCGATCGGCTTCGTCCGACAGCAGGTGGCTCTTGCGGTCACGTGGCAGACGACGACGATCGCCGCAGTCGGAATCGTGGTGGGAGTTCCCGTCGGCATAGCTGTAGGCCGGGCGGTGTGGCAGCTGTTCGCCGAGAATCTCGGAGTGTTCCCCGAGATCCAGGTTTCGACCGAGTGGATCCTGGCCGTTGGGGTCGGGACCCTTGTAGTCGCCAACTTGTTGGCGGTGGGTCCGGCCATCGTTGCTGCCAGGCTTCGCCCGGCCAACCTCCTCAGGTCCGAATAGGGTTCAACCATTCGCCACGGCTCCTCGCCGAGCCGAGCGCGCCGAATCGACCCTGGGGCGCCGGTTCGGCCGACAACGCACGATCACCGAGCGCGGCACACCGGTCTTGAGCCGTGGCGGCGTCACAACGAGGAACTCGTTTCTCCTCGGCGGCGCTATGCGGTGAGGTTGACCGTCGAGTCGCCAAGGCGGCGGCAGTCATCGGCGACCGAGGGCGCCTGACCACGAGTGCCGCGACCTTGTCCGCCACGTCAATTCCGACGGGGCGATTGACGGGACTGGCGACCGGACGATAACTTCTCAGCCAGGTCATGAGCGACAGCGCATAGCCCCGGCTAGCTGTCCGGCAACCCTCCACCACGGTGGGGTGCCCCGGGTGAGGACCAGGTCCGTCGCAAAAGCGTCGGACAAGCGTGGACTCCGTCTCCTTCGTGGGTCCCCCGGACATCGAGGTGACTATGGCTTCGACTCAAGCACTTACCAGCTCGGTTCTGGATCCGTCCCACGACGCGCTCCTCCCGGTTGTCGGAGCCGATCAGATGGTCCCAACCGTGGGCGGCGACACCGTCCCCTATGTCAATTTCGACACAGCGGCCAGCGCCCCCTGCCTTGAATCGGTCTGGGCTACGGTCGGCGAGCTCCTTCCCTGGTACAGCAGCGTGCACCGGGGGGCAGGTTTCCTCTCCCAGGTGACCACCTCGGTGTTGGAGTCAGCCCGGCGGACCGTCTCGGAGTTCCTGGGCGCCCCAGCTGAAATGTCAGTGATGTTCACCCGGAACACCACTGACGCGATCAATCTGCTTTCGTCCGCCCTGCCCTCGGGAACATCGGTTATCACCTACGCCTCCGAACACCACGCCAATCTGCTGCCCTGGCGCCGGCACCAAGCTGCCGTTCTTACGGTTCCTTCCACTGCCGAGGAAACATTGGAGGTGACCGCATCCGCCATGCGAGCTGCACGTAAGGGACCGCTCCTGTTGGCGGTCACCGGCGCCAGCAACGTGACAGGCGAGATCTGGCCGCTGGCAGAGCTGGTTCGCTTGGCGCATGCCCACGGTGCACAGGTGATCGTTGATGCTGCCCAGCTCGCCCCGCACCGAGCCATAAACCTCGCCGCGCTCGGCGCCGACTACCTTGCAATTTCAGGTCACAAGCTCTACGCGCCTTTTCGGGGCGGGCGCCCTCGTGGGCCGCCCTGACTGGTTGGATGCCGCGCAGCCATATCTGTGCGGTGGCGGTGCCGTGCGTCACGTCAGCGTCGACAACGTGACCTGGTTGACTGGCCCTGCCCGTCACGAAGCCGGTACACCCAACCTCGTCGGCATCGCCGCCCTGGCCGCCGCCTGCAACTCTCTGGCCGGTGTCGGCATGGACAACGTCGCCCGGCACGAGGCAGGTTTGCTCGAACGGCTCCTCGAGGGACTACATGGCCTCGCCTCGACTGTGTACTCGATGTGGCCGCCCGGACATGACCATGTCGGTGTGGTCTCGTTCAACTTAGACGGCTTCACTCACGGCAAGCTGGCCGCGATACTCAGCGCCGAATACGGTATCGGCGTCCGCGACGGATCCTTCTGTGCCCATCCTCTCGTTGACCAGTTGACTGCCAAAGATCGGTCGAGTGGAGGTGCAGTACGGGCGAGCCTCGGTGTCAGCAGCAACATCGGCGACGTCGACCGCCTTCTCGACGCTTTGCGTCGGATCGTCACCGAGGGGCCCGCCTGGTGCTATCGCTTAGTTTCGGGGCGGTATGTTCCCGAGCCCGACACCCGACCCCGACCTCGGATTGCGAACCTGGACATCTGAGTGACCTTGCCAAGCGCGGCCCCGGTTCGGCGGGTTTGAACCTGCACCTGTCGAGGACGGCCCATTTCTGGTTCCGCGACCTGAAGCGATGGTTCTTCTGTCGGTCAAGATCTGCAGCAGGCTGCCACAGATGGCGGAGACCCCGATCACACATTGACTCTCGCCAACCGACCAGGACCTCACCTACTGGAACGTCGAACAGTTCTGGCTACATTCAGGTCTTAAGGATGCATCGTCGTCGGGGCTTGCGTGGCGGCTGTCTAGCGTCGGGGGTGTTGTTCTTCGCCTATGGTCGTCATGGTCGGGGCATTAGAAGTTCCGGGGAGCCGGCTGCTTGATTATCTCTGCGCAGACGCGCCGGCCCCGTTGTTCAGGCCGCCGCGCGGTTGAACCCCTGTTCTGGGACGGCTTTCGGAGGCGCCCTTACATCCCGCAGCACCCGTGTCAGACTTGCCTGCTGGTCGAGACGGAACAGGTAAGGAGGAGGGCCATGTCTGCAGTGGTCGGCCCGCTTTTTGCCATGAGGTGCCGGAGAGGTTTCGCTTTCTGTGCTCGAGGGTTTGTCCGGACCTCGAGTCTGTCAAGCTAGCTGGGAAGGGAGTCGCTCGTGGCCAAAAGGACCGTGCAGGCTGTGCCCACAGTGACGGGGGCTGTTAGTGGCAGGGTTACCGGATGAACGCCGTCGCGCTGCCCGACGTCTCCCACAGGCAGGCCGCGCAAAGCCAATGGGCTGTTGAGACCCATGGGCTGACAAAGCGCTTCGGGGCGAACGTCGCGGTCGATGGTGTCGAGCTCCTCGTGCCCCGTGGATGTGCCTTCGGCTACCTCGGACCGAACGGGGCGGGCAAGACCACGCTGATCCGCGTGCTGCTGGGGCTGACCCACGCCGATGCCGGCACGATGTCCCTGCTCGGATACGCCGTTCCAAGGCATCGCGATGTGGCCCTCGCACGGGTTGGGGCCATCGTCGACGAGCCAAGATTCCACGGCCACCTGACCGGAAGGCAGAACCTCCAGATCCTCGCCGCCGCACGCGAACGGGAGGCACGTGACCGCATCGGGCCGGCGCTTGGACGCGTTGGCCTCACCCATCGTGCCGATGACAAGGTTTCGAAGTACTCGATGGGCATGCGCCAGCGACTCGGAGTCGCCGCCTGTTTGATCGGGGACCCGCAGCTGCTGATCCTGGACGAGCCCATGAACGGCCTCGACCCGGCCGGAATGGCCGAGATGCGCGACATGATCCTGTCTCTGGTGGCCGAGGGCCGCACCGTCGTGTTGTCCTCCCATCTGCTTGACGAGGTCGAACGGACCTGCGATGCGGTGGCCATAGTCGACCGGGGGAAGATAATCCGCCAGGGCGCTATATCCGAGCTACTAGCTGGAGCATCGCTGGCGCTTCAGGTCGAATGCTCTGAACCAGATCGGGCCCGCGCCCTCATCGATGCCAGCGGTATTCCGGCCCATATCGAGGTCGGCACGCTTGGCCTTGGCATCAGCCTGCCGGGAGGCACGCCGCGCGAGGTCGTGGCCGAGATCAACCGCATCCTCGTCACAGAAGGGATCTCGGTGTATCGCCTCCAGGAGATCCAGGCGTCGCTCGAAGCGTGGTTCTTGCAGGTCACGAGCCGACTTGGGGCGACGTAATGGCGACTGTGCCGGCGATGACCTCTCCGGCTCCAGCGGTGGCGCCCTCGGGCTCCTTGGGGGATCACCGGGGATCGCCGATTCCCAACGGAGCCATGATCGCCACCAGGTTCATGGAGCTGCGCAAACGGCGCGGGCTCATGATCGCCCTTATCGTGGTGAACATCGGTATCCCTAGTTTGTTTCTTGTCGTCCGGTTGCTGGCTCACGCCTTCGACCCGAAGTCCTACGGACCCGCCGGTGGCTACTCGATCTACACCGGACTCGTCGCCGGTGTGATGTACGTCTTCGGCTTCATCGTTGCCGCCACCTTGGGCTGCTCGGCGGGATCGGTAGATCTCTCCGAGGGGATGTTCCGCCACCTGGTTGTGACGGGCCGCTCCCGACTAGCGCTCTATCTGGCCCGGATACCCGCCGGGTTGGCCATCGTCGTGCCGTTGGTCGCGGTCGGATTCACCATCGTCTGCGCGGTCTGTTGCTTCGCGGCGCCGACGAAGATCAGTTACAACGGTACGAACGTGCCTGCCGGGCTTTCCCGCCTCGGACTCGAGAACTGGGCCGCCGGGCATCCGGACGAGGTCATCTGCAACTTCGGCATCGCGCTCTCGCCTTCGACTCCCAACGCCTCGGAGATCGCCTCCGTGCTGAACAGCGCGACCTGCAACAACGGTCCAGGCTCGTCGGGTCCGGTGGTGTCTGGTCCAGGGTCGACCGGGGCGAAGCCGACCCAGGCAGAGGTCAGGGCCGTAGCCATCTTGATCGCTCGGCAGAACTACTCCGGCTACACCTCTCAGTTCCTGTCCCCGTCCGACTCCCTCATGATCAAGTCCGGGTTGTGGCTCGAGCTCGAAGCGCTGATCGGGTTGATCGTGGGCCTCGGACTTGCCTCCCTGCTAGGGCAAAGGACAGTCTCTGTGATCCTGATGATCGTGCTCGAGGTCATCTTGACGCCGATCTTCTCCCGCGCACGTATCCCTTACATGCTGAACTTGCAGCGTGCCGTGGTAGGAGTCGCCACCGCTCACTTGGCCCCGGGTGGAATCTCGGTATTCGGAGGCGGCGGAGGAGGGGCAGGGGCCAACAACGGGAACCCACTCCTCATTCCGGAGTCGACCACCGTGGCGGTCTGCGTCATCATTGCCTGGCTAGTCGTCTGGACTGCCCTTGGTGCCTGGCGGATGATGACCAGGGATGCCTGAGCGGCGAAGCCGCTTGCGCCAGACGTCACTCCATGCGAATAGGAAAGGGCCGGTACTCGAGCCGAGATTCCCTGTTCGACGCGGCCCGATGGCGAGGTCATCAACTTCCGCTGCCATGAAACCCGCACAGGGCCAAGGCCTTGCGTCCCTATCCTGGCCGAACCTCGCCATCTCGCTCAGGCGTAAGTAGCGCTCTACCTGTTCCGGCGCCGGGCCGCCAGCACCTCCGCTGGGGTGAGGGCAAATAGAGAGTCAGCCCATGGCACCGCTCGAGACGTCTCAGTCGAAAACAGGTGCTGGGCAGAACCGATGGCCAGGCTGCTATTTCTCGCAGGTCCAGGCGACCTTCCCCGACAGGGTCGGTCCAGTCTTGACCGGCGGAGCCTTGGCAAAGCTCAAGGAGCCCGACCCGTTCGCATGCACCGTCATCGACGCGCTGGCCGTCTTGGCAGCGGCGTTGTACATGGCGTTTCCGACGATGATGTCTGTCCCGCCACTTTTCAAGATCTCGGCCTTCGTGAAGGTGCCGGGCCCCTTGTAGGGGGTGATGAACCGCAGTGAAATAGATGCTTTCCGCGTTGCCGGTCGGAGGAGGTGGGCTCGGCACCGCGAAACTAGCCGGCCCACCGACGCAGGCTTTACCGGTCCCGTGCGATCCGACATCTGCGCACGACGCAGCCAGGACCTCATTGACAAACGAACGCGTGCTTGGTGACTGCGCCGCTCAACTGGTAGTCGGCTTTGAGATCTACGGTGCCTGCTGTCGCGGCATTGGTCCGCCACGACGCGCTTACGGGCAAGGCAGCCTTTGAGTCCTCTGCCCATGCACGAATTTTACGACGTCGAAGGCTGAGCTTCTACCCTCCGGGTATGTATTTGCAGCGCGCTGCCGATTGGCTGCGGTCGGACGGCCCGTCTGGGCACGGACAGCCGAAGCCGCGCCGCACGCCTGGTCGAGTCGACCAGGTCGCTCGGCAGGCCTTGACCTACCAGGCGTGACCTGTACCATACTGCGTATGGTGAATGATCGGGTGGCACTGTGAGTGTCCGGCACGCCCTCCTCGCCCTCCTCAGTGAGGGACCGAAGTACGGGCTACAGCTGCAAAAAGAGTTCGAGTCGAGCACCGGCGAGATCTGGCCGCTGAACATAGGCCAGGTGTACACGACGCTTCAGCGCCTCGAGCGCGACGGGCTCGTCGAGTCCGACGAAACGGAAAGCGAAGGCCCACAGAAGGGTTTCCGCATCACCGACGCCGGTGCCGAGGAGCTTTCTTCCTGGCTCAACACGCCACCGAACATGACTTCGCCACCTCGAGACGAGCTCGTCATCAAGGTCCTCTCAGCGCTTCGTGTTCCGGGCGTATCTGTTCACGACGTGATCCAGGTCCACCGCCGCTACCTCGTCGAGCTCATGCAACAGTGGACGCGCCTCAAAGAGGACGAGTCCGAATTCGACCTCTCCTTCGCGCTCGTCGTCGATGCCGAGCTGTTCCGGCTCGATGCCGTCGTTCGGTGGCTCGATACGGCCGATGGGCGTCTCAAGCGGGCGGCTACCGATCCAGTCACTGCGCCGAGCGGTCCACACTTCGCACGGCGGCTCGTGGTCCGCCGGTGAGTTTTCTCGAGCTGCGCCGGGTCTCGAAGTCCTACGGCGCCGGGCCGACCGAGGTCCACGCCATAACCGACGTGGACCTCACCGTCGAGCGCGGGTCTCTCGTTGCCGTCATGGGCCCGAGCGGTTCGGGGAAGTCGACCCTGCTCACAATCGCCGGAAGCCTCGAGGAGCCGACGAGCGGTGAGGTGCTCATCGAGGGCGTGTCGCTCCAGGCGATGTCGCGCAATGACAAGGCGCGGCTGCGCCGGCGGACGATCGGCTACGTGTTCCAGGACTTCAATCTGCTCGCAGGCCTCACCGCGGTCGAGAACGTGACATTGCCGCTCGAGCTCGACGGGCTCTCGGCCAAAAAGGCGCGTGCCGTGGGGATGAACGCACTCGAAGAGCTCGGGCTCGGCGATCGCGCGACCCACTTCCCGGACGAGCTTTCCGGCGGTGAACGCCAACGCGTTGCGATCGCCCGAGCTGTCGTCGGGGAACGCCACCTGCTCCTGGCCGACGAGCCGTCCGGGGCGCTCGACTCGACAAACGGGGAAGCGGTGATGCGCCTGGTGCTCACAGCATGCAAGCGGGGAGTCGCCGCCGTTGTCGTCACCCACGACGCCCAGCTCGCCTCCTGGGCGGACCGGGTCGTTTTCCTCCGTGACGGGCGTGTCGTTGACCAGACGACGCCGCCACCCAGCCCCGAATCGTTCCTCGAAGAGAGCTCGCCGTCGAGCCCGCTCCGCTAACGCCCCTCCACGGATCTGTCACCGCCACCACTTGACTGACCGAGGATTTTGTGTAGCATACGCAGTATGATTTCTAGACGGCTATGGGGTTGGTGCCGTGTACTCGGAAGGATGGTCATAGCCCGATGAGCCTGCTCGAGCTCCGCCAGGTTTCGAAGACCTACGGCGAGGGCGAGACCGCCGTGCTCGCCCTCGAGGAGATCGACTTCTCCGTTGAAGAGGGCCACCTCGTCGCCGTGATGGGTCCGTCCGGTTCGGGCAAGTCGACCCTGCTCACGATCGCCGGCAGCCTCGAGGAGCCGACGAGCGGTGAGGTCTTGATTGAGGGCGCGCAGCTGTCGCGCATGTCACGAAACGACAAGGCACGGCTTCGCCGACGCACGATCGGCTATGTCTTCCAGGACTTCAATCTGCTCGTCGGGCTCACCGCGCTCGAGAACGTGTCCCTGCCTCTCGAGCTCGACGGGATTCCGGCAAGACGGGCACAGGCCGCCGCTAGGGCATCGCTGGAGGAGCTCGGTCTCGCCGACCGGGCACGGCATTTCCCGGACCAGCTCTCCGGCGGCGAGCGCCAACGCGTCGCCATTGCCCGGGCGGTGGTCGGAGAACGCCATCTCCTCCTCGCCGACGAGCCGTCGGGGGCGCTCGACTCGACGAACGGCGAGGCGGTGATGCAGCTGATCGCCGAGGCCTGCAAGCGTGGTGTCGCCGCCGTTGTCGTCACCCACGACGCCCACCTCGCCTCGTGGGCGGACCAGGTCGTGTCCCTTCGCGACGGCCGCGTCGTCGACCACGTAGAGACCGAGACAACGGCCTCACCTCTCGCCCCGACGCACCTGTCGTGAGCGCGACCCAGCACGGGACCGGAAAGGAGCACCGATGAGCACAGCACTCCTCGCGCCGCTCGCCGACGCCCGCCCGCCCGACGGGGGAGCGCCCGCCCGGCGGGCCGTCGTCCGCTGGGCTTGGCGCCTCTTTCGCAGGGAGTGGCGTCAGCAGTCCCTGATCCTTGCCCTTATCGTCATGGCGGTCGTGGCGACGATCGTCGGCTCGGCCGTCGCCACGAATACGCCGCAGCCGAGCAACTTCGGTTTCGGCACCGCAGGAGACTCGGCAACCTTCACGAGCTTGAACGCGCACGCCCGGACCGAAATCGCCAATATCGAACGCCGTTTCGGGCGCGTCGAGTTCATCGAGAACCAGACGATCTCGATCCCCGGCTCGATCAACACCTTCCAGCTGCGCGCCCAAGATCCGCACGGAACCTTCAGTGGCCCAATGCTGTCTCTTGTCTCCGGGCGCTACCCGCTGAACGACGACGAGGTCTCCGTCACGAGCGGCGTGGCCTCAGCCTTCCACCTGAAACTCGGTGACACCTGGGACGTCGGCGGCGCCCGGCGACGGGTCGTCGGCATCGTGCAGAACCCCCAGAGCCTCCTCGACGAATTCGCTCTCGTCGTACCGGGGCAGGTGAACACTCCGACGCAAGTCGTGATGTTGTTCGACGCACCGGGAGTTTCGCCTAGCTCGATCGCGCCGAATGTGCAGACGCCGGCCTCAGTCGCCCAGTCGAACCCCCTCAACCCCGAGACGATCTCGCTCGCCGCCCTCGTGCTCGGGATGCTTCTCATCGCGCTCGTCTCGGTCGGCGGCTTCACCGTGTTGGCCCAACGCCGCCTGCGCGCCATCGGCATGCTCGAGTCGACCGGCGCCACAGACAGCCACGTCCGCCTCGTCGTGCGTGCGAACGGCACCGTCGTCGGCCTGGTGGGTGCCGTCGCAGGTTTCGTCTTAGGGCTCGTGGTGTGGCTCGCCTACCGGCCGAGCCTCGAACAGAGCGCGCACCACGCGATAGGCGTTTTCGCCCTGCCTTGGAGCGTCGTCGCCGCCGCCATGGTGCTCGCCGTCGTGGCGACTTTCTTCGCCGCCTCCCGGCCCGCGCGAGCCATCACCCGGGTTCCGATCATCGCCGCCCTATCTGGTCGGCCCGCCCCGCCCCGTCAGATCCACCGCTCTGCCATCCCTGGCATCGCCTGCCTGGTAGCAGCTTTCCTCCTCCTCGGATACTCGGGCAGCTCGAACAGTGGGAACGGGAGTGGCGGTATGCCAGAGCTCGTGCTCGGGATCGTGTTCCTCATCCCAGGGCTCATCCTGCTCGCGCCGTTCTTCCTCTCCATCAGCGCGGGGCTCGCCAGGCGAGCCCCGATCGCGACCCGGTTGGCGCTTCGCGACCTTGCCCGCTACCGGGCCCGCTCGGGCTCGGCGCTGGCGGCGATCAGCGTCGGCGTCCTCGCGGCTGTCATCGTCATGCTCGCCGCCTCGGCACGCTACGGGAACGTCCTCGACTATGCCGGGCCGAACCTCGCCTCGAACGAGCTCGCCCTCCACGCCAACATTCCGCCCCCGGCCGGTACGGCCATCGTTGTGCCGGGTGGCAAGGTCAAAAAAGCTTCGAAGAGCGCCGTGGCTCCGACGCTGCGGCAGCTGTCCGCGCACGCCGAGGCGATCGCGACAGGCCTCGGCGCGCAGCTGATCGCGCTGGAGACCCCCGATGTAAGTCTCAACGCCAGACAAGGCGGTCGGAGCTGGGACGGACAGATCTATGTCGCGACCCCGCAGCTCTTGCGGGCATTCGGGATCAAGGCGTCACAGATCAATCCCAACGCCGACGTCTTGAGCTCACGCCCGGGACTCTCGGGGGTTTCCGGGATGACCTTCACCTACGGATCGAACAACGGCAATGCCTTTCAAAACCCCGGTTCAGGCCCGCCGTCGACTTCGAGGTGCAATGCGCCAAGCGACTGCCTCGCCAGTCCGGTCATCGAGGAGCTGGGCGCTCTGCCGAGCGGCACCTCGGCACCGAACACGGTGATTACCGAGCACGCCATGAAGGAGTTCCACATCCAGGCGAGCACTACGGACTGGCTGGTGCAGGGGACGCAGGCTTTCAGCGCCTCCCAGATCAGCGACGCGGAGCTCGCCGCCTCGACGACGCAGCTCTCCGTCGAGTCGAAGAACGACCAGCCCAGCTCGTTCGCCGTCATCACGTGGGCGACGGTCTTCGGGATCGTGATCGCCCTCGGGGTGCTCGGCATGTCGGTCGGGCTCGTTCGCAGCGAGACCGCGAGTGACCTGCGGACGCTTGCCGCGACGGGGGCGAGCAGCTACACGCGGCGCACACTCTCGGCAGCCACCGCCGGCGCGCTCGGGTTCCTCGGCGCCCTCCTCGGAACCGTGGGGGGGTACATCGCGCTCATCGGCTGGCTCCACGGCAATTCGCTGAACGGCGGCATCTCCTCGCTCGGCAACGTCCCGGTTGCGGACCTCCTCTTCATTCTCCTCGCCATGCCGGCCTTCGCCGCGCTCGTCGCTTGGCTCTTCGCCGGTCGCGAACCCAGGGGGATGGCCCATCAGCCGATCGAGTGAACCAACCAAGCGACGCGAGTACCGGCATCTAGCGTCTCAGACCAGCCTGCGATAGCTATTCAGCCCACGATCCAGTTCCGTTCTGGACCGAGCTCGAGCGGAGTACCAGGTCGCCCACCGGCCTGGCCTTCGCACTCAAAACAGGGGCGATCCAGCCTGGTCGTATACCGTTCGAGCCCGACGTGACGGACGAAGGGGCTAGTTACAAGCAGTTTGAAGAGCTCGCTTGCCTGCGAGAAGCCCTCCCTCAACTCCACGCGTGCGGCCGCGGACGCCAGGCGAGGTACGGCCCGGATTCCCTATGCCTCGCAAGCCTCGGCGAGTGTCTCGAGCGCCTCCTCGGCGAACCCAGGAGAGTTTGCTGGGACGACGGGGCGGGCTCGCGTCGCGCGGACTCCGACAAGGACGGTGACGAGTCCAGCTAGCGCGAAGAGAGCTCCCACGCCCAACACGGCGTCGAGGGCGTGCACGACCGTGGACGCCACCGCCGTGGACCCGGTCCCCGACTGGAGCTGGACGTGGCCCGTCAGTGTCTCAAAGACGGTGACGAGCACGGCCAATCCGAGGGCGGCGCCGATCTGCTGAGACATGTTGACGAGCCCCGACGCCGCACCGGCATCGCTCCGGGCCACCTCGGCCAGGGAGGCTGAGGTGAGGGCGACGAACGCGGTGCCGCTGCCCGCCCCGATGAGAACCAGGAACAGGACGATCTGCGGGTAGCCGGTGTGTGCTCCCACCTGAGTGGCGAGCGAGAGGCCGAGGGTCGCCGCAGCGATCCCGGTGGACATCACCGCTTTTGGGGAGAGGCGGTGAAGAAGGACCCGGCTCGCGACCTGCGACGAGAGAAAGACCGACGCCGGCATGGGGAGGAAGGCGAGCCCGGTGAACAGGGGCGAGTAGCCCTCCACATCCTGGAGGAACTGACCCAGGAAGTAGAAGAGTCCGTAGAACCCGGCGTAGAGCAGAGCACGGCTGAGGTTGGCCGCGGTTCGCGTCCGGTGAGTGAGGAGCCGGAGGGGCAGGATCGGTTCGTCCGCCCGAGTCTCCTGAGCCACGAACGCCCCGAGCAGGACCGACCCGAGCGCGAACGCCGCGACCGTGACCGGGCTCGTCCACCCGGAGGTCCCTGCCTCCACCAAGCCGAGCACGATCCCCGTGACTCCCAGGGTGGACGTCAGCGCCCCGGCGAGGTCGAAGCGCCCGCGGCGGCGATCGTTCTCGGCGATGACGATCCGGCCGAGCAGCCAGACGCTCAACCCGATAGGGACGTTCACGAGCATCACCCATCGCCATGACACAAACTCGGTCAAAAGCCCACCCGTGACGAGCCCCCCGGCGCCGCCGGCGGCCGACACCGTGGTGTAGAGGCCGATGGCCCGGACCCGCTCGGGGCCCTCGGCGAACACCGATGTGAGGAGAGACAGCGCCGATGGCGCAGCCAAAGCGGCCCCGACCCCCTGGGCCGCTCGGGCGCCCAGGAGCACCCAACCTGCCGGTGCGAAGCCGCCGGCGAGGGAGCTCAAGGTGAATACGGCGATTCCGACGAGGAGAGTGCGCCGGCGCCCGAAGAGGTCACCCGCTCTGGCACCGAGCAGGAGCAGGCCGCCGAAGGTGAGGATGTAGGCGTTCAGCACCCAAGAGAGGGTGCTCGTCGAGAAATCCAGACTCCTTTGAATGTGAGGCAGGGCGACGTTGACGATGGTGGCGTCGAGGACGACCATGAGCTGGGCCGTCAGGATCACAAAGAGGAACACCGAGGGGCTGGCCAGGCGACGACGGAGCACGTCCGGAGGTCCGGAGGAGGTGGGGTGGGCCGCGCCGGGGCGCGAGCCGCGAAGAGCTGACGAGGGCATTGACTGCAACCTTTCCGCTGGTAATATGACAAAGCGGAAGCTTCCTCCGGTTATTATACGGAGGGTGCCTCCGCTTAGCAACCCTGCTCTTCTTCGAGGCACGAAGGCGTGATGAACGGGCGAAACGGCGAGTCCCACGGTCCGGACGCCGAGTCAGGCAACACGGACCGGGCCCAACGAGCCGACGCGCGGCGCAATCACGAGCGCCTCGTCACAGCAGCACGCGAAGTGTTCTCCGAGCAGGGGCCGGCAGCGTCGATGGAGGCGATCGCCCGCAAGGCCGGCGTGGGGGTGGGTACTCTCTACCGCCACTTCCCCACGCGGATCGACATCGTCGAGGCTGTGTACAACACCGACGTCGAAGAGCTGGCCGATGCGGCCAAGGCGGTCGTGGCCACGCTCGAGCCCTGGCCGGCAATGGTTGCCTTCTTCGAGGCGTTCATGCGCTACGCCCGGACCAAGCAGACCCTTTTGAGCGAGCTGCAGCAGGCTTTCGAGAAGAACCCAGCGCTGCGTTCGCGGGCGCGTGACCTCATCGACTCGGCCTTCGACTTGGTGATCGACAACGCAAAGGCGGCGGGTGTTATCAGAGACGACGTCGATGGCCGGGACGTCACCCAGCTGGTGAGCCCTGTTTGCACAAATCCCTTGAATTCCCGGGAAACGAGCGAGCGCCTCGTGTCCATGGTCCTTGACGGCCTCCGCTACCCGGCCAAGGTCGCAGGACCGCGCCCGACCGCGTCGCTCGGCGTTCAGCCTTCACCTAGTGGAGAGTCTTCGACGGATTGATCCCCTGTCTCGCCTAACGGTAGGAAGGCGGCTCCCAGGGCTTGCCTGCTATGGCTGCCTGGGCAGGCTTCCGACGCCGGCGACTCGCCTTGGAACGCGTTTGCAGCAAATCTCCAAGGCTGCTCACAGCCGAGCGGCTTAGCCTGGGAGTGCGCCTACCAGGGCCGGGTCGTTGTTCCCAAAGAGCCTGAGTTCATCCGCCGGTGCCGGAGAGGATCGTGCAGGCTCGCCGGCTCGGCCTGGCTGGCGCACCATGAAGCCGAGCGACTATGCCAGTTGCAAAGGCGGCGACCGAGCCAACGACGCGGGCTCTCGTGGACGAAGTTGACGAGGATGCGGAGTTGAGATGACGAAGGCTAATTACGCAGTCGACAACATCGAGAAGCCAAACATGTTGGTCCGATTGAGTGGGGCCGACACCTCCGAGACGCTCAGTGCCAACAAGAGCGAGTGGACGAGCATCCCTAGCCTGGTCAACTGGTTCTGGGACTCAGACGGCAGGCTTATTGCCGAGGACGAGGCACGGAGGATCGCCCGCAATTGGGGCGCCACGCTTCCTGATTAGCCCAGTCGACTAAGCCTCACGTTTGGCGTCGCCATCTCAGGCGCTCCTGGAGCTGCCTAGCGCCGGGGCTGTGGCACCACCTGCGTAAACACTTGCACGGCTCAGCGCGTCCAAGTCAGTCAGGAGCTGGGACGAGAGCTTCGCCGGGTACGCTGCCCGAGTGCCGGTGACCGACAACACCTTGGAGCGCCGCTTCGAGCTCGACGTCGAGGGCGATGTCGCCTACCTGGCCTACGAGGTCGTCGGAGACCGGCTGGTGCTCCGTCACACCTTTGTGCCGCGGGCCTCACGCAACAGGGGTGTCGGTGCATTGCTCGTCGAGGCGGCGCTCGAGGCAGCCAGCTCGCGAGGTCTAAGCGTCGTGCCGGAGTGTTCCTTCGCCCGCGGCTATCTAGAGCAGCGCCCCGAGGTGGCGGCTCGGGTGAAGCTCGATGCGCCGGGAACGACCTGACAGATCTGCCCAGGGGTCATCAGCGCCTAGGAGCCTGGACGATTGGGAAGCGAAGCATCCGAGACCACCGGTTATCGCTGCCTGTGAGGGATGGCGGCGCCGACGACGGAGGCCCATGTTGGTGAACGACAGGGGTCTGCTCAGTCCTCCATCGGAGACCCGAAACGGATCAGGTTCCCGTCCGGGTCCACATGCGAGCCCTCCCGCATCTTGTAGGGCGTCGGGTGGACCGGCCGGGTCTCGCCGGCGATGCCGGAGCGGCTCCACTGTTCGTAGAGGGCGTCGGCGTCGTGCACATTTAGGTAGGCGGCGGCGCCGTGGTGGTCGTGGCCGTGGTCGTGCTCGGCGATCAGGTGCAAGCTGATGCCGTCTCGGTTGGCGAAACCGTACTCATCGCCGTCCTCGTGGGCGATGGTGCTGAAGCCGAGTGACGAGTAGTGGGCGAGAGCGGCGGCCAGGTCCCGCACCGGGAAGATCGGGCTGAAGCGCCGCAGCTGGCGTACCGGGCGAGGCGCTCCGGCGCCTGTCGCAACGGCTGTCGTCTTGATCTCGGCGAGGGCTCCGAGCGTGGCACGCGTGGCCTTGATGTATTCAGGTGGCACCCGATCGGCCAGCTGGGCATCGACCGCCTCCACGGCACGCGAGACGGCTTCGATGACCTCTTGCCCGCGTCGGGTGAGATTGAGGGCGATACGGCGGCGGTCCTCGGGATCCGGGCTTCGTTCCAGGTAGCCGCGTTCGGTAAGGACATCGATCAAAAGGCTTACCGCTTGCTTGGTGACGCCCAGTTCGGAGGCCAGATCCTGTCGCGGTCCGTCAGTCGAGTCGATGCCTGCCAGGAGGAAGGCCCCGTTTCTCGGGAGGTCGTCAACGCCGATCGCCAGCAGTTGCGCCCGGATGGAGTTGGCGTACGTACCACGGGCGGCACGCATCAAGGTCGGCGTAGCCAGTTCGTCGAAATCAGGGAGGCCCACCTTGTCAGGCTACGTTCAACCTCCTTGACAGTCAAGAATCTTGACCATGAAGGATCACGGCCGCCGCCCGACTAGCGATTGCCGGGCCATTGCTCCGCGTCGGCTCGGGTCAAGGCCGTTGAAGCACGACCATTTCGGCCGTGGCCCGGCGAAGTTGCACCGTCGCCGGCAGCGACTGCAGCGCCTCGATGGCCGGCCGGGTCACCTCTTCGATGGCCGCCTCGTCGAGCTCGCGCATCGCCGGCCACCGGCGATTCACGATGGCCGCCAGCTCCTCGTCGGGTGAAGAGCGCCACTGGCGCTGGAGCTCGTAGACGCGGCCCGTGAAACCAGCCTCACCGGCCCAGGCGAGCACCTCTTCGGCGGAGACCTCCCGTGGGCGCGAGGCACCCCGGCGGGCGTCGACACGTGCGCTCATCTCGGCGATGATCACGCCGACCTGGTCTTCATGGGCGGGGCGTTGCGTGGCGCACACGACGTAGCGTCCTCCGGGTCGGATCACCCTGGCCACCTCGCGGAAAAGCCGTACCGGGTCTTTGACCGAATGAATGACCCAGACTGACACGGCGTGAGCGACACTCGCGGTCGCGATCGACATTGCCATGGCATCGCAACGGACCAAGAGGGGTCCGAGTCGCGGCCGGGCGCGGAGCAACATAGGGGCGGAGATGTCGAGGCCGAGAACCGTTCTTCCGCGTCGTCGAAGGCCGAGGGCCACGACGCCGGTGCCCACGCCGATCTCCAAGACGGGATCTTCTCCGGGCGGGAGTTGGGCATCTAGGTCTGCGGCGTACTCGTCCCCGCGTTGCTCGCCTCCACGGGACTCGTCGTATCCCTCGGCCAGTTGGTCGAACTCGTTCACCCCGAATTGCCTAGCCCGTGTCATGCACCGACCTACACGCGCCCCACTGTCGGCATCCCGCCCCGTCGGGCACCCTCGAGCGCTCCTCCTCGGAAAGCGATGGCGCGGCTGCGACGTTTGAGCTTTCCGAGGACGGGTAGCAAAAGCATCACAACCCCGGTCGACCCGCCGGGGTTGTGCCATGTGGTGCCGGGTCGGAAAGAGGAAGTGCCCAGCGTGGCCGACGGACCTCTTCGCTCGGTCGTCATCGACGACCGGACGGACGTGCAGGCGAGCGAGGTGTCGCGCCCCGCCGCTGTTGGGTAGGCCGGATAGCGACGAATCGGTGCCGTCGGCCCCTTCGCACCTGCCGGGAGGAAACCGGCTCCTCGATTCGCTCCCAGACCACGAGCGGGGCCGCATCTCGGACAAGCTTCACGAGGTCCGCCTCCAGATGAAAGAGCCGCTCTGCGTTGCCGGCGACCGCACCGACAGTGTCATTTCCCCCTCCGCTCGGTCGTCTCTTTGCTCACCCGGGCGGAAGGGACCGATGGCGTCGAGGTGGCCACGATCGGCAACGAAGGACTTGTCGGTGTCTCGTTGTCCTGGGGAGCCGAGGCTCTCAATCCGGCCGAATTCCTCCAGGTCCAGGTGCCCGGAGCCGCCCTGCGCATGGACGCCGGGGTCTTTCGCAGCGAGCTTGCCCGTGACGGCAGGCTCGCGGGCATCGTGCGGCGCTACGCCCAGGCGTTTTCTAGCCAGCTGTGCCAGCAGGTGGCCTGCAACGCTCTTCACTCCATCGAGGAGCGTTGCGCCCGCTGGATGCTTTTGACCCACGATCGTGTCGGCCTGGACGAGTTCGCCCTCACCCAGGAGTTCCTCGCCCAGATGCTCGGGGTGCGGCGGGCCTCGATAACCCAGGTCGCCGGCGTGCTGCAACGCGCCGAGGTCATCAGTTATCACCGCGGACGCGTCACTGTGACCGACCGGGCGCGGCTCGAGGCCTCCTCGTGCGAGTACTACCGGGTGCTGAGGCTACCGGGTGCTGAGGGAGGTCTTCGACCGACTCTTTTCTTAGCGTGCGGGTCTTTCATCCCCCGTGGGCAGGAGACACAATGGCTCCGAAGTCATACCGCGGCCGTCCCGGGGTCCGGGAATGAAATTGCGGCAACCCCCCGTTGCCTCGGTACGGTACCGCACCGACAGTTAGAGTCCGTGGACCTAGAAGGGAGATCGCATCAAGGCGCAAGGGGTGCGCCGCGACGCGTTGGCAAGGGAGGGGGGAACATGTTGGCGAACGCCACGTCGCCTCCGGCGGCTGCTGATGAAGATGCGACGGATTTCCCGAAGGCAGGACCGGCAACGGCGGTGCCCGTTCCCGCCGGGGCGATCGCCATCGTGCTGGCGGTCGGACTGATCATCACCGGCGTCGTGACCTGGACCTCCTGGTCACTCAACAACCACAACGACGCCCGCCTCCTCAAACTGCAGACCGACCAGGCTGCCGAGGTGCTCACCGCGGCCGTGCCGGACAGCGAGGCACCACTGGCGACGGCGGTGGAGGTCGCCTCGGCGACCGACGGGGCCGTCGGCGCCTTTACCAGGTTCATGTCGCCCTACATAGCAGCGAACGGGACATTCGTCTCCGCCTCGCTTTGGCAGATGACCGCCACCAGTCCGCGGCGGGTGGCGGTGGTGGGCGTCGCCCCGGGCTACGCCACCTCAAGCGAGGCGGGGAGCTTTGTGGCAAGGGCATTTCGCACCCACGGCGGCTTTGTCGCGGGGGCGATGTTTCGTGGCAAGCGAGGGCGACTCGTCTTCGCCCTGGCCCTGCCCGGTACGAAGGGACGTTTCGCCGTCTACGCGGAGCACGCCGTCCCAGCTGACCGGCGGGCGACGGTGGCAAAGAACTCCGCCTTCTCGGACCTGAACTACGCCATCTACCTGGGCAGCTCGAAAAACCCGGCGGACCTCCTCACGACGAGCCAGCGCCTCCTTCCGCTCACCGGGCTCACCGCGAAGGTGTCGGTCCCCTTCGGTGACACAGTGCTCACGCTCGTGGCTTCCCCGGCCGGCCAACTCGGAGGGACGCTCCCGGCCCGGCTGCCGTGGATCTTCGCCGTGCTCGGGATCTTGATCACCCTCGCAGCGGCGTGGACGACGGAACGGCTGGTTAGGCGGCGGCGCTCGGCGGAGAGGGACGCGGCCGAGATCAGGCGCCTTTACACCGAGCTCGGAAGCCTCTTCAGCGAGCAGCGCACGATCGCCGAGACACTGCAGCGGGCGTTGTTGCCCCGCGAGACGCCGGAGATCGCCGGCATGGAGGTTGCGGTGCAGTACGTCCCGGGCGCGAAGGGTATGGAGATCGGTGGCGACTGGTACAGCTTCATCCCCATCGACGGCGGGCGCTTCGCCTTCGTCGTCGGCGACGTGTCCGGGCGCGGGCTCAACGCGGCGACGGTGATGGCGGCCCTCCGCTTCACGATCCGTACCTATGCCCTCGAGGGCTACTCGCCGTCGGCGATCTTGGATAAGTGCTCCAAACAGCTGCACGTCCTCGTCGACGGGCACTTCGCCACGGTGCTCGTCGGAGTCGGGGACGTCAGCCGCCATGAGATCACCCTCGCCAACGCAGGGCACTTCAACCCGCTCGTCATCGACGGCCAGAACACTTCGTTCATCGAGACGTCGCTCGGCGTTCCCCTCGGTGTCTCAGGGGGGAGCTACGAGTCCGTCACGGTCTGTCTGCCACCGAAATCGACGCTCATCGCCTTTACCGACGGCCTCGTCGAGCACCGCGGAGAGAGCCTGGACGTCGGACTCGAAAGGTTGCAGCAGGTCGCCCAGGGCCAGGATTGCCCCCTCGATCTTCTCCTCGCCAATGTGATCTCCGACCTTACCGACGAGACATCCGAGGACGACATCGCCATGCTGGGGCTCAGATGGACAAGCTGATCGATCACAGCGCCGCCGAAGCGAGACTGGAAGAGGTGTCCGACGCTGCCGGGACACCTGTCCTCAAGCTCTCCGGGGAGCTGGACCTTTCCAATGTCGGCTCGCTTCGTGCCGCCATCGACGCCACCTACGGGCGCGGGCTCGACCGCATCGTTTTCGATCTGAGCGAGCTCGAGTTCATGGACAGCTCGGGTCTCGCCATGTTCGTGGCGATAGCTGAGAGGATCGCCACCGTCGAGTTGCGCAATCCGCGACCGGTGATCAGAAGGGTCATCGAGCTGACCGGGCTTTCCCGCGTCTTCCTCGTCACCAGCTCTTGAGGCGGGGGACTCGCCCGAGGATTGACCAGGCCCTACCGTGGGAATAGGTGCCGCAAGAGGTGAGGGGCATGGCCGTGAGTGGTACCGAGGCAAAAGAACAGGACGTGGCCCTCGGGGCGCTCGACGCCCTCTCGGAGGCGACGACCTCGAGCATCGAGGGTCTCAACGAAGTCAACGAGCAGTTCACGGTCGCGAAAAGGCGCAGGAGAGTGGGATGGTCGTGGCAAAGGATCGTCTCGAGCACCGATCTCCCGAGCGCCTTGTCGGCCGTGGCCCGCACGACGGCGGACCTCGGCCGCGCGAGCGGCGAGTTCCGCCGCTCGCTGGCGCAGGTACTACGCGGGGAGGGTATCCGCTTGGCCGATATCGGTCATTACTTGGCCGTCTCCCGCCAGCGAGTCGGTGCTCTGATCCGGTCGAGGAGGACCGAGAGCGATGATCGGGCGAGTCTTCCGCCGGACGACCGATGAGTCCTTGCGGACGGTCACGTCATAACGGGCGATGGCTGAAGCGGTGTCGGACGTCACCCCGGTAACATGCGCCGTGGCCTTGAGCAACGCGCCCATGGCGGGGTCAGACCTCGAGAAGTACCGCCGGGAGTTGACCGGCTACTGCTACAGGATGCTCGGTTCCGGGTTCGAAGCCGAGGACGCCGTGCAGGAGACGATGCTTCGCGCCTGGCGCAACTGGGAGAGTTTCGAAGGGCGTTCCAGCGTTCGCTCCTGGCTCTACCGCATCGCCACGAACGTGTGCATCGACATGCAGCGACACGTCCAGCGCCGGGCCCGTCCCATGGACATGGGCCCGGCATCGCCACCGGACGAGTCGCTGCTCGGTCCGCTGCTGCCCGAAGCGCTCTGGGTGATCCCGGTGCCCGACGCCCACCTGGCGCCGGAGAGAGCGGACCCCGCGGAGATCACCGCCTATCGCGAGTCGGTCCGGCTTGCCTTCATCACGGCGCTGCAGCATCTCCCCGCTCGCCAGCGCGCCGCCCTCATCCTCTGCGAGGTGCTGCGTTGGCAGGTCGCCGAGGTGGCCGAGCTCCTCGACACGACCGTACCCGCCATCAACTCTGCCCTGCAGAGGGCCCGGGCCACGGTGAGCGCCCTCCCGGCCGAGCCCCGGCGCGAGTGCCTCGAGCAGGCCGAAGCGGAGCTGCTCGAGCGCTACTTGCAGGCATTCGAGAGCTACGACATCGAGCGCCTCGTCGCTTTGTTGCACGAGGACGCCGTGCAGTCGATGCCTCCGTTCGCCCTCTGGCTGCGGGGGGCGTCCAACATCGGCGAGTGGATGGTCCAGCCCGGGCCGAGCGAATGCCGGGGATCACGGCTGTTGCCGATCTCCGCCAACGGCTGCCCCGGCTTCGCCCAGTACCGCCCGGACCCGGCCGGCGGCTACGCGCCCTGGGCTTTGCAGGTACTCGAGATCTCAGAGGGACGCATCGCCGAGACGTCCTTCTTCTTGGCCCTGTTGGACCCGCAACGTCTCTTCTCCTACTTCGGGCTCCCGCTCCATCTCGACGCCTAAGCCCGAGAGCTCTAAGAGCTCACGGAGCCCCGGCGAGACGCGGGACAGGATCAAGCCACCCCCGAGCCGTTTCGCGAGCAAGGCCAGGCGGCCGACGACGTCCACGGTGGAGAGGTCCGGAGCGCCCGGTCCCTGCAATGTGCACGAGCCCAGTTCGCGGCCGCCCGGGCCGATGATCGTGACGCGGCACCAGGCCTGCGGGGAAGCCATCACCTAGTGGACGGGCCTGGACGGGCGATCTCATCGGCCAGCGGGAGGCTCAGGACCCTGCCGGCCGGAGCGACGATCTCCGGTAGACCGATTGTTTTGGGGCCCCCGCTGCGTCACAAAGCTTGCACGACCCACGAGACGAAAGGAGTGACAATGCCCACGCGTCACGCTGCCCCCAAAGGATCGCCCTGCTGGGTCGATCTTTGGACCTCCGATGTCGAGGGCAGTCGCAGGTTCTACAGCGAGCTGTTCGGCTGGGAGGCCCAGGCCCCCTCGCCCGAGTTCGGCGGCTACTTCATGTTCACCCGCGACGGCGTCTTCATTGCCGGTGCCATGGGCGAAATGGGCGGCATGAAGGCCAACGACGCCTGGAGCCTCTACCTTGCGACAGACGACATGGCCAAGGCTCTCGAGTCGGCCGAGTCATTGGGCGGGCAGGTCATCCAGGGCGCCATGCCGGTCGCCGACCTCGGCATTCAGGCGGTCCTGCTCGATCCCACCGGCGCCAACCTCGGCGCCTGGCAGCCCGGCAGCTTCCCCGGGATCACGGTCCTCGGAGAGCACGGGGCGCCGAGCTGGTTCGAGCTGCGCACCCGCGACTACGCCACCGCCCTCGATTTCTACCGCTCCGTCTTCTCCTGGGACACCGCCACGGTCGGCGACACCGACGAGTTCCGTTACAGCGTCATGCGTGACCCGTCCGGCGAAGGTGAGCTGGCGGGCATCTTCGACGCCAGCGGCTTTCTCCCCGAGACGGAGCCCTCGAAATGGTGGATCTACTTTCAGGTCGACGACATCGATGCCGCCCTCGTCAGGCTCGCCTCGCTGGGCGGCTCGGTCGTGACGGGCGCCGAGGACAGCCCCTATGGGCGGATCGCCACGGTGGCGGACCCGGCCGGAGCCAAGTTCAAGCTCCACACGCCGAACACCTAGGCGTGCTCGACCATGGCCGAGCTGCTGGCCGGTGAAGGGCTGGCGGGGTTCGCCGAGGTCGCCAGAGGCCACGTGGGCGACGACAATGCGAGTGTGCGGTAGTGGGGCCTGAAGGAGGCTGAGTGAGGAGGTGCCGTCGACTCGGCAGTAGACCGCGTGAGAGGCAGGCACGGCGTTGCACGGTACGGGACGCGCGCTCGGTGCAACTCATACGGCAGCCTGCAGCGCCCAGAGCCGTCTGATCGGCCGTGTCGAAAGCCCCTGGGCGACGATGTTCTGCGTGCCCGATCTGCAGTGCCCTTGATCGGCATCTTGGGGTCAGTTCTGGGCCTCAGCAAGCTCCGCTCGGCAACTGGCAAAAGAGGATGGGGCGGTAGGTGCGATGGTCTTTGGGCAGGAGGCTGAGAGCCTGGGACCCATCGGGATTCCATAACGAATAGAAGCTTGGGAGGAGACTCCGTTGAACCTCACACCCTTTCTACTTTTCGACGGGAGCTGCGCCGACGCTATGGCCTTTTATCATTCATGTTTGGGTGGTGAGTTGACCGTCACACGGCTTGGCGATACTCCGATGAAAGCTGACATCCCTCCAGAGCATCACCACAAAGTGGTCTACGCACACCTCAAATCGAGCGCCATGGAGTTTTCGGCTACTGACTGGATGCATGCGACGCGTAAGCCGAACCAGGGGAACACGGTGGCCATGTACGTTACGAGCGGAACCGTCGGCGACCTGCAACAGATCTTTCATAAGCTGTCGTTAGGTGCAGATCCAGATCTCCTCGATGAGTTGCACGACATGCCGTTCGGTATCTATGGACACCTCGCCGACAAGTTCGGCGTTCATTGGTTCTTTCGGGGCGAACTAGCAACCACGTAGTTGCGCTTACGAGCACGTCGTTTGTACACAAGCAGACCCCGACCGGCTGTCCCCGCCCGGCTCGAAGTACCTTTGAGCTTGCGAGGGAAGTCGCGACGAGCAACATGGTGCCATGATCGGGGACCGCAATAATGAGCTGATCGCCCCGGCTGCCATCCGTCCAGAGCATCGTTCTTGGGAGCGGATCGCCGGGACTGACCACAGTGGCGGCCCGAGCACCCCTTCGCTCGGCGGCTTATCAGCCGCTCGCCGCCGGAGCCGTCGTTAAGGGTGCTCCCCGGAGGCGGTGGGCATAGCGGATCGGGCCCAGATCCGGCACTATCTAAGTCACTGCGTAGCGAGAGAGGGAGGGCGTGCGTTGCCACTGTTCATGGACTATCGCGACGAGCTGAACCTACCGGAGGAGGCCATCCAGCAGATCACAGAGGAGGCAAAGGCCCAGAAGTCCGATCAGTTCGGGGTGCGCCAGGCGGAGCTGTTCTACAACGCTGGTGGCAAGGTGTACTGCCTGCTCGAGGCGCCAAACGCCGAGGCGGTGCGTCAGCATCATGCGGCCCTCAGCGTGGACTGTGGCGAGGTGCACGAGGTGCGCGGGATCTTGTAGGGAGCAGATAGCTTCCGCTGGATCCCGGCACTCAGGCGCACGGACCAGGGACCCCGTGCGACGGCCGACGAGTGCTCACGAACGCCAGAGGATACCTCCCCAGAACGTCGGGCTGTCGGTTCCTTACCTCGGTGCCGACGCGCCCCCGACTCGGCAGGGAGTATTGAGAGCGGGCTGATGTTCTCACCATCCACCACGGTGACGAGGTGAGTGGATAGCTTCAGTTCTGCTTGGGATTGCTGGTCTGACTCGAGATTCGGCTGACGGTCAGCCTGTCTTCAGAACGATCCGTCGACCGGCGGTTCCAGGTACTCGTGGCACGAGTCAAACCATGAGTGCGGCGGATCGCCCTGTGGCAACAGGACGATCGCACCGGCGCCGCACGCATTGGGCGGCGCGTGCCACCCCTTGACCAGTTGAGAGAGAAGGGATGGCGATGACCACTGTAGATGCGACGCGCCCGGTAACTGGTGGTGTGGACACCCACCTCGATGTGAACGTCGCGGCGGCACTTGATGCGATCGGCGGTCTCCTAGGCGTGGCCGAGTTCCCGACGACGCCGGCGGGACACCGTCGCCTCGCCAAGTTCTTGGCGAGCTTCGGTACCTTGACACGCGTCGGGGTCGAAGGCACCGGTTCTTATGGAGCTGGTCTTTCCAGGTACTTGCGAGGCTCTGGCGTGGAGGTGGTCGAAGTCGACCGGCCGAATCGCCAGTCCCGCCGGCGCACGGGCAAGTCAGACCCAGTCGATGCCATCGAGGCGGCCCGGGCCGCGCTTTCTGGCAGAGCCCAAGGAGCGGGCAAGAGCCGCGACGGCAACGTGGAGGCGATCAGGGCCTCGTGGTCGCCAAGCGCTCGTCGCGTTCGACGAAGATCCAGACACTGAATCAGATTCGTCATCTCGGCTTCACCGCTCCAGAAGAGCTCCGGTCACGCCTGAAGGGGATCTCGCGCCAGCACCTTGGCGCGAAGCGGCCGCGCTTAGACCACGTGCCGGGGGCGACCCGGTGGTCTTTGCCACAAAGACCGCCCTTAGCCTGCTCGGTCACCGCGTGCTGGTCCTGGACGCCGAGCGCGAGCGCCTGAACCTTCTCCTTGGCGAGCTCGTCAAAGACACCGCGCCCCAGTTGCTCGAGATCCACGGAGTCGGCGTCGACACTGCGGCTACTTTGCTCGTGACCGCCGGGGACAATCCCGGACGGATCCGCTCAGGCCGCCTGGGCGCATCTCTGCGGCGTCGCCCCGATCCCGGCCTCGTCTGGCAAGGTGACCCGTGTCCGGCTCGATCGCGGCGGTGACCGCCAGGCCAACTCTGCGCTCTGGGGGGTGGTGATCACGAGACTGCGTTCCGATCCCCGCACCCAGACCTACATGGAACGCCGCCTGAAAGAGGGCCGCTCCAACCCCGAGATCATCCGGGTCCTCAAGCGCTACGTCGCCCGCGAGGTCTATCACCGCCTGCCTCGCGCATAGTTCACTCCCAGCAGCAGACCTGGCCCGAGAATCGGCTGGCGCCTACTGGTTGCCCTTATAACGATCTGCCCGTCTGCTGCTGGTGAGGGGAACCCATTAGTTGATCCACTCGCTATGCGAGCACTAGTGCCGCGACCGGCAACGTTGGAGGGGCGCGTCCACCACTTTGACCCTCGGGTCGCGCAGAATTGGCTTCCACTAACGAGGAGGTCAGGTGCGCGACGGAATACGCGTTCGAGACATCACCAATGAGGAGGGCGGGCGACTCCTGCGCATTGTGCGACGCTCCTCCGGATCGGTCGTGACCTGGCGGCGGGCCCAGATGGTCCTCCTGTCTGCGCAAGGTATGGATGTGGCCCAAATCTCGAAGGTGGCCTTCACTTCGCCAGACCGTGTTCGAGAAGTGCTGCACAACTTCAATGACGACGGATTCGACTCCTTGTTTCCCAAATACGCCGGTGGCCGACCACCGACTTTCACCTTGCCCGAACGCAGGGAGATCAAGAAGATCGCGCTCAGCCGCCCGGTCGACCACGACTTGCCCTTTTCAACCTGGAGCCTGTCCAAGTTGGCCGAGTTCTTAGTGGCTGAGGGGGTGGTCGACGACATCAGCCACGAAGGCCTGCGCCTCTTACTCCGAGAGGAGGGCGTCTCGTTTCAAGTGATCAAGACCTGGAAGCAGAGCACCGATCCGTACTTCGAGGTCAAAAAGAACCGAGTGCTCCATCTCTACGAAATCGCCGACGGAAAGATAAACCCACGCAAGGGTGATCCGAGCGTCGTCATCTGCATGGACGAGTTCGGCCCGCTCAACCTGCTTCCCCGCCCGGGCAAGCAGTGGGCACCTATGGCGGTCAAAGGCGAGGGAACCTCAAACGGACCGAGACGCCGTCGGCGCCGTGCGACTTACACCCGCACGAAGGGAGTCCGGCACCTCATGGCCGCCTACGACTTGAAAAAGGACAGGATCTACGGCCACATCAAGACCAAGAAGGACCGCACCACGTTCCTCGAGTTCTGCCGCTACATCCGGACGTTGTACCCAGCGAACATCCGCATCGCCATCGTGATGGACAACTACAGCCCGCACCTGTCGACCAGAGTCGACACCCGGGTGGGCGACTGGGCCGAAGCCAACAACGTCGAGCTCGCCTACGTGCCCACCAACGCCAGCTGGTTGAACCGGATAGAAGCGCAGTTCCAAGCGCTTCGTTATTTCACCCTCGATGGCACCGACCACCGCTCACACGAAGAGCAGAACTCGATGATCCGTCGCTACATCATCTGGCGCAACCGCAACGCCCACGACAAAACACTTCGTGAACTGGTAAAACGCGCAAACGTTGCTTGATGGGGCACTAGCTGTTGTTGGTTGAGCCAAGCCTCGACGAACTCGACCGGGGTGAGCCAGCCGTGCGCGCTGTGAGGTCGGTTCAAGTTGTAGTCGATCCTCCAGTCCTCTAAAAGGACCTGGGCTTCGAACAGGGTCTCGAAGCGCTGACCGTTCAAGAACTCGTCGCGCAGCCGTCCGTTGAACGACTCGATCCAGGCGTTTTGCCAAGGAGATCCAGGGTCGATAAAGACCGTGTCAGCACCGACGAGGCGGCACCACTTCGCGACGGCGAAGGCGATGAACTCGGGCCCGTGGTCAAAGCGCACGTATCTCGGTGCTCCGCGAGTCGCTGCGAGGCGATCGAGGCATCTCACGACACCGTCGGCGTCAATCGAGCGCGCGACGTCGATGGCGAGGCACTCACGGCTGTACTCGTCGATCACGTTCAAGAGCTTCAGGATCCTCCCATCAGATGTCTGGTCGAACTGGAAGTCGAGCGCCCAGACGACATTCGGGGCGATCGGGCACATGGCCCCGACGGGCGCCCCGATGCCTCTCAAGGGGCGCTTGTGCTTTCGATAGGGAACACGCAGGCCCTCTTCTCGCCAGAGGCGGTGGATGCGCTTTGAGTTCACCACCCAGCCGGCGTCTCGTGCGGCACGTGCGGCCCTGCGCCAGCCCCAGCGGGGACGTGAGCGGGAGAAGTCCCTTAGGAAGGCCCGAAGAGCGAGCTCGTCGTCGCTCGGTGTCGGGGCAGGGAGGCGCTGGGTGGAGCGGCACTGTCCGACGACACGGCAGGCTCTGCGCTCGGAGACCCCGAACCGCTCCTGGAGGGTAACGACGGCCCTCCGGCGGCGATTCGGGGCTACCAATTTCCCCGGTTCAGCTCCTTCAACATGTCGATGTCGAGCGCCTGGTCGGCGACGATCTTCTTCAAGCGGGTGTTCTCTTTCTCGAGCTCTTTGAGCCTCTTCGCGTCGTCTGCCTTCATGCCCCCGTACTGGTTCCTCCAGCGGTGCCAGGTCGACTCGGTGATCTCGAGGTGTCTCGCCACTTCCTCGATGCTCTGGCCCTGGCCGAGCAGCTTCTCGCCTTCGGCGAGCAAGCGGATGATCTGCTCAGGTGTGTGCCTGCGTCGTTTCATCGTCGTGTAGTCCTCCCTACCCCATGATGGGGTCTCGGACTCGCACAACGGGTGGATCAGCTCAAAAGGGTCCCGGTCACTGGGAGTCCGCCATCGCCGTTGAGCGGCCGGAACACTGGCCTAGTAAGAGCTTGCCCTCACCGAGTGGCTCATCCCTGTCTTGTCTGAGCTGGCCGCCAACCAGAAGAAGTTGCCCCTTGACATACGTAGGAGCATCGCTCTGGCGCTAATGGACCACCGCGCCCGTATCCGTCGATTTGTATGGCTGTTAACAGCTCGGGCTGGTTCATCCGGTAGGCCCAGATGAATCGTTCAGGAGCCTGGCTAATAGCACCGCCGGCAGCCGGTTTAGGAGGGCTCTGGCCGGCGACCAGCAGGGAGAGCCGTCAGACACAGGATCAAGTGGCTATTCCCTCACCAGGACCCGGGACGCCCGCGCGGATCTGGCCCCCCAAACCTCCCGGGAAAGACTCATCGGAATGGAGTCGATCGATGTCGGACGGCAGAGGAGAAACCCCTGTCCGTATCGAATGCCCAGATTGCGCAGCACCTCCAGTTCCGCCGCTGTCTCTATCCCCTCGGCGATGATCTCGGTTCCGAGTTTCGCGGCAAAACTCACCAATGCGGTGGCGAGCGCAGCGCGTACTGGGTCGTGGTCGATGCCGGAGGTGAGCTCTCTGTCCAGCTTGATGATGTCGGGGGCGAGTTTGAGGATGTGGGCGAAGCTCGCAAAGCCGGCGCCCGTGTCATCGATAGCCAGACGTACTCCCAACAGGCAAAGCCGGTCGAGTGCGCTCGAAAGGCGAGGGTAGTCCTCGACCTTGGTCTCCTCCGTCAGCTCCATCACGATCCGCCGCGCGTCGCAGGTGGCAAGGAGTTCGCCTACCTCGTCACAGACGATCGCCTCGGGCCCCGCGTTCACGCACAAGGTCATGCCTTCTGGGAGGCGCGCCTGAGCGCGCAAGGCTCGCCTTATTGAGGTCACTTCCAACTGGACGCCGATGCCGATTGCGTGGGCCTCGGCAAACCAGACATCCGGGCTCTGCTTCGCTCCTCCCGAGAACCGGGCGAGCGCCTCGACCGCGAAACAGTCTCCGGTTGTGATGTCGAACACGGGTTGGAAGACGTGCGTGAGGCCTCGCCCGCCGAGGAACCGGTCTAACCGGCTCTGGGTCTCCAGCCTTCCCAGCGCTCCAGGGTTCAAGACGTTAGCGATGAACCGTTGCTCTGTACGAGGGTCGTCCTGATGGAGCAATGCTGCGCCGGGCGCATCGTGCCAGGACTGGGAGAGCAACGTGTTGGTGACCTCTGCCAGGTCGACGGCAGCACCAATGACGACGCCGATGAACTCGGCAAGGCGCGTGAGCGTCGCCACAGAGCGTTCGTTGAACGCCCGCGGCCTGGAAGAGATGACATCGAGAACCCCCACTGCCTGTTTACCGCGCCAGAGCGGAACGCACACCAGTGAGGCGACGTGAAACATTCGACAGGTCTCAAGCGCCACACGAGGGTCGTTCTCGGTATCATCGCAGCAGAGCGCCCTGCCCGTCTTGAGCGCCAGACCTGAGAGGCTTCCCTGCAGGGCCAGCCGGTATCCAGCCCGCTCCTTCAGGTGACCTGAAGCACACTCGAAGGTCAGCCACCCCGGGTCATGAACAAAACCGACGGCTACACCTTCGACACTTTTGTCGAGTGACATCGCCTCATCGGCAACCCGCTGTACCAGCACAAAAGGGTCGGCTGCTTGTCTAATCGCCGCCTCAAGGTCGACTCGATCAGTCATTCAGTGGCCACCTTCTCGCAAGCTTCAAGAGGTAACAACTATCGGCCTGCCAAGGAGAGATCAGAATAGACGGATCGTCATTTATCGCTAGGCGCTGCAGCTCTCTTTGTTACGAAAAGGTCGATGAGCTCTTGCTGGGATTGGACATTCAGCTTCCTGAAGATCGAGGAGAGGTGGTTGCGTATGGTGCTCTGAGCGACGATGAGCTCCCTCGCGATGGCTGGCACCCGATTTCCGGCGAGCAAGCTCGTGAGCACCACGAGCTCTCGCGAGGAAAGCTGGGAGAGGTCCGGGACATGCGCGGTAGTGAGCCGCGCAAGATCACGCGAGGAAGCGAGGGCCTCGATGGCCCGGCGCGTCTCCCACAACAGCGTTTCGACGTCCAATCCCTGGGTGTCCTCGGAACCTTGAACCGGAATCAGCGTGAACGCGAAACTCGGAATGGGATCCATCGGTGAGATCAGCATCTGGCACGGCGCTTTTCCTCCGTCCAGAAGATTGAAATGAAGGTAGAGGGCCACGCCTTTTCCGGTCGCATTCGACTCCGCGAGCGCCCACATGAGCCCAGGGATGTCTTCGGGCTGCACAATAAGGAAAACGGCCTGACCGATGAGATCTGACGGTTCGCGCCCCAAAACCGCGACAACGTCTGAACTTACCCGGTCAATCACGAGACTGGCGTCGCAGGTGCCCATAACGACCCTGAAGTCCTCGGACAGCGGCGAGTGGGCGCTTCCGGCCGGCCTGCCGTCAACCATCGCGACAGCTAGTGCCGCGACCGGCAACGTTGGAGGGGCGCGTCCACCACTTTGACCCTCGGGTCGCGCAGAATTGGCTTCCACTAACGAGGAGGTCAGGTGCGCGACGGAATACGCGTTCGAGACATCACCAATGAGGAGGGCGGGCGACTCCTGCGCATTGTGCGACGCTCCTCCGGATCGGTCGTGACCTGGCGGCGGGCCCAGATGGTCCTCCTGTCTGCGCAAGGTATGGATGTGGCCCAAATCTCGAAGGTGGCCTTCACTTCGCCAGACCGTGTTCGAGAAGTGCTGCACAACTTCAATGACGACGGATTCGACTCCTTGTTTCCCAAATACGCCGGTGGCCGACCACCGACTTTCACCTTGCCCGAACGCAGGGAGATCAAGAAGATCGCGCTCAGCCGCCCGGTCGACCACGACTTGCCCTTTTCAACCTGGAGCCTGTCCAAGTTGGCCGAGTTCTTAGTGGCTGAGGGGGTGGTCGACGACATCAGCCACGAAGGCCTGCGCCTCTTACTCCGAGAGGAGGGCGTCTCGTTTCAAGTGATCAAGACCTGGAAGCAGAGCACCGATCCGTACTTCGAGGTCAAAAAGAACCGAGTGCTCCATCTCTACGAAATCGCCGACGGAAAGATAAACCCACGCAAGGGTGATCCGAGCGTCGTCATCTGCATGGACGAGTTCGGCCCGCTCAACCTGCTTCCCCGCCCGGGCAAGCAGTGGGCACCTATGGCGGTCAAAGGCGAGGGAACCTCAAACGGACCGAGACGCCGTCGGCGCCGTGCGACTTACACCCGCACGAAGGGAGTCCGGCACCTCATGGCCGCCTACGACTTGAAAAAGGACAGGATCTACGGCCACATCAAGACCAAGAAGGACCGCACCACGTTCCTCGAGTTCTGCCGCTACATCCGGACGTTGTACCCAGCGAACATCCGCATCGCCATCGTGATGGACAACTACAGCCCGCACCTGTCGACCAGAGTCGACACCCGGGTGGGCGACTGGGCCGAAGCCAACAACGTCGAGCTCGCCTACGTGCCCACCAACGCCAGCTGGTTGAACCGGATAGAAGCGCAGTTCCAAGCGCTTCGTTATTTCACCCTCGATGGCACCGACCACCGCTCACACGAAGAGCAGAACTCGATGATCCGTCGCTACATCATCTGGCGCAACCGCAACGCCCACGACAAAACACTTCGTGAACTGGTAAAACGCGCAAACGTTGCTTGATGGGGCACTAGAACGTGTCGCGGAGGAAACTCCTGACCGATCTTCCTCAGCCAGTTGTGAGCCGTGATCAACGACCCATTGCTCAAACGGAGTTCCCGGATCTCCTCGAACCCGTTCAGCCGACCTGAGATGAGCAGCTCAAGAGCACCGGATGGCGGGTCCGCTACAAGTGAATCAGCATCACGCCCAAGCAATTCGCTCCCTTCAGGCGAAAAAAGCGAGCGGGCTAGCGAATTGGCGACGACGATGCGCCTTGAGGGCACCTCCATGATCACAGCAGGCAAAGGGCTGCGATTGACGACGTTCAGCACACCGTCGGGCAGCTCCGACTGCGATGACCCTTGGTTGGACTTCACCTTCGTCACCCCTCGACAAACCTTACAGGTCGGTAAACCCCGCGGTCGAGCGCCTTCCAACGTCGTGAAGAAAAGACGAACTGTCCAGTTCTCAACGATGCTTCGCCTATTCAGTGAGCCACCGGATGAGTCGATATGACAGCCCCAGAAGTCCTCTTGACGAGGAGGGGTGCAGTGCGGCACAAGCACGTTGACAAATGACGCCAGCATGGCGACGACCGCCCCGGCGGCTTGCGAAAACACGTACTTTCTCGATGCCGGCACTCCCCCGTGTCACCGCCAGCGGCGGCTCCGGCTCCGGCACCGCCACGACCACGCCCGCCACCGACGGCTGGACGAGCTGATCGACTGGCAGCGAGGGGCGCGGGCGAGGAGCTATCAAGCGCAGGTCGAAGAAAGTCGACAGGAGACCTTGACGCGACGGACGTCACGGCAGTTAGACGTGAGACTAAAGCTCAACGCCCGGTGCGTCGTCGCCGCGATGCTTCAATCTCGGCGCGACCAGATGTTTGATCAACGACGCTTGCTCCGCCAGATTCCACCAGTACCGATCTCGAAAGCTTCAATGGCCGCCAGTGTGGGCAGGACATCCCTCTGTAAGAGTTCCGGGCGTAGGTCACACCGGGGTTAGCCTTGTCCCACTCCGACAGCGCACGGTGTTGCGCGATAGGCCTAGCGGACTCACAAACTCCCAAAGGCTGCCGCAAACCGAGGCGTGCAGGGTACAGAATGACGCCCTTTCGCCGTAGGCGATGGATGAAAACGCCGCGCCGAATCGGCTTTATGCGCTTCGACGGCGTTGATCCACTACGTGCCCGGAGTGGGCCGGGTACGGCACGAGGAGCGTCGCCAAGGTGCCGGGCCTTGTCGCGCTCGTCGCCCGGGGCGATCAAGGTGCACGTCGAGGCGCTGGGGTCGCTCTGCATCGGCGGGCCGCCGGTGCGGCGTGACTCGCTGGCCGCATCGCCTCGACGACCAAGCGGGTGACGGCGGCGGCGACACTGGCCCTCGTTCGCGAGGGCCTGGTCAGTCTGGACGAGCCCTTGCCCGAGCTCGGCGAGGTCCGGGTGTTTCGCCGCATGGACGGACGGCTCGACGACACGGTGCCCGCCGAGCGGTCCGCCACGGTACGGGAGCAGTTGACGTTCACCTTCGCCACAAGCCGGAGAGGCGCATAACGTCGACAGCTCGCCTCGGGCACGTCGGCTCTCGGTAATCCGTGCCAAGGTGTTGACGATGAAGACGCCTTTGCACCGATCCCCCTTGCGGCGCGCTAGATGACGGTCGTCCTCGACGGAGCCTCGCTCAGCCTGGCGGACGTGGTGTCGGTGGCCGTGAGAGGAGACGAGGTCACCTTCGCGAGTGGGGTTCGTGAGCGCATGCAGGCTCACCGCGAGGTGGTCCTTGACGTGCTCGCGCGGGGCGAGCCCGTCTACGGGCTCACGACCGGAGTCGCCGAGCGCAAGCGGGTCACGATCCGAGAAGGGGACCGGACACGTTTCAACAGGTCACTTCTGCGGACCCACCGCATGGCCCAGGGCCCGATGGCTCCGGCGCCATTGGTCCGCGCCACGATGCTCGTGTTAGCGAACGCCTTCGCCATCGGCGTCGCCGGGGTGCGGCCCGAGCTTGCCGACCTTCTTCTCGAAGCTCTTCGCCGACACGTCGTGCCGGCGGTGCGGACCCTCGGCTCGGTCGGCGAGGCCGACCTCGGCCCGCTGGCGGATCTGGCCGACTGGCTCGTGGAGTGGGCGGGTTTCGAGCTGGCGGAGAACGAGGGTCTCGCCCTTTTGGACAACAACGCCTTTTCGACGGCCTGGTCCGTCCTCGCCGTCGCCGGGGCGGAGCAGCTGCTCGATGTCATGGACCTCGCTGCCGCCCTCGACTTCGAAGCCTACGTCGCCAACGTGAGCGCGCTTCATCCCGTCGTGGCCGGGACACGCGGCTCGCCCGGGGTGAGCACGTCCTTGTCGAACCTGCGAAGAGCCCTCGAGGGGAGCGTCCTCTGGCAGGGCGCAGTGGCCCGCAATCTGCAGGACCCGCTCACCTTCCGCTGCGTCCCGCAGGTCAACGGGGCGGCCCGTGACGCCGTCAGCTACGCCCGGGAGGCCGTCGAGCGGGAGCTCAACGCCGTGCAGTCGAACCCTGTCGTCGTGCTGTCCGAGCGGGCCGTCGTGTCCGTCGGCAGCTTCGACGTCGTGGCGATGTCCGCCGCCTTGGACTTCGCCCGCATCGGCCTTGCTCCAGCGGTCACCTCTGCCGCCGAGCGCACCGTGAAGCTCCTCCAGAGCCCGTTCTCCGGCCTGGCGCCCGGCCTGTCGGACCGGCCCGAGGAAGGCGACGACGGCCTCGCCGAGATGGCAGTCGCCGCCCAGTCCTTTGCCGCCGAGGCGCGCCTTTTGGCCCAGCCCGTCTCTTACGAGATGGCCAGCTCAACCAAGGCCGAAGGCATCGAGGACCGCACGACGATGGCCCCGCTCTCGGCTCGCCGCCTCGACGAGGTCGTAAGCCTCGCCTCGCGCGTCGTCGCTATCGAGCTGACCGTGGCGACTCAGGCGATCGATCTCCGGCGCCTTGGGCCCCTCGGTCGTGGTACTGGGGCGGCCCACGCGGCCGTCCGTCGCCTCGTCGCGGCCACGAGCGCGAACTCGCCCTTCCCCGACGATCTCGAGCCTTTGGTGGAAGCGGTCCGCAGCGGCGCCTTGGTGGAGGTCACCAAGCCGGCTTAACGGCCCTTTGCCGGCTGAAGGGCGAGCGCCCGGCGGGGACAGAACCGGACTGCCTGTCGTGCGGCACCAAGGAGCTTGTCGGGGACCTCTCCCTCAAACACGACGGGGAATCCCCATTCGTCGAAGCTCAGCACCTCGGGCAGGATCTCGACGCAGTAGCCGAACCCGTCACAGGCGACCGGATCAAGCGCGATCCTCATGGGCGCTTGCCTCCTCGGCCAGTCCTTGGGCGAACGTCCGCGGCGCAGCCAAGGCCGCCCAGGTGCGCTTCGAGATCGGCCGAGAACACCCGCAGGGCGCTTTGCACGAGGCGCACGACGCCGTCAGGGAGGCGGCACGCCCCCCGTCCGGCGATGAAGCCGCAGCGGCTTAGTAGCCGGTCGAGTGTCCGTCGGTCGCCTTCGCCATGGACGATCGTTTGCAGGTCCTCGGCGATGGCCGGAAGGCCGAACAGGCAAGGACCGCACTGGCCGGCGCTCTCGGTCGCCATGAAGCAGGCGATGCGGGCCGTCTCGGCAATACCGCAGGACGAAGTCCCGAGCGCCACCAGCACGCCAGCCCCCATCGACGCCCCGATCTCATGAAGCTCTTGGGGGGCGTAGGGGGTTGAGATGTCCGAGCGCGGGATCCAGCTACCGCCGTATCCGCCCACGAGCACGGCTTGCAAAGGGCCCAAAGGGCGGGCGAGCTCGAGGATCTCGGCTATGGCGGTGCCGGTGACGACCTCGACGACGCCGGGTCTTTGTACCGAGCCGCTGATCGTGACAAGGCGCGTCCCCGGGGCCGCGCTCACGCCGAGGCGCCTGAACCAGACGGACCCGTGGCGGGCGATGAGGGCGAGGTTGGCCAGGGTCTCGACGTTGTGGACGATCGCCGGCCGTCGTGCGAGCGTCAAAGGCACGGACTTGTCCGGCCTGAATGAGGGAAGCGGGCGTTTCCCGGCCACGCCGGCGACGAGAGCGGACTCCTCGCCGGCGACGTAGCGCCCCGGGAGCGGGCGAATCTCGAAGCGAGTCGTCGGCTCCCCGGCGATGGACCGTTCCTTGAGCGCGGTCTCGAGAACCGGGGCGAGTCCATGCGCCTCGTCCGGAACGCAGAGCACGATGCGTGCGGACCCGACCACGGCGGCGGCGATCTCGGCGCCGTCGAGGACGAGGTGGGGCGAGTGCGTGACGAGGAACCGGTCCTTCATGCTGGCGGGCTCGCCCTCCATGGCGTTGACGACGAGCACCCCAGGCCTTCTGCTCGATTGCGCCAGGCGAAGCTTCGCAAAAGACGGGAAGCCGCCTCCGCCCCGTCCCGTGAGGCCGGAGCGCTCGATCTCGCCGAGCAGGCGGGCGCGTCCCGGCGCCGTGGCGATCTGCGACAGCGGCGGCGCCCCATGACGGCGCCGGTGTGCGGCGAGGGTCGTCGGGGTTCGTCCAGGGGCGTCTTCGACGAGCCGCAATGTGGTCGGGGGAGCCTCGAGGGTGGTCATGACCGCGCGCCTTGGCTCGCCGTCGCGGCGCCGAGACGGGCACGGATGGAGCGTCGGGGAGTGTTCAAGGTCTCGGGCAGGCGGCTTGTCGCCCGGGCACTTTCCCGGATGCGCCAGGCCGTCGCGACGACGACGCTCGTGATGCACAGGGCCACGAGGCCGAGCACCCAGTCGAGCTCGGTGTCGGTGCCCATCCCGAGGCTGTGCGCCACCGCCACGGGCCAGCTCAAATAGGCGAGCCAGTGCAGCACACGCCAGCTTCGCGCCGAGATGTGCTGGCGCAGTGCGCTCGAGATCGCCACGGCGAGGAACAAGTCGACGCCGATCGTGCCAAGGGCGAGCCAGAAGCTGTGATAGCTCGAGGTGAAGGGGACGACGATCGTGCTCCAGCGGATGTGGACGTAGCTGTCCACGACCGAGGTCACAACGTGGATGGCGAGGAACACGACCGTGAGAGCCGAGATGCGGCGATGGATGTCCGCCCGGGCGAAGGCCGGCAGGGCACTTCTGGCACGACCCGCGGTGAGGATGCCGAGTGTCACCGTGGCACTCAGCAGCACGAGGGCGACTATCCCAGTTGCCCTCGTGGCGTACCAGAGGTTGATGGAGGACACTGTCACACCGCCTTTGCGCACTGGTCCGGCGAGCTGTCGGCGTCTTCTGGCCAACCCCCGAGTCTGACGACCGTCCCGTCGTGGCGGACCAGCCGGCAGGAAAGGCTCAACATCTTTGACAGCTGCGCCGGTGCCGCTTCGCCCCAGACGATCGCTGCCGTGCTGGCGGCATTCGCGGCCACGCAGGAAGGCGCCGTGACCGAGGCGAGCTGCCAACAGCTGTCCGCGCTCGTGCCCGTGGCCGGGTCGACGATGTGGTGCACACGTCGCCCGCCACGCTGCCAGGTGCGCACCGCCGTGCCTGAGCTCGCGAGGCCGCCGCACCAGATAGCCACGACGGCCTTTGCGTCCTCGGGACGGGTCGTGCAGGCGAGCGCCAGAGCGACCGGCCATCCCTCGAACGGAGCCGGCCCGGCGAGCGAGATGTCGCCGCCCAAGTTGACGAGCACGCCGGACCCGGTGACCTCGGCAATCCTCGAAGCGGCCCTGTCGGCGGCGAAGGCCTTGGCCGTCGAGCCGAGATCGAGCTTCACGCCCTGCGGAATCCTGAGCAGGCGGTTCCCGGGGTCGAGCTCGATGCAACGCCAGCCGGGCGCAGGTCTGAGAACTCCGAGTTCGCAGGTGCCGTCTTGCGGCACCTCGGAGAAGTCCCGGTCATAGCCGAGCTCGATGACGGCTGCGCCGACCGTCGGGTCGACTGCGCCGTCCGTGTCCCGGGCGATGTCGAGGGCGGTCTTTATCACCTCGGCCAAAAGCGGGCTGACAATGGCCGGATAGCCGCCCGTTTCGTGAGCACGCGAGATCTCCGAGTCGGCGCGAAAGCGGCTGCAGCAAAGCTCGATCTCAGCCAGCTCGCCTCGTAGGACGGCCTCCGCTGCACCCATCGCCTCGGGTGTCGTCGTGGCGAACGAGGCCGTCGTGCCGAAGGCCGGAAAGCCACCCCAGCCGGGCCCGATTCTCGTGGATGGCTTTGAGCACGACATGTCAGCTCGCTCCCGACGTCGTCGCCGCGCCCGAAGAGGCCGTGCTCGGGGCTGTCGTTGTCGTGCTCGTCGTCGCCCTTGTGCCGCTCGAGCTCGCGGCCTTCGTCCCTGGCTCCTTCGTGCCCGCCGAGCTCGTCGCGCTCGTCGCCGGCTTTGCTGTCACGGTCCGTCTCGCCGGCGCCGACTCGCTCGAGCGCACCGCCGTCGTCGCGTTGGCCGTCGATCCGGGGATCTCCGTTGCCACCAAGGCCCCGATGGCGCCGGTACCGAGGACGGCAATCAGCGCGACTGCAGTCGTCGCCAGGCGGATATGACGCGCGACATGCGCACGGCTGGGGCGTCTTTCGTGTTGTCTGCTGAGAGTTGTGTCCATGTCTCCTCCACGCGGTCTTGTTTGTCTCATTGAACGGCGCGGGCCTTACCGCTCCACCCGAGCCGGCTGAGTCCCAGCTGTGGACTGAGCGGCAAAGGGCCCGGGCCCTGTGCGCGGCTGGTCGGTTACTTCGCCGGCGTGGCGAGGTCGTAGATGGTGACGCCGTCGACAGTCGTCGCCTGGTAATGGGCCTCGACCCAGGTCGTGATCGAGCTCCCCGTTCCTGTCGAGCTCGGCCCGGCGCCACCTCCGCCGCCGGCGCCTGCGCTTATGAAGTAGTGGATCTTTCCCTCGGCGACATATCTCTCGAACTGGGAAAGGGTGGGAGTGGGGTCGGACCCGTTGAAGCCTCCGATCGCCATCACCGGGTCGCGGGTCGCCAACTGGTAGCCGGCGGCGCTGTTCGAGCCGACGGTGGCGGCGATCCAGGTGTAGCTGGAGGCGTCCGTTTCGAGCAGCTTTGTCAAAGCGGCCCCTGGTGTGCTGGCATTCAGGAGACCGCCGGCGGCACCGCCTGTTGCTCCGATCCCGGTGCCGCCCGGCGGCGCGCCCGCGCCAGTCGGCCTCCGAGCGTTCGACCCTCCGCCGCCGGCCGTCCCCCCGATCGAGCCGGCAGGGGGAGCTCCGCCGAGCCCGCTGTTGCCGGCAGGCAGAGCGCCGGTGCCGCCGAACGCGCCACCTTTGCCCAGGTTCCCTCCGGCCGCTCGCCTTCCCGTGGGGGAGGCGCCTGCGCCGGTGGGAAGGCCACCGGCCGTGGGGCCACCGAGGGCGAGGCCACCGGGGCCACCGGTAGCGCCCGCCTGGGTGGGGCCCGCCGAAGGGATGGATCCCGAGTGCACGACCGAGACCGTCTCGAGCGTGTAGGCACCCGGGCCGGCGAGGCCAACCAACAAGGCGATGCCACCCACCAAGAGCGCCACGCCCTTTAGCCGAAGCGGGGCTGCCAAAAGGGCGGCCGTCGCTGCGAGCCCGAAGACGAGCACCGCTACGCGAAGCTCGGGCATCCACGAGGTTGCTCGGCCGAGAAGCACGTATGCCCAAAGCGTCGTGGAACAGAGCGCTCCGGCCAGGGCGCCGCGGCCGAGCCAGGTCTCACGCCGTCGCCACATGGAGACGGCACCGACGGCGACAACGGCCCCGATCGCCGGCGCCAAGGCGACGGTGTAATAGGGATGGATGATGCCCTTCGCGTAGCTGAGGAGGAGGCCGGTCACGAGCAGCCAGCCTCCCCAGAACACGGCGGCGGCTCTCGTCCTGTCCGTGCGGGGCCGGCCTCGGCAGATCCACAGCGTCGCCACCAACAACACGAGCGCGCCAGGGATGAGCCAGGAGATCTGACTGCCGAACGCGGGCAGGAACATCCGGTCCCAGCCCGTCGCCCCCCACTGGTTGGCGGAGCTCCCCGTTTCATTGCCCGTGATTCGGCCAAAGCCGTTGTAGCCGAAGATCAGGTTGAAAAGGTTGTTGTCCTGCGAGCCCCCGATGTAGGGACGGTCGCGGGCCGGAGTGAGCTCGACGATTGTCACCCACCACCCGGAGGCGACTATGAGAGCCACGGCGGAAAGGGCGAGCTGTCCGATCCGGCGTCTTAGCTTTGGAGCTCCGGCGAGCAGGTAGACCAGACCGATGGCCGGTACGACGAGGAAGGCCTGCAGCATCTTGGTGATGAACCCGGTTCCGACGAGCGACATCGCGAGCACGAGCCAGCGCGTCCGGCCGCTTTCGATTGCCCGTGTCGTGGCGTAGGCGGCACCGGTGAGCAGCAACACCAACAGCGCGTCCGGGTTGTCGTAGCGGAACATCAAGGCCGCCACCGGCGAGAGCGCTACCACTGCGCCCGCGATGAGACCGGCGCCGGGGCCGAACCACCGCTTCAGCGCGCCGTAGAGCAGGGCGACTGTGGCGACACCTTCCAGAGCCTGGGGCACGAGAAGGCTCCACGAGTTGAGCCCGAAGATCCGCGCCGACAGCTCCATCACCCACAAAGACGCCGGTGGCTTGTCCACCGTGATGAAGTTCGACGCGTCGAATGACCCGAAGAAGAAAGCCTTCCAGCTCTTCGTGCCGGCTTGGACCGCCGCCGCGTAGAACGCGTTCGCCCAGCCCGTAGAGCCGAGCCCCCAAAGGTAGAGGACCGCCGTCACAACGAGGAGGCCGATGAGGGCCGGTCTCGCCCATCGCGGCTCGGGAGTTCGCGACGCCCGCAGGCGGCGCAGCCCACGTGGTCGTTCGAGTGGTGCGCTCTCGTGCGGTGGATCTTCGCTCGAGGCTGTCTCGACAGCTGTCGGGGACAATGTCGTCGTCATGGCATGCCTCACTTGGTCTCGGTCCTTAGAAGTCGCCCTACCATGGCCGCCCAATCTGAAGGCCCGATTGGAGCCAACAAGTACGCGGCTGGGTGTCTGCGGTGAGCCCTCGCCCATTCGCGAGCAACGCCCTCGGAACAGAGGGCACTGCTCGCGAATGGGCGAGGGGGACCGCTTGTGGGTTCAAGCCGCGAGAGGGTCTGTTTCTTCGCGACCGGGACGGATGGCAGGCGCCGTCGCCTCCTCCCATTGTTGTTGGTGCCTTATGGCGAAGATGAGGGGCACGACGGCGATGGCGGCTCCGAGGAGCATGAACGGGATCGTGAGATAGAAGACGAGCATTGTTTTTCGCCGACCTGGACGCGGTTGGCGGACCCTTTCCTTTCTCTGAGAGGGCGTCACCGGATTTGATGACGAGGCCAGGTTGCACCGGGCGACCGAAGCCGGACCGGGAGCAAACTGAGAGCAGGCGGTGAATCCCCGCTGTCGCTCAGGCCGCGCTCGTAGCTTTTGGTGGCTTGGCCGCGGTCGGAGCGGGCGCCGGCCTCCTGAAAAGGACGCGATCGCAAAGAGCGAACTGGAACAGCCAGAGCGACCCGTAAGAGCCGAGGTTTGCCACCTCCACCGCCGCGGTGTGGACAAGACGGGCGGAACTGGCGGTGGCGTCGGACGCCAGGTGTACGGACACGGTGGAGACGACCAGGCCCGCGAACGAAAGCACGCAGTAGGGCAGCGCCTGTCGCCAGGCCGGGGTGGGTCCCCGGTAGGTGAAGACCCAGCGCCGGTTGAGCTCGAAGGAAGGCACCGTCCCGATCGCGACCGCAATCAGGTTCGCCCACGTCGCGGAAAAGCCGATCACGCCGACGAGAAGTCCGAGCACGCAAAGCGTCGTCGCCGTCGAGATGGCCGACACCGATCCGTATCGTGCGAGCCGGCACAACTTGGCGCGCCTTTTGTGGGACAGGATCATTCGCACACGACGAGCATGAGAGCCGAAGCTGAGCGGCGTCTGCGTCCTACCTGCAGCCGGGCTGAAATCACGGCCGATCCTCGAGAACCCTCGGCTGGACTCGGGCCGGCTATCAGCCGGCGTTCAGGTCGGCGTCGCAGTCTTGTGCCATGACCGAGACGCATAGGCGGCGAGCTGCTCAGCCGCTGTTGATGAGCCTGGATGTCGTGGTGCCCGTGTACAACGAGGACCGAGACCTCGAAGCGAGCGTTCGCCGCGCTGCGCTCTTATCTCGATGACCGCTTCCCGTTCCCGACGATGGTCACGATCGCCAACAACGCCAGCACTGACGGTACCTGGGAGCTGGCCCGTCGGCTTGCGGCCGAGCTCGAGGGCGTCCGCGCCCTTCACCTCGAGGAAAAAGGACGCGGGCGCGCTCTGCGGGCAGCCTTCACGAGGAGCGAAGCGGACATCGTCGCCTACATGGACGTCGACTTGTCGACCGGTCTTGAAGCTCTCCTGCCCCTCGTTGCTCCGCTGGCGTCCGGACACAGCGACGTCGCCATCGGCACTCGCCTCGCGCCTGGGGCGTACGTCGTCCGAGGTCCGAAGCGGGAGGTCATCTCGCGGCTCTACAACCTGTTGTTGCGCCTCGTCCTGCACAAGCGCTTCAGCGATGCCCAGTGCGGCTTCAAGGCAATGCGAGCGAGCGACGCCCGGGCCCTTTTGGCGGTGGTCGAGGACAACGAGTGGTTCTTCGACACCGAGATGCTGGTCCTGGCCGAGCGGAACGGGCTTCGCATCCACGAGGTGCCCGTCGACTGGGCCGACGATCCCGACAGTCGGGTCCGCATCGGTCACACCGCCATCGCCGATCTGAGGGGCTTGCTGCGATTGGTCCGGACTTTTGCAGCTGGCGGCGGCCGGATAGAAGGCTTCGCAGAGCGCCGCCACCAAGCCGACGGCGCAATGGCCGCCCGCTATGTCGGCGTGGGGCTGCTCAGCACGCTCGCCTACCTGAGCCTCTACCTTTTGCTCCGCACGCACATGAACGGTTATGTCGCCAACGTCGTCTCTCTCGCGCTTTGCTCTGTCGCCAACATCGTCGCCCATCGGCGTTACCCGTTCCGGCCCCCGACCCGGGCTTGCTGGGCGGGCGCCGCCGGCACGAGCTTCGCCCTGTGCATCTCAGTGGTCTTCACGACTTGGTGTCTCGCCCTTTCCAGCAGGCTGGAATCGGGATCGCTCGTCGCCCAGGTGCTCGCTCTCCTCGCCGGCACCGCAGCGGCGGCCTTCGGGCGTTTTTTGGTGCTGCGTTCGCTCGTGTTTCACAGCCGCCTTCGTGACGGCGTTCCTCCTCGTCCGATCGTTTAGGTGAAGACGGCGACCGGTCGAGACACGACCCAGGACGTCCCCGACGTTTATCCGACCGCCTCTTGGGGTACAAAACCATCAACCTCCTCCAGCAGGTCTCACAATCTTTCTGGGGAGCGTTGCCGCGTGGAACCGTCAAGCAGAGGCCCAACGAGCCGGGCGGTGAGCCTGGGCGCCTTTCCGCGCGGGCGGGTGCAGGCGCTTAGGTGGGCCGGTCACCCATGGTTAGCACGGCGCCCGGAAAGATCCCCGTCCTAGCTGGCAGGACCTGGCGCCCTCGTAGGACTGAACCGAGGCGGTCTCAAGTCCTGGCACGCATGTGCCGATAAGGCAATAGAAGAGTCGAGTTCTGTCCGGCATTTACCGGCAAACGCGAACCCAGCCGGGAGGCTGGAGGGGTTGCCGGGAGGGGGGACACAGTGTGATCGGGCGAACCGGCCTCGAGGAGGCGATCAAGCAGGCGGCCAACCCGTTGGTGCTGATGCAGCGGGTGGCCGAGGAGGCCATGGCTCTCGTGGAAGGGGCCGAAGGCATCCTCGTCCAGTTCGCTCACGACTCAGAGCACCTGACCATCGAGTGCGCTTGTGGCTATGTCGAGGGACGAGTCGGGAGCAAGATCCCCATCAGGGGGAGCCTTACCGGGCTTTGCTTCTTGAGTGGTGGGACTCTGCGTTGTGACGACTCGGGGAGCGACCCTCGCGTCGACCTCGAGCTCTGCCGGGCCTTCAACGTCGTTTCCATCGTCTGTGTACCCCTCTGGCGCGGTGACAAGGTGGTCGGCGTCTTCACCGTCAACTCCTCCCGGCCCAGCGCCTTCGACGATCACGACGTGGCCGCCCTTGGCGGCCTCGCCGAGTTCATCAGTGTCGTGATCGCGGTCGCCGTCGAACTGGCAGGGGTCACCGATGCCCTGCTCTCGGGGGCGTGGCGGCCTGCGTCGAGCTCGACGAGTGACCGGACCGCAGAGCAGCGTTTCGTGGCGAACGTGTTGAACCCGGGAGCGATGAGGCGTCTGGAGAGGCGGAGCCGAGTCGACCGCTTCTTGAGCGGACGGGGGCTCACCCACCTCTTCCAGCCGGTGTACGACCTGACGAGCCGGAAGTGCTTCGCCGTCGAGGCGCTCGCCCGCTTCGCTGGACAACCCAAACGCACCCCCGATCTCTGGTTCGCCGAGGCGCATGCCATGGGCGTCGGCGTCGAGCTCGAGGTCGTCTCGGTGAAAGGCGCCTTGGCGTCCATGTCGCAGCTGCCCGACGACGTCGTGCTCTGCGTGAACGCCGGCCCCGAGGCGATCGTCTCCGACGAAGTCCGAGAGCTCCTCGCGACTTGCCAGTCGCGCCGCATCGTCATGGAGCTGACCGAGCAGGCCAAGGTCGACGACTACTCGCGTCTTTTGCACGCACTCAAGCAGTTGCACCTGATGGACGTACGCCTGGCCATTGACGACACTGGGGCTGGCTTTGCCAGCCTGGCCCACATCCTCAAGCTCGGTCCCGACATCATCAAGCTCGATCGGGAGCTCACCTCCGGTATCGACCACGACCCGGTTCGTTGTGCGCTCGCCACAGCGCTTGTGAGCTTCGCTTCGCGTCTCGGAGCCGAGATCATCGCCGAGGGGATCGAGACTGCAGCTGAGCTGGAGGCCCTACAGGGGCTCGGTATTCGGTACGGACAGGGCTACTTCCTCTGCCGGCCGACCTCGACTGACCTGATCCCGTATCGCTTGAGTGCCGAGTGCCTGAGACCACCGGAGGAACGCCGGCGTCGGATAAGAACTGCGAGCGCCTGAGAAATGGGAGACGGGGCTTCTCTTCGCCCGGGGTGGCTAGTGGGCCACGACCGCCGCCATATTCGAGACAGCCCATGAGTCCCGTGTTCGACGAGCCGTCCGGCCCGGCTCGCACCGCTCCGGGCGCGGACAAGAGCCCCCAACACCTTGGCGAGGTCATCTCCATCCGGTCAAACACGCTGCTCGGGACAAACGACGTCGTCGGGCAGAGTGAGGCTCGACTGCGAGCTCTTTTGTCCTCACTCGACGACCTTGTCTTTGAGCTCGACGAGAACGGCAGCTACCTGGCCGTGTGGACCACCGACGAGTCGCTGCTGGTAGCACCGGCACGTGAGCTGCTCGGCCAAAACGTTCGCCAGGCGCTCGGCGACGAGATCGGCAGGCGTGTGGTCCACGCCGCGCGCCGCGCGCTCGAGACGGGCCGTCCGGAGCTCTTGGACTACCGGTTGGACGTCCCGGCGGGTTCTCGTTGGTTCCAGTGCAGGCTCGCCTCGATCGTGGGTTCGGCCCTCCCGAGCGTTTGCCTGCTCGTGCGCGACATCACGCCCCAAAAGCTCGCCGAGGAGGCACGCGACAACGCCGAGAGGCGCCTGCGCCACCAAACCTTGCACGACGCCCTCACTGACCTTCCCAACCGCGTGTTCTTCAGCGACCGCCTCGATCACGCACTTGAGCGGACACGACGCAAGCGCGAGGAACTCGTGATCCTCATGCTGGACCTCGACCGTTTCAAGGACGTGAACGACACTTTTGGCCACGCCACCGGTGACGAGGTGCTACGCGAAGTGGCGAGGCGACTGACATCGGTCACAAGAGACGGCGACTCGGTGGCGAGGCTCGGCGGTGACGAGTTCGCGATCTTGCTCCCCAACTCCACCGAGGCCGAAGCCGCGAGGCTCATCGACCGTGTTGCCAACTGTGTCAAAGAGCCGATCCTCATCGGCAAAAGGGCGACCAGCATCGACATCAGCGCCGGGCTCGCCGTCTTTCCCCGAGACGGGACCGAGGCCGAAGCCCTGCTTCGTAGGGCCGATGCTGCCATGTACGCCGCTAAGCGAACGGCCCGGAAGGCTCGAGAAGGCTAAAGGCGACTCGGTCGATCCGGCCTCGGCGACACAGCACCGGGCCCCTAGGTGCTCGTTTCGACGGGGAGGACCTCACCGGGGCTACCGGGTGAGATCACGCCAGTTGGAGACGCCGCCCAGCGGGTGTGCGCACCGCATTCAAGGTGACGATCATGTCGAGACCATGTGCGAGATCATGCGATCACCCAGCCTGACCACAAAGGCCGTCGTTGCGGCCGAGGTGGCCGGGCAGCTCGTCTTGCACCGCGCGCTGCACAAGGTCGACGCAATGCTTCGCGGCTGCGACGACATGGAACCGGCCAGCACCTCGTGGACGTGATCGAGCCTCGTCCAGCCTTTAGTTCTCCGCGGGTCTCTGGGTCACTCCAGTACGATCGTGACGTTGCTCATCAGCCTTCCAGGCACCTTCGCGAACAAGAGGACCCGGCATGCCCAACTACAAGCTTCCGACAATCTCTGAGAGGCCCGCGCTCGAGCCCAAGACCGTTTGGCTCGTCGCCAGCGGCGATCTGCGCAAGTCGCCGAACACAGCCGGTTGGCCGACACAGGAGAAGCTGGAACAGGCCCTGACCATTGCTCTGGCCGACCTCGGGTGGTCCGTGCACCGGGCCCATGCCTACGACCCGGTCAAAGGCCATGGCTTTATCGACAGCCAGCGTATGGGAATGTCCGTTTTCGCCGGCATACCTGTAGATGCACCCTTGGTGGTGGCCGAGACGGTCTGGCAGTACAGCCACCATGTCCTGGCCGGTCTGCGATCCCACCGAGGGCCCGTCCTCACGGTCGCGAATTTCGACGGCACTTGGCCCGGATTGGTGGGCATGCTCAACCTGAACGCCTCGATGACCAAGATGGGACGGGAGTACTCGACGATCTGGAGCACGGACTTCACCGACGCGTGGTTCCGTGAGGGGATCAAGCAGTGGACGGAGGCGGGCAAGATCGTTCACGACGCCTCCCACGTGCGCCCGCTGCCTCCCCTGCCCGCATCGAGCCCTGAATTCCAGTTAGGCCTCGCCATCGCCAACAAGCTCCAAAGCGACAAGGCCATCCTGGGCGTGTTCGACGAGGGTTGTATGGGGATGTACAACGCCATAATCGATGACGACCTCCTCAATGGCATCGGGATCTACAAAGAGCGGCTTTCCCAAAGCGCGCTCTACGCCGAGATGGGGACAGTCGGCGAAGAGGAAACGTCTGCCGTGCGGCGTTGGTTGAGCGATCGCGGCATGACTTTTTACACCGGGAAGGATGAGGCTACCGAGCTGACAGACGAGCAACTACGCCAGCAGTTCGCCATGTACATCGCTGTCCTCAGGATAAGTGACGATTTCGGCCTCGATTGTGTCGGCATCCAGTACCAACAGGGTTTGAAGGACCTTGTAGCCGCCTCGGACATCCCCGAAGGGCTGCTCAACAACCCTGATCGCCCGCCGGTAGGAAGCCGCGACGGCTCGCGGATGCTTTGGGAGGGTGAGGCGCTGCCGAACTTCAACGAAGTGGACGAAGGGGTCGCAGTCGACGCCCTTATTACCAACCGGGTCTGGACCGCGATGGGACTGGACCCTTCCACCACCCTTCACGATGTCCGTTGGGGCGAAGAATTCGACGGCCAGTTCGTGTGGGTTTTCGAGATCTCGGGCTCCGTGCCCGCCTCCCACTTTGCCAACGGCTATGCCAGCGCCACCAGCATGCGTCAGTCTCCGGTGTACTTCCCCTTGGGTGGCGGCACCCTGCGCGGCGTATCCAGGCCGGGTGAGATCGTCTGGTCCCGTTTGTACATAGTGGATGGGGCGCTTCATTACGACATCGGACGCGGGCGGGCCGTCGAACTGCCCCCCGAGGAGACGGAGCGACGCTGGCGGGCGACCAATTACGAGTGGCCCATGATGCACGCCGTGTTGGACGGGGTGAGTCGCGACCAGTTCATGGCTCGGCATAAGGCCAATCACGTGCAGGTCGTCTACGCGCCTGATGCTGAGCAGGCCGACCGCGCCCTTGTCGCCAAAGCCGCCGCCTTCGACCAGCTAGGCGTGGTGGTGCACCTGTGCGGTGAGGTAGACCTCTCTTCGCAGGCACTGTGAAGCACGGGCCTGACTTCGGCCGACCCCGGCCACCCTGTCCGTAAACGACCCGAGGTCGGCCGTCACAGCCCCTGTCCACGCTGGTGGGCACACCTCGGCCCGCCACGGCTTGTCGGTGCGGAGAGAGAGCGGGCCAAGTCCTGTGCCGGCATCTCGCCGCTTCTGATCGGCTATTTCCGTCTGGCGAGGGAGCTCAGCGGGAGCATCTCAGTGCTCGGTCGTGGGCGGCTCGACCGCCGGGAGCACCACCTGGAACAGTGCACCCTGGCCGGGTCGTGACAATGCGGTCACTTCGCCGCCGTGTGTCCGCACGATGGTCGCCACGATGGCGAGGCCGAGACCTGCGCCCCCGGTCTCGCGAGACCGCGAGGTGTCGGCACGGAAGAAGCGTTCGAACACCAGTGCCGCCTGCTGTGCGGTGATGCCGGGCCCCTCGTCGGCGACCTCGACGGATGCCTTTGAACCTTCTCGTCTTACGGTCACCGTCGCCGCGGTTCCGGCCGGGGTATGGGCGCGCACGTTGGCGAGCAGGTTGTCGACCACTTGGCGAAGCGACCCCCAATCTCCCATCACCTCGACCGGCTCACCGGCAACAAAACTGATGGGCCAGGTGGGCCCGACCGTGCGGGCCGTCTCGACCGCTTCTGCGGCCAGGCCGACGAGCTCAACCGGCTCGAGATCGAAAGGATGCTGCTCGTCGAGTCGGGCGAGCAGCAAGAGGTCCTCGACGAGGCGGCCCATCCGGGCCGTCTCGCGCTCGATGCCGTCCATGACACGGGGCAGGTCCTCCTCGTGCTGCCCGGCTCCCTGTTTGAACAGCTGCGCATAGGCGGACACGGCTGCGATCGGCGTGCGCAGCTCATGGGAGGCGTCGGAGACGAAGCGCCGCAGGCGGCTCTCGGAGAGCTGAAGGTCCGCGAAGGCGCTCTGGATGCGCTCCAGCATCACGTTGAGGGCGCTCGCGACGTGGCCGACCTCCGTCCGCGAGTTCGCGTTCGGGACCCTGTGCACAAGGTCACCGGCGGAGATCGCCTCAGCGGTCCGCACGACGTCGCGCAGCGGCCTGAGCCCGACCCCGACGAGCCACAGCCCGAGCAGGATTGCTCCGATCAAGGCGCCGAGCGTCACCAGCAGCTCGAGGACGAGGAGCTGGTCGAGCGTGTTCGATATGTTGCCCACCGGGTCGGCCACGACGAGGATGCCCCCCGTCTCCAGCTTGGAGGCACGGACACGGAACGAAGGTCCGCCCGAGACCGTCGAGGGGACGGTGAAGTAGACGACCGGCTCATCGGGGTCGCCTGAGGTCAGCGTGAACCCGGTGATGACCGTGGGCAACTTCGGCGAATAGGTCTTCCTGCCCGGCACGAAGGCAGGACAGGACTCGCCACCGACGGCCTGGTTGGTGTCATTGCGGACTTCGATGAACATGCCGGGTGCGCTCTCGCGCCCGACGGCGCAGAAGTTCGACGCCCCCGGCTGTCCGCCCGGAGGCGGCCCTGAGCCGGGATTCTGCTGGCCCATCGGTCCGGTGGCGGCTTGCTCGACAGCGATGTGCGAGACCTGCAGCGTCTCGTCCACCTGGTTGTAGAGGTAGGACTTGAGCGAGGTGTAGACAACGACGTCCGCCAGAGCCAGGGCCAAGAGGGCGACGGTGCCGACGGCGAGCAGCAGGCGGCTGCGAAGAGAGAACCGGTTGCTCATTGGTCTTCGCGCAACACATAACCGACCAGTCGGATCGTATGTATGAGCGGAGGCCCGAAAGCGTCCAGCTTCTTGCGCAGGTAGCGGACGTAGGTCTCGACGATGTTCTGGTTGCCGCCGAAGTCGTAGTGCCAGACGTGGTCGATGATCTGGTCCTTCGAAAGGACATGGCGCGGGTTGAGCAAAAAGAGCCGGAGCAGATTGAACTCTGTTGCCGTGAGGCGCACCGGATTGCCTGACCTCCAGACCTCGTGGCTGTCCTCGTCCATCACGAGATCGGCGAAGCGCAGGCGCCGGTCGTCATCTGTGGGCTGGCGGCGCCGTAGGATCGCCTTGGTCCTGGCGACGATCTCGATCAATGAGAAGGGCTTGGAGACATAGTCGTCGCCGCCGACCGTCAAACCTGCGACCCGGTCCTCCACCTCGCTCTTCGCCGTTAGGAACAACACCGGGACGTCGAGGCCGTTCGCCCTGATGCGCCTTGTCACCTCGAGACCGTCGAGATCGGGAAGCATCACGTCGAGGACCACGAGGTCGAAGGGAGTGTCCTGGGCCTTTTGCAGGGCGACGCGCCCCGAGCTCGCGACGTCCACCTCGAAACCTTCGTAACGAAGGACGGTGGACACCGAGTCGACGATCGAAGCTTCATCGTCGACGACCAGGATCCTCACCGGCGCGCTCGTCCCTATCGACACGTCCACCTCACTTCTTCGTTTTCGTAGGTCCATGGTGGCAGCGTTACCGGGCTAAGGCCTGATAGCGGGCTGAGAGCGCGCTGAGAACATCTTGCGTCGAGCGTCGTGGCGCTCCGCTGCGGACGGTCATTGGCGACCGCCTCCTTGCGCGGGCGGACTGGGGGCGGTTTGTCAAGGCCGCGCGATGGGGAGGCTTACTACGTGGCCCCGACGGTGGACTAGATGGCAACAGCTGAACTGGAGGACAAGAGGCCGGCTTTGAGGCTGAGCTCAACACGACGAGCCCAGGGCGACCGCGACGGGAAAGGGCGGCGGTTACCGCTGGGACCCGCCGCCTTGCGGCTCTTCTCAGCTGGGGTGGTGGGCTGCGTCGTGGGCGCGCTTACCGCCATTTACCTTCCATGGCAGGCAGCGCCGCTGCTCGGCTGGGACTCGGCGGCGTGCCTGTTCCTGGTTTGGGTCTGGTCCACGATTTACGGCCTTGACGAGAGGGGCACCAAGCAGGCCGCCGCCAGGGAGGACCCGAGCGCTGCCCTGGCGGACACCGTCATAATCGGAGCGGGTCTCGCATGTCTTGGTGCTGTCGGGCTCGTGCTCGTGAAGGCGGCCAACAGCGGCGGCGGTGAGAAGGCACTCCTCATCGGGCTCGGCGTGGTGAGTGTGGCGCTCTCATGGGCTTGTGTGCACACCGTGTTCACTCTCCGCTACGCCAGGGCTTACTACGGCGGCAAGGCAAGCGGCGGGATCAACTTCAACGAGGAGGAACCCCCCGCCTATCTCGACTTCGCGTACGTGGCCTTCACCATCGGTCTCACCTTTCAGGTCTCCGACACCAACCTGAGTTCCAAACCGATCCGCCGTATAGCGCTCAGACATGCCCTGCTCTCGTTCCTGTTCGGTGCTGTCATGATCGGCCTCACCATCAACGTGCTCGCGAGCCTCCTGAAATAGGCCAGAGCCCTGCGTCGGGCTCACCGTCCGAGAAGCTCACGAGCTCAAAGCTGACCGCAACTGCCTCGGCCGTTGTGGGATCGTGGGCACACGCGTCGCCATCTCGTCACCGCGGCCGCTGTGCTGGCGGCGCTCGGCACCGCCTTCGCGATCGGAACGGGCTCATCCGGTTCGGGGCCTGGAACAGCTTGTGGAGCGCACCTTGGGGGATCGCTTTGCGTCACTCAGGTGGTCCACCCGAGTTCTCGCCAGCGAGGGTGCATGACGAAGACACGAGCTATTCCGCCGTAGCAGCAGCCGGCCCCGACGACGGGTTCGCCGCCGGGTCAACCTGCTCACCCAAATGCGCGGGAATCCTGGCAACGACCGACGACGGCGGTGCTGCCTGGAGCCTCGAGTCGACGGGTCGGGTTCTTGGCGTGCAGCTCGAGTTCGCCTCGGCCTCGGACGGTTTTCTCCTCGGCTACACCTCATCAAGCCCCCCGTGCGGGTCTGGTTTGTCACCGTGCGACGTGCTCTTGTCGACCGTCGACTCAGGAAGGCATTGGTCGTCGGTTCGGGGTGGTTTGGCACCGATCTGGTCGATGGCCTTCGTCTCACCGTACGTCGGCGTCGTGGCTGTCGACACGTGCAAGGAGTCGAGCAAGCTTCCCGTACCGCCGGCACCGTGCGGTGGTCGCATCGAGCTCACCCTCGACGCCGGGAAGCGCTGGGCGACAGTGCTGCGGACCTCGGCGCCGATCATCACGCTCGCTCATTTGCCGGGACGGTATGGGCGGTCGAGGCGCGCGCGTCGGCGAACAACGTTTCGCCAGCCTCGAGCTGGGTGAGGATCCTCCGCAGCACCGACGGTGGGCAGAGTTGGTCACAACTTGGCTTGCTGCGGCCGCAGTTCGACCTCGGTGTCCCCACGGACCTCGCGACCCAGCTCGTGTTCGCCTCCGCCCGTTTCGGCGCTGTCACCCTCTTCTCCCCGTCGAGCTGCGCGATGCACGGGTGCGGTATCGACGAGGTTCTGACGACCTCGGACGGGGGCGACGTCTGGTCCTTGGCGACGCTTCCCGGGACGTCGTTCGGGTGTGGCACTCCCATAGGCGCCGTGGCGGCCTCTCCGGGCGCCAAGATCCTCGTGAACCTAGGGACCGAGGGCCAGTGCCCGTCAGAGCGCGACCACGTCGACGAAACGGGAGACGGTGGTCGCACGTGGCACATGCTCCGGACGGTCGGCTTTGCACCTGATCCGAGCTCCATGGTGATCCCGTCCGCCGAGGGTTGGGCGGCGAGCTCCACGGCCCTGTTGCGGACCGTCGACGCCGGTCTCGACTGGACCCAGGTCCTGCCGCCCCCGAGCCCGGTGAACGGAATTGACTTCCTTTCCTTGAAACTCGGGGTCGGCTGGGGCACGCTCGCAGACCCGAGCGCCCTTCTTGTCACGCGCGACGGTGGGCGGACATGGCGGCAGGTGAGCGCGATTGGGAGCGATTACCTCGCGGTCGAGTTCACCGACTCGGTGCAAGGATGGGCCGTCGTCACGACCGGAGAGAGCGAAGGGGGCACAGCCAAGGTCTTGACCACCGCCGACGGCGGTCGCCGTTGGAAGGCGAGCTCACCTATGCCCGACAACACAGCCAAAGCGTTAGCGTTGACGGGCTTGCAGACGGGCGAAGGCCTAGAGGCAATCTCGGCGGAGTGGGCACGAATCGTCGTTTCCTCCCAGTCCGGTCCGCCGTCGTCCCCATGCCGCGCGAGCGGCCCGGACCTCCTGCTTAGCACACGGGACGGAGGCAGAACATGGACCGTCGCCCAGCTTCCCCTCGAGAAAGTGCCGGTCGTGGCCGCGAACTTCGCCGGCCCAGCAGGCGGGCTCGTTTCTGGGGCCAGCCAGCCAGGCTGCCCGGGAGCGCTCGAGTTGAGCCTCGACGGGGGGAGCCGCTGGTCCGTCGTGAGCTCAGTTCCTTCTGTGGGCGGTGGGGCTCCTGCCACGCCCGGCTACGCCCTCGACGCCCTCGGCCCAGACCGCGCCTGTTTCTGGCTGACGAGGTTCGGGGACGCGCTCGGACAGCCCGAGAAACTCGTTCTGGGGACAGGACTGTTGCAGACGGCAGACGGCGGGCACACCTGGACGAGATACTTGTTGCCGCCATCGCTAGCCGAGACGCGCCTTGTTGGTGCGCAGTGGCCGGTTGGCCTCGGACCAGTCGCCATCCAGTTCCTGCCTCGGGAACCGACCGTGAGCTGGATGCTGCTCGGGGCCGAGTTCGCCCTCGGATCGCCCACGACCGTTCGACCGGTGCTCTGGCGAACGACTGACGGAGGGCGCCACTGGGTCGCCGTGAGCTGAAAGCCCGTATCGATGGAGGAACAGTTCGGTCCAGAAGGCCCTGCTGACACGGGTTGCGGTGAGCAGCTGAGGCCCCGTGCGCAGTGATTCGACCACGGGCTGATGCCCGTCCTTAGCTCACGAGGATTTCGGATCCGTCTCCGTTGAAGTGAGAAAGTCCACTTGTCGCAGCAGATGCGTTGTGCCTCCGCCCTCGTGGCCGTTGAAGCTGTACACGGCAATTTCCTTCGGACCGGCGTAGTGGTTGAAGGCGGCAAACACTGTTGATGCGGGCGTAATCTCGTCTAGCAGGCCTACAGAGAAGAGCGTATGCACGCTCACGCAGCGTTTGGCGTGGTTCACGACATCGACGTAGGAGAGCGTTTGGAACACCTGTTCCGTCTCGTCTCGGTGGACTCGGCAGTATTGGGAAAGCTCCCCGAAAGGAAGAGCCGCGGTGATTTCGGCGGCTCGGCGAGGATGGGCCAGGAACGGAACTTTGGGCAAGGTCGCAGACACTTCCTTTGCTAGGTGCGCAGCGGCGAGAGCGAGACCTCCTCCCTGGCTGCCGCCTGCCGTGACGATGCGCCATCCGGTGAACTTAGGGTAGGCCCTGGCTGCGTCAACAGCCCGGGCGGCATCAACAAACAGCCTCGTGTAGTAGTAGGTGCGCGGGTCCATGATGCCCCGCGTGACAAAGCCTGGTCTACTCGGTTGGCCCTCCCCGCCGACATCGTTCGTGTCGGCGGTGCGCCATGGTCCGCCTTGTCCGCGGTTGTCCATCACCAAGTGCGGGTAGCCAAAACAGCTCCAGGTCAACCATTCAACTGGGTGGCCGCGGCCGCCGCCGTACCCGGTGTACTCGACGATCACTGTCCTGCTCGGGACCGACTCTCGAGGGACGAGAAGCCAGCCCTTGATCGGGACGCCTCCATGGCCCGCAAAGCTCACGTCGAAGACGGCAGCGTGGCGGAGTTCGGTCTTCGTCGGGGTGAACTGCAGGTTGAGGTCATGCGACCGGGCGTCGCCGAGCTCGCGACTCCAGAACTTGTCGAAATCGGCAGGTTCCTCGACTGGGGGTCGATACTCACGAAGCTCGGCCAGGGGTAGGTCTACGAACAAAGAACCTTTCCTCTCGTTGTTCGTCTAAGTCCAGGACTTCGCGGATCACCGGATGGTCACCGTCCCCGCGGAGAACCAAAGCGTTCTTCAGTCGGCTCGGCGCGTAGTCACCGGATCGCCTTGCCCTCGGCCTCGTGAAGGAGCGCCCGGTGGGCAGCAAACACCTCGTCGTTCGAAGAGACCGACGCGCCAGGTACGGTCGGAGAAACGAAGGTGGGAAGGCTGCCGCCGTGCCCGACAACGATGGCCGCGGTCCTAGTTATCAGCTCATGGCTGACCACCGCGGCCACGACAGTGGAGGCGCCGCCGAATGGCCGCTCTCCTCCATCGAGGGTGACGACCGCGTCCTCTACCGGCACTCCGGTATCGATGACCTCGTCGCAAACATCTGACAGGTGATTGCCACTCGAATGTGCAGGAGTCCGCGCCTTGTTTGCCATTGACGTCACGGCGACTGTGAACACGCTTCGTTTGGCCCCGTACATGGCCGCCTCAATGCCTGCAGCGTTCCTGCCACTGTGCGAATAGACGACCAGAACATCACCAGCGTTTATCGGCTCGTGAGAGAGGAAGTGCTCGATGTAGCCCTCCTCGCGCTCCAACCAGAGCAGCTCGCCCACACCACCAGGCGCGAGCACGTTGTGCCACATGAGCCGGGGATCGGTAAGCGGATGAAGACCTACAAAGCTGCCGTAGCGAGGAAAAGCGTCCAGAACCGGAATCACGGAGTGCCCACTGCCGAACAGGTGGATCAACCCTCGTTGCTCGACCGTCGCGGCGCACCGTCTTGCGACTCGGTCCAAGACTTCGTCTTGCGTTTTCGCAAGATTCTCCAGCAGGGCGATCAGCCTCGCCGTATAGGTTCTCTCAATCTCCACGTGGTGCCCTTTCTCTTAAAGACGTGTCGAGTTTGGAGAAGGGCCCCCACTACCGGGATCCATCCCCGTACGTTCGGTCCAAGATTGGATGCCGGCGCCAGCTCGGACCTCTGCGACCTGAGGCGGGGTCGCGAGCACCAATCGGACCCGGTACCTGTCACCTCGCATGACGCTTTGGGTGTATTCGAACGGACCGTCAGTGGCGAAGGTGAGCCGTTCGACCAGAAAAGCTGGACTACCGATCTCGACATTCAACAGGCCGGCATCGAAAGCCTTGAGCGATCCAACGGTGAAGGTGTCGACGGCCTTTGCCGGCAGCAACCCGTAACGCTCGAACAACACGGCATAAAGAGAGCGTCCCTCGAGGTCGACCTCTTCCAGGCCGGGGAACCTTGCTATGGGCAGAACGCTCGTCTGCAGGCCCATAGGCTCACCGTCGCCGGTTCGCAGACGCTTCCACCGCACCACGAGCGAGGTCGGCTCCACGTCGAGCTCATCGGCCACCATCGCCTCGGCGGCAGTCAACACAGCTCGATCGAGGACCAGCGAACCGGCTTTGAGCCCCATTTCGAGCAGCTCGGTCGTGAAAGACGTGACGCTTCGTTCGCGAGCTACCACACTGCTGTCACGAACGAATCTCCCCCGACCTCGTTCGACCGCGATCATTCCCTGCGCGACCAGATTCGCCACCGCTTGACGGACGGTTATACGACTGACGCCGTAGGTCGAGCAGAGTTGATCCTCTGTTGGAATCTGCTGGCCGGGCATCCATTCGCCAGACACGATTCTGGTGCGGAGGCTCCGCTCGACCTGCATGTAGAGCGGCACCCCCGACCTGACATCCAGGGGCAAGACGACACCACCCTCGCCAGGAGGGTGCGGCACATTGCCTGATCGGAAGTGAGCGTCGTCCGAAATCGTGGTGACTCCTTTAAGGAGTAACTATGAGATACTGACAATATATCAGCCTGCCCGAAAGGCAGGGCGGACCTGGTTGTGACACCTACGCTCTCGGTAAAGTTCCAGCTGGTTGCACCTATTACGGGGTTCTCGCCTACTGGGCCAAGGCGGAAGGGGCGATGGAGCCAAACCCGAAAACGCTTGCGGACAGCCTAAAGAGAGTGCTCAGCACAACTTGTCGGCAGAATAGCATCCTGTTATACTCTCGCGCCTAACGGTGGAGAACGCCCGCGGCATTTTCCGGGTTGACAAGTGGAAGATCGCCTGAGGCTCTAAGCGAAGGGGGTTCTTAATGTCATTCCTGTCCCCGCGAGTGAATCGTCGCGGCGTGCTTGCTAAGCCTCGTGCCTTTCGAGCAAGACCAACGAGTCGGATGTTTCGGGCAACTCTCGTGTTGCTACTGGGCGGCAGTACTCTCGTCGCGCTAGGTGGCGTCGGCGCGGCGAACGCGAGCCAAAAGTCGACCTCTCGCGTCCATGCCTCCTCAAAGGGCGGGGTAGTGACCTACGCAGAGCAACCGGGGACAACCTTGAACTGGATCTTTCCGCTGATTCCAGACAGCTACGCGCTGACGAACATCAGTCAGTTCGAGGACATCATGTGGAGGCCCCTTTACTGGCTTGGGACCAACACGGGTGAAGCCTTGTGGAATTCCTCGTTGAGCCTGGCGTACCCGCCCGTCTTTTCCGACGGCAACAAGGTCGTCACGATGAAGCTCAAGAACTACGAGTGGTCGAACGGGAAGCCTGTTACGTCCCGGGACGTGGAGTTCTGGATCCTTTTGATGAAGGCGGCCATAAAGATCAACCCCGGATACTGGGGCGGGTACGTGAAGGGCTACTTCCCCGACAACGTGGTGAGTGTGAAGACGCCCAATCCCTCGACAGTCGTGCTCACGTTGAACAAGGGCTACAGCAGCATCTGGTACTGGTACAACGAGCTGAGCCAGATCACGCCGATTCCTCAGGCGGCTTGGGACAAGACGTCGGCCAACGGTCCCGTCGGGAACTACGACTTGACGCCGACCGGTGCGACCGCGGTCTACAACTTCCTAGCTGGTCAAAGCAAGGACCTGTCCACTTACACCACTAACCCTCTCTGGAAGGTCGTGGACGGTCCGTGGAACCTGACGGGCTTTACCACGACGAGTCGTCTCACTTTCGTTCCGAATCCGCGGTACTCAGGGCCTGTGAAGCCGACCATCTCAGAGTTCATAGAAGAACCCTTCACCTCGGATACGGCTGAGTTCGATGCCCTAGAGGCGGGTGACGTTGACTACGGCTACGTCCCCTACACCGACGTCCCGGCGATCGGTGCTATCAAGGCCCGCGGTTACAACATCGCTCCGTGGCAGGTCTGGGCCGTCAACTACACGACAATTAACTTCTCCAATCCAAAAGTCGGGAAGATCTTCGGCCAGCTATACATCCGCCAGGCGATGCAGTCGTTAGTTGACCAGCCCACTTACATCAAGGCTGCCCTCGATGGCTACGGTACGCCAACCTACGGCGTCATTCCTGATGACATCCCGAGCTCCTACATAACTCCGCAGCAAGCCAAGGACAACCCGTACCCGTATGACCCGGCGAAGGCGGTCCAGCTCTTGCGCAGTCACGGGTGGAAGATCGTCCCGAACGGCACGGACACGTGCATCCGGCCCGGTACGGGGGCGAGCGACTGCGGGGCAGGTATTGCCGCCGGCACGCCGATCAGCTTCAAGCTTCTCTACGCCTCGGGCTTCCAGTACCTGAACGTCGAGATGGAGACTTACAAGACGGCTATGGACCAGGCAGGTATGCAGCTCTCCCTGAGCGAGGCGCCCGTTGACGACGTGCTCGGGAGCGCCACGGTGTGCACTCCGAGTCAGTCGGACTGCGGTTGGCAGATGCTCAACTGGGAGTTCGGTTATGTGCTGGTGCCGAACTACGACCCGACCGGAGAGCAGCAGTACAAGGCGGGCGCAGCGAGCAACTTCGGCAGCTTCAACGACCCGGCGCTGAACTCCATCATCGAGAAGACGAACCTACCCGGTGGCCAGGTCTACATGGCCGCCTACGCAAAATTGGCGGCGCAGGAGCTGCCCGACATCTTCTTCCCAGAGGCCCCGTACCAGATTTCGGCTATCAAGTCGACGCTGACGGGAGTACTTCCCCAGAACCCCGAAGAGGACTTCACCCCGGAGAACTGGCGACTCAACGGCTAAGCCACATGTTCGTTCGGCTGGCCCGGCGGGGATCGCCGGGCCAGCCGGTCTGACACGAGAGAATGGGCGAGCTGTGGACCACTGGCTGGCGCTAGATGTGGGTGGGACGAAGATCCGTCAGGCGGTCGTAGCCCGGGACGGTTTCATCCAGAGCTCGAGAACTTGGACTGGTGCGGCGGTAGCCGAACCGTCGAAGTTCCGCGACGAGCTGGTCGCCGAGTGGCGAGCTTCGCGAGCGGGCCGTCCTTTGGGAGTTGGGATTGCGATCGCCGCGATGGTCGACCCTGTCGGCTACGTACGGGCTGCGCCAAACCTGGTCTCATGGGAAGGGCTGAACCTTGTCGAGATCTTTCAACGAGAGCTTGGGTGCCCAGTCCATGTCGTCTTCGACGGGACTGCGGCGTTGTTGGGCGAGCTGTGGCTCGGGAGCCCAGGAGTTCTCAACGGTTTCGCAATTTCGATAGGTACCGGCATTGGCGGAGGATTGGTTGTCGACGGCCAGGTTCTCTACGGAGCGCATAGGTTGAGCGGCATGCCTACTTCGGGCCTGATATCGGAGCCCGAAGGGCTCGAAGCGCTTGCTTCAGGCCCTGCGGTGGCCGCAGCTGCGGGCGTCGACTCGGGAGTCGAGGCGCTACGACGGCGACGGGAAGGAGACCAGCTGGCTGTGGCCGCTTTCGAGAGAGCTTCTCGCGCGCTCTACGAGGCGATCGCAGCGGTCACGGCCACGGTCGATGTGGACACTGTGATGGTCGCGGGCGGATTCGGGGCTGGTGCCTTCGACTTCCTCTTTCCCGACAAGGTGCTTCCGGACGAATATCGTCGCTATCGGCTCGTGCACGACGATGTGCGCATTCGTGCCGCCGTGACCGGAGCGCTCGCCCCCTTGTTGGGGGCGGCCAGATACGCCGCCTTGCAGGAAGGATCGAATCGTTGAGCGATCTTCTTCAGACCCGTGACCCGCTGCTGGTGATTGGTGCCCACGCCTTTGACGCCGAAGTCATGGCTGGGGCGCTCGCATCTGAATGGAGTCGCCGAGGTGGCAGAGCCGTGTTGGCCCACATATCTCTTGGTGAGCGCGGCCACAATTCGAAGTCCCCCGCCGAATATGCGATCCAGAAGCGGGAAGAGGCCACGAGGGCGGCGCGGACTCTTGGTGCCGAGGTACGGTTTCTCGACCGGCCCGACACTGACCCGGGAGGCGCCAACAGGGTCGCGGACCAGATTGCCGAGATCGTTCGCGCCGTGCGGCCCGGCACAGTCGTGACTCACTGGCGCGGGAGCTGGCATCCCGATCACGTGGCCGCGCACAATGCGACGATGCGGGGACTTTTGCTCGCTGGGTTGCCCGCCGCGGGGGAGCCGGACCGAGCCCACTCGCCCAGAGACCTGCTGTTCGGCGAGAACTGGGAAGATGGGGAGGGATTTCGGCCCGACACCTACCTGGACGTGACGGAGGCCTTTGCGACTTGGCAGGCAGCGCTCGAGGCCTACGAGATAGGCCGGATCCCAGCACCGGGCTTTCCCTACCGTGACTACTACACATCCTTGGCGAGACTCAGGGGCTGCGTGCTGGGCACCGGCTATGCGGAGGCCTTCCAGTCGGCGCCGGTCGAGACCATGGCCGGCCTCGGCCTAGGGATTGTGAACAGGTGGCAGGCGAACAAGGCCATCGCGAGCGAGTGACCACGTTGTCCCTCGCCCACTGCCGCGCGCCTGGCGCAGGTTCGTCGAATTCCGCCTCGCGGCGTTCGATCGCTCGCTTGTTAGTTTCCGAGTCTCGAGTTGCAATGCCCAACGACGAGCTCGGTGGCCAGGTGGCCCAGTGAGCGGCTACATCATCCGTCGGGTACTTCAGTCCATTCCCGTCATCATCGGGGTCACGCTCATCGTATTGATCGTCATCCATCTGCTACCCGGCGGTCCCCGAGCGCTTCTCGGCCCACATGCGACACCGGCAGACGTACATGCCTTCATGGTGCAAAACGGTTACAACAAGCCCATATTCATCCAGTACCTCAAGTTCCTCGACACCCTGCTCCATGGGAACCTCGGCTGGTCGTACCACTACAACCAGTCGGTTTCGTCCCTGCTCGCGCAGGACCTGCCCAAGACCGCCGTGCTCATAGGACTTTCCTACCTGGTGGCAATACTCATCGCCATTCCCGTAGGAGTCCTGCAAACGGTGCGGAGGAACAAGCCGAGCGACTATGCGGTGACCTGGCTTGTCCTGGTGGGCTACTCGCTCCCACCATTCTGGCTCGGACTGTTGTTGATCTGGCGCCTTGCGGTGGCAACGCGACTGTTCCCTCCTGAAGCCCCTCAGGGCGCCACCATCGGCGCAGTACTGAGCCAGCCCTTAGGGCTCGTCCTCCCGGTCCTCACGCTCTCGGTCGTGAGCATCGCCACCTTCAGCAGGTTTGTGCGCTCCTCCTCGATAGAGAACCTGGCCCAGGACTACGTGCGAACCGCCCGTGCTACGGGTGCATCGGAGCGCAAGGTGTTGTTCCGTCACGTACTTCGCAACTCGCTCACTCCGATAATCAGCATCATGGGTTTGAACCTGCCGAACTTAGTGTCGGGTGCGATCCTGGTCGAGGCGTTATTCAACTATCCAGGTATGGGGTTGTTGTTCTGGACCTCAGCCACAGATCACGACTATCCGGTCCTGATGGGTTTCACCGTCGTCGTGGGGGTGGTCACCGTTGTCGGCAATCTTGGTGCTGACATTTTGTATGCGTGGGCTGATCCGAGGATCCGCTACTCATGAGCGCGCAAACACCTGGTGGGCAAGGCTCGCTTGAAGCACCTACGGAGATCCGCTCCTCAACGGGGCCGGAGGAACGGGCAGAGGTTCCCGATGAGCTGACGACAACTCAGTCGAGCAGCGCATGGCGGATGGTGGGGCGCGTGTTCGTGGAACGCCGCCTCGCCCTCGTGGGTTTGGCGCTGATCGTTTTCATGCTCCTGTTCAGCTTCGTTGGCCCGCTGATCTATCGGACGAACCAGGTCGACACAAATCTGATACTGGCCGATCTGGCACCCAGCTCAGCGCACCTTCTCGGAACTGACCCGACGGGTTATGACGTTCTTGGGCGGCTGATGGTGGGGGGACAGTCGTCGCTTGAGGTCGGGTTTGCCGCGGCGATGTTGGCTAGCTTGTGGGGCGCCACCTGGGGCGCAGTTTCTGGATACGCTGGAGGTTGGATCGATGCCCTCATGATGCGTGTCGTCGATTCATTGCTCGCGATCCCGCCTCTTCTATTGCTGCTCTTGTTGGCGACCATCGTGACCCCGACAGTGCCCGTGCTCATCCTTGTGATCGCCACGACCTCGTGGCTCATCAGTGCCCGCCTTGTTCGGGGCGAGTCGCTTTCGCTACGAACCAGGGAGTTCGTGCAAGCCGCAGTGGTGGCGGGCGGGCGGTCTCCTCGGATCATATTTCGACATATCGTGCCTAATGTCATCGGCGTAATTGTCGTGCAGACGACCTTTCAGGTGGCCAATGCAATTCTGCTCTTGGCGAGTCTGAGCTTTCTCGGCCTCGGACCGCCACCGCCGGCGGCCAACTGGGGCCAGATGCTGAACGACGGGTTGAACTACACCTATGACGGCTACTGGTGGCTCATTTACCCTGCTGGTCTCGCAATCGTGCTCACGGTAGTGGCGTTCAACCTCGTGGGTGACGCGCTCGAGCGATGCCCTCGATGTGCGCTTGCAGAAACGCTGATCGACACATGCCACGCCAACTAGATCCCGTGCGTGAGTCGCCAAGGAACTCACAGCCCAAATGGAAAGGAAGGGACCCTTGCGAGTAGCTGTGATCGGCGCTACCGGCCACATAGGCACCTATCTCGTCCCTCAGCTAGTGACTGACGGTCACGAGGTGATCGCCATCACTCGTAACAGAAGAGTTCCCTATGTGAGTCACCCGGCGTACGACGAGGTGGAGCTGATAACCGCCGACCGCGAGGCCGAAGATCGTGCGGGAAGCTTTGGGAAAAGGCTCAAGGGTCTAGCGGCAGAGGCCATCATCGACCTGATCTGCTACGAGCTCGCCTCGGCTGCACAGGTGGTTGAGGCGTTGCGGGGCTCGGAGACCTTGCTTATCCACTGCGGGACGATCTGGGTGCACGGACCTGCAACAACCGTTCCGATGACCGAGGATGCTCCGAGGCGTCCTATGGAGCCTTACGGAGTGGCAAAGGCCGAGATAGAGCGTCTCCTGCTAGAAGAGTCCTCCCGGGGAGCCGTCCGCGCAGTCGTTCTCCACCCTGGACATATCACGGGACCAGGTTGGAGACCGGTGAACCCGGCAGGCAATCTTTCTCTGGATGTCTTCTCGAAGCTCGCCAAAGGCGAGAGGTTGTGCCTCCCGAACCTCGGACTCGAGACAGTGCATCATGTCCACGCCGAGGACGTCGCTCTCGCGTTCGCGCTGGCGCTCGCTCGTCCAGAGGTTGCCGTCGGACGTGCATTCCACGTCGTATCGGCCAACGCGCTGACGCTTCGAGGTTACGCGGAGGAAGTCGCGAGGTGGTTTGGCCGTGAGGCGGTGTTGTCGTTCATGCCCTTCGAGGACTGGAGCAAGACGGTCAGTGACGACGAAGCTGCGACGACCTGGTCGCATATAAGCCACAGCCCCTCGGCGAGCATCGACAGGGCGCGACGACTCCTCGGATACGAGCCGCGTTACAGCTCGCTTGAGGCCATCCATCAAGCTCTCGAATGGCTGACTGTCGAAGGAGAGGTAGACGTCGCCGGAGCTGCACTCTCGCCATTAGGAGGAGCGCCCGCCGGAGGCATCCAGTCAACACCTGATGGAGAGCGGGCCGCGCATAGCGAGCGGGAAACTCACTTTAGTGCGGGACCACAGGCGCAATGAGTAGAGCTCGGCCTTCGGAGGAGTCCATCCTCGACGTTAAGGCGACATTCGATGGCGAGAGCATCGTCCCCGGGCGCGTCGCGCTGAAGGACGGATGCGTCGTAGCGACCGGAGTCCAGCCACCTGGTGAGCGCTTCCTGGCGACACCGGGGCTCGTCGATCTACAGGTCAACGGCTTTGCTGGAGTTGACTTCCTCACTGCGACACAAGCCGACTACTCAGACGCGAGTCGGGCCCTTTTGGCTTTTGGGGTCACAGCGTTCCAACCAACCTTGATAAGCGCGCCGGAGTCGGCCTTGTGCAGCGCTCTCGGTACGGTCGCGCGGGCGCGTGAGCGCGCTGATGGAGCGAGAATCCTTCCTGCCCATCTCGAAGGCCCCTTCCTGTCGCCGAAATGGCCGGGTGCGCACGACCGTCGCTACCTGTGCGCTCCGGACCCCCTTCTCCTCGACCGCCTAATTGAGGCCGGCCCGGTCGGGTACATGACAATCGCGCCGGAGCTGCCGGGCGGTATGGACCTGCTTGCGCACGTTGCAGAACGTGGGATCGTGGTTGCAATAGGCCACAGCGACGCCACCGCTGATCAAGCCAACGCCGCCTTCGACCGCGGAGCACGCGCACTCACGCATGCCTTCAACGCGCATCGGCCGTTAATGGCACGAGATCCGGGCCCTGCAGGGGCCGCCCTCGTGCGAGATGACGTCTTTGTAGAGCTGATCGCCGATGGCATACACGTCGTCGATGCGCTGATTACGATCGTCGACCGCTGTGCCCGTGACCGCCTGATCCTGATCACCGACGCGATCGTTGCCGCCGGGATCGGAGACGGAACCTTCCAATTCGGATCGCTCGAAGTTGCCGTCGCCGATGGACGTGCCACCCTGTCGAACGGCCGGTTGGCTGGAAGCGTTACGACACTTGATGCTTGCCTCCGGCGGCTCGTCAGCGCGTCGGTTCCCCTCGAGCAGGCACTGCGAGCGGTGACGTCCCGACCAGCGGAGTTGATCGACCGCAAGGACCTCGGCCACCTGAATCCTGGAGACGCCGCCGACCTCGTTATATTCGACGAGGATCTACTCCCGTCGCAGACCTTCCTCGACGGCCAACTCGTCTGGCAAGCAGAGGTCCCACGAGCGTGAGCTGTCAGCACTGTCGAGCGAAGCGGTTGGCGAACAGGCGGACCGAGAGCGCAACGACCGAGCTTCGCGTCGAGAGATTGACACTGCGTGCCTACGCTCGCGCACATCACACGTGGAGCAGGCAAGGGGCGGGAACGATGGCGTCAGGGCCGCACCCGCCGTGGTTCAAGGTCTCGGTTCGAATCCAAACGTGCACAGCACGAAGGACCTAGCAGGAGGGAAATGTCAACCGTCGCTGGTCGAGATGAAGACTGTGTCGACAAGAAGGCTTCCGCGTCCCAGCTCGTGCCGTCCTCGGGACTCTCCCCAGCGCCCAGGGGCTGGTTGGGCTCATGAGCCAAGGCGAGCTCGGGCGCGGCGTGAGCGCCGACATGGCTGAACAGCCGGATATCGTGGCTCGCCTATTCGACCGCCACGAGGAGCTTGTGGACGAGATCGTCGGCAAAGGACTCCTTCCGGCCCGCGGCATAATGCTCGTGGCAAGGGGATCGTCCGACAACGCCGCCATCTACGCGCGTTACCTGCTCGAGTTGGCGACCCAGGTTCCCGTCGCGCTGGCGGCGCCCAGCTTGTACACGCGGTATCACAGCCGTACGCGCGTGGACGGTTGGACAGTTCTAGCCATCAGCCAGTCTGGCGCGACACCCGAGATCGTCACGACTGTCGAAGCTCTCTGTGCGCAGGGTGCCCGGGCGATCGCAGTCACCAACGACGCCGGTTCGCCTCTGGCCGAACAGTGCGACTTCACGATCGGGCTCGACTGCGGGCCGGAGAGGGCCATCCCGGCGACGAAGACCTTCACCGCTTCGCTCGCCGCCATTGCCGCCATCGCTCGCGCCGTGTCAGCCGAGATTTGGTCGGACAGCGACGAGCGCCGCGTGGTCGAGTCACTCGGCGCTGTCCTCGCGGACCGGGAGCCGCTCACGGCGATCGCCGACGAGCTCTTGAGCGCAGAGATGATCTCCCACCTTGGTCGGGGGTTCGGTTTCGCCGTGGCGCTCGAAGGGGCGCTCAAGTACCGGGAGATGACCGGGCGCGTCGCAGAGGGGATATCGACCTCGGACTACCTGCACGGGCCGATCGTTGCCGCCAACTCTCGCACGTGCGTCGTGGCCTATCTCAACTCCGGGCCGACGGCGTCCGACGTCATGGACACCGCCAAAGCGGTGCGAAGCTACGGGGCCCACCTGCTCTTTGTCACCGACGACCAGGAAGGGCCGAAGGGGGAAGAGAAGCTGCGGGTCCCATTCGAGCCTGTTGAAGCACTCACCGTCTTTAGCTTCGCGGTGCGCGCCCAGCAGCTCGCCTTCGCCTGCGCTGAACGCGCAGGCGTAGACCCCGACAAACCAGTCGGATTACACAAGATCACCCTGACTGAGTGAAGAACTGGCTGCTGGGTTTCCGCTCAGTACCGAACGCAGCGTTCGCGGGACCCCTTGCTTTGTTCATTGTGTTGTGCCGAAAGACCGGGGAAGGCCCTACGGCCGGACATGTCACCGAGGCTTGTCGAGGCGTACCGCCGCCGAGCGCCGGTAGACGTCATCATGTGCCTTTGGCAGCATCCTGACCCTCCTCGAACCTGGCGGTGGGAATCAACTTCGAGAAGGGCGGTCAGTGGCTTCGATGAAGCTATGGGCCATGCTCTTCGGGGCCTTTCGACACCACGCTTCCATGAGCAGGTCCCGAAGAAGCTCAGGGCTCGCTTCGTTGAGTGAGACGACTACGCAAGCGAGCCTCGAGCCCCAGTAGAAGGGCTCACAGCACGTCGGGTACGCCGTCACGGCTGCGATGACCTCTTCCGGGCCGAGCATGACGCGGAGGTGCTGGGCGTCGGGCACCGTGGCGAAGATCCTTCCTTTCACTCGGAACGAGTTGATGCCGTGATGGTCCTGTTCTGTCGTCGCCGGCAGCGACAAGGCGAGGTCCCGCGCCTGTCTGACGGTGAGCATCAGGAAGATCCTCAGTAGCCGGGCGCCGGCGACCACAGCTGGAACGGGATTCCCTGGTCGTCGGTGCACTCGGCGTCGCTGCCGGCGCGACGGCGGTGAACCTCGCCTGCCGATCCGCCGAGAGCCCGGACGCGCTCGACGGCGAATTCAATGTCATCGACCCGGAAGAACAGCCCGGTTCCGGGTACGGGCGTTCCGGCGTGGATCCCCCCCGGCGGCTCGATATTGGCGATGTGGTACCCCTCAGGGCCCTGCACCAGGTCCCAAGCGAACAGCGACGACCAGAACGCTCTGGCACGGGCGCCGTCGGGGGCGCTCAAGGTGAAATAGCCGAGCGCACCGGTCGCGGGTCGGGCGTTCGGGTGGGGCGCAGGCACCTCGGAGACCACGAACCAGTTGTGGCCGAAGGGATCACGTACCTTGCCCATACGGGTGCCGTGGGCATCGGCCACGGGGCGGAGGACCTCGGCACCGGCCGACCGAGCACGGTCCACGACCGCATCGGCGTCGTCCACCATGGCATAGAGCTGGACTGTCGTGCCTCCCAGGCTGTCAGGGTTGTGGACCGCTTCGGCGGGATGCTCACCGCCGACGCGGACGACGCTGTCGCCGATGGCGAGCTCGCAGTGTCCGATGCGGCCGTCGGGCATGATGACGGGCTCATCGATGAGAGTCGCCCCGAAGGCCTCCTCGTAAAAGGAGATGGCGGCTCGTGGGTCGCTGACCGAGAGATAGGTCTCGACCCGGTGGATCCTCGTCCGGCTGGGCACGGTCTCCTCCTCGCTCGAGTGTTGGGCCAAAGCGGCGGTGAGGCGGCGGCCAAGGTCCGCCGCGAAAGCGGGACGGGGCCGGAGCGGGGCGTCACGCTGGCGCAGGGCCTCGAAGGGGTCAGTCACCGTCGTCTCCCTCCTCGTACGCCTGGCGGAACGCCTGCCGGGCGCGTACCAGCAGCGCCTCGGTGGCGTGCAAGGTCCGACCCAGATGGTCAGCCACCTCCGCAACGGGAAGCCCGTCGAGGTAGCGGAGAGTGAGCGCGGCGCGGTGGTGGCCTGTCAGGCCGCCGAGCACCTGACGGGCTCGGGCGGCATCCAGGTGGGCATCCCACGGGTCCTCGGTGGTGACGGCCCGGGTGGCGAGGGCGGCCATTCCGCGTCGGTCGCGTTCGTCGGAGCGCCACCGGTCCACCAGCTTGTGCCGCGCCACGGCCACGAGCCACGGGATGCTGAGCACTTCGGGCGGTCGGCGCACCGCAGCCAGGAACACCTCCGCAGTTATGTCTTCGGCTTCGGCCACGGACGCGCAGCGAGGCCGTAGATACCCATAGACCTGGGGAAGGGCCCGTTCGTAGAGTTCGAGCAGTTCCAGGTGCCGGTCGGCGGGCGCCGCGCCGTGTCCACTCACAGCTGGATCATCGCTCGGGAGCACCATTCTCCAACGCTGCCAGTTGTGACGCCGGGAGTTCCCATCGTGGCTCGGTCAAGCGGCGACGAGAGCATCTGTCAGGGGGCCGATGCCAGCGAGGCGCTGCGAGAGCTCAGCGCTCAGGCCGTAACGGGAGCCAAGAGCACCCGGATCGGTGAAGCTCACCCTGGTCTGCCCGCTGTCGTCCCAGACGAGCACCTTGAGCGGGAGGTCGAGGGCGACGAGCGGTACGGCTTGCATGACAGGCGTTCCCGCTACGGGACTGCCGAAGATCACGACCTTGGTTTCGCGCAGCTCGAGACCGTGCCGCCGTGCCTCGCCACTGTGGTCGACGATGGCGAACAGCGTCAGCCCGCGTGCCTCGATCAGCTCGCTGAGCTTGGCGACCGTGTCGTCGACCGAGCCCTTGGCGGTCTTGGTGACAACGCTCCCGCCGGGTTCGGTTGCAGATACGTCACTCATCGTTATCTCCAATCTGTTGGCGCGTGCAGCAAACGGTCGATCGCAGCCTTGCTGTCTCGAGGCGGGAGGCTGTGCCCTCGTCGTTCGACAAGCCCCGAAGCTGGCGTTCTATCCAAGGCGCGGGTGCCGAGCCTTTGCGCTCAGCGCCAGCTGCCAGCGGAGCGTGAGGCCGAGAGCGATGTCACGGTTGTGCCGTCAGACCTCCTCGCCTCGACGCGCACCCCTGTCGGGTCCGCAGTTTGCAGGTAGATGCCGACCGTGTCGGTGTCGAAGGTCGGCGCGACGGAGCGGAACTCGAGGCTCAAATCCACGCCAAGTACCCGCTCGGCCTCACTCGCCAACAAGATTGCGAGCCCGTGCACGAGGAGACCGGGATACCCCTCCTCGATCGCGAAAGGGCGGTCGTAATGGATGCGGTGCGAGTTCCAGGTGGCGGCCGAGAACCGGAACAGCATGACCGGGCTGAACTCCACGCGTCGTACGAGTTGCCATTCCTCATCGGTTGTCGACAATTCAGCCCGGGACGGGTCGTGTCGAGCTGAAGCAGGTCCCTCGTCTACGCGATCGCCCGCGCGGCGGTAGATGATCGACTGGACCTCTTCGAGAGCGATCGCTCCGCCTTGAGAGTAGGTGTGGCGCCAATCACAGATGACCATCTCGCCTTTGCGACCACGTCGTTCTCGTGTGTCGATCAGCTCAGAGTGTCGTTGTGCAGGCTCGCCGATGACAAGGCCTGCTATCTGGCGCAGTTTGCCCCCGCCCGCCATCCGGCGAGGGAAGCGCTCCGCCAGTTCGTCGTGCCGTCGCGGGTGGCCATCGCGCCCAAGCTCAGCGAGCGGGGCAAGTTCTGGGAAGTACGCCCAATGCCACAGCGCGGGGAGCTGGTCGCCGCGGCTGAACCGTTGCCCGGGCGCGACGACCGCCGCCAGCCGATCCGCGACCTCAGGCGCCATCGAGTCCAGGTGTTCGACGCTTTCTCGCTCTGTCAAAGAGCATCACCCAAGCGACGACGACTATGTGCCAAGAGCTCCGGCTTACAGCCGAGCTTCCCGACTGCGCTCATCACGCTCACACGCCGCGCAGGACCGATATCTGGACGGTCGTCAAGCGCGCGAGAGACCGAAGAGGAAGCGACAGCCAACCGCGCCACCTGCCTTGCCGTCGTTTGCTGGTCGTTAGATGCCATCACCTTGCCGAGCGTTAGCGTTCCCGGTTGGGAAATCTACTGGCAGGGCGTATCGCTCGCAGCAGCCACTCGCGGGTGGCAGCCCTTAAGTTTCCCCAACATTCTCGGTGCAGCCATATGTTGTCACTCGGCAGTCGAAGACACGGACAGATGCGCCGAGACCGACTTCATTGCCCTGTCCCGAGGTTCTCAACGAGCGTGCCGCCCACCGGCAAGGTCCCCCCATGGTCATCTTGTAGATCTCGACGAGGCGAGCAGCCTCCCCCGGCCAGCGTCCGAGCCCTGACGAAGAGGTGGACTCGTCAGGTCGTGTTGACGATGAGCACCCCGCACGGGGCTGCGTGAGCGATGGCGTTCGGCACGCTGCCGAGCACGCGCTTTAGTCCACGCATGCCCTTGTTGCCGACCACGATCAGGTCGACGGCCTGTGCCCGGGCGATGGCGAGGATCTGTTCGACGACGAATCCTGGCATCACATGGGTCTCCGTCGAGACGCCCACCGCCCGGGCGTCGGCTGCCATCGCCTCGGCGTGTGTCGTCGCCGTGCTGGCGGGGTCCTCTCCTTCCGCATAGGGAACGCTCAGGCCCGACAACGCCATGGTGCTGTCGGCGGAGCTGTACACGCTCGCTATGTGGAGGGTGGCGCCGAAGGTTTTGGCCAGTTCGGTCGCCACCCGGACCGCTTTTGTTGCGGTCTCAGAGCCGTCACTTGCCACGAGCACCGATTTGTACACTTCGCGCCCCCCATCGCCCCGAAGGTCCAAAGATTGTATGTGGTCGCAGGCGGCGATGTCTGCCCGATGCGAGCAGGGGAGAGCCGTTCGCCTTCTCACGCAATGAGACCCCGCCAGGGCGGCCGGCGTTTGTCGCGCCGACGCCTAGTCCTCGGCGCTAGCGGCGCGATCGAGCCGCGCCAGGAACGGCCTCGCCCCGAGCTGAGTGAAGATGTCCCGGGCCTCTTTCGCCGCCGAGGCGTCCGGGTCGTCGGGTCCTAGCAACAAGACGAGGTCGAGCTCACACATGGCGAGATCGAGCGTGCACCCGAGCGTGCGCCAAGACTCGATCGCCGCGCGGTAGGCCTCGGCCGATTCTTCGACCCGTCCGTCGAGGGCGGCGAGACCAGCTTCGGTCGTGAGGCGGGCTGCCGCCATCCACCTTCCCCTGAAACCGGCCATAGCGGACAGGGCCTCTCTGGCCCCCTCCGAGTCCGAGAGCCAGAGGGCAGCCCGCGCCTCCATGGCGAGCGCGTGCGGGCTGTTGATGCCAAACGGATCGGCTGACACGGCCGCGGCCGCCTCAAGGCGCGCAGCCTCGATGTCGCCGCCGGCGAGGCTCACGACCGAACGTGCCCTCAAGTAGGTGGCACGCACGGCGACCGCTTCCGCGGCGGCAAGCTGCTCGGCGTGCGAGTCGATCAGCGCCGCCGCTTGCGAAGCGGCTCCCGTGCAGGCGAGGAGCATGGCCTCGACGCAGTCGAGATAAGCGACCTGGTCGGGCCGGACGTCTCTCGGCCGCAGCTCGATGATGGCCGAGCGCGTGTCGCCCCACTCCCCGAGGAGAAACGACGTCTCAGCGGCGTTGCGCAGGTCCATCACCTCGACACCGCGCTGTCCCGCCCGCCTTGCCAGCTCAGCCGACTCCATCGACGCCGACAGCGCCTCCCGCAAGTCGTCGTCGATGATGAAGACGCTCAGGTACAAGAGCCCGTTGGCCTGTTCTCGGAGCACGCCGGCCGTGGCTGCGAGCTGGACCTGGCCCCTCGCGAGGATCACGGCTTCTCGGTGACGGCCAAGGTTGAACAGAGAGCTGGCCTTGGCGCCTATCGCCCCGGCCAAGAGCCCAGGGTCGTCGAGCTGCTCGGCGAGGACGAGGGCCGTCTCGGCCCACTCCAAAGCGCGCCTTGCCTCTCCCGTCGCGCTGTACATAGCCGCCATTTCACGAGCCAGTGCCGCCCTCGCCCGTTCGGTGCCGGGCGCCTCCCCGATCGCCTTGAAGACGCGCTCGCCTCGCTCGAGGGCGTCGGAGTAGCGCTCCAGGTTGCGCATGAGGATCGCGGTGACGCGGCCGACGGCGGACAGGGCACCGATCGCCTCGTAGTGCCCGACAGCTTCTTCGAGGCGCAGCAGCGCCCGGGCTGTGTCGTTCGAGCCCGCCGCCGCTTCGCCGGCGAGCACGAGCAGGGCGGCCCTCTCCCCGCTCGCAGGAGTGACCTGCAGGGCTTGTTCGAAAAAGGCGAGCGCCTGTTCCGGAGAACCGAGCGAGAGGGCACGTTGACCGGCCCGCGAGAGCCAGTCGCGCGCACCGAGGGCGATGACTTCGGCCTCGGGACCCTCGGGCGCGGCCTGGTGGGCCTCGAGGTAGTGGGCGGCCACTAGTCCGCTCAGTTCTTCGTCCTCTAGCGACTCGAGATGCCGGGCCACGGCGAGGTGCTTGGCACTGCGGTCGCGCCTCGAGATCGTCGAGACGGCGACCTCGGCAATGAGCCCCTGCACGAAGCCGAACTGCCCGCGCTCTGGGGAACGGGGATCGGCCTCAAGAGAGAGGAACTCCTTTCGGACAAGGTCCCGCAGCTGTGCCTCGAGCACGACCTTTTCCCCGCCGTGGATGACGACGAGCGCTTCGGCCGAGAACGTGTTGCCGAGCACGCCGGCGTCTTGCAGGATCGTGCGTTGCTCGGCCGGCAGGGCATCGAGGCGCGAGGCGATGAGGGCGTGCAGGGTCTCGGGGACCTCGAGCGTGCCGAGCTCGCCCACGACGTCGTAGAAGCCCTCCCGCTGCACGAGCACGCCTCGGTCGACGAGCATCCGCACGGTCTCGACGGCATAGAGAGGGACACCCTCGGCCCGCTCGAGCACGCTTGAAGCCACGGTCTCGGGCAGGCCCTGGACGAAGCCGTCGAGCAGGTCGCGCATGGCCGCGGCGGACAAGGGCTCCAAGTGGAGCGAGATGAAGTTTCGCTGGCCCGCGCCCCAGCCCGGCCGGCGGTCCATCAGCTCGGGGCGGGCGACGGTCACGACCATGATCGGATGGTTGCGTGACCATTCGAGGATCGACTCGACGAAATCGACGAGACCGGGATCAGCCCATTGCAGGTCTTCGAAGACCATGACGGTCGGGGCGAAGGCGGCGACGCGCTCGAAGAAGGTCCGCCACGCCGAGAAGAGCTCCTCACGATCTCCCGGCGGGGCCTCCGCCAGGCCCAGCAGGTGGGCGAGACGTGGCTCGACCCACCTTCGCTCCTCGGGATCGGGCACGAACTCGGAGACCGTGGCCGAGAGCTTGGCCCGCGACGACTGGGCGTCCTCGGACTCGGTGATGCCCGCCCTCATCCTCACCATCTCGCCGAGAGCCCAGAAAGTGATCCCCTCCCCGTAGGCGGGGGAGCGGCCCTCGTGCCAGTAGACGGTCTCGGCGAGACCGTCGATGTACTTGAGGAACTCCCAGCCGAGCCGACTCTTGCCGATGCCGGGGATGCCCGTCACAGAGACGAGGCGGGCCCGTTGCTCCCGGGCGGTGGCATGGAACAGGTCCTTTATGAGCCGGAGCTCCTCGTCACGCCCGACGAAGGGAGGCTCGAGACGTTCGGAGCGCCCGACGCCCTTGCGCTGGGCGACGACCCGGACGGCCCGCCAGGCCTGAACCGGCTCCTCGCGCCCTTTGAGTTGCAGGGCGCCGACCTCGCTGAAGGCGATGGCGCCGGAGGATGCCCTCCAGGTCGACTCGTCGACGAGCACAGTTCCGGGCGGTGCGACGCTTTGCACCCGGGAGGCCGAGTTCACCGTGTCGCCGAGCACCATGCCCTCGGACACCTTGCCGATCGTGATGGCGACCTCGCCCGTGACGACGCCCGCCCGGGCGGCGAGCTGCACGCCGGACTCGGCTCCGAGCTCGGTCACCGAGGCCACGATCTCGAGGGCGGCCCGAACGGCCCGCTCGGCGTCGTCCTCATTGGCGACCGGTGCCCCCCATACGGCCATGACCGCGTCCCCGATGAACTTCTCCACGGTCCCGCCGTAGTGGCCGACGATGCCCTGGGCGCGTTCGAAGTAGAGGGAGAGGAGCTCTCTTATCTCCTCCGGGTCCCTTTTCTCAGCCAGCGGCGTGAAGCCGACGAGGTCCACGAAGAGCACCGAGCACAGGCGGCGCTCGCTGACAGGCGAATAGCCCACAACCGGCTGCGGCGCCTCGCTTTGAAGAACGCGTGAAGGCACCGGGGCGGCGCCGCCCGAGATCGGCGTCCCGCAGTCGCCGCAGAACTGGTTGTCCGGCTCGAGCTGGGCACCGCAGGACGTGCAGAGCACACCGAGTGTTCCCCCGCAGTACTTGCAGAACCGTTTGTTCTCCGGATTCTCGCCCCCGCAAGCCGGACAGCGCATCCCCCCGACCTCCTTTGCGTGCTAGAGGCTAATGGCCACGGCGACGTCGCACCGTCTCGTGGTGCCCGCGCGCCAAGCAGGGCCCTCGGGCCTCATCCAATGCCCGAGTCCAGACATCGGCGCTCATTCACTCGCAGCGGCACGGGCCTGCACCTGCCTGAGCGTGCGGGCCATTCGGAACGGCTCTTCGCGCCCACCACTGCCGCGGATCGGCTCCGGGCACGGCGGGTTGGGCTCGGTGGAGCTCTGCCCACCCCTGGCGTGGCCGGCCAGCCAGCTCAAGGTATGCGTTGGATCTTGGTCAAGCATTGCCGCCAGAGAGTACCGGCGCCCCCTGGCGCGATAGCCGAGGACGGTGACTTGAGCTCCCCGCCGCAGCTCGTCACGGGTGAGCAGCACCCCAGAGCGGGCGGGCGCCACCAGCGCGTCGAGGAGCTGTTCGCGCCCGGCGTCGCCGCCGAGTGGTTGCGGGCGGCACGAAGCGCCAGGGCGAGGCCCCCTGCGCTGACCGTGCGAGCCTCGCGGTGCAAGGCGCTGAGCGTCATGAGCGCCCAGCCGTTGCCTGGCGAGGATGGACTTGCTCAGCCGAGAACTGCGTCCATGGTCTCCATGATGGAGACGGTCTCTTCCAGCGGCATGGCAGGGCTTTCCAGCAGTCCGGCCCTCAGACAACGCGCCACCTCGTCGGCCTGGTAGTGCAGGCCGTTTCCCACGTGTGGCGGCTCGAAACGGGTGGCAGTCCCGTCGCGACCGATCAAGGTGAACGTGGACGGCGCGTAGAACATTGTGTCGACTTCGATCCGTGCTTTTGTACCGACGATCGTGGCCGTAGTGGGGGATTTGGCGAAGGCTGTGCAGTTGAGGACCGCCTGGGCACCGCTCGCGTAGTTGAAGAGCATCGAGGTCTGCCCGTCGACACCCGTGAAGGCAGGAGTGACCAGCGAGACGACCTCGGCGGGTTTGCCGAGGATCATCGACGCGAACGACACCGGGTAGACGCCCAAGTCGAGCAGCGCGCTGCCGCCGAGCTCGGGGGCAAAGAGGCGGAAGGCGGGATCCTTTTCGAACCACTGGCCGTGATCGGCCGTGACGGTCACGATCTCACCTAGCGCCCCCTCGGCGAGCAGGCGACGGATCTCGGAGATGTGAGGGAGGTGCCGCGTCCACATCGCCTCCATCAAGAACAGTCCCCTGGAGCGCGCCCGCGCGACAAGATCACGGGCTTCGTGGGCGTTCATCGTGAACGCCTTTTCCACGAGCACCGGCTTGCCTGCTTCGAGCGCGAGGACAGTGTTTGCATGGTGCATCGGGTGCGGCGTCGCCACGTAGACGACGTCCACCTCCGGGTCTGCCACGAGCGATTCGTAGGAGGCGTGGCGCCTCTCGATGGCGAACTTGTCGGCAAAGCGATCGGCGGAAGCCTGGCTGCGCGACCCGACGGCGACGACGCGGCCGGAGTCCGTCACGGTCATGTCTTCCGCGAAACGGTTGGCGATCATGCCGGTACCGACCAGACCCCAACGCAACGGCTCTGCAGTCATTTCTCCCACTCGCTTTCCAAGTTGTGCCCGTCGAACACCGGTCGTGTCGACTGGCCAGGTTTCGCCCAATTTGGCAGCTCCAGCCGCGCGGCACACACTCCTAAGAGCTGTGAGCGCAGGCGACGACGCCCCGTGGTACGGCGCCGGACGCGCCCAGGGTCAAGCGACGCTCTGCTGAAGACGAACCAGGTCTCGAACCTGTGGCTCTAGTTCGATGTGAGGGCGTCGAGCAGCACGGGCAACGACAAGGTGGCCACACCGATGGAAAAGTCGCCGATGCCGTAGGGAAGCACGAGGGTGTCCCCGTGTACGAGGGAGCCGCAGGAGTAGACGACGTTTGGCACGTAACCGTCCTGCTCGTCGGAGGCCGGGCTGAGCAGAGGCTCGCGGAGCTGGCCGATGACCCGGGTCGGGTCCTCGATGTCGAGCAGCACGGCTCCGATCCTGTAGGTGCGCATCGGTCCCACGCCGTGGGTGAGGGCGAGCCAGCCGGCCTCGGTCTCGATCGGAGAGCCGCAGTTGCCGAGCTGGAGCACCTCCCAGGTCCGGGTGGGGACCTGGTAAGGAAGGGCGTCCTTCCACTGCCGCAGGTCGTCCGAGAACACGACGGCGTTCGTCTCGTGGTCCGATCGCGACAGCGCGGCGAAGCGGCCGCCGACGAGGCGGGGAAAAAGGGCGAGGCCCTTGTCGGCTGGAAGGCCCACGACCGGAGCGGAGGTGAAGCTGCGAAAATCCGTGGTCTCCAACAGCTGCTGAGCGACCTCTACGCCGTCGAAGGCCGTGTAGGTGGCGAAATAGGTTGGTGTGCCGTCCTCGTACTCGAAGCGCACCAGGCGGGCGTCTTCTATGCCGTTGCGCTCGGCGCCCATGACAGGCAAGAGAACCCGCTCGGCGAGCGAGGTGTCCTCGGGGAAGCGAACGCCGTAAGTGCGCTCGGCGATCCCCCGGATGACCGGGATGATCGCCCCGTCCCTCCTGTGCGTCGCGAGCTGGACGCGCAGCCGGGCGAGGCGCTCCTCGAGCTCGTCTGCGCCGAACTTTTCGCCAAGGGCGTCGAGGACGAAGTCGCCGCTCTCGCCGTCCATGCCGAGCCGGCGAAGCTCGCTTCGGAACACGGTGGCGTCGAGCGGGACCGCCTCGGTCAGCCCCCTCGTCGCGAAGGGCGGGGCAGGCTCAATGTTGACCCTGCCGTGGCGGTCGACGGTCCCGGTCCGGAACTCGATGGAGGAGCGGTGTCCCTCCCCTATCGCCCTGAGGCTCATGACAAAGCGCAGGCTGCCTTCGGCCACGCCCGTCTGGTCGGGATGGGCCACCATGCTGGGGTTGCACAGCGCAGCCCCCTCGATGGCGTATTCGGTGGTGAAGGTGGCCCCGAGCAGGAGGCGGCGGGTCTCGGAGAGCTTGAAACGAGGGTCGAGGCGGTCGGCCAGCTCGCCGGCGTGGCGGAGGAACGTTGCCCGTAGGTCGCGGTGGCGGTTCTCGAAGCGGGCGGCGACGTCGTCCAGCGACTGCTCGACTTCTTCGTCGTCGAGGGCCAGTATGCGGGCCACGACCGCTGAGGTGCGTGGCTCTGCCCGGTCCACGCCCTCTTGACCCGGCACGAAGAGCATTGTGACAACCCGGGACCGGTCCGCGGAGAGGCGCTCGGGACTGCGGCGCACCGCGAATGGGCTCGGCAGGCTCACCGCCGCGCCGTCACGAGACGCCGGCCATGTTGCAGCGTGGACAGCAGGGCAAGCGTAGATTCAGCGCCCCGGTTGAGGTTCACCCCTTCCGGCGTGAGGCCGTCGAATCCGCCCCCGGTCTCCTCGTCCCACATGACGTGCTGCCCGTCGTTGTCTCCGAGGAACCATGCCTCTGCGGCGGCGAGACCGTCGAGCCAGCGCCCGTCGCTGTCGAGGCTTGCCGCGCGGGCACAGGCATCGGCGATGGCGGCCACCTCTATGGGCTGCTGATCGAACGCCGGGCGGAGGTCGCCGGGCCCTGCTCCACTTGCAGGGGTGACCGACAGATGGCCACCGAGTGTCTCGTGATCGAGGAGCCACGCGAGGAGATCGAGGCCTTGGCGCACCAGCTTCGGTCGTCCGAGAGCGGCGCCGGCGGCGATCATCGCTTCCGGCAAGACGGCGTTGGCATAGCGCAGCCGAGGCTCCGGCCAGAGCCAGGCGGGGTCCGGGCTTGGTGGCGCCATCCCGTCGGCGGCATCGCTCAAGAGTGCAAGTGCCCCGCGGTGGCGGGGTTCGACGCCGAGGAGCTCGGCCGCTCCCAGTGCCGCGAACGCCATCGCTCGCGGGTGGGGCGAGCGGCGCTGCAAGGGCCGTTCGAGCTCCGCCGTGGCGGCGACGCGCACCCAGACGTCGTCGCTGTGAGCCGCGGCCGTTCCGAGGCCCCAGATGCTCCTGCCCCAGCAGTCCTCGAGTGCCGGGCGGTCCTTCCAGTGCCCGTGCTGGCTCAACCGGTTCCGGTATCGGCCGTCTGAGCTGCGAGCCTGCTTCAAAAAGCGAAGGCTCGTCCTGGCCAGGGCGAGCACGCTCGAATTGGCACGGGGTTCTCGCGTGGTGACGACGAGGACCCGGGCCATGTCGTCGGTGCAGTAACCGTGCTCCGGTCTCAGCTCTCCGTATCGGGCGTGCTCAAAAGTGCCCCGATCGTCGGACATCGCCAAGAGGTGGTCGAACCTAGGCGACACCGTGCCGGTCACACCAAGGCCGCGTCTCTGCTGAGCAACCGTTGCGCAAGGTCCAAGTAGGCCCCTGCGATAACTGACCAGCCCATGCGGGGCGCCAGTCGGGACGCCTCTGCCGCCATGGAAGAGGCGAGGCCGGGCTCGACGAGCACGCGGCGTAGGGCTCGAACCAGTGCTTCGGGGTCGTCACGGTCGACGACGATGCCCGCTCCGCTCGCGAGCAGCTCGACGGCGTGGGGAAAGGCGGTGGCGACGACCGGTCTGCCCGCCGCGATGGCGTCGACGAGCACTCCGGAGGTGACCTGGTCAGTGGAGTCGTAGGGCAGCGCGACCACCGTGCACGACTGGATCAGCTCGGTGAGCGAGGCCACATCGCGGTAGGTGGCGTCGAAGACGACCGCGTCCGCGACCCCGTTTCGGGAGGCTTGTTGGATAAGGCCGTTTCTGTAACTCTCACCGGCGGTGGCGAGCACCCGAGGGTGCGTCTGGCCCGCCACCAGGTAGCGAGGAAGCCCCGGGAGGCTGTGCAAGTGCGCCATGGCGTCGATGACGCGCTCGATACCCTTGCCGGGTCCGATCAGGCCCCAGGTCAGGATCGTCGGCCGCCTCGCGGGCTCGATGGGGCGAGCGGGCCGGCGGGATGGCCGCCCCGTGCGGGATGGTGGCGACGATCGACGGGTCGACGTCGAACCGGTTGCACAACCGCTCCCGCGCCGCCTCCGACATCACGACGACCCGGTTGGCCATGGCGGCGACCGCCACGAGAGTAGACCGCTGGTGCGGAGTCGGGTCACTCAAGATCGTGTGGGCGACCACCACGGAGGGGACCTGCAGGCCGGCCAGGACCTCCAGCACCTCGTCGCCGTCGGCACCGCCGTAAAGGCCGTACTCGTGCTGCACGATGGCCACGTCGTAGCGGTTGAGCAGCTCGGAGCTCTGCGCGAGGGACCTGGACGAGCCGTTTACCAGATCTCCGATCACCCGCTTGGAAGAGGCGGGCAACCCGTCCGAGATGCGCACGACGCCGACTTCGGAGCCATTTGCACTAAGGCCGGCGGCGAGAGCGGCACTGAACGTTGCTATTCCACAGGCGGTCGGCGGGAACGTGCTTAGTACCCCGAAAGACGGGGTGTGGCTGCGGCCGCCGGAGAACGGCGGGATAGGGGGACCTATGACGCGCACGGAGCTCCTCAGGTTCTTGCTCGGGGGCGAGGCGCCCGACCTGCACTGGGCGACAAGGGATCCGCAGGGGACCGTCCTGCCCAGGCGGGGCAACTCTCCCAAGAGGGGACTGTCTACAGCGAGAGTACCGTGCTTTGCTCGATCACCGAGCGCGGAACGCGACGAAAGGCCGCGCTTCGGGCTCTCTCCGGCACGGCGGGTGCGCAGTTCCCCGGGCCTAAGAAGCCCCTAAGGTCCTGTTCGGGGCTGTGGTGGGGCTCCTCGGCTCGTAGGGGTTTTCGACGTCGGGCGGGTAGGGGTGCTCCTCGAGGTGGCGCAGCAACCTGGCCAGGCTGGCCTCAGCCACGCAGACGACGCTGTCGGCGGCCCCGTAATAGACGTGCAGGGTGTCGCCGTCGTCGCGCAGGATCCATCCACACGGGAACACGACGTCGGGCACGTCGCCGGAGCGTTCGTAGGGCGCGTGGGGACCGAAGATCCACTCGTTGCCCCGTGCGAGCACCTTGCCCGGGTCGTCGCTGTCGAGCAGCGCCAGCCCGAGACGGTAGATCGACCCGGATGCTGTGACGCGCACCGCGTGGTAGCACACGAGCCAGCCATCCTTGGTGCGCAGCGGCGGCGGACCGAGGCCGACCTTGTTGGAGTCCCACCAACCACCATGGCGTGCCGCGAGCAGCACGCGGGCATCGCCCCAGTGGCGCAGATCAGGGCTGAACGAGATCCACACGTGGGCGCCAAGCCCCGACATCGCCGGCGCTGGCCGGTGGATCAGCGCCCAGCGTCCGGCGAAGGTCGTAGGGAACAACGCGGCGTCCTTGTCCTCGGGGGGCTGCAGGACTCCGCTGCGCTCCCAGTGCACGAAGTCGCGTGTCTTGGCGAGGCATACGAGCGGACCAGCGGTGGAGTAGCCGACGTAGACGACGTAGTACTCATCACCGACACGGGTGATCCTCGGGTCCTCGATGCCCCAGTGCTCTTCGAAGCCGGGTAGCGGCTCGAGGCCCCGCACCGGGTCGACCTCCCAGTCGGTCAACCCGTCTTCACTCGTGGCGACGACGAGGGAGGACAGGCCCGTGCGGTGCTCCACCCGCAAGAGCAAGAGCGTGCGGCCGTCCAGGGTCGTCGCGCCCGGGTTCAAGACGGCGTTGACCATCTTCGGGAAGTCGTGCGGACGCAGGATCGGGTTACCCGAGAACCTCCGTAGCAGCTCGCGAGGGTCGGCTATGTCGCTCACAGTGATCCACCACCACCTGACTGGTTCAGCCCTGCTCGGTTCGGGTCGATAACAACTTTGTTACTTCCTAATCGATCCGAGCAGGAGGCGCCGTGCACGGTAGCTCGCTGCCCGCGGCCCCGAGTGGTCTTGTGTGGAGGATTTGCGACCGGCCCATTGTCGAGGCCGGAGCGGTGCCCGGCTACGGGCCGCTTTTCAACGCCGGACTGCTGTACCACGCCGGTGCCTACCACCTCTTCGTGCGGGCGGTGCGGGAGGGCTATAGACGAGGTGGCCGCAGTGGGCCCCGCTTTGTCGACTACGTGTCCGACATCGTCGTGTTTACCTCAGTCGACGGACTCGGTTACGAGTACGGCTACGTCCTTGCGGGCGCCGGCACCGGAGGTGCGCTCTGCTGCGAGGACCCGCGGGTTCAGTGGGTGGAAGATCACGGCGGACGCCAGCTCCTCATGACCTACACGCACGTGCCCCCGCCCGGGCACGGGCCTTGGCGCATCGGTGCCATCCGCCTGTTATGGGACGGGAAGCGCTTCGCCACGGACGAGTCGACGGCGCACCTGCTCGGGCCGGCGGAGGTGGAGAACAAGGACGCCGTCGTGTTCACCCTCTCTGACGGCCGCATTGGGTTCATCCACCACGTTCGCTCCGGCATGCAGCTGGCGGTGTTCAACGATCTCGAGCACCTGTGGCACGCAGGCACCGACTACTGGGACGCCTACATGGCGGACTTCGACCCTCACACGCTGCTTGAAGCGTCGCCGGGGGCGCTCGGCGTAGGCGTCGGTGCCCCACCGGTGCCCTCCGAGGAGGGACTCTTGCTGTTCTTCCATGAGCGGCGCGACGACGGTTCGTACACGATGAACCTGGCGCTTTTGGACGAGGCGACCGGGCAGGTTCGCAGCCGCCTGAGCGAGCCCGTCCTCGAGCCGGAGCTCGACTGGGAGCGGGACGGGGACGTCGACAACGTGGTGTTCGTGCAGGGCGCCCACCTCGAGGGCGACGGGATTTATCTCACCTACGGCGCCGCCGACCGCTGCGTCGGTGCGGCTTGGGCGTCGGTGCCCCGTCTCCTCGAGACTCTCGAGGTCTCAGGCCGGGCAAGAGCCGCCTGAGGCCGACGCGCCGGGTGCCACGTCGGTCATCAGAGCACCTTGGAGAGGAAGGCCTTTGTGCGCTCGTGTTGCGGGTTGGCGATGACCTCGCGCGGGGCGCCCGACTCGACGACGACACCTTCGTCCATGAACACGAGCGTGTCGCCCACCTCGCGGGCAAAGCCGATCTCGTGGGTGACGACGATCATCGTCATGCCCTCCTCGGCCAGTGCCCGCATCACGTCGAGCACTTCCCCGACGAGCTCGGGGTCGAGGGCGCTCGTAGGCTCGTCGAAGAGCATGAGCTTGGGCTGCATCGCCAAGGCACGGGCGATCGCGACCCGTTGCTGCTGGCCGCCGGAGAGCTGGTTGGGGTAGGCGTCGACCTTGGTCGATAGCCCGACGCGCTCGAGCAGGGTCTGGGCCCGTCGCAAGACCTCCGTCCTCGGCTCCTTTTTCACGAGCATCGGTGCGGCGGCGACGTTCTCGAACGCGGTCATGTGGGGGAACAGGTTGAAACGCTGGAAGACCATGCCGATCTCGGTGCGGCGGCGGCAGACCTCGCGCTCGTGCAACTCGTGCAGGCGTCCGCCGCGCTCTTCGTAGCCGACGAGCTCCCCGTCGACATAGAGCCGGCCCGAGTTGATCTTCTCGAGGTGGTTGACACAGCGCAGGAAGGTCGACTTGCCGGAACCGGACGGGCCTAGCAAGCACATGACCTCGCTCGGCGCGACCTCGAGGGTGATCCCCTTTAGAACCTCGAGCAGCCCGTAGCGCTTGTGGACCGCCTCGGCCCGGACCATGGCGTCTGCCATCTACGGCTCTCCCGCGGCGTTGGTTGTAAAGGGGATACGGCGAAGCGTCGTCAGATTGCGGCGCAGCCGTTGCACCGGCGTGGGTGGCAGCGCGTACGAGCTGCCGCGGGCGTAGTAGCGCTCGACGTAGTACTGCCCGACCGTGAGAAGCGTCGTCATGACCAGGTACCAGCAGCACGCCATTATGTAAAAGGGGATGGGCAGGTAGGTCCGGGCGGCGGCGTTGGTCGAGACGTACATGAGCTCGGGGAAGGCCACGACGACACAAAGCGACGAGGTCTTCAACATGTTGTTGACCTCGTTGCCCGTCGGCGGGACGATGACGCGCATCGCTTGGGGGAGCACGATGCGCCGCATGAGCGTCACCCGGCGCATGCCGAGCGACTGGGCCGCCTCGAACTGCCCGTGGTCGACCGAGAGGATCCCGGCCCGAACGATCTCGGCGTAATAGGCGCCTTCGTTGAGCCCGAGGCCGAGCACGGCAGCCACGAGGGGGGTGACGAGCGTGTTGGCGCTCAAGTGCACGAATTGCGGTCCGAACGGTATGCCGAGGCTGATGGTCGGCTGGAGCGCCGAGATAACGAACCAGAAGAGAAGCTGGATATAGACCGGGGTTCCCCGGAAGAACCATATGTAGAGCCAGGCCGCTCCGGACATGACCGGATTGGGCGAGAGCCGCATAACCGCCAGCAGAACACCGAGCAGCACACCGACCAGCATTGATATGGCCGTGACCTCGAGGGTGTTCACGACGCCGTGCAGAACCGGCGAGGAAAAAATGTTGCTGCGGATGACCCCCCAGTTGAATCGGGGGTTGGTGACCATGTCGTGGACGAGCATCGCCGCGAGCACGAGCAACACGGCTGTGGCCACCCACCGCCCCGGATGGCGCAGAGGCACCGCCCGGATCTCCTCCGGACGGTGCCTCTCGCTGCTATCTACCGCCACCGGCTCGCCTTATAGGACCGAGCCACCGTTCGGCTAGACGATCCCTGGATTGGTGATGGCGCCCGCTTGCACGCCCCACTTGTCGAGGATCTTCATGTAGATGCCGTCCTTCATGAGGACCTGGATCGCAGCCAGAGTCGCCTTGTCGAGTCCGGAGGACTTGGGGAAGGCGAAACCATAAGGCGCCACTCCGAAAGCCGGGCCATCAAGCTTGAAGACGCCTTTGGACTGGGAGACGATGTAGCCGGCGACCTGGGAGTCGGCGAAACCGATCTGGGCTCGACCGCTCGAGACTGCGAGGTTGGCCTCGACCTGGGTCGTGAAGGCGTCCACGGTCTCGGTCGCCTTCTTCGCCTTCTTGCACGCAACGGCCTGGGTGTTGGCATCGGTCTGCTCGGTGGTCCCGATCTCGACAGAGACGACGCGGCCGCACAGGCTCGAGAGCCCGTTCAGCTTGAGCGTGCTGGAAGCGTTCACGTAATAAGCCTCGCCTGCCTTGAAGTAAGTGACGAAGTTGACCTGCTTCTCGCGGAGGGCGGTGACGGTGAACGAGGAGTTGCCGACGTCGTACTTGCCAGCCTCGAGGCCGGCGATGATCGTGTCGAAGGTCACGTTGACCCCGTTCCACTTGACCCCCATCACGGCGCCGAGTGCGGCGTTGAAGTCGGCATCCATGCCGATGATCGTCGTGCCGTTGGCGGCGATGAACTCATCAGGCGGGTACGTCGCGTCCATGGCGGCGGAGACATGCCCTGCCTTTTTGATACTCGCCGGCACCAAAGCTGCGACGGCCGCGTCCTTCGGCGGGGTCGGGATTGCCACCGCCGGGTAGCTAGCGCGAGCCGGCGCGGCAAACGACGCCGTCGCGGTGCCCGCCAGCAGCGCGGCGCCGACGATCGCGACGGAAAAGGGGACGACCCGGATTCTTCTTAATTTGTGTGGTGACTCGTGAACGAGCTTCATCTTTACTTCCTCCCCAGCCTCGATTGCGTCAGCTTCCACCGATAGGAAAACACCAGGTTAAAGAATGTCCGGCTGTTTTAACAATCGGGCCTTGGGGTCGTCGAGGTTGCGATTGACAGCGTCGTTAGGTGGTCGTAGCTGGAGGGAGGGCGCGATCTCTTAACGAGAGACGAACCCGTGCAGTGTCGGGCAGGGAAGATCATCCAGTCGGCCTCAGAGATGAAGCGGTCGACGCCGGACAAGGGTCCGGTCGGCGACCACGAGCGGGACGCCGAAGTTCAACAACGGTGGCAAGTCGGTGCGCGGTGGCCCCGTGTTCACGTCGGGGATGATGAGCGCCCAGACCCTGGTTGCGGCGTGTGCGCAGGCTGCGGGCGACCCGGCTCGGGCGGTCGCCGAGCTCTTTCACCGCTTGGCGCATCTCGGCAGCAAGGCGCGGGTCGACCTTGGGGTGGTTGTTGAGCACCCGCGAGACCGTGGCCGTGGAGATCCCGGCGACGCGGGCCACGTCGACGAGGGTGGTCACGGTTGCTCGATGTTACTCACGGCGCCTTGGTGCTCCCGGAGAGCTCCCCTCGCCGGCCAGCTCAGGAACGCTTGACACCGGACTTCGGTCATGTACACGATTACTGGCACACCCACCGAGAACGCCATCGTCGTCGTTCTGGTGACTGCCAGCTGACCGGAAGGCGTGGACGACGTCACGGCGGCGGGGGGCCACAGTGGTCGACACCCGGGAGAGTTTCATCGGATTGAGAGGAGGATAGGGAAGCGGGGCATCAAGAGCTTCGTGTCCCTCACGATCAATGGTGGACTGGGTTTGCAAGACTCATCTCGGAGAATTCGGTTCCCGTGCCTGTTGACCCTGCTCTGGTCCCGAAACGAAAGCTGCATACCGGTGCCCTGATGCCGGCCATCGGATTAGGCACCTTCGGCTCAGACCGATTCACAGGTGAGGAGATCGCTCAAGCGGTAAGCGGCGCCTTGGAAGCTGGCTATCGACATTTCGACTGTGCCTCGGTCTACGAGAACGAAGCTCTCATTGGCACGGTCCTTGAAGGGTTTCCTCGCGAGCAGCTTTGGATCACTTCCAAGCTGTGGAACGACAAGCACTCCAAAGGCGATGTCGTCCCCGCCTGCGAACAGACTCTTGCCGATCTTCGCACGGACTATTTGGACATGTACCTTGTGCATTGGCCGTTCCCGAACTTCCACCCACCAGGCTGTGACGTGACCTCTCGCAGTCCCAACGCGAGACCCTATGTGCACCGCGAGTTTATGGAAACCTGGCGGGAGATGGAGCGGCTTGTCGACTTGGGCCTCGTCCGCCATATAGGTACTTCCAACACGACGGTCCCGAAGTTGGAGTTGCTGCTAGGTGACGCGAGGATCGCTCCGTCGGTCAACGAGATGGAACTGCACCCGCACTTTCAACAGCCAGAGCTGTTCAATTACGTTCGTAGCCGGGGCATCCAGCCGATCGGCTTTTGTCCCATCGGGTCGCCAACTCGTCCTGATCGTGACCGAACGCCCGAAGACAGCGTGGACATAGAAGATCCGGTGATCGTACGGATAGCAAAGGACCACGGCGTGCACCCGGCTGTGATCTGCGTGAAGTGGGCGGTCCAAAGAGGCCAGACCCCGATTCCATTCTCGGTCATACGCCACGAGTACGAATCGAACATCGAGGCTGTGGTGAACGACCCACTTACAGACGAAGAGATGCTCGCCATCTCCGGGGTAGACAGAAACAACCGGCTCATCAAAGGTCAGGTTTTCCTCTGGAGACAGGACCAGTCTTGGGAGGATCTCTGGGACGTCAAGGGCGTCGTTTGTGAGTGAGAACGGCTCCGAGGGACCGACCTCCGAGCTTTGCGCTGATTTACCGGCTGTTGTCTTGGCGTCGTCGGCTCCGCCCCCTTTGTGCGAAGAACTTGAAGGCAATGGCCGCCCCGTTCTGGTGATCTGAGGACTTTCGTGCCGCTCGTGACCGCGTCCGATCTGTTCGGGCGCGCTGCCGATGCCGGGGGGGCGGTCGGCGCCTTCAACGTCGTGCTTCTCGAGCACGGGGAAGCGTTCGTGGCCGCGGCCGGTCGGGCCGGGCTGCCGATCATGCTGCAGATCAGCGAGAATTGCGTTCGCTACCACGGCGGGCTTGCGCCCCTCGCGACTGCCACGCTTTTGCTGGCCCGCGCGGCCGCACAGCCGGTTTGCGTGCAGCTCGATCACGCCGTGTCCCGATCGCTCGTCGAAGAGGCGATAGAGCTCGGTTTGCCCTCGGTTATGTTCGACGGCTCGCTTCTCGACTACCCTACGAACCTCTCCGAGACATCACTCGTGGTGAGGTCCTGTCACTCAAGAGGTGTTTTCGTCGAGGCCGAACTAGGCGTTGTCGGCGGCAAGGGCGGAGTTCATGCCCCCGGTGCGAGGACCGATCCGAGCGAAGCGGCCGCCTTCGTCGCTTCCACCGGCGTCGACGCCTTAGCGGTGGCCGTCGGTACAGAGCACCGCATGACGGCGCGTGACGCCATCGTGGACTTCGCCCTTATCGAGCGCCTTCGGGCGGCTGTGGAATGCCCACTTGTCTTGCACGGCTCCTCCGGCGTTTCGGATGACGACCTCCGGCGCGCCGTGCGTGCCGGCATCGCCAAGGTCAACATCTCAACACATCTGAATTCGGTCTTCACCGCCGCAGCGCGCGAACGATTGGCGCTGCTGCCCTTCAACGTCGATCCCCGGGAATACGTCGGGGCAGCCCGCGAGGCGCTCTCCGCCGAAGCGGAGAGGCTCTTGAATCTTCTCGCGCACCCATGATCGCGGGCTAAGGGTGCAGAAAGCGCTGTGCCTTTCTGGTCACAACTGAGGATTGGGGCGAGCCTAGATGCAAGGCGCAAACTGGCTGGTAGATCCGTCACGAAAAGGGACCTTTACCGGTGTCGCGATGGAGGTCACCGAAGCCGACAGGAAGCTCTTGCGGACTTTGGCTGAGCGGCTCGCCGAAATTGCGGCCCTGCGCGTGCATGCGGAAAAGGCGTCCGGTTGGCGCGCCGTGAACGCCCTCGAGTCGGTCAGGCCTATGGTCTGGATCGACGAGGTTCCCTGGCACGAGATGGACGTCAACGGCGAGCTGCGTATCGAGTCGACGAGCGAGTGGAGCCGCTATCACGAGTGGGAGCTGCGCAAGCTGATTTACCAGTGGGAGCACATGGCGGCGGACATGGTCGTGGAACCGGTCGTGTACTCACCTTTGGTGGTACACAACACCGGCTTTGGGATCTCGGAAGACGTGGACGTTGCCATGACCGACGAGGCGAACACAGTCGTCTCGCGCCACTTCAACATCCAAATACGCGACGAGGACGACCTCGAGAAGATCAAGGACCCGGTCGTCACCCATGACGTCGCCGCCTCCGAGGAGCATTACCAGCAGCTCTGCGAAATCATGGACGGGGTCATCGAGGTGAAAAAGCTCGGGGCGAACGGGTTCTGTTTCTGGTTCGCGCCCTGGGACGAGATGATTAGGTGGTGGGGCGTGCAGGAGGCCTTGATGGACCTCCGAGACCGCCCCGAGCTCGTCCATAAGGCCATAGACCGGCTCGTGAACGCCTACTGCAAGATGCTCGACCAGTTCGAGGAGCAGAACCTGCTCACGCTGAACAACAAGTACTTTCGGATAGGCTCCGGCGGGCTCGGCTACACCGACGAGCTGCCCCAGCCGGATTACGACCCCGCCCAAGTCCGCGCGAAGGACCTCTGGGGCAGCGGCGCGGCCCAGATATTCTCCGACGTCTCCCCGCGCATGCACTGGGAGTTCTCCCTGCAATACGAGATCCGATGGATGAGCCGGTTCGGCCTCACTTATTACGGCTGTTGTGACCCCTTGCACCGCAAGCTCGCCATCTTGGAGAAGGTTCCCAACCTGCGCAAGATATCCATGAGCCCCTGGGTCAACACCGACGAGGCAGTGGCGAACGTGGGCAACCGCTATGTGTACTCCCACAAGCCCAATCCGGCCGTGTTCGCCGAGACCACCTGGCATCTGGACAAGGCCGCCCACGACCTCGAGACCGTCTTGGACAAGGCCAAGGCTCACGGCTGCGTGGTCGAAGTGATCATGAAAGACATCAGCACCGTGCGCTACGAGCCTCAGCGCCTTTGGGAATGGGCCCAGATGGCGGAGGAGTTGACCGAGAAGGTGGGTTGTTGACGTGGCTGGCTCAGGCGCGCCCCACAGAGTCGACGGTCAAGGTGGGTTTGTCCGCCGACGAGACGCCGACGTCGGAAAAAGGGCGAGAAGAAGGTGCAGCTAGGAAGTACCGCAATCAGACCTTGAGGGATTGACAAAGTCCATAAGAGAAAGGGGCTGTCATGCCGGAAGTAGGAGTACGCCGTTATCGGATGTTCATAGACGGGGAGCTCGTTGAGGGCAAACAGGTGTTCCCGGTCGTCAATCCGGCTACCACGCAGGTGATCTCAGAGGTCCCGAGCGGGAGCGAATCGGACGTGGACGCCGCCGTCCTTGCCGCCGGACGCGCCCAGCAGGGCTGGCGCAAGCTGCCGGCCATCGTCCGGGCCGGCTATTTGAAAGAGATCGCCCAGCTGGTCCGCAAGAACCGCGACGAGCTGGCCGCCGTCATCACCGAGGAGCAGGGCAAGATCCTCAGTTTGGCGCAGGTGGAGGTGGACTTCTCGGCCGACTACATCGACTACATGGCCGAATTCGCGCGGCGTTACGAAGGCGAGATCATCCAGAGCGACCGTCCGGGTGAGAACATCTGGCTTTACAAGATGCCGATCGGTGTTGTCGCCGGCGTGCTTCCTTGGAACTTTCCCTTTTTCTTAATAGTGAGGAAGATGGCCCCGGCTCTCGTCACCGGCAGCACGATCGTCATCAAGCCCAGCAGCGAGACTCCCAACAACGCTTGCGCATTTGCCGAGCTCGTCGCCGGGTCGTCACTGCCGAAGGGCGTCTTCAATCTCGTGACGGGCGCCGGCTCGGTGGTGGGCAATACCCTTGCCGCCCATCCCAGGGTGGACATGGTCAGCCTCACCGGCAGCGTGGAAGCCGGCACCGCCGTCATGCACGCCGCCGCCGACAACATAACCAAGGTGTCTTTGGAGCTCGGTGGCAAGGCGCCGGCCATTGTGATGCCGGACGCCGATCTCGAGCTCGCCGTGAAAGCGATCCACGCTTCGCGCATCATCAACACCGGGCAGGTCTGCAACTGTGCCGAACGCGCCTATGTGCATGAGTCCATTGCCTCCGAGTTCGTCGAGAGGCTGTCCGCGGTCATGGAGCGGACCGTGGTGGGCGACCCCTTCGACGCCGCGGTGGAGATGGGTCCGCTCGTGAGCGACAGACAGCTCGAGCTGGTCGACGCCGCCGTGCAGCGGGCCATCCGGGAAGGCAGCAAGCTGGTGACAGGTGGCGAGAGGTACGAAGGCAGGACCGGGTACTACTACCCGCCCACCGTGCTCACGGATTGTGACCAAAAGAGCGACATCATGCAGAGGGAGATCTTCGGCCCCGTTCTTCCCATCAGGACCTTCACCGACCTGGACGAGGCCATCGAACTCGCCAATGACTGCGAGTACGGACTCACTTCGTCCATCTACACCCGCGACATGGATGCCGTGATGCGCGCCTGCAACGAGATCCGGTTTGGGGAGACTTACGTCAATCGCGAAAACTTCGAAGCTATGCAAGGATTCCATGCCGGCTGGCGCAAGTCAGGAATCGGCGGAGCCGACGGAAAGCACGGACTCGAGGAGTATCTGCAGACCCACGTTGTCTATGTGGACTACGACACAGCGAAGAAGTAACGGCATCGATCAGAGGACAACAACTGGCGGAAATTAGCCGGCGAGGCGGCCACGCGTCGTTCACGACGGCCTGATCGGACCGGACGACCGCGTGCCTACGCCGAGGGTCGGCTAGTTAACGAACGAGCAAGAACGGCCTTCTCGCCACTTCCTCAGCCTCCTTTCGATTTGCGGTGGCGATAGGCCTCCTAGTCAGGCTTTACCTCGCAGACCGTCAGCAGGGTGTCTTCCACAACGTCGCGCCAACCGTGCAGGGCGTTAGGCTCGAAAGTGAAAAGCTCAGGACCTTCATAAGCGATCTCCTGGCCGCTTGGGAGCATCAATGTCCCGCGTCCGGAGATGATCTGGCAGAGCGCATAGTTGGGACCGGCGTGGATTGGAACAGTGACACCTGCCGGGATGCGATACAGCACTGTGGAGCCATTGAGTGAGTGATGCATTTCCGCGGCAATCTGCCCATTTTCGTCTGGGGCGGCCCAAGGAGGCACCTCGCAGACCTCAGCCTCAACCTGCCCGCCGACTACCTTGAAGACGGTCGTCCGCATGTCGTCAACTCCGATCACTGTGGGTCATTTGGCTTCCTGCCTGGGCCATTCTGATGGGAAGGGCCACAATTTTAGGATACTTGGGCCCCGCGCATAGGGCACCTTTGCCTGCCGTTGGGTACCGCGACGGCGTGCACGGGCCAGCGCCTCTCGTCGCTGCTCCAAAGCCTCGCCCCAGGCCCCGGGTCGGCCTCGGCGGGGATCCGAGCTCGGCCAGCATCTTCAACCTTGGCCAGGCTTGACACTGGACTTCGGTCATGTACACGATTACTAGCACATCAAGGAACAACGTCGTTGAGATTGGATACGAGGTGGTTTTCTTCGGCAGAAAGTCCTAGGGCGTCAGGTGTCAGTCGTCTTATTCTCTTAGAATCTTCATGGGAGAGCCCGATATCTCGCGGAAGATGAGTAGATCGACTTCAAGACAAGTGAGGCGCCGCCCCACGAGAGGGCCGAAATCGAGTTGCTCGCCAGTGTGCCCCGAATCAAGGCCTTGTGTCACAAGAGCGAGAGCCGTGCGAAAGGCTGTGACAGGGGTGGCGGGCGGCCACGGATTCAACGTGGTGGGCGACCCTAGCGGACGGAGGTGAAGTGCTCCAGGTCGTAACGCTCGGAGAGATCCTGGTGGAGATCATGGCTGACGAGAAAGGCCGTGGTTTTCGCGAGGCCGTCCACCTTGTCGGGCCGTTCCCGAGCGGGGCCCCGGCCATTTTCATCGATCAGGTGGCCAAACTCGGCCAACCTTGCGGCATTATCAGCTGCGTCGGGGACGACGATTTTGGCTGGTTGAACTTGGATCGCCTCGAACACGACGGCGTCGACGTGACAGCCGTCGAAGTTCTCTCCGGACAAGCGACAGGTAGTGCCTTTGTCCGCTATCGCGACAGTGGGGACCGCGACTTCGTCTACAACATCAAGAACAGCGCGTGCGGTCAACTGCAATGGACGGACGCCGCATCGAAGCTGCTGGCCGATTGCAGGCACTTTCACGTCTCGGGCGCTTCGCTCTCCTCTCCCCAGATGGTCGAGATGATGACGAGGGCGATCGGGATCGTAAAAGGCAATGGGGGCACGATCTCGTTCGATCCGAATATCCGCAAAGAGGTGACGCGTGACCCGGCGGTCCGTAGCGTTCTCGTGGCCATGCTCGCTTCCTGCGACATCTTCTTGCCCAGCGGCGACGAGTTGACGTTGCTGACTTCTGCCACAACTGTCCAGGGCGCGGTCTCAGAGATTCTGGCCTTGGGGGTCACAGCCATCGTGGTGAAGAATGGACCACAGGGATCGACCTATTACGACGCCGACGGAAGCCGGAACGCCCCTGGCTACGTCGTGAAAGAGGTGGACCCGACGGGCGCCGGAGACTGTTTCGGGGCCACTTTTGTGACTTGTCGGTTACAGGGCCGTAGCGTGGAAGAGAGCCTCGATTACGCGAACGCCGCGGGAGCGCGGGTGGTGGGCATCAGGGGCCCGATGGAAGGTACTTCGACCTTTGCTCAGCTCGACGCTTTACGAGCTGGCGCTGAGCGAGGACGGCGCACACGCCTAGGCGCTTTCGTCTCGGCCCACCACAAAGCTTCGGTAGCCGAGGCAAGCGGGATAACCTCAGTCTGCTCGGCGCATCCGGTCGTGGTCGAGGCGGTAATGCGTCACGCCAAAGGCGATACTGCGGTTCTCGTCGAGGCAACCTGCAACCAGGTGAACCACCAAGGCGGCTACACCGGGCTGACCCCGGCCGCCTTTCGTGACCAGGTGCACGCCATCGCCGACGAGGTCGGCTTTCCGCGCCGACAGATCATTCTCGGGGGCGATCACCTGGGCCCGAACCCGTGGCGGCACTTGCCACCCGAAGCGGCCCTGGCGCAAGCCGAAGAGATGGTGGCTGCCTACGTGGCCGCCGGGTACGAGAAGATCCACCTTGACACGAGCATGGGCTGTCAAGGCGAGCCCGACCACCTGCCTGACTCGGTCACGGCCGAGCGCGCCGCCCGACTTGCGGCAGTCGCCCAATTGACTGCGGCCGAAGTCTTGACCGCACCTCGCTTTGTCATCGGCACGGAGGTGCCCGTCCCCGGCGGCGCTAGGGAAGAGATCAAGCAGCTTGAATTGACCCGGCCAGCGGCCGCCCTTGCCACCCTGGAGGCGCATCGGCAGGCGTTTGCCGCGATCGGGGCTGAGGCCGCTTTCGAGGCGGTTATCGCGCTCGTTGTCCAGCCAGGAGTTGAGTTCGACGACTGCAACGTCGTGGTTTATCGCCCGGAGCAGGCCGTCGAACTGAGCGCTGCGCTCGAGCAGATGCCAGGGCTGGTGTTCGAGGCGCACTCCACCGACTATCAGCCGCCAGAGAGCCTCGCGAGACTGGTGAGCGACGGCTTTGCGATCTTGAAGGTTGGCCCTGCTCTCACCTTCGCTCTGCGGGAGGCATTTTATGGTCTCGATGAGATCGCAGCCGCCTTGTATCCGAGCTGGGCCGAGCACTCGTTCATGGCGGAGATGGAAGCCGTGATGGTTGCGGACCCCGGATACTGGAAGTCGCACTACCGGGGTGAACCGGATCACGAGCGCATGCTGCGTCACTTCAGCTACAGCGACCGTATCCGCTATTACTGGGCCTGCCCGGCGGCACAAGACGCAGTGAAGAGGCTCTTCGAGCGCTTGCGCGGCATTGTCATCCCGGCTCCCCTCATCAGCCAGTTTCTTCCAAGGCTTTACTCACGCGTGGCGGGCGGAACGGTGGAGGCAGCCCCTAGGACCCTCGTGCTCCGGACGATTGAAGACGTCCTGGACGATTACGCAACAGCGTGCGGCGCCCCGCGGTCGCCCGACGGCCGCGCCGACTCAGGGAGTGAGTCGAGATGAGTCTCGCCCTTAGCGACCCGGCTTTTGGCATGGGCACCGTCGGGACAAGACACTCGAGAGAATAGGAGATGCCATGGCAACCCAAACCACACGCCGGCGCGTCATTGTCAGTGCCGTTGACACCGTCGAGCTGACAACTGAGCCCGTGCCGCCGCTCGAGCCGGGCGAAGCACTCGTGGAGATGTCGGTGTCGGGAGTATGCGGTTCGGACAAGGCCGGTGCCCATGGGGAACACGCCTTTCTCAAACCGCCTTACTACCCCGGCCATGAAGTTGTCGGCGTGGTACGTGCCGTGGCTGATGGCGTGCATGAGGTCGAGGTCAATGACCGGGTCACGATCGAGCCGACACTCGTCTGCGGCCATTGCAAGCCGTGTCGCAACCAGGCCGAGAACCTCTGCGAAAACCTCGAGTTCTTCGGTTGCGGCTACCGCGAAGGTGGGATGGCCGATGTCTTCACGGCGCCGGCGACCCGGTTGCACAAAATCCCCAAGGACTTCAGCGATTACCAGGCGGCGCTCATCGAGCCCCTTGCCACGCCTGTGCACGCCGTGCGGTTGGCCGGAGACGTGAGCGGCAAGACGGTGGCCATTCTCGGCTCGGGGACGATCGGGTTGTTGGCCCTGACGGCGGTCCGCCGCGCCGGGGCAGGACGGATCGTGAGCACGGATACCTTGGCCGCCAAGCGCGAGCTCGCGCTGGCACTCGGAGCTGACGCGGTCGTCGACGCGACAGCTGACAATCTCGCCGGAGTCGTGCGCGGTGAGCTTGGGGAAAGTGCCGACATCGTCTTCGACTGCGTGGCCAATGAGGCGACCCTCGGACAGGCGATAAAGATGGCCGTCAAAGGGGGCACCGTGGTGGTGCTGGGAGGACCACGCAAGTTTGCCAGCGTCGACCTGCCCGTGATCCAGGAGTTTCAGATCCGTCTCCAGGGAGCAGCCACCTACCGCTGGGAGGACTTCGACGACGCCATTGGCATCATCGAGAGCGATTCGTTCGATGTCAACCGGTTCATTACTGCCACCTTCCCACTCCCGAAAGCGGCAGAGGCCTTTGCCGCCATCTCTTCGGGAAGCGAGGTCAAGATCCTCGTCGTAGCTGATCCGAGTGGGCAGTGAGGCCGATGACGGTCAACTGACGCGGAACGCGGTCAATGGCACAGCCCATCTCAGCCGTCGGAAAAGAGGGGCTATCGCCACCTGAGGTGGTTCGCGTTGTCGCGATCGATTTGGGTGCCTCGAATGGACGCGTGTTCGTCGCTGAGCTCGGTGAGGAACACTTCGAGTTCACTCAGGTGCACCGGTTCTGGAACGGAGACGTGAGGGTCGGCAACCACATCCACTGGGACGTGCTCGGCCTCCATCGAGGAATCCTCGACGGGATCCGGGTTGCTGGTCGCATGGGTCGTCTCGACTCGATCGGGATCGACTCTTGGGGTGTCGATTACGGACTTCTGGACGCCGATGGAGCGTTGCTAGGTAACCCCGTCCATTACCGCGATGATCGGACCCGTGACGTCGTTGACTTAGTCGTGGGCAACCTTGGCGCCCTCAATCTCTATCGCCGTTCGGGCATAGCTGTCATGCCGTTCAACACGATCTTCCAACTGGTCGCCGGCCGGGACGACGCGCAGTTCGCTCTAGCGCGAACCCTGCTGCTCGTTCCGGACCTGCTCGCCTACTGGCTTACGGGTTCTCTCGGCGCCGAAGAGACGAACGCCTCAACGACCCAATTGCTCGGGATCGACGGATCAGGGTGGGACGACGGACTCATCGAGAAGATAGGTGTTTCGCGTCACTTGTTCCCTGCTCTGCGCCGACCCGGAGAACAGCTGGGTCCCGTCTTGCCGGAGGTGCTCGCTGAGACAGGTCTGGACCACGCAGTCGCCTTCACAGCCGTCGCCTCGCACGACACGGCGTCGGCCGTCGCAGCTGTTCCGGCCGTCGATTCCGGCTTTGCCTTCATCTCCTCAGGCACGTGGTCCCTCGTCGGTGTCGAGCTGGACAAACCGGTCCTGAGTGAGGAGAGTCTCGCGGCAGGGTTCACCAACGAGCGTGGCGTCGACGGTTCAATCCTGTTCCACCGCAACGTGATGGGGCTCTGGCTGCTGCAAGAGTCGATACGGACCTGGGAGCGTCTAGGCAGGAGCTTCTCCTTGGAAGAACTACTGTCCTGGGCTGCTGTTGAGCCGCCCCTTCGCAGCGTCTTCGACCCTGATGATCCGGTGTTCTTTCCGCCTGGCGATATTCCCGCCCGGATTACGAACCTCTGTCGGAGTCTCGGCCAGCCGACCGTCGAGACTCCGGCCCAGATAACCCGCTCCATTCTCGACAGCCTCGCTCTCGCCTACCGCCGGAGCTCGCACCTGGCTTGCGCGCTTTCAGGCAAACGCGTCGAGGTCATCCACATCGTCGGCGGGGGCGTGCATAACACCCTGCTCTGCCAGCTCACCGCGAATGCATGCGGGCTACCTGTCGTGGCGGGCCCAGTCGAGGCCGCAGCGATCGGCAACGCCTTGGTGCAAGCACAGGCCCTCGGAGCCGTGCCTGCTGGGCGATGGGCAGCTCGGGCCATCGTCGTCAACCGCATGGAGTTGCTTGTCTACGAGCCTTTCGAGGCCGAGGCAGAACACTGGGCCGCTGCAGAAGCCAGTCTTGCCAGGGCCAGAGGACCCAAGTGATGGACAGAGATGAAGAGCGCGAGGCAGGAATGCCAATGGTTCGCCGCTGCGGGCTTGGCTGAATCGAGACAAAGTCCCCGATTTTCTCGGAAAGTGATTTATCGATTTCTTCGATAAGATTGCAGGAGATTTGAAGCCCGTCAGGGAAGGCACCGAGGCGCCGTGAGTAACATCGAGCAACCGTGACCACCATCGTCGACGTGGCCCGCGTCGCCGGGGTCTCCACGGCCACGGTCTCGAGGGTGCTCAACAACCACCCCAAGGTCGACCCGCGCCTTGCTGCCGAGGTGCGCCAAGCTGTAAAAGAGCTCGGCTACCGCCCGAGCCGGGTCGCCCGCAGCCTACGCACACGCCGCAACCAGGTCTGGGCGCTCATCATCTCCGACGTGAACACGGGGCCTTTTTTCGGCGCCGTCGTGCGCGGCGTCGAGGACGTCGCCTACGAGGCCGGATACTCGCTGTTTCTCTGCAACACCGACGAGGACCCCGTCAAGGAGGCCTCTTATATAGAGCTCGCCGTCGCCGAGAACGTCGCCGGGGTGATCCTCACCCCTTCGGGACCGCGCACCGACTTGTCGCCGTTGTTGAACTTCGGCGTCCCCCTCGTGCTCGCCGACCGGACCCTTGTCTCCCAGCAGGCCGACAGCGTCCTCGTCGACAACATCACCGGTGCCTGCGAGGCCGTCGCCCACCTCGTGGCGGGAGGTTACGAGCGCATCGCCTGCATCACAGGGCCGCTCGCGATCACGACCGCCTTCCAGCGCCATGTCGGCTACAACAAGGCCCTCCAAGAGGCAGGCATTACCCCGGACGACTCCTTGCTGCGCGTGGCCGACTTCCGCGAGCTCGGCGGTCAGCTCGCCATGCAGGAGCTCTTGGCGGGCCCCGTGCGTCCCGACGCCGTGTTCGTGACCAACCACCTCATGACCGTCGGCGCCCTACAGGCCATCGCCCAAGCCAAGCTTTCCATCCCGAGCGACATCGCCGTCGTCAGCTTCGACGACATGCCCTGGGCCTCGCTGTTGCAGCCCCCGCTCACCGCGGTTGCCCAGCCCGCCTACGACCTCGGAGTCGAAGGTGCCCGGCTTCTCTTGAGCCGCCTCGAGGGCTACACGGGCGCGGCGAGGACCGTCATGCTCTCGACCACGCTCATGGTGCGGGGCAGCTCCTCGGCCAAACGTCTCGCTGCAGCCCGCCGCTGAGTGAGGCCTTTCAAGAACCCGGATCCTTAACAGGCTTGAGAGAGGAGCTGAAATGCTGAAGAACATCGACCCGCTGTTGACACCGGAGCTGCTCTTTGTGCTGGCAGCAATGGGCCATGGCGACGACATCGCGGTAGTGGACGCGAACTTCCCCGCCGACAGCGTGGCCCATGGCACCTGCCATGGTCGGGTCGTGTCCCTCGCTGGCGTCTCCATGCCGGAGGCGGTGGGTGCCATTCTCTCGGTGCTGCCTCTCGACGAGTTCGTAGACGCGCCGGTGCGTCGGATGGCCGTCGACGGCACGACCGACAAGCTTGCGGAGGTTCAGCAAGAAGTTCAAGGCATCATCGACGCTGGAGCCGGCCGCCACTGGCCGATGGGCGCATTGGAGCGATTCGCCTTCTACGAGGCCGCCCGTGGCTCGTACGCCGTGATCCTCACTGGAGAGCGCCGGTTTTTCGGGAACGTGCTCATCAAGAAAGGTGCCTTGCCTCCAGGAGACTGAGACCGAGCCCCAGAAGGCGTTTCTCGCTTCCTTGACGCGGCACGGCGCCGCGTCGGCTGGCGCACGCGGTGAGTCGACCGGGCTGGAAGCTGACCGTGTCCCTCAGTCGCTTCTTTCAGCGTCGGTCGACCCAGGTTTGGTGGCTCTTGTCGGTGAACTGGGCGCATGAACAGCTGACGGCGCTCCGATCCGATAGGTATCCACCGGCGCGGTGAGCGACCGCAAGATTGTCATGGTTGTTCGACGACCTCGCTGAGTCCCTCACAGGGGTCTGGCGCCGGACCGACAATGACGAGTATCCCGAGAGTGTGGCATCCGCCGATAAGTGCGGAAATCTCTGAACCGACGCGCCCCGACACGGCGGGATACTCGTCTTGTCACCCCGTCGTCAGCGGCGGACCATTCTCCGCGAGCTTCCCGGGATCGGAGAGGCCTAGAGGGACCCCACCATGAATTCCGTCAGCTCTCTGAGCGAAGTGTCCTTCGGGTTAAAGGTCGCTACGACCCTACCGGCCCTCATGACTAACAGATGGTCGGCAAGCTCCAGCATTTGCGGCAAGTTGTGGCCCACCACAGCCACGGTTTCACCGTGGTCCGCCGTGTCCCGGATGATCCGCAAGAAAGCAGCAGTCTCGCGCGGGCCGAGGGCAGCTGTTGGCTCGTCGAGGAGCACAACTCGTGCCCCGAAGTACATAGCCCGAGCAAGCGCGACGGCCTGTCGCTGCCCGCCGCTTAGCTGCTTCACACCGACCCTGGACGTAGGCATGGCTATCCTGAGCAGCTTCAGTGCGTCGTCCGCGTCCTTTCGCATCGCGCGCCGGTCGACCAGGCTCACTCCCAAGACTCGCCGCGTCAGTTCACGGCCGAGAAAAACGTTATCCGCGACTGTCAGAGTATTTACGAGAGCAAGGTTCTGGTAGAGCGACTCGATCCCAGCTTCTCTCGCCGCCCGAGAGCTGTGGAACGCCACAGGACGCCCGTCGAGCAGTAATTCTCCTTCGTCCGGCACCTCGAAACCACTCAAGATCTTCATTAGTGTCGACTTGCCAGCACCGTTGTCACCGATGATGCCGGTAAGGCCCGGCCAGAATTCTACGGACACGTCCTTCAGGGCGCCGACGTGCCCGTACCACTTGGACAGGTGCTTAGCTGCCAAGCGCGGGACGGCATCTGTGTTGTTATCAAGCATGTTTCCTCCCAGGTGCTCGCGCTCAGGTTTGAGTTTCTCTGTCGCCGATGAGGCGGGCGACAACCAACGCGATAAGGATCACCAGTCCGTAGACCGCCTCTTCCCAAAAGACGTTGACGTTCTTGAGGTCCAAGATGTTCTGGACCACGGCAAGGACCAAAACCCCGGTCGCGACGCCGATCATGTTGCCCTTGCCGCCGAGGAGGCTCACACCACCGATGACGGCAGACGCGAACGCTATGAAAATGACGGACTCGCCGTAGCCTTGGCTGGCGGTGATCGCGCCGTCACGGCCCATCTCCATGTAGCCCCCCATGGCGGCGAGGACACCCGCTGCCATGTAGACGCCGATCTTCACTCGGTCGACGTTGATGCCGGCCGCGCGTGCGGCCTCGGCGTTACCGCCCACCGCAAAAATAGCTCGGCCAGCCCGGCGGTAACGCAGGAACAAGCCGAGCAGGACAAACACGACCGCCGCCGCAACGAGCGATATCGGTACCGGGCCCCAGAAGTCACCTCCGATGTAGGAAAAAGCGGGCGGCAAGGCGGAGATCGTCTGCCCCGAGACGACGGCGCTTTGAACTCCTGCAAGCCCTATCAACATCCCGAGAGTGACGATGAAGGCATTGAGATGCGCCTTCACGATCATGAGACCGTTCACAAAACCGACGGCGGCACCCAGCAATAGGAGCACGACTACGCCGACATACGCATTGAGCCTTAGGCCGATACCGAAGGCCGACGCAGGCACTACCAGCCAGGCGGCCAGCATCGGTGCAAACCCGTAAGTACCTCCGAGGGACAGGTCCATGCTGCCGATCATCAGGACGAGCGCTTCGCCCGCCGTGATCAGCGCGATGGAGGAGGCATACTGGCCGATCCCCCAGAAATTGTCGCTCTGGAGGAAGACAGGGCTGATCAGGGCACCGACAATGATGATCAGGACGAGTACCGGCAGTAGGGTCACTTCCCTCAGGAGGGACAGGGCTCTGCCATCCGGTTTGATCTCCTCTGGCTCGGCGTCGGCAGCTGCGAGACCTTCGCTTGCCTGCCCTGTTGGCTGCGCCAGCACGGCAGCCTCCTTCTCACTGCTGACCCCTGTCATACTGTCACGCTCCCAACCAGGGTGGACTTGTCGGCCTTATTGCGCCAACAAACTCGACGCGGTAAGCCGGGCGTAGCAACGGGCTTACTCCCCGCGAGACGACGGTGGCGCCGAACTGCTCGTAGATACCGATGGCTTCGGTGGCGGGCACATCTCCGCTTTTCATTGATGATATTTCAAGACTCACGACCGTACCTTCTGGATATCGGCCTGCCTACTCCCTCCTCAGGAGGGAGAGGAGGGAGTAGGACGAGGTCTTCCTAGTTGTTGAGAGGGTTAGGGCGTTACCCCGTTGCAAGTCCCGCCATGAGCCTTGCCGTAGACGTTGCCCCAGAGCAATGGATTAGTGACTGCCGTGGTCGTGAAGCTGGCTGGCTGACCATCAGTCGACGGCCCGCTTATCGTCTGCTGCGCCTTGGTGACGAAGGGGGCGACGATCGGGTCGGTCAGCTGCACGTCGCCTTTATAGCTGACGTGGGCCAGAGGGGCGCTCGTCAGGCCGGGGTCCCCGACCTTGAGGGCGACACCCTTCGCCGCGTCGACGGCGTACTTGATCGCGCCCTCGGCGTACAGGTTGGCCGGCTGCGACGACGCGAAGTCCATCCAACCCTGGCTGATGTAGCACTGTTCGTAAGCGACACCGTCATCTCCACCGAGGATTACATGGTCCTTGTTGGAGCTAACGGGGCCGAAGCCCTTTTGTTGCAGGAACTTGATGACGCCCGGGTCGGGCCCGCTGTACTCGTCGTAGACGGCCTTAACCTGGTTGTGATAGGCGTCAATGGCCGTCTCTGTGAAGGTGAGCGCCGTATTCGGGTTCCAGAGGGTGTCTTTCGACAAGACATGGACCTTCGGATCCAGCTTCGACATGCAGTCGTTGAAGGCGAGCGCGCGGTCGTGGCCGTTCGAGGAGGTCTGCTGACCCTCGTTGTCAACGACGTATCCCGAGTTCACCTTCGAGGCGATGTAGGAGCAGGCCGAGTAGCCGTAGAACAAGTTGGACGCCCGCACGACCATGTAGTCCTTGCCGACTCCGAGGATCGTGTCCACCGAGATTATCGGAACGTGGTGCGCGTAGGCATACGTGATCGAGGGACCTTCAGCCGAGGCGTCCTCGGGGTTAAGGATGATCGCTTGGGCCCCCTCGTTGACGAGGTCCTTGACCTGCTGGTTCTGTAGGGTGGCGTCGCTGCCATAGGTGTCGCAGCAAACCAATGGGCCGATGAGTTGGACGTTGTACTGCTTCGCGAACTGCTGTTCGTACTGGATATAGGCAGACCAGAACGCGGTGTTGTTGTAGCTCAGGGCCACGCCGACCTTGATCGGTGCCGTTGCGCGGGCGGAACTAGTTGCACTAGCTGCTCCGACGCTGCTCAAAGACAGCGCAACAAGCCCCGCCGCGGCCGTCATGCCCATGACCCTCTTAAGCCAAGGTTTCATTGATCCTCCCATTTCTGTTTTGCGGGGGTTTTCGTCACCTCGGGCTTTGACGCCCAAGTCGCCAAAAAATGATTAGGTACCAGCTACTTTCATTGCTAGACGAAAATTCGCGCCTTATTTATCACCTCCCCTCTGTAAGACGTCAAGCCGTTCCAGGTCAATCTCGAGGAAACGGCAGACCGCTCGGAACTCGGCTGTTATGTCACCCGGTACAGCGTGGACGTGCTTCGCCTCGAACCGCGAAGGAAATGCCTCGGCAAAGGCGGCCGTCCTGGTGAACGCGCATCGGTGCTCCGGTGCATTGGCGCCTCGGTCTCCGCATCGCCGTAGACACTTGAAGCGTCCCTCGGAAACTTGCGTCCGGCAGGCACCGTGAAGCCCTGAGAGGCCAGCGAGAGCGAAATCCCGAGGAGCGGCGAGGTAACGGACCGCCGCGCCTCCGGTCGGCGAGTACCGCCCTCGGGGTTCACGTGCACCGTGGAGAAGTTCGCGGCAGGGTCGTCCGAGCGAGTGACGAGACAGATGGCGCGTTGCGAGCTCTCCGCGTCCCTGGTGCCCTCTTCGGGGCAGCAACGCCTCGAGTAACGAAGTCTCGAGCATCGCTGAAGGTGAAAATCCCGCCACGAGACATTGGCACCTCCTGGTAAACGATTTTCCTGCTCTGCCGTAAGACTTTCGGGACATTAGCTCGCCTAGTTAAGGACCAGTCCCCCAAAACAAGAGGTCTTTCGCTAGATGTTCTCCACCTGGAACCGCCGTCCGTAGAGCCTCCTGGGTAATCGTGTACCATGATTACGGCCGACGTCAAGTCCCGAAATACGGCACCCGCTGACCGACCCAGGTGCCGATAGGGCGCCGAAACGCGACGCGTCCCGGAGAGTAACCGGGACGACAATTGTCGTCCCGGCTCGCGCCACCGGAGTCTCTAGCGCGACGGTTTTTTCAGCCGTCATCCCGATGCCGACTTCCGGACGGCGAGAGTTGTCAGACCGCCCCCATTGTCTGCGCAGACGATCCTCATCGCGGCGGACTATCACACGGCCGCGATCTGCAAGTTGACGAGCAACGAACCGAACTCGGACTGAAGATCCGGTTCTCAAACGGGCAAGGGAAACTCGCACCTATGAACACAGTCGCTGCCGACCATGGATCTGCGACACGCTTCAGTCGCTGAGCTCCGTTAAATGTCCTGCGCGCTCTCCGTCGCTCTATGTGGCTGGCCGTAGCTGACAAACTTCTCCGCCACGCGCTCCATCTCCTCGTCGGTCAGGACGGTGGGGGTACCGATGCTCTGGGCACGCCAGAGCAATTCGGCCGTGTACTCGACAACTTGAGCGACGTTCAGGGCCTTTCCAGCCGTGTTCCCGACCGCAATCACGCCGTGGTTCTGAAGCAGTACGGCATTGCGGGCCCCCAACGTATTGACGCAGCACTCGCCGAGCTCCTTAGTTCCATAGGTGCGGTACGGGGCCACCTCGACGCTCGGACCGGCGAAAGCGAGCACGTAGTGGACCGCGGCGATGGGGCGGTTTAGGACTGCGAAGGTGGTAGCAAAGCGGGAATGCGTGTGGACGACGCTGCGCACGTCCGGCCGGGCGCGATAGACCTCCAGATGCATCTGAAGCTCACTCGAGGGTAGGTATCGGCCGGAGAGGAGGTTGCCGTCGAGATCGACGACAGGGAGCTCGGCTGCATCCAGCTCCGAGTAGTTCACGCCCGTGGGCGTGATGAGCGCGTAGCGGCGTGACTCGTCAAGGCAGCTGACGTTACCCGCCGTGCCGTCGACGAGCCCGGTAAATTCCATCTCCTGTGCGGTCTTTATGACCGCTTCACCCAGCTCCTGCATCGCTCGCAACTGTGTGAGGTTCAACTCGGGCCCCTTCTGTAGCGCGCTGTCTGCTTGACGGGCGATGGCTCCTCCTACGAGGACGGTAATGCTTTTCTCGTGCGGGCGTCCAGGCACCGTCCGGCTTGGGCGCGAGGCCGGCGACATGAGACGGCGTCGGATCGCCAGGAATCTGGCGCCGGGCAGGCTCAGTCGAATACGAGCGCATCTGCGTCCTGTCTTGTGGTGGCGCCGCGGCGGCCCCTGTGGCGTCGGTAGGGTGTGGCCATGGGACGAGTGCAGGTGCCAACCCTCTACCTCGGATGCGGAGTCCCGGCACGATGAGAGCGGTTGTCTACGACGCTCCCCGACAGTTCTCCTTACGCACAGTTGCGACCCCGGAGCCCGGCGTCGGAGAAGTCCGCCTCGCGGTCGAGATGGCCGGCATGTGCGGGACAGACCTGCACATCCACGACGGAGGATTTTTCTCGAAGTACCCGTTGACACCCGGACACGAGATCGTCGGATGGGTGGACCTGCTCGGCGAAGGCGTTGACGGGCTCATGGTCGGTCAGCGGGTGGCAGCCGACAACACCGTGCTTTGCGGCCACTGCAGTTCTTGCCGGCGTGACGAACCGCTTTTCTGCCGCAACTTCTACTCGCTCGGCGTGAACGGCCCAGGAGCGTTCGCCGACTACGTGATCGTGCGGGCGGAAAAGTGCTTTCCGGCCGAAGACCTCAGTCCCGTCGCAGCCGTGATGACCGAGCCCACGGCGTGTGCCATCCACGGGATGGACGTGCTCGACGCCCGGCCGGGCTCAGACGTGTTGCTTTTCGGGGCCGGACCGACCGGCCTCGTGCTCGCGCAGCTGCTCGTGCACGGCGGGGCGGCCAGGGTGACCGTGGCGGCTCCGACTGAGTTCAAGCTGGCACTCGCGCGAAGCTACGGGGTCGACAAGACAGTGCGGATCGACCGGGTGGACCCCGGCGCCTCGCTCGCAACGCTTCGTGACATCGCTCCGGAGGGCTACGACATCGTCGTCGAGGCGACCGGCGCCGTTGCGGTCGGTGAGTTGTGCCTGCCTCTCATCCGCCATGGCGGCACGGTCCTCATCTACGGGATGGCCGAAGAGAAGGCTGTCCTCCCCTTCCACCCTTACGACGTGTTCCGCCGGGAGCTGACCGTGAAGGGCTCTTTTGCCCAAACCCATTGTTTCGATCGTTCCCTGGCCGTGCTCCGCTCTGGCCGGGTGCGCACCGAGGGCATCGTCACCCATGAGTTCCGACTGGACAAGTACGACAGTGCCCTCGAGGCGTTGCGAAACGACGCATCTTGCCTGAAGGCGGCGATAGTCCCTTGAGCGGCGTCCGCGCGCCGTTGTAGGAAGGAGCCGAGTCCAGATGGTGAACCTAACGAACAAAGCGGCCGTGCTCTACGGCAATTTCGACCTACGCATCGAGGACCGGCCCATGCCTGTTCCTCGTCCCCGAGAGGTTCTCGTCGAGGTGGCCTCGGTCGGTGTCTGCGGATCGGACGTCCACTACTACGAGCACGGCCGCATAGGAGACTTCGTTGTCAGCGCACCCTTGGTGCTCGGTCACGAGGCCTCGGGCACTGTTGTGGGCCGAGGGGAGCTGGCGCACCGTCACGAGATCGGAGCACGGGTCGCGCTTGAGCCGGGAGTACCGTGCGGCTCCTGCCGGGAGTGCCGGACGGGCCATTACAACCTTTGCAGGGACGTGGTCTTCTTCGCCACGCCGCCGGTCGATGGCGCTCTCGCCCGCTATGTGACCATCCACGAGGACTACGCCTTCTGGCTCCCCGACCACGTCTCATATGACGCCGGCGCACTTTGTGAGCCGCTCTCGGTCGGGCTTTGGGCCTCGCGCCAAGCGGGGATCACGGTCGGGGCGCGCGTCTCGGTCGCCGGTGCCGGCCCGATCGGTGCCGCGGTCACCCTTGTGGCCCTAGCGGCCGGGGCGACGGAGGTCATCGTCAGCGACCCCGTGCCCGAGAGGCGGGCTCGTCTTCTCGCCGTAGGTGCCACCTCGGTCGTGGACCCGACTACGTCCGGGCTCGAGCACGAGGCGGCAGACGCGGATGTTTTCGTCGACTGCTCCGGCTCGCCGGCAGCCATCGTGGACGGCATCAAGTCGGTGCGCCCGGCGGGAGCGGCCGTGCTCGTCGGCATGTGCCCCGCGTCGGAGGTTCCCATTCCGATCGCGGCCGTTCAGACACGAGAGATCCGCCTGACGGGAACGTTCCGTTACGCGAACACCTATCCGCAGGCGATCGCCCTCATAGCCTCCGGGGCGATCGATCTCGAAGGGCTCATCGACGCCCGCTTCTCGCTCGATTCGGCCGAAGAGGCGCTGACGGCAGCGCGTCGCGATCCGTCGATTCTGAAGCCGCTCGTACGGGTGGCCGCACCCTGAGCAACGGCCAGCGCCTCGCGATGGAGGAAGGAAAGACGTGGCTCAATACGGCGGTATAGAGCTCGGTGGCACCAAGTGTGTTTGTGCCGTCGGCGACGGTTCCAATGACGCTTGGGTCGCCACGGTCATCCCGACTACAGATCCGGAGACGACGACGAGATTGGCCGTCGAGTGGTTCCGCGAAGCTGGAGAACGCTCGGGCCTGCTCGTGTCACTGGGAATCGCAAGCTTCGGTCCCCTCAATCTCGAGGCAGGGCTCATCACGCAGTCTTCGCCCAAAGCAGCCTGGCGGGGTTGGCCGGTAAAAGAAGAGTTCGAAAAGGGCTTGGGCGTGCCGGTGTTGCTCGACACCGACGTCAACGGAGCCGCACGGGCGGAATGTGCCTGGGGCGCCGCCCAAGGCTGTTCTGACATGGTCTACGTCACAATCGGTACCGGGATCGGCGTGGGAGCCATCGCCAATGGCGCCGTCGTGCACGGACGAACACATCCCGAGATGGGACACATGCGAATTGCCCAGCACCACAGCGACTGTGAGCCTGGTGTCCCCGGCCAGATGTGGGCCGGTAACTGCTTTGTACATGGCAACTGCTGGGAGGGTCTCGCGTCGGGCCCTGCCAGGGCGCGTAGGTCCCAGCTCTGGGCCGCCGCTGGCCTTGAGCCACCCGACGCCACGGTGCTCGAGAGTGAGTACGTCGCCCACGGGCTGGTGAACGTCATCTCGGCGTATCGCCCTGAACGAGTCGTTCTCGGGGGCGGAGTGATGCACGACGTGGCGCTTTTCACAACTATCCGGCAACGGACGGGGGAACTGCTCGACCCCCGGTACTTCCCGGAGGCACTCGCCGTGGACGAGCTCGTAGTGGAGCCCGGTCTCGGGGACGCCGCCGGAGTCGCCGGCGCCATCCTGCTCGCAGCACAGCGCCGCCCGGGCCATCTGCGGAGCCGTTCGGTCGCCAACCTGGCCGGCCAGGTACAAGCAGGACTGCCGAAGGTCTAGCAACTGCGTTTCCTCTCAAACGGCTGCGGGCTCTCAGAAAGACGATGCCGCCAGCCGGGAGAACATGGTCAGCTGGCTGCGGTTCGCCAGGCCGAAGTGGTAGAGGTGCAGCTCATCGGCGCCCGCATCTAGGAGCGAGCGCGCCCTTCGCTCATTCGCGTCGGGCTCGGCCGGTCCCAGGAGGTTGACATAACCCGCGACGGCGACGCCTTCCGGTACGAGGGCCCGTGCCGTTGCGATGACGTCCACGTTGTCAGAGGAGTCGGCCTTTACCGGGACGAGCACGGCTTCGGCCCGTCGCGGCCAACGCGGGGTCAGTCCCGGGGAGGCTCCCGTGGCCCACGAGTCCGCTTTGGCGTGCAAGGTGACGCGAAGACCATGCCCGCCGTCTGAGAGCTCACCGAGCACCGTATCGACGAGGGCGTCGGTATGGTGCTGGCGGCATGCCAAAAGCTGCGCCGCGAGCGCTGGCCCCAGGAGCTCTTCGGGACCTTCGGCCGCGCCCGCCCCGCTTTGGGCAACTTCGAACGCCTCACATAGGGTCTGCACGGTGGCGACGGGATCGAGGCCGTGCAGGCTCCAGGTTCGCCGGCAGGCGTCACAGCAACAGATCGACAGGACAAGCTCGCCGAGCGGGCCATAAGTCCCCGTTGCCTTGTCGTGATGGCTGCCGTGTTCGGCACCCATCTGGCCGTACGCCTCGAGAGAGACCCCTTGTAGGGGTAGGTCGCGGACCGCTTCCAAAGCCAATAGGGCGGCATATTCGCGCACCTCCTCGTTGGCGGGGCAGAGGGCCCACTCGTAGCCGTCGCCGAAGCAGTTGCGCACGATGAGGTCGCTGTGAGCACGTCCGAGGGCGCTGTTGTGATTGAGCACGATCCAGGCGCTGACACCGACGCCGTCTCGGTCCAGGGCCTCGACGGCTTGCCCGAAGCAATCATCAGAACCGGTCCAGGGGGCGCCAAAGGGGCTCAGGCGGCGTCCGGCCCATACGCCGGCGCGCACGGGACGGTAGAGCGCGGCCGTCTCGGCGATGACGAAACGGTGCTGGGGGTGAAAAGGCGTGGCCGCGCGAACGCTGTGGTAGGCGGCGGCGACGACGACGTGGCTGAGACCAGCGGAATCGAGCCGGGAGACGAGACCCGCATCTCCAACGATATCCCAGGGGTAAAGGTAGGCCCTGACGAGCGGAGGCACGGGGGTCCCAGCGGGCCGGCCGTTCTCAGGGCTAACTCCGCTTCCCATAGGACACTCCTGTGAGGCTGACTGCGATACAGAGTACATTATGTGTTGTGTACGACACGATGGTGCAAAGCGAGCTCGATGCCGGTATGCAGCCGCGCTTCGGCTCGCGTGGGGACGTGATCGTCAACGAGATCAAAAAGGCGATCCTCTCGGGTCGTTACAAGGCTGGCTCAGCCCTTACGGAAAAGGCGATCGCCGAGGAGCTGGGCACCTCGAAGACCCCGGTCCGCGACGCCCTCAAGGTCTTGAGCGGTACGGGGCTCGTAACTTCGAGCAGCCACCGCGGCACCGCGGTGAGAAGCGTCGACGCACCAATGGCGCTTGCCGTGTGCGACCTCCGCCTGCTGCTCGAGCCCGAAGCAGTGCGCAGGACGGTCCTCGGCGGCCTCGACGCCGGTTTCAACGCCGCCGTCGAGCGGATGGTCTCGGCCGAGGACGGCGACGACGTCTACGAACGGAGCCTCGCCAACCGCGCCTTTCACCGTCACCTGTACGCCGGCTGCGCAAATGCCGCCCTGGTCGGGGTGCTCGACGAGCTGACCGATGTGAACGCCCTCATAAGCGTCACGGTCTGGGAGCACGTGGGCAGCTGGGTGGGGGAGGCGGCCGAGCACCGCAAGATGGCGAAGGACGCCCTCGCGGGTCGGGTCGACGCTACCGCCGGTCGGCTGCGACGACACATAGAACAGTTCCAGCGCCGGGTTGTCCAAGCGCTCGGCTCGGCTTGAAGATGACGATGGCAAAACAAAAAGGCGCCGGTCACGAACAGAAACTGGAGCAGAAATGAACTTCGAGCATCAGCACAACCCCCTGATAGGCGTCGTCGCAGTCCCGACGACGCCTTTCGCGCCCGACGGGGGCATAGATGAAAAGGCGTATCAACGCGTGATCCGCCGCCTGGTCGACGCAGGCATCACGACTGTCACCCCGAATGGCAACACAGGCGAGTTCTACGCCTTGGCCCCCGAAGAAGCCAAAGTCGTGACGCGCCTTTGCCTCGAGGCTGTCGACCCCGACACGGCAGTCATGGTCGGGGTCGGTCACGACGTAGCTTCCGCCGTCACCGCTGCCCGGGACGCGCAAGCGGCCGGTGCCGCCCTCATCATGGTCCACCAGCCCGTCCATCCCTATGTCTCTGTGGACGGCTGGGTCGAGTACCACCGCGCCATAGCGAGCGAGGTACCCGAGCTCGGAGTCGTCCTCTACGTGCGCAACGAGGCGATTCCTGGCTCCGCCTTCGCCCGGCTCGGCGAGCTCTGCCCGAACGTGCTCGGGGTGAAGTACGCCGTGGCCAACCCGGTGCACTTCGCCGCCGTGGCCGCCGATGCCGGGGCGGGGCGCTTCAGCTGGGTGGCCGGTTCCGCGGAACTGCATGCGCCGGGGTACTTCGCCCTTGGGGCGACGGGCTTTACCTCGGGGATGGCCAATGTCGACCCAGAGACCTCGCTCAGGTTTTGGCGGGCCCTCGACGCAGGTGAGCAGCTCCTCGTGACAGATCTCTGGCAGCGGGTGCGTCCCTTCGAGGAACTGCGTGCCGCCAATGCGAGTGCCGACAACGTCTCGGTCGTGAAAGAGGCACTCTGCCAGCTCGAGATATGCGGCCGGGAGGTGAGGCCGCCGAGCTCGCTGTTGCCCCCTGGGACGCGGGCGAAAATCACCGGGATCTTGAAGCTCTGGGGTCTGCTCCCATGACCGACGGGCCCGACGCGATGCGCAGCAGCCGGTGGTTCGCAGGCGAGGGCCTGCGCGCTTTTAGCCACCGCTCTCGTGCGCGCCAGCTGGGCATCGGTGCCGAGGAGCTTGCCGGCAAGCCCCTCATAGGCATCCTCAACACCTGGAGCGACATAAACCCCTGCCATATGCACCTTCGCGAGCGCGCCGAGGCTGTGAAGCGCGGGGTCTGGGAAGCCGGCGGTTATCCGGTCGAGATGCCCGTGGCCACGATGTCGGAAACGTTCCAAAAGCCCACCCCGATGCTCTACCGGAACCTGCTCGCAATGGATACCGAGGAGATACTGCGCTCGTACCCCTTCGACGGAGCGGTCCTCATGGGAGGCTGCGACAAGTCGACACCCGCTCTTTTGATGGGAGCGGCGAGCGCCGACCGTCCGGTCATCTATGTGCCGGCCGGACCGATGCTCACGGGCCATTGGCGCGGGGAGACCTTGGGCAGCGGCACCGACATGTGGCGCTACTGGGACGAAAAGCGCGCCGGCACGATAAGCGAAGCCGAGTGGGACACACTCGAGTCCGCCATGGCGCGTTCGCCTGGCCAGTGCATGACCATGGGCACAGCCTCGACGATGACGGCTGCCGCCGAGACGCTCGGCCTTACCCTGCCTGGTGCATCTTCGATACCCGCCGTGGACTCCGCCCACCACCGGATGGCGGCCGCGAGCGGCTCGCGCATAGTCGAGATGGTCCGCGAGGACATGAAGATGTCGAAGATCGCCGATGCGACGGCTTTTCTCGACGGCGTCACTGTGGTGCTAGCCCTCAGCGGCTCCACCAACGCCGTCATCCACCTCGTTGCGATGGCCGGACGGCGCGGCGTGGAGCTCGGGCTGGACGACTTCGACCGCTTGTCCCGGTTCACCCCTGTTCTCGCCAACATCCGTCCCAGCGGCGAGTACTTGATGGAGGACTTCTATTACGCGGGTGGCCTCCCAGCGCTCATGGCGCAGATCAAAGACCTCCTCCACCTCGAGCGGATGACGGTCAACGGGCGCAGCCTCGGCGAGAACATCGCCGCAGCCACCGTCTACGACGAGCGGGTCATTCGGCCCCGGGAGAACCCGTTGTCTGACCACGCCGGCCTTGCCATCTTGCGGGGCAACCTGGCGCCGAACGGCGCGGTGATAAAGCACCTCGCCGCCTCCGCGCACCTGTTGGTCCACACCGGGTCGGCGGTCGTGTTCGAGGACTACCGGGACATGCAAAGTCGCGTCAACGATCCCGAGCTCGACGTCACGGCCGATTCGGTCCTGGTGTTGCGCCACTCCGGGCCTCAAGGCGGCCCGGGCATGCCAGAGTACGGCATGCTCCCCATCCCGGACAAGCTGCTTCGTGAAGGCGTTCGGGACATGGTCCGTGTCTCCGACGCCAGGATGAGCGGGACGAGCTATGGCACCTGTGTGCTGCACGTGGCTCCCGAGTCGTTCGTCGGCGGACCGCTGGCACTTGTCAAAGACGGCGACCTGATCACCCTCGACGTGCCCGGGCGGCGTCTGCGTCTCGAGATCGCAGACGAGGAGCTGAGACGGCGCGAGGCGGCATGGACACCGCCGGCGAAGCTCTTCGAGCGCGGCTACGGCGCCATGTACTCCGAGCACATCGGCCAGGCCGACAAGGGCTGCGACTTCGACTTCCTCGCTCGCAGCGGGGCGGCCTTGGAGCCAGACGCGGGGTGAGGCGTCCGCAAACGGTCGTCATCACAGGCGCCGCCGGGAAGCTCGGGACCTACCTGCGATCGTCGCTCGGCGACATCGCCACCTCGGCCCGCCTTGTCGACATCGTCCGCCCAGCCGTCCCCGGGCCGGGTGAGCCGGTGGAGGTGTACCAGGGCTCGGTGACCGACGCAGCGCTGCTCGAACATGTGTGCAAAGGCGCCGATGCCGTCGTCCATCTCGGTGGTTTCGCAGGCGACGCGTCCTGGCCGGATCTCTCCGAGGTCAACATCGACGGCACCTTGGAGGTGCTCGAAGCAGCGCGCCGCAACGGCGTGGCCCGGGTCGTCGTGGCGAGCAGCAACCATGCCGTCGGCTTCCATATCCGTGGCGCAGAGCCGCTCGCCGACGATGTGGCCCCGCGGCCCGACAGCCTCTATGGCGTCAGCAAGGCCGCAGGCGAAGCGCTCTGCCAGTTCTACAGCGTGAAGTTCTCGATGAACATCGTCTGCCTGCGCATCGGGTCGTGTTTCGACCTGCCGGAGAGCCGCCGCATGTTGTCCACCTGGCTCTCGCCCGGTGACTTCGTCAGGCTCGTGCGGGCCTCGCTCGAGACCTCGCCTCCGGGCTTTCGACTCGTGTGGGGCGTGTCGGCGAACACACGCCGCTGGTGGTCGACGGCGGGCGGTGAAGCCATCGGCTTTCATCCGCAAGACAACGCCGAGAGCTTCGCCGAGCTTTACCCTGGGAACGCCCCGGAGCCGGAGTACGTTGGGGGAGTACCAATTTAGTGACAGAAGCCTGCCATGTGTCCGGAGGACCTTGCAGTCGACGAAAGCCCCGGCCGGTCCGACACCGTCCCACGAGGAGTCCGCGTGAGTGACAACTACGCCTCTTTCTTTCCGACCTCGTTCGTCGAGGTATCCGCTGCCGTAGAGATGGCGGTTGCAGCCGCTTCGCCGTGGCGGGCACTGGATCCGGCGGAGAGAGCCGAGAAGCTGCGCGCCGTCGCCGACGCCTTGGACGGCGCAGGCGACGAGCTGGTGGCTTTGGCGATCGCCGAGAGCCACTTGAGCGAGACCCGGCTGCGCGGTGAGCTCGTCCGGACGAGCTTCCAGCTTCGTTTTCTCGCCGATGTGATCACCGAAGGCGACTATCTGCAGGCCTGCATCGACAATGCGGAGGAGAGCTGGCCCCCTGGGGCGAGGCCGGACCTGCGCCGGTACCTAAGGCCGATCGGACCGGTCGCCGTCTTCGCGGCCAGCAACTTCCCCTTCGCCTTCAGCGTCGCCGGTGGCGACTCGGCCTCGGCGTTGGCGGCTGGATGCCCCGTAGTCGTTAAGGCACACCCCGGTCACCTGCGTCTGTCCGAGCGCTGCGGGCAGATCGTGCGCCGGGCGCTCAGCGATGCCGCGGCGCCAGAGGGCGTTTTCGCCGTCGTCGAGGGGAACGAGGCCGGCCGGGCTCTCGTCACCCATCCCGCCGTGAGCGCAGTGGCTTTCACGGGATCGGCCAAGGTTGGGCGGATGCTGTTTGACCTTGCCGTCTCACGCCCCGAGCCCATTCCCTTCTACGGTGAGCTCGGGAGCGTGAACCCCGTCTTTGTGACGAGGAGGGCAGCCTCAACTCGCTTGGACGAGATCCTCGCCGGCTATGTCGCCTCGTTCAGCTTGGGGGTGGGGCAATTCTGCACCCAGCCCGGGATCTTGCTGTTGCCGGCCGGCTTCCTCGACCGAGGGCGCCTTCGTGCCATCGTCGGGGCCCAGCCGCCTGCCCTCTTGCTCAACGACAGGATCGACGCCGCCTTCCAGGAAGGCCTCGAAGCCCTGCAGGGTCGCCCAGCGGTCGAGGTCATCACCGAGGGGACCAGGCTTTCCGACGGCACGAGGACCCCGACCCTTTTGCGCACGACGGTCGGCGATCTCGTGGTGGACGCCGAGCACCTCATGGCGGAATGTTTCGGCCCCGTCTCGCTCATGGCCGAGTACGACGAGGAGGCCGAGATGATCGGAGTCGCGGAAAGGCTTGAAGGCCAGCTGACGGCGACCGTGCACGGAGATCCCTCCGACGTGGTCGCGCACGCGCTCGTCGAGACTCTTTCGGACAAGGCGGGGCGCGTCATCTGGAACGGCTGGCCGACCAGCGTGTCGGTGACATGGGCGATGCAGCACGGCGGTCCTTATCCCGCGACCACGGCACCGCTTCACACCTCGGTGGGCTCGGCAGCCATCGGTCGTTTCCTGCGGCCGGTCACCTACCAGGGATTTCCCGACCAGCTGCTGCCGTCCGCGTTGCGTGAGGAGAACCGGCTCAACTTGCCCCGCCGCGTGGACGGTCACTACGTGCCCGGGTCTAGGCCGGGTTAACCCCCTGCCTCAGCCCGCCACCGCCTCGGGCGCCGTCCCGGGTTCGGCGGTGGCGGGTCGGTCCAGGGCCGCAAGATAACCGAAGATCGCCTGGAAGCCGAGGAGGCCGAGGAGCACCGCCAGGGGCAGGCTCCAGGTGTGGGCGAGGTCGTAGAGGGCCCCGAGCAGAGTCGGCCCGACGGCGGCTATCAGGTAGCCGACGCCCTGGGCCATGCCCGACAGGGCCATCGCCTCGTGCTGGTTGGAGGACCTGAGCACCATCACCATGAGTGCCAGGCTGATCGTCGCCCCCTGCCCGCTACCGAGCAGCACTGCCCACAGCACGTCGAGGCGGTGCGGCTCGGTGAGGAGGCCCGTAATGCCGAGGCCGGCGAGGGCGACGGCTCCGAGCACCGCGACGCGTACGTCGCCTACTCGGTGGGCGATCCAGGGTGTGACGAGGGCGGCGAAGATCCCGACGCAGTTGCTGACCGCGAGCAGGACTCCCGCGGTGACGACCGGGACGCCCCGGTCGTGGAACACGGTCGGCAGCCAAGCAAGCGTGGAGTAGAACTCGAGCGACTGCACCCCCATGAACAAGGTCACCGCCCAGGCGACGGGGCTCTTCCACAGTGTCGTCGTCACTTCGCCGAGGGTGATCTCGCCCGCGGGGCGGGCGTGAGATCTGAGAGGCACGAGAACGGCGATCGCCACGACCACCGGGAGCGCCCAGGCACCGGTCGCGAGTCGCCAGTTACCACCGAGCGCCCGCGCCAAGGGTGCTGTGGTCCCGGCTGCGAGGCCCGCCCCGGCGCTCAGCATCGCAGTGTAGAGGCCTGTCATGAGGCTGACCCGGCCGGGAAAGTCGCGTTTAACGATGCCAGGCATCAACACGTTGGCTATCGCGACCGAGACTCCGATCAAGAGCGTGCCGACGAAAAGCCCGGCGTAGCCCGTGGAACGCACGAGTATCCCGCAGAACAGCACGAGGAGGCAGCCGAGCAGGACGGCGCCGGTGCCCCTGCGACGCACGAGGCGGGGGGCGAGCGGAGCCAGGAGGCCGAAACAGATGAGTGGCAGTGTCGTAAGCAGCCCGGCCCCGGCTGCGGAAAGTCCGGTGGTACGCCGGATGGCGCCGAGGACCGGCGAGAGGGCGCTCATCGCGGGCCGCAGGTTCAAAGAGACGAGCAACAGACCAGCCGCCAACAAGAAACTGCCGCGTCGCCGGCCCGCCGGCGTCGGATCACCCACGCCGTTTCTCCTCACCTGTAAAGCAGATCTGCGGTAGTGGGCACGGCCCTGTAGCTGGCACAGCCGGGCTCACCCTAGCCAGCACTGGCTCGCCGTCCCAGTCCAACTCTTCGTGGCGGTGAACTACGACTCTTGTGCCGGTGCTGGACCGCCGGCGCGCACGACTAGGTCAAAACGACCCACCGCCGACCGTCGATGAGCTCGCGCACCGCGTCGAGGTGTCCAGCGTGGCACGCAGTCTCGGCAATCACGTGGAGAACAATCTCCCGCAGATCGTGCAGTCGCCAGGTGCCGAAGACCTCTTCGGGCCACCACAAAGGTGCAGCGTCCAGCGCAGTGGCAGAGATGACGGCGTCAGCGAGCCGGACCTGTTTCCTGTAAAGGTCGAACACGGCATCGACCGGCTCGTCTCCGCCGATGTCCCAGGCGGACCCTGTGGATTGGCCGAGCTCCATCTCTTCGCCAGCCACGACACGACGGAACCAGAACTGCTCCACATCAATCGCGAGATGGTGCACGAGAGCCAGGCAGCTCCACCCCGACGGCAGCACGGGGCGTCGCAGATCCTCCTCGGAAAGGCCATCGAGTATCCCGAGTACGTGATCGCGCTGGTCGTTGAGGCTTGACAAGAGCGCCTGGTGCTCCTGGCTCACTGCTGGTTCCGACATGGGCTCTCCTCCGCATCTCGGCCGTCGTCCTGTCTTGGCAGCGCCAAATCACGGGCCAATCATGCCAGGGAGCGCACCGCAGCTGTTCGGCGACCTGCCACGAGCAGCCTGAGGCCGTCGGTTGGTAGAGACCCGCCCGAGCGGGCATTCCTTTACAGGTGCGGACTGCGCTGCCGGCTCAGTACATGACCGCGCCGGCGGCGACATTTATGTCCTGGCCCGTCAAGTTGTTGGCAGACGGGGAGCACAAGAACAGCACCACCTCCACGACGTCGGCCTCGGTGACCGTGCGCTTAAAGGCCGTCCCATCGGTCATCTCGGCCCGCAACTCGTCAGGGGTGAGACCTCTTTCTCGCGACATCGAAGAGAGAACGCCTTCGAGCCGTTCGCCTTCCACGAGCCATGGCGAGACGAGGTTCACACTGATTCCCGACGGCCCGACCTCGTGCGCCAATGTCCGCGTGAGTCCGACGACGCCGAGCTTGGCTGCCGCGTAGGGCGATCGGTTGGGCAGGGGCTGTTTTCCCGTCACCGATCCGATGTTGACAATCTTGCCGTGCCCGGAGCGCTGCATATACGGCAGTGCCGCTTTGCAGGCGAGGAACACGCCCGTCAGGTTTACGGCGATGGTCTTGTTCCAGTCCTCGAGGCTGATGTCGACAAGAGGAGCCGTCGGCCCGGCGATGCCGGCGTTGTTCACGAGGATGTCGAGGACACCGCTCGAGCCCACCGCCAGCGACATTAGGTGCTCGAGGTGGACCGGGTCGGTGACGTCGCCGGCGCAGTAGTCGGCCGAGCCGCCCTCTTCTGTGATCGCTTCGCAGACCGCTGCCAGCTTCTCCGCCCGTCGACCGCTCACCACGACGCGCGCACCGTTGTTGGCCAGTCCCCTGGCAATGGCGGCTCCTATGCCCTGGCCCGCTCCGGTCACGACGGCCGAGAAGCCGACGAAGGGGTCCCTCACTCCGTTACCCATGGCTGGCCGCCTCACTGTCTCCGGGGAGCTGTTGCAGCTCCAGGCAGACCCCGTCGGGATCGTAGAGATACACCGCCCGACCGCCGGTGTTGATGCCTTCTGTGATGTAGATCGGCTCGTTGATGAGCTTGGCGCCGAGAGTCTTCAGGCGCTCGGCGGTCTCGAAGATGTCGTCGACGACAAAGGCGAGATGACCGGCACCGATCGTGCTCCGCTCGAGATCGACCGGCCCGCTCGGGGGCTGCTCGTAGCAGATGAGCTCCAGGACGTGTCCTGACGGAGGTGGCTCGGCGTCACTCAGACGTAGCTGGGCGATCTCGAGGGCCGCGTCCGGGTAACCGACGAGGCTGGAGGTGTAAGCGTTGTGCTGCAGCTGGCGGTGGCGCAGCACGAGGCCAAGGCCCTCGCAGTAAAAACGCAGACTCGCGTCGAGGTCACCGACGACGAAGCCGACATGGAAGATGGATCGAACGGGCAACGGTCTCCTATGGGTAACTCGGTAGAGAATCGATCAGTCCACGCCGGATCCGGCTAGGCCCCTCATGAAGGCGGGCTGGACGGCGAGGAAGACAAGGATCATCGGCAAGGTGACGATGACCACCGACGCGAAGATCACGTTCTGCGGTGTTACCGCTCCCTGGTTGGAGGTGGTGCCGACGGTCGCCAAGGTCTGCGTGAGCACCTGCAGAGATCCTCCCTCCGCTGCGACGAGAGGCCAGAGGAACATGTTCCACGCTGTCAGGACTGAGATCGCCAGATACGCGGCCGTTGCCGGCCTCGCGAGTGGTATCACCAGTCTTCTCAACATCAGCCACCAGTTGGCGCCGTCGATGCGTGCCGCGTCGAAGAGCTCCTCCGGCAGCTGCTTTATGTACTGGCGGAACAAAAGCGAGCCGAACCCGGTCTGGGCGGCGATCGGAAGTATCAGCCCGGGATATGTGTTGATCAGACCCAGCTTGTAGGTGACGATGAAGGTTGGTATGAGCGTGGTGAGCAACGGAATGAATAGGGAGATGGCGAACAGAGCCGTGATCAGGCCACGCGACCTGAAACGCATCTTTGCTATCACGAGGCCCCCCGTGATGCACAGGACCCATTGTAAGCCGACCACCCCGACCGTGAAGATCAGCGAATTCACAAAGCTGCGCACCTCGATGACCTGCGTCATGCCGGAGAACGCGGCCGGGTAGTTCCCGAAATGAAGCGAGTTCGGTATGAACTGTGGAGGCTGATCCGACAGTTGTGAGTTCGACATCAAAGAGCCTGCAAGCATGTACAGAAGTGGTGCGGACATGAGCACGCCGACGACGACGGCGACAATGACCCTGACGCGCCTTGTGAGGCGGGGAGAGATCACCATCGGTTCACCAGAGCCGACAACCCTCGGAGAATGAGCAGGATGCCGGCGATGATCGCGATCTGGAGGACCGACAGCGCCGCAGCGTAACCCCAGGCGCCGAAGTCGAAGGACTCGAAGTAGATGTAATAGATCAATGTCTGGGTGGCGTTTATAGGGTCGCCCTGGGTGAGGATCCTGACGAGGTCGAAAGAGCCGTTCGTGAACGAGAGAAGGGCCACGATCGCCACGAGCGGTGTCATGTAGCGAACGCCGGGCCAGATGATGTAGCGGATACGTCGGATCGCCCCGCAGCCGTCCAGGGTGGATGCCTCTATCACCGAATCCGGGATCCGCTGCAATGCGGCCAGGTACAAGACGGTCGCGATTGGCAGGCTGAGCCAGATCGTGATGATGTCGAGGGCGGGCAGTGCCCAGGTCGTGCTCGCGAGCCAGTCAGGCGGGTTGGTGACCCCGAATCTCGTTATTACGTAGTCGAGGATCCCGTAGCCGGGCCCGTCTTGGAAGATGTAACGCCAGACGACAGCCGAGGCGGCGAACGACATAGCGGCGGGGATGAGGTACAGCGAGCGCACCACGGTGAAAAAGCGGAAGCGGAAGTTGATCAGCATCGCCAGCCAAAGCGAGATGATCACCGTGGGCACGACGCCGAAGGCAATGAACTTCAACGTCGTCTCGGCCGCTTGCCAGACGAGCGGATCGTGGAACATCTGGCGGTAATTCGCGAGCCCTATCCACTTCGGGAAGCCGTTGGTTATGTCCCAGCTCGTGAAGCTCAAGTAGAGACCGCCGAGTACCGGAACGATGATGAAGATGGTGAACATCGCCAGGTTGGGAAAGACGATGATCGCCGCCCAGCGGCCGTCGCCGCGCTTCTTGCGCAGGTGGCGCGCCGGCACCGGAGATGCGCCCAAGGGAACGAGCAATGGCTCCGGCAGCTGCGTCACGGACATCAGGCCCCAACCTTCCAGATGAGAAGAGTTCTTGAAGCAGGAAGACTATTGCGATGCTTCCTGCAGGAAGTGTTGAACGGCCGGCTCAGGTTTCGAGCCGACCGTCCAACACCTTGCTAGTCAATCAACCGTGCAACGCTGCTCGATGTCAGCTGTTTAGCGAGTAGGCGTAGACCATCTGGTTTTGCAGGTTCGTGAACGCCTTGGCGATGCTCTCGTGACCGGTGGTCGCCGCCGTGACGGCGGCCGGGACATCGGTGTTCGACAAGGTGAACACGGTGCCCGGAGTTTGCGGTGCGATCGTCGCCGTGTCCGCGGCGATGACGTAGGCGGAGCTGTTGGCCGGAGCACCGGCAACGGTGCGCCAGGGAGCGGTCGGGCCGTTGTTAGATGCCTCTGCCGGCACGACGCCGCCCGTTGCCTCGCCCACGGCCTGACCGGCCGGCGAGAACAGGTACTTCAAGAACGCGAGCGCGATGGCGTTGTGCGTCTGCCCAGGGGCGAGGCACCAGCCGACGCTGCCTCCACCAGTCGGGATGACCTGCTTGCCGGTGACGCTCGTGATGGAAGGCATCGGAACCACGTTGTACTTGAACTTGCTGCCAATGGCCTGCTCGAGGCCCGGGAGGTTGCCGCGCACCTCGATCGACATGGCCGCCTCACCCGACTCGAAGAACGGTTCGCAACCGGATGAGCCGTTCTTGGCCTGCTGTTGGGCCTCTGGCACTGCGTCGCCGTTCAGCAGGGGGTCGATCATGAGGGCCCACGCCTTTAGAGCCGCCGGAGTGTCCAGGGTCGGGGTGGTCTCGGTGAACGCGGTCACCCCGTAAGCCTTGAGCACTGGGTTGTACTCGGCCTGCCAGTCGGGGCGCTCGCAGATGCCGTACTGGGACTGCGAGTTGCCCGACCCGACCTTGAGCTTGGCGGCGTCAGCGAGCATCTGGCTCCAGGTCCAGCCGTTCTGCGGGAACGGAACGCCAGCCTTTTGGAACTCGTTCTCGTTGTACATGATGACCGTCGCGTCTGCCTCGTTCGGCAGGGCGAAGACCTGACCCACACCGAAAGGCGCGCCCTTGGGTGGGACGTAAGACGCCATGAAGGTCTGGAGCCAGTAGTCCTGCGGGTACGGGCTCCCGGCCTTGAGGTCCGGCGAAAGGTCGGCTATGAGGCCGTCGACCTCGAGCGTCGGCGTCAAGACGTCATAGGTCTCGTCGATGTCGGGCTCGTTTCCGGCCAGTCTCTCGGTCTGGAGCAACGGGACGTAGGTGTCCGGTGTGTTGACGACATTGGCGGCTTGGATCTTCACGCCCGGGTTGAGCTTCTCGAACGCGGCGATCACCGGCTTCATGACCGGCGTCGAGAAAGTGAACACGTTCATGGTGAGTGTGCCGCTGAGCCCCCTGCTCGTCTTTACGGACGCGCCGGAAGCGTTGGCCCCGACCGCCGAAAGGCTGCCCACGAGCAGGCAGGTGCCGACGGCTGCCGTGATGTTCCTGCCGAGCCGGGACGAGCGTGCCGGGCGCCGCTTGCGCGCCCCGCTGCCGCCATCCCCGCCCGCGCTGGGTATTGTCATCTGATCTCCTTTGCTAACCACGTTGGACCTGGGCGTGCCAGGAGAGTCGCGCCGGCGTCAGTGGAAAAACTTCGGTATTGCCTGCCTGCTGCAACTCGATGACCGCCCCCGGATGTGCACCGGCGACCGAGCCCCCAGGCCCGGTCGGCTTTGCAAGGCCGAGATGCCGACGCACATCGATCACAGGCATGTGCCCCCCGCCGTCGTCTCCACGTTCACTGGACTTCCCCCCGTCCGCGTTGTAATGTTTCAACGGACCGAGACAAGGTACGGAGTTCGGGGGGACTTGTCAAGGGTTACGCCGATTTCGTCTAGCGGGCACTGTCGCAGCGGCGGCGGGTTTGTTGCTGGGCGGCGAACCCTGAGCCTGGCACCCGCGGAACGAAGCGTCAGTGGGGACGGAGGCGGGAGGAAGCTCATGGGGCAAACGAGATCCGACGACGCTTCGTCTCGCCCGGGGGCGAAAGCCCCGGCCGCTACGGATCTGCCGGAGGACTGGAAGCACCTGTTGCGCACGATGCTTTCCATCCGCTATTTCGAGGATCAGGTCAAAGGCCTTTTCGGATCAGGCCTTGTCCGGGGGAGCACGCACTTGTGCCAGGGCCAGGAGGCCGTCTCGGTAGGTGTGTGCTCGCTTCTCACCCCCGGAGACGTGATGACATGCACCTACCGCGGCCACGGGGCCGTTCTCGCGGCGGGCGCGGCGATGGACGCCTCCTTCGGCGAGATTCTCGGCCGCCAAGGAGGCCTTTGCGGGGGCAAGGGCGGCTCTATGCACCTCGCAGATCTCGAAAAGGGCATCATCGGCTCGAACGCGATAGTGGGTGCCCACCTCCCGATCGCCGTCGGGGCGGGCCTCGCCGCGCAGCACCGCAAGGAGGGAAAGGTGTGCGTGGCGTTCACCGGCGACGGTTCGACCAACATCGGCGCCTTCCACGAGAGCTTGAACATGGCGGCCGTCTGGCGACTGCCGGTCGTCGTCGTCATCGAGAACAACCACTACGGCGAGTACAGCCCACTGGCAGCGACAACCGCCATCCCACGGCTGTCGGAAAGGGCAGTCTCTTATGGAATCCCTGGCGTCACGGTTGACGGCAATGACCTGCTCGCCGTGCGGCGGGTCACCTCTGAGGCCTTCGCCCGCGCCCGGGCCGGCGCCGGCCCGACGCTGATCGAGGCCGACACCTACCGTCACGAGGGCCATTCCCGCTCCGACCCGGCCAAATACCGGCCCGAGGGCGAGTTGGAACAGTGGCTCGCGCGCGACCCGATACCCCGCTTCGAAGAGGTTGTGCGAGCGGCTGGGGCTGCGGGCTCAGAAGAGCTCGAGTCACTGCGCGCCGAGGTCGCCATTGAGGTGAAGGCGGCGCTGGAGCGGGCCAAGACTTGGCCGGAGCCGTCCGTGGACCGCCTGCTCGCGGACGTCTACCAATGACGGCGGAGATCACCTGTCGCGAGGCGATCGCCCAGGCGATAGCCGACGAGCTGGACGCCGACGCCGATGTGATCTTCTTCGGCGAGGACGTCGGCGCCGCCGGCGGCGTCTTCAAGTCGACGGTCGGACTCTTCGAGCGGTTCGGGCCCGAGCGGGTCCGGGACACCCCCATCTCAGAGCAGGCGATCGTCGGCACGGCGATCGGAGCTGCCATCATGGGTCTGCGACCCATCGCCGAGATCATGTTCGCCGATTTCGCCGGCGTGGCTTTCGACCAGATCGCCAACCAGCTCGCCAAGTACCGCTACCTGACCGGTGGCCAGGCTTCCCTCCCGGTCACCATCAGGATGGCGAACGGCGCCGGCGCCGGGTTCGCGGCCCAGCACTCGCAGGCCACGGAGAACTGGTTCCTCAACGTGCCCGGCCTCAAGATCGCCGTCCCGGGCACGGTCGAGGATTGCTACGGGCTGCTACGCGCCGCAGTGAGAGACGACGATCCGGTGCTCGTCTTCGAGCACAAGAACCTGCTCGGGATGAAGGGCAGCATCCCTCCCGGCCCTTATCGTCTCGGGGTGGCCGCGCTCGTGCGCGCCGGACGGGACGTCACGGTGGTGGCCACCCAGCAGATGCGTCATCGCGCCCTCGAAGCGGCCGAGCGGCTCGTCGGCGAGGGCATCGAGCTCGAGGTGATCGATCCGCGGACACTCGTGCCTTTTGACGACGAGACCGTGGCCGAAAGCCTCGCCCGCACCGCCCGGCTCCTAGTCGTCCAGGAGGGCCCGCCAGGCGGTGGATGGGGTGCGTCGCTTCTGGCCCGCATGACAGCGGACCACTTCCATAGCTTCGACGCGCCTCCTAAGCTTCTCGCCTCGGCCGAGACCCCTGTGCCTTACGCCGGGGTCCTAGAGGAAGCATGGATGCCACGCTGTGAGGACGTCATGGCAGCGGCACGCGATCTCGTCGCCTACTGACCGGTAGGGACGAGCCCCGGCCAGGTGCCTCTCGCGACGGGCCCCGCCCGCTCGAAGCGACGAGCCCCGGCCGGGAAACTTCTCCTAAGCCCCGGCGCCGTCCAACATCCGCCCGCGCCCGGGCCTCCGGCGGGAGTACTTTCTTGACCAGGGGCGAGACCTGGGGGTTAGACGTGAAAATCGCATCCGTCGAGGTGCTCGAAGTCGGCTGCGAGCTGACTTCACAACACACTTTTGTCCGTTTGACCACCGACAGCGGCCTCACTGGGCTCGGCCAGTCAGGAGGCTGGGGCTACCCGAAAGGCGTGGCGGGAGTGCTCGACGAGCTGTCGCCTTTGCTCATCGGTGCCGATCCGTTCCGCATAGAGCACCTTTGGCATCTCGCCTACAGGGTGCGGCCGTTCAGGGGCAACATCCTCTCCGCCGCCGTCTCGGCCATCGACCTCGCTCTTTGGGACATCAAGGGCAAAGCGCTCGAGCTGCCCGTCTGGGAGCTGCTCGGCGGCAGGACCAGGGACCGCGTACGGCTTCATGTGCTCGTAGGGGGCGGCACTCCGGACGAGATCGTCTCTTCGGTGAACTGGGCCGTCGAGGAGGGTTTCACGGCGGTCAAGTTCGATCCACTCGTGCACGGCTACGAGGACCTCTCGATGAGCCAGCTCGTGAGCTCGGCCTGCTCGATGGGTGCCGCGGCACGCGAGGCAGGCGGCGAGGAGATGGACCTGATCTTCGAGCTGCACCGAAAGCTCGACCCCGCCAAGGCGATCGTGGTTTGCAACGCCCTCGCCCAGTTCCATCCCCTTTTCATCGAGGACCCGATTCAGATCGACTCGATCGACACCCAGGCCGAGATCTGCAAGCGCATCGACTCGCCGATCGCGACTGGCGAGAGGCTCAGCTCCATCTGGGAGTTCAGCGAGTTGCTCTCGCGCAACGTCGCCATCCTCGTACGGCCCGACGTCGGCCTTGCGGGCGGCCTTTCGGGATGTCGCAAGATCGCTGCCATCGCCGAAGCCCACCACTGCGGGGTCGTGCCCCACAACTTCCTCGGTCCTGGCCTCACCGCCCCGACGCTCCAGCTTTGCACCACGATCCCGAATCTCGTGACGATGGAGTATCTGCCACTTGACGAGGACAAGACCTCGTACTCGGCCGCCATCGCGACAAGCGTCACCCGCAAGGGCGGCTACTGCGAGATACCTGAGGAACCTGGGCTCGGCATCAGCCTCGTCGATGATTACGCGACGATCGCTCCCGTGGCCGATCGCCCCTTCTCCGACGAAGACCTGCTGCGGGCCGACGGGTCAGTAGCGGCGGCTTACTGAGCGGTCGGGCCGGTTGCCGACAAGCTCATCCCCGGGGCAATGCCCTGGCAGTGCTCCGCCAACGGATGCCGCGCGAGCGGGGTCACTTGGACCGTCATGAAGGGCCACAACGGCAGGCTCACAAGTGCCTCGTGAAGCGCGGTCGCGTCGGGCGCCGACCAGATGCCGCGGTTGGCGAGTTGGCCTGGGACCCGCCAGATCGCCAACAAGGTCCCGGCCTGGGCGAGGAAGGTTCCTCGCAAGGTCTCGGCTTTGAGCAGCTCTTCACGACGATGGGCATCTAGATCATGGGGGAGCCGGATGTCGATCTCGACGAGGAACTGCACGGGCCGGATGATACCGGTGGCACGACCGCGATGACGCCGGTTTGGCCGCTCCCACGGCCGGCAACGCGGCGGAGCTTGACATTGGCGGCCCGTGGCACGATGATGTCGCACCTTTGATGAAAGGTTTCATCGGTTCTTTGGCTGGGGGCTTGTAAGTGGATCGTCTCTCCGTCGGTCTCGTCGGTTGCGGGGGCATGGGTCGGCGCCATGTGCACGCCTACCGGGCATTAGCCCACGTGGGGGCCGAGAGCTTCGCGCTCGCGGCCGTATGCGACCCGCGTGTCTCTGCCGCCGAGGAGACCGCCGCGCTCGTCGAAGACCTCCTCGGCATGCGCCCAGCGGTGTTCTTCGACCACGAGGAGCTGATCGCGAGCGGAATCGTCGAAGCGCTCGATGTCGTCACCGACCCAGCCGTTCATCACCTGGTCGTGGTCCCAGCGCTCGAGGCCGGCCTGCATGTCATCTGCGAGAAGCCTTTAGGCATCACCGTCAAGGCCTGCCGGCGGATCCTCGACGCCGCCTCGCGTTCGGGAGCCGTGCTGGCGGTGGCGGAGAACTACCGCCGCGACGGACCGAACCGTCTCGCCCGTGCCGTGCTCGATGCAGGCCTGCTCGGCGAGGTTCACCTCATGATCGAGGCGAACGTCGGCGGCGACGACTCGGTGGTGATAAGTCCCTGGCGGCACAGGCGCGAGTCCGGGTCGATCGCGCTTGACATGGGTGTGCACTACACCGACATCTTCTCCTACTACCTCGGTGAGCTCGAGCAGGTCTTCGGCTCGGCTTTTGTCGCCGAGCCGTTGCGCTCCCTCCCGGCGGGCACCCCCCCTGTGCCCGGTATCGAGATGGTCTCGCCGGGCGTGATGCGGGCGACGGGGGACGATTCCCTTGTCGCCCTCTACGAGACGGACTCGGGCGTGCCCATCCAGCTGTGCTATGTGCCGTCTGGGCCCGGCTGGCGTTGGGTGCAGCGCAGCGTGCACGGCCGCCGCGGGTCGATGGTCGTCCCGCCGGACCGCTCCGGGGGTGCGGTCGTGGTTCAGCTCGGCGAGCTGACGCTCTCTGGGGCCAGGCTGCGAAAAGAGCTCGGCGGCTTCGAACTCGAAGGGGTCGCCGCCTGTTTCTTCGGCCCGGAAGGGACCGAGTACGACCTGCCGTTCGCACAGGTCGACGCGGCGACGATCGGCATAGAGCTCGACGACTTCGCCGGGGCGGTCTTCGGCCGCCGGTCACCGGAGGTCGACGGGTTGGGCGGTCTTCGTGCCGTGGCGGGGGTCTGGGCAGTCGCCGAGTCACGGGCCTGCGGCGGCGCGGTCCGCATAAGCGAGGTTGCCGAAGGCCGGATCTCACACGCCCAAGGGCCGGTCGACTTTGCCCTCGGGTTCGGCGGCGAGGAGACAGGAGGGCGGTCATGAGCGAGAGCGCTTCAGAGAGAGACAACTTGTCGCCGTTTCTCACCCCGCCGTTCAAACAGGTCGCGGTCGTCGTCGAGGACCTCGACGAAGCGGTGAGGCGCTGGGCCGGTCTTTTGGGGATCGGCCCGTGGACTGCCTACCGGCTCGAGCCTCCGCGGCTCAAAGAGATGCGCTACCGCGGCGAAGAGGCGGAGTTCTCTCTCCGCCACGCGCTTGCGTGGCAGGGCGAGTTGCAATTCGAGCTCGTGCAGCCCCTCGCCGGGCCGAGCATCTTCTCCGACCACCTCGTCGAGCACGGTGAGGGCATGCACCACGTCGGCAAGTACGTCGTCGATCACCCGGGGGCGGTCCATGAGGCGCTCAGGGCAGGCTTTGTCCCCTTGCAGAGCGCGCGGGGCTTTGGCGCGGAGGGCGACGGGGCCTTCGCCTATTTCCAGGCACCTGGCGTGCCCATGATCATCGAGCTCATCTCCGCTCCCAAGGTCCGGATCGAGCCCGAGTTCGTGTACTACCCTCCGGCCGTTGGCTGAGCGTCGCCGGCAGGGCCGTCTGGCAGCGTGGGGACCTAAAGGTCGCGGGGAGCGAGGAAGATCATGCGCATAGCGTCTGTCGAGGCCATCCCCGCCGGCAGTGCCTGCTACGTACGCGTCGTCGCAGAGGACGGCACCTCTGGCGTGGGCGAGTCGACGTTCTTCGGCTGGCCGACCGCCGTGGCCGAGATCGTCGCCTCGATCGGCGCTTACCTCCAAGGTCGCGACCCGTTCGACCTGGAGCACCACTGGAACATGATCTACCGGGCCCTGTGCTTCAGGGGCATGGCCGTGACGGGAGCCATCAGCGCCGTCGACCAGGCGCTTTGGGACCTCAAGGCAAAGCACTTTGAGGTCCCCGTCTGGCAGCTCTTGGGCGGTCGGGCCCGGCGGGCGGTCCGTGCCATGAAGGTGCTCGTCGACGAGCACTCGAGCGACGAGCTCATCGCTTCCGCCCGCCGCGCCGTCGAGGTCGAGGGCTACAGCGCCCTCAAGATCCTCCTTTTCCAAAACGAGCACCACACCATGCGCCAGGCGGCCCGCATCGGAGATCTCGTGTCCCGTTTTGCTGCCGTGCGCGAAACCGTGGGATGGGAGATCGACCTCGGCGTCGAGCTGCACCGCAACATGACGGCCGGTGACGCCGTCTTGTTGTGCAGTGAGCTGGCGAGCTTGCGTCCCCTTTTCCTGGAGGACCCCGTACCACCCGACAGCGTGGCCGCCCTCAGGGCCTTTGCCGCCAAGGTGCCGCTCCCGGTCGCGGCTGGCGAGCGGAACACGACCATCTGGGAGTTCGCCGAGTACCTCGAACGGCCGGGCGTCGCCTATGTCAGGCCCGATGTCGGCATCGCAGGCGGCATCACCCACCTGAAGAAGATCTGCGCTCTGGCCGAATCGTTCCATGCCGGGGTGATTCCCCACGCCGTCCCCTCCGGCCCTGTTGCCGTCGCCGCCCTTGTCCAGCTTGGCATCTGTGTACCGAACTGGGAGGTCCAAGAGCACGTGCCCCAGGACGGGCCGCAGTGGACCGATGTCGTCGACCGGGTGATCGAGGTGCGCGACGGTTACCTGCTCGCCCCCGAACGCCCGGGCATCGGGATCGACCTCGACGACGCCGGCCTCGCCCTGCACCCACCGGTTTCGGCCGATCTCTCCCGCACGGCGCTTCGCGAGGACGGATCGGTGGCCATCAGATGAGCGGCCTTGAGCCTGAAGCGGGATTCTCGCCCCGGACGGGGCGACGCGGCCGCGTCGGGCTTGCCTGCAACGAGACGGTGCGTCGTGACTATGTGGCGGACGAGGACGTCGCCCGGCTCGAGGCGGTCGCCGATTTCTCCTACATGTCGTTTTCCGTGGACTCGGAGGAATGGGCGCCGGTTCCCCGCAATCGTGAGGCCGAGGCCGAGCTGGCACGTTTTGCCTCCGATCTCGACGTGCTTCTTGTCTGCCGCGGCGCACCCTTTGTTAGTCCGGAGGTGATCGAGGGCGCTCCCCGCTTGAGCCTGCTCGGCGAGCTGGAAGGAGACCGGTTCGCCTACCGCCTCGATGTCGAGGCCGCGCAACGCCGTGGCGTGCGCGTGGTCGACACGAGCCACGGGTCGTCCTGGCCGGCGGCGGAGTGGGCCCTCGGCCTCGCCCTCGTCGGCCTGCGCAACGCCGGGGCGAACTTTCGGCGGATGATCGCCCACGAGAACGCCTTCCAGACCTTGGCCGAGCGCTCGGGCCCCGGCTACGACGGGGCTGAGCTGAGCCAAAAGCGGGTCGGCCTGATCGGCTTCGGCTACCTGGGGCGTCGTCTCGTCGAGCTGCTCCGACCTTTCCACGTCGAGGCCCGGGTCTTCGACCCCTATGTCCCAAAGGCGCTGGCCGAGGCCTACGACGTCGAATTCGGTCCGCTCGACAAGATCCTCGAGTGCGACGTCGTCTTCGCCCTGGTACCGCTCACCGCCTCGACCGAGGGGATGCTGGGGGCCGACGAGCTCGACCTGCTCCGGCCCGGGTGCGTGTTCGTCAACGTCTCGAGGGGCAAGGTGGTCGACAGCGCCGCCCTCCTCGCGCCGGCTGCAGCGGGGCGACATCATCGCCTGCCTGGACGTCTTCGACCCCTCACCGCTGCCGGTGGACTCGCCGCTTTTGGACCTGGCGAACGTGTTCGTCTCCCCGCACATCGCCGGGGTGACCGCCGAGAGCAGGCGCCGGTTCTTCTCCCTCATGGTCGACGAGTGCCTGCGCCATTTCGCAGGCCTCGAGCCACGTAGCGAGCTGACCTCCGGCATCGTCCGACTGCGCAGCACGTCGCCTTGAACGCTCCCGCCCAGCTCAGGCGGGGCTGGCGCCGCCGGCGAGGATCTCGAGGAGGGTTCCGCCGAGAACGAGGCGGAGGTCGTCGGGCGTGAGGAAACCGCAGTGCGTGCGCACGGCTTCGAGCGACTGGCGGTAGGTGCAGTAGCGCTTGGAGGCGGGGAAGTCCGAGCCCCAGCAGAGCCGGCTCGGTCCGTAGGCGTCGAAAATTTGCCTCAGCGCCTCCAGCGCGTCCGGCCAAGGGTGGTCGAAGCTCATCGCCGAGGCGTAGTGGAACCCGGAAACCTTCACGAAGATGTTGGGGACCGAGACCGAGGCGAGGACCTCGGCGAGCCCAGCGCGGTCTCCGGCACGGACATCGCCGAGATGGTGGCAGAGCACCGGCACTTCCGGGTGTCGGCGGGCGATCTGGCGCAAGTCCGCCTGCCAGTCCGGCCCGGCGGCGAGGCTCACGAACAATCCGCGTTCGGAAGCGGCGGCAAAGAGACCTTCCGCCTCCTCGCTCAAAAGCCAGCCGTCGTTGCGCTCTTCGACGTAGTGGGTAACTCCGGCCAGTTCATAGCGATCGTCGAGCGCCCGCAAGCGGTCGGCGCTGCCCGGTAGGTGGTAGGTGCCGCTCCAGGTGCAGTCAAGGTCTGCCACCACGTGGAAGCGGCCGGGGTGGCGCTCGAGGCAGGAGACGACGTAGGCGGTGTTGTCCGGATTGTCGTCTATGGCGGCGCAGACCACGAGCGCCTGTGAGACGCCGTTGCCGTCCATCTCGTAAACGAGCTGGTCTATCGTCCCCCGGCTCTCGCTGTCGGGGACGGGGGGCGGATAGGGCCAACGGCGCCAGGCGTGGCAGTGGCTGTCGAGGATCGGCGATGAAAGCGGGGACGACCCGGCTCGCCTCACCCCTCCCGAGGCGCCCTCAGGCTCCACGCGGGCTGTACCGGTTCAATTTCGATCGGGCCGTCGTCGACTGGCGCTCGATGAGGACGGGCTCGAAACGGATGTCGCCGTGGCGGTGCATCGGGTCGACGGTCTCTGCGATGAGCAGCTCGGCTGCGGCCTTGCCCAGCTCGTATTTGGGCTGGCGGATCGAGGTGAGGGTCGGAGACAACATGGCGGCGAACTCCACGTCGTCGTAGCCCACGACGCTCATGTCCCGCGGCACCCGCACGCGACGTTCCGCCAGCGCCCGCAGCACCCTGAAGGCGATCTGGTCGTTCACGCAGACGACGGCGGTCGGCCTGTCGGGGAGCTCGAGGAGCTTCTCTACGGCAAGCTCGGCCTGGCCCGACGCCGTGATGGGGTCGATCGTGTACTCGACGATGGTGTTCTCGGGGCTGAGCCCCGCCTCGCGGGCCGCCCGTCGCATGCCTCGGCGCCGCTCGGCGCACTGTGAGAGGTGGACAGGGCCGTTGATGAAGGCAATCAGGCGGTGGCCGAGATCGAACAGGTAGCCGGCCGCGAGCTCGCCGCCCCGAGCGTGGTCGATGGAGACAGAGCACAGTTCGCCCTGATTGCTCTGCCGGTCGAGGAGCACTACGAGAGTGCCCCTGTCCCGCAGGGTCTCGAGATGGCGGATGCTGCGCGTGGCCGGGGTGATGACGATGCCCTGCACGCGCTGTTCTTCGAGCCAGCGAAGATAGCGGGCCTCCCTGTCCGGGGAGCCGTCCGTGGAGCAGAGCACCACGGCCGAGCCCTGCTCGTGCACCGCGTCCTCGAGCCCTCTCACCGTCTCGGTGGAGAACGGGTTGGAGGCATCGAGCACGACGGCGCCGAAGCAGCGGCTGTTGGCGCGCGAGCGCATCTGGTGGGCAGCCGAGCTCCGCACGAAACCGAGCTGGTCGATCACCTCGAGGACCCGCGCCAAGGTGTCGGGAGCGACGCGATCGGGCCTGTTCAACACGTTGGAGGCGGTACCGAGCGAGACGCCCGCGCGCTCGGCGACGTCCTTGATGGTCACGCGGTCGGGTACCGGCTGACGGGCCTGGGGAGCACCGCCAGCTGTCCTCGCGGACCGCGACGAGGGCGGCTTCGACGTGTCGTTGAGGCGCAAGGTCAACTCTCCTATAGGGAGCCCACGTGCCTCGATGCACAGATCGGCGACTCGCAGCTCCTCCACAGAATAGCGCTGCGCCCTTTGCACACCTCCGCCCGGTGGGCACCCGGGCTCATTTCGCGCCAAAGGGGAACGAGCATCGTCGGCACCTTTCCTGCCACCGCCGCGTGAGCCTGAACTGACTTCGGCACTCCTAAACAGGTCAGGTACAAAGTGTAACGTTTCACTTTGCCTGGCGGAGACTGGGCGCCTCTCGCCCCGTTTGGGCGCGGACGGCGTCCGAGACCTTATGATGCCTCGTCGCAGTATGCTCAAGCTCTGCTCAAAAGGAGAACTGATGGCGCCGATCACTCTCGAAAAGGTGACCAAGGTCTACCCGAACGGCTTCAAGGCCGTCACGGAGCTCAACTTGGACGTGGCCGACGGTGAGTTCATGGTCCTCGTCGGGCCTTCCGGGTGCGGCAAGACGACGGCACTTCGCATGGTGGCGGGCCTGGAGGACATCACCGAGGGGTCCTTGCGCATCGGCAACCGCGTCGTGAACGAGGTCTCGCCGAAGGACCGTGACATCGCCATGGTCTTCCAGAACTACGCCCTCTACCCGCACATGACCGTGGCCGAGAACATCGGCTTTGCCCTAAAGCTGCGCAAGCTCCCCAAGGCCGAGATCAAAAAGAAGGTCACCGAGACCGCCGAGCTTCTGGGACTGAGCGAGTGGATCGACCGCAAGCCCGGTCAGCTCTCCGGGGGCCAGCGGCAAAGAGTCGCCATGGGAAGGGCCATCGTCCGCGAGCCGAGCGTGTTCTTGATGGACGAGCCCCTCTCCAACCTCGACGCCAAGCTCCGCGTGCAAATGCGCGCCGAGGTGAGCCGCATCCAGCGCCGACTCGGGGTGGCGACGCTTTATGTCACCCACGACCAGGTCGAGGCGATGACGATGGGAGACCGCGTGGCCGTGTTATCGGGCGGGGTGCTGCAACAGTGCGACGAGCCCCAGGCGCTTTACGACCACCCGAGGAACTTGTTCGTGGCCGGCTTCATGGGCTCGCCCGCCATGAACCTGTTCGAGGCCACGATCGGCGAGGGGGCCGACTCGGTGCTCATCGGGAGCCAGAAGATCGACCTGCCCCCCGCCGTGCACGCCGCCAAGCCGGCGCTTCGCGGCTATGCCCACCGCGGCGTCGTGGTCGGGATCCGTCCCGAGGACCTGCCCATCTTGAAGGCCGACGAGGTGTCCCCCGACGCCACCTTGGCCATCTTCGAGGGCAACGTCGACCTCGTCGAGGCGCTCGGGTCCGAACAGCTCGTCCACTTCACCTCCGACGCCCACCAGGTCGAGGTCGGGGGGACAAAGGACGAGGACGCCGAGGGTCTCGGGGAAGGCGGCCTCGCCAAAGCGGGCGAAGGAGTGGCCCGCGTCGACGCCCGGGCGCAGCTTTCCACCGGGGGCCGGGTGCAATTCCATCTCGACCCGAATCGGATCCACTTCTTCGACGTCACCACGGGCGAGGCGATCGCCGGCTGAGGGCCGGGCCGAGCCGCCCGGCACCGGTAGGGTGAACAGATGCGAGTCGTCGCATCCGACGAGGTGCGGGCGTACGTCGAGGCGAACGGGGGCGTGCTGTATGTCAACGCCCGTCGCCACAAGTGTTGCTCGGGTGCCTTGACGCTCCTCGAGACTTCCACCGCCGAGCCCGAAGACCCGGCGGACTACCGCGCCTTTGACGCGGGAGGGTTCCCGCTGCGCTTGCGCACGGGAAGCCCCGACGAGCCGGACGAGCTCGTCGTCGAGATGAAGGGACTGCGCCGGAGGCATCCTGTTGCCTACTGGAACGGCTGCGCCTTCAAGATCTGAGCCGACGGTGCAGATCGGCGACATCGAGCTGGTCCCGCTCAACGATGGTTTTTGCAAGTTGCCGCAGAGCTTCTACGTCGGGCTCGACTTCGCCACCCATGAAGAGATGCTCGCGGACGACGGGCTCGTGCACATCCCCCTCGGCTGCTTCCTCTTGCGCAACGGCGAGACGACTGTGCTCATCGACGCCGGCATGGGGGACGTCGACTTGGGATGGGGGCGCGGCGGCGAGCTACCGGCAGCGCTGCTCCGCGCAGGTGCCTCTCCCTCAGACATCGACGTCGTTGTCTGCAGCCATCTCCATGTCGATCACATCGGCTGGCTCGTCGTTGACGATGCCCCCTATTTCCCCAACGCCGTCGTGCGCTACGGTGCCGCCGACTGGGACCGGTTCGTCGCCGCCTCCGACGCCGAAGCGCGCAGCCGCCGGATCATGGAGGTCCTCGCCGCCGCCGACCGTCTGGACCCGCTCGAAGGCGACATGCTGCGCATCGCAAGAGGCCTTACCGCACGGCACACGCCGGGGCACACCCTCGGGCACTACGGGCTCGTCGTATCGTCCAAATCCGACCGCGCCGTGCTCCTCGGAGACGCTGTTGAATGTCCGCTGCAGTTGGCGGAACCTGACTTTCATGCGATGTCGGACGTCGACCCCGCCATGGCGGCCAGGACGCGCGAGGCGCTTTGGCGCGAGCTCGAAGGCACGGACACCGCCGTCTCGGCCGCCCACTTCCCCGGCCTCGAGTTTGGCCGTGTGCTCAGGGGCACCGGAAGGCGGCTCTTCGCACCGCTTTGATGGCGCTCAGGTGGGCGCTGGCGGGCCGGAGCTAGCTCGCCGCCGAGAGTTTCAGCCGGACTCACCGTCGCCGCCGACCACCACGGGCTCGTGACGCACCGGGAAGTTCACCGAGCGGGCGATGAAACACATGGCCTGGGCGCCGTTGTGCAGCGCCTCGGCTCGCTCGCGCATTGCCTTGTGGGCGATGGTGACCCTCGGGCGGAGGAGGACCTCGGTGAACTGGCCGCTTCCGTCCGGGTTCTCTCGCATCGTGGCGGCGGGGGTGTCTTCGTAGGCGGTCACGACGATGCCGGCGGTGGCGGCGAGATGCAGGTACCAGAGCATGTGGCACTGCGACAAAGAGGCGAGGAGCAGCTCCTCGGGGCTCCAGCGGCCGGCGTCGCCACGGAAGGCGGGGTCGGAGGAGCCGGATATAGCCGGCTTGCCTGCGGCGTTGACCTCGTGGTCGCGGCTGTAGGCACGGTAGCTGCTCGTTCCAGAGCCGCCGTTGCCCGTCCAGCGCACAGAGAGCTCGTAGGAGTGGTCGAGGCTCAAGGAGAGGCGTCCCGAAGCGATTGATCGAGCATGGCTCGCAGTTCGGCCACCTCCGCCTTTAGCTCGGTCAGGTCCCCTTCGAGGGCGTCCAGCCTCTCCATGGCGCCTTGGCGGGCCCGGTTCCCCCCGTCCCGCTCGGTGGCGCCGGGCGACTCCGCGGTCTTCGTTCCCTCCTCGGCGTTGTACCCCCGGTCGGTGCCGGAGCCTTCGCGGGCGGGAGTCTCGGGCGTGAGCAGCTGCACCCAGCGCTCTTCTTTTTGCCCGGGGCGTCGCGCCAGTCGCACCACGAGCGGCTCGGCGCGCGCCGCCATGGCTTCGAGCTCGAGGTTAAGCGCACCGAGGCCATCGAAGCTCACCATCCGCTCGGTTCGGGTACGCAACTCCCCGGCTGTCTGCGGACCGCGCAGGAGCAGCACGGCGATGAGGGCGAGGCCCTTGTCCTCGAGGCCGATGGACTCGCCGAGCACGTGTCGGTACCGCGTCGCCGAGCGGCCGCTCGAGGGGTAGACGAAGCGGACGAGCCCAGCCTCTTTGAGCGACGCCAGTGTCCGCTGCACGAGGCTCTCCTCGTAGGTGACCACCGGGTCGCGGTTCGAGGTCTGGTTGCACGCGAGCACGAGGGCGTTCAAGGTGAGCGGGTACTGCTGCGGAGTCGTCAGCTGTTTTTCGACGAGGCAGCCGATCACCCGCCCCTGCTCGAGAGTCAGGCTCACAGGCCGATCTTACGGGCAAGATGGGAAGGTGACGGGCGGCGGTCCCCCTTTCAACCTCCGAGCGCGCTCAGGGTCACCACACCTGCCACAACCAGCACGATGCCGACGACCTGGTGGCGGCGCAGCCGTTCGCCGAAGAGGAAGAATCCCGCCACCGGTGTGATGGCGGCGCACTGAGACCCAAGAACTGCGGCGACGGCGAGCTGGTGGCGCGCCGCCAGGGCATAGCTCACGAGGCCGACAATCTCGCCGAGGCCGGCGCCAAGCACGAGGGGAAAGGTGCGCCGGCTGATCCTCAGCTTGCGGCGACTCGCCAAAGGCGCCGCGATGAGCACCGTGCCGAAAAGCCGGGCGGGGACGAGCACCCAGATGACGGGCGCCTCTGCCCCGGCTCGTCCGGTGGAGAAAAGGGTTATCCCGAAAAGGATCGCCACGGGTATGACAAGCAGCGTGGCGCGCGTGCGACCGGTGTCGAGGCGCTTCAAGAGCCCGACCGGGCCCGGTTTGTGGGCGAGCCCCGTCTCGGCGTCCGAGCCGGAGGCTGGAGCAGGGTCCAGGTGAGCGGCCGCCAGCACCACTCCGGTGGTGATCGCCACCAGAACGACGATCGTGCTGGCGGCGAGGGGAGCGCCGAACACCGACGACAGCACCGCTGCCACCATTCCTTCCGTCGAGGCGACTGCAGTCACGATGCCGACTGCGACGCGACGCAGCATTGCGTACTCAAGAAGGAGTCCCAAGACGTTGGAGAGGCCGGCCACGCAGAGCAGGGCGATGACCCTCCCGGAAAGAGTGCTCGGGTGCCCCACCAAAGCAAGCGGGACGATGATCACGCACAGGCCGAGCGACATGACCCAGCCGAGCGTCGACGCGGCGCCGATCTCGCGGCTGGAGCTCGACGCACAGAGGGCCGCGACCGCCCAGCAGACCGCAGCCCCGAGGCCGCCGCCGACCGCGATCAGCACGTCGTCGCCGCTCGATGAGCGGAGCTGTGCTCTATCAGGTCGACCTCTCCTCGTGTCGGTGCGCGCGGCTCGCTCGACGTTGCGAGCACGGCGGGCGCGGCGATCTCGAAAGATCGTATCGGTGCTCGGGGCGACCAAGATCGATGAGAAGTTCTACCGTTGTTGCCCATGGACATCAGTCGCTTCGACTTCGAGTTGGACGAAATAGTCGGTCTCATTCCTCGGCTGGCAGGCTTGGCTCAGATCATCGAGCTGGAACCGAGACTTCACGAGGGCGACGAGGAAAAGAGCGTGCATTCACTGCGTAGCGAGCCGACGTTCCGGCTCTCTTGTCAATTGGCCGGAAGCGACCAAACCGTCAGTCGGCTGGCCGATTTGGCGGTGGAGACCGGCGTCGAGGCAGTGCTGGACTTCGGCAGGTCCGTCAGGTTCCGCCATATCCGCCCGAACGAGATCGCCCCGCCCGAGCCCGAGGTGGAGAGATCCTCCAGTCCAGAGGAGGAAAGCCCGGACGCAGCCGAGGCGGCCGGGCAGCCCGAAGCCGGCGAGGCGGCTGGCTCCTTCGGCTTCGAGGAGGCGAGCCCGGCCATCCGAGACGGGGACACCTCGACCGAGGCCGAGGCGCCGCCCCCGGTCGGGGACCATTGGTGAGCAGCCCGAGTTTCAACGGCGAGGTGCGTTGGGGCATCCTCGGCGCGGCCCGCATAGCGAGGTCGCAGTTCTTGCCCGGACTTCGCGAAGCCGGTGGCGGCCGGCCGGCCATGATCGCCAGCCGTGACGTGGCCCGGGCGGAGGCCTTCGCCCGCGACAACGACATCGACCAGTCTGTCGAGGGCTACGAGAGCCTCATCGACTCGCCGGCGATCGACGCCGTCTATGTCGCCCTTCCCAACGCGCATCACGCCTACTGGACCCGACGCGCCCTCGAAGCCGGCAAAGCCGTCCTTTGCGAGAAACCCCTGTGTGTCAGCCCGCAGGACACCGAGAGCGTGCTTGAGACCGCCAGGAGAACGGGGGCCTATTTGTGGGAGGCCTTCGTTTTTCCTTTTCAAGCCCAGCACTGCCGTCTTCTCGAGCTGTTGGCTTCCGGGGCGATCGGGGAGGTTCGCGAGCTTCAAAGCGTGTTCCATTTCCATCTTTCGCGCACGGGGGACTTCCGACTCTCAAGAGAGCTCGGTGGTGGGGCCCTCGCCGATCTCGGGTGCTACCCGGTTCGCTTGGCCCAAGAGGTCCTCGAGAGCTCGGATCCAGCGCCCGGCGATGTGGTCGGATTCGGCACCGATAACGGTGCGGTCGACACCGAGGCCGTCGCCGTCGTCAACTACGCCAACCAGACCCTCGTGCTCAGCTGCGGGTTCAAGCGGGCCCTTGACACCTTCACCCGGGTTCTCGGCACTGAAGGACAGATCCAGCTCACGAACCCGTTCCACCCGGCTTTGAGCGACACCCTCCTTCTTAAGCGCGAGGGGAACACGACCGTCGAACGCCCGACGGTGGATACCCGCTCCTTTACGGCGGCCCTTCGCCACATCCATGCCGCCATTCGTGAGGACGAAGCGCCGGCTCACCTCGCCGAAACCTCGTCGCTGCGCTCCGCCCGCACGCTCGAAGCCCTAGCCCGTGCCTGTTCGGCGCCTCAGATTGCCTGAGATCTAGTCCTAAGGCCCGAGAGAAGAGGCTGGAGCGGGCCCACCGGGGCGACGCTCAGCGTGGGCGGCGGTTAGCTTCGGCGAGGTGGAAGGCATTTCGCTCGTGCGCGGCCTTTTCGAAACATGCGCCCGGCCTGAGCCCAGATGCCCGACCCGCTAGCCCTCGGCCGTTGCGCGGTGGTCGGACCCGGCGCCGCGGCACCGGCGGAGTGGGCTTGTTGCGAGAGGATCCGGGTGGGCGAGGTGAGCCGAGAGTGCGCCGACGCCCTCGGGGCCGTCTGGCGCCAACGTCGCGCTCGTTGTCATAGAGCTCACGCCGGGGCTCGGGCTCGACGAAGTGCAGTTGCCCCCCGGCGAGTCTGTCACCGGCAGCCAGCCCTGGGAATGGTCAGCTGGCCTGGACCTAGTGGCCGAGCGCCTTCATCACGGACTTTGGGCCAATTCCGTCGATGCCCGCGACCCGACACGCCGCCCGCGGTGGCGCTGGGGCGAACTCGCCTGCGACCTCGGCGCGAGCCGCAGCCGAGGCGGTGACGGCGCCGACGTCGAGCTGCCCGACGGCGCGCCCGCTGTCTGCGACGGCGGGCCTTTGGACCTCGCCCTCGCCGGGCGCCAGAAAGTGGCGGTGATCCACCGGATCTCACTTGAGCACGGCAGCCTGCGACCGCTCGGCTGCAATGACCCGACCGGCCTTGAACTGGCGCCGGACCAGCTCGAAGCCGTGACCGAGCCGCGAGCGGCCGCTCGGATCATCGCCCCGGCAGGCTCGGGAAAGACGAGGGTGCTGACCGAACGCGCCCGGCTTTTGCTGAGCAAGTGGGGACTGCCTCCCGGCGCGGTCGCCCTGGTCGCCTACAACACGAGGGCGGCCGAGGAGATGAGGACACGTCTCGATGACCTCGACGGTGTTCGGGTGCGTACCTTGAACTCCCTCGGCCTCAGGTTGTGCCAGCGCAGCACGACGATCGAAGAACCGGAGGCACGCCGGTTGCTCGGTGGTCTCGTCGCCTACCCGAGACGAGCCGAGAGCGATCCCCTGGCTCCGTGGCTTAGAGCGCTCGGGCGAGTCCGCCTCGGTCTCGCGGACCCCGCCAGGGTCGAAGACGAGCTTCCTGACGTCTCAGACCTCGAACGCGTCGCCCGGGCCTATCGCGCGCTGCTGGAAGAAAAAGGCGTGGTCGACTTCGACGAGCAGGTGACGGGGGCCATCGAACGGCTGCTCGCCGACCCCGTCTTCCGCCTGCGCGTGCAACGCTCGGCACGGGTGCTGCTCGTGGACGAATTCCAGGATCTCACCCCCGCTCACCTTCTCCTCATAAGGCTGTTGAGCGGACCTGCGGGCGCCGTCTTCGCAGTGGGTGACGACGACCAGACGATCTACGGCTATGCCGGCGCCACGCCTCGTTGGCTCGTCGATTTCGCTGACTGGTTCCCCGGTGCCGCGCTGCACTCTCTCGAGGTCAACTACCGCTGCCCGGCCCCCGTCGTGTCCGCCGCCTCCAACCTGTTGACGCGCAACGCCTTTCGCGTGGCAAAGACGATCCGTGCGGCGGCACCGTCCTGCGAGGTTCCGGCGGGCGATGACGGGTGCTTGTCGGTCGCCTCCGGTGATGACGGACCAGCCAGCCGGGCGGCCGCCAGGGTGGGCCGACTCATCGAGGGCGGCGCCAGGCCGGCGGAGATCGCCGTCTTGGCGCGCGTGAACGCTTCGCTCGCCCCGGTGCAGGTCCTCCTCAACAACGCCGGTGTGCCGGTGAACGGCGGGGTGGGCACGCAATTCCTGCAACGAGGCGGGGTCCGCTCGGCGCTTGACTGGTTGAGGGTTGCGACCGCGCCCGCCTCGGCTCTGCCCGGGGCGCTTTTGCGAGAAGCCGCCCGCCGGCCAAAGCGCGCCATGAGCGCCTCACTTCTCGACCTTGTCGCCAAGCAGCGTTCCCTCGCCTCGCTTGAGGACTTGGCCCGTTGGCTGGACGGAAAGCAAAGCACCAGGGAGGCCGACAAGGTGCGAGCCCTCGTTGACGACCTGAAACGTGTCCGCGAGGCGGCCGAAGGCGGCACGACCGCCGGCATCTTGCGCGTGCTTCGCTCTCAGATCGGCGCGGGCGGTCTCGACGCGAGCGCTGATGCGCTCGACCAGTGGAGCCACGGCGCCATCTCCGCCCACGGCGACGACCTCGAGGCGCTGGCCGAATTGGCTGAGTTGGAGAGCGACGCGAGCCGGTTCCCCGGGTGGCTCGCCGAGCAGTTGAGCGCACCGAGCCACGACGACGGGGTCACCTTGGCATCGATCCACGCCGTGAAGGGCCGGGAGTGGCCGCATGTGGTGGTGCACCACGCAACTTCCGGGCTCTTGCCACACCGGCTGGCGGAGGACCTCGAAGAGGAGCGGCGGGTCTTCCACGTCGCCCTCACCCGCTGTCGGCTCAGCTGTTCGATCGTGCCCGGCTCGCCGCCCTCGCCCTTCCTTCTCGAGCTTTCCCAACCGGGCCAACCTCTGCGCCGCCAAGTGACGTCGGAGGTCACCTCGAGCCGGGCGGGGGCGGCGAAGGCCCCGGGGGCTCGCGCCCGCGAGGGCTCCGGCTCGCCGACGCTTCGCCGCCAGGCCGGGGCGACGGCCGAGATGCTCCCGGCCGTGCCCGGCACGCGCTTTAGCCTCGGCGGGTACGACCACGAGGTCTTGGAGCTCACGACCCGAGGCGTTCGGGCCCGCGTCGCCGAGGGCCCGGCGAGCACGACCGTCGCCTTCGGCTCGTCAGTGAGCTTAGACAGCCACCCGGCAATGCTTGCCCACCCCCGCTTCGCTGAGGCGTGGGAGCAGTTGCGGACCTGGCGAAGCGAGCGGGCCAGAGCCGCCGGCAAGCCGCCCTTTGTCATCTTCGATGACAAGACCCTCCGGCTCGTGGCGGCCCTGCTCCCTCTCGACGAGGCTGGCCTTTTCTCCATAAGCGGAATCGGCCGGGTCAAGCTGGAGAGCTACGGAGACGAGCTCATCGCCATTGCCGAGCAGTTGAGGGCGGAGCCCGCAAGCTAGACAGACCCGCACATGTTCAGCGGAGCGGCTCCATCTCCAACAGGAGCGGCCCGGCGGAGGGAAGGCCGAGCGCCGCCGCCAGCTGGGCGTGGCCGCCCCATTCCCAGATCTCGGAGCCAAGACCGCGGGCCTGCGCGAACGCGGCCGGGTCGTCGCTGTTGCGCGCTTGGCGCAGGCGTTGCACCGGCGCGATGGCGGGGACAGCCCGCACGGGGGCGTCCACCGGCAGTCCGGCACGTTCGCGGGCGATCTCGACGGCGCGCCGGAGTCCCCCCAGCTCGTCGACGAGCCCGTGCTCGAAGGCGTCGGCACCCGTCCAGACCCGGCCGCGCGCCACCTCGTGCACGGCTTCGCGCGTCATGGCGCGGCCGCGGGCGACCTTGTCCGTGAAGTCCTCGTAGACAAAGTCGAGCCACTCGTTGAGCTTGGCCCATTCGTCTTCGCTGAAACCGGTCTGGGGCGAGAACATGAGCGCGTGGCGACCCTGCCCGAGGCTGTCGACGTTCACGCCGAGCCGCTCGAAAAGCCCGCTCGTTTGCATCTTGCCGGCGAACACGCCGATCGACCCGGTCAAAGTGGCCGGCTCGGCCACGATGACATCGGCGGCCATGGCCACGAAGTAACCGCCGGAAGCGGCCATGTCGCCCATTGAGGCCACGACCGGTTTGCCGGCCTCGTGGGCCCTGTAGACCTCGCGCCAGATGGTGTCCGAGGCAACGTACGAGCCGCCGGGGCTGTTTATCCGGAACACGATCGCCTTTATCCGCTCGTCTTTCGTGGCGGCACGCAATGCGGCGGCGACGGTGTCCGACCCCGCCGCGCGCCCGATTGGACCCGGCTTGGATCGGCCCAGGCGGATCTGGCCGGAGGCGTCGATGAGCCCGACGCCGGGGCGTCGCCCGTCCCGTAGCCGCCGGACGTTGTCCCACCGCCTGTGGTAGCGCGAGACGAACAACAGCTCCGGTTTCTCGGCCCAGCGTCGATCGACGGCGTCGCGGACCTCGTCCCGGTAGCCGAGGAAGTCGACGAGCCCGGCCTCTTGTGCCTCGGTAGCGGAGATGGGCGCCCGGTCGATGAGTTCGCGCACGCGCTCTTCGGGCAGCTGGCGACCGAGCGCCACGGCGGAGACGATTTGCTCGTAGGCCGAAGCGGCCAGGCGCTCTGTGGCCTGGCGGTGCGCTTTTGTGAACTCGGTGCGCACGAGGCTGTCCACGGCGTTTTTGTACTCGTGGCGCTGGGAGAAAAGTGGCTCGACATGCGCCCGGTCGAGAGCGCCGCGCACAAAGGTGCCTGCCGCCGCTGCGCCCATGAGACCGACACTTCCCGAGGGCTGCAGCCACAGCTCACCGAATGCCGTCCCGACGAGATAGGCCGTCGTGCCACGCCCGAGCTCGCCGAAGGTCTCCGCCCAGGCGATCGCCTCCTTGCCCTTTCGCCGGAAGCGGACGACCGCGTCCGACAGCTCCTGGGCCTGTGCCAGAGAGATGGAGGTGGCGCCGAGCTTGGCGAGCAGTCCGACCACTTCCGGATCCTCGGCGGCGGCCGCAAGGCGGCTGACGACTGTGCGCAAGGCCAGGCGCCGCCTGTTCATGATCTTCTCTAGCGGATGCGTGCCGGTGTCCTCGACGAGGGCGCCGGTGAGGTCGAGCTCCAGCAGGATCGTCATGGGCCGGACCCTAATGGGTGGCCGAGGGGCAGTCGAGCGCCCCGAGGTGTTCGGCCTCGGCCCTTTGGCCGAAGAGCTCAGTCGGGGAGGAAGGCCGGCCGCCCGAGCAGGTAGCCCTGCCCCGCCTCGACCTCGAGCGAGGAGAGCATGGCGAACTCAGCTTCGGTCTCGATCCCTTCGGCGAGGCTGATTGCTCCCGCTCTCCTGGCAAGGCTCGCGTAGGCGTAGGCGACGGCCTGTCGTAGCTCGTCTTCCGCGATCCCGTGGATCACTTTTGTGTCGATCTTCACGATGTCGGGCCGAATGCCCAAGAGGTGCTCCAGCCCGACGTCTGAGGCGCCGGCGTCGTCGAGGGCGATCCGCACCCCGAGCGAGCGGAGGTGGTCGATGGCACCGGTGAATCGTTGATAGTTGTCCACGGTGGCGTTCTCGGTGATCTCGAGCACGAGGCGCTCCGAAGGTACGGTCGAGGCAAGATCTCCGAAGGCCTTTGAGGCGGCGGTGGCCGGCGACAGGTTCACCGAGAGGAAAGCCTGCGGTTCCAGGCGGTCCAGCTGCTCCAAGGCTGTCGTGGCCGCAAGGAGCTCGAGTGCTTGTTGGAGACCTAGCTCCATCGCCTGTTCGAACCACGGGCGCGGCGTCGTGACTGCCCACCCGGGGAACCTCGCGAGTGCTTCGTAGCCGATCACCTCCCGCGATTTGAGGTCACACACAGGTTGGAAGGCGATGCGCAATGAATGGTCGGCAAGCACCTGCTCGACATCGACGGGCGATCCGCCCTGTTGTTCCACGATATGGAGCCTACTTGGCGAAGTCTTAGACGGCGACGTAGTGACGTCCTTTCCCTGAGCGCTTGGCGGTGTACATGGCGGCGTCGGCCGTCTGCATCAATTGCATTGCCGAAAGGCCGAACATGTCGGTGAAGGCGATCCCCACGGAGGCACCGATCTGGGCGACGCCTTTCTCGAGCGTGAACGGCTCGGCGAGGCTCTCGACGATGCGCTGCGCGACGGTCTCGGCCGCAACGAGCGAAGTCGCCTGTTCGAGCAGGACGGCGAACTCGTCGCCACCGAGGCGTGAGACGGTGTCTGTGGCGCGTACGCACTTGTTGAGCCTGACCGCCACCTCGATGAGAACCTCGTCCCCGGCGGCGTGACCGAGGCTGTCATTGATCTTCTTGAACTCGTCGAGGTCGATGTAGAGAAGGAACACCAGGCCGCCGGATCGCTCGGCGCGGTGATAGGCGCCCTCGAGGTGGTCCACGAAAAGGGCGCGGTTGGCGAGGCCCGTTAGCGGGTCGTGAAAGGCCTTTTGCACGAGCTCGTCCTGGGCGCCGGCCAGCACGGCCAGGTCCTCGTGCAGCTGGCCGTTTTGCAGGGCGAAGGCGAGCTGCTTGGCGAGGGTCCCCAAGAGCTGCAGGTCGGTCTGCTGGAAGTCGCCGGCGAACTTCTTCCGGTGGGCGAGGACCAGGTAGCCGAGCGGGGGCACGTGTTCCGCGGCGGGGACCGTGACGGCCATCGCCGTAGGCCGGTCATCGTCGGCTATGTACGGGGCGAGCGGAGTCTCGAGGTCAAGTTTCTTCGTGACGAGGATGTTGTCGTTGGCCAGCGCGTCCTCGAGGCCTGGCGGCAGGGACTCGAGCGGGGTCTGCTCCATGACCTCGGTCGCCACACCGTTCACGGTCCGCGTGACGAGCGCGGGGTTGCCCGGCACCTGGGGCAGCAAGGTGAGCTCCACCATGGTGGCGTGGAACATGACCCCAATGTGGTTTAGGAAGTCCACCGCGCCCGCGGTGACGCTCTTTGAGTAGCTGAGAATCCGGCTCGCGGCGAAGAGGTTGTCGATGTTGGCTTGCTGTTTTCGCCCGGCAATGCGGGCCCTGTAGGCGGCGGTGATGACGAACACAGGGATGGGGATCGTCAAGAGCACGACCGGGGCGGAGACCGTCATGACGAGCACGATCATTGCGAACACGGCGTTCGGGAGGGCAATGAGGGCAAGTATCGGGGCCGTCGAGCGAAGTCCCTCGGTGACGATCGTGAAATCGGCTTCTGACAGGTACATGGCCGCCGATATCTCGATATTGGCGACCTCCATCAACAAGATCACCGTCAAGAGGTAGCCGCCCACGCTCCGGGACGAGAAGAGGGCGTCCGGCTGGATCAGCACGCGCAGCAGCACGTAGTAGAGCGCGTCGCCCAGCAGTTGGGAGCCGAAGTTGAAGATCACCTGCACGGGTTGGCGGCGCTGCATCGCCTGGAGGAGGCCGAGGCTGCAGGCCATGGCTATCGCCGCCTCGAACGGCCTCGTTCCGAGCAGGGCGACGATGATCACGGCGTCGTTGAGGGTGAAGATGACGTTGGTCTTGCGGATGGGCAGCTCGACGCTGGCCAGCTCAGCGCCCATGGCGAGGAGGAACAGCCCCCACCAGGGGATTGCCACGACCTGGCTCGGGGCGAGGGGCGGGGCATGGCGCAAAGGCCCGAAAACGACGACGAGACCGCCGATGAGCACGAGGGCTACATAGACCCAGAGCCGGATGGGTTGGCCGAAGACGCGCCGAAGACCCAGCGCCGCCCCCTTTGTGCCAGTTCTGTCAGACAACAGGACCGCCCTTCTAACAACGTCGAAAGGCCCTCGCGGTGGTCCTTGGTCCCATCTGGAACCCGAGACACGGTTCTTCTCATCTTTTTATCGGTCGAGCGCTCTTCGGTCTTGAGAGGAGATCTGGCCCTCGCCGGAGGCTCGGGCGACGCTCTGAGCAGGGACGACGCGGCCTATCGGGGAGATCCATGGGACGATGGGACTCGTGATGGCTTGCCCGAAGATCCTGGTTGTCCTCCTCCAGCCGGGGGCGGCGGGCTGATGGGGCGCTTCACCGCCGCCGGGATCACGGACCAGAGCGGTCGTAGCTTCCTTGTCACCGGCGCCAACAGCGGCCTCGGCTACGAGACGGCCCGCCAGTTGGCCGCCCACGGCGCCCGGGTGCTGCTCACCACCCGGAGCGAGGAGAAAGGGCTGCAGGCCGTCGCCCGGCTCAAGGCCGAGATTCCCGACGCCGACGTGCGCCACGGTGTCCTCGATCTAGCAGACCTCGAGTCCGTCCGCGCTTTTGCGGCCGCCGTCTCAAAGGAGGGTGGCGGGATCGACGTGCTCGTCAACAACGCCGGGGTGATGTTCCCGCCCCGAGTGCTCTCCCGCCAGGGCAACGAGTCCCAGTTCGCCACGAACCATCTCGGCCACTTCGCCTTGACCGGGCTCTTGTTCGAAACGATCCGCCGGGGCCGTGATGCGCGGGTGGTCACCGTCAGCTCGGTCGAGCACAGGGGCGGGTCAATCCATTTTCAAGACCTGACCGGTGAGCGTGCCTACGCGCCCCGGGCGTTCTATCAGCAGTCCAAGTTCGCCAACGTGCTCTTCGCTCTGGAGCTCGACCGCCGGGTGAGATCGGCCGGTGTCCCTGTCCGCTCGGTGCTCGCCCATCCCGGCTGGTCCAGCACGAACCTCCACACAAATGGTCCGACGGGGCTGAGGAGACAACTCCTGATCATCGGCAACCATGTGTTTGCCCAGAGCGCAGAGATGGGTGCCCTCAGCCAGTTGTACGCGGCAGTGGACCCGGCGGCCGAGAGCGGAGGTTTCTACGGGCCCGGGGGGCCGGGCGCGATGCGCGGCTATCCGAAACTTACCCAGCCGGCGGCCGCGGCCAGAGACGAGGAGACAGCGCGGCGCCTGTGGCAGCTGTCAGAGGAGCTCACCGGCGTCACCTTCAAATTCTGAGGCCAGAGAGCTCTGGCAAGTTCTGAGGCCAACGAGCTGCTCCGGCAAATCGCGAGGTGAGTGAGCCTGTCGCAACCGTCCGGGGCGGCGACGGCCCGCTCGTGAGCCGGCTCTGGGGGCGAACTCGAGCCGCTCAGAGGTGGACAGGCGACATGTCGCCGTAACGGTCCCCGGCGGTCACTCCCGGGGGGAACACCTCCTCCAGCCGGGCGAGCTCGCTCGCCTCGAGGCGCACGTCGTCGGCGGCGGCATTCTCCTCGAGGTAGGAGCGGTGCTTGGTCCCAGGTATGGGGGCGACGTCCTCGCCCTGGGCGAGCACCCAGGCGAGGGCGAGCTGGCCGGGTGTGACTCCCTTTTCGGCGGCGATCTGCTTGACGCGCTCGACGAGGAGCAGGTTCTTGGCGAAGTTCTCTCCGGCAAAGCGAGGGTTGTTGCGCCGGAAGTCGTCCGGGGCGAGATCATCGGTCGTCCTGATCGACCCGGACAGGATCCCCCGCCCGAGCGGGGCGTAGGGGACAAAGCCGATGCCGAGCTCGCGGACCGTCGCGAGCACGCCGTTGGTCTCCGGGTCGCGGGTCCAAAGCGACCACTCCGTCTGGAGCGCCGTGATCGGGAACCGGGCGTGTGCCCGCCGGATCGTGTCGGGAGCCGCCTCGGAGAGGCCGAGGTAGCGGACCTTGCCGATGGCGACGAGCTCGGCCATGGCGCCGACGGTCTCCTCTATCGGCGTCTTCGGGTCCACCCTGTGCTGGTAGTAGAGGTCGATGTGGTCAACACCGAGGCGCTCGAGCGAGGCGTCGCAAGCCTTGAGGACATACTCCGGTCGGCCGTTGATGCCGAGGCGGGTCCCGTCCGGCCTGCGCTCGTTGCCGAACTTGGTCGCCAGCACGACCTCGTCGCGCCGACCGGCAATGGCGCGCCCGACGAGTTTCTCGTTGGTGAACGGCCCGTACATGTCGGCCGTATCGAGGAAAGATATGCCGAGATCGAGCGCACGGCGGATCGTGGCGATGGACTCGTCCTCGTCTCCGGGTCCGTAGAACTCGGACATTCCCATGCAGCCGAGCCCTTGGGCGGAAACGGTGAGGCCCTGGCCGAGTCTTCTGGTTCGCATGCCAACTTTCTACCCCCTCCGGCTCCGGGCCAAAGCACCCGGGGCCCATATCGTGGTAGGCATCACAACGACGTCAGTCGTTGGCGGCCCGTGCGTGGGCCGGACGGACAGGAGAAGCAAGGTGGAACTGGTCGTCGTTCCCATTGACAAGCCCGATGACTTGAACGTCATTTTGGGCCAGGCGCACTTCGTCAAGACCGTCGAGGACCTGCACGAGGCGCTCGTCGGTTCGAACCCCTACCTGCGCTTCGGGCTGGCTTTCTGCGAGGCCTCGGGCAAGTGCCTGGTCCGCCGTTCCGGCAACGACCCCGAGTTGGAGGACCTGGCCTGCGCCAACGCCCTGGCGCTCGGAGCCGGGCACTGCTTTGTCGTGTTCGTCCGCGAGGGCTACCCGGTCAATGTGCTCAACCAGTTGAAGCAGGTACCCGAGGTCTGCACCATCTACTGCGCCAGCGCGAACCGTGTGGAGGTGGTGCTCGCCGAGACCGCTTCCGGGCGTGGTGTCCTCGGCGTCGTCGACGGCTCCTCGCCCCTCGGCGTCGAGACCGACGAGGACATGGCCGAGCGCAAGTCACTGCTGCGCGCCATCGGCTACAAGCTCTGAGCCGGACCCGCACGAGAGGCCACCTAGGACATGCCCCACGCCCTGATCATCTTTCGGCACTCGAAGTCCGACTGGTCGGCGGACGAGAGCGGATCGGACCTCGACCGGCCGTTGGCGAAACGGGGCCGGAAGGCCGCCAAACTGGCCGGCCGCTTCCTCGCCGATTCCGGGGCGGTGCCGGATTCGGTCATCTGCTCGCCGGCGCGACGGGCGAGGGCGACCCTCGCCCTCGCAAGCGAGGCCCGGGAATGGGAGTCGGCCGTGCGCGAGTCCGCCGCCCTATATGACGGCGGGGTGGAAGGCCTCATCGACGAGGTGCGCGTTGAGCCGGAGACGACCCAGCTGCTCATGGTCGTCGGCCATGAGCCAACCTGTTCGGAAACGGTCAGCTTCCTCATCGGCGGGGGCCTTTTGAGGATGCCGACGGCGGCCCTCGCCCGCGTCGAGCTCCTCGTCAACAGCTGGGACGAGGTGGCCCGGGGTACGGGCATGTTGACCTGGCTCGTTGTCCCGCGGCTGATGGAGCCCTAGCCGCGTGGCCGCCTGCAGCGCGAGGCGCTCAGCGGCTACGAAATTCTTCCGTGGCGAGCGCCATGCCCGTTCTCGAATGTGATGGCCTCACCAAGAGCTTCGGCGCCCGCTTGGCGGTCGACGGCGTCGGTTTTCGGATCTCCGAGGGCGAGGTGTACGGCTTGCTCGGGCCGAACGGTGCCGGCAAGACGACAACGATGAAGATGGTGTGCGGTCTCTTGGAGCCTGACCGGGGGAGCATCTCGATTCTCGGCCGACAGGCGATCGGGAACCTCGAGGTGAAGGCCCTCGTCGGCTACGTGCCCCAAGACGTCGCGTTGTACCCCGATCTCACCGCCCGGGAGAACCTCGCCTTCCTCGCCAGGTTGTACAAGCTCGGGCGGCGCACGGTCGCAGCCAGGGTCGACGAGGCGCTCGAGCTCACCGAGCTGAGCGACAGGCGTGACGACCGAATCGACTCGTTTTCCGGGGGCATGAAGCGGCGCCTCAACATCGCCGCCGGCTTGTTGAACCACCCCAAGCTGCTCGTGCTCGACGAGCCGACGGTCGGTGTCGATCCCCAGAGCCGCCACGCCATCTTGGAGCGGGTACGGGCCTTCGGACGCGAAGGCCTGGCGGTTGTCTACACAACGCACTACATGGAGGAGGCCGAGCGCGTCTGCGACCGGGTCGGCATCATCGACCACGGTCACCTCATCGCCGAGGGGACGCGGCGCGAACTTGTCGCCCAGCTCGGCGAGCAGGACCGAGTCGAGCTCGCCGCCTCGGGCGACCTCGAACGCCTGGCCGCGGCGTGCCGGGCCGTCGACGGCGTGTCCAGCGCCGCGACCGCTGACAACGCCGTGCATCTCGTCGCCACGGGAGGGCGCCACCTGCTGCCGGCCATCTTGGAGGCAGCCGACGCGGCGGGCGTCGCCGTCACGAGTGTCGAGGTAGTCGAGCCCGACCTCGAGGCAGTCTTCTTGAATCTCACCGGCACGGCACTGCGCGAGTAGGCGGCCCGTGCGCACAGCCCTAGCTATTGCCCGCAAGGACATGCGACAGCGCGTCCGCGACCGCTCGGCGATCGTCGTCGGCGTCATCGCGCCCGTCGTCATTGCCGGGCTCATGAGCCTTGCCTTCAACGGCCTGAACAGCTTTCGCTTCACCTTGGTCGTGGTCGAGCTCGACCACGGACCGGTCTCAGCCCAGATAGTGAAGGCCCTCGACGCGCCCGGGCTGAGACAGGTGGTGACTGTGCGAAGACTGAGCTCGGCCTCGCTCGCCCGCGCGTACATAAAGGCCGGGAAGGTGGCCGCAGCTTTGGTGATACCGGGGGGTTTCTCGTCGTCTGTCACCAGCACGCACCCCGAATCTTTGACGACGATCACCTCCAACAACAGCACCACCGCCGGGGACGTGACCACCGCCATCATGGCGTCGTTCGTCGCGCAGCTCAACGCAGACCGGCTCGCCTTTGCCACAGCGCTCGCCGCGGGAGCGCCGAAGGCCGACACGGCCCAGCTGATCTCCCTGGTCTCGAATCTCCGTATACCGGTTCAAGCCGTAGAGCGCCCAATCGGCGCCCACGAGCTGAAGGTGATCAGCTACTACAGCCCCGGCATGGCGATCTTCTTCCTGCTCTTCACGATTAACTACGCCGCCCGTAGCTTCTTCGTCGACCGCTCTCAGGGCATGATCGAGCGCATGCGGGCCGCTCCGGTGCGCCCCGTCGAGATACTCCTCGGTAAGGCCATATCGGTGTTCGTGTACGGAGTCGCCAGTCTGGCGACGATCGGGGTCATCACGACGCTCGCCTTCGGCGCCGACTGGGGCGCCCCGCTCCCCGCGGCGTTGTTGGGGCTCGTGCTCGTCCTCTCGGTGATCTCGCTCACCGCCTTGGTGATCGGCCTAGCTCGAACCCAGCGCCAAGCAGAGGGTTTCGCCTCGATCATCATCTTCGGCCTGGCGCTGTTGGGCGGCGACTTCTTCTTCATCTCGGGCGCACCTTCGACGATCAAGCGCTTGGCGCTTTTCACGCCCAACGGGTGGGCGATACGTGGCTTCACCGACCTTGCCACCATCGGGGGAGGCTTCGGCACGATCGTCGAGCCCGTGGTTGCCATCCTCGTCTTCACTGCCGTGGTGGGCGCCCTCGCCCTCAGCCTCGCCCGCAGGGCCGTGACGACATGAGGGCGCTCGCCATTGCGCGTGCCTCAGGGCGACGTGTGCTGCGAGACCGGGTCGGCGTGTTCTTCTTGATAGTGCTTCCCATCATCGTCATCGTCATCGTCGGCGCCGTTGCACAAGGGTTCAACACCTTCCGTGTCGGAGTCGTCGATCTGGACGGCACCCAGGCGAGCCGCCAGCTCGTGGTCCAGCTCAGCCACGCCTCGGGGCTGGCGGTCGTCGCCTATCCGAGTCTCGGCGCGCTCGACAAGGCGGTGGGCCGCGCCGAGGTCAACGCCGGCGTCGTGATCCCCCGCGGTCTCGGCGCGGACGAGCGAAGCGGTAAGGCCGTGACCATCGCCGTCCTCGCCGAGCAGGCCAACAGCACCCAACAAGCGGCAGCAACTCAGGTCAGCTCTGCCGTCGAGGGCTACGGGGGCAGGATCGAGGCCGCTCAATTCGCCACCCGGTATGGAGGCAGCCTTTCGCTGAATCTGCGCCGGGCGAGCACGTTGGAGCTCGCCACGCCCCGTGTCGGCCTCGCCTCGCAGGTGATCCATACGACAGGAGGGACTTTGCCGCCGGGCTACGAGTACAGTGCCCCGACCGAGCTCGTGCTGTTCGTCTTCTTGATGGCCGTCGCCGGGGGGGCGACCATCGTCGAGACGAGGCGCCTCGGCATGTTCGAGCGCATGTCCGCCGCGCCCGTAAGGCCCCGGACGATCATCGCGGGCGAGTCGATCACCTACATAGTCATCGCCGCCTTGCAGTCGGTCGTCATCGTGACCATAGGGACGGTCGTGTTCGGAGTGTCCTGGGGCAATCCCCCGGCGGCCGCTGCCTTGATCGCCCTGTGGTGCCTCGTGGGGGCCGGTGCCGGCATGGTCGCGGGCACATTGTTCCGCACACCCGAGCAGGCGGGTGCCTTCGGGCCGATCCTGGGCATCGTCTTCGCGATGCTCGGCGGCTGTATGTGGCCGCTTTCGATCGTCTCGACCACCATGCGTGAGGTAGGTCACGCCACGCCCCAGGCCTGGGCGGTCGACGCCTGGACCAACCTGTTGTCGAACCACGGCGACATGGCCACGATCTCGCACGAGCTCGGCATCCTCGCGTTGTTCGCGTTCGGTCTTTTCGCACTGGCCACCTTCCGGCTGAAGGCGATGCTGGCCTCCCGGGGCGCCTGAGACCTTCCGTCACAACGCTCGCTGGCAGCTGTGCGCTGGGACGGCGCGTTTCAGGCACGACCTCACACCGAGGGGAAGAACTCCGTGGCGAAATTCCGCGCAAGCGGTCAGCTCGACGCGGGCGGCGAGTCGCTCAGTGAAATGCAGAGGAGACGAACAAGAACAGGTCGAACACCGCGATGCCGCTCGTGGCGACCATCAAGGTGAGCACGATCGTGCGGTACGGGCGGGAGACATTGCCGACACGGATCACTGGGTCCTTCTCATGAACGGGGGGAACGGCGCCGCCTCGAGAACGTTGTCCTCCTGCAGTCGTGGTGGGCCAGGGCTTTGCGAGGGCGGCCTTGCGGACTCGGGTCGAGCCGAGAACAGCTCGTGGCGACGGTCGATGAGCGTGAGGGCCTGACGTGCGATGACGAGAAGGGCGAGACCGAAGCCGACGAGCCACGAGACGCGGTCGACTCGGTGGTGAAGCTCGAGTTCTACGGTGATCGACGACAGCGCCAGGAGAACCGGTACATAGGGCGTGACGAACGAGACCATTGACGCCTCGGCCACCTCCCGCGAGCTGATACGCACCGTGAGCCCGCCATCGCTTGTCGCGCCGACGGCGATGGCGAGGTAGGCGAGCACCCAGCCGGTGTCGATGACATTGCCTGTGGCGTAGCGGCCGACCTCGACGAGATAGGCGTAGGTGCTGTCGGAGACGGCCATGGCGAACAGCCCCAGGAGAACCCACAAGAGCGGTTTTCGACCGGTGGCCGTGATGGAGCGGACCGAGAGGATGACGAGAAAGACCATGACGAGGTCACCGAAGGGGTAGGCGATGGCCACGACACCCCCAAAGGTCGAAAGGTCGGTACCGCGCCACAGCGGGCCGAGCACGAACATCCAGCTCAGCAAGAGCAGCGAAGCGCCTATGGCCAGGCCGTCGAGGGTGGCGCGCGTCTTGTAGCTCCCGGCAGCGCGCATGCCTGGATGACACAACAGCGCGGCGCAAGCCAGCGGGATCGCCCCGAGATAGCCGACGTCTGCCCAAGACGGCACGGGCACCGCCACGTTGAGGACGAGGTCGTAGACACCCCAGACCACCTCGGCGAAGGTCCATGCCCCGAGAGCGATGCCGAGGAGGACCCAAAAGCGGCGTTCCGCACCGCTTTGGCGCCTTGCCGCCAAAAGGCAGGCCACGCAGGCGCTGAGCGCTGCCAGGGCCGTGACGATGTCGTCGAAGTAACGGACGGTGGTGAGCCCGCCGATGTGCAGGACCAGCCACAAGAAGAACACTACGGTGACCGATAGCGCGGCAACCGTCGCCCTGAGCTCTGCGCGAGGGCGGTCGGGGGCTCGCATGTGGAAGTTATCGGCAGAATTGCCGCGCCGTTTAAGGGAATTGGGACCTTTGCCTCTGATTAGGCTTCTCTTGCAAAGCAATTGCCTGGTCTTTCGATGAGGAACTTCCTGGTCAGGCTCCCGATTCTGCCTTCGCGGGTCCTGTCGCCACTCTGACACGGGCACGGGGCCAACGAAATGTGGGCGCAGCTCTCGGCGTCGCTTCTGGGAGGCGTGGTGCAGCTGGGCTGCGTCGACGACTCGCTAGCTCGTCGGGCGGGCCGCCCAGGCGACGGCCTCGACTCGCTGCTCGAAGCCGACGATGTCAACGACGCGGCCGTTGCGCAAGCTGAGCAGTTGCCAGCGGGCAGCTTGTCCGCCAGATTGGCGCGCTCGAGTCGGTTCCGGCAACCACCATCCCAACGAGGATCCTGTCCCCGACGACGCTGACCTCCGAGACCCGGGCCCTTGCTCCCGATTGCCTTGCCCGCAGGTACCAGGCGAGGACCTGGTCTTTGTTCTGGCACGGCGGTGATGGGTCGCCGGGAGGTCCCCAGCGCACGTTCGCATCGAGCAGGTCTCCGAAAGAGGCGGGATCTCCGTTCTCGAGCGCGGTCTTGATCCGGTTCGCCAAAGATGTAAGCGACTCGGCACCCTGTGACAACGGCCCCCCGATCCGCGAGCTTTTCCGAAAGACCATTGTCTCCGACGCCATCCCTCTTTGAAAGCGGGAGCCAGCCCGGGAAAGCATATAATGTCGGTGGAAAAAGTCAGGATTTGCCGGAGCGAGGCTAGCTATGCTCGCGCCGTGCCCCGAGACGAGCAATTGATCGACCCGTCGGCGCTCTACCGGGAGCTGGACGACGGCGAGTTACGGATCATCGATGCCACGGCGTTCCTCCGCCGTGAAGTTGTCGACGGCCCTTACACCGTCGAGAGCGGGCGGAGCAGCTATGACGAGGCCCACATTCCCCAAGCGGTGTTTGCTGACATACCGGGGGAGCTTTCGGACCGCGACTCCCCGTTCCCTTTCACCTTGCCCCGGCCGGAGAGCTTCGCCCGGGCGATGGGAGAGCTCGGTGTCGGGCCGGGCACCCGCGTGGTCGCCTACTCCCAGGACTCGCCCATGTGGGCATCCCGGCTGTGGTGGCTGCTGCGCTATTTCGGCTTCGACGACGTGCGAGTGCTCGATGGCGGTCTGCCGGCTTGGCTGCGGGCAGGGTTCCCCGTGAGCTCGTCGCTTCCGACGGTGAAAAGGGCGAGTTTTTCGGCCCATCCCCGCCCGGAGCTTCTGGCCACCAAGGACGACGTCATCGCCGTCGTTGGCGGCAAGGAGCCGGCGTGCCTCCTCAACGCCCTGTCGACGAGAGCTTTCAAGGGGGGAGGGACCGCTTACATCAGGCCGGGCCGCATCCCCGGCTCGATCAGCGCGCCAGCACATGACCTCGTTGACCCGGAGACGGGATGCTTTAGGCCCCGCGAAGACCTGGCAAGGGCTCTCTTTGACCTGCTCGGTTCCGAACCGGCGACACCTGTCATCGCCTATTGCGGCGGAGGTATCTCGGCCACGGTCGACATCTTCGTGCTCTTTCTCCTCGGCCGTGACGACGTGCGCCTCTATGACGGATCGCTCACCGAGTGGAGCGCCGACCCGCAACTTCCCCTCGAGGTGGGCTGACTTGCCCAGAGCGGTCGTGTTCGACTGTGACGGCGTGCTCGTCGACAGCGAGCCGGCGTGGTTCACGGGCATCGTGGGCACCTTTCAGCGTCACGGCGTCTGCCAGCTCCTCACAGGCCCGGCCTCGAGCCTCTACGGCGGGTCGGTGGGCGACGTGGTGGCGCTGTTGGAACGCGAGATGGGAGAACCCGCTCGAGGCTGACAAGGTCGCTCGGGAGATCTACGAGGCCATCCTCGCCGCCATTGCCGAAGGCGTGCCGCCCATGCGCGGCGCGCTCGAGCTTTTGGAAGCGGTTCGTGGCACGAGGCCACTGGCCGTCGCGTCAAACGGGTCGATGGAAACGGTCGAGGCGTCGATGAGGGCGGCGTCGATCCCGGCAGTCTTCGACGCGATAGTCGCGCTCGAACCTCCCCTACGCCCCAAACCCGCGCCTGACCTTTACCTTCGCGCCTGCGAGCGCCTGGGCGTCGCACCGGCGCGGGCCATTGCCGTGGAGGACTCCGTTCTCGGGGCTAAAGCGGCACGTGCCGGCGGCCTTGACGTAGTCGGTGTCGGAAGGGCACCCGGGCTCGAGGCTGTCGTCGACATGGCCGTGCCCGACCTCTTCGACCCGCGGTTGTGGGACCTGCTCGAGCTCGAAAACCTTGAGAGGTAACGACTGCCCCTGAAGGTTTTTGGGCGTAAAGCATCTCGTCTGGCCCACCGAGTTGCCGGGCTGCAGCGCCAAGCGCCGGCACCGACCTCGGGGGGCGAACCCTTCCGGCCCTACCTCTCGCGAGACACTGCATATCTTGGCGCTGTTGCACTGGCGACCCGTCGTGGACCGTGTGGACCTGGTTGTAGACAACGGCGTTCCCGAGTTTGTGCCTTTGCCCGTTTTTTCGATCCCGAGCGCGAGTTCGTCTACTTGGACAAAGGAGGCTCGCCCGCGACCTCGTCCAGTGCGGCTTTTTCCAACAGGTTCCGGTAACGCGCACGGATGTCGGCGAGATCGTTCGGCTCGGGCACGGACTCCTCGGCCGCCCGGGCGATCATGTCGCCTTGACGCACGAGGATGCGCCGCTGCTCGACCGTCTGGGACTGCTCCACGACAGAGCTCAACGCGTCCATCATGTGGATCATCACGACGGGCATTCCCCGAGACGACTGACGGATCTTGTCGAAGGCGCGGTTGGCCATACGGGCATAGGACGGGGCGGGCTCGATGAGCCGGACGCGGCCGGACCGGTCCCTGTAGATGCCCTCGCCGAGGGTGCGGGCGGTGACCCGCCGCAGGCCTGCAGCGAGCCAGTCGATGCACGTGAGCGCCGTGAAGGTGTCGTTCACAGCCGGGGATAAGGCCCGGATGGCGATCTCGACGAGCTGATCTATGGCGAACACCGGATCCTGCATGAGCGTGCGGTGCGGGCCGGTCATGTGCGCCTTTGCAAGCGCCTCGGCGACTTGCTGGGCGGCGCCGCGCGGCCAGACCGTGGCGAGCGGTCGTCCCGCGGCGATGTAATGGCCCGGCCGGTGAGTGAGGCGGATGACGGCGTCGGTCCGCGTGGCGATCTCGACCAGCTGGGCGTAGCCGACGAATTGCAAATAGCCGCTCGTGACGGCGGGAACGGCGCCGCCGCGCTCTTCGAGCACTTTCATCAGCTCCGCCGCCGAGCTCCCGTATCCAGCTGGTGCCGGCTTGAGAGCATCGGGCTTGATCTCGGGGAACTCGGCGTCGATCTCCCGTGTCAAGTCCCGCGCGATCCCGGCGATCACCTCGGGAAGCTGGATCGACTTGGCGATGTGGTGAATGAAGTAGATGAGCACCGCGATGTCGACGAGCAAGAGGGCTTCGGCGACGGCGATCGAGAGATGGGGCACGAAGACCCCGTGAAGGCCCGTGATGGTGACCGAACCGAGGGCCAGGGTCGAATAGACAAAGGTGGCCACGAACACGCCCAAGGTGACCTGGTTCCCGACGTCGCGAACGAAGTTGCGCATCATGCGAGGCCCGAACTGCTGAGAGGCCAAGGTGAGGGCCAAGATCGTGATCGAAAAGACCACGCCGACGACGGTGATGACTGCCGCCGCGATGGCGATGAGCACCTCGCGGCCGGCATCGGCGCTCTCGGTCCGCATCCAGAACGGGAGAGTAAGGTGCCCGTTGTAAGCGGCCCAGTCGACTGCGAATGTCACGACGAACAAAACGGCGGCCACGACGACGAGGACGGTGGGCACCAACCAGAACGTCGTGCGGAGTGCCTCCCAGCGCCAGCTGGCCAGCTTTCGATGTCCTTCCCAGGCCTGAACCTGGTGCACTGCCGCGTACGAAGACACCTCCGCCGCGGCGGGCAAAGAGACCTCGCGCGACGTGGCGGGTCGAGGCTCAGATGGGGAAGGGGAATCGGTCATGGGGTCGCTCCAACGCTCGCCGACCAGACTTCCCGGCACACCCTTGCCCAGAAAGAATACTCACGCTGGTCGCAGATCGTGCGAGAGCCTTTCCTGGCGCTTTGTCTTTGGATAGATTCGCGTTCCTCGACGAGCCGCTCGCGGCCTTGAGAGCGGGTGACCGTTACCAGAGGGGGGAATGATGACGGACACGACAGCCGGTATTTCGACGAATGGGCCTGCAGCAGTCGACCTCGGTCCGCCACCGGGGGCGCCCGTGCGGCCGGTCATTCAGATAGTGCCCCTCAAGGGCCTGCCCATAGTCGGAGTGGTCCTCGCCTTCCTCGTGGCGTCGATCGGCTTCAACTGGCAGTGGGGGCTCGACTTCAACCACGTTGCCGGCGGTGCCTTGTGGACCGGGATAGACCTCTTCGTCGGGCTGATAGTCGGCCCGATCCTCGGCCGGCTCTCGATCCCGGCCCGGGCGGAGTTCTCCGCCAGGTTCATGCCGAAGATGGTTCTCCTCATGCCGACGCTCGTCGCCATGACACTGGCGTCCGGGTTCCAGCTAGCGCTCGACCTCGGCAACTTGAAGCCGTCGAGCCCCAACCACGCCTGGCTGATCGTCTCGTTCGTCGTCGTAGGGGTCATGGCCGTGATCGCTCTCGGCATCCTCGAGCCGGCCAACTTGGCCGTGCTGTTCGAGATGCGCAAGCCCCGGCCGAATGGCGAGGTGATCGCCAAGCTCATGAAGCGCTTCATCTACACAGCCGGCATAACAGGGCTCATGCAGGTGGCGACGTTGATCATCATGACAAGGGTGGCCTCACAATGAGTGCCCAGAGCCTGAACGGACCATCGGGCGCCACGACCGAGAGGCGTTTTCCGCCCGTGGCAGAGCTCGGCGCCGCCGCCTTGATGCTCATCGTCGCCGGGGGCATCTACATGGCGTCGTACGCGCCGCGCCGGCCGCCGCTCGGCGTCCCGATAGCCCTCGCCGCCGCGAGCGGCGTCCTTGTCGTGGCGAACATCTTCATGGCGGCCCGCACCAAGCAGTTCGCCTGGGACAAGTTCTTCCTCGTTGGCAGATGGACCCTGCTCTCCTACCTGATCGCGGCCGCCCTCATCGAGTTCGCCTTCGTGAAGGACCACGTCCGGGGCGGGCCCCTCGCCCTCATCACGGCGATGCTCGTCCTCTTCGCAGTGATCGTCCCGCTGATCATCAGTTACACCGTCGCCCGCTACCAGTCGACCCGGACCGACACCGCCTGAGGAGACGGCAGCTGTCAAGGAGGCCGAGCTGCAGGCGGTAGCTCGGCCCGCGCAGCTCGAGCGAGGTGTTGGCGCCACGGTGGTCGATGCTCCATGCTCGTGAGGTGGAGACCGAGCCGCGCGACCAAGCCGGCCCAGCGCGCCCTCCGGCCGGCGTGGGCGCGACGAGGCACACCACGCGGCACCGCAGTGAGACCTACGCCGCTCGTCGACGGCCGCTCGTTGCAGTCGCGGGGCTGAGGAGCCTCTCAAGGCGCCTCTACGAGGCGCGTTGGACGCTTCGGGTCATGTCGGTCACCGCTGCCGCTGCCGGGGCGACCTGGGCGGTCTGCCTGCCCCTCGGTGACGTCCCCTCTGCCTTCGGCGCCGCCTCGGCCGTCTACGCCGTCCAGCTGACAGTACGGACCTCGGTGCTGGACGGGCTGAAACGGACCGTCCTCATGGCCCTCAGCGTCTTTCTCGCCGTCGCGATACTGAGAACCGTCGGGCTCTCCGCCCTGGCCGTGGTGGCGCTCGTCTTCGTCTCGCTCGGTATCGGTCAGCTACTGAGGCTCGGCCTGAGCGGCTCGCTGCAGATCCCGGGCACTGCCATCTTCATCCTCGCCCTCGGTACCTCCATGACCACGGCCAAGGTGCTCGACCGTGTCTGGGCGACGCTGATCGGCGCCGTCATCGGCGCGGCCGCCTCATATGTCGCCTATCCGGGAGATCCCCGGGCGCGGGCCCGGCGGGCCCTGGCGGAGCTGGCCGAGAAGATCGCCGAGCTGCTCTCGGAGATGAGCGCCGGGGTGGCGAGAACCCCGACGGCGACCGAAACCGATCTCTGGCTCGCCCGTTCTCGTGCACTGGAGGAGGACCTCGACCACGCGCGACCTCTCGTCGACGAGGCGGTGGCGTTCTCGCGCGTGGACGTGTTCGGCCGAAAGGCGGGCTCTTTGGAGCTGTCGCAGGTTCTCGCCGCCCTGGCCCATTCGGTGGCCCAGCTGCGCGCCATCGCACGCACGCTTTTCGACCACCGCCTCGACGGCGCCCCGCGGCTTCCCGCGAGCCTGGCCGAGGTGCTCTCGAGGACGGCGCTCGCCTACCACGCCCGGGCGGCGGCTTTGCAAGGCGACGACCCGAATGTCGGTGCCGCCCTCGATGCCGTGCGTCAGGCACGACGCGAGTCGCTGCGCAGTCTCCGGCGGGTCGACGAGACCGGCTCTTGGGTCGTCTCCGGAGCCATCCTCACCGAGGTCGACCGCATGGTCCAACAGCTCGGAGGTGACGCACCCGCCCTCGAGGTGCCACCCGCCCCGTCCCATCGTCGCCCTCGCCGCTTCATCGCGCGGCGCGGCGCGGCGCGCTCGTGAGCTCGAGGTCACAAGAAAGCCTCGGACTCCTCGTGTATATCCTGTAGGCGGCTCAGGAAGAGCCACGGCAATCCGAGCCCGTCGCAGGCAGATTGGCGGTTGCAATGGGACCCGAAACACGATGAACATCGAGTACAAGGTGAAGGAGTGGCACACCGGATCGGTGCACGCCGGCGAGACGGGGGCGCCCGGCCTGGAGGCCATGTTGAACGAGCCGGAGCTGTTCGGCTACCGCCTGCACACCGTGCTCGGCGGCATAGACCAGTCGCTCTTGATTTTCACAAAAGAGACGGCCGGCTCTTAGAGCTGGTCGGTCGAGATGACGCCGCCATTGGCGACGTGGCCGGTCCATTCGGACCCGTCGAAATAGCGCAGCTCGTTCCGCCCTGTCGGGTCGGGGAGCCAGGCCGTGAGCGCAGTCCTCTTCGGTGGCTTGGGCACCGCCACGAACTCAGAGGCCGGTGGGTACCCGGGGCCGGCCTCGTAGTCGGAGACCGCCGCTTGGCCCCTTTGGCGACCCGGCCGGGGCGACCAGGCCACGATCGAGAGCAAGGTGCCGAAAACGGCCACGAAGACTATCGACAGCAATGTGACGAAAAAGGCTACGAAGACGCTGACGCCTCCCCAGACAAGGGGATGGATGTGCCAGGGGCTGTTGCCCGTCCGCCGCTTGTAGGCGTTCGATCGCACGAAGGCCAGCATCCCGAAGACGAGACCCAAGCTGACGTACAAGCTTGCCCGGATGAAGACCAGGCCAGTCACGCGCACACCCCAAGTCTAGGAGGTGCTGTCGAGCCGGGCACCCCGAAGTCGGCTTTGGGGATCGTCAAAGCCCGTAGAAGACGCGCTCGACCACCTTGCGGCTTCGCCGTGTGACTCGCCGGTAGGACTCGCGCAGGTCCGTCGGGGAGGTGCCGAGGCTCCTGGCGAGGCGGGACTGGAGCTCGCTCTGGCGGGGCATGGCGTCCGCCCCGCTCTTGGCGAGGGCGCCGGCGCCGGCGACGTAGTTGCCCACGAGGTGCCAGCGGTTCCTCGTGAGAGTGCAAAAGCGGTAGGCGTCTTTCAAGGTGAGGGCGTCGGCCGCGTTGAGCGCCCCCGCCCGCTCGAGCTGCTTCAGGGCCTCGCGGGTCGAGCTCGCCCGGATGCCCGCGCGCAGCTGGAGGAGCTGGGCGGTCCACTCCACATCGCTGAGCGAGCCACGGCCGAGCTTCAGGTGGAACTGGGGGTCCTCGCTCGGAGGGATCCGCTCACGCTCGACGCGCGCCTTCATGCGGCGGATCTCCCGTTCGTTGCCCTCGTCGAAAGGCGGTGACCACACCGCCTCCTCGGCGAGGGCGACGAAGCGCTTGATGACTGCCTCGTCGCCGGCGACCGGCCTCGCCCTCAAGAGGGCCTGGCGCTCCCAGGTTGCTGCCCAGCGGCGGTGGTACTCCTCAAAGGCGTCGAGACTGCGCGCCAGTGGGCCTTGCTTGCCCTCGGGGCGCAAGGTGGCGTCGATGCGGACGATCCCCTCCGCCGGGGTCGTCCCGTTGCAAAGCCGGAACAGGGCGCCTGCGGCACTGTCGGCGGCGTGCATGTCCGAGACGGACTTGCCCTCGTAGACGACGAGCACGTCGAGGTCGCTCCCGTAGGCGATCTCGGCCCCGCCGAAGCTCCCCATGGCGATCACCGCCATCGGCACGTCCGCAGCGACAGCGTGCAGGCCAGCACCGACGATGGCGGCACCGAGGTCGGCGAGGGCGCGGCCGGTGGCGCGAAGTCCGGCGAGACCGAGGATGTCCCCGACGGCGATGCGCAGCGTCTCGACCTCGTAGAAGCTCCTGAGGGCGCCGATCCTGCGCTCGGGTCCTTGATCTGCCGCGAGGGCGGCTTTTGCCTTGAGCTCGTCGGGGCCGAGCCCGACGAGGGCGGACTTGTCGTCGAGAAGCTCTACGAAATCGGGATGCCGGGCGACGATCTCGCCCAGGCGACGGCTCGTGCCGAGGAGCAGGCAGAGCCTGCCGCGCCACCTCGGGTGACTCCCGGAACGCCGTCACGAGAAGGTCGCGCCGATGCGGGCCACCGGCGAGCGTGCGCAGCCCTACGAGGCCCTGGTCCGGGTCGGGCGACTCGGAGAGCCAGTCGAGCAGGAGGGGCAGCAGCTGCTGCATGAGCCTCGAGGAGCGGGTGAGGCCCCGCGTGAGCTCGCTCAGGGCCTGGCGGGTCCGCTCCGCGTCGGCGAAGCCGAAGGCGGCGAGGCGCTCCTCGGCGGCGTCGAAAGCGAATCCGTGCTCGACGCCCGCCTGATCCGCTCGCCCCGCCCCGCCCGGTGCTGCGCCACCGGCGAAGGCCTCGAGCAGGGGCCGGAAGAACAGACGCTCGTGGATCGCCCTCCCGGCGCCTTGATGGCGGGCGAGGACGGCGTCGAAGCGGTCTGCCGGGGTTTCCTCCGGCCGTCCCCGGAACCCGAGCACCCTTGCCAAGCGGTCCCTCGCTTCGCGCTCGGCCGGGACGGTGTGCACCTGGGCCTCTTCGACGAGCTGGAGGCGGTGCTCGACGGTCCGCAGGAACCGGTACGAGAGGGCGAGAGCCGCCGCGTCCCCGGCTGCCACGTACCCGGCGTCGGCCAGCTCGGCCAATGCAGGCAGGGTCGCCCGCAGGCGAAGAGCGGGGTCGCGGCCGCCGTGGACGAGTTGCAGCAGCTGCACGGAGAACTCCACGTCCCGGATCCCCCCGCGGCCACGCTTGAGCTCACGGCGCTCGAGGCCCCGGCGGGCGATGATCGCCTCCGTGCGGGCCTTCATCGTGCGCAGCTCTGCGAGCTCGTCGGCGCCGAAGCGCCGGGACCAAAGGTGCTCGGCCGCCGCCTTTTCGAAGCGACGGCCGCAGTCGGGCTCACCCGCGGAGTACCGCGCCTTCAAGAGCGCCTGGAACTCCCAGGGGCGGGCCCAACGCTCCCAGTAGGCGACGTAGGAGGCGACCGAGCGTACGAGCACCCCGGAGCGGCCCTCCGGGCGCAGGTTCGTGTCGATGCGGTAGGCGCGCGAGGCGAGGGAGATGACCGAACGGGCGAGGGACGGGTCGACCTCGGCGGCGTCGGCGGCCACGAAGACGATGTCGAGGTCGCTTGCGTAGTTGACCTCCTCGGCACCGTGCTTTCCGAGGGCGATGACGGCGAGGCTGCCTGCCGCCCCCGCGAGGGTGATGGCGCCGGCTAGCACCCGGTCGCCGACATGCGACAGCGAGGCTGTCACCTGCTCGAGGTCGTCCAGGCCGACGAGGTCGCGGGCGGCGACCCCGAGCAAGGAGAGCTGTTTGCGCCGCACGAGGTCCTCGCCGTCCGACGCCTCGGAGGGGTCCCAGCGCTGTGAAGGCTCCGCGTCAAGAGCATGGGCAAGCACGTCCAGGCCAGCCGGGTCGGTGGTGATCACCCGGGAGAGCGAGTGGCTGGCGGCTGCGACCGCGGCGAAGGCGGAGGCGAGGTCGGGCTCGCAGGCGAGGCGCTCCGCGGCCGACGGGAAGGCCGTCATCAACTGGTCGGCCACGCGGCGCACCGTCTCGGGAGCCGCACAGGCGCGCACGAGATCGTCGGCAAGCAGTGGTGTTGGCATCGGCGCAGGATTCCTCCTTGCGCAGGCTAATGGCATCGTCGGGGCCTGAGCCGGGCCCCGGATAGGATCTCGTGGTGGCCAGCTTGCGCATCGCCCTCTGCCAGCTGGACGTGACCGTCGGTGATCTCGAGGGCAACGCGGAGAAGGTGATCCTTCACCTCGCCCAGGCCGAAGCGGCGGGGGCGGACCTGGCGGTGTTCCCCGAGCTCGTCCTCACCGGCTATCCCCCCGAGGACCTCCTCTTGGAGCCGGGCTTTGTCGAGGGCAACCATTTCGCGCTCGAGAAGGTCGCCGCCGCCACCGGGCGCTGTGCAGCCGTGGTCGGCTTCGTCGAGGAGGACGGTGACCTCTACAACGCCGCCGCCGTGTGCGCGTCGGGCGAGGTGAGAGCGACGGTCCGAAAGCAGCTGCTCCCCAACTACGGGGTCTTCGACGAGCGCCGCTACTTCGCCCCGGGCGAGCACCGCGATCAGCTCTTTTTGATCGCCGGAGTGCGGGTCGGGGTGACGATTTGCGAGGACGCCTGGAGCCCGTGGGGGCCCGTCGGCCGCCTCGGGGAGGGGGGCGCCGAGCTGGTCGTGACCCTGAACGCCTCCCCCTACCGCGCCGGCATCTTGTCACAGCGCGAGCGCATGCTCGCCACACGGGCGGCGGACGCTTCCTCGGCGCTTTGCTATGTGAACCTCGTCGGCGGCCAGGACGAGCTCGTCTTCGACGGGGCCTCCATGGTCTTCGACCACGATGGCGATCTCGTCGCCTCCGCCCCGCAGTTCCGCGAGGCCCTCGTCATCTGCGAGCTCCCCGTCCACCCGGTGTTCCGCAAGCGTCTCTTGGACCCGAGGGGCCACGACGCCATGACGCAGCTGCCACTTGTCACCATCTCGCAGGCACCGGTCGGACCCGCTGCCGGACAGCTCGCTCCGGCCGGCTTCGTCACCGGGACCCCGGCCGGCGGCGGTGCGCCCCGGGTCGGCACCGCCCCCCTTGGCCTGGCGCCACGCCTCGACCGGGTGGCCGAGGTCTACGAGGCCCTCGTGCTCGGGACGTCCGACTACGTGGGCAAGAACCATTTCACAGACGTGCTGATCGGCCTGTCGGGCGGCGTGGACTCCTCGCTCGTCGCCGCCATCGCCGCCGACGCCCTCGCACCTGAGCGCGTGCACGGCGTGTTGATGCCTTCGCGCTTCTCCTCGGCGGGCTCGCTCGAGGACGCCTTGGCGCTGGCGGCGAACCTCGGGATCAGCACGACCACGGTGCCGATCGAGGCGGCTCACCGCGTGCTCCTCGAGATGCTCGCTCCCGTCTCGACGACGGGCGACGCCCCAAGCGGGCTCGCCGGGGAGAACCTCCAGGCCCGAATCCGGGGAGTCATCTTGATGGCGATCTCGAACGAGCGGGGATGGCTCGTGCTTACGACTGGCAACAAGAGCGAGATGGCCGTTGGCTACGCGACGCTCTATGGCGACATGGCGGGCGGCTACGCCGTTTTGAAGGACGTCCCGAAGACGCTCGTCTACGAGCTTTGCGAGTACAAGAACTCCTCCGCCGGCCGAGACGTCGTGCCCCGCTCGGTCATAAACAAGCCACCCTCGGCCGAGCTGCGGCCGGACCAGCGAGACGACGAGAGCCTTCCCCCCTATGGCGTCTTGGACCCGATCCTGGAGGGCTACGTGGAGAGGGACCTCACCGTCTCGGACTTGGTCTCCGCCGGCTTCGACGCCGCGACGGTGCGAAGGGTCATCGACTTGGTCGACCACGCCGAGTACAAACGCCGCCAAGCCCCGCCCGGCCCCCGGGTGACGAGCCGCGGGTTCGGCAAGGACCGGCGCATGCCGATCACGAACCATTACCGGGCCTCGGCCGGCAAGACCGGCCCGGGGAGCCCCGGGCGCCTTGACCCGTCGGCTCCTTGAACCTGCTCGAGTCCTCCAGGCACCTCGGAGCCCTGCGGGCCGTCGAGCTGACCTGCTTTCGCAGGTTGGGTGAGCGGGCGCCACGGCTCGCACCGCCGAGCTGCGCGCGTTGGGCGGCGGCGGCGAGCCTGGCCCACGCCTGGAGGGCGTCGCTCCTCGAGGACCTGCTGCCGCTCTCGCCAGGACTCCCCGGCCCGGCCGAGCTCACGGTTCTGCCCGAGGACCTCCTTGGAGACGAGTTGGCCCGAGCTCTGCCCGAGCAAGGCGATGATGCTTTCCCGGGTATGGCTGCGGGCTTTTGCGACAGTCCGTCCGACAACGCTTCGCAGCTGGTGGCCGACCTTGCCGGAGGTCTGTACCCGGTCCTTTTGGCCCGGTATCGCCTGCGCCTCCAGCTGTCGAGCCCTGCGGCGGACGGTGCTGTCGTCCGCACGATCGGCCGGGCAGTCGCCGATCTCGAAGCTGTGCAGGCCGAAGGCGTTGCCCTCTCGAGCCGGCTCGGCTAGCCAGCACGGCAGGCTCCGGTTGAGACCGGTTCCGGGCCCCGCTTGTGGAACCACCATCGTCCCAGCTCAGGGGTAGTCTCATGTCGTTTTCGACGCCCCGGCGCCTCGAGGATGACGAGCAAGGGCCCCACCCCGCAGCCGCCCGGAGCGGCGGCCGGCCGGGGCCTGCTCCTAGCATGACGGGCGGGCCAGGGCAAGGACCCTGCACGGGAAAGCTTGACTCCACCGTTACACTTACGTTCGAGTAATGAGGCAGCGCAAGTTCGCTGACCGGCGCGATGTGGGGCAGCGAAGCTAGACGCGGACGGCTCCCCGCTACGCGTCGACACTTTGAAGCAGCGCCGAACCCACGGAGGCTTTTGACCTTGGCGAAAGAGCGAGTAGAGCGCGACGAGGAAGACCTCGTCCGGCTGTATCTGACCGACATCGGCCAGTATCCGCTGCTCACCAAGGACGACGAGGTCAGGCTGGCTCAGGCGATCGAGGCTCGCTGGAGTGCCGAGGAGGAGCTGAGGGCGAAGTCCAAGGCCACGACTCCGACCCGGCGGCGCGAGCTCAACCGGCTCGTTCGCGAAGGTGAGACCGCCCAGCGGACCTTCGTGCAGTCGAACTTACGACTCGTCGTCTCGATCGCGAAGAAGTACCAGGCCTCCGGCCTGCCGTTGCTCGACTTGATCCAGGAGGGCAACCTCGGCCTCATGCACGCCGTCGAGAAGTTCGACTGGCGAAAGGGCTTTAAGTTCTCGACCTATGCCACGTGGTGGATTCGCCAGGCGATCACCCGCGGCATCGCCAACACGGGCCGCACGATCCGCCTGCCCGTGCACGCCGGCGACACCCTGGCCCGGGTGCAAAAGGCACAGGCCCGTCTCGAGCTCAAGCTCGGGCGGCCCGCAACCCTCACCGAGCTCGGCGCTGAGGTGGAGCTCCCGGAGGACAAGCTGATCGAGGCGCTCAGGTTCCGAGCCGAGCCTCTGTCACTGTCGGAGCCGTTGCGCGAGGACGGGGACGCCGAGCTCGGCGACGTAGTCGAGGACCGCTCGGCCGAGTCGCCCTTCGAGGTCGCCGCCACGGCGTTGCTGCCTCTCGAGATCAACCGCCTCCTCGCCCCGCTGGACGAGCGCGAGCGCGAGATCTTGAAGTTGCGCTTCGGCTTGGACCGAGGCGAGCCGCGCACGCTGGAAGAGGTCGGCGAGCACTTCAACCTCACCCGCGAGCGGATACGCCAGATCGAGGCGCGGGCGATGTCGAAGCTGCGTCACCCTTCGAGCGACACCGGGGCCCGCGACCTTCTCACCGTTTGACCGCCTGCTCGCTCGCCAACAGGGCGACAGCACCCAACTGACAGGCTCGGTCGCCCAGTTTCATGCAGCTGTTGCCCCTGGAGGTAGACGCGCTCTTACACCGGGTGCCGGCGGAGACGGGATGGACCTGCGCCGCCTTGGAGCCGGTTACGATCGCGCCATGATCAAGAAGCTCGTGATACTGGCTTTGCTCGTCGCTTTGGGGGTTGTCGCGGCGAAGCGTCTTCGCGGCGACTGACGACCGAGTGGGCGCAGCTTTCAGCTGCTGCGCCTGCGCGAGCCCAACCACCATCCAGCCGCGGCGGCCCCGGCGCCGAGGGCGACGGCCCCCGCCGAGGCGGCGATGGCCGGCCGGGGAGGCACGGCGCCGAGCCGGTCACGCACCCTGGTCCAAAGGCTTACGGTCTGGCTGAAGTGCAGCACCTCGAACTCGTGCTCGCGGGCGTAACGGTGGAGCACACGGTCGGGATTGACGGCAACGGGGTGGCCGACGGCCTCGAGCATCGGTAGGTCGGTGTAGGAATCGGTGTACGCGTACGAGGCGGCGAGGTCGATGCCGCGCTCCGCCGCGAGGGCGTCCATCGCCTCGGCCTTGAAGGGCCCGAAAGCGTAGAACTGCATCTTGCCCGTGTAGCGGCCCTCGTCGTCGACTCGCGCCTGGCTCGCGATGCAGTCGTCCGCGCCGAGAAAGCGGCTGAGCGGGGTGACGATCTCCTCCGGGGATGCCGACACGATCACGACCAGGCGGCCTTGTTCGTGGTGCCAGTCGATGAGGTCGGCGGCCTCGGCGAAGATGATCGGCTCGACGATCGCCTCGATCGCCTCCGCCACTATCTCTCGCACCCGGTCGCTGTGCCACCCCTTTATCAGGCGGAGGACCGACTCCCTGATCCGGTTGAGCTTCTGCTCGCTCGCCCCGAGGTGGAGGTACACGAGCTCCCCGTAAAGCGCCCGCAGCACGGTCCGGCGATTGATCAAACCGCCGTGGTAGAAGGACCGACCGAAGGCGACCATCGAGGCTTTTGCGATGACCGTCTTGTCGAGATCGAAAAAAGCGGCTTGGAGCGTGCCGTAGCTGTGCGGGACGATGCGCTCGAGGGGGCGCACGGCTCCGCTGAGCTTGGTTTCGCTCTCCGGCACCGCAGGGCCGGGATCGCTCGGGTCGACCTCGCCGGGGGCGGCCTCCGCTCTGTTGCGGTGGCGGCCGCGGTTGCGGCTGCGGCGCCGCCTGGTCTCGGGCGGCGACGCTTCGGCGTCTTGCGCCTCTGCTTGGTCCGGCTCGAGAGCCGCGCCTGCCTCCCTGGCCTCAGGCGCCTCCGGCCCCGCTTTGACCGGCTCCGGCTCGAGAGCCTCCCCCGGCTCGCTCGCCGCAGCTTGTTCGGCCTGCGACCCGTCTGTGGCGTCGCTCACGAGCCTTGGAGGAGGATCGAGCGGATCTCGTCGTCTTCGCACAGGGCGCTGACGAGCAAAACGACCTCGTCTCCGACGCCCAAGGGCGAGTCCGACCGGGGCACGACGACGTGGCCCTCCCGCACGAGGGCCACGACCGCGGCACCCCGGGGGAGCACGACGGCGCCGAACTCGGTCCCGACGACGGGCGAGCTCTCGTCGAGAGTCACCTCCATGAGCCTTGTGTGGCTGCCGTCGAACTGCAGCAGGCGGACGAGCATCCCGACCGACACCGCCTCCTCGACGAGGCCGGCGAGCAGCTGAGGTGTCGATACCGCCACGTCCACGCCCCACATCTCGTTGAAGAGCCAGTGGTTCTTCGGGTGGTTCACCCGGGCGAGCACCCTGGGGACGGCGAATTCCTGTTTGGCCAGCTGGGAGATGACGAGATTGTCCTCGTCGTCGCCCGTGGTGGCCACGACGACGTCCATCTCGTCGAAATGGGCCGCCTTGAGCGAGTTCACCTCGCAGGCATCCGCCAGGATGTAACGGACGCCGTCGATGGGCGGCAAGGAGGCGACGAGCTCGGCGTTCGAATCGAGCAGCTGCACGTCGTGGCCGTTCTGGGCGAGGTCCTCGGCAAGAAACCGGCCCACCTTGCCTGCACCCGCGACTGCCACTTTCATCGCTCGTTCTCCCCGTGCCTCGGTCCCGGCACGATCGACACGCCCGGGAACAGCGCCTCCAGCTTGGCTTCTATCTCGTAGGTGACGATGAGGCTGAGAACATCGCCCTCCTGGGCGATCAGGTCTTCGACGTCGATCGCCGGCACGCCCGTGCGGGTCACGGCGACGACCCGGAGCCCGTTGCCGTGCAGCGCCTCGGGCGGCAGGCGGTGCCCCGCCCACTGCTTGGGCAAGGGCTGTTCGACCAGGTGGAGCCGGCCGGTCGAGTTCGACCATAAGGTGATGCAGCGTTCGGGCAGCATCCGGCGCAGCACATGATCGATCGTCCAAGCGACGGTCGGCACCGTCGGTATGCCGAGACGCTGGAAGATCTCGGCCCGGCGAGGGTCATAGATCCGTGCCACCACGTGGGGTATCTCGTAGGTCTCCCGAGCGATGCGGGCGCAGAGGATATTGGAGTTGTCGCCACTTGTGACAGCGGCAAGGGCGGAGGCGTCCTTCGCCCTTGCCTCTTCGAGGTGGTCCCTGTCGAACCCGTAGCCGACGACTTTCTGGCCCGACCAGTCTGCGGGCAGGCGCCTAAAAGAGCGGGGGATCTTGTCGATGATGGCGACCGAGTGACCGGCGTTGGTCAGTTCGACGGCAAGGCCCGAACCGACTCTCCCGCACCCGATGACGACTACGTGCATGGGACTATCGAACACCCGGGCACTGTCCCGCACAACTCGCCAGGCCTTGGTGCAGGCGCCCGTCGTGGCACCTCGACGGCTCGGCCCGTTGCGCAGAAGGCGACAAAGTAGGCTTGCGGGTTGTGCCAGGCGGACCTACTGACGAGCTTGGCCTGTCCCCAGCCGAGCAGGTGGTCTCGCCGGAGCTGAAGGGACAAACCGCCGGCGGCGGGAACGGGGCGCTCGGCGCCGCCCCCGGTGTCTATGTCCATCCGGCTCCCGGTGACGCCGTCATCCTGCCCGAATCGCTCTCCTATCGGCTGAAAAAGGCCCTGCTGGGGCCGCCTTTGATCACCGAGCGCCTTTCCGTGGAACGTCTCGGCAAGCCGACGGCGCTCGGCGTCCTCTCGCCCGACTGCATCTCGTCCACGGCCTATGGATCCGAGGAGATCCTCTACGTACTGGTGAGGGCTGTCGGCGTGGCCGCCTTCAGCCTGCTCTTGCCCATCACACTGGCCGTCATCGTCGTTCTCTTGTTCGTCACCCTCTCTTACCGAGAGGTCGTCATGGTCTACACCCGGGCCGGCGGCTCTTATGTCGTGGCCAGGGAGAACTTCGGCGTGAAGGTGGCACAGATCGCCGCCGTGGCTTTGATCATCGACTACATCGTGACCGTCGCAGTGCAGGTGGCGGCAGGGACGGACGCCTTGACCTCGGCGTTCCCGACGCTGTCGCACGGCGTCGTACCGCTGGTCATCTCCCTCGCCGTCGTCGCGTTCATGTGCTACGGCAACCTGCGAGGGATCCGCGAGGCGGGCCACACCTTCGCCATCCCGACGTACCTTTTCATCGTCGCCACCGGGTCGTTGATCATCATCGGCCTCATCCGCGCCGCCCTCGGCCAGCTGCACGCCCACTCGATCCATCATCCCGGGGTCGTTCCCATCGGGACGCCCGGCAGCGGACTGTTTTACGGTGCCGGGATCATCATCGTGCTGCGCGCCTTTGCCAACGGCGGGTCCTCGCTCACGGGTCTCGAAGCGATCTCGAACGGCGTCTCGACGTTCCGCCAGCCCGAAGGGCCCAATGCACGGCGCGTGCTCGTCATCATGGCGATCATCCTCGGCTCGCTCGTCTCGGGGGTATCCCTCCTCGCCCACATAACCCACGCCGTCCCGTACCTCGATGGCAGCCCGACGGTGCTTTCCCAGGAGGCCCATTACGTTTTCGGCTCGAGCTGGATCGGCAAGTTCGGTTTCTACTTCGTCCAGGCCGCCACGATGCTCATCTTGTGGACGGGCGGCAACACGAGCTTCAACGGCTTCCCGAACCTGGCCAGCTTCGTGGCCGAAGACTCCTTCCTCCCCCGCCAGCTCACCCGCCGGGGCCACCGGCTCGTGTTCTCCAACGGCATCATCCTTTTGACCGTCGCCGCCGAGGCGCTCCTGATCGTGACCAACGCCCAGCTGGACGTGCTGGTCGGCGTCTACGCCGTAGGCGTGTTCACCGGCTTCACTTTCGCCGGCTTCGGTATGTCCAAGCACCACCTCCGCATGAGAGAACCGGGCTGGAGGCACAAGCTCGCCATCAACGGCTTCGCTGGGATCCTCTCGCTCAGCGTCGTTCTCATCTTCGTCATCGTGAAGTTCAAAGAGGGGGTCTGGATCGTCGTCGTGCTCTTCATCGTCCTCGTGCCCACCTTGATCCGGCTGCACAAGCAGTACGAGGAGGAGCAAAAAGAGCTCGAGGAGAACGTCTCCAACGCCGCCATCGCCCCGGTGCTACGGCGCCACGTCGTCCTCGTGTTCGTCGACCGGCTCGACCTCGCCACCGCGCGGGCCCTCCAGTACGCCCGCACGCTCAATCCGGACGAGCTGCGGGCGGTGCACTTCATCTTGGACAGCGCCCATTCGGCCCAGCTCGAGAACCAGTGGAGCGAGCTCGGGCTGTCGCGCTTTCCCCTCGATCTCATCGAGTGTCCGGACAGGCGCCTCACGAGGGCCTCGATGGAGCTGATCGCCGAAGTGGCGGCCGACGGCCAGACCGAGGTGTCGGTCCTGCTCCCGCACCGGGTCTTCGAAGGGGTGTGGCAGCGGGTGTTGCACGACCACACGGCTGACCACATCGCCGCTTTCGTGGACCAGCTACCGAATGTGAACGCGACCATCGTGCCCTTCCAGCTCGGGAGACGTCGCAAGCAGCTGGTCCCCTGGAAGGCGGGCGGAACGCAAGGCTCCCACGCCCTGCACGACGCCCAGTACGGCACGATCGCTTCCAGCCGGGGCGCGCGTGAGGCGGGCGCCAAGACGGCGGCCGAGCACGCCGCCGGGTTCCAGAGCCCTTCCGCGTCGGGCTTGGCGGCCGGTGCCGTCCCGATCGGCAATCTGCGTTCCCGCCAGCCGGCGCGGGTCTCGGGACGCATCCGCACAGTGCGCGTACAGCCGCGGGCCGGAGTCTCGTCCCTCGAGTGCACGATCGCCGACGGGACGGGCCAGCTGATGCTCGTGTTCCAAGGCCGCCGGCGAGTGGCCGGCATAGAGCCGGGGGCTCATGTCGTGGTGGAGGGCATGGTCGCCGCACGGGGCCGCAACCTCGTCATGGCTAACCCGCTCTATTGGATAGTCTCCACCTCAAACCAGGTCGAGACGCCCTCAAGCGGCGGACACGGCCATCACGAAGCCGGCCCCGGTCACAACCAGTAGCGCAAGGTGTGAAGGTCCGGCTTGCGGAGCCGGACCTCCCCCGAGCCAAGCGCTCGAGAGACCCCCGGCCCTGGTTGTCGGTAGTCTGCGCGATTTTGCACGGTTTGAATGTCTCCGGTCGCCTACCGTAACGTGCGATCGACCCGACCAAAGGAGCAAGTAGTGGTTCCCCATGTCCTCGCGGCTGGTGGCTACCAGGCTTTCGTGCTTGGTGGCACCGGGCGAGCCTGGCTCATCTTCGGCCTCGCCACAGGTTTGATAGCCATCGCAACGGCCCTGTACCTCATGCGCGGCGTGCTGGCGGCCGACACCGGCACGGACTCGATGCGCGAGATCGCCGCTGCGATCCAAGAAGGGGCCGTCGCTTTCCTACGCCGCCAGTTCAAGACCATCGCCTTCATCGTCGTGCCGCTTTTCGTGCTCGTGTTCTTCACCGCCACCAAGATCGTCCGACCGGACGGCACCGTGGCGCTGAGCTTTGTGCAGTCCGGCTTCGCCCGTGCCATCGCCTTTTTGTGTGGGGCTTTGTTCTCCGGCATGACGGGCTTCATCGGCATGAGCCTGTCGGTTCGCGGCAATGTCCGAACGGCTGCCGCCGCCCGCCAGGGCAAGCTGCCGCCGGCGCTGAAGGTGGCCTTCCGTACCGGCGGCATCACGGGTCTTCTCTGTGTCGGCCTCGGCCTCATCGGGGCGACGACGATCGTGTTCATCTTCCAAAACAGCGCTACAGCCGTGCTGGTGGGCTTCGGGTTCGGAGCATCGCTCATCGCCCTGTTCATGCGTGTCGGCGGCGGCATCTTCACAAAGGCCGCCGACGTCGGGGCCGACCTCGTCGGCAAGGTGGAGGCCGGCATCCCCGAGGACGACCCGCGCAACGCCGCCACGATCGCCGACAACGTCGGTGACAACGTCGGCGACTGTGCAGGCATGGCGGCTGACCTGTTCGAGTCGTACGAGATCACGATCATCGCTTCTTTGATCCTCGGGTACTCGGCGTTCCAGACGCTCCACCTGCCACCCACGCGCGGCCTGCTCTTCCCCCTCATCGTGGCCGGCATCGGCATCCTCACATCTGTGATCGGTATCTTCATCGTGCGGGCGCGCGACAACGACAAGTCGGCAATGGCACCGATCAACCGGGGCTTTCGCACAGGCGCCCTGCTCACCCTCGTGGGCGCCTTCTTTGTGGCGCAGTTCTACGTCCGAGACCTGAAGGTCTTCTGGGCCGTGCTCATCGGCGTCGTGCTGGCGAACGTGGCGAGCCTCATCACCGAGCACTTCACTTCGACTGACCAGGGCCCGGTGCAAGAGATCGCGGACGCGACCCGCACGGGCCCGGCCACGACCGTGCTCGCCGGCATCTCGATCGGCCTCGAATCGAGCGTGTGGGCGATCATCGCCATCGTCATCGCCATCGCTGGCGCTGTGGCCTTGGGCGGTGGCAAGCTGACCGTGTCGCTCTATCTCGTCGCCCTCGTCGGCATCGGCATGCTCTCGACGACCGGGATGATCATCTCGGAGGACTCCTTCGGTCCGGTCTCGGACAATGCCGCCGGCATCGCCGAGATGTCGGGCGAGTTCACCGGTGAGGCCGAGCGGGTCATGGTGAGCCTCGACGCCGTGGGCAACACCACCAAGGCGATCACGAAGGGAGTTGCGATCGGCTCCGCGGTCATCGCCGCCGTAGCCCTTTTCTCCTCGTTCATCGAGACAATCGGCAACCAGCTGCCACAGCTCAAGCACGTAACCGGGGATGCCCTGTTCCACAATTCGCTCACCCAGATCAATGTCGCCGTGCCGACGACGTTCATCGGTCTTTTGATCGGGGGATCGATCGCCTTTTTGTTCTCCTCGCTCGCCATTAGGGCCGTCGGCCGCTCGGCGGGGACGGTCGTCGAAGAGGTGCGCCGCCAGTTCCGCGAGCACCCCGGGATCATGGACTACAGCGAGAAGCCCGAATACGGCAACGTGATCTCGATCTGCACGGCGGCCTCGCAGCGCGAGCTCGCGACACCCGCCCTTCTGGCGGTCCTGTCTCCTGTCATCGTCGGGTTCGGGATCAACTACATAGCTCTCGGCGCCTTCCTCACCGGCACGATCCTTACCGGTCAGCTGATGGCGAACTTCCTTTCGAACTCAGGTGGTGCCTGGGACAACGCGAAGAAGTACATCGAGGACGGCCACCTCGGGGGCAAGGGCTCGGATTGTCACAAGGCGGCCGTCATCGGCGACACCGTCGGAGACCCGTTCAAGGACACGGCCGGCCCGGCGCTCAATCCGCTCATCAAGGTGATGAACCTCGTGTCGTTGCTCGTGCTGCCCGCCGTGATCACGCTGCGGCACAACGACGCCGCCCGCTTTTCCGTGGCGGGTGTCGCTCTTTTGATCCTCCTCACCGCGATCGCCTTCTCGAAGCGCGCGACAGGCACGCTCGAGGCCGGGACAGTCGAACTCGCCGCTGCCGTTCCGCAAGGAAGCCCGGCGCCCGGCGCATCGCACAGCAGCGAGGATGCTGCCATTGGCTCCTAACTCCCCGCGGACTGGCGTAACCTCGACCGCCTGCCCCCAAGAACGGGACGAGTCCATATGCCCAAGCCATTAGTCATCGTCGAGTCACCGGCGAAGGCCAAGACAATCGCCGGATATCTCGGCACTGACTACGTCGTCGAGTCCTCCATCGGCCATATCCGCGATCTCCCCAGATCGGCCGCGGACGTGCCGGCCGCCTTCAAGGCCGAGCCCTGGGCCCGTTTAGGAGTCGATGTCGACAACGACTTCAAGCCCCTTTACGTCGTCTCGCGGGAAAAGCGCGAACAGGTGGCCAAGCTGCGCCGCCTCGTCTCCGGCGCGAGCGAGATCTACCTCGCCACAGACGAGGACCGTGAAGGCGAGTCCATCGCCTGGCACCTCTACGAGGTGCTCTCGCCAACGGTCCCGGTCCTGCGCATGGTCTTCCACGAGATCACCCCGGCGGCTATCCGCTCTGCCATCGAGCATCCCCGGGAGCTAGACCGGCGCCTTGTCGACGCCCAGGAGGCCAGGCGTATCCTCGACAGGCTTTATGGCTACGAGGTGTCGCCGGTGCTGTGGCGCAAGGTCGCCAAGGGCCTGTCCGCCGGCAGGGTGCAAAGTGTCGCCACCCGCATCGTGGTCGAGCGCGAGCGCGAGCGGATGCGGTTCCGCTCCGCGAGCTGGTGCAACGTCGAAGGGAGCTTCTCCACCGAGGCGCAGCCCTTTTCTGCCCGCCTGGTCGACATCGACGGCCGCCGCGTGGCGACGGGGGAGGACTTCGCCCCGACGGGCACGCTCGTGGCTCCCGAGGAGGTCGTCCTTCTCGACGAGCCTGGCGCGAGCGGTCTCGTCGCCGTCCTCGACGGTGTCGAGTTCACCGTCGAGAGCGTCGAGGAGCGGCCCTACCGGCGCTCGCCGGCCGCCCCGTTCATCACCTCCACCCTGCAGCAGGAGGCCGCCCGCAAGCTGCGCTTCTCGGCACAACGGACCATGCAGGTCGCCCAGCACCTTTACGAGCGGGGTTACATCACCTACATGCGGACCGACTCGACGACCCTGTCGGACACCGCTGTCAAGGCTGCCCGCGAGCAGGCCCGGGCGCTTTACGGTGAGAACTCGGTCCCGCGCTCTCCCCGGGTGTACCGCAGCAGGGTGAAAAACGCCCAGGAGGCCCACGAGGCGATCCGACCGGCCGGCGACCGGTTCCGCACCCCCTCCCAGCTCGGCGCCGAGCTCAAAGGTGAAGAGCGCCGGCTCTACGAGCTCGTCTGGCAACGGACGGTCGCCTCGCAGATGAACGACGCCACCGGGACGAGCGCCCGGGCCCGCATCGAGGCTCGGACGAAGGCCGAGTGCGCTGTCGCGAGCGCCGGGACGAAGGCGGCGTTCGTGGCCACGGGCACGGTCATTACCAACCCCGGCTTTCTCGCCGTCTATCGCGAGGGCGACGACGACAACGACAACGAGCGCCGCAGCGACCAGGACGTGCGCCTGCCCCGGCTCGTGGCCGGGAACAAGGTGAACTGCGACGGCCTCGAGGTCGAGGACCACGCCACCAAGCCGCCGGCGCGCTACACCGAGGCTTCGCTCGTCCGCCGCTTGGAGGAGCTGGGCGTCGGCCGGCCCTCGACGTACGCGAGCATCATCGGGACCATCCAAGACCGCGGCTATGTCTGGAAAAAGGGAACGGCCCTCGTGCCGTCGTTCACCGCCTTCGCCGTCGTCGGACTGCTGGAGGAGCACTTCGCCAACCTGGTCGACTACGGCTTCACGGCCTCGATGGAGGACGACCTCGACGAGATCGCCTCCGGAGGCGAGGAACAGGTCCCATGGCTCGAGCGCTTCTACTTCGGTGAGAGCGCGCCGGGAGCGGTGCAGCCGGCCAAGGCGTCCGGACGCTCACTCGCGGTCGACGGCGTGCACGGCCTCAAGCAGGCCGTCTCGCTGCATCTCGCCGAGATCGACGCCCGGGAGGTCAACTCGATCCTGCTCGGCACCGATGCCGACGGGCGTGAGATCGTTGTAAGGGTGGGCCGCTACGGCCCCTACCTGCAGCGCGGTGACGACCGTGCCGCCGTTCCGGACGACCTGGCCCCGGACGAGGTCACTTTGGAGAAGGCGGCCGAGCTGCTCGAGACCCCTTCGTCGGACCGCGTGCTCGGTCAGGACCCGGCGACGGGCAAGGCCGTCTTGCTGCGAGCGGGGCGATTTGGCCCTTACGTCCAGCTCGGAGAAGCTGCCGCGGAGACCGACAAGCCGCGCACGGCGTCACTGCTAAAGACGATGGAAGTATCGGATGTCACCTTGGAGGAGGCGCTGCGCCTCTTGCAGCTCCCCCGGAGCGTGGGCGCCGATCCCGAGACGGGCGAGGAGATCATCGCAGCCAACGGGCGGTTCGGTCCCTTCTTGAAGCGGGGCACCGAGACCCGCAGCCTCGAGACCGAGGACCAGCTATTCAGCGTCACGATCGAGGAGGCTTTAAACCTGTTCTCCGCACCCAAGCAGCGCCGCTACGGTGTCACGGCTGCGCCGCTTCGCGAGCTCGGGGCCGACCCGGAGTCGGGATCGCCGATCGTCTTGCGTTCCGGCCGTTTCGGCCCCTATGTCACCGACGGGACGACGAACGCATCGTTGCGACGTGGCGACGATCCTGACGAGCTCACCCTCGAGCGGGCGGCCGAGCTGATCGCCGATCGACGTGCAGCAGGCCCGTCCAAGCGCGGGGCCCGCAAGGCCACCGGAACGAAAAAAGCTGGGGCGCGCAAGGCGACCGCGGCCAAAAAGACCGGGGCGCGCAAGGCGACCGCAGCCAAGAAGACGGCGCCCCGCAAGGCGACCGCGGCCAAGACGACAGCGGCAGGCAAAGCGAGCGGCACCCGCTCGGTTGCCGGGGCCAAGACCGCGGCGGCGAAGAAGTCCGCCACCCGTGCCACCGCCACGGCCCGTGGCTCGGGCGCGAAGAAGCTCGCCGCGCCAAGAGCGCCGGGAGCCGCCCTCAGAACGACAGGTGCCGGCTCGACGTCGCGCTCCGAAGACTGGTAGAGCCTCTCGCCTCTTAGGACAAGTTGTGAAATGCTCTCCGCAAATCTGAAAGGCGCGGAGGGCGGGAGGCTTCGCCCAAACACCTAAGGGGGTCAAGTGGCGAAGAAACTAATCGCAGAGCTTGTCGGCACTTTCATCCTGGTTTTCTTTGCCGTTGGCAGCGCCGTCGGCGGTATCAATGTGATCGGGCCGGCCGGTGTCGCCCTCGCCTTCGGTCTCGTGCTGCTCGCCCTCGTTTATGCGATCGGCCCGGTTTCGGGCTGTCACGTCAACCCGGCAGTCACCTTGGGAGCGCTCATCTCAGGTCGGATCCAGGTGAGCGAGGCGGTTGGCTACTGGGTGGTGCAGTTCATCGGAGGCATTGCCGGTGGCGCCATGTTGAAGCTCATGACCTCGAGTTTCGGCAAGGTCGTCGACCAGACCAAAGGACTCGGCACAGACTCCTACGGCAAGCACATCAGCGAGGGGGGTGCCTTCGTGCTCGAGATCGTGCTCACGTTCCTGCTCGTGTTCGTGGTGCTCATGGTCACCGAGAAGGGCGCCGCGGCTGGTTTTGCCGGGCTGGCGATCGGATTGTCCCTGACGGTGATCCATCTCGTCGGCATCCCGCTGGACGGCACCTCGGTGAACCCGGCGCGGGCGCTCGGCCCGGCGGTGTTCGAGGGGGGAAAGGCACTCGGGCAGGTGTGGCTGTTCATCGTGGCGCCGCTCGTCGGGGGCGTGCTGGCGGCCGGTCTCAACATCTTGTTGCGGAGCGAATCGAAGCCGCTCGAGCCAGAGCTCAAGGCCGAAGCCTGAGATTCAACGCGCTTCGCCGGGCTGGGCTGTAGAGGCTCTATCGTTCGAGACGTGGGCAAAACGGGCCGCCTGGTCGCGATCGAAGGCGGCGAGGGCGCCGGCAAGTCGACCCAGGCCGGTCTGCTCGCGACCTCGATCGGCGCCGAACTGAGCCGTGAGCCCGGCGGAAGCCCGATCGCCGAGCGCATCCGGGCCTTGCTCTTGGACCCCTCGCTCGGCCCGCTCGCGCCGAGGGCGGAGCTGCATCTCATGTTGGCCGCCCGCGCCGAGCACCTGAGCGCCCGGATCGAGCCCGCCCTCGCCGCCGGCATCAACGTCGTCGTGGACCGCTTCTCGGGCTCGACGCTCGCTTACCAGGGATATGGCCGCGGGTTGCCGATCGCTCAGGTGCGCCAGGCATGCGACCTCGCCGCGGGCGGGAGGTGGCCGGACCTGTCGGTCCTGTTGGATATTCCTCTCGAGCTGGCGCAATCGCGCCGCGCTCTCGAGCGGGCACACCTGCCCGGCATGGACCGCGACCGCATCGAGGCCGAGGACACCGCTTTCCATTCAAGAGTAAGCGAAGGCTTCCGCACGCTCGCCACCGACGACCCCGAGCACTGGGTCGTCATCGACGGTTCCCTGCCCCCCTCAAAGGTGGCGGCGGATGTGCTACAGGCCGTCCGGACGCGTACCGGTATCGGAGATCTTTCATGACCCTCGTCAAAGGGCCCACCGGGGCCCCCGTCCTCGACCGGGTGAAGGGCCAGCCTGACGCCGTGCGGGTTCTTCGCGGGTCCTTGCGAGCTCCGGTGCACGCCTACTTCTTCGTCGGCCCCCGTGGAACGGGCCGCCGCGACGCGTCGATCGCTTTCGCGGCGGCGCTGCTTTGCCCCGACGGGGGTTGTGGACAGTGCCCTTCGTGCCAAGAGGCGCTCGCCCTTCGCCATCCTGATCTTGCTGTGATCGAGCGCGTCGGAGCCTCGATCCTGGTCGAGCAGGCAGAACAGGTCGTGTACATGTCCCTGCGCTCGCCCAGAACATCGCGGTACCAGGTGCTCGTTCTCGTCGACTTCGACCTCGTCGACGAGGCCGCCCCGATGCTGCTCAAGACGATCGAGGAGCCGCCCGACACGACCGTGATCATCATCACGGGCGAGACGGTGCCGCGCTCGTTCGTGACCATCGCCAGCAGGTGTGTCCATGTGCCGTTCAAGCCGCTCGACAGACGCGTCGATCGTCGAGGTCCTCCTGGCCGAAGGCGTCGAGGTCGCGACAGCCAACTTGGTCGCCGAGGCTGCGGGCGGACGTTTGGACCGGGCACGGCTCTTGGCCCGCGACCCCGGATTCGTCGAGCGCCTGCACCGCTGGAGGGCGGTTCCGAGCCGGCTCGACGGGACCGGCGCCAGGGTCGCCGAGCTCGCCGACGAGCTGGTGGCTTCGGCCAGCGAGCCGTTAGATGTGGTGCGGGCGCGCCAGGCCGAGGAGATCGCCTCGCTTCAAGAACAAGCCGAACGGCGGGGCGAGAAGACCATCGCGGGGCGGGCCGCCATAGATGCCCGCCACAAGCGGGAACTGCGCCGGGTGCGCACCGATGAACTGCGTGCAGGCCTCGACGGTCTCCTGTCGGTCTACCGCGAGCGCCTCTTGGCGCCTGAGCCCTCCCCACAGCGCCTGAGGGCAACCCTCGCCGCCATGGGGGTCATCGACGAGGCCGCGACACGCCTCAGCCGCAACGTGAACGAGACGATGCTGTTGCAGTGGCTGCTCTTGCACCTCGATACCTGAGCGGAGCCTCGCCTGCAAAAGCCATGGACGCCGAGCGCGCTCGGGGCCCCGCGCCGGAGCCGTCGAGCCCCTCGCCCGGGTTGGCCTGACCAGGCTCGGGAGATTCTCGCCCTCGTGACAATGTCTCAGCGCTTCGGTCGCACCTCGTAGCGCCGCTGGTTGAGCACCGGAAGCGCCTCGCGCACCGACCGCAGGCGCTCGAGGGAGATCTCCGCCGTGGCGACGCCGTCTTTCTCGCCGAGGGCGGCCAGCTCGATTCCCATTGGGTCGAGCACGAGGCTGTGGCCGCAGTACCTCGGAGGAGGCTGGGCAGCCGCGGCCAGGTACGAGGTGTTCTCGATCGCCCGTGCCCGGCACATCGTCGACCAGTGCTCCTGCTTGAGCGGCCCTGGGACCCAGGCGGCGGGCACGGCGAACACGTTGACACCCCTGTCGACGAGGACGCGGAAAAGCTCCGGGAAACGCAAGTCGTAGCAGGTCACCACGCCCACCGCGAACTCCCCGAGCGCCAGCACCAAGAGCTCGTCACCGTCGATGGGACCTGGCACGAGGGCGTCGGACTCCTTGTGGCCTAGGGCGTCGTAAAGGTGGAGCTTGCGGTACTGGCCGAGCAAACCCGTCTCACCGAGGGCCACCACCGTGTTGTGCACCCGCCGTTCTCCGGGGACGGCCTCGCACATGCCGGCGACAACGGTCACGCCCAGCTCGGCGGCTAGGTCCGCCAGGGCGCTGACGAAGGGGCCGTCGAGGAGCTCGGCGGCTTGGGACAGCTCCTCTGGCGGCCTGTCAATGGGGTACATGGCGGCCTCGGGGAACACGACGAGCTCGGCACCGCCCTCGGCGGCAGTCTTCAGCAGTGTCGACAAACGGGCACGGTTGGCGGCCGAGTCAGGTTCAGAGGCGAATTGGGCAACGGCGAGCTTCACTCAGAGACTTTCCCACTTTCCGCCGAGATCGTGTTGGCGTAACTGGCCTCGAGCTCTTGCCACAGCCGGTCGGGAAAGGGCGAGGTCGCCTTGCCGGAGAGCGAGTTCTCGAGGAGGGAGAGGTGTACGTGCCAGGCGGCGAGTGTTCCGGCCTCGCTCCAGTGACCTCGCACGGTGTGGGTGAGAAGAAGCAGGCAGCTCGCCCCCACGCCGATGAGCTGCCACTTGACGACGCCGTCCGGTTCGCCGGGGCTGGTCCAGGTGTACTCGAGCACCTTGGGGGCATCGAGGCGCGTCACGGTCCCGGTCACCGTGCAACCCGCAGGAGTGGCGAAGCGCAACTGGACCGGTTCCCCTTCGCTTAGGACGGTGCTCGTCTCGGCCAACCAGTCGGCTAGGCGCCCGGGTCGGGTGAGGGCATCCCAGACCTCTGCCACCGGATGGTCGAGCAAGCGCTCGAAGCGAAGCTCGGCGGTCTCTCCGTTACGGGCGAAGATCCCCTCGGTACCGAACTCATTGGCGTAGTGCTCGTAGAGGCTGTGCCAGTCCTCGCCCGGGGCCAGCGTGCCGTCCAAGGCGGCTACGAGCGAGCCGAGACAGACCGTCCATCCCGCCGCCGAGCGCGGCGCGCTCGCCCGGTTGGCGAAACTGTGGCTGAACACGAGCACGCAGCCTGTGCCCTCGGGGCTCAGCTCGAAGCGGAGCAGATCCTCGCCCCAGGTGAAGGCGAACAGCCGAGGAGGATCGAGCGCGGTGACCGTGCCACGGGTGGGCAGCAGCTCGGGGTCGCCTTCGAAATAGGTGTTGGCGAAGGTGACCTTTCCGCCCAGGGCGAAGTCGATTTCGACTCTGCCGGGGAACCAGGCGGCGAGTTGGGCCGGCTCTGTCACAGCCCCCCAGACCTGTTCCACGGGGTGGGAGAGGTGCCGTTCGAAGCGGAGCACAAAGCGGTCCCCTTCGCGATGAAGCGTCCCGTCCATAGTTCAGTCCTTCCCGTCGAGGTGGGCTTCGAGTGCGTCAAGGCGACCCGACCAGAAATGGCGGTAAGGGCTCAGCCAGGCGTCGAGCTCGGCGAGCGGCTCCGGTCGCAGCTGATACAAGCGGCGTTGAGCCTCGACATGCGCCTCGACCAGGCCGGCCTCACGCAGCACGCGCAGGTGCTTGGAGACCCCGGGCTGGCTCAGCCCGAGGTCCGTCACGAGCTCGCCGACCGACCGCTCCCTCTCCCGCAGCAGGTCGAGGATCCGCCGCCGGGATGGCTCGGCGAGGACGGCGAAAGTCACTCCGTTAGTATGCTCAATTAGTTATATAGCTGTCAAGGAATATAAAGGCGCCAATCGTTGTCGGTCCGCTCAGCTGTAACGGGCTCAGCTCTTGTCCTCGATCTCCCAGGCGTGGTCCATGACGTGCCAGGCGATGCGACGGGCCCCATAGCGGGGCGGCCATCCCTTTTCGACGACCGGAGCGTCGTCGCACGGTGAGCCCAGCAGCCCTATCAAGGCCGCACGGATGGCGGGAAGGTCGTTGCCAAGGCGAACGCCGAGTTTGCGGGCATAGGAGATCTCGGCGTCGGAGACGTGGCGCTCGATCTGGTCGCGGTCGCGACCTCCACCCCGGGGCCCTTTTCTGAGCTCGGCCGGAGCAACTGCAACGACGTCGTCGAACACCTGCCAACAGGCGAGCACCAGAGCAGCGAGCCGCTTGGCCTCCGTCTTGTTAACGGGCTGACGTTCGTAATCGGCAGGGATCGCCGGCACGCCGAATTCCGTGGTGGAGTTGCCCTCGAGGCGCTCTACGACCTCGAGGCGTTCGCCCGCATCGGGAGAAAAGACAGTGCCCGACACGGCGGCCACCACGGCATATCGCTTCGCATATGCCGCCAGAATCTCGAGCGCCTCGTCCTCCGTGCGACCCGAACGGCACCAGCCAGGCCAATCCAATGCCGAGGCGAACACACGCCGGGGGACGCTCTCAATGCAGACCGCTGTCGCCACCGCCGAATTCAACCACGCAGTCTCCCGGCAATGGAGGTCCTCGTAGGCCATTCTGGCGGAGTCCGCCTGCCGTCGGTTTGCCACTGCCAACGGGCGAGTCGCTCGATCGCGCCATTCTCGTCCAACTGTCACCGTTGTCGTCGGAGAGGTGGATAAAACAAGGGCGATCGTCGTGCTCGAGGCGCAAGCGGCGCTGTCGGCTCGCCTTTGCGTCCGCACTTCACGTGTCGGACCGAGGACCCGTCACGCTCTATTCTCGCTCAGATGAGCAATGCCTCCCCCAGCGGGCAAGGCTTGCCGCCCTTTGTCCCGACGCTGGCGGAAGACGAGGTCGAGTGGATCCGCTCTTGGCACGAGCGCGCCTACCGAGAAGGCCGTGCCGAAGCAATCAGCGCGCAGAGCTTTGACTACCTAGGCCTCCGCCTCCTCGTGCCGCCCGAAGTTATGCCGATCGCACGGGTATCGAACAACCTCGGGGAAGCCGTCATGGCGGAGGTGCGCAAGGGCGACACTGTGCTCGACATGGGTACCGGAAGTGGGGTCAACGCCCTCCTCGCCGCCTCAAAGGGTGCCCGCGTCGTAGCGGTCGATATCAACCCGCATGCAGTTGCTGCCGCACGGGACAACGCCGAGCGGAACCACCTCACTCACTTCGTGGAAGTTCGCCTCAGCGACGTCTTCTCCGCTGTCGGGGAGCGGTTCGACCTGATCATCTTCGATCCGCCTTACCGTTGGTTCGCACCCCGCGACTGGTTCGAAAGCGCCATGACTGATGAGAACTACGGCGCGCTGACGAGGTTCTTCCGCCAAGCACGTGAGCACCTGCGCCCAGAGGGAAGGATGCTCGTCTCCTTCGGTACCTCGGGCGATATCGGCTACCTGAGACAGCTGATCGTCGAGGAGGCCTTCAACGAGCAAGTCGTGGCGAGAGTCGAGCTTGTGAGAGACGACAAAAGCGTCGAGTACTTCACCTTCCTCCTGAGCTGAGGCCGGAGCTCGTGTGCCCGCGCGGCCGATGAGAAAGCAAGTCCCTGGCAACCGAGGAGACCGGTGGAAGGCATAAGAGGCAAGGTGGTCGGCGAAGACGGTGTGAGCATCGGCTTGTTGACGGCCGGATCCGGGCCGGCGCTGCTGCTCGTGCACGGAGGAATGGGCCGGCTCGAGAGCTGGGCGCCGGTGTGGTCGAAGCTCGCCGAGCATCGGCAGGTGACCGCGATGGATCGTCGGGGCAGAGGCACGAGCGGCGACACCGTGGCCTACTCGCTAAGCAAGGAATTCGCCGACATCGTCGCGGTCGCCACTCACATCGCCGCGAGGCAATCGGCCCCCGTCGACGTCTTTGCGCACAGCTTCGGAGCGACCTGCACCCTCGGCGCCGCCGCCCGAGGCGCCCCGTTCCGGCGCCTCGCGCTCTATGAACCACCCGGTCCTCAGACCGTTCCAGCCGAGTGGGTCGAACGAGTCTGCGCCCTCGTAGCCGAAGGCAAGTCGGGTCGCGCCATGTTCAGCTTCGTCACTGAGATCGTCGGTCTGAGCCCTGAGCAGTTCGAGGGCTACCGCAATCTCCCAGGGGCCGAGGGCGTGCTTGCAATCGTCGCCGCCACGATGCCACGAGAGGCGCGAGCGCTCACCAGCGTCGACCTGGGCGAACTCGCCGAAGCCGTGGCGGTTCCGGTGCTCTTGCTCCTCGGCGCGACGAGCCCGGGCTGGGCCGCCCAGATCACCCGTGCCCTCGAGGCAGCGTTGGCCGACCCCCAAGTCGCGGTTCTTGCAGGCCAAGGGCACGACGCCCTCGACTCAGCTCCAGACCTCGTCGTCGAAGAGCTGGTGCGTTTTTTCGACAGCCCCGGGTCGCCCTTGGCTGGCAGCTAACCGAGCTCTACCTCTCCGGTCTGGAACTGACCGGGAGGCAGCTGCCAGATGCCCTGGCTGAAGCTGATCGGGTCGATCTCGCCCGCCACGCAACCGCCCGTGTTCCCTGTGTTGTCGGAGAGGGTGTAGCCCTGGCCCTCCCCGGCACCGCCAAAGCCCAAGTTGTGCTCGGCCGAGACTCCCGGCGAAGTCGTGTTGAGCTCGAAGGCGGTGTAGGAACAGGCCGGCTTCGGCAAGGCCCCGATGAAGAACGAGACCCCGTTCACGACCTGGACCTGAGGTGTGGGCAGAGCCGTCCCGGGCGTGAAGCTGTCGATTTGGCCGACGCTCAGGTCGATCTTGGCGAGGCCCGGGTAGCCGACGACGCCGTAGACGATCGCCTCCGGGCCGACGTCGAGCATCTCGAGCTCGGCCGGGTTCGGGTATCCGGGACACAGCCCGTACTCCCGCCCGTCAAGCACGAGGCCCCCGTTCTCTAGAGCCGTGGCTCCTGACTGGCCCTTGGCGGACCAAAGGCTCCAGCTGTAACCGGCCACCGTGCCGCTCGCCACCTTGGTCGCCGAGCTCATCAGCGCCGCCGGTGAGCCGCTCCGGACCGCGGCAAAGGTCGCGGACATCCCGAGAAGCGCCACGGCAAGAACAGTCACCCGGACGGACCTGCGACGTGCGATGCCCAATGTTCGGACCTCGCGGTGAGCCTCGGGTCCGGTTAGGTCTTCGGAAACCTCAGTGGGCGACGCGATGCCGGCCGTCGTTCCATATTCTAACTCAGGCACAAAAGCCTCCCTTCTTAAAGTTGGCAGTTGAGCACACCAGGAACCAGAGTCATTGCAGCACAAAGACGAGAAACACAAGCTCGCATTGACACGTGAGTTCGTAGAAACGATAAGGACGGGAGCATCAGCCACACCACAAAATGGCCTCGAACTCGTCCCCCCACCCCGACGTGGACGCTATAGACTGGCCAGAAGTATGGCGGAAGCCGTTAGAGTCCCATGAGGTGCAAAGGACACAATGGTTCGCACGCCGCGGGGCGCTCCAAGAATGACAATCCGACGGTTAGTAACTGCCCGTTGTTGGTCGGTTTGGAAGCATCATGCCAAGCGATGGTTGCATGGTACGCATCGGAACGCGCCGTGCGCGCGCGGGCAGTCACCCAATAAAACGCTGCTAATAGTTGCGTCTTACTTGCGAGCCGATATCGCTTGCACGACTACGTACAGATTGTGGCGACCGACGACTTCGAGGCCCGCGGCTCGTACCAACGAACTTGCTCCGGCGATCGTGCGGACACGACCTCTGTGTCCGAGGAGAAGGGTCGGGACCATCCAGATCGAGAACAGGTCGGCCAGCACCAGGTGCCCTTTCGGTCGCAGCACTCTGGCGATCTCGGCGATGCCCGCCCGCTGGTCGGTCCAGTGGTCGAAAGAGGTCGTGGAGATCACGAGATCGAACCGATCGTCGCCAAACGGGAGCGCCTCTGCCACCCCAGGTTGGACTGACACACGGTCGCAGGCAGAGTTTGCCGTGGCTTGTTCGACCATGTGCGGGGCGGGGTCGATGCCGGCGAGCTCCGCCTCGGGCAGCCGGGCTGCCAACTGCCGCAACAGGTAGCCGGTGCCGCACCCGACATCGAGTACCCGTTGAGGCCGCGGATCCGCGGAGAGAGCGATGTCCGCAACCTTGTCGGCGATGTCACGGTGCAGCCGGCCCAGCCAGCCCGTCTCGTAGGTAGGAGCCCTCTTGTCGAAGTCGCCGACGTCTCGGTCGTAAGACACAAGCCATCATGGCACCGAAGCAGTTTCCGGCGGCCGATGGCGGGCATCATGGTGATATGTCAGACGACGAGAAAGCGCTTGAACCCGAAGACCTCACCCGCCTTTTCGTAAAGCGGGCCAATGCGGCCGACGCGGTAGGTATCGCGGCGCTTTACGAGGAGGACGCCGTGATGGCCTATCCGCCTGGCCAGCAAACCATTGGGCGGGAAGCCATCCAGGCCCTCTGGGAGAAGGTGCTTTCGAGCAAACCCCATTTCGAACAGGAACCATCGCTGCCGACCCTGTCGTCCGGCGATATCGCTCTTACCTCCACAGTCGCTAAGGACGGCACCGGTGCCCGTGCCCAGGTGGTTCGTAGGCAGTCTGACGGCACCTGGAAGCGCCTGTTGGACCAACCTGAACTGACTCCGGCGGATTGAGTCGTCCGCGGCGCTCCCAATCGGAATCGGCGTCCAGGTCCCACAGGCGCCAATCCGGTCTCGCGGGCAACGGCAGAGTGGCCGGGCTCAACTTTTCGGAGACACACGGCATTAGCGTCGCCCTCGATGAGCGACAACGCGGAGACCCTCCTTAGGGCTGAGCGGGTGGCGGAGGAGATCCTTTTTCCTGGCGCCCTTGAGACCGACGCAAGTCCCGTCGTACCTCTCGACAGGCTCGACGCGTTGGCGGCGGAGGGCCTCTACGGCCTGTTCGGGCCAGTCGAGGCCGGTGGGCTCGGCGCTGATCCGGTCACCGGGGCCGAGGTGACCGAGATTCTCGCTGGAGCGTGCCTGACGAGTTCGTTCGTCTGGACCCAGCATCACAGTGCCGTACTAGCCGTTGCCGGCGCCCAATCGGAGACCTTGCGGGACCAGTGGCTGACCCCGCTTTGTCGGGGCGACCTGCGAGCCGGAGTCGCCTTTGCCGGATTGCGACGTCCAGGCCCGCCCATCTTGACGGCGCGCCCAACTGCCGGGGGCTGGGTTCTGCAAGGCAACGCGCCCTGGGTGACCGGGTGGGGGCGCATCGACGTGGTGCACACCGCCGCCCGCGACCTCGAAGGCAACGTCGTGTGGCTGTTGGTTGATGCCACCGAGTCTCCGACCCTGGCCGTGGAACGGCTCCAACTCGCCGCCGTGAACGCCAGTGCGACGGTTAGCGCCAGCTTCGAGGCCCACGAGGTCTCCGCCGACCGGCTGACACTGACCGAGCCCTTCGACGCCTGGCTCGCCCGCGACGCGAGCGGGCTCGCCCGCAACGGATCGTTCCCGCTCGGGGTCGCACGTCGCTGCTCGGCCCTCATCGGCCCGGAGCTGTTCGCCCCCGAGATAGCTGCCTGCCGTCGGCTCTTGCACGCTCCGACATCCGAGAGCGTGGTCGAGGCGCGCTGTTGGGCGGCCGAGCTCGCCGTGCGCGCCGCCTCTGCCCTTGTCGCTCACGGAGGCGGAAGATCCCTACTCACAAATGCGCAGGCGCAGCGCCTCGCCCGCGAGGCGATGTTTCTCCTTGTCTTCGGCCAGACACCCTCGATCAGGCAAGTCCAACTGCACAGGTTCGGGCGGGCGTTTGACGCGATCGCCCTTCAGCTTTAGCTACTTGCCCCTGAAAAACCCGACTTGAACCGTAAGCGTCATCGAGGCCGATCTGCGGGTTGTGGCGCGCGAGACAATTGGCGATCTCAACGAATCGCCAGCTCGGGTTCTGCCGATGATTCTCATCTCGCACTCGCCAAGGCGGCGATCTTGACGAGATTGTGGTTGAAAACCCCGTAGCCGCACCAGGTCTTCGTTCCTTCGAGTCCGTCGATCAGGGTCCTGTTCCAGCCGAAGTCGCGTTTGAGACAGCTGATCCGTCCTTCGCTCCCGGTCCTCCAGCGGACCAGCTCTTGGAACGCGTCCTCGTTCTCGATCACTCGGCGAGCGGCGCTCGGTTTGCCCCTGGTCGGGAGCACCACTTGTTGCACACCCAGCTCGCTGAGCGCGTCGCCGACAGCTGACTCGCCGTAGCCGCGGTCGGCGGTCACCGCTTGTGGGACCTCGCCGGCGCGCTCGCTGACGGCTTCGACGGCCGGGACGAGCATGGGGGCATCGGGTGGGTTGCCGATGAAGACCGCGTGGTCGAGCACGACGCCATCTTCGTTGTCCACGACCTGGGCCTTGTAGCCGAACTCGACGGGCTTTCCGAGACGCCCCTTGCGGATCGGACGAGCATCGGCATCATGCAGCGAGACGAGGCGGCTAGACCCATCAGGAACCTGACCAGCCAGGCGTTGACGAGTCTGGCGGGCGATGCGGGCCACCTGCTCGGCGGTGACATCGAGGTCGCGGGCAACGAACTCGAGTCGTCGTGGTGCAGCTGTTCCGAGCTGGCGCAGCTTGCGCCGTGCATTGACCGCCACCTGGCGCGCCTCACCAACGGCCTCTGAGGCGATGCGGGCCATGCGGGCGTTGATCGCCATGACCTCGTCTTTTGCCTCCTCGGTGCGTCGGCGCAGGTTGGCGCCGATCGAGCGGGCGTGACGACGGACCAGCTGGGTGCGGTCCCGGGTCGCGATACGCGGAGCGAGGCCGCCGGCCTTCAGGCGTTCGACCGCTTTCGCCATCTTGGCCACCCCCTTGGCGAGGAGTCCTGAGTCGGTCGGATAGGCGACGTTGGCGGGCACGACGGTGGTGTCGGCCCGGACCCGGTTGGTCTTCAAAACCTTGGCCCCGAAGGCACGGGCCAAGAGGGCTTCGTTCAGACCCTCGACCGCCGAAGGCCCACACCGGGTCGTGATCTTCATCAGTGTCGTCGGATGCGGGACAGCCACTCCGAGGGGGATCCGGCAGAAACGTTGCCAGGAGATGGAGTCGGCCACTTCCCGGCAGAGCGGCTCAAAACCGAGCCGGTAACGGTACTTCAAGAACATGAGCCGCAGGTAGGTCTCGATCGGCACCGAGGGCCGACCGAGGACGGCATGGAAGTGAGCCCGGAACAGCTTGAAAAAGGCGGCATCGTCGAGCAGCCGATCCACCGCCTCCAGCTCAGCAGGCATTCCGAGACACATCTCGGGGAGGAGCGCTTCCCACAAGGTGGGCTGCGCGTTTACCGTTCTCAACATGGTGGCCTCGATCCGTACTAGTCCTACGGGTCGGGGCCATCATCGCCGATCGGCGCTCTAATCAGGGGGATCCCATCGCTGACTTTTTCAGGGGGAAGTAGCTAGATCTGCCGAAGACGACCCGGCCACGACGCAGGTCAAGGTTTGAAAGGTGGTGAGGGCGCCGACCCGTCGATGCGGACGTCGGCACCCTCTCCACCGCGGTACCCGGCGTCTGACCCCCCGGTGGCGCCAGGTACGGCCTTCCAAGTGAAGTGTGGATACCGTATTCGCCGATCGGGGCGCCGTCAACAGGTCGACTCTTCGCGACGTGGTCTTCTTAGTCCCCCGCTACCTTCGCACCGCCCCGGCGAGGGACCAGCTCAGGAGAACAGCGGCTCCAAGGAGAGCACTGCCTCGAGGGCTTCGGGGGCGATCGGGTGTGAGAACAGCGATCCCTGGCCGAAGCGGCACTGCTCTTTTTGCAGGCTCGCGAGCTGCCATCCCTGATCGATCCCCTCGGCGAACGTCTTGACACCGAGCGTTCGGCAAGTCTCCAAGACAGCGTGCACGGTGCCGATAGCCTCGGGCGAGTCAGCCATGGCCGCGACGAGGGACTGGTCGATCTTGAGGGCGCCGATGGGGAGCCGCTGCAGGAGATCGGTTGAAGCGTCGGCGCCGAAGCCGTCTATGGCGACGAGCACACCGAGCTCTTTCAGCTCTTGGAGGCGATGTGCCACCTCGTCGGTGACCTGCGACAAGCTCGACTGCGCGACGTCGATTATGAGCGATGCGGGCTCGAGGGCTGCTGAGGAGAGTGCGTCTTGGAGCCGTTCGACGAAGTCGTCGGCCATCAACTGGCGCACGGAGACATTGACCGACATCGTCAGCTCGTGGCCGCGCCGGTGCCAGGCGACAGCCTGCCGGCAAGCCTGCTTGAGCGCCCAGGATCCGACCGAGACGACCATCTCGGTGCTGGCCAGCACGGGCAGGAAGTACTCGGGGTCCACGACTCCGCGGACGGGGTGCCTCCAGCGCAAGAAGGCTTCCGCCCCCCACACCCCAGCGCTGTTCAATTCGAACACGGGTTGGTAGACGAGGAAGAACTGCTCTTCTTGGAGCGCCTCGCGCAGATCCGTCTCGAGCTCGAGCCGCTCCATGGCGGCGGACTTCATCTCGGGCCTGAAGCGGACGTGGCAGTTCCTTCCCTGCGCTTTGGCCTGGCAAAGGGCGATAGCGGCGTCGCGAAGCAGGTCGTCCGGTTCGTCGCTCTCGTTCGTGGCAATCCCGATGCTGGCGGTCACCGAGACCGGGGTGTCGTCGAAGCCCTCGATGACGAACGGCTCCTTCAAGGCGTCCATCAGCCTTTCGGCGAGCAGCTCCGGCCCTCCAGAAAGTGACAGTCCATCAGCTAGAATGATGAATTCGTCGCCACTCGGCCTTCCTATGGTGTCGCTTGCGCGCAGAACCCCCATGAGACGGAGCGCCACGGCCTTCAACAGCTCGTCGCCGGCTTCTTTGCCGAGTTTGTCGTTGATGGTCTTGAAGTGGTCCAGATCGACAACGAGGGACGCCACGAGCTGGTGCTCCCGTGCCGAGCGCAGCAGGACCTGCTGGAGGCGGTCGCGGATGAGCGTCCGGTCCGGCAGGCATGTGAGGGCGTCGTGCCCCGACCGCTTGCGGCGTGTATGGGGCTCACCGCCCAGGTTGAGCGGTTCGGAGTCTTTGTGCTCGGAAAGGTCGAAGATCACACCGTCTATCCACAGCGGCAGCCCGTCGGGGCCTGGGACGCTCCGGCCATGCTCGGCGACCCATTTGTAGGTGCCGGTGGCGTCGACGAGCCGGTACTCGACTGAGAACGAGCCCTCTCGGCGCAGCGCATCTCGGACAACCTCGATCACGTGCGCCCGGTCCTCGACACAGATGATCGATTCGTAGGAGCGCAGGCTGTCCAAGGTGAAGTCGGTCGCCGGGTAACCGGTGAGCACTTCGATGTGATCGCTGATAAACAGCATTGCCCAAGGTTCGGCGCACTCGCGGCGGTAAACGGCGCCGGGGAGATTGAGGACAAGGGACCGGAACTGCTCTTCGCTCCCGTGCTCGGTCACCACCTCGCTTGGCACCGCCGTCGACTCAAACAACGAGCGAAAGTTCATCTCCAGAATTGTCGACGCCAACTGCGGGAACTTGACCCCTTGAAAAGGCAAAAATGCGCAATCTCAGGTTTTCAATCCGACGGGACGAAGACCGAGCCCACGGGACGGCGGCCGATGCCGCCGTTTTCGAGAAGGAAGCTCGTGAGGTTGCGGTCCGCGTGCTCGGCTCTCCAGGTGAGCATCGATTGTGCGTAAGCGAGCACCCGCGCGGGATCGTCGACCTCGGTTCTCCAGGTGGGGTCGACCTCGAGGTCATAGCAGCGCCATGAACCGTCTCCGAATTGGACGTAAGCCGCGTCCTCGAATCTCCGCACGGCGAGGTTGGCTTGCTCCATGTGCCGGTCCCAGGGCCAGTCGAAGGCACCGCCGGGAAGGCTGAAGCAGCGCCAGTCGAACTCCCAGGCCGCCGCCTCGCGCCACCATGGCGGAGGGCGCCCTTCGAGAAAAGGCGTTAGGGGCAAGCCGTCGCACTGCGCCGGGATCTCGAGTTGCAGCGCATCGCAGATCGTGGGGAAAAAGTCGATGTTCTCGGTGAAGGCGCCGACCACAGAGCCGTGCGCAGCGACAAGGCCGGGGGCACGGATGATGCCGGGTATCCGGTAACTCTCCTCGAAGTAGCCCAGCTTGCCGACAAGGCCGTGATCTCCGAGTTGCTCGCCGTGGTCCGAGGTCAGCAGGACGAAGGTGTCGTCCCACTGCCCAAGTCGCTCCAGGGCGTCCCAGATCCGGCCGAGCTGGGCATCGACGTCTCCGATCATCCCGTAGTACTGGGCCCGCATGCGCCGCAGGCTCGCCTCATCACCCGGAGCCGCTGCCTCGGGGAGACGGAGGGCCGCTTGGTGGAAGTAGTGGGGATTCAGCTCAGGGGCTATCGGCATGTCGACGTCGTCCGGGTCGTAGGCGAGCGCCCAGCGGCCTGCGGCGGCGTAGGGGGGATGAGGCCTCAGGTAGCTCAGGTGGGCGAACCAGGGCCGGTCCTGGTGCTCGAGCCACTCGAGGTACCGGTTGGTGACAAAGGCGGAGACGCCTACGTCCTCGGGCCTGTCGGGCTCTGTGGCGAGCACCTCATCGGCTGAGGAGGCCACGTCGTAGCCGAGCTCGAGGAGCCAGTTGACCCAGGGGCCGTACTGTCCGGTGAGGTCGAGGGCGACACTGAAACCAGGCAGCACGCCTTCGTAGCTGGAAAGTCGCGGATCGTCCGGTGAGCGCACGGTGCGCGGATCGACGCCCTGGTCTGTGTATCCGAAGAGCACGGGTTCGAACCCGGCCCGCCGAGCGGCCCGTGCCAGGTTGTCGAGTCTGTCGTCGAGCGGGGTGCCGTTGGCGACGACCCGGTTGTTCATCTGGTAGGTGCCCGTGTACAAGCACGCCCGTCCCGGTGAGCATGGCGCAGCCTGGCTGTAGTGGCGGGCGAGGCGCACGCCCGAGGCGGCCAGCCGGTCCAGGTTCGGGGTACGGACGACGCCATGGCCCGCAGCTGACAAGCAGTCGCCCCGGAACTGGTCCAGCGTCACCAAGAGCAGGTTCACTCGGCCTCCAAGTGCGAGTCTCGCCCATTTCAACAAACAGCAGGAGCCGGAGCGTACAACGCCAGGTCAGCACGGTCGCAGCCAAGGCCAAAGAGGCCCGGAGCCGGCCGCCTGCGTAGGCCCTCGAAGCCGTTGCGCTGCGTCGTCACGCTGGGCGGCATTGCCGGGCTCTCAAGTGTCGTCAGCGTGAGGACGATGAATAGATGTGGAATCCGAGGTAAGCCGGGCACCGGGTGAGAAAGGGGTGTGGTGGGCGATCCTCAGGCGCATTCAGATCCGGCTGAATCAGCCGTAGAGAGCCTGGCGGAGGCTTCGTACGACGAGACTGCGCCCGAATGGCCCGCGCCCGAGTCGTCACCGCGGAGCCCGCCCGAGGACGATGGGCATCTCGAAACGCAACGCCGCCTCGCCCGCCTGGCGGTGGACGGCGAGATTCGCGTCGCGCTCCAGCCGATAATCGATCTCGCCACGTCCGATGTGATCGGCTACGAGGCGCTGGCGCGTTTCCCCGGGGACGAGACCATCTCACCTCGTACCTGGTTCGCGGAGGCAGCCAAGGTCGGGCGGTTGCAAGAGATCGAGATGACGGCGATCCGCGCCGCGCTCGCTCAGCTGGGAAGACTCCCACCCGAGGCGTTCATCTCCGTGAACGTGTCCCTTCTCACCGCAGCCTGCGACGAGCTCGGCGACCTCCTCAGCTCCGTCGAAGCTTCACGGGTCGTCCTTGAGATCACCGAGGACGCCGTTGCGGCAGGCTACGACGAGGTGAGCGAGGCGGTCGGGGAGCTACGCGCCAAAGGCGTGAGGATCGCCCTCGACGACAGCGGGTCGGGCTCGGTGTACCTCTCCAGGCTCTTGGACGTGCACGCGGACATCATCAAGATCGATGTCGAGGTCACCCGCGGCATCGCCTCCGACCCAATGAAAGAAGCCATGGCCTACGCCATCAAGTCCCTCGCCGACCGGCTGGGCGCTATGAGCCTGGCCGAGGGAATCGAGACCGATGAGGACCTCAAGGCCTTGCAGGCCGTTGGCATTCAGGCTGGTCAGGGCTACTTATTTGGCCGACCTGAGCCGGTCGGGGACTAGGCGCAGAACCCGCACCGTCGAGGTCGGAGCGGCTGGCAACCTGGCGCGAAGGTGCGCCGGCGCCGTGTGGCCTAGGGTGCTCGCGGCGTGCCGCCGAGGCCATGTCTTGCCTGCGGGCCCGCTTTCCAGTAACTATCTGGAAATAGAATCTTGATTTACACCGCCAGGAACATTGGAGCGAGAAGAAGCCGGTGGAAGCCAGCCGCTGGAGTGGGTCAGGAGAGGGCGGGGGTCCGTGGCCCCCGATGTCGGCCGCGCGCGGTCAAACCTCGCCAGCCACAGCCTTAGCTTCGCCCCCTAGCGCGCTTTCGTCCAGCTCACAGGCCCGTTTCACCATTTCCGTCCTCGCCGAGAAGACGGGCACGCCAGTTCCGACGATCCACCACTACCGACACCTCGGCCTCTTGCCGGAGGTGACCGAGCTCGCCTCGAACCGCTTTCTGTATGACGATCGCCACATTGAGGCGCTGAACCTCATCCGCCTTTTGCGCGAGGAGCGGAACCTGCCTCTCGAGACGATCCGGGAGATGCTGCCGGAGCTGCTCGCCTTCGACAGGGAGGGCGATTTCTCCCAGGAGACCTGGGACGAGGTCATCGCCGCCTACCTGGAGCGATCGGGGCCGGCCATCGTCTCGGCCCGGCTCGTGGCCGCCGCCCGGGAGGCCTTTGCCCAGCATGGCTACGCGGGAGTCAACGTGGCGGACATCTGCGCTGCCGCTGACGTTGCCAAGGGCACCTTCTACAGGTACTTCGACTCGAAGGAGGCCATCTTCCTCGCCGCGGCGCGTTCCACCGTCGAGGCGGTCGGAGAGCAACTGGACGAGATGCCCGCGCCGATGAGCGAGCACCAGGCGATCGAGAGGCTGAAGCTCCTCTTGGGACCGATGGCCCCATTGCTGCTGGAGGTGGCGACAGGGGAGCTGCGCCACCAGCCCAATCTCGTCGGTGTCGCCGGTGTTATCACCGCCGGTCTCGCCAGCCGACTCGTGCCGCGGCTGCGCACGAGAGGCAAGGCGGCCAGGGTGACCGCGCGGCGAGTCGTGGACGCGGCCCTGGTCGGCCTGCTCCGCCCCACGCTCGAGTCGACAAGCTCCTCACAATCGTCATCTTCCTGATTTCCCTTCCCGTCCCGAGCTCGCCCGCTCGCCCCTGTGCCCGAACGAGCAGGTCGGGAACCGGTTTCTCCTCGGCCAGGGCAGCTGGGGGGCGGCCGGGCCGGCGCCGGCTGGCGGCCTGCGGCGCTGACATCCCTTGACGGGGGAGCCCGCGCACGTATAACAAAGGTGGACTGGTAGTCATCGGCGCTACGCGAAGGAGTAGACCGATGGTGTCTATTGGATCAGGCCAATCCCCCGGAGGCAGGTTCGACGTGCCTGACCGGCTAGCTACGAAGCAACCGGGCCTCCCCCCGGGAGGCCACTTCGACGCGGCCGACGTGCTGGCAAAAAAGGCGGGAAACGAGAACTTCCCCGTGGCCTCGCACCTGTTGGCCAAGGCGTCGCGGGAGAGCCTGATGGCCATCTACGGTTTCGCCCGCCTTACCGACGACATCGGCGACGAGGCCCAAGGTGACCGCCTGGCGATGTTGGACTGGCTCGAGTCCGACCTCGAGCGTGCCACGGCGGGTGATGCCATCAATCCCGTGCTCCGCCGGCTCACGCCGGTGGTCGGGGGCCTCCAGCTGAGCCTGGACCCGTTCCGGGCCCTGATCGAGGCCAACAGGATGGACCAGCGCGTCACCCGCTACGAGAGCTTCGCTGACCTCGTGGAGTACTGCATGCTCTCGGCGGCTCCCGTGGGCCGGCTCGTCCTTTCCGTGTTCGGGGTATCGACGCCGGAGCGGGTCGCTCTTTCCGACAAGGTCTGTATCGGCCTGCAGCTCATAGAGCACCTCCAGGACATCGGGGAGGACGCGGGGCGGGGCCGCATCTACATGCCGGCCGAGGACATGCGCCGCTTTTCTTGCTCCGAAACTGACCTGTTGGAGCCTCACGCACCACCCGCGCTGAAAAGCCTCGTCGCCATGGAGGTGTCGAGGGCGCGCGAGCTGCTCGCGGCAGGAGTGCCGCTCGCGAGATCGCTCCGGCTACGTCCCCGGGCGGCCGTCGTCGGATTCGCCGCCGGCGGCCTGGCGGCGCTCGACTCCATCGAGGGTGCCGGCGGCGACGTGCTCGGGACTCGTTGCCGTCCCCGCAAGCTCGGCTTTGCCGGCCACGCGTTGAGAGGCCTCCTGGCCGCGAGCTCAAAGCGAGGGCGCGCTTGAACACCGAACTCGCCTACGACTTCTGCGAGGCGGTCACAGGGCAGCAAGCAAAGAACTTCGCCTACGGCATAAGACTGCTGCGCCGGCCCGAACGCCGTGCCCTTTCTGCTGTCTACGCCCTCGCCCGGCGGATCGACGACATCGGCGACGGCCAGGACGCACCGGAACTGAAGCTCGCCGGACTGCAGACGATCCGCAAGGAGATCGACCCGATCGATCCGGCGACGAACGACCTGGTGCTGGTCGCCGTGGCTGACGCGGCTCGCCGGTACGGCCTTTCCATGTCGTGCTTCGGCGAGATCATCGACGGCTGCGAGATGGACGTGACGGGAACCTCGTACGAGACGATCGACGATCTCATCGGCTACTGCCGCCGGGTGGCGGGCTCGGTGGGCAGGCTGTCGCTTCCCATGTTCGGCTGTAGCGACACCGAGCAGGCGGTCCCGCTCGCTGACGCCCTCGGCGTCGCCTTGCAGCTCACCAACATCCTGCGTGACGTCGTCGAGGACCGATCAGTAGGGCGCGTGTACCTGCCGCGGGCCGATGCCAGCTCGGTCGGCTGCTCGCCCGATCTCGCCGGCCCGCCAGCGGACATAGCCCGGCTTGTGGCCCTCGAGTGCCGCCACGCCGAGGCGTGGTTCGCAGAGGGCTTGGCGCTTCTCCCCTTGCTCGATCGCCGGGGACGGGCCTGTGTGGCCGCCATGGCCGGGATCTACCGACGCCTGCTCGTGCGTATCGAGCGGGAGCCGCTGGCCGTGACGCGGGGACGAATTTCGCTCCCGACGTGGGAGAAGGCCCTGGTCGCAGGACGCAGCCTCGCCGGAGCGCGGCCATGAGCCCGACTCGTATCGGGGTCGTCGGGGGCGGGCTGGCCGGCATGGCGGCGGCCCTTTGTGCCGCGGACGGCGGGGCGGAGGTCGTCTTGTTCGAGCGCCGCCCGGTCCTTGGCGGCCTCACGTCCTCGATCCGGCGCAACGGGCTCTCGTTTGACAACGGCCAGCACGTGTTCCTTCGTTGTTGCTCGGCCTACAGGGGCTTTGTCGACCGCATCGGCGCCAACGACAAGGTCTTCCTGCAACCCCGCCTCGACGTCCCGGTGCTGGCCCCAAACGGCCCGCACGCCTCTATCAAACGGACGAGGCTGCCCGCGCCCTTGCACCTGGCCGGCTCCCTCGGGCGCTACCGCCATCTGTCCCTCACCGAACGGGTCCGCCTGGGGCGCCCCGCCCTCGCGCTCGGCCGGCTCGACCCGGACGACCCGTCGCTCGACAACGTCTCGTTCGGGGACTGGCTCGTCCGCCATGGCCAGAGCGAGCGGGCGATCGAGCGCCTCTGGAACCTCATCGCCTTGCCCACGATCAACGTGCCAGCTGATGAGGCATCGCTCGCACTTGCGACCAAGGTCTTCCGCGTCGGGCTCCTCGACCGCTCCGACGCCGGCGACATCGGCTGGTCCACAGTCCCCCTCGCCGAGCTCCACGGTGCTGTCACCGCCAAGGCGCTCGAGTCCTGTGGCGTGGAGCCGGTGCTCGCCAGCCCGGTGAGCGCGATCGGTCGCTCGTCCGCCGGTTTCACGCTTTGTGCCGGTGAACGCAGCGAGGCAGTCGACGCCGTGATCGTCGCAACGCCGTTGCGCGTCTCGGCGTCGCTCGGTGCCTTTGAGAGCGAGGCGGACCTGGACCGGCTCGGGGCCTCTCCGATCGTCAATGTCCACTTGGTCCTCGACCGAAAGGTGACCGAACTTCCCCTGGCGGCCTGCGTTGACTCGCCGGTCCAGTTCGTCTTCGACCGCACCGCCTCAAGCGGAGTCGACTCCGGGCAGTGCCTGGCCGTCTCGCTTTCGGCGGCGGACTCCTATATCGCTCGGGGGTCGAGCGAGCTCGTGAGCATGTTCCTCGAGGCGTTGCGCGAGCTGTTCCCGCTCGCGCGCCAGGCAAGGCTCGTCGACGCAGTCGTCACCCGCGAGCGGGCGGCGACGTTTCGTGCCGTGCCCGGGACGCGGGCACTGCGGCCGAGGTCGCGCACCAAGGCGCCAGGAGTGTTCCTCGCGGGAGCCTGGTGCGACACGGGATGGCCGGCGACGATGGAGGGCGCAGTCCGCTCCGGCCAACAGGCCGCCCGCGAGGCGCTCGAGCTCGTCTTTGGCACACGCGCCCGAGACGGCAGAGAATTGGAAGGGGCAGGGGCATGACCGTCGTCTCTTCTCCGGCCACTCGCGAGAGTGCTCGTCTGGCTGCTGAGTCCCTGGCCCGGGCGAAGGCTCTCGTGACGCCGGCACTGGACACAGCGGTGCGCCGGCTCTGCCCCGAGCTCCGGCCGGCGGTGAGCGAGCACCTCGCCGGAGGGGGCAAGTTCGTGCGTGCCGGGATCGTGCTCAGCGCGGCGGCGGCGGCGGGAGGAGAGGCGGAAGCCGCACTGGTCGGAGGTGTCGCCATCGAGCTCGTGCACAACTTCTCGCTCATCCACGACGACATCATCGATAGAGACCTGGAGCGACGGCACCGCCCCACCGTGTGGGCCGAGCACGGGGTGGGTCATGCCATCATCGCCGGGGACGCCCTTGCGACCCTCGCTTTCCAGGTCCTTTTGGAGGAGCCGAGCGCGGAGCGGGTCCGTGCCGCCGTGCGGCTTGCCGAGGCCACCCAGGCGATGATCGCCGGCCAGGCCGAGGACATGGCCTCCGAGCTGCGCAACACCTTGTCAGTCGAAGAGTGTCTCCACATGGAAGCCGGCAAGACCGGGGCCCTTTTGTCTTGTGCCGCCGCCATGGGCGCGATCCTCGCCGGCGCGACCGCCTCCACGATCGAGGCACTGGCGGACTTCGGCCGCCACCTCGGGATCGCGTTCCAGGCCATCGACGACGTGCTCGGCATCTGGGGCGAGCCGGCCGTGACAGGCAAGGCGGTGGGAAACGACCTGCGCCAGCATAAAAAGACGCTCCCGATCGCCCTCGCCCTCGCCCGGGGCGGCGAGCTGCCCGCGCGCCTTGAAAGGTTGCTCGAGGGTGAGCTCACCGAGTCACAGGTGCAGGAGGCCACCCGTGTCCTAGAGCACTGCGGTGCACGCGAGGAGACAATGGCGATCGGGGAGACGCAGCTTTGCGCCGCCCTCGGTTCCCTCGAGCGGGTGGCTTTGGAGTTCGGGCCGCGCTCTGAGCTAGCGGCGATCGCCCACTATGTGACCGAGCGTGACCGATGAGAGGTCCAGCCGCGCACCCGCCTGTTCACGCGGGATCGCAAGACGACGCCAGAGGCTGTCTGAAAAGGGCCATCGAGGCCCTCGAAGCGCTCCAGCATCCGCAAGGTTGGTGGAAGGGCGAGCTCGAGACCAACGTGACCATGGATGCCGAGGATCTCTTGTTGCGCGAATTCCTGGGCATCCGCACGCCCGAGCAGACAGCCTCGGCCGCTCGTTGGATCCGCTCGTGCCAACGCGACGACGGCACGTGGGCGAACTTCTACGACGGCCCGCCGGAGCTCTCGACCACCGTCGAGGCCTACGTCGCGCTGCGCCTCGCAGGGGACTTACCCCAGGCCGAGCACATGCGGCGCGCCGGCGAGTTCATCCGAAGCTCCGGAGGCGTCGAGCGCACCCGGGTCTTCACCCGGATCTGGTTGGCCCTGTTCGGCCTGTGGTCATGGGACGAGCTCCCCGTGCTCCCCCCCGAGCTCATGTTCCTGCCCAGCTTCGTCCCGCTCAACATCTACGACTTCGGCTGCTGGGCACGCCAGACCGTGGTGGCGCTCACCGTGGTGAGCGCCCACCGGCCCTCCCGGGCGATCGGATTCGGCATCGACGAGCTGAAGAGCGGTCTTCCCGCGCCGCCGATGGCGCCGCTCAACACGTGGGCGGGCCGTTTCCAGACGCTCGATCGGGTTCTCAAGCTCTACGAGCGACGGCCGGTCAAGTCCCTGCGCGTGGCCGCTTTGAGACGGGCGGAGCGTTGGATCCTGCAGCGTCAGGAGGCGGACGGTTCCTGGGGCGGTATCCAGCCGCCATGGGTGTACTCGCTCATGGCCTTGAGCTTGCAGGGCTACGCGCTGGACCACCCTTGCATGCGGGCGGGCCTCGACGGCCTCGACGGCTTCACCATCGAAGACGAAAGCGGCAGGCGGCTCGAGGCCTGTCAGTCACCCGTGTGGGACACAGCCCTCGCCGTGACCGCGCTAGCCGACGCCGGGCTGGAGCCGAGCGACCCCGTACTGCGCGCTGCCGCGCGCTACCTGCTCGCCGAGGAGATCACCGTGCCGGGGGACTGGTCCGTCCGGCGCTCTGCTTTGCAGCCAGGAGGCTGGGCCTTCGAGTTCGCCAACGACAACTATCCCGACATCGACGACACGGCCGAGGTCGTGCTGGCGCTGGACCGCACCGACGAGGCCGCGGACGCGGCCGTGGAGCGCGCCATCGCCTGGATCGAGGGGATGCAGTGCAGTGACGGGGGCTGGGCGGCTTTCGACGTCGACAACACCCGGACCCTGTGCCGGGAGCTCCCGTTTTGTGACTTCGGGGAGCTGATCGATCCGCCGAGCGCGGACGTGACGGCGCACGTGGTCGAGATGCTGGCCAAGCTCGGGCGATCGCCCCTGGCCGTCGCCCGCGGCGTGGAGTGGTTGCTGCGGGCCCAGGAGAAGGACGGATCCTGGTTCGGTCGCTGGGGCGCCAACTACATCTACGGCACCGGGGCCGTCGTCCCTGCGCTCGTCGCCAGCGGTCTGAGGGAGGACCACCCCGCCGTGCGCCGGGCCGTCGCCTTTTTGCAGGAGCACCAGAACCCCGACGGCGGCTGGGGCGAGGACCTGCGCTCCTACCGGGACCTCACCCAGGCCGGCCGCGGAATCTCGACCGCCTCCCAGACGGCCTGGGCCCTGCTCGCAATGCTGGCGGCGGGGGAGCGTTCCGAGACGACTCGACGCGGGGTCGGCTACCTCGTCGAGACCCAGAACGAGTCCGGTTCGTGGGACGAGCCCTACTTCACCGGGACCGGGTTCCCGGGTGACTTCTACATCAACTACCACCTTTACCGGCTGGTGTTCCCCGTCACGGCCCTGGGGCGCTACGTGAACGGAGATCCCCACGGCTGAGCTCAAGGTCCTCACAGCACTCCGCGTGGAGGCGATCGCCGTGGGCGGCGCCGATGTCGTCATCGGCGCCGGGGCGGCGCGGGCCGCGGCGCGCCGGCGCCGAGCTTGCCGCGAGGCTCGACGAGCAGACCGCGGTAGCCCTCGTCGGCGTAGCGGGAGGCCTCGCCCCCGAGCTGCACCCGGGCGACCTAGTCATCGCCAGCGAGCTTCGCACCACCGAGTCGTCGCAGTCGCGCAGCCTGCCCAGCATGGGCTTTTTGGCCGCCGAGTTCCGCCGCGCCGGCCTCGGGGTGCTCACCGGGCCCCTCGTCTCATCCTCAAGATATGTTCGGGCCGGGGACCGAAAGGCGCTGGCGGACTCGGGCGCCGTGGCCGTCGACATGGAGTCGGCCTGGGTCATGGGCTGCCTTCCGAAGAACCCGCTCGCCGTCATCCGGTCCATATCGGACACGGGCAGCTGCGGGCCGGTCCTCGGCGGTGTCCGTGCGCTCGGGTCCCTCTCGGCCGTGCGCCGGCCGCTCGAGCGCTGGGCGCGCGCCTGCGGTGAGCACGAGGTGGTGCTCGCCTCACCCCGCTCGTTCTGTGCCGGTGTCGACCGTGCGATCGAGATCGTCGAGCGGGCATTAGAGCTTCACGGTGCGCCCGTCTTCGTGCGCCGCCAGATCGTCCACAACTTGCACGTCGTACGTGGCCTCGAGTCGAAAGGGGCCGTGTTCGTCGAGGAGCTGGACGAGGTCCCCCCGGGCTCGGTCGTCGTGCTCGCCGCCCACGGGGTGGCCCCGGTCATACGTGCGCAGGCCTCAGAGCGAAGTGATCTCAAGGTCATAGACGCCACCTGTCCGCTCGTCGCCAAGGTGCACACCGAGGCGCGCCGGTACGCCAACCAGGGCTACGACCTCATCTTGATCGGCCACCCCGACCACGAGGAGGTGATCGGGACCCTCGGCGAGGCACCGGACCGTTTCCACGTCGTCGAAGGGGCCGAGGACGTCGCCAGGCTCCAGCTCACGGCGGGCTCGGACCGCCCGGTCGTCTACCTGACCCAGACGACGCTTGCCACCGACGAGACGGCCGAGATCGTCGCCGCCCTGCGGCGCCGGTTCCCCGAGATCACCGGGCCACCGGCCGACGACATCTGTTATGCCACCCAGAACCGCCAGGACGCCGTGCGCCTGATCGCCCATCGTTGCGACCTCATGCTCGTCGTGGGCTCGGCCAACTCGTCCAACACCGCCCGCCTCGTCGAAGTGGCTCAGCGGGAGGGCTGCCGCGCGGAGCTGATCGAGGACGCCTCGCAGCTGGAGCTGGGGTGGCTGGCGGGCGTGAGGAGCATCGGGCTCACCGCCGGCGCGTCGGCTCCCGACATCCTCGTCCAAGAGGTGCTCGACACACTCTCCTCTCTCGGGCCGGTGCGCCTGAGCGAGGAGAGGACCAGAGAAGAAACCGTCCGCTTTTCCCTACCGACACAGGTGCGCTGATGCCGATCCCACTTCGCCAGAACGTCCGTATCGGTGCGCATCTCATGAAGCACCGCCTCAAGAAGACGAAGTACTACCCGTTCATCGTCGAGATCGAGCCGCTCTTCGCGTGCAACTTGTCCTGCCCCGGTTGCGGCAAGATCCAGCACCCGACCGAGGTCCTGCGCCAGCGGTTGTCGGTCGAGGACGTCCTCGGCGCCGTCGAGGAGAGCGGCACGCCCATGGTCTCCATCGCCGGCGGTGAGCCGCTCTTGCACCCCGACATCGAGCGCATGGTCAAAGAGCTCGTGGCCCGCAAGATCTACGTCTATCTGTGCACGAACGCCGTGCTCTTGCGGCGCCGTCTCGACCGCTTCACGCCGTCGCACTACTTCTCCTGGGTCGTGCACATGGACGGTCTGCGCGAGCGTCACGACGCCGCCGTGGACAGGGCCGGAGTTTTCGACGAGGCGGTGGCGGCCATCCGCGACGCCAAGGCCCGCGGTTTTCGGGTCACGACGAACTCGACGTTCTTCAACACCGACTCGCCGAAGACCGTCCGCGAGGTCCTCGACTTTCTGAATGACGACCTCCAGGTAGACGCCATGATGATCTCGCCCGCCTACGCCTACGAGAAGGCGCCCGACCAGGAGCACTTCCTCGGCGTCGACCAGACGCGCCAGCTGTTCAAGGAGGCCTTCGGGGACAAGCGCCGGAATCACTGGCGCCTCAACCACTCGCCGCTGTTCCTTGACTTCCTCGAGGGCAAGGTGGACTTCCAATGCACCGCTTGGGGCATCCCGAGCTACTCGGTCTTCGGCTGGCAGCGCCCGTGCTACCTGATGGGCGACGGCTACGCCAAGACCTACCACGAGCTGGTCGAGACGACCGACTGGAGCGCTTATGGCCGCGGCCGCGACGAGCGGTGCGCCAACTGCATGGCGCACTGCGGCTATGAGCCTTCGGCGGTCATCGCGAGCCTGGCCTCGCTTCGCCAGTCGCTGCGCGCCCTAATGAGCACGCACTGAGCCATGGCCGTCATCGAGGTCCCAACCCAGTCCGCGCTATTTATGCCGGTCTCGCCGGCGCGCCTACGCGAGATGGACGCCCGCGAGCTTCGCTCGCTCGCGGGCGAGATCCGCAGGTTTCTCGTCGCAAGCGTCTCGGTCACCGGAGGTCATCTGGGGTCCAACCTCGGGGTCGTGGAGCTCACCCTCGCCCTGCACCGGGTCTTCGCCTCTCCGGACGACGCCATCGTCTGGGACACCGGTCATCAGGCCTACGTGCACAAGCTCGTCACCGGCAGACAGGACGCCTTCGTAAGCTTGCGCCAGCGTGGCGGCCTGTCCGGCTACCCGAACCGATCTGAGTCCGAGCACGACCTCGTCGAGAACAGCCACGCCTCGACGGCGCTGTCGTACGCCTACGGGCTCGCCAAGGCGCGCCAGCTCCGCGGCGATCCGCGCCGCGTGGTCGCCGTGGTCGGCGACGGGTCATTGACGGGCGGGGTCGCCTACGAGGCGCTCAACAACATCGGGATCTCCGGGGCCAACGTCATCGTCGTGCTCAACGACAACGGGCGCTCCTACGCCCCGACGGTGTCCCGGATCTCATCCGCCGGCAGCTTTTCGACCGAGGAGAGCTTCTCGAGCGAACCCTCTCCCGCGCGGGACTTCTTCGGGGCCTTAGGCATCGCCTATCTCGGTCCCGTCGACGGCCACGACGTCGGCTCCCTCGAGGAGGCGCTGCACCTCGTCGCCAAGCGCCCGGGGCCGGTCGTGCTGCACGTGCACACGACCAAGGGTCGCGGCTATGGGCCCGCGGAGCTGGACGAGGAGAAGTGCCTGCACGACGTCGGCCCGTTCGATCCGGAGACGGGCATGGCTCTCATCTCCGCCACCGGCCGGCTCAACTACACCGAGGCGTTCAGCACGGCTCTCTTGAACGAGGCGGCGCGGCACCCCGAGCTCGTCGCCATCACCGCCGCCATGCCGGGCCCGACGGGGCTGATCCCATTTCGCGACAGCTACCCGGAGCGCTTCTTCGACGTCGGCATCGCCGAGCAGCATGCCGTGAACGCGGCCGCCGGCATGGCCATGGGCGGGCTGAGACCGGTCGTGGCGATCTATTCCACCTTCCTCAACAGGGCCTGGGACCAGGTCTACTACGACGTCGGCCTGCACCGGCTGCCGGTGATCTTCTGCCTTGACCGCGCCGGGATCACCGGCGACGACGGACCTAGCCACCACGGTGTGCTCGACATGATGCTGCTCACCAAGGTCCCCGGCATGACCGTGTTCGCCCCTTCGTCCTACGAGGAGGTGGGCAATATGTTGCACGAGGCGCTTTCGCTCACGACCGGTCCTTCGGCCATACGCTGGCCGAAAAGCGAGGCACGCTCGGCTGGCGCAGTGGGAAGCGGTCTCCGGGCGCGAAAGCTCCGTACCGGGCACCGGGTCTGTCTCATCGGGGTGGGCAAGCTCGTCGCCGAGTGCGAGCAGGCGGCGCACATGCTCGCCGCCAACGGCGTCGAGGCCACCGTGTGGGACGCCCGCCTCGTCGCCCCGCTCGACCAGGCGATGATCGAAGATGCGCTCGCCCACGAGCTCGTGGTGTCGGTCGAGGACGGCATCAGCGAGGGCGGGGCGGGCTCGCGGCTCGAAGCATCGCTACGACGCCGCGCCCCCTTCGGCGTCCGCCCGGCCGTTGTCAACTGCGGAGTGCCCACGGCGTACCTTCCCCACGGGGACGCTTCTGACATCCTCGCCCGCTTGGGTCTCGACGGCCCGGGCATCACCCGGGTGGTGCTCGGGCACCTCTGAGCCGAAGACGGGGCCGTCGCGACGAGGTCCCTGAGTAATCTGTCGTGACTGGTCGCGCTTTCGGCGCGCCGCTGAACACGTTGCGAGAACTAGGAGCACCATGACCCAGACCGCCTCCGCTGCGGGGGACACCCAGGCCGCCCCCTCCCCTCTAGCTGTCCCTGAGCCGGTCGCCGGTCACGGTCATGTCTTTTACCCGTGGTCCGCGCAGTCGGTCATAAAGCCGATGGTCATCGCGGGCGCCGAGGGGTCCTACATCTTCGACGACGAGGGCAAGCGCTACCTGGACTTCTCGTCCCAGCTCGTCAACACCAACATCGGCCATCAGCACCCCAAGGTGGTCGCCGCCATCAAGGCCCAGGCCGACCGCCTCTGCACCTTGAGCCCGCTGCACGCCAACGAGACGAGAAACGAGGCCGCCCGTCTCATCTGCGAGCTCACCCCGGCCGGGCTCGACACGGTCATGTTCACCTGTGACGGTTCCGAGGCCGTCGAGCACGCGGCCCGCATGGCACGGCTCCACACGGGCCGGATAAAGCTGCTCGCCACCTACCGCTCCTACCACGGCAGCACGACGACGGCGACCAACCTCACGGGCGAGCCGAGACGTTGGCCCAATGACTACGGGAGCGCCGGGGTCGTGCACTTCTTCGGCCCGTTCCTCTACCGCTCGCCCTTCCACTCTTCGAACGAGCAGGAGGAGTCACAAAGGGCGCTCGAGCACCTCGAACAGGTCGTCGCCCTAGAGGGGCCGTCCACGATCGCGGGCATCGTGCTGGAGACGGTGCCCGGCACCGCGGGCATCATGCCGCCACCTCCGGGCTACCTCGCCGGTGTGCGCGAGATCTGCGACCGCCACGGCATCGTCCTCATCACCGACGAGGTGATGGCCGGCTTCGGGCGCACGGGTAAGTGGTTTGCCTTCGAGCACTTCGGCATCGTCCCCGATCTCGTGAGCTTCGCCAAGGGCGTCAACTCCGGCTACGTGCCCCTCGGCGGCGTGATCATCTCCGACCCGATCGCCGCCACCTTCGCCGAGCGCGTCTATGCAGGCGGGCACACCTACTCGGGCCATCCCCTCGCCTGTGCGGCCGCCATCGCCACGATAAATGCCATGAAGGACGAGCGGATCGTCGAGAACGCGGCCTGGATCGGCGAGAACGTGCTCGGCCCGGGCCTGCGCGAACTGGCGGGCAAGCACGCCTGTGTCGGGGACGTGCGTGGACTCGGCGTGTTCTGGGCGCTCGACCTCGTCAAGGACAAGGCGACGCGCGAGCCGATCGCTCCCTACGGGGGGACGAGCCCAGCCATGGCGGACCTCCTCAAAGCCTGCAAGGAGCGAGGTCTCGTGCCTTTCAGCCAGTTCAACAGGCTGCACGCCGTGCCGCCGTGCAATGTGAGCGAGGCCGAGGCCAGGGCGGGGATAGCGATCCTGGACGAGGCGTTATCGACGGCGGACGCGTACTGCGCCAGGTAATGAGGCGGCCGCTCCGGTTCGCGATCGTCGTCGTCCTCTCGCTCAGCGCAGCTGCCTGCGCAAGCGGCGGCTCGGGCGCGCCCGGGCGAGTGACGATCACGCTCTACAACGGCCAGCACGTCGAGACGACCGACACGCTCGTGGCCGCCTTCGAGAAGGCAACCGGGATCGAGGTAGCGGTCCGCAGCAACGACGAGGACATCTTTGACGACGAGATCGTGGCCGAGGGCGCCCGGTCGCCGGCTGACGTCGTCTTCACGGAGAATTCGCCCGCGCTCGAGTACCTGCAGAAAAAGGGCCTTCTCTCCCCGGTCGATCACACGACGCTCGCCCGCACGCCGAGCAGGTTCAACTCCCCGCAGGGCGACTGGGTCGGGGTCTCGGCACGAGTCAGCGTCCTTATCTACAACCCGAGCCTGATCAGAAAAAGCGCCCTCCCGGCCCACGTCCTCGAGCTCGCCGACCCTCGCTACAAGGGTGAGCTGGCCTTCGCGGCGGGGGAGACTGACTTCCAGCCCATCGTGACCTCGGTGCTGCGCACCTACGGCAAAGCCGAAACTCTGAAGTGGTTGGACGGCATCAAGCAAAACGCGGGAAGCCACCTCTATCCCGACAACGAGACGATCTCCACCGCCGTCAACCGCGGCATCGTCGCCTTCGGGGTGGTCAACCAGTACTACTGGTACCGGATGCGGGCCGAGATCGGTGCCGCCAAGATCCATTCCGAGATCGTGTACTTCGCGCCGCGTGACCCGGGTTATGTCCTCGACGTCTCGGGTGCAGGCATTCTCAGATCCTCGAGGCACAAGGGGGCGGCGCAGAGGTTCCTCGCCTTCCTCGTCTCCAAGCAGGGCCAGGAGATCATCGCCCGCTCGATCAGCTTCGAGTACCCGATCGCCTCGGGCGTGCAGACGACGCAGCCCGAGACGCCCTTCAAAGATCTCAAGCCCAACCCGATCGGCATCGCCGAGCTCGGCACCGGGTCCCGGGCGATAGCGCTGTTGCGCGAGGTGCAGCTCTTGTGACAAGGGGTGGTTCGTTCCTGAGCCGCGGCATGGTCGTGCGATGACGGTCTCGCCCCCTCTCCCGGCTCCTGGGTCATTCCGACTCGGCGCCGCCGGGGACGAGGCGATCGTCACCGCCCGTCGCCGGCGGCGCCCGGCGGCCCTTCTAGGCGCGAGCGTGCTCGTCCTCGCCGTGCTGGCGCTGCCCCTCGTCTTCCTCCTCACCGAGGCCGACGGTGCAGGTGCCTCTAATGTCTGGCATCTCATTTGGAGGTCGCTTACCGCCAGCCTGCTGTGGAACACTGTCCGCCTCACGGTCGTCGTCACTGTCCTGTGCGCAGTGATCGGCACGCTCGCCGCCTACGGTGTCGAGCGGACGGACCTGCCCGGCCGGCGCATCTGGGCGGTGCTCGTCGTCGTCCCATTCGCCATCCCTGATTTTGTCGTTAGCTTCGGGTGGTCGTCGCTTTCGACCTGGGTGCAGGGCTACCGGGGAGCGGTGCTCGTCATGACCCTGGCCGTGTACCCCCTCGTCTACCTGCCCGTGGCGGCCAGCTTGCGCGGTGCCGACCCGGGCCAGGAGGAGATCGCCCGCAGCCTCGGCGCGAGCGGGCTCTCGACGTTTTTCCGCGTGACGCTCGGCCAGGCGCGCCGGGCGATCCTCGGGGGGTGCCTGCTCGTCGCCCTCGTCATCCTCGCCGAGTACGGTGCTTTCGAGATACTCGGCTTTCAGACCTTTACGACGGAGATATTCACCGAGTTCGACATCGGCTCGACCTCGACGGCCTGCGCCCTCTCGCTCGTGCTCGTCTTGCTGAGCCTGGTTGTCCTCGTCGGCGAGACGAGCTCGCGCGGGGGTGGCCGGGTGAGCCGCGTCGGCTCCGGAGCCCAGCGCGTGACCCCCCGCAAACGGCTCGGGCGAATGAGCCTTCCCGTCCTCGTCGGCTACGGGTTGCTCGTCGTCGCCGCCTTAGGCGTTCCGATCGGATCGTGTGTGTACTGGATCTTCGAGGGCGGCGCGTCCGACATCGTGGGGGTGTCCCTCGGCTCGGCGACGCTCTACACGGCGCTCTACGGCCTCTCCGCGGCCCTGGTGGCGACGGCGATGGCTTTACCGCTCGCCCTTTTGGTGGTCCGCCATCCCGGTCGTGTCCACCTCTTGTTGGAGCGGACGACCTTCCTCGTTCTTGCTATACCCGGGCTCGTGGTGGCACTTGCCCTGTCGTATTTCTCCACGCATTACGCGGACAGCTTCGGTTACCAGACGGCGCCGCTGCTCGTCCTCGCCTACGCGATCATGTTCTTCCCTCTCGCTCTTGTCTGCGTACGGACCTCTCTGGTGCAGTCGCCCGTGGCGCTCGAGGAAGTAGCGAGCTCTCTCGGGGTGCGCCGCCTGCCCGCGCTCTTGCGCGTGACGCTGCCGCTCATCGCCCCCGGTATCGGTGCCGCCTTCTGCCTCGTGTTCTTGTCGGCGGTGACCGAGCTCACCGCGACGCTGATCCTGATCCCGACCAATGCCGAGACCCTCGCCACGCAGTTCTGGGCCTACCAGCAGAACCTCTCCTACGGCCAGGCGGCCCCGTTCGCGCTCGTCATCATCGCCATCGCGGCCCTCCCGAGTTACGTCCTCGGGCGTTTCTTCGACCGGCTCCCTCGCCGTGGGACCGCCCAAGCGCCGGTGGTCATCACGTGACCGATCTCGAGGTGAAAGCTCTGCACAAGTCCTACGGTGACCAGCCGGTGCTGCGTGGCCTCGACTTCGCCGTCGCGGCGGGGTCGTTCACCTCCATCCTCGGGCCTTCCGGCAGTGGGAAGACGACGCTGCTGCGGGTGATCGCCGGGTTCGAGCGCGCCGACCGGGGCGTGGTGCGCCTCGGGACCGAGGTCGTCGACGACGCCGATCGATTCGTGACACCTGACAGGCGACGCATCGGGTTCGTGCCGCAGGACGGGAGCCTCTTCCCGCACATCTCGGTCGAGCAGAACGTCGGTTTCGGCCTGCCGCGGCGCGAGCGGCGCGGCAGGAGGGTCGCGGAGCTGCTCGACATGGTCGGTCTGGGCGGCCTTGAGCGGCGCTATCCCCACCAGCTCTCCGGGGGCCAGCAGCAGCGCGTCGCCCTCGCCCGGGCGCTCGCCATCGAGCCGTCGCTCGTGCTGTTGGACGAGCCGTTCGCCTCCCTCGACGCCAGCCTGCGGACCGCTTTGCGCCGAGATGTCCGCCGCGTGCTCAAAGAGGCGGGGACCACGGCCCTGCTCGTCACCCACGACCAGGACGAGGCCCTCTCACTGGCCGACCGTGTGGCGGTGCTGCGCGAGGGGCGCATCGGCCAGTACGACACGCCGCGCGAGCTGTACGCCAGACCGTCGAGCCCCGAGCTCGCCCTCGGCCTCGGCGAGACGAATTTCCTCCGTGGCAAAGCCCGCGGCACCAGGGTCGAGACGCCGCTCGGGCTCATACCGCTCGAGAAACGGCCGGCGACGGATCTTCCTCCGGACGAAGGCACGACGATGCTCGTCCTCATCCGCGCCGAGCAGGTCTTGGTCGCGGGCGAGCCGGGTGGCGACCGCCCAACCGCCCGCGTGCTCAACGCCGAGTTCTACGGCCACGACGCTGTCGTGAGGCTGTGCCCCGACTGGGACGAATCGATGATCATCATCTCGCGCACCTCCGAGGCGGGGACCTTGCCCGCCGAGGGCACACGCGTCGCCCTCTCGGTGCGCGGGAGCGTTATCGCCTGGGCCGAAGCCTTGCCGGCGGGTGGAGCCCCTGGCGACTCGGGCGACCCAAACGAGCGGTCCCAGGCCCGACGTTGAGAGGGCGAACCCAGCCGCGTCCGGTCCGGCGCAGACACGGGCGCATAGCTGGAAACAGCCGTAGCCTGTGCGCCCGGCTCTCGCGTCTCAGGCCCGGCCGTGGCGGGGTGGCGGGTGCGGTCGCAGTCGCGCGTCTTGGCGTCGGCCCTGTCCGGGTGCTCGAGCCCGGCCGCCAGAGCGAGCACCACAACGGCGAGCACGGCTCCGGTCACCACCGCCTCGCTACCTGTGACCACGACCACCCTGCCGGCGACCACCACTTCGGTGCCCACCACCACGGTCCCGCCTACGACGACAACTCTCGCCTGTCCGAGCGCGGGCGACCTCGACGCCTGGAGCCTGCAACGCCTCGCTGAGCAGACCGTCGTCGTGCCCGTCGACGAGGGCGATGTTGCCTCCGTGAGCCCCGAGGTGGCCGCCGGCGCAGGGGGAGTGATCTTGTTCGGCAGCGCCGCTCCTTCCAACCTCGGTGTGTCCCTGCGGAGCCTTGACGCCTCGGCGCCGGACGCGGTCGCGCCTTTCGTGATGACCGACGAGGAGGGGGGCGTCGTCCAGCGGATGACGAACCTGGTCGGTTCGATCCCTTCCGCCCGAGAAATGGGTGCCACGATGACGCCGGCCCAGATCCGCCAGCTGGCCGTCAACCTTGGCGTCGGGATGCGTGCCGCGGGCGTCACCATGGACCTCGCGCCGGTGCTCGATGTGGACGGAGGCCAAGGACCCAACGACCAGGACCCGGACGGCACCAGGTCATTCAGCCCGGACGAGAAGGTGGCGGCGGCGGACGGGCTCGCCTTCGCCTCCGGCCTTCTCGCCGGTGGAGTCGTGCCGGTCGTCAAGCACTTCCCCGGCCTCGGCGGTGCCACGGGCAACACCGACGTCATGTCAGCCTCCACACCGCCTTGGAGCACCCTGCAAGGAATTGGGCTCGTCCCCTTCGAAGACGCCCTTCAAGCTCACCTGCCCGCGGTCATGGTCGCCAACGCCAGCGTCCCCGGATTGACGAAGCTTCCCGCCAGCATCTCGCCGAACGTGATCACAGGTCTTTTGCGGGACAAGCTCGGCTTCCAGGGACTGGTCATCACCGACTCGTTGTCGGCCCTCTCCCTGAGTGACATCGGCTACTCGGTTCCCGCGGCCACAGTGGCCGCACTCGTGGCGGGGGCGGACATGGTGCTCTTTGGCGCCGACCCGTCAGCGGTGGCGGCCCTCACGCAAAATATCGTCTCCGCCATCGTCTCGGCCGTGGACTCGGGCGAGCTCGCCCGGAGCCGACTGGTGAGCGCCGTGACCCACATCCTGACCCTCAAGCACATCGAGGTCTGCCCGGCCGGGTGAGGTGAATTCGCCGGTTCGCCTCAGCTCAAGGTCCAATCTCGCCCGATGGGCAAGGTCGTAGACTGGTCCGCCAAAGGGAGGTAACCGTCTTGGAAACGTCAGGAATCCTTGCCGACGCGCGGGATCGGGTTGTCGAACAAGCGGTTGCCGAGCTGGGGCAACGCCACACTCGCGACCAGGCGACGAGCCCGGAGACGAGCCGTCGCCACTTGCAGGACCTCTTTGAGGTTGTGGTCCACTGCGTGCGCGACGGCGATGCCGACCCGATCATCGCCTCTTCGCACCAGCTCGCCGCCGATCGCTTCGCCGCCGGCTTCGACATAGGCGAGGTGCAGGGCGAGTTCAACGTCTTAGAAGAGGTGCTCTGGCGAGAGATGGCCGACACCCTCGCCGGGGACCAACGGGTCGAAGCTCTCGAGCTTTTGAGCGCGGTCTTGGGCGCGGGCAGGGACGCCCTCGCCCGCACCTATGTCGCCCTTGCGGCTGGGACCGAACCGAGGGGGCGCGGCGCTGCCGGGCCCCAAGGCGTCGGGGCGCCAGATGGCCCCGCGGGGGCCCTCTCGGACCCCGCCACCGCCGCCGGCATCTTGCGGGCCGAGACTTTCGGAAAAGTCGGCGTCATAACGCTCAACGATCCCCGCCGGCGCAATTCCATCAGTGCCAAGCTGGCAAACGGCATCATCGCCTCGCTCGAGGCCCTGCAGGCCGACGGCGTGCGCGCCGTCGTGTTGCGGGCCACGGCCGGGATGAGTGTCTGGTCGTCGGGCCGCGACATCACCGAGCTCCCGCGTGGCCGGCGCGACCCTCTCGCCTACAACGACCCTCTCGAGGAGATGCTCCGCGCCATCCGCATCTTCCCGGCCCCCATCCTTGCCATGGTGCACGGCTCGGTCTGGGGAGGAGCCTTCGACCTCGTCCTCAGCTGCGACATCGTCATCGCCGACGAGACGGCGAGCTTCGCCATCACCCCCGCCAACCTCGGCCTGCCCTACAACACCACGGGCCTGCTCCATTTCCTCGGCCGACTCCCGATCAACCTCATAAAAGAGATGTTCTTCACCGCCGAGCCTGTCGACGCCCAAAAGGCCAAGGAATGGCTCATGGTCAACCACCTCGTGGACGAAGCCGTTCTCGAGAGCTTCACCATGGAGTTGGCGGCGAAGATGGCCTCAAAGTCGCCCCTTGCCATCACCGTCATCAAAGAGCAGCTCCGTGTGCTCAACGACTACCAGCCCATCGCGGCGCAGGTCTACGAGCGCATCCAGGGGCTGCGGCGGGAGGCCTACGACAGCAGCGACTACCTGGAGGGCCTGAACGCCTTTGCCGAGAAGCGCCAGCCCGTTTTCCGGGGCACCTGAGGCCTTTGTCGTGGCCGCCGGTGATCGCTCCCGGCGGTGGCTTTTCTCGAGTGGTCCTTGGCCGGCGCCGGGTGGCTGGTGCCGGCGGCGGCATCAGCGCCTCCACCTTGCAGCGACTGGGGACGGCGTGCTTGTCGTTCTCCGCGGGCGCAGGATCGCAGCTGGACTCCGGTGCGGTCATCGCCGTCGACGGCGCTCTCGTGCTGCGGGCGCGCTAGCTTGCGGGGATGGGTGCCGATCCCTACGAGCTCGAGCGCTTCGTGGCGGCACAGGATTACGGGGGCACCTTCGAGCGCGTTCTCCAAGAACTTCGAGATGGCCGCAAGACGGGCCACTGGATCTGGTTCATCTTCCCCCAGATCGCCGGTCTCGGGTCGAGTCCGACCTCGAGGGCCTTCGCCATATCTTCCTTGGACGAGGCCAAGGCCTACCTGAGCCATCCCGTGCTCGGCCCGCGCCTTCGCGAATCGCGCGGGTGCGCTCTTGTTGATAAAGGGGCGAGCAGCCGAGCAGATCCTCGGGAGCACCGACGCCATGAAGCTGCGCTCCTCGATGACCTTGTTCACGCGGGCCGCGCCAGGTGAAGCTCTGTTCGCGCAGGTGCTCGAGCGCTACTTCGCCGGCCAAGAAGACACGGCGACGGACGAGCGCCTGACCCCTTCAACGGCGCTCTAGGCCTTTGCCGCGCTCGGACTTCGGCCTTCAAACAGCGCGGGGTTCGAACGCCCTGAGGCCGATCAGCCACGCATGCAGCACGGCCTTTCCTTCTTGCAGCACGGCCGCGCGCAACAGGACCGGCCGGTAAGGGGCGAGGATGGCGAAGGCCCTGGCGAAGCCGGCGCCGGTGAGGTCCAAGAGGAGCAGTTCGGCCGGGCGTCTGTTCTCGAGCTTGACCGCGTCAGCGGCGCTTAGCACCGGGAGTCCGTTCGGTAACAGGTTGAAGCCGGCGTGGAATATCCCGACGGGCCCGAGGAGCGAGCCGATCTCGTCGCCCTGGATCCACATCAAAAGCTGCTCGCCCTTGTAGCTCGGGCCTCCGACGAACGACGGCAGGTCCGCACATACCTGGTACCAGTCGACCAGGGTGGTGCTGCTCCCACCGAGCGCGCTGGCGTAGGCGGGCGGCGGGTCCTGGACCATGATCCGCCCCCAGGGAGCGACGGTCAGCACGAGCAGCGACCCCGTCAGCCCGACGATGCTAAAGGCCACGCCGAGGCCGAGGCCGAGGCCGAGGCCGAGGGCGACCCGGTGGGCCGGGTGCACGACACGCGCAGAGCGAAAGATCCTCATAAGAGCGCAGAGCAGGGCCGGGACGGCGGCGAGAGCCAGCCCGACCGGCCACCACCTAAAGCTCGGCACGTGGGGGTCCGCCTCGTAGGCGAGAGGGACGGCCACGAGGAGAACGGCCGGTAGCCAGCGTGCGACGGACAGCTCCGACAAGGAGCGGGCCATCTCCGCCAAGATGAGGGCGAGGGCCAGGCAGACCACGCCCCAGAGGGTGGAGGAGAAGTAGTGCTGCTCGAGGGCCTGCACGTGGTAGACGAACTGCAGGTAGGCGAAGACGGCGAGCTGGACGGTGCACACGAGTCCTACGAAGAGCTGGGGCGAGGCGATCTTGGAGAGCCGGCGGGCGAAGCTCAGCCAGAACGCCACGATGACAGAGGGTGGCACTAACAGGTAGGGCACGTACTGAGGCCATTTGTGGCCGGGGGTGTGCCACCTGGCTATCTGTGCCGGGTGGTTCAAGAACTCCTCGCCGGCAAGGGTGGGCCGGATGAAGTCGAACTGGCCGAGCACGGCGCGCGAGGCGAACATCAAGATGACCGTGGCGGCGACGGCGACGGCGACGAGCAAGGCGCCGTCTCGGACAAGGCGGCGCCTTGCCCGCATGAGCCGCACGAGGACGTAGACGACGACGGTGGTGGCGGCGAGCACGATGCCTATGCCGTGCGACCAGGTGGCAAGAGTCAACAAAACGCCGCCGGCGATGAGCCACAAGGGCCGCCCGCGGTCCCGCGCGGGCATGGCCAGGCAGCAAACGGCCCCGGCGATGTAGCTCACCACGGCGCAGTCGGGGTAGTCGGTGCCCCAGGCGGTGATGAGGACCGGGCAGCTCAACAACACGATGACGCCGACAACGGCGGCGGGGATGCCGTAGAGCTTGCGCAAAAGGACATAGGCGGGCACGACGGCGACAAGGGCGAGGAAATAGCGCATGACGAAGAAGCCGCCGAGGATGCCAAAGCCGAGATAGGCGAGGCGGGCGAGGACGAGGAAGCCCGCCTGGGCCCCTTCGCGCATGCGGGCCGTGGCGGCAAAAGCGGCGGCGTAGCGGTTGAACATCTGGCTCGGGTCGACGATGTAGATCGTGTGCATGCTCGGATCGGGCAGGTCGACCGGCGACATGGCCCGGAGGCGGAGCACGAAAAAAGCGATGACAGGCGAGGCCAAGACCGCCACCGACTCGGCCAGCACCGCCAAGCGGGCAACCGGCTGCCGCTCGTGCCGAGCCGACCCGGAGGTCAGGGCGTCAGCAGCGATCACGGCAGGACGCTACCAAGCGGCGCGCCGGGGGAGATGTGCAGGTCGACGGCTCTATGCGATCGCCGACCGGGCGACGCTCAGCTAGGACGGCCCCTGTGTCGGAAAGGCGATTCGGCGCCCTAGCGGGCGATGGAACGCAATGATGCCGAGTCCAGCTTGACCGCCACGACGGTGTCAGCCGCGAGGTTCAATGCCACAGCGCTCGAGACATCAGCCAACAGGGGTCCGATGTCCGTGGTGAGGCCGACCCGGGTAACCGGTCCAAGGAAGGTCAGGCTCGTCACCCGACCCTCGAACTGGCCCGGAACCAGCTGGGTTCCGTTCGACAGCACCTCGATGCCGATATCTTCGGGGCGCAGGAACAGCTCCACCGTCTCGCCGGCCGGGTGGTTGAATGTCGGGTCCGGGACACTGAGCAAAAGCGGTCCGCAGCGGACAACTCGATCCTCCATGGACACGACCGTGCCCTCGAGCTGGTTCATCGTTCCGACGAAGTTCGCCACGAAGGCGGTCCTCGGGCCGCTGTAGATCTGGGCCGGCGTGCCGAGCTGCTCGATGCGGCCTTGGGACATGACGGCCACTCGATCCGAGATCGACAGCGCCTCCTCCTGATCGTGGGTCACGTACAGGGTCGTGATGCCGAGCTCTTGCTGGATGCGACGGACCTCCGCCCGAAGCTGCACCCGAACCTTCGCGTCAAGAGCGGAGAGAGGCTCGTCGAGGAGCAGGACGCTGGGCTGGATCGCAAGAGACCTGGCAAGAGCCACACGCTGTTGCTGGCCACCGGAAAGTTGGCGAGGAAATCGGTTCAGGGCGCTGCCGAGCCCGACGAGCTCGAGGAGCTCACGGGCCCGTTGCGCGCGCACCTCATGGCTCTGTTTGCGAACTCGAAGCCCGAATTCCACGTTCTGCTGGGCGGTCATGTTCGGGAACAGGCTGTAGGCCTGGAAGACCATGCCCATGTTCCGCTTGTTGGCAGGCTGGCCGAGCACGTCTTTGGCTTCCACGAGCACCTCGCCCGAGTCCGGCCACTCGAAGCCGGCGATGATGCGCAGTGCCGTCGTCTTCCCGCAGCCGCTCGGTCCGAGCAGCGACACGAACTCGCCGGAGCCAACCTCGAGGTCGAGATGATCAAGGGCGACGACGTTTCCGAACCTACGGCACAGCCCACGGAGCTCGACGGTTGCCATTTTCGGGCCTAGTTATAGTCCGTGATGGCGACGGCAGCCGCGCTGCGACCGCCACGGCCGAGCAGGTAGAGGGCCAGCATGGCGGCCCAGACGAAGATGAAGCTTATGAACGACAGCGCGACTCCCTCGTAGGCGGTGCTCGTCCCGATTACGTAGGTGTAGACGGGGAAGGTGTTGAACTCCAGCAGGCTGGCGACGGTGTACTCACCCATCGAGATCGCGATGGTGAGGAGCGACCCGCCGATGATGGCCGCGCGGAGGTTCGGGAGGATTACCAGCAGCAAGGTCCGCGGCGTCTTTGCTCCTAGGCTCTCGGCAGCCTCGACGAGGGTCCGTAGGTCGATCGCGCGCAGTCCCGCGTCGAGCGCCCGATAGAGAAACGGCAGCGCGAACACGACATAGATGAGCGACAGCACCTCGGGGCGCACGAACAAGAAGGTGATGTTCTTCAAAAAGGGCAACAGGCCGACGACGAGCACGATCGGGGGCACGACGAAGGGAAGGATCGAGATCAGGTCCATCACGGGACGGAGCCCGGGTAGGCGAAGATGCACCCAGAACACCGTCGGCACCATGAGCACAAGGCTCACCGCCACGGTCTCGAGAGCGATCTGGATAGAGAGCCAGAACGAGGACCTGAACATGGGGTCGTCGAACACCGTCAGGTACCAGTGGAAGGGGCTCTGTCCCGGCTGGACTCCCGCCAGGCTGAACTGCACCACCGAGTAGATCGGCACAAGGAAGACGAGCGCCGCCAGCACCAGCCATATGACGTGCCAGACGGGTACACGGTTGCGCGCCCGGCGGAACCGGTGGTCCTTCGGGCGCGCAGCGTCAGCGGCGGTCACCTGAGCCATCGACTCGCTCGACGCTGGAGAAGGGCGTAGACGACGATCGTGACGACGATGATCACGATCATCGCGAGGGCGAGGGCGTAGGCGTCCTGCGGGTTGATGGTGATGTCCCCATTGATGAGGTTCGCGATGTCGATCGTGACGAGATTCGAGACGCCAAGGGTCTCGGCGGTCGCGTAGGCGGAAAAGGCGTTGCCGAACAGCAGAACCATGAGACCGAGAAGAGACGGGGTGATGACCGGCAGGCCCACGTAGCGCCAGAACATGAGCGAGCTAGCACCGAGGTTGGAAGCCGCCTCCCGCCACTCCTTGCGCAATCCCTCTATCACCGGGATCATGAGCAAGATCATGAGGGGAAGCTGAAAGTACATGTAGACAAGTGCGCAGCCGAACAGGCCCTGGAGGCTGAACGACGGGTAGATGTCAAGCCCCAGGTGCTCCAAGAGTGTCGTGACGACGCCGAGCGTGCCCAGGGTCGCCACGTAGGCGAAGCCGAGGGGCACACCTGCGAAGTTGGCGGCCATGCCGGAGAACGACACGAACGCTGGTCGGATGAAGCGGGGAACGCCGTGGTGCAACACGGCGTTGGCGACGAGCAAGCCGAGCACCCCTCCCATGACCGCACTCAGGGCCGAGAGCTCGAGCGAGAACTCGAAGGCCTGCGGGTACGGCGGATGGAAGATGTCGGAGATGTTCGAAAGCGTGAAGGCTCCGTTGGCGGTCCTGAAGGCGCCGACGATGAGCTCACCGGTCGGTATCAGCAAGAAGATGCTGATGTAGGCGAAGAAGGGAAGTGCACCGAGCAGAGCCCATCGTCGAGAGCGCGACCGCTTTCGCGTCACGCTCCCGACGGGGACCTTTGTTTTGCGTCCTGGTTCCGCGAGGGCCATCAGGCACCCTGAGCGCGCCGGGGCCTCGGGCTAGACGCCGCCCACCATCGAGTCCCAGTTCGCCACCACGATGGCGCTCGCCTTATTGATCTGCGCCAAGGTGGGAAAGCGCAGACCGGCGTACTCGCTTGCAGGCGGCAGATCCTTCGCCAGCGAAGCCGGGATCTTGCCGGCGGCCGCTAGAGCCGCGTACCGCGCCGGGTGGACGTACCCGGCGAGGTACTCGAGCTGGCCAAGGTCGGAGTAGAGGTACTCCATCCAGAGCTTGGCCGCGTTCGGGTGTGGTGCGTAAGCGCTGATCGCCTGGCAGTAGAAATTGGCGAACTTGGCATCGGTCGGGACGCTCACGACGAGCTTGATATCGGGGTACTGCTTCCTATAGGCGAGGTTGAGGTAGTCCCACTCGATCACGATCGGCGTCTCACCACTTGCCACCTGTGACGGGTTGGCGATGATCGGGTTGAAGTTCCCGACGTCCTTCAGCTTCTGGAAGAACTTGAGGCCCGGCATGATGTTGTTGAGGGAGCCGCCGTTGGCGAGGGCGGCGCTCCACACGGCGGCGAACGCATCGCCCGCGACGGCGGGGCTGTTGACGATCGCGACTTGGCCCTTGTACTCCGGCTTGAGGAGGTCTTGCCAGGACTTGGGTGGGTTCTTAACGACCTTGGTGTTCGTGCCGAAGGCGATGACACCGTAGTAGTCGCCGTACCACAGCCCGCTCGGGTCCTTCATGACGCTTGGGATTTCGCTCCAGGTCTGTACCTTGTACGGCACGAAAGCCTTATCTTTCACGCCCTGTTCGGCAATCTCGGGCGAGACGTCGACGGCATCGGGGTCCTTGGGCGTGCCCTTGAACGACAAGATGGCGGTCAGCTCCTGCGCCGAGGAACCTTCGGGGTTCACGACAGGGCAGTTGATCTTGTACAGCTTGTAGAACTCGCCGATGACCGTGTTCGGGGTCGACTGGGTGCCGTAGTTCGCCCAGTTGTCCGGATCAGCGATCAGGTTGAGGGTGCCTTCCTTCTGCGCTGCGGCCACAAGACCGGGCGGCATCGTGGGCGGCGCCGTCGCGGCTCCGCCCAGCGCGCTCGAGATCGAGGGGCTCGCCGAGCTGGCCCCGGCATCGAGCAAGATGCCGCCGGCTATGCCCGCAATGCCGAGCCCCGCCTGTCGCAAAAAGCGCCGCCGGTCGTAGGCCGCGCCCCCGGATCCGACAAGACCTTCATCCCGCTCAGCCATTCCGCTTTCCTCCCTCTTTGTTGCGCTTTCGTCGCGAACTGTACACACGGATCTTCGCCGATGTAGCCCGCGAAGCCCTCTTCAGGTCTCTCGCGGTGATGACTCTCGACAACCCGACGTCAAAACTCGCGGGCCGCCGCTTCGGTTGGAAGCGAGCAACGCAACGCCGGCGCCTCACCGGCGACTACTCACCTCCCGCGCTGAAAATGAGGTCTTGACGTCGTCTTCGCCACGCGCGCCAAGGTGAGCCGGGTGGTCACCTGTGTTCCCTCGAGGTGCCGGTCGATGACTATCTTCCGTGACGGGACCTTCCACAGAGGCTTGGCGGATCTCCCCTGGGCACGATGCTCGTGCAAGATCGCAGCTCACGGGTCTGTTCTATTGATCGAGCGGGCGCCCAGTCCCTTCATAGCTTCGCCCGCCGGATGATCGGTCGAGGGGGCCTTGGCGCGCCCAGGACCGCTGCACAGTTCCGAAACAGGTAGCTTGGCGCGCACCTGAAATTCATCCTCTGTTAAGCAAGTCGTAGCGCACGTTCACAATCGCGCCACCTCGGCCATCTACGGTGCCGCCTAGCTGGATGGCTGCGGCGGGTCGCCGCTATCGGAACGTCTCTTAGGGGACGAGAAGGAGGATCCAAGGGAATGCAGAAGAGAACACTGCTGCGCTGGTTCGCCGGGGCAGCTGTTGCCGTGACGGCCCTCGGGCTCGGTGCAGTCTCGGGCGCGGGCGCCAGCGTGGCGCGCACTCGCGGGTCTTCGGCGAGTTGCTGGGCGACTGCCCTGACGGCCAAGCAGTGCGGCGGAATGAGCGCGCTCGTCGCCGCCGCCAAGGCCGAGGGCAACCTCACCGTCACGACCGACCCTGTCACCTGGGCGAACTACGGCAATATCATCAAAGACTTCGAAGCCAAATACGGCATCAAGATCCTCGACACGAACCCGAACGGGACGAGCGCCGACGAGATCCAAGAGATAGTCAGCGACAACGGCAAGCCCGACGAACCCGACGTGCTCGACATCGGCCTCACCTACGCCACAGAGGCAGTGGCGGGCGAGCCCGGCGTGTTCAAGGGCCCGATCTTCTCGCCCTACGAGACCCAGGAATGGAATGAACTCCCTGCCGGCTGGAAGAACCCCAAGGGCTACTGGGCCTACGACTACGCCGGCCTCGCGACGATCGGCTACAACGCCAATGTCATCAAGACGGCGCCGACCACATGGTCCGACCTGCTCCTTCCGGAGTTCAAGGACGCCGTCGCCCTTGACAACGCCCCGACGGCCTCGGGCGCCGGGTTCGGCGCGGTGATGGCGGCTGCCATTAACAACGGCGGGTCGGTGACAAATGTCCAGCCTGGCATCAACTTCTTCAAGAAGCTGGCCGCAGCGGGGAACTTCAACCCGATCGAGGCCGGCGGCGCCGGCGACGGGCCGATGGCCGACAAGAGCGTGCTCGCAACGATCGACTGGAGCTACAACCAGCTGTCGTGGCAGCAGGAGCTGGCGAAGTCCCCGGGCATCGACTGGAAGATCGTCGTTCCGGCGGGCAAGCCGTACGCCCAGTACTACGCCATGGCGATCAGCGCCTACGCCCCGCACCCGGCGGCGGCGCGGCTGTGGCTCGAGTACCTCTACTCGCCGACCGGTCAGAACCTGTGGGCCGTCGGTGGGGCGCTTCCGTCCACCTGGACGACGATGGTGAAAGATGGCACGGCATCGGGGGCGGCCAAGAAGGGAGTCCCGGCGATCAGCCAGACTCCGACGACGGCCACCCCGGCCGAGGTGACGGCGGGCCAGGACCTCGTCATCAAGGAGTGGGCGTCTGCAGTCGGCTGATCCGGCTGCGGTTGCCGTATCCGGCGAAGGCAGGGCCCGCGATCTCGACGCGGGCCCTGCCACGCGCCGGTCCCACCGACGCGGCCTCTTGTCGGTCATCGGCGTCGCCCCCTTCCTCATCTACATAGCGCTCTTTCTCGTCGTACCTGCCGGTTCGGTGATGGTCGAGGCATTCCACGACAACAACGGCCACCTCTCGCTCTCCAACATCCGCACGCTCCTCGACTCGAGCCAGCCCTACCTGCACGACTACGCCACGAGCCTCGAGCTGGCGGCGGTCTCGGCTGCCGTCGCGGGCGTCATCGGCCTTCTCGGTGCTGTGGCGCTCGTCAGCTTCCCGAACCGTACGGTGCGCCAGCTCGTCTCGACCGCCTGCGGGGTGCTCGCCAACACCGGAGGCGTGCCGCTCGCCTTCGCCTTCATAGCCTCGGTCGGCAACAGCGGCGTCATCACCGACCTTTTGGCTCGGCTCGGGTTCAATCCCTACGACCACGGCTTCAACATCTCTTCTTTCTCCGGCCTCGTCATCGTCTATCTCTACTTCCTGCTCCCCCTCACCATCTTGCTGATGCTGCCGCCCGTCGAGGCGCTGCGACGGGAGTGGCGCGAGGCGGCCTCGACACTCGGGGCCGACGCCCGCACCTACTGGCGCAAGGTCGGCCTCCCCGTCATCGCACCGCCATTTGTGGCGACGATGATGGTCCTGTTCATGGACGCCTTTGCCGCCTATGCCACAGCGGACGTGTTGACCACCGGTGTCGTCCCGCTCGTGCCGCTCACGATCGGGCAGTTCCTGGACGGCAACGCGGTGGCGAACCAGGTCCACCTCGGTGACGCCCTCGGCTTCGGGATGGTGGTCATCGTGGTCATCGCCGGGGCGTTCTATGTCGTCGTGCAGCGCCGCACATCACGGTGGTTGCGATGACAGGGCTCCCGCTGAGAGCGGCTGGAAGCAGGCCGCCGACATGATTCGCAACCGCACCTTCCGCTGGGTCACCCTCGGCCTCATCGGGCTCTACGTCCTCGTCCCCATGTACGCGACCGTGCAGTTCAGCCTGGAAGGCGGCTACCACGGCCACCTCTCGTTCGCCGCCTACTCCCAGGGGCTCTCACAGCCCGGTCTCGGATCGAGCATTGTCACCTCGATGGAGGTCTCCTTCGGCGCGATGGCGCTCACGCTCGTGCTGCTCGTGCCGACCATCATCTTCGTCAACCTGCGCCTGCCGCGCTGGCGGACCGTGCTCGAGGCGCTCTCGCTGCTACCGCTCGGCGTGCCGCCAATAGTTATCATCGTCGGGGTGCTCGGCGTCTACAACAGTCTGCCGAACTGGATCATCGTCTCGCCCGTGATACTGGTGCTGCTCTACGTGGTCCTGGCCCTGCCGTACTCGTACCGGGCCATAGACGCCGGCGTCCGCTCGATCGACCTGCACACCCTTGTCGAGGCGGGCCGTTCGATGGGGGCCGGCTGGGGCAAGCTGTTCTCACGGGTGCTGTTTCCCAACCTGCGGTCGGGCATCCTTGCCGCGTCGTTCCTCGTCGTGGCGCTGTCGCTCGGCGAGTACGCCGTCGCCAGCCTGCTGTTGCCCACCCAGCCGACCTTCCCCGTGTTCCTGGCCGCTGCCGAGACGAGCGGCGTTTACCTGTCCGTGGCGCTCTCGGTGATCGCCCTCGCCGTCACCTGGGGCCTGCTCGCAGCCATCTCCATCTTCGGTTCCGGGCGCCGGCGCAGTTCAGCCGCCGCGGCCGGCGCCGACGGGCCGGACCAACCGGTCGCCGAGGCCGCCGTTGCCTCGCCAGCCCCCCAGGTGCTTGCATGACAATGTCTCAGGAGGTCCGATGAGCGCGACAGAGGCCGGCACAACCGAGGTGAGCCGAGCCGTTTCGACGACTCAGCAGGTGCAGCGGCGCGCCGCAAGTGCCGGGCTCGAGCTCGTGCAATGCCGGCGCAGCTTCGACAAGGTGCATGCGCTCGACGGGTTCTCCATCTCGATCGCGCCCGGCGAGCTCGTGGCACTGCTCGGCCCGTCGGGGTGCGGCAAGACGACTGCGTTGCGTGCGGTGGCCGGACTCGAGCAGCTCGACGAGGGCAAGGTGCTCGTCGGCGGAGAAAATGTCACGCGTCTCCCGGCGCACCGGCGCAACCTCGGGATGGTCTTTCAGGCTTACAGCCTGTTCCCGAACATGAACGCGCTGGACAACGTTGCCTTCGGGCTCGAGGTCCGCAAGGTCAACGCCGCACAGCGCCGGGCACGTGCCGGGGAGCTGCTCGACCTCGTCGGGCTGACCGGACTGGCCCAGCGCTTTCCCCACGAGCTCTCGGGCGGCCAACAGCAACGCGTCGCCTTGGCACGCGCCCTATGCGCCGAGCCGCGCCTTTTGTTGCTCGACGAGCCGCTTTCCGCCCTCGACGCCAAAGTGCGCGCCCAGCTGCGCGACGAGATCCGTCGCATCCAGCTCGAGTTGGGCATCACCACGTTGTTCGTCACCCACGACCAGGAGGAGGCACTGTCAATGTCGGACCGGGTCGGGGTGATGCGCAAAGGACGCCTCGAGCAGCTCGGCACGCCGGCAGAGGTCTATTCTCAACCCGCGACCGACTTTGTCGCGCAGTTCGTCGGGTCCGTGAGCCGCCTGCCGGGCGAGATTGTCGGCCCTGGCACCGTGAGCGTCCTAGGCATGCGCCTCGCCGTCCCGAACGTCGCCAGCGCAGAGCTCCCCTCGGGCAGTGCCGTTGACGTACTTGTTCGCCCGGAGAGCATCCGGATCCGGCCGTCGGTGGACGGCCCGGCGGTGGTCGTTCGCGCCTCGTTCTTCGGCGCGTCCGTGCGCGTGGTCGCCGTCCTCCCCGGCGGGGTCGAGGTGGCGTCGACGCTCTCGGCAGCCGAGAGCTACGCGCTCCCGGCTGGCGCCCGAGCGGACATCGAGCTACTCGATGACGTGCTGTTCGTCGTCGCGAGACAGCCGGAACTTTGAGTGGCTGCGTTGTGGGGCGAACCGAAAAGGTACCTTTTCCCGCAAGATTGAGGCGCTATCGCCCCGTGTGGCGCTGTCCCAAGTTGAGTAGGTTGGCCTTATGCCCGTGAAACCGCCGTATTTGCTGACACCCGGTCCGCTCACTACCTCCGACACCGTCAAACAGGCGATGCTGCGCGACTGGGGATCGCGCGACCGGGCCTTTATTGCCATGAACCGCGAGATGTGTGAGCGTCTCGTGGCCTTGGCCGGTGGCGAGCAGACCCATGTCTGCGTCCCCCTCCAGGGCTCGGGCACCTTCACCGTTGAGGCGACGATCGGCACCCTGGTGCCCCGTGGCGGCAAGCTGCTCGTGCTTGTCAACGGCGCCTACGGCACGCGCATGGTCCAGATCGCCCGCGTGATGGGCCGGGCGGTGGAAACCCTCGAATGGCGCGAGGACGAGCGCGTCGACCCGCAGGCAGTGGACGCCCGTTTGGGCGAGGACGCGAGCATCACCCACGTTGCGGTCGTGCACTGCGAGACCACCTCCGGCATCCTCAATCCGATCGAAGCGGTGGCCGATGTCGTCGCCGGGCGGGGGCGCCCTTTGATCATCGACGCCATGAGTGCCTTCGGTGCCCTCCCGCTCGACGCCCGCCAAGTTCCTTTTGCCGCCGTGGCCGCATCGTCCAACAAGTGCCTGGAAGGTGTGCCGGGCATGGGCTTCGCCCTGATCCGTCGTGACCTGCTTGAGCAGGCCAAAGGCAACGCCCATTCCTTGAGCCTCGACCTTTATGCCCAATGGCAAGGTTTCGTCAACAACGGGCAGTGGCGGTTCACTCCACCGACCCACGTCGTCGCCGCCTTCATGCAGGCACTGGACGAGCACGCCGCTGAGGGCGGGGTGGCCGGCCGGGGGGCGCGTTATGCGAGGAACCACCAGGTGCTTGTAGACGGCATGGAGGCCATGGGCTTCCGTTGCCTGCTTTCGAGGGCGATTCAGGCACCGATCATCGTCACCTTCCACATGCCGGCCGACCCGAAGTTCGATTTTGCGGATTTCTACGAGCGCCTGAGCGAGAAGGGGTTCTTGATCTATCCCGGCAAGTTGACCGTGGCCGACTCGTTCCGCGTCGGCTGCATCGGTCGTCTCGGCGAGACAGAGATGCGGGCCGCGTTGCAGGCGATAGAGGAGGCACTGGACGAGATGGGCGTGCACGACCGCGCCCCGGCGGGCGCGCCGTGACCGCGGCCCGTGTGGGTGGAGACCGCAAACTGTTCGAGAGGCAGGAGGCCTGAGATGTCGCAGACTGTTCACCACTATGTCGGGCCGCTCAAAGCAGCGGTCCTCGACTGGGCCGGCACCACCGTCGACTACGGCTGCATGGCCCCGGTCGCGACCTTCATGCAAGCCTTCGAGGAGACGGGAGTTCCCATCACCGTCGCCGAGGCCCGCGCCCCTATGGGCATGCCGAAATGGCAGCACATCCAGGCCATCACGCGCGACGAGGGGGTTAGCGCGCGATGGGAGGCGGTCCACGGCAAGTGCCCGGATAACTCCGACGTCGACACGCTCTACCAGCGCTTCTTGCCTTTGCAGGTCCAGACCGTCGAGCAGCATTCCGACGTGATCCCCGGGGTGCTCGAGGCAGTTGCAGCCTTGAGGGGGCGCGGGATGGCCATCGCCTCGACGACTGGCTACCCGCGAGAGGTGATGGACGTCGTCCTCCGAGTCGCCAAGGAGCAGGGCTACGAGCCCGACGTCACCGTCTGCGCGGGCGACACGCCGGCCGGCAGGCCGGGACCGTTCATGGCCCTGCAGGCGCTCATCAAGCTCTCCATCAGCCCTGTCGAGGCGGTCGTCAAGATCGGCGACACGGTGGTGGACATCGAAGAAGGCCTGAACGGCGGCATGTGGTCGGTGGGGGTTGCCGTAACCGGCAACGAGGTCGGCTTGAGCGCCGCCGAGTACGCTGCCTTGCCGACCGACAAACAGCGTCGCCTCGCTGCGGTGGCGTCCGAAAAGCTGGCTGCGGCCGGTGCGCATTACGTCGTGGACAGCCTCGCCGAGGTCATACCCGTTCTCGACCTGATCGAAGTCCGATTGGCCGCAGGCGAGAAGCCCTGACAGCCGGCGACTGAACCGATTCGCGTGGCTCTCCCCGACCAGCGCGAGGGAGATGTCAACCTAAGCCCGAACCGCGCGAGGTGGCAAGAGCGCGCCTCGTGCGTGGCGACACGTGCCCTGTTGGCGCGCGACGAGGCCGTCTTCTTACGCCAGTCGCTGTCGACGCCATGTCTGAGCACGGTCGTAAGAGCCGAGGGCTCGTGGCTCGAGGACACCGACGGCCGGCGTTATCTCGACTTCCACGGCAATTCCGTGCATCACATCGGCCATGGTCATCCCAAGGTCATCCAAGCCGTGCAGTCACAAATGGCCGAGCTTGCCTTCGCCCCGCGCCGGTTCACCTGCGAACCCGCCGTGACGCTCGCGGAATCCCTCTGCGCGCTGGTCCCGGGTGGACCCTGGAAGGTGCTTTTCGCACCCGGTGGTTCCGAAGCGGTGGAGATAGCCCTCAAGATCGCCCGACTCTCCACGGGTCGGTTCAAGACTGTGAGCTTCTGGGACTCGTTTCATGGCGCCGGTTTCGCTGCCGCCTCGGTCGGGGGGGAGGCCTTGTTCCGATCGGACGGGATTGGCCCACTACTGGCCGGCACAGAGCATGTGGCGCCGTTTTCCTGCTACCGCTGCCCGTACGGATTCGAGTCGCCTGGAGGGATTCCGGACCTCGACCGGTGCCATATGACCTGTGCCCACATGGTCGAGTACGTCCTAGAGCGTGAACAAGACGTGGCGGCCGTCGTGGCCGAGCCCATCCGGGCCGTGCCCTACCTGCCGCCCCCGGGCTTTTGGCAGCGGGTGCGCCGGGCGTGCGAGCGGAGCGGGGCACTGCTCGTTTTCGACGAGATCCCGACGGGACTGGGAAAGACGGGGCGATTCTGTGCCCACGAACACGTAGGCGTCTCGCCCGACATCTTGGTGCTGGGAAAGGCCCTCGGCGGCGGGATGCTGCCTTTGGCGGCGGTGCTGGCACGTGCCGAGCTGGACGTGATGGCCGACAAGGCCATCGGCCATTACACCCACGAGAAGAACCCTGTGTTGGCTGCGGCCGCCCTCGCCACCTTGAGCGTGATCAAGGAGGAAGGCCTCGTGTCGAGGGCCGCGGAGCTGGGGGACTACCTCGTCAGAACCCTGCGGGAGAGGGTCGGGCACTTGCCCGTCGTCGGGGACGTCCGAGGGGCGGGCCTGCTCGTCGGAGTGGAACTGGTCACCGCCGACGGCTCGCCCGCCAGCGACGAGGCTGATCGGGTCCTCTACGTCGCACTGGAGCGCGGCTTGTCCTTCAAGGCGACGATGGGGAGCGTGCTGACGCTTTCCCCGCCGCTGACGGTTAAGCGCGAGGAGCTGGAGCTTGCCGTGGACATCCTCGCGGACTGCCTGGAGGAAGTGACGTGGTGAGCATGGCGCACCAGCGTGTCGTCGCGGTCGGAGGCGGCGTCCTCGGCACCATGCACGCCGTGTTCGCCGTCCGTCTCGGCGCTACCGTCGTCCACCTCGAGCGTCATGATCGGCCGAGGGGCGCCTCGGTGAGGAATTTCGGCCTGGTCTGGGTGAGCGGGCGCTCGCCCGGGCCGGAGCTCGCCCTCGCCTTGCGCGCCCGCGAGCTTTGGGAGCAGGTGGGCCACGACGTGCCCGCCACCGGCTTTCGCAAGAACGGGTCCGTGACGGTCGTCTCGAGCGAGAGCGAGCTCAAGGTCCTCGAGGCGGCGGTGGCGCGCAATGACGCTGTCCGAGCGCGGGTTCTCCTTGCTGGACGCCGGGGAGGTGCGCGCCCTGAACCCCGGGTTGCAAGGAGAGTTCCTCGCAGGTCTCCACTGCTCGCTCGATGCCGCCGTAGAACCCCGTCTCGTCCTCGGCGCCTTGCGGGACTGGCTGGAGAAATCCGGCCGGTACGAATTCCTCGCACCACGTGAGGTCGTCGAGGTCGCAAGCCACGGGGTCACCGATGCGACAGGTGCCAGCTATGAGGGCGATCTCGTGGTGCTCTGTCCCGGGGCGGCGAGCGGTGGTGTCATGGGTTCGCTCTTGGAGGGCGTCGGTCTGCAGGCGGTGCGGCTGCAGATGGCAGAGACCGAGCCTTTAGGACGCCAGCTCACGACCTCGGTCGCGGACGGGAACTCATTGCGTTACTACCCCGCCTTCAAGGAATTCTCCGCCTTGTTGCCGGCTCACCGGGACGAGGCGCTCTCGCGCTTTGGCATCCAGCTGCTCTGTCAGCAGCGCGTCGACGGCGCACTCACGCTCGGCGACACGCACGAGTACGAAGAGCCCTTCTCCTTCGAGCTGTCCGATGAGGCCACCGAGCTCGTCCGAGGCCTGGCGATCGGGGCCCTCGGAACCCCGTTCCCGCAGATCCGTCGTCGCTGGGTGGGTGTGTACCACCAGCTTGTGAACGTCTCTGACGACGAGTTGTACCTACGGCGGGAGGTGGCGCCGGGAGCAGTTGTCGTCACCGGAGTGGGCGGACGTGGCATGACGCTCTCGCCTGCCGTTGCAGAGGCGACCTTTTCCTGACACGGCGGTTCGCACCCGCCCGCCGGGCGAGGCGAGGAACTCTCAGAAGCGCTCGTCGAGGCGAACGACCACCGAGTCGCCTTCGTTCTTGCCGATGGCTTTGCGGATGTCGGACTTTATGGGCAACTTGTGGGTGCCGTCGCCCATCGCCATGAAATGCGAAACGGATGTCCGTCCACGGTGCCCCGGACCTTTACGAGGCCCCTCGTCCCGAAGAAGTGGGCCGAACCGGCCATGACGACGTACGTCCAGCCTCCTTTGTCAGGGCTCTTTTGCAGCTTGGCACGGAACTGCTTGCTGAGCTCCCCACTGGGCTGGGTGAGCGACACCGCGACCAACCTCCTTCGCGCGACTTGCGTCTCCGCACGACATGACGGCCGACAAGCTCAGAAGTCATCGAGCTCGAAGCCAGTGGCCCGGCCGTCGCTGAGAGCCTTAGGTCGATATCGGCGGGATGCTACGGGTGCCGCGCAGCAACGGACGGCTCAGAACAGTCCCGGCGGTGGCAGAGCCGGCAAGCTCATCGCATTTGTGAGCGACCCGGACGGCGGCCTCATCGGGCTCGGCCAGTCGACAAAGGCCGGTCAGCACAGCCTTGTCAAGAGTTGATGTGCTCGAGACTCTTCAAGATGGCGGGCATTGCCGTCTCTAGATCGAGCACCGTACGCGTTTCGAACTCGAAGAATTCGCCCAGCGCTAAGAGGGTCTCGAGCTCCGCCGCGATGGCGGCGTCGGCATCGAGGTACTTCTCCAAGGTAATGCCGCCCGACCCGTCACTGAATATGTACCAGCCGATCCGTTCCGCGCTCGGGTTTGCGGCCAGCGACGCCTCGAGCTTGCCCCACGCCAGCATCATCCGGTTCGCCTGCTCGGGCGAGAGCGGTCGGGCCTTCCACCGCGTGCATACCACCATGATTTCCCCCCTGTCATCACAAGACTTCGCACGATACACGAGAAGTCACGGGCGCGCTCTTGGACTGGCGTCCTTGCATATCATGGCATCTGTTCGCCAGAAGATGGCGCGCTTAGCGGAGCCGGGTCCTCTCGCGTGGCTCGCAACGCTGTCGGCCGAAACGGCGCCGCGCAACGATCCAGGACAGAGCTCGCCTCGCGGCCTGTGTCACATCGGAGCTGACCTTTCACCCCCGAGAGCCGAGGGCTCTCAAAAAGATCAAACGAGGGGCGGTCTCCCGTCTCGGCGAGCCAAGGCGCTCGACACAAGACCGAGAAGGGACCTTGCGGGGAGGAGTTGTCCGTGGTGGGATCGCCGCCATGGACCTGGCTTCGAAGTTGCAGCTCAAATCGGGCCAGCGCCTGGCGGTCCTCGGAGGGCGCGCTGGCGCAGGCATCGATCTTGACCAGTTCGAAAGAGCACCCGACCTGGCCTTTGCGGACGCATTGATCGCCATCGCGCCCGACCGGCAGGCGCTGGATTCGGTTCGGGCCGACATCGCGGTTGCTGCCCGCCGCGACGTTCTTGTTTGGGTGGTGTATCCGAAAGCCGGTCAGCTCGGGACGGACCTTAACCGTGACTTTCTAGCTCGCGCTCTCGCCGACGACGGGTTGCGGCCCGTCCGCCAGATCTCCGTCGACGGGGTCTGGTCGGCATTGCGTTTCCGCACAGCGTGAGGCGACGGCCTTGTCAAAAGGGCACGACAGTCGCTAGCAGGCCGGAGGCCGGCCTGCGACCGGCGAGAGTGCGACAGAACTCGACGGCGTCAAGGGACAAATGGTCAGCCTCGGGACGCTCCGGTCGCTGCACGAAGCTGCCGCCGGCGGTACCGGTGAGATCGAGCACGAAGGCCTTGGCGTGGCGCCGCCCCCACTCCGACACGATGTCGGCGACGATGCGGCCGTCATGATCGGCGGCCAGTTCCGGTTGCCGCCCGACGGCCTGGCAGAGGTCGATCCGGTGCATCCACAAGTCACGCAGGTAGATGGTGTCGATCAGATAGCCGAGGCGCCAGGTCTCGTGCACTGGCCCGTCGACCTTGAGCTTGGCCAGCCGGCGCACTAGTCCGGGCGATCGGGTCCGGCCTCGCACGGTTCTTGGAGCGACAGAACTGAGCCGCTCGATAAGGGCGCTCGGGCTGAGTTCGGCTCGCTCGCTCACCTGCACGGCGGACAGGGCAGCTTCGAGTGGGCCGCCCTGGCGTCTTCGCAGCGCCCGGGCTGCTCGCAGCTGGTGCACGTTCTCGCGCATCGACGCGCCGGCTTCGCATGCTCCCAGGACGTGTTGGTATATGGCGCGGACGTCCCAGGCGGGACAGTCAGTCGCAGCCTTCCAGGCTCGCTCGTCCAAGCTCCGCAGCAGCTCGAGAGTGCGGTCCAGCTCGTAGGCCTGCAGGCGCATGGCCTCGAGGTGCGACAGCGGAGCGATTGTCGTGACGTCAATCGTTGTCATGGTCATGGCGACCTCCTTTGGCTCGGTTCCTGCGGGACCGGGGCTTGGGCGCAGTGGCGGACTGGCGACAATGACCGAGAAACATCGAGATCGCCTCGTCGAGCAGGCGAGTCCAGCGCTCACCACCGGGGTCGTTGGCGACCTGCTGGTTCACGAGACCGGTGACGAGCGCCGTCAACATGTCGACATGGCGTTGCTCGCTCACCCCGTTCAAGGCGAGCCACTTGCGGGCTTCGCCGAGGGCCCGCACGGCCGGGGCGAACGACTCGGGCGACGGTTCGAAGCCCGGGATGTTGCGCTGGAAGAGGAGCTGGTAGCGAACCGGTTCGCTCGTACAGAAGTCGAAAAACCGCCGCACGCCTGCCACGAGCAGCTCGCGAGGATCATCGAACTCGAAGGGCGCGGCCATACGGTCGGCGAAGCGACCGGCAGCCTGGCCGAACATGGCGTCGTAGATGGCGTTCTTCGACTCGAAGTAGGCGTACACGGTCGGGGTGGTGATCCCCGCCCGACTGGCAAGGTCGCGCATCGACAAACCGGCGAGGCCCTCTTCTCCTACGAGTGCCCAAGCGGCCTCGATTATCACGTCGCGGGCTGATCGCCTCCGGGTCTCACGCCAGTCGGTTGCCTCGGCTGTCTTTACCACCGCTCGTAATATTTATACATTGTCTAAAATCTGTCAACGGTGCCCGCGCGAGGGAGAAGTGACAGGCGCTGTCAGACCTCGCGGACCCAGCAGTCCCACCGTTCGATAGTGCGAAAGCCGAGACGCTCGTAGACGCCATAGCCGGCGGGACTGGACTGCAACCATGCCCACCCGACCCCCTCTGCCAGGCCGTCGGAGGCGACGCGCGCCGTCATCGCAGTGCCGTAACCACGGCCTCGATGTGCCGAGGATGTCGCGATGTTGAAGATGCCCACGCACTGCGCGAGGGTCACGCCCATGCCAGTCGTGACAGACTCGCCGTCGACCTCACCGATGTAGCAGTGCACTCCCGCCAGGCTGAGCAGCTCTGGCGTCACCACCCGGGCGAACAATTCCTCGGGCATGCCAAAGGCGCCTGCGGCGATCCTGACGTGTAGCGCTCCCTCCGCCGGGCTCAGTTCGCGGATGGTCAGCCCGTCGAGTTGCGAGGCAGTTGACAGCCGCGTCGGGTCCTCGAGGACCATGAGCGGGATCTTCTCCTGTTGGGCCATAGCCCTCGAACGCGCCTTAAGGGCGATCTCGTCCGAAGACCCGGGCCGAAGCTGCATGCAGTGGGGCAGTCCGGAGTCGGCGAGGCGGTCGAGCATCTCGGCGACCGTGCCGGGATCGGGATCCGACGACTCGGCCCATATCCCATTGAGCATGGCGAGCGGCGCCCCTGTCGCTCCGGCCAGAACACCTGCCCCCCGGTACAACCAGCCGTCGGAAGCTGTGCTGAACATGTGTTGGGCGGTGTCTGCGAAAGCCGCCGCGACGGTGTCTGGGTCGATAAGCATCGGATCACACTAGGGCCGCGCCGCCAGGTCGTGTAGATCGGCTAGGGCAGTTTCAAATCATCGCTCCGGGTTTCATCTCGCCCCGAGGGGACTTGTCTCATCTGTCGTCGGGAGGGCGCTTCGCCGAGCCACGCGGGCCCCGGCGAGCGTCGTACATCACGAGGATGAATGCCGCGACGACGAGCACGATCACGAGCGCTATCACGACGGCGCACCTCTTCTCTGTCGGCGCGGCCCGGGTCTAACCGGGCACGGCCAACCTATCGGCGTCGCCACCGCTGCAGGTCGTGGTAGGGCACCAACGCATCGGACACGATGAAACGGTCGCGGCCGGTCTCGGAGACGACAGTGACGTGCAACTTGCGAAGCGTCGGCTTGAGTTCGATGTCGGTCAGCGAGGAAAGGTCCCACGATACGGCCCTGGCGCCGAACAGGGCGTCGACACGCCTCGGCTCGAACCCGATCCTCTGCTCGCTCATGTAGAGCAGGCCGCTTCGGGCCACGCCATGCTGCATGTGACTGGCCGGACGCGACCACCGCAACCCCGTCGTGTCCAGCTCGGGTTGGCCGAACCAGTGGGTCAGTTTCGCTGACACGGGACCTGTGTCCGGTGTGCAACGCGGCCCGCGTGAGCGTTACGACGTCGTCGCGCTGGCCAGTCGATTCCGTTACGTGCCATAACCACCACCGCCGTAGGGCCCAAAGGAGTCCAGGCCACCACTGTCGCGGATCGTGACCGGACTGAGAGGTTCAGCTCGACGTCGCCGACCGCGACAGTGCGAGGCTACTGCACCGCTCGCGTCGGGGCCGGGCCATTTGGCGCCAATGTGACATTGGACCCTAGTGATTCCCCCAATGCGACCGTACGGTGCGGAGGAGGGAACAGTGTGCCAGTGGCCGGTGAGGCCGCGGAACCGTTGCCGTGGCCCCCGGTCTGTCAGCTAGGCCGCGAAAAAGAAAGGGGTGCCAGATGAGCCTGCAGGGCTTATGGACGGTACACGGCGATGGGAAGCACATACCCCCCACCGAGGTGGTGGCGCCTGACGAACGGCTGGCTTGGCCCCAGACAATAGGTCTGGGCTTCCAGCACGTGTTGGCGATGTTCGGCGCGACATTCATCGTGCCTGTGCTGATCGGCTTCCCACCGAACACCACGATCTTCTTCTCGGGCATCGGCACCCTGATCTTCCTTCTCATCACGATCGGGCGCGGACAACGCCTGGGGCTGCCGAGCTACCTCGGGAGCAGCTTCGCTTTCATCTCTCCGGTGCTCGTGGCCGAACAGCGCGGAGGCATCCCGTCAGCCCTCGCCGGCATCTTCGTCGCCGGTGCGGTCTTCTTCGTCATCGGCTTGATCGTGAACAAGTGGGGCTCCGCCTTCATCGAGTGGCTGATGCCGCCTGTCGTCACCGGTGCCGTCGTAGCCCTTATCGGCCTCAACCTCGCCTCGAGCGCCTTCACCAACTTCGACAAGCAGCCCTGGACCGCTTTCGCGACCCTTTGCGGTGTCGTTCTCGTGACGGTGCTGTTCCGTGGCTTCATCGGCCGTCTCTCGATCCTCGTCGGCGTCGCCTTCGGCTACCTGATCGGCTGCGCACAGGGCCAAATCAGCTTCACGCCGGTAAAGAGCGCAGCGTGGGTCGGTTTGCCGAAGTTCACTTCGCCGCACTTCAGCATGCGGCCGATATTCCTGATCGTCCCGGTCGTAATCGTCCTCATCGCCGAGAACACAGGTCACATAAAGGCCGTGGCCTCGATGACCGGCCGCAACCTCGACCGCTCGCTGGGGCGCGGCTACATGGCCGACGGCCTTGCGACGATGCTCGCTGGCCTCGGCGGAGGAAGCGGCACCACCACCTATGCCGAGAACATCGGTGTCATGGCCGCCACCAAGGTGTACTCGACTTCCGCCTACTACGTCGCTGCCGTCGTGGCCATCGCCTTCGGCTGCATCCCGAAGTTCGGAGCGTTGATCTCCACCTTGCCCGCAGGCGTCCTCGGTGGCGCTGGGACCATCCTTTACGGCCTCATCGCCGTGCTCGGTGGGCGCATCTGGGTCGAGAACCGGGTCAACTTCTCCAACCCGGTCAACCTCATGCCCTGTGCCATCGGCCTCATCGCCGGTGCCGGGAACTACACGCTCATCTTCGACCACGGCAACGTGTCGTTCAATGGCATCGCAATGGGCTCTTTTGGCGTCATAATCGCCTACCAGCTCATGCGTTGGATCAGCAAGTACGGCGTCTTCCACAACGGGCAGCCGGAACTGTTCGCCAGTACGGCGCCCCCGCCTGCCAAAGGACCGGCACCGGAGCCGACCGAGCAGCCTGCGGGCGCCTAGTCGTCATTCTCGTCTCTGGCAAAGAGTCATCTTCAGCTGTCGAGGCATCGCACCGGCGGGGCCCTGACGCTCGGGAGCCCGTCGGCGGAGCGCTAGACGGCCTCTTGCCTGTGCTCGCGTAGCCCTAGTCGCGCCACTTCGAAAAGGACCAAGCCGACGACGACGAGCGTGATCACGATCGAGATCGTGTCGGTTAGCGCCAAGAGCACCGCCATCGCCAACAGGCCGATGCAGGCGGCGGTGAGCCACAAGCCGCGCCTCAGCTTGTCGAAGAGGATCACTTTTTTCCCAAAGGCCCCGTTTCGCAGGGAGGCGGCGATGATCGCGAATTCGTGATCGTCAGACACGGCCGGGCTCCGGCTTTTCCCCGGCGGTTGAGCCGGGCACGAAATAAACATTCACCGCTTGTCGTCCCCCCTGTTTTTCGGCCTGACCTTCAACAAGTGTCCAACTCCAAGGACCACCCCGGGATTCCCGCTCGGACCCGCCGGTGACACAGAAGTGTCGCAGATGCCAGAGCGCAAGTGGTAGCGGCGGAGCGCCACGAGGCTCCAGACGGCCTCGACGACACCGAAAGGCCAGGTTCCCGCCAGGAACCCGTAGGTGCTCGACAGAGCACAACCGAGCGCGAAAGCGGCGATGAAATGCTGGCTACGCGACTCGAGGGCGTACATGACCATCATGAAGCTGACGGCGATGGCGCCGAATATCGTGAGTTCCATTGCTAATGGCGGAGGTTCGCGGGCGGGCTCATAACTGAACCGAGACGGTATCGGCGCACGCGGTGGGCGCCGGGCAGGTGGGGTGAACGCCTCGGCGCAGGTCTGCTCCATCGTGGCGTTGTCACAGGGCTCCATCCAGGGCCGGTATCGTCCGAGATAGTGATTCAGGCGGGGATTGCGAAAGGCGGAAGAAATTGTTTCTTGCGGACAAGCGGGGTGACCGGACACCTCGCCTGAGCGCCAGCTGGCGCTGGGGAGCTCTGCTCACTTGGGCGCTGGTCGTCGTGAGCTTTTTCGGCACCGGCGTCGCCCAGGCTCTTGTGGCACGTCTGTTGCCGACCGGTGCTCGCACGGTGACATTGAAGGTGCAGTACCGAAGTGGAGGCAGCTCCTCTTTCTCGGGAACCTTTGTCGGCAAGCCCTTGCAGGGCCAGTTCGAGAGCACAGACTCGTCGATGACGAAGAAGCTCTGTCCCTCGGACGGCGCAAATGACGCCGGGACGACCTTCACCTACGTGGGCAAGTACGCCGGTACGCCGTACACCTTCAGCGGTTGTGTCGTCACCTCCCCGGCCGTAGCCAAGATGTCGTTCCGGATGACGGGGAAGATCGGTGCCTTTGCAATGAGCGGCAGGACGGTGGGCGGCGTGCTCACGGCGACAGAGTGGACCTTGCCGTTCAAGGGAAGCGTCGGTGGCCAAACGGTGACGGGCACAGCCATCCTCGTCGGCGGGGGAGACAGCCCGAATGGCGTGTCGACCCTCACCGCCAGGCTGAAGATCGGTCCTTAGGGCCCAGGCTGCTACACCGTTTCATCTCGAGGAGATGTGTGGGCGAGGCGGACGCGTACGTCGGCCACGACTGCGCCCTTTTCGAGGACGAACAGCGGGTTCAAGTCCATCTCGGCTATCTCCGGCCGGTCGCAGGCGAGTGCCGAAACCCGGCCGAGCACCTGCCCGAGCGCGTCGAGGTCGAGTGCCGGCGCTCCCCGGTAGCCGGTCAAGAGCCGGTAGGACCGCAGTGAGCGGACCATGTCATCGATGTCGGAGTCGGTAAGCGGGGCGACGCGGACGGCTATGTCCCCCAGCACTTCGACGAGCTTGCCACCGAGGCCGACCATGACGACCGGTCCGAGCATAGGGTCGCGGCTGAAACCAACGATCATCTCCTGGCCCGACTCGAGTTGTTCTTGCACCAAGAACTCGTCCCCGACCCCCTTCATCCCGGCCGACTCCAGGTCGGAGCGGATCTCGCGTACCGCCTCCGCGGCCGCCGCCGGTGTCGCCAGCCCAACCCGGACCCCGCCGACATCGCTCTTGTGGATGGCGGCGGCGACCTTGACGACGACCTTGCCCCCGAGCTCGGCTTGGGCCGTCGCGGCCTCGGTCGCGCTTTGCACGCGCCGGGCGCGAGCCACCGCGATGCCGTAGGCGCCTAGCAACGCCTCGGCATCTGCCTCGGCCAGCCAGCCGTCGCGGGAGCGAAGGCCGCCAGCAGCCGCGATCTGAGCGGCCCGGCCCTGATCTACCTCGGGCCGGAGCACCCTTCCCGCCGGCCGGCGCCGCCACTCTTGCCATGTGATGCTCCGGCCGAGCGCCCGTGCCGCGTTCTCCGGGAAGCTAAACGAGGCGATGCCCGCCTCCCGCAGGGCAGGTGGCGGGCCCTCCCGGTTCATGAACACCGCCAGCAGCGCCATGTCCGAGCCGAGCTCGGGCCGGGCGGCGACGAGCTCGGCGGCGACGTCGGTGGAGCGGGTCAGCAAAGGCGTGTTGAACATGACGATGAGGGCGTCGACCTCCGGCGCCGCCCCGAGAATGCGGACTGCTTGGCCGTACTGCTCTGCCGTGGCGCTGGCGATCATGTCGACAGGATTAGACACGCTCGCCTCCGCGGCGAGCAGGGACCTGAGCAGCGCCGCGGTGGGCTCAGTGAGCTTCGGCACGACGAGCCCGTTGGCCTCGCAGGCGTCCGCCGCGAGAACGCCCGGTCCGCCGCCGTTGGTCAAGATGGCAACCCTGCGGCCCCGGAAGGACTGTTGCGAGCTCAACACGGTGGCAAGGTCGAGCATCTCCTCGATCGACTCGGCGCGGATGACTCCCGCCTGGTGCAACAGGGCGTCCACGGCCACGTCGCCCGTGGCGAGGGCTGCGGTATGTGACGCCGCCCCGCGACGACCGGCTTCGGTCCGTCCCGCCTTCACCGCTACGACGGGGAGGCGTCTTGAGACCCGGCGGGCGATCTGGATGAACCACCGCGGGTCCTGAATCGATTCGAGGTAGAGCAGGATGAGGTCGGTGGCGGGGTCCCGGCCCCAGTGCAGCAGTAGCTCGTTGTTGGCGATATCGGCGCTATTGCCCACCGAGACGAACTCGCCGATCCCGAGTCCTCGGACCTCCGCCGCCTCGAGCACGGCGAGCCCTACGGCGCCCGACTGGCTGAGCAAAGACGTCCCTCCCGGCGCCGGGACGGTCCGGCTGAAGGTCGCGTTGAACCTTGAGCGGCCGCGGCCGCCCAGAATCCCCGTGCAGTTAGGGCCGACGAGTCTCACATTGCTGTCGCCGGCCTGTTTGACCAAGCTCGCCTGAAGCAGCGTCCCGTTCGCGCCCATCTCGGCGAAGCCGGCCGAGATGACGCACACGGCCTTCACACCGAGACCGCCGGCCTCGGCGACCACTGCAGGCGTGGCCGGGGCGGGAACGCAGACGATGACGAGGTCAGGCACGACAGGGCACGAGGCCAGGTCCGGGTACGAGACGACGCCTTGCACAACAGCATGTTTCTTGTTGACCGGCAACACGGTCCCCTCGAAGTGGCTCTCGAGGAGGTTGGAGAAGAGCAGGCCCGCGATGGTGTTCGGATCGGAGCTGGCCCCGACGACCGCGATCGCCTGCGGGTGTAAGAACGCCTCCAGCGCTTTTTTGTGCAGGCTTTCCATCGTCCCAGTCTCCTGCAGTCGGCCCCGGGCCTCTAGGGTCGAACGTCACTCGGACAAGATACGGAAGCTCTTCAGGCCTGCGAGAGGTCGCCGAAAGGGTCTTTCGGGCCTAGCAGGTCCGTGTCGGCGGGTTGAAGATGGACCTGGTGACAGCGTTTTGTCCCGCCTCGGTGCTGGATGCACCTGCGAGGCACGTTGCCAGCCCCTGCAGGAGGTGACGCCATGACCAGGGTGGCCGAGCGACCCAGGCCCTTCGTGGTACCGGAGTATTGCAAGGGCTGCGGGCGGTGCATCAGTTCGTGCCCGAAGGGCTGCATCTCGATGGGTACCGAGATCAACCCCGTGACCGGGCTCGTCCCGATCGTCCTCGACCTCACTTTGTGCAACGGCTGCGATCTGTGCATGGATGCCTGCCCGGAGCCATACGGTCTCCGGCCCGAAGGCGAAGCTGCCGACTTCGAGCTCTTGGACCCCGCCACGGTTCACGGGCCGCGCACCGTCGACGCGCCACGGCCCGAAGCGCGGCCCGACGCCAAGGTGGCTCTGCCCGAGCGGGAGCCGCTCGTGGTGAAGGGGACCTACGCGGCGGCCGTGGGCGCCGTTCTCGCCGGTTGCCGCCACGTCTTCGGATACCCCATCACCCCGTCGACCGAGGGTGCCGAGCTGATGGCCAAGGTGCTCCCCAAGCTCGACGGCATCTTCGTGCAAGCGGTCAGCGAAGTGGCGACGGTCAACATGATGTACGGCGCCGGCGGTGCCGGGAAGCGATGCATGACCTTTACCAGCTCGCCCGGCTTCAGCTTGATGCTGGAGGGGATCTCGTACATGGTGGGTGCAGAGGTCCCGGCGGTGTTCGTCAACATCATGCGCGGGGGGCCTGGGCTGGGCAACATCGGGCCTGAGCAGGCGGACATCAAGCTGGTCTGCCGCGGACTCGGCCACGGCAACACCCACGCCCTGGTGCTCGCCCCGGCGACTCCCCAAGAGATGCTTGACATCGCCATGGTGGCCTTCGAGCTCGCCTTCAAGTACCGCAATCCCGTCGTGATCGTCGGTGACGGTTACTTGGGTCAGATGACCGGGAAGGTGCGGCTGCCGGCCGAGATAGTCGAACCGGGGATCCCTGAATGGGCCGTCTACGGCGACCGGTCGCACCGGGGCAACCTGATCTGCTCGATCGACCTCTCCGAGATCGGACTCGAACGGCACAACATGCACCTCAACGAGAAATACGAAGAGATGGCAGCCCATGAGCAGCGCTCCGACCTCTACAGGTGCGACGATGCCGACATCGCCGTCGTAGCGTGCAACACTCCCTCGCAGCTGGCCAAGGGCGCCATCAAGGAGTTGCGTGACAAAGGCCTGAAGGTGGGCCTCTTCCGCCCTATCACCTTGTGGCCCTTCCCGATCGACGCCCTATGCGGACTGCTTCCACAACTCAAGCGCCTCGTCGTCGTGGAGGCGAGCAGCGGCCAACTGGAAGACGAGATGCGGCTGGCACTGAGCCACGCGGAGGTCCATGCGCCGCCGCCGATCACCCATGTCCGGCGCATGGGCGGGATCCTTCCCTCTCAGGGCGAGATCCTCGAGCACGTGGCGAGCCTCGAGGAGGTGCGCTGATGCCGACCTCTGTCTTCTACCGCGAATTCGAGCGTCACGGCGATGGCAAGGGTGTCAACGCCCACTCGACTACCTACTGCCCAGGTTGCGGTCACGGCCTAGCCCAGAAGTACCTGGCCGAAGCCATCGACGAGCTCGGCGTCCAGGACCGGACGGTGCTGGTTGGTCCGGTCGGCTGCGCCGTCTTCATGTACTACTACTTCGACGTCGGCAACTCACAGGCCCCGCACGGGCGGGCGCCGGCGGTAGCCATGGGCCACAAGACGGCGAACCCTGACTCGATAGTGGTCTGCTACCAGGGAGACGGCGACCTCGCCTCAATCGGTCTCGCCGAGATCGTGAGCACCGCGCAGCTCGGGATCCCGATCACGGTCATCTTCATCAACAACGCCATCTACGGGATGACCGGGGGTCAGATGGCGCCTACAACCCTCATCGGCCAGCGGACGACGACCACGCCCACAGGTCGTGGCCTTCTCGCCGGCCAGCCCATGAAGATGGCGGAGCTGATCTCAGGCCTGGACGGCCCTGTCTACGTCGAGCGGGTGGCGCTGTACGACAACAGGCGCCGCACCCACGCGAAGCGCGCCATCAAAAAGGCGTTGGAGCTCCAGGTGGCCGGCACCGGCTTCGCCTTCATCGAGGTCCTCTCCGAGTGTCCGGTCCATCTCGGTCTCGAGCCAGAAGCCGCTGAGGAATGGGTGCGGGACAACATGGTGCCCGTCTTCCCGCTCGGTGTGAAGAAGGACACCACCGACGGCAGCGCCTTCCCCGTCATCCCGACGGCCAGGTTCGACCCCGAAGAGGCGCTGGCAGCCGTGGGCACGACCACCGAGCGTCCACCCCGTTTCGCCGAGGGGTTCCCAAGCCATATCGATCCCGAGGACATCAGCTTCAAACTGGCCGGCTCTGGTGGTGACGGAGCCCAGACGGCGGCGATGATCCTCACCCGTGGCGCGATCAACGAGGGTTTCGACTCGACGCACATCCCCAGCTACGGACCCGAGTCTCGGGGGGGCACCTCCTACGCCGACGTGCATGTGGCCCTCAAAGAGGTGCTGTCACCGGCGGCGCCAAATCCCCACGTGCTCGTGGCCTTCAACGCCCCGAGCCTGGCCAAGTTCGGTCCGAGCGTGCGCCCCGGAGGGATGATCATCTACGACAGTTCCGTCATAGGTGCCCTGCCCGAGGGTTTGGACCAGGGTGTGAGGACGATCGCGGTCCCGTTCGCGGAGGTGGCCAAGGACCTCGGGGCCGCCCTCGTGAAAAACGTCGTCGCCGTCGGCGCCCTGCAGGGCGCGACCAAGGTCTTCCCCGAGGAGACTTTCCTCACGGCCATCTGCGCCGCACTGAAGGACAAGTGCGCCATGATCCCGATCAACGAGCAGGCTTTCCGGGTGGGCGCCAAGCTCGCCGGCGAGAAGGCGGACGACCAGCTGTAGCCCGAGCGGCCGCAGCGCCTCCCGACTCGACCTCGACCCGGGCGAACATCCCCCGGTTGCCTTGACAGGCGCGCGTATACTCTGAGTGGCCAGGTCACCACAAAACGGGACCTCGCCGGGGGGGAGGCGCGGCGACAGGTGAGTAGGCCCCGGCACGAGATCGACCGCCGCTCGGCGCTCAAGCTAATCGGTGGCGCGGCAGCTGGAGTTGCCGTGGGACCGCGCATGCTCGCATCGCCGGCACCCTCGTCGAAATACGCCCTCGTAGCGACGAGGCCGTACACCTCCTATGGCCAAACGCTTTCCCAAGCGCTCCGCGCCGCGCTCGCCGGGGCGGCCACGCCCAGCCTCGCTTTCCAGGTCGTGCGGACCGCGGACATGGTGTACCTCGGATTCGAGCTCTACAACGCCAAGGTTGTCGTCACCGCCGGGCAGACCGAGATCGTCGCCGAGGACTCCAAGGTGCCGATCTACATGGTGGTCGTGTTCCCCGCCCAACACCTCGGTGAGGAGTGCGTCGCCTACCAGACGAGCCCGCCGACGATGTGGCCGACGACACCCATGCACGGCGCCCTCGCCGGATTCAGCTGGCTCGCCTTCGAGTTCGAGGGGACGACGACGATCCCCTACACGATGGCGGGACTGCTGGACTGGTCCAAGGCGACACCAGAGCTCGTCCCTGTGGCGAGGGGCACGGGCGGCCCGGCTGCGCCCGACCCGTTGCACACCGCTCTCGAGATCCCGTGGCAACTCTGGCTCACGCCGCTCAAGCACGGTACCTGGCATCACTCGACGAGCCCTGTCGTCTCCAAGCAGATCACCGAGCTCTGGCACACCCGGCTCGGAGCGGGCGCCTTCGAGCCGCCCCTCGTCACGCCACTGCTGCGGGCCTTTTGGGCCCCCGGCTACCCGGCCAGCCTGGCCGGGCCTCCCGCTGATCCGTGGCTCATGTCGCTCACCCCGCAGGACCGCATCGACATCGTGACGCTCTCCAGTGCCACGACGGTGGGCGACGAACCCATCGAGGTCGACCTTCTCCTGCTGTCTGCGTTGGGGGCGTCGGTCAATCTCCAAGGCTCCTGGACGCCCGGGCCGAATTCGCCCGCCGACGTCGCCTCCTGGTGGCACCGGGCCTCGACCGGCCGGGACAGCTACGTCCGCGTCGTCAACATCGGCTACCTGTTTCCTTGGGGCAACCGCGCCGTAAGGATCACGATCACCGACCGTGAGATTCAGGTGAACGCGAGAAACGAAGCTGTCGCCTACCTGGTGCAAAAGCAGTACATCGTCGTGAAAGAGCCGCAGATCACTTATGCCGGCGACTCTGGCGAGCCGTACGGCGGTCGGGGCAACCCGATCCGCAGCCTTCTCGTGAAGACGGTGTCCACGCCCCCGATCGACTTCGAGCCTGGGAGCGACCCCGCCATCCAGGTCTCCTCCGGTGGCGGGCACTACTTTTCGACCGACGATGTCCTCTGGGTGAGAAGCGGACTCGAAGACGTGCCCTTCTCCTTCGTCGGCACCGACCGCGAGGCCAGGAGCGTCGACTTCACGACCGGGGTCATCTGGATGTCGTCGACGTTCGCGCAGGACACGGCCAACTTGAAGCTTGTCGTCAGCGCCTACGGTGCCGCCGCTGCCGCCAGGAGGTCGCCGTCTTTCGGCGGCGCTCTGTTCGCTTTCGCCGACACGGTTGGCGCAACCCCGGGATCGACGGCCCAGCACGTCAACACCTATGGGCTCACCGCCTTTGTTGCCGCCAACGGCCGGGCGAACGTCTATCCCGCCCTCGACTCCGCCGCCGTCAGGCTGCCTGGTGCGGAGCAGATCGTGGGCGCCGGCGCGACGCCGCTAGCGAGCCCGAGCGTGTCGATCCACTCCAACTACCTCGACAACGGTTTCCAGTCCGGCGTGACCGAGGTGTACCTCGAAGTGAAACAGAACGCTCCCGGGCTCTCGTTCCCGGCCAACCTCGTCGGCGGCATGGCCACGCCCAACTTCGACGTGAGCGGGATCGCCCGCGACCTCGGCCCCGTCGGCGGGGACCTGAGCGACCTGTTGGCGGGCAAGTTCGAGCCCTCGAAGTACTTCAACATGCTCTCGGGGGACGTCGGCAAGCTGCTCGGAGCTATCTCGGTGGCGGACATCATCGAGTTGATAGACCCGGACGACGCGGCTTCCAACGCCCAAGCCCCGCAGATCTCGGACAAGATCATCTACCCGGACGACGACGACACCAAGCCGCCGACCGCTCTCGACGTCAAGATCGACTGGACCCCGACGGTGACGGGGGACACGCCCGGCTTCTTCCAGCCCGGGGCCAACGCCGCCCTCACGATCCACGCCGAGATCTACACGCCGATCGCGAATCCGAGCCAGACGACGTACTCGATCCACGGGGACCTCACCGACTTCGGCCTTCTCCTGTTCGGCAACGACAGCCCGTTCATACTCGTCTCTTTCAACTCGTTCACCTTCGATTCGAAGACGGGTGCCAAGACCTCGATCCAGCCGGACATCGACTCGGTCACCTTCAAGGGCCCCCTCACCTTCATCCAGGACTTCGAGAACCTGCTGAGCTCGCTCGGCGGGCCGTCCATCTCGGTCACCGACGGCGGCATCAGCGCCAGTTACTCTCTAGCCCTGCCCGACATCGGCGTCGGGGTATTCTCCCTGCAGAACCTCGCCCTTTCCGCCGGGGTGAACATCCCCTTTGACGGGACCCCCGTCCGGGTCCGTTTCGGCCTGTCGTCGCGGGACAACCCGTTCATCCTCACGATCGATTTGTTCGGCGGGGGCGGCTTCTTCTCCCTCGCCATCGGGGCGGACGGGATCGAGATGATCGAGGTCTCGCTCGAGTTCGGCGCCGACTTGTCGATCGACCTCGGCGTGGCGAGCGGCGGAGTCTCGATCATGGCCGGTATCTACTTCTCGCTGCAGACGGTGCCGCCCCCCAAGCAGGTCCAGCTGACCGGGTTCCTCCGTGCCGACGGCAATCTGTCGGTGCTCGGGATCATCTCGATCTCGATGGAGTTCTACCTCGGGCTCACCTACTTGAGCCCCGGCAAGTCCTACGGCACCGCCACCGTCTCGGTCTCGGTGAGCGTGCTCTTTGTGAGCGTCTCTGTGGGAGTGACGATGCAAAAGACGATCGGCGGGAGCGGTGACCCCGATTTCAAACAGGCCCTGACGGAGAAGAATTGGGCGACTTACTGCGAGGCCTTCGCATGACCAAGCAACGGGTGCTCTGGACCGCATGTCCGCACGGGAGGGCGACGGACGGCAAGCTCCGCGTCTCGGTGCACGTCGGGCCTCAGCTCTTCCCGACCAGCAACGCCGTGTCGTCTCTCGCCGAGTTCCACGACTGGGAGGACTGGCCAGCCACGAAGGTCAGCTTCAAGGTCAAGATCGCCTCCGCGGCCTACGACGCCGACGTTGTGAGCACGGCTCCGTCGCTATCGCTCTGGCAGGCCCTCTTCTCCTCGACGACCCCGGTCGATCCCTACGAGTACTCAAGCCCGACCTCCTCGCCGCTATACAGCTATCCGGCGGGTTTCGTGCGCAACTTCTTCCAGAGCACCTACGCAGCGTTGGCCGACACCGCCCCCGTCGGGGCCTGGCCGGGCTTCCAACTCCTGGCGAGCGAGGAACGCTTCGGGGCCCTCCCGCTCAACGAACGTCAGCTCGACTTCGAGATCAACCAAGTGAAGGCAATGTTGCCCAAGGGAGGCGGGCCGATCCCACCGGGAACGGGTCCGCACCCGGCCACCGACCTCACCCAGGCCTACCTGTTCCTCCAGCCGCTCACCAAGCCCGCCAAGCACCAGACCTACAAGGACACGCCGCCTCCCGCGGTCCCGCAGTTCGATTTCCACCAGGCGGTCTCGCTCCTCGGACGCCACCCGGCTCTGCTGCGCTTGTTCGGCCTCGTCTACGAGCTCGAGCTCACAGCTCCCGGCGGCCTGTCCGGGGTCGTCGCGGTATCGGTGCTGCCGAGGTGGACCCCGAAGCTCGGGGGTCCGCCGCGCACGACAGACATCAAGCCCGTGACGATGACGAACGCGGCCGAGTGGATCCCGGCGCACAGGAGCTCGGACCCGGAGATCAGCGCGGGATACATGCGCTTTTCCGATCCGGACTACGAGGTCGTCGAGCTCGACTTGGACGGGGCGACGCTGAAGGCGTTCAATTTCGTCCAGGGCATCGAGTACGCCAACACCGAGATGGCCTCGGCGGACACGCCCACGAACTACGCCGTTCCCTCCCTCCGCTCGGCCGGCCTCTCGGTGGCCAGGACCGGCAAGGCCTTGTCGCTGTTCCAGAACTGGCAGAACAACAACGCCTTCAACTCCGCCATCGAGGCCTCCCCTCCCGGGCCGGTCACGCTCCACTTCGAGGACCTCGCCCAGGGTTACCGGATCGACGTGTGGTCGAAGGAGAAAGGTCGCTGGTACCAGCTTTGCGCCCGGACCGGGGCGAAGCACCCGGGACTCGGCGGCTACGGGATCGGGTCGCCCCCGACGGTGGTGCCGGTCCCGAGCGGCGACGAGGGCTGGGTCGAGCCGGCGACGACGCAGAGCTCGACCCCGAGCGGGCCGAACCCGCCCGTGTACGTGCCCGAGTACCTGATGCGGTGGTCCGGATGGAGCCTCGTAGGATCCCGACCCGGTAAGCACCTCTCGGACATCCCTTCGGACGGGCTTGAGAACGATGAGGCGAACCCGGCCAACGGCAACCTGGCCCTGCGCATCGACTACGCGGCGACACCGGGAACGCTGCCGACTTTGCGGTTCGGACGCACCTATCGCTTTCGGGCACGCGCCGTGGACCTCGCCGGCAACAGTGTCCCTTTCACCGATTCGGGGCCTTTCACATGGGCCACCCCGGAGGTGACCTATCGCCGGTTCGAGCCCGTTCCCTCGCCGGTCTTGATCCCGACTGCGCCCCGGACTCCGGGAGAGCACCTCGAGCATCTCGTGATCCGCTCGAATTACGACATCCCCGACTACGATCCGGGCATTGTGGCGTGCGAGCGCCACATCGCCCCGCCGTCGACGGGCGAGGACATGGCCGAGACCCACGGTGTCCTCGACGGTGCCGACGGCCATCCGGATCCCTCGAGCTACTCGCTGATCGCCGACAGGGACGGCCTCACCTACAAGTCGGCCTCAGTCTTGAGCCTGTACGGAGGCCAGGTCGACACCCAGCCCCTCAACGGCAACAACGAGTGGGTCTACTACCCGCCCGTGGCGACGCCGACGACGTCCGCCCCGGCCTTCGGGGTGCCGTTCCTGCCTGACGTGCTCTCGAGAGGCGTGAGTTTTTTCAACCTGCCGGGGAGGATCGACGGCGTCGTGCGGGCACCATTCGACTCGGTCGGCACATGGCCCGCGCGCCGGGCCGTGCGCCTCGTAGTCAACGCCGGGACGGGTGCCCCCGTCCTGCCGGCCCCGGACGACCTCGACGGTGCGATCAAGGTGAAGGCGCCGAAGGCGTCCATCACGCCCGTGCTCATGAGCTCGTACCTCGAGCCGGCGGACCTCGAGGTGATGGCGTTATGGCAGTGGATCGTCGAGGAAGGCAAGGCGACACCTCTTCTCGAGGCGTTGATACTCGACAGGCTCCACTACATGTTCACGCCCTATCGCGAGCTCGTGATCGTCCACGCCGTCCGCCAGCCGCTCAAGCCACCGGTTATCGGCAAGCTGGTCGTCGCCCGGCCTTACGGCGCCACCTACGCTCTTTTGAGCGGCGACGCGTTCGCGGAGGTCCAGAGCACTGTCCGCGTCGACGTGGTCGCCGCCTGGGCGGACCCCTACGACGACGGCATCAGCACGCAAGGCGCCGTTCTGCTTGACAAGACCTCCCGTGTCGACGAGATCCCCCTTTCTATCGGCCAGAGCGACGTCATCGCCGTCGACAAGATCCGCCACGACTTTGGCGACACCCAGCACCACGAGGTCTTCTACTCCGCCGTCGCCACGACCAGGTTTCTCGAGTACTTCACCGAGATCGTCACCGAGACGCTCACTGGCACCACGCCGGTCGTCTGCTCGACGGCCGGCTTTGCCCCGGGCACGGTCGATGTTCGTGCCGCCGGGGACACGGCGACGATCTACCGGTCCGGCGTCGATTACACCGAGGACGACAAGGCAGGCTCGATCGCCCGCATGGTCACAGGCTCGATTCCAGACAATTCTTCGGTTGCGGTGCAATTCGTCGCCCCGCCCGTCACTCGGTCGAGCCTCGAGAAGCTCGCCCATCCTCCGACGATCTTCGGCGTCCTGCGGTCCGTGCCGAGCACCGCTCGCCCGCCCGCCCCCGATGTGCGCTATCTCATCCCGGCATGGAACTGGGTCACGCAGGCCTCGCCGAGCGCGCCGAGCTCCAGCCGGGTGGGTAACGTGCTGCGCGTCTATCTCGGACGGCCCTGGTTCCAGTCCGGTATCGGTGAGCTGCTCGGGGTCGTCGTGGCAAACCCACCCTCGGGAAAAGTCCTGCCCGCAAATCTGCAGCCCTTCGTAAGTGGCTTCGGGTCAGACCCGGTGTTCGTGACAGGTTCGGTCGGCGCGCCGCGGGTGAACGACTTCGGCCTGGCGACCCACAACGGGACCGCCCTGCTTCTCGAGGAGCAGCCGGGACTGGTTCCCTGGGTCGACGTCGCGGGTCACGAGGTCGTCTGGGACGAGGACCGGCGTCTTTGGTTCTCGGACATATCCATCGGGGCCGGCGAGTCCTACTTCCCCTTCGTCAAGCTGGCCCTGGTGCGCTACCAGCCCGGCTCGCTTGCTGGCATCGAGCTCTCGAGGGTCGTGCAGGCCGACTTCATCCAGCTCACCCCAGACCGGTCGATGGGACTGACCTATCCCTCCGACACCGAGGTGAACGTGGAGGTGATCGGGCCCGGTTACCTCGGCACGGCCACCGAACGCACGCCGGACACGATGCGGGCCTACTTGCAAATCAAGACCGTCGCCACGAGCGATCCGGACCTGCAGTGGATCATCGACCCCGCCCAGAGCGATGGCACGGTACTCACCGTGACAAGCTCGAGCCCGACCAACATTGTCTGGAAGGGCACCGTCAAGCTTCCCAAGGCCCGCGGTACGGCCCCTTACCGGATCCTCGTCGCCGAGTTCGAAGAGCACGCCGTCGTACGTGCCGGAAATCTCGGAACGAAGGTCACCTACCTAGACGCCATCGAGATCTAAGGTACGCGCCTGGTCTCCGCCGCTCCACGAGGTCGTGCTCAGTGCGCCCTCCGAAGGCCAGGCTCGAGCGGGTCACGACCTCGCCGACGCCGCTCCTTCCGCAGCGACATCAAGCGGCGCTGAGCTGCGACAGCGCCATTAGCCTCTCCGCATCGTGATGGCGCGCTGGAGGAGGCTGGAATGGACAAGGATCTCGTTGACCAGGTCGTCGATGCGGCTCAGCGCGTCGTGGCGAGCGGAGCGATCTCGGCAAACGGCCACGGGAACGTGAGCATCCGCGTACCCGGAGCGGACGAGATCTACTTCACGGCAGGCCCGTCGCTACGCAACCACGCTCCGTCTGCCGTCGTGCGCTTAGGCCTCGATGGGTCTCTGCTCGAAGGCGAACTGCCGCCGATCCAAGGGGCAGTGGTCGCCATGCACACCGCCATATACGCCGATCATCTTGATGTTGGATGTGTGTTACACACTCATTCGCCTTACGCCACCGCTTTCGCGGTGGCGCACCGCCCTATCGGGTGCTGGGTCGAAGCCCTGGCCATGTTCGGCCTGCCGACCGGGGTGCCTCTGGCGGGCTACGGACCGAGGGGCTCCGATGAGGCGGTAGCCACTATCCGCGCCGCCGTCGTTCCTGGCGTTCCCGCCGTGCTGCTGGCCAATCACGGCGTGCTGGTGTTTCACCGCACGCCGGAGCTCGCCATTGTCGTCGGCGGAATCGTGGAGGAGGCGGCGCAGGCGGGCCTCAATGCCGCCGGCATCGGCGGCCCGGTCGAGATCCCCGAGGCGCTGCGTGCTGCGGCTTTGCAGCGCGCCATGGCCTTTGAGAGCCGGGGCACGCTTCGCGCTTTGTAGCGACACCGCGGCTCGAAGCGGGCGTCCAGCCGCGCCTCGCGTAGGGCCACGGCAAGCTCCCCGATGCGCCGTCCGGGTCAGGGGCGCTCGCCGTGATGGTCCCGAGCGAGCCTCGGGCCAGGCCAAAAGGCCGCGAGGTTCCCTTTCTTGCTACTGCACCGATGATCTCGTCATGCCCCCACCGCCTGTGAGTTTGGCGGCGAGAGCAACCGGTATCACCGTCATCACGAGCACCGCCGTAACGACGACATTCACCTCGGGCAATTGCTGACCGAGCCGGATGGCACCGAAGATCCAGATCGGCAGTGTCGTCTGAGCCCCGGCCGTGAAGGTCGTGACGATGACCTCGTCGAAGGAAAGAGCGAAGGCAAGCAGGGCCCCAGAGACGAGCGCGGTGGCGATGGTCGGCAAAGTCACGTAACGGAAGGTCTGCAGCCCGTGGGCACCGAGGTCCATGGACGCTTCGCCGAGTGAGCCCGAGGTGCGCCGCAAGCGGGCGAGGACGTTGTTGTAGACGACCACGATGCAGAACGTCGTGTGACCGATGATGATCGTCACGAGCGAGAGGTTGATCCCGCCGAAGGTGAAAAACGACCGGAGGGCGAGCCCGGTGATGATGCCGGGGAGGGCGAGCGGCAGGACGAGGAAGAGCGAGACCGCTTCCCTGCCGAAGAACCGGAACCGGTGGATGCCGAACGCGGCCGCGGAGCCGAGCACGAGCGCGAGAACGGTGGCGGCGACGCCGGCCTTGACCGACAGCCAGAGGGCGGAGCGCACCGCAGGGTCGTTCCAAGCCACGGCGAACCAGTGGGTCGTGAAGTTCCTGATCGGCCAGCTCTGAACATTGGACCGGTCGAAGGCGAAGATGACGATTGTCGCGATCGGCAGGAAAAGGAAGACCAGCACGCCGAGAACCCACGCCACGAGCACTGCGCGGGTCGCCCGCCCCTCCATCTACATCGCCTCGAAGGCGCCGAGGGCCCGCGCCCCGAGCAGGTAGGCGGTCATGATGACGATGGGCACGACCGCCAGCGCGGCGGCGAACGGGAGGTTGTTCGCGAGGCCGATGTTGTCGTAGATGACGTTGCCGATGAGGTTGGTGCCCGAGCCCGAGCCTATGAGAAGCGGCGTGATGTAGTCGCCGAGGGTCAGCGAGAACGTGAAGATGGATCCGGCGACTATCCCGGGCAGGGCGAGGGGCAGCACGACGCTGCGCAGCGTCCTCGGATTACGGGCACCGAGGTCGGCGGACGCCTCGATGAACGAGTCCGGGATCCGCTCGAGCGCGCCGTAGATGGGCAGGATCATGAAGGGCAGCCAGATGTAGGAGAACACGATCCACATGGCGAGGTTCGTGTAGGCGATGTTCGGCGAGCCGAGGCCAAGATGCCGCGTGGTCCAGTCGAGCGTTCCGTCCTTGGTGAGGATGACAATCCAGGCGTACACGCGGGCGAGATAGCTCGCCCAAAGTGGCAGCAGCACAGCCACGAAGAGAGCGTTGCGCACCCTGGGCGTCGCCACCCTCGCCATGAAGTAGGCGAAGGGAAGGGCGATGACGGCGTCGGTGACAGTCACGAGAGCCGCGATGAGCACAGTCCTGCCGATGATGGCGGGGATGGGCGCGTCGAAAAGGGCGGCGAAGTTCGTGAGCGACAGCTGGTGCTGCAGGTTGTTGGTAAACGGGTTCACGGTCCAAAACGCCGTGAGGAGCATGACCAAGAGGGAAGCCAGGTAGATGACGAGGAACCAGGCGAGCGGGGGTGAAAGCGTGAGGGCGGCCCGGAGCCACGCCCTGCGCCAAAGCGCAGCGGAAACCCGGGCCAGCCCCCGTCGACTCCCGGCCCTCGCGGGCCTCCACCGTCACCATTCGGGCTTCAGGTCGTCACCCGGTGATCTGTGTCCAGGCGGTGACCCAGTCCTGGAACGGGACACAGTCGCTCTTGCCGTTGTCGCACTGCGCGAGCGGGGTCTTCCAGAACTTGATCGTCTTGAAGTACGCGTCCGGCTCGTTGGCGTGCAGCGAGTCGCAGGAGCCCTTCGCCAGCTTGTTCATGAGTGGGCAGGCGAGCGAGTTGTCCGGCGTCTCGCCGTAGGAGACGGCCTGCTCGGCTTGTACCTGCGGCGTGGAGATGTAGGCCATCCACTTGTAGGCGCAATTGGGGTGTGGCGCCTTGGTGGCGAGCAACCAGGAGTCGGCCCACCCGGTCGCTCCCTCGCTCGGGATGGTGTCGGCGACCTTTGCCCCCGTCGGCCTTCAGCTGGCCCGTCTGGTACGGCCACGCCGCTCCGACGACCACCTCGCCGTTGGCGAACAGGGAGATCTCGTCCGAAGCGAGGTTCCAGTAGTCCTTCACAAGCGGCCGCTGCGCTATGAGCAGGTTCACCGCCGCGTTGAACTGGGGCTGGGTGAGCTCGTAAGGGTCGGTGATCCCGAGGCTGGGCTGATGCACCGACAGGTAGAGAGCGGCGTCGGCGATCTGGATCGGGTTGTTCGGGATCGTGATCCGCCCGGCGTACTTCTTGGAGTAGATCACCGACCACGACGTCGGGGGCCTTCGGGAAGAGCTTGGTCGAGTAGAGCAGATCGTTAGGTCCGAACTGGAGCGAGACCCCGTAGTGCACGCCGTTGATCGTGTTGAAGGCCGGGCTCTGCAAGAAGGGGCGGAACTGCTTCCACGACGGGATCAGGCTGATGTTGACAGGCTTGACGTCGCCGCCGTAGATGAGGCGGAGATCGGCATCTCCCGAGGCCGAGACGAGGTCGTACTGGCCGCCGCCGCCGTTGGCCATGAGTGAGACCATCTCGCTCGACGAGCCGGCGTACTTCGTGTTCACCGTGCAACCGGTCTGCTGCTCGAAGGGCTTCACCCACTCCCGTTGGGCATAGCCCTCCCAGGCGATCAGGTTGAGCTGTCCCTCACCCTTGCCGATCGACTTTTGCGGCGTCATGTTCTGGGTCGGCGGCGTCAAGGCGCTCCCGCCGCTTCGCCCGGCTGCGCCCGGCGAGGCAGCCGCACCGCCCACCCATCCGGCCACCGCTAGAGGCAGTGCGACTGCGACGATCATTGCCGCCCGCTGGCCCTTACGCCTAGAAGGCATCCGATAACTCATTTCCCCTCCTCTGTTTTTCGACAACCTCATTCCCCAACTGGCCGAGAGCCGCCTGCAACACCGATCCGGAATGCCTGATCGGGATGCCACGCCACTCGGACTCGTCGGCCCCGTGCCTCAAGCGCCTCGGCCGCGGCCGTTTGCAGGTTCTGGCGTACTGCGACGAGCTGGCCGCCCCCGTCGAGTTCGACCCGGTAGCGCGTGACGACGCCCAGGTAGACCACCTCGTCGACGACCCCGGACTCGATATGGCTACCCGGCGGGGGCGCCTCGGCATCGTCGAGCAAGAGGTGCACCTTCTCCGGTCGCACGGTGAGCCGGTGGCCGTCACGGTCGATCAGGTTCGAGACGCCGATGAAGCCGGCCACGAACTCGGTCGCCGGCCGCTCGTAGACCTCGATCGGCGTGCCGATCTGCTCGATCTGTCCGGCGCTCATGACGGCGAGTCGGTCGCTCATCGTGAGCGCCTCCTCTTGGTCGTGCGTCACGTAGATGAAAGTGATCCCGACCTCTCGCTGGATCCGCTTCAGCTCTGTCTGCATCTCCTGGCGCAGCTTGAGGTCGAGGGCGCCGAGCGGCTCGTCCAAGAGGAGCACCTCCGGCTCGTTCACGATCGCCCGCGCGAGCGCGACGCGCTGGCGCTGGCCGCCCGACAACTGGACCGGCTTGCGTTCGCCGAGACCGGAAAGCCGGACCATGTCGAGCGTGCGTTCCGCCCTGCGCCGGCGCTCGCTTCGCGCCACCTTCTGATCTTCAGGCCGTACTCGACGTTCTCGATCACCGTCATGTGCGGGAACAGGGCGTAGTCCTGGAAGACGGTGTTGACGTCGCGGGCGTAAGGCGGCTGGCGGGTCACATCCGTCCCCGCCGAGCTCGACGGTACCGCTGTCGGGACGTTCGAAGCCGGCGATGATCCGCAGCAGCGTCGTCTTCCCGGAGCCGGAAGGGCCGAGCATCGTGAAGAACTCGCCTTCGGCAATCTCCAGGTCCACTCCGTCGGCCGCCACGACATTGCCGTAGTTCTTGCGAAGGGCGATCAGGCGCACCGCCGGACGCGTGCCACCGGACTGCAGCGGCAGGCCTACCTCGGTCGCTGCCTGGCTCACCGGCTTCCCCCTTGCATGAGGGCGTAGATTAGCTGCCTGGACTCCCAGGTGATAGCGCAATTGGTCACCAACTTTCCCATGGCCAATTGCTCCCCCCCGCTGTCTCGTAGACCGCCTGAACGGTCATGTGCGACCGTCGAACGAACCTTCGGCGCTGGGCGAGAAAGCGCCCTTACCGCTTCAGAGAAGAGCCGTCGCGCTCGAGTCGCGTCACGCGGCGAGGCCCGCGAGAGGTTTATGAGACGGCAAAGCGCCAGCTACGGCGCGAATCACCCCGCGAAGGGTGGACGGCTTGGGTACGTGCCCGGCCGATTTCGGTCCACCTGGCCTCGGCGACACGGCACAGTTGCTGCAGCAAGTGGCGTTCGCGACCGCGGAAGGGAGGGCCATCGCGACCGGCCACGACCACCAGACCCGAGGGGCCGAGTGGTGCCCAGGCGACGTCCCGGGGGCCGACCGGCCCCGCACCCCCGCCTGTGGCAAGCGAAAGACCGGCCCGGGCGCCGGCCACGAAGGCGGCCAGCCACGCGGCACTGGGCGGGTCGCCGACCTTTGCCAGCGCGGTGGCCTCGGTGCCGCTCATGTCGAGCACGACGCACCAGTCGCAGGTAAACGACGTGCAGATGCCTCGGGCGAGAACGCTGGAAAGCTCGCTCGGACTGGTCGACTCGGCGAGGAGCACGGCGGCATCGAGCGGGTCGTGGCCGGCGTAGGGCACAGGTGAGATGCGATGGCGTAGGTCCTCCACCTCGACGCCGGGCAGGCGCGAGAGGACCTTGGCGAGATCTTCCGGGTCGAAGCCGTCGGGGAGCTCGACCGTGAGCTCGTCGACCGCTCGAGCACCGTCTCGTTCGAGGATGTCGATTCCGACGAGGTCGCCTCCGACTTCTCCGATCCGGGTGGCTATTTGACCGAGCGACCCGGGACGGTCTGAGAGCCAGAGGCGAACGACCACATAACCGAACATGGCTTCACCGTAGCCTTCGGATGTGAACGCCCGGTTTCGCTGGCGCGAACGCCGGGAAAAGGCCGACGCCCAGGAGAGCGATGATGAGGCGACGGGCATCGTCTACAGAGCCTCGTGATAGCCGGTTCCGGTGAGCTTTCCCGTGACGCTGAACAAACCTGGAGCGTTGTCCCCGGCGCCCTACCTGGCCCACCGGCGAAGGAACACACCTGTTGCCAGTCGTGGAGACATCCTGATAGTCCACCAGGGAATTGCTGGGCTTTGTCGCCCTTCGTCGTAGTTCCAGTGATCGTCTCGACAACCCCGGTCTCGAAATGACGCGATGTCGTGCATGGATGAGTTCTCGAGCAGCCCGGCAGCCGAAGGTCGTATGTAGAGTTGCTCCCCGTACGCCGCGTGACTGCCGGTGCACGCTCACGAGCACCGACCCCAGCTCGCGAGAAGGAGAGTGATGAACGCGACGGCTAATCCTGAGCGCGCCGACCTGCTTGTGCGGGACGCAGACCTGCTCGTGACGATGACAGGCGAGGAGATACCCGGCGGCTGGGTAGCCATCATTGGTGGCTTGGTGAGCGGCGTCGGCAAGCCGGGGACGGAACCTTCAGCCATCGAGGTCATATCAGCCCGAGGGTCCCTCGTCACCCCCGGGCTCATCAACACCCATCACCACATCTACCAAAACCTGACGCGTGCATTCGCGCCCATCATCCACGTGGATTTCTGGGAGTGGCTAACGACGCTCTATAAGGTCTGGTCCCGTATCGACGAGGAAGCCGTCTACGTCTCGACCGTGGTGGGGCTCACCGAGCTCGCCCTCGGAGGATGCACCACCACGACCGACCACCTCTATGTGCACCCGCGCCCCAACCTGATCGACGCGGAGATCAAGGCTGCTTCTGACCTAGGTTTCCGCTTCCATCCCACGCGCGGTTCGATGAGCCTGTCGCTCAAGGACGGTGGGCTGCCTCCGGACGAGGTTGTTCAGGACGACGACGAGATCCTTGCCGACTCCGAACGCCTCATTAAGACATATCACGACCCCGGCCCCAACTCCATGTTGCGCATCGCGCTCGCGCCGTGCTCGCCGTTCTCAGTCACTCCGAGCCTCATGCAACGAACCGCCGAGCTCGCCGAGCGGCTGGACGTTCGCCTGCACACGCACCTGGTCGAAGACGTCGGAGAGCTTTCATACTGCCAGAACACCTTCGGGTGTTCCTCGATAGAGCATTTCGAGGAAGTCGGTTGGGGTACCGATCGAGCATGGGTCGCACATTGTGTGTACCCGACCGAGGACGAAGTGGCCCGTCTCGGCAGGTGGCACACGGGCGTCGCCCATTGCCCGAGCGCGAACTCCCTCTACAGCAGGTCGATCGCGCCGGTCCGGGCCTTAAGGGACGCAGGGGCGCGGGTGGGCCTCGGCTGCGACGGATCCTCTTCGTCGGACCACATGTCGCTTTGGCTCGAAGCACGTACCGCCCTGTTGCTGGCCCGAATCAAAGAGGGGCCGGGGTCCATGACGGCACGCGAAGTCCTCAAGATCGCGACGCAAGGCTCGGCTGCCTGTCTCGGTCGCGAAGACGGCCTCGGCACGCTACAGCCTGGCGTGCCTGGCGACGTCGTGGTGTGGAGCCTCGACGAGGTCGCCTTCGCAGGCGTGCACACCGACCTCGTCGAAGGCTTCTTGCGGTGCGGACCGGTCCACGCTCGGCACACGATCGTCAATGGCCGAGTGCTCGTTCGAGACGGTGTGCCTCAGTCGGACAAGCTCCAAGACGCCTTGGCTGCGCACCGACGTATCTCACGCGAATGGCAGGGAACGATGGCACCTCTCCTGGGACGATGAAGGGCGGGCAAACCGAGAGACCAATCGCCTGGTGCAGATGAGAGGCCGCGCCTGCGCCGCCAAGTTGGGAGCGGCAAGACCGTAACCAGCTGGGACCGGATAAGGGGCCAGCGCGACAGTTTCACTGTGCGGTCTCATCGTTTAGGTACGACTCTGCCTAGAAGCGCCCGACACGATCCGCGGCCGCCGCCTGCCAGTGGCGGCGCGTCGAGTCTGATGGCCGTCGTCGCGAGCTGTCGACCCGATGGCGCCAGCTCCTCAGTCCGACTCCGGTGCAGGGCCGAACCTGCTCCGCACGACGACTTCGAGCATGCCAACGAGTGCGTACACCGCGACTGCGACTGCGACTATTACCACGGCGGAGGCCCACAAAGTGTCGAAGTTGGAGTCTGCGTACGACACGACGATGAGATTCCCGAGGCCCCTCCCAGTCGCGAGCCATTCAGCGAGTGTTGCCCCGGCGATGGCGGCAGGAACTGCGATACGAGCCGAGGCGAACAGCGCCGGCAGGGCGTAGGGGAACCTGACCTTGCGAATTGAAGTACTCGTCGAGCCCCCGTAAGAGGCGACCATGTCGATCGCTTGTTCGGGGGCTGTTCGCATACCGATTATGAGGTTCACCAAGGTCGGAAAGAAGACGACGATCCCGACGACCACGGAAGTGCCGATCGCGCCACGGTGAAAGATCAGCATTATGAACGGAGTCATGGCAACCAAAGGGACCGAACGTAAGGCGATCGCTATGGGCATCAACGTTTGTTCTATTGACCGCTTCGCGACCACGCCAATCGCGACCAAAATGGCGACAATGGTGCCCGTAAGATACCCATAAATGGCGTCGTCGATAGTCTGACCCAAAAGGCCCCAGATCTGGTCCCGATCGGCGCGGGCCGTCGGCCCGGTGAAGAAGAAACTCCAGACATCTGCCGGGGTCTTTGCGAAAAAGTCGTTCAGGTTGAACAAGCGGATCACGCCGTACCACAATCCGATGATGAGCGCTAACGACAACATGAGGTACCAGACGGCTACGCATGCTCGCACGAAGAGCGATCGGCTCGTGTCCCGTACCTCGGCGGTGCCGACGACGACCGTCGCACCCTTGCCCGCCCAGGGCAACAACAGCCGCGCCGCGACCGACGTGATGGCGTATGCGAGCCCCGCCACCGCGGCGATGAACACCGCCAAGGCCCAGGTCTCTGTCACCTGGAAGGAGTCCTGCGACTGGAGGAGGAGTGCCCCGAGCCCGGCGTTCGCACCGAGGTACTCGCCGATGATGGCTCCGAGCAACGCGGAGGGAGCAGCGATGCGCAGTCCGGCGAATAGGCTCGGGAGGGCCGCTTGGAACCGGACCTTGCGAAGTGCCATCCACGAGCCGCCACCGCAGGATTTGACCAGGTCCAAGGCGGACTTGTCCGCCGAGCGCAGACCCAGCAATGTCGCGATGAGAGTGGTGAACAGGACCGTGAGCGCGGCGAGGGCGGCCTTGGGTGTGTCGCCTGAGGTCGTGACGATCAAGATCGGCGCGATCGCCACGAGCGGCACGCAGTAGCTGGCGATCGCCAGGCGCATCAAGAGCCGCTCTATGAATGGCACTTGGATGAAGACCACGGCCAGCACGATCGCGACGACGTTGCCGGCCAGGTACCCCTTGGCCGCCTCCCGCAGCGTGACGAGCATGTTGGGCCAGTAGAAGCCCTTGTCGTCCCACATCTCGCCAATCACCTGCGGAGGCGTCGGGAGTATGTGCTTGCCGTTGAGTAAGAGCGCGCCTATCTCCCAGATGACGAGAACGCCTACGACGCCTACGACCCCGCCGACCCACTTACCGGAGCGCAACGAAGTGCGCAACCGTACGCCGATGCTCACGTTGTTCCAGCCGCGTCGCTTCGCTGGGTGAACAGCAGGTCGCTCAGCTGATCGCAGTGAGCGTGGAACTCCGGAGTTCGCAGGACGTCGAGAGTGCGGGGACGCTCCATCTCCACCTTCACGTCGTACTCGATGTGGCCTGGTCGCTTCGTCATCACGAGGACGCGGTCGGAGAGAAAGACCGCTTCTGGAATCGAGTGCGTGACAAGAAGGGTCGTCGTCTTGCGGGCGAGCCAGATGCGTTGCAGCTCCAGGTTCAGGCGTTGGCGCGTCATCTCGTCGAGAGCACCGAAGGGCTCGTCCAACAGCAGCAGGTCGGGATCAAGCAACAACGTGCGGGCGATAGCCACACGCTGGCGCATGCCGCCGGAAAGTTGAGCCGGGCGCGCTCCTTCGAAGCCCTCGAGGCCGACGAGCTTCACGAGGTCCGGGATCGTCGCCTTGTCGAGCGAAGCGTGGGCTATCTCCGCAGGCAATGCAATGTTTGTGGTGACCGAGCGCCAAGGCAGCAGCGCGGCGTCCTGGAAGGCAACGCCCAAACGGTGTGCCATGCGCAACTCATGCGGGCTGCTCCCGCCGACAAGGACCGAGCCCGAGCTCGGGACCTCCAAGTCGGCGAGGATGCGAAGAAGAGTCGACTTGCCACAGCCTGATGAGCCGAGCAGCGCAGTGAACGAGCCGGGCTCAGCCTTGAGGCTGACGTCGTGTAACGCCTCGAGACTCGTACGCCCGATCTTGAAGACCTTGTCCACCTTTTCGACGACGATGTCGACGCCACGCGCCCGACCCGCCGGCTCCTTGCTCACCTGCACGGCCTGATTGCTGACCTCCTCACCAAAGAGGCTCATGCCCTCTCCTCGGAGATGCCATAAAGTGCCAGCAGCCGGTGGCGGTAGGTGAGGTCACGGTCCGGCAGCTCGTTTTCGACCAGAGCACCTTCGGCAAGAAAGTGCCGGAGGCCACGGCCCATCAGCTGGCCGCGACGCGTGTGGACGTCGAGAGCCACATCCATGATCTCGGGGCGGACACCCTCGTCGTCGGCCAGGTGGGAGATCCAATTGACAAGCTCGTCGGTCGTGCGGTCCTTCGGGCTAGTGACGAGCAGGCGAACGGCATGCGCGGCGAACAAAAAGCGCTCGCCTCCGGGCCATGCGAATTGCTCGTGCATCCGGTGCAGGGCATCGAGAAGCACCGGTGCGTCAGCCCGTCCGAAGCCGACGTCCTCAACGGAGATGATTTGCAGTCGCTCCCAGAGCAGCCGCTCGGCCTCGGGTCCGGTCTGGAACAGCTCGTAGGCTACAAGGAGGGCATTTTCCAGCAGCCCACGGCGGATCGACTTCTGCAACGCAGAGCGCAGCTCATCACCGGGCAGCCCGTGCAAGCTCGTCACCCTGGTCCAAGGGTCTTCGCTAAAGGCGGGGACCCTTCCCCGCCCTTCAGGCTCCGAGGCTTCGGTTTCGGCCACTGGGCACCTCCGATGCACTTTCGCTCGCGCGCTCAAACGGGAATCAGCTGTTGTTGACTGTCACTGTCGAAAACTCTAGGTGGCCCCCCCGGCTGGCTGCGAAATGCCGGCAATGCCCCCAAAGACAAGTGGGTCCGATCCGAGACGCCGGCCACGTCCGCGCCCGCCCCTAATGGGCCGGACGCGGACCAGTGGCCTCTGGACACTCGCTCAGTTACGCCCGATTCGGCTGGCAGCTCGCCCGGCTCAGGTAATTCTGGTCTTGCCGTCGAAGGCTTCCTCGAGGATGCTGGTGTCGAATAGCATCGACTCGGTCACGCCCAATATCCCCTCGGACCGGATCGACTTGAGGTTGATCTCTATGTCCTGAGGACTCATCTTCAGCAAGCCATTTGCCTTTGTGTACGGCGTGGCGATGACATTCGTCAGAGCCTCCAACTCCAACAACTGCTGGCGCTTGTTCAAGTTGAGGTTCTTGCCGTAGTCGTCGACGACCCAATTCACAGTCTGTGTCGCGTTGGTCAACGCGTTCTGCCAACCACGCACGACCGCGCGAACCGTGCGGACGAGTAGGTCACGTGCCTTTGCATTCTTCAATGACGCATCGGCCACTTCCAATGTGTCTCCGAAAACGTTCCAGCCGTATTCGTAGAAAGTAAAGGTATGAGTCTTCACCCCGTCAAGGGCAAGTGTGATCGGCTCGTTGTCGAGCAGCACCAACAAAGCGTCGACCTCGCCCGCGGGCAGGATCGAAGGGTCGCCCGATGCAGGTACCAATGTGACCTTGTCAATGTCGAGCCCGATCAATTTGAAGAAGCCGTCCACAACCTGGTCCTGGAAGGCCTGGACGCCGAACTTCTTGCCGTAGAGCTCCTTCGGGGTATAGATGGGCTTTGAGGCCAGTGATGCGACTGCCAATGGAGTGATCTGAAGCGTCGCGCCGATGGTCTTAAGCGCCCCGCCGTGCAAGATCGCTTGAGCGGTCGTGTCCGTCTCTGAAAGGCCGACGAGACAGCGGCCAGCGATTACTAGAGGCTCGACGGTCGTAGTCGGGCCGCCAGGCACGATCGTGATGTCGATGCCCTCGTCGGCGAAGTAGCCTCTCGAGTCGGCCACGAACTCGCCGCCGTTCTCCACGTTTGCTATCCAGCCCAACTGGTATGTGACAGGAGTGAGCGCCCGTGCGGTGGCGCCGGCGCCAGCCGGGGCGGCCACGGCCTCCAAGAACGAGCCCAGAACACCGGAGGCAGTGATTAGTCCGGCAGTCTTGCCGGAACGTACTAAGAATTCCCGACGTGAAACAGCCATTTGCGACCACCTTCGCGAGCAGGAGCAGGAATAAGAGGGCGCCTGAATTGCCCTGTTCAGACGGAAGTACCTTACTATGTCGATCGATGAGGGAAAAGAGGCAAATAGGCTCTCACAAGCTGGCCAGTTCGAGTAGCACAGTTGCCGCAACTGTTATAGGTGGGAGAGGGATGACACAGGTCGTAGTTGTTGGAAGTCTCTCCATGGACCTTACGGCGCAGACTGCATCATTGCCGTCACCAGGCGAGACGGTCATCGGCACCGGCTTCACGATGGTGCCCGGAGGCAAGGGCAACAATCAGGCTGTCACATGTGCTCGTCAGGGCGTGAGTACCGCCATGATCGGGCGGGTCGGTTCCGACGCTTTCGGCGAGGCCATCAGGGCGCAGCTCGTGGCCGAGGGCGTAGACGTTTCCCATTTGGCGACCGACCCTGAGGTTGCAAGCGGGATCGCGCATATCACCGTCGACTCGGCTGGCCAGAATTTCATCATCATCGTCCCGCGGTCGAACCACTCCATGACGGCTTCGCAGCTCGAGCGTGCAGCGCCTGTGATAGAGAATGCTGCGGTCCTCCTGGTACAGCTCGAGATCCGCCTGGAGGTCGTCAAGGAGGCGCTCGTCATCGCCCGACGTGCCGGGACCACAACGATCCTTAATCCGGCCCCGGCCCTGCAGTTGGACGACGAGCTGCTCTCGAAGGTCGACATCTGCATCCCGAACGAGGTTGAAGCGGCGACGCTCACCCAGACGAAGGTCGACGACTTCGCTGGCGCGCTCGCGGCGGCGAGGCTGCTTCTGCGCCGTGGTTGCAAGGCCGTCATTGTGACTCTTGGAGCCAAAGGTGCCCTATACCTCGACCAAGAGCGCGCGCTCGCGGTGTCTTCGCTGCACGTGCCCGTCGTCGACACAGTGGCTGCAGGTGACGCTTTTTGCGGCGCGTTCGCGAGCGCGCTTGCTCGTGGCGAGGACCTTGAGACTGGTCTGACGAAAGCGACAGGGGCGGGGGCGTTGGCCGTAGGTGTAAAAGGAGCGACGCCCTCGTTGCCGTCGGCTCAGGCCGTGGACGAGGTGATCTCGAAGCTCGGGCCTGTGGAAATCAGGAGTCTCACAACACCGGGTTGACGAACAAGACTTTTCCGCCTTGCCTGAGAGGTCGGTCTGAGCGGTTCGTAAGGCCGATCACGCCCGCCTTGTCCCATTGGTCGTCTCGTCTACTCGAGAGGCTGCTCAGCTCTCCCGGTATTCGATGGCGGATGCGTCGTAGGGCGGAACATTGATGCTCAGCAACCTTGCGGGAACGGTGTCCGCGCGGTAGGCGTACCATTCGTTTGGCTGGATCTCGACCAGATCACCCGCCTTGACTTGGAAACGCTGGTTGTTTACGTCGAACTCCAGCTCGCCGCTGTCGCAGTAGTAGAAGGTCTCACACTTGGTCGAGCGCGCGATCGGGTGAACAGCTCCGATTGGCACGTCGATCTCGACAATGGATGCCTGCCAGCCCGCTTCGGGAGGAGTGAGGTCCCTGATCGCCAGTTGCCGCCAGTCGTGTGTCGGCATGTTGGCATTGCCCACGTGGTACATCTCGTCGTCCCTTCAGCTCTCGTAGGAGTCTTCGGTGAGGTTCAGGGCCAGGCCAGGCGAGGTCATGGCCCTGCCGTCCTTGCTCTTAGTCACGCGCACCCTGCCGTTCACCTTTTAGTTGGTTGTGGACTCGAACCGGCTCATGATTTCGGGCCAGCGCTCAGCTAGGCGTCCGCGCAGCTCGGCCTCATCGACGGTCGAGACTACCCCGCCCTCGACGACGACCTCGCCGTCTACGACGACCGTTTCCACGTCTCGGCCCGTCAGCCCGCGCGAGGCCGTGAACATTGGGTCGTAGACCGGCTGCAGGTCCCAGTTGCCGGGGTTGGCTATCACCAGGTCGGCCAGCTTGCCGACTTCCAGGCTGCCGACGTGATCGCCCACACCAAGGGCCTTCGCTCCTTCTAGCGTCGCCATCTCCAAGAGGTCCTCGAGCGACAGAGCCGAGCGGTCGTGCCAAGGCGTGGCGTAGAGGCTCTGGATGGCGACGAAGGAGACCCGCATCGCTTCAAACAGATCCAGGCTGCCAGTCGACGCGCCGTCGGTTCCGAGGCCAACATGGATCGCCCGCCGGCGCATTTCGGGCACTTTCGGAGGCCCGATTAAGAAGTTGCCCAGGGGACAGTGCGCAGCGCTCACGTGTCGCTCGGCATACAGGCCGATCTCGTCGGCCGAGAGCAGGATTGAGTGTGCGGCATGTACCCGGGGACCTAGGAAACCCAGCATTTCGAGGTACTCGGCTGGGCGTTTACCCCAGTGCTCAGCCGCATAGTCCACCTCGTAAGTCCCCTCAGCAAGATGGATGTGCACTCGTGAGCCCGACTCGTCGGACAGGTCGCGGAAGGCTTCCCACAGTTCGCGGCTGCACACTAGGAGCTGGCGCAGCGATAGCCAGGCGCCTACCCGCTGTTCGACGGCGGACACGCCCCAGGTCTTGATCAGCGAGACGTTGTGCTCAATCGCCTTCTGGGTGCTGAATCTCATTGAGGGGGGAAGTCCGTCACCCATGTCCATGGTGGACTGCGCGACAAGACCCCGGATGCCGAGTTCCATCGCGGCGCGGGCCATCTCGTGTGGATGAGGACCGCCGGCGTCGGCGAAACACGTCGTGCCCACCCGGAGCAGGTTCGCGTAGGCGATCTGAGCGGAAAGGTGCATGTCCTCTTCCGTCAGCACCGACTCGAACGGGATCAGGTAGTTGCGCCAGATCGGCAACTTGAGCTGGCGCCGACGTGCGAGCTCGGAGATCTTGCCCCGCAACAGCTGCTGGCCTGTGTGGAAGTGGGTGTCGACAAGACCGGGAAGCACGATGCGCTCTGCGGCTTCGATGGTCCGGACCGCCTGGAAGCGCCCCCGAGCCTCGGCGGCCGGGCCCACCCAGGCGATTCTGTTCTCACGGACCGCTACCGCCCCGTCGCGGATGACCCTGCGCTCCGCACTCATCGTCACGATGTCACCACCGAGCACGAGTAAGTCGACAGTTTCCCTGCCATGTGCATCCGTGTTTGCACTCACGAAGATCGCCTCATTCTCCCGTCGCCGCGAAGGCCGCGGACTCATCTTCACCCTTGGCGTAGCAACGGTGCAGACAAGGCCGTGGGTCATGGTCCCAAGTCAGCACGCGCACCAGCCTCGTAGATTGCCCAGATGGGCGCAAGCGTTCCTAGTGTGGCTACGACCCCGGGCGGCTCGCCCTCCAGAGAGGGAAGACGATGTCCGGGAAAGGAGGTTGCCCCGCCTCGGGAACGGGACGATCGCACGAGGTCCGGCACCTCAGCTTCGCCATCTTTTACTACCGCGCCCATCTCAGACCGGCTGCCCGGGTCCCCCCGAACGCGCGAGCCGGCGCCAGTCGCGGGCGTGCTGCCCGCTACCATGGCCGCCGTTGCGGCCGGGGCTTGTCGGCTTGACGGGCACTCCCAGCGAGATAGGCATGCACCGGGACCCGGCATCTCGCTAGCGAGAGCTGAGGAGGACAGGGCGTGGGACAAGCACGAGCACAACAGATTGCCGACAACCGGCGCGTCCGTATCACGGTCTGGAGCTTCGGCTCCGGCGACTCGACCGGGCAGCACCGCCACGAGCTCGACTATGTAGTCGTTCCGGTGACGGGCGGAACCTTCGATGTCACGAGTCCAACTGGTGAGGTGAACGCGATGATCCAGGAACTCGGTGTCCCGTATTACCGCAGCGCGGGTGCAGCCCACGACGTAACCAACAAGACCGGTGCCGAGGCTGTATTCGTCGAGATCGAGTTGAAAGAGCCTTCGTCGAATCCGGACTGAGGATGAACAAGGAAGCACCTGTGCAACGAAGGGACCACAACGACGCGGCGTAGTGCCGATGTACTCACATGGCCAGCGTGACAGCGGCACTTTCGATCAAATGGCCGCAGCATGGGAGAAGAATGTGGAAAAGATGAACGCGGCAGTAGTCAACTCGTTCGACGAACCACCGCACTACCAAGAGTTCGAGGTTCCGCGACCCACAAATGACCACGAGATTCTCGTCGACGTGCTAGCCGTCGGGTTGCATCCGCGTACCAGAAGCGGCGCAGCCGGGATTCATTGCACCGGCGCCGGCGAGTTGCCGATGATCCCCGGAATCGACGGAGTGGGCCAACGGCGGACGGCGCAAAGATCTATTTCGTGCCGGACGACGGTGCTCTCGGGACGATGGCCGACAAGGCGGTCGCCGACGTGCGGCGCTCGGTCGAACTTCCCAGCGATGTTGATGCGGTGATGGTTGCCGCAACTTTGAATCCCGCCATGTCATCGTGGGTGGCGCTGCGCCGTCGAGTCCCGATCGCGTCGGCCCAGAGCGTGCTCGTCCTCGGGGCGACCGGTAATGCTGGAACCATGGCTGTACGAGTAGCGAAGAGACTTGGCGCAGGACGGGTCGTCGCGGCCGGGCGCGATCAAACGCGGCTCAAGGCGCTTTTGTCCCTCGGTGCAGACGAGGTCGTTCAGCTCAGCGACAACGGCGACGAAACGGCGGGAGCACTTGGTGCGGCAGCAGCCGAGGTCGATATCGTCCTTGACTACCTCTGGGGCAAGCCGGCAGAGCAGACGATAATGGCCCTCTTACCCAAACGGTCCGACCGCAGTCGCGCGATGAACTGGATTCAGATCGGTTCGGCCGCTGGTCCGACGATTGAGCTGCCCTCGTTCGCCCTACGATCTGCCAACTTTCGCATCCAGGGCAGTGGCCAGGGTGCCGTCTCGGCGGAGGTCTACCTTGCCGAGCTGCCCTCACTCGTTGACGAGATCGACGCGGGCAGTTTCGCAGTCAAGACGAACATTCAGCCCCTGGCTGACGTAGAGAGAATCTGGTTGCAAGAAGACCGGCCAGGCGAGCGAACCGTCCTCGTGCCCTAAGGGCGCGATCCTGCCGGATGGCAGCCAGGGCGCCCAGATCACGGGGACCTACAACGCTAAGACACATTCTTATGTCCTCACATGGTCGGGCCCGATCTCCGGAGGGCCTTTCAACGGGTTCGCTTGGCCCTGGTACCTGACGGGCACGTTCGTCTCTTGAACGCATCGACGCCGGTCGTAAGCTGAGCACGTGAAGGCGGTCGATCACTGCGCGGTCGACTAACGCGCGCACTGATCGAGCGATCCTCGGATCAAGCCGACGGGTCAGGTGCTCCACGGCGATGATTTCTCTTGTCAGCGGCCGTCTCACCTGCAGGACCGTCACGAAGAATCGAGGTTGAAAGCATGCCCAAGATCACTCCTTTCCTGTGGTTCGATGACCAGGCAGAAGAGGCCGTTGAGTTTTACCTGTCGGTATTCCCCAACTCCCGGATTACGCAGGTAGCTCGCTACAGTGAGGCCGGGCCTGGGCCGACCGGTGCTGTAATGACGATCCACTTCGACCTCGACGGCAGCGCGTTCGTCGCCCTCAACGGCGGGCCAGCTCACTACGGTTTCGACGAATCCATCTCTTTTTTGATCGACTGCGCTACCGAGGAGGAGGTCGACCACTACTGGGAGGCGCTCACCGAAGGTGGCGAGGAGATTGCCTGCGGCTGGCTGAAGGACCGCTATGGCGTACGGTGGCAGGTCGTACCTTCCGAATTGCCGTCGGTACTCGGCGACCCTGACCAGGAAAGGGCCAATCGTGCCATGCAGGCGATGCTGACGATGAAGAAGCTCGACCTCGGAGCCATGAAGCAAGCCGCTGACGGGGTGGTAAGTCAGTCGCGCTAGTCACGGCTAAGTGAACGAAAGCCGCTCGCCACGCCATCGTTAGCGGGTCACGGTCCCGCCAATTTGGGACACTCAAGTCGGTGTCGCTAAGGGTGTGAATGGGATCTGCCCGACCGCGGGCCTCGCTCGACTCTTCGGCGTTCAGGTCGGTGGCCACTTAACAGTTCGACAACTCGCTCTCTCTTACCAACGCCCCGATGGGCTTCGTCACTTACCACGTCGCCGCGACCGCAGCTCTTGGCATGACGAGAATTGTCGTGTGTGGGACGGCTTTGAGGCCCGACCACCTCAGGTAACCACCGAGCCGCATGGGGGCTGGGGGGAGGCTTGCCCTTCCCCCACTAATTACTAAGTCGTTAACACGGTCTCAGTACGAGGCCGACGACCTTAAGTCACTCTTCGTAGCGGTCGATACACCGTAAGTGCCCATCCCTTACCGCTTGACCGGCAGGATCCGTCGCGGCGTGCCCCACGGCGGCATGACAGGTGCGGCGCTCATCCGTCGGGGTATCGTCGCAAGCGTCCTAGTCGGGCTGGCCGTGCTGTTCGGCGGCCCGGCGGCGCAGGGGACCCCAAGTGGGTCGTGGCTGGTCACCGGGCCGGTAACGATGGTGTGTCCGGTCACGAGATGGGACCCCATCGGTTCGGGCACCAACAGGGCGCCGGTCGGCGCAGGATCAAGTGAACAACTGCAGGCGACTGTGCCTCCCCTGGTCTTGGTCACGGTCGAGTCCGGCGTCCTGTTGGTCTCGACCAATACGGGGCGCCCGCCTGCGACGACGGACGGGTTCTACGTGATTCGCCGCGGCCGGGCCGGCCGCGCGTCCGCACGTGTGGTCGAGACAGTCCTGCGCAGCTGTCGCTGAGAGGCGGCAGAGAAAACACTCTCGATGCGAAGTCGGCCAGGCGATTCGGTGGACAGGCCTGCCAAATCCTCCGGGCCTCACCTAGAGGATCCCAAAGCTCCACGATGGCAAAGCACAGGTAGCCGACGGGCTCACGGTGAAGGTCGCTCACCTCCATGATCTACCTCTGCCTCGGCTGGATCACCCACGTCCGTCCCCACCGAAAAGGGACGAAGCGTACGTATGTTCGATATATCAGGGTGGACGGGCCTGCCCTCTCTCGGTACGTCATAGCGGTAGCCGATGCCGCGGATCGTCACAATCCGCGACAGGTCGTCCGTACCGGACTCGATCTGGGCACGCAGCCGGCTCACCAGACTCGAGAGAATCCCACGGTTTCCCCGCCCTGGTCCCCAGATCCGCTCGATCAGCACCTGGCGAGTGAGCAGCCGCCCCGGCTCATCCAGGAGCGCCTGCAGCAGGAGGAATTCTCCGCGGAAGGTCGATCGGTTTGTCCCGGAGAAGTACCTCGTGCCTCGTCCGGTCAAGGCTGAGATCGCCGACCTTGAGGATGTTCGGCCCGGCGTCACTGCCTTGGTCCGGCATGCCGCTTCGCGACGATCCGAACCGAGGGCCTATCATCCGTCCCGGCTGGGCCTGCGTGCTCAGAAGGCCATGCTGAGAGCCCGTCCTTGTGGAGGGCAGCGGCTGGTGTCCGTCGGACGAGTACCTGTCGCACGGAGGTGTTACGGAATGCTCGGTCGCGGGCCTGTAGCTTCGGCGAAGCACAGCCCTGACACGGGCCACCAGCTCGTGCATGCCGTAGGGTTCGGCAATGAAGTCGTCCGCGCCCATCTCCATTGTGACGACGACGTCGATCTCGTCAGATCGTGTACTCAACACGATGATCGGAACCTCCGACCCGGCTCTACGCAGGTGGCGACAAACGTCGATGCCGGGCATGCCCGGAAGGATTGCGTACACGAGTAGAAGATCGGGCATCTCTTGGGCCATCAGCGCGAAGCCTGCCGTAGCGTCGCCGGCGCACCGAACAGCGAAACCCTGCTGTTCTAGCTCCGCTGTCACCTTGAGAGCTCGCTTCTCGTCTTCGTCGATGACAAGGAGTCGAGCGCTGCGATGTGGGCCGACACCTCGCGCATTCGGGCCTGAGGAGAGTGCCACGAGACCGACGCTAGGCGCACAGTCTGGCTAGGTAGTTAACGGATGATTAATGTCCGCCCAACAGTTGGCAACAAGTTGGCAAGAAAGTGGCGAAAATAGTAGCTACCGGCCAGTCGACTTCCCTTCGCGTGGTATAAAGCCCGGGCTCCACCACCAGGGTTGGCCATCGGGCGATCTTCGATGTGAAGAACCATCACCACATCAAAAGAAGACACCGTGACCCTCATCAGTCTGACCTCGGCGACCCGCTCGACGCGATTCGCGCCGGTGGCGATCTCGACCTGGTGCGGAGCGCCGTGGTTCCGTGCTGCAGGCGAACGCGAGCACATCGACGAGATTGGCATGGGTCGAACGATCATGGCCCCGAAGTCCGATGCCGGCACGCGTGTCGTGGCTCTGCCCCGGACCGTCACGAGAGAGATGAGGCGTCACCTTGGTGCCCACGTCGCCCCGTCGACGAACCGCCGGTGTTCACGCGTGAGGCTGGGCCGACCAGTTAGCGGCGAGACCTGAGCGAAGCTTGGAAGCAGCTTTTGCCGCGGTAGGGGCCGAAGGGCGCTCAGTACGCGACCTCCGCCACCACGCTGCGGCGACGTCTAGAACATCGAATCGGTCACTCGAGTCCGCGAGCAATACTCATCTATCTTCACGCCGCCAAGGAACGTGACCGCGCCGTTGGCCACCAGCTCGACGCTCTGATCGCCTCGATGGAACGCACTGCGAGGGCGAGGGTAACGGCCTTGTGTGGATCGCGCCATCGACCCGGAAGCGAACGTCGTAGTTGGCGGTTATGCCGTCACCGAGTGTGCGTTTGACGTCTGAGTCTTCCCCAGGTCTCCTGGCCCGAGAGGAATCGCTACGTAGCTTCGAAGTGGCCTGAGCAGCATTCGCGAACTGACGTCAAGTGGCGGCCCGTCTCGATACCGGAGTATTAGCGAGTCGATCTCTGCTCGGAAACGATCGCGATCCTCGGACAGCCTGTTCAGGCGTGATGAAGTTGTGGCGACCCCAGCACCCGGCTACTGATCATCTAGGAGCCTCTGAAATTGTCGCCGAGGGGTAATGGTGCCGCCTAAAGGTCCCAGACGAACGGAGCGGTACCGGCGTAGGCGTCTTCGGGTCGGAAGCCCATCTGAGTCGGGATGACTCGATCTGGAAGTCGGAACCCGACGCAACCGACCGACGAGGCGCCGTGGCGCAGTGCGAACCTGCCGAGGTCAAAGTTCTTGCATCCGCTCAAGGGGTTCATGGACGCGGTGTAGGTCTCGCCATCGGAGCCGACAACGGTCACATCGTTGTTCATATCGTCACGGAACGCCGAAAACGCGTTGTTGGTAACGGCGATCTTCAAGGCTACGTAGCGGTAGCCAGCGCCAGCGGGTATCTCCGACCGGGCGGGATCAATAACGCTCAATAGGCCGACCGTGACGTTGTCGCCGGCGATGGCTAGCGTCCAAGACCCACCGATATGGGCGACTCCCCACGGCTGCGTCGTCGTGGTGGTAGCCGACATCGTTGTCGTGCTTGACGTGCTGGGGCCAAGCGTGGCGGAAGTCGTCGAACCGAAAGTCGCCTTGGTGCAGCCCGAAAAGACCAGGACGACGAGCATGATTCCTGCGAAGCTGAGGCCACGGCCTCGTGCCATCGGTTATCACCCCTTGTCGCTTAACTCTACGCCCAGCCTGCGACCGTGCCGTGCCGACTGAGCGCGGCCCCTCATCCGTCGTCGCTCCTGCTCGTCGATGCCGGCTGCCCCCAGCCCGGATGCGGCAAGACGTAAGCCACGCACTCACGCGCAAGCATCCGTGCCAGTCAATCACGCACGGTTCGTTCCCCAGAGTCCAGTCTCCTTACGCGAAACGACAAGATCGGGCCGTCCTCGATTTCCCTAGTGTCGCTAATAACGACCATTCCGACGAGCAAGAAAATGGTCCAGCCCAGGTTAAGCTGCTCCAGTAGCTTCCGGTCCGGCTTATCGTCTTTAGAGCCCTTGAGACCTATTTACCTGTAGGAAAGAATGTATGCTTCTGGCTTCTCAATGGATCTGTTGATCTGCCAGAACATCAAGGCCGCTCCACGGTGGGCATAAGCAACTGCCATTCTGGCGAGACCTGGAGTCAGGAAAGCGATTGTCTGCAAAGGTGCTGAAGGCCGACCGTTAATCGCCGCAACCTATACATCTTCAAGCGCCGAGGAAATTAGCATCGTACTTTGTGTAATAGGGGTTCGGCGGCTTTTTGGTGTGAGCGTTCTCTCGTATTCGCCCGTTCCATACTTCGTAGGCGTTCAGGTATTTGAGATGGTCGAATGAGAGTTCCGAGCTTGGCTAACATGGGTAGGGCCCGGTCGACGCCATGACTGAGCGGAACAGAGAGTGTTCCGACACGCAGATAGAAAGTGTTTGATATAAGAATGATTGATAAGTCGTGCCGCAACAGCTCGGGACAGATAGGGCCATTGAAGTATGTGATACGGTTGATGTTAATCGGCCGAAGCTTTCGCGAAATCGGCCGTTGTTAGCTGGCCGTGGGCCGTAAGCGGTAGCTTCAAGTCGTAGCCGATCCTCCAGTGCTCGATGAACACCTTGGACTTGAGCGGCCTGTCGAAGCGCCAGGCGTTCAGCAGCTCGACACGGGCCGACCATTGACCGATTCGATCCAGGTGTTCTGGGTGAAACCCCGGTCGATAAAGGCGGTGGCGACGCCGTTGAGGCTGCGCCAATTGTCCGCTGCCTGGGCGATGGATCCGAGCCGTGGACGATGCGGACAAAGGCGGGAGCGCCGCGCTCGATAACAACACGAACCAGGCGAAGGGCCGACACCGAGAACTTCGCCCCGACCTCCGCCGCACAGCTCTGTGGGAAGCCAGTGCGGCGACGAAGGTCGGCTCGAGGTCTACGGCGCTCAGGAGCACCCCGGAATCTCAGGTGGCTTTGGGAGACCCTGGGGGATGAGCTAGGAGCCGGTCAACGGGGGCGTACGGAGTCGGAGGTCTCGGCCGCAACATCAGGAGTTCGACGACGCGGATCCGTCGCAGGCCAGAGAGAAACCGGTACCCGCCTGCTCCAGCCAGCACAGGGTCTCTTGCATAACCGTTGCAGCCCGAGCCTGCAGCCTAGGGGCCATTTCCACAAGGCTGGGTCTGCAAGTTTGATCCAGCAGAAGCCGTGAGGACAGCAGAGATCGATTACGGACAGGTGAACGGCCGGTACTGATAGGTGAATGGTCGATATGAATAGGTGAACGGTCGCTACGAAATAGGTGAACAGCTGATGACGAAAAGAAGTTAAATCCGTCGGGTTGCGGGCCTGGACTGGGCCCAGTTAATGTGGCCTGTCACTACCTTCGAGGGGCACAAGGAAATCTCATGCGAATGTCGCGCTGGGCAAGGTCCGCTGTACTGACGGGCATATCACTTCTGGCGTTGGGGGCACCTCTGATGGTCGGAGTGGGTGCGTCGTTCGCCGCCGGGACAGCTCCCTCCTGGGAACCCGATGCCAACGCCGCAGCCCCTTACGGCAACATCACCTTCTACGACGCCAACGGCAACGAGGTTACGAGCGGGACCAACCTGACTAGCCCGTTCGCTTATGTTGTGGCGAGTACCGCCGCCGACTCGGGAGCCACCAAGGCCTCCCTTGCTTTCTACAACCCCCAGCACGCTCTCGTGCCGGGCAACTGGACCGGGACAGACGAGGCCGGCCCGACGGACTTCAGCCCCAGCTTGTCCGGTGCACCCGCCGACATCACGGCTTTGGCGCCCGCTTACCCTGTCGTGGCCGCCTCGTCTGCCGACATCGGCACCTGGTTGTCGGCGAATATCCCCGACACCACCGCCGGCTACGCCAACACGATCCAGGTTCGCCTGACGGACTCGGGTCCGCACCTCACCGGCAACGCGGCGGGTACTTACTGGGAGTCCGACATCGGCTACAACAACACTTCGTCGGCGATCACCGTCGACGGCACGACAGTCCCGGCGAACGGCTGGGCCCAGCTGTTCCCGTTCGTCAGCCCTGCCACCATCTCCCTGACTGCATCGCCCGTCAGTCCTCAGGTCCCCGGCACCCAGGTCACCTTGACGGCCACTGTGACGCCCTCAAGCGCCGCGGGAGAGGTCCAGTTCTTCGATGGCACTACCTTGTTGGACGACTCGACCACGCCGGGGACCGGGTCCTATACCTACGCCTACACGCCGGCCTTAGGCGACCACAGCTTTACCGCCGACTTCGTGCCAAAGCCAGGCGATGAGACTGGGGCCTACACCGCCGCAGCAACGACCATCGTCGGCTCCACGTCGACCGCGCTTTCCTACACAGTCGGTTCTTCCAGTCCGAAAGTGACGGTGACCGCATTCTCGCCGAAGCGGCTTGGCCTGGGTGCATCGAACATCGGCGTCACCCTCACGGGCACCGGGTTCGTCACCGGGGCCACTGTCAGGGTCGCTGGAATCAGCTTTTCGTCGGTGAAAGTAGTCAGTCCCACCACCGTCACTGCCAAAACGAATGTAGCGTCGGCGAAGGTCGGAGCCGCCAGTGTCACCGTCGCCGACTCGATGGGCTCGGGTTCGTGCACGACCTGCCTCACCATCGTCGCCGCCCCCGCGGTGAAGTCGATCACGCCGTCGTCATTCAAGCCCGGAGCATCAGAGTCGGTGAAGATCACAGGGACCGGCTTCCTGAGTGGCGCGACGGTCACAGGTTCCACTGGGGTGACATTCAGCAAGGTCAAGGTGGTCAGTTCCACCAAGATCACCGCGACCGTAAAGGTGGCCTCCAGTGCGAAGGCAGGCAAGGACTTGGCGGTCACCGTTAGCAACGGCGTCGCCGGCGGCGAGGGCCGGGGAACTGGCAAGGTCTTGGCCATTGTCGCCACCCCCACGGTGAAGTCGATCACGCCGTCGTCATTCAAGCCCGGAGCATCAGAGTCGGTGAAGATCACAGGGACCGGCTTCCTGAGTGGCGCGATGGTCACAGGTCCCACTGGGGTGACGTTCAGCAAGGTAAAGGTGGTCAGTTCCACCAAGATCACCGCGACCGTGAAGGTGGCCCCCAGTGCGAAGGCAGGCAAGGACTTGCCGGTCACCGTTATCAACGGTGTCGCCGGCGGCGGAGGCCGGGGCACTGGCAAAGTCTTGACCATCAAGTGACGATCGGTACCGCTTCGGCGACGACCAGTCAGCACAACCCGCCGCCACGCCCGGTTCTTCGGATTTTCTCGGTGAGGCAGTTCTCCGCCTCCGTGACGCCGCTCGGGGCCTTATCTCGACGGCCAGATTCTGACGGAGCATCTGCACCATGGCAGGGCGAAGCACCGAGCGGCCAGCCCGTTTCAGCCCTGCCGCCGAAATGTTCCTGACGAAGACCCCTTGAAGGCCGCGCCGATCGTGCTTTCCAGTCTCGATGCCGCCTCGAGGAACCGAACATCAAGAATCCGGCCGACCAAGCTGGGGGGTGCAGTCCTGATGTGTCTCGTCGCGCTGGCGGCCGCCGCGTGCAGTTCGGGCCACACGCTGCCGACCGCTCCCGCGGTGTTTACTGCTCGCCAGTTGACGGACAGGATCTTGCCTGCCCCTAACGGCTACGAGGTCGACCCGACACCGCATAGCTCGGGTGCCATAACCCAGGCACTGTTTGACCAGTACGGAGGGGTACGTTCACCATCGAAGTTGGGGTTCGTCGCCGGCTTCAAACAGAACTACCTGAACCCCGGCACGGACGAAGGCCTTATCGTCACCGTGATCGAGTTCAAGTCCTCCAAATACGCCACCACCTATTTCGCCGAGACGAGACCGAACACTCTCAGCTATGCGGGGGCCACGCTCAAACCTTTCCCTCGCATTCCGGGAGCTTTGGCGGCGGAAGGTACGAAGCCTTACAACCACGGCTACTACCACGCCATCGTCGGCACGGCCAACAACTTCTACTTCCAGGTCGCGTATGCGACTCCCGAGCCGTCGTCGGCGCCCGTCGAACTCGGACAGTGGGCCGACCTGCAGTACACGGTCCTTAAGCACAGCTGACTGGTCGTGTTCAGTCGAATTCATCTGCGCGCTACCTTCCTGTTGCTCTCTCTCCATCGGAGGGTCGGACCGGGTGCCTAGGATCAGCTATGAGATCGGAAAAGACCCACTGAGAAGGGAGGAAGGAGCCGGCTTGTCGACAGTCGAAGAGATCGGGCCAGAGTCCCTTGTTTCGAGTCCTGTGCTGACGGGCGGAATCACGGGTGCCCAACTCGACGCCGTCAACATATCGGCCTGGTTCGGTACTAATCGGGTTCTGAGCCGGGTGTCGCTTTCGATGCCTCCTGGCACTGTCACTGCTCTTATCGGCCCGTCTGGGTGTGGCAAGTCGACCTTCCTGCGGATCCTCAACCGCATGCACGAGCTGGTGCCGTCGGCCAAACTGGCAGGCCAGGTCAAACTCAGCGGCCAGGATATCTACGCCACGGGTCAGCGCATCACCGAAACCCGAAAGAAGATCGGGATGGTTTTCCAGAAGCCGAACCCGTTTCCCACCATGTCGATCGCCGAGAATGTGACTGCCGGACTGAAACTTGTCGGAGCCAAGGTCAGCCGATCCGAACGAGAAGAGCTCATCGAACGGTCGCTGACCCGGGCCGGGCTGTGGAGCGAGGTGAAGGACCGCCTCCGTGATGCTGGAGGCACTCTCTCAGGCGGCCAGCAGCAGCGGCTCTGCATTGCCCGTGCACTAGCGGTCGATCCCATGGTCCTGCTCATGGACGAACCCTGCTCCGCGCTGGACCCAACGTCCACCAGGAGGGTCGAGGATACGATTCACGAGATCAAAGATGAGGTGACGGTCGTGATCGTCACCCACAACATGCAGCAGGCCGCCCGCGTGTCACAGCAGTGCGCCTTCTTCCTTGCCCAGCAGGGCACGCCTGGAGTCATTGTCGAGGCGGGAAGCACGGAGAAGATCTTCTCCTCGCCCGATGACCCCCGCACCGAGGACTATGTCAATGGCCGCTTCGGCTGAACCCCCCGACCTCCTCGACACCCTGGATGAGCCGATTAGCCCCCAGGCGACCAACCCATGGGGTGATCGGGTGTTCCACCTGGTGGTGCGGGGGATCGCCGCCGTAGTCCTCGTAATCTTCGGGTCGATAGGGGTCTTCCTCACTTATCAGTCGGTACCGACATTCCGTCGCTACGGGTTGAGCTTCCTGTCCCAGTCCCAATGGAACCCGGAGCTGAACATCGTTGGGATCTCATCCACTCTCCTCGGCACCGTGGAGGTGGCGCTCGTGGCGCTCGTTGTGGCCTTTCCGATCGCTTTGGCCACGGCCCTTTTCATCAGCGAGTACGCCCCGCTGCGAATCAAGGGCTTGCTCGTGGCGCTGGTCGACTTGATGGCCGCCGTCCCGAGCGTGATCTACGGCGCTTGGGGCTTCTTCCTCCTCATGCCCCACGCCTCGCTGACCTCTCGTTTCATCAGCGAGTACTTCGGGTGGATCCCGATCTTCAATGTCAACACCGACCCGGCGGCCGCCGTGTGGGCCCAGTCGCGCTTTGTCAACTCGGCGTTCATCGCTGGGCTATGCGTGTCGATGATGGTGATACCGATCACGTGCTCGGTCATGCGAGGCGTATTCGCCGAGGCCCCTCTCGGCGAGCGTGAGGCCGCATACGCCCTGGGTTCAACCAGATGGGGGATGATCAGAACCGTGGTGCTGCCCTTCGGTAGAGGTGGCATCATCGGGGGCACGATGTTGGGGCTGGGCCGAGCCCTGGGGGAGACCATCGCCGTGCTGTTCATCATCTCCCTCACTTTCAACGTCAACTTCCATATCCTCCAGAACGGGACGAGCACCATCTCCGCTCTGATCGCCAACGACTTCGGAGAATCGACCAGTGCCCAGCTAGCGGCGCTGCTCACCGCCGGGCTGGTCCTCTTCGTCATGACCCTCAGCGTCAACACCATCGCCGCCGTCTTCATCACCCGCAGCCGAAGCGGCGCGGCGACCGAGATCTAGTCGTGTCCGATGGCTACTGACACCGCCCTTTCAACGCTCGACGCCCTCGCGGTGGCGCAGACGACGGGCGAGCTGCCGCCCGTGGGGGTCACGGTCCCCCCGCCCGAAGAGGACGTGCCGAGCCCACTTCGGCACGTGGGCCCCGAAGACCTCTACGCAATTGCCGGATCGTTGGTGGGATCGTTCGCTCTTGTCTGGTTGGTGTTCTCCTACGTCCTTCCGTTGAGTGGAGTCGTCGGCTTCGTGACGTGCTGGTATGTTGCCTTCCTTGCAATGTTTGCCGGTGTTACCGCCTGCAGCCATCCGCGACCGGTCGTAGTCAGTAGGGTCATGGCCGCTGTCATCGTCGGCCTGGCGGTGCTGGTGGGTTTCGCGCTCATGACCGTCGTGGTCTACGTAGTGGCCCACGGACTCGACGCCGTTCGTCATCTCAACTTCTTCACCCAATCGGCGTCAGCCGGCTTGCTGACCGGGACGTTCGCCCAGGGCGGGATCTATAACGCCCTGGTCGGGTCGCTGATCGAGGTCGGCATTGCGATAGTCATCGCCCTTCCCTTGGGGATAGGCACGGCGGTGTTCATGACCGAGACGCGCGGATGGTTCGTCAGAGTCGTTCGGACCGTCGTGGAGGCCATGACGGCCGTTCCCGACCTCCTCGCCGGCTTGTTCATTTACGTCGTGTTTGTCCTGCCGTTTCACGGTAACTATCCGTGGGGGCATAAGAACGGAATAGCTGTCTCCTTGGCCCTGGCGGTAGCTGGTACCCCGATCATCGCCCGCTCAGCGGAGGTGGCACTTCGTGTCGTGCCCGGAGGCTTGCGTGAGGCCGGTCTCGCCCTCGGGGCATCACACTGGCAGACTGTCAGGCGGATCGTTCTGCCCACAGGCCGGCCCGGCCTGGCGACGGCGTTGATCCTGGCCGTGGCCCGGATGATCGGAGAGAGCGCGCCACTTCTTATCGTGTCGGGCTTTACCACCTTCTTCAACGGTAATCCCTTAAACGGCGAACCGATGATCTCGTTACCGCTTTACGTGTACGAAACCCTCCGCAGTGGGGAGCCGGCAGAGATCACACGAGGGTTCGGCGCAGCGGTCGTGCTGCTGTTCATCGTCTTCATCCTGTTCGCCGCCACGAGGGTGCTGGCGCGTCAAAGGGTACGCGGCCGATGACCTCTGCCGCCCTTGTCGCTCCCTGGTGCCGGCCGGGGGTATGTCCCGCCCCACCATGTCTCGACGAGCCGGCCACCGGGGGTGGGTCCACCGTCGTGCCCAACCCACCTGAGCCGCAGTGTTGGGTGCGACGCCGTGGCATTCACAGCCTTTCAACATCAAGAGAACTGGAGTAACAATGAGAGCTCAGAAGTGTCACCGCGGCGCCTCGACGCGCGCAATCCTGGCAGGGACGACGATCGCTCTTGCGAGTCTCGTCACCCTGATCACGTCCCTACCGGCGAGTGCGGAGAGCGGGCACGAGCAAATTCAAGGGTCCGGCTCGAGCTGGGCCGCGCTAGCAGTGCAGCAGTGGGTGAGCGACGAGTCGAGCTCCATGCAGGTCGTCTACACGCCCTCTGGTTCGGCGCAGGGAAGGATTGACTTTGCCAACGGTCAGAACGACTTTGCGGTCAGCGACATCGGCTATCAGGGGCAGAACAAGCAGACGGGCGTCGACGACACATCCAAACGGCCCTACGTTTACCTCCCGATAGTCGGCGGGGCCACCTCGTTTCCCTACAACATCGTCGTCAGGGGGAAACGAGTCGAGAACCTTCGCCTCTCAGGCCTGACTCTCGCCAAGATCTTCACCGACCAGATCACCAACTGGGACAATCCCGATATCACCGAGAATAACAACGGCCACGCCCTTCCCTCTATCCCGATCATCCCCGTCATCCACTCAGAAGGGGCCGGCACGACGTACCAATTCTCCGACTACCTCTACACCGAGTACCCCCAGCTCTGGAAGAAGTTCTCGGGGTACTCGTTTCCGGTCGAGTTCTGGCCTACGGGTCAGGGCTCGCAGGTTGCCGAGAACGGGTCCGACGGGGTGATGGGGTTCGTCGCGTCCGCTGCAGGTCAAGGATCGATCGGCTACGACGAGTATGCCTACGCCATCGGTGCCTCCTTCCCGGTCGTGGCTCTCGAGAACTCGGACGGTTACTACACCATGCCCGACGCCTATGACGCGGCTGTTTCGTTGACACAGGCCCATGTCAACTACGACCAGAATCCCGCCGATTGCCCCAAGCTGGGGTTCCCTACGACACCGTGCTACCTGCTCGAGCACCTCAATGACGTCTACACCTACAAGGACCCCCGCACGTATCCGCTCTCGTCATACTCGTACGAGATCATGCCTACGGCGCCGACCTGCAACGGACCGGTCACGAAGTGCGACCCGACGATGAACACCGCCAAGCGCCAAACGTTGACTGATTTTGACGATTTTTCACTCTGCGCCGGCCAATCGCAGATGGCACCGATCGGCTACTCCCCCCTCCCGATCAACCTGGTGGAGGCCTCCTTCCAGCAGGTGAAGTTGCTGCACAACGCTGACCATGGGGTTGTCGTCTCCGAGCTCAACCCCGCTCACTGCGACAACCCGACGTTCATCGCCGGCCATCCCGACGAAAACTACTTGGCAAAGATCGCTCCATACCCTCCGGCGTGCGCAAAGGCGGGGCAAGGGCCGTGTCCTGGCCAGTACGCCCACAACGGAAACCCCATCGGCGGCCATCCCGCCGGAGGAAGCGTTGTTAAAGGCGGATCATTCACCACCATGACGACGCAGCCGAAGAAGTCGCAGACCCGGACGACGACCACGACTACGCAGCCGAAGACATCGGCCTCCGCGACGGCGACCACGGCTACGCCGGTGAGCTCAGGTGCCGCCACAGCGACGGCCACGTCGGTTTCCGGGACGACGGCCACGACGACAACTGGCAGCGCGGGCGCCACGACGGCAATCATGACCGTGTCCGATTCAACGGAGACCTCGGTAACCACGACGACGGTGATTCCGGTCGCGGTGGCCACGGTCCTAAACGCGGACCACCCCGGTGGGCTCGGGTATAACGCGGTCGGCGCTGTCGTTGCCGCGCTGGTCGTGGTCGGGCTGTGTGCACCGGCGCTGCTGCGCTCCGCTCGGAGGCGGCTTAGGGGACAGGGGGTAGGGAGATGAAGACGGTCACACTAGCCCGGTTCGGGATTGCTCTGACAGCGCTGCTCGTGCTCTCGGCGACTGCCGTGCCGGCTGGCGCCGCGGCCCCCGGCGCACAGGGCTGTGGCACTCCGGCGGTCATCTCGACCCATGGGGCATCGTTCACGGCTACGGAGACGCTGTGCAGGACCTTCTTCGATAAGGGCGTGGTCGACCACCGATCGTTCTCTGTGACTGTCTCAAACACCACCGATCTGCGCAACAACCAAGTGATCACTGTCTCGTGGTCCGGCGCCCACCCGACAGGGGGGATCGTCTCAACCGAGCAGTTCGCGTCCTTGCCCAGCATCACCTCGGCGACCGACCAGGAGTATCCGGTGGTTCTGATGGAGTGCCGCGGAATCGACTCGCCGGACGTACCCGCCGCAAAGCGCCTCACCCAGGAGACATGTTGGACTGCCACGCCCGGCGAGCGGATCTTCAATGCACCGTCCGGCTACTCGATGTGGAGTCTGGACGCCGACAACGCCTCGCACGGCATCTGCACAAAGCGGTACTGCAACGTGCCCACGCCGTTGCCGTCCAACTGTGAAAGCGAGGCAGCTCCGGGCCCTAACTTCTGGCTGCCGTTCGACGCCGTCGACGGGACCGACTACGCCGTCGGCCCAGCGGGCTGTGCCGGCGCCCCCCCGGAGATGGTCACCACGGGCGAGGACCCGTCGATCATTCCCAGCGATACAACCTATGCGGAGACCGCGTTGAACGGGACGGGTTCGGCGAAATTCACGATCATGACTTCCGCGACCAACGCCTCTTTGGGTTGCTCCCAGACCGTCGCCTGCTCGCTCGTCATCATCCCGATCGAGGGGATCAACTGCAACGCCAACCCGCCGGTGAGCTCCCCCAGCTACGAATGCGAGTCCCTCGGAACATACCCGCCCGGGACCCTCAACATGGAGAGTAATCCGTACCCGCCTGCGCAGGCCGTCACCGGCGCCTACTGGTGGAGCGCGAGCAACTGGGACCGCCGGATCTCCGTACCGCTCAGTTTCGCCACCCCGGCGACCGCGTGCGCCAACAATGCGCAAGCTCCGCTGTTGTTCTATGGCTCCGAGGTGATGAACCTAGCGGCCGAACAGTGGGACCCGGCTTTCTGTCTCAACTCCAAGCTTTTCAACGTCAATGTGGTCCAGCTACCCGAACCGGTCGCGAAGAGCTCCCTGCAGCAGGGGTTCATCGAGGCTGCCATCCAGGGCGAGCCACCTCCGGTGCCGACCGGGCAGAAGTCGTTCTTCACCACGCCCACCGTGCAAGCGCCGCTCGCAGTGAGCGGGTTCGCGATCGCCTATGTCATCGACAACGGGAACGGGCGTCAGTACACGCAGCTCCGGCTCGACCCTCGACTGCTGGCGAAATTGATGACGGAGTCCTACTACGGGACGAACAACGTGAGATCCAATTGGCAGGTCACCGGCGAACCGCCCGGATCCGGACCCGACCAGTGCCCAGCGAACTGCAACCGTGCTTACGCGGCGGTGGCCAACAATCCCCAGAGCATTTTCGACGATCCCGAGTTCCGGGCCCTCAATCCGGGCTTTGTTGCCCCCAAGACCGTCGTGCAAGCAGCGCCGGCAGCGACGTTGTTCAGCATTCTGTCCCAGTCGGATGTCATCTGGGCTCTGACCTCGTACATCAACGCCGATCCGGAAGCACGGGCTTGGCTCAACGGGAAGCCCGACCCTTGGGGCATGGTGGTCAACCCGGCCTACAAGGGTATTAAGTTGCCGGTCGAGTCCTGGCCGCTCCTCGACACGACGACCAACGGGCCCGACTACACCCAAAGCGGCAACCCGTTCTGCGTCGGAGCGCTCGGAAAGGGCAAGGCAAGGGTTCCCGATCGACCGATGATCGACAATCCCCAGGAGAACCTGGCAAATGTCGCCTACAACATGCAGTACTCGATCGCCGCCTCCCTGACCGCCTGCAACGACAGCGCCCTGACACCCGAGTACACAGAGCTTGGGCCGGAGCTGCTCGGTGACCGGTTCCTCATCGGGTTGGTTTCGCTGCCTGACGCGGAAGAGTTCGACCTCAACACAGCAGCCCTCCAGACCTACGCCAGCCCGGAACGCGAGGGCGACAACGGCCCCCAGTTTGTTGCAGGGCGCTCGTTCGTGTCTCCGACTGCCTCATCGTTGAAGGCCGCGGCCGAGTTGATGCAGCCGGACCCCTCAATCGGATCCTGGGTGTTCCCCTACACCGACTTTCCTGGCAGCGCCAAAGCCAAAACGGCTTACCCGGGTACGATGCTTCTCTCCGCCGACGTGCCGACGAAGGGCCTTCCCGCAAGCGACGCCGGCGACTACGGCAAATACCTGTCTTTTGCCGCCGCCACCGGACAGACCCAGGGGTTCGGAGTCGGTCAGCTACCGGCCGGTTACGTACCCATAGAAGGTCTCCCGGACGACGTGGACTACACCAAGGCAGCGGCCGCCGATGTAACAGCGCAGAACGGGCAGGTCCCGCCACTGGTCCCCCTGCGTTCGCCGCGCTCCACCACGATCACAAAGACGGCGCCCGCCACGGCCATAACGACCGCAGTCCTAACGACCACTCACAGGACGGCTCCTCCCGCCCTCCGGCTGGTGGCCGCTCTCGGCACGGAGGGGGCGGGGCTCGGTGGCCTTGCGCTGCCGCTGGCCCTTCTGGTCGCCGTTCTGGGAGGGGCGTGGAGTGCCGTAGTGGTACGGCGGAGGCGACCCCGCACGTGACGGTGGTTAATACTGACACTCTCGACCTGTCGGATGGTCTTCGATCACCTGCTAGCGATACCGTGAGCACTACTACTGGCTCGACAGTCTCGAGCCGGCGGGATCTGCGGGCGATTGTCATCGCCATGTTAGTTGCGGCACCGACCGTCCTCGCCGCGCTGGCGGTGTGGTTCCTCCTCTACGGCTTCGTCCTAAGTGGTGTGCAGCAGCACGTCTCGCAGTCTTCACTGTACGACGAGTTCCGCTTGCAGCTGGCATCGGAGACGGCACCTTTGGCGGAGCCGGTGCAGGTCGGATCTCCGGTTGCCATCATCAACGCCCCGTCGATCGGAGTCCAGAACCTCGTCGTGGTCGAGGGCACGACTTCCCGACTGCTCATGTCCGGCCCCGGCCACCTGAGCGACACCCCGCTCCCCGGGCAGGTCGGCACGGCAGTGATCCTCGGACGCAGCGTCACCTTCGGCGCTCCCTTCGGTCGGATCACTCAGATGGCCGTGGGCGACGTAGTCATGCTGACGACAGGGCAGGGGATCTTCCGCTACAGCGTCGAGGACGTCCGCCTTCCGGGAAGCCCGCTCCCGCCGACCCTCGATGCAGGCGGCTCCCGGCTCACGCTTGTGACTTCAGCCGGCGGCGGGTGGAGGAGCGGGTGGGCTCCAAGCCACGCGGTGTATGTCGATGCCCTACTCACCGGAAAGGCCCAGCCGGCGCCTGCGGGAGTGCCGGCAACGGTTAGCCTGGCTTCGCTGCCGATGCAAAACGACCCGAGCGGCACTGTCCCATTCATCTTCTGGCTCGGGGGTTTCGTCCTCGTCATTTTCGCCGCCAGGTGGGCATGGTTGAGGTGGGGCCGGTTCGAGACCTGGATCGTCGGAGTGCCGGTCCTGCTCGCCGTGCTATGGGGGGCGAGCGACGCTCTAATGCGGTTCCTACCCAATCTGCTGTAAGAGACCGGGCTTCCAGGATCCGGCTCTCCCGGATATGTCGGCGTCGCCTACGTTGGCAGGTGAGGCCAAGTGAGTCCAGGCCGCGCTCCACGGGTTCTCTGCACGCTCCGAAGGATCGAGGGCTCTAGAGGCCTGAGGTACGATAAACAAGGTGGGCGCCGAGTGTTGGTATGCGGAGCGAAGCCGGCGACCCCGACTCTGATTAGTGGTCGTCGGTAGCTCACGAAACGGGTTTCGGCCTCTTATGGAGCCCGATCCTGACCTGGCTCCGTCGCTTCGAGCGCGAAGGCGTCGGCAGTGAGCGCAGCGGCATCATGTCCGGGCGGCGGGCGTAAGTCCTGAGCGCCCGATCGTCGTCGTGCACGAGACAGTGCGTGCCTTTCTCAGGCCTGGGGCGCGTCCATTTCTCAGGGGTTTACCTGAAAATTTCGCTAGCCGGACGCCTGGTCTCAGGCCACTCGTCTACGCCGGAGCACGAACAGCGCTGCCAATCCGACGAGGACCAGGGCTGCGATTGCTCCTCCAAGGATCGCACCCCCGGATGAGCCACCGCCCTTGCTTGACGTGTCTCCAATGGCCGACCGAGAAGAACCGCTGCCGGCCACGGAGGTCGTCGTCGAGCTCCCAACAGTTGCCTGGGTAGTAGTCGTGGAGGTAGCAATCGGCGCGGTAGTAGTCGGGGACGTGGATTCCCCCTTCGATCCGCTTTTCGCCTTGGCTGTGTCGGCGTAAGGAATCAGCCGTTCCGGCGGCTTGGGTACGGCCGTCTGCGACTTGGGAAGGAGGACTGACTCCACCGATTCTGCGGTCCCGTCGGTGCAGGAGGATCCACCCCCTTGTACAAGGGTCCAGTTGTAGCCCTTCACCTTGATGACGGCTGCCGGATAGGTGGACGTCCAGGGCGCCTCGTTGGGGCTCGTAAATATCATGCGTAATTGGTACATACCATCCCAGTACGGCGGCATGGAGTGGTCAGGCCAGATCAGGGGATTGTCGGCGTAGGTGGCTTGCGCCATTGGGTGGGCTGGGTTGGAAAACGCCGCATCGTCTGTCAGTTGATAGCTGGTCCAGTCCCCTGGATCGATGTACTGGAGCGGTTGGAAAAGGTACAGCGTGGCTCGGGTGTAGTGCGCGGGAACGCGAGCCGATGACACCGCTCTCCATACGAAAGGGATGGTCAGCAGGCTGCCGGAGGTGATCGGCTGTTCGTGTGAGTTGCAAAGCGTCAAGGAACCAACCTGATTGGGGTCGGTGAAGGGGACCTTAAAGCCACTCGCGAAGGCGGTCGAAGGCGCGGCGGCTATGGCGACGGTGACCGCCGAGGCGAGCGCAACCTTTATCAGCCAACGTCTGGTGTTCATTTGAGATCTAAACGCTTTCTCGCTCGTCCGACGCCACCGGCGCCGGGTCCTTGGCCGGGGACTCGGGTCCGGCCACCTCACGCTCGGAAGACCCGCTCTCGGCCGGAACGTCGCCGCGCAGGGATTCCTGCTTCCCGACGCAGTTTTGCCCCCCCGGTTTTTGCGGACCCGCTGTGGCGTCACGCGCCAGGCGGCGACGGCGGCGACGGCGACGACGGAGCCAACCGAGCACAAGCAAAATGATCGCCACAATGATGATCGCGGCCAATGTCCACGGTATATCCAAGAATGAAAGGGAAGCTTGGAACGGACCCGAGGGTGGCGCGACCGAGCCCTCTATGTAGAGAGGCCGCACCGACACGTGGGCGGTCTCCTGGATCTCAGGGAATATGCCCCTTACCTCGGCTGTCTCCTTGAGGGAGAAGCCCGGCAGCAAAAGCTGGATCTTCGGGAGCGGGTCGGCAGTTGAACGGCCCCCGAACAGTCCCGATACGTAAACCGTCTGAAGCCCGCCGAGGGCGACGTTGCCGGTGTTGGATACGGTGTAGGTGACCTGCGCCTTGCCGCTGCCGATCGGGTCGAGCGTCCCTTGATCGTGAACTGCGAGCCCGGTGATGGTAAGCGAGGGGTGCAACGGGCCGCTGACTCGAAGAAAGATTCGGGTGCCAACGGTCTGCAGCAAGTGCAGTCGCTGGCCGCTCTTGGATATAACCGACGACTCCAGGGTGGCCGTGATCACGCCGATGTGGTCGCCGGGCGTTGCGTCAGCAGGTACCTCGACCAGGAAGGGGATGATGAGGTCGCTTCGAGGCCGAAGCGTCACACTCAGGTCCGATCTCGGCACGGCGATCCAAGCGCCGAGATCGTGCGAGCGCTCGTAGATGGGTAGTGCCGCGAAACCGCCTTGGGGAGTGTTGACGGCGTCGGTTCCCCGTATCAGGAAGGTGGCTGTCTGGTCAGAGTAGTTGAGGATCGCCACGTGGTCCTCGATCCGCCCTCCGGGAGTGGCCCCGAACAGATATATGCCACGGCCGTCCGGCTTGGTCGCGGACGCTGTCTGGGTACCGAAGGTCACGACGTTCTTATCGACTGGCGCCCCTTTGCCCGTTGGGTGGTGCGACGGCGCCGTCGTCTGCCCGTAGGCCGGAGCAAGGGATAGCAGAAAAGCAGTGGCACAACTGACGACGGCAGCGACTATCAGATATGACCGAGTCGACCGCCGGGTAGTTGTATCGAAAGACTGCATTTGGGGTGTCCGAATCTTATCCAGGAGGTTGAGGAGCTGTTCGTTTTATCAGTTCTGAACAACGGTTATGGCTTAAGTCTAACTGGTCAAAATGGATGGAAGGCAAGCCCAACCGATGTAGCAATAACAGGAGCGGGACGGCCGGGGCCATCCCGCTCCTGCCACTTCAATGACCGTCAGAGCCTCGGAGGCCCTGCGTGGTCCTCCTTTGCCGTCTAGGAGACGGAGAAGGTGATGGTGCCGTTGTAGGTGCCGGACGGAGTGCTGGTCGCTGCGTACAGCGTCAGCGTCCCGAACAGCTCAGCGGTGCCGTCCTGGGCAGGGCTGTGTGCCCACGACTGTGGCGTGGCGGTGAGGCCGCTGTTCGTGTCGGTGTCTACCGGGCTCGGGTTGTGGGCCGGAATGTTGGTGAAGGTAACGCCGGGGTAGCTGGCCGCGTTGATCACGGAGCCGCCAGTCAGACCGAGACCCGAAGCCGGTATCGACCCACCGCCGCTGCTGGACAGCGGTGTGGCCGCCACCGACAGCGTCCAGGCGTAAGGCGGGCTCAGTTGGCTGGTAACCACGATCTGCTGGCTCCCGGGGAGGCTTGCAGCCGGGAACTCAGCCGACGACTGCAAGTACGTGCCATCGCTGCTCAGAGTCATCGGCGGCAGCACGAACGGATTGGTGCTCGTGTACGGCGTCGTGACCGTGATGGTACCGGGGTTGATCGTCACCTGGATGTTCTGGGTGTCCGAGCAGACCGAGTTGCCGCTACAAATAGCCGGGGCCGCAACCGTGACCGTAACTGGGCCGGCGAAAAGCGGCGTGTATGCGCTGTTGGTCGGGCTGAAAGTCATAATGATTTGGTCGGTGCCCTGCGGCAGAGCGGTGGTGGTGCAAACCGCCGTACCAACGCCAGGTGAGGCGCTGGTGCCAGCCCCGGTCACCGTGGTCGCCACAGGATTCGTGCAACCCGTGATCAAGGTGGAGCCGATCATGAACTTCACAGTCCCGGCGGGGCCGGTAAGGCTGTAGTCAGCGTAGGTGACAGTAGCGGTGAGGGTGTCCGAAGTGCCAGCAGTGATGCTGTTCTGTGTCACTGTCAGCCCCGGTGTACCTGCGATTGCCGGCGGGTTGACCGAAATCGTCACTCCGTCCCCGAGCGAGCCCGGCCCACCGGCGGTGGGAAGGAAGGTCCCCGTGATGCTGTATGTGCCGTCGGTGGTCGGTGTCCAAGAGGCGGTGTAGGTCCCGGAGCTCCCGGTCGCCGATGTGCCCACCAAGGTGGTGCCGTTGGCGTAGAACTGCACCAACCCAGAAACGGCGGGCGTCACAGTGGCCGTCAGGGTGATCGCTGTGTTCACGACCTCGTTTGCACCGTTCACCGGCGTCGTGATCGTCGTGATCGTCGGGCTGCTGGGGATCGGGTACAGGACCGCCCAGCCGTTGGCCGGGACCGTGGTGCCGTCGACGGTGATCGCCGATGAGGTGTTGTTGTAGCCGATGTCGGACTCCCAGTAGGTGCCGGTCGCGTTGCCGTGACCGCCGGGACCCGAGTCGGTCAGACGGACCTCGATGGTGTTGGCGTAGCCGGCGGTGGTGTCGGGAGTGTTCGACGACAGCCAGGTGCTGATGTCCGCCGACGAGGAGGCCACGACCGGCTGCGTTGGCGCAAAGGCCGTGATGTTAGCGGGCGTGCCAGCGGGCAGACTGGAGGCGGGACTGAAGGTCGTCGGGCCAGCCTCGCTAGTCGCGGTCCAAAGGGCCGGCGCCTGGCCATGCTGTGGATTGGCGAATGCAAGCGAGGCCTTGGTGGCTCCCGTGTCGGCGGCGGTGCCCGCCACGACATAGGCGAACGGGCTCGCTAGGTCGCCGGTCCCGCTGATGATCTGGTTACCGGCGGCGTCGTAGAAGGCGACACTGCCATAGGGGGCTGCGGCATTTGCGTCGGGTTCCCAGGGCGGAGCCGACCCGCTTGCGAATGCAACGCCTGCAAGGCCGAGTACGCCTGCGCTCGCGATGGCTGCGGTAAGCAACCCCGCCATCGCAACCTTAATTGGCTTCTTCACTTAGATCGTTTCCTTTCGGTTAACTGGCTGATCTATTGGCTGATCTATTGATGTTTGGGAGTCGGGTTGTGCGATGCTCCACCCGGCCGCCCCTTTCCCCCTGACCGGGAGGAAAGGGGCGGACAGGCGCTTCGGCCCTACCTGTTAGCAGGAGGCGCTTGTGGTGATGTCAGTGCAGATCTCCGGAGAGACTGGGCTGACGCCAGCGTCCTCGAGGAGGGTTTCGCCTGCGGTGGTCTGGATGTACGGAGCGCCGTCGGGCCCATAGATCCCACCGGGGCCGGTGCAGGTCTGACCAGTCTCGCAAGGGTCGTAGAAGAGGCTGTTGAGCCAGTTCTCGCTCGTGCCAGGCTGCCAGGGGGTGGTCGAGGTGACGTCGGTGCTGCGGAAGTACAGATACAGGGTACGGGTCGGGTCGAACAGACTACCGCTGCTCGGACTACCGGTGATGGTCTTAACCTTCGGGGTGACCGCGGTGGTGGCCCAAGTGCCTCCACTGACGCTGCCGGTGCCACATGCCGAAACGCCGCTTAGGTAGGGGCAGCTGGGGTCGGTGAAGTAGCCACCGATGCCGCCGCTTACGCCGGTGTTGTTGACGCCCTGGTACACATCGAGGCGACCCTGGGAGATGGGCTCAATGGCGTCTTGCGGGCTCGTTGTGTTGGCTAGGGCGGTCGGGTCGTTCTCCTCGCCGACCACGGTGCAGGTGCCGACGGTGAGCGCGCTGTCACCGATCTGCTGGAGGAAGTACTTGCGGGTGCCCGAACCGACCTGGGGGATGATCGGGATGATCGTGTCGGTCGAGGTGCCACCGACCTCGTTCCAGGTGACGCAGCTGCCCGTGTTGGCGGTGTAGATGGTGTCCAGCTGGGCCGCCGACAGCGGTACGGCGTTGCTGACCGGGCTGGTCGTTTCGAGCATCGGCAGCGTATCGGTAGCCAGGCTGAGCTGGTCGATGCCTTCCGTGCCCGGCAACGCCACCGAGTTGGTCTGTGTGGAGGAGGCCCGGGCGAAGTTGATCACTTCAGCTTTGCTGCCGTTGGCAGCGGTGCTGGCGTTGTCGCCGGCCAGGATGTCCTGGACGAGCGCCGAGAAACCGGCACCTGAGCCGTTGGGCCGCTGTACGGGCTGAAGACCGGCGCGCAGCACGATGGTCGGGTTGAGCACGCAGGGAACTCCGGTGTTGGTCGCGCCCGAGTTGGCGGTTCCGACCGTGCTTCCGGTTCCTGGCGTGCAGCTCGTCTGGCTGGCCTGGCCGCCGTCGACGCCGTAGGCCAGGCGCGCGTTGGCGTCGGTGGTGGCGTCGAAGCTGACCAGCTTGTACTTGTTACCGAGGACGTTATAGCCAGGGTCGCCGTAGGCGTCCCCGTCGGCAAGGAAGTCGATCATGTACTGGAGGGTGTCGGACCCGACGCCAACGACGTCCTTTCCGGCGGGGGCGTAGTCAGCGAATGCCGGCCCGGCAAAGAGGCCAATTGGCAGGACTGTGGCAGCCACCGTCGCCACAGCCAAGCCAATCTTAAATGTACGGTGTCTCAAGTTGAACTCCTTCGCTTTATCGTCAGGACCGCACGCCTCAAACTGCGTGCGTCTTATGGCTATCACGGGGGGAATGTCGTTCCAACATCTTCAGGGTGAACAAGCCATGAATTCTGCGCATGTCTATATGTCAAGGAGAAGTCATGGTCACCTTTAGAGGAACGAAGCGTGTCAAAGGCGGCTGCTGGCTTTGAGGTCGGCTCGTTCGTGCTGGACAGCTCGATGAGCTCCGAAGTGTGGGCATAGCGGCGCAAGCGTTGTCTTTGGCGTGAGGACCACCTCGGTCAAGGTCGGACGGGAGGCGTAGCTCAAATCACGCGGTCCGAAGTCGGGCGGGGCCGCGTCTCGTTTCCTCATGATTGCCGTGTCGTGCAGGCGTTGCGTTCCAGTTTCATCGCCGGGTGCAAGCGCCAGAGGTCCCGGGCTTCAGTCATGTCTTCACCGCAAGGCCTGCGTGGGATTGCTCGACCCGCAACCGGTCGGCTCAATCACAAACTCGGTTTCGACGGACCATGAGTGCTGTGGCGAGCTCTGTCATCATCTGGAAGGTGTCTAGGGGTATCAACGAATGCCTCAAGTTGGTGGGATCACCGCCCACCTCCGGATATGGCGCCTCAACCACCTCGTGCATCGAACCTGCGAGGTGACTGTGACTGACGATCGACCGGGTCCAAAGGATCGATCGCCAGGGACGTTTCGAGCGTTTCGTACCCCTCGATTTCGCGAGGACATATCAGGGCGGGGAGGTGGGGTTCGGTCCTGTCATAGTGAAGGAGGTCACACGGCTGCCGCGCCCGACGGCTCTCCCGGGCGCGATTTCCGTTCGCGCGGCCAACTACGAGAAGCGTGCCTGCGACGCGGCCGTGAGCGGCTCGCCGCTGGCGTCAGTCAGCTGTCGATACCCACACAGTTGCCAAGGTCGCTTGCTGCTCCGCCAGCGTTGGCCGAAATCCAAGTCGGCGCCCGGACCTTTCGTGCAACAGCTTAGGGACACTCGGGCCACCGCGAGAATCCGGAGCCAGCGCCCACGCGTGGCGGCGTCATCGCGCGACGGACCCCGGCCCTAGCGAAAGCCTTGGTGAAACGTCTAGGCGTGGCGTGTTGTGCAGATTGGTCGTCGCTGAAACGGTCCCCGCGGTCACGTGACGGTCAAGACCTGGCCCATTCCCCGGCCGCCGCCGGCGGCGACGTCATTGATGACGGTGACCGCTAGCTCCTTTCCTGCCTTCGCGCTGGAGGCCACGCTAACGGTCGCGGTGATGCTGGTGGAGCTGACTACCTTGACGTTGCTGAACGTGACCCCAGTGGGACCTGTGACGGTCGCTCCGGACAAGAAGCCGGTGCCTGTGATCGTCACCGACTCCGAGGCTCCGGGCTTGATTGACGGCGGCGTGATCGACTTCACCGTGGGGGCGACGAGGATGGTCAAGACCTTGCCAGTTCCCCGGTCTCCGCCGACGGCGACGCCGTTGACAACGGTGACCGCTAGGTCCTTGCCCCCCTTCGCACTGGAGGCCACCTTCACGCTCGCGGTGATCTTGGTGGAACTGACCACCTTGACCTTGCTGAACGTCACTCCAGTGGGACCTGTGAGGGTCGCTCCGCTCAGAAAGCCGGTGCCTGTGACCGTCACCGGTTCCGACGCTCCGGGCTTGAGAGACGAGGGCGTGATCGACTTCACCGTCACTGGCAAAACCACCGTGACCACGACTGCGGCCGACAACGAGGATGCATATGAACTGCTGGTCGGCGTGAAGACGGCCGTGATGCTGTCAGCGCCAGATGGCAGGGCGCTCGTCGTGCAGGTGGCCGAGGCGAGCGGGTTGATCGCGACGGCGGTGCAGCCCGTGATCGCCGTCGGGCCGTTCAAGAACTCGACAGTGCCGGCAGGGTTGGTGCTGTCAGCCGCAGAAGCCGTCGCCGTGAAGCTCACCGCCGCGCCGTAGGCCAGGCTGGTGCTGCTGGCCGACAGCGTGGTCGTAGTTCCAGGGGGTGCAGTGAAACTGACCACGACAGCCTGCGACGTCGACGACGCATACGAGCTACTCGTGGGTGTGAAAACGGCGTTGATGTTCTCACTGTCCTGCGGCAGGGCGCTCGTCGTGCAGGTGGCCAGCGCAGGCGGGTTGATGGCGACGGCTGTGCAGCCGGTGATCGCCGTCGTGCCAACGAAGAACCCGACGGTGCCGGCAGGGTTGGCACTGCCGCTTGCAGAAGCCATGGCCATGAAGGTCACCGACGTGCCGTAGACCGGGCTGGTGCTGCTGGCCCACAGCATGGTCGTAGTTGCGGTCTGTGGCGGGGGCCCCACCGTGACCACGACAGCCGGCGACGTCGACGACGCGTACGAGCTACTGGTCGGCGTGAAGACGGCCGTGATGCTGTCGCTGCTCTGCGGCAGGGTACCCGTCACGCAGGTAGCCGATGCGGGCGGGTTGATGGCGACGGCAGTACATCCGGTGATCGGCGCCGTGCCTACGCGGAACTCGACGGTGCCGCCCTGGATGCTGTCGTCGCTTGCAGAAGCCGTAGCCGTGAAGGTCACCGACGTGCCGAAGGCGGCGCTGGTCACGCTGGCCGACAACGCGGTCGTGGTTCCGATGCCTGTAACGGTGACGACAACTGCGGGCGAGGTCGAGGATCCGTACGAGCTGCTGGTAGGGGTGAACACGACAGTGATGCTGTCACTACTCGACGGTAAGAGGCTCGTCGTGCAGGTGGCCGACGCAGGCGGGTTGATGGCGACTGCGGCGCAGCCGGTGATGGCCGTCGTGCCGTCGAGGAACTCGACGGTGCCGGCAGGGTTGGTGCTGTCAGCTGCAGAAGCCGCAGCCGTGAAGGTCACCGACGCGCCATAGGCGACGCTGGTCGCGCTGGCCGACAACGTGGTCGTGGTTCCGGTGCCGTCCACAATCGTCACCGCAGACGAGGTCGAGCCGCCCACGATGCTGGCAGTCGCCGTGCCCGCTCCGGTCTCGTCACCGAGGGTGGGGATAAAGGACGCCGTGTAGACGTGGCTGCCGGAGGCCGGCGTGTAGGTGTAGGTGGCGGCCCCGGAGGTTGGGCTCGCCAAGTCCAGGAAGGTGCCGTTGTCATAGAACTGCACCGTCCCAGCATCACCGCTCGGCACCGTTGCCGTCAGGGTGATGGAGCTGCCCGAGTTCAACTGACCGCCGCTCGCTGATGTCACGAGGCTCGTGGTCGTGGGGGTGACGAGCGGAAACAGCAGGGCCCAGCCGTTGGCCGGGACCGTTGTGCCGTCGACGGTGATCGACGACGAAGTGTTGTTGTAGCCGATGTCGGACTCCCAGTAAGTACCGGCCGCGTTGCCGTGGCCGCCGGGACCCGAGTCGGTCAGGCGGACCTCGATCGTGTTTGCGTAGCCGGCGGTGGTGTCGGGGGTGTTCGCCGACAACCAGGTGCTGATGTCGGCAGACGAGGCGGCCACGACCGGGTACGTCGGCGCCAAGGCCGCGACGTCGGCGGGTGCACCAGACAAGCTGGGGCTGAAGACCGTCGGGCCGGCCTCGTCCGTTCCGGTCCAACCGGCCGGCACGACGCCATGCTGGGGGTTGTAGAAGGCAAGGGAGGCCTTGGTGGCGCCCGAGTCGGCGGCGGTGCCCGCCGCAACATAGGCGAAGGGGCTGGTCAGGTTGGTCCCACTCGTGACCTGGTTACCGTTGGCGTCGTAGAAGGTGAGGTTGCCGTAAGGGGCTGCGGCGTTCGCGTCGGGTTCCCAGGAGGGAGCTGAACCGGCGGCGAACGACGCACCAACTTCGACCATCAGCGGTGCCCCCAACGCCAAAAGTGCTATCCCCGTCAGTACGGCGGACCTTGCCCAGCGCGACGTTCGCATGCGATTTCCTTATACCCTTTGAAGGTAGTGACGGGCCACAGTAACTGCGCCCCGCCCGGACTCGCAACCCGAAAGATTTAGCTTCGTTTCGTCATCAGCTGTTCACCTATTACGTATCGACCGTTCACCTATTCATGGCGACCATTCACCCAGTGGTACCGACATTTCCTGCAGCTTTAGTTGCATTTGTAACCCAGAGTTCACCCTAGGGCCATTGACGATGCTCTGCCGAGTGCCTAGCCTGCCCCTGGCTCTTGTCGGGGTCCGTTCGGTTGCGGTCCGCCATGCAGTAAGGAATGCGGCGGCAAATGATTCTGGACCTTCTTGAGGCGGAAGCAGATGTAACACCGAAAGGAATAAGTGACAGCAATGAAGCCAATTCTCAAGGCGGCGACGGCAGGCTTGCTTACGATAGCCATCGCCAGCGGAGGACTGCTCGGCCTCGCGGGCGCGTCGTTCGCCGCCGGTTCAGCTCCCTCCTGGGAACCCGACGCGAACGCCGCAGCCCCTTACGGCAACCTCACCTTCTACGACGCCAACGGTAACCAGGTCACGAGTGGGACCAACCTGACCAGCCCCTTCGCCTATGTTGCGGCGGGCACCGCCGCCGACTCGGGCGCCACCAAGGCCTCCCTTGCCTTCTACAACCCCCAGCACGGCCAGGCGCCGGCCCTTTGGACCGCGACAAGCGAGGCCGGCCCCACGGTCTTCAGCCCCAGCTTGTCTGGTGCACCCGCCGACGTCGCGGCCTTGGCGCCGACGTACCCGGTCGTGGCCGCCTCGTCTGCCGACATCAGCACCTGGTTGTCGGCGAACACCCCCGACACCACCGCCGGCTACGCCAACACGATCGAGGTCCGCCTGACCGACTCGGGTCCGCACAGCGCCGGCAACGCGGCAGGTACCTACTGGGAGTCCGACATCGGTTACAACACCACCTCGTCGCCGATCACCGTCGACGGCACAACGGTCCCGGCCAACGGCTGGGCCCTGCTGTTCCCGCTCATCACCTCTACCAGCACGAGTCTCGTGACGTCAGCGACTGGCGGCAACCTGACCTCGGGCAGCCCCATCGCCCTGACGGCCACGGTGCCGAGCGGTGACGCTGGGACGGTGCAGTTCTACGACACCGTCTCAGGCACCACCACCATCCTGGGTGATGTGACCCCGACTGGCGGCTCCGCCGCCTACAGCTACACACCGGCCGCCGGCACTCACGCCTACACGGCGTCCTTCATCCCCACCCTCGGGGACGAGACCGGCGCAGGCACGGCGACGGCCAGCATCGTGGGCGGTTCGACCTCGTCCACGGTGACGGTTGTGGACGCCGGACAGATCGCAACTACGACCACGCTGTCGGCCAGCAGCACCAGCCCGGCCTACGGCGCCTCGGTGATCTTCACGGCCACGGTTTCTGGAGCAGACAGCAGCAACCCGGCCGGCACTGTCGAGTTCTTGAACGGCGCGACGGCAATCAGCGGCTGCACCGCTGTCGCCATCAACCCGCCCGCCTCGGCCACCTGCACGACGAGCTCGCTGCCCTCTGGCGCTGACAGCATCACGGCCGTCTTCACCCCGACGAGCAGTTCATACGCCTCCTCGATATCGGGCGCAGTCGTGGTCACAGTCGGAGCCCCGCCAAAGATCGCAACTACGACCACGCTGTCGGCCAGCAGCACCAGCCCGGCCTACGGCGCCTCGGTGATCTTCACGGCCACGGTTTCTGGAGCAGACAGCAGCAACCCGGCCGGCACTGTCGAGTTCTTGAACGGCGCGACGGCAATCAGCGGCTGCACCGCTGTCGCCATCAACCCGCCCGCCTCGGCCACCTGCACGACGAGCTCGCTGCCCTCTGGCGCTGACAGCATCACGGCCGTCTTCACCCCGACGAGCAGTTCATACGCCTCCTCGATATCGGGCGCAGTCGTGGTCACAGTCGGAGCCCCGCCAAAGATCGCAACTACGACCACGCTGTCGGCCAGCAGCACCAGCCCGGCCTACGGCGCCTCGGTGATCTTCACGGCCACGGTTTCTGGAGCAGACAGCAGCAACCCGGCCGGCACTGTCGAGTTCTTGAACGGCGCGACGGCAATCAGCGGCTGCACCGCTGTCGCCATCAACCCGCCCGCCTCGGCCACCTGCACGACGAGCTCGCTGCCCTCTGGCGCTGACAGCATCACGGCCGTCTTCACCCCGACGAGCAGTTCATACGCCTCCTCGATATCGGGCGCAGTCGTGGTCACAGTCGGAGCCCCGCCAAAGATCGCAACTACGACCACGCTGTCGGCCAGCAGCACCAGCCCGGCCTACGGCGCCTCGGTGATCTTCACGGCCACGGTTTCTGGAGCAGACAGCAGCAACCCGGCCGGCACTGTCGAGTTCTTGAACGGCACGACGGCAATCAGCGGCTGCACCGCTGTCGCCATCAACCCGCCCGCCTCGGCCACCTGCACGACGAGCTCGCTGCCCTCTGGCGCTGACAGCATCACGGCCGTCTTCACCCCGACGAGCAGTTCATACGCCTCCTCGATATCGGGCGCAGTCGTGGTCACAGTCGGAGCCCCGCCAAAGATCGCAACTACGACCACGCTGTCGGCCAGCAGCACCAGCCCGGCCTACGGCGCCTCGGTGATCTTCACGGCCACGGTTTCTGGAGCAGACAGCAGCAACCCGGCCGGCACTGTCGAGTTCTTGAACGGCACGACGGCAATCAGCGGCTGCACCGCTGTCGCCATCAACCCGCCCGCCTCGGCCACCTGCACGACGAGCTCGCTGCCCTCTGGCGCTGACAGCATCACGGCCGTCTTCACCCCGACGAGCAGTTCATACGCCTCCTCGATATCGGGCGCAGTCGTGGTCACAGTCGGAGCCCCGCCAAAGATCGCAACTACGACCACGCTGTCGGCCAGCAGCACCAGCCCGGCCTACGGCGCCTCGGTGATCTTCACGGCCACGGTTTCTGGAGCAGACAGCAGCAACCCGGCCGGCACTGTCGAGTTCTTGAACGGCGCGACGGCAATCAGCGGCTGCACCGCTGTCGCCATCAACCCGCCCGCCTCGGCCACCTGCACGACGAGCTCGCTGCCCTCTGGCGCTGACAGCATCACGGCCGTCTTCACCCCGACGAGCAGTTCATACGCCTCCTCGATATCGGGCGCAGTCGTGGTCACAGTCGGAGCCCCGCCAAAGATCGCAACTACGACCACGCTGTCGGCCAGCAGCACCAGCCCGGCCTACGGCGCCTCGGTGATCTTCACGGCCACGGTTTCTGGAGCAGACAGCAGCAACCCGGCCGGCACTGTCGAGTTCTTGAACGGCGCGACGGCAATCAGCGGCTGCACCGCTGTCGCCATCAACCCGCCCGCCTCGGCCACCTGCACGACGAGCTCGCTGCCCTCTGGCGCTGACAGCATCACGGCCGTCTTCACCCCGACGAGCAGTTCATACGCCTCCTCGATATCGGGCGCAGTCGTGGTCACAGTCGGAGCCCCGCCAAAGATCGCAACTACGACCACGCTGTCGGCCAGCAGCACCAGCCCGGCCTACGGCGCCTCGGTGATCTTCACGGCCACGGTTTCTGGAGCAGACAGCAGCAACCCGGCCGGCACTGTCGAGTTCTTGAACGGCGCGACGGCAATCAGCGGCTGCACCGCTGTCGCCATCAACCCGCCCGCCTCGGCCACCTGCACGACGAGCTCGCTGCCCTCTGGCGCTGACAGCATCACGGCCGTCTTCACCCCGACGAGCAGTTCATACGCCTCCTCGATATCGGCCGCAGTCGTGGTCACAGTGAACCAACCCGGCCGGCATCGTCGATTTCCTCGACGGCACCATCGGCGGCACCATCGCGGTCACGGCCTGTACGGCTGGTGACCGGGGTAGGCAGCACCTTACCGGGCGTTGGTGCCGGTAACTTGCATCAGCGCCCTGCCGTCGGGAAGTGACAGCATCACGGCCGTCTTCACGCCGACGAGCAGTTCATACGCCTCCTCGACGTCGGCCGCAGTCGTGGTCACGGTGGGAGCCCCGCCAAAGACCGCAACTACGACCACGCTGTCGGCCAGCAGCACCAGCCCGGCCTACGGCGCCTCGGTGATCTTCACGGCCACGGTTTCTGGAGCAGACAGCAGCAACCCGGCCGGCACTGTCGAGTTCTTGAACGGCGCGACGGCGATCATGCGCGGCCGCGAGAAGAACCGCCGCGTTCGGAGCGGGGTCGGACTGCGTAGCGGCGGGCTACTTATCTCGGCGCCGCAGAGTTGTGAGCAAAACCGGCGAGCCGGGTATGGTTGTGAGAATTCAGCCTAGGTTTACTAGTCGGTCCTAGATCGTTAAGCTTCAGTTCACCTTCGCCTGACACGCTTCGCTGCGCGAGGTGACTGTGGGACCGACACGAAGTGCCATCGTGGGTGGTGTTGTGCTCCTCGTAAGTGGGCTGTTGGCCGTGGTCGGCGCTGGTCCGGTTACCGCTAGCTTCAGTGGCGGCAACGGTGCACTGGACTTCGTGGCCCATTGCGGCAACGGGCAGCAGGTGTGGAGCATCTCCAGCTCGTCGACCAAATCCTGCGCCTCGTACGTCGCCCAGACGGCGGGGCGACAGGCGCGGTGTCGTCCTTCTCTGTGTCCGAGACGACGCTCAGGAGCGTTGACAGAAAGGTCGACCGGCAGCCGATATCCCCATGTAGCCTGACCGGATCGAGCTGTACTGATCAGCAGAACACGCAGGTTACGGTAAACCCCGGCACGCTTACAATCACCACCCCATATACGGCAAGTCACCCCTTCGTACTGTCCGCCATGACGCTGAGTGCCGACGGCACCTACCTCCAGACCTCGGCCAGCTTTCCCAAGTCCGCCAACTCCGGGGCTCAGCAGATCGACGTGACCAGCACTCTGGCCCCAGCTTCTGCGTGGACCGTGTCGGTCGCGGCCACCAACCTGACCGATGGCACCGGCGGAACCATTCCATCGTCCTGCCTAGGCCTGACGAGCGGAGACCTGCCCGACCCCGGCCCAGACGCTGGGGAGTTTCCCGGCACGGTAACCTTCACCAACGTGACTGCCGAGAACCCCAATCCCGCCGATAACCCTCCAGGTGCTATAGGGCTTTCGATCACGCCACAGACTTGGGCCAAGGCCACGGCTGCCGATGGCACCGCGATAAGGGATGGAACCCTCACTCTGCTGGCACCGACATCGACTCCGGCTGGCACCTACGGCGGCACGATCTCCTTCTCTGTCAGCTAGCACTCCCATCGCGGAACCTGTCAAGCGATTTGAGACTCATTTCTTCGACGTCTTCTGTTCTCGCTGTGGATCACGGTTGTTGTCCTCGAAATATAGAGTCGTCTCCGCCTCCGAGCAGGAACTCCAATAGCCGTGCGTCATTCTCCAGCTTCGCCACGTCGTAGGCAGGTAGGGCGAAACTTAATCCGACCGTAATCGGTCGACGAGTGACGTCGACAGGACGATGTCGCTAACCGATCGCAATGCAGCACAGAGTTTGCACAACCCAGCTGAAAGTTTGGCCGCGTTTCACATGGTTTTCATCTTCCTCTGGTTACATGCTCAGTAGTGGTCCGTTCTTCGGCGTCGTCACCACTTCACTTGTCTGAGCCGAAGAAGGACAAGTCGATGAGAATAAGCCACCCAATCCGGCTAGGTATCGCCGGGGCTGTGATCGCTTCCGGGAGCTTTCTATTCGGTCTTTCGGCCGAGGCATCGGCATTCGTGGTGGCGTGTCCTGTCGCGAGAGTGGCCCCGCCTGGTGCGAGCGCAAGGCGCCCGGCGGTCGCGACAGGAGCAAGCGGACAACTGCGGGTGGCTGTGGCTCCCCTGGTCTTCGTCACGGTCGAGTCCGGCGTCCTGCGGGTCTCCACCAACACGGGACACGCGCCGGCGACCACGGACGGGTTCTACCTGATCCGCAGTGGCTGGGCAGGTCATGCGTCCGCGCGTGTGGTCGAGACGGTCTTGCGCAGCTGCCGCTGAAGCGCGCGGAGGGTTAACGCTCTCGGATGGAAGTCGGCCGGCGTTCGGCGACCGGAGCCGTCTCGCAACCGTTCCTCACGGCTCTGCGCCGGCTCGGTCACTCTGCCTCCCGCTCTGCCCTTCGCCGGGCGACTCGGGAACTGTCGCTCGGTCTCCGCCGCTGCCGGTCCCGCTCCTGAGTGTCCGTACTCCCGGAGCGCGATGGCTGGGTCAGATCTTCGGACAGCAGACTTAGGAAGCGGACGCCGCACGCGTCGACTGGCGAAGGGTGGCAAAGCTAGTCGATCTCGAGCCGGTGTCCGAGACGCGTAGCGGGATTTGACCTTGGGTGCTCGCCCCATTGTTCGGGAGCACCAAGTACTTCTTCAGTCGCCGTGCAGCGCGGCAGCAGGTGACTGAAATGTGTTGATCGGTGAAAATGCCGTAAAGGGGGAAGGGCACTTTGGCCGATTCGAGCGACAATGTTGGCGCCTACGAAGAGTTCCTCGACATCGCCAAACTCTCGTTGGTGAGGCAGGGCTCCCTGCTCACGAGCGATGTCGGAGACGCTCGTGACCTTCCAGGAGGTGCCCTTTCGAGCCTGGCGAAACTGGGACCGGATCAGCCGCGACGAGGACCCTCAGGGCGAGCGCGACGTGTACTTCACAATCTAACGACCGACCATTGGCGCCGGCGACGCGGCCGACGTCTCGTCCCGCTCACCTCGCAGTCCCAAGGCAACAACCGAGTGTCACCCCAACGGCGGTTCCGAGACTGGCCGAACTCGGCCTCCGCGCCTTCTTACCGGCCTGGCCGCGTGGAGCAAGCAGAGCTCAACTCGGCGGCAGACCGAGGTCGCTTCGAACAAGGTCGCCGGCGCTTATCGCAGTCTCCCCGGTGGCTATTAGTTGAGCCTTATCCTTCTTGATCTGGGCCACGGTTTCTGTTTTTACGGCTTCCAGGTTGTTGATGACGGTTTTGTCATCGGCGACCAAGGTCTGAATGTCGCCTTCCGTTTTGCCGGTGATGTCGATGCGCGATATCGCGTTGTCGAAGGTTGTCAGCTCAACCGCGTAGGTGTCACAAGGACCGATTGCCTCGCTGACTGTGGTCATGCCTTTGATCGCAGCCCTCCAGGTGAAGTACGCGGCCTTAGCGACCGTGGCGGCGGCTAGGTACTGCTGGGACGCCTTTGCAGAAGAAGTCGCCGACGTTGACGTCGTCGGACCGACGGTCGTCGAAGTTGAAACCGGGCTGGTAGTTGTTGATGTCGAAGTCGGACTGACAGTTGTCGACGTCGAGGTCGAGGGAGTCGCAGCCGGCGGGGAGCTGGAACAGGCCACCGCCAGGACTGCCAGTCCTATCAAGGCGATGTATCTTACCTTCATCGAGCCTCCTCGCTTGGAGACTTGAAACCCCATTACCAGATGGAGCCTGGCCAGGCGCTCCGGGCCTCCGGTTTGGTACTTGCCGCTCATCCTGCGCCTTCGTCGTATCGGCCGTCAGGGCCGAATGTCACAAAGCTTTGCGTGCGTGGGCCACCGACCCTCGCTCGTTAATGGGCGCGTCTCGGACGCTCCGAACGAGGTAGGCCTCGTTCGGCATCAGAGGTCGGAGGTCGCCGACACCGTCGCCGCCCCGGCTCTACGGGCCGGACTTCGAATACCGGCTCGGAGTTGGTGCGCTGAGCATGCGGCCACCGACACTCTGGGTGGCACTGCCCAGCCGGGTCGAACGGACCGTCATCGCGTGTCGGGAGCACGGAGAGAACCACGAGATTGACGTCGCGGTTACCGGGATCTCGCCAAACAAAGCGACCGAATCATCGCTCTGGGAGAGGGGAAGTGGCGATCGCATGCGTTAAGTCGAGCAACTCGAGCGACTGCACAACATTCGCGACCTGCTAGGCGCCGGCGGGGCAGAGCTCTCTGGCTGCTAGAAGGAAGGCTTCCCGCCCGATCTCCTCGGCCGATGCAGGGCGCGTCTCGAACGTCGCATCCGAGCGCGTCCGACTCGTTGGTCGCGCCATGGCCGGAGAGCCGCACCGATCAGACAGGGGATAGGGGGCTTGACCCCTGGCGCGCCAGATCGAGGCTACGAGCGTGGTTGACAACTCGGCGCCCGTCGCCGAGTAGGGCGCACCGGTCCAATGCATAGGGCACGCACGAGGCTCGTCAATCTGTCCCCCGGTCCGGTGTGACGTCGACGGGCAGAGCGGGTTTCGACACAGACGCTCCAACGTCCGTAGGCAAAGGCTTGGCTGCGGCAAGATGTTCGAGCCGAGCGAGATCGTCCGCAGTGCCGAGCACCATCAGGCGGTCCCCAGAACAGATGATGGTGTCGCCGGCTGGCCGGATCACCTCCCGACCACGCTCGATGGCCGTGATGAGCACACCTCTAGGAAGCGCGGCTTCCCGCAAGGATGCTCCAACTATTGGTGCGCCATCCGCAACGACGACGTCCAGCATGCCGCTCGACTCGCTGACTTCGGAGACGCGCCGCAGACTTGTCTGAAGGCTTCGGCGGTAGCTTGCGATGAGATCGGTGGTGGCGATCGTGCCGATGACCCGACGTTCGTCATCGACCACTGCCATCCAGGTTTGCGGTGTGGTCGTCAAGGTGTCGAGGACAACGTCGAGGTGTACGTCTTGGTGGATCGGCAAGGAGCTGGTATCGACAAGACTCGCGAGGGCCGGCGTATCCGATTCCGCGCTCGCCCTCCTCAACGCCTCGAGCGTCACGATACCCACGTAGCGTCCCTCTTCGTCGACGAAGGGCGCGGCCGCGACTCCGCTTTGTTCCAGCAGGCTTCGCGCGGTGTCGACGTCGGCCGAGCTTGGAACGACACAGCGCGGCACCGCCATCGCCTCGGAGGCTCGTGCAACGCCAAGCAGAGGCAGACCGGTCAGTATGCGGTGCGCCGGGGAGTCTGCTCGGCTTCGCAACTGGCTCCTGTAGATCGTGTCGTCGTTTCGTCGCACGATCAAGGTGGCCAGCCCTACGGCCACCATCGCGGGCACGATGAGGGTCAGCGTCCCAGTCATCTCGGCGACCATCAACATGACTGCGAGCGGTGCTCTGGAGATGCTCCCAAAGCACGACATCATCCCGACGATGACGTACGGCGCAGGGTCATGGCCGAGGCTTGGCACGATCGGCTCGAAGAGACGCCAGACGGAGGCGCCGACGAAGGCGCCGATCACCATGCCTGGGCCGAAAATGCCACCTGATCCGCCAGAGCCGATGGAGAGCCCCGTGGCCACGATCCGCGCGAACGGCAAGAGAAGCACTATCCACAGCGGGATGTGCAGGAGTCCTGTTCCGAAGCTCTGCTGTATCCACCCGTAGCCGGTGCCCAGCACCTCGGGGATGGCGAGCGCCATGCACCCGACCAAGAGGGCCCCGAGCGCCGGCCGCAAGAAGCGGGGAATCGGGAGATGACCGAACAGATCTGCGATGCCGTAGAAGCCTTTGGCGTACAACAGGCCGATCAACCCGCCGAGGACGCCGATGAGTGCGAACCAGAGGAGCTGCCGGGCATCGGTCAACCGGTAGCTCTCGACGTAGCCGAACAGGGGGCTGAAGCCCTCGATGGAGCCGAAGACCACGTAGCCGACGATGGAGGCGATGAAGGAGGGAAGTAGCGCCTCGACCTCGAAATCGTCCCGGTACATGATCTCGGTGGCGAGCACCGCGCCGCCAAGGGGCGCACCGAAGATCGAGCCGATGCCGGAGCCGACCCCGCTCGCGACTGCGATACGGGCGTCCGACGGGCTCAAGTCGAACAGCCGGGCAAGAAACGACCCGAAGCCCGCGCTGATCTGGCCCGTCGGTCCTTCGCGTCCCCCCGAGCCACCCGAGCCGATCGTAAGTGCCGAGGCGACGATCTTGACCGCCACTGTCCGCAGGCGAATGCCACGAGGGTCGTGGTGCACCGCCGCAATGGCGGCGTCGGTTCCGTGTCCTTCGGCTTCGGGGGCGATCGAAAAGACGAGGACCGCCCCTGCGAGGGCCCCGAGGCACGCCACGAGGGGGATCGCCCAGGGTCGGGAGAAATGCGCCGAGGCCGCTCGACCTCCCTCCCCGAGCGGTGTGGGAACCGTGTAGCCGGCGATCACCCCGAGGAACAGATGAGTTGCCGCCCGAAGCGCCTCATAGAAGATGACGGCGCCGAGTCCGGCGGTGACCCCGATGACGACACCAAGCACGAGCCACTTGCGACCGTAGGAGGCCGACCCCAACCAACGGGCCGCCCTGGCCCGGAGCAATCCCAGAGTGGGTTGCCACCGAACCGGCAATGCGACGATGCCACGGCCCACTACAGGTCCCACCCCATCGTCCAGTCCTGTTCCGGCACCTCACCGCCTGCCGAGGTGAACCGGCCGAGCGTCTGCACGAGAACGGCCTGCTCTTCAGCGGGGATCTCGTTGATGATGCTCGCGATCTCACGGCGGCGACGATCGGTGACGGCATCGACGAGGGACCGACCCTTGGCAGTGAGGGCCACGCGAAGCAGACGCCTATCGTCTCGCTCACTTCTCCGTCGGACCAGGTCCTTTCGCACCAGCCGGTCGCACATCCTGGTTGCAGTCGCTGGCGTGACCCCCACCGCGTCGGCGAGACCCGCAAGGTTCTGCGGCCCACGCGACGCGAGTACGACGAGCGTCCGATACTGGGTGAGAGTGACCTCCTCGCCCACGTCCGCGAGAGAGCGCGCCGCTACCGCCACCAAAACCCGGCTCGCCGACAGCACAGCATCGACTACGGAATCGGGCTCGGCAGATGGAGCGATTGGTCGGTTACTCATACACTAATCATTGCATGTACTAATTACTTCTGGCTCGCGCAGAGACGGTTCAGGACTCGCCGGTCACGGAGCCGAGGCGGACTGAGGAATCGACCTCGGTCCACTCACCCCAGCCCTGTCCACCGCTAGGACCCGCCCAGGATCCCGGGCAAGCGGTTTTCGGCCACGAACCCGCCCGCCTAGCGCCCGACAACACCGTCCGAGTGGAGGTGAGCGGACTCGAACCGCCGACTTCCACGTTGCGAACGTGTTTATGGCGGACTTTGGCGGACTCCGGTGAACTATCACAGCAGGTCAGCGAGTTATCCACATGCCGGCGAACGGCAGCGAACGCCGGCGTCCGCGGGATGGCCGCGGGATAGAACGGCGCCGTGGGAGGTACGACAGGGGGTGCACCGCCGCGCACCAGGGAGGAGCGGCAGCCATACACTGTCGGTACATCTGTTTCGATTATTTTGACTATTGCGAATCTTGGCTGGATGAGTCAAACTAGACGACAGGCGTCCAGCAACAGGGACGACGGAAAGGATCGCAGAGCAGTGGCCAGAGTCGCAGCCGCCGTGCGAGAGATCGAGCTACCTGATGAAACCGCGACCGAGCAGGCTGCCCAAGCGGTCCACGATCTGAGCAAGTTTCTGCGCGCCCATCCGACTCCGACAGCGAGGGTTCAGCTGTGCGCGGAGGATCCCGCCGAGGAGACCAAGGTGGTCATCCCGGCAGTGGCCTTCCGATTCTTCGTCGACGTGCTGGCCGAACTGGCGAACGGCAACGCCGTGACCATGGCTCCAGTCCATTCCGAGCTGACAACCCAGCAAGCGGCGGACATCTTGAACGTGTCGCGTCCGTACTTCGTCAAGCTGCTCGACGAGAAGCAGCTTCCGTACCGCTGCGTCGGCAACCGACGGAAGGTCCTCTTAACCGACCTTCTGGACTACAAGCGACGCGACGACCGGCATCGGCAGGAGATCCTCGATGAGCTCACACGCGAAGCGGCCGCGCTAGGGATGTACGACAGCTGAAGCACTTGGGCAGATGGCGTTCACGGCCCTGTATGACGCAAACGTGCTCCATCCCGCGTCTCTGCGGGACTTGCTGATCCGTCTTGGCCAGACCGGGCTGTTCCGTCCCCGCCGGACGGAGCAGATACTCGACGAGACAATCGAGAGCATCCTCCGGCGCCGCCCGGACCTCGACGCCGGGAATCTGGCTCGGACTCGAGCACTGATGTGCGAAGCCGTAGTTGACTGCCTCGTCACCGGATACGAACCCTTGATCGACGGACTGGAGCTGCCGGATCCTGACGATCGCCACGTGCTGGCGGCAGCCATCCGATGCGGCGCCGAAGTGATCGTCACCTTGAACCTCAAGGACTTCCCGGCATCGGTACTCGAGCCGTTCAACATCGAGGCGCAGACGCCTGTCGTGTCCGTCCTGCATGTCGTCGACCTCGCACCGGGGCTGGTTGCTGCCGTCGTTGCGCTGCGAGCGGAGCTGGGATGAGCGGCTTACGTAGGGCTTCACTGCTCATTGAGGAGATGGTGTGTCGCAGTGAACGCTGGCAACCTCCGGCGGCGAGCAGGCCTCTCCGTCTGCCGTAGCCGAATGGTCCGGCACGGTCACACTCTTGCTGTGTCCCGGCGAAACTGCCAAACAGCACCCAGGACAAACACTCCGAGCCATGCGACGAGGTTGAGCGCCCAGAGCCAGGGGAAGCTGCCGAGCAGCGGATAGTGAACAAGTTCGTTGAGTCGGTACAGAGGTGTGAACTTCGCCAAGATGGCGTAGCTGTGCGGGAAGTGACTCACCGGGATGAAGAGGCCGCCTGCGAAACAGCATCCCATGAGGACGAGGGAGATGATCTGGGTGACGTCCTCGGACGGCAGCAAATACCCGATGAAAAGGCCGAGGGCGGAGAACAGGAGTGATCCGATCCACACACAGACGCCGGTGATGACCCACAGGTCTGTCGGCATCGACGCCTGGTTCGTGACGGCTCCCACCACGTAGACGGCACCGATCGCTCCGGCAGCGACCGTCAGGGACGTGAGCATCTTGATGACTATGTGCACCGCCTTGTCATGTTGCGAGAAGCCAGGCGTGCCGCTCAACTAGATCGGTGTCCGGACTACCGAGGTGCCCGAGCTCGTTCACCTCCACTTCGGCGTGAGGCACGGTCCGGGCGAGCCATTCGCCGTGGCTGGGGGGTACCAGCACATCGGCGGTTCCGTACTGGATGCGGACGGGCACTTCGATGGACGCCGGATCGAAACCCCAGGGCTTTACGAAGGCGATGTCGTCGTCGACCCATCCCCACACGCCGTTGCGGGTTGCCTCGAGAATGAACTCGCGGATGACAGCGGCGAAGTCCTCCCGGCTCAGCACCGCCCGGTCAGACTCGGACAGATCGAGGTCGTCGAGCAGTCCCGCGGGGCTCTGCGCGACCGTCTCTTGGATCTTGGCGTCCTGCAGTGCGAGCTCTCTCACCAGCCGATCCTCGCCCTCGATCGCCCAGCCAAACTCTTCCACGTTGGCCGGATCCATGCCCTTAGTCCATGCCTCGCCGAGGGCATCGTAGGGAGCACCCCCGGCGTCACAGAACGCCCGCGACACCCTGTCCGCCGCCAGGGCTGCGACCGCCAGCGCGTGCGGGCCTCCCCCGATCCGCCCCCCACGGCGAATCGTTCCAGGCCGAGCGAATCGGCGATGGCCAGCACGTCGCCCACGCAGTCGGCGACCCGCCGGCCGGCGAGCCGGTCGGACCCCCCGTATCCGGGGCGGTCGTAGGTGATCACCCTCGCCCCAGTGGAACGGACGAGCTCTTCGTTGGGATGTCGGTTCAGTCGGCAACCGGGCGTTCCGTGCAGGGCGAAGACGGGCGCGCCGTCAGGATCACCCCATTCAGCGAACATCACCGTACGCCCGTCGGGGACTCGGATCGACTGTGCTGTGAGAACCATTTCCTATCTCTCTTTCCTTTCGCGACCTGCGCCGGAGCAAACCGGCACTACCCGAGCCCGGTTGGGCTCCGGCTGTGTGTCCGATGTTCAGCATTTATTGAATAATATTTGCTGAACATCTTGCCCGTCAAGCAGTAATCTCTGAGATCGATGACCGATAGCCACGGCTCGCGGCGATTACCTGAGGACGCCTCCCCAGGTCGCGTCGAGAATCCCCGCAGCATCCGTGCCCTGGCTCACCCGGCCCGGCTGGCCATCATCAACGCCCTGGCGAGCGGCGATGAGCTCACCGCCACCCAGTGCGCGGAACTGACCGGCCTGAGTCCGAGTGCAACCGCATACCACCTCAACATCCTGGAGCGGTACGGCTTCGCCGAAGCGGCATCTCCACGCCCGGACCGTCGGGAGCGGCCGTGGCGAGCGACCGGAGGCGGGACCCACGTCGATCTGGACGTCTCGACGCCAGCCGGAGCGTCGGCCACCGCCGCCGTGGCAGCGGCTTATATCGACACGACCCGGGCGATAGCTGTCGAGTTCAGCGAGGGAGGACATGCTGAACCGGAGGAGTGGCGGGATGCCGTCGTCAGTAATGCTGACCTCTGGCTGACCGTCGAGGAGTTTCAACAGGTGGGCAGGGACCTGGGAGCCTTGCTCAACCCTTATCGTGCGCGTGCGAAGCGCGAGAAACGTCCGGTGGGCCGCAGGCGGGTCAGGGTCATGTACGTCGTAGTTCCCCACCGGCTCACCCACCCCGAATCGGATTCACCAAGGACTTGAGCTCGCGGGACGAGTCGGACATCCATCTCCCACGAGCACGCAGCCCTACCTGCGCTTCCACCGGGGGACGGCGAGCAGCTGGCGTACCTCGGCGTCTCGAGCGGTGCTAGAGCATCTGGCCCCAGGCCCGTGACCGTCCCTGAGTTGTGGTTGACCGATTGGCAACCACTGGGGGCACCGGCGCCCGAGGGGCGCCGCCACGGGGGAAGCGAAGGCTCAGCCCTCTCGAGTGGGCCCCAGCCCGAGTCATGCCGCACGGACCACCTCGACTGGCCGCCGGAATGCCCCGTCGAACGAGAAAGCTCAACGTTTACAAGGACTTCCGGAACCCACTGCCGAACTTCGATTAAGATTGTTGAGTCGTCGTCGTGGAGGTGAGCGGACTCGAACCGCCGACTTCCACGTTGCGAACGTGGCGCTCTACCAGCTGAGCTACACCCCCGGGGCGACCGGTACGTGACCATCGGATCGTTTCCTCTGGAGGCGCCCGGCCGAGTCCGGCCGACGACTCAGGTTAGCGGAGCCGCACCACGCCTTACAGAAGAACGAGGGAGAGACAACTCGACCCCATCCGACAGCCAGCTGATGGTTCAGCGACCCGAGAGGTCCAAGACGAACTGCTCAGCGGCCGCCGGCCATGATCTCGTCATAGTCGTAATCAAGGCTCGGGTCCAGCCTCTCGTCCTCTTCCCACATCTCTTCTGCCACGCTCCGGCGCCGAAAGGCGACATCACGAGCAACGTCGGTTACAGGCACGCCGGCCTCGTGGCGCAGATCGCGGATGTCTACGACCTTGGCTCTGCGTTCCACCGCACGTCGATGCATGTAGATAAGCAAGGCCAGGTAGCCGGCCGCAGCGGCCAGAACCAACAGTGACAGGCCCCAGAGAACTCTCAAGGCTGGGATCATGCCGAGCACGAAGAACCCGAGCATGGCCGTGACAAGAACGAGAAGCACGCGACGACGGCGTGCCGCCGCCAGCTGGGAGCGTGGTGGGCGCCGCTCGACCATTACCGTGTTAGCGCTCGTCAGAGACCTAGCCGGGGCGGCCTCGTCTGTCATCTGGCTCGTGAAAAGCACCGCTTCTGGCAGCGCGGCACTGGCAGCGAGCCGCGGGTAAGCGCGTCTCATGCCGCGGAGCTGGCGGTGGAACGAATCAACCGAGTTAATGAACCTGTGCTCAGAGAGCTTGCGTAGCAACATCGGGGTTAAGGCGACCACCCAGATGATTGCCAGCACAGCTATGACCACAAGGCTCACGCTCCTAGGCCGTCCTCACTTCATAAAGACGCTAGTCAAGCGTCCCGGCTGACTGGTGGATGTTGCTCGTTGCAGCCTCATTGGTGCGCCGCCAAACTCCCGAGCGGCCGCCCGTCTTCTCCCACAGGCACAGCTCCTCCACGACCATCGAACGGTCGGCGGATTTGCACATGTCATAGATCGTGAGCGCCGCGACGGCGCACGCGGTCATGGCCTCCATCTCGACGCCTGTTCTGTCGACGGCCTCTACCTGAGTCTCAACCTCGACGAAGTCGTCACCAAAGGTGAAGTTCACATAGACCGAGCCGACGAGCAAGGGGTGACAAAGCGGTATGAGCTCCGGCGTCTTCTTGGCCGCTTGGATACCGGCGATCCGCGCCGCGCCGAGCACGTCACCCTTGTTGATGGCATTGCTTGCAATTTTCGCCGTCGTCTCGGGGAGCATCCGGACCTTGCAGCGCGCTAGCGCCCGGCGGTGAGTCGCCTCTTTTGGAGTGACGTCCACCATTCGAGCCCGGCCGAGCGGGTCGACGTGGGTCAGTCCGCGATTCGGCATTGGCGAGAAGTCTATGCGGTGAGTGTTGAGCGTGCCCAGATCGCAACGGACCTGCAAGGATGACCGGAACGCCGGCAGGGCTTGGCGAGAGGCGGGACGATTGCCGCGAACCTCATTCCAGCGAGCCTGTCAGGAAGATCTGGACCTCTTCACCAGTGGAGATGCCGTCGCCATCTGGCACCAGAGCGAGGGCATTGGCTGCCACGAGAGCCGCAAGTTGATGGGAGCCCTGGGCGCCGGCGGAGCGGACGATGATCCTGCCGTCCGGGCCCATCGCCGCTACCACTCGCAGAAGATGCAGCTTGCCGTCCGGGCGCCGTGCGAAGTCGTCAGCGGCGACGGCCGGAAACCGGCGGGGGAGTGGCGAGCGATGACCGGCGAGCCACCTGAGCGCCGGGAGAGCCACAACCTGGTAGCTGACCATCGAAGAGACGGGGTTGCCCGGGAGTCCGAACACGGGTACCACACCTGCGGGAGCGTCGACGGCCGCGAACGACAGCGGCTTCGCGGGCTTGATCGCCACCTTGAACTGATGGACGGTGCCGCCGCCTTCTGCCACCAAGGCCTCGAGGGCGACCTTAACGAAGTCGAACTCGCCCATGCTCACCCCGCCGGTAGTGAGCACGGCATCGCAGTGCTTGACGGCTTCCTTGAGCACCGTGGAGATCGCCGACTCGTCGTCTGGACAAACACCAAGGTCGATCCCGGTGAAGCCGTCCCGCTGCAGTGCCGCGAGCAGACCCTGGCGGTTGGAGTCGCGGATCTGGCCCGGTTCTAGCGGCTTGGCGGCGTCCGCCAGCTCGTCTCCGGTTGAAAGGACGCCGACTCTCGGCCTCGGGTGAACGACCACTGTCGCGGCGTCCACGCTCGCGAACAATGAGACGTGCGCAGGGCCAATCACGGTGCCGGCGGCGACGGCCATGTCACCGCGGTGCAGGTCGCTTCCCGCGGGCCGTATAAAGTCGCCGGGCGAGACCTGTTCGAGGATCCGCACCATGCCGTGTGACGAGCCCGGCTCTGTCCTTTCGACGATCGCGATCGCGTCGGCGCCAGCTGGTATCGGGGCGCCCGTCATGATCTGGATGGCCGTTCCAGTCTCGACGGGAATCCGTGGGGCGGCACCCGCCGGGAGAACCCCGACGACCTGGAGCTCGACCGGGGCATCGGCCGTGTCGCCGGCCCGCAAGGCGTAGCCGTCCATGGCGGTGTTCGCAAAGGGGGGAAGGTCCCTCGGAGCGTGCACGTCGGCGGCTAGCACGTGGCCAAGAGCAGCCCCGAGCCCGATCTCGACCGGTGCGAGCGCGCGACACACGCCAAGTACCGTTCGTTGGACCTGCTCGAGCGAGATCAGGCCCTCAACACCGTCCTTGCCCATCCTGGCCCTCCCTGGAGGATCGCCGCCTAGCGCCACGATATACTTGGCACTCACAAGCTGAGAGTGCCAATGCCAGACCGTCGGCCGGACGGTGAGGTTGGTCGAGGCGAAGGGCAGAAGGGATTCATGCCGACCTACGAGTATTCGTGCAAGTCATGCGGAGAGCATCTCGAAGTCGTGCAATCGTTCAAAGACGCGGCTCTCACCGAGTGCCCGAACTGTGGTGGCGACTTGAGGAAGGTGTTCGGCAACATCGGGATCGTTTTCAAGGGAAGCGGGTTCTACCGCAACGACAGCCGCTCGGGTCACTCCACGGTCGTGCCCGCGGCAAACGGCTCGGGCTCAGAGGCGGCGGCCACCACCTCAGGCGGCGAAACGGCCAAGCCGGCCGGGAACGGTTCGGCGCCCGAGAAGACGCCCACTCCGGCTGCCACCCCTTCGCCCGTTCCGGCGACCAAGTCCGCCGGCGCCACAAGTGCGGTGGCGGCCTCCTAGCCGCGAGCCCTTCTCAGCCGGGTCACGACCGTAGGTCACGCCCCGCTCATCGCGATTTCGTCGACTGCGAGTGTCACTCCTGTGGCGATGTCGGGCAGCCATTCGACGTCGGACCCGATGGCCACGACGTGTTGCAGCATGCGCTGAATCGTCGAAGCGATCGTAACCTCGCGTACGGGTTCAGCGAGCTCGCCGCCACGGATCATCAAGCCTTCGGCTCCGACGGAGAAGTCCCCGCTCACACGGTTGACGCCTGAGTGAACACCGCTGATTGACTGGACGAGGAGCCCCTGACCTACCTGGGTGATGATCTCGGACTGGTCGTGTGACCCGGGCTCCAACGAAAGCGCCTGCGCGCCGACGCCCGGGGTCGTGCGGAAACCGCCTCGCACCGCGGAGCCGGTCGAGGACGTGCCAGCGAGGCTTGCCGCGTGGGTGTCGTAGAGGAAGCTGGTCAGCTCTCCGCCCGAGATGAGTGAGTTGCGCCGGCAGGCGAGCCCCTCCGCGTCGTATTGGGATGCACCGTAGGCGAGCGGGTTGGTCGGGTCGTCCGCCAGGGTCAGCTCGCTGACGCCAACCTTCTCCCCTATTCGTCCCGCGAACAGCGAGCGGCCCTTGACCACCTCTTCGCCCGACAAGGTGCCCGCGAGGATGCCGAGCAGCGCCGCCGTCACCCTCCGGTCCAGGACGGCGGTCAGTTTCGCACTCCTGGGCTTTTTGGCTCCCAGCAGTCGCGTAGCCCGGTCGACGGCATCGCGGGCGGCGGCTTCGAGGTCGAGATCGACAGGAGCACGGCCGACTGAGTAACCGAAGCCCGTCTGGGTGTCGTCGCCGTCCCCGGCCACGGCGTGGACGAACAGGTAGCAGCCGGTCTGCCGGCTCGACACCTCGACCCCACGAGTTGTGGCGATGGCCATCTCGCCGAAGCCGTCCATGTAATCGGACGAGACGACCTGGCGGATGCGGGAGTCCCCGGTCCGCACGCGGCGTTCGAGTTCGAGAGCGAGGGCGAGCTTGTCGTCGGTCGGAAACGAGACAAGGTCTTCCCGCCACAGATCGAGTACCGGTGGTTCGACACCGTCGGGCGAAGCGAGCCCGGCGTGCTCATCGACCGTGGCGAAACGGGCGTTGTCGCGCGCCTCGGCCAGCGCCTCGGCCGCGGCCGCGGGGTCGAGCGCCCCGACGTAAGAGAAACCTTGTCTGCCGGCCGAAATCACCCGCACGCCGACTCCGGCCGACTCTGCGGCGGTGAGCTCTTCGATCTCGGCCTCGAAAACCTTGATCGAGGTCTCCCTGCCGTGGGACACGTATACCTCGACCTCTTCATCGGCGCTCGCCTGTTCCAGGACTCGGCGGGCCAGGGCCAAGAGATCAGGCACTTGCGGTACCCCCAACTGTGACACCTGTCACTCGCAAGGTCGGCTGGCCGCAGCCGACGGCGACGTTCTGCCCGTTCTTGCCGCAGGTTCCGGGAGACATTTCGAAGTCGTTGCCGATGGCATCGATCTTCGAGAGCACGTCAGGGCCGTTGCCGATCAAATTGGCGTCCCTGAGCGGCTCGGTGATGCGCCCGTCCTCGATCAGATACGCCTCGGTCATCCCGAATACGAAGTCCCCTGTCGCCGTATTGACCTGTCCTCCGCCGAGCTTCGCGACGTAGATCCCGTTCGGCGTCTGGGCGAGGATCTCGTCTGGGTCCTCCTCGCCGGCGATCAGGTAGGTGTTGGTCATGCGGACCATGGGCAGGTCTTGGTAGCTCTGGCGGCGCCCGTTGCCCGAGGAGACCCGGCCCTCCTTGCGGGCTCGCAGGTAGTCCCACATGTAGTCGGTGAGGACGCCGTCTTGGATCAGCACGTTGCGCTGCGAAGGCCGACCCTCGTCGTCAATCGCGAGAGTGCCCCAGTTCGGACCGAACGTGCCGTCATCGACGAGGGTGACGCCCGGGCTGGCAACCACCTGACCGACGCGGCCGGCGTAAACCGAGCTGTCCTTCAAGATGAGGTCGGCCTCCAGACCGTGCCCGCACGCCTCGTGGAACAAGAATCCGCCGCTTCCTCTCTTGAGCACGACCGGCAGGACTCCCGACGGGGCGGGACGTGCTCCGAGCTTGGTGACAGCCCGCTGGGCGGCCTTGGCGGCGACCTCCTCGACAGGGTGCTCGTCGAACATCTCATAGCCAAGCGTGTAGGCGAGACTCTCGGAGCCGGTCTGCATGCCGCTGTCGCCGGAGGCCACGCAGACCACGAAGAACCGCGTACGGACGCGGTCGTCGTCTGCCAGCAGTCCGTCGGAATTCGCCACGAGGATGCTTCGCCGGCTGTCGCCGTATCCGGCGCTCACCTGGGCGATGGCACCGCCGGCGGAACGGGCGGCCTCGTCGGCTCGCAGCAAAAGCTCGACCTTGGTCGACTTCGGGACGGTGCCGGGAAGCGTCGCCACGTGCTGGCGTTTCGGCGAGGTTGGCGAGAGCGCGATCTCGTGCACGCCGCCTGTGCCTTCCCGGGCGACGGCCGCAGCCGCGTCGGCCGCGGCCAGCAGTCCCGTCTCCGACAGGTCTGCCGTGTGGGCGAACCCCGTCGTCTCGCCGACGATGACCCTGATCCCCGCACCGCGGTCTCGACCGCTCGAGAGCTCTTCGACCTTACGGTCGTCGAGGAAGATCGAAGAGCTCGAACGGTCCTCTACGAACACCTCCGCGAAGTCGCCTCCCCTACGCAGCGCCTCGTGCAGCACGCGTTCTAGGACGGGCTGCGCGACGAGTTCGATGAGTTGGCTGTCGGTAGGGGTCATAGGTTCCTGGTCAGAACTTGCGCCCGAGCATGCCTCCGAGCACGCCGCCGCCCATGCCGGCGGCCACAGAGCTGCTCTCGTGCTTGTCATCGCCGAGGTAGGGCCTGAGCGCGTGGGCAAGGAGCGGGAGCGGCATACTCTGGAGCCAGACGGTGCCTGGGCCCGTGAGCACCACGACGTGGTGGCCGTCCTCTCCGAACATGTAGTTGGCGATGCCCTGCAGCCGGGTCGTCTGGAAGCTGACGGTGGCGTGGAACGCTCCGACGTGACCGGGATGGACACAGAGACTTTGTCCGGCGGCGAGCTCGTAGGTCGAGATCTCTCCTGACAGCTCGATCCAGGCCGTGCCTTCCCCCTCCAGCCGCTGAAGGATGAAGCCCTCACCGCCGAAGATGGCACCCCCGAAGGTCTGCTGCATGGCGACGGTCGGAGTGATGCCCGGTGTGCCGCACAACCAGCCGTGGCGGTGGACGATGTACTCCGAGCCAGGAGCGATCTCGACGGAGAATATCCGTCCGGGGAGCTTTGCTGCGAGCACCAGCATCCCCGGTGCACCGGAGGCTTCGTAGCGGGTAAGGAAGATGCCAGCCCCACCGGCGACACGCTTCAGCCCGGCCATGAAGCCACCGGCGCCGCCCGTGTTCGTGGTCTGGCTCAGCTGAATGTTCGTAGTCATCCAGGCGAGGTCGCCATGCGTCGAGACAACCGCATCGCCAGGGTCGAGGATCAGTTCCAGCACGGGCAGGATTGACCCTTTCACATCTGCCTTCATTGAAAAACCCCCTTGTTCGTCCCTCAGCGAACCGGCGGTTGTCCGGTTGCGGGCTTCAGTCTGCCCTGTGTGAGGGTCGGCGTCGAGCAACACCTGCTACGCCCGGTCACACCACCTTGTTTTTGGCGGGTATCCCCGCCTTTTGCCCTACCGCTCGGTAGCATCCGCGAAGGGAACCTGGAGGGAAAATGGACGAGAACGAGGCAGTCGCACAAGAGCAGGTGGCCACTCCGATCTTCAACGTCTACCGGCGCGGTTACGACCCCGAGCAGGTGGACAGGTACGTGGCGGACCAGCAGCGGCGGCTCGACGACGCGCTGCATCGCGCCTCTGAGTCCGAACGTCGGCTCGCAGCGGCCGTGGGCCAGCTCCGTGAGCTGCACCGGCGTGTCGCCGTCTACGAGAGCGAGACCCGCACCGCCCAGCCGCCGGCACTAGACACCCTCGGCGAGCGTGTTCAGCGAATCCTCCAAGAAGCCTGGGAGGGGGCCTACACCTTGCGCCAGGAGGCGGAACGGGAGGTGAACGAGCTGCGCGAGGCTGCCACGACGGAAGTGAACGAGCTGCGCACGGTGGCGAGCCATGAGGCCGCCGACATCGTCGACCAAGCCACAAGACGCGCCCTCGCCATCCGGGATGAGACAGAGCGCCGCCGCCACGCCTACCTGCAGCGCATCGAGCAGGACCGCGAGCGCGCCGTCTCCCAGATCACCTATCTCTACGACCAACGCCAAGATGCCATCGCCGAGCTGGCCCGTCTGCAGACCACTGTCCAGGCGGTGGTCGAGGAGATGGCCCGCAGCCCTCTCGGGCGTCCCGCGCCCGGAGTGGCCGTTGCAGCCGCGTCGCCTGCTGCGCGTGACGGCAGCCCGGCGCTGCCACCCGAGGACGATACGAGCCTGAGGCCGGGGCGCCACAGCGTCTCCGGGGAGGTCGGCTTTTCGCCAGAAGTCGACCGGGACGACGTGACGATCATTGGCGAGCCGATGGAGCCGACCAGTCGGGAGCAACTGGAAGGGCTGGCTTCCACAAGGGCCCGTCGGTCCGAGGAACTCTTCGAGACCGAGGAGCCCGGGGCGGATCGCGCAGAGCCGCCCCGTTCGGGCAAGCGGTCGAGCCTGCTGTTCGACGCCGAGAAAGAAGGCTGGACCTGAGTCCTGTCGACGAGATGGCGAGCGCGCTCGCCGGGCACGTTGCTAAAAGGAGTGAATTCCAATCCGACAGAGCCCCTTCGCGGCCACCCGGAATCCCGGGTGGCCGCGATGATGTGAGGGGACTCTTGTCGCCCTTTCGGGCCTGTGGCTGTGTCAGGCCCTCACCGGCACGACCACCTTCTTGTACTGGTTGCCGAAGCGGGTCAGACTCGACGCTCCGGCGTTGTCGAAGATGCCGAAGTGGTCGAAGGCGATCGTGTTGTCGCACACGGTCACCGAGACCGGCGGGAACAACGGTGAGTCACGGCCGACAAGGACGCCCGTTGTCAGTCCGTCCTCGGGATCGCCGACGATGTTGTTGTCGCCGATCCGATTCTTGGCGATCACGTTGCCGGAAACGTCCGAGAGACCGTAGAGCTTGCGGATCGTCACGCCACCGAGGCCGTTGGAGTCGATCACGTTCCCTGTCACGAGGTTGTCGTAAGAGCCGCCGCCTCTGACCTCGGCGGTAAGGAGGATCCCGCCGCCATCGCCCGCGGTGCCGTTCGACACGATGACGTTGTTGCTGATCGTGTTGTCGTAGACACCGCCCATTATCGTTGTGCGCGCTCCGAGGGCATTAAGGGCGGTGCCGATGTGACCCGACAGCTTGATACCGGAATAGGTCTTGTTGTCCTCGACTAGGTTGCCGCTCACGGAGTTGCCGTAAGTCGGGCCGTACTCGTCGGTAAGGAGGATTCCACCGGAGTTGGACTCCACCGTGTTGTCGAGCACCTTCGAGTCGGTGACCGAGAGCAGGTGGACGCCAAATCCGCAGTCACTCAGCAGGCCGGCCGACGTGTCGCACTCCGCATAGCCGCTGGAGGCGGACCCGACGTCGTTGCTCTTGACGAGATTGCCTCGGATCGTGATCCCGGTCGACACCATGGCGAACACGCCCTCACCGAAGGCCCCCGTGATCGTGAAGCCCGTCAGTCTTGCGTTGCTGGCGTCATAGATGGTGATCCCGTTGTCGAGGCCTGTGGCGTCGATGACCGCCCCATCCATCCCTACGAGATCGATCGACTTGTTGATCTCCGCGCCGGTGGTGATGGTTGGCTGAGTGACTGAGCTGGTCGCGATCGAGACAGAGCCGGTGTAGGTCCCAGGGCAAACCACGACCGTGTCCCCGGCGACAGCTGCTTCAATCGCAGCGTTGATATCGGTGTACGCGGCCCTCTGGCATCGGATGGAGAGCGCGTAGCGGCCCGTTGTCGGCGCCACGTACAAGGTCGTCGGTCCATGAGGCGGGACATCGCCTGCGGCCGGGCCTCCTGCGATGGTCGTGAACCCGCCGACGAGAACCGCCGACGTCAAGATCGCTGCGACCGAGTACCACTTCACGGTTCCCCTCCCTTCACGAATTCGCAAGATTCTTAATGAGTTCGACATGTCTAGTCACATTGTCGCACCCCCGGGGCGTCCTGTCCACACTTTGTTGCAACAACATTACGAATATCGAATGTTCCTGTGTCCCGAAGGTCGGCAAGAAAGGCGCCGCCCCTGTGCGGCTAGGAACTACCTGACCAGCTAGGGAGTTCCAGGGCGCGCGTGGAGCGGACAGTCAACTGCGAGAGCACGACCGCGGCGCCACAACCTGCTCGCCCATGCCAAGGCCGCAGTTCAAGCTGAGCTCGGCCGGGTCGGGGTGTTAGGCGCAAGTGTCGTGAGGGCTCCGCGCCTTTGGTCTTCGGCATGCAAGGATGGTCGCCGCTGCTCCAGCAGACGGCGGAGACGACGATGCAGAAGGGCCGCTAGCTCATCGGGTAGAGCAGGGGACTTTTAATCCCAAGGTGCCGGGTTCGAGCCCCGGGCGGCCCACTAAAGGCGCAGGTCACATGGTATTTCTGACTTGACATCGAACGAATTGTCGAGCGCGCTAGCCAACATGGCCCAACATTCGGTACGCGCCCTGTTGGCGCAGTCGACCTCGCCTCGAGTCGGGCACTTCGATCCCAATGGAACGGCGGAGGCAAGGCACAGGCTTCTCCGAAGCGCTGAGCAGCTCCGGCGCCCCCGCCATGAGGGCCTTCGTTGCTACGCCCGGGAGGCCCCGATCGTCTGACCTTCTGAGCCGGGCTGTCTTGGCGAGACTGGGAGCGAAGTGTCGCTCGAGCTCTTTCGCGTAGGTGACCTCACGGATTCGGTTCGCTTGTCGCGAAACGACCCACCGACCTTTAGAGGCCGGCGGGTCGCTCGCTTTGGAGGATGCTACGACGCACGACCCCCTTGCCTTGCGAGGGAAGCAGGGGTCGTGCGGACGACATCGTACTTAGGGCATCTAGGTAGGACAACTGCCGGACGCGGAGCGACCTCGCCGTGGGGACACCCGGCGAGGCCGTTCCTTCTTAAGCACGAAGCTAGACCCGCGAGCCGAGTGCATTCCAGCGCGGAGGCGCCCGCCGACCGGCCGCGCCTGTTCACCTGTGATTGAGCAAGGCCGTCGGTCTTCTTGCATTCGGTGCGTTCGCACCCGGTGGCGTAGTCGAGTGGAGCGAGCATCGTGCCGGTCAAGAAGTGCTCCACCGCACTTTTCAGGTATCTGTGCCCCCGTCGAATATCGACCCGCGGCCCCAACGGTCAACCGGTCCGTTAGACGCCTGCTCCGCCTACCTTCTCCTGGCACACCTCGCACATTGCCGTCTGGTCGTGAAGGCTCAACGTGTGCCTCCAAGATATTTCCGGCTTGACCTGGCTTCGGGGCATCTGACGGCCACATACGGTAGTCACGTCGTAGGGGAGTCTGCCTGCGGCGAGGATGCCCGCCCTGACCTGTACCGCGTGGATCATGGCGGGCATGCGCGCAATCTCGACATCCATCGACCCATCGATCTTGATCGCGCGCTCCGGCTCTTCGAGGATGCAGTAACCGTTGGTCACTAGACCACCCATACTCGAGAGTAGACCCGGAAAGGCTTTCGCGTGACTCATGGCTCCGGCAGCCCCAGGCACAACACTCGGGCTCGCTCACCGTTCCATAAGCCGATGCGTCGAGCCGGCCCGCCTCAGGCGGCCCGGATTCTGAGGCCAGCTGTATCGGCTCAATCCCATCCAGGTCTCAGGTCACGAAATCGGACGTCTGCGCCTTCGAGACTGTCCGCGACCCGGTCGAGAAAATTTCGCGCGGTCGATTGGGCGACGTGGCGAAACAGCGTGTTGTCGAGCTGGCGCCCGATTTCGCCGAGCGGTGGCTCGTAGGACGCCGTGAGGGTGACGCGGCATCGTCCGGTGGCCTCAAGCGCGGTGAGCTCGAGGTCCCCGTCGAGAACAGGAAACAGGTCCGCCAAGTTTGTGGCCCGCCACGACAACGGCAACACGACTGTTCCCCCGCGAAAGCTCGGTGGACCAAGTGTCACGGTGACCCTTCGGGTGACTGCGACTCGCGCCCACGACGGCCCGACTCGGATGTACAAGGCCTCGCTGTCTTCCTCGGCCGCCAGCGCGAATGGGGCCAGCCAGCTACCGCCACGAACGAAGTGCTCGCGCACGATCTCTAACGGGCGCCCCACGTCTACAGACTCCTGAAGCAAGACGCGCACGGCCGTAACCCCCCCCGACAAGGACAGGCTACATTCCGTCGCTCCGCCGTTTCAGCGGCATTCCGTTGTGGAGGCAACGACGACCTCGCGATGATCGGAGTACCTGGGGAACGGCCTGCGAACTGGTGTTTCGGGCTGCTGGCCTCCGAAGCACCAAAGGCGCGAGCATGAGCATCGCCGAAGGATAGATGGCGCCCCAGGAGTTGTGACTATGCCGAATCATGAAGATTGGAAGCTGTTACTCCGGCGATCATTCGGGATACCTGATGTGATGAAGGAGCGTTTGACCGCTCCCGCGTGACCGGATCGGTGAATACTCCAGCCGGCATGCCAAACAGTAGGAGGGCGCAGCGTGCCTCCGAACCGTCGCGTCGAAAGCAACAAGGTCCACCCTCGTCATGGAGAGCCGAGTGAAAAACTCGCGGTCGCCAAACCAATCACTCCACGACGAAGGAGGACCAAGATGCAACCCCAAGAGTACGTCGGCATCGACCTGCACAGACGCCGGAGCGTGATCGTCCGGCGTAGCGCCGAAGGCGAGACGCTCGAGGTGACCAAACTCGACAACGACGACCTTCTCGCTTTCGAGCGGGCGGTGACCGCCGCCGGCGAGCACCCCGAGGTCGTCTTGGAAGCGTCGTATGGGTGGTACTGGGCGACCGACCTGTTAGAAGAGCTCGGTTGCAAGGTCCACCTGGCTCATCCTCTCGGCAACAACTGGGGCAACCGCAGAGTGAAGAACGACACCCGCGACGCCGAGGACCTGGCCGATCTCCTGCGACTCGGCCGTCTCGCCGAAGCCTGGATCGCCCCACCGGAGGTCCGAGAGCTCCGCGAGCTCGTTAGATACCGCGCCAAGCTCGTCTCCTTGCGCACCAACTGCAAGCTGCAGGTCTACGCCGTCCTCGCCAAAGAAGGCGTTAGCGTCCCGATGACGGACCTGTTCGGCGTCTTAGGAACCGAGCTTTTGGAGACCTGCCACCTCGCCATCGCCTATCGCACCCGTGTCGAGTCGCTGCGTGAGCTGATCGAGGTCTTCGACCGTGAGATCACAAAGCTCGAGGGTGATCTTCGCCAGAAGCTTCGCGGCCACGCCGGCTACCAGGCGATCCAGCAGATCCCAGGTATCGGCCCGCTGTTCGCATCGGTGTTCGTGGCCGAGATCGGAGACGTCACTAGATTCCGGTCACCGGCACAACTCGCGAGCTGGGCGGGACTCACGCCGAAGCACCATGAGTCGGACCTGACGGTGCGCCGCGGCCCGATCACCAAACAGGGATCACGCCTCGTTTGCTGGGCCGCGGTCGAAGCAGCCCAACGCCAGGCGAATGGGACCAAGCTGCGAGCCGACTTTGTCCGCATCACCGCTCATCACGGCGACAACGCCGGTGCTCGCAAGATCGCCCGCGTCGCCGTGGCGAGAAAGATCGTCACCCTCGTCTACTACGGTCTTCGGGACGGCACCATCCGCTCCAAGGCCATCTCGGAGGCGGCGTGACGCGGGAAACGACACCCCAAGGCGCGTGGTCGCCTCAGGTCATGGCCCCCGGTCAACCGGCGTGGCCGCGACGCCTGATTGACCCCGTCTTGGTGGTGCCGCAAGACTCCATGCCGATAAACGGCGCAGGAATGACAGGCAACCGCGTTCGCGCCTTGCCGTCCCGAAGCACGCTTCGGATCTGGAGACGACACCTGGTGTCCGCTTCCCCGAACAAGAGGTAGTGACAACGGCCTGAATCTCTCCTCGACCGACGCCAGCATGCGCATCAAGGCTTCCCTTTGGCGGCTCCGCCAGCCTTGACCCTGCCTTGGCGATGGCGCGCGGCCGCGATCAGGTCGAGAGAGCTATGCGAACTGCAATAATCGTGCTCCTCTTCGAGGAGCGCTACTTGACAACAAGCCCTCCTTCAGGAATGACCTGATCGACGACAGAGTCGCCACGCGACGGCTTCAGGAGCTGGCGTCCGAAGGGATTCCCATACCCTCCATGACGCCGAGTCCCCTCGACGACGCGAAGGAGTGGCCTCCGATCGTCGACGCAATCATCTACAAGGTGCGCGATTGCGGCGAGCGTGGCCAGCTTGACGAGTATCTGCTTGGGATAAAGGGCCATAGCCTGGAAGAGACAGCGAGCGAGATCAGCGCGACAGTCCCACCGCGGGTCGCAGAAGGGGCCCTGGTCGCGCAACGCGTGCTTGCGACCGTTCGCACCTTCGTTCGGACACATCCGTTCCGTGACGAGGGCGGTTACTTCGGCGAGTTGAGCGCGGCGGCTCCCGAGTAGTCGCGGCGGGGCGTTCGGCGCCCGCGCAACCAAGGGCACCTGGCAACGGTTCGATTCGCCAGGTCACCCGAATCAAACCGCTTGCGAGAGCCTCAAAGGCCTGGTAGATGGACCTGCGAGGTGGGTCGCTTGGCTTTTGCCACGGCTTGGCGAGAGTGCCTCGTGATAAGCGCCGGACATCTCGGAGACGGCTGTTTGGGTCGGACATCGTCTGCCCCGGACCTCAACGGGTACGGGCAATAGCTCGAACTAGCCGAAGAAGGAGGAGACCTATGACGATCGAGGACCGGCTCCATCTGCTCGGAATCGAGCTACCGCCACCGTCTCCTCCGGCCGGCAACTACCTCTCATGCGTCATTGACGATGGTCTCGTGTACGTGAGCGGACACGGCCCTATCGCCGGGGCCGAGATCATAAGGGGCAAGGTCGGCGGCAACCTCACCCTGGAGACTGGTCGCCTCGCAGCCCGCATGACGGCTCTGTCGATCCTCGCGACGCTGCGCTCCCATCTCGGCGATCTCGACAGGATCGAACGGATCGTGAAGGTTCTCGGGATGGTGAACGTGGCGCCTGGCTTCGTCCACATGCCGGCCGTCATCGACGGCTGCTCCGAGCTTCTCGTCGAGATATTCGGGGAAGCCGGCCGTCACGCACGCTCCGCCGTCGGCCTCGCCGAGCTGCCTTTCGGCATCGCGGTCGAGATCGAGCTGATCGCCAGACTCCGCTCCTGACACCAAGGGTTCTTCGGGCTCTGCCCGGGCCGAGGGCCCATAGGCGGTTCCCGGTCACTGCTATATCTCGCCATGACGATGCCTAGGCGACAGCACGGCGGCGAGACTCATCCGCTGGCGTCGCGAGTCTGTTACCCCTCAGGAGACGGGACGCCGTATCCACAAAAAGCAGAGCGCGCCGAGCGCGACGGCCAGACCGAGGAAGATCGCCGTTTCGTACCACTGGAGGTCCCAATATCGACTGGCCGGCTGATAGCTCACAAGCTCATGAAATTTCGCGCTTATGTGGGCGATGCAGGCCGGGATATTCGGTTGGTACGTGATCTTGCTGAAGGGGCAGGCATGATCAAGGAAGGCGGCCGTGGGGGCGTGACCTCTCGCGTTCACGATCTGGGCTGAGTAGACCCAGTCGCCGGGCAGGATCCCGCGGGTTGTCGCGACGACGTGTACTCCCTGCGGGTTCAGGCCGATGTTCAAGGGGGAGTTGCCGTTTATAGACATGGTCGTGCGGAGCGGAGAGATGAGGCGCGGTCGCACCCAAGAGCTGATGGCCAGCCGGGCACCGACGAATCCTCCGAGTGCGAGCGCCATCGCCGGCAGCGCTCGACGTAAGAGCAGCCCGGCACTGAAGCCGAGCACGAAGGCGAAAGCGGCATAGCCGACCGGCACGATGTCGCGCGCGCTGAAGGTCAAGGTATCGAAACGCTCGCCCCTTACCTGGTCGGAAGGCTCGACCACCAGGTGACGATCAAGCTGAACGGCCCGGTGACGAGCATGCTGGCCAACACTCCGCATCCGAGCTTCGCCGCCAGCCAGTGCTTTCGCGTGACTCCCTGAGTCCACACGAGGCGGTAGGTACCCCGCCTCGAACTCGCGAGCTGCGAGCGGAGCCCCCCAGAAGATCCCGATGATGACGGGGAGAAATAGGAGAAGAAAGTCTGCGGCGACCTGTAGCCAGCCGTCGGTGTCGAGGAAGGCGGTCGTCGCATCCGAGCAGTCGTGGCTCGCTGCACAGGCGACGACCGTCGTGTCGTAGAGATGGACGAGGTTCGGGCCGGTCACGGCGAGAACGACGGCGACGGCCAGCAACCCCGCAGTCGCCACTGCCACCTGGGAGCGGAACTGGAGCCAGGTGAACCGGATCATGCGTAGACCCCGAGCGCCGGCCCGCGGGGGTTGGTTGCGTCGCGCGCCCGGCTCATGTAAGCGAGCACGAGATCGTCGAGCGTGACTGGCTTGACAGTCCAGGTTGGGTCGAGGACTGGCCCGTCGGTGCGCACGAGGAAGATGCTCTGCTTGTCGGTATGGCTTTGCTCAATGACCTTTTGGTCCGAAGGCAAGCTGCTCGGGTTTCGGCGCGGACCTGAAATGCGGTGGTGCGAGGCCAAAAGAGCGCTCACCTCTCCGGCAAGTTGAACCTTGGAGGCGATGAGCACGACGAGGTAGTCACAGACCCGCTCAAGGTCGGCCACGAGATGCGAGGACAGCATGACGCTCACGCCGTGTTCGGCGACGTCTTGCATCAGGCTCTGCAGGAACTCGCGCCGGGCGAGCGGGTCCAGACCGGCCACCGGTTCGTCGAGGAGCAGCAGCTCGGGTCCCTTCGCAACGGCCAAGGTGAGAGCGAGCTGTGCCCGCTCGCCTCCAGACAATGCTCCCGCTTTCTGGCGCGGGTCGAGGCCGAGCTGTTCGATGCGGCGCCGCGCCAATGCCCCGTCCCAGTTCGCGTTGAGATAAGCACCCATGCGAAGATGCTCGCCAACCGATAAGGACGCATATGTAGGCGTTTCCTGGGCGACAAAGCCGACCCTCTCGAGCTGCGGGCGGGCGCCGGGCCGACCCCCGAGAACGGCGATCGTCCCGGCGGACGGTGCAAGTAGCCCGACAGACAGATTGAGCAGAGTGGTCTTGCCGGCTCCGTTCGGGCCGACGAGCGCGACGACCTTGGCGGCCGGGACGGCAATGGTGCAGTCCTGCAGAGCCCATTTGCGCCCGTACCGCTTGCCGAGCCCGCGTGTCTCGATGACGGCGGTCACGCCACGCCCTCTGCAAAGTGGCTCCGGATCGCTGTTCTATAGATCGCTTCGATGTCATCGGGGCCGAGGCCGGCAGCGCGCGCCGATTCCAGCCAGTTCGTCATCGAGTCGAGGAACCTCGCCAGTGTCGCCGGATCTGAGCCGGGCAGCGAGCGGGTGACGAAGGTCCCAAGGCCCGGTCGAGCGCGCACGAGGCCTTCGCGCTCGAGGTCCCGATAGGCCTTGAGCACAGTGTTCGGGTTGATGGCCAGCTTCGCCACGACCTGTTGGGCCGTCGGAAGTTGGTCACCTGGTTCGAGGATCCCGAGCTGCAGGGCCTGGTGGACCTGCTGGACAAGTTGGAGATAGGTCGCGACGCCCGAGGCGGTGTCGAGCTGGAATTCGATCATCGACCCTCTTTCACTAATCGGTTAGTGAAAGAGTACTTTCAGGAGGCCTGGAACGCCAGGGTCAGTTTCCCTGAGGCCGGTCGTTCGCCTGGCTGGGTCGCGCCGAATTGCTCGTGTGCATCGTTGGCGAGGTCTTTCGCCCGTCGGCGGCGAACCTTGAGCTCTCCCGGCGGATCTCGCGCGTGGACTGGTTTTCGGCTTCGTCGCTCCTGAGACAGCCCTGCGGGTCAGAAGCTGTGGTTCTTGACGAACTCGATCACGTCGGACAGCTTGGCCTCGGCCATCGAGACGCAGGTGTCGGCGCAGCCGTAGTAGATACGCAAGGTCTGATCTGGCTCCAGGACGGCGGCACTGGGGAAGCACACGTTCGGGACGTCACCGACCCGTTCGTAGCTCTCGGTGGGCGCGAGCAGGTAGTCCTTGGTGCGGTAGAGCACCTTCCAGGGTTTGTCGAGGTCCATGAGCGCGCCACCGACGTAATACAGGTACCCGTTGCAACTTTGCCAAACCCCGTGATAGATGAGCAGCCAGCCTTCCTCCGTCTCTATCGGCGCCGGCCCGGGACCGGTCTTGAGGCTCTGCCAACCGCCCTTCGGCCCGAGGACGAAGCGGTGGCAACCCCAATGGACAAGGTCAGGGCTTGTGGCATAGAAGATGTCGCCGAAGGGTGTATGGCCGCGGTCAGAGGGCCGGTGATAAATCGCATATTTGCCATCGACCTTCCGGGGGAAGATGACGCAATTTCGATTGGCGGGAGGGAGCAGGTCCTCGCCCTGAGTGAAGGTCTTGAAGTCCTGCGTGGTGGCGAACCCGATCTTCGGACCCTGGGGGCCGGCGTTGCACCAGGTGAGGTAGTAGGTGTCCTCGAGCCGCGTGAGGCGAGGGTCGTAGCTGGTGCTGCTCACCGAGACCTCCGGGTCGTTGCTCTGCATCCGAAGCGGCTCGGGATCGATGTCCCAGTGGATCCCGTCGCGGCTGAAGCCCACATGGAGTACATATTCGAAGCTGATCTCGTCGACACGGAACACGGCCGCATAGTCGCCCTCGCCCCGTTTCACGATCGCCGAGTTGTGGATGCTGTTGGCACGTGGGACCGCGCTCGCGGTGACGATGGGATTGCCGACGTAGCGCTTGAAGACGGTCTCGTTGGCCATGGGGTCTTGCTCCTTTTCGTGCCTTGGGCTCGCCGAACGATAACCCGCGCCAAGGTGGGCTCGTGACTGGCGGTTCCCCGTTCAGTTTCTTCGAGGAGGCCCGGATCGTCGCGCTCCGGGCGCGCCCGGCCTTACGACCCTTGGCCGGCCCGGATGCTTCGAGGACGCTCCGGTCCTAGGTTGTAGGTCACCTGGCTGCTCCGCGGTGCTGGCGACAACGTCGCGGGCTCGGGCATGCTCAGCAATGGGTGAGCTGCGGAACTGCAACGCCGCCCAGCCGTGTTCGCAAGGACTTCACCCGGCGAGCACGCGGGAGCGCACGGCCGACACGAAGGCATCGCGGGGCAGGCTCAACGTTGAGGCCGAGTTTGCGGCCGTCACGTCAGCTCGTCGGGGCACCCCGTGAAGCAGGGCGATCTCGCCGAACTGGTCGCCGGGGTGCAGTTCGCTCACCGGCTCGGAGCCGGTCGAGACAATCGCCCGGCCATGGAGCATCACGTAGAAACGGTCGCCCTGCTCACCTTTGCGGATGATGGCTGCGCCTTCGGGCCACTGCTCGATTTCGCTGTGTTCGGCGAGCTGTCGGAGCGAGTTGGCATCGAGGTGGGACAAAAGGCTGACGCGGGAGAGCACGTCCACCCGTTGGCGGCGTGTCAACTCCAAGGTGTTGGAGAACGACTGCGTCGCAGTGCCGACGGACCCGACGCCCGCCTGTCCTGTCAGGGCAGTGACGAAGTCGGACTGCGGCAGCACGAGCAGCTCCATCGGCTCGAGTGCGCGTACGGTGGCCATGCGGGGCACCTCGCGCAACAGCGCCCTTTCGCCGAAATAGCCACCAGGCGTGACCGTGCCGACGCGATAGCCGTCCACTAGGACCTCCGCCGTTCCGGCGTCGACCACATAGAAACAATCACCCGCCTCGCCCTGGCGGACGATGTCGGTCCCTTCGGGAACACTGAGGTGGGTCACCCGCCCGGCGAGCGACTCGAGGGCTGCCATGTCGAGAGGGTCAAGGAAAGGCACCCCGTGGAGCAAGGCAAGGACGCGGGTGCGCCCGGTCGCCGCGGCGTCGAGCCGGTGAACCAGTTTCCGGCCTGTGAGGATCACAGCGGGAAGCGGCAGTCCAGCGATAACGAGTGCCCATCGGATACCGATCGTGGAAGCGAGCACTGGGGCGACCAGCGCGCCAAGGCCCTCGAGCGCGAGCTTGGCCGACTCGATGGCGCCGGTGACGCGGGGCAGGAGCGGACTGTCGAGGAGACGGTGGAGAAGAGAGAAAGTCGCAACATCGGCCACGGCCATGCCGACACCCCAAGCCGCCACGAAGAACAACGCCAGGTCGAGCACTGGAACCCCGGCGATGATGACGAGGGGTATCCCGCAGGCGAGGAACGCCAGGATTGTCGGCCCGCCGAGCCGGGACCGGCCTATTAGCGCCGCCGAGAGGGGCACGGCAGCCAAGGCGCCGATTCCGGCGGCAAGCATCAAGAGGCCAACGCCAGCGCTGCCGGCGTGCAGCAGACGCAAGGACGCAATGACAGCGACGGCGATCCACATTCCCCGCACGAATGTTCGCAGCCCGCTTACGACAAGAAGACCGCCGACGAAGGGATGACGGACCACCTCGAGGCTGTCGCGTGCCAGCCCTCTCATCCCACCGGAGGAGCCGGCCTCGGAGACACGGATCGGGGTGGCGGCGAAACGAACCGTCGCGCCGGCGGCGGCCAGCATCACCGTCGCCGCACCGGCAAAGACGACGGAAGGTGAGGTGACCACTAGCAAGAAACCGCCGGCGATAGCACCGAGAGCCTGGCTCAGGGTCTTTACCGTGCTGAGTCCCGCCGCCGCCGCGGCAAGCTCGTTCGGTGTGCGGGCGAGCACAGGCACCATGGCCGACTGGGCGGGTCTGTATGGAGCCGACACGACGGCGTCCACCGCTACTAGAACCAACAGAGGGGCCAGTGGGGCGCCGATGCCGGCGAGCGCGGCGCTCGTCGCCACGATGACGGCGCGGGTGGCGGCTATGGCGGTGAGCACTCTGCCGTTCGGGTGCCGTTCCAGATAAGGGATGTTGAAGAAACTGGCGACCGAAGCCACGAAGAGCCGGAACCCGACCAGCCCGACGGCGACGGAGCCGTGAAGCCTGAATGCGTCGACCGCCAGGGCCGTGACATATCCCCATTCGGCAAGCGTCAAGCCCGCGAAGGCGAGCATCAACCAAGTGAGCGACCGATTGTCGAGCAGAATGCGCAGAGGCTCGACGAGCTGGCCGAACCAAGCGTTAGGTCGTCTCGCCCTCTCACTCAAGGCCGCAGTCCTCGCGTGGGTCCCTGTTGAGGATCAAGGAAGAGGCGTTGTTTCGCTGTTCACGTCGTGCAGGTGATGCACGATGTCGTGCACCATGTACCGTCCCAGGGACGCAACGGTGAAGACCGAGCCGTTGCTCCTCGAGCCGCGGCGCTCCCAGGCCGCCCCCTCAACCCCGTCGAAATCCGCCGCCACCACGGCCGCGGCTTCGGACAGCTGAACTGCAACCGCTGAGGGGACTTGTACCGCGTAGTGGTCTTCAACGGCGGTCCGGTCCTGGTCCCAGTTCTCGAACAACGCGGGGTCGAGCGTCAGCATGAGCCTTAGGCGCTCGTCGAAGAGCCGGAAGACGTCGCGGACGTGGCACCCGTATTCGAGGGGCGACCAATGGTCCTCTTCCGGCCTGCGAGCAAGTCGCGCCGGATCGCCAGCGAGAATCTCCTCCCAAGCCCGGGCGCTGCTGCGGACAATGGGGGCGATCTGGTCTCTTGCCAAGTCGGACGCCTCGAAGCCACACTCCGGGCAACGCCGCTCGAGTACCCACGTCCAGTCTTTGTCGTCGGGGACTATGGCCATGGCGGGAGCTTATTGGGCGCTGGAGCCGTACACCTGACCGCCGGTGCGCACACGGGGCCGGAAACCACCAGTGCCAGAGCGCGTACCGGCGACATGAAACACTGTGTCAATGCGAATCTTCATATGCGGCGTGCGTGGCTCTACCCCGACGCCGGGGCCGGAGTTCGAGCGCTACGGCGGCCACACGTCTTGTATTGCCATTGCCCATGACGGGGGACGCCCCAGCCTGATCGTCGACGCCGGCACTGGTATCCGCCTGGCGAGTGACCTTTTCGGCGCTAGCCCCGGTCTGTTCGACGGCCAACCGTACGAAGGCGCAATCGTCCTCGGGCATCTGCATTGGGATCACACCCAGGGACTCCCGTTCTTCGCCGCCGGGAACAACCCCGGCTCCCGGGTCGACCTCTATGCACCCGCCCAAGGCGACACCGAGAGCGTGCTCGGGCGGTTCATGTCGCCACCGCACTTCCCCATCGGTCCGAGCGAGTTGATGGGCTCGTGGCGCTTCCACGCCCTCGAGCCCGGCCCGACGGAGATCGCAGGCTTTTCCGTGCTGGCACTGGAGATCCCGCACAAGGGCGGACGTGCCTTTGGTTACCGCATCTCCGACGGCCGAGCGACCATCGCCTACCTGTCCGACCATTGCCCGACAAACCTGGGACCCGGTCCGGCAGGGATGGGGGAGTACCACGAGGCGGCCATGTCGCTCGCTCATGGCGTCGATGTGCTCTTCCACGACGCCCAGTACACAGACGAGGAGCTGCCGGTCCGAGCGTCTTTCGGGCACGCGTCGACGGGGTACGCGGTCGGGTTGGCAGAAGCTGCCGAGGTGCGCCAGCTCATGCTCTACCATCACGATCCCGCGCGGACCGATGACGAGATCGACTCCATCGTGACGGGTTACAAGGGTGTCGAGATACCGGTGACGGCGGCAGTGCAGGGAACCGTTCTCGACCTGGGTCGGTCCGCCTCTCGACCATAAGAGGGGCTTGCCGCTCGTCGCGGCCGCGGAGGCAGGAAAATCCCTCGCACGCGGGCGGTACGTATAGCAGAATACGGCCGACGAGGCTGCGGCGTTTGCCGCTCGAGCAAGGGGGCCGGATGTACAAGAACCTGCTGGTCGGCGCCGACAGTTCGGCGACCGCACTTCGCGCCGTCGAGGCGGCCGTCGAGCTTGCGCAGATCTTCGACGCCAAGCTTCACATTGTCACCGCGTATAAGCCTGAGTCGGTCAAGCTTCCCGACCTTCCCGCCGAGTTCCGCTACACCGCGAACGTCCATCCCGCCGACACGCTTCTCGCTGAGCTGAAATCGATCGCGAAGAAGGCCAAAGTGAACGTTGAGGTCCATGCCGCCACCGGGGAGCCAGCGGAGGCCATCTGCCGCGTCGCGGAGCGCGTGGGGGCGGACTTGGTCATCGTCGGAAATAAGGGCATGAGGGGTGCAAGAAGGGTCCTCGGGAGCGTGCCGAACTCCATTGCGCACCACGCGCCGTGCGCCGTGCTGATAGTCGACACGACGAAGGCAGCTTGACGCGTCGCCGCCCGTAGACGAGCGAGCACCATAGGCTCGTCTTTTGCAGGTCTCGAGACGGTCGCCGAGGCAGATGCCCGATTGGGCAGTGCAGTGTTGAGTCGACACCTCCCGTCACGGAGAAGGGCGCGCCTTTGACGAGGGACGGCTCCATTTCTTAAGGGTCGAGACGTCTTAGGCGAGGCAGCCTCGGCGGCGGGTGCTTTGCCTCACGGGCGGGGCGGCGCCGGCCCTAGGCGTAGGGCGGCGGGTGCGTCGGCGGGTACGACGGGGCGGCGTGGCGCGACCGGTTCGATGCGTCGGTACCGCTCGCCGAGGGGGGCCCGCTTGTCCTGCTCACCCCGGTTCGGCCACAGCGCCATCGCCCGTTCGGCCTGGGCCGTGATCGTGAGCGACGGGTTCACCCCGAGGTTGGCGGAGACCGCGGCACCGTCGACGACGTGCAGGCCGGGGTGGCCGTAGACCCTGTGGTAGGGATCGATCACTCCCGTGTCGGGGGAGTCGCCGATGACAGCCCCGCCGAGGAGGTGCGCCGTCATGGGGATGTTGAAGACGTCGTTCCAGCCCCCAGCGGCGAAACCCCCGATGCGCCTCGCGATGCGTCGCACCACGTCGTGACCGACCGGGATCCATGTCGGATTCGGCTCGCCGTGGCCCTGTCGGGAGCTGAGACGGCGACCGAACAGGCCCGAGGTCGTGTAACAGGTCAGGGAGTTGTCGCGTGGTTGCATGACGAGGGTGGCGATGGTCTGCTCCGACCAGCGGTGCATGCTCAGGTTGCGCGCCATCATCACCGGATGGCGCAGCACCTCGCCCGCCCATGTCAAAAGTCGCGATCGGCCGCCTCCATCGGCAAGGGCGGTGGCGAGCAGGCCCATGGCGTTGCTGCCCCGCCCGTAACGCACCGGCTCGACATGGGTTTGCGCGTCCGGGTAGGAACGAGGAGGTGATGGCGACGCCTCGGGTGAAGTCTGACATCGCGCCGGAACGTGCGCGCCCCGAGGATCGCCTCGGAGTTCGAGCGCGTCAGCTCGCCGAGGCGGGGCGAGAGATTGGGGAGCTGACCCGTGTCGCGCATGGAGTGGAGCAGCTTCTGGGTACCCATCGTCCCTGCCGCCAGAACGACGTCGGTGGCGACGAAGCTCCTCGGGCGCCTTGCGCACCCAGGCGCCGCTGCGCTCGGTCGTGACCTCGTAACGGCCGTCGGGCAAGGGCCGGATGCCGGTGACCGTCGTGAGCGGGTGCACCTCGGCGCCTGCGCTTTCGGCGAGGTAAAGGTAGTTCTTAAGGAGCGTGTTCTTTGCCCCGTGGCGACAGCCGGTCATGCACTCGCCGCACTCGATGCAGCCCTTGCGGGCCGGGCCGGCACCTCCGAAGTAGGGGTCGGCGACCTCGACGCCGGGCTCGCCGAAGAACACCCCTACCGGGGTCGGAACGAACGTGTCGGCGACTCCCATCTCCTCGGCGACCGCCCGCATGATCTCATCGGCCGCCGTCATGGACGGGTTCATGACGACACCGAGCATGCGCTTGGCCTGGTCGTAGAACGGCGCCAGCTCGGCGCGCCAGTCAGTGATGTGGCTCCAGCGCTCGTCTGAGAAAAAGGACGGGAAGGGCTCATAGAGCGTGTTGGCGTACACGAGCGAGCCGCCGCCCACCCCGGCCCCCGAGAGGACCATCACGTTCCGCAAAAGCGATATCCGCTGGATGCCGAACAGTCCTAGGTGGGGCGCCCAGAAGAACGAGCGGAGGCGCCACGACGTCTTGGGGAAGGTCGTCTCGTCGAAGCGACGACCTGACTCCAAGACCCCTACCCGGTACCCCTTCTCACTTAGGCGCAGGGCTGCGGTGCTGCCGCCGAAGCCGCTGCCGACGACTATGACGTCATAGTCGTCGGCGCCCACCCCGGCGATGATAGAAGCACGGCCGCAAAGGCGCGAGCGTCACGCCCCAATCGGCGCCCTGCCGGCTCAGCGCGGCCAGGTCGCCCGGTCGAGGTCGCGCTGACGCACGAAGTCGATCTTGGCGGCACCTTCGCCCGGCCAGGTGAGCGTGGCGGCGACCGGCGGAGTCTCGGCCACGACCCTGCCATGGGAGATGACGTACCAAGGCCGCACCTGGCGCCGCACGGCGTCGAACGGGTCGGTGGCCGGCAGCACGATGAGGCTTGCCGGGCGTCCTGGCGCGATGCCGTAGGAGTCTCCGAGCGAGAGCGCCTCAGCCGCACGAGTCGTGACCATGGCGAAGCACTCGGCGATCTGAGCCGGTGAGGTCATCTGGGTGGCGAGGGCGCCGACGTGAGCTACCTGGAGCGGATTGGCGGTCCCCATGGGGAACCAGGGGTCCATTACGTCGTCGTGGCCGAAGGCGACGTTCACTCCCGCCCCGAGCATTTCTTTGACCTGGGTCAGGCCTCGCCGCTTCGGGTAGGCGTCGAAGCGGCCCTGCAGGTGGAGGTTCACCATCGGATTGCAGACGAGGTTGATGCCGGCACGCGACAAGATCCGTTGCAGCTTGTAGCTGTAGGCGGCGTTGTAGCTCCCCATGGCGGTGGTATGGCTGGCGGTGACCCTTCCCCGCAGGCCTGTCCGAGCGGCGTGGGTGGCGAGCACCTCGACGAATCGTGACTGCTCGTCGTCGATCTCGTCACAGTGCACGTCGATGAGCAGGCCGGAGTCCAACGCCGTCGAGACGGCGATCTCGAGCGAGCGGACGCCGTCTTCCCGAGTGTCCTCGAAATGCGGGATGGCTCCGATCACGTCAACGCCACGGCGGGCCGCCTCGGCGATCAGCTTCTCTCCGTCGGGGAACGAGACGATGCCTTCTTGAGGGAATGCCACCAGCTGCAGGTTCACGACCTCGCGCACACGTTCGCGGACCTCGACGAGGGCGTCGAGCGCCACGAGGGATGGGTCCGTCGTGTCGACGTGGCTGCGGACGTGGAGCACGCCGTTTGCCACTTGCCAGCGGAGCACCTCGTTGACACGGGTGACGACGTCGTCGTGGCTGAGCATCGCCTTGCGCTCCGACCAACAGGCGATGCCTTCCCAGAGCGTGCCGCTCTCGTTCCAACGCGGCTCACCGGCGGTCAGGCAAGTGTCCATGTGCACGTGCGGCTCGACGTAAGGCGGACTGAGCATCGCCCCGGCCACGTCGATCTCCCGAGCCACATCGCCGACACGGGTCCCGGCCGGCTCGACGGCGACGAATCGGCCCTCGTCGATGAAAATGTCGACCGGTCCCCCGGACGAGGGGCTGGTGGCCAGCCGTCCATTACGGATCACGAGTTGCATCACGCACCTACTTCCACTGGGGCCGGCTTGTGAGTCGGCGAGTACAAGCCCGACCTCGACGGGCGGCCGATGATGAGATACAAGGAACCTGCGACCACCGAACCTACGAGCCAGGTCAGATCGACGTTGCCGATGGCCTTGGCTCCCGGGCCCATCAGCCAACCGACCTCGCCGTATTCGAAGCACCAGGCGGCGAAGGCGCCCACGGCGAACGAGATGATGGCCGACCAGCGCACATCGGCGATGCGGGAGTGCCCTGGTGGGTCGTACAAGAGATCAACGTCGATTTCTTGGCGCAAGAAGTAGTAGTAGTGGATCAAGGTCACGGTCCCCCACGGGGCGATCCACATCACCAAACCCGAGAGCCAGCTGTCCAAAGTGTTGGCGAAGCTCGACTGGAAGACCAGGAAGATGGTGAACGCAAGGGCGATGGCTCCGACGAGGAGGGCGATCTTGCGCCTGTTGAGCTTCCAGTCGAGTGTCTGGGCGCACAACGAGCAGCTGTAGATGTTCAAGATGTTGGTCGCGATCGGTCCGTGCAGGACGAGCAGCAGGACCGGGATGGCCAGGATGCCGAAGTTGGACACGACGAGCGCACCCGGGTCCACCTTCTGGGTGACCGTGGCGAGCGTCGCGCCGAACACTCCCAGCCAGACAACGGGGAGGAACTGGCCGAGGACGCTGGCGAAAAAGACCTTCTTACGAGACAGGGCCTTCGGCAGGAAACGCGAGTAGTCCGAGGCGTAAGCGAACCAGGTGCAGCCCCAGCCGATGCCGATGGCGGTCATGATCGTGCTCTCCGCCGACCACAACGCCGCGCCGTGGAGGTGGGCACCGGCATAGGCCCAGTGGACGTTGTTCTTCGACCAGGCGACGATCGTCATGGCGATGAGCACGCAGAAGGTGATCGGCACGGTGTAGCGCTCGAACTTCGCGATCGCCTTGAAGCCGGTTGCCGCCAGCCAGATCTGCAGGCCCATCACGACGACGACGATCACGATCTTGAGCCCCGTGCCTCCGTGGTAGCCGAGCTTGCCTACGAGCGCGAGGACGAGGTCGAGGACGATCCAGGTGTTGACAGCGCACCAGCCTGCTGAGATCAGGCCCTGGATGGCGGTGGGCAGATAAGCGCCGCGCCGGCCGAAGGCGCTGCGCGCCATGACCATCTGGCTCACGCCCGTCCTTTGGCCCGTGAGGACGAAGAATCCGAACACGGCCATGCCAATGACGTTTCCGATGACCAGCACGGCCACGGTCTCAAACAGGCTTAGCCCGAGTGTTATGCCCAAGGAGCCGAGTACCCAGTTGATGGGAGCGATGTTCGCCCCCGCCCAGATCCAGAACTGGTGACCCGCGGTCGATGTGCGGGCAGAGTCCGGTACCGGTAAGAGAATTGTCTCGACTTGTTCTACTGCGGCGTTGTCGATCGCAGGTGTGCTCATGACAACTGCCCTTTCACCGTGGGACAGGCTGCGCTTGCTGGCATGGCCTCTTCCTTTCCGCGTTCATAGGAAAATTTTCACAAGGGCGTTATGAAGCTTCACCGGCAAGCCGGCCGGGCGGGCAACGCCTCAGGCCCGCCATTGGCAAAAGACGGACTCGACTTTCGTCACATCAGCTCGGTACGGCGTCGGACGACCGGTCGCCCGACGGCACCTTCGTGACCCAGGTGTCGGGGGACACCTTGTTGTTGATCGCCCGCCAGACGTCTTCGGAGCGCACGGGCATGTGCGTGAGCTCGGCGCCGGTGGCGTCATGGATGGCATTTGCAAGCGCCGGCGCCACCGAGATCATGGGGTGCTCCCCGACACCGCGGGCACCAAACGGCCCGTCGAGCTGAGGGGTCTCGACGGCAATGCACTCGATCTGTTCGGGAAGGTCCTTCGAGGTGAGGATCTTGTTGTCGGTGAACGACGGGTTGAGAAGGTGGCCCTCGTCGTCGTAGATGTAGCTCTCGCACTGGGCAGTTCCTAATCCCTGAACCATTCCACCGATGCATTGGCCACGCAGTGTCCCTGGGTTTATCACCTTTCCCACGTCGAAGGCCGAGGCGATCTTGATCACCGTGTACTCCCCGGTCTCGGGGTCGACCTCGGTGATCACCCCGTGGGCGCCGTAAGTCCAGTCGAGCGCTGGCAGGCCTTGGCCCGTCTCCTTGTCGAGGCTGGTCAGTCCTTGCGCCGTGTAGCGGCCGACGCCGATGAGCGGACCGCCGACGCCATTGCCGTTGGGGTAGGCGTAGCCGACGGACAAGGCGGCGAAGGTGACCGATTCCTCGGGGCGCTGTTTGACGAAGATCTTCTCTTCGTCATGGTCGAGGTCCGAGGGCTGGGCCCGCAGCACTTGCGCCGCGTCCGTGTAGGCGTGCCTCAGCAGATCGTCACAGGCGGCGATGATGGCGTTGCCGGTGAGAAGGAGCCCTTTCGAGGCGACTGTCTGCCAGTCGAAGGGGTCTTTGTCGGTGTCCCTCTCGACGGCGACCTTCACCCGTTCCATCGGCAAGCGCAGGCGGTCCGAGGCGATCTGGGCGGCGACCGTCGCCGTCCCCTGGCCGATCTCGGTCAGGGCGATGTTTATGATCACCGACCCGTCCGAGTTCATCTTGATGACCGCTGCGGTCGAGGTGAAGCTCGGCATCGCCGGGGCCTTGTGGAGCGTCGCGACCCCCTTGCCGATCCTTCGGCCGGTGCGCGCCTGGCGTTGTTCTTCCTCAGGAGTCAAATGACCGTAGTTGATGGCCTTGGCGACTTCTTCGAGGCATTTGAGGGGGTTGCCCGTGTGCTCATTGATCCTCTCACCGGTCAAGGTCGTCGAACCGGGCCTCAAGAGGTTCTTCTTGCGGAACTCCAAGGGGTCCATCCCGATGACCTCGGCGACGAGCTCCATGTGCCTTTCCAGGCCCCAGAAGAACTCGACATGACCGAAGCCCCGATAGGCGGTGCCCCAGGGTTTGTTGGTGTAGATGGTGTAGGCGTCCACCCAGGCGTTGGGGATGTCGTAAGGCCCAGCCGCCGAGTAGGCCGACGCTCGCGTGACGTTGACGGCGTAGTCGGCATAGGCGCCGGAGTCCCAGTACATGATGAGCTTCTGGGCGGTGATGCGGCCGTCGCCTGCGGACTCCTGTCTTGATCCGATAGGTGAGGGCGCTACGGCAGGGAAGCAGGCTGAACTCCTCCTCCCGGGAGGCCTGGAGCTTCACCGGCCTGCCCTGGGCCTTTCGCGAGAGGCAGGCCAAGAGGGGCTCGAGGTGGATGCCCGCCTTGCCCCCGAAGCCACCACCGACGTGGGGTATGACGACTCTCACCTTGTTGTGGGGCAGCTTGAAGGCGTGGCAGAACAGGTCTCGCACGGTAAAGGGGGATTGGGCGCTCGTCCAGATGGTCACCTCGTCGCCCGCCTTCCACTCGACGATGGCGACGTGGGTCTCCAAGCGGGACGTGCTGAACGGAGGGGTTGGTGTACTCGCGCTCGACGATCCAGTTCGCCTCGGCGAAGCCAGCGTCGATATCGCCCTTGCGCATCCGGGTGACATTGGGGATGTTCGTCCCGGGTTGCGGGCTGAACGCCGCCTGCACGTACTCGTAGCTTCCGAGGTCGGGATGGACCCGGGGGGCGCTGTCTTCGAGGGCATCGAGCTGGCTAAGGACCGGCGGCAGCACCTCGTACTCGACGTCGATCAGCTCCACGGCCCGGCTGGCGATGTCCAGGCTCTCGGCCGCAACGGCAGCGACGGCTTCGCCGAAGTGCCGGACGACGTCCTTGGCAAGGACCGGTCTTGTCCACGACGTACAGCCCGATGCGGTAGTCGAGCTCTTTGCCGGTGAGGACGGCGTGCACACCTGGGAGGCTCTCGGCTTTGCTCGTGTCGATGGCGATGATCTTCGCCCTGGCATGCGGGCTCTTTTTCACCTGGGCATGAAGCATGCCCGGGCAGCACCATGTCGCTTGTGTAGATCGCCCCGCCCGTCAGCTTCGCGGTGTCGTCGGCACGCTGCACCTCCTCGCCCACATGGGTGGCGCCGGAGACGGCGGTGGCTTCAGACATATCTGAGCTCCCCCTTCGTTTCTCGGCAGAGCTGGCCCGAGACGTCCAGCACAGCCTCGATGATCTGCTGGTAGCCGGTGCAGCGGCAAAGGTTGCCCTCGATGCCCTCTTTGATCTCCGCCACGGTCGGCTTGGGGTTGCGCCGCAGCAGCTCGCGCACCGACATGACCATGCCGCCGGTGCAGTAGCCGCACTGCACGGCGTAATTGCGGGCGAAGGCGGCCTGAATGGCGGACAGCTCGCCAGCGACGGCTTCGGCCTCGATCGTCTCGACCGAGGCACCGTCGACCTCCACGGCAAGCACCATGCAGGCGTTCACGGCCTGCCCGTTGAGCATCACGGTGCAGGCGCCGCACTCGCCCGCCGAGCAGCCGTCCTTGGTCCCGGTCAGCTCCAGGTCCTCCCGGAGAAAGCGGAGCAGGGTCCAGTGCTCGGCCACCTCGCGCTCGTAGACGTGCCCGTTCACTTCAACCGACATCCACATCACCGCACCTCCTCGAGCAGACGTGCGGACGTAGACCTCGACCATGTGCTCCCGGTACTCCTTGGAGCACCGCAGGTCGCTGATGGGGCAGATCGCCGCCCGGGCAGCGGCCATCACCGCCTCCGGCGGGTCCTCGGTCGCTGAGGCCCTTCACCAGAAGCGGCGTCGGCGCGGCCGAGGCGATTCCCACCCGCACGGCGCCGTCGTGTTTCGTGAGGGCGACTCCGACGAGGGCGAGGTCGTGGCCGTCGATCCGCTTCAGCTTGCGGTACGAGCCGCGGCACCCTGCGCTACCGGGCGGCACGGTGATGGCCTCGACGATCTCGTCGTCGGCGAAGCGCCGTCCGCTTCACGCCGGTGAAGAAGTCCTCGAGGGCCATCTCCCGCTGGCCCCGCTGGGAGCCGATCAGGACACGAGCGCCCAGGCACAACAGGCCAGGCGCCATGTCCGCGCCGGGAGAGGCGTGGGCGATGTTGCCCACGACGGTCGCCCGGTTGCGCAGCTGGTGGGAGGCGAGTCGTCAGGGCGCACTCGACGAGCAAGGGGTAGGAGCCGCGGACCCTCGCGTCGTCGAGCAATTCGTTGACCGTCGACCGCAGGCCCGATGACGAGACCGTCTGACTGGCTCCACGACAGGCCCGAGAAGTCCTCGACCTTCTTCAGGTTGATCACCATCTCAGGCCGGCACAGCCCGCTGCGCATGTCGACGAGGAGGTCGGTGCCTCCGGCGAGCACCTTCGCCCCGTCGCCGTGGTCCGCCAAGCAGCCCGAACAGCTCCGCGCGTCGAGGTCGGGCGCCCGATACTTGAAGATCTCGTTCATGCTGGCTCCTTTGCTACTTGCGCCGGGGTCGCCGTTTGCGGCTGCGGCTCGCCGCGCGAGCGCGCGCGTGGCGTCGACGAACACTGACATCGGAGGCACGACGAGGCCGGCGCCCACCTGGCCGACGCCGGGCTCGCGGCCGGCGATGCCGGTGTTGACCGAGGGCAGCACGCCGCTTCGCACGACGAGAGTCGCGTCGATGCCCGTAGGCGTGCCCCGGAAGGCGAGTATCGGCACCTTGTAGAAGGGATGCTCGGCGAGGGTGATCTCGTACATGCGCAAGGTGTTGTCCAGAGCGTCGGAGACCTCGCCACCGACGAAGAGCACGATCGCCGGAGCCGCCGCCATGGCGAAGCCGCCGATCCCGGTCGTCTCGGTGATCGTCGAGTCACCGATGTCGAGCCCGGCGTCCTCAGGGCCGAAGCCGGGCAGGTACAAGCCCTTTCACCGCCGGTGCGGGGGCACAGAACCACTCGTCGCCGGTCCCGGAGACCTGGATGCCGAACTCGGTCCCGTTGCGGGCCATCGCCACGACCATGGTGGAGCCCGGGATGTCCCGGCCCGCGTCGGCTGCCACCTTGCCGGCGGGCATGGACAGGTTCAAGAAGAAGTGGTCATTGCCGTTGATGAAACGGAAGGCGTCCACGACGTCCTCGCTGCCGCGCGCCGCTCTCGAGCAGGTCGGGCGTGATCTCCCGCAAGAGCAGCGAGGTGGCGGCGCGATTGCGGTTGTGACACTCGTCGCCCATCTGCAGGGCCTGGGCGATGATGCTGCGCACGTCGACGGGCCCGCGGCGGTGAAGCGTGGTGGCAAGCAGAGGGCCGAGGACCCGTTCCAGCCACTGCAGGCGGGCGATGACGGCGGGCGAGTACGCCCCGTAGCGCAGCACCTTTCCGAGTCCCTCGTTCAAGGTGCAGTAGGCATGCCCGCCGCGCTCGGCGTCCTCGAGGACAGATACCGGCATCGAGGCACTGACCACACCCGCCATCGGCCCGACGGCGGCTCGGGCGTGGCACGGTGCCAGCGAGATGCCGCCGCTGGCGGCGATCACGGGCGGCCTCCTCGAAGCTGTCGGCGAGGCCCTCGTAGATCATCGCCCCGGCGAGAGCTCCCCGGACAGGGCCGGAGGCGCTCGCCCAGTCGATCGGGGGGCCGGCGTGGAGGAACTCGCGTCGCCCGAGGCCGAGAGCCTCGCGCGCCGGGCACGACGTCCACCCACTGGGGACTGGCGGTCGACGAGCCGCCGGACCGACTCGGCCGTGGCCAAGTGCGTCCTCGGGTCCGCGGCGATGGCCGCCAGGTCGGTCTCGCTGCCCGGCACCGGCGGCGCCCAGTTCACCTGGCGCGGCGTCGCCATCTGAGCGGCGAGCGCGTCGGCGAACAGCGACAGCGCCGGCTGTGACGACCTGCGGCGACTCGTCAAGCTGGATCATCGGTCTGCTCCCTCGACGAGGCGCACCGCTTCTCGGGCAGCGGCGGCATTGGACAGATGGACGCTTGCACCCGCCGCCGCGAGGGACTTGGCCGTCGAGTCGCGACCTTGCGGGTCAGAACGCGAGCCGACGAGCGAGACGACGACGGCGAGGTCGCGCCCCGCCGCGTCGGGCCGTCTCGCGGGCGGACTCGATGGCCGGAGCGAGCTCGTGGGCCGGGTCCGAGATGGGCTCCATAGCCGAGGACGACGTCTAAGAGCAGCACCGCGCAGGCCGGATCGGCTGCCTCCTGGGCGATCCGTTCGAGGCGCAGAGACTGGTCGATCATCGGGTGCGGTCTTCCGGTCGTCAGCCGGTCGTCGCCGAAGTCGATCATGAGATGGCCCGGCGCAGCAAAGGTCGCTCCCGAGCGCCCAGGTCGGCTCGAGGGGGGTGTTGGAGGCGATCGGTCCGAGCGAATCGGCCGCGATCGCCATTGCCTCGTCGCAGAGGGTTCCCCCGGAGAACAGGCCCCGGACGAACCCGGATCGGGGCGATCCGGTCATAGGGGGCTGGCCACTCCGGCGGCGGCGTCGGCACGCGGCCGAGGGCGCGAAGGATTCGTGCCGTGGCGGCGGTGAGATCCTCCTGCCCACGACCGACGAATGCGACCGAAAGACGGGCGTCTTCAGCTGAGCGGCTGCGGCGCGAACCTTGTCGGCGACCCTGGGGTCGGGTGGCTTCGACAACACGACGACGAACTCGGTACCGGGGTGCTCGTCGAGCACCTTCATGGCGGCAAGGGTCGAACGGCCGCCGACGGCGGCGGACAGGTCTCGCCCACCGACTCCGAGCACGGCGGTGACGCCGACATCGTCCGCGTCGAGCAGGCAAGTGACTTCCTGCGCGCCTGTGCCCGAGGCGGCCACGATGCCGACCGGGCCTGGGCGAAGGGCGTTGGCGAAGCCCAGGCCGAGTCCGCCCACGACGGCGGTCCCGCAGTCGGGCCCCATGACGAGCACATCGTGGCGCGCCGCCTCGTCTTTGAGCACGATCTCCTGTTCCACAGGGACGTTGTCGGAGAACAGCATCACCGAGACGCCCGCCTGGACAGCGTCCATGGCCTCGACGAAGGCGTGCTTACCGGGCACCGAGATCAGGGCCAGCGAGCCGCCGTGCCTGAGTGCCGAACGCGAGTGTCCGGGGAGCCGGGGCAGATCCGAATCCGTGGGTCTCCTGCGCCGCCGGCGGTGCGAGCTGCCGCTCCAGCTCGGCGCTCGCTGCCTCAAGAGCGGCCTCGTCGCCCTCTACGGCAACGAGCAAGTCGTTGGGAGTGGCGCCGGCCACGGCCGCGAGGTCGAAGCCGAGCCGCTCGTAGATCTCGAGGTTGAGCGGTGTGGCCATGGCCACGATGGCGGCCCTGACGCCGCGGCAGGTGGCGACGGCCTGGCTCACCTGCATCAAGACGACCGAATCGCGGTAGATGCCCGTGTCGCAACTCCACCCTGGCACTCATCGGGACCTCCTCGTGATCATGGCGAGCTCAGCCGCCTGCGCAGGGCGTGCCGGGGCGCTGGCGGACGCGATGAGGGCGCCCGCCATCCCGGCGCACAGGTCGTGCCCGGAGGTGGCGCCGACACAGAACAGCTGTGTTGCGGCCGATGCGAGCCGGTGCGCCGTCGCCCCTGCGGCCAGGGCACCGAGAAGCGTTGCCGCCTGCGGTATGACTTGTCCCCGGCTGGCCGCCGCTATCAAGGCGGCCGACAGGGCTGTGGTGCGCGTTGAGGCGCAGGCAGCTGATGAGCAGTTCTTGTGCGACTTTCGAGCCGGCCGCCGAGCGCGAGCACCGCGAGCGCCCCAGCAACGACGTCGTCGCCCGAGGGGGTGAGGTCCGGGTCCGAGGCCGATCACGCCTAGGGCCGGCCCGGCGTCTCCGTCAGCCAGGGCCCCCGCCACGGCCAAGGCCTCGGCGAGGGGCAAGCCGAACGAGCCGTACGGCTCTTCTTCGAGGGCAAAGAGGAGCTCGGGTCCGTGGCGGAACAGGTCCTCCGCCGACAGGCGCGGGCGGGGATCCCACCACCGTGCGGGTCGCCATGTGTGCTCCCCGCTGGCGATCGAGCCGTTGCCGATAACAACGGTGCTCCCGGCCTCGGGGAGCTCAGCGTTTGCCAGGACGACACCTATCGGCAGGCGGACTGCCTCCTCGGACAACAGCGCCATGGTGTCTGTACCCGTGCCGGGTCTCGGCACGCTCAGGTAGGAGGCGAGCTTGGTGGAGGCGCGTACCGTCGCGTCCTGGCACGGCCCGCAGAGCAGGTCACCGACAGCGGTGCTCGCCCAAGCGGGCGACGCCTGTGGCTGTGACATCTGCCTCCTGTCCCGAAACGGAACGGTCGGGCCTCGCGGCCCGACTGTCATGGCAACTCGCTCTATCCGAGGTCGACGACGGCCGCCACCGGCCCACCCCCGGGAGGGCCCTGGTGGGCGGCGGACACCGACACGAAGATGGCGGGGTCGCCGGCTACGGCAGCCGCGACGCCGCCGACGCACGCCTTGATCTGGCGGTGCCAGTGGACGTCGGAGTCGTCAAGCATGATGTTGCGCTTGCCGCGTACGTGCCCGGAGGGGTCGGCCTCGCACTTGAGGAACAGGTTGACGAGGCGCCCGCGTCAGGTGGCGCGGATGCGGGCAGTCGGCGGGAAGGTCGTCGAGGCCGGCGTTGCGGATCGCCTTCCAGACCCCGTCGATGTCGAGGGCGTCCTCCATGATGGCGTGGCCGATGCGGTAGCGGCCCCCGATCCCGCGGACGTTTCCGGCAAGGACGATCTGGGCCCTGTCCAGTTCCACTCCCGAAGAGCACGAGGCGACCGAAGAGTAGAGCGACCGGTCGTTCATCACCTGGTCGTCGGTCGGCATCTCGATCTCGCCCAGCGCCACGGCGATCCCGAGTCCGGAGGTCCCGTTGGACAGGTCCATCGACTCCAAGGTGTCCTCGGTCCAGACCTCGTGTCCGCGACGCTTGGCGTCGTTGATGGTGTCGAGGGTGAGAAGAGGGGTCTTGGTCTGCACGTAGTGGACGTCCGCCGGATCGCTGATGCCGGCGGCCTCCATGGCCCTGCGCACCCCGGCGGCGACCTTCTCGATCATCGCCACGTGGCCGATCTCCTCGGGCAGGATCTGGTCGCTCATGGCGACGCCCGACCGACAGGCGGGGCTCGTCGGTGACGGGTGCCTGGCTGACCGGGATCTTGGCGAAGATGGTCGCGTGCGGGCTGAGCACTCCGTCGGTGCCGCCCGACCAGGCGAGCGGGATCTGCCTGACCTCGTCCCAGCTCCGCGTTCCCTTGGCCACGAGAACCTCGCGAAAGGCGCGGTCGGCCAAGAGGCGGGTGTAGTCGTTGACGCCGCCGTTGCCCTCGGTCTTGCCCACGACCCCGACGACGTCGTCGGCCTTGAAGACGCCCTTTTCGATCAGCTCTTCCAAGCCCGAGGCGTCGGTCACCTTTTGCAGGAGCACCTTCCTGACTTCAATGGGCTGCAGCATGTTGTTCGAAACTCCTTTTCGTCTATGGCTCTGGATGTAGGCCTAGGTTGCGGTAACGCTGGTACCTGGCGTCTAGACGCTCTGAGCTTGTCCCGGTGGATGAGGGAGGTGAGCTCGTACTCGAGGGCGCGTGCTGAGACGGGCGAGGAACTCCCGTGGCTCTTCGGCTGCGTCGGGTCGCTCGGGCACGATGCGGTCGACGATGCCCGACGGCGGCGAGGTCGGCCGAGCGCACGCCTTGGGCGGCGGCGAGCTCAGGAGCGCGTTCGATGGTCCTGTACAGGATCTCCGAGGCGCCCTCTGGCGGCAGGGGTGCCACCCAGCCGTGCTGGGCGGCCACGACCCGGTCGGCGGGCAGGAGGGCGAGTGCTCCTCCGCCCGCGCCCTCGCCGAGCAGCAGGCAGACAGTCGGCACGGGCAGGGTCACCATGTCGGCCAGGCAACGGGCGATCTCGCCCGGCAAGCCCGCCCTCCTCGGCTTCTTTGGACAGGGCGGCCCCAGGCGTGTCGATGATCGTGAGCAGGGGGAGTCCGATCTCGGCCGCGAGGCTCATGCCGCGCCTCGCCTCGCGAAGGCTGTCGGGCCCGAGGGGGCGACCCTCTCAGGGGAAAGAGCCGGTCCTGGCCGACAACGACGCACGGGGCCGCGCCGAACTTGGCCATGGCCAAGATGAGGCCGCCGCTGCGCTCACCCTCCTGGGTACCGCTCATGATCGTGACCGAGTGCGAGGCGGCGCGAAGCAGCTCTTCGACCCCGGGGCGATCGGTACGGCGGGTGTGCTCGATCGACTCCCACGCAGGGACCTCGTCGATGGTCTCGTCGGGAGGCTCCACTGCCGCCGGTACCGCCTCTGGTGCGGTGCACATCACGTCGAGGGCGCGGGCCGCGATCTCGCCCAGAGCCTCCGGCGACAGCACCGCGTCGACGAGGCCGAGCCGGTAGAGGTTCTCGGCCACCTGGACGCCCTCGGGGAAGTTGTCCCCGTAGAGCGCCTCATAGACGCGCGGTCCGAGAAAGCCGATCAAGGCTCCGGGCTGGGCTCCGGTGAGCTGGCCGAGCGAGCCCCACGAGGCAAAGACTCCGCCGGTGGTCGGATGGCGCAGGTACACGAGGTAGGGAAGCCCGGCGTGGCGGTGCTGCACGAGCGCCTGGACGATCTTGACCATCTGCAGGAAGGCGACCGTGCCCTCTTGCATACGCGTGCCGCCTGAGACCGGCGAGGCTACGAGAGGGAGTCGCTCGGCGGTGGCGCGTTCGACGGCCCTGGTGAGCCGCTCCGCCGCCGCGACACCCAAGGTCCCGCCGAGGAAGGCGAACTCGCAGGCGATCACGCAGACGCGACGGCCGCGGATCGTCCCCTCCCCGGTGATGACGGCCTCGTCCAAGCCGGAGGAGGCCCTGGCCTCGGCCAGCTGGTCCAGGTACTCGGGGCTGGCCGGGACAGCAACGAGGTCGGCGTCCCAGCTCGTGAAGCTGTCCGTGTCGAGCACCTCTGAGAGCAGCTCGAGGGCTCCGATGCGTCGTTTCGCGGGCGGCTCGGCCAGCTCGCGCGTAGCTCCCGCGGATCACCTCGCCGATCTCACGCTCGATCGTCACGTCCGGAGGCGTCATGTCCTTCAGAGGATTCCCGGGCGGACTCGTCGCCGGCATGGTCACACGGTCACGTCTCGGGGGATGATCAGGTGCTCGTTCGCCTTGACGATCTCGGCTGGGACGTCGAAGTTCAGGTCCGCGCCGACCATCTGGCTGGACGTAGTCCTTGATGCTCGCGTTCCAGTACTTCTTCGTTACGTAGTAGACGCGGGCCCCGCCCAGCTCGTGCTGGTACTCGGGCCAGGGGTAGGAGGGCTGCGCCATGCCGAGTCCCCAACGGTGCCATCCGTTGTAGCTCTCGTAGGTCGCCCAGAATTCCTTGTTGCCGAGGATCTCGAAGGCGTAATACGTCTTGACGTAGTACATGATGGCGCCGATGCGGCCGCCTCTTGCGAGCGCCATCGTATGCAGGCTGACATTGATGTCCTCATTCATCAGCCGCCCATTCGCGAATCCGACCCACTCACCATCGATCAGACCCAAAAGGGTGTAAGGGTCCTTTAGCCGCTTGCGGTACCAGCCAGCGAGCTCCGCATGGACCCGTGCTCCGACCACGTCGTAGAAGTCATGATCCTGCTCCATGACACGCTTCATGTAGCCCATCATGGCGGGGGCTTCCGCGAGGGTCGCCTCGCGGATGTACATTGTGCGGCCGTCCTTGAGGGTGATAGTGGCGCCCGGCCAGGGCATAATGTCCATCGGCGGCGCCTGCAGCAGCGGCTCGATCTCGCGCACGTTCAGAGTGATCTCATTTTGGGAAACCACAGTAGGTGGTTCAAGCAACATAGCTGTCTCCATCTCTTCATTGAGGTAAATGAGCCTGATTTGGACACTATGTCCACCATTGGCCAGTTCTGATTAGAACGCTAATCCGGAGGCCAACGGCCCAACAGGGTCTTTCGGCACTATGTCCTGGTCCTGGGCCATGAATAGTCAAGCGAGCGCCATCTTCAAGTCCCAGCTCGCGCCTTCATCTCGGCCACGAACAGGCCCGGCGGCAGGAAGCCGGTGGGAATACCCTAGGGGGTACGGCTGTTCGACATTCACGGTCATTCGAGGGAGAGGACAGCTATGGCGCCCGTGAACCTGACAGCGGAGAGCTTCGACGCAATCGTGTCCTCGCACGACACCGTGCTCGTTGATTTCTGGGCTTCCTGGTGCCCCCCGTGTCGGGCGTTCTCTCCTGTGTTCGAGGCTGCCTCCGTTGCGCATCCGGATCTTGTTTTCGCCAAGGTGGACACCGAGGCCGAGCAGGAGCTGGCCGCCTCGTTCGGGATCATGTCCATTCCGACACTCATGATCTTCCGAGAGCAGGTCCTCGTCTATTCGCGTCCCGGTGCAATCCCTGCGGAGAACCTTGAGGACCTCATCGTCCAGGTGAAAGCGCTCGACATGGATGCGGTCCACGCGCAGCTCGCGCTGGCGGCCGATGGGACGGCCTAGAGCCTGCAGCGGTCAGTGCGCCTTGCTGCGGACGAACGCCGACCACGTCTGATAGCCACCGTCGAGGTTTCTCGCCTTGATCCCCAGCTCATGCAAGAGCGCTGTGGCGGTGTGTCCCCGCTGGCCCACCTCGCAATAGACGACGACGGGAGCTTTGGCCAGCTCATCGAGGTGATCTCGAAGCGACTCGAGCGGCAAGTTGATCGAGCCTGGGATGGCGCCGGAGGCGTGCTCTTGTTCGGTGCGGACGTCCGACGAGTGTCCATCCTTGCGCGCTGAGAGCGTCGATCTCGCTCGGATCAACGACGTCACAGTCACCGCTCAGCACGTTCTCGGCCATGTAGCCGAGGAGATTGACAGGGTCCTTGGCGGAGGAGAAGGGAGGCGCGTAGGCGAGCTCGAGATCTGCTAGCTGTGGAGCACTCAGCCCACCCGACATGGCGGTAGCTATCACGTCGATCCGCTTGTCGACTCCCTGCTGTCCGACGATCTGGGCGCCGAGGATGGTGCCGTCGTCTGGATCGAAGAGAAGCTTCGCAGCCATGCGGGTCGCCCCCGGGTAGTAACTGGCATGGTGGAACGGGTGCGAATGAATCGCGCGAAAAGAGCGTCCGGCGGCGCTGAGACGCCTTTCATTCCAGCCGACCGTGGCGGCGACGAGCTCGAAGACCTTCACAACGGCAGTGCCAAGTGAGCCGACAGGATGTGACGGCCGTCCCGCAATGTGATCGGCGACGCGTCGCCCCTGACGATTGGCCACGTTTGCCAGCGCAATGAGCGAGGAGGCGTGCGAGACGGCGTCGGGCTTCTCGACGGCGTCGCCGACTGCATAGATGTCGGGATCGCTCGTCTGGTTCGTCTCGTTGACAGCGATGCCTCCACTCACTCCGAGCTCCAGGCCGGCGAGCTGGGCGAGGCGGACCTCAGGTCGTACGCCGATGGCACCGACGACGAGGTCGGCCGCGACGACCCGACCGTCGCAAAGCTTGACCGTGTGTTCGTCCACCGAGGCGACAGTCGCTCCAGTCTCGACACGGACGTGGTGGGCGACGAGCTCGTCGCGCACAAGGATGGCGAGTTCGGGATCGAGCGGAGCCAGCACCTGTGGGGTCGCTTCGACGATCGTCACGTCGATGCCTCTTCGGACGAGATTCTCGGCCATTTCGAGTCCGATGAACCCGGCTCCGATCACGACGGCACTTCTTGGCGCGACATCGAGGTCCGAGGCGAGCCTGGCTGCATCCTCAACCGTTCGCAACGTGCGGACCCGTTCGTAGCCGGGAATGGGCGGGCGCACTGGTGCTGCGCCCATGCTGAGCACGAGCTTGTCGTACCCGATGACGGCCTCCTCACCTGAGAGGGTCGATCGAGTCGTGACGCTGTGCGCAGCGCGATCGACGGCGACGACTTCGTCGTGGACCCTTACGTCCAATCGGAACCGGTCGAATAGTTGTTCCGGGGTCTGAAGCGTCAGGTTCTCCTCAGCTTCGATGAGCCCACCGATGAAGTAGGGCAAGCCGCAATTGGCGAACGAGACGTGGCCGGAGCGCTCGAGGACGACGATTTCGGCGTCGGCGTCAAGGCGACGAAGGCGAGTGGCCGTCGACATTCCTCCAGCGACGCCTCCGACGATCACGACGCGCATCGGCGCGCCGACCGTCTCTGGAGCTCCGTCGGCACGTTCTGGGGATAGTGACATACCCCATAGGGTATATGAAGGGCGACCTGCGTGCCGGACTCCCTCGCTGGCAGGTTGAATTGGGCCAGGCTTGCAGGCGTGGCGGCCGAATTATTTCGGCCGAGGATGGCTATCGAAAGGGGACGGCGTGGCCGAGATCATCGTGGACGGGGACGAGCTGGTGGTCCGTCTGAGAGCGGTGGAAAGGATCGAAGCCGTTCACGGCGAGGTCAAAGTGCCCCTCCAATCCGTGAGGACGGTCGAGGTGCTCGATGACGCCGTCGGAGCGGTCCACGGGTTCCGAGTCGCGACGGGCATTCCGGGCTCGGTGGCGATAGGGACATTCACTTCCCGAGACGCCAAGATCTTCGCTGTCGTTCATCACGACACCCCGCGTGGCGTTCGGGTGGATCTGGAGGGTGCTCAGTTCGACCAGCTGATCGTGGGCTGTGATGACCCTGAAGCCGTCGCCGCGGCCTTGCACCTGCCAGGTTGACCGAGCTGGCTGAGCCGGTACACGGCGTGAGGCTCGCGTGACAACAGGACCGTTCCAGCACGGACGACCGGATTTCGGGCGCTCCCGGGACAGGCCGAGGCGCATGGTCAGCGCCTTGGCGCGTGGCTGTGGTCAGCACGCTCTTTGGAGTCGGAGGGGAGGATCTTGTGAGTCGTGAGCGTTGGGACGAGCGCTACGGGACCGAGGAGCTGATCTGGGAAGCAGAGCCGAACGGTTTCCTCGTCGCGGAAACCGAGCGACTCGTCCCAGGTCGAGCTCTCGACGTCGCCTGCGGCGAGGGGCGCAACGCCGTATGGCTTGCGGAGAAAGGCTGGGACGTCACCGGCGTCGACTTCTCCCGCGTCGGGCTCGCCAAGGCGCGGCAACTGGCTGCCGATCGGGGCGTGGAGGTGACCTGGGTCGAGGCCGACGTCGTGCGGTGGCTTGCCCAGCCGGGCTCGTTCGACCTTGTAGTCGTGTTGTACCTGCACCTGCCAGGCGAACAGCGTCGCCAGATGCTCGACCACGCCACAGCCTCTCTCGCACCTGGGGGAGTCCTGCTTGTGGTCGGCCACGACCGCAGCAACCTCTTGCGGGGAACCGGCGGGCCGCAGGATCCGGCCGTCCTGTTCGCGCCGGAGGATCTGGTCGCCGAGCTCGGAGACCTGCAAATCGAGCGGGCGGAGCGTGTCGTTCGCAAGGTCGTCACTGACGCCGGCGAGGCGACGGCGTTCGACGCCCTCGTCCGGGCAGTGCGGCGACATTGAGCCTGTCACGAGTGGGAAAGGCCGAGACCGAGGCGCTCGTCACCACGGCGCAGACAAATGTGCCCTGTCTCAGGCGAGCTTCATGAACATTCGCTGCACGGCGTCGACGGAATAGCCGTCGGCCTCGGCCTGTTCCGTGTGCTCCACGCAATAGCTGAGTCCGGCGGCAATAAGCCTAAATCCTGCTTGCTCGAGCGCCTTAGAGGCAGCAGAAAGCTGCGTCACGACGTCACGGCACTCTCGACCCTCCTCGAGCATCCGTTCCACGCCCTGGACCTGGCCCGCAACGCGACGCAGGCGTTTACGGACATCGTCCACGACCTCTTCGGGAAGTTGCATCGCGATCTCTCTCGTCGGCTTCCGGCTGCCCGGTCGCAGCCAGCATCTTCCGCCAATTATACCCGGTAGGGTATCAGCGGGTAAGGTCGCCGGGTACGGAGATTGTTGAAAGCGTTGTCCGGCGTGGCGGAGAACGCCGGTTAGCCGGACGAGCACGAAGACCCGGGTGGCCGCTCTTCCGCCTGCCAAGGGGCGCAATCGGGGTCGGGGAAGTAATCACCGGTGCACGGGTCCTGGAAGTAGGTGACCGGCGCCCGCTCGCCGCTCGCAATGCGGTTGACGGCCTCTAGGAGGCGGTCTATGTCAGCCCGGGTCGTGTTGATGCCAACACTTGCCCGCACGGCCCCGGGCAACCGGGTCCGGTCGCCCCGGCGCACCTCGTTGCGGAAGGCGGTGACCTCCTCGTCGGACAGGCCGAGGAGCCGCATCAGGTAGGGATGGGCGCAGAAGCAGCCGTGCCTCACGCCGATGCCGTCTTCTGCCGACAGCCGAGCTGCTACGAGGGCGTGCGAAACGCCCGCCACGTTGAACGTCGCGACAGGCAAGGTGTCAACCTGCAGAGCCGGGCCGAGGAGACGCACACCCTGTATGGCGGCGAGCCCCTCTCGCATGGCCCGGCCCATTTCGCGATCGTGAGCTGTGACCGCAGGCCAGCCGATCTCGGTGAGCGTCTGAATGGCGGCGTGAAGCGCCACAGCTCCGACGACGTTGGGTGAGCCGGCCTCCTCCCGTTCAGGAGGGGCGGACCAGACGACCTCGTCGAGCCCGACCAGGTCGACCGCGCCCCCGCCGGCCAGGAACGGGTCACCGTCAGTGAAGCTCGCCCGGGGACCGATGAGCACGCCGGCGCCGAAAGGTGCGTACATCTTGTGTCCGCTCCAGGCGACGTAATCGGCAGCTGTAGGCAGGCGACGGTGAGGCGCGAGCTGAGCACCGTCGACGGCCACGGGGATCTCCAGGCGGTGGGCGACCTCGATGATCTCCTCGATCGGCGGCATCCAACCGGTGATGTTCGAAGCGGCAGTTATGGCGAGCAGGCGGGGCCTGGGGGACCGGTCGAGCTCAGCGGCGACATCGTCAGCTGTGAAGGTCCCGTCGTTCCGGCACTCGACATATCGGCACTTCGCCACGCGGGACCAGGGAAGCAGATTCGCGTGGTGCTCGACGACGGAGGTGACGACGTTGTCCTCGGGGCCGAGTCTCAGGCTGTGAGCGAGGTGGTTGATCGCTTCGGTCGTGTTGCGACAGATGATGGCGACATCGTCGCGACCGTCGCGACCGTCGCGACCCGCGAACGAGAGCGCGGCCCCGCGGGCGCTCTCGTAGGCCTCGGTGGCCAGGTGGGACTTGTAGCCAGCCCCTCGATGGACGCTCGAGTAGCACGGTAGGAACTCCTGGACACGAAGCAACACAGCCTCGAGCGCCCCCGTGGACGCGGCAGCGTCGAGCGCAACGTACGGCTTCGCGCTGCCGTCGGTGCACGGCACGAGCATCCCGTCACCGACGAGCGGCACGGGAAGCTTGGTCATAGTTCTCCTCACACCGATGTCGATCCGTTGACCTTAGCGACGTCAAGCGACGTCGGTTTTTCTATCGTTTCGCTTGAATACACAATATTGCAGTAGCATGGTCGGCCGATGGGTTCGAAGGGCGCGACGCTGCCGAAGGCCGATGCGAGCGAGTTCGGCTGGCTCTGGCACGGCAAGCCTGTCCGTCTGCTCGCCGACAGGTCCTTCGATCTTGCGGCCGCGAGGGCGCACGGCGCCTTCCTCGAGCCCTACTGCTTGGATGTGGCGACGCTCAAGTCGTGCCTGCAGTGCGGCGCGTGCACCGCCACGTGCGACCTTGCCGGCGAGGAGGGCCTTTTCCCACGCAGGCAGGTCACATTCGTGCGCCTCGGGTTGCAAGAGCGTCTCGCGGCAGAAAAGGACGTCTGGCACTGTTACGGCTGCACCGACTGCTCGGCCAAGTGCCCTTCTGGAGCAAAGCCGGCGAGCATCATGAGCGCCCTCAGGCACTTCGCCACGGACCGCTACGCCTATCCACAGGTGGTGGCACGCGTGGTGAACTCGAAGCGGTACTTCTGGCTCGTCTACATAGCGACGGCGGCCCTGCTCGCCGTGATCGTCGCCGCTACCGGCGCTTTCAGTCCCGGCCCCGGGCCTTTGCGTTATGCCGGAATGATCCCTGATGCCGCTCTCATCCCAATCTTCTCCTTCCTGACTCTCCTGCCGTTGCTCGCGATCGGCGTTGGAGCCACAAGGGCCTGGCAGGCATGGTACGGCGACTCGCTCTCACCCATGCGGCCACGGATCCTCGGGCGCTCCGCGAGAAGGGCAATCACCGAGATCGTCGCTCACAGGAGATTCGCGTCGTGCAAGGAGCGCCGGCTCAGGCCCTGGGCACACCGGAGTGTCCTCTTCTCCTTTTTGGGCCTGGCGATGATCTCGGGCGTGATGGCTCTCTTGCTGGCGATCGGGCGACCGTACCCGTTGCCGATGGACAACCCGCTCAAAGTCCTCGGCAACCTCTTCGCGGCCTTGTTGATCGGCGGTACTATCTACTTCCTGCTCGTGCGCATCACCGAGGCGTCGCGAGGCACCCGGAGCACGTTCTTCGAATGGGCGTTTCTCGTGAACGTGCTCCTGGCGGGGGTGACAGGTGTAGCTACTGAGATCGTCCGCGTGGCCGACGTGCGGGCGTGGTCCTATCCGGTCTACTTCGTGCACCTCGTGGTCGTTCTGGTGCTCGCCCTAACCCTCCCCTACACAAAGCTCGCCCATGCCGTGTACCGCCTGCTTGCCGTCGTCGGGCGTGAGTACGAGGTGCTCCTGGCTGACGACGTCTCGCTCGCAGGCCTGGCCTGGTCGCAAGGCAGCGGCGAGGGTGACACCTCTCCTCGTGAGGTGCCGCACCTTTCGCAAGAGGATCCTGCACCGAGGGCGCCGGTGCCGGAGAAGCTATTAGGGCTCGGCCACCGGGAGCTCGCCAGTTATTCGGACGACGAGATTGCCGCGGCCTACTACGCGCTTCGAGACGAGGCCGAGCCACGGGGGGAGGCGAAGTACTACCCGAACCTCAAGCGCCTCTTCGGGACTGCCTTCGAACGAGAAAAGGACAGGCGAGAGGTAAGAGCCCTTGTCGCCTCGCCCGACAAGACCGAGTGGCAGACCTTCTACGAAGAGGCGGCCGAGCGGTCCTGCACGTGGTGGCTGGAGAACCACCTCGTGGCTCGTCGCGCGCTCACCTCGTGTCTTTCCTGCGGCATGTGCACCTCAGTGTGCCCAGCAGCCGAACACTTCGAGGAGTACGACCCACGTTGCATCGTTGACGCAGCACTATCGGGCGATGAGGAGCGCCTCGTCGAGCTGCTCAAGTCCGACATCCTCTGGTACTGCGCCCAGTGCGGCTCGTGCAATTCCCGCTGTCCGCACAACAACGACATCATGGGCCTTGTCGGCTCGTTGCGCTGCCTGGCCCAGCTGAAGGGCTATCACGTCGAAAGTGTCCGGGGCCGCCAGCAATATGCCGGACGGCACCTATGGGGTGCCAACTTGTGGAACCGGGCCGTCAGCCTGTACTTCCGCAACGGCGATCCGGCAGCGCACCCGGACTTCGGGCCGCGCTACGCGCGCTGGCAGGCGGAGCTCGAAGAGCAGTTCATTCGAGTCGGTGGCCAGCCGGACATGGACGGGACTTTCGCCGGGCGCAAGGTGACCGAGGAGACATTGGCAGAGTTGCGCGGTTGCATCCGAGCCGGAGGTGCTCTTTTCCTGTGGGACAGGATCGAGCAGCACGCCGCTAGGGACGCGGCCCGGCTCGGTCTCGACATCGACCAGTACCACGACAAGGTGAGGTCGGAAGGATGAAACCTTGAACGCCACGGACACGACGCGCAACCTCAAGGCCGGCCATCGCCCGGCGAGCCAACCGCCTGAGCCGACGGTCATCACCCGCCTTCATCAAAAGCCGATCCCTGACGACGGCTACTACCTGACATCGAGCTGTGTCATGGGGACCTTCCTGCCGGCCGTTGAGCCTCTCGTGACTCGCATCTACGACCTTCTCGGCAGACGTTGGGAGATGGGCGGGACCGGAGCAGCGTCACTGAACACCTGCTGTTCGGGCATCGTCAGCCACGGGAACGTCTTCACCATCGAGAGCTCGATGCTGGTCGTCGCTCGGCTCTGGTCGCTTTGCGCCGAGGTCGGCTTGGAGAACATCACGACCACCTGTGTGACCTCGTTCGCGATCCACAACGAGATCCTCGAGCTGCTCCACGGTGAGCCAGGCCTGGCCGAGAAGCTGGACGCGGCGTTATTTAGTGCCTGCGGCCGCCGGCTTGTGCTCCCCCGTCACATCGTCCACTGCAGCGACGTCATCTACCGATATCGCGCTGAGCTGGCCCGTTTGATGAGCTTTGAGCTGGTCGACGGCGACACAGGCCTGCCGTTGAGGGTCGTGGACCACGTGGGCTGTCACTACAACAAGATTTTCCCCGGCAAGTCCGTGGGGGGGACCGAATATTGCGACGTCCTTGCCGCCATGGTCCGCGAATGGGGTGGCGAGGAGGTCGACTATCCCGAGCGACGCCACTGCTGCGGCATGGGTTTTCGCCAGTGCATGATCCGACCGAACCGCAGCTTCACGGTGGCGTGCGCGCGCAAGAAGTTCGAGAGCATGGCCCCGTTTAGGCCAGACCTGATCATCACCAACTGCCCGGGTTGCAGCCTCGTGCTTGATCGCGAACAGTGGGCCGTCAACGAGCTGACGGGTGCTGGATTCGAGATCCCGGTGCTCAACTATGCAGAGCTGGCGGGCCTGCTCCTCGGTTGGGACCCCTATGAGGTGGTGGGGATACAGGGCCATACCGTCCCCGTCGAGCCCTTGTTGGACCGTATAGGCATACCCCGCCCGTCGCGACTTGCCTACCTTCGTGAGGACTCCGATGACACGGGACGTCCCGAACAGGTGGCAGTGGCGGCCAGGCTGGCACAGGGGAGCGGTGCGAGATGACACGCCCGGTGCTGATTCTCGGCGGCGGCGTGACGGGCATGCACGTGGCGACAACTCTCGCCGAGCTGGGTTACCCCTCGATCCTCTTGGAAAAGACGCCCGAGCTCGGTGGCCGTGTACGCCAGCTCTCGCGAACTTTCCCATTTTTCAACCACGACGGTTTCAACGACGGTGCCGAGTTCACAAGCCAGATCGAGCAGGACATGCGGGCACAACCCCTAGTGGAGGTGCGTATGGGGACGACTCTCGCCCACCTCGATGGTCGCTGCCCCGAGTTCCGGGCCAGCTTGAGCGACGGAACGGATGAGGCGGTGAGCGCCATCGTCATGGCAACCGGGTTCGAGCCCTTCGATCCCTCGGACCTGGAGGAGTATGGCTACAGCCGCTACCAGAACGTCGTGACTGCGCCCGAGCTCGAGTGGCTACTGAACCCGCGCGGCCCGACTCATGGCGAGATCCTCCGACCGTCTGACGCGAAGAGGGTGGAACGGATGGCGATCGTCTTTTGCGTCGGCTCGCGCAACCGTCGCATCGGGGCGCCCTTTTGCTCGCGCATTTGCTGTTCGTTCAGCACCAAACAGGCTTTGACCGTGCTCGACCGCAATCCGGCGGCCGAGATCACCTGTTTTTACATGGACGTTCGTACCTATGACCGAGGCTTCGAGGAGATGTACTCGCTTGCCCAGGAGCGGGGCGTTCGCTACATACGTGGTCGTGTGTCGGGATGCAAGGAACTGCCCGGAGGCGACATCGTCGTTCGCGCCGAGAACACGCTCGTTCAGAAGATCTTCTCGGATCGCTTCGAGATGGTTTCGCTCTCAACCGGAATGCGGCCTTGCCTCGACGCGGACCACCTCGCCAGTGTGCTCGGCATCGACCGGGCCCCGGATGGTTTCTTCGCCAGCCGTGAGTGGTTCCGCTACCCGCACGACTCGACACGCGAGGGCATACTTGTCGCAGGCTGCGCCATGGGCATGAAGCCAATCCGTAACTGCATAGTCGACGGAAGCGCCGTTGCGGCCCGAGTCGTGGCCCTGCTGCGGGCGATCCCGGCCGTCCTGGTGGATAGCTGAGGCGCCACTCAGGTTCGGCGCTTGCCCCAGAGGTGCCATCTCTCCCGCGGCGCGGCCTGGGTTTGGCACTGGCAACGCTCTGACGGCGGCACGTGGCCGAGCACCTGTTCGACGTGCGCCCCACACCCCTTCCAGGTCGGGCGGTGGCACTTGGGACAGGTGGCTAGTCGGCACATGTTTGTTGAATGTACCATACCCCCTGTGGTATGTCACAAGAACCTGAAGGAGCCGGCGCCGACAGCCGAGCGCGAGTTCAAGGACACAAAGGCCATCTGTGTAATGGACGCTGGCAACAACGGTGTTGTCATCCTGGCCGACAAGATGCCCCCGCCCCGCAGGCACGGCATGCTCATCCCGGGCCTACAGGCTCACGCGATGAAGCTCGGCTTGGAGAAGTACTTCTTGTGGAAAGCCCGCAACGGCTATATGCAGCTTTCCTAGAAGCGTCTCTCCGCGTCGGGCACATTGGTTGTCTTTCGGACCATTTGGTGAAGAACGAAGTGCGGCGCCCGCCCGAGGCGGCCGAGGGGTTGTTCGACCACCAGTTCGAAATCCGCGCCGAAACGTTTCCGCAGTTCCGTGGCGTCGACGCCCCCGGCGCGCAACAGGCGCCAGGACGCCGGTGGATGCGATATACCGGCCATGTAGAAATCAGCTCCTGATCGACAGACTATCGCCACCTGCGACTCGTAGCGGTCCCGTAGTACGGCCGGGAGCGCGTGATAGCAGCCGATGTCGACGACGAGATCGAAAGGACCGCAGATGCCGGCTCGTTCGAGGTTGGTGACGTTGCCTGTCACGAATCTTGCAGACGATCCCGCGGCGAGCCCTCGCTTTCTGGCGCTTTCGATGGCTAGGGGGGCGAAGTCGACTCCCACCACCTCCCAGCCCTGCCGGGCGAGGTAGACGGCATTTGTCCCTGTTCCGCAGCCCAGGTCGAGAGCGCGTCCCGGGGCCAGCCCTTTTACGAGCTCGATGAGCTCAAGAGGGGGTTCCCCGGTGTCCCACCTGGGTGAGCCAAAGCGGTAGGAAAGGCGGTAGAAGAGCGAATCGAGTCCCATGGTGGTGTCCTCCAGCTCTGACGACTACTATAGTTTAAAAACTAAGTAGCTTAGATAGTAAGGAGCTTAACCAATCGCTATACTGATGTCAATGGCGAGGTCGGGTCCTGAAGCGGTCATGTCGAGTTTGCAGAGGTTCGGTCTCGAGCGCGACCGCATGCGAGCGACGCTCGCTCACGTCGCAGGTATAAGTGCCACGGACCTTGACGCACTTGAGCACCTCGAAGCCGACGGGCCTCTTACTCAGCGCCAGTTGGGCGAGCGGCTGTCACTGACCTCGGGGGCGATCACGATGCTCGTCGACCGGCTCGAGCATTTGGGCTTGGTTCGACGCGGCCCTCACCCCACCGATCGTCGCTACATTTTGCTCGAGCTGTCGCCTGAGGCCGTCGACCAGACGCCCGTCGGGCTTGCTGCCTTTCATGCGCAGATGCGGGCCCTCGCCGTCCAGATCTCTCCCGAGCACCGCGACGTCGTCTGCACCTTCCTCCAGGCCGCGGCGGAAGTGGCTCGCACAGCCGCCGCGGAGCTGAGCCGTTAGCTGGCCGCGCGGACGAGGTTGGGCTTCGGCTTTGCGGGCTCGTAGCGGTACGTGCCCACGGGGGTCTTCTTGCTGGTACCACCAAGAGCGGTCACAAAGATGTCGACAGTACCCGTGCCGGGAGGGGCCCAGACGGTGAGGCGAGAAGGCGAGTAGACGTGCAGGTGGGTTGCCCGCCTGTCTCCGAAGCGCACTTTCAGCGACCCGAGGAATCCAGTCCCGTGGACCGTGACCACCATGCCGCCCTTGCCCGGACCGGCCAGGGGACGGACCCTTGTCACCGTCGGCACACCCGCGAAGGTGAACTGATCCGACGAAGCGAGTTTGTTCGTCGTCAGGTCTTCGACCAACAACCGGAGCGCCTCGGTTCCGGCCCGAGTCGGCGGGAGAGTGCCTGTACAACGGGTGCTGGTAGTACACGAGAGGGTGATCCACTTCGAGCCGACTTTCAACATGTCGGCTCCCGCGATGGGCAGGAATCCTGAGCCTGTGATCGTCACCTTTGTCGAGGCGGTGCTCGGTCCCAGGTCCGGCACAACGCGTGTGATCTTCGTCGTCGTAAGTGTCGTGGCAGTGACCCCGCATATGAGGGCGGCAAGGCCCGGGTAGAAGTTGCCGGCATAGGCAACCGTGGGCGTGCCCAGCCCGCTCGCCATGTCGTAGCCCGTCGTGGCCGGATAAACGTCGTCCGTACTGCCCGAGGGCGAGTAGAAGTTGCTCCCGTGCGTCACGTCGTAGAAGGCGAGAGGGTAGTACGCGCTGGCGGCAATGAGGTAGATGGCGTTGAACAACAGTCCTGTGGCGTCCTCCGAGGTCATTCCGCCCTGGCTCGAGTCGGTCGAGCTGTAGTCCTTGCAAAACGGCGAGGCGTCGACGAGGGCGGCAACAGCGGCCCACAATGGCGCGGCGGCACTCGTCCCACCCTCACCTCCCCGCCAGACGGACTGGGCACCGGGCCTGCCCGGCGTCGCGTAGACGGTGTAGCCGGTGTCCGGGTCTGCGTCGGCCGACACGTCGGGGACCTCGCGCATGTAGCTGCCGGCGGGGCAGTCCGTCCCCGTCAGAGATGATGCCAGCACGGAGTCTGAGCTGATCAGCCCCGGGACGTCGGACTTACCCGCGGTTGTCGTCTGGGTCTGATAGCTCGGCATGCACCAAAGAGACGAGACGCCGCCACCGCCGGCGCCGTTTTGGGTGGTCGAGTCGTTCCAGACGTTCTCGGAGTTCGTAGCGAAGGACGTCCCGCCGACGCCGATCACGTAGGGCTGGCTGGCGGGGTCGTCGACTGACAAGGCGGCACCGTTCGTCGTGCCGGTGTCTCCCAGGCAGTCGGTCGAGCCGGAGTCACCGGCGGCGGCGAAGATGGTCTGGCCCTGGGTGGCGGCCTGTTTGAAGAGGGTCTGTTCGGAGGACAAAAAGGCCGAGCCGCCTCCGCTTTCTACGGTGTCCAGCTCGCAGACCCCCCAGCCCGTTGAGATGATTTGATCCGTCTGCGCCGTCAGGATGGCCGAGTAGACGTCGAGAATGTCACTAGAAGTCGAGTCGGCTGCGCCCTGGTAGACGTCGATCGTCGCTCTGGGGGCGAGTCCGATGACGTCTTCTATGTCCAGGGCCGCTTCACCACTGCCCGGGCCGGTGCCCGAACCCCCGTCGACCTCGATGTAGTTCACCGTCGTGTGTAACTTGTAGCAAGCCTTATAGCCGTTTATGTCGCTCGGCAGGTTGGGCTCGAACTCAACGAGCGCGACGTGCACTCCCTGGCCGAAGTCACCGAGCGAGTACAGCGGGGTCATGCCGTAGTAGGAGGCCAGCCTGTCGGCCGTGTTGCTGTCCACCTTCTCTGCCGCCGCGATTGCCGCGTCGCACGGGCTCGGCCCGGCCGCCCTCGGTGCGAGAGTTCGAGACCGGCGGGGTGCGACTGCTTGTCGCACGCTCGAACTCTTGAGCGAGCTGTGCGGCTCAACGAGGTCGTTGAGCCCGATCACACCTTCGATGTCCGGCGAGACGGCGGCCGCGACGCTAGGGGGCGACAAGCTCGTGAACACCGCCCGCCCGCCCGGCAGTCGATAGCGGACGAGGTTCACGTGAAAGGCCAGGTCGATAGTCGAAGCCGGCGCCGTCAACGGGATGATCACCCTATTCGAGGTGACCCGCCCGGGATCGAGGTCTAAGGCGCGGAGCGACGCGTCGACTGCGGCCACTTCCGAGAGCGAGGGCCCGAAACGCCGGCCGAACTGCCCGGGACGCAGGAAATGGCGGAAGTTCGGAGAGCTCCGGTCGGACAAGGACGCGATGAACGAGCTCACTGCCGAGGGATCGGGCAACTTCAAAGTGACGTCCAGGTGGATGGCCGCAGCGGGGGGAACCGGTCCGAGGGCGATCGCGTGTGCCGGCAACGCTGGGCTAGCGCTCGCCTCGAGCACGGTGAGCCCGGAGGGGACCAGCGCTTGAGCTCTCGAGGGCGATGACCAGACGACGATCGACGAGCATGCCGCAAGGGCGGCTGCGAGCACGGCTACGGGCCAGCGATTGGACAAAATCCCTCGCTTTCATAAGAGGCTCTCGTCACGATAGACGAGTGTCCGGCCTGCTCCGGTCGCGTCTGGGCGAGCCCAGAGCCCACGGCGAGTTCGCAGCTACCGCCGGCACCGGCTTGTTCTCCGGCGTCCACTCACGGCGTTTTCGGTGCGGGGAGTTTGCCATCGACTTGTCGCTCACCACGGAGAACGCGAGATCATGGTCGACATGAGTGACCGATTGCCCATACGGGTCGCACCGGAAGTCCAGGCGGCGCTCGACGCGAACCATCCCGTCGTGGCTCTCGAGTCGACCATCATCAGCCACGGCCTGCCGCGGCCGCGAAATCTCGAGGTTGCCTTGGAGCTGGAAGCCATGCTGCGGGCGGCGGGGGTCGTACCGGCAACCGTCGGGGTGGCCGCTGGCCAACCTACGGTCGGGCTCGATGCGGCACAGCTCGAGACGCTCGCGACGGCCTCGGACGTGGCCAAGGTCGGCGTACGTGAGCTGCCGCTCGCCGTGGCGAGCTCTAGGCACGCGGCGACCACGGTCGCCTCCACGGCGACGCTCGCCAGGCTCGCGGGCATCCGCGTCTTTGCCACCGGGGGCATAGGCGGCGTCCACCGGCGCTTCAACGAGACCTTCGATGAGTCCGCCGACCTCACTGCCCTTTCAAGGACCGCCATCACAGTCGTATGCGCCGGGGTGAAGTCGATCCTTGACGTGCCGGCGACCTTGGAACGGCTCGAGACGCTCGGCATCACGGTGCTCGGATATCGGACACTGCGGTTCCCGGGCTTTTACGTCGCCGACTCGGGCAACGACCTCGAGTGGTCCGCTTCCGGGCCGGACGAGATCGTCGCGGTCATGCGGGCGGCGGATCGGCTCTCGCTCGCGAGCGCCATCGTGGTCGCGAATCCGGTGCCCGAGGAGCACCAGCTGGACCCGCAGGCTCACGCAGCCTTATTGGCCGATGCCTTGGCCGTCGCAGAGCGGGAGGGGATTCGCGGCAAGGCGGTTACGCCCTTCCTCCTCGACCAGATCTACCTGGCCTCCAGGGGTGCCAGCCTCGAGGCCAACATTTGGGCCGTGCGCAACAATGTGGCCTTGGCGGCCCGAATTGCCAGGGAATGGGTCGGAGCAGACACGTGAGACAAGCCCCGATCGTGGTCGTGGGCGACGTCATCAATGACATCATCGTGCGCCCGCACGGCCCGATCGCCGCCGGCACCGACACTTCGTCCGAGATCGAGAGGTCGCCCGGTGGATCGGGGGCGAATCAGGCCGCATGGCTCGCGGCGCTGCACAACCCGGTGCGTTTCGTCGGTCGCGCGGGTGCGGCCGATGTCGCCTACCACCGGGCTGAACTCGAGCGATTGGGGGTCGAGACGTGGCTTGCCGCCGATGAGGACCGGGCCACAGGCACGATCGTCGTGCTCGTTGATGCTGACGGCGAACGCTCGATGTTCACTGATCGTGGGGCTAATGCCGCCCTGGGTCCCGACGACCTGCCGGCGTGCGTGCTCGACGCTTCCTTGCTGCTGCACGTGTCGGGCTATCAGTTCTTCGAGCCGACGACGAGGGCAGCGGTTCGTGGGCTGTGGGCAAAGGCCCAAAAGGCGGGCATACCCTCATCTGTCGACCCGGCCTCGCTCGCGGGGCTGAAACAGGTCGGGCGAGAGCCGTTCTTGGCGTGGACCGCGGGCGCACAATTCGTTTTCCCGAACCTCGACGAGGCCCGCCTGCTGACCGACCAGGAGGAGCCCGAAGCGATGGTCGCCCGACTGCTCGAGAACTACGCCGTGGTGGCGCTCAAGCTCGGCCCGGCAGGCGCGCTCGTCGCCTCCCTTGATGGACTGAGGGTGCACGTGGACGCCGCGCCGGTGCACAGCTTGGACTCGACCGGGGCCGGGGACGCGTTCTGCGCCGGCTTCCTCAGCTGCTGGGCCGCGGGCGGGGACCTGGAAAGCTGTGCTCTGGACGCTGTGAGCGTGGCAGCGAGGGCCGTCGGCCAGCTCGGCGCGCGGCCGAGAACGGCATGAACCTCTCTGGCATCATCGCGCCGTGAGGTTGCACGAGACGGCACCGCGGCGGGTCCCGTGCCCGTCCTGATCGGCACGTCCGGCTGGCACTATCGCCATTGGCGGGGGGGCTTTTACCCCGCCTCGCTGCCGGTTCGCGAATGGTTGAATTTCTACGCGCAGCGCTTTGCCACCGTCGAGATCAACAACGCTTTTTATCGCTTGCCCGATGCTGCGACGTTCGCGAGCTGGGCCGGGGTTCTTGCCGACGACTTCGTCGTCTCGCTGAAAGCGAGCCGCTACCTGACTCACGTCCGTCGCCTGCATGACCCGGTAGAACCTGTCCAGCGCCTGATGGGCCGTGCAGGAGCGCTCGGGTCCAAACTCGGGCCCGTGTTGCTCCAACTGCCGCCTAACCTGCGCATCGACCTCGACGCCCTGTCTCAGACACTGGACGCTTTCCCACGGGGCACCAAGGTCGTCGTGGAGCCCCGCCACCAAAGCTGGTTCGATCCGGCTACTCGCCGCTTGCTGGAAGACTGGGGCGCCGCCTGGTGCCTGGTTGACAGGGCCGGCCCGCAAGGACCGTTGTGGCGCACGACGGATTGGGGTTACCTCCGGTTCCATCACGGGCGCAGCCGCCCTCAGTCGTGCTATGGCCGGACCGCCCTCGCCGGCTGGGCGGGGCGATTGGCCGGGCTGTGGCCCGAGACAGCCATTGTGTTTGCCTATTTCAACAACGATGGTTACGGGTGTGCGCCCCGCGACGCGCAGCGGTTCGCTTCCGCGGCGCGCCGGGCGGGTTTGTCGCCGACACGGGTCCCATCGGCTCGCGACGTCCCGCTCACTTCAAGCTGAGGAGACAGGCATGGCGGAGAAGCTTTCTTCTGTCGGCGTCTTTTGCGGGTCCAGTCCCGGGGTTGATCCAGGCTTCGCCGAAGCAGCGGAGACACTCGGGCGCGAGCTGGCGCGTCGTCAGATACGCCTTGTATACGGAGGCGGGTGCGTCGGGCTGATGGGCGTCCTCGCCGACGCCGCCTTGGGGGAGGGAGGAGAGGTGCACGGCGTGATCACGCGGGCACTCAAAGACAAAGAAGTCGCCCACTTGGGCCTGAGCTCACTCAGCGTTGTGGAGACAATGCACGAGCGCAAGGCCGCCATGGCCGAGCAGTCGGCCGCTTTCATCATGCTGCCCGGCGGGTTCGGGACCTTGGACGAGTTCTTCGAGGTCCTCATCTGGACCCAGCTCGGCATTCACGCCAAGCCGTGCGGCATCATCAACACAAGCGGCTACTTCAATCCCTTGCTGGAGCTTTTCGAGGCGGCCAAGCGGGAACGGTTCCTCCGCGTCGAACACCGAAACATGGTCGTGGTCGAGCCCGACGCGGTGTCGATGATCGGGCGGCTTTGCTCGTGGGAACCGGTGACGGTCGACAAGTGGCTCGATTGAAACGACGCTGATACGGTCTTCAGCCCCGAGGCGACAAATCCTCAGCCTCAAGGGGTTTCCTGCGCTCAAGGTCCCAATTCACCAGTGGCGCAGAGCGACACGGAGGCTAAGACGAGGTAGTCCGCTGACGGTGCCGCCGTGGGTTCTCCGATGCTCGGGCCGGTCATCTGTGTCCCTGTTGGAGCGGACAAGTAGGCTTTAACGCAGGCAAATGAGGATCTCGAGGAGCTGAGGTGCCCGGGCAACCACGCACACGTTGACGTAAGAGGTCGGCCTAAGACCTGTCATCGCGTGCTGCTGCGACGAGCGGCACACCGAATCCAGCCTGTGGTTTGTCGCGACGCGCCTTAGGTCGCTCCAAAGCCACGGGGCGTGCCTTCAGCAGCTCAAAGGAGTTACGACTTTGTCTCCCTTTCTTCTTGCCTGCCTCGCCTACTTGACCGTCGCGCTGCCCGGTTCGACCTTGGGTCTTCTATGGCCTTCGATGCGCATCAGCTTCCACGAGCCGGTTGGCGCCCTAGGGATCTTGCTCGCCTTCGGTGTGACAGCTTCGGTGATCTCCAGCGCTGCCACGGGGCGAATCCTGCCTCGGGTGGGGGTCGGCCCATTGCTGGCTCTTGGGACCATGTTGACGGCTGTGGCTTTGGCACTGGAGGCTCTCTCTCCCTCGCTGGGGGTCGTCACGGTCGGCTTCGTGCTCTTCGGGCTCGGATTCGGGTCGACCGACTCAGCTCTCAACGCCCATGCCGTCGGTCACTTCGGAGCGAGACAGATCAACTGGATGCATGCCAGTTACGGCCTCGGCGCCACTACCGGTCCCCTTCTCGTCACGGTGCTCTTGAGCAATGGGCTCAGCTGGCGTTGGTGCTATGGCGCGATGGCGGTAGCTCTCGGGGCACTCACCTGGGTCTTCACCTTGTTCCGCCGGCGTTGGCAAGAGCGCCCCCACCCGCTGGGCTCGGCGACGCCCCGCGTGACCGATGGCTCGGCCGAGCTCTCAGGCCTGGGCGTGCGCCGAAAGCGGCGGGGAGGCCTTGTCGCAAGCGCCTTGAGCTTCACGGCGGTCGAGACCGGCATCGAGTCGGGAGCAGGTATCTGGGGCTATCTCTTCCTGACGGCCGGGCGCGGGCTTCCCCACGAGGTTGCGGGGGTGGCCGTCGCCGCCTACTGGGCGATGATGTTTGTCGGGCGAGCCGTCTTCGGTCCGGTAGCCGAGCGAATCGGCCCGACTCGCGTTCTCGGTGCTGCTGTTGTGGGGGTGAGTCTCGGCGCCGCGCTCATGATGGTGCCCGGCCCGAGCTTTGTGGCTGTCATCGGCATGATGACCCTTGGTTTGGCGGCCGCGCCCATCTTCCCCCTCTTCACCCTCACAACAGGCCAGAGGGGAGCCGGCGACGCTGACGGGACAACACGGACGGTGGGTCTTCAGGTGGCGGCGTCTGCCGTGGGCAGCGCGGTGTTGCCGGCCGGTATCGGCCTCGTCATCGGAGCGTTCAACGCCAAGGTGCTCGCGCCCTCGTTGTTAGTGCTCGGCCTGGCTATGTGCGCTCTCTACTGGCTCCTTTCGCGCCTGGCCAGAGCGGGCCGCAACCCAGGTCGTGGCTAGCGACGCTTGCCTATCGCACAACGCCGATCACGCTGCCGCCGATGCCGGCGATGAGAATTCCTGCCATGGCGACGCGCGCCGCCCGCGAGCCCGGCTTTGGCACCTTGAAGACCCAGATGCCTACACCGGCGTTGACGAGCAGGCTCAGCTGGGCGATGGTGAACCCGACCCCGGTTCCCACGCGCGAGACGAGGCCAAGCAGAGTGAGATTGCCGATGCCAAAGAGCACCCCGGCGCTTATCTGCACGCCCGTGCGCCTGGGACTCAGCCTGACCGGCTCGTGGGCGGGCAGGGCGAGGCCGAGAGCGCCGGCGAGGATGCCTAGGGCGAGCGGGAAGTTTGCCGCCTGCGTCGGTACCTTTGCCCACTGAGCGGGTACGAAGTAGCTTCCCCACAGCACGCCGGCGGAGACGGCCCAGAAAAGACCCCTCCGGTATCGGGCTGTGCCTGCCGACAGAGACGGCCGAACTTCTCCCGGGGCCGTCTCAGAGGAGGAACCGCGGGCGGGAGCGTCTCGGGAACGCACGATCAGCAGCACTCCGGCCAAGACGAACAAGAGCGCCACAGAGACGACGGCGAAACGCGAGGCGCTGAAGCTGTTCAATTCGCCGAACAAGAGGGCGCCCCATACGAAGCCCACGATGATGTTGAGGGGCGTCCACGACCCAGCTGCCCGAGCCAGTCCGATCGACTCCGAAGAGCGGAAGGCGGAATAGTTGCCCCCCGTCCAGACCAGGCCGCCCGCCAGAGGCAGCCAGAACTCGCGCCAACCGAAACCGAGGTGCGCGCCACTTACGAGGAGGGCAACGGCGGCAAAGATGACGTTGCCAACTGCCGCATAGAGGATACGGGAGCGTTGCGGTATGTCGGGTGCAGCCTGGGCCAGTGGTATCCAGGTGCCGAACGTCGCCACGGTGACGAGGGCGAGGAGGGCGGTCACGAGCGCTCTGGTCGCGGACGTCCCGTTTTCTCGACGGGCGCCGCCGCATGACGGCGCCGCGCCCGCGATGAACTTGGTTCGGCTGGACCCACGAGACCACAGTTTGTCACGGCGCCCTTGGAGCCGGTCGCCTCGATACCTGTGCAGCTAGAAGAGCGTGGTCGCTGTGCCCAGTCGTCGAGGCGTGCTGGCCCGGTGGCTGGGACCAGGACTTTCGAAAGGGCCGTGAACGCCGTCGCGCCCGGGCAAGTGCCCTGCGGTGCCGATGAGCCAGACTGCAGTCGCGGCCGAACACAGAGGTGATCCTGCGGCGATTGGTTCCTCGCAATTGACCTGTCAGTATCTTCGAATGCCGGTCCTTGCGGTCGTCTTCGACATCGGTGGAGTGTTGGAGATCACGCCTCCTACCGGTTGGCGCGAGGCGTGGCAAGCACGCCTCGGTGCCGCCTGGGAGGAAGGTATTCCCCGACTCGAGTCGCTCTGGCGGGCTGGCAGTGTCGGCGACGTCGGCCTCCTCGAGGTCGAACAGCAGACGGCGCAGGTCCTCGGTCTCGGCGAGGCGGACCTGCGCCAGTTCATGGATGAGTTGTGGACGGAGTACCTGGGCGAATTGAACCGGGAATTGGCCGATTACTTCGCCGCGCTGCGTCCTCGGTACAAGACGGCCATCTTGTCCAACAGCTTCGTGGGAGCCCGAGAGCGAGAACGCCAGGCATATGGCTTCGAGGATCTCTGCGACCTAGTCGTGTACTCACACGAGGAAGGTCTGGAGAAGCCCGATCCCGCGTTCTTCGCGGTCGTGACCGGGCGCTTGGACGTGGCTGCAAGCGAGGTGCTGTTCTTAGATGACGTGGAGGCCTACGTTGAGGCCGCCCGCCTTCTCGGGATGACAGGTGTGCTCTACCTCGACAACGGCCGAGCGATTGCCGAGCTCGAGTCCTACCTGGAAAGGTGACAAAGGGCGGCCGGTCATCATGGCGCACTGCAGCTTGCTCGGCTCGGGCGAGCTTTGCCTCGCCGGAACCCCGTCGGACTGCTGGCGGCGCTCTTTGCGTCGAAGCGGTCACGGAGGGTTGGTTACGATCCGTCGATGAACGAACACCTGGAGGCGAACAGGGCCAACTGGGACGAGCGCACGCCGGTTCATTTAGCTTCACGCTTTTACGACGTGGAGGGATGGCTGAAAGACGGCCGCGGCCCGCGCGCAGCTGAGGTCGAGGCTCTCGGCGATGTCTCAGGACTGAGGTTGTTGCACCTGCAGTGCCACATCGGACTTGACACCTTGTCGTGGGCCAGAGCCGGTGCACTCGTGACTGGGCTCGACTTTTCCCCGGTCGCCATCGCCGCCGCCCGTGAGCTGGCAAGGCGTTCCGGGCTTTCAGGAAAGTCGGAGTTCGTGTGCGCCGACGTGTACGACGCCGTCGAGGCTTTGGGGCACAAGACATTCGACATCGTCTATGTGAGTCTCGGCGCCCTTTGCTGGTTGCCCCGGGTAAACCCCTGGGCCGAACAGGTAGCCGCCTTGGTCGCGCCTGGTGGACGCTTCTACATCCATGACGGTCATCCCCTGGCCGATGCGCTCGGCGAGGAGCGACTCGTGGTCGAGAACGACTACTTCGAAGAGGTCGAACCGTACCTTGAAGACTCCGAGGACACCTACACCGATTCGACGCGTCCCCTCGTCAACCAGCGAACCTACTCGTGGAACCACGGTATCGGTGAGACCATCAACTCGCTCATAGGACAAGGGCTGCGCCTCGAGTGGATACTGGAGCACGACTGGACCTCGTGGCAGCGGTTTCCGTTTCTCGTCGAGGTGGGACGGCATCACTGGACGACTCCTGCCGGGATGCCGCGGATACCGATGTCTTTCAGCCTTCTCGCCTACCGACCTTAAGAGTTTGCCTGACTCGGCTGGCTCTGCGAGCTCAGGTCTCGATCCGCGGCTAACCAGATGGGCCAGGCGGTCAACTCGTCGTGGTTGGCGTCGTCGCAGCCTTTCCCGGGAGCAGGTCAGCGCAAGCGGCAAGTGCCTTTTTCACCGATGGGCTCGCGGCATTGGGCGTTTTCGAGGAAGCCCGGCTCGGCAGTTTGACACCCTGGCTGGCGAGACAGTTGCGGTAGGCGTTGAGCGCCGTCGTGGCAAAACCGCTGCCCGTTCGCGAGCCGAAGCCTCCCGTCGGCCGCGAACTCGCACAGGCGGCTTGCGCACTAGCGAAGGCCGAAGAGTTGAAGCCACCCCCGCCGGCAAAGCCGCCTCCACCGGAAAAGCCTCCAGAAGGAAAGCTTCCGCCAGAAGGAAAGCTTCCGCCGGAGGGGAAGCTGCCGCCCGTCCTGTTACCAAAGGACCCGAAATTGACACCGTGCTGCTTCATGCAGGTCGAGTACGCCGAGAAGGACGACTTGGCACTGGTCGGGTTGGTCGTCGAGCCGGTGGCCGCCGCCGGCCCACCACCGCACGCACCCAGTGTCACCGAGCCCGCCAGCGCGACCGTGCACAGGGCGAGCCAGGTTCCCCGTTTCGGCACAAGTCGGCCCGCGAAAGACAAAGAGACAGCCACCAGTGCAATATTCTGCCCCTGGATACTTAGAGGAAGCTGCGAGTCGTTCGACAGCGGAGCGGTCGTCAGGCAGAGGCACCGGATGCCGCCTGACGCGACATCCGGTGCCCGATCTTCACTCTGGGGCGATCAGAAGGCGACGATCCCCTCGCCGCCGGCAGAGCCGCTAACGGTGACCGAGCCGATCTCGTTGAGCGAGCCGTTCGGCGCGATCTGGAATTCGTCGACGATGCCGTTCAACCCTGTTTGCACGTAGAGGAAGTTGCTGTTCGCCGGCGCGGCGGCGTCAACCGTCCCCGGGTCGGTGGAGGTGGAGCCCTCGAGGGAGAGGATTCCAGCACTCGTGTCTTGGAACTGGCTCACCGACGCGCTGCCGGCATTCGACGCATAGAGGTACCCGTCGGCTGCCGCCACCCAGCAGGTGGCGTTCTGCCCGGTCGCGACAGCGTCGAGCTCGGTGGCGATGCCACTTGGACTGAGGGAGAACGTCACGAGAGCGCCGAGGCCCGTCTCGGCGACCACCAGGTTGCCGGCCGGATCGAAGCTGACAGCGAAGGGAACGGCCCCGGGCTCGGAGTTGATCACCGGTGTGGGCGAGAGCCGCCCGTCCCACAGCACGCGGAACACGTCGATGTCGTCCCCGTTGGCCTTGGTCGTGACGATGAGCTGTGAGCCGTCAGGCGTGAAGGCAACCTGTCCCGGTGTGTTGGTGAACTGCGGGGTCGCGGTCGGGTTGAGACCGAGGGGGCGGTTGGAGCCGAAGACGGGCACGAGGAAGCCGAAGACGATCTGGTAACCCTGCACCGATCCGCCGTTTTCGGCGTTGAGCACGTAGACGAGGTCACCGTGCACAGCCACGCTCACGGGAAAGGTGCCTCCGGAAGGCAGTGTCTGCGACAGGCTAAGGCTGTCGCCGCGTACATGGAAGACCGAGACGGTGTTGCTTCCGGCGTTGACGGCGAACAACAGGGCGTTGTCGCTCGAGTCTGCGAGGGATCCCTGCGAGGCGAGATGGTCCACGACCGAGCCCGCCAGTTGGCCGCCGAGCCCTCCGGTGTTGTAGGTGCCCGCCAGGGAAAGGGTCCCGTTGCTCGCCCGGTTGTAGGCGACCACCTGATTGCCAGAAAGGTTGTCCGTCTGCACGAACACGACGTTTCCGGCGCCTTCGTGGGGCGGCTGCCACGGCGGGTTTGCGGACTGGGCACCGGCCAAGCCTGCGCCTATAGCTGTGAGCCCGAGCGCGAGCGCGGCCCCAGAGAATAACTGAAGTGCTTTTCTCACTAGAATTGTCCTTTGGTTGGGGGAAACTGGGTTTGCAGCGACACAGTCCCCCCAACCACCGCAGGTGTTACAAAGCGACGCGAAGAGAAGATGCGATGCAGGAAAGCACTCCGGAGCGTCAGCGGCATGGCGCTGGCGAAGGTGCTGGAATACAAACAATCTTCCCAAGGTGGCGAGGATGAGCGGGCGAGGGCTTCGATGATGGTCGAAGAAACGGGCGATGTTCCTCTCGAGGATGCATATCTCGAAGACGCGGCCTCGGGCCTGCGCGAGGTCCTCCGCCTTGCTCGCACTCTCGTCGGGATCTCAGATGAAGCCGAGCTGCTGGACCTGATCAACACAACAGCCCGGGAGAAGCTCGGCTGCAACATCTGCGCCATCGCGATGAGAGCTGACGACGGATCCTTCCGGTTCTCGGCGACCTCAGGGCTCAGCGCCAAGGAGGACCGTGCGCTTCGCCGCCGCGTACTCGACTGGTCGGGTTTCGAAGCTCTTCGAGAGGCGGCAGTAGCCGTCGGTGCGGTCTGGAGCATTCCGCCGGGACATCCGGTTCGCGGTCGGCCCGACGTGATCGCAGGCTTGCTTCCGGCTCGGACATCCGGACGGCGCTCACGTGAGTCCGCTCCGCTTGTACTGGCACCCCTCACCGGAGCCGAGGGCGAGCCGATCGGGCTGCTGCATCCGGCTGAGCCGGGCCACGACCGCTTTCCCACCTCGCGCGAGGCCCTCTTGCTCGAGATGCTGGCCGAGCTCACCGTCGTTGGTCTCGAGATCGTTCGGGCACGGGTTCTCGAGCACGCCGCAGTCGTCGTGGCTGAGGCCCAGCGCCGGCAGCTGGAAGACCTTCTCGCTGCGAGCGCCCAGGTGCGGGGGTACTACTCCCTCGACGAGGTGCTCGGCGAGATCGCAAGGGCGATGACGACCGCGGGAGGCTTCGGGCGCGCGGCGATCTATCTCCGGACACCCGGGGACGTCCTCGAAGTAGGGGCGACCTTCGGGCTGAGCGAGGCCGAAAGCGAACAGCTGCGGGCAACCCCGGTCACCCTGGCGGAGTTCGCTCCGGTCATGCAACCGGAGATGCTCGTGAGCCGTTCGTACCTTTTCGACCATCGCCGGTTCCAGATCCCCCCGGAGCTCAACGAGAAGCTCAACACTCCGGCCGTGGAGCGGGAGTGGACGGACGGCCAGTGGCACCCCGAGGACATGTTGACGGTGCAGATATGCGATGCCGACGGTGAGCTGCTCGGACTGATCTCTGTCGACGAGCCTCTTAACGGCCTTTTGCCCGACCGGGCCCATGTTCAGGCCATCGAGTTCTTCGCCGACCAGTGCGCTGCGGCTGTGGCCCACGCCCGCCGTTACGAGCAAGCGCGTGCCGAAGCTTTGTCCGACCCGTTGACGGGGCTCGCGAACCGGCGCGCCCTCGACGCCGCCGTGGTGCGTGCGATCGGCCGCGCACGGCGCGACGCCGCCTTGTGCACGGTGCTGTTCATCGACATCGACCATTTCAAGGACATCAACGACGCCCTCGGTCACGCAGTGGGGGACTCGGTACTGCAACGCGTCGGGCGAGCTCTTCGTGACCGGCTCCGTCGGGGTGACCTCCTAGCCCGCTACGGAGGCGAAGAGTTCGTGGCGCTTCTTCCCGACACCGACCTTGACGCCGCCAAGCGAGTGGCAGAGGTGCTGCGCAGGCGAATCGAGACAATCGACTTCAGCTCCTTGACCGGCCTGCTGCCCGTGCGAGTCTCGATCGGCGTCGCCCAGTTGTCCGAGGAGCTCATGGCAGCGGGGTCCCTCGTGTCTGCTGCCGATGCGGCGATGTACGAGGCGAAGCGGCAGGGCAGGAACCGCGTCGTCACCGCCGGCTAGCCATTCACCGGGCGGCGCCGGTTCGTCCCTTGACTATTACGGGAAATGATATATCGTGAAGTGACATGCGCGATCGACGGCTCTTCCCGAAGCCCGACCCTTCCTTGCTCGTCCTGTCCTCACTTGCAGGAGGGCCGAGACACGGATATGCGTTGATGAAGGACGTCGAGGACTTCGCCGGCGTGAGCTTGGGACCGGGGACGGTGTTCGGGTGTCTGGCCCGTCTCGAGGAGCGGGGCCTCGTCGAACCGCTCGAGCCGGATGATCGTCGCCACCCTTACCGCCTGACCGCCGCCGGTGCGACCGTGCTCAAAGAGCAGCTCTGCGAGCTGGAACGGGTGACTTCAACCGGATCGGCTCGACTCGATGCCTCAACGCGACGCCTCTTTGGTGGAACGGCGGGAGCCCAGGCGTGAGAAAGCGTCCCGTGAACGAGCTGCCGTTTGCCGCCAGGTGGGCGCTCGCGCGCCTACCCGGACTGGTGGCGCGAGCGCTACGGCCAGGACCAAGAGATGTTCCTCGCCGACCTCGCCCGTGAAGGCAGAGCTTTGCGGGGGGCCGTCGTGGACCTCATCGTGGGCGCGCTACGCGCCCGGTTGCGCCCGGCGGGGATGCCGCAGAGCGTCCCGGCATGGCGGGACCGCACTCGGGCCTCGATCGCCTGGGCGACGGTTCCCGCGATGGCTGGGCTCGTGCTCGTCACAGTGATCACCCAGCACTCGTTTCTCGACTCGGCGCAAGGGGGGTCCTTGACGGCGTTGAGCACCGGGGGTCGCGTGGCCACCGAAGCCATGTCGGCTCTCGCTTTGGCCCCCATCGTGCTTGGGATTTGCCTCCTTGTCGGGTGGGCTCTGGTCCAGCGTCTCGCGGACCGGGCGCCGAGGGGACGGGCGGGCCGGCGGTGGCTGCTGCTTGTGACCGCCCCGTTCGCCGGCGGCGTCATCGAGATCGGTGTCTCTTTGCTGCGGGCCAAGCTCTCGCCCCACACATTCGTAGTCTCCGTGGGAAGCCGCCTCGAGACCGTCGTTCTACCCGGTGGCCACCCGCTGGCCGCTTCGTTTCTCTCCACCTTGTGGGACGTCTTCGCGCTGGCGTCGCTGTTCAGCGTCTTTTGTGTCGTGCTCGCGGCGCGCCGGGCCGATCTTCAGGTGAGCGATCTGCGCGGGGGTGTCTGGCTCGCGCAGTTCACGGCACTGGTCCTCTTCTTGGTCGCTTTGACGGTAGTTGCCTGGGGCATCGGCGTCACTCATCAAGCTCCTTTCCCGCCCGCCGACCGCCTCGGTATCGGGCCCGGGATCCGTCCCTGGGCCGGGGTGCAGACCTCGATCGCGGCCGAGTGGCCGCTCATATCGGCCTGCCTGGTCGCCATCTCACTCGTCGCGGCGCGGGCGGCCATCACCGCCCGGCGCAGCTACAAGGTGGCCCGGCAGCTCCTCGTGCTCGGCGCCTGAGAGCTTTCGGGCGCCTAGGCTCGCGCCCATGACGGTTCCGGTCGGGCTCGACCAGCTTCGCTCTGAGGCCGCCAAGTACGGGGACGTCCCCTACCTGTTGACCGTCTCGGACGACGGGCGCCCGCACGCCGTCTCGGTGAGGGTTCACTTCGAAGAAGGCGAGCTCATCTTGGCCGGCGGCACCCGCTCGCGGGCGAACTCGTCGACGCGACCGGATGTGACCCTGCTCTGGCCGGCGATCGAGGAGGGCGGTTTCAGCCTCATCGTCGACGGCTCGGCGAGAGTTGACGGCGAGCAGATCACCATTCGCCCCGTCTCGGCGGTGCTCCACCGTTGTCTCGCCGCCAGCGACGACCGTGCCGCCGCCTCGGAGTGTCGGCCGCTGCTTACGCCCGAGCCGGGCTAGCGACCACCGCCTGGCGCACCCGGGATTGTTCAGGGCGTCGAGGCGAGGACGTGGGCGACCGATGCGCTGAGGCGCCGAGCCGTGAGGAGGTCCAGCATCTCGTTAGGCCCGTGGGCGTTGCTCGAAGGTCCGAGCACGCCTGTCACAAGGAACTGGGCGGCGGGGAACCGCGCCACGAGCTCAGCCAAAAATGGGATCGTCCCTCCCTCGCTCATGCCTGCCGCACGCCTTCCGAAGAAGGCCTTTGAGGCTTCGTCGGTAGCTCGCGCCAGCCAGTGCGCTTGGACCGGGGCGTCGAAGCCCGGTGCCAGGGCAGTCACCTCCACTCCCACCTTGGCACCTTGGGGCGGATCGGCCGAAAGGACGCGGACCAGGGCCTGGGCGGCCAGTTCCGGCTCGACGGAGGGAGGTAGGCGGACCGAGAGCTTTGCCGTCGTGAAGGGCCGCAGCACGTTGCCACCGTCGGTCAACGAAGGCACGCCGTCGATCCCGGTGAGCTCCAGGGCGGGTGCCCACGTGCGCCTCAGTAACCGGTCGGCGGCATCGTGGCCCGACAGCTCGAGCGAAGCGACGGTCGGGAACTCACCGACGGCGGCCTCGCCGAGCTCGCTCGTGATCGCCTCGCTAGCGCTCAGATAGCGGCCGGGCACCTCGGCGTGCAGCTCGGGCACGAGGATCTCGCCGGTCCTTTCGTCCTCGACACGAGACAGCAATTGGCGTAGCAGGCGGAACGAGGAGGGAACGACGCCACCCGCGCTGCCACTGTGGATCCCTGCGGAGAGCACCTCGCACGCGAATCGTGGCGATGAGTGAGCCACGTAGGGAGGTGGTGATCCAGAGACGGTCATAGGTGGCACAGCCCGAGTCCAGGCAGACGACGAGCCCAGGGCCGGGTGCCCCTGCGCGGGCTGCTACCTCGTCGAGGTAGGGCCCGAGGTGCGAGCTGCCACTCTCCTCGCTCGACTCGATGAGCACGAAACAACGCCCGTGGGGGGTGTCGCTAGCGGCGAGGGCCTCGAGGGCGCCGAGGGCGGCGAAGATGGCGTAGCCGTCATCCGCCGTCCCCCTGCCGTAGAGCCGGTCGCCCTCGCGCACAGCGACGAAGGGGTCGAGCCCCTCCCTCCAGCTCCCGAGCGGCGGCTGCTTGTCGAGGTGGCCGTACAGCAAGGTGACCAGCTCCGCCTCGGCACCAGGACTGGCCGGGACGTCGGCGAGGATGACGGGAGTCAGGCCATCTCGAACGATGACCTCGACGGCGCATGCCTGGGATCGGGCGCGACGCCGCCCAGTTCGAAAGCAGCCTTGCCGCACGCCCGATCTCACCGTTTTGCGCCCAGTCGGGGTCGAAGTCCGGCGACAGGCATCTGATCGCGACATAGTCCGAGAGCACGGCGACGACGTCGTCCTCCCAGAGCTTGTCTATGTAGCTCGTGAACACCTCGGGCCTTGTGAGAGGCAAATGCACGACCGTGACTCCTCGGAGCTCGGATGATGTGGCGAAGCCCGCCAAGGGGTGGACAATAGGGCATGGATCATCGTCCACTCTCGGCCATCGTTCTTGCTGCGGGCGAAGGCACCCGCATGCGGTCCGCCACACCCAAGCCGTTGCACCGGCTCTGTGGGCGTCCGATGGTCCTGTACGTCCTCGACGCGCTCGCCGAGCTGACCGTCGATCGCGTCGTGGTCGTCGTCGGCCACGGCGCGACCGAGGTCACAAAGACGATCCAGGCCGAGGCGTCCGAGCGGCTCGCCATCGAGTTCGTCGAACAGCCCGAGCCCCGGGGCACAGGAGACGCCGTCGCCGTAGCTCTGACGGGACTGTTCGGCTCGTACGGTCTGGCCGACTTCGACGAGGGCGACGTGATCGTGCTTCCGGGCGACACGCCGCTTTTGCGCCGCGTGACGCTTTCGGTACTCGTCGAGGGTCATCGGGCCAGCGGAGGCGCCGCCACGCTACTCACCACGAGGCTCGACCGGCCGAGCGGCTACTCGAGAGTCGTCCGCGACAAGGACGGACGGGTGGCCCGCATCGTCGACGATCCCGAGGCCACCGAACTGGAGCGACAGATCGACGAGGTCGCCACGACCGTCTACTGCTTTCGCCAGGGCGTCCTCGCCCCGGCGCTGCGTCGTCTGTGGCCGGACAACTCGCTTGGCGAGTACTACCTGACCGACACGATCGCCGTCCTGCACGACGCCGGCTACGCCGTCAGCACCGTGGCGGCTCCCGGACCCGGTCGAAGCGCTCGAGGTGAACGAGAGGGCCCAGCTCGCCGAGGCCGAGGCGCACTTGAGGGCACGTATCAACACGCGCTGGATGCGCCGGGGCGTAACCATGTGGGACCCTTCTGGCACCTATCTCGATGCCTCCGTGCGCCTCGAGGCTGAGGTCACCTTGCTCCCCGGCGTCATCCTCGAAGGCCGTACGACGGTGGCACGCGGAGCTGTTATCGGGCCTTCTGTCCATCTCGTCGACTGCGAGGTCGGACCGGGCGCGGTGGTGAGCCACACGGTCGGCTCGCACGCGGTCATAGGCGAGCAGTGCTCGGTCGGTCCCTATGCCGTGCTCGAAAAAGGGGACTCGGTTGGCGCGCGGGCGAGCGGCTCGGGCCATTCTTCGGACCGGGGATGGGTCGAACGAGCTGAGCGCGGGACGCCTCTTCGTCCTAGTCTTCCGCCGCGGGCTTCATGGATTCGGGCGCGTGCTTTGGCGCGCAAAGGAGGCCAGTAGATGGAAGTGACGCCGAAACGGCGGCTCGAGCTGGTCACGGGTCGGTCCCATCCCGAGCTGGCGGAGGAGATCGCCTCCTGCCTCGGCGTCACCTTGAGCGAGACGAACATCCGCAGGTTCGCCGACGGCGAGATCCACTGCCGTTTCGACGCTTCGATGCGCGGGGCGGACATGTTCATCGTGCAGACCCACGCGGGGCCGGTGAACGACTCCATCATGGAGCAGCTGATCATGATCGACGCCGCCAAGCGCGCCTCGGCTCACCGGATCACGGCCGTATGCCCCTACTACGGCTACTCACGCCAGGACCGCAAGGCCACCGGCCGCGAGCCGATCACCGCCAAGCTCGTGGCAGACCTGTTGTCGGCAGCCGGTGTCGACCGGGTCGTGAGCGTGGACCTCCACTCGGGCCAGATCCAGGGTTTTTTCGACGTGCCGGTCGACCACCTCACCGCGGCTCCGGTGCTGCTGGACTACCTGCGCGAGAACGGGGCCGACGACCTCGTCGTCATCGCCCCCGACGCGGGCCGGGTGAAGGTGGCCGAGCGCTACAGCCAGCTGCTCGACACCGACCTGGCCCTCGTGCACAAGCGGCGCCCACGCGGGACCTACAACGAGGTCGAGGCGATGGACGTGGTCGGCAACGTGAGGGGCCGGCCGTGCGTGATCATCGACGACATGATCGACACCGCCGGCACCGTCTGCGCCGCCGCCTATCGGCTCGTCGAGGCGGGCGCTACCGACGTCTGGGCCATGGCGACGCACGCCTTGCTCTCGGACCCGGCCCTCGACCGGCTGAACGCCAGCCCGATCAGCCGCGTGGTCGTCACGAACACGCTCCCGCTGCCGGTCTACCGCCGGATCCCCAAGCTCGAGGTGATCTCGGTGGCGAAGATCATCGCCGACGCCATCGGACGCGGTGTTCGAGGACACCTCCGTCTCGGAGATCTTCGGCGGTCAGAACCTTCTCTGAGCTGAGGGCCGGGTTCTGGGCCCTCGGCTGCGAACCTCGGACCGAGCGCGCTCGCACGATCGCCTACAATCGGTGCTCTGCAGCGCGAACGCTCCTAGGTATGGCCGCGTCCGCCGCTGCACCAGCCCGTTTTCTTCTCCGCAGGAGCGTCACATGGCCGAGATCACACTCAACGTCGAGTCGGGCCGCCCACTGGGCACGCGCCCGAGCGGGCGCCTTCGCACCGCGGGGAAGATCCCCGGCGTCGTCTACGGCCACGGCATGGCACCGATACCTGTGGCCATCGGCGCCCGCGACCTGCGTGCCGCGCTCACGACCGAGGCGGGGCTCAACGCTCTGCTCAGCTTGAAGATCGGTGACACGACGCACCTCGCCATCGCCAAGTCGCTCCAGCGTCACCCGGTGCGCCAGACCGTCACCCATGTCGACTTCCAGGTCGTGCGGCGCGACGAGATCGTCACGGCCGATGTCCGCATCGCCCTCGTCGGCGAGTCCGAGGCCGTTCACCGCGCCGAGGGCACTATCGACCAGGAGATGCTCAGCCTGCAGATCAAGGCCAAGCCCGGCGACGTCCCCGCCGTCATCGAGGTCGACATCTCCTCGCTCGAGGTGGGTGACTCTTTGCGTGTCTCGGACCTCATGCTCCCCGAGGGTGTGACGACCGACGTCGACCCGGAGGCACCGGTCGTTATCGCGCACATGCCGCGGGCGCTCGAGCCCGAGATCGAGCCCGAGGCCGAGGGAGCCGAGGCAGGCGCAGGCGAGCAGCCGGCCGCTTCCGACGAGGGCTGAGAGCGGGCAAGCTGTTCCGCCACATCCGCGCCGCTCGTTCCCGCCAAGAAGGCGGGGACCGACAGAAGGTGCCTGCCGCCGACCTCGTCGCCGTCGGGCTCGGCAACCCCGGTGTGGAGTACGAAGGGACCCGCCACAACGCCGGCGCCGAGGCCGTGCGCCTCGTGGCGCAGCGCCACTCGGCCCGCTTCCGCGGGGAGAAGGGCCTCAGCGCTGAGACGGCCGTCGTGAGCATCGCCGACGCGGACGCTGGTTCTGGCGGTGCCGCAGACTTATGTGAACGAGTCCGGGCTGGCGGTGAGAGCCCTCGTGCAGCGTTACCTCGGTGCAGAGCAAGCCCCGGGATCGGGCGAGGGAGGGCGCGGTCGGGGACCGGTCGTGTTCGCGCCCGGCTCGCTCGTTATCGTCCACGACGAGCTGGACCTCGAGCCGGGCGTGGTCCGGGTCAAGCTCGGGGGAGGCACAGCCGGGCACAACGGGCTGCGTTCGATCCAGTCGCACCTGCGCCATCTCGACTTCGCCCGCGTCCGCATCGGTGTCGGCAAGCCGCCGAACCCGGCTGCCGGGGCGGACCACGTGCTGAGACGCGCCTCACGGGCTGAGCGTGACCTGATCGCCGTCGCCATCGAGGTGGCCGCCGACGCCGTCGAGTGCCTGCTCACCGACGGACCGGAAGTGGCCATGAACAGGTTCAATACGCGGGGATGAGCCGAAGCGAGATGAGTCCGCCACCGCTGTCGGCCCTGCCGGGCCTGCTCGCCGGTGAGGCCGTCATCGCCGAGCTCCTCGGTGTCGACGACGCCGTCGTCGCTGTCCCGGACGCGGCGCGCACGGTCGTGCTCGCCGCGCTCGCCGAGCTGAGCACGGCACCCACGGTCCTCGTCGCAACGGCGACGGCCCGCGAGGCCGAGCAGCTCGCACACGACCTCGGGCCCTTCCTCGGTCCCGACTCGGTCGAGCTGCTGCCGGCATGGGAGACGCTCCCGTTCGAGCGGGTGTCGCCCGCGACCGAGACGATGGGCCGCCGGCTTCGCACGATGTGGCGTCTACGCCACAAGGCAGCGGAGGGTTCGTCTCCCGGAGCGGAGGCGGAGGGCGCCCCGTGCGTCGTCGTCGCCCCGATCCGGGCCCTTTTGCAGCGGCTCGGCGCCGAGGGTTGAAGACACCGAACCCGTCGTCGTCCGCCGGGGCAGCGAGCTCGACCCGTCCGCAGCTCGTGGCGCGCCTCGTGCATGCCGGCTACCGCCGCGAGTACCAGGTCGAAGCCCGCGGCGAGCTGGCGGTCCGGGGCGGCATCGTCGACGTCTTCGGCTCGACGGCCGACCACCCCGATCCGCATCGACCTGTTCGGCGACGAGGTCGAGCGCCTGACGGCTTTCGAGGTTGCGAGCCAGCGCTCGGTCAGCGATCTCGACCAGGTCGAGCTCTTCGGCTGTCGCGAGCTCGTGCTCACCGAGGACGTGCATCGAGCGCGCCCGGGCCCTGTCCCGGTCAGCGCCCTTCGCCCAGGACAATTTCGCCAGGATCGCGGAAGGGGAGCTGTTCGACGGCATGGAGTCCTGGCTGCCGTGGCTCAGTGCCAGCGAACGCCTCTTCACCGACCTGTTGGACGAGCGCTCCCGCGTCGTGCTCGTCGAGCCCCGGCGGCTTCGCGACCGGGCGGCGGAGATCCTGGACGAGGAGGTGGCCCTGAGCGAGAGCCTGGCGACGACCTGGGGGCTCGAAGAGGTCGACGCGGCGGCTGCGATGCCGCGCCTGCACCTCGGCTTCGACCGTCTCTTGCAGCACAGCTCGGCCAAGGTGGCCTCGCTGCTGCCGGTCGCCGAGAGCAGCCGCGCACGGTGGCCTTGCAGGCCTCTGGCTGGCCACCGGTGCTGGGCGACTCCGCCGTCCTCGCCCGCCGATTCGCCGAGCTCGCCAGCTCGGGCCACCGGGTCGTGATCTGCGCTGACGGCCGGGGCAGTGCCGAGCGCATGGCGGCGGTGCTCGACGGCGAGGGCCTGGCCTGCGATTTGCTCGTCGACGAGGCTTCCGAGACGGTCGATACCTCCATCCGCCGGCCGGGTGTCCACATCGTCGTCGCTGCCTTGGACCGCGGCGGTCTCATCTCGAGCTCGAAGCTCGCCATCGTCGCCGAGCCGGACGTGACCGGACGGCGGCGGCCGCACCGCCAGGCGCGACCGCGACCGCGTGCCACCGAAGGCTTCTTCGACGACCTGGCGCCGGGCGACTACGTCGTCCACAACGTGCACGGCGTCGCCCGCTTCGCCGGCATGGTGACCCGCTCCATGGGCGGCGCCGAGCGCGACTACCTGCAGCTCGAGTACCGGGGCGGCGACAGGCTGTACCTGCCCTCTGAACAGATCGACGCCCTCACGCCCTACACAGGGGGCGAGTCGCCCGCCCTCAACCGCATGGGTGGCGCCGAGTGGTCACGCCAAAAGGCCCGCGTGCGGGCCGCCGTGCGCGAGGTGGCAAAGGAGCTGGTCGAGCTCTACCGGCGGCGCCACACCACCCCCGGACACGCCTTCGCCCCCGACACGCCCTGGCAGGCAGAGCTCGAGCAGGCCTTTCCCTACCCCGAGACCCCGGACCAGCTGAAGGCGGTCGAAGACGTCAAGGCGGACATGGAACGGCCCGTGCCGATGGACCGCCTCGTTTGCGGCGACGTCGGCTTCGGCAAGACCGAGGTGGCCGTGCGCGCCGTGTTCAAGGCGGTGCAGGACGGTTACCAGGCCGCCATCCTCGTCCCGACGACGCTGCTCGCCCAGCAGCACTTCCAGACGTTCTCCGAGCGCTACGCCCCCTACCCGCTGCGCGTTGAGGTGCTTTCGCGATTCCTCACGGTCGCAGAGGCGCGAAAGGTCGTCGACGGGTTGGCGGACGGGTCGGTCGATGTCGTGATCGGCACCCACCGACTCCTCACACCCGACGTGAGGTTCAAAAAGCTGGGTCTCCTCGTCGTCGACGAGGAGCAGCGTTTCGGCGTCTCCCACAAGGAGGCCATAAAGCAGCTGACCATCGGCGTCGACGTGATCACCTTGACGGCAAGTCCTATCCCGCGCACGCTCGAGATGAGCCTTACGGGCATCCGCGACCTCTCGCTCATAACGACGCCGCCGTCGGAGCGCCAGCCGATCCTCACCTATGTCGGCGAGCACGACGAGCGCGCCGTGGCCGAGGCGCTGCGGCGCGAGCTGTTGCGGGAGGGCCAGATCTTCTACGTCCACAACCGCGTGCACGACATCGAGCGCGTCGCCGCCGAGCTGCGCAGCCTCGTGCCTGACGCCCGCGTGGCCGTCGCGCACGGCCAGATGGACGAGGGCACCCTCGAACAGGTCGTGCTGGACTTCTGGGCGGGCGCCTACGACGTGCTCGTGTGCACGACGATCATCGAGTCCGGTATCGACATGCCCTCTGTCAACACCCTCGTGGTGGACCGGGCCGACCGTCTCGGACTAGGCCAGCTCCACCAGCTGCGGGGCAGGGTCGGGCGTGCGGGGAGGCGTGCCTACGCCTACTTGTTGTTCCCTCCCGACCGCGTCCTGTCAGAGCAGGCCTACGAGCGCCTGCGGACCATCGGCGAGCACACCGAGCTCGGATCGGGCTTCAAGATCGCCATGCGCGACCTCGAGATCCGCGGGGCAGGCAACCTGCTCGGCAGGGACCAGTCCGGTCACATCGCCGCCGTCGGCTACGACCTCTATGTCCGACTCGTGGCCGAAGCGGTCTCCGAGCTCAAGGGCGAGCCGGTCCGCGTCCCGGTCGACATCACCGTCGACCTTCCTGTCGACGCCTTCTTGCCCTCGGACTACGTGGAGCGCGAGGACTTGCGTCTCGAGGCCTACCGCAGGCTGGCGGAGGTCCGCGAGCCGAGCGCGGTCGAGGACCTTCGCGCGGAATGGCTCGATCGCTACGGCCCCCTGCCCGAAGAGGCAGAGGCGCTCGTCGCCGTCGGGCGGCTCCGGGCCGAGTGCGTCCGCACGGGTGTCACAGAGGTGACGGCCTCGGTCTCGCGCCCAGGTGCGGGAGGTCCCGGGCGCACCGGCGAGGCCGTGGCCCGAATCTCGCCTCTTCGCCTGCGGGCCTCGGCCAGGGTACGTCTCGGCCGCTTGCACCCCCGGGCCATCGTCAAGGAGGAAGTCGACCAGGTCATCGTGCCGCTTGCCGCCGGGTCCGATCTCGCCGACCGCCTCGCCGTCCTTTTGCGCGAGCTCGTCCCGCCCGAGCTCACCGCCGCCGCCCCGAGCGATCCCGACGCCGCCGCGGTCGCCGCCGCTGAGGCGGTGGCGGCTGGCTTTGTTCCCCGCGCCGCCCCTACCATCTGAGAACCGTGAAGCGACTCACCACCACCCTGGCAGGCCTGGCCGCCCTGTGTGTACTGGTCCTCGGCCTGTCCGGCTGCGACGTGCATCTGTCTCCTTATGCCGCCATAGTCAACGGCTCTGAGATCTCCCAGACCCAGCTGAGAAATGCCCTGGCTGCCGTGGTCGGGAACCCCAGCTACAAATGCGCCATCGAGTCGAGCGGCACGACGCACGTGACAGGGTCCGGTCAGGGCACCTACAACTCCGCTTTCGGCGCCGAGGTGCTCTCGATCCTCATCCAGGACCAGGTCCTCCGCCAGCACGTCGCCCGAATCGGCCTGAGCGAGCCGTCGGGTCTCTACGCCGCCGCCTTGAGCCAGCTGGAGACGGTCACCGCCCCCCCGTCCACCTGCCCGGGCTCGGGTGCCTCGCTCATGGCGGCTTTCCCGCCCTGGTACCGCCAGGTGCTGGTCAGGTTCCAGATGGACGAGGATGCCCTTGCCGCTCAGGCGGCGGGTACCTCGCTCAGCCCGGCCGCGCTCGACCGCTATGTCGCCGCCCACCACAACGCCATGACGGCCGCCTGCGTCTCGGTGATCGAAGTCGGGACCAAAGCGACGGCGCTCTCCCTGCGGGCAAAGCTGCTCGGGGGCGCCAGCTTCGCCGCGGTGGCCAAGGCAGACTCGATCGACAGCACGACGGCCCCGGACGGAGGGTCCATCGGCTGCGTGCCCGACTCGATGTTCACCTCCCCTTTGAGCACCGACCTCGCCGCCCTTTCCGTCGGCCGTGTCTCCGAACCGATCAGCTTCAGCTCGGACTGGCTCCTCTTGTTGGTGACCCAACGGCAGGCCGAGTCCTACCAGGACCTGGTCTCGAGCCTGGTCGCTTTCGAGCAGAGCGCTCTCAATAAGACCTTCCCCCGGCTCATCCGATCGGCCCGTATCCAGATCGACCCGCAATTCGGCACGTGGGACACCAAGGCCAGTCTCGCCCGGGTCGATGCCAACGCCGCGCCGCCGGCCGACATCGTGCCCAACCCGGGAGCCAACTCCGCCTCGGGTGCCTCCAGTTAGCGAGCGGGCTCTCCTGCACCGCTCCAGCTTCGAGCAGCCGTCTCGATGACCCAAGAGGTCCCGCCGCGCCAAAGCGTCGTCGCCGTCGGCCTCGGTCCCGCCGGGCCGGAGCACACCACGCCGGCCGCGGTCGAGGCCCTCGAGCAAGCTCCCGTCGTCTTCTTGCGAACCGCCAGGCACCCGGCCGCCGAGGCGTGGCTGGAGAGCCCGAAGGTGGTCGTGCTCGATCATTGTTATGAGAGCGGAGAAAGCTTTGCAGAGGTGTACCGCTCGATCGCTGCCATCGTGCGCGCCGGTGCGGCCCAGCACGGCAGGGTTGCCTACGCGGTCCCCGGCTCGCCTGTTGTCGCCGAGCGGACGGTCGAGCTCTTGCGGTCCGATTCTTCGGTAGATCTCGAGATCGTGCCGGGCCTGTCCTTTTGCGATCTTGCCTGGGCCAGGCTCGGCGTCGACCCGGTCGAGGCGGGCGTGCGCTTAGTCGACGCGGGGAGCTTCGCCCTGCAGGCGGCTGGCGACGCCGGGCCGCTTCTCGTCGGGCAGTGTTGGTCAAAAAGCGTGCTCTCGGAGATCAAGCTCTCTTTCGACTCCGATCCCGGCCCTGCTGTTCTCTTGCACCACCTCGGCCTGAGCGACGAGGTCGTCGTCGAGGTCCCGTGGTCAGAGATCGACCGCACGCTCGAGGCCGACCATTTGACGTCATTGTACGTGCCGCACCTGGCGGTTCCGCTTGCGCGGGAGCTGACGCGCCTTGCCGAGCTCGTGCGGGTGCTGCGCGAACGCTGCCCATGGGACCGCGAGCAGACGCATCACTCGCTCGTGCAGCACCTGTTGGAGGAGACCTACGAGGCGATGGAGGCCATCGAGGGCCTGGGCCAGGACCCGGCCGGGGCCTCGCCCGAAGCGGCGGAGCACGTCTCAGAAGAGCTCGGCGACATCCTTTGCCAGGTGCTCTTCCACGCCACCCTCGCCGAGGAGGAGGGCTTGTTCAACCTTGCCGACGTCGCTCGCAAGGTCCACGACAAGCTCGTCGCCCGTCACCCGCACGTATTCGGCGACGTCGTCGCGACTTCGCCCGGGGCGGTGCTGGCGAACTGGGAACGCAACAAACAGACCGAGAAACGGCGCACACACCTGTTCGAGGGCATCCCCGTGGCAATGCCCGCCCTTGCCCGGGCCGCCAAGGCCGAGCGCAAGCTCGCCAGCTTCGAGCTCGGCTGGGCCGTGACGGGCCTGGACGCCGGGCGCTTTCGTGACGGCTCTGGCGGGTCTGCTGCGGCTCACTGAATCGGATGGGCCTGTCGATGAGGAGACGGCCGCCGCCCTCGGCGCCTTGTTGCTGGAGGAGGCGAGGCTCGTCGCGCATCGCGGCCTGGACCCCGAGACCCTCGTGCGCCAGGCGCTGGACCGCCTAGGGCTGAAGGTGGCCGCGGTCGAAAAGGCGGCCGGGGAGGCCCGCTCGGCGGGGGAGGAGGGAGCCGGTCTCGGCGCGTTGGATCCCTCCCGGCGGCTCCAGCTATGGCGGTCCTCGGGGGCTGAGGCCTGAGTCCGCCCGCCCGGGTGGCTGACGAGACACGCGGCCGCAGGCGGGCTTCGTCCGCCAGGTGCCCGAGAGCCAAGAAGGGCCGCTCTCTAAGCCCAGCACGCCTTCGCCACCTTGGCCAACCTCATGCCACAGCCTTGGCCGATCACTTTGCTAACTTGGGTCACACCTTTCACAGGAGAAACAGGCCAGTGAGCGCGATAGCGCACCTTTTCGCACGGGAGGTCCTCGACTCCCGCGGCAATCCCACCATTGAGGTGACGTGTCGCCTCGATTCCGGCGCGGCTGGGAGTGCGATCGTGCCTTCCGGAGCTTCGACGGGACGTTTCGAGGCCGTCGAGCTGCGAGACGGCGACGACGCGCTACGAGGGCTTGGGGGTACGCAAGGCCGTGGCGAACGTGACCGGTGAGATCGCAGACGCCCTGCTCGGCAGCGAGGCTTATGACCAGCGTGCCGTCGACCTCGTGCTGATCGATCTTGACGGCACCTCGGACAAGTCCCGGCTCGGGGCCAACGCCATCGTCGGCACCTCTCTCGCCGTGGCCCGCGCCGCGGCCTCGGACGCGGCGGCCCCTCTTTACCGCTACCTCGGGGGCGTCGACGCCCACGTGCTGCCGGTGCCGATGATGAACGTGCTCAACGGGGGCGTCCATTCGGACAACAACGTCGACTTCCAAGAGTTCATGATCGTGCCGCATCGGCGCGGCCAGCTTCGCCGAGGGCCTCGAATGGGGGGCCGAGACCTATCACGCCCTCCACCACGTGCTCACGGGCCGCGGCCTGTCGGGATCAGTCGGGGACGAGGGCGGCTTCGCGCCGGACCTCGAGACCAACGAGGACGCGCTGACGCATCTTGCTGGAGGCCATCGAGGCTGCAGGTCGGGTGCCCGGCGAGGAGGTCGCCCTCGCTCTCGACCCGGCTTCGAGCGAGCTGTGGCGCGACGGCTCCTACGTGCTCGACGGCGAGGGAAGGACGCTGTCCTCGGGCGAGCTGGTCGAGTACTGGGCAGCCCTCGTCGAGCGCTACCCGATCGTCTCGATCGAAGACGGCATGGGCGAACAGGACTGGGACGGCTGGGTGGCGCACACCGCCGCCCTGGGCGATCGCGTCCAGATCGTCGGCGACGACGTCTTTGTCACGAGCGCCGAGAGGCTCGAGCGCGGTATCGAGGCCGGCGTCGCCAACGCCGTAGTTGGTCAAGCCGAACCAGGTCGGGACCCTTACCGAGACGCTCGCCACCATCGCGACGGCGACACGTGCCGCCTACGGGGCCGTCGATCTCGCACCGCTCGGGCGAGACCGAGGACACTTTCGTCGCCGACCTCGCCGTCGCGACCAATTGCGGCCAGATCAAGACGGGTGCCCCCGCGCGCTCCGACACGCGTGGCGAAGTACAACCGCCTCCTCGCGATCGAAGGCCAGCTCGGGCCGTCAGCCGAATACCGCGGCGAAGCCGCCTTCGCCCGCTCCAAAGGCGGCGGCAAGGCCCTCGCCGGCTCTGGCCGGGGCGGTCACCGGTGATCCACCGGGCGCGCCTTTTCTTCCTCGCGGCGCTGGTGATCGCCGCAGTCATCCTCGTGGCGAACTTCCCCGTCAGCGCGCTCTTGCAAGAGCGCGCCGACGGTCAGGGCCGACAGTGCCCAGCTGGCGACATTGCAGGCGGAGAACCGGGTGTTGTCGTCACAGGTGAAGGCGTTGCACGATCCCGTCGTGGTCGGACAGATCGCCCACTCCGAGTACGGCCTGACACAGCCCGGGGAACGCTCCCTCGTCGTGCTGCCGGGTTCGACATCCTCGCCGTCTTCAGCCCCGAACCCGCTTGCCAACAACCCGATCCCGTCCTCTGACCTGCTGCCGAGCGACGCCATCCTCGATCCGAGCGTCCCGGCGACACAGCCCGCCCTGCCTGAGCCTGGTTTTTGGCACCGCGTGGTCGCCGCCTTGGAGTTCTGGCACTCGCTTTTCTGACTCGGGGCCGACCACAAGGCACCGGGTCATCCCCGCCTCCGTCGAGCGGCCGCCCCGCCCGTTCCACCTGGGGTGGCTGTAGCCTCGGCGCTAGGTGGTGGAGGTGACGGATCTGTGAAAGAGGTGATCGCGGACATCGACCGGTGGCAGGCCGCGGGACGCCGCGTCGCCATCGCCCGGGTGATCGGCGTCGAGGGCTCCGGGCCGAGGGACCCCGGGGCGGCCATGGCCGTCAGTGAGGACGGGGAGGTCGCCGGCTCGGTCTCCGGGGGCTGCGTGGAGGGCGCCGTCGTCAGCGAGGCCCTGGCCGTGCTCGAGGACGGCCGGGCGAGGCTGTGCACCTTCGGTTACTCCGACGACGATGCCTTCGCCGTCGGGCTGACCTGTGGTGGCACCTTGCACCTGCTGGTGGAACCGCTCGACTGGTGAGGAAAGGACCGGCTCTTGGGCGGTGAGCTTTACCGCGAGCTGCGGTCCTCCCTGCTCTTGGACGAGCCTGTCGCCCTCGCGACGGTCACCGCCGTGCAAGGTGAGGCCGAAGGCCACACCGAACTCGCCGCCAAGGTCCTGGTCTGGCCCGACGGCCGCAGCCTCGGCAGCCTCGGCGACCCGGAGCTGGACCGGATCGCGAAACGCGACGCTCTCGCCGCCCTCGAGCGCGGCTTGACGGTCACGCGCCACTACGGTCCCTGCGGCGAGGCGCGCCGCGGACGAGGTCGCAGTGTTCTTGGAGGTCTTCGCTCCCGCAGCCCGCCTCATCGTCTTCGGTGCCGTCGACTTCACGAGGGCGCTCGTAGGGGTGGGAAAGGTGCTCGGCTTCGCGGTCACGGTCTGCGACGCCCGCCCGGTGTTCGCCACGAGAGCCCGCTTTCCCCTCGCCGACGAGATCGCCGTCGAGTGGCCAGACCGGTATCTCGAGCGGGTCGGACCCGAGCTCGGGCCTCGGGACGCCATTTGCGTGCTCACCCACGACACCAAATTCGACGTGCCGGCGATACTGGGCGCGCTGCGCACCCGGGTCGGCTATCTCGGCGCCATGGGTTCGCGGCGGACGCATGAGAAGAGGTGGGAGCGCCTCTTGGAGGCCGGCGCCGACGAGGCGGAGCTCCGAGAGCGGCTGATGAGCCCGATCGGCCTCGACATCGGTGCCCGCACACCGGAAGAAACAGCCGTGGCGATCTTTGCGGAGATGATCGCCACGCGCACGGGGCGGGCGGAAGGAGTCGTCTCCTCGCTTCGGACAGAGACGGGACCGATCCACCGCAGCTGAGCGCGAGCGGCCAAGTGGTACCGCCGGCCAGTTACCCTGTTCGCCATGACCGGGGCCGTGCGCTGAGCTCAGGGCACGGGACGAACCGAGCGAGCCAGATGTCCTTGTTGGGTTGGCTCCGCTCGCGCGACCGCGACCTCGCGGCCCTTCGACGCGCCGGGCGGGCGGCGATCGTCATGCCGGCCCTGTTCGCCTTCACCGACAAGGTCCTAGCCAATCCGGCCATGGCGAGCTTCGCCGCTCTTGGCTCGTTCGCCATGCTCTTGCTGGTCGATTTCGCCGGCCCGATGCGTCTGCGGCTGGAGAACCAAGTTGCCCTGGCCGTTGTCAGCGGCGCCCTTGTCTGTCTCGGGACGCTGGCGTCGCACGCCGCCTGGCTCGCCGCGGTGGCGATGGCCCTCGTCGCCTTCTCGGTGCTGTTCATGAGCGTCGTGAGCTCGGTGCTGGCCTCGGCGACGACCGCGTTGCTGTTGGCTTTCATCCTGGCGGTCTCGCTCCGGGCACCGACCTCGTCGATCCCCGACCGGCTCGCCGGCTGGGAGATGGCAGCAGCGGCTGCGCTTTTCGCCATCAAGGTGTTCTGGCCGGCGCCCGAGCGCATCGCGTTGCGCGAACCGGTCGTCGTGGCATGCCGCGCCCTGGCGGCACGACTGCGTTCCGATGCAGCCTATCTGCTCGGCGGCGAGCACCAGCCTTCCGAGGCCGAACACGAGGAGGCGATCGCGCAGGCGAGAGCTTCGATCGGGGCTCTACGCCGCAGCTTTTACGCCACGGCGTACCGTCCCACCGGCCTCAGCACCGGAGCCAGGGCGATCGTGCGCCTGGTGGACGAGATGAGCTGGCTCGAGGCGATCATCGCCGTCTCGGCCCCCCAACCACCAGGGCTGCCGGTCAATGTCGGTGCCTGCCAGGTGAAGCTGGCGGCCGCTTCGGTCCTCGAACTGGGCGCGGACGTCCTCGAAAGACCGGCCGCGACGGCCGATGACCTCCGCCGGTCGGTTGCGGAGCTTCGCCAAAGGCTAGAGGAAGTGGAAAAGAGGGCGACGGTGGACCTCGAGGTCGGGCGGGCGCCGGCAACCCGCGATCTTGCAAACGAAGACAGGGTCACCGAGCTCGTCACCTCGCTCGACCCCGAGTTTTCGCTCCCAGGAGCTGAGCTTCGCCGTCTTGCAGATCGCCGCCAACATCGACCTCGCCGCCGCCGCGGATAGACGGGGCTTTCTGGAGCGTCTGACCGGTCACCAGCCGGAGGGCCTCACGAACACCCTCGCCGCCGCACAAGAGCGCGCCGTCTCCCACTTCGAGCGGCACTCGGTCACGCTGCACAACGCTGTCCGTGGAGCGGCCGGCCTCGGCCTCGCCGTCCTCGTCGCCGACCTCACAGGCGTACAGCACTCTTTCTGGGTCGTGCTCGGCACGTTGTCGGTCCTGCGTTCCAACGCCCTCAGCACGGGCCAGAACGTGCTTACGGGGCCTGGCCGGCACCGTGGCCGGGTTCATCATCGGCGCCGGTCGCGCTCGCCCTCATCGGGACGAACACGGTGCTCTTGTGGCTGTTGCTTCCCCTCTCCATCCTGCTCGCCGGCATCGCGCCGGCCGCCATCTCCTTTGCCGCCGGCCAGGCGGGCTTCACCGTGGTGCTGGTGATCCTGTTCAACATCATCCAACCCCTCGGATGGCGTGTCGGGCTCTACCGCGTCGAGGACGTCGCCATCGGCTGTGCGGTGAGCCTCGTCGTCGGAGTGCTGTTCTGGCCGAGGGGCGCCGCCGCCGCTTTGCGCCAGGCTCTGGGCGAGGCCTACGCCGACAGTGCTCGCTACCTGGCCGGTGCCGTCGAGTTCGGCATTGGACGGTGCGACACGAGCGTCCCGGCCAGGCACGCACCCATCGACGAGGCTGCCCGGGCCGCCGCCGCCGCCCGCCGGCTCGACGACACCTTCCGCGGCTACCTCGCCGAACGGGGCGCCAAACCCGTGCCCCTTTTCGAGGTGACCGGACTGATCACCGGCGTCGTCGGCCTGCGCCTCGCCGCGGATGCCGTGCTGGACCTGTGGCGGGGCGATGATTGCCAGTCGCCGGGCGAGCGGGCCGCTGCCCGCCGAGAGCTACTGAAGGCCAGCGAGGCTGTGACCGCCTGGTACGAGGCCCTGGCTGCGGGCCTCGTCGAGGGGAGCGACGTCCCGGCCCCTCTCGGGTCGCGACGAGTCTTTCGATCAGCGGCTCGTGGACGCGGTGCGCCGCGACCTCACAAGCGACGACGGCACTGCCAGCGCCGCCGCCGTGCGCATCATCTGGACGGGCGATCACCTCGATGCCGCCAGGAGGCTGCAGGGCCTGATCTTCGAACGGGCCCGCGAGGTTGGCGAGCGGCGCAGCCTCGGTCCTGCCTTCCGATAGGGACCGTCGGTGACCGGCCGGTGCGCCACGGCTCCTTTGCCGGCGGGCGGCCCCGCTCGCGGCTTTGGTCAACTGGCCCGACCCGGGAGGTACCGGACGGGGGCGAGGTGCCCTCTAGCATCGCCCGGCATGGCAGTCGTTGAGTCGGTCAATGTCGGCGTGATGAGATCGATCGGGGCCAAGCAGGGTGTCACCGGCATAGACAAGGTGCCCACCTCGGCGGCTGTGCACGTCTCCGCACCGGGTCCGGGCGGCTCGGGCAGGGGTGGACTTGACGGTGACGTGATCTGCGACGCCGAGCACCACGGGGGGGACGCCCAGGCCGTGTACGCCTACAGCCGGGAGGACCTCGACTGGTGGGAGTCCGAACTGGGCGAGCCGCTCCGCTCAGGCATGTTCGGGGAGAACCTCACCACCTCCGGCCTCGATGTCACCGCGGCGCTCATCGGGGAAACCTGGCGTATCGGGGAGGCAGTCGTGCTCCAGGTGACATCGCCCAGGGTTCCCTGCTCGGTCTTCGCGACCTGGATCGACCACAAGGGATGGCTCAAGAGCTTCACTCGCCGCGCCCGGCCCGGCGCCTATCTCCGGGTGCTGGCCGGCGGTGCGATCCGCGCCGGTGACCCGGTCGTCGTCGAGTTCAAGCCGGCCCACACCGTGACCGTCGGGACGATCTTCAGGGCTCTCACGCTCGAGCCCGAGCTGTGCCGGGGTGTCCTCGAGGCCTCCGAGTACCTAGAAGAGGAGATAGTCAGGCGTGCCGAGCGGAGCGAGCCCTTCTTGGTGCTGAGCGACGTCGAGTCCTGATGGCGAGGCGGATACCCACGCGGCCCGCCGAGAGATCGTGAGGTTACATGAACGCTCCTCGTAGGCCGGCCGCCGACAAGATGGAGACCGTCCGGCCCGACGACCACGTCATCGTCATGTTCGGGGCCACCGGCGATCTGGCCAAGCGCAAGCTCTTGCCTGGTCTGTTCCGCCTGTCCGCGAGCGGGCTGCTCCCCGAGCACTACCGGATCATCGGCTCGTCACCCGCCTCGTTCTCGGTCTCCGACGACGAGTTCCGCCGAAAGGCCCACGATGCCGTGGCCGAGTTCGGCAACGTGCCGCCCACAGGGCAGGCCTGGGACCGGTTCTCTGCCGCCTTGAGTTTCGGTGCGGCCGACCCGTCCGACACGGCGCCCCTCGTCGCGGCGGTGCGACGAGCAGACTCGGAGATCGGTGGCAGCCCGAGGCACCTCTACCATCTCGCCGTGCCGCCTGGAGCCTTCACCTCGGTGGTCGCGATGCTTGGTGCCGCCGGCCTGGCTCCCGGCGCCCGGGTCATCGTGGAGAAGCCTTTCGGCACCGACCTCGCCTCCGCGCGGGCGCTCAACCAGGCGATCCACGGCGTTTTCGACGAGTCCCAGATCTTCCGCATCGACCATTTCCTCGGCAAGGAGTCGGTCGACAACATCCTCGCCTTCCGCTTCGGCAACGGTTTGTTCGAGCCGATCTGGAACCGCGAGCACATCGCCTATGTCCAGATCGACGTTCCCGAGACCCTCTCCATAGAGGGAAGGGCCGCCTTTTACGAGGAGACGGGCGCTTTTCGCGACATGGTCGTCACCCACCTGTTCCAGGTGCTCGGTTTCGTGGCCATGGAGCCTCCGACCTCGATCAGCGCCAAGTCGCTACGGGAGGAGAAGACGAAGGTCTTCGACGCCATGACCCCGTTGCACGTGGACCGGGTTGTCCGGGGCCAGTACGAGGGCTATCGGTCCGAGGAGGGGGTGCGTGCCGACTCCGACACCGAGACCTTCGTGGCCCTGCAGGCGGAGGTGGAGAACTGGCGCTGGCAAGGGGTGCCCTTTTATCTCCGCTCGGGAAAGTGCCTGGCTGAAAGTCGCCAGGTCATCACGCTCGGCATCCGCCAGCCCCCCTTGAAGATGTTTCCCGTGCACGCCACCGGGGGAGAGCGGCGGCGGGGCAACGAGCTCGTCATCGACTTCGGCGACCCGGGCACGATATCGGGCGAGTTCCTCGTGAAAGAGCCCGGGCCAAAGATGCGCCTGGCCGAGGCGAAGATGGAGTTTCGCTACGAGGATTCCTTCGCCGCCACCTATCAGCTGGAGGGCTACGAACGCCTGATCCTCGACGCCATGATCGGCGACCAGTCCCTGTTCATCCCCTCTGACGCGATCGAGCGCCTTTGGGAGATCTCCGAACCCCTCCTCGAGAGTCCCCCGCAGGTCGAGCCCTACGCCAAAGGGTCGTGGGGTCCCGACTCGATCCGCCACCTCGTGGCTCCGCACCGCTGGCACCTGCCGGAGCACAACGGGCGCCAGCACTGAGCTCGCCGGGGGCCGCCGCTTAGGCCGGAGACGGCCGGGGCGCGCCGGTTCGGTCTTCGGCTGTGTCCTTCGTCCTTCCTGTCCCGACGCCGGCCTCGGCCGGTACGCTCCCGGACGTGTCTGTCGCCGCCGTGATCCTCGCCGCCGGAGCCGGCACGCGCTTCAACCGGGACGACGCCAACGCCAACCCGGGCGCGAAGTTGCTCGTCCGAGCACGCGGCAAGCCGCTCATCGAGTGGGCGATCGCCCCCGCCCTCGAGGCCGAGCTCGACGAGCTGGTGGTGGTCTGTGGTGCGGCGGACCTGAGCGGGGTCGTCCCCGAGGACGCCACGCTGCTGCGTAATGACGACTGGCGACTCGGCCAGGCCACCTCGCTTCGCGTGGCTCTCGACTGGTGCGCCCGCCAAGGCCACCTTTCCGCCGTGATCGGCCTCGGTGACCTGCCCGGACTCACTGCTCAGGCCTGGCGCACCGTGGCCGGTGCCCGCGGCGGGCCGATCGTCTTCGCGACCTATTACGGGGGGCGAGGCCACCCTGTACGCCTCGACGCCGAGATCTGGTCGCTGCTCCCCATAAGCGGCGACGAGGGCGCCCGCGCTCTCGCCAACCGTCGCCCCGAGCTCGTGACCGAAGTAGCGTGCGAAGGCACTACGGCCGACATCGATACTCAGGAGGACTTGCGCCGATGGAGTTGAACGACGAATCCGAGCACCCCGCTCCAAGCGACGAGGCGACAAAGCCGTCCGCACCGGCCGGGGCGAGCGCGGCCGAGCCCGACGACGAGGCCGAGGCTGAGGCCAAGGTCGAAGCCGAGATAGAGGCCGACGTCGCCTCTTACAAGTCCGAGCTCGACGCCGAGGTGGTCGAGGACAAGGCCAAGGTCGAAAAGGAGGAACTCGCCCACGAGTACCCGCCACCGTACGAAGCGCCCAGCTACCCGATCGCGAAAAGAGAGTCGCTGCTGCGGCGCCTCACGCCTTATTTGACCGTCGCCGGCCTGCTTCTCATCGCCCGGATAGTCGTCTACTCCCTGCGGCGCCGCCGGCGGTGAACCAAGGCGACCGGGAGGCCGTCGAAGGGCTCCTCGGAAGGACGCCCGAGGCTGCCTTCGAGGTAGTCGTCCGTGCCGCGGACGGTGGTCCGGTCGTCATCATGAACTCGCCCCTGCTCGACGACGGCACGCCAATGCCGACGCGCTACTGGCTCGTCGGGCGAAAAGAACGCGACACCGTGAGCCGCCTCGAGTCCCAAGGCGGCGTGCGGGCGGCGGAGAACGCCGTCGACGCCGCCGAGCTCGAGGCCGCGCACGTCTCCTACCAGGGGCTTCGTGACGCGGCGATGCCGGTAGGGCACACAGGCCCGAAGCCGACGGGCGGCGTGGGAGGTACCCGCCGCGGCGTCAAATGCCTGCACGCCCATCTCGCCTTCTACCTGGCGGGCGGCGCCGACCCGGTGGGCCGGTGGACCTGCGAGAAGCTCGGTCTCGACACTTCGAGCTACGGCGTCGATCCTTCTCCAGGCCGAGCGGGCCAGTCGTGAGCGCATCGGGGCCCGTGGCGGCGATCGACCTCGGCACCAACTCCACCCGCCTGCTCGTCGCCGACAGCACGGGAGCGAGTCTCGAACGCCTGATGAGGATCACCCGGCTCGGACAGGGCGTGGACCAAACAGGGCGCCTTTCAAAAGAGGCGATACAGCGCACCGTCGACGTCCTCGTGGAGTTCCGCAAGGTGATGGACCACCTCGGCGTCGTCCGCTTCCGTGCGACGGCGACCTCTGCGGCCCGGGACGCCGAGAACGAGGCTGAGCTCGCCCGCAGGGTGAAAGAGGTGCTCGGGGCGGTGCCCGAGGTCCTCCAAGGCGGGGAAGAGGCCCGCCTCACCTACCTTGGGGCGACCCGAGAGCTTGATCCGGCGCTCGGCCCGTATCTGGTCATCGACGTCGGCGGAGGCTCGACAGAGCTCGTCGGGGGCGGGCCCCCCGGTCTTCACGCCGTGTCACTTGAGATGGGCTGCGTGCGAGTGACGGAACGGTTTTTCGAGCACGACCCGCCCCAACAAAGCGAGCTCGATGCTGCCAGGCTCTATGTGCGCGCTCTCGTGAGAGGAGCCCTGCAGGCCGAGCCGGGCCTCGGCGGCGCCGCCCAGCTGATCGGGGTCGCGGGCACCGTGAGCGCGCTCGTGCGCCTTGATCAGGGCCTCGTCGAGTACGACCGGAGGCGGATCCACCACGCCCGGCTGAGCCTTTCCTCAATCGAGGCCATGGCGGGCGAGCTTGCCTCCATGAGCCTGGCGCGTCGTCTCAAATGGCCGGCACTGGAAGCCGAAAGGGCCGATGTGATCATCGGGGGCGTCATCGTCTTGTCCGAGGCCATGGCCGCCCTCGGTTTCGAGATGCTGACCGCCTCGGAGGCGGACCTCCTCGACGGGGTAGTGGCCGAGCTGGTCTCAACTCCTCCGGCTGAGGAACCTGCCGTCGGGTGAGCGCCTAGGCGCTCTTGGCCTGGACGGCGAGGGCGGCACCCACCTGATCGGCGATGAAGGCCGCCACGAGGAGGCGGTCGGACGACACCGGGACGCCAGGGGTCGGGACCATGACGAAGCGCCCGAAGGTCTCACCCCGGAAGTCGACGATGAGCTCGACCTCCCGGCCGGGCAAGCCGCTGCGGTGCGCCCCCCAGCGCAGGCCACCGAGAGCGACCACGCCGGAATGCTCGATGCGGGTGGGGTGACGGTCCGACATCTTGGTCTCGAAACGGCAGTCCTTCAGCTGGAGCAGGGACTTGAGCTCGACTGCCGCACGGTTGACGACCACCGGTGCAGGCTCGCCCGCCGCGACCAGCTCGGTGAAGTCGTGGATGATGGCGATGTTGTCCGCCCCCTCCGAGGCCTCCTCGCGGTGGCCGCGGCTGCGGGCGGCGATCTCGGTGATGGCGAGTCCTACGACGAGCAGGCTGATCTCGGTTTGGAGATCAGGGCGGTCGGTGATGTTGAACGTCTCGTAGGGCTTGGTGAGGAAGAAGTCGAACCAGGCCGCCGAGGACAAGGCGGCGAGCACGCCGGCGAAGCGGTTGCCGAAAGAGCCGACGGCGACGACGACGAGGACGAGGACGAGGGCGGCGGCGGGCAGGGCGAAGTTCGTCCGGAACGGAACGAGCACGGCGGCCACAGCGAGGGGGAGCACCAGGCCGCACAGGGCCGCTATCCACGCCTTGTCGAACGCTTCGAGCCAGCGCCTCATCGAGCGCTCCGGGGATAGAGCACGATAGTGACGCTAGCGCCGCCGGGGCCCCTCCCGTTATCCAAAAGCGAGCCGGACCGCCTGGGCGGAGAAGCGTCGCTGGTCCCCGTGCACCTGTTCCGCCCAGGCGCGCCCTTCTCGGGAGAGCCGCGCCCGCAGCGACGGGCTGTCGAGTATTGCCTTGGCAGCGTCGAACAGCTCGCCGTAATCCCGGTACCAAAGACCACCTTGGGACGCCTCGGCGATCTCGGCTGCAACCGTGCCCTCGGGCACGACGACCGGTGTGCCGAAAAGGAGGGACTCGAGCGTCTCGCGCCCGACGATGCCTTGCGGGCGGAGATCGAGGCACAGCTCGGCGTGAGCCAGCAATTTCCACAGATTCGGCCGGGACGCCTTGACGGGGACGACCCGTGACTGCCGGCTGTCGGAGACCGACCAGGGGCCGAGGGAGACCTCGGCGACAGCGAAGGGACCGAGCAGGCGTCGCACGTAGTCGTGCCCCGGCGAACGCTCCGCTGCCGGCGAGCCCTCGGGAAACCCGGTCAGGAGCACGACGAAGCGGCCGAAGTGGGACATCCCGACCATGAGCTGGTCGGCGGCGGGCCGGTTGATCGCAAAGGCGACGTCGAGCTCGACGATCTCGGCCGGCGGGGAGGATTCGAGCCGAGAAGGCGCCGCCTGCGCGCGACCGGCGATTCGACGCCTCTCGCCACGCGACAGCACCCCGACGGCATCGAGGCCGCTCACGAGGGGCCCGAGCTCGGCAAGCTCGAGAAGAGGGTCGTCTCCGAGAAGTGGCGCCGACACGACGCGTGGGGCAGCCCGGGCGAGGTGGAGGGCCCCGGGGAGCCACCACGTCTCGGGTCCCGCGAGCAGCACCGAGTCCCCCCCGAGCGAGGCGATCAAGTCGACGACACCGGACGCCTGCGCCCGGTGAAGCTCGACGAGGCTCGGTCCGGAGATCTCAGGGAGCCGGCCCCCTCCGCCGAAGGCGAGGGCCGCTCGCAGCAGGCCGGCATGCGCCCGGTGAGGCTCTTTGACCGGGACCTCGTGCACGACAAACACGCTGTCGCGTCGCGTCCGGACCGCCTCGGCGTGAGGGGGACACGGCTCCGAGGTGACAAGTGAGACGACCTCGACCTCGGCTTGGCCCGAGAGAGCCCCGGCCAAGAGTCGCAGCACGACGCCCGACTCGCCGTGCGAGTCTCCCCAGCGAGCCGTGACGAGGACGATCCGTCTCACTCGTCGAGCCGCTCGTCGACACGGGTTGCGAACTCGACGAGGTCGGCCCGCAGCGCCCCGATGGTACGCAGTTGGGTTGCCGCCTGGTCATCGACGCGACGCGCCACGGCGTCGAGGGCGCGCGCTGTCTCTGCGACGCAGTCTTGGACCTTTAGGAGATAGGGCCTCAAGACGGCGAGAACCGCACGGTGGACCAGGCGCCTCACGAATGCCTTAGGGCCGCCGCCCTCGGGCGGGGCGAGGGCCTGGGTGAGGTCGCAGTTGTCGTGCAGCCAGGTGAGGTGGCCGTTCAATAGCACGGGGGAGAGCTCGGCGTCCGCGAGCAGAGACTCGAAGGACGCCGACGGCACCCAGGTCCTGGGCCGCTCGGACCGAGAAGCCCGGGGCGCTGACCTCAGCTCGTCGACGACGCCCCGAGCATCGAGCGGAAGATGTTCCATAGCTCACGTTCCTCCTCGGTGGACAAGCGGCAGTACGGGTCGAAATGGGTGAGATTCCTGTTGTGATAAGGGTCACCGGCAAGCATCTCGTCCCGCCAGCGGTTCCTGAAGACCGGGGTCTCGGCGACGTCGTCCGCGTGCCCTCGGCTCTTGGACTCGTAATGGACCAGCTCTGCGAGCGGCGTGTAGACGACGAGGAGGCCTTTGCGGCGCAGGCGCAGGCAGTAGTCAACGTCGTTGAAGGCTACGGGCAGGGCCGTGTCGAAGCCGCCCAGCTCCTCGAAGCAGGCCCGCCGCGTCATCATGCAAGCCCCGGTGACGGCGGTGCAGTTGCGCGTGAGGTCGGTGATGAGCATGTAGCTCGGGTGGCCGAACGGTAGGCCTTGTTGGACATGGCCCGCGCCCCAGCTCATGCCGACGACGATGCCCGCGTGCTGGACGGTGAGGTCCCGATAGCGCAGCAGGGCACCGACAGCACCCACCTCGTCTCGCTGGGCATGGCCCAGCATCGCCGCCAGCCACCCCTTGGAGCGTGCCTCGATGTCGTTGTTCAAAAACAGCAGCACGTCGCCTCGCGCCTTGTCGGCGGCGGCGTTGTTGATCGCCACCCAGTCAAACGGTTGCGGGTCGGAGATGAGGCGCACCTTGGGATCCTTGGCCAGCTCGGCCGTAAGGGCCTTTGTCTCGGGGAGCTCGCTGGCGTTGTCCACAAAGAGGATCTCGTAGCGGTCCCAACCCGGCGAGCGCACGAGCGAGCGGTAGCAAGAAGCTGTCATCTCGGGCTCGTCTTTGAAAGGCACGATGATGCTCACGAGTGGTTCGCCGACGATGTCCCGGCGGACGTGGAAGTTCCCCACGTAGCGCTCGTGCGGCCCGACCTCCGCTTTGATGCCACGCCTTTCCAGCGCCTCTTTAAGAGCGCGGCGCTCAGCCGCGAAGGCCCACGGCTTCGCGCTCTGGTCAGCCGAGGTCGAGCCCGCCACCACCCTCCAGTGGTACAAGATCTCCGGCACATGGACCACGGCGCGAGCCGTCTCTGTGGCACGCAGCATCAAGTCGTAGTCCTGGCTGCCGTCGAACTCGGAGCGAAGCCCGCCGAGGTTCGAAACAAGCGAACGCCGCACTACGAGCAGATGGCAGAAGTAGGCGCTCGAGAGCAACAGGTCGGGCGACCAGTCGGGCTTGAGGCTCGGCACGCAGCGCTCGCCAGAGGTGCCGATCTTGTCTTCGTCCGAGTACAAGACGTCGGCCTCCGGGTTGACTGCGATGGCGGCCGCCATCTTGGCGAGGGCTTCGGGGTGCAGCTCGTCGTCGTGGTCCAAAAAGGCGATGTGCTCGCCCCGCGCCCGCTCGAGGGCCGAGTTCGTGGCCGCCGAGATGCCGCCGGTCTCCTCCCGCAGCACGAGCTCGACGCGGGGATCGAGCCGGGCAAAGGAGCGGAGCTGTTCCTCGAGCGCCCTGTCGTTCGAGCCGTCGTCGGCCAACACGAGCTGGAAGTCGTGAAAGCTCTGTGTCAGCACGGAGGCAACGCAGCGCTCGAACGCCCACGGTGTTGGCCGCAGGACCGGGACGACGACGCTGAACAGCGGCGGGCCCTTTAGGTGCGGGCGGGCACGACCCGGGGGCAGTCCGCCGCTCAGGGGCAGCGCGCACGGTTCACCTCGCCTCTTCAGCCAGCGGTGATACGCCTCGAGGTCCTCCGAGGCGTTCAGGGGATAGGGGCCGGGGACCGGGGCGGGTTCGTCCCCGCGCCCCGGGCGCGGGAGGAAGGAGGCCAGCTTTTCTGTGGCCCACTCAAGGCCCTTCCAGACCTGTTCTAGGTCTCGGCGCCCGTCGAGCACGGCGGTGACCCAGGGCGACTCGGCTTCGGGAGACGGGGGGTCGAAGCACTCGTGCACGCCCACGAGCTGTTGGAGCAACGAGGCCAGCTGCTTTTGGCTCGCGAGGAGCAGATCCTCGTCCTTGACGGCAGAGCCGTTCCCCTCTGGTGCTTGAAGCACCGCTTGGAGCTGTGACGGCGAAGGCTTCTCAGGCGCGCTTCCCCCGTGCCTGGACAGGAAGCCTTCGAGGTCGCGGGCGAAGCGAGCGGGGTCGTTCCTTGCCGCGAGGCGACTCGTGACGAGCACAGGAAGTCCCCTCAGCTCGGCGAGAGCCGCGCGCTGGTGGCGCTCCCAGATCGCGAGGGCGCGGGGTTCTTCCGTGCCGTCGTCGTGCATGAGGTCGCGCGCCGCCTCGAGCGGGTCGCCGACGACGAGAACTGCCGCCGCCGGCGCACCGACGGCGCGCTGCAACAGCGCCACGAGTGAGGTCACGACCGGGTCGCTGAGCAACAAGGGGCCCGGACCGCGCACCTCGCCTGCCGCCTGCAAAAAGGCCTTCTTGGCGGGCCTGACGAAGGCTTCCAGCCTGCGCTCGAGCGGGGACGGCCGCTCGCCCGGCTCGCCGGGCGCCACCTGTTGAGCTCCGTCCCACCAGCTTCGCCCGAGCGAGCGGAGCGCCTGTGCGCAGACCGCCCTCAAGCGCGGTGTCTCCGGCGACGACAAACCGAGCATGCAAAGCGCCTCTCGGAGGGCATCGAGGTCATGCCCCGGCGTGCCCACGAGGACGAACCACGGACGCGCCGGTCCATTGTTGGTGGTCGGGAAGGCGTCGGGGTCAGGCATGGGTTCTCAACGGTCGCCAACGGCCCGATCGCGCAGTCCGCACGCTCACCGGTCTTTAGGGTTGGGTGGCGCAAGTCTACGCGTGAGGTCGCCGGATCTGCGACGATAGTGACGTGAGCAACCGTGATGGAACGCGGAGCTGACATGGCCGAGCTGACCGCTTCTGGCATCTCGACAGAGCTGGTAGGAAGGCGCGTCCGCCTTCGGGCGCTCCGCGAGGAGGACTACGAGGCCTGGCACGAAGTCCGCACGCGGTGCCGGGACTGGTTGTTGCCCTGGGAGCCGCGCCCTGCCGGGGCCCCGTACCCGTCGGAGGACCGCACGACCTTTACGACTCGCTGCTCGATGCGCGAGCGCGAGAGGCAGCTCGGCACCGGCTACGGCTTCGGCATCTTCGCCATGGGGCGCTTTGCCGGCGAGGTGAACATCTCCTCGGTCGCGCGGGGCCCGTTCCAGAACGCCTATGTCGGCTACTGGATCGATCAGGGCCAAGCAGGCCGGGGCTATGTGCCGGAGGCGTGCGTCTTGCTATTCCGCTTCGCCTTTGAGGAGATCGGCCTCCACCGGCTGCAGATCTCGATCATCCCCCGCAACCGCCCGAGCCGCCGGGTCGCCCAGAAGCTCTGGCTGCGCGGCGAGGGCATAGCCCTCAGGTACCTCGAGATCGACGGTCGCTGGGAGGACCATGTCCGCTACGCCCTCACCTCAGAGGAGTGGGTCGAGCGTCGGGACCGGTACTTTCGCCAGTGGCTCTCCGGCTCGGCTAACTGGTAGCTCACCTAAAGCCGGCGGGGCGGGCAGCTACTCCACCCGCATGAGCGCGTGCCAGCGCTACCCGGGGACGCGACCGGGATCGGTGCGAGTGAGCTGCGGCGGAAAAGACTTACTTATCCGGCCTTGGACTCGGTCAGCCGGGTGCTTGTCCGGCCTGTCAGGGTCGGCCGGCCGAGACGAAGCCGTCCCAGTACATCGGGTAGTAGCCGACGTTCGTGCCCACCTCGGCCGCCTGGATGATCGTGTTGGTCCCGTACGGGCCGGAGCCGATGTAGATCGCCACGTGGGTGATAGGCAGGGGGCCGTCGTCGGGGAAGTGGTAGAAGAGCAGGTCTCCGGGCTCGATGTCGAGCAGGTTGACCGGCGTGGACTCTTGGTCCTGGATGGTCGCCCCGTGCAACAGGTCGACTCCGGCCGCCTCCCACGCGACCATGGCCAGGCCTGAGCAGTCGACGCCTTGGCGGCTGGCCCCGCCCCACACGTACGGCACGCCCAGGTAGGACTCGGCCGCGGCGACAGCCTCGAGGCCTTGCGGATTGGTCCCGGCCGGGACAAGCGTCTCGCCGAAACCCGGTTGGTCGGGACCGGTCCCAGGCCCGAAGGGCCATTGACCGTCTTCCTGCGCTGCCTGCGGGTTGGAGGCGCTGCCTGCGCCGGAGGCGCTGTTGTCCTGGGCCTGCTTGACAGCCTCGGCGGCCCTGGCCTTGGCGGCTGCGGCCGCCGCAGCTGCCCTCTCTGCGGCGGCGGCGCGGGCGGCCGCGGCACGGGCGGCGGCGAGGGCGGCAGCCGCCTTGGCAGCGGCTATCTCCTGTTCTCTTTTCAACACAAGCGCGGTGAGCTGGCCCTTCACCTCACTGAGGGCCGACTCGACGTTCGAGGTTGCCGCCTCGGCGGCGCTTTGCGCCTCGTTGGCCGAGAGCTGGGCCCGTAAGGCGGCGGCGGTGATCCTCGCCTGCGTCGCCCGCTCGGCGGCCAGCCGGTCGGTGACCACGTGCAGTTCGTTCATGGCGGCCTTGAGGGAGTGGACGACGATGTCGGAGTAGACCGCGGCGCTCTGCGCGTCGTTGACGCTCGAGTCGAGGATCCCGCCGACTTGGGAGTCGAACCCGTCCCCGGTCACGTAGGCCTCGACGGCCGCGTTCTCGGCACGGGCGTGCACGGCCCGGAGCTGTTTGCGAGTCGCTTTCAGCTGGCGATCGGTCTTGGCGAGGCTCGCCCGGTCCAGTTGCAGGAGAACGGTGTCCTCGTCGTAGGTCTCGGCGTCGACCGAGACTTCGTTCTGGTCATTGGTGATCTGCTCGGCGAGCGCCTGGGCACGAGCTTGGAGAGAACTGATCTGGGAGTTGGTAGCGTTGATCGGGCTCGGCGAAGCCCCGGCAGGCGCCGTGACCACAAAGAGTGAGCCCGTCAAGGCAAGGACGGCGACTACTGGGCCGACAGCTCCTCCCCGGCTTCCCCTCTTGTGCAACATGTCTTAACTTTGGTCACAATAGCAACGACTGTCAACTAAATAACAATTGAGCAGGGATTTTGATAGTGCGTGGCGGTAAGTGGGGCGACAACTACGTTGGATCGTCGCCCGAAGGCGGCCGCGCAATGGTCTTGGGGACGTAGCCCAACAGGCAGAGGCAGGGCGCTTAAAACGCTCACAGTGAGGGTTCGAGCCCCTCCGTCCCCACGGGACCGGCTCGCGGCCGCCTGAGCTCGAGGAGGGGTCGCGAAGCCGGCCGCCCCCGGCGGGCTCGGCTCGGCCCTCCTAAACGGGGCTGGCCTGGGCAAGTTCTTGGGCAAGCCTCAGGAGAAACACAGGAAGGCCCCTTATCCTTAGGCCGTCACTGCTGCCTAAAGGAGTGCCTCTCGTGTTCTCGCTCTCTTACGCATGGAACGAGCTTCGCCGCCGCTGGGGGCGAACGCTCGTAACAGCCTTCGGACTCGCCGCGGGAGTCGGCCTGGTCATGGGGATCATAGGTGTCTCGCAAGGATTGTCGGACGCCCAGAACAGCGTCCTGTCCCCCCTTGGGGCGGTCGGGACGGACATCATCGTCACCCGCACCGTGGCGCCGACCACGTCTCAGACCACGACGACGACGACATTCCCGGGCCGCTCGTTCACCGGCGGCGGGGGAAGCTTCCCGGCCGGGGCAGGAGGCGGCGGGGGCAGCGGCTTTTTCGCCCGCGGCTTTGGGGGCGCCACGAGTACCGCCGACAGCTCGCAGGCGGCGACGCTTCTCAACAACAACGCCTCGATCATCACGGACCTCGCCAAGCTGGGCAAGCCTGGTGCCTCCTTCACACATGACTTCTTCGTGCCCGGCACGCTCATCACCTTCCCCTCGGTCGCCATAAGTGACGTGGCGAAGATCCCAGGTGTGAGCACCGCAGTCGGTGCCCTGTCCCTCGAGGCCCTGCACGAGAGCGGCACGGTCCCGAAGATCGTGGACACGGTCAAAGAAGGCGGCCAGACGATAAGCACGACCGTGAAGCCGCCCGTGCTCACCACGGCGCAGCGCACGGCCGAGGGTGCCTGCATCCAAAAGATCGTCCAGAAGACCTTTGCCAATAGCGGCCTGGGCACCACCGGTGGCGGAGGCGGCTTCCCGTCTCGTGGCTCGGGCACCGGTGGGGCGTCCGGCGCGCGTGGTTTCGGCGACTTCATCGGGGGGCTCAGCTCGAACTCCGCTATCAATGCATGTCTGACCCCTGCCCAGAAGGCCTACAACCAAGAGGTGGTCGTACCGGAGCAGACCATCACCCGGGTGCTCAACCCGCCGACGACGAACACTGCCACGTCCAACTACAGCGTGGCCGGGGTTGACCCGGCGAACGAGACGAGCGGGCTCGTCACCAAGGCCCAGGTCGTCTCCGGCACCTGGTTCACGAGCAATCCCGCCGACGAGGTGCTCGTCTACACCGACTACGCCAGCACGAAGAACCTGAAAGTGGGCGGGACGCTCACGATCAACTCCAAGGGCTACAAGGTCGTCGGGCTAGTCCAGCCGACTTTGACCGGCGACGTGGCGGACATCTACTTCCCGCTCTCGACGATGCAGAGCCTCGCTTCGGCGCCGGGTTATGTGAACGAGGTGCTGGTGTCGGTGAAGAGCTCCTCCGACGTCGCCGCAGTGACAAAGGCCATCAAGGCCGAGCTTCCCGGGGCCACCGTGCTCACTTCGAAGTCGCTGGCCGACACGGTCACGGGTAGCTTGAGCAACGCCCACAAGCTCGCCAACGACCTCGGCGGCGTGCTCGCCATAGTCGTGTTGCTGGCGGCCTTCCTCATCGCCGGGCTGCTCACCTTGTCCAGCGTCGCCAAGCGTGTCCGTGAGATCGGTTCGCTCCGGGCGATCGGTTGGACAAGGGGCGAGGTCGTGCGACAGGTCATGGCCGAGACCATCGGCATCGGCATCGTCGGCGGGGTGATAGGGGTGGCTATCGGGGCCGTGGTCTGTGCGGTGATAGCCGCGGTCGGACCAGGTCTATCGGTCACCTCGACGGGGCTGCAGGTAGGCGCTTCCTCCCTGAGCAGTCTCGTCGGGGGGTCGACCCAGGGCACCGTGACCTCGATCGTGCACCTGACCGCACCGATCCACGCCACGACGATCCTGATCGCATTCGCCGGAGCACTTGTCGGCGGTGTCATCGCCGGCACGATCGGCGGATGGCGGGCCGCACGGCTGGCACCGGCGTCAGCACTTCGGGACCTCGGCTAATGGCCCTCACTCCTTCTATACAGACCGAAAGGACGACGAGACGATGACCGAGACCGATGCGGCCGAGACTGTGGCCCAGCCTTCGGCCAAGACGGCACCCACGCCTCTTTACGAGCTGTCGCACCTCGAGCGCACCTTCACCAAGGGCGGCCTGTCCGTCAAAGCCATCCGGGGGGTCGACCTAGTTATAAACAGCGGCGAGATGGTCTCGCTCGAGGGGCCGAGCGGTTCGGGCAAGACGACGCTGCTGCAGCTGTTGGGCGCCCTTGACAGCCCGACGGGCGGCACGATCCGTTTTGCCGACCGCGACCTGAGCGGGCTCAGCGACAAGGAGCTGACCAAGATCCGCGCCGAGGAGATCGGGTTCGTCTTCCAACATTTCAACCTGATCCCGACGCTGACGGCGGAGGAGAACGTCGCCATAGCCATGTTCCCGAACCACGTGCGCTCACACGAGCGCACAGAACGCGCCAAGGAGCTGTTGAACCAGGTCGGTCTCGGCCCGCGCCTCGGCCATCTGCCCTCACGGCTTTCGGGCGGCGAGCAACAGCGCGTGGCGATCGCCCGTGCCCTTGCCAACCACCCGAGTGTCATCATCGCCGACGAGCCGACGGGCAACCTCGACTCCGACACGGCCAAGGAGGTCATGGCGACCTTGAACGAGCTCCGGAAAAGCGCCGGGGTCACGATCGTCATCGCCACCCACGACGAGGACGTGGCCCGGCTCACCGACCGCAGGATCCGCATCCGTGACGGTGTGATCAAGAAGGACTCCGCCGCTTAGACGCCTCGCGCCGCTCGGGACAGGCTCGCGCGGCCATGCGAGGCAAATAAGCTCGGCAGGTGGTCATTGGCACGGCGAGCCCCACTCGCCCGGAGCTGTCGTGATCACCGGCGCCATGCTGCTTGCGGGCGTCGCATGGATCGACACCATCGGAAGGAGCCTCAAAGAGGGTTTCTTCATGTTCTGGGAGACCCTGTGGCCTCTCATCTTGGGCTTTACGCTCTCGGGGGCGGTGCAGGCATTCGTGAGCCGCGAGGCTATGCAGGCAAAGCTCGGCAACCACCGTCCGGCCGCGCTGGCACGAGCCTCCGGGTACGGCATGGCGTCCTCGTCGTGCTCGTACGCCGCCAGCGCCATGGCGAAGTCGCTCTTTGTCAAGGGTGCGGACTTCGTGGCGGCGGCCGTGTTCATGATCGCCTCCACCAACCTCGTGATCGAGCTCGGCATCATGCTCATCGTGCTGATCGGCTGGCAGTTCGCGGCGAGCGAGTTGCTTGGCGGGGTCATCATGATCGTTTTGCTAGCGAGCTTCGGGGGTCTTTGGCTGCGGGGGAGGCTGGTCCTCGAGGCGAGGCGGCGGCTTACGGCCGACTCGCGCCACGACGCAGGCCACGAAGACGACCACGGGGCTGCGCCCCCCCACGAGCCGTCAGACGCGGTTGCGCTCGAGCAAATGCCCTGGGGCAAGAAACTGCGCTCCAGGGGTGCATGGGCAGATGCCGCCAGCTACACGATTGCCGATCTCACCATGTTGCGACGCGAGCTCCTCGTCGGCTTCACGGTCGCCGGATTCCTCGCCGTCGTGGTGCCTGTCGGTGTCTGGAACGTTGTGTTCGTCCACGGCCACGGATGGGCGACCGCGCTCGAGAACGCTGTTGTCGGTCCCTTCATCGCCATAATCAGCTTCGTTTGTTCGATAGGCAACGTCCCGCTTGCTGCCGCGCTGTGGAAGGGGGGGATCTCCTTTGGAGGCGTGGTCTCGTTCCTCTTTGCCGATCTGATCAGCTTCCCCCTGTTGCTCGTGTACCGGCGTTATTACGGCACGCGCTTGGCTTTGCGGATGCTCGTGATCTTCTGGGCGGTGATGTCGGCGGCGAGCCTCGCCACCGAGGGCATCTTCACTGCCGCCGGCCTCGTGCCCAAAGCTCATCCGGCCCAGCTGGCACCTGGGCATTTCTCCTGGGACTACACGACATTTCTCAACATCATTTTCCTGTTGCTGTTCGGCTTGCTCTACTGGGCCTATCGCAACAGGACCCGCTTGGGCGGCGACAGCGGCTATACCCTGGACCCCGTCTGCGGCATGCAGGTGGAGAGGGCCAATGCGCCGGCGTCAACGGTCCAAGACGGCAAGGTGCTCCGCTTCTGCTCGGACCACTGCCGGCGACGCTTCGAGGCGGATCCGGCCCGTTTTTCGGCCAAGACGACCTAGTCCAGACCCTGAGGTTGCCTACAGGCCGAGGCCTTGTGTGACCTCGACGCCTGGAATCCTCCTGAGCAGCTGACCGGGGAGGATGATCTTGGAACGACGCACGCCGGAGCCAATGAGGATGACGGGAGTGCTGATGACCTGGGCGTCGACGAGAACAGGCCAACCATGGGGGAGACCGATTGGCGTTATCCCTCCGTACTCCATGCCCGTGAGCTCGACGGCACGGACCATTGCCAAGAAGGAGGCTTTGCGCACGTCGAGGAAGTTCTTGACGACCCTGTTGACGTCGGCCCGAGTTGTCGCGAGCACCACGCATGCCGCCAGACGCTCGGTCCCTTCGCGCTTGCCGCCCACTACGACACAGTTGGCCAGGGACCCGGGCTCTAGCCCGAACTCCCGCTGAGTCGCCGCCGTGTCCGAGAGCGCCGGGTCGATCTCGACGACTCCAACGTCATCGAGCAGGCCATTGTCCGAGAGTGCCTTCCGGGTCGGCTCAGCCAACAGATCCGGGCGGGCAGATGCCGGGACGCTCGAAAGCGAGCCGAGGGTGAAGGTTCCCATGGCGCGATCTTTTCACCCGCGCAAGGGAGGGCTGAGGGACTCCGGTCGGCCAGCAGGCGAGGGTGTGTTTTCGACCCGCGTTCCACGCTGGTGACGCGTCAGGATTGCACAGACAATCGAGCCTGCGCCTACGAAGATATTACCACTGACAGTAGTGTTACAAACGCGGTACGTGCTTAAGCCGAACCTCAAAACTGCCGACGTTCCTTACATGCGAGGGAACCAGAACTACCGGCCAGCCAAGGCGTCAGGAACGAGATTCAAGGGTCGTTTCAAGGTTTTCGGAGGGCTCTTCCTAGTCGGCATTGCGGCCCTCCTGTTGGGCTCGTTGGCGTTCTCCCCGCTCGCCGGGGCCACACCGAGTCAAGGTGCGGCGACCACTTCAATTTCAGCGAGGGACGGCTCCACCCTGGCGTCCGTGGCGACCACGTGCAGCCGCCCGGATGCCAGGGTGGCGGGGGGCGTGATTCGCGTCGGCGTCTCGGCCGGCCCTTCTCTCAAGGTCTCACCGGCCTGGTGGCCTCACTGGGGCGTCCCCCCGCGTGTCAGCGAGGCCGTCAGCCTCAAGGTCTCACCGGCCTGGTGGCCTCACTGGGGCGTCCCCCCGCGTGTCAGCGAGGCCGTCAGCCTCAAGGTCTCACCGGCCTGGTGGCCTCACTGGGGCGTCCCCCCGCGTGTCAGCGAGGCCGTCAGCCTCAAGGTCTCACCGGCCTGGTGGCCTCACTGGGGCGTCCCCCCGCGTGTCAGCGAGGCCGTCAGCCTCAAGGTCTCACCGGCCTGGTGGCCTCACTGGGGCGTCCCCCCGCGCCTTAGTCGGTAGTCCCCCGGCTCCGGGGCCGAAGCAGAGTCGTCAGCCGCCATCTCGGGGGTCACCTCGGTGCCCTCCCCGCTGGAACTGAGCGGTTGGTCTGAGACCTCGGGTGCCAGCCAAGGATCGGTGATCCCGTCGTGGGCACGGCCACGGTCCCGCCACAGCAAGAAGCCGGCGAGGCCGACACCGACGGCCACGAAGGCGACGGAGGCGACGAGGACGGCTTGGTCGCCACCTGTGTTATGGGGCAAGAGCACGTACTCGTCGTTGAAACGAAAGGCCCCGTAGAGCGTTACCGCTGATGTCGCCACGACGCCGATCGGACCGCCCCGCCGGGCAATCCGGCGTTCCACCCGCAATGCGACGAGGTACACGACAAGGTCTTCGAGCGCCTGAATTATCGGCACGGGCACCCGCTTTCCAACTTGACCGGCGTAGGCCATGCCGTACCAGGCGTGGGTGAGGTTGCCGCCACCTTGGTACATGAGCTGCGGGCCGAGAAGGCGACCTACGGCCCAGGCGATCACCAACACCGGAGCGACAAGGTCGAGTGCCACACTCAAGCGCAGCTGTGGACACCAGCGCCGGGCGCAGAGCAGTCCGGTCGGGACTCCGCCGAGCAGCCCTCCGAAGCTGGAGAGGCCCCCGTGCCAGATGGCCAGGATGTCTCCCGGATTCTGTGCGTAACCCTGGGCGCCCTTCAAGTTGGCGATGACGTGCACGGCGCGGGCGCCAACCACAGACGCAATGACGATCCAGACGAAGGCGCGACCGAGCCAGGCATCGGGGTAGCCGTGGTCGCGCAGACGCTTCGCCAGGTAGCGGTAGCCGAACCAGAACGTGATCGCGAGCCCGATCCCGTAGGTGTGGATCTGGAGCGGCCCGATATGGAAGACGACGGGGATTGGCTTCACTGCTCTCCCATGTTGGGGTAAACGGTACCGCCGCGCCGAGTACTCGCGGGCAGCGGCGCCGACGAGCGGCCCGTGACCGAAGGCTTGCCAAGCGCTCCTTGGCAAAGCTGCCCGGCTCCGGATCTGGGTCCGGTCTCCCCTCTACCGTGCCGATATCACTAAAGGTCGGGTACGGGGAACGAGAGCGAGGCTGACAACCGAGCGATGCCAGAGTCAGCGTGCGCCGACTGCCGGCGGGGCGTTGTCACAAGCTGGAAAGACGCGATCGACCCCGAAACGCGGAGGGACCCCGGGTAGCCGGTCAGCTTGCGCCTCCGTACTTCCCGGGGTCATCCCCTGGGCGGCTCGCCCTCCTGTCAGACAACCGGGAACCTTGCGGCCCTGCCGGCGACTGAGCCTTCTCGCTTACCCCGAGAGGCAAGCGTTTGGGGCGGAGGTCCGTCCACCTCTCCTCTGTCGTTCCAATCGCACACCGCACGCTCCGGACTCCCCTGCGGGCTTCCCTCGCCTTTGGCGATTGACTGGATCGCTTTCGGTTGATTGGCAGCTTGCTCCCATTGCCGCAATGCGTCAACCCGTTTTTGCGAAATCCACCGTGAGTTCACAGAACTTCTGGCTTTTCCCCCTTCCGTCCCCAGATCTATCCCAGGCTCATCCACAGAGGAGGGGATATCGCCGGCCCTCGGGAGCCCATTTCCGGTGTCCACCGAGGCACGCCTGGGGCTCGCCATTTCCTTTCTCAGGGCGGTCTCTCGGAGCCGAAAGTCTTGGCGGCTCGTCGACCCCTCGGTAAGGTCAAAGGCCGCGGCTCGTCGAACAGGGCGAACGCCACGAGCCAGGGAGGGATACCAAGATGTCGGACGCTGTGACCCTGCGTCAGCCGGAGCCGGTTGTGTTCGGCGATCTCTTCGCCACGACGCGGGCACAAGACGTCGTGCTCGTGTTAGCCGCCGCGGCTCTTGTCGGAGCGCTGGCACAGGTCTCGTTCCACCTCTCCTTCACGCCCGTGCCCGTCACGGGACAGACGCTCGGTGTCCTCGTGGCCGGTACGGCGCTCGGCTGGAAGCGGGCCACGGCCGCCATGACGCTCTACGGCGTGGCCGGGATCGCCGGGGTTCCCTGGTTCGCCGACCACGCGAGCGGGTACGTGGGGGCGAGCTTCGGTTACGTCGTGGGCTTCGTCTTCTGTGCAGCCTTGTGTGGCTTTCTCGCCGAGCGACGCGCCGACCGGTCGCTTTTGAGCTCGCTCCCGGTCATGGTGGCCGGCGAGCTCGTCCTCTACTCGGTTGGTGTTACCTGGCTCGCTCTCAGTTTGCATGTCGGTGCGCAGAAGGCGATCGCCCTTGGGCTCACGCCGTTCCTCGCCGGCGACGCCATCAAAGCGGCCATCGCCGCCGCCCTCTTGCCGGGGGCATGGAAGTTGTCGGGGCGCCGCTGAACAAGCCTTCGCGCCGGTTCGCGCCAGGGGCGTAGGGCGAGGGGCGATGCGCCAAACGCGGTGGTAGGGTCCGCTCGGCGGTCAGGCCTGGAGGCGCGATCGATGAGTACTGACTGGGACGGACAGGGTCTTCCGCCCGCTGCTTTAGCCAGGATGGAACGAGGCCGCTCTTCGCCCGTCCGCAGCAGCCTGCTCTCGGTACCGGGCCACGTCGGCGTTGAGGCCTGCGGCTTCTCGGTCGTCGGTGAGGTGATGGGCTGCATCGTCGAGACCATCGGTTTCACTGGATGGGCGGGGTGCGGTTACGGCGGCTACGGACTGGCGGGCGGCGGGCTTTACCGCGGCTTTGGCGGAGTGAGCACAACGGTGACGAGCGGCCAAGCGGGCGGATGGGTGGGCTATGCGCCCTATGTGGAGGCGCTCTATCGCGGCTTCGACACAGCTCTTTACCGCATGCTGTTGGAGTGCCAATCCCTCGGTGGCGACGGGGTGGTCGGCGTCCGACTTGAGCAGCGCCATCTTGGGCAGGGCAACCGCGAATTCGTCGCTCTCGGCACCGCCGTGCGCGCGGCGGGGGACCAAAGGCCGGCACGGTTGTTCTCGACGACCCTGAACGGCCAGGACTTCGCCAAGCTGCTCCAAGGTGGCTGGGTGCCGGCCTCGGTCGCCATCGGCATTTCGGTAGCGATCCGCCATGACGACTGGGCGACAAGGAGCCAGGCGAGTGCCTGGGCCTACAACACCGAGGTTTCCGGCTACACCGAGCTGGTTAACCACGTAAGGGCCGACGCCAGGTCCCAACTCGCCCGCCGGGTGAGCGCCATAGGCGCCCACGGGGCGATCACGAGCTCCATGCAGCTCAGCATCCACGCCCAAGAGGTGGGCGAGAACCACACCGACCACGTAGCCGAGTCCCGCCTCATCGGCGACGCGGTCGTCCGCTTTCACCCTGAAGGCACCACCCCGCCGAAAAGCCTCACGATCCTTCCGCTCTCGAACCCGAAAGGGAGTAAACGATGACCATCGAAGCCAACGAGCTGGGGATCCCCCAAGATGCCATGCGGCGCCTGGCCGAGATGCGACCAGGCCAGCCGGGCGCGTTGTTCACCTCCGATCTGAGCGTGAACGAGTTTCTCCTCGTAAGGGAGGCGGGCTTCAGGCCCCTCGGCCTCGTGCTCGGCTCCAGCATCTACCACGTCGGCCTCCAGGTCGGCCGGTGGAGCCAGAACATGGAGCTCGACACCTTGTCCCAGGCCATGTACCACGCTCGTGAGCTGGCCATGACCCGTATGGAAGCCGAGGCCGACGCCCTCGGCGCGGACGGCATCGTCGGGGTCCGTCTCGACATCGAGTTCAAGGAGTTCGGTAACGACCTTGCCGAGTTCATCGCCGTCGGCACCGCCGTCAAGTCCGACGACAAGGGCAACTGGCGCAACGACGAGAACAAGCCCTTCACCTCCGATCTGTCTGGTCAGGACTTCTGGACCCTCGTCCAGGCGGGCTACGCCCCCCTGGGCATGGTGATGGGCAGCTGCGTGTACCACATCGCCCATCAAGGCGCCTTGAAGGCCATGGGCAATGTCGGGCGCAACGTGGAGATACCCAAGTTCACCGAGGCTCTTTACGACGCCCGCGAGCTCGCCATGAGCCGCATGCAGGCCGAGGCCGAGCAGCTCAAGGCCGAGGGGATCGTTGGGGTGCAGCTGTTGTCGCTGGCGCACAGGTGGGGCGGGCACACGACCGAGTTTTTCGCCATCGGCACCGCCGTTCGGCCGCTGCGTGCTGACCACATCATCGCCAAGCCGCAGATGGTCCTCCCGCTGACCGACCGTTGACCCCCGAGATCGACCCGGGCGTACCGGCCGCCGAGGGCGGCGGCTCTTCGGGCGGTGCTCAGCCCCCTTCGGAATTGAGCAGCCAGGCCAGTGTCGTCGACCTCGTCGCGGCGGCGCTGCGCGCCGACACCGCCGACTTGGACTCGTACCACCGGGTGCTTTCGTCGACGGTGTCCGACATGCTTCCTGTCGGCATGGTCGAGGTGGACCGGGAGCGGTCGATGAAGGACCGCATGGCTGGCCGTGAGGGGCGGGCAACCTCGATCCGCATCCGTCTCGGCGAGCTCACCCTGGAGCTCGTGACGAGACACGGGGGGCTCGTTGCGACCGCGTCCCGGGAGGTCCGGGGCGTGGTCATAAGCCGCCAGGAGATCAGCATCGCCGAGTGGACTCAGCTGCTCGCCCAGCACCTCGCCAAGCTGGCGGCGGAGAGCGCGGACGCCCGGAGCGCTCTGGCGAAGCTTCTCGGCGAGGGCTGATCGAGCCTGCCCGCCAGCTCGCCTGTCCCTATCGACTAGAAGCTCGCCTGTCCGTATCGCCTAGACCTGTCCGTATCGCCTAGAGCAGTTGCAGACCGCCGAGAACGATGCCGAGGACGACCAGGATCGCGCCTAGAACGATGCCGCGGCGGACCATCGTGACCACTCCGGCGATGATGAGGATCAGGCCGACTATCCAGATGACTGGCACGGCGGCGCCATGGTGAAACAACGCGGCCAAGGTCTCGGTTCCCACTAGCAGTCCCTCCCAGTTCGTGTTCGGACGAGCTGACACCTACCCCAATGTCGCCTGGGGCATCCGTCGAAGTGCGGTCAGCTTGCGGCTACCCCTTGATCGATGATCGACAATCGTTTATCCTGCCCCGATGGCGAAGGTCGCGATTACCGACGTGGAGGCTTTCTATCTTCGCCCAGGTGCGATAAAAGACCGATCGGACAGTTCGCAAGACGCCCTCGTCGTCCGAGTCAGCACCGATGCTGGCGTTTTCGGATACGGCGAGGTGGACAGCATCCCGCTCGTCGCCAAGGCGGTGATCGAGGCCCCCGCCTCACATACGCGGGCCATTGGACTGCGCGAGCTTCTCGTCGGTCGCGACCCGCGAGAGGTCGAGCGGCTCTGGGACCTCATGTACGAGTCGTCGCTCTACTACGGGCGAGAGGGCGCGGCCATCCAGGCGATGGCGGGGGTCGATCTGGCGCTGTGGGACATCAAAGGCCAGCTGTTGGGACAGCCTGTCTACATGCTGCTGGGCGGCGCCTACCGCAAGAGCGTCCGCACGTACGCCAGCCACATGTTCGAGTTCAGCCCGGACGCGACAGCCAGGCGAGCGGCCCAGGCGGCCAAGGCCGGGTTCACGGCAGTTAAGTTCGGCTGGGAGCCCATGGGCCCTGATCCCGAGCTCGACGTGGCTTTGGTGAGGGCGATCCGGGAGAGCGTCGGGGATAAGGTCGACGTCTGCATCGACGCCGGGTTGGCCTGGGACGCCCAGACGGCCATCCAGAGATGCCGTCTGTTCGAGCCCTACGGCATCTACTGGCTCGAAGAGCCTCTGCACCCCGACGACCGTAAGGGCTACAGCACGCTCGTGTCGAAAGTGAGCACTCCCATCGCGGCTGGGGAGAACGAGTCAACGGTCGCCGGTTTCCTGCGTCTCATGGACGAGGCCCGGGTGGATATCGTCCAGATCGACGTCACCCGGGCCGGGCTCACCCAGGCTTTGCGCATAGCCCGCCTTGCTCACCAGCGTGGCTTGAGGTGTGCGAACCACAACTTCACCTCCGACATAAACGTTGCGGCTTCGCTGCACTTTCTCTGCTCGATTCCGAACGCGCTGATGCTCGAATACTGCATGGAGCCCAGCCCTCTTCGGTCGACTTTGACACGCAAGCCCATTGAGGTCGTGGAAGGGTTCGCCACCGTGCCCGAGGGACCCGGCCTCGGTATCGACGTTGATCTCGACGCTGTCGGCAGATTTATCGTCCGACCGGAGGCATGAACCGGTCTTTCGCCTACCGTCACACAGAGAAAAGGGAGGGAAATGAGAAAGACACCAATCGTTGTAACGCTTTTTGCAGTTTCGGCCTTGGCGACGGCGCTGTTCTCCTCGACAACGGCGGCCTCGACCAAGACCACGAGCACCGCGATGGCCTCTGGCGGAGTCGCGAACTTCGCCGAACCACCCGGAGAGCAACCCACGTATATCTTCCCGTTACTGACCTGTCCGGCAGATACGAGCCAAAACATCGGGACGTTCCAGAACCTGTTGTTCGAGCCGCTCTTCAGTTTTGCGAGCGGTTCGAGCGTCGCGCTCAACGAGTCGACCAGCCTGGCCTACCCCCCGACATACAGCGACAACAACCAGGAAGTGACCATCCGGCTGAAGCCCTACAAGTGGTCCAACGGCGAGAGCGTCGATGCTGATGACATTCTCTTCTGGCAGAACCTGATCACGGCGAATGTGTCAGACGACTGCAACTTCTCGCCGGGGACATATCCGCTCAACATCACCGCCGTGAAGGTGGACAGCTCGAGCGAGGTCACCTTCAAGCTCAACCGTAGCTACTCGCCGACGTGGTTCACCTACAACGAGCTCAGTCAGGTGACGCCGTTGCCCGCCGCCTGGGACCTGGTGGCGGCAGGCAAGAAGTCGGACTGTGACACGGACAAGAGCGCCTGCACCTCGGTCTACAAGTACCTGAGTGGCCAGGCGAACGAGCTTGCGAAGTACGCCTCGAATCCGCTGTGGCAGATCGTGGACGGCCCGTGGAAGCTGACTTCGTTCAGCGTGGACGGGGCGGCGAGCTTCGTTCCGAACAAGTCCTACTCCGGCTCCGACAAGCCTCACCTGTCACAGTTCAACGAGCTGCCCTTCACGACCGACGCGGCCGAGTACGACACGCTTCGTGCAGGGAACTCGATCCAGGTGGGGTACATCCCCATCGACGAGGCGCCGGCCAAGGGCGGCTCCAACCCGGCAGGCAGTGGGTACACCATGGCGCCCTGGCCGATCTGGGGCTTCAACTACATACCTTTCAACCTGCACAATCCCAAGGTCGGGCCGATATTCGCCCAGACCTACTTCCGAGACGCCATGCAGTACCTGCTCGACCAGCAAGGGGTCGTCACGGACCTGTTGAAGGGCTACGGCTCGGTGACCTCAGGCCCGATCCCCGACGACGTCTCGAGCTCGTACCTGCCGGCGGCCTACAACAATGATCCGTTCCCCTACAGCCCCAGCAATGCGAAGAAGCTCCTCGTGGACCACGGTTGGCACATCGTTTCGGGAGGTACCACCACTTGCGCCAGGCCCGGCAGCGCGGCCGATGATTGCGGAGCAGGAATTGCCAAAGGTGCCTCGCTGGTGTTCAACATGGTCTTTGCCAACGCGCCACCTTGGGTCGGAGAGAGCATGCAGAACTACAAGGCGGACGCCGCCAGCCTCGGCATACAGATCAACTTGTCGTCCGCGCCGTCGAACTCGGTGATCGGGGACATCTCTGTCTGCAAGCCGACCCAGCCTTCTTGCAGCTGGGAGCTTCTCAACTGGGGCACGGGCTGGACCTACTTCCCGGACTACTACCCGACCGGCGAGGACCTCTTCAAGACCGGCTCGGGGGAGAACGACGGCAGTTACAGCAACGCCCGCATGGATACCCTCATCGACAACTCCGACTATCAGCCGGGACAGGCGTCCTTGAACGCCTACGAGCAGTACGTCCGCCAGCAGACCCCGGTGCTCTGGCAGCCGGAGGCGGTCTACCAGATCTCTGAGGTGGCCTCGGATCTGCACGGGGTGCTCCCGCAGAGCCCGCTCAACAGCATCTCGCCCCAGGACTGGTACTTCACCAAGTAGAGCTCCCACTCCCTGCCCGTAAGCTCGCCTTGCGGGCAGGGAGTGGGCCATTGCGCTAGGGCAACTGAGCCTGACACGACAAGCTTTGAGAGGCCGAAAGTGTTGGACGTGGTCATTGAGAACGGCGTCGTAATCGACGGGAGCGGCCGCCCGGGAGAGCCAGGCGACGTGGCTATAGGCGGCGGGAAGATCGTCGCTGTCGGTCGCGTCGGACACGTCGAAGCGGCACGGCGGCTCGACGCCTCCGGCCTCGTGGTGACCCCGGGATTTGTCGATCCGCACAGTCACACCGATTACACGGTGCACGCCAACAGGACCGCCGAGAGCACTATCCGCCAAGGAGTGACGACCGAGATCGTCGGCAACTGCGGCATCACCAACGCCCCCGTCAGCCAGTATTCGAAGAGCTCGGTGGTCGCCGCGCTCGCCATTCACGGATACGAGGGACCGGTGTCGTGGAGCTCATTTTCTGAGTACCTCGAAGACGTCGAGCGGGGCGGCATCAGCCAGAACCTTGCCTGGTTCGTGGGCCACAGTGCTGTCCGGGGAGCGGCCGGGGTGCGGGGGGCCCAGCCCACAGAGGAGGAGCTCGCCGCCATGGAGGCCCATGTCGAAGAGGCGATGGAGGCGGGGGCGCTCGGCATGTCGAGCGGACTTGAGTTCCGGGAAGGGCGCCAGGCGACCAGTGAAGAGCTCGAGAGGCTCGTCGCGGTTGTCGGTCGCCATGATGGGTACTACGCCAGCCACATCCGAAACCGAGACGCGTCGATCCTTGAGGCCGTCGACGAGTTCCTCCGGGCGATCGAGCTGAGCGGGGCTCATGGCCAGATATCGCACTTGAACGTCCGCCTCGACACGGGTGCCCCGCCCGGGGGCTGGGAACATGCGGTGGCGCGCATGGAACGGGCGCGAGCCAAGGGCATGGACATCCAGGCGGACATGACGCCGTTTCGGGAGGGGATGGGAGACATGGCGGGCATACTCCCGCCCTGGCTCATGGAGAAGGGGCCTGCTCATGCGGCCGCGCTTCTGGAAGACGGTGAAGTGCGACGCAGGGCGAAGGAGGACTCCGACCGGTACTGGCGCTTCGTGCACAAGGGTCAGTGGGAGCGCGTTCGCCTGCACCGCAGCAAGCAGTTCCCCGAGTACGACGGCATGGTCTTCCCAGATATCGCTTGCCTCCGAGGGACCGACGAGTGGACTTGTTTTTTCGACATTCTCCAGGCCGCCGGAGCGGATATGGAGCACATGGAGATGGTGGGCGAGCTCTTCTCACCCGAGGACTTGGCTCAGCAGCTCAAGCACCCCCTGTTCAGCTGCGGTGTGGACGCCTACTCGAGCTCGGTGGAGGACACGACAGCGGGGTGCTCTCCACTGTCGTTCTCTGGTCACACGGAGTACCTGAGCGTGCATGTTCGAGAGCGCAAGACCGTGTCGCTCGAAGAGATGATCCGCAAACTGACGAGTCTGCCGGCGTCGCGGTTCGGCATCCAAGGACGCGGACGGGTCGCCAAAGGGTATTTTGCCGACCTAGTCGTATTCGACCCCGCCACTGTCGGTAGTGAGTCCACCTTCGCCCGCCCGGCGGTGTACCCGAGCGGCATCTTTCACGTTCTCGTGAACGGTCAGCTCGTCGTGGACGATCAGCGTCACACCGGAGTCCGCTCGGGCCGGGTCCTGCGCCGGGCGGCCTGAGGGGACGACCGCGGAACCATGAGCGCTAGCACAGGATCCTCTTTGTCTGTGACTACGGCCCGGGAGGCGACCGCGCCCGGTTATGCCGGCACGCTCCAGCGCCGCCAGAATCAGCCAACCGGAGAGGACATGCCGGCAGCAGGCCAGGGCGAGGGTTGGTTTCAGTGAGCTGGAAGGCGGCACCGAACTGGCAGAGAATCGCCGAGATCCTGGAGAACGAGATCGTCAGCGGCGTATATGTGAGCGGCCAGCAGATAAAACAAGGCAAGATCTGCGAGCGCTTCGAGGTGAGCGTGGCGACTGTCCGCGAGGCGCTGCGACACCTGGAGAGTGCGGGCTTGCTGTTCTTGCACCCCAACCGCGGTGTCTTTGTGGCTGAGGTGAGCACCGAGGAGCTGCTCGGAGTGCTGCTGCCGCTGCGGTTGACCCTGGAGAAGTTCGCCATCGCCCACACCTTTGGCAAGATGACCGCTGCACGCTGGCAGAGCCTGTCGGATTGGGTGCACGCAATGGAAGCTGGCGCCGAGGCGAACGACCTGGCAGCGATCAACGAGGCTGACATCCGCTTCCACGAGGCCATTGTGCTGTGGTCTGACCAGCCCCACACCATCCAGTTGTGGAAGGCGGTCGAGCCCCGGACGAGGGCGCAGATGTACCGCCTCGCCCCGCGCCACGAGGACGCCGGCGAGGTTGCCCAGGAGCACGCCTTCCTCATCGAGCAGTTCCGTACCGGCGACGCCTCACTCATCTCAAAGGCTCTGGAGGACCACATAGTGACCAGCGCTCGCGAGCTTCTCGGGACAGATTCGGCGGGGCGCCGAGACGGGCCAGCCCCGGGTGGGCGCGACCTGGAGTGAAAGAGCCGGACCGAAATCGGGAAACCCGCTCGGTATGTGACTCCGACCGTGGTTCTGTATGACCGGGTACATCCTTCGTCGTCTCTTGCATTCTGTGGTGGTCGTTATAGGGGTGACCATCATTGTTTTCATCATTGTGCACTTGCTGCCCGGTGGGCCGGCGCGGGCCCTTTTGGGCTCTCGTGCCAGCCCGCAGCAGATCCAGTCGTTTGACGCCGTTAACGGATACAACAAGCCCATACCTGTTCAGTACATCGACTATCTGTACAGGCTGATCCATGGCAACCTCGGCTATTCCTATCATTACAACCAAACCGTCGCGTCACTTCTGAGCCAATATTTGCCGAAAAGCGCCCTCTTGGTGGGTTTGTCGTACGTTGTGGCGCTGGTCGTCGCCATTCCCCTCGGGATTCTGCAGGCGCTTCAGCGGAACAAGCCGGTCGACTACGCACTCACGAGCGTGGCCTTTGTGGGCTATTCGATGCCGGCGTTCTGGCTCGGGATCATCTTGATCCTCGTTTTTGCCGTGACATTCCACCTGCTCCCTCCAGAGGGGCCGCAGGGTGCGACCGTCACTGCGGTGCTGTCCCAGCCCACCGCCCTGGTTCTGCCTGTGATTACGTTGGCCGCGGCGACGGTCGCTCTTTTCAGCAGGTTCATGCGTTCATCGGCCATCGAGACCCTGGTCCAGGACTACATCCGCACTGCAAAGGCGAAGGGCCTGTCCGGGCGCCGGATCGTCGTCCGTCACGTATTGCGCAATTCGCTCACCCCGATCATCACCTTGATCGGGCTGAGCTTGCCCGGCACAGTCTCTGGAGCGGTGATAACCGAATCCGTGTTCAATTACCCCGGGATGGGCCTGCTTTTTTGGACCGCGGCCGTGACCCACGACTTCCCCATCCTGCTCGGATTCACGATCGTCGTGGCTGTTGCCACTGTGCTGGGCTCTTTGACGGCCGACGTGCTCTACGCCGTCGCCGATCCCCGGGTGCGCTATGCCTGACCCAGAACAGCCCGGCGGGTCTTTCGAGGTGACGCCGGAGCCGGCCGGTCCTGTGCTGGCGGTTTCCACGCCGGTGACCGAAGCTGGCAGCACGGGGGCATCCGGCGGCGCATTGCGGCTAATCGCCCGTGTGTTTATCGAGAGCCGCCTTGCCGTGGCGGGTTTGGGCATACTGGTCTTCTTCTTGCTGTTCAGTTTCGTCGGCCCCCACGTCTATGTGACGAACCAGGTGACGACGAATCTGTTGCAGCTGAACGAGGCACCGAGCTGGGCGCATCCCCTCGGCACCGACGACGTCGGCTACGACGTCTTGGGGCGCCTCATGGTGGCCGGTCAGTCATCTTTGGAAGTGGGGATCGCCGCCGCGCTTCTCGCCAGTTTAATGGGGACCGCCTGGGGCGGCATAGCCGGCTACGTCGGAGGATGGCTCGACAGCGTGATGATGAGAGTCGTCGATTCTCTCCTATCCATACCGCCCCTGCTGCTGGTTTTGATACTGGCTAGCACCTTCACGCCGACTATCCCGGTTCTGGTAGTCGTCATCGCGTTCATCTCCTGGATGGGTACGGCCCGGCTGGTCCGGGGAGAGTCTCTGTCGCTTCGTGTGCGAGAGTACGTACAAGCAGCCAAGGCAATGGGCTCGAGCGACGGGCGCATCGTCTTTCGACACATCGTCCCGAACGTCATCGGCCCGGTAGTGGTACAGACCACGTTTTCGGCGGCGAACGCCATCTTGCTGTTGGCCGCCCTTTCCTTCCTCGGCCTCGGGCCGCCGCCTCCGGCGGCGAACTGGGGAGGCATGCTGACAAATGGCCTTAACTCCATTTACGATGGTTACTGGTGGCTGATCTATCCAGCGGGCGTCGCCATTGTGTTGACTGTCATGGCTTTCAACTTCATCGGCGATGCGCTCCGTGACGCAATGGAGGTTCGCCTCCAGGTGAGATAGAAAGTCTGTAGCGACTCGGACTGTTGCGTATACTTCGATTTGTGTCGTCTTTCGAAGCTGCTCCAGACGCTATTGTCATCGGTGCGGGAGTAATGGGTTGCTCGATAGCGGTTGAACTGTGTCGGGCCGAATACCACGTGCTTGTGCTCGACAAGGGACCCGCAGCAGGTGCTGGTTCGACCAGTTCCAGCTCTGCCATTGTGCGCTTCAACTACTCGACTCTCGATGCTGTGATGACGGCCTGGGAGTCAAAGCACCTCTGGCAGCACTGGGACGAGCTTGTCGGCAACACCGATGAGTCGGGCCTCGCCCGGTTCCACGAGACCGGCGCTCTGATTCTCGGGTCCGAAGGTGACGAGCGAACGGCGAGGCTGGTCGAGCTGTTCGATCGAGCCTGCGTGCCCTACGAGCACCTCGACGGTGACGAGCTGGCGCGCCGATACGCCGCGCTCGACGCTCACCGCTACGGTCCGCCGCGGGCCCTTGACGACGAGCGGTTCTGGAACGACGCGTCGGGTCGTCTGGAGGCTTACCTCACTCCCGAGGCCGGCTTTGTCGACGACCCGCAACTGGCAGCCCACAACCTCATGGTTGCGGCACGAGAGCGGGGAGCCCGGTTTTCTTTTGGCCAGGAGGTCACAGCCGTGCTGCGGGGCAACGGTCGCGTGGGCGGGGTTGGCCTCAAAGACGGCTCGAAACTGTCCTCGCGAGTGGTCGTCAACGCCGCAGGGCCCTTCTCGGCGAAGGTCAACTCGTTGGCCGGGGTTCTAAGTGATTCAGCTGTGCTCAAGACGCGGGCGTTACGCCAGGAGGTGCACGTCCTGCCCGGCCCTGAGGCGTTCGGGCTCGGCAGCGGAGGGACTGTGGTCATGGACGCTGACCTTGGCACCTACTTCCGGCCTCACTTGGGAGGCACGATCCTTGTTGGCGGCCTCGAACCCGAGTGCGATCCGTTGGTCTGGGTCGACGACCCGGATGATTTCGATCCGAACCCGAGCATCGAGACGTGGGAGGCGCAGACCTATCGGCTCGCCCGACGACTTCCCGACCTCGGGGTGCCGGCGCACCCAAGGGGACTCGCCGCCCTATACGACGTCACTGCGGACTGGTTGCCCGTGTACGACCGCACCTCTCTCGAGGGGTTCTTCGTTGCCGTCGGTACCTCGGGCAACCAGTTCAAGAACGCCCCTATGGTGGGCCGGTTCCTCTCGGCACTCATCGTCGCTTGGGACAACGGGCAAGACCACGACCGCGAGCCGGTCCGGCTCATGTGCGAGTTCACGGGCAACGAGGTGAACCTGGGCCATTACTCGCGTCTGAGGAGCCCGGCCGACAGCACACACAGCGTGCTCGGATGAGTGGCCAATGAGCCCGCTCGTCCCGCATCGGGCGGCTCGGCGGCCAGGGCAGGGCCGGAGGCCAGATACCTGATACTGCATCTGCCAGTGGGCGCCGGAGAGGCCCAGGGCCGTCGCGGCACCTTATCCGAGACAAACTGCGGGCTCGTCGCCGTGATCAGCCGGCTGTGTTGAGCCTGCGCTTGGTATGACGAGCGGCGGCGAGATCGCCGAGTCCGGCGCGGAGCTCGAGTCCGGCGATGACCGCCGCCCGGTGCGCCGCGTCGACGTTGCCGCCGTACTTGAACTTGGCCCTGATCTTGTCGATGGCGATACGCACGCCGCGTATGGTGCCCAGCTTGGTTTCATGGGCCGAGAGTAGATCGGCGATTTCGAAATCGGGCTGGATCACCTGAAGCTGGCGCCGCAGCACGGCGGCGATCCCGGCGGGATCGGACACGATCGTCGCCGAGCCTTCCAACTGGACCGCGGCGTAATAGGTGGTCGGTATGCCGAGGAGGGGGTCCTCGTCGGCGACGGCCTTCCAGGGCGAAGGTATGAAGGCCCAGTCGCCGGCGACGCTCATGAGCACACGGGGCTGTTCCGCGATCGCCCCGAGGATCGGGTTCTTGGCTACGAGGTGCAAGATCACCTCGTCACCGTCGAGGACGAACTGCGTCGGGACGACGACGGGGACGTCGCGGGCCACGCCGGCGGCCACGAGGTGGCCGAAACCCTGTGCCGTCACGAAGTCGCGCCATTCGTCCTCGCCAAGACCGCTGTCGACCTTTGCTATGTACACGTCCCTCCTCTAAGCGACGCCCCCGGACAGCTCAAGGCGCAGAGTCGGGAGGTCGGTCCAAAGAGCGCGAGCGGGTCATCACGCGAACCTCACTCATGATCGGGAACGCCCTCACCAAGATCCGCGGAGAGCCGCGCAGGATCGGCACCTCGCTCGTGGCGACGCTGCGATGGCCCATGATGGAAAGGCCGGTGACCTCTATGTCGATTCCTTCGGGAGCGACGATGTCGATCTGGCCCATGATGCCGACCGCTGTGATGACGATCTCGGGGCCGTCGATCTCGGCGTTGCTCAGATCGATGTTGCACTGTCCCATGACAGCGACCACGGCCGTGTGGCCGCCGAGGCGCCATCGCAGCTTGGAGTCCGACTCGCTCATCACAGCGACGATCCACCGCCTCGGGCTTCGCCGAGTCGTCGAGCGGGCCGGAGCCTGTGAGAGCGAGGGCAGATCTGCGAGCATTGCGCCGAGCTCATCTTTCGTGCGGGCGCCGAGTGCCGAGCCCGTGCGTTCCGAGAACTCGTCGAGAGTGAGCCGACCGGCCACAAGATGATCCCGGAGCAAGGTGACGACCTCGTCCCGGTCCGCGTCGCTGGCGCGTTCTGACATGACCCAGGGCCTGCCCGCCATCTCAGGCAGGGAGGTAACAGGCGGTCCGGGCAGGGGCGGAGCGACCGGCACAGAGGGACCAGGGGCCGTCCCTGGCGTGGCGGCTGCACCAGGCGTCTCGGGCACGGCCGGCTCGGCCGCGGGAGTCGCTGGCGGAGACGACGGTTCCTCGAGCTGTTCCTCGACCATTGCGCCAGTCTCTTCCTTTCGCCTTCGAACCGCCAGCGATTTTGAGTCCTGGAGCCGTCTGACCCCGCCGGTGCCGCGGGGCTATGGTCGGTCGAGGAAACGAAGTCCTAGAGGACGAGGAGTTCAATGATGAAGGCTCTCGTCAAGGCCAAGCCCGAGGCAGGCCTCAGTTACGAGGAAGTCCCGATCCCTTCCATCGGTCGGGGCGACGTGCTGATCAAGGTGTTGCGTACGGGTATTTGTGGAACGGACCTGCACATCTACTCCTGGGACGCCTGGGCGCAGGCGAATGTGCCGGTGCCGCTCGTCATCGGCCACGAGTTCGTCGGCCAGATCGTTGATCTCGGCGTAGACGTCGAGGAGCTCGCCACAGGCGACCTCGTGAGCGGCGAGGGCCACCTTGTCTGCGGGCGCTGTCGCAACTGCATCGCGGGCCGCCGCGTGCAATGCGCCCACACAAAGGGGATCGGGGTCAATTACCCCGGCGCTTTCGCCGAGTACATCGCGCTTCCGGCTTCGAACGTGTGGCGCCACAGGGATGACATCGACCTCGACGTGGCGGCGATCTTCGACCCCTTCGGCAATGCTGTCCACACCGCCCTCGCCTTCCCCGTCCTCGGCGAGGACGTGCTCATAACCGGAGCCGGCCCGATCGGGATCATGGCGGCGATCGTGGCCCGCCACGCGGGGGCCCGTTTTGTGGTCGTCACCGACGTATCGCAGTACCGCCTCGAACTAGCCCGATCTGTGGGCGTGACTCTTGCCGTCGACGTCGGGCAAATGACCCTCGCCGAGGCCATGAGCGAGCTCAAGATGGCCGAAGGCTTCGACGTCGGCTTCGAGATGTCCGGGCGCGCCTCGGCGTTTCAGGACATGCTTGCCGCCATGGCCCATGGCGGCAAGATCGCCATGTTGGGGCTGCCGAACGAGAACTTCGGCATCGACTGGTCGCACCTTGTCATGAACATGATCACGATCAAGGGCATCTACGGCCGGCAGATGTTCGAGACCTGGTACTGGATGTCGGTCCTCGTCCAGTCGGGCGTCGACATCTCCCCGGTCATCACCCATCGCTACGCCGCCACCGAGTTCGAGGAGGCGTTCGAGGTCATGGCTGACGGGCGCTGCGGCAAGGTCGTGCTCACCTGGTCCGAAGCCTGAGAGGAGGTCCGCCATGTTCACCCGGGTACGCAAGGAGATAGCCGACCAGTTAGACGAGATCCGCTCGCAGGGGCTGTTCAAGCTGGAGCGGGTCATCGTCACGCCACAACAGGCGACGGTCAAGGTGGCCGACGGCAGCGAGGTATTGAACCTGTGCGCGAACAACTATCTCGGGCTGGCGGACGACCCGCGTCTTTTGCAGGCGGCCAAAGAGGCGCTCGACCGGTGGGGCTACGGCATGGCGAGCGTGCGCTTCATCTGCGGAACCCAGGAGGTTCACAAACAGCTCGAGCGGCGGCTCTCGGGCTTTTTGCAGACGGAGGACTCCATCTTGTACTCGTCGTGCTTCGACGCCAACGGGGGCCTGTTCGAGACCCTTCTCGCTAAGGAGGACGCCGTCTTGAGCGACGAGCTCAACCACGCCTCGATCATCGACGGCATTCGCCTGTGCGCTGCCACCCGTTACCGCTACCGCAACAGGGACATGGGCCACCTCGAGGAGCTCTTGCAACAAGCCTCGGGCGCACGGCGCCGGTTGATCGCCACCGACGGCGTGTTCTCGATGGACGGCTACGTGTCACCGTTGCGCGAGATCTGCGAGCTGGCGGAGCGCTACGACGCCATGGTCATGGTCGACGACTCGCACGCCGTCGGCTTCGTCGGCGAGCACGGGCGCGGCACCCCGGAGCTGCACGGGGTCCAAGACCGCGTCGACATTGTGACGGGCACGCTCGGCAAAGCCCTCGGGGGCGCGAGCGGGGGCTACGTGAGCGGCCGCAAGGAGATCGTCGACCTGTTGCGGCAGCGGTCGCGGCCGTACCTGTTCTCCAACTCGGTCGCCCCGGCGATCGCGGCCGCCTCGCTCGTTGTGCTCGACATCCTCGACGAGAGCGATGACCTGCGCGCCCGCCTGCGCGAGAACACGGTGTTTTTCCGCCAGGCCATGGTTGGCCTCGGCTTCGAGGTCCTCCCAGGCGATCACCCGATCGTCCCCATCATGCTCGGCGACGCCGCCTTGGCGGGACGAATGGCCGAGCTGCTCTTGCAAAAGGGCGTGTACGTCATCGGCTTCAGCTATCCGGTCGTCCCGATGGGAAAGGCGCGCATCCGCGCTCAGATGTCCGCCGCCCACACGCGAGAGGACCTCGAACGCGCTGTCGCCGCGTTTGGGCAGGCACGGGCGGAGCTGAACTGAAAGCCTTGGGACCATGTACAACCCGACCAGGATCACGACACCCTCCAGGCACGCAGACAGGGTCAGCTATGACGCCGAAAGCGTGCACCAGATCCTCGACGAGGCGCTGATCTGCCATGTCGGCTTCATCGCCGAAGAACGTCCCCAGGTGCTGCCGATGCTCTTTGTCCGCATCGGCTCCACCGTGTTCGTCCACTCCTCGACCGGCGCCCAGATGGCGAAGATGGCGGCGCACCAAGCCGGCATCGAGGTCACCGTCGAGACCACCATTCTCGATGCGCTCGTCCTCGCCCGTTCGGCGTTCAATCATTCGGCGAACTACCGCTCGGTCGTCGTGCACGGGACGGCGACTTTGGTGCGCGACCCGCAGGCCAAGACGGAGATCCTCGAGGCTCTGATGGAAAAGTTCGTGCCCGGACGCAACCCGGAGGTACGAGGCCCGACGGAGGTCGAGTTGCGTCAGACCGCCGTTTTGGCCCTTCCCCTCGTGCATGTCTCGGCAAAGATCCGCTCCGGACCGCCGGTGGACGAGACCGAGGACATCTCCTTGCCGTACTGGGCTGGCACATGGCCCTTGAGGCTCGTGCACGGCACACCGGAGGCATCGCCTGACCTGAGTCCGGACATCGCTCTGCCGGCCCACCTGCACCCGGGCGAGGGGACCCGCGGAGCAGGCTGAGATGCGAGCTGTCGTACAGCGGGCGGCCTGGGCCCGCGTGAGCGTGGCCGGGCAGGTCGTGGGCTCGCTCGACGGGCCGGGCTTTGTCGTGCTGGTGGGCGTGAGACACGGTGACGGTGAGCGCGAAGCCCTCGCCCTTGCCTCCAAGCTGTGGACCTTGCGGATCATGAGCGACGACGAGGGACACATGAACCGCTCCTTGGAAGAGGTCGGAGGCGGTCTGTTGGTGGTCAGCCAGTTCACCTTGTACGCGGACGCCTCCAAGGGCCGCCGCCCCTCCTTTGTCGACGCGGCGCCGGGCGAGGTCGCTGAGCCGCTCGTGGAGCGGGTCGTCGAGCACCTGCGCGAGCTCGGGGCCAAGGTCGCGACGGGCCGTTTCGGCGCTCACATGCTCCTCGAGATCGGCAACGACGGCCCTCTAACGATCATCATCGACTCGGCCCGCTGATCGACGCGATCTGACAAGCTCGCACCATGCGTTATGTGATCCTCGGTGCCGGCGCCATAGGCGGTGCCATGGGCGGGCGGCTTTTCGAGAGCGGCCACGAGGTCGTGCTCGTCGCGAGAGGTGCCCATCAGGCGGCGATCTCCGGGCGTGGCCTGGAGCTGCGTGACCCGGACCGCAGCGTGACGCTTCGGATCCGGGCGGTCTCGAGCCCGGCCGAGGTCGGCTTCAAAGAGGGCGACGTCGCCGTCCTGGCGACCAAGACCCAGCAGAGCGAAGCGCTCCTTTTACAGCTCGCCGCCTGCGCGCCGGCAACCACGCCGGTCGTGTGTGCCCAAAACGGGGTCGCTAACGAACCTCTGGCGCTGCGCCGTTTCTCGAACGTCCAGGCCATGCGGGTGTTCGTCTCGGCCACCCATCTCGAGCCGGGGGTCATCGAGATCCCCTTCGCGCCCTTGACGGGGCTGCTCGATCTCGGCCGTTACCCGACCGGGGTCGACGAGGTGAGCAAGCAGATGGCGGCGGATCTGAACGGGAGCACCTTCGACTCGATCGCCGACCCGAACGTCATGGCGCGTAAGTACCGCAAACTGGTCTCCAATCTCGGTAATGCCATCGAGGCCGCTTGCGGTCACCGCTCGGGCGAGGCCGCGGAGAAGCTGTTGCGGCTTGCCCAAGAAGAGGCCGCCCGCTGCTTTGAAGCGGCGGCGATCGAGGTCGCACCCCCAGAGTTCGATGCCGAGCGCAGGGCCGCCATGGGGCCTTACCGTCTTGTCGGTGACCACGACCTGTCCGAGGGCTCTTCGTGGCAGAGCCTCGCTCGTCACACGGGCAACATCGAGGCCGACTGGCTGAACGGTGAAATCGTGCTCCTCGGTCGTCTCCACGCCATCTCGACACCGGTGAACGAGCTGTTACGAGCGACGGCAAATCGCATGGCCGCAGAGGGGGCCGCCCCCGGATCGATCGCGGCCGAGGAGCTTCTCGCTCAGCTCTGAGCGGCTGCCACCAAAGAGCGAAGCTCGGCGGTGCGCTCGGCCGGCGTCACGCGCTCGACGACTATGGCCTCGCTCGCCACCCAGGCGGCGGCCTCCACGAGCGCGGCCGTCACATGAGCGGCGGCATCGGGCGTGTCGAGGGAGACGTGCTTGGCGAGAAGTGTCGATCCGAGCCTGCCCGGGTCCACGAGGCCGACGAGGCGGTCGCCGCCGAGCACCGGCATCGAGAAGTAGCCGTGCACCCGCTTTGCCCGCGGTACGTAAGCCTCCAGGCGGTGGCGGAAGCCGAAGAGCCTCTCGGTCCTCTCCCGGTACCAGGTGAGGCTGTCGAATGGGGAGACAAGCACGGACCGCCCCCTCATGCGCCGCCCCAGCAGGTCGAGCGCGCGCGGCGACACATAGGCCGGCTTGTTCCAGCCCTCGACCTTGGCGGGCATTAGGACCGTTTTTCGGACCACTTGTTCGACCTGAGAGCCCTTGAGCCCGTGATAGGCGGCAAGGTCGTTTGTCGTGGCTACTCCCAAGGCGCCGCCCGCCGCCTCCACGAGCCGTATCTGGCAGTCCTCGTCGCCGAGCTCGAGTCCGAGAAGGTGGGCAGGGATGGCCCGCTCGGCGAGGTCATAGACGCGTTGGAAGCCCTTTCGTTGACGGCAGACGAGCTCGCCGATGTCCAAGAGCCATTCGGCAGCGATCTTGGTCTCGCTCCAGTCCCACCAGACGCCGCCCTTCTTGGCGCCCCCGAGCTCGCGGGCCGAGAGGGGCCCTTCTTTTCCGAGACGGTCGCGGACATATGCGCAGCTCTTGTCGGCGTCTTCGAGCCGGTGCCAGCGCCGGCCCCGCGCGAGGCGGGCCCGGCGCTGGGAGCCATAGACAGGCCAGTCCTCGAGCGGCACGATGCAGGCGGCGTGCGACCAGTACTCAAAGGTGGCGCTCGCCGGTCCCCAGAAGCCCTGTTCGATCCGGTCGCGCCCGACAGGCCCGAGACGGGCGAAAGAGACGAGCTCATGGGACCGGGCGAGGACGGAGATCGTGTCGAGCTGCACCGCCCGAACTCGCTCGAGCATCGCCGGTGGTCCGCCTGTCATCCGCGGTCCGAGCAGACCTTGAGCGGCGAGGCAGACACGTCGCGCCTCGCGGGCGTTCAGTGAGACCGTGGTTTCGGGCATCTCTCTTTCCTAGTCCGCCTTCCCGTGCGGCGCGGCGATCGAGATGAGAGCGCCGGCCCCACAGTCTGCCCGTCGGCCACAGCGCCCGGTCGGTCCCCGCCGGGCCGGCGATGCTGCGACGCACGGCCTTGAGTGCGAGGCTTCTCAGATGGAACAGGCGCCTTATGAGATCCCGAGGATCCCGGCCTCGGCCGGGGCTCTCGTTTACGACAAGGCGGGCCGCCTGCTCGTGTTGAAGCCGACCTACAAGTCGGGCTGGACGATCCCCGGCGGACAGGTTGAGGCTGGCGGCGAGACGCCCTGGGAGGCCTGCCGGCGCGAGGCACGTGAGGAGAGCGGTGTCGAGATCACCGCCGGTCGGTTGGTATGTGTCGACTTCCTCCGTCCCAGCAGGGACCGTCCGGGGGGCATGCGCTATCTGTTCGATTGCGGTGAGCTCGATGACGAGCAGCTCGGGCGCGTCGAGGTGCAGCCCGGAGAGATCGCTGAATACCGTTTCCTGCCTCTTGCCGAGGCGCTCGAGCTCTTGAGCGGTCCTCTGCGCCGGCGCGTTCGCGCCGGCGCCGGCGCCGAGCGATGCCGCTACCTCGAAGACGGCAGAGCGGTAAAGGGCGTGCTCGGTTGAAGGCGGAGCCCGGTGGCGGTGACGCCCGCGCCGCGCTCGACGGCGGCGATCGGGGCAGAACTGGGCGAGCCTGCTCGCCGTGAGCTGTTGGCCCCGAGCTCTGCGCTCTCGGAGCGCTACAGAAGCCCCGGCGCCGACGCTTACAGCCGTCGCTTGTCGTCAGCCGAGCTGCGCGCCTATTTGGCAACCCGGGTCCCGGCCACGTTCGCGGCGACCCGGAGGGTGCTGTTCGAGGTGGCCTCGCTGCGGCCGGGCTTCTCGCCCCGGAGCCTGCTCGACTTGGGGGCGGGGCCGGGCACGGCGACTTGGGCGGCGGCCGACGTCTTCTCAGCGATCGAAAGAGCCGTCCTCGTAGAGCGCGGGCCGGACGTGGCGGCCCTCGGAGCCCGCCTTTTCGACAGGGCCGTGAGCTGGCTCGGAGATGGTGTCGAGTGGGTGGTGGGCGATGTCGCCACCGTGAGCCTGCCCGAGAGCGACCTCGTCGTGGCGGCTTACCTCCTCGGCGAGCTCGGTCACGACCGCGAGCTGCCGGCACTCGAGCGGTGGTGGAGGGCGACGCGTGGAGAGCTGGTCATAGTCGAGCCCGGAACCCCAGCGGGATTCGAGCGGCTGCGGGCGGCGAGGAGCGCGCTCATCTCCTTCGGGGCACAGGTGACGGCGCCCTGTCCCCATGACCGGACTTGCCCCATGACTGCTCCGGACTGGTGCCACTTCGCCGTCCGCCTCGAGCGCTCGGCCCTGCACCGCGACCTCAAGGGGGCGCGCCTCGGCTACGAGGACGAAAAGTTCTCCTACGTGGCCGTCTCCTCGAGGCGGCCCCGGGAGGCCTCGGTCCGGCTGGTGCGCTCCCCCCGTCTTCACAAGGGCCACGCGCGGCTGGTGTGCTGCGAGGCGGACGGCCTCGTCGAGCGCGTCGTCAGCCGGCGCGACGGCGAGCTGTACAAGCAAGCCCGCGCCGCGCGCTGGGGCGACCGGATCGAGGTGGTGGTGCCGCCCGTATAATGCTTGCTGGCAAGCAAGTAGATTGGAAGGATGAGCATTCAGGATCTGGCACGACGGGGCGGAAAGACCGGCGCGGCCGCGCCCGGTGACAAAAGACCGGAGGCGGTTGAGCTCAGTGCGGCACGTCTCCGCCTCGCCGTGGCGCGGCTCTCGCGGCGTCTGCGGCCGACCGCTGCCGCCGGAGCGCTCACGACGAGCGAGGTTGACGTCCTGCTCGCCGCGGAGCGTCGGGGCCCCGTGCGGCTGTCGGACCTGGCGAGCTTCGCCGGGCTCAACCCGACGATGCTCTCGCGTCTTGTTCCCAAGCTCGAAGCGGCCGGGCTCATCCGGCGCCTGCCCGATCCCGCAGACCGCCGCGTGTGTCGCGTGGAGGCGACGGGCGAGGGGCGGCGCCTGCTCGAAGCCGTCCGCTCCGAGCGCAACGACGCCCTCTCACGCCGGCTCTTGGAGCTGGGCCCGAAACAGCGTGCCGCCGTCGTGGCTGCGCTCCCGGTGCTCGAGGAACTGGCCGAGCGCCTCCAAGCCCCTGAAGGCGGCACCGCGGACGGCCCTTTTCGATGAGCCGCCTGTTCGCGATCGGCCGGCGCACCTTCTCGGCCCTGTCGGTCCCCAACTTCAAGCGCTTTTTCTTCGGCCAGTCCATCTCGCTCATCGGCACCTGGATGCAGTCGGTGGCCCAGTCTTGGCTCGTGTACACCCTCACGCACTCCGCCACCGCGCTCGGCCTCGTCGTCGCCTTGCAGACCCTGCCCGTGCTCGTCCTCGGGCCGTATGCAGGGGTGATCGCCGACCGCGTCGACAAGCGCAGGCTGATGATCCTCCTGCAGTCGTTCATGGGCGTGCAGGCACTCGTGCTCGGGTTGCTCGCCGTCACCCATGCCGTGCGTTTCTGGCAGGTGTGCCTCCTCGCGGTCGTGCTCGGGTTCAACAACACCTTCGAGAACCCGGCCCGCCAGTCCTTCGTTCTCGAGATGGTCGGCGCCAAGCAGCTGCGCAACGCCGTCAGCCTCAACTCGACGATGGTCAACGCCGCCCGGGCGATCGGCCCGGCCGTCGCGGGCCTCCTCATCGCGACAGTTGGCGAAGGGGCGTGCTTCCTCGTCAATGCCGCCAGCTTCGTCGGCGTCGTCTACTCGCTCGCCTCCATGGACAAAGGCGCCCTCAGCCCGACGAAGCCGACGGGACGCCACAAGGGTCAACTACGTGACGGGTTGCGCTACGTCACGAAAGAGCCGCGCCTCGGCGTCCCCTTGCTGATGATGGCCTTCGTCGGGACGCTCGCCTACGAATTCCAGGTCACTTTGCCCGTTGTCGCGAAGCAGACCTTCCACGGGGGCTCGGCCACCTACGGATTTCTCACCGCTGCCATGGGCGCGGGGGCCGTCCTCGGGGGCCTGTTCACCGCCGCCCGCGGCCGCACCGGGCTGAGGCACCTGACCCTGGCCGCCTTGTTGTTCGGGCTGGCCATCGGTGCCGCGTCTCTGGCACCGGTGCTCGCCCTGGAATTCGCCGCCCTGGCGGCCGTCGGCTGGGCGAGCGTCACGTTCCTTGCTACGGGCAACACGACCCTGCAGCTGCAAGCTGACCCGTCCATGCGGGGACGGGTCATGTCGCTGTGGGCGGTGGCTTTCATGGGCTCGACGCCTATAGGCGGTCCGCTCATCGGCTGGGTGGTCGCGTCCACGAGTGCCCGGATCGGCCTCGGCGTCGGCGGGCTCTCTTGTCTCTTGGCGGCGGGCATCGGGCTTGGCGCCATGTACAAGCTCGGATTGCTCGGTGGCCGGCGCCGTCATAGCGAGTCGGCGACAGACGGGCGACGGGACGACTCGGTCGCCGGCACCCCGGCAGGCTTCGGGCGCCGTTAAGCGCTCTTCGCCGCCGCCGCGATGGCTGCCACCGAGCGGTCGACGTCCGCCTTTGTCGTGCGCCAGCTCGACACCGAGATGCGCATGAGACGTTGTCCGCGCCAGGTGGTTGCCCCCACCCAGCATTCTCCTGAGCGTTGCACGGCCTCTACGACGCGGTCGGTCCGTGCGTCGTCGCCGAAGCTCACGAGCACCTGGTTGAGCACGACCTCGTTGACGATCGTGACGCCTTCAAGTGAGCCGAGCTCGGAGGCGAAGCGACGGGCGAGGCTACAGCAACCTTCCACCAGGGCGGCGACGCCGTCTCGGCCGAGCTGGCGTAGGGCGGCCCAGGTGGCAAAGCCGCGCGCTCGGCGTGAGGACTCGGGCACGTAGTCGCCCGGCGCCCGGAGGCCGCCCTCACCTTGTCCGGTCAGATATGAGGCGACAACGGACATGGCGGACGCGTGGGCACGAGGATGGGCACAGAACACGTACCCGACGTCGTAAGGGACATTGAGCCACTTGTGGCCGTCGGTCGCCCACGAATCGGCCGTCTCGAGCCCCGCGGTGAGGTGCCGTGTGGCGGGGCTGGCCGCCGCCCACAGCCCGAAGGCGCCGTCGATGTGCACCCAGGCGCCGTGGTCGTGTGCCTTCGCGCCCGCCGCCGCGAAATCGTCGAAGGCTCCAGTGTTTACGTTGCCGGCCTGCAGGCAGACGATCGTCGGGCCTTTGGCACCGCGCGCGAGGACACGGGCGAGATCGGAGAGGTCGATGGCGCCCTGGGCGTCGGTGGCGACCGGCTCGACCACTTGGGCGCCGAGCCCCAAAAGGCGCAGGGACCGGTCGATCGTGGCGTGGCGCTCGGCGTTGGCGACGACCCTCAGCGGCGGGGCACCGAGCAGTCCGCGCTGCTCGACATCCCAGCCGAGAGCGTCCAGCACGTGGTGGCGTGCCGCGGCGAGGGCGACGGTATTTGCACCCTGGCCTCCCGTCACGAACCCGAACGAGGCCCCGGCCGGCAAACCGAGGAGCTCTTTCAGCCAGGTGCCCGCCACGTCTTCGACAACGGCGGCGGCGGGCGAGGTGAAGCGGTTGAAAGCGGGCTGGTCCCACCCGACGGCGAGGATGTCGGCGGCCGTGGCGGCGTCGAGCGCCCCGCCGACGACGAAGCCGAAGTAGCGGGGCCCGGTGGTGGCCACGAGCGCCGGCTCCACCGCGCTCACGAGCTCGTCTATCACGCGCGCGGCCGGTGTCGAGCCTTCTGGCAGCGAACCGAGGGCTTCGCGCACCTTGTCGAGGTCGGTGTCGCTCGGGAACACCGCCAGCTCGGCCCCCTTCTCACGGTGGTCGGCGGCGCGCCCGGCAGCATCTGTCAGAAGATCGCGGAGAGAGCCCATGGGGCGATTATCGTCCTTCCGCCCATAGGCCGCTCACCGAGACAGGGCCGGGCCTAGTTGCCTAGGGTCGTATCTATGGGCTCGGGGATGGAGGAGATCCATGACGGCGACACCCTCTGGCGGTTCGAGAGGGGCTTTCTCGAGTCGAACTGGGTCTGTTTGTGGGGACGGGGCTGTCTCGGGATCGGTCCGGAGCCGGCGGCCGACCTCGGTCTCGGCTGCTGCTCGGTCGGCGCGGAGCTCTGCGACGTGGACGAGGCCCGTCTGACGGCCGCTCTAGCGGCGACGCTCGATCCCGCCCGTTTCCAGCATCACGCCGAGGCGGCTGATGGTGGCATTTTCGGTGACGCCAATCGTCGCCACACCCGCGTTGTCGACGGAGCCTGCATCTTTTTGAACCGCCCGGGCTTCGCCGGCGGGGCGGGCTGCGCCTTGCACCTGGCGGCGTTCGACGCCGGTGAGTCTCCCGTCGACTGGAAGCCTTCTGTGTGCTGGCAGCTGCCCATAAGGGTGGACTGGGAGGCCAAGAGCGACGGCAGCGAGGTGGCGACGGTTCGCCGCTGGACACGGGCCGACTGGGGAGAGGAAGGCGAGGAGATGGCCTGGTGCTGTACAGAAGGCCCATTGGCCTACGTGGGCGACCGTCCGGTGATCGACTCGCTCGCGACAGAGCTGGAGGCGGTCGTCGGCACGGAGGTCTTCGTCGAGTTGCGCCGCCGCGTCCGCGCTGAGCAGTAGAGGCGGCCACGGGTCGGCCCGCCAAAATGCGTGCCCCGGTGCTGTGTGGTGCAGGATGTGGTCATGGCTGACAAGGACATCTACGACAAAGCCCTCCTCAGGCTGCAATCGGAGCTCGTGAGCATGCAGCAGTGGGTACGCGACGAGGAAAAGCGCGTGGTGATCGTCGTCGAGGGCCGGGACGCAGCCGGCAAGGGGGGAGTGATAAAGCGGATCACCGAGCACCTCAATCCGCGTTGGTGCCGCATCGCAGCTCTCCCAGCCCCGAGCGACCGCGAGCGCACCGAGTGGTACTTCCAGCGCTACATAGCCCATCTCCCCGCCGGGGGCGAGATCGTCTTGTTCGACCGCAGCTGGTACAACCGGGCCGGGGTCGAGCGCGTGATGGGGTTTTGCACCGACGAGGAGTACCACCGTTTCTTCCGTCAGTGCCCGGCGTTCGAGCGCATGCTCATCGACGACGGGATCATCCTTTTGAAGTACTGGTTCTCGGTCAGCGACGACGAGCAGGAGCGCCGGTTCAAGGACCGCCTCAACGACCCCCTCAAGCGCTGGAAGCTGAGCGACATGGACCTCGAGGGCCGCAAGCGCTGGGTCGAGTACTCCAAAGCCAAAGACGAGATGTTCGCCCATTGCGACCTGCCTGACTCGCCCTGGTACGAGGTCGAGGCAAACGACAAGAAACGGGCCCGGCTCAACTGCATTGCCCATCTACTCTCGGTGATCCCCTACGAACAACGAGAGACGCCCAAGCTCAAGTTGGCTCCGCGGACCCCGGTGGGCGACTACAAGCGCCCGCCGCGGGACCGGTACCGTTACGTCCCCGACTACGCCGCCACGTTGCACTGAGCGAGGAGCGGTCCCTGGTTCTTATATTGGTCCGATGCCCCTTGAAGGAGAATACGAGCCCAGCCCGCAACAATGGGTGAGGGACCAGGTCGCGGAGTACGAGGCCTCTGGAGGCCGGCGTGCGAACACGCTTCGTGACACAGGACTGCCCGTCATCATCGTCACCACCAAAGGCAACAAGAGCGGCAAGATCCGCAAGTTCGCCCTCATGAGGGTCGAGCACAACGGCCAGTACGCCCTGGTCGCCTCGAAAGGCGGTGCCCCCCATCATCCGGTCTGGTACTACAACCTGATCTCGGACCCGGAGGCCGTCGTGATCCAGGACGGCCCCGAGCCCTTTGACGCCGTAGTGCGGGAGGTGACGGGCGACGAGAAGGCCGCCTGGTGGGAGCGCGCCGTGGCCGCCTATCCGCCTTATGCCGAATACCAGTCCAACACGACTCGCGAGATACCCGTCTTTGTCGCCAGCCGCAAGCCCCAAAGGGCTGCCGACTAGCTGTCAGCCGGCCGGTTGGCTGGCGATCGGTCCTGTCAGGCCTGGCCCCCGACGACGGGCTGGGGGACGGGACCTGGTTGGGGGAGGGGAACGTGCACGAACGGCAGCACCGCGACCGTGGCCGCGTTCAGCGTGCCAGTTGTCAGATAGGTCCCGACAACGCCTGCGCGCACCCCGACACACACATCGGCGAACGAGGGCGTCGTTACACCGGGGTCGATGAACTTCGTCGTGGTGGCGACATCGACGGTGACAATCCCCTGGCGCCAGTTGCCCACGAGGGTGAACTCGCCGGCGCTGGAGGCGGTGCCACAGGTGCCAGTCGTGGAGACGCCGTTCACAGAGGTGACGGTGCCTTGGTCAAGGCCGAGGTTAGGCGGTGTCACCGCGACCGAGGTTGCCGTCAGGGTCGCTCCCGAAAGGGCGCCCAGGGCCTTCACGTTGTCGCCGACGCAGACGTCGGCGAACGAGGGCGTCGGGTCGGCGGCATCAGTGAAGGTGGTGGTCGCCGAGACGTCGATGGTCACGCTGGCCGTGGACCGGCGCGGGGCGACGCTGAAGTAGCCTGCGACGCCTGAGCTGCCGCAGCTGTCGGAGGTCGACGAGCCGTTGACCGAGGTGACGAGGCCCGAGACCGAGTCCGGCCTCGGGGGCTGCACCGTGACCGAGCTGGCCGTGAGCACCTCGGAGGCGAAGGTGCCGAGGATCTCCACTTCGCTGCCGACGCACACGTCGGCGAACGACGGCGTCGTGACGGCGGTGTCGGCGAAGGTCGTCGCCGAGACGACGTCCACGGTCACGATGCGAAGGCGCCTGCCCACGAAGGTGAATGTGCCCGTCTCAGTGGCGACTCCGCAGCTGCCGACGGCGGAGGCACCGTTGACGGAGGTGACTACACCGTTGGTCTGGTGGGTGGTGTTCGGGGGCAGCACCGTGACAGAGCTGGCGCTTACCGTGCCCGAAGTGTTGGTGCCGGTGATGCGCACGTGGTTGCCAACGCACACATCGGCGAAGGACGGGGACGGGTCGGCGGAGTCGGAGAAGGTCGTCGTCGACAAGACGTCAATGGTCACGATACGGAGGCGCTGGCCGACAACTGTGAACGAGCCCGTAGCGCCGGCGCTGCCACAGGAATTCACAGCAGAACTGCCGTTAACCGAAGTCACGACCGAGCCGGCGCGCTGACCTCCCTGGCCCCCACGACCGTGGTGAGCGGGTGCAGCGGCGGCGACGGCCGACCCTCCGAGGATCACGACGCCGACCACCAACGCGACCGCGCCCGGACGCAACTGCTTGATCCTGGCGAACATCTAGTGCCTCCCTCGCTAGAGACTGTCGCGCGAATAATACTCTGCTTCAGTATCGCTTTAGCACGCGCCAGTACCTTGGGACGGCCGCGGAACTAAGGTCGCCTCGAACCGCCCGCGCGGAAGCCAGACGAAGCCGACGGAGGCCAGGCCGCACATGCCGACAATCCAAGCTCGGGGGCTGACGAAGCGTTTCGGTGGGAAGGTCCTCGCCGTCGACCATCTCGACTTCGACGCCATCCCGGGCGGGGTAACAGGCTTCCTCGGCCCGAACGGGGCCGGCAAGACAACCACGCTGCGGATGCTCCTCGGCCTCGTCACCCCGACCTCGGGCAGCGTGCTTGTCGACGGCCATCGCTATCGCGACCTGCCCGATCCCACCGAGCGCATCGGCGCCGTGCTCGAGGCGTCGGGGTTCCACCCAGCTCGCACGGCGCGCAACCACCTGAGGATCGTGGCGAACATGGCGAACCTGCCCTTTTCCAGGGTGGAGGAGTGTCTCGACCTTGTGGGACTTTCCGAGGTCGCCGACCGCAAGGTGGGTGGCTTCTCGATGGGCATGCGCCAGCGCCTCGAGCTTGCTCGCGCCCTGATGGGCAAGCCGGACATCCTCGTCCTCGACGAACCGGCCAACGGCCTCGACCCCCAGGGCATCGCGTGGCTGCGCGACTTCCTCCGTTTCTACGCCTCGGAGAAACCCGTCTCGGGCGACGGTCGCATCGTGATCGTGTCCTCACACCTCCTCTCTGAAGCGCAGCTGATCGTGGACGATGTCATCGTCCTCACCGCCGGCCGCCTCGCCGCCCAGGGCAGGTTGGCGGACCTGCTTGCCGGCACGAAGCGTTCCGTCCGGGTCCGAACGCCCGATGCGGAGCGCCTCGTTCACGCCCTCAAGGCGGCGGGTCTTCCCGCCGTGTTTCAAGATGGATTCGTCGTGTGCGAAGGGTGCACGCCCGAACTCGTGGGTCCGGTCATGGTCGAGAACCGGATCGAGGTGCACGAGATGGTCTCTTCGACCGAATCGCTCGAGTCCCTCTTCTTCTCGCTGACAGGAGGTGAGCCGGCAATGGCCGGCCAGCCTGCGGCGCCTATGGGCGATTACCGCCGTTTTAACGACGGCCCGGCGCCTCCGCCCGCCCAGGCGCAGATGCCTTCATCGTCGCCAGGGCCGGTCGGAGGTCAGCGGTGAGGGGCCTTTTGACTGCAGAGGTCCGCAAGCTATGGACGATCTGGTCCAGCTATGTGGTCCTCCTGATCGTGGTCGTGATCGACCTGCTGTTCGGGTTCATAATCGCCTTCGCGCCCGGTGGGCGTCACCGCGGGGCCGCCGGTCTCGTCCCGCACGGCTCGTCCCAGTGGTTCACGAACGTGTTCGCCGTGCTCGACAACTCGCGGCTGCTTGGCGCTCGTGCTCGGGGTGCTCATCATCACCGGGGAGTACCGCCACAAGACCGTCACGCCGACCTTCCTCGCCGAACCGCGCCGGGGTCGTGTCGTGACAGCGAAACTCGGGGTGAGCTTCGGGGCGGGTCTCGTTCTCGGGGCGATCACGATGTTGACAGGCCTTGTCATAGGCCTCGTTCTCGTCGGCCTCAAGGTGCACTCATGCCTGTCTTTCGCCGGCGTGGGCCAGGGCGTGTCGCAGGCGATGTGTTCGGCGCAGCACGGTCTTTACTACGTGGCGAACACCCACGACATGTGGCACGACTGGTCGCAGATCGCCCCCGGCGTCATTCTCGGGACAGGTCTGTTCGCCATCTACGGGCTCGGTCTCGGCGCGTTGTTGAAGAACCAGATCGTGGCCATCGTCGTCGGGCTCATCTTCACCCTGGTCGTCGAGTCGATCATCGTTGCCGTATGGCCCACTATCGGGGAGTACCTTCCCGGCCAGGCGGCCACGGCGCTCGAGGACGCCGCCAGGACGAGCTTCTCGGGCACTGCGCAGTTGTTGCCCTGGTGGGGCGGGGCGGGCATGCTCCTCGTCTACGGCATTGCGCTGGCTCTGGTGGGAACCTTCACGACCCTTCGCTCTGACATCACCTGAAGGTCCGGCCGGCCGCGCTGTACCGCCAAAGCTGACTGAGGCTGACCCGTCGCGCTCCCAACCGGAAAATCGCGACCAAACACCATCGTGCCCTATCGCCGGCCGGCATAGGTGTGTACTCTGAGTAAGATGACGATCTAGGTACGAGGAGGTTACGGGCACATGACGAAGACGCTGGCGGGTACATGGTTGGCCGAGGTCCGCGACGACTCGCTGTGGGACCGTGAGCCCTATTACCCGAGCCTTGACGAGGGCTACGGCATGGTTCTCAACGGCGAGTGGCCGGACGCGCTCTGGGCGCTGTTGAACCACCTTTCGGACGAGCTCGCCAACGTCACCTCCCGAACCTGCGGACTGCGCGACCAGGTCGACCCGGACGGCTCCCTGGACCGGCTCGAGACCCGGTTGATGAGCGCCCTCAAGTCCCTTCGCCGAGCGGAGCCGTACCAACCGTGGGAGTTCGAGATGGACGGCTGCCGCTACCGGCTTTTCATCGCCGGGGCAGAACGTGCGGCTTCACCGTCGCCGGTTGAGGTCGAGGCGATCGCGGGGAGTCTTGCCGCCGACGCCTTTTCCTCTTGGGTTTCTCCCCAGATCGTTCCCTGGGGCGACCCGACCCGCCGTCCGAGTCGCCGCCGGCGAGCGGGAGGACACCGATGAGCGGCGTCCCCCGAACCGTTGAAGCGGGCGGCGCCCTGCGGGCTTAAGGCAAGCTCGTCGCCCTAAACGGTGCGGACCGCCTCGGACGCGTCGCCGACCATTGCTGGCGGAGCCGGCACACGCGACGTCTTAACGGCGCCGGCCCGCGACCCATGCCGTCGCGCCGAAGCCGGCGACGGCCCAGGCGCCAAGGACGATGAACGAGATCGACACGTGCGCCAGCTCGCCGGAGGTGAGCCCTGCTCGAGTGACGACGGCCATGTAGTAAAAGGGAAGGAAGTAGTGCACGGTCGTGAATCACGCGGGTAATTGCGATGCCGGGTAGACGATCGGTGAGAACAAGAGAGCGGCGAATGCCGACCAACCCGTAGACCTCGCCCGGCTCCACGCGAAGCGAGATGCCGTCGTTGGCGGCTAGAGCATCGAAACGCTTCGTGAGCCGCTCGACGCGAAAAGTCCAGTCCTTGCTTGGTCTGCTTTCGGTGCGCTCGGGCCGGCGGAGGGGTTCGTCATCGCCAGTCGTCGAGGACCCAGCTGGCGGCCGTGTCGTAGCCGTCCTCGTTCGGGCGATGCATCGAGATGCCCTGGAACTGGGTGCGGAAGCCCCTTTCGCGAAGTGCGCCGTAAGCGTGCTCACGCCCGAAGTTCACCCCGGCCTGCAAGACCGAGACGCCGGCAGAAGAGGCGAGGTCGTGGCAGGCGTCGATCAGCCGGTCGAAGTATCGGGCAGCACCGGGGCCGGGCCTTATGGCGGCGAACTTCACATAGCACATGTCGCTCCCCGCTTCGGTCCCTGGCCCGATGTGGCACACCGCCACACCCTGCAGACCCGAGGCGTCCTCGATCAGCACCGTCTCGCCGAGATTCTGATCGAGCACCGCCTCGAGCTCCCCGCTCACGTCGAGGCCGTCGAAGATCTCGCCGGTAAGGGAGCGAACCGCCCCCGTCGTGACTGCCCGGTCGCGGACGGCAAGCGCGGAGAACCTGACGTAGGAGGCCGGCCGCTCCGGCGGAGCCACGGGCGCCTCCATGACAGCGATGAGGAAACGAGGCCAGAACCCGAAACGCTGGTACAGCACGACGTGCTTGGGGCTGTGGGCGAAGGTGAACAGCCCCATGTGCCGGGTGTGACGCGAGGCGAACAGCTCCATCGTCGCTTCCATCAACCGGTGGGCGATGCCGCGGTCCCAACATTCGGGCTGCACGGTCAAAGGCCCGAAGAAACCGAAGCTTCCCCAAGTGGTGACGAAGTTTGAGCCGACCAGGGCGCCGTCGAGCTCGGCGGCAAGACTGGCGCCAGGGTCATGAAGCCACCGGGTCCGCACGAGCTCGGTGTCGCCGAAGATGTCCTCTGGCTCCGGGACACCGAAAAAGGTGCCGAAGGCCGTGCGGTAGATCAGGTCGACCCGGTCGAGGTCGCCCTCGAACACGGGCCGGACGATCACCTCGCCCGGCACCTTCGAAGGCTGCGTCATGGAGCTCACTTGGTGCGACCCCTTCTGGATGCCTGCCACGCAGGCTATCTGTGCCTCGCCCGGTGCGCTCTTGAGGTCGGGCCCGTGTCGGCGTCTCAGTCGCCCGCAGCGTGCCTTCGGACAGGCACTGAGGCGTAGGCGCGCACTGGGAAGGTGCCGAAGCCCGCCATACGGGGCGGGGCCGCCGTGAAGCGGGCTCCGCTCGGGGGCAGGGCCTCGAGGCCTGTGAGATGTTCGACCACCGCAATGCCCGCGGCGAGGAGCAGGCTGTGGGCCGGGCGCCGCCCGTCGGCGATGTCGTCGATGTTGACCGAGTCGATGCCGACGAGACGCGCCCCCTGCTCGACGAGGAAGCGGGCGCCTGCCTCAGTCAGGTAGGGGGCGTCTGTCGCGTACTCGGGAGTGCCCCAGTGCTTGTCCCCGCCGGTATGCAGCAGCACGGCGCGGTCGGACACCTCGTGCGCCGCCAGCGCCCCAAGGTCCACTTGTCGTGAGTTGGCGCCTATCGTCCGCACGACCACGGCTGGCAGGTCGGCAAGCGAACTGAGCGGCAGGGACGCCAGGTCGTTCCCGTCGTCGTAACGGTGGTAGGGGCTGTCGAGGTAGGTGCCGGTGTTGCCGAGCATCTTGACCCAGTCCATGGCGAACTCGGTGCCGGGCGAGTAGACGGCCCGCGAGGCCTCCCGGGTCAAATAGGGCGTGATCACCGGGCCGGGCAGTCCCGGGTAGGTGACCATGTCTGCCTTGATGACATGGCTTAGCTCGACAAGGTGCCAGGTAGTCTCAGCGCCCGGGAGAGCGGCCCAGCTGGCGTCGCTCGGCCCTCTGCGGGTCCCCTTGTGAGCTTCGGGGTACACCGTGGTCCGCCGCAGCTCCACCCTGTCGACCATGAGCAGTCCCAAGGAGGCGACAAAGAGCGCCGCGATCTCGTCCTCGCCCACGTTTGGACCTGCGACGTCGATCCTGAAGCCTTGAGCGGTGAGCCTTCCTCCGTTGGAGAAGGACACCTCGGCGTCGAATTCGGCTCGGTACTCGGTCATGGGTGGCAGTGTGGCCAGGGCTCGCACCAAGCACAAGTGCTTTTCGCGGAGGACGGTGTGGCAAGCTCGGGACTGGAAAAGACCTCAGCCGGTCGCGACGGCGACGAGCTCAGCGGCGGTGACCCGAAGCAGATCGGCAGGCTTGATGGAAAAGACGGCCCGCGGCGTGCCCGCGGCCGCCCAGACGACCTCGTGATCGAGGAGGTGCTCGTCGAGAAAGCTGGCCACCGGTGCAGTGTGGCCGACGGGCGGCACGCCCCCGATGGCGTAGCCGGTGCGGGCCCGCACGAAATCGGCCGTGGCCCGTTCCACCGGTCCGCCGACGACCTCGGCAAGGCGGGCCTCATCGACCCTATCGGCGCCCGAGACAAGCACGAGAACGGCTTGGTCACCCGGCACTGTGCGGAAGATGAGCGATTTCACGATCTGGGCCACGTCACAACCCACGGCCACGGCGGCCTCTTCGGCCGACCGCGTGCTTTGCGGCATCTCTTTGACCTCGCAGGAGACTCCGAGGCGGCACAACTCCTCGGCGACTCGGGCCGGGCCACGGCTCAGCTGTTCCACAGGTCCTCCCAGTCTCAGATCCCCAGGATCAGGCGTTGTCGTCGTGTAGGTCATGACCAGTGGTGGTGTCCTCGTAGTCATGGATCTCTCCTTGGTGCCGGTCACCTGTGCTCGAGGTCCCCGAGGGCTCGAACATGAGGATAGAGCCGCCTGGCGAAGAGGGCTTGTGCTCTGTGCCTTTTGGCACTACGCAGATCTCGCCCTTGTGCAAGGTGACGGTGTGCACGGCCCCGTCCGGCTCGCGGACTGAGACCTCGAAGAGGCCCTCGAGAACGAGGAAGAACTCGTCAGTCTTCTCGTGCACGTGCCAGACGTGCTCGCCCTTGGCGTGGGCGACACGCACGTCGTAGTTGTTGACCTTTCCGACGATCCGCGGGCTATAGACCTGGCCGAACGAGGCCAGAGCCCGGCTCAAGTCAATGACGCTTAGTCCCATTGGAAGCCTGCCTTTCTTGCTTAGCTTTCTCCGGCAGTTGATGTCGTTCGCAGCGACATGGTTTCTCGGCTTTGGTTCGGGAACGCTTTGGGGTCAGCCGGGGCGCGGCCTTTGGCGGCGAACGAGGACCGTGGGTCGTCCTCCGAATCGTCGACACCCTGGAGCGGGAACGGCCGTGCCAGGTTGCATGCTTGGTCGGTTAAAGATCGCGGCTCGTGTTCAGGACACGCCTTACAAATCCTCGAGGTCTCTCGAGGTCTCTGCGTCAGTCGGGCCCGGGGACAGGGAAGCCAGCAACGGTCGTCCAGGAGTGCAAGGTCTTTAAGTAGTTGGCCCTTTCGAAGGCGCCGGCGTCGACAGAGGTCGCCTGTGACACAGATCCGCGCAACTCTGCCACCGACACGTACTCGTGGTCGGCGAGCCACGAGCGCAGCTCGGACTCGACCAAGCTGACGTGGCTCGGGCCTAGGTGGAGCAGGGCGGAGGTCATCATCGCCACGTCCGCGCCCACGGCCAGGGCTTTCACGACGTCGTATCCCGAGTAAACGCCGGAGGTGGCGGCGAGGGACGGCTGGCGTCCGAGCTGAGGACGCAAGACGGCTATCCAGCGCAACGGCAGCCGCAATTCCCAGCTGCGCGACAGCTCCACCCTCGGCACCACGTCCATCGTCTCGAGGTCCAGGTCGGGCTGGTAGAAGCGGTTGAACAAGACCAGCCCGGCAGCCCCTGCGCTGACAACCTTGGCGGCGAAATGCGCCATGGCTGAGTAGTACGGGGACAGCTTGACGGCAACCGGCAGCGACACGGCGTCGCACACATTGGCGACGAGGGCCAGGTCCAGCTCCTCCACCTGCGCCGCGCTCAGGAGTGGATCGGTGGCGACTCGGTACACGTTGAGCTCGAGGGCGTCCGCGCCGGCGTCGGCGAGAAGGTGCGCGTAGCGCACCCAGCCGCCGGTCGACGAGGCGTTCAGGCTGGCGATCACCGGCACGTCGACTTCCTTCTTGGTGTGCTCGAGCAGCTCGAGGTACCGGTCGACGGCACTCTTGAACTCGTTCACGGCGGGGAAGTAGTCGAGCGCCTCGGCGAAGTGCCCGCTGCCGGCCTCGAGGGCGGTCGACAGCCCGACCTCCTCGGCGACGATCTCCTCTTCGAACAGCGATGGGAGCACGATCGCACCGACGCCGGCGTCCGCGAGCGCCTTGGAGCCTTCGACCTCTCGCGTGAGCGGGCTGGCCGAGGCGACTATCGGCGACGACAGCTCGAGACCGAGATACCTCGTCCTCAGGTCCACCTTGTCAGCCCCTGGCATCACTGGACCTCCTCGTCGTATTGGTATCCGGCGTCGGACTCGACCTCGGGCCCGGTCGCGGAGCTGACGACACTGCGGTGAACAGCCGCCAGCTGCTCGTAGTAGCGCCAGCGCTCGGTGATGTCCGCTTGGGCGAGCGCCGCCAGTCGAGCCGCCTGGTGAGGGTGGGTCCTCGCCAAGGTCGCATAGCGGGCTTCGGTGGCGGTGAAGTCGGCCAACGGGATGGACGGAGCCTTCGAGTCGAGTTGGAACGGTTGGGCCGCTTCGGCCGGCGAGGGGTGGAACCGGTACAGGGGCCAGTAACCCGAGCGGACGGCATCTTTCTGGTGGGTCATCGACATCGCCATGTCGATGCCGTGGGCGATGCAGGTCGAGTAGGCGATGATGAGCGACGTGCCGGGATAGGCCTCGGCTTCCATGAAGGCCTTCGTCGCCTGGGTGTCGTTGGCCCCCATGGAGATCTGGGCGACATAGACGTTGCCGTAGGAGCGTGCCACGGCGCCGAGGTCCTTTTTGGCCGACTCTTTTCCCGCGGCGGCGAACTTGGCCATCGCCCCGCGCTGGGTGGACTTCGAGGCCTGGCCGCCGGTGTTGGAGTAGACCTCGGTGTCGAGCACGAGGATATTGACGTCGCGTCCGGAGGAAAGGACGTGGTCGAGACCGCCGAAGCCGATGTCATAGGCCCAGCCGTCGCCGCCGAAGATCCAAACGCTCTTGCGCACGAGAGCGCCCGTCAAAGCGCCCAGGTGCCGCGCCGCCAGGGCGACAGCGGCGTCGCCGGAACTGACGAGGCGACCGAGCTCCTCATCGAGCCGGGCGACGCGGGCCCGCTGGGCGAACACGGCCTCCTCATTCGACTGATCGGCTTCGAGGATCGAGGAGGCAAGCTCCAGTCCTACCTGCTCGGTGAGCAGGTGGAGCAGGCCGCGGGCTCGTTCTTGTTGGGCCTCGAGGCCGAGCCGGATGCCGAGGCCGAACTCGGCGTTGTCCTCGAACAGCGAGTTGCTCCAAGCCGGACCGCGGCCTTCGCCGTTGGTGGCCCACGGAGTGGTCGGCAAGTTGCCGCCGTAGATCGACGAGCAGCCCGTGGCGTTGGCCACGAGCATGCGGTCGCCGAAGAGCTGGCTTACAAGCTTCAGGTACGGCGTCTCCCCACATCCCGAACAGGCACCGGAGAACTCGAACAGCGGCAGCAGGCTCTGGGAACCCTTCACCGAGTCGTGCGGCAGGGCGGAGCGGTCGAGCTCGGGGATGGAGAGGAAGAAGTCCCACTCGGGGCGCAGCCGCGCCCGGTTCTGGAGCGCCGGCTCCATGTTGATCGACTTGTGCTTGACCTCTGTCTTGGACTTCGCCGGGCACACGTCGACGCAAACCCCGCAGCCTGTGCAGTCGTCTGGGGCGACCTGGATGGTCATGAAGTGATCGGCCAGGTCCTTGGACCGGAACGGCTTGGACAAGAAACCCTCGGGGGCGCCTTTGAGCGCCTCGGCGGGGTAGACCTTCATGCGAATCGTGGCGTGCGGGCAGACGATGGCGCACTTACCGCAGTCGATGCAGATGTCCGGGTCCCAAATCGGCATCTCGACGGCGATGTCCCGCTTCTCATAGCGCGTCGTGCCCGAGGGGAAGCGGCCGTCCGCGGGGAGGGCTGACACCGGAAGGAGGTCGCCCTGGCCGTCCATGATCATCGAGGTGACGTGACGGACGAAATCCGGGGCTGTGTCGGGCACCGGTACCCCGATCGAGCCGCCGGCGGCGGCCTCGGCCGGGATCTCCACTTCGGCGAGGTTCGCCAAGGCGGCGTCGATGGCGGCGAAGTTGCGCTCCACGATGGTGCGGCCGCGCTTGCCGTAAGCCTTTTCGACCGACGCCTTGATCTCCGCCACGGCCACGTCGGCGGGGAGGACTCCGGAAAGGGCGAAGAAGCACGGCTGCATAACCGTGTTGATCCGGTTGCCCATCTGTGTCTCCGCCGCGATACGAAGGGCGTCGATCACCCACAGGCGGATGTGCTTGTCCTGCAACTGGCGCTGCACCTTGCCGGGCAGGCGCCCCCAAACCTCATCAGGGCCGTAGGGGCTGTTGAGCAGGAAGGTGGCACCGTCTCGCGCCACATCGAGGATGTCAACGCGCTCGAGCAGGTTGAACTGGTGGCAGGCGACGAAATCGGCGTCGGTTATCAGGTAGGTCGAATGGATGGGTTCTGGCCCGAACCGCAGGTGCGAGGCGGTCATGGCGCCGGACTTCTTCGAGTCGTAGACGAAGTAGCCCTGCACGAAGTCGTCCGTGGCGTCGACGATGATCTTGGCGCTGTTCTTGTTGGCTCCGACAGTCCCGTCCGACCCCAACCCGAAGAACACGGCCTGGACCTCGGAGTCCGGCAAAGGCGGTCGGAAGTCACGGTCCCAGGCGAGGCTGAGAGATGTCACGTCGTCGTAGATGCCGACGGTGAAGTGGTGCTTGGGTCGCTCGCTCTTCAGCTCGTCGAGAGCTGCCTTGGCCATGGCCGGTGTGAACTCCTTGGAGGAAAGCCCATACCTGCCACCTATCACCCGGGGTGGCTCGGAGAAAGCGGGCTCGGCGGTGTCCATGGCCTCGTCTATCGCAGCGCGGACGTCAAGGTACAAAGGTTCGCCGACCGCTCCTGGCTCCTTTGTCCTGTCGAGCACGGCGACCGAACGCACACTCGGCGGCAGGGCGGAGACGAGCTGTTCGGCCGGGAAGGGCCGGTAGAGGCGCACCGTGACCATGCCCACCCGCTCGCCGTTGGCGACGAGGGCGTCGACCGCTTCGCGCGCCGCTCCGACGCCTGAGCCCATGAGCACGATGACGCGCTCGGCATCGGGAGCTCCCCGGTACTCGACCAGGCGGTAGGAGCGCCCGGTCCTTTCGCCAAGGGCGTCCATCGTCTCTTGCACGATTCCAGGGACGGCAAGGTGATAAGGATTGCAAGCCTCGCGGGCCTGGAAGAACACGTCCGGGTTCTGTGCGGTTCCCCTGACGTCGGGCGTGTCGGGGTTCATGCCCCGCAGGCGGAAGTCGATGAGGGCATCGGTGTCGATGAGGGCGGCCATGTCCTCGCTCGAGAGCGTGGCGATCTTGGCCAGCTCATGAGAGGTCCTGAAGCCGTCGAAGAAATGGAGAAATGGCACACGGGCGCGAAGCGTGGCCGCATGTGCGATCAGGGCGAAGTCATGAGCCTCCTGCACCGAGCTGGCCGCCAGCATCGCCCATCCGGTCGTCCGGGCATGCATCACGTCTGAGTGGTCGCCGAAAATCGACAGGGCATGGGTGGCGATGGTGCGGGCCGCGACGTGCATGACCGCCGGAGTGAGCTCGCCGGCGATCTTGAACATGTTCGGCACCATGAGCAAGAGCCCTTGCGAAGCCGTGAAGGTGGTGGCGAGGGCACCTTTTTGCAAGGCACCGTGGAAGGTGCCCGCGGCACCGGCCTCGGACTGCATCTCGATCACGTCGGGCACCTGGCCCCAGAGGTTTTCCTTGTACGCTGTTGCCCAGTCGTCGGCGAACTCGCCCATCGGCGAGGCGGGCGTGATCGGGTATATCGCGATCACTTCAGAAAGGGCGTATGCGACGCGGGCGGCCGCCTCATTCCCGTCGACACAAACCCATTGGCGGACGTCCACGCTGCCTCCTTGGCTTGCAGAACTCCTGAGCCATTTCTAGCCCGAACGCGCTTGAGCTGTGAAATCCATCACGCTTGGAGCGAACCGGGCCACGGAGGTAGAATGTCCAATCTCCCAAAGGCAGTCCTGGCTGTCTTCGGCCTCAGTGCGCCCAGGTCGTGTGACCCGCCGGCAGATTTTCTTGGGGCTTGGTGAGCGTTATCAGGCAGCGGTCGAGCCTGAACTCGACCAGCTCCTCCGACGCGAACCCCGGCCAGGGCTCCGCGAGGTCACGCTCGGCGAGGAGCTGGGCGGTGAGGGTGTCGCGAAGCTGCGGGTCGTCCACGAAGACGGCCCTCCCGGTGGCGTAAAAGGCGTCGTCGTGGCACGGGGGCGGGAACGTCTCGCTGTGGAGGGCAAAGCGCCCGTCCCGACGTAGGTCGTCACGCTTGGGTCCGGGGACGATGAAGCCATAGAGGGCCCTGTCGGTGACGAGCGGGCAGATCGGGTGTACCCGTGGGCCGCCGTCTTTTGTGACCGTGGCGAGAAATCCGAGGGCGATGCGGCCATGCCCGTAAAGCAGGCTCCGCCCGACGGCAGCGAGGTCGGGACGCAGATCAGAGAATTCCCCGAAGGTGAGCATCAGGCAAGCTTGGCGGATCGAATTTGCCTCTACAAGAGGCTCTTAATGTGAGCGCTCCGTCCGGGCTCGCTGCTCACTCGGTCTTTCTGAACTCGGCGATGGCGACGCCGATCATGACAAGGCCCATCGCGGCCACGATGCCGAGGGCGAGCCCGACCGGGACGGACCAACTCCCCCACGTGATGTTCGGTGCCAGGCGTTGCACAGAGGCCGCCGGGAGTTTCAAGTGGTCGAAGACGCTGTGGCGCATGGGGCCGATGATGTAGGTCAACGGGTCGATCCGGGTCAGGACGCTCAGCCACGCCGGCAGCCCGTTGAGCGGGTACAGGGCGCCGGAGAGGAAGAACAGCGGCATAACAAGCATCTGGGTCAAGGCCATGAACGACTGGAACTGCTTGATCCGAGCCGCCATCATCAGCCCGAACGCGGTCAGCGTGAACGACAACAGCAGCAGCTCGCCGACCAGAGTCAACAACAGCAGCGGGTTGTACGGCACGTGCGCGAACCAGGCCAGGGCGAGGAACACGATGCCCTGGAACGTAGCGATCGTGGCGCCACCGAGGCACTTGCCGATCACGAGAGAGGCGCGCCGTACCGGGGCGACGAGCATCTCGCGCAGGAAACCGAACTCGCGGTCCCAGACGATCGAGCCGGCCGAGAAGACGGAGGTGAACAGCACCGACATCCCGAGCACGCCCGGGTAGATGAAGGTCTTGAAATTCACACCTGCGGGCAGGCCGCCCTTGGCGAGGGTCGATAGGCCAGTACCGAGCACGAAGAGGAACAGGAACGGTTGTACGAGTGAAGTGATCGCCCGCAACCGGTCGGTCCGGAACCGGATGAGCTCGCGCCGCCAGACGATGCTTATGGCGCGAAGGTCGTGGCTCAACCCGTGCTCGGGCAGGGCGACCCTGATCTCCGCGACGAGCTCGGCCTCAGTTCCCGCCCCAGCCGCCGTCTTGGCGAGTCTCGTGGCCATGTCTAACGTCTCCCCCCTCGCCAGCGTGCGGCCATGTGGCGCATCGCGTCGGTGCTCGACGCCTCGGCGTCTCTGATGGTGCTCCCGGTGTAGGACATGAAGACGTCGTCCAGTGACGGACGCGAGACGCTCACCGAACGTATCGTCACGTCGAGCTCGGCGAACAGCCTGGGCACGAACTCCTCCCCCGAGGCAACCGAGAAGGTGACCGCGCCGTCGTGCATGGCCGACTCGATGCCGAAGTGGGCCATGAGGGCGGCCATCGCCGCCGCGTCGTCCGCCGTTTGGATCTGGACCCTGTCCTTGCCGACACTGGCCTTCAGGGCTTCGGGGGTGTCGATGGCCACGATCCTGCCATGGTCGATGATGGCGATCCGGTCGCAGTTCTCGGCTTCGTCCATGTAGTGAGTGGTCAGGAAGATCGTTATGTCCTCCCGCCGCTTGAGGTCATTGATGTAGGTCCATATCGACGAGCGGGTCTGCGGGTCGAGGCCGACCGTGGGCTCGTCGAGGAACAAGACATGGGGCGCGTGCAACAAGCCACGGGCGATCTCGAGCCTTCGTTGCATGCCTCCGGAAAAGGTGCTGACCAGATTGTCCTTGCGTTCCCAAAGACCCACCATGTTCAACACCTGGCGTGTCCGAGGTGCGATGACGGCCTTCGGGACGGCGTAGAGGGCGGCGTGGAAGCGCAGGTTCTGCTCGGCGGTGAGGTACGTGTCGAGCGTCGTGTCCTGGAACACGAGCCCGATGTTGCGACGGACCTCGTCTTGTTGCGTGCTCGTGTCGTGCCCAGCCACCGAAGCAGTGCCCGTGGTGGCGGCGGCGAGAGTGCAAAGGATCTTGATCGTGGTCGTTTTCCCGGCTCCGTTCGGTCCGAGGAAACCGAACGTCTCGCCTCTGGCAACTTCGAAGTCGATGCCGCGCACCGCCTCCACGTCCCCGTATCTCTTGGTGAGGCCCGCGACCGAGATGACCGACGACGGACCTTGGCTGTCGCCATTGAGCTCAATCTTCGAATTCGTGCCTGCTCGCATGATCAAAAGTGGGCCTCTCCTCGCCTCGCCTCAAGCCTAGGGCGCGAGCCGCGACGTCGATTCTCGGGCCAGCTGGTGACAGCTAAATGCCTACAGTGGCTGTGATGTCCTCCGATGAGTTGACTGAGCCGCTCGGCACCGTACTCGGCCACCTTCGTCGTACGCTGGGCTCGCTGGCCGACGAGATGCGACCTGTGGGGCCAGGCTTTGTCGTGCGGACGAGGTCTCTGCCTCTCGTGTGGGCGCTCAACCAGATACGCATCTTGGAGCCGGCGGAGTTTGACGAGGTGGTGGCGCTCGCCGAGCGGTACCAGGCTGACCTGTCCTATCGCCATGTCGTCGCCGAGGCCGGGGCCACGGCTGAGCTAGCCGGGCCATTCGCCGCGGCCGGTTGGAAGATCGACAACCAGGTCGTCATGGTCTTGGCGCGAGAGCCGCGTCGAAAGGTCGATGCCGAGATGGTCGTCGAGCTGAGCCAGGCACAGACCGTCGAATTGATGCGGCGTTGGACGATCGACGATTTTCCGGGTATCGGCGAGGCGGCCCTCGGCCAGCTAGAGGAGTACTTCGCCCGAGAGGGAAGGTTGTGGAGCGAGACCTGTTTCGGAATCCTCGACGCTCACGGGGCTCCCGCCGCCGTTACCAAGTTGCGATCCGACGGCCCGACGGCATGGGTGGAAGACGTGTACACGGCCCCGGAGGCTCGCGGACGCGGTTACGCCCGCACGCTTGTGACATACGCGACAACCCGGGCGAGGTCTGCGAAATGCGACCCGATCTTCATCATCGCCGACGACGACGATTGGCCCAAGCACCTTTATGCGGACATCGGTTTTCAACCGAGAGGCACGATCTGCTTTTTCCACCAAGATCTCGTCCCGCTCGAAAGGCGGGTCTCGTGAGACTCAAACTCGACCTCCATGACATCTACAACCGCGGAGACGACATCGAACGTGCCTTGCGTGAGGTCATCGAAGAGGCGGTTCGCACAAAAGCCACCGAGGTCGAGATCATCCCGGGGAAGGGCTCGGGACAGCTCAAGAAGAGAGTTTTGCGCTTCCTCGACCAAAAAGAGATAAAAGCCCAGTACCACCGTGTGGAAAAGGACTCGCGCAACTTCGGGCGGGTGTTCGTCCACTTCCAATGGAAGTGAAGCGCAGAAGGATACGGGTGACCGCCGACGGGCGGGCCATGCCCCGAAGAGGAGATGGGTAGATGCCGGAGATTGAGTACCGCCTGCTCGAACCCGAGAGCGCCGGAGAGGTCCTTACCGTTCAGCGGGCCGCCTTTTTGGCCGAAGCGCGCCTTTACGGAACGACGGAGATACCACCGCTAGTAGAGACGCTCGAAGATATGAGACACGAGCTCGCGACTGCGATCGTGATGGGAGCCGTGAGGGCCGGCCGACTCGTAGGGGCGGGGCGCCTCACTGTTGACGGTGAGATCGGTTGGGTGAGCCGACTGGCGGTTGCGCCCGACCAGCAGGCAAATGGGATCGGATCTGGTCTCCTTGGCGCGCTCGAGGCAGCCGCCCCTCCCGAGGTGCGCCGGTACCAACTCGCGGCCGGGCACAAGAGCGGTGCCAATGTCGCCATGTACGAGCGACGCGGCTACCGGGAGTTCTCGCGCCAGGTCGATTCCGCTGGCGTCGAGCTAGTTCTCATGGGCAAAGACCGCAACTAGGAGAGCGGCTTCTCAGTTCATTGACACGTTTCGGACACGGGTGCCTGTGACGATATTGGGGATCAGGCGGACGTAACGATCTGCCGCACCCTCGAGCGTCCAGGACTCGAGCGGGAGCGCCCTCGCCCTGTCAAGCTCCTCGACATCGGTCAGCACGTGCGCCAGGCCCTGGACCATCACGGTCCAGCCCTGGGCGTGGTCCGGTTCATAATGGTCCGCCTCAAAGGCCACGACCAGGTCTGCCGAGGTGTCGTTCAACTTCGTGCCCTGAGCCGAGCGCCAGAAGATGTCGCCGTCGAGCACGGCGAAGTTCACGGGAAGCACGACCGGCAGGGCACGTGCCGTGAGGGCCACATGGCCGACGAGCTCTTCCCGCAATAGTTCGAGGCAGTCCTCCCTGTCGAGCTCCTCGAAGACCGGTCGCTGGTCGCACTCCACACTTCAAGAGTCGACCTCGGCGACCCCCTCCACATAGAGGCGAAAGTCACCTTGCAAAGGGCCGTGCGGCCGCGAGTTTGGGGGCGGGACTTTCGCCTGCGAGTTAGGCGTGGCTAGGACCCGGCACGACGGGTCATCGCCGGGGGCGAGGATCGGCGGATCACCTCCCGGTGGCGTCCTCGTCACTGTGCCCGCTGTAGCGCAGGACGAGCAGGCCCAGGAGGAGGAAGACGACCACACCGACCCCAACGCCAAGGTTGATCAATGTGTTGTCGAGACTGACGGTGGAGAGCGTAGACAAGGTGAGGTGTGCCGACGCGCTGAGGATGTCCCGCACTCCGGCAAGGATGCCGATGACGAGGAACGGTCGCACCGGGAAGACCGAGGAGCGCAGGTGGCCGAACACGGTATGGGCAATGTCAAGGACGATGATTACCACCAAGATGCCGTCGATGGCCGCCACCACGGTCTGGGGGAAGGCGCTCCAGTGGGTGAGGAACGTAACCACCGTGCGGACCAGGATGATGCCGGCGAGGAGCAGCAGGCTGGCGACGATGGCGTACTCGATGGCGATGATGACCCACCGCACCAAAGCATCCAAGCCGAGATCTGCGTGCTCGTCTCCCCGCGGGCTGCCAGCCACGGACACCATGATGACAGGTGAGCACCCGAGCTTGTTCTGCTCTGAGCCCGCCAGTTGCCCACGGGCCAGGTCCGAGCAGCTCAACCGGACAGACGAAATCAGCGTCCGCTCCAAGCTCGCTCGGATCCCCCAGCTGACCACCTCACCGCCATAGGGCGGCTCCGGCCTCTGAGCGGTGCTCTACTCACGAGCCGTGTCGATCGGCCGCAATCGTCCCTCCCCGAGTGGGGAGCGATGCCGGCGCACCCGCTCTCCCACTACGAAGGCGCTTGAGTGCGGCTTTCCTTAGGGCTCGTGTTCGAGGCGATGCCCGACAAGGTGCGCCAAAACCTCCTCGGCCATGCTCGTTTCCTGTGTCCGGCACGTGGTCCGGCGGTGGGTCTGATGCCTTTGTCAACGGGATGAAGCTCATCTGGGGCAACTCGGCCTGAGACCGCTCATCGGCCGCTTGGGTTCACGACAGCCGGCGCGATCGGGGAGAAACCCAGACGGTTGGACAAGGGCCCTCAGGCGCGGAGCTAAGTGGGGGAGCTGGCCTGGACCTCAGCTGTCGTCGGCGGGGGCCCGGTGAAGTTGCTCGAGGACGATGTCGAGAAGGTCCGGGTCGGCAAGGACAAGGTCAAAGAGTTGCTCTTCTGCAAACCACGCGAGATCGTCGTGTTCCTCAGGCGCACGGTTTTCGGGCTCTCCGAAAAACGAGCCGATCAAAAAGACGCGGGCGTCGAAGTCAGGGCCGGAGAGGCGCCCGACGAGGCGGGCGTCGTTCGCACCCACCACGATCCCGATCTCTTCGAAAAGCTCCCGGGCGAGGGCATCGGAGTCCGATTCGCCGAGTTCAACGTGGCCCCCGGGCGCATCCCAGCGGTCTGGGGCCCACAGCCGCGAGGAGTTCCGGTGCACGAACAGGACGCGTTCGGACCTGATCAAAAGGCCGCAAACGACGTTGTTAAACCCGGGCACGACGCCAATACTTGCATCGGTCGATCTGAGGAGGACACGCAGAGGTCCAAATGGCCGTACTCCCAGCGGCGGGGCCGACGTGTCATGACGCGTCGGCACCGACCTCCACAGGTGCTCCTCGTCAGGCGACGGTCATGACCACGACAGCGCGAGCAACGCGCCCTCGTATCATTGGATCTCTGCGTACCACCCGTCGTTGCGCAGCTTCCACGGTGATATGGGGCGACCGATCAAGGCCGCAGCGCTGTCGCTGTCGGGCTCTGAACCGTCCATGGCACCGATGATGCCCGGGATCGCGAGGAGCGGGCCGTTCTCGGTAGCCAGCAGGTAGAGATAACCGGCGTGCTTGTCGGCCGGGTCGTTCGGCACGTAGGCAATGGTGGCGGAACGAACATTGTCACTGAGTGTCAGGAGGCGAAGGTCTGGTTCGATCACAAACCCCTTCTTTCTGGATGCTCCGCACGCCGGTCTTGTGGTGGCGCCGCTCACACGGCGTTGCTGACGAGAAAGGCAAAGCGGTCATGCCTGAGACGGTCGAACACGGCATCAGCGGCAACTACCCGCTTTTGATTCCCAGCCTTGTGCACCTCCAAACTTCGAAAGTGTCCCTGCTGTGCGCCATCTTTGAGGTCGGCCACATAACCGACCAAGAATCCCCCAGCTCCTTGAGCTGACCCTCAATTCTGCTTCCGGCGGTGGGTGACTGCAATAACGGTTCGGTTACGGCCTGCGTGAGTTCCTGTGAGCGAGCCGGATCTTCTACCGCAGCGAGCTCTCCCGGTCACCTCCCGCGGCGCGGGCCACCCGTCTCCGACGTCCCGACAAGGTGCGTCTCGCAGGAGTGACAGGACGCGACGCGCACAATGCAAACCTAGGACGCCTTGCTGTGACAAGCCTCCGAGATTGCTTGGAGGTCTGTTTCGGCCCGTCTTCGACCCACCATCAGAGCTGGCACCTCCGTCGAGCTCGGTGAAGCCGTGTTCAGTCCTCGAGTGGCCCAAAAAGGCACCTGGCCCGGCCTCCGCTCAGGGGTCCCAAGCCTTTTGGGCCGACCGGATCCGATGTCCAGGGGACGGACAGACTCAGTCTGGCTTGCGGCGACTCGCGGGCCTCCGCTCGGGGCGAGGCCAGCAAGAGTTCACCCGAACTGCCGAGCAACTATGTTCATTGCCTAGTGGGCGACGCCACCGATGTGGAATCAGGTCCTGGGAGCGCTACCGCTCCGGCCGGGAGGAAGTCTGCCTCCCTCGAGCGGATCCAGCGTCTGGAGCGCCTTGAACAAGAGCGCCTAGACGAGAAGGCTCGCAAGGACGAGCGCCGGCGGCGCGCCGTGGCCGGCAAGCCCTCGGGTGGTCGCCACGATGTCGTCGACAGGATCGAGGACCTCACCAAGTACCCGATGACCCTCTTGGGTATTGCGTGGCTCGTCATCGCGATCATCGTCGTCACTACCAACGCCAACGGCAGAGCCTCGACGGTGCTCGTCGGGACGCTTTTCGCCTTGTGGGTGATCCTGCTTGTCGAGTACATCGTCCGTCTCGTCGTGAGCCCGGACGCCCGCGGGTATGTCAGGCGGCGCTGGGTCGAGCCGGCAACCGTCGTGCTGCCGCCCCTGCAGGGCTGGCGACTCATAGGGATGGAGAGAATGAGCCTCCTCCTGCGCGAGGGGGAGCTGCGTTTGGAGTCGATCCTCAAGCACCACAGCCTGTTCCGGGTACTCATCGCCGCCGTCATGACCCTCGTGCTCGGGGCATGGCTGGTTCTCCTGTTCGAGGAAAAGGTCAAGTCGGCCAACATCCACAACTATCCCGATGCTCTTTGGTGGGCGATCGTCACGGTGACGACAGTGGGCTACGGGGACCGGTACCCCGTCACCGAAGGCGGCCGGATCGTGGCGGCGGTCTTGATGCTCGTCGGAATCGGCCTCATCGGCGTGCTCACCGCGACAGTCGCTTCGGTCTTCATAAAGGAACACACCGACGCCAACAAGGAAGAGCTCAAGAAGAGCCACGCCGATCTCGGTCAGCAGTTGGCGGTGATCAGCGACCGGCTGGCCGACGTCGAGCGGCGTCTCGGGGCGTCCCGAGGCGAAATTGACGCCGTCGACGCTCAGGCGGACCAAGAGGCAACGGCGAACGGCCCCGTCGAGCCGGATGCGGATAAAGACCCGTCCAGCTCCTAAGAGTGAGAACATCGTCTCCATGAAGGGGACCCTCGTACAAGACGGCAAGGCCACCGACGCGACTCGCGAAGGGATTCAACAAGCGGCGACGGGGGGAGCCTTCTTCTGGCTCGACCTGGACTTACACGACCCAGGGCCCGACGACGACGTGACGGGGCTTTTGACAGATACCTTTCACTTCCACCCCGTGGCCGTGGAGGCGGCTGACCAGTTCGGGCAACGGCCCCGCATCGACGATTACGACGACTTCGTGCATGTCGTGTCTTTCGGCATGGCGGCCGACGGCAAGAACATGGTCGAGGTGCACTGCTTCATCACCCTGAAGTTCATTGTCAGCCTGCACCAGGGTGACTGTCCCGCCTTTGCCTCCGTGCGCGCCCGTCTCGGCACCCACCACTCCTCGGACGTTTCGGCACCGCAGGTAGCCGTCTTCTATCTGATCATGGACAGCCTGGTGGATTCGTTCTTCCCCATCCTGTCCAACCTTGACGACTCGATCGACGCCCTCGAAGGCGCCATCTTGAAGACGCCTACCGAGCAGCAGCTCGGAACTCTGTTCGAAATGAAGCGTCAGATCATGGCGATCCGCAAGGTCGTCACGCCACAGCGCGACATGATCTCCAGCCTGAATTCAGGCATGGTGACCATTCCAGGGATGACAGACCAGGGCGCGGCGTACTTCCGCAGTCTCTACGATCACCTCATTCGCATCAGCGACATGGTGGACGGATACCGTGACCTGATCGGGGGTGCCATGGACACGCACCTGTCGATGGTGTCCAATCGCCTGAACGTTGTCATGAAGCAACTGGCCATCATCGCTACCATCTTCATGCCGCTCGGGTACCTCACTGGCTTCTTCGGGCAGAACTTCGCCTGGTTGACCGGCCACCTGCAGGAGAATCTCCCGTTGTTCATCTTCCTCGGTCTCGGCTCCGAGGTGGTAGCTATCGTGCTCCTCATGATCCTCTTTAGACGACGGGGCTGGCTGGGCGCTGGGCCAACGGCCTAAAGGGTCACGGCGGCTAGTAGCAGACAGGAAAAGGCATCGGCGCGGGGGACCATGCGAAGGCTCAGCGAGACCGACCGGCTGGAGGCATTCAGCGACGGCGTGATGGCCGTGATCATCACGATCATGGCCTTCAACGTGAAGCCACCCGGGGGCCCTTCGTTAGGGGCGCTCCACAGCCGGCTACCTCAGCTGCTCGTCTACCTGCTGAGCTTTGCCATGGTCGGCATATACTGGAACAACCATCACCACCTTTTGCGGGCCACAGAGCGCATGGACGGCGCGGTCATGTGGGCCAACCTCCACCTGCTTTTTTGGCTGTCCCTGTTACCAATTGTGACCGGGTGGGCCGGCCGGTATCCGCTTCACGCGTTGCCCGCGGGTTCTTATGGTCTCGTCGGCTTCGGAGCTGGGGTCGCTTACACCATATTGACCATATTTATTATCCGGGCCAACGGGTCAGAGTCAGCCGTTGCCAAAGGCATAGGCTCGGACTTAAAGGGAAAGCTCTCCTTGATGCTTTACGCAGCCGGTGTAGGTCTGGCGTTTGTCGCGCCCGTGGCCTCCTATGCGGTCTATGCGAGCGTCGCTCTCATGTGGTTCGTCCCTGACCGCCGCCTGGCACGAGAGGCGACAATCTCGTAGAAGTCGGATCAGGTCAGGATCCCTCTTCCAGCGGTGTTTGCCGACGGACCGGTCCGGGTCCTTCGTCGTGGGCCGCCCGAGGGAGCGGTCGACACGGAACTTGCACTGTCCGTTCGGCTGCCCGCAATCCTCGCGGGCCGGCAGGCGACGGGCGAGCCGCCGGGCGCCGGCTCGCCCACCGCAAGTGCGTTAAGGAGCGTGGGCCCTTGGCGAGGGCGGTCTCGGCGTGTCTCCCCGCCCTCGGCTGAGCTGTCTGTGGGCCCATTTGCTGTCGAATTTCGACCGTGCGGTTTGCATGTCATCGCCCTTTCGGCCACTCGATGAACCGGCATCTCCGGATCACAAGGAGTATGGGCGCCGAAGCTCGGGGGATGCGGAAAATCAACTGGGTGTCCGGTGTGAGGTGGCAGCGGGCCTGGTCGCCCAGCCAAGCCCCAGTTCCAGGTCGGGTGACCGGGCGAAGGAGCACCGGCCCCTTATCGCGTCTCAGTCGCGAGCCGGATGCCGAAACCGATAAGGACGAGACCGGTCAGGCGTTCCAGGCGCCGCTGGACCTTCGGATGGCTGAGCCAGCCCACGCCGTGGTCCACCATCCACACCAACACGCCCATCCAGAGCCCGGTCTCTAAGGCAAACCAAACTCCCAAAAGGAGAGAAAAGGCGCGCACAGAAGTTCCAGGGGGGATGAACCCGGGCAGGAAGGCAACGAAGAACGCCCCGATCTTCGGATTGCACAGGTTGGAGATCACACCATTGGCATAGGCGCGACGCAGGCTCGGGGCCGGCGCGGGCTCCGTCTTCCCGTCACGCCGCTCGGCTCTTTCCGCCGAGGTCCGGCGCTGGGAAAGACTCGTCATTCCGAGCCAGATCAGGTAGGCGGCTCCCACAAAGCGCAGGACGTCGTAGCCGACCCGGCTGGCGGCGAGCAAGGACGATAGCCCCAGCGTCGCCGCAAGCGCCCAGCTCAACAATCCGGTCAGTGTGCCGGCCGCCGTGCACACTCCTACCTTGCGACCACCGCGAAGCGAGTTTCGCATCACGAGCAGGCTGTCGGGGCCGGGCGCGAGGATGAGCAACGTCGCCGCTAGGGCGAAGCCCAACAAGGCAGCTGTCATCGGATGAACCTACCGTGGCAACGGCCCGAACGCGGCGCTTCTGGCGAAACGCTTCTCAGCCAGCGGCTCAGTGCTGCATGCCTTTCGAGGGGGGGAGGTACCTCGAAGCGAGCCTTCGCAGATGAGAGTGCACACCCGCCATGGCCTCGACGCCGGGGAGGTACTTCTTGGCCAGCTTGGCCACCACGGTGTAATTGGTGTCCACGACGTTAGCTACCGGGGTTCGCGCCGTCTGGGCGACTAGCTGGTAGGCATCCATGACGGACAAGCCTGTGAGATCCACCACCCAGTGGACCATCTGAGCGTGGGCGATGCGAAAAGCGTCCTCAAGGGGCCGGGCCGACCCGGTGGTCATGAGTTCGTCGTCACTCTCGATTCTCGGCCAAGGCGTGGGGGACTCCTTCACCAACTCGACGACCACGATTGACTCCATCGCCGTCTCGACGGCTACCCCGCAGGTCTCGCCCTCTCCCTGGCGGGCGTGGCCGTCACCAAAGCTGAAGAGAGCTCCGGGCACGTTGACACCGAGGTAGCAGGTCACCCCGGCCCGCATCTCTGGAGTGTCCATGTTGCCTCCCCAATCACCCGGGGCCAGTGACGAGCGCACCTCGCCTAAGGCTGGGGCGACTCCGACGGTCCCGTGCATCGGGTCTAGCGGCAGCTCCATGCGCAGATCGCTGTCACGTGCCTCGTAGCGCACGACGCGCAGGTCTCGGTCGATGCCGTAGATCCAGGTCATCTCGGGGAGCGGCTCGTGGAGCATTGCCGTGAGGCCGGTGGCCGTAAGGGCTCCGAACAACGGCACCGTCGTGCTCGCGCCTTGGGCCTCTCTCGGTTCGATGCGGGCGAAGTGCACCGCCAGTGTGTCCCCCGGCGCGGCGCCCTCGATGAAAAAAGGTCCTGTCTGCGGGTTGAAATACCGCGGATCGCAAACCTGGCTCACTAGGTCGTTGACAGTGCGCACCCGGCCGGCGAAGCAGTCCAGAGTGCTCGTCTCCAAGATGGACCCGGGTCGCAGCGAGGCCACCGCCTCGGCACCTCCGAAGGTGTAGGTCAGCCGGGCAGGGTCGCCGTCGTGGTCCACCTCGTGGTGAACCAGGACGGGTTCGACGGCGGCGCTCACTCCGGCCTCGAGTCGACGACGGCGACGGGCGGCGCCGGCGCTTTGTGGGGGATCAGTCGCATGGGCTCGTAGTCCTTTCCGGGCTCGTTGATCGAGCGCTGAGATTCTCGCGCTCGGGATACAAGATGTCGGCTACCTTCGAGAGGTGATCCGCCCGGCCTCTCGCCATGATGTCCCCGTCCTCGTGGAGCTGGTCAGAGAGCTGGCAACCTACGAGCGGGCCAGCGAGGAGGTGGAGATCGACGAGATATCGCTTGAGCGCGCCCTGTTCGGGCCAGAACCGAGCGCCTTCGCGCTCGTGGCGACCTCTGGCGATTCAGTCATTGGGATGGCCATCTACTACAGGAGCTTTTCCACCTGGACGGGCCGGCCCGGCATCTATCTCGAGGACCTCTATGTCCGGCCCGCACATCGTGGCCTTGGCGTGGGCAAGGCGTTGCTGACCTGCTTGGCCCAGCGCGCGCTCGAGGATGGCTGTCGGCGCCTCGAGTGGTCCGTGCTCGACTGGAACAAGCCCGCCATCGCGTTTTACGAATCGATCGGAGCCGTGGCGACGGACGACTGGACCCGCTATCGCCTCTCGGGGTCCGTGCTCAGGGACTTCGCTGGCGGCCAAGACGCCGGGGAATGACGGCGTCCAAACCGGTCGCTACTGTTCGCAGCCGTCGATAACATCCCGACGTTCAGATTCCCACCCATGCCCCGAGCGGGCCAGGAGGTAAACATGCCGGCAAGAGGCAGCGCCGAGTGGAAAGGTGACGTGCGCACGGGCAGCGGTACCTTCACAGCCGGCGACACCATTAGCGGCGACTACTCGTACAAGTCGCGATTCGAAGATGGTCCGGGAGCCAACCCGGAGCAGCTGATCGCCGGCGCCCACGCGTCGTGCTACTCCATGGCCTTGTCGAGCCTCCTCGCCCAAGGCGGGACCACGCCCGAATCTGTCCACACCGACGCCACGGTCATCTTGAGACTGGTCGACGGCGCCCCCACCATCACAAGGATCGACCTCGTCACCGTCGCCAAGGTTCCCGGTCTCGACGAGACGATATTCCAAGAGCGCGCCGCGGCCGCCAAGGCCGGGTGCCCGGTCAGCAAAGCGTTGGCAGGCGTGCCGGAGATCACCCTCGAGGCACACCTCGCCGACTGAACAAACGTCCACCGCCGGTGGGCCGCCAACCCGCCGGGATCAGTACGATCCGTCCGTGGCGCAAAGCTCGGGAGAGTCGCACTCGGTCAGAAGCTACGTGCGCGACCCCATCACTTCTTACGACGCGGTCCCGACCGAGGAGCGCCACGCCGCACTGCGCAGGGACATCCGTCTCGTTGTCTCCCTGCTCGGCGAGGAGCTCGCCCGCGCCGAAGGACCCGAGTTCTTGGACCTGGTCGGACAGATTCGAGCGGTGGCCAAGCTCGAGCGCTCAGAGGGGGAACAGGCGGGCGGCGGCGGTCTGGCCGAGCAGCTGCCCACCATTGCGACAGGCACCGCGCTTTTGCTCGCAAGGGCATTCGCCGCCTACTTCCAGCTTGCCAATGTGACCGAGCAGGTGCATCGCGCAGCCGAGCTCGGTCAAGCACGGCGGGCGGAGCGGACCTGGTTGCGAGAGACCCTCAACCGGGTCGCAGAGCACCGGATCGATGGAAACATCCTTGCAGCGACCCTCGGCCACCTCGAATTCCGTCCCGTGTTCACCGCCCATCCGACCGAGTCGGCGCGTCGATCCGTGCTCTCGAAGCTCCTCGAGGTGGCGCACCTCGTGCAGGCGCTCGCAGCCGAACCGGCACCGGCCGAGCAAAGGCGTCTTGTCAGCCGGCTTCGCGAGACGATCCTGTTGCTGTGGCAGACGAGCGAGATCCGGGTCGGGCGCCTTCGGCCCCAGGACGAGGCCCAGAATGTCCTCTATTACCTGTCGCGGATCTATGACGGCGCCGTCCCGACAGTGCTCGAGGACCTCGACGACGAGCTGGCGCGCCACGGCATAGTCCTCGAGTTCTCCACCTCCGCCCTTCGCTTCGGCTCCTGGGTGGGAGGCGACCGTGACGGCAACCCGTCGGTGACCCCGGAAGTCACCACCGAGGTCCTGCTCATTCAGCACGAGCTCGGTTTCCGCAAGCTCGTTGGGCTTGTCGACCAATTGACACAGGCGCTTTCGAACTCGACGGCGATAGTGGCCGTCTCGAACGCTCTGTCAAAGAGCTTGGAAGCAGACCGCGCCGCGCTTCCCGATGTCTACCACCGCTACATACGCATCGACTCCGAAGAGCCCTACCGCCTGAAGTGCTCCTATGTTCGCCAGCGGCTCTTGAACACCCGAATTCGCCTGGCGGCAGGCACCGAGCACGTGCCCGGTAAGGACTACCTGGGTGTGGACGATCTCATCGAAGAGCTCCGGCTCATGCGGGACTCGCTCGCGGCCAATCGCGGCGAGGCCATCGCTGACGGGCTTCTTAAGCGCATGGGACGACTCGTGCGGACCTTCGGCTTTCACGTCGCGACCCTCGATGTCCGTGAGAACGCCGAGGCGCATCACAGGGCGCTTGGCGAGATCTTCGACCACCTCGGAGAGCTCGAGCGACCCTACAACGAGCTCGACCGCTCCGCCCGCAGCGAGGTGCTACGGGCCGAGTTGAACAGCACGCGGCCTCTCGGAGCGGCCCGGTACGCCCTCTCGCCACAGGCCAAGACGACCTACGCGACCTTCGAATCGGTGGCGGCCGCCCTTGATCGTTTCGGCGAAGGAGTCATCGAGAGCTATGTCATATCGATGACCGAAGGCGTCGACGACATTTTCGCGACCGTCGTGCTTGCTCGTGAGGCCGGGCTCATCGACTGCCGTTCGCGGCGGGCCCGGATCGGCATCGTTCCCCTCTTTGAGCGCGTAGCAGAGCTGCGCCGCTCGGGCGCTCTGCTCGACGAGATCCTCGCGGATCCGAACTACCGGGCCGTCGTCGCCGCCCGCAAAGACATCCAAGAGGTCATGCTCGGTTACTCCGACTCCAACAAAGATGCCGGCATCACGACCTCCCAGTGGGAGATCTACAAGGCGCAGAACCGGCTCCGTGACGTCGCTCACAGCCATGGTGTCGCCCTGCGGCTGTTCCACGGCCGTGGCGGCACTGTCGGACGAGGCGGTGGGCCCTCCGCCGAGGCAATCCTCGCTCAGCCCGAGGGAACGGTAGGGGCGTTCTTGAAGCTCACCGAGCAAGGAGAAGTCATCTCCGACAAGTACAGCCTGGCCGAACTCGCCCGGGAGAACCTCGAGGCGAGTCTCGCGGCCGTGATCGAGTCGAGTCTCGTCGACAGCTCCTCCTCTCACTCCGACAGGGATTCGCAGTCTTGGCATGAGGCGATGGAGTCGGTCTCCTCGGTAGCCGAAGGCGCCTATCGCCAGCTGCTTGCGAACCCCGGCTTCGCCGACTACTTCATGTCGTCGACGCCCGTGGCGGAACTGAGCGACCTGAACCTCGGCTCGCGCCCGGCTTACCGCCCTGAATCCGGCTCCGAGCTAGCGGCCCTGCGGGCGATCCCATGGGTCTTCGGATGGACCCAGTCCCGCCAGATAATCCCTGGCTGGTACGGCGTCGGGTCCGGCCTTAACGCAGCCCGCGAGGGCGGCGCTGGGCAGGTTCTGGACGAGATGTACGCGAAATGGCCCTTTTTTAGGACCTTTATCGGGAACGTCGAGATGACGCTTGCGAAGACCGATATGGACGTCGCGCGCATGTACGTAAAGGCGCTCGTCGAGCCGGGACAGCACGCCATCTTCGAGGAGATCGCCGATGAGCATGCCCGCACCGTTGCCGCGGTCTTGGCCCTTACGGGGGAGTCCACGCCCATAGAGGCGAGGCCGCTTTTGCGGCGAACCCTTGCCGTGCGCGCCGACTACCTCCGACCGGTCCACTACCTCCAAGTCGAACTTCTGGGAAGACACCGGTCCGGCTCTGACGAACCCGAGCTTCGGCGGGCGCTGCTTATCACTGTCAACGCCATCGCCGCCGGTCTGCGCAATACCGGCTGACCGTCTGGCCGGGCGTTGCAGCAGCGGGGAACGCAGCAAGAACGCTACTGAATCTCCGTTGGCACTCTTGGCGAGCGGGCTAGTGTCTCTGGCTAGGCCGCAGTCATCCTTGGGCAGGCGCCGTGCGAGACGCCCCGCGTGAAAGGTTCCTCTCAATGAGTGCCGCAATCAGGGTTATCCCGACTGAGCTGACGGTGCGCGACATCGCCGCTCTTATTGATCACTCGCTTCTGCGCCCTGAGCTCACCGACGACGACGTCCGCAACGGTTGCGCACTCGCCGACAGGTACGGCACCTGGTCAGTCTGCGTAAGACCGGCCGACGTTACTTTGGCCGCGGGCCTGTTCGCGCTCACGAATGTCACGGTCGGCACGGTCGTGGGCTTCCCCCACGGGCACTCCACGACCGAGGCCAAACTGTTTGAGACCCGCCGGGCGATCGACGATGGCGCACGCGAGATCGACATGGTCATCAACATCGGGGCATTCCGCAGCGGTCAGTACGGCTACGTCGAGGACGAGGTCGCCGAGGTCGTGGCGGTCGCCCACTCGGCGAACGCCTTGGTCAAGGTGATTCTCGAGAACGCCTACCTCAGCGACGAGCAGATCGTAGAGGGCAGCCGGCTGGGCGAGCGTGCCGGCGCCGAGTTCATCAAGACTTCGACTGGCTTTGCCCCCAAAGGCGCGACCGTGCACAACCTGTTGTTGATGGCAGGGGCAACGTCGCCGAAGGTGCAAATCAAGGCGGCGGGCGGCGTTCGCACGTTGGACCGTTTACTCGAGCTCGTGGCCATCGGAGTCACGAGGTTCGGCGCCACCGCGACGGCCGCCATCTTGGACGAGGCCGCCGTGCGCAGTGCAGACAGCGGAGCTGTGCCTGTTCCTGGCCCACCCCGCGACGAAGGCGCGTCGCAGCCCACCTCCCCACCCAGCCGCTAGATGGCTGATCTGGGATCCCAAATCCCAGACGAGTACTTGTCAAGACAACCGGCCCGCCGTCGAGTGCGCTTTCGCTAGCACCGCTTCGGCCCGAGGCCTTGGGCGTCCCTAACCGAGCGGGAGTGCAGCGCGGCTTCCGTTTGCCCCTGGCGCTTTAGGCCACTGGACCGGTGGCCTGGGCCGGCTGGCACCTCAGACAGACGGGGCTAGGTCTTCAGGTCCTTTGTAGGCGCGTTAGGCAAGGTGACACATAGGGTGAAAGCCGGGGTGACACGCGGGGTGACGAAAAGGCTAAAGACGCAGCTAGGCCGAGCCGATGGAAGACAAGGCCTCAAGGATAAGGATGAATGCAGGAAAAACGAGTCGGGAAATACTGCGAATCGATCTTGTCCGAGCCCTCAAGGCGGCGGCCGTACCGTTGCTCGTTGCCGGTGCCCTCGTCATCACGGCGTCACCTGCCTTTGCCCTCGATACCCCGCTCAGCAGTGCTGCCTTTACGACAGATTCCGAGCCGGCCAACTGGGTAATCCCGACAGTCGGGGCTGGCAACACGGCCTGCCTCACGGCTGGGCCGTCCACGTCTCAGACCTCGATACCGGACTGCAGTCCGACCATCGACCCGGCCAACAGCGGCACGCTCCGGTTCACTCCGAACGCGCAAGACGAGGTCGGTTCCGTTTTCTACTCTGTCAGTCTGCCGACTTCCGAAGGCCTCGACATCTCCTTCGACTCGTATCAGTACGACGGTACGGGCGCGGACGGAATATCCTTCGGGCTCGCCGCGGCGAACCCGGCAGACCCGACGGCGCCGTCGTCGGTCGGGTATCTCGGAGGGGCGCTCGGGTACTCCACCAACCAGAGCGCCGCGGGAGTCCCCTATGGGTACCTCGGCCTCGGCCTCGATGTGTACGGCAACTATGAGAATTCGGCCTATAGCGGTTCCAGCTGTCCTGTCCCGTCCGGCCTGATCGCAGGGAAGGCCTACCCTGAGTCGGTTACCGCTCGAGGACCGGGCGACGGCACCACCGGCTACTGCATTCTCGCCACGACCGCTTCGGCCTACGGGCGCACCGGCGACGGCAGCTCTAACGAGACAGTTAACAATCTCGGGCCTACCCAGGGGTCAGGCGGCTACTACCTCGACAATCAGTCCGCCACGAGCCGGTCGGGTCTGGCCGTGCCGGTGGAGATCGTCATCAACCCTTCTTCGAGCACAGCCGAGGCGGTGACCTCGGGCCTCACGGTACCGGCCGATTCTTGGTCCATCGCCTACAAGCCGCTTGGGGCGTCTTCATGGCAGAGCCTTTCCGGAGCTCTGCCGACGGTGAGCAACAACACCGTTCTCGCGGGCTTCCCGTCTTCTTGGATCGATCCGTCCACGGGGATCCCGTACCAACTGACTTTCGGTTGGACTTCTTCGACCGGCGGGTCGACCGAGATCCACGAAGTTAGCGGGCTCCAGACACAGAGCCTGAACGGACCGGTCCCGGTGCTCGCCCTCGGCAACACCGACAACGAGAGCAGTGAGTTCCTCGCCGGCAACCAGGCCGTCTACACCTTGTCGCCTTCTGTCAGCTCCGACGGCGGCGACGGTGGCACTGAGGCGAGCGCGCTCACGCTCACGGACACCTTCCCGACGGGGCTAACCCCCGGCACCGCTTCGGCGACGAGCGACTGGACCTGCGCCACCTCCGGCCAGGTGGTCACGTGCACCTACGCACCCTCTTCACCGATCGCGGCCGGCACCTCACTGCCGAGTGTGACGATCCCCGCCACGATCGCCTCGTCGGCTTCCGGGTCTCTTTCGGCCGTGGCCGGCATGTCCTCGGTCGACGGCGACCCCGCGACGGCGACCGACACAGCCACCGTCACGACCTTGACCGCCTCGGCGAGCCCCGGCTCGACCTCCTACGGCAACGGCGTCCTTCTCTCGGTCGCCGGCATGCCCGCCGGCGCGACGGGCACGGTGAATTTCCGGTCGGGGGGGAGCACCCTGTGCTCGACGACCCTGCCGGTGCTCAGCTGCGATACCTCCTCGGCGCTCGTTCCCGGCACCTACAACGTCACTGCCAACTACTCGGGCAACGGCGAGTACGGGGCGTCGTCGGCCTCCACAAGCTTCACGATCACCAAGTCCTCCGCCTATACGATGACCGCCTCCGCGACACCGGGCTCGGTCGTGTACGGCGCATCGGTGGTGCTGTCGGCGAACGGGTTGCCGAACAATGCCACCGGCACTGTGAGATTCGAAGCGGGGTCCTCGATCCTGTGCACTGCGAATCTCCCGGGGCCGAGCTGCGCAACCTCGTCCAGTCTTGGCGGCGGCAATTACAGCGTCATTGCCACCTACTCAGGTGACGCCAACTACCTGGGCAGCTCGGCCTCTACGGCTTTCACGATCACCCCGTCCTCGGCCTATTCGATGGAGGCCTTGGCGGTGCCGGGCTCGACGCCTCACGGCAACGCCGTGGCCTTGACGGCATTCGGGCTTCCTTCCAACTCGACGGGTACGGTGAGCTTCACTGCGCAGGCGACGACGCTCTGCACGGCCCCTGCCCCGACGCCCGCCTGCCTTACCTCGTCGACCCTCGCTGCCGGCACCTACAACGTCACCGCCAGCTACTCCGGCGACAGCGACTACCAGGGATCAACTGCCTCGACGACCTTCGCGATCACGAAGTCCTCCGCCGACACGATGACGGCCTCGGCCCTCCCCACCCCGACTTCTTATGGCAATGCCGTACTGTTGTCGGTCGTCGGACTGCCGGGAGACGCCACGGGCATGGTGAGCTTTTCCTCGGGGGGGACGGCTCTTTGCACGGCCGAGCTTCCCTCGTCCAGCTGCGACACTTCCTCGACGTTGGCCGTGGGCAGCTATCCCGTCACCGCCACTTACTCGGGCGACGGCAACTACGATCCCTCTGCTTCCACGACCAGCTTTGTGATCACCCAGTCCTCCAACTACACGATGTTGGCCGCGGCGGCGCCGGGCGTGAATGCCTACGGCAACGCCGTGTCACTCTCGGCCTCGGGGTTCCCCAGCCAGGCCACCGGTACGGTGAACTTCAAGGTGGGGACGACGACGCTGTGCTCGGCGAGCCTGCCGGCACCAAGCTGCAACACCTCTTCGACGCTCGCCCCCGGCGGCTACAGCGTCACCGCCATCTACTCGGGCGATGCGAACTACGAGGGAGCCTCGGCCTCGACCAGCTTCACGATCACGAAGTCCTCGGCCTACTTGATGTTGGCTTCGGCGACCCCGTCCTCGACGCCTTACGGCAACGCCGTGTCGCTGTCGGCCTCCGGACTCCCGAACGCAGCCACCGGCACGGTGAGCTTCGCCGCCGGTGGGGTGACCTTGTGTTCGGCGAGCCTCCAGGCGTCCAGCTGCGCCACGTCCTCCGCGCTCGGAGTTGGCACCTACGACGTCACTGCCACCTACTCGGGTGACAGTGACTACAACGGTTCGTCCGCCTTGACAAGCTTCACGATCACCAAGTCCTCCGACTACTTGATGTCGGCGTCCTCCCTGCCGAGCACGACCCCGCACGGCGACTCGGTGACCCTAGAGGCTGTGGGACTTCCGGGCGACGCCTCGGGCACAGTGAGCTTCACCTCCGGGGCAACGACGTTGTGCTCGGCGTCCGTCTTGGCTGGAGCGACCAGTTGCCCGACGGCGACCAGTCTCGGCACCGGCAGCTACAGCGTCACGGCCAGTTATTCAGGCGACGCGAGCTACTCCGGGTCGTCGGCCTCGACAAGCTTCACGATCACGCAGTCCTCCAGCTACTCGATGACCGCTTCGGCAAGTCCGGCCTCGACGTCGTTCGGAGGCACCGTCACGTTGTCAGCCTCTGGATTGCCCGCAGACGCCACCGGCTCGGTGAGCTTCGCCTCGGGCACCGCGACGCTGTGCGCGGCAAACCTCCCGGCACTCAGCTGTGTCACTTCGCCGAGCCTCGGCGCCGGCAACTACGCCGTGACCGCCACCTACTCCGGCGATGTCAACTATGAGGGCTCCTCAGCCGCGACCAGCTTCACGATCACGAGGCTTTCTGGTTACTCGATGACGGCGGCGGCGAGCCCCGCCTCGAGCGCCTACGGCAACGCCGTCTCACTGTCGGTAAGCGGGCCGCCCGCTGGCGCGACAGGCACCGTGAGCTTCACCTCAGGGGTCACAAGCCTTTGCGTGGCAAGCCTGCCGATGCTCAGCTGCGACACGTCGTCGGGTCTCGGCGTCGGCAGCTACAGCGTCACCGCCACCTACTCGGGCGACAACGTGTATGACGGCGCATCGGCCTCGACCAGCTTCGTGGTCACCAAATTCTCGTCCTACGCCATGTCGGCCTCGGCCACTCCGGGCACGGCGCCCTACGGGAGCACCGTCTCGCTGTCGGTGTCAGGTCTGCCGGCGAACGCCACGGGCTCTGTGACATTCGCGTCCGCGGGGGCGAGCTTGTGCACCGCGAGCGTGTCGGGCGGGACGGCCGCCTGCTCCACCGCGCCTTCGCTCGTCGCCACCCATTACACCGTCGCCGCCACCTACTCGGGCGACACCAACTACCTCGGGTCGGTGGCCGAGACGAGCTTTACCATCACCAAGTCCTCGCGCTATTCGATGACCGCCTCGGCGAGCCCCGCTTCGACGCCCTATGGCAACGTTGTCCTTCTCTCGGTCGCCAATCTCCCGGGAGGCGCCACCGGCACGGTCAGCTTCACCTCCGGGGGCATCACTCTTTGCGCAACGAGCCTGCCGGCGCTCAGTTGTGACACCGCGCCTTCGCTCGTCGCCACCCATTACACCGTCACCGCCACCTACTCGGGCGACACCAACTACCTCGGGTCGGTGGCCGAGACGAGCTTTACCATCACCAAGTCCTCGCGCTATTCGATGACCGCCTCGGCGAGCCCCGCTTCGACGCCCTATGGCAACGTTGTCCTTCTCTCGGTCGCCAATCTCCCGGGAGGCGCCACCGGCACGGTCAGCTTCACCTCCGGGGGCATCACTCTTTGCGCAACGAGCCTGCCGGCGCTCAGTTGTGACACCGCGCCGACGCCCGGTGTCGGCAGCCACACCGTCACCGCCACCTACTCGGGCGACGCCAACTACGGCGCCTCTTCGGCGGTGACGAGCTTCACGATCACAAAGCTTCCCTCCTACACGATGACCGCCTCTGCCACGCCGGGCTCGGCTTCCTACGGCACCGCCGTCTTGTTGTCGGTGTCCGGACTGCCGGGCGATGCCACAGGCGAGGCGACCTTCAAGTCGTCGTCGGCGGTCTTGTGCACGGCGAGCGTGTCCGGAGCGAGGGCGACATGTTCGACTGCGACCTCGCTTCCACCGGGCACTTACAGTGTGAGCGCCACCTACTCGGGCGACAGCAGCTACCTCGGAGCCTCGGCCTCGACGAGCTTCACGATCACAAAGTCCGCTGCCTTCTCGATGTCAGCTTCGGCGACGCCGGCCGCCACCGCCTATGGCAGCGCAGTGTTGCTTTCGGTCTCGGGGCTCCCCGGCGATGCTACGGGCACGGTGAGCTTCACCTCGGGCACCACCACGCTTTGTAGGGCGAGCCTCCCAGCACCGAGTTGCGAGACCTCTCGGAGGCTCGGCGCCGACAACTACGCCGTGACCGCCACCTACTCGGGCGACGCCACCTACGGAGGTGCCTCGGCTCCGACAAGCTTCACGATCACCCGCGTTTTCGACGACACGATCAGCGCCGCGGCGACGCCGGGCTCGGCCCCTTACGGCACCGCGGTCACCTTGTCGGCGACCGGGTTGCCGGCCGACGCCTCCGGCTCTGTCAGCTTCAGGTGGCACTCGACGGTTCTTTGCGTCTCGAAGGTGGCGGGCGGCGCCGCCTCGTGCACCGTCACGAAGGACCTCGACGTACGGCGCTATGACGTGGTTGCCACCTACGGTGGCGACGGGAGCGTCAGACCTGCGAAGGCCGCCACAGCCTTCACGGTGACTCCGTTCGCGCTCGTCGTGCTCGCCGCCGCCTCGCCCACCTCGATCCAAGCCGGACACACTGTCACATTGTCGGTCGTCGGCCTTCCAGCTGGAGCATCCGGGACCGTCGTGTTCACCGCCGCCGGCGCGGCGCTTTGCACGACGATCCTGCCCTCGGTCTCCTGCTCCACCTCCCCCAGGCTCGCCAGCAGCCACTATGCGGTGACGGCGTCCTACTCCGGCGACGATAACTACTCCTCAGCCACGGCGCGCACCGACTTCACCGTGGTGGCACGTCTTGCAGCCGAGAGCCTGACCCTCTACACGATCGTCGGCAACGCCGTCTCGACCGGTCTCCCGCTGCCAAAAAGCGCCGGGCCCTTCGAGCTGGAGATCATCTCCCAGTCTCCGAAGGCCGACGGGACCTGCACGGTGACGCCATCGGGACACTTCCGCTTTGTTCCGGCCAACGAATTCGTCGGCGCCGCAACGTGCACCTACGTCGTGCGCACCCTATCCGGTTCGAGATCTGCACCGGCGGCGGTGAGAATCGTCGTGACAAGCGCGGGGAGCCCGATCCCATCCGCCCACACGGGCGAGCCCTGGGCCGGCATGCCCTACTGGCTGCTGACTGGCCTGCTCGGCCTGGCTGGGGTCGCCCTCATCGGCGCCGGCGCCCGGCGCCGCAAAGGCCTCCGGCAAGTGTGAGCGGGCGGCAGGTTTCTGCGGCGACTCTGGTCGTGGCAGGGGCCCTACTCGTTGTTGCCGCTTGCACCGCAGTCGCCTACCCATGGTGGTGGAGTCATCGCCAGCAGACCGTTGCTCGCTCGCTCATGGCCTCTGCCCCTGATGCCGTCGAGCGGCCGGCTTCTCCGGTCGTCGCCCATGGGTCGCAATGCTCACCGGCACCGCCTGCAAGCACCGTCGCTGGGGTCCTCGTAATTCCGGCCATCGACCTCGCCGCCCCGGTGATCGAAGGCCTGTCCGACAACGTGCTCAACGTGGCCGTCGGCCACGACCCCTCCACTCCCATGCCTGGCTCGCCTGGCGAGGCGATCCTCGAAGCTCACGACGTGAGCTACTTTTCCGCTCTCGACCGCCTTAGGCCGGGTGACGTGGTCATCTGGGCGGTGGGGTGCAGGCGTTGGGTGTTCAAGACGGTCTCGACCATGGTGGCGGACCCCGGGACCCTCCTTCCCACTCCGCAAAGCGGATCCGGACTCGCCCTCGTCACGTGCTGGCCCTCCGAGGCCTTGTGGTGGACGCCCGACCGCTTCGTTGTCGAGACGAGCCTCAGCTCGGCGTCGACTGCCGCCGCGCCCCGACCGACACCGGATCTGACGCCTGTCGATCTCGTGGTGCCAGCCCCGGCAGCTCTCGTACGACTCGGGCTTGGGCTCGATGACAACCCCGTCGTGCTCGGCACGTTGGCAATCACCGGGTCACCCGATAACGCGTGGCGGCTCGGTCCCGGACCGCTCGATGCCGCTCGGGTCGGCCTAGAGGCCTATTTCGCCCTGCGGCGAACGGTGCAGGCACAGGACCGCCTCTGGTGGTCGAAGCTTGCCCTGCCCACTGTTGCGATGCCGCGCTCGTGGTCGTACTCGGGCGTCGTGGATACAGTCGTGGAGGCCCGAGACGAACGCGTCTTAGAGGTGGAGCTTTCCTCGCCCGGAGAGACGGTGGTGTTCGTCGTCCGCGGTCAAAAGCTCATGGCGGACAGGGTCTCGGGCTGAGATGGCTAGTAGCGCCCGTTCCCACCTCGAGGAAGCGTCTCGAGTTGCCCGCCCGTAACCTGGACGAAAGTCGGTCGCCTTGCGGCGCGCGTGAGGCCCAGGCGCTCGCCTGGGCTTGGTGGTGCTTAGCCCCTTGACCTCTGCGAGGGATGGACGGCCTAAGCTTGAATAATGGCCGGACATCTCGGAGCAGAAGGCTGGTACAAGGACCCCTACCTCAAACATGACGACCGGTGGTTCTCGGACGGCAAAGCGACGTCGTTGGTCCGCGACGGGGAGGCCGAGTCCAAGGACCCGCCTCCTGATGCCCCGCTCCCGGCGACGCTCGTCCCGTGCGAAACCTCCGACGAACCAAACGACGGCGACGACTTGCGCCGTGCTGACGACGCGGAACGGGAAGCACCCTACGACCGCGACCGGGCTATCGAAGAGGAGCTCGACACGATAACGCTCTGGGGTCCCGACTAAAGAGCGCCTGCGGCGGGCTCGCTGGGATGGGCGGGCGTTTCCCCTCACCCGCCTTCGCCGAGGCCGCCGCCTCCAGTTCCGCTGCTCGGTGACTCGGCACATCATCGGAAACTCCCGGCGTCTTTGCGCCTTCGAAACGGAGGCGGAGACGATTGCGAGCGCCGGAGAATCAGGGAAAGTGCTTGGCCGGATCAGCAACGGCGAGGCCCGTCGCCTGCAGGCGGTCGAAGACGAGGCGGACGGCCATGGAGCCCTCGCCGATGGCGGTCGCCACGCGCTTTATCGAGTGACTCCTTACGTCGCCGACGCAGAACACACCGGGTCGGCTCGTCTCCAACAAGAGCGGGTCGTGGCCCGGACGTTCCAGCTCCGCCTGTGGAATGTCGGCGCCGGTCAACAAGAACCCGTCCTCGTCTTTGGCGAGCTGACCGGCGAGCCACTCGGTACTTGGCTTGGCCCCGATGAAGACGAAGAGCCCGCAGATGGCCTGGGTCGAAGTCTGCCCCGAACGGTTGTCTCGCAGCTCGACCGAGCGCAGCACCTTCTCGCCGAGGAGGGAGACGACCTCGGTGTGGCTCGAGACAGTGACCCGGGCATCGCGCTCGATCTCGTCTATCAGGTACCGCGACATCGAGCTCGCCAGGGATTCGCCCCGGATCGCCAGCTGGACGTGGGTGCACGTTCGAGCCAGGAACAGAGCCGCCTGCCCGGCGGAGTTGCCCCCTCCTACCACCAGCACCGGGCCACCCGCACAGGCTTGTGCCTCCATCTGCGTCGCCGCGTAGTAGACGCCTACGCCCTCGAACTCGGCGAGCCGTTCCAGCTCGAGACGGTTGTATCGGGCCCCGGTGGCGATGATGACCGATTTGGCCGAGACAAGATCGCCGTTCTCGAAGCGCACCTGATGGGACTTGCCGTCACACGACAAGCCGACTGCCTTAGCCCCGAGCTCGATGCGCACACCGAACTTCTGGGCCTGGAGGACTCCACGTGTTGTCAACTCCTCGCCCGAGAGACCGGCGGGAAAGCCGAGGTAGTTTTCGATGCGTGACGATGTGCCGGCTTGGCCCCCGAGAGCGGTGTCCTCGGCGAGCATCGTCGTCATCCCCTCGGAGGCGCCATAGACCGCCGCCGAGAGACCGGCCGGCCCGGCCCCGACCACGAGCAGGTCACACACTTGTGACCCTTCGTGCTCCGCTGCGGCAACGAGACCGAGAGCACCGAGCACGACGTGACCATCGGGGTTGCGAAGTAGCGACCCGCCCGGCACCACCACCAGGGGCAGGTCGGAAGGCGGCACCTCGAGCTGGCGCAGCATCGCTTCGGCCTCGGGCGAGCTTTCGAGCTCCAGCCATCGAAAAGAAAGACGGTTGCGGGCCAGGACTTCGAGCAGCCTGCGCGTGTTCACGTCGAATCGGGACCCCACGAGCGTCAATCCCGAGCCGAGCTGGGTCAAACGGGCGTGGCGGAAGAGGAACGTTCGCAGGAGAAGCTCGCTCAGCTCGGGCTCTTGGGCCATGATCACCCGTACCTGTGCCGTCGAGACGCGAACGATCCTGCCGGCAACGCTGACCCTTGCTGCCAAAAAGACGCGCTGACCCGTCAGAAGACTCATCTCGCCCAGGAACTCCCGAGGCCCGTACTCGATGATCAAGGTTTCGTTCGGCGTGCCGAGCTGGTCCACGATCTCGACCCTGCCCTCGAGCACAACGATCAGGTCGTAAGCCTCGTCACCGTCCGCGAACAAGACGTCTCCCGCCGCGACCTCGACTTCGGTCCCGTAACGGCGCAGAGCGTCAAGCTGAGCGGCGCCGAGAAGGGGCCGCTGGTCCGGGGAGTCCTGGACGAGCGTCGTCCGCACGCTCGAGGCGCCACGAACATTTGCTCCGTCCCCTGTCCCGGTCGCGTTAGCGGCCACGCTGCTCGCCCGGGCTTCGTCCTCACCGGTCACCCCGGCAGGCTAACGAGGACTGGTCCTGTCACCCGCGGCCTACCTGTCGTCGCCTTAGGGGACGAGAACGATCTTGCCGTGGGCGTGCCCTGCCATCAGCTCCCGGTGCGCACTGGCGACCTCGGTCAACGGGTAGACGTTCGCCAGGCGGACCGTCAATTTGCCCTCCTCGCACTGGCGAACGAGCTGCAACCGGGCTGCTGCGCGGATCTCGGTGCCAGGATCCCCGCCAGGGCCCATGCCGATGACCTTGAGTCCCAGCTCACCGCCTCGTTGGAAGGCGGCAATGGTGACGATCCGGCTGCGATCGGCGACGAGGGCAACCGACACATCTATCGCCTCGTCGCTGCCCACGGTGTCGATGGCGGCGTCGACACCGTGGGCAGCGAGGGCACCTATGCGCTCCAAGAGCCCGGTGCCGTAGGTCACCGGCTCGGCACCGAGCTGGCGGAGATAGGCGTGACCGTCCTCGCTCGCCGTTGCGATGACACGAGCCCCGGCGTTGACCGCTAACTGGACCGCCATGAGGCCGACCCCACCCGAAGCCCCGTGGATGACCACGGTGTCGCCTGAGCCGACCGCTGTCACGCTGAGCGCGTGGACGGCGGTGCATCCGGTCAGCATGAGCCCGCTGGCTGCCTCGAAAGAGAGGTTCGCCGGCTTGGGCAGAACGCTCGAGACCGGTGCGACGACCTCTGTGGCGTAAGCACCTTGGATGGGGTAGGCAATGACCTCGTCGCCAACCTGGATCAGGCCTGCAGGCCCCTCGGCACCTTCGCCGGCCGCGCTCACGATGCCGGACGCCTCCATGCCCACACGAAGCGGCAGGCGGGACGGGTCCTTGCCGTAGGCGCCGCCGTACAGCTTGTAGTCCACCGGGTTCGTTGCCGCGGCCCTGACCTCAAGGAGTACCTGGCCGGGCCCTGGTACCGGCGCCGGCTCGTTGATCAGAGATAGCACCTCGGGGCCGCCGAAAGCCGTAGCCACCACAGTCGTCGTCATGTGCGTAGCAACTGGCCTGGTTCGCCAGCTATTCCGTGCGTCTTGGCGTCCTGAGCGTTGGCTGAGAGAGACGGCCGAAAGCGCGGCTGCGGTACCCCGAGCACGTAGTTGGGCTGGCCAACTGAGGTGAGCGCGGGCGACAGCATCGAGGCGTCGTCACGTCGCCATAGCCGACGACTGCGATCTCGCCCGGTACAGAGATGGCCGTCCCGGCAAGGCTGCCAAGCACTCCCGGGCGAGCAGTTCTTGGCGCACGTGACCTCCTCAGGTGTCGGTGTGGCAGCCAGAAGCGCTGCCGCCCGCGCACCGTGGCCGACGGCAAGAACCAGGTTCCTTCCCGAATCCGGACTCGGCCGGGCGGTGACGGCGCGCCGCCGCCCGGGGGTGAGGGGTGCCCCGGCTCGACGGCGCCCGCCCGAGCGTTGAGAGCGCTCTGATTGCCCTAACCGACGCTGTCATCCATCGGCTCGCAACACGTAGAACTGCCATTGCCCGGAGTGCTCAAGGGAGCCTTTCTGAGGAGGCCTGGGCGGCGAGTGTGTGTAGGACGCCGGGTCGGACAACGCGAATCAAAGCGAGGCAGATCGCCAACAAAGCCGCCCCGCCCGCCGTGGTCCAGGCTAGGCCGACCGAGTCCGCAAGCGGTCCCTGGACGAGCGAGCCAATTGGGTAGGACACGCCGAGCGCGACCAAGTAGAGGCTGAGCACTCGACCTCGAACCTCGCCAGGAGCTCGGAGCTGCACGACCGTGGACAAGCCGGACAGCACGAAGATGTATACGAGCCCGACGAGGAAAAGGGCGGGTAGGGCGAACGCGAGTGACCGGGCGAAGCCGTACAGGACTAGTACAGGAGGGAGCAGCGCAAGGCTGCAAATGAGGATTCTGCCTCTCCCGAAGCGGGCCGCGAGGGGGGCGATCAGGAGAGCACCAGCCACGGCACCTATCCCCTGAGCGGTCGTGAGCAGGCCGGTCGCCGATGCGATGCCGCGCGCTCCGCTATGGGTGAGGCGATGTGCCATCACCGGAACGAGGGCTATGAAAGGGGAGGCCAAGAGTCCCACCACGGCGATCATGCCGATGGCAGCACGACAACCGGGCTCCGCACGCGCTGCCAGGGCTCCGAGCCGAAGCGAGGCGAATAGACCTGGCTGGTCTCGTCCTGATGGCGGCGAGAGGCGGACGAACAGGAGAGCCACGACGACGGCGAGGAAGGAAACCGCGTTGGCGACGAAGGCGACGGGGTAGCCGAAGGCGGCGATTGCCAGCCCGGCGAGTGCTGGGCCGACTACGCGCCCGAGATTGAACTGGGCAGAGTTGAGCGAGACTGCGGCAAGAAATTCTGACGGCGGAACGAGGTCGGGCAGTATGGCTTGTTGGAAAGGGCCGATAAGGGCGCTGACAGATCCTTGGACCGTTACGAGCAGGGTCAGGGTCCAAGGGCTGTCCTGTCGTGCGGCGACCAAAAGGGCGATTGCCAAAGCGACTGCACCAGCGAGCAAATTTCCGATGACGAGGGCGGCTCTGCGAGGCACGCGATCGGCAAGCGCGCCTCCCACAGGTGAGAGCAGCCCGATCGGCAAGAAGGCGCCCGCGGCGATCACCACCGCCCAGGTGGCCTTTCCGGTGCCTGCGACGACGAGCGCCCCGACTGCCACCGTCTGCATCCACGAACCGACAACCGAGATCATGCCGCCCCACCACAACAAGAAGTAGTTGCGGTGGTGGAAGGGTCGCAAGGAGGAGAAACCGTGCGGAGGTGCTACGGGTGGAGCGACGGCCTGGCCGCCGGCACTTTCCCCGTATGGCCAGACCGGGTCTCGGGATCCAGAATTAGGCGACTCGGACAACGGAACCACGCGGTCATGCTAGATAGACGAAAGCTTGACGCTCGGCAATGATGTCGACGACGGGCTCGACGGGCTACTCGACACGAGCGCGGATGTGACCAAACCTCGCTCGTTTCGCATCACCGCGTTGGTAGATCTCTCGCTTGGAGAGAAATGTCGTGGTTTCCTCTCGAGGCACCACCTGCCCTGCACCTGGCAGCTAGGTAGTTCCCGGAAGCATTGAGGTGGCTGGGTGAATTACAGCCATGGCCGGACGACGAAGAGCTCGATCAGGTGAATGGCGACGAGGTCTTCAATGCCCATCGGTGAAACCTGGGAGTTCGCGGGTGCCGCAGGCACGAAGGCGGTGCGTGCTCGGGGGCTGACCAGTGCGAGCCGTCGAAAGCGGGCGGGCCATTGCGTTGATGTCGGTCTACCCGCCCAATTCTTCTGTAATTGGTGCGGTGTCTCGTCCCCGGCGGTCGCTCAGCCGATCGTGGAGTCGACCACTTTCGGGTGCCCGGCGCTCTGAAAGAAAATGCCGGGGTACGGCCTCGTCCAAAAGCCCACGCTCGGGTTGTCACTCAACGTCGAGCGCACAATTGTCAGCGTACCGGTGTTGTCGTCACTAACAAAGAAGATGGCGCCGCCGCCCTCGCGGGCGTGATTGTCCCGGATAACGGTGCCCTCAACCTCGAGCGAGTACGTATCGCCGTCGCAGTAAATGGCACCGCCGCTGCCCCCGCCGGGAGTGCCCGGCGCAGCAGGGTTTGCACCATAACCGATCGCGTCGTTGCCGGTCATGATGCTGTTGAGCACTATCCAAGAGACCCCAATACTGCTGAGCGCCCCTCCGTTGGAGCACTGCCCGCCTCGGAAGGTGTCGCTCGTGATGTACACCGGCTTGTTACGCCATTGGGCCAGGGCGCGGACTGCTGCGCCGCCGAGGTCCGGCCCGACGTGGTAGCAGCGGTTGTCGATGAACCGCGAGTTGACCACCTTCAGCTGGCCACCTAGGTCGAAAATGGCGCCTCCCCCTCCACCACCGAAGCTGGTGCCCTTGGACTGGCTGAGCGTGGAATTGCCATCCTCGAAGGTCATGTTCTGCACGACGAGCTCAGGCCACTCCTGGTCGTAGCAGTCCGAGGTCGTCAACTGCTGTCTTTGGTCGCAGGTGTTCATGTAGAGGATCTGGCGCTTCCCGGCGCCGCTGAGTGTGACCTTCCCGCCGCCATCGAGGACGATTAGGTGGCTGGTGTTCAGGACCTTGGCCGTGGCGGTCATCGCTATGGTCACGGGCGCCGAACCGCAGTCAAAAGTAACGACTCCACCGCTGGCGACAGCACTGACGACGGCGGCAGACGTGCAACTGGCGGGCGTGCCCGTCCCGACGACATGGTCCGGATGATCGGAGGCCACCGCCTCGCCGGCCGGCGGTATGGGCACGTTGCCTTCGGGGTTGCCGAAGTTCGGCACAGGCCGCGTGGATACCGGCACCGAGAACGAAGCGTTCGCTACAAGCGGAGCGACGCTGCCGACCGTCAATGCCGCTCCCCCCACCAGCACTACGAAGAACCCCCCGCAACCGCCCCTGCACCGCACTGGCTCCCATGTTATAGGGGATCTTCGAGGACGCCCAAGGCGGCACTAGTTGAATGCAGTGTCCTTCGAGACGCCAAGGCCAGCGCAAGAAGTGACCATCGTGCCGACGCTTCCGCGACCAAATGCCAGGTTCCGAGATACGGCCTCATACGGGACGAGCAAGCTCAGTAGGCCTGGGTGAGTTGGCCCTTTTGACTAATGCCTTGTGACTGCGCCGCTGTTGGCCATCGCCTTCACGGCGATCGGGCGAGGCGGCCAGGGTTCACTTCGGTGAGTGTTCTGGCGCGATCCCACACAATGGGAGCACTTCCCCCTCTGATCCGGCACGGCCGGAGCCGCCCCAACACCGTTTCGCGCCCCCGTTTGAACCCGGGGTCACTCTGACGGTTCTGGTTCCGAATCGGATTGGGTGACAGAGCGCGAAGGGTCCATTTCCGTTCGGCCGACGGCGTGGCATTGCCGGCGACCTCGGTACGTGCCTAGGCGGAACCGAGTGCGGCTTCGTCCGAACACGAGTCAAGGTCCTCACCACCTCCTGCAAGAGTCTCTTCAGTGAATCGCTCGAGGTACAAGATCAAGACTCTTGACGAGACGACGTGGCCGGCTTTCCCTGCGCTTGTGGAGTGCAACAACGGAATCTTTGGCGGCTGCTGGTGCATGGGTTTCCATCCCGAGGGCGTGGGCAAAATCACCACGCCTGCACTCAACCGTGAGCGCAAACTGGAGCGTGTCCGGACAGGAACTGCACATGCGGCGCTCGCCTTCGACGGAGACGACTGTGTCGGTTGGTGTCAGTTCGGCGACCCAGACGAGGTGCCGAGGATCAAGAACCGCGCCGCCTACGAGAAGGGACAGGACAACCCGCCGGACTGGCGGATCGCGTGTTGCTACGTGGGCAAGGGACACCGCCGCCAGGGTGTGGCTATTGCAGCGTTGGCCGGCGCGCTGGACCTGATCGGTGCCCGCGGTGGGGGCAGGATCGAGGGCTATCCCGAGGATGCCGGTTCGGTGCCTGCGGGCTTTCTCTACAACGGGGCACTGTCGACGTACGAGAAACTTGGGTTTGCTCGGGAGCGCAAGATCGGCAAGCACCGTTGGGTCGTCAGCAAAGTAGTGGAATCTTTGTAGACATCACGCAAGAGCAATCGAGAAGTCCCAGGCTCGACGACGCCCCCCGTGCGCTGCACAAACTGGGCTGCAACTCGGACCGGCGCGCATCAGCTCGGTGCGCCTTTGCGGGGGTTCGACGCCGGGATCAGACCCGCGCGGTGGAAATCAGCTGGCACCGCAGGGAAAGATCTAGGAGTGGAGCTCGACACCGCCGCGGACCAGCTCTACGTCGTTTTTCCCTCCGACTTCGTCCGTCGTCGCAACGAGCTCGCCGCCGAGGCGCAACGTTCCGGCGACAAGGCGACTGCCGCGGCGATCAAACAGCTACGAAAGCCGACACTCGGTGCCTGGCTCGCCAACTTGCTCGTTCATGAGCGCAATCACAAGATCGACGAACTGCTTCACCTCGGAGACACGCTGCGAGACGCCCAGCGCAATCCAACTGGGGCAGAGATGCGTCGGCTAGCCCAACAACGGCACGAGTTCATCGCGACTCTGGTTTCAGAGGCTCTTGACCTGGTTCGTAAGGCGGGTCGACCTGTGGCTGACGATGCCGCTCGAGAACTTGAGACCACGCTCTCGGCGGTGCTCGCGGATGAGGGAGCAGCCGCGAGGTTCCGCTCGGGTCGTCTCACGTCAACGCTTGAGTACTTCGGGTTTGGGCCACTCGAGCAGGTCCCCGGACGAGTCTCGCCGGAGGGTGAACACAATCCGGCGAAGGAGTCCGGGAATGACCCCCTACCAGGCATTGAGGGGCGACTGCGTCGGCGCCGCGAAGTAGCGGCACAGGCGCTACGCGACGCTCATACGGCCGCATCTGACGCGATCCAGGCGCTTAAGGACCAAGAGGAGGAACTCGCTCGACTCGAACGACAGCGCGATGAACGCCGGGCGGAAGTTAGCGCGTTGGAACAACAGCTCTACAAGACAAAGGCCGCTGCATCGGCGAGCGAAGATGATGTGCGGCAGTCGCAGAAGGCACGTCTCGAGATTGAGGGAGCGCGCGTGCCGCATCACTACCTGCGCCTGGCGGTGGCAAGAGGAGAAAGGCTGCCTTTTATCGCTATCACGGCGGCTGGGTGCCACCTCGCCATCGACGAGTGCAGTGTCGGAAGAACTTGTCTACGCGACGGTCTTCCGATCGCAGGCCGGAGTAGTCAAGGACCTCGACGCGGGCCGGGACGCCTCGGCGGTGATGTTCTTCGCCACCTTTACTCACAGCCCGAACGGGCCAGGGTACGCGTCGTCACGATCGACTGCCACGCCCCCTACCGCATGGCTGTCCGGGTGCTGTTTCCGAACGCGCTCATCGTCGCCGATGCCTTCCACCTCCACCGTGTGTCGGCTACGGCTCAAGAGGTGCGTCGGGAGGCCTGGAACGCCTGGCGGCAGCGGTGCGCAAGACTGGGTCGGGTCTTCAAGTCGGTGCGCTTTGCCTCATGCGACCAAGAGACGAGCTCGAGGAGGACACGGAGGAGGGAAGCGTGCGCAAAGCGCAGGACCGAATCACTCGGGCTGAGAAAGATATAGGCACCCTGCCGAATCCGTGATTCAGCAGGGTGCCGGCCCTATGCCGGCGTTGCCGGCCGGCACGCACAACTGCCCACGCCTCGACCAGGTCGACTCGCCGGCACGGGACGTGCTGGTCTTGCACCCGCTCACGGCCCCTCACCTCAATCCTCGTAGTGAGCTTCGGCATCGTTGCGGCTGTCGGTACCGACTTTCATCCTGGACTGGGCACGTCGGGCTGACTGTGCTTAGGTTCTTGTGTTACGCCTCGTGTACCTGACCAGTGGATCCACCGCTGGTGCCGCAAGGACGTGCCCGCGGCGATTGGAGAGGATCAGTTCTCGAGGTCGGAAAGGAGGAAACGGATCCCGCCCGTCGCCGCCTGGACCAGTCCGCCAGCCAGTTCGCCTGCCTCAGGTGACCCGAGCGCGGCGCACGCGGTCGCGTAGTCGGCGAAGTAGATGTCGATGGTCCGGTAGGCGGGAGTTGGGGAGCCATCCTCTTTCGGGAAGACCTTGGCCGATTCGACCCGCTGGACGTCGGGGATCTTGCCTAGCAGTTCCTTGTTGGCCGGGGAGTTGTAGTGGGCCTCAAAGGCCCCCGGATCGTTCGGGTTGTCGACGATGATGGTGAGCTTTACTGGCACGGACACGATGATAACGAGACTGCTCCCCAAAGAGGCGTCCATCCGCCAGGACTGCGGCCGTTATCGCCGCCCTTGCGTCCGCCGCTTGTGGTCCCGGCACCGCCCCCGGTTTCTTCGCCCACAACGCGGGCGGCGCTCTTAGCAGATCAGTCATCACGGAGCGCAGTCGTCGCGCTCCAGGAAATACCTGTTCAGGTGCCATATCGAGGTTGGCGGGTACGCAGCCCCGAATGCTTGCGGGTCCGTCGACGCCTTGACGGACGAATTGCGCGTCGTTATGGCGCGCCCTGAACCGGCGGTCGGGGGCACCCTGCGCGTCGAGTCGGGCGGCGCGATACGAGATACCTCGTTCGCCATCGCAGCTCGCAGCATCAACGACCGGGACCGGCTGAGCGCACAGCACTCACCGGTCGCCGTCCCTGCGGGGCGGTTGAGCGTCGAGACGATACTTTGGCGGCGAGAAGGAGGCCACGTGGACGCTCAGAAGCTGAAGGAGATTCAGTCGCCGTTGAAGGCTCGCTATCGCCAGGAACCGGCGGCAGCGATGATCACCTTGGAGGCAGAGGGCCGTCTCGGGAGGGAAGAGGTGAGCTGTTCTGTGGCGACTGGTCGAGCAATGGTCGAGGCCGGACTTCACCCGGCAACGGGGGGCGACGGCAGCTTCGCCTGTTCTGGAGACATGCTGCTCCAGGCGTTGGTGGCCTGTGCTGGCGTGACGCTTCGGTCCGTCGCTATCAACCGGGGACTTGAGGTCGACGGCCTCGTGCGTGCGGAAGGCGACCTTGACTTTCGCGGAACATTGGGCGTCGATCGAAATGCTTCCGTCGGATTCACAGCGATCCGGCTGTTGTTCGAGCTCACGAGCTCGGCATCGCAAGACGAACTCAATGCTCTTGTCGAAACGACGGAGCGATACTGCGTGGTTCTACAGACGCTTACGCGGTCACCCGAGATCAAGGTCTCGTCCACCGCCAGGTAAGGCGGGCCGTGGTGGGTGGCCGTTGGATGACCGGGGGCAGGAGAGCACCGGCAGGTGTCGCCCGTCGCCTCTGGGAGCGCTCCCCGCATCGCTGGTGGTCTGTTTACCCCCGCACGTCATCTGATCAATCCGGATTGTCCTCTCCAAGATGCCTGGCAACTATTGTCTTGACCACCGATGCGGTCGTGAAGTGGCCCGTAACGGTCTGGATGAACAGCTCCTTGTGAAGCGCGTAGAGCGAGGCGTCCGTTACTGCGGTCACCGATGCCTGCCGAGGAACGTCCCGGATCAGAGCTATCTCGCCGAACCCATCACCTCGCGAGACCAGTTGCAGGAGTTCACCGTCACGCGAGATGGCCAGTTCGCCATCTGCAACGACGTAGTAGCTGTCGCCGCGTTCACCCTCTTTGATCACGACCGTTCCTGCTTGACACGCCACCGGCTCGAGTTCTCGCGCGAGGGTTTCCAGGGAGGGTGCTGGCAGAGCGGCAAAGATTGAGATCGAGCGCAATAGCTGGATCTCAACCTGGGGCACTGTCGCCGAGGCATCGATCTTGCGCAGTTGACGCCACAGTCCAGCCATGAGCAGAAGAGCGATGACAGCGGGGGCAAACAGTGCAGCCTTGAGGCCGCCGATCGCTATTGCGGTACGTACGAGGATCGCGCCCAGCGCGAGACCCAAGTCCATGAGGGCTTCGAGGATCGAGAAGGACCCAGCAATCGCGTCAGCAGGGGCCGATCGCTGCAGGAGGGTTCGACCGGTGACATCGAAGACGGCGCCAGCGAGCCCTACAGTGCCAATGAGAACAATGGCGGGTGCCACCTTGGGAATCGCGCCAATGAACGCGAGGGCCGCCACCGCGACCGACAGGGCGACGAGGAACGTATTGGCGAGTCGGCGTCGACCTACGAGGAAGGCAGTGACGAATCCGGCAAGCAGTGCGCCTGCTCCGAGTGCCGCGTTCAGGAATCCCGGGCCGCCGGGCCCCATGTGCAGGAAGCTCACGGCGAGGATGACACAGAGCAGATCGAGGGAGCCGATTAGCGCGAAATAGAAGGTGTGCAGGGTAAGCAAGACCCTGATCTGCGGATTGCGCGCGGCCACTGCCAAGTTGGAACGTGCTCCCATTCGGATTGCTGCCACGGCCCGTTTTGCACGCGAAATCAGCCCGTCGACAGAAACGTCTCCTTCTCCACCGGTGGTCGCGTCATCAGGTGTCTCAACGGACGAAATTCCGGCTGCGGGCCCGCTCACGCTAGCCACGAGAAGCATCGCGGTCGCCGTCATCACCGCCATCGCAGCCACCACCGCACTAGGCCCATGCCAAGCAAGGAGGACGCCGACCACCGCAGGTCCGAGCAGGGCGCCGGCCCCGTCCGTCCAACCGCTCATCACGTTGGCCGCGGTCATCTCGTCGGCCGTGCGCACGATTGCAGGCAGGAGCGCGGCTTGCGGCGGTCGCGTCATCGTGAGGCTGAGCGACGTAAGTGGCGCCAGAGCGAACACTAAGACCACCGGTGCGCCTAGGCCGATGGCCATGGCCACGACAGCCATTGAAAGCGCCTGAAGTCCGTAGCCGACGAATAACACGCGGCTCGGACGCCGGCGATCGGCAAGCGCGCCGAGGAAGGGCCCGAGGGCGATGGAGGGAACGAGCTGGACCAGCACCATCAGCATGCCAGCGGTCGGTCCTCCGTGACCGTAGGCGAAGACCAGCAGCGTGATCCAGATTCCGAATTCAGCCGTCACAAACAGTGCGTAGGCGAAACCGACCCTACGAAGCGTGCCATTTTCGAATGCTGCCCGGAACACCGAAATTACGGTACGAACCCGCAGGAACATGGAGAACCGAAGTCTCTAGGTCCGCGTCTGCCGATGTCGCGAGGACAGGCGGCCCATGCCGAACAATAACCCAACGACCCTCGAACCAGTCGCGCCGAACGCCGCACGTGGCCGAGCGGCATGCCGTCTGCGGATCCGGGAAGTCGCTCGTCGTGGCCTGGTGCCAAGCGATCCTCGTCGACTGCACCGCCCGGACGAGCACCTATCGAGACAGATCGGGCACTCGTTCGCCGGGTTCTATGTAACGCCGAATTGTTGTGGTACCTGGGTGCCGGAGTAGCGACGGCATCAACTCATATCATCCAGTTCGGTACTGCACGCCGGAATCTTTTCTGTCACACACTCCACAGCGCTTCGGTCGGTGACATCCGCGCTGCCCGCAAAGCTGGCCACAGCCCCGCGACCGCTCCAATGACGACCGACGCCCCGATCCCTCCACCCCAGGCGAGCGGCGGGATGACGACGCCCCAGTGCTTGGTCGAGGCGTAGATCGCCGTCGAGATGACACCGAGCGCGATGCCGACCGCACCGCCGAACAGTGAGAGCAGGATCGCCTCGGAGAGGAACTGCGTGCGGATGTGACCTTTTGTGGCGCCAAGCGCTCGGCGCAGCCCGATCTCGCTGCGACGCTCGAGGACAGAGATCACCATGATGTTCGCCACGCCGACTGCACCAACCAAGAGAGCCACCGCGCCGAGGCCTAGAAACAGACCGTTCAGGGCAGCCTGGGCGTCGGCCTGTGCGACAAGAGCGATTGAGGGCTGGCTGACATCGACCTCGTTCGGGGCTTCTGGGTTAGCCGTGGCGGCGAGCACTGAGTCGACCGCGGCCACCTGGCTCGTGTCGGCTCTCAGGTAGATCTCTGTCGGATGCCCGTCAAAGCCGAGATATCTCTCGGCGGCCGGGAAACCGACGAGAACCTCGGAGTCGATCTCCGGTGTGAGTACCGCCGGTCTCAATATCCCTGCGACGTAGAACCACATGTCCTCGAGCCAGATGCGCTCGCCTTGGTAGACGTCGTCGATGCCGAGGCGCTGGGCGGCCGCCGCGCCGAGAACGCAGACCGGCTCGGTGGCGGTGGCGGCATTCAGATAGCTGCCCTCGGCGACCTTGGTCCCGACGGCAGAGGGCAGGGCGAGGCTCGCCGCGTCGACTGAGAGGGCGTTCGTGTCGATCGAGGGGATGAGCGGGCTGCGATAGACGTTCACACTGCTGATCGACCCGGTGTACTGCACTGCATAGACCGGACCGATCCGGCCGATCATTGCCGGGGCGACGATGGGCAGCTCAGCGGTTCCTCCGAAGAGGGTCTGGCCGTTTGTGACGGTGAGCAGGTTCGTCCCGAGGGCGTTTATCTCGGCGAGCAACCCGGACTCAGAAGAGGACGAGAGTCCGAGCACCGCCACGATGGCGGCGACGCCGATAGCGATGCCCAGTGCCGACAGAGAAGCGCGTAACTTCCGGGTGCGCAAGCCGACAGATGAGATTCTCCATAGGTCCGACGGTCGGAGCCTGACACGATCGAGGAGGGTCGTCACCGCCACAGGTCGCGGCCTTCCTCCACAGACTTCGTCACATCCCGCAAGCTGTCGGAGATGATCTGCCCGTCAAGCATCTCTATCTGGCGAGGAAGGCGCCCCGCGATACCCCGCTCGTGCGTGATGAGCACGATGGTCGCTCCCTTGTCGTGAAGCGCGTCCAACAGCTCGAGGATGGATTGGCTGGTGGTGCTGTCGAGGTTTCCTGTCGGCTCATCGGCAAGCAAGATCGCCGGGTTTCCGACGAGGGCCCGGGCGATGGCGACGCGTTGTCGTTCTCCTCCGGAAAGCTGCGTCGGACGAGCCCAGGCGCGCTGTATTAAGCCAACTTGTCCGAGCGCGTCCGCTGCCTGTTGTCGACGTTCGTCGAGTGCGACGCCTGCATAGAGCAGCCCGTCGGCGACGTTGTCGAGTACGGACTCGTGCTCCGCCAGAAAGAATTGCTGGAAGACGAACCCGATGCGTGTCGCGCGCAGTCCCGACAGCTCACGGTCGGACATCTCTGCCACATCCAGCCCGGTCACACGTACGATTCCCGAACTCGGGCGATCGAGTGTGCCCATCAGATGGAGCAGGGTTGTCTTTCCAGAACCGGAAGGTCCGACGATTGCGACGAGCTCGCCGCCGCGGACCGTGAAACTCACTCCCCGCAGTGCCTCGACGGGCGGCTCGCCCGGATAGATCTTCCAAAGGTCGTCGACTTCAAGCACGGGGCACGCGGCGTTGTCGGAAGTTGGTTCGATCTCCTTAGTTGGCAGTTCGATCAAGAGCGTGTCTTCTGTGTTCATAGGTTGGGCACCACCACCCGCTGACCGGCTGCAAGGCCGGACCCGCTCACCTGAACGAGTCCGTCGGCGTCGTCGAATAGCCCGAGGGTGACCGCGACCAGATGGTGAACACCCTTCGATCCGATCTCCTCGAGCGCGTAGCCACCGTTGGCGAGAGCCAAGAGGGCATTGACAGGGACGACAAGGGCCTTGTTCACGCTTGCGTTTGTGATCGACACCTCGACGGGCGCCTCATCGAGATCGCCGGTCGCTCGCGGGTTTCGAGGTGTCACATCGACCATGATCGTCGGCGTCGAACTCGATTCCAGCCCAGCCGAACTCGCGGACGGTTCTGTCGCTACAGCGCCGACAAAGGACACCACACCCGGCGTCGTGTCGTTGTTGGGAAGCGTGATCACGACCGGGTCTCCGACCCTCACCTCGGTCTGCGCGGCGGCGTCGAGCGCGATGACTACTTGGCGACTGGTGGAGCTTGCCGTGATGATCGGCGCACCGGATTGCACCGGAGCGCCGAGGGTGGCCGACACTGAGGTGATGCGGGCAGCCGAGGGCACGAACACGGCCTGGCCCATGACAAGCTCGCCGCTTGCGGCCAAGTCGAGATGTCTCTGCAGCCGCTCGAGAGCCCGCGCAGTCTGCGAGCTGAAATAGCCCGGGTTCCCCAGCAGCTCTGCGCTTGTGCCATAGCCGAGCTTCACGAGATCGGTGTTCAGCTGGGAAACGTCGGTGCCATGCACTCCTTCCAAGAGGTTGCGGTAGCAGGGCGTCGCGCCGTAGAGGAGGAAGACGGGACTCCCGTTCACCTCGTAGAGGATCTGTCCCTCGGTCACGACCTGGCCCAGTGCCGGCAGGGCGGTGATGATTCCCCTCGCCTGGTTGACAACGCTGAAGCTCCCCGCGTAGCCGAGGGTGGCGTCCACAACGGTCTGAGACGAGAGCGACTGCTCGGTGACTCGAGCGATCGAGGTCGGATAAGAGTTGTCACTGACGCCGTTATTGATCTGAGCGGTGCCTGCGAAAGGGTCGGTGGCCGCGACTACAACCCCGGCGATGACAAGCGCGATAACAAAGATGGCGACCGCCTGGTGCCGACGGGTCCGTGGCCAGGCTTTGGGCGGCCGATCACCATCGGCGCCGGCCGCCGCCGAACCGCTCGCAGCACTCGTACTCATCTGAAGGGAGCCTCCTTCTGACCGATCTTGGTCATCTTCTCCCTATCACGACAGATGCTGTGTTACAGGGCACGCACCAGTCCCCTTAGCGAACTACGTTCATCCGCCCGCTCCCAGCGGTGCAAGTCTCTGGCAGGCCTTCTGGGCGGCTTGGAACTGGGGCGAATTCGGGTCCAGGCCTTTGAGGCTGAAACCTGCAAGTATCCCGGGGACGTTCACGGTCGGGTCCGGGAAGTTCGTTACCCCATGAGCGCGCATGCATTCGGCGTTTTTCACCATTTGGGCGATCATTGCCTGGAGCTGGGCCGGGCTCGGCGTCCCACCGGCTGGGACGAGCCGCTTGCACGTCGTGGTCGCCGAGACGAACCGCGGAGAGTCCTGGTCGATGTTGGGACCGGCGCCAAAGTGGACGCTCTGACCCGTAAGAACTGGGTCAGGAAAGCTTGGTTCGCCATGGGAGCGCATGCACGCTGCGTAGGCCAGTTGCGCCTGGTAGAACTGCTGGTCCGTCTGGCCGAATGAGGAGGCCGTGCCGAGTGCACTGGTCGTCGAGGTAGTCGAGCCGATGCTCGCAACTCCCGGGGGGGCCGAGCCGCCATCACAGGCGGCGGCGAGAAAAGCAAAGGAGACAAGCGCAAGGGCGCGGAGTCCTGCCGGCCACAAGTGCGGTCGTCGTCCCTGGTGGGGAGCGTGTACGCCGCTCATCACGGAATCGCTTTCAGTCCGTTTTCGTTCCACAGTGCCAGGCACCGTGGGACCGCCCCCTGGCGGACCATCCCATCGAGTATTTGAAGGACGCCGGCGCTCTGCACGACCGCAAGCACGACGGTGTCACCCGCGGGGATACTGCTGGGTTCGATCGTGACCGACTGGCTGCCGTGGGGGGGCAAGATCACAGAAGAGGCCCTCAGCGGGGGCAAGTTGCCAAGCGTGGTGGTGCAGCCCTGCGTGACCGGGACGGCCCTCGCATTGACGCCGAGCGCGGCTAATTCGGTGTTCGCGCCCGAGACCCCGGCGATCTGATTGATCGTGACCGTAACTGTGCCGTTCGAGTTGCGGGTCACGGCGAAAGCCGGAGCGCTTGTCGCGCTAAGGATAAGAGCCAATGCCGTAGCCCCACCGGCTAGGCCGAGGCCGAGGCCGGCAACTAGTCGCGGCCGGCGGAGCGTGTGCCTCGCTGCCGGCCTGCTCAGCTGCGCCAGGCCATCGCCGTGCTCATGCACGAACTCTCGCCAGAGGTGATCCTCAAACTTGCTCGTCGACATGATGCTCCTTTTGCTCATCGACATGATGCTCCTTTCTCAACCTCTCCCTTGCCCGTGACAGGCGCATACGCAGCACCCCTCGGGAGACGCCAAGGACGGCGGCAGCTTCCTTCGGTGTCAGTCCGTCGAGATCGACCAGTTCCACCGCTGACCGCTCGAGTGGCGACAGCGCAGCGCATCGTTCCAGCAACTCTTGACCCGCGCGCTGCGCGTCGATCCTCCCCATCAGCTCGTCGATCTCCTCTGGCGCAAGAGTGACCAGCCCAGCCAGCCTTGTCACCGCATCCCGACCACTCGCCGCGTTTGCGCAGTGCTGGGAGTAAACGTGGCCGGCGATCCCGGACAACCACGCGCGCGGTGTGCCGCGACGAGGATCAAAGCCAGCAAACCCCGCCGCGGCTCGCACGATCGTCTCGGACGTGAGGTCCGCGACCGTCTGTGGATCGCTGCAACGGCGGGCAAAGAAGGACGTAACGACGCCAACGTTGTCCCGATAGATGCGCTCGAACTCGAGCAGTGCCGAACCGCCCGAGCCTTCTCGCATCGTCACCTCCGTGCCCAGGGGAGCCTCGATCTTCAGCGCGCCGACGAGTTGCGCTCATGTTTACTAGTTGCCGATTTTCACCCCACCTGTCACATCGCGCCCCGATGAGGATGTTCTGTGATCGCCGGACGGCAGTCCTTGAGTCGTCGGCAGGAGCGCGGAATTGATGAAGAAGCGCTGCTCCGCTTCTGCGTGTTTGCGTGGTCCCGAGCATTGAGTACTGCAGTATGTGATACAATCCAGACATGGCACGAGCGATCTCTGTCCGTTTGGACGATGAAGCGGACAAGGCCCTACGAACTCTCGAAGCGACCGGCATGAGTCAGTCCGAAGCGATTCGAGCCGCCCTAGTTGGTGAGGTCAGGCATTTACGCAGAAGCAAGGAGCTCGCAGCAGAGGTGGCCTCGTTGGAAGCCGACGACGCCGACCGCGAAGAGATGTTGGCCGTCGCCGACCTGATGGAGGCACTTCGTGCTTCGGGGTGACGTATATCGGTTCCGGCTACCCAAAGGCGTGGGGCATGAGCAGCACGGAGACCGTTACGCGGTCGTCGTGCAGGCCGACGAGTTCCTGCCAAGGTCGGTCGTGATCGTGGCGCCGACGTCCCGCAGCGCGCGCTCAGCGTCGTTTCGACCAGAGGCCGAGATAGCGGGCAACACCACTCGGGTTCTTGTTGAGCAGATTGGCGCCGTAGATACTCGACGTCTGGGCGAGCTCGCCGGTCATCTGGCCCACGAGGAGATGTGGGACATCGACGAGGCACTGGCTGCGGTTCTAGGGCTGCGCTAGGCAGTCACGAGCTGGCCTGTGGGTGGTTCCGCGCTCCTCTATGAGTCCGATTCAGCGCGCTCGGAGGAACTCGAATCCCCAACCTTCTGATCCGTAGTCGTATCGCCGTGAACGGTGTGCCTACCTGCAGTTTTGCACGTAAGAGGGGTGCGAAACGGGCAAAGTTAGATGCTATTGAACCAGTCCCACGTCAACCCGTTGCGCCTTTGAAAGATTGTCGCAGTCGAGCCTCACGCGCGGGCTGGCAACAGACGCCGGAGGGGCCAGGGCACCTGTCAGAACCAGTGAAAGTACGGATGCCCGAAACGCCACACCATGACGACGACCTTGCCCACGACGTACGACGCAGGCAAGGTGCCCCACATTCGGCTGTCGGCGGAGTCTCCACGGCAGTCGCCCATCATGAAGTAGTGACCAGGAGGAATCTTCGTCGTCGGAATGTTCTCGGCTGCCTCCGCGCATATCCCCGTCAGACGCGGTAGCCACGGCTCTTTGATTGGCGTTCCGTTGATGAGAACCGTGGTCCCGCGAGACGAGATGGTCTCGCCTGGCAGCCCGATGACCCTCTTCACAAGGTCCGGGATTGTCGAACTGGTGTCGGCCGGCGTACGGCGGAACACGATGATGTCGCCGCGATGGATCGTGTAGCCAACTTTCACGACGATGATGCGGTCTCCGACTTGCAGGGTCGGTTGCATTGAGCCAGAGGGCACAAAGAACGCCTGCACGACGAACGCCCGTAGTCCGGCTGCGGCGAGCACCGCGAGCACGACGACGACCACCCACTCGAGAAGGTGCCGCGAATGCCTTGCGCCAGTGGCCCGTCCTTTTGCATTGGGCGTGGCCTGATTGGGCAATGGGCCGTCCGAGGGCGATGCGGTTTCCGAAGATGGTGTCTGCACCCACGACTGTCCATCGAAGGGTTGTTCCGCGCTCGTCGGCGCGATTGGCGGGTCGGTCACAGCCTGCGGATCCTCAGCAATCCTTTGACGGAAGGTCGTGAGCGGGCGACACCACCGTCTTGCCGAGGTTCCACCTTTGTCGCAACGGCTCTCCAGGACAAAGGATGTTCGCCGAGGCGAAGTACGTTTCGCCAGGCTTCGCGAGACGTCCAACGAAGACCTGCGCCTTCCCGGTGTAGTGGAGCGGCACGGCGATCGCGTCGATGCACCCTGAGGCTCCGCCGAGACATGGGCCTGCTATCTCGCGTAGGACAACATGCCCGCCGGCCTTCTCCGGACCGGCTTTGACGGCCAAGATCGAACCAACTCGGGTTGGCGCGGTCGGCTCCTCTTCGACCTTGATGTTGAAATGGTGCAATTTGAAGGCTGACTCCAACTGCCCTACAGCATTGCTGCGGTTCGAGATCACCGCGACGACCTCGCCGCTTGAAGCGGCATTGGCCGGCGTTGAAGAGTCCAAGAGCACGAGCGGGACCGCTATCACGGTTGCGCCGACCACTAACACGGCCAATGCGGGGCGAAGACGGCGACTTGGCCTCGCAACCAGCTGTTCGCGGGCTGCGCCCCTCAAATAGCTCCAAGCAACCAAGACGGGCGACCTGCCGTCGCGGACGAGCAGCTCGGCGAGTTCTATCGCCTCGTCGCCATGGCGATCCCGCCACTCTCGCGGATAGCACCGAACAGCGATCTCGAATGTCCGGGCATATCGGTAACTCGACATCAGACTCCGCCAAGTCCGAGTCGCAACCGACCTACCGCGCTCACGCGCTCGAGTGAGTCGAGGTGGTCACGCAGCGCGAGCGCCCCAGCGGTGGTGATGCGATACGGGTGTCGCCTCTCCTCGGCAGGAAGGGCTTGGATCAGCCCGAGACTCTCCAACCGATCGAGCGCTCCGTAGAGAGTTCCGGGTCCGAGCTGCAGCCCAGAAAACTCCTTGATGTCCGAAATCAACGCGTAACCGTGCTTTGGGCCGTCGGCAAGGCTGGTGAGGATCAGGACCGATGCCTCGCCGGCCCGTCGGAGAACATCCCGTTCCCTCTCGCCGTCGTGCCCGCTTCTGGTGACCGCCACATCCACCTCCTAGTACGCCGACCAATATATCAGTCATCGTACTAGTGAGCTAGCTCGAGAGAGCACTACGCAATATCGCCCAAGTCGCGACAGTCCTGTCGAGGATGATTGTTGCCGCGTGCACGACTGCCGGGGATCTTCCTGCGCTTACACCCGACAGGGCCTGCCTACAGGCGGTCCACTGGCGAGCCACCACGGCGGTAGGGGTCGTGGGCAGGCTCAACGGCGGCACTGGCACCGTGGCGCTGCAGCATGTCGCGCGATGACCAGCCGGCGAGTCGCATGAGGTCGCCCTCTTCGCGACCGCTGGCGAGCCAAGAATGAGCAAAGCTGTGCCTGAACATGTGCGGGTGAAGCTCGGAGATGCCGGCCGCGCGGCAACGACGGCGCAACAACTGGGCGATGCCCGATTGCGTGAGTTGCTTGCCGCGATTGCCAAGCCACAGCCAATCGAGGTTTGCGAGCGGATGCAGTGATCTCGCCTTCTCGTAGTTGCGAAGTGCCTTGCGCGTCTTGATTCCATAGTCAACTGACCGGCCGCGCCGACCCTTACCTATGACGCGAATCTGCGGCATGTCGCCGCTGTCCAGGTTTGAGAGTCAAAGGTTGGTGATCTCACTCAGCCGAGCGCCAGTGTCAAAGAGCAGCGACAGGATCGCGGCGTCGCGGTAGTCCTCGAACGTCTTGCTCTCGCAGGTCTTGAGCAAGAGCCTGAAGTCATCGTCCTTCACGATCGGGACCGGGGGAGCGGTGACGGACGGCGGCGACATGTTCGCCATCGGCGACGCGGTTATCTGTCCATCTTCCTTCGCCCAGCAAAAGAATGGCTGAAGCGAGCGAAAATGGACAGCGGCGGCCGACGCGCGGCTGCGCCGATTCAACTGGTCGTCAATGAATGCTTCGACATGTTCGCGACCGATGTTCCGAAGGTTCCGCGGCATGCCACGATCGGTCAGGTAGGTGTCGAGCAGCTTCGCGGCCTCGCAGTAGCTCTGGATCGTGCGAAGCGAGCGGTTGCGTGCTCGCAAAGTCCGGCAGGACCGCTTCAATCGTGTCCAGCCCTTCGATGTCAAGCGCCTTGCTCACTGTCCGTCGCTCCTAGTCAGGACCGCTAACGGCCCTTCCTGGAGGTATTAGATGCTCAGCCTGCGCTGTGCCAGCCGAATTAGTTTCTCTAACCCTACGTAATCCCTGGTCAGCGCGCTCGGAGGAACTCGAATCCCCAACCTTCTGATCCGTAGTCAGATGCTCTGTCCAATTGAGCTACGAGCGCAGAACGAACGGCACTCTAGTTGACCTGGAGCGACGATTCAGACTCAAAGATTAGGGGATGCCGATCGACATCGACCGTCACCGGTCAACGAACCAGCGCGAGGGGAAAACCCTCATTTACGCCCTCGCTGTCATGGTGCGCAACGTGAGGATCGTCGAGTCTTTCGAAGCTGAAAGAGCTGGCGACGCTCGGCTTGTGCCATCGGGCCGAAATCACGCGCCAGGCGACACAGATACGAGACCCTAGGGGGTGAACCGGACGACCCACCCCCGGCCAAGGTCCTCGTTCCCCTCGCCTAGCCATCGGCTTTGGCGCCTCAGGACGCCGTCCCTACAGAACCTGGCTCGATCCGTCTGCGACCGCGCCCTAAAGTCCCTCATCGACTCGGTCCAGGCAGGTTGGCGGGGCAGCGACGCACCCGAACGGTTGAATTCCGAAGAACCCGTCAAACTCGGTGGTCCAGCGATAATGGTCGCGTGGAGGAGGTCGAGGTTGTCGTTGCCCACAACGAGCGGGCGACCCTTCGCGTGGGCGACGTGTTCCTGAAGATCGACGCAGATCAGACGCGCACCGACGTCGAGATCGAGGCGATGGCCCTGGCGCCGATCCCGACTCCGGAGGTGCTGTGGCGGAAGCCGCCTGTGCTCGCGCTCGCCGCCCTTCCAGGGACAGCACTCGGCCGCCTCGGCGAGCCGTCGACCGCGTCACCGGCGGCCTGGGCCTCGGCGGGTGCCGCCGCCCGGATGCTGCACGACGCGCCGCTGCCGCCATGGCCCGGTCGGAACCTCGACGATATGGCATCGCGCCTCGACGGCGAGTGTGAGTGGCTCGTCACGAACGGCGTCCTTCCCACCGACGTGGTCACGCGCAACCGCCGGATTGCCGAGGCTGCGCTCCGGCCTTGGACACCGGTGTTCGCCCATGGCGACTTCCAGGTCACCCACGTGTTCGTCGACGGTGACGAGATCACCGGTGTGGTCGACTGGTCCGAGGCGTGCCGGGGCAATGCCATGTACGACCTCGCCACCCTGACGCTCGGACACGAGGAGCGCTTATGCGACGTCGTCGCCGGCTACGGCGCCGAGGTCGACCTCGAGGTGATCCGCGCCTGGTGGTCGTGGCGAAGCCTGGTGGCAGCCCGCTGGCTGATCGAGCATGGCTTCGACCCGTCCTCGTCGGGCTGCGAGTTCGACGTGCTGAGATCCCAAGTCTGAAGCTGCACGGTCCGCGCGCGCCGTCTGCCGCACGCCGCCTGCACAGCCTCTGGGAGTAGATCCGGGGGGTCCCTGTCGCGCGGCGTCAATCCCTGAGACGCGTTCAACTCCGAAGCGCCTGAATAACGGCCACAACCTGGCCTTCGGTGAACCCAAGGCGAGCGAGCGTGAAGATTTTCGAGCGGAGAGGGAGGGATTTGAACCCTCGGACCCGGTCTCCCAGGTCAACTCATTAGCAGTGAGTCCGATTCGGCCGCTCTCGCACCTCTCCTTGCCCACCACTCTAGTCGATATGCAGCCGTTCCGTTGTCCGGTTGCTTTGAGCAGAATCACCAGGTCAATCGGGGTCTGAGGGAGCTCCAAAAGAGCGAGAGGCCAAAGGTAGGCGCATGACGGCGAGCCCACCTTTGGCAGAGTCCGAGCCGCCCGGCTGCCGCTCTGATTCAACCCAGATTCAACCTCACACTGATACGATCGGCCTCAGGTCGCAGCCACCGCCGAACGGCTGTCGGCTACACATTCGCCAGACGAGGGAGCCTTGCATGGCTCGTGATTACCCCGACCCGTGGGTCCCAAGAACGTTCTCGACGTGGATCGTCAAAGCTTCGACCTTTCAGCGCACCAGTGATCGGTCCACAGGGCAGGTGCGCCGGCGACGCCTCGACTGTTGGGACGTGAAAGGCAAAGCAGACGGTGTCCAATGGCTAAAGCGGTTTCGGAAGGCCGCGCTCGCTCAAGCATGGAAGGAACGGCTCGACCGTGACTTCGCGAAGGGCTTACCGTTCGATCTACGAGCCAAGCAGTTCGTCGTTCCCGAGGAACCCGACGCGCCTCGACCGCTCACGGTATTCGATCTGACGGAGCTTTACTTCCGTCAGCATCCGGAGTGGGAGCCAGCAACGAAGACCGCCGCAGCTCGCTCGTTCAATCGGGCGCGCAGGTGGCTGTTGGTCCCTGGAGCCGCGCCGGAGGGCCGTGACGCTGAGGCGGTAGCCGACTATCTGGAGTCTGCCAGCTTCCTCCCAGATCGTCTCGCCGTGAACGTCACCGACCAGCAAGTGGCGGGGCGCGCGTGGCTTAAGGCCCACTCTGCGGCGGCCGACTCGCTGACCTCGGCACAGGTGGAAGAGTTCGTGGCTCGTTTCGAGAGGAGTGGACGCGACCCGCGAAAGCGGGTGTCCCCGGCGACGATGACGCGGTTCCTTCAGCCGCTCAAGGGATGCTGGAGGTGGGCCGTGAGCCGGGACGACATCCCAATCGACCACAGTCCTTGGGTCGTGGTAAGGCCCCGCCGGAAGGTCAAAGGCAGGACGACAGTGCTCGCAGGCAGGGCTGGCTTGACCGTCGACGCTGAAATGGTTCTCAGCGTTCCCCAGTCGCTGGAATTGGCCGAGGCGTGTGCGACCGAGGGGGCGTGGGGCGGGATTGTCGAGTGTTTCGTGCTCGTCATGGCTATGTGCGGGCTGCGCTGGGGTGAGGCGACCGGTCTGCTGTGGAATGATGTCGAGCTTCCGGCCGGTGACGAGCCGGGGTGGCTTGTCGTGCGTCGCACCTACCGACCCACCTCGGATCGCTGGTTGGATCCCGACGAAGACCCGGAGTGGGGACCGCTCAAGGACCGGGACGTGACAGAGAGCCGTCGGGTTCCGTTGCCGCCCCTGCTGGTGGCGAAGCTTCGGGACCATTTAGAGCAATTCGGCGAGGGGCCTGATGGGCTCGTCTTTCATCGCAACGGCAGGCCCTTCGACCACGACATGTTCGGCCGTAGCGTCTGGGATCCAGCACGGTCGAAGGTATTCCCTCGACGCGAAGATCTACCACCCGATGACCCTCGCCAACCAAAGCTGTCACAGCTCCGACGACATGACCTCCGTCACGCCGCTTGTTCATGGTGGCTTCGCGAGGGCGTCGACGCCGTCGTGTGCCAGCGCTGGTCGGGTCACAGAACGCTCTCGGTGTTCCTGGACATCTACCAGGGCGTTGCGCCTGGTCGGGAAGACGAAGGCATCGAGCGGCTGGTTAGGAGCCTCGAGGGCGTAGCGACGAGGTAGATGAACGCCAGCGTTCCGTGATGAATGCCGAAAATGCAGACCAACACTGGGCGAACCATCTCGTCGTCACTGTTCCAGCGCGCCGAGCCAGGATTCGTACCAATCCCGGCGAACTCGGATGTCGCCGTTGTGTAAGCGGATGCATCTAGGAAACCACGGTGCTCCTCGAGCGGACCACTTGTAGGCCGTGGACGTTGACACGCCGAGATCGACGGCGATTTGGCGGATGCTGAGCCATCGCGCGTCTGAGGTCGGCTTGATCCCGTCGGATGCCCTTGGCTTCATCTCGCGTGCAAGAGTCAACGCGGCCCCCTCGCGTCGCGCTCGGGCCGGTCGGCCAACGGCGAGCGCAGCCAACTTGCGCCTCGCGCCTCGCGCCTCGCTTCTTACGTGCATCGGGCCTCCACCTCGAAGGCTGCCCCGATGGCAGCCCCTCTAATAAGGAGGCACTGGCGACTCCAGGCTAATGGTGGTGGATGAGCTTTCTCGTGAACAAAGCTGATCACCGAGCCATCGGAAGGTGAGCACTCCTCCAGGCAGGGCTACCGAGCCCTATGTTTAGATCGTGCCCCTTCCGGTTGGCGAGGAGTGCCAAAACGGCTGGTGGGGTGACGTGCCTCGAGCACTTGTCCATTAGCGCGCCGACGGTCTCCTCCGGCTCAGACGTATCGAGAACAGGAAGGAGCAACGATGATCTTCGTCGGCGTGGACTGGGCAGAGGCCCACCACGATCTGGCAGTTAAGGACGCCGCCGGCAAGACGCTCGCAAAGCGCCGCATAACAGACGATCTGGAGGGGGTGCGGCACCTGCACGAGGTGCTCGCTTGCTACACAGATGATCCCTCCGAAGTGCTCATCGGCATCGAGACCGACCGGGGCCTGTTCGTCTCGGCGCTGCGATCAGCGGGCTATCGGGTCTTCGCCGTGAACCCGTTCTCTGCCTCGCGTTACAGAGACCGCCACTCGAGCTCGGGTGCCAAGTCCGACCCGGGAGATGCGGAAGTGCTCGCCGATCTCGTGCGCACCGATTCGCACAACCACCGCGAGATCGCCGGCGACAGCGAGCTCGTGGAAGCGGTGAAGATCCTTGCTCGGGCGCACAAGGCCCTGATCTGGACCCGGCAGCGCCAGACCAACTCGCTGCGCTCGATACTGCGTGAGTACTACCCCGGGGCTCTTGCTGCCTTCGCGGACGGCTTGAACGCCAAACAGGCGATCGAGGTCCTTCTCATCGCTCCGACGCCGGAGCTCGGGCGTGGGCTCTCGCGCTCCAGGATCGCCTCGGCGCTTCGTCGGGGCGGGCGAAAGCGCAGCATCGAGGAGCGCTCCACCGAGATCCAACAGGCGCTCCGGGCCCCCCAGCTCGAGGCACCGGCTCTCATATCCAATGCCTTCGGGGAAACCGTGAAGGCATTGGCCAGTGTCATCGCCGAGCTCTCCCGACAGATCGAGTCCCTCGAAGCCGAGCTGGCCTCGCATTTTGACAAGCACCCGGACGCGAAGATCGTCCTCTCCCTGCCAGGACTCGGGACGGTCCTCGGCGCCCGGGTGCTCGGCGAGTTCGGGGATGACCCGGACCGCTTTGCCAGTGCCAAGTGTCGCAAGAATTACGCCGGCTCGTCACCGATCACGAGAGCATCAGGGACAAAGCGCGTGGTGCTCGCCCGCTACGCCCGCAACCGTCGCCTAGCTGATGCCCTCTACCTTTGGGCCTTCGCCTCGCTCACGGCCTCACCAGGTGCCCGGGCGCTCTATGACCGACACCGAGACGCCGGCGACTCGCACCATCAAGCGCTCAGAGCTCTCGCCAACCGCTTCGTCGGGATCCTCCACGGATGTCTTGTGAGCGGCACGCTCTATGACGAAACCGTCGCCTGGGAGACCCGCGCGAGAGATTGCCGCTTGACGATTTAAAGGCGTGGGATGTCTATCTGCACCGCTCAAGCTTCGAAGCGAGCTGAATGCGGAAGCGATTGAGACTCTTAGCCGTTTCTCGAGGTGCTTCCCCAGATGTTGCCGAGCCGCCCACCAAGAGAATTAGCCGCTGTCCTGAATTTATTGTTACACGCGGACGCGAGGAATCTGAAGCTCCCTGCGCCCTGACGGCAAGGTCTTCGGCCAGCGACGAAGAGCCCACGTCGGCAACGAAGATGAGTAGCCCGTGACTCCAACGTTTCGCGCCAACTAGCTGACAATCGACTCTCACGCAGGCGCTCGCGGGTACATCGCCCATCGCTCGCTGTAGCGAGAACCAGACTCCCGGGAGGTGCCCAACGCGGAAAGTAAGCGCCGTATAAGTTCCTTCGGTATCGATGCTGTCGGCGATCTCTATTGACAGCTCTGCCACCCCTGTCGCGGTGTCATAGTCGCGAGTCCAGGCCTCCATAAATCCCAGGCCATACTTCGACGAGATCTGAATGAGCGCGCAGTCAGCCAGTGTCGCCGACCGGGCGCGCAAGCGAGAGGCCTCGAAGGCCTGAGTGGTACCTAGTGAAGAGCGCAGGACGGCCATGTCGATGACCTCATCGGTCGAGATCCCCAACTGCCTCACGGCATAGAGGGGGAAATCAACTGACAGGTCCCGGTAATCGATCTTCTCTCGTTCGACGAGCGTTAACGCGTGGACAGCCTGCAGAACAAGGTCTGGCCGTTCCGATCGCAAGCCCTGAGCCGATCGCCGCCTAGCGAACTGGAGCAGTGTGTAGCGGTCCTGTTCGTTTAGCTTGCCCCGCCACTCGTCCAGCTCGGCTGGTTTTCGGTTGCTTGCGTGACCAACAAGTTCGTCGACGAGGTCATCGGTGGGATCATCGACATACCTAGCGAGATCAAAGGCCCTCGTTGGGTAGGGACCAACATGAGAGAGGCTCTCTGGAGACAGCGATTCCACGGAGAACATCTTTTCAGGGACGTCGCGAGCCTGCCAGTACGTCCCAAGAATGGCGGGAAGGACCTTACGCGTGTTCGTCCTGCCCGTGGGCCGTTGGGCGGGACGATATGCCCCGTCTGATCGTCGACTTGGCGCGGCTGGTTGGTCCTGCCCCTCGTTTCCATCGGACGCGGGATGGAATGATCTGTGAATGCTTCCAGGTCAAGGCGACCACCCGCCTTCGTTCCATTACGAGTACAGCGATGACTGGGCGAGATGGGTCCTAGATCATGGGCTTCCAGCGTTGCCTGACGTCCTTTGTGACGACGACGAGGTGCCAATCGCCTACTGGGCTGGCCCGGCATTCGGTGCCGCGCTGTTCCGAAGCTGGTCCTCTCCCCGTGGGGAGGAGACCGGTCACACTCAGCCGGACGTGAACAACGACCACCACGCCTACATACGCACGGAAGCCGGGTGGGAGGCGACGGGTGGGACTGGCGGGTCGGCGGGACCCAACGACAACCCGATGAGGCCTGGCGATTATCCGGAGCGCCTCGCCCACTTCATCGGTGAATGGCAGGACGGTCCCGTCCGCGGCGTTACCGGGGTCGTAGGGGCCGCGGCACGGACGATTGAACTGATAGATGGCCACGGTCGGACCTGCCGCCCCGTGCAGGCACCCTTGGGTTGGGTGATCGTCTGCTTCGACGCGCTTGACGAGGTCACGATCCGAGTTCTCGACTCCGACGACGAGGCTCTTCTTGGAGCGGCTCGGACACCGGGCCGCTGGTGAGCGCGTACTGCACTGAGCGTCTCGAGCATCCCTGACATTCCGGGCGACGTCGGGAGCCGAACGGCTTCAGCGGGCAGAACGTTCACGGAGCCCCTTCGAACCGCGAGGAATGGTTGTCTACTTAGGCTGGAGACTCGACGGGTTGCCAGATCAGGTATCCCTCACCGTCGTATGCCGGGCAGATGATGACCTGAACGTGGGAAGCGAAGTCACCGAGGTCATTTCCGCGAAGCTCATGCTCTTGCCGATAGCGGGAGGCGGCGGGGCTGGTCGTCAGGTACGCAGCGCCGCCCCATCCTCCCCATTGCCAGGCGTTGCACAGGGCCTTGATCAAGCTGTTGTCGTCGTCCTCCGGGAAGGCAGCGGAATAGACCTCCTCGCCAAGGAACCACCCGGCCTTCCTTTCTTCGGGGATGTCGGGATTCGACCAGAATGGGTCGGACCGCTTTGGGAGTGGCTCCTCAACCCAAAGGGAACCGGCCCGATTGTTCTCGAAGAAGGCTCTGATCAGGCCGAGCACTCGGGCCCGGGCAGTGTGCCCATCGACCACGTCGCCGCGATCGAACTCCAGGAGGTGGGGCGGGGAGGGAACCGCTGCCCAGGTGAAGACAAGACCTTGGTCCAGGTCGGTCCTCTCATGTACGACGGAGGAGAGCGACAGGCCGCCCGCCAGCCTCGCTCGAACGAATCCTCTGCCCTCGGCCCCGGTGTCCGTCTCAGCATCGGTCACGCTCGCCATCATGCCAGTCAGCTGCTTGCCGTAACCGCCAGCCGTCGGACGCCGAGGAACGTTCCGCGAGAAAGCTAAACGGCTTTGGGCCGCACCACCCCCTCCATCAACCACCCCCTCCATCAACCACCCCCTCCATCAACCACCCCCTCCATCAACCACGCCCTCCATCAACCACCCCCTCCATCAACCACGCCCTCCATCAACCACGCCCTCCATCAACCACGCCCTCCATCAACCACGCCCTCCATCAACCACCCCCTCCATCAACCACCCCCTCCATCAACCACCCCCTCCATCAACCACGCCCTCCATCAACCACGCCCTCCATCAACCACCCCCTCCATCAACCACCCCCTCCATCAACCACCCCCTCCATCAACCACCCCCTCCATCAACCACCCCCTCCATCAACCACCCCCTCCATCAACCACCCCCTCCATCAACCACCCCCTCCATCAACCACCCCCTCCATCAACCACCCTGCTTCCCACACCCTCGGCACTCGACGAGTGCGACAGGTGCCAGTGTCAAGGAACCTTACACTGGGAGCCTGCCCCGGGGCATAAGACGAGGTCAAGGCGGAGTTCTTCAGCACGGCTAATTAGCCTGGAGTCGCCAGTGCGTCCTTAGTGGAGGCGCTCGTCGCGAATGCCTCCGGGACGGAGGCAAGGGCGTGATCTCGATCCGACGGGTGAGTTTGGGCGGTGGCTACCGCTACCTCATCAACTCGGTCGCGGCCGGCGACGGGAACCCGGAA